>NZ_JBHTEB010000001.1:4800000-7950563 GCF_042674625.1 Streptomyces flavalbus
TCCAGGACCACCTCGTCGCCGACCCGCCACCGCTCGCCGATCAGCGCGCCGGAGACGTCGAGGCCCGAGGTGGTGAGGTTCTCGCCGAAGGCGCCGTTCGCCAGCGTGCGGCCCAGCTCGCGCTCCCAGTCGTCGAGGTCCTCGCGGGCCACGGCGTACACGGCCTGGTCGTCGCCGCCGTGGTGCCGGGTGTGGCAGATCGCGTCCCCGGCGAGGCCGCTGCCGCCGACGCCCTTGGGTCCGGGTGCCGCCACCCGTATCGGCCCGTCCACCGGGCGCTTGTCGATGCCGGTCAGGCCGTCCGGCTGGTCCGTGTAGGGCACGGCCGTGGCCTTGCCGAGGTTCACCGAGAGAAGCTTCATGGGCGCACGGTAGGCGAGCGGTCGTCAAAGTGTCGACGCCTTATTCACCGCCGTACCCAAGGCTGGCTTATGCTCAAGGGGTGATCGAGGCTCGTCATCTCCGTGTGCTGCGCGCCGTCGCCGCCACCGGTTCCTTCTCGGCGGCCGGGCGGGAACTGGGCTGCACCCAGCCCGCCGTCAGCCAGCAGATGAAGGCGCTGGAGGCGTCCGTCGGCACCCCGCTGGTGGTGCGCAGCGGCCGGGAGATGCGGCTGACGCAGGCGGGCGAGGCGCTGGTGCGGCACGCGGCGGGGATCATCGCCGGGCTCACCGCCGCCGAGGAGGAGGTCGCCGCGATCGCCGGGCTGCGCGCCGGGCGGGTCCGGCTGGTCTCCTTCCCCAGCGGCAGTTCCACCCTCGTACCGACCGCGCTCGCCGCGCTGCGCGCCGCGCACCCCGGCACCCGGGTCTCGCTTGAGGAGGCCGAGCCGCCGCAGTCGGTGGCGCTGCTGCGCGAGGGCGACTGCGATCTGGCGCTCGCCTTCCGCTACGAGGGCGCGGCGGGCGCCGAGGAGTGGGACGACCTCGTCGTCCGGCCGCTGCTGACCGACCGGCTGGTGGCGCTGGTGCCCGAGCGGCACCGGCTGGCGCGCGCGGAGTCCGTCGCCATCGGCGAACTCGCCGGGGAGCCGTGGATCGCCGGGTGCCCGCGCTGCCGCGGGCAGTTGGTCGAGGTCTGCGAGGGGGCGGGCTTCACGCCGCGCATCGACTTCGCCACGGACGACTACCCGGCGGTGGTCGGCCTGGTCGGCGCCGGTCTCGGCGTCGCGGTCCTGCCCCAGCTCGCGATCGAGTCGGTACGGCCCCGGGGTGCCCGTGCGGTGGCGCTGGAACCGGCGGTGCGGCGGGAGATCGTCGCGCTGACGCTGCCCGACCTGGCCCAGGTGCCCGCGGTGGCGGCGACGCTGGACCAGCTCACGCGGGCGGCGGCGCGGTAGCGGGCGCCTGACCTCGCGAAGCGAAAAGGGCACGCGTGCGCGTGCCCTCGGCGGTAGTGGCGGGTGCGTGGCGGGTGCCGTGCGGTAGGGGCGGGTGCCGTGCGGAAACGTTCCTTCAGTCGTTCGGAGCCCCGGCCTGTCCGCCGGGGGCCGACGCCGACGCCGAGACCAGCCGGTGCCGGGCCCGCCCCATCAGCTCCTCGCGCTCGTCCTCGGTCAACCCGCCCCACACGCCGTACGGTTCACGGACCGCCAGCGCGTGCGCCGCGCACTGGGCGCGCACCGGGCACCTCATGCAGACCTCTTTGGCCGAGTTCTCTCGGGCGCTCCGTGCCGCCCCGCGCTCGCCCTCCGGATGGAAGAAGAGCGAGCTGTCCACCCCGCGGCAGGCAGCCAGGAGCTGCCAGTCCCACAGGTCCGCGTTCGGTCCGGGAAGGCGGGAGAAATCTGCCATTGCGTGACCCCTTGTAGCCGTTCTGGGCGGATACGGTGCCCACGACCGTACAACTACGATCTAAGGAGATGAAAATATGACTCATTGCGAATCTAGCCTCAGACACCAGCAGATGGGAAGAAATACGGCTAAATGGGGCATGGTTGTGATGAAAGCTTGAGGGTCTGCCGCGCGTGTCTGCGCTGTGTCCGCCCCCTCACGTAGAGTGCCGAAGACGGCGCACGGCCCCGTAACTCTTTCGAGTGACCGTCGTTGAGAGTGCGGAGGCGGTTGAAAACACAAGCGCTCGGGCAGGCGTCCGAGACGGTCGACCGCACAGGTGACGATTCGTACCAGCCTGGAGGCTCAAGGTGACGCGCATCAGCTGCGGAGGACGGCCATGACATCCGTCCTCGTCTGCGACGACTCCCCGCTTGCCCGAGAGGCGCTCCGCCGCGCGGTCGCGACCGTGCCCGGCGTCGAGCGCGTGACGACCGCGGCCAACGGCGAGGAAGTCCTCCGCCGCTGGGGCGCCGACCGCTCGGACCTGATTCTGATGGACGTACGTATGCCCGGCCTGGGCGGCGTCGAGACGGTGCGGCGGCTGCTGTCCGCCGACCCCGGTGCGCGCATCATCATGCTCACCGTCGCCGAGGACCTGGACGGCGTGGCCCTCGCGGTGGCCGCCGGTGCCCGCGGCTACCTGCACAAGGACGCCTCCCGCGCGGAGCTGCGCGCCACGGTGACCCAGGCCCTCGCCGACCCCACCTGGCGGCTCGCGCCCCGGCGGCTGCGCTCCGCCGAGATGGGGGCGGCTCCCACGCTCACCGCGCGGGAGATCCAGGTGCTCGAAGGGATGAGCCACGGGCGGTCCAACGCGGAGATCGGCCGTGAGCTGTTCCTCTCCGAGGACACGGTCAAGACCCACGCGCGGCGGCTGTTCAAGAAGCTCGGCGCGTCCGACCGGGCCCATGCCGTGGCGCTGGGTTTTCGGTGGGGGCTCGTTCGCTGAGTGCCCCGGTGGTGCGACGAGGGGCCGGTCGCCGCTCGTCCACCGTCGTCCGTGCGTGGTCTCGTGCGGACCGTGCCGGGCTGGTCACGCCACGCGGCGGAGCCGCGTTTCGACGCCGTCCCGCGCCCCTCGGGGGCGCGGTGCGAACCGTCCCGCAACGGCCCGCTGCTCGTTTCGCCGCGGATGCCGCATCCTTGAGGTGTGGAGTTCCTCGGGGACGAGTCGGTCGAGCGGAAGGGGAGGGCGCAGGGGATGAGTTCCGGCGCACCTGCTCATAACGCTTCGGTGCACAACGACGGAGGCGGTGCCGCGGAGCAGTCGTCCGCAGGGCACCATGGACCGATGCGCGACGACGAGGCGACCCAGGCTGTCCAGGCGCCCGGGGCGATCGGCGGTCTCGTGCACCGCGCAGTCGACGGGGACGAGCAGGCCACCCACGACCTGCTGGCCCACGTCCACCCACTGGCGCTGCGCTACTGCCGTACCCGGCTGTCCCGGCTCCCGGGCGACGCCCGGCACTTCGTCGAGGACCTCGCGCAGGAGGTCTGCGTCGCGGTCCTGCTGGCGCTGCCGCGGTACCGGGACACCGGGCGCCCCTTCGAGGCGTTCGTGTTCGCCATCGCCGCCCACAAGGTCGCCGACCTCCAGCGGGCCGCGATGCGCCACCCCGGGTCCACGGCGGTGCCGTCCGACGAGATGCCGGAGCGGCCCGACGACTCCCTCGGGCCCGAGGAGCGCGCCCTGCTCAGCAGTGACGCCGAGTGGGCCAAGAAGCTGCTGGCCAACCTCCCCGAGAACCAGCGCGAGCTGCTGCTGCTGCGGATCGCGGTGGGCCTCACGGCGGAGGAGACCGGCCAGATGTTGGGAATGTCACCGGGCGCCGTACGCGTTGCCCAGCACCGGGCGCTGAGCCGGTTGCGGGCGCTGGCGGAGCAGTGACGCCCCTTCGGTGAACAGGCGGTGAGCCGTTTCCGTACGAACATACGAAGCCCGGAGGGCGTCCGTACCGTGGAATGAGACACCTCCCATTCCCGTTAGCATGGACATCCGCACCGATCAAGGCCATTTGGGGAAGGTGTCATGACTGCAAACGTCGACGGAGTGCCCGGTAAATTCGCGACACTCGGGCTGACCTACGACGACGTGCTGCTGCTGCCGGGCGCATCCGAGGTGCTCCCCAACGCGGTCGACACCTCGTCCCGCATCTCCCGCAACGTCCGGGTCAACATCCCGCTGCTGTCCGCCGCCATGGACAAGGTCACCGAGTCGCGCATGGCGATCGCGATGGCCCGCCTCGGCGGTGTCGGCGTGCTGCACCGCAACCTGTCCATCGAGGACCAGGTCAACCAGGTCGACCTGGTGAAGCGGTCCGAGTCGGGCATGGTCACCGACCCGATCACCGTGCACCCGGAGGCCACGCTCGGCGAGGCCGACGCGCTGTGCGCCAAGTTCCGCATCAGCGGCGTCCCGGTCACCGACCCGGCGGGCAAGCTGCTCGGCATCGTCACCAACCGCGACATGGCCTTCGAGACCGACCGCAGCCGTCAGGTGCGCGAGGTCATGACGCCGATGCCGCTGGTCACCGGCAGGGTCGGCATCTCCGGGCAGGACGCCATGGAGCTGCTGCGCCGCCACAAGATCGAGAAGCTGCCGCTGGTCGACGACGCGGGCGTCCTCAAGGGCCTGATCACGGTCAAGGACTTCGTCAAGGCCGAGAAGTACCCGAACGCCGCCAAGGACGCCGAGGGCCGTCTGCTCGTCGGCGCCGCCGTGGGCGCCAGCCCCGAGGCCCTGGAGCGCGCCCAGGCGCTCGCCGCGGCCGGGGTGGACTTCCTGGTCGTCGACACCTCGCACGGCCACAACAGCAACGCCCTGAGCTGGATGGCGAAGATCAAGTCGAGCGTGAACGTCGACGTGATCGGCGGCAACATCGCCACCCGCGACGGCGCCCAGGCCCTGATCGACGCCGGTGTGGACGGCATCAAGGTCGGCGTCGGCCCCGGCTCGATCTGCACCACGCGCGTGGTCGCCGGGATCGGCGTCCCGCAGGTCACCGCGATCTACGAGGCGGCCCTCGCCGCCCGCCCCGCGGGCATCCCGGTGATCGGTGACGGTGGCCTCCAGTACTCCGGCGACATCGGCAAGGCGCTGGCCGCCGGCGCCGACACGGTGATGCTGGGCAGCCTGCTCGCCGGCTGCGAGGAGTCGCCGGGCGAGCTGCTGTTCATCAACGGCAAGCAGTTCAAGTCGTACCGCGGCATGGGCTCGCTGGGCGCCATGCAGTCGCGCGGCCAGGGCCGGTCGTACTCCAAGGACCGCTACTTCCAGGCGGAGGTCGCCTCCGACGACAAGCTCGTTCCCGAGGGCGTCGAGGGCCAGGTGCCCTACCGCGGCCCGCTGGCCAACGTGCTGCACCAGCTCGTGGGCGGTCTGCGGCAGACCATGGGCTACGTGGGCGCCGCCACCATCGAGGAGATGGAGTCCAAGGGCCGCTTCGTCCGGATCACCGCGGCGGGCCTGAAGGAGAGCCACCCGCACGACATCCAGATGACGGTCGAGGCGCCGAACTACAGCCGCAAGTAGGCACTCGCCCGCGCGTGAGGCGGTCCCGGAGGGTTCCGGGGCCGCCTTCGCCATGCCCGTCGGGGATACTGGAAGGCGCTGCAACGCATCAGGGAAAGGCCACAGACAGTGACTGAGATCGAGATCGGGCGCGGCAAGCGCGGGCGACGGGCGTACGCCTTCGACGACATCGCCGTCGTCCCGAGCCGTCGTACGCGGGACCCGAAGGAGGTCTCGATCGCCTGGCAGATCGACGCCTACCGCTTCGAGCTGCCCTTCCTGGCCGCCCCCATGGACTCCGTCGTCTCCCCGGCCACCGCGATCCGCATCGGTGAGCTGGGCGGCCTGGGCGTGCTGAACCTGGAAGGGCTCTGGACGCGGTACGAGGATCCGCAGCCGCTGCTCGACGAGATCGTGGGCCTGCCGGTCGACGCCGCGACCCGGCGCCTCCAGGAGATCTACGCCGCGCCGATCAAGGAGGAGCTGATCGGGCAGCGGATCAAGGAGGTGCGGGACTCCGGCGTCGTGACCGCCGCCGCGCTCTCCCCGCAGCGCACGGCGCAGTTCTCCAAGGCCGTGGTGGACGCGGGCGTGGACATCTTCGTCATCCGCGGTACGACGGTCTCCGCGGAGCACGTCTCGGGCGCGGCCGAGCCGCTGAACCTGAAGCAGTTCATCTACGAGCTGGACGTGCCGGTGATCGTCGGCGGCTGCGCCACGTACACCGCCGCGCTGCACCTGATGCGCACGGGCGCCGCGGGCGTCCTGGTCGGCTTCGGCGGCGGCGCCGCGCACACCACGCGCAACGTCCTCGGCATCCAGGTGCCGATGGCCACCGCGGTCGCCGACGTGGCCGCCGCGCGCCGGGACTACATGGACGAGTCCGGCGGGCGGTACGTGCACGTCATCGCGGACGGCGGCGTCGGCTGGTCCGGCGACCTGCCCAAGGCGATCGCCTGCGGCGCCGACTCGGTGATGATGGGCTCGCCGCTCGCGCGGGCGGTCGACGCGCCGGGGCAGGGCCACCACTGGGGCATGGAGGCGGTCAACGAGGAGCTGCCCCGCGGCAAGAAGGTCGACCTCGGCACGGTCGGCACCATCGAGGAGATCCTCACCGGCCCGTCCCACAACCCCGACGGCTCCATGAACTTCTTCGGCGCCCTGCGCCGCGCGATGGCCACCACCGGCTACAGCGAACTGAAGGAGTTCCAGCGCGTCGAGGTGACGGTGGCGGACTCCCAGCACCGGCGGTAGGCCGCAGGGCCTTACGGCTGACGGGGCCGGTCACTCCCTGGCGGGGTGACCGGCCCTTTCGTGTGCCCAAGTGGCCTGGTGGGGGCGTGTGTTGGGTGAGAGGGGCGCACGGTTGCGTTAGGGGCGAATGTGGGCCGAACGGGCGAAGTGGGGCGGTAGTGTCCTTGCTCGGCGACCCGCTTCTCTGGGGCGCTCCCTTCCAAGGAGAACGGTTCCGGACCCCGGCCCTCGGGGCCCGGCCCGACATCCAACGTGCTGCCTACCGGGCTAATGGGTGGCGTCGTGGAAGGGGGCGCGCCATGGGCCGTCACCGCAAGCCCACCCGCTGGGACCGCACGCGACTGCGGTTGGTGAAGTTCCGGAGGAGGTGTGTCTTGTGGATCTACGGTCGTTGAGCGGCCACCCCTACGAGAACTAGGGGTGGACACTCTGCTCAACGGCTCGGAGCCCGCTGCAGTAGCCGCTGCGGTGGGCTCCACCTGCGTCCAAGGTACCGGTGTGGTCCGGCCCACGCCACCGGCTCCCGGGGCTTGCGCACCTCGCGCGCCCCCCTTCACAACCGATGCGCCGCCCCCGTAGGCGTGGCCCCCCGCGTGTCCAGGAGCAGTTGGGCCTTCACCGACAGGCCCTGGAGGTCGTACGTGCGGTGGTGTTGGAGAAGGATCGTGAGGTCGGCGTCGGCGGCGGACTCGTAGAGGGAGTCCGCGCGGGGGATGGGGCGGTCGGCGACGTTCCAGGCGGGGACGTGCGGGTCGTGGTAGCTGACCGACGCGCCGAGGTCCAGCAGGCGCAGGGCGATCTCGCGGGCGGGGGTGGCCTGCTGGTCGGCGAGGTCGGGCTTGTAGGTGACGCCGAGGAGGAGGACGCGGGCGCCGCGGGCGGACTTGCCGTGCTCGTTGAGGAGGGCGGCGGCGCGCTGGACGACGTAGCGGGGCATCTGGCTGTTGACCTGTTCGGCCAGTTCCACCATGCGCAGCGGGCGGCCCGCGTGGCTGGCCAGGTCCTGGGGGACGGCGTGGCCGCCGACGCCGGGGCCGGGGCGGAACGCCTGGTAGCCGAACGGCTTGGTCTCCGCGCAGCGGATGACGTCCCACAGGTCGACGCCGAGGCCGTGGCAGAGGACGGCCATCTCGTTCACCAGGGCGATGTTGACGTGCCGGAAGTTGGTCTCCAGGACGTGCACGGTCTCCGCCTCGCGCAGGCCACGCGCGCGTACCACCTTGTCGGTCAGCCGTCCGTAGAAGGTGGCGGCCGACTCGGTGCAGGCGGGGGTGAGGCCGCCGATGACCTTCGGCGTGTTGGCCGGGGTGAACTCGCGGTTGCCGGGGTCGACGCGGCTGGGGGAGTAGGCGAGGTGGAAGTCGCGGCCCGCGCGCAGTCCGGAGCCCTCTTCGAGGAGCGGGCGCAGGAAGTCCTCCGTGGTGCCGGGCGGGACGGGGGATTCGAGGATCACCGTGGTGTGCGGGCGCAGCCGGGCGGCGAGGGTGCGGGCGGCGGCCTCCACCTGGGACAGGTCGAGGTCGCCGTCCGTCCCGCGCGGGGTGGGCGCGCAGATCACGGCGGTGCGCACCCGCCCCAGCTCGGCCGGTCCCACGGCGTGCCGGAAGCCCCCCGAGAGCATCCGGCGCAGTTCGGCGGGGCTGAGCGAGCCGGGCTCCGGCCCGGTGCGGTAGCCGACGGTGGGGATGCCTGCGGCGACGGCGGCCTGGGCCAGCGGCAGGCCGAGGGGGCCGAGTCCGATGACGGCGAGATCTGCGGGCATGGCGTGGGCCGTCCTTCCCAATAGCCGAAGCGGGACAGGTGCGCAACCGCTGTGGACAGAACGAGCGAGCGCAATGTCAGACTAGGAGTAAATATGACCGATTTGCGGGATTGGGTGGGCGTGTTTCCGTGGGGGTTATCCACAGGCTGGGGGTGACTGGTGGCTGAAGTCGGGCAAGCCGGTCAGAATTTGGGCAGGGGATACGGACCGGGCCCCGCCACACGGGTGTGGCCGACGCGACGCATGAGCGGGAGGCAGCGGTGAGGACAGCGGCACTGGGACCGGCGCAGCGCGCCGAATCACTCGCGGCCATGGCCGAGCGCGAGCTGGACGTACTCGTGGTGGGCGGCGGCGTGGTCGGCGCGGGCACCGCGCTTGACGCGGTGACCCGGGGCCTGTCCACCGGCCTCGTCGAGGCGCGTGACTGGGCGTCCGGCACCTCCAGCAGGTCCAGCAAGCTCATCCACGGCGGCCTGCGCTACCTGGAGATGCTCGACTTCGCCCTCGTCCGCGAGGCACTCAAGGAGCGCGGCCTGCTGCTGGAGCGCCTCGCCCCGCACCTGGTGAAACCGGTGCCCTTCCTCTACCCCCTCCAGCACAAGGGCTGGGAGCGGCTGTACGCGGGCTCGGGCGTCGCCCTCTACGACGCCATGTCGATGGCCCGCGGCCACGGCCGGGGGCTGCCCGTGCACCGGCACCTGAGCCGCCGTCACGCCCTGCGGGTGGCGCCCGCCTTGAAGAAGGACGCACTGGTCGGCGCCCTCCAGTACTACGACGCCCAGATGGACGACGCCCGCTTCGTCGCCACCCTGGTGCGCACCGCCGCGGCCTACGGCGCCAAGGCGGCCAACCGCGCCCGGGTCACCGGCTTCCTGCGCGAGGGCGAGCGGGTCGTCGGCGCCCGGGTGCAGGACGTCGAGGCGGGCGGCGAGTACGAGATCCGCGCCCAGCAGGTCGTCAACGCCACCGGCGTGTGGACCGACGACACCCAGGCCATGGTCGGCGAGCGCGGCCAGTTCCACGTCCGCGCCTCCAAGGGCATCCACCTCGTCGTGCCCAAGGACCGCATCCACTCCTCCACCGGCCTGATCCTGCGCACCGAGAAGTCCGTCCTGTTCGTCATCCCCTGGGGCCGCCACTGGATCGTCGGCACCACCGACACCGACTGGGACCTCGACAAGGCCCACCCGGCCGCCTCCAGCGCCGACATCGACTACCTGCTGGAGCACGTCAACTCCGTCCTCGCCGTCCCCCTCACCCGCGACGACGTGCAGGGCGTCTACGCCGGGCTGCGCCCGCTGCTCGCCGGGGAGTCGGACGCCACCAGCAAGCTCTCCCGCGAGCACACCGTCGCCCATCCGGTGCCGGGCCTCGTCGTGGTCGCGGGCGGCAAGTACACGACGTACCGGGTGATGGCCAAGGACGCCGTGGACGAGGCGGTGCACGCGCTCAACCTGCGCGTCGCTGACTGCGTCACCGAGGACGTGCCGCTGCTGGGCGCCGAGGGCTACCGCGCGCTGTGGAACGCGCGGGCGCGGACCGCCGCCCGCACCGGGCTGCACGTCGTCCGCGTGGAGCACCTGCTCAACCGGTACGGCTCGCTGGCCGAGGAGGTCCTCGAACTCATCGCCGCCGACCCCACCCTGGGCGCGCCCCTGCGCGGCGCCGAGGACTACCTGCGCGCCGAGGTGGTGTACGCCGTCTCGCACGAGGGCGCCCGGCACCTGGACGACGTGCTCACCCGGCGCACCCGCATCTCCATCGAGACCTTCGACCGGGGCACCCGCTGCGCCCGGGAGGCGGCGGAGCTGATGGCGCCCGTGCTCGGCTGGGACAAGGACCACACCGAACGGGAGATACAGCACTACGAGAAGCGGGTGGAGGCCGAGCGGGAGTCGCAGCGCCAGCCCGACGACCTGACGGCGGACGCGGCCCGGCTCGGGGCGCCGGACATAGTGCCGCTGTGACGCGTCCGCTGTCGCTCCGGCAGCGGGGCGCGGGGCCCTGCCGCGGCTGGGAACAGGTGGGGTGACGCCGCGTAGGGCCTTGGAATCCATGGCTGAAAGTGATCTGCGGAGGGCGTGGTTCCGGGTAGGGGAGGCGGTTGCCGGGGCGGGTGGGGCGTGAGGGCCACCCTGGGCGTTGGGCGCTTGTCGGGTGAGGGACAATGGAGGCTCTGTCAGGGCGGGTTGCATGAGGGGACGCATGTCGGAGGCGGAGCGGGCGGGGACATCTCGTCAGGAGACTCGTCAGGACAACCACGACCGTCTTCTCGCCGGTCGGTACCGGCTGGGCCGAGTGCTCGGCCGCGGCGGCATGGGCACGGTGTGGCGCGCGGAGGACGAGACCCTCGGGCGCACGGTCGCCGTGAAGGAGCTGCGGTTCCCGTCGAACATCGACGAGGAGGAGAAGCGCCGACTGATCACCCGGACCCTGCGCGAGGCCAAGGCCATCGCGCGGATCCGCAACAACAGCGCGGTGACGGTCTTCGACGTCGTCCAGGAGGACGACCGGCCGTGGATCGTGATGGAACTCGTCGAGGGCAAGTCGCTCGCCGAGGTCATCCGTGAGGACGGCCTGCTGGAACCCAGGCGGGCCGCCGAGGTCGGCCTCGCCGTCCTCGACGTGCTGCGCTCGGCGCACCGCGAGGGCATCCTGCACCGGGACGTGAAGCCGTCCAACGTGCTGATCGCGGACGACGGCCGGGTGGTCCTCACCGACTTCGGCATCGCCCAGGTCGAGGGCGACCCGTCCATCACCTCCACCGGGATGCTCGTCGGCGCCCCCTCCTACATCTCCCCCGAGCGCGCCCGCGGTCACAAGCCCGGCCCGGCCGCCGACCTGTGGTCGCTCGGCGGACTGCTCTACGCCGCCGTCGAGGGCACCCCGCCCTACGACAAGGGCTCCGCGATCGCCACCCTCACCGCGGTGATGACCGAGCCGCTGGAGGAGCCGAAGCACGCGGGCCCGCTCCGGGACGTCATCTACGGCCTGCTCAACAAGGACCCCGCCGAGCGCCTCGACGACGCGGGCGCCCGCAGGATGCTCAACGCCGTCATCCACGCCCCCGCACCGGCGGCGGCCGAACCCGTGGACGCCACCAAGGTCGTACCGCTGCCACCGCAGCCGGACGGGCCCGCGGGCGGCGGCACGGGAGGCGCGGGCGAGCGGCTCCGGGGGGCGCTGCGGGCCACCCGCAAGGCCGCCGTCGCCGCGGGTGCGGCGGGCGCGGCCAAGGCGGGCTCCGCCAGGGCCGGTGCCCCGGAGCGGGTCGACACCGCAAGCGGCTCGGCAGCGGGTGCCACCGCCGCGGGGGCCACCTCCGCCGCCGGAGGCCGGAGTTCCGGCTGGCCCGTGATGACGCCGCCGCCGGACGTGGCGCCCAGGTCCGTGCCCAGGGCGCCGCTGACCGACGTGGTGCCCAAGCGGACGCTGGTGGTCATCGCGGTGGTCCTGGTGCTCGCCGTGCTCGGCACCGTCCTGGCGCTCACCCTCGGCGGCGACGACGACAAGAACGCCGGTGGCGGGGGCACCGCCGCCACCGCCAGCGCCGACCCCAAGGACCCCAAGGACCCCAAGAACGACGACAAGGGCGGCGTCGGCACCGACGGCGCGGCGACGGCCGGTCAGTCGCCGACCGGCACCGGCACCGCGCCGGGCGGCGGCGCCGACTCCGACGACGACTCGGGCAAGGCGGACGGCTCGGCGGGCTCCGACGACGAGGGGACGTCCGGGTCCGGGGACTCCAAGAACGACGACGCCGACGAGGACGGCGCCAAGTCGGTGCACCAGGGCGGCCAGGGGTACTCCATCGGACTGCCCGACGGCTGGAAGTACCGCTCGTCCGACTCCGCCGGGGACCGCTTCACCGGGCCGAGCGGGCAGAAGCTCCTCGTCGCCTGGACCTCCACGCCCAAAGGCGACCCCGTCGCCGACTGGGAGAACCAGGAGCGCTACATGACGCGCTCGCAGTACAAGCGCATCCGCATAGAGGAGGTGGGCTACCGCGGCTGGAACACGGCCGACTGGGAGTTCACCTACGTCGACGGCGGCACCAAGTACCGGACGATCGACCGCGGGTTCGTGGTGAGCGACAGCCAGGGGTACGCGCTGATGTACACGGCCAAGGCCGCCGACTGGGGCAGCGATCTGCGCCGGGGCACCTGGCGGACCCTGACGAAGACCTTCGAACCGAAGTCCTGAGCACGGCACTTACCAGTTTTGCGGCCTGAGATCTGGCATCCCGTCATTGTGGGTTGCCTCCGGCACGTATCGTGAGTGGTTGCGAACCGTACGCAGCCGGAAAGAATCCGGAACGGGACGCCACTCGAACGGATTTGACCAGCCGGGCGGCCGGGGGAGGCCAACGTGGACGACTATGCGGGCCGGGTACTCGCCGACCGCTACCGCCTGCCGCTGCCGCCCTCCGAGGAGTACGAACTCACCGAGACGCGGGCCTTCGACACCTACAGCGGCCAGGAGGTCCTGATACGGCAGGTGCCGCTGCCGGAGGTCGTCGAGGCCGAGGTGCTCGACGCCGAGGGCCTGCCCGACGGCTTCACCCGGCGTGACCGTGGCCCGGCGGCCCGGCGTCCTCCCGCCCGTGGTGGCACGCGCAGGCCCACCGATCCCGTCGTACGGCGGGCGATGGAGGCGGCGCAGGCCGCGGCCCGGATACCGGACCACCCCCGGCTGGACCAGGTCTTCGACGTGTTCGCCGAGGGCGGTTCGCTGTGGATCGTCAGTGAGCTGGTGGCCGCCCGGCCGCTGGCCGCGCTGCTCGCCGAGCAGCCGCTGACGCCGTACCGGGCGGCGGAGGTCGCCTCCGACGTGCTCATGGCGCTGCGGGTGCTGCACGCGCACGGCTGGACGCACCGCAACATCACCGCGCGCACGGTGCTCGTCTGCGACGACGGCCGGGTCATGCTGACCGGGCTGGCGGCCGGTGCGGCCGAGGAGGCGCTGTGCGGGTACGACCCGGTGCCCCGGGAGGACGAGGGTCCGGGCGGCGGCGCGCTGGCGGTTCCGGCGCCCAAAGCGGCCGGTCCGGGAGGTGCCGGAGGTCCGGAAGGTCCGGTGGGCCCCGCGGGTTCGGCCGGTGCCGATCCCGAGGCCGCGCGGCGGGCCGCGATCGAGGCGCGGGCGGCGGGACGGCTGCCGGGGCCAGGCCCGGACGGCGGGAGTGGCGACGGGGGCGGTCCGTCGGCCGCGGTGGCGCGGCGGGTGCCCGAGAGTGGTGGCAGCGGCGGCAGTGGTGGCAGTGGCGGGGACATCCGGGCCGCGCGGGCCGGGGCGATCGCCGCGTACCGGGCGGGCGCGCGTGCGGCGGCCCGGGTGCAGGAGGCGCAGAACGGGCGCGCGGCGCTGCCGGGGGCCCGTCCCCCGGCCGAGGGCGGCCCCCGCGAGGTCGGCCCGGCACCGTCGCCGTACGCCGCCCAGCAGGGCGTGCAGGGCCCGGGGGAGAGCGGCGCGCCGCCCGGGCAGATAGCCGACCCGTACGGAGTGCGCGGCGCCTCCTGGCGGGCCGCGGCGCCCCGACCGGCGGCACCGGACGGCGCCCAGGGCTTCCCGACGCAGCACAGCGGGCAGGCGAACGGGCAGAGCAACGGCGTGGTGGCGCAGGGCGCCCTCGGACCGGTGCAGGGACGCACCGCGCTCCCCGCCACCGCTGGCCCCGGCGCCGGTGAGGCCGCCGTGCCCGCGCCGAGCGCGGGCCGGTGGGACGAGCTGGCCGCGGGGGCGCCCACGCCGCGCGGGCCCGCCACCGCGCTGGCGGCCGAGCGGGCCAGGCAGGCGCGGATGGCGGTCGTCGGGCCGGTCACCGAGCGCTGGGCGCCCGAGCAGGCCGGTCCGGTGCACGAGAACTGGCAGCTCGCCGCGCCCATCGGTCCCGCGACCGACCTGTGGGCGCTGGGCGCGCTGCTCTTCAGGGCCGTACAGGGCCATGCGCCGTACCCCGAGGAGTCGACCGCCGAACTGGTGCAGATGGTGTGCGCGGAGCCGCCCGCCTTCGCGGAGGAGTGCGGTCCGCTGCGCCCGGTCGTGGAGTCGCTGCTGCGTCAGGACCCGACCGAGCGCCTCGACTTCGAGGAGCTGCGCGGCTGGCTGCGCTCCCTGGTGCGGTCCGCGCCCGAGCCGGACGCGGGGCTGCACGTCGTCGCCGCGCCGCCGGTCGAGACCAGCCGACTGCCGGTGATACGCCGCCGTGGCGAGCTGGTGCGCAGGCGGCGCGCCGGGCTGCCCGCGACGCACGGGCGGCACAAGCGGGGCAAGGAGAGGTCCCGTTCGCCACGGTCGCTCGGCCGGACGCTGCTGCTGCTCGTCCTGCTGGCGCTGGCCGGAGTGGTGGCGTACGCCATGCTCTTCATGCCCAAGGCGGACGAGGAGGGCGCGGGTGACGCCCAGCGGACCGGCGCCGCGAACCAGGTGAGCCCGGCGCCCGCCGACCCCTCGCCGGAGGCCAGCAGCGAGCCCCGGCCCGACCAGACCGGGCCGCCCTCCGCGACCGGCTCCGAGGAGTCGGGCCAGACCACGACCACCGGCCCCGAGGTCGCCCCCGGGTTCACGCTCCGCACCGACGACGAGGGCTTCCGCATCGCCGTCGCCAAGGGCTGGCAGCGCGCCCCCAAGAACGGCAGCGGGCAGGTCGTCTACTCCCGCGGCGGCTTCGAGCTGATCGTCGTCCCCGGGCGGGACGGCACCGGCGAGTACGGCAGCGACCCGATGACCTACCAGCGGGAACGGGAGCGGGAGTTGCAGCCCTACCGCGAGTCGACCTGGGCCACGGCCGCCGGGCTGAAGAGCATCCAGGTGGGTGAACGGGCCATGGCGGAGGGGCAGTTCACCTGGAGTGACGGCGAGGGCAACGAGGTGTTCGTGCGCAACCTCGCCATCCTCGTCGGGGACCGCTACCACGTGGTCCAGGTGCGCGGTCCGGAGACCGAACGGGACGAGGTGACACGGCTGTTCGAGCAGGCGTCAGCGACGTACGAGATCACCGGCTGAACACCTTCGGACACACCCGGTTCGGTTCCCGTCCGTCACGGAAAGCGACAACCGTCACAGTGCGGTCTCCAAGACCCCGCGCAGGTTCCCCGGACGGGTACGGGTCCCTAACCTGAACCTGTCAAGGACATTGCGGGGGAACGTGGATCAGATGCAGGGTGCGCTCGTCGCGGGCCGTTACCGGCTCGTCGACACCATCGGCAGCGGAGGCATGGGCCGGGTGTGGCGCGCCCACGACGAGGTGCTGCACCGGGCCGTCGCCATCAAGGAACTGACCGCCGCGCACTACGTCTCCGACAGCGACCAGGAACGCCTCCTCGCCCGCACCCGCGCGGAGGCGCGCGCCGCCGCCCGGATCAACCACTCCGCCGTCGTGACCGTGCACGACGTGCTCGACCACGACGGCCGCCCGTGGATCGTGATGGAACTGGTCGAGGGCCGCTCGCTGGCCGACGCGGTCAAGGAGGACGGCCGCCTCGCGCCCACCGAGGCCGCCCGGATCGGCCTGTGGGTGCTGCGCGCCCTGCGCGCCGCGCACACCGCGGGTGTCCTGCACCGCGACATCAAGCCCGGCAACGTCCTGCTCGCCCGCGACGGACGCGTGCTGCTCACCGACTTCGGCATCGCCCAGATCGAGGGCGACTCCACCATCACCCGCACCGGGGAGGTCGTCGGCTCGGTCGACTACCTCGCCCCCGAGCGGATCCGCGGCCACGACCCCGGGCCCGCCTCCGACCTGTGGGCGCTCGGCGCGACGCTGTACACGGCGGTGGAGGGCCGGTCGCCGTTCCGGCGCACCTCGCCGCTGTCGACCATGCAGGCGGTGGTCGAGGAGGAGGCCACCGAGGCGCGGTACGCCGGTCCGCTGACGCCGGTCATCATCGCGCTGCTGCGCAAGGATCCGGCCGAACGGCCCGACTCCGCCGCGGCGGAACGGATGCTGGCCGAGGCGGCGGAGGGACGGCAGCCGCGGGAGGCGCAGGGGTACGTGCCGACCGGGGCGACCGGGATGGCCGGGATGACCGGGGCCACGGGGGCGACCGGGGTGACCGGGCCCACGGCGCGGACCGGCTTCCCGCGGCAGGCCGGAGGTACGGCGGTCCAGCCGGGGTACCCGGCGCAGGGCAACCAGCCGGGGTACCCCGCGCAGACCGGCGCCACCACGCCGACCGGTTTCCCCGCCGCGCACCCCGGTCCCGACACCCGGGCCCACACCGGGGTGACGTTCCCCGGTGCCGGGGCGCCGCCGCCCGCGCCGTCGCGGCGGCAGCGGCTGCGCACGCTCGCGCTGGTCGTCGTACTCGCCGCGGTGGTCGGCGGGGGCACGGCGGTGGGGATCATGGCGTGGGACGCGGGACGGGAGCAGGACCGGGGCGGGACGTCGACGTCCGAGTCGCCGTCCCCGACGCCCACGCCCACCGGCTCGGGGTCGGCCTCGCCCTCCGACTCCGCCTCCCCGACGTCCGGTTCCGGTGGCGCGCTGCCCGACGGGTGGGTGCGCAAGGAGGACCCCGCGGGCTTCAGCCTGGCGGTGCCCGGCGCGGACTGGGTGCGGGAGGTGAACGACGGCAACCAGATCGACTACACGCCCGACGGCGGCCGGACGTTCATCCGGATCGCCGTGGACGAGTCCCCGCAGTTCCCCAGCGCCTACGAGCACCAGCTCGACCTCGAACAGCAGCTCCAGCGCCTCGTCGACTACCAGCGGGTGACCCTGGTGGAGGAGGTCTACCGGGACCGGCCCGCCGCGCGCTGGGAGTGGACCTGGACGGCGCTGGCCAAGGACACCGAGTTCCCCGGGCCGCGGCACGCCGTCGAGCTGACGTACTTCGACCGGGACGGCACGGAGTACGTGCTCTACATGTCCTCGGCGGCGGAGGACTGGCCGACGACGCGCGAGCAGTTCGAGACGGTGTTGCAGGGGTGGCGGCCGGGGACGGCGTAGGCGGGGACGGGCCGGTCGCCGGGCGTCGGTTGTCGGCCAACTTCGCGTGCTGACCAGGGAGTCGTCCGCACCGTCTGCGGCATGATGAGACGCATGGGGACCGAGAGGTCGGACGGGCGTGTCATAGCGGGGCGTTACCGGCTGGAGACTCCACTCGGGCGGGGCGGCATGGGCGTCGTCTGGCGGGCCACCGACCGGCTGCTCGGGCGCCGGGTCGCGGTCAAGGAGCTGTTCCTCGACCCCTCCCTCACCGCCGACGAGGCACGGCGGCAGCGGGAGAGCACCCTGCGCGAGGCGCGCGCGGTGGCCCGGCTGCGGCACCCGCACATCATCGTCGTCCACGACGTCGTGGAGCATGACGAACGTCCCTACCTGGTCATGGAGTTCGTCGACGGCGACTCCCTCGCCGACCGGATCGCCGGGCAGGGGCCGGTCAGCGTGGACGAGGCCGCGCGGATCGGGATCGGGCTGCTCGGGGCGCTGCGCACCGCCCACGCGGCCGGGGTGCTGCACCGGGACATCAAGCCCGCCAACGTCATGGTCGAGAACGGCAGCGACCGGGTCGTCCTCACCGACTTCGGGGTGGCCCAGATCCCCGGCGCGACCACGCTCACCGAGAGTGGCACCTTCGTCGGCTCGCCCGAGTACACCGCGCCCGAGCGGATGTCCGGCGGCGGCACGAGTCCCGCCGCCGACCTGTGGTCGCTGGGCGCGCTGCTGTGCGCGGCGCTGAGCGGGCGGTCGCCGTTCCACCGGGACTCGCTGGGCGGCGTCCTGCACGCCGTGCTGTCGGACGAGATCCATCCGCCGCAGGAGGCCGGGCCGCTGCTGCCCGTCGTACGGGGGCTGTTGGAGCGCGACCCGGACCGGCGGCTCGACGCGGTGCGGGCCGAGTGGATGCTGCGGGAGTTCCGGGCGACGGGACGGATGCCGGAGCCGGAACCGGTGCCCGGCGCGCCGGAGGAGGAGGTGCGGACGGAACGGCCGCGCAGGAGCGTGCTGGCGGCGGCGGTGCTGGTGGCCGCGGTGGCGGTGGCGGGGGTGTCGGCGGTGGCGCTGCTGGTCAGCGGGGAGGGCACGCCGGTGGGGCCGACGCCGGGGACGGTGACGACCGTGACGACCACCTCGCCGCCGAGCGGCAGCGGACCGCCGTCCCTGGCGTCCCCCACCGGTACGGGTCCCGGCACCGGAGTAAATGGGAGATAAGCGGCAGCCCGCGTCACGGGTCTGTGACCGCCGGGCGCTCGCGGTGGCTACGGACGCGCCCGGCGCGATATGCATGAACCCATGAGCAGCAACGGGGGAGCCCGCTACGGGGCCGACGAGCCGACGAGTTTTGGTCTGCAACCGCCGAACCCGCCCGCCGCCACACCCCACCCGGACAACCCGTACCTGGCACCCACCCAGGTCGTACCACCGCAGCCCGCCGCGTCCGCCGCGTCCGCAGCGCCCGCCGCACCCGTCGCGCCCGCCGTACCCGCGGCGCCTGTCGCGCCCGCCGCCGACCCCGGGGCGGGGCGGCTCATCGCCGGGCGGTACCGGCTGATCGCCAAGCTCGGGCACGGCGGCATGGGCACGGTCTGGCGGGCCAAGGACGAGACGGTGGACCGTGAGGTCGCGGTCAAGGAACCGCGCGTTCCGGACCACCTTCCCGAGCGTGAACGGGCCAACGCCTTCGAGCGGATGCGCCGCGAGGCCCGCGCCGCCGCCCGCCTCGACCACCCGGCCGTCGTCAACGTGCACGACGTGGCCGTGGTGGACGGCCAGCCGTGGATCGTCATGGAGCTGGTGCGGGGGCGTTCCCTCGGCGCCGCCCTCCAGGAGGGCACCCTCGACGCCCGCGAGGCCGCCCGCATCGGCCTCGAAGTGCTCGGCGCGCTGGAGGCCGCGCACGCCGCGGGCATCCTGCACCGGGACGTCAAGCCGGACAACGTGCTGCTCGGGCGGCACGACCGCGTCGTCCTCACGGACTTCGGCATCGCCCAGATCGAGGGCGAGACCAACCTCACCGACACCGGCGGCTTCGTCGGCTCCCCCGAGTACATCGCCCCGGAGCGGGTGCTCGGCCAACGCCCCGGCGCCGCCTCCGACCTGTGGTCGCTTGGCGTCGTGCTGTACGCGGCGACGGAGGGCGTGTCGCCGTTCCGGCGCAGCAACACGCCCGCCACCCTCCAGTCCGTCCTCAACGCCACGCCCGCGCCGCCCGCGACCGCGCGGGGCCCGCTCGCCGAGGCCATCAACGGCCTGCTCCAGAAGGACCCGGCGCGCCGTCCGCACGCCGCCCAGGTGCGCGCCCTGCTGGAGGCTACCGCGAACCCGCCGGAGCCCGCGCCGACGCAGGTCGCGACCCTCGCCGGTCCCGTCCCGCAGGCCCCCGGCATCCGGGTCGGGCGCAAGACCCTGCTGGGGCTCGGCGCGGTGGTCGTCGCGGCGGCGGTGGCGGGGTACCTGGTGCTCGCGGACCCGTTCGCGGGACCGCTGCCGGACGGCTGGAAGACGCGGGACCTGGGCGACAAGGTCGGCGTCAGCCTCGCGCTGCCCGACGGGTTCAGGGAGCTGCCGCCCGCCGAGGACTCGGACGGGACGGTCGCCACGTACGCCGATCCCAGCGGGCTGCTGTCGATCACCGCCGACCGCGACCTGAAGAAGGACGACGCGGACGGCGAGATCCCCGGCCGGGCGCTCGACCAGGCGTACGCCGACTGGGACACGCTCAAGGACGGCGAGTACGGCTGGAACATCGCCGCCGAGCCCGCCCCCAAGGGCGAGCCGAAGGAGACCACGTACCACGGCGCGAAGGCCGCCGAGAACACGATCTCCTACACGACCGACGACTCGGACAACCCGAGCAAGCGCGAGTACCGGATCTACTACTACGTCGCCGCGAACGGCGACCTGTACCGGCTCTCCATCGACGGCCCGGGCGAGGGGCACTTCGTCGACGACAGCAGGGAGATCGCGCGGATCGTGCTCGACAACTGGGACATCAAGAGCCGGTAGCCAGAACATGGAACATGACGGACGGCCATGACTGACGGTACTGACGGTACTGACGGCGCGGCACGGCACGGCGACGGACCGCCGCTCGCCGGGCGCTACCGGCTCGTCGAGCCGCTCGGCTCCGGCGCCACGGGCACCGTCTGGCGGGCGTACGACGAGCAGGCGGGCCGGGAAGTCGCCGTGAAGGAGCCCCGGTTACCGGGCGACCCGGAGGACGAGGCGTACCGGCGCGCCGCCCACCGGCTCTACCGCGAGGCCCGCGCCGCCGCCCGGGTCGACCACCCGTCGGCCGTGTCCGTGCACGACGTGGTGGTGGAGGAGGGCGACGGGGCCGACGGACCGCCCTGGATCGTCATGGAGCTGGTGCGGGGCGAGACCCTGCGCGCGCTGATCGGGCGCGGTCCGCTCGACCCGCCCGAGGCCGCCCGGATCGGCCTCGCCGTACTGGGCGCGCTGCGCGCCGCGCACTCCGTGGGGATCGTGCACCGGGACCTGAAGCCCGCCAACGTGCTCGTCGAGGCGGGCACCGGCCGGGTCGTCCTCACCGACTTCGGGTTCGCGGGCGACCTGGACGGGGACGCCGGGTTCGTCGCGCCCGAGCGGGCCGCGGGGCGGGGCGCTGGTCCGGCGTCCGACCTGTGGTCGCTGGGGGCTCTGCTGGACGCGGCGGTGGCGGGCGGGGGGCCGCTGGAGCCGCTGCTCGTACGGCTGCTGGACAGGGACCCGGCGCGGAGGCCGGAACCGGCGGAGGTGGCGGCCGGGCTGGCGGCGGTGGCCGGGGTGGAGGTTCCGGAGGCGACACGGAGGGAAGCCGCGGCGGAGACCGGAACGGCGTACGACACCTCGGCGCCGGACCTCGGCGAACCTCGCCCCTCGCCGGACCCCGGCGCCCCCCGCCCCCGGCACCCCCTGCGGCACCCCGCCGCCCTCCCGCTGCTCAGCGCGCTGCTGCTGACCGCCGTCCTCCTCGGCGCCGCCCTGCTCCCCTCCGCCACGGCCGACACCGCGAACGCCGGGGTGACCTGGGCGGAGCACCAAGAACCGGACATGGACGCCGTACTCGCCCTGCCCGTCGGCTACGAGGAGTCCGAGCGGCGGGGCGGGGCCGCCGATCCGCCCCGGCTCGTGGTGTACACCGACACGGAGACGGACGCCGACGCGCCCCTCCGGGTGCGCCTCACCCAGTGGGACACGGCGCCCCGCTCCCCGCTGAGCCAGGCGCGCCGGGCGCGCGCCGGGTGGGACGGGGCGCGCACGCGCTACACCCGCACCAGCGTCCAGGGCCAGGAGGCCGTCGTCGCCGACACGACGTACCTGCGTCCGGACGGTTCCCCCGCCCGCGCGCTGGAGCTGCTGTTCCGCACCGGCGACCGGCGGATGTACCAACTGCGCGTCGACATGCCCCGGGGCGCCGCCCACGAGCGGGAGGGCACCGCGGTGTTCGAGGGCGCGCGCGACCGCCTGGAGATCGGAGGAGGGGGCGCCAGCGGGCCGGGATAGGAAACGACCGGTCCTCCTCCCTTTCCCGCCGAACTACGCCCTGATCAGCGCGTTTGTTGCCAGCGTTCACTGGCGTGTTGTGTGCGGTCGGTGAATCCCCATTACCGACGGGTACACAAACCCCGTCCCCCGGCATACCCTGCGGCTCATGACGGACGCGCAGGCCATGGAAGAGACCGGCCGGAACGGTCGCAGCGGCACCAACCCCCTCGCCCCCGCCCCGGCGGGCGCACGGACCGCCGCCGATGTGGTCACCCCCCAACTGGTCGCCCACCTCACCAAGGGCGTGACCGGTTCCGGGCGGACCGCCAACCACACCCCGTTCACCGGCGAGAAGCTGGCCGACCTGCCGGAGTCCACGCCCGAGGACGTGGCACGGGCCTTCGAGGCGGCCCGCGCCGCGCAGGACGTGTGGGCGCGGACACCGCTGCGGCAGCGGGCCGCCGTCCTGCTCCGCTTCCACGACCTGATCCTGGAGCGCCAGGGCGAGATCCTCGACCTGATACAGCTCGAGACCGGCAAGGCCCGGCTGCACGCCCACGAGGAAGTGCAGGCCGTCGCCGTCGCCGCCCGGCACTACGGCCGCCGCGCCGCCGCCTATCTGCGGCCCAAGCGGCACGCGGGCGCCGTGCCCGCGCTGACCCGGGTCACCGAACTGCGCCACCCGCGGGGCGTCGTAGGCCAGATCGCGCCCTGGAACTACCCGCTGGAGCTGTCGGTCGGGGACGCGCTGCCCGCCTTCGTCGCGGGGAACGCGGTCGTGATGAAGCCGGACACGGAGACCTGCCTCACGGCGCTCTGGGCGCGGGACCTGCTCATCGAGGCCGGGCTGCCCGCCGACGTCTGGCAGGTCGTCCTCGGGGACGGGCCGGTCGTCGGGCCCGAGATCGTCCGGCACGCCGACTACGTCTCCTTCACCGGCTCCACCCGCACCGGCCGCGAGGTCGCGCGGGGCGCCGCCGCCCGGCTGGTCGGCGTCTCCCTCGAACTCGGCGGCAAGAACGCCATGCTGGTCCTCGACGACGCGGACCTCGACAAGGCCGCCGCGGGCGCCGTCCGGGCCTGCTTCTCCTCGGCGGGCCAACTGTGCATCTCCGTCGAGCGGCTGTACGTCCACGAGTCGGTCGCCGACGCCTTCCTGGAGCGGTTCGCCGCCCGCACCCGGGCGATGCGGCTGGGCACGTCCCTCGCCTACGGCGCCGACATGGGGTCGCTGGCCGGACCCGGGCAGCTCCAGACCGTCATCCACCACGTGGAGGAGGCCCTGGACCAGGGCGCCACGCTCGTCGCGGGCGGCACCGCGCGCCCGGACATCGGTCCGTACTTCTACGAGCCGACCATCCTCGACGGCGTCACCGAGTCCATGACCGTCTGCTCCGACGAGACCTTCGGCCCCGTCGTCTCCGTCTACCGGTTCAGCTCCGACGACGAGGCGGTGGAGCGCGCCAACTCCACGCCGTACGGACTCAACTCCTCCGTCTGGACCAGGGACGGCCGCCGGGGCCGGGAGATCGCCGCCCGGCTGCGCACCGGCACCGTCAACATCAACGAGGGGTACGCCTCGGCGTACGGCAGCGTCCAGTCCCCGATGGGCGGCATGAAGGACTCCGGGCTCGGCCGCCGCCACGGCGCGGAGGGCATCCTCAAGTACACCGAGGCCCAGACCGTCGCCCACCAGCGGCTGCTGCCGATGGCGCCCGCGCTCGGCATGGACGACGAGAAGTACGCGGCCTTCATGACCCGCAGCCTGCGCCTGATGAAGGCGTTCCGCTTCCGCTAACCCGGCCCACTCCAGCACGTACTCAACGAGGAGCGACCGTGCCCCAGGACACCCATGGCTACGACTACGACGTCATCGTCATCGGCTCAGGCTTCGGCGGCTCCGTCACCGCCCTGCGCCTCACGGAGAAGGGGTACGACGTCGGCGTCCTCGAAGCGGGCCGCCGCTTCACCCGCGAGACGCTCCCCAGGAACTCCTGGGACCTGAAGAACTACCTGTGGGCCCCCAAGCTCGGCATGTACGGCCTCCAGCGCATCCACCTGCTCGGGAATGTCATGGTCCTGGCAGGCGCGGGCGTCGGCGGCGGCTCCCTCAACTACGCCAACACCCTCTACGTCCCGCCCAAGCCGTTCTTCGACGACCCCCAGTGGCGGGACATCACCGACTGGCAGGAGGAGCTGAAGCCGTACTACGACCAGGCGCGGCGGATGCTCGGGGTACGGCTCAACCCGACCATGACCCCCTCCGACGTCCATCTGAAGGCGGCGGCCGAGCGGATGGGCGTCGGTGACACCTTCCACCTCGCGCCGGTCGGCGTGTTCTTCGGCGACGGCGAGGACGCCGACGGGAAGGCGAAGGCCAGGCCCGGCGAGAAGGTGCCCGACCCCTACTTCGGCGGCGCCGGGCCCGCGCGCACCGCCTGCAACGAGTGCGGCGAGTGCATGACCGGCTGCCGTCACGGCGCGAAGAACACCCTCACCGAGAACTACCTCCACCTCGCCGAGAAGGCGGGCGCCGTCGTCCACCCGATGACCACGGTCGTCTCCCTCACCGACGACTCCCGCGGCGGCTACGCCGTCACCACCGTGCCGACCGACAACCGCAGGAAGGGCAAGGGGCGGGTCTTCACCGCCCGGCGCGTCGTCCTCGCCGCCGGGACCTACGGCACCCAGACCCTGCTGCACCGGATGAAGGCGGGCGGGCAACTGCCGTACGTATCCGACCGGCTCGGTGAGCTGACCCGCACCAACTCCGAGGCCCTGGTCGGCGCGCAGACCAGCGACCGGCGCTACCGCAAGGCCACCGGCCAGCCCAGGGCCGACTTCACCCGTGGCGTCGCCATCACGTCCTCCATCCACCCGGACGCCAGCACCCACATCGAGCCCGTCCGCTACGGCAAGGGCTCCAACTCGATGGGCGGCCTGTCCATCCTCCAGGTGCCGTACGCCGAGGGCTCGTCCCGGGCGCTGGCCTGGCTGGGCAACGCCGTCCGCCACCCGCTGCTGGTGCTGCGCTCGCTGTCCAACCGCCGCTGGTCGGAGCGGACCATCATCGGCCTGGTCATGCAGTCGCTGGACAACTCCCTGACGACGTACCTCAAGCCGAACGGCGTCGGCAAGGGGCTGCTCACCGCCCGGCAGGGCCACGGCGCCCCCAACCCCAAGCAGATCAAGGCCGCCACCGAGGCGGCGTCCGCGATCGCCGAGGAGATCAACGGCTTCCCGGGCTCCAACGTCGGTGAGCTGATGGGCACCCCGCTCACCGCGCACTTCCTCGGCGGCTGTCCCATCGGGGACTCCCGGGAGACCGGCGTCATCGACCCGTACCACCGGCTGTACGGCCACCCCGGCATCTCCGTCGTCGACGGTGCCGCCGTCTCCGCGAACCTGGGCGTCAACCCGTCCCTCACCATCACCGCGCAGGCCGAGCGCGCGATGTCGTACTGGCCCAACAAGGGCGAGGCCGACCCGCGTCCCGCGCAGGGGGCGGCGTACGAGCGGCTGCAACCGGTCGAGCCGAAGGCACCGGCCGTCCCCGCCGACGCGTTCGGCGCACTGCGACTGCCGCTGCTGCCGGTGCCGGTGGTGCCGCCGAAGGCGGAGAAGGAGAGCTAGGCGGATGTGAGAGGGACCTGCGCCCCCCTCCGAGCGCAGGTCCCTCTGTCTTGCGTGGTGCTTGCGTACCGCTGAGCACCCGTCGGCCGCCGTCAGGCGCCGGTGAGTCTGGTCAGGCGTCGGTTCCCGACTTCCGGCGCCGCACCGCGAACACCGCGCCCGCGCCCGCGACCACGGCGATGCCGCCGACGAGGCCGATCACCGGGAGCGCGGAGCTGGAGCCCGTCTCGGCGAGGCTGCCGGTGGCCGCCACCTGGGCGACCGCGTCGAGGTCGCCCATGCCGCCCTGCGGCTCGGCCTCGTTCGGGTCCCCGGCGTCGGAACCGGCGGCCAGGATGTCGAAGAAGTAGATCCAGCCGTTCGGGTCGTCGGCCAGCCAGCAGCCCTCGTCGTCCGCGTACTGCGCGAAGCCGCCGGTCAGACCGATGGCGTCCGGCACCTTGCCGCTGACGCTGAGCCGGAGCTGGAACGAGGTCGACTGGCCCGCGCCGAGCGAGAAGGCGGGGAACGTCGCGCCCTCACCGGCGGCGTCCGCGAGGGTCTTCCAGGAACCGGTGGACTTGTCCAGGACCTGGACGCGGATCTGACCGGAGTAGTCCTCCTCGTTCCAGCCGACCGCCGCGACACCGATCAGGGGCATGATGTCCTTGATCTCGTCGTCGCCCTTGTTGGAGACGTCGAAGCTGAACGGCGTCCAGCCGCTGCCCGCCACGACCGTCTCCGGGAGCCCGGACAGTCCGCTGCGCAGCTCGGTGCTGAGGCCGATCGAGTCGTCGTCGGGGTCGGCGCAGAAGTCGGGCTTCTCCTCGTCCTGCGACTCCGACGCGCTCGGGCTCGGGCTCGGGGAGGTCGACGTGCTGGCCGACGCGTTCGGGTCGGCGGCCGGGTCCTCGTCGGTGTCGTCCTCCGAGTCCGTGGTGCCCGGGTCCGTGTCCGTGTCGGTCTCGTTCTCCGACTCGCTGGCGTCCTCGGTGTCGTCCGTGGACTCCGACCGGGAGTCGCTCGTGTCCGGGGCGGACTCGGTGTCGGACGGCGACGCGCTGGCGGAGGCGGCGGTGTCCTGCTCCGTGACCGAGGCGGACACCGAGGGCGACGCGGACTCATCGCCGGACGCGGCGAGGGCGGCCGGGGCCGACAGCAGCGCCAGCGGGGCTATCGCGGCCGTGGCGGCTGCCGCTGCGATGGCGCGGCGCAGTTTCATGGAGACCTCTGACCTCTGCGGGGCTGGGCGGGCTGGGCTGGCTCGGCGGGCTGGGCGGGTGTGGCCCTTGGTTCAGCAGGTTTGATCCGCGACCCCGGGCAATGGTTGTCCCGGCTCTCACGGAATTCTCATGTGGCCTGCGTCACATAAATGGTTCCCGCGAGGTGGCCGCCGTGCGGGCACAGCGAAGGGCCCCGCGGCCGCGGGGCCCTTCTCCGTCAGCACCGGCGTCAGGGCCTCGCCGGTGCGCGGGGAGCGGCGCCGGGGGAGTGCGCCGCTGGTCTCGGGTGGGGGTGTTGTGCCGTTCCGGCGGTCGGCCCCGGGCGTCCCCGGAGCCGACCGTTCTCTTGGGTGACCGGGCTGCTGTCCCCTGCCGTCCGGTCACTGTCTGGAGCGAGGTCCCACGACGCACGGCACGATCCGTACGTCTCATCGCTCCAGTGAGCCACGCGTGGTTCTTTCGGGCCCGCCCCTGGCTGGCACGGACACCGGGAACAACGAGGACGGGCGGGACGCGTCACGCTCCGTACGGGTGAGAGATGCCAGCGGACGGGGCTCAGATCCGGCCCCGGCACAGTTCGAGGAGCGTCATCGCCAGCGACGTACCGGGCTTGCCCAGCGCGTCCCGGTAGTGGGCGAGGACCTCCATCTCCCGGGAGAGGTTCACGCGGCGGCCACCGGAGGAGATCCGGGCGTCCTGGATGACGGCGGAGACGGCCATCCGTTCCTGGATCAGCCCGATGATCCGGTCGTCGAGCGCGTCGATGCGCTCCCGCGCGCCGGTGATCACCTCGGCGGCGTCGGCGGTCCGGGCACCGGTCACGGTGAGGGATTCGAGGGAGGTGTCGAGGGCGGCCATGGGGACTCCTTGGGGTGGATCGGGGTCCCGGAGCGGCACGGTCCGTGCAACGCCAGGCGCCCCGGACCTTGTCGGCCCGGGGCGCCTGGGATGTGGCTTGTCAGTTGCTCAAGCAGCACGACCATGGCAGCCGGTGGGCCGGTCGCCATAGGTAAAGACGTAGGTCTGGTGCGTGAGCATGGGGCCAGTATGCCGGGGGTGGCGGGGCGAGCGGACACGGGTTCGCATCCTGAGACGGGGGTCACGCGTGGGCGCCCCGTAGAATCGGTGGCACCACCCCTTTCCAGCCGCCGGAAGGCAACCCGTGTCACCAGCGACCCCAGCCGCCGCCCCCGACACCGTCCTGGTCGTCGACTTCGGCGCGCAGTACGCCCAGCTCATCGCCCGACGCGTCCGCGAGGCGCGGGTCTACAGCGAGATCGTGCCGAGCACCATGCCGGTGGCGGAGATGCTCGCCAAGAACCCGGCGGCGATCATCCTCTCCGGCGGCCCCTCGTCGGTGTACGCGGAGGGCGCGCCGCGCCTGGAGCGCGAGATCTTCGAGTCCGGCGTCCCCGTCTTCGGCATGTGCTACGGCTTCCAGCTCATGGCGCAGGCCCTCGGCGGCACCGTCGACAACACCGGCGCCCGTGAGTACGGCCGTACGCCGCTGCACGTCTCCAAGGCGTCCTCCACCCTCTTCGAGGGCACCCCGGACGAGCAGTCCGTGTGGATGTCCCACGGCGACGCCTGCTCCGCCGCCCCCGAGGGCTTCACCGTGACCGCGTCCACGGACGTCGTCCCGGTCGCCGCCTTCGAGAACGACGAGAAGAGGCTGTACGGCGTCCAGTACCACCCCGAGGTCATGCACTCCACGCACGGCCAGCAGGTCCTTGAGCACTTCCTGTACCGCGGCGCGGGGCTGAAGCCGGACTGGACCACCGGCAACGTCATCGAGGAGCAGGTCGAGGCGATCCGCGCCCAGGTCGGCGACAAGCGCGCGATCTGCGGGCTGTCCGGCGGCGTGGACTCCGCGGTCGCCGCCGCCCTCGTCCAGAAGGCCATCGGCTCCCAGCTCACCTGCGTGTACGTCGACCACGGCCTGATGCGCAAGGGCGAGACCGAGCAGGTCGAGAAGGACTTCGTGGCCGCGACCGGCGTACAGCTCAAGGTCGTGGACGCCTCCGAGCGGTTCCTGAAGGCGCTGGCCGGGGTCTCCGACCCCGAGGAGAAGCGGAAGATCATCGGCCGGGAGTTCATCCGCGTCTTCGAGCAGGCGCAGGCCGAGATCATCGCCGACGAGGGCCCGGCGGTGGAGTTCCTGGTGCAGGGCACCCTCTACCCGGACGTCGTGGAGTCCGGCGGCGGCACCGGCACCGCCAACATCAAGTCCCACCACAACGTCGGCGGGCTCCCGGAGGACCTGGAGTTCCGGCTGATCGAACCGCTGCGCAAGCTGTTCAAGGACGAGGTCCGCATGGTCGGCCAGGAGCTGGGCCTGCCGGAGGAGATCGTCCAGCGCCAGCCGTTCCCGGGGCCGGGCCTCGGCATCCGGATCGTCGGTGAGGTCACCAAGGAGCGGCTCGACCTGCTCCGCGAGGCCGACGCCATCGCCCGCGAGGAGCTGACCGCGGCCGGGCTCGACCGCGACATCTGGCAGTGCCCGGTGGTGCTGCTCGCGGACGTGCGCTCGGTCGGCGTCCAGGGCGACGGCCGCACCTACGGCCACCCGATCGTGCTGCGCCCGGTCTCCTCCGAGGACGCCATGACCGCCGACTGGTCGCGGCTGCCGTACGACGTCCTCGCGAAGATCTCCACCCGGATCACCAACGAGGTGGCGGACGTCAACCGCGTGGTGCTGGACGTGACGAGCAAGCCGCCGGGGACGATCGAGTGGGAGTGATCCCCTTCCAGGGGCCTGTGCGGGGGCTCAGGTGCGCTTGACGGTGCGCAGGGCGTGGCGCGGCCGCCAGACCTGGACGACCAGGTAGGTGTCGTCCTCGACGGAGGTCCGTACGACCTCCGTCAGCTCGGCGCGGAAGAGGTGGAACGGCTCCGGCGGTTCCACCTCTTCGCTGTACCTGGCCTTCTCCGCCGGGTCCCGCACCTCCACCGCCCGCCCGGCGATCCGTACGTCACCGCCGCCCATGCCGGTGCCGTCGCCCGGGTTGGCCTGGAGCGCGAAGCGTGGGTCGCGGCGCAGGTCGAGGGCCTTGAGCGAGTTCGGCATCATGCCGAGCCACAGCTCTCCGCCCAGGAAGCGGGCCTCCAGGCCGCTGGTGCGGGGGGAGCCGTCCTTGCGCAGGGTGGCCAGGACGTGGTGCGTGAACGCCCCGAAGCGCTCCTCGACCGTCTTCGCCAGTTCGGGTTCGGCCGCGGTGAACGCGGCCCAGTTCGTCGCCGTGACAGGTGCCATGACGGCAGTGTCGCGCCGATACCCGACATCCTCTGTCAGGTATCGGGTACCCGAGTCGCGGGCGTGTGCCGATTGCCCGCGTGGCCCTGTCATCCTGGGCTGACCGGGGGTAGCTTCCCGCCCGTGACGGAACCCAGCGCCGGAGGACCCATGCTCGGGCCAAACCCCCCTCAACCCCTGCCCACCGACCGGCTGCGGTTCGCCATGCCGCCGAGGCACGACTCCGTCGAGGACGAGCGCCGCCACCGCAAGGAACGCCTCGCGGGCGCGCTGCGGATCTTCGGGCGGTTCGGCTTTGAGGACGGGGTGTCCGGGCACATCACGGCCCGTGACCCGGAGTTCTCCGACTGCTTCTGGGTCAACCCCTTCGGGCTGCCGTTCGGCCACGTCACCGTGAGCGACCTGGTGCTGGCCAACCAGGACGGTCAGGTCATCGACGGCAACTACCACGTCAACCAGGCCGCGTTCACCGTGCACGCGCAGGTGCACGCCGCCCGCCCCGACGTCGTCGCCGTCGCGCACTGCCACTCGGTGCACGGCCGCGCCCTGTCCGCGCTCGGTGAGCTGCTCGACCCGATCACCCAGGAGAGCTGCGCCTTCTACGAGGACCACGCCCTGTACGACTCCTACAGCGGCGTCACCGTCGACGCCGGGGAGGGCCGCCGGATCGCCGCCGCGCTCGGCTCGGGCAAGGCGCTGGTGCTGCGCAACCACGGGCTGCTGACGGTCGGCGGCTCGGTGGACGCGGCGGCCTGGTGGTTCCTGTCCATGGAACGCTCCTGCCAGGTCCAGCTCACCGCGCGTGCCGCGGGCCGCCCCGTCCTCATCGACCACAAGCAGGCCGTCGCCACCCGGGAACAGCTCGGCGGCGACCTCGTGGCGTGGATCAACTACCAGCCGCTGTGGCAGGACATCAGCCGCAGCGAACCGGACCTGCTGAGCTGAGCGCGCGCCCCCTTGGGGCGGGGCGGGGTGGGGTGGGGCGGGGGTGTTTCAGAAGTCCCGCAGGACCACCGCCTTCGTCCGGGCGAACTCCTCGTCCGTGAGCACCCCGTCCCGGTGCAGCTCGCCCAGCTCCCGCAGTCGGCGCAGCAGGACGTCATGGTGGTCGGCGGCCGACGGCGGCCCGGCCACCGGCTGGTGCGGGAGCCGGGCCAGCGGCGCCCCCGTGCGGGTGGACGGGTGCGGCAGCCGGGCGGTGACCGCCGTGGCGACCAGCGCGGTGAGCAGGTCACGCCGGGCACTGCCCCACAGGTCGAGGGCGTACGGGTCCTTCTCGGGCGGCAGCTTGGAGTACGCCGTCTCCCGGGTCACGAACCGCAGGAAGCCGTTCTCGTAGCCGGTGTTGGGCAGCCATTCCACCTGCACCAGCTCACCGAGGCCGAGGATGCGCGGGCCGGTCGCGCGCTTGACCCGGTCGGAGGTGTCGCTCCAGTCGATCCGCACCTGCACGCCGTCGAAGGACACCGTCCCGTCCGACGACCGCACCGACACCGGCACCGGCGGACCCGGCAGCAGGAACGTCTTCGTCGGGTCCCTGGGCACCTGGTCGAGGAGGAGCGCCTGGCGTATCTCCTCGGCGAGGTACTCGGCGACCCCGGAGCGGTCCACGTTCACCACCAGCCGGTAGGGGTCGGCGGGGTCGGGCAGTCTGCCCCCGGTGGCGTGCAGCAGGGGGTCGGCGCCCTCCCGCAGCCGCAGGCGGAGCCGTCCGCGTTTGCGCTCCGGTTCGAAGACGACGCCGGAGACGGCTTCCAGCGGCACCGCGATCTCCCCGTACGTCTGCCGGAACAACGGCACGGAGCGGTGAAGTCCCGGCGTGATCCTGATCGTTGTGCCGTCGAAGGCCCAGGTCCCGTCACGCTGGATGATCTCGGCCATAGAAGGATTCTCGCAGCCGGGTCAACACGGTGACCGCCCCATCACCCTCATGAGGCCATGGCGACCCCCCACCTGCCGGGCGTGCCGCACGTGGCGTAGGGCACAATTCGCTGTCGTCGCATGGGAGTTATGGGAGTTGCGGCGGGGTTCGACCGGTCGGAAGGCGGTTGCGGGGCGTGGCGGTGCAGGAGGCGAGTAGGGGCGGTGAGCCGGATGCGCGCGGGGCCGCCCATGGCGGCGGCTGTACGTGCGGGGACTGTCCGCACGGGGCCCGGGAGGGGCACCGGCGAGCGGTCGCCGCGTTCCTGCGGCGGCGGGACGAGTTCGCGGCCGGGCACGGGCTGCCCGCCGCGGTGGCGCACTCGGCCGCGGCCTCCCGCCAGTGGGTCTCCGACGAACTGACCCAGTCCGCCCAGCTCGTCGCCGAACGCGGCCGGGCCGAGGGCGACGCCTGGCTGGCCGGGCTGTGGCGCCGCACGGCCGTCACGGTGTGGGCGGGCGTGGTGCTCCTGCTGCTGGTGCAGGCGCTCACCGCGATCGGCACGGGCTGGACGGCCGCCCGCACCGCCGGACTGGCAGCCGCGCTGCTGCTGGCCGCCGCCCTGACCGCGGCCTCCTGGTACCACCGGGCGCGCGGCGGCGCGCTGGCGCCCGTGATCGGTGAGGACAACCGGCTCTCCACCTCCCGCGCGGTGGCCGCGGTGTGGGTGCTCTTCGTGGCGTACGCCGTCCTGGTGCTGGTGGGACGGCTCGCCGCGGCCTCCAGCGCCGCCGAGCGCGACGCCCTGATCGACGGCCTCGAACTCGCCCGTGGCGCGGGCATGGTGACCGTGCTCGCCGTGGTCTGCGCGATCGCCGTCGTGGTGCGCCGGGTCGTCGGCGTACGGGTGCTCGGGCAGCGGCTCCAGAAGGTGCGGGCCCACCGGCCCCGCGCCGCCGACCTGCTCACCGACGACTCCGGCCGGGGCACCTTCGGCGACATCCAGTACGTCGTCATCAGTGCCGTCGCCCTGCTGTTCGCCGCGGTGCGGCTGGCCCGCCGCCCCGACCAGCTCCCCGACCTGCCCTGGGGGCTCGCCGTGGTGGTGCTGGTGTCCGCGGCGACCTACTTCGCCGGGAAGTACGCCGACGGCGGGCGGCCCGTGATCCTCTCCGTGGTGCGGGCCCGGGAGGCGGGCGACCTGGACGCGCCGATCCGCACCGGCGAGGACATCGAGATCCGCGGCGCCGGTTTCGTACCGCCCGGCGCCGGGACCGCGGACCGGCTGTCCCGGATGGTCGTCCGCGTGGGTGCTGTCCATGTGCATGTCCCCCTGGTCCCCGTCTCCGGCGGCTTCAGCAACCCCACCGACGGCCTGCTCACCGTCCCGGTACCGGTCGATGTCGAACCGGGGAAGGTGGAGGTCCGTGTGGTGACGGCGGCTGGCGTGGAGACAGGTGCTTATGTGATCGATGTGACAGAGTGAGCAGGGTGCGTGAGCCGGGTGTGTGTGGCCCTCGGCAATTCGGTTGACGACGGCTGAGCGGTCTTCCCCCGCCGTGCGTATGGTCGTGCGTACGGTCCTTCGGCCGTGCGCAGGGACTTGAAGGGCTTTGGTGGAGAGGCGGCGGCAGCGATGACACACGGGTTCCCCACGGATACGCGCACCCCCCGTCTCGACGGTGACGGCAACTGGCGGGACACCGCCACCCGCTACGCCCTCCTTCCGCTCCGGATCTTCCTCGGGGTCACCTTCGTCTACGCCGGTCTGGACAAGCTCACCGACAGCGCCTTCATGCGGGACGCCGGGGCCGGGTCGATCGGTGACCTGATGCGCGGCGTCCGCGACTCGTCCGCCATCCCGGCCCTGGTCGACCTCGCCCTGAAGAACCCCGTCGGCTTCGGCTACGCCATCGCCTTCGGTGAACTCGCCGTCGGCATCGGCACCCTCCTCGGTCTCCTCGCCCGCCTCGCCGCGCTCGGCGGGGCGCTGATCTCCCTCAGCCTGTGGCTCACCGTGAGCTGGGCCTCCGACCCCTACTACTACGGCAACGACCTCGCCTATCTGATGGCCTGGCTGCCCCTCGTCCTCGCCGGGGCCCCGCTGCTGTCGCTGGACGCCGTCTGGCGTGCCCGGCGTCAGCGACGGACGGGGACGTACGGCTGACGCGGTCAGACGTGGGGGCGTGGCTCAGGGTCGGAGGGTGCGGTGGAGCCGGAGCCGGAGCCGGAGCCGGAGCCGGAGCCGGTGTCGGAGCCGGTGTCGGAGCCGGTGCCGGTGTCGGGTCGGCTTGAGCGGCGGTGGCGGCGTATGCCGTGGCCCACGAGTCCCGCCACGGCTGCCAGGCAGAGGCCGCCCGCGACGACCGGGATCACCACGAACCACGGTGTCTCCCAGGCGCCGCCCGCGTCACCGGCGTAGATGACGCCCGCGACGCTGACGAAGAACCCCGCGACCAGCCGACCGGGCTGGAACTCATGACGCAGCACGGCTCACCTCCACCTGTCCCACGCCGACCTCGAGATCGAGGTCGAGCGTGCCGCCCTCACCCCCGGCCCCCTTGGCGGGGCTCAGGGTCCTCACCTCGTACCGGCCCGGCTGCACGTCGACGTCCTGCCGCTTCTCGCCGGGCAACTGGATGTCGCCCACGCCGACCTCGATGCTCACCTTCACGGTCACGTCCGGCGGCACGATCACCCGGAGCTGGCCCAGGCCCACCTCCGCGCCGGTGGTCAGCGTCTGGTTCCCGGCGAGGTCCAGCTCGGACAGGTCCAGCGTGCCGACGCCGGTGCCCAGTTCGTACTTCGGTCTGACCTGGGACACCGCGGTGGGCTCCCAGGTCGTGCGTATCCAGTGCGTGGTGATGTCCTTCGGCAGGGCGGCGGCGACGGCGAGCAGGCCCGCCGTGATGAGCACCAGGAAGATCGAACCGGCGCCGGTGCGGCCCAGGAAGGAGCTGACCGCGATGCCCAGGCCGAGCACGATGAGCATTCCCGCCAGCCCGATCTGGAGACTCGTGCCGAGCGGCTGCTCCTCCCAGCTCAGCCCGGTGCCGAGGCCGCCCGCGACCAGGGCGAGCAGGACGATCCAGCCGCCCGTCCAGCGGGGGCCGCGCGGCTTCGGCGGCTGCGCGTGCCAGCGGGCCATGGTCTCCTGGACGGCACTGCCCCGGCCGATGTTGACGGCCGCCGCGATGTCCCGGTCCCGGGAGTCCGACGGACCCCACAGATAGCCGGTGCCGCCGACGTGGGTGCCGTCCTTGACGATCGGGTCACGCCACCAGGACGGATAGGCCGCCGGGACGGGTGGCGCCTGGGCCTCGGGTGGGGCGTCGGCGGCGGCCTGCGCGGCCAGCGGGTCGGGATCGGGGGCGTCACGGTGCTGCGACCAGTACCCGGCGCCCGCCAGCAGTATGGAGAGGACGACGGCGAAGGTCAGCACGCCGCCGTTGCGCAGCATCGACAGGAACACCCCGCAGCCGACCAGCGCGAACAGCACCGCCGCGAGCGCCTGGCCGTCCACCCGGCCGGTCAGGAGCTTGCGCACCTCGTTCTCCTCCTCGTCCTCGTAGGGGACGAAGAGCCAGGCGAAGCCGTAGAAGATGAGGCCGATGCCGCCGGTCGCGGAGAGCACGGCGAGCGTGATCCGGAAGATCACCGGATCCATGTGGCAGCGCCGCCCGAGACCCGAGCAGACCCCGGCCAGCATCTTGTGCCGCCGCTCACGGCGGAACTTGCGGAACGTCTCGACCATGTCCGCCTCGGCGGACGGCTCGCCTGGGCCCGACGGGGCACCGGGGCCGGGTGGGCCGCCGGGGCCGGGTGGGCCGCCCGGGCCGGGTGGGCCCGGTGGTGTCGCTTCCGTACTCGCGCGTCCGTGCGCGCCCGCGCCTGGGTGCGCGCGCGGTTCCTCACCCGCGGCGCCCGCGGCTGCCGCGTCGGACGGAGGCCCCGCCTCGGGCACGGCGTCCGCGGCGTGCTGGTGATCAGTCATGAGTCCATGGTGACGGGCGAGCCGCCGCCGCGGCAGTCGGCATGACCCTGGCCGAACCCTGAAATCACCCCTGAGCCGCCGCGGGGGAAGCGTTCGAGGCCAGGCGGTGCCCGCACCCCGTGAAGATCAGGGGAGTCTCGGGGGCCGACCCTGATGCCCGGGACCGGCCGTCGTGTGACCATCAATGACATGCCGGAAGCCGCAGCAGCGCAAGTCCTGTCACCGCGGCCACCGCGCAAGCTCTACCGCAGCAGCGACGGACGCTGGCTCGGTGGCGTGGCGCGGGGGCTCGCCGGGCATCTCGGGCTGCCCGTGGTCTGGGTGCGCCTGGTCTTCGTCGGCCTGTTCATGGCAGACGGCCTCGGCGCGCTGCTGTACGCCGCGTTCTGGTTCTTCGTCCCGCTCGGCGTGGGCGGCGTCGACGCCCAGCGTCCCCCGTCCCTCGTGCACACGGAGACCTCACCCGACGGCCGCCGCAGACTCGTCACCCGCAAACCGGACAAGGGCCAGTTGGTCGCCCTGCTCCTCATGGTCGTCGTGGCCATGATCTTCGTGGGCAACGTGAATCTCGGCAGCGGGGCGCAGGCGTACCTCTGGCCCACCGTCCTGGTCGGCGCGGGCGTCGCCCTGGTCTGGCGGCAGGCGGACAACGCCCGCCGGGCCCGCTGGGTCGAGGTCGGCCGCCGCAGGCGCACGCTGAACCTGCTGCGCACGGTCGCCGGTGTCCTCCTGGTCACCGCGGGCGTCACCGGCATCTTCGTCCTGAAGGGCTCCGCCGCGCACCTCGGCTCCGTCCTCCAGGCCGCCCTCGCCGTCCTCGTCGGGATCACCCTGCTCGCCGGTCCCTATCTGGTCCGCATGACGCAGGACCTCTCCGAGGAGCGGCTGATGCGCATCCGCGCCCAGGAGCGCGCCGAGGTCGCCGCCCACGTCCACGACTCGGTGCTGCACACCCTCACGTTGATACAGCGCAACGCCGACAACCCCGGCGAGGTGCGCCGCCTCGCCCGCGCCCAGGAGCGCGACCTGCGCACCTGGCTGTACAGACCCGAGGGCACCGGCAAGGAGGAGGCCGACGAGCCGACCACCCTCGCCGAGGCCGTGCGGCGCAACGCGGCCGAGGTTGAGGACAAGCACGGCGTCCCGCTGGAGGTCGTCGTCGTGGGCGACTGCCCCCTCGACGAGAAGACCGCCGCCCAGATGCAGGCCGCGCGCGAAGCGATGGTGAACGCCGCCAAGTACGGTGGCGAGGGCGGCGCCGTCCAGGTCTACGCCGAAGTCGAGGGCAAGACGGTCTTCGTGTCCGTCCGCGACCGCGGCCCCGGCTTCGACCTCGACTCGATACCCGCCGACCGTATGGGCGTTAGAGAATCGATCATCGGCCGCATGGAGCGCAACGGCGGCACAGCGCGGCTGCGCGCGGTGCCGGACGGCGGCACGGAGGTCGAGCTGGAGATGGAGAGGGCGGAGAAGACGTCATGAGCGACCCTTCCGAGACGAACGGCACGGCGGGAGCGGCACAGGCGGCCGAGTCCACGCCACCCGCGGGCGGCGGTGCGCCCGGACGCCGGGTGCGGGTGGTCCTCGTCGACGACCACCGCATGTTCCGCACCGGCGTCCAGGCCGAGATCGGCCAGACCGAGCAGACTGGCGTCGAGGTGGTCGGTGAGGCCGCCGACGTCGACCAGGCGGTCACGGTGATCACGGCGACCCGGCCCGAGGTCGTCCTCCTCGACGTGCACCTCCCGGGTGGCGGCGGGGTGGAAGTGCTGCGCCGGTGCGCCGCGTTGATGGCGGACACCGAGCGGCCCGTCCGCTTCCTCGCGCTGTCCGTCTCGGACGCCGCGGAGGACGTGATCGGGGTGATCCGGGGCGGCGCCCGCGGCTATGTCACCAAGACGATCACCGGCACCGACCTGGTCGACTCCGTCTTCCGGGTCCAGGAGGGCGACGCGGTCTTCTCGCCGCGGCTCGCCGGGTTCGTCCTCGACGCCTTCGCCTCCACCGACGCCCCGCCGGTCGACGAGGACCTCGACCGGCTCACCCAGCGCGAGCGCGAGGTGCTGCGGCTCATCGCCCGCGGCTACGCCTACAAGGAGATCGCCAAGCAGCTCTACATCTCCGTGAAGACGGTCGAGTCCCATGTCTCGGCGGTACTGCGGAAGCTCCAGCTCTCCAACCGGCACGAGCTGACCCGATGGGCCACGGCACGCCGCCTGGTGTGAGACCCGCCTCGCGCCCCACCGACGCCCACGCACGCCCAGCGCTCACACCACCCGTGTCGCCCCCGCGAACGGCATCTCGCTGATCGGGGCCAGGCGTACCGGGGAGGAGGGGTTCGGGGCGTGGATCATCTGGCCGTCGCCGACGTAGAGGCCGACGTGGCTGATGCCGGAGTAGAAGAAGACCAGGTCGCCGGGGAGCAGCTCGGAGCGGGAGACGCGGCGTCCGGCGCCGATCTGGGCGTAGGTGGTGCGGGGCAGGGAGACCCCGGCGGCACGGTAGGCGGCCTGGGTGAGGCCGGAGCAGTCGAAGGCGTCGGGGCCGGTGGCGCCCCAGACGTAGGGGCTGCCGAGGGCCTGGTATGCGTAGGAGACGGCCGTCGCGGCGCGGGAGTTGGCGGCGGCGGTGGTGGTGGTGTTCGGGGAGGGGAGGCTGGCGCGGGGGCCGGTCGAGGCGCGGGAGGCGCGGTCGGGGGCGGTGCGGGAGGTGACGCGGGCGCGTTGGTCGGCCGACAGCCGGTCCAGGAGCCGCTCGGCGGCGTCCAGTTTGCCGGTGATGGTCCGCCGGTGGCGCTTCAGCTCCGTCTGGCGTGACCTCAGGGAGGCCAGTTCGACGCGGGCGGCGCCGCGCAGCCGCTCGATCTCCCGCAGGTGCCTGTGGACGCGGGTGACGGTGGCCGCCCGCTGGTGACCGGCGCGCTCGGTGAACGCGGCGCCGTCGAGGTAGTCGTCGGGGTCGGCGGAGAGGGCGAGCTGGAGCGCGGGGTCGAGCCCGCCGCCCCGGTACTGTGCCGCGGCGGCCGAACCGAGCGCCTCGCGCGCCGAGTTGAGCCGGTCCGTCCTGCGGGCCGCCTCGTCGCGCAGTTCCGCCAGCCGGTCCGCGGCGGCGTCGGCCTTCTCCCTGGCGCCGTTGTACCGGTCGGTGGCGGCCTCCGCCTCCTGGTACAGCTTGGCGACCTTGGCCCTGACCTGCGCCGGGGTGAGGTCCGGGGCGGCCTGCCCGGTGCCGTCGAAGGCGGTGGCGGTGGCCGCGCCCGCGAGGGCGAGGGTGGCGGCGGTCCGGACCGTGGTGCCGCCTGCCGGACGGTGTGGGGGCTTGCGGTGCGCTGCCACCTGGGCTGCACATCCTTTCCTACGGGCCGCGAGGAGCGGGGGGACGCGTCCGGCGGCGGCCCGCACAGGGGGAGTGGGCCGCCGCCGGACCTTCTCGGCGGGGGTGACCGCCCCGCCCCTGGCCTGGGCGGGTTGGGAGCCGGTCACCTGGGGGAGGACGCTAATCCCGGGTGTGTCCGCACGGTGACTCGTTGTCCGGAAGTGACTCCAGCGGACCGCGGGGCGACCGGAGATGACCGGGGTTCCCGAGGCGGGCCGTCGACTTCACGCGGTGCGCTGACCGATGTGGGGAACCGGGCGCCGACACGGCGGCACGGCTGCTATGGGCGCATATATGCGACGGGCGCCGGGGGAGGCCCGTAGGGGGTGGGCCGGTGTCGGGGGGCGGCCGGTGCGTTATTAGGCTCCGGCTCCATGGACGTACTCATCCACCTCTTCGTCGGTCTGCACGTCATCGGCATCGCCGCGCTGCTCGGCGGCTTCCTCACCCAGATGAAGGCGATGGGCCAGGGCACCGCCCGCTTCGTCCCCGCGATGCTGCACGGGGCCCTGACGATGCTGGTCACCGGCGTGGTCCTGGTCGGCCTGAACCAGGCCGACGACCGGACCCTCGACAACATCAAGATCGGCGTGAAGCTGGCCCTGCTGATCGTGATCCTCGGGCTCGTCTATGTGAAGCGGGACGACGAGAGGGTGGACAAGGGCGTGTTCGGCCTGGTGGGCCTGCTGACCACGGCGAACATCTTCATCGCGGTGCTGTGGACCTGACGGACCCGGCGGACCCGGCGGACCCGACGGACCAGGCGGACCCGGCGGAGACCTAGGCGGGCCGCACCACGCTGTGGATCGAGGACTCGCCGTCGTAGTAGATCGACTCCTCGCGGACGTAGGCGCCCGGCTTCGGGGCGTGGATCATCATGCCGTTGCCGATGTAGATGCCGACGTGGGTGACATCGTCGTAGAAGAAGACCAGGTCACCGGGCTGGGCGCTGGACAGGGAGACCGTGGTGCCCGCGTTGACCTGGTCGTAGGTGGTGCGCGGCAGGGAGATCCCGGCGGCGTTCCAGGCGGCCTGGGTCAGTCCGGAGCAGTCGTAGGAGTCGGGGCCGGTGGCGCCCCAGACGTACGGCTTGCCGATCTGGGCGCGGGCGAAGGCGAGCGCCTTCTCGGCCTTGGTGGCGTACGAGGAGTCGACGGAGGTGTCCGTCGAGGTGCCGGTGGAGGTGTCGGCGGAGCCCGTGGAGCCTGAGGTGCCGCTCTCCTGCTCCTGCTCCTGCGCCGCCGCGGCCTCCTCCTCCTGGCGCTGCTGCTCCTCGGCCTGCTGGCGGGCCAGCTCGGCCGCCTTGCGCGCGGCCTCCTCCTGCTTCTTCTTCTCGATCGCCGCGAGCCGCGCCTTCTCCTCGGCGGTCAGCTCCGACAGCAGGTCGCGCGCGTCGGCGAGCTTCTTCTGCACGGTGGACTTGGCCGTCCGGAGGTCGCTCTGCGACTCGGTGAGCGTCTGGAGGCTCTCGGTGGCCTCCTGGCGCTTCTTCATCGTCGCCGTCTGCTCGGCGAAGTAGTCGTCGACCGCCGACTTCTGGGTGCTGGTGAGCCGCCCCATGAGCTGGGTCTGGTCGAAGTAGTCCTGCGGTGAGTCCGCGAGCAGGAAGGTGGCGGTGTCCGGGGCGGCGGCGCCGGTGCGGTACTGGGCGGCGGCGTAGGAGCCGAGTTCCTCGCGCGCGTCGTTGAGCTTCTGGGTGCGCTGGGCGACGTCGTCGAGGAGGGTGTCGACCTGCTTGCGCTGCTTCGCGGTCTTCTCCTTGGCCGCGTTGTACTTCTCGGTCGCGGACTCGGCCTGGCGGTAGAGGTCGTCGACCTTCTTCTCGACCTCCTCCAGGCTCGGGCGGTCGTCCGAGGGGGCCGCGTTGGCCGTCTGGGAGAGCAGGGCCACGGAGGTGAGGGCGGCGGTGGCCAGGGCGGGGGTGCGGATACCGGCCACGCGGCTGCCCGCGGCACGTGACTTGCGGTGCGACGCCAAGGAGGCGACTCCTTCCATGTACCGCCTACCGAGTTAGCTGTCGGGTTCGGGCGGGTGGTTCGGAAGGGTTGCCCTACGGCCACTCCCTCAGGAGGAGTGAGCCGATTCACCCCGGGATCGGTGGGTCCCCGGCTCCGGCCACTGCCACGCGGGCACGCCGGACTCGGCGGAGGCCGCGCGGCCCGGCGACGTTCGCCGGAGGGGGTCGTACGGCCCGCTCGGCACCGTAGCCAACTCGTGTGGCGGCTGTGAAGGTTGGTGGGTGATATGCCCGATACATTTTCGTGACCTTATCCGGAACGTCGCTCACCGTGTCCGGGTGGCAGTGATCCGTGACAGTCATCCCGGGCGGCAGGGGTGCGGGGCGGTGCGGGCGCCGGGTCGGTGGGATCCGGCTCCGGTTGTCAGTGCGGCGCCCTAGACTCGGAGAGCGATGAGCAGCCTCTTTGACGACAGCTTCCTGGCGGACCTCCAGGCCCAGCGCGGCCCCGCGGACGAACCCCCGCCGCCGCCCGAGGACGATCACGTACCGGAGCCGATTCCGGACGATCTGTTCGGCGGGAAGTTCGACGCGCCCCCGGACCGGGACGCCTACTACCGCGACGGCGCCCCGCGCCCCGCGGTGGACACCGCCACCCTGCTGGCGGGGCTGAACGAGAACCAGCGCGCCGCCGTCGTGCACGCGGGCTCCCCGCTGCTCATCGTGGCCGGTGCCGGGTCCGGCAAGACCCGGGTGCTCACCCACCGCATCGCCCACCTGCTGGCCGAGCGGGGCGTCCACCCCGGGCAGATCCTCGCGATCACCTTCACCAACAAGGCCGCGGGCGAGATGAAGGAACGCGTCGAGCAGCTCGTCGGCCCGCGCGCGAACGCGATGTGGGTGATGACGTTCCACAGCGCGTGCGTGCGCATCCTGCGCCGCGAGAGCAAGCGGCTCGGCTTCACCTCGTCCTTCTCGATCTACGACGCCGCCGACTCCAAGCGCCTGATGGCCCTGGTCTGCCGCGACCTGGACCTCGACCCGAAGCGGTTCCCGCCCAAGTCCTTCAGCGCCAAGATCAGCAACCTGAAGAACGAGCTGATCGACGAGGAGGACTTCGCCGCCCAGGCCGCCGACGGCTTCGAGAAGACCCTCGCCCAGGCGTACGCGCTGTACCAGTCGCGGCTGCGCGAGGCGAACGCCCTCGACTTCGACGACCTGATCATGACGACGGTCAACCTGCTGCGCGCCTTCCCGGACGTCGCGGAGCACTACCGCCGCCGTTTCCGGCACGTCCTGGTCGACGAGTACCAGGACACCAACCACGCGCAGTACGCCCTCGTCCGCGAACTCGTCGGCCCGTCCGGCGAGGGAGAGGACCCGGCCGAGCTGTGCGTCGTCGGTGACGCCGACCAGTCGATCTACGCCTTCCGCGGCGCGACCATCCGCAACATCCTCCAGTTCGAGGAGGACTACCCCGACGCGACGACGATCCTCCTGGAGCAGAACTACCGCTCCACCCAGACGATCCTCACCGCCGCCAACGCCGTCATCGAGCGCAACGAGTCCCGCCGCCCGAAGAACCTGTGGACCAACGCGGGCGCGGGCGCGCGCATCACCGGCTACGTGGCCGACACCGAGCACGACGAGGCCCAGTTCGTCGCCGACGAGATAGACCGCCTCACCGACGCGGGCGAGGCCAAGGCCGGGGACGTCGCCGTCTTCTACCGGACGAACGCCCAGTCCCGTGTCTTCGAAGAGGTCTTCATCCGCGTCGGCCTGCCCTACAAGGTCGTCGGCGGGGTCCGCTTCTACGAGCGCAAGGAGGTCCGGGACGTCCTCGCCTACCTGCGGGTGCTCGCCAACCCGGAGGACTCCGTCCCGCTGCGCCGCATCCTCAACGTGCCCAAGCGCGGCATCGGTGACCGCGCCGAGGCCATGATCGACGCGCTCTCCCAGCGCGAGAAGATCAGCTTCCCGCAGGCACTGCGCCGCGTCGACGAGGCGTACGGCATGGCCGCGCGGTCCACCAACGCCGTCAAGCGGTTCAACACGCTGATGGAGGACCTCCGTACGATCGTCGAGTCCGGCGCGGGCCCCGCGACCATCCTGGAGGCGGTTCTCGAACGCACCGGCTACCTGGCCGAGCTGCAGGCGTCGACCGACCCGCAGGACGAGACCCGGATCGAGAACCTCCAGGAACTCGCCGCCGTGGCCATGGAGTTCGAGCAGGAGCGTGGCGAAGGGGAGTCCGGCACGCTGGCCGACTTCCTGGAGCAGGTCGCGCTGGTCGCCGACTCCGACCAGATCCCCGACGAGGAGGACGGCGACGGCGTCATCACCCTGATGACCCTGCACACCGCCAAGGGCCTGGAGTTCCCGGTGGTCTTCCTCACCGGCATGGAGGACGGCGTCTTCCCGCACATGCGCGCCCTCGGCCAGACCAAGGAGCTGGAGGAGGAGCGCCGCCTCGCCTACGTCGGCATCACCCGCGCCCGCGAGCGGCTCTACCTCACCCGGTCCGCGATGCGCAGCGCCTGGGGCCAGCCGCAGTACAACCCGCCCTCCCGCTTCCTGGAGGAGATCCCCGGCGAGCACGTCGACTGGAAGCGCACCGGCGGCTCCGCGGCGCCCGCGGGCCCCGTCTCGGGCGTGGCGGCGTCCCTGTCGTCGTCGCGCTCCCGGTCCTCGGCCTCGGGGGCGTCCGGGTTCGCCACCCGCAGGACCGACGAGAAGCCGGTGGTCGCGCTGGCGGTCGGGGACCGCGTCACCCACGACCAGTTCGGGCTCGGCACGGTGACGGCGGTGAAGGGCACGGGTGCCAACGCCGAGGCGACGATCGACTTCGGAGACGCCAAGCCGAAGCGGCTGCTGCTGCGGTACGCGCCGGTGGAGAAGCTGTAGGGAGCGCGCGGGCCCACGGGGGCGGGCCCTCGCCGTACGGTGGGCCCCCGCCATGTGGCGGGACCTCGTCGTGTGGCGGGACCTCGTCGTGCGCGGCGGGGCCCGGCTGGAAGAACCGTTACGGCTGACGCGTTACGACGGGTCCAGGCCATGGCTGCGCAGCCAGGCCAGCGGGTCGATGGACGAGCCGCCACCGGGCCGGACCTCGAAGTGCAGGTGCGGACCGGTGGAGTTGCCGGAGTTGCCGGAGAACGCGATCGCGTCGCCCGCCTTGACCGTCGTACCGGAGGGCACCTGGTAGCTGGAGAGGTGGCAGTACCACGTCTCCGTGCCGTCCATCGCGGTCACGATCATCATGTTGCCGTAGGCGGTGTTGTACTCGGTGCGCACGGTGCCGTCGGTCGCGGCCATCACCGTGGTGCCGTAGGAGACGGGGAAGTCGATGCCGGTGTGCACGGACATCCAGTTGATGCCCGCCTGGCCGTAGTAGGCGCTCAGGCCGTGCGCCGCGACCGGCAGGGCGAACTTCGGGCGCAGCCGCTCCTTACGGGCCGCCTCGGCCGCCGCCCGCTTCTGCTCGGCCTCCTGTTCCGCCTTGAGGTCGATGCGCTCCTGGGTACGGCTGACCCGGTCACCGAAGTCGTTCGCCTCGGCGGTGAGGGACTCGAGCTGGGTGGCGAGCTTGTCGTTGGCGGCGGCGGGTTTGGCCGCCGGTGCGTCCGCGGCGGTCGCGGGCGCCTCCTGCTCGTCCTCGCTGAACCCGCCGACCGAGGCGGCGGCGATCCCCGCGACGCCCATCACGCACGCCGACGGCACGGCGACGGTCAGCAGCGCGGAGCGCTTGGCGGGCTGGCGGCGGCGGGAACGGGACGCGCGGGCCGCGGCACGGGTGGCGGGGGCCGGCGCGCGTTCTTCCTGATCGTCGAGGAGCGGCTCGGCCACGGTCTCCACCAGCGGCTCTACGGCGGGCAGTTCGCCGGTGCGGCTCAACTCGGGTTCGTCGGAGGTGCTGTCCGGGTCGGCGGCGGGCGCCCCGGTATCAGGGAAGCCCTCGTGGTCGGCGGCCTGCCGCTGACCGTAGGGGTCGTGCTCGGTCTGCCGCGCGTAGTCGTGCGGGTAGCCGTGCTCGTCGTGGCCGGTGCCGTCGGTGTTCCACTGCGTGGCGTCGTACGCGCCGGTGTCGAAGGTCTGCGTGCCCCAGTCCCACTGCTGGGTCTGGTCGGGCGCCGGGACCGTGGACTGGTCGGGCTGGAGCCAGGCGCTCGCGTCCCACTGGCCGCTGGTGTCGTTGCCCGTGGCCTGGTGGGGGATACCGGCGAGCTGCTGGTGGTCGGCCGTCCAGGCGGTGGTGTCGTGGGCGCCGGTGTCGTAGGCGGCCTGGTGCTGGGCCGCGTACGGGTCGTAGTTCGGCGTCTGGTGGCCGCCGGTGGCCCACTGGGTGGTGTCGTACGCGCCGGTGGCCTGGCCGTGGTCCGGGAGCGCCCCGAAGAGGGGGTCGGCGGAGAAGGCGGCGGTGGTGTGGGCGGTGGCGCCGTAACCGCCGTCAAAACCAGTGGCGTTGGGGTCGCCGTACGTGGTGAAGTCACCGTACTGGGCTTCCTGACCGCCGTAGGGCGCGTAGTGCGCGGAGGCGGCGTCGGAAGCCGGAGCCGGGGACGTCATGGTCCCCGACGGGTGACGATCGTTCACCAACTTCTCTTTCGCCTCGACAACAGGGGCTGCCAGAGCAGTGCGGCGACTGTACCCGGCGGTACGCGGGCACGACAATCTTCGGCAGGTTTCACGCGCGCAGGAAACGGGCATTCGGCCGCCTTTTGGCGGTCGGCAGGCGCAGGCTTGGCCTTGTGTTCGAAGGTTGTTCGAGTTTTGGTCGCTGTCTCTGGCCGCCTCCGCGGCCGTTCTCACGCCAGGCGCAGACCGCCCGCGCCCGTGGCGCGGCTACCGGGCCGGGTGGGCGCCGAGCCTTCCGCGGACGTGTCGTCGAGGGCCTGCCGTATCCGGGCCGCCACCGCGGGGTGGACCGGCAGGGCGAGGTGTCCGATGCCGGTGACCTGCACGTTCTGCGTGGGCAGATCGGGGTGGTCGAGGCGGGCCGCCTCCACCGGGTTCATCAAGTGGTCCAGATCACTCCAGAAACAGATGAATTGCGTACGGCAGTCAGGGGCGGGCTGGGACAGCTCCTTGAGCAACGCCGAACCGGGGCGCATCTGGCGCACGATGGGGTGTGCGTTCGCCACGGGCGCGACCCGTGTGCCGGAGTGCGGGGTGCCGAGGGTGACGAGGGTGCGTACGCGCGTGTCGCCGCCGAGCCGTTGCACGTAGTAGCGCGCTATCAGTCCGCCCAGGCTGTGCCCCACGACGTCGACCCGGTCGCTGCCGGTGCGTCGGCAGATCTCCTCTATGTGCCGACCGAGCAGCGCGGCGGCGGTGCGCACGTCGCAGGTCAGCGGGGAGTAGTTGAGTGACTCCACCTGCTGCCCGTGCCGGGCGAGGGAGCGGCGCAGCAGGACGAAGACCGAGCGGTTGTCGATGAACCCGTGCAGCAGCACGACCGGGGGCCGCGCCCGCGTCGGCAGCGGTGCCGCGCCGTCCGGCGGGAGTCCGGTGTCCTCCGAGCGGCGTTCCTGGATGATGCCGGAGGGATAGAGGAGGAGATGGCCCGCGAGGATCGCGACTTCGAGCGCCGTCGCCTTCAGCAGCGCCAGGGGGAGTCCCGCCAGGCGGCCGACAGCGGGAAGTGCGGAAAGCGCGGGAAGTGCGGGAAGTGCGGGAAAGGGGAGCAAGCGGATGGGCAGCAGCCCGGTGACCTTCATGGCCGACCTCCTGTCGGCACGCCGGAGGGCGGCCCTGTCCCCCGTGTGCCCTGGTTGGGAAGCCGGGTCGAGGTGCGTGACGGTGCGTGGATGTGCGATGCCGCACCCCCGTGGCGCGCGGCCTGCGGTGCGGGGGTGCGGCAACCTCGTAGCGGCTCCCGTGGCGCGTGTTCCGCCGGTCGCCGCGGCCCGGTGGCCGCGGGGGTACGCGGCGTGTGGGCCGCGGAGACTCGGAACGGTGCGCGGCGAACGTGTCCCACCGTGTGATTTCCCCCTCGCTCCGCACCGCGAAACTGCCGGTTGCGGGATGCTGGCGATAACGTTCGTTCACTTCCCCGTCCGACGTGGTGCGGGGCTCCGCCGTGAATGAGTGGTATGCGCCACATGTACGACATGCGCGATGTGTGCGGTACTTGTCGGGTACGGAGGATGTAGTCGCTTCATGGAGGCAGTGATGGGTGTGGCAGCCGGTCCGATCCGCGTGGTGGTGGCCAAGCCGGGGCTCGACGGCCACGATCGCGGGGCCAAGGTCATCGCACGGGCGCTGCGGGACGCCGGTATGGAGGTCATCTACACCGGCCTCCACCAGACTCCCGAGCAGATCGTCGACACCGCGATCCAGGAGGACGCCGACGCGATCGGGCTGTCCATCCTCTCCGGTGCGCACAACACGCTCTTCGCCGCGGTGATCGACCTCCTCAAGGAGCGCGACGCCGAGGACATCCTGGTCTTCGGCGGCGGCATCATCCCCGAGGGGGACATCGCGCCGCTGAAGGAGAAGGGCGTCGCGGAGATCTTCACCCCGGGCGCGACGACGGCGTCGATCGTGGACTGGGTACGGGCCAACGTGCGGCAGCCCGCGGGGGCGTAGGGAGCGAAGGGGGCGGTGCGGTGGCCCCCCACGTTGGCGGGGGCGTCGGTTCGGTCCGTGTGGTGTCGTACGGCGGGCTGGATGCGTGGCCTCGTCCGGTGGTCCGGGCGTGCGGTGTCGTCCGGCGGCCCGGGTGCGCTGGCGGCGGTCGCTACGCCCCCAGCTCCGCCAGCATCGTCCCGCGCAGCCGCAAGGTCGTGACCAGGCGCTGGAACGCCTCCGCCCAGTAGCCGCCCGCCCCCGGTGACGCGTCCTCCGGTTCCTCCGGCACGGCCAGCAGGCCGTCCAGCCGGGTCGCCTCGGACGGGTCGAGGCAGCGCTCGGCCAGCCCCATCACCCCGCTGAAACTCCATGGGTAACTCCCCGCGTCGCGCGCGATGTTGAGGGCGTCCACCACCGCCCGGCCCAGCGGCGGCGACCACGGCACCCCGCACACGCCGAGCAGTTGGAACGCCTCCGACAGACCGTGTGCCGCGATGAACCCGGCCACCCAGTCCGCCCGTTCCTCCGCGCCGAGCGTGCCGAGCAGCTTGGCGCGCTCGGCCAGGGACACCGCCCCGGGCCCGCCCGCCTCCGGTGCCGCGGGTGTGCCGAGCAGCGCCCGCGACCACTCGGCGTTCCGCTGCCGCACGGCCGCCCGGCACCAGGCCGCGTGCAGTTCGGCCCGCCAGTCGTCCGCCACCGGCATCGCCACGATCTCCCGTGCCGTACGCCCGCCCAGCCGCCGCGGCCAGCTCTCGAGCGGGGCCGCCTCCACCAACTGACCGAGCCACCACGACCGTTCGCCCCGGCCCGTCGGGGCCTTGGCGACCACGCCGTCCCGCTCCATGCCCGCGTCGCACTCGTGCGGGGCCTCCACGGAGATGACCGGGCCGTCGCCGGTGTGGTCGAGGGCCACGCACGCCCCCGCCCGGACCGCCATCCGGGCCGCCAGCGCCGAACCGGGCAGCGCCGACAGCAGCTCCGCCGCCGTGGCCCGCACGTTCCGACTGCGGTCGGCGAGTGCCTGCTCCAGGAACGGCTCGTCCTCGGCACCGAGGCCGGTGCGCAGCGAGTCGAGGAACATCAGCCGGTCCTCGGCCCGCTCCGTCGCCCACGTCGACGCCAGCAACTCCCGCGCGGCGGCGGGTTCCCGGGCGCGTATCGCGGCGAGGAGGGCGACCCGTTCCGCGAACAGGCCCTCCTGCCACACCCGTTCCACCCCGTCCGCGTCGGCCAGGTGCGGCAGGGGGGCGCCCCCACCGGGCGTGGCGCGCAGGGCGAACCGCCAGTCCGTGTTGAGCCGGGCCAGCCACAGGGCCCGCGGCCCCGCGAACGTCAGCACCGCGGGGCGCAGGTCCGTACGGCCCCTGGCCGCGTCCAGCAGCGCGGGCAGCGCCTCGGGCGGCGCGGCGAAGCCGCGGGCGTTGGCCGCCGCGAGCCACTGCGGCAGCAGCTCCATGAGGTCGGGCGCCGTGCCCCGACGCCCCCCACCGCCCGCACCCGGTCTGTCGGCGAGCAGCATCGCCAGCCTGCGGGCCGCCGCCTCGGGCAGCGGCGTACGGGTCTCCTCCGGGGCCGGTGCGAGCCGGGTGGCCGCCCGCGCGGGCCGCAGCCCCGCCCGCCGCCGTACGGTCTCCAGGGCCGCCGCGTCCAGCAGCGCCACCGGCGCCTCCCGGCCGGGGGCGGTACCGGGCGGGGTGCGGCGCTCGGTGCCGAGCAGCGCGGCGGTGACGAGTTCCTCCCAGGGGGCACCCGACGCGGGCGGCTCCGTGGGAGCGGCGGGCGTGGTTGCAGGCGTCTTGGTCGCGGAGGTTCTGGTTGCCGGGGTCGTGGTCACGGAGGTCCTGGTCGCAGGGGGCGTCGTCACGGAGGCCTTGGTCGCAGGCGTCTTGGTCATGGGGATCCTGGTCACAAGGGGCCTTTCCGTGGGTGGGCGGTCTGGTGGGTCCGGCTCGCCCCCGGGTGTCGCGCGGGGCGGCCCGCTGGGAGCAGGATGTGGTGGCGCGCGGGGTGGACGGTCAGCACAGCGGGACCGCCGCTCCCGCGCCATGGGGCCAGGCCGTCAACGGGGTGAAGCCCTGGTGGCCGCACTCGCCGAAGACCTTGACGGGGGCGCCGCCGGACAGGGCGACCAGCCGCCACAGACCCGGCCGCGAGCGTGCGACGGGGGTGAGCGGGAGGGCCGCGTCCTCGTCGGCGTCCGCGAGTTGCCAGGAGTCGCCGTCCGGGGCAGGTATGACCCGGTCCAGCGTCACCGGAACGGAGTCCAGCCAGGGATCGGCGCGCAGCGCCTCGCCGTACCGCGTGGCCGCCTCCGCCGTCGACACCCCGGGCGGACGTATCGCCACCGGCGCGGGCGGGGCGAACTGCTCGCCCAGGGCCGCCCGCACCTGCCCGGCGCCCGGATAGGGGGACACCTCCGCCTCCAGCGCGAGCCCCACCGGCAGCGCCAGCTCCGGCGCGCGGCCCGCCGCGCCATAAGAGAGGAGCAGCGCCGTACGACCGGAGTCGGCGCCGTACAGCCAGACGCGGCGGGTGGTCAGCTTGCTGTCCGCCGTGTCGTACTGGGCGAGGACCAGCCAGCGGTCGCGCACCGGCGGACCCTCCGCCGAGGCGGGCAGACCGACGCGGGAGCGCACTGTCGCCGCGAGGTCCTCGGGCAGCCGCTCCCGGCGCAGCCAGCCCTGGTCCAGGAGGTGGAGCAGCGCGCACTCCTCCAGCAACCGCACCGGCCAGCCCGGCCCGGTGCCCGGTATCGCCCCCAACTCCCGCACCCGGGCCGCCAGGCCGGACGCCTGGGCGTCGACCATGCGGGCCGCGGTCTCCTCCCACAGCCCGTACCCCGCCTGCTCGGCCGCGGCCAGTCCGCCGCGCAGCAGGTCGGCCAGGCGCTGCTCCAACTCCGTGGCGCCCGCGGTGATCCGCGCCGCCCGGCGCTCCGCCCGGCGCCGCGCCGCCTCCGGGTCAGCCTGACCCGACGCGGAACCCCCGGCGCCCGCCGCCTTCTTGTCCTCCGCGCGCTTCCTTCTGCCCGCCAGCCACTGCTCCGCCCAGTCCGGCGGCTCCGCGCCCGGCACCGCGCCGTCGCCGCCCGCCCAGAGCAGCAGCAGCCCGAGCGCGTGCTTGCACGGGAACTTCCGGCTCGGACAACTGCACTTGTACGCGGGCCCGGAGGCGTCCGCGATGTCGACGACCGTCTGATACGGCTTGCTGCCACTGCCCTTGCACAGGCCCCACACCGTCCCCTCGTCGGTACTCCCCGCCTCGGACCACGGCCCCGCCGCTCCGAGTTTGCTGCCCGCCTTGCGTGACGCGACGTCAGGCGCCAGTGCCAGCACCTGGTCCGCAGTCCAGCGCACCCCCTGCTGAGTCATGCCATCGAAGGTAGATCCCCCCACTGACAATCGGACCGGACAGCGCATCGTCGCAGGTCAGAGCGATTGTCAGTGGGATGGTGCACGGTGGACACCAGATCCGAACCGGCCGAGCTTGAGGGGGCCTCAGCCATGTCTGTGTCCGTTGAACCGACGTCCGTCGAACCAGCAGCCGCGCACCAGCGGGGAGACGAGCCGGGCGAGGCGTTGCGACCGCACGCCGAGCACGCCTTCGCGGCCGAACTCGCCGCGCTGGCCGCGCAGGACGACCGGCCGCGCCCGGCCCGCTGGAAGCTGTCGCCGTGGGCCGTGGCGACGTACCTGCTCGGCGGCACCCTGCCGGACGGCACGGTGATCACACCGAAGTACGTGGGCCCGCGCCGTATCGTCGAGGTCGCCGTCACCACACTCGCCACCGACCGCGCCCTGCTGCTGCTCGGCGTCCCCGGCACCGCCAAGACGTGGGTGTCCGAGCACCTGGCCGCCGCGGTCAGCGGCGACTCCACCCTGCTGGTGCAGGGCACGGCCGGGACACCGGAGGAGGCCATCCGGTACGGCTGGAACTACGCGCAACTGCTCGCCCACGGCCCCAGCCGCGAGGCCCTCGTGCCCAGCCCGGTCATGCGGGCGATGGCGGAGGGGATGACGGCACGGGTCGAGGAGCTGACCCGTATCCCGGCCGACGTACAGGACACGCTGATCACGATCCTGTCGGAGAAGACCCTGCCGATACCGGAGCTGGGGCAGGAGGTGCAGGCGGTCCGCGGCTTCAACCTGATCGCCACCGCCAACGACCGCGACCGCGGCGTCAACGACCTGTCCAGCGCCCTGCGCCGCCGCTTCAACACGGTGGTGCTGCCGCTGCCGGAGAGCGTCGAGGCGGAGGTCGACATCGTCTCGCGGCGCGTCGAGCAGATCGGCCGCTCGCTGGACCTGCCCGCCGTGCCGGACGGCATCGACGAGATCCGCCGCGTCGTCACCGTCTTCCGTGAGCTGCGCGGCGGGGTCACGGCCGACGGGCGGACGAAGGTCAAGTCGCCCAGCGGCACCCTGTCCACCGCCGAGGCCATCTCCGTCGTCACCAACGGACTCGCGCTGGCCACCCACTTCGGCGACGGCGTGCTGCGCTCCGGTGACGTGGCCGCGGGCATCCTCGGCGCCGTCGTCCGCGATCCGGCGGCGGACCGGGTGGTCTGGCAGGAGTACCTGGAGGCGGTCGTCCGCGAGCGGGACGGCTGGAAGGACTTCTACCGGGCCTGCCGGGAGGTGAGCGCATGACCGGCGCGCCGTACGGGGCACGGGGGGACGACGACCTGGGCTGGCCCAAGCCCAAACCCAAAGGGGGACGGTGTGGACGGGGCTGAGGAGAGGACGGGCGGCGGCGGCCCGGCGAGGCCGCTGCTGCTCGGGGTACGGCACCACGGGCCGGGGTCGGCGCGCGCCGTGCGGGCGGCGCTGGCGGCGGCGCGGCCCCGCGTCGTGCTGATCGAGGGGCCGCCCGAGGCCGACGCGTTGATCCCGCTCGCCGCCGACGAGGAGATGCGGCCCCCGGTCGCGCTGCTTGCCCACGCCGTCGACGAACCCGGCCGGTCGGCCTTCTGGCCGCTGGCCCAGTTCTCCCCGGAGTGGGTCGCCATCCGCTGGGCGCTGGAGCACGGCGTCCCGGCCCACTTCATCGACCTCCCGGCGACGCACTCGCTGGCGTGGGAGAGGGGAGGGGCGCCCGAGGAGGGGACGGGCGCCCCCGCCTCCGCCCCCGCCTCCGCCCCCGACGCGGACGCGGACGCGGACACGGAGACAGCGACGGGCGCCCCGGACACGGGCGCCGCCGCGCCCGGCGCGGACACCGGGGACGCCGGACCCCCGGCCGCCGACGTCCGCGTGGACCCCCTCGCCGTGCTTGCCGAGGCCGCCGGTTACGACGACCCGGAGCGCTGGTGGGAGGACGTCGTCGAGCACCGGGGCGTCGGCACGGGGGACGCGTACGCGCCGTTCACCGCGCTGGAGGAGGCGATGGCGGCGCTGCGCGAGACGTACGGCAGCGGCGGCGACGACCGGGACCTGGTGCGCGAGGCCCACATGCGCCTCCAGTTGCGGGCGGCGCGGAAGGAGTTCGGGGAGGACGTCGCCGTGGTGTGCGGGGCGTGGCACGTGCCCGCGCTGCGCCGCAGGACCACCGTCGCCGCGGACCGGGCGCTGCTGAAGGGGCTGCCCAAGGTCAAGACGGACATGACGTGGGTGCCGTGGACGCACCGCAGGCTGGCGCGGGCCAGCGGGTACGGCGCGGGCATCGACTCGCCCGGCTGGTACGGGCACCTGTTCGGGGCGCCGGACCGGCCGGTCGAGCGGTGGCTGACCAAGGTCGCGGGGCTGCTCCGCGAGGAGGACCGGATCGTGTCCTCCGCGCACGTCATCGAGGCGGTGCGGCTGGCGGAGACGCTCGCCGCGATGCGGGGCCGTCCGCTGCCCGGCCTCAGCGAGTCCACGGACGCCGTGCGGGCGGTGATGTGCGAGGGCTCGGACGTGCCGCTGGCGCTGGTGCACGACCGGCTGGTGGTCGGGGACGTGCTGGGGGAGGTGCCGCCGTCGGCGCCCGCGGTGCCGTTGCAGCGGGACCTGACCCGCCTGCAGCGGCGGCTGCGGCTCAAGCCGGAGGCGCTGGAGCGGGAGCTGGAGCTCGACCTGCGCAAGGAGACCGACGGCGAGCGCAGCAGACTGCTGCATCGGCTGCGGCTGCTCGGCGTCGGCTGGGGCGAACCGGCATCCTCGCGGGGCAGCACGGGCACCTTCCGGGAGACCTGGCGGCTGCGCTGGGAGCCCGAGCTGTCCGTGCGGGTCGCTGAGGCGGGGGTGTGGGGGACGACCGTACTGGCCGCAGCGACCGCCAAGGCGGAGGCCGACGCCACCACCGCGCAGGGCCTCGCGGAGGTCACCGGGCTCGCCGAGCAGTGTCTGCTGGCCGACCTGGCGGAGGCGCTGCCCGCGGTGATGCGGGTCCTCGCCGACCGCGCCGCGCTGGACGCGGACGTCGGCCACCTTGCGCAGGCGCTGCCCGCGCTGGTGCGCTCGCTGCGCTACGGCGACGTGCGGGGCACGGGCACGGGGGCGCTGACGGAGGTCGCCGCGGGCCTCGCGGAGCGGGTGTTCGTCGGGCTGCCCCCGGCCTGCGCCGCGCTCGACGCGGACGCCGCCGACGAGATGCGGCGCCATGTCGACGCGGTGCACGGCGCGGTGGGGCTGCTCGGGGACGCCGTGGAGGCGGCGGCCCCGTCCCACGCCGGACTGCGCGGGCGGTGGCACGTCGTGCTGCGGCTGCTGTGCGCGCGGGAGAGCGTGCCCGGCGTGATCCGGGGGCGGGCGGTGCGGCTGCTGCTGGACGACGGGGAGCTGGAGGCGGCCGACGCGGCGCGGCTCATGGGGCTCGCGCTGTCGCCGGGGACGCCACCGGCCGACGCCGCCGCGTGGATCGAGGGGTTCGTCGGCGGAGGCGGCGGCGGGATGCTCCTCGTGCACGACGAACGGCTGCTCGGGCTGATCGACGGCTGGCTGACCGGGGTGACGGCGGAGGCGTTCACGGACGTGCTGCCGCTGCTGCGGCGCACCTTCTCGGCGTACGAACCCGGCGTCCGCCGCACCCTCGGGGAGCTGGTGCGCCGCGCACCCGGCCAGCCGACCCGGGCACGGGCCACGGGCACCGGGATACCGGGCTTCGCACCGGACCTGGACACCGCTCGGGCGGACGCCGTAGTGCCGGTGGTGCGACTGCTCCTGGGGCTGGACGAGGCCGCCGGGGCGACGGGCGGTGGCGAGGAGCACGGGCTCGTGGGGGTGGGGGTATGACGGCCGACGTGGCTGGCGCCGTGCGGACAGGTGCCGTGCGGCCGGTGGCGCGGTTGGCGTGGGCCACGGACGACGGCCCCAGAGCGACGTGTGGTGGCGAGGAGCACGGGCTTGTGGAGGTGGGCGTGTGACGGCGGGTGTGGTCGGCGTCGGGCGGACGGGTGGCGTGCGGCCGGTGGCGCGGCTGGCGTGGGCGAGGGATGAGGCCGCCGGAGTGACGGGCGGCGGCGAGGAGCACGGATTCGTGGAGGTGGGGGTATGACGGCCGACGTGGCTGGCGCCGGGCGGGAGCGGTTGCGGCGGTGGCGGATGGTGCTCGGTGGGGACGCCGCGGACGGCATCGGCTGCGGACTGAGCGGGCGGGACGCGGCGATGGACGGGGCGCTGAGCGCCCTCTACGGCAAGGGTGACAAGCCGCGGACGGGCAAGGACCGGTCGGCGGGGCTCGGGGCGTCGGCGCCGTCCGTGGCGCGCTGGCTGGGGGACATCCGGACGTACTTCCCGTCCTCCGTCGTCCAGGTCATGCAGCGGGACGCGATCGACCGGCTCGGGCTGTCCACGCTGCTGCTTGAGCCGGAGATGCTGGAGGCCGTGGAGGCCGACGTGCACCTCGTCGGCACGCTGCTCTCCCTCAACAAGGCGATGCCCGAGACGACGAAGGAGACGGCCCGCGCCGTGGTGCGCAAGGTCGTCGAGGACCTGGAGAAGCGGCTAGCCACCCGCACCCGGGCCACGCTCACCGGCGCGCTCGACCGCAGCGCCCGCGTCAACCGGCCCCGCCACCACGACATCGACTGGAACCGCACCATCGCGGCCAACCTCAAGCACTACCTGCCCGAGTACGGCACGGTCGTCCCGGAGCGGCTGATCGGGTACGGGCGCGCCTCGCAGTCCGTGAAGAAGGAGGTCGTCCTCTGCATCGACCAGTCGGGGTCGATGGCGGCGTCCGTGGTGTACGCGTCGGTGTTCGGGGCGGTGCTGGCGTCGATGCGGTCGATCAGCACTCGGCTGGTCGTCTTCGACACGGCGGTCGTCGACCTCACCGACCAACTGGACGACCCGGTGGACGTCCTCTTCGGCACCCAGCTCGGCGGCGGCACGGACATCAACCGGGCGCTGGCCTACTGCCAGTCCCAGATCACCCGCCCGGCCGACACGGTCGTGGTGCTCATCAGCGACCTCTACGAGGGCGGCATACGCGACGAGATGCTGAAGCGGGTCGCGGCGATGAAGGCGTCCGGGGTGCAGTTCGTGACGCTGCTCGCGCTCTCCGACGAGGGGGCGCCCGCCTACGACCGCGAGCACGCCGCCGCGCTCGCGGGCCTCGGCGCCCCGGCGTTCGCCTGCACGCCGGACCTCTTCCCGGAGGTGATGGCGGCGGCGATAGAGAAGCGCCCGCTGCCGATACCGGACGTGGCCTAGGGGGGCCCGCGGCGTCCGAGCCGCCGCAGGTCAGGGGCCTCACCGCGGCGCCAGCGGCCCGGTGAGGCGCCTCTCCGGCGGCACGGGGTGACAGTGAGTCCGGCATCATGTGACAGGTATCACCGCTCACGTGTGAGATGCGATTTAGAGAGCTTCGCCGAGCGGGGATAACCTGCGAGACGGACATGCCGCGCCCTCGGACACCGTGTGCGCTTCCCTTGTGACACAGCGGACGTCGTCACGTTGCCCTTCGCGGCACGCCCACGCATCCAACGAACCGCGAGATCACTGATAGGGACGGAAGCGCGTGGACCTGTTCGAGTACCAGGCGAGGGACCTCTTCGCCAAGCACGATGTACCGGTGCTGGCCGGTGAAGTCATCGACACGCCTGAGGCGGCGCGCGAGATCACCGAGCGGCTGGGCGGCAAGTCCGTCGTCAAGGCGCAGGTGAAGGTCGGTGGTCGCGGCAAGGCCGGTGGCGTGAAGCTGGCCGCCAGCGCGGACGAGGCCGTCGCCCGGGCGACGGACATCCTCGGCATGGACATCAAGGGCCACACGGTCCACAAGGTCATGATCGCCGAGACCGCGCCGGAGATCGTCGAGGAGTACTACGTCTCCTTCCTCCTCGACCGTGCCAACCGCACCTTCCTCTCCATCGCCTCCGTCGAGGGCGGCGTGGAGATCGAGGAGGTGGCGGCCACCCGTCCGGAGGCCGTCGCCAAGACGCCGATCGACCCGATCGACGGTGTGGACGAGGCCAAGGCCCGCGAGATCGTCGAGGCCGCGAAGTTCCCGGCCGAGGTCGCGGACAAGGTCGTCAACGTCCTGGTCAGGCTCTGGGACACCTTCATCAAGGAGGACGCCCTCCTGGTCGAGGTGAACCCGCTGGCCAAGGTCGCGGGCGGGGACGTCATCGCCCTCGACGGCAAGGTGTCGCTGGACGACAACGCCGAGTTCCGCCACCCGGACTTCGAGGAGCTCCACGACAAGGCCGCGGCCAACCCGCTGGAGGCCGCCGCCAAGGAGAAGAACCTCAACTACGTCAAGCTCGACGGCGAGGTCGGCATCATCGGCAACGGCGCGGGCCTGGTCATGTCGACCCTGGACGTCGTCGCGTACGCCGGTGAGAAGCACGGCAACGTCAAGCCCGCCAACTTCCTGGACATCGGTGGCGGCGCCTCCGCCCAGGTGATGGCGAACGGCCTGGAGATCATCCTCGGCGACGCGGACGTCAAGTCCGTCTTCGTCAACGTCTTCGGTGGCATCACCGCCTGTGACGAGGTCGCCAACGGCATCGTCCAGGCCCTGAAGCTGCTGGAGGAGCGCGGCGAGGAGGTCACCAAGCCGCTGGTCGTCCGTCTCGACGGCAACAACGCCGAGCTGGGCCGGAAGATCCTCACCGACGCCAACCACCCGCTGGTCCAGCGCGTCGACACCATGGACGGCGCGGCCGACAAGGCCGCCGAGCTGGCCCACGCCGCCAAGTAAGCACTCAGGACGAGGACACCAACACACCATGGCTATCTGGCTCAACAAGGACAGCAAGGTCATCGTCCAGGGCATGACGGGCGCCACGGGCATGAAGCACACCAAGCTCATGCTCGGGGACGGCACCAACGTCGTGGGCGGCGTGAACCCGCGCAAGGCGGGGCAGACCGTGGACTTCGACGGCACCGAGGTACCCGTCTTCGGGACGGTCGCCGAGGCCATCGAGAAGACCGGCGCCAACGTCTCCGTGATCTTCGTACCGGAGAAGTTCACCAAGGACGCCGTCGTCGAGGCCATCGACGCCGAGATCCCGCTGGCCGTCGTGATCACCGAGGGCATCGCCGTGCACGACACGGCGGCGTTCTGGGCGTACGCGGGCAAGAAGGGCAACAAGACCCGCATCATCGGCCCGAACTGCCCCGGCATCATCACGCCCGGCCAGTCCAACGTCGGCATCATCCCCGGTGACATCACCAAGCCGGGCCGGATCGGGCTGGTCTCCAAGTCCGGCACGCTGACGTACCAGATGATGTACGAGCTGCGGGACATCGGCTTCTCGACCGCCGTCGGCATCGGTGGCGACCCGATCATCGGCACCACGCACATCGACGCGCTCGCCGCGTTCGAGGCCGACGCGGACACCGACCTGATCGTGATGATCGGTGAGATCGGTGGCGACGCGGAGGAGCGGGCCGCCGACTTCATCGCGAAGAACGTCACCAAGCCGGTCGTCGGCTACGTCGCCGGTTTCACCGCGCCCGAGGGCAAGACCATGGGCCACGCCGGTGCCATCGTCTCCGGCTCGTCCGGCACCGCCCAGGCGAAGAAGGAAGCGCTGGAGGCGGCGGGCGTCAAGGTCGGCAAGACGCCGACCGAGACGGCGAAGCTGGCGCGGGAGATCCTGAGCGCCTGAGTTCTCCTCGGTTGACCCCGGTTGACCGTTTGTGGGCCCGTTCACCTGTGGGGTGGCGGGCCCACCGGCGTTCTCGCCCGTCGCGCCGGGCGCCAGCCACGTCACCGGGGCTCCGGCAGGAGTCGCTCCGGGCCGCTCTCCGTCGTCCTCCTCAGCTTCTCGCGGAGTTCCAGCGCCTCCTCCGACAGGGGCCCGGGGGCCGAGCGTGGAGGCACCCCCTGGACCGTCTCGCCAGGCGGCACCGGTGGCTCGTACCGGGTGGGGGCCGTGCGCAGGGAGAGGGTGGTGGCGCTGATGAGGGTGAGGGTGAAGGCGATGGCGGCGCGGGTCCAGAAGCGGGCCCGGCGTTCGCTGAAGGCGCGGACGGTGGGGGGCTTCGCGGCGCGGAGGCGTTCCGTGGAGGCCAGTTCGGCGAGGCGGCGGTGCAGGACGGCCGGGTCGGTGAGGTCCGGGAGCCGGGTGGTCACGGCCTCGCGGGCGCGCAGCAGGCGGCTGGCCGCCGCCCTGGTGCTCGCCTCCGTCTCCGCGGCGGTCTCCGGCAGGTCGAGGCCGACGCCGTCGTAGAGGAGGAGCGTGCGGCGGTACGACGGCGGGAGGTCCAGGAGGACGTCCAGCAGGGCGCGGTGGGTGGGGCTGGCGGGCGGGGGCTCGGGGTGCCGGTAGCGGGGGCGGAAGCGGTGCCAGGGGGAGAGGGCGTACTCGTACGCCGCCGCCCGCACCCAGCCCGCCGGGTCCCGGTCGACGGCCACCTCGGGCCAGCGGTCCCACGCCTGCTGGAAGGCCCGCTCGACCGACTCCCGGGCCAGTTCCCGGCGCCCGGTGAGCAGATAGGTCTGCCGTACGAGGGCGGGGGCGCAGAAGGCGTAGAGGGCGTCAAAGGCCTGAGCGGCCGTCAGCGGGGTCGGGGAGGTCAGTGGGGTCAGGGGCGGGGTGAGCGTGGGCTCGGCCGGTGTCTCCGCGCGGGTGTGCTGCTTCTCCAGGCTCACCGCGGGCGCGGGGCTCTTCGCGGGCGCGGGCCTGGCGGCGAACTCCGCGAGCAGCCTCGCGTACGCCTCCCGTTTGCGGCCGAGCGGAGTGGTGCGGCCGGTCTCCCACGCCCGTACCGTCGCACGGCTGACCCCCACCCGAGCCGCGAGCTGAGCCTGCGTCAACCCCGCCGCGTCGCGCAGGCGTCGGCGTTCCTTGGGGGGCGGGAGCGGGGTGGCGGGGCTCTGCGTCACCGGAGGCCCTTTCGTGCGAAAAAGTACATAAACACATATTGAGTGACACGTCGGGGGTTCACGTGTTACGACGGAAAAGCGCGTGTCGTTGGCAGCATGGCGGCGTGATCCCGACCCCCGAACACCGCCCGCCGCCGTCCCTCCGCACCCCCCTGCCGCCGCTGCTCACCCGGATGAGTCGACGGCCGTCCGGGCTGGTCGCCGGTCTGGTGGGCGGCGCGGTCGCGGCGGGGCTGGGTCTCGCGGTGTTCGCGGTGCTGGCGACGGTGCTGTGGATCAGCTCGCCGTACCCCGACAGCGGACCCGGCGCGGCGCTGCACGTCGCCGCCGCGCTCTGGCTGCTGGCGCACGGCGCGGACCTGGTCCGCGTCGACACCCTCTCCGGCGTCCCCGCCCCGGTCGGCGTCACCCCGTTGCTGCTGCTCGCGCTGCCGGTGTGGCTGGTGCACCGGGCGGCGCGGGACGCGGTGGACGGCGGCGACGACGGCGCCCCCGTCGTGCCGGTCTCCGGGCGTACGGCGTGGGCGGGCGTCGTCCTCGGCTACCTCACCGTCGGCGGCGCGGCCCTGCTGTACGCGGCGGGCGGTGACCTGCGGCCCGCGTGGCGGTGGCCCCTCGCGCTGCTGCCGCTGCTCGCCGTGGGCGCGGCGGCGTCGGGGGTGTGGACGGCGTACGGCCGACCCCGGCACCCCGTGGACGGTGTGCTGGTGCGCGTGCCGCGCCGGGTGCGCCGACGGCTGTTCGGCGCGGCGGCGCGGCAGCGGTACGAGGCGGCGGTGCGGGGCGCGGGCGCCGGGGTCGCGGCCTCCGTCGGAGGCGGGGCGCTGCTGGTGGCCCTGTCGCTGGCGTGGCACGGCGGGGCGACGCGGACGGCCTTCCTCCAGTTGACGGAGGGCCTGTCCGGCCGGTTCGCGGTGCTGCTGCTCTGTCTCGCGCTGGTCCCGAACGCGGCGGTGTGGGGCGCCGCGTACGCCCTCGGCCCCGGCTTCTGTCTCGGCGTCGGCCGGGTCACCAGCCCGCTGGCCGCCGCCCCGGCCCCCCTGCTGCCGCCGTTCCCGCTGCTGGCGGCGGTGCCGGGGGAGGGGGCGGGGACGCCGTTGCGCTGGGCGGTGCTGGTGGTGCCGGTGGTGAGCGCGGTGGCGGTGGGGTGGTACGTGGCGGGGGTTGCCGCACCGCGCGGCGGTGACCGTACGGCTGCCTGGCCGCGCGGCCGGACCGTCACCGCCACCGTCCTGGCCGCGCTGCTCTGCGCGACCGCCATGTCCGCCCTCGCCGCCTGCGCGGGCGGCCCCCTGGGCGTCGCCGCCCTCGCCCGCTTCGGCCCCGTGTGGTGGCAGGTGGGCGCCGCGACCCTGCTGTGGACGGTGACGGTGGCGGTACCGGTGGCGGCGGGCGTACGGGCGTGGCGCTGCCGCGAACCAAAGCGGTCCCCGGCACCGAAGCGGTCCCCGGCACCGAAGCAGCCCCCGGCTCCGAAGCAGTCCCCGGTACCAACGCCATCCCCGGCACCTACGCCATCCCCGGTGCCAACGCCATCCCCGGCACCGACGCCCTCGCCGGTGACGTCACCACCGCCAGTGACGTCACCACCGCCGGTGGCTGGTCGCAGGCGCTGGTGGCGCCGGGGCGTGGCCGGGACGCCCGCGGCGGGCGAGCCGGGACCGGAGAAGGCGCCCGCGGCGAGCGAGCCGGGGCAGGAGGAGAGGAACCCGGATCAGGGAGAAGGCGCGGAGGCAACCCCTGCCACCCCCGCAACCCCTGCCACCCCGACCGCCCCTGCCACCCCCGCCGCCTCTGCCACTCCCGCAGCTCCCCCCGCCCCCCGGCGGAGCCGTATCGCCGCCCTCGCCGCCTGGTTCGGGGTCGCCCGCAAGCCAGGCGGCCAGCCCGCCAGCCCTTCGGACCGCGCCCCCTGACACCGCCCCAGAACGGGACCCGGGGTCAGCCCTCCGTCCCCAGCACCCCCCGCAACTCCTCCGGCAGGAGCTTGCTGCACGCCTGGCGGCCTCGTTGGTGAGGGCGTCGTCGCGGCAGGTGTAGTAGTCGCGGTAGACGAGCTGCGCGGCGAAGGACGCCGCGACCAGGGCCAGCGCCAGCGACGCCGTGACCAGGCCACTGATCGCCGCGGCGGTCTGCGGGCGGGCCGGGGGCTCGGCGGCCGGGGCGTCGGGGTCGGCGCCTCGCGGCTTGGCGCGCAGCGCGCTGATGCCCCAGTACAGGGCGAGCGCCCCCAGCAGCAGCGCCGCGTACGGCCAACTGAACAGGGCGAAGAAGAAGGCCCACATGCCGCCCAGCAACGCGTACCGCGCGCGCCGCTGGGCCGGGTCGGTCGGGTCCCAGCGCGGGTTGCCGGAGCTGGGGCCGTTGCCACCGGAGCCCTCCGGTGAGCTGCCGGGCCGCTCGCCGAAGCCGCCGCCCTGGGAGCGGCCGGGCTGCCGGTCGCTCCAGCGGCTGCCCCACGGGGAGCGACCGCCGCCCCCGGAGTCGCCGGAGCCCGAGTCGTCGGAGCCCTCGTCCGAACCGGTCGGCCGACGCGGCTGCCAGGGCTGGTCGGGCGTGCCCTCCGGCGGCGGCGCGAAGGGATTGTCCTCCTGACCAGCGCCGCGCCGCTGGTCACCGGGCTGGTCGCCCCGCTGGTCACCCTCGGACGCGTCGGGCGGTGAGGCGGGGCGCTCCCGCAGCGCCACCACGCCGCTGCGCTCCCCTCCCAGCACCGACTGCGGGGGGAGCGTGAGGAGTCGCAGGCTGCGGTCCGGCATCAAGTGAGCGTCTTCCCCTAGGCGATACGGCTGTCTGCTGTGAGCTGTCACTACGAGAACGCGCCGTCCCCCGGCCGCGTTCCCGAACGCACTCCTCCCAGACGCTACCTTCCGGCCACGCCCCCGTCCCGTGGGGGCCGCCCGGTGTGCCGGTATCGTTGCTGACGGTCGGCCGCTTCGTACACTTCCCCGTATCGAGGGGCGCGAAGCATTCGTACGACCATACAAAGACGCTGTCCCGAGAAAGGGCCCCACCGTGGCCGCCAAGCCCGTGGCCAGGAGTGCCAAGCGCCTCGTGGTGCTGGTCTCCGGATCCGGCACCAACCTCCAGGCGCTGCTCGACGCCATCGACGCCACGGGTGCCGACGCGTACGGCGCCGAGATCGTGGCCGTAGGCGCCGACCGTGACGGCATCGAGGGGCTCGCGCGGGCCGAACGCGCCGGGCTGCCGACCTTCGTGTGCCGGGTCAGGGACTTCGCCTCCCGGGACGAGTGGGACGCCGCCCTCGCCGACGCGGTCGCGGCGCACGAGCCCGACCTCGTCGTCTCCGCCGGGTTCATGAAGATCGTCGGCAAGGAGTTCCTGGCCCGGTTCGGGGGGCGGTTCGTCAACACGCACCCGGCCCTGCTGCCCAGTTTTCCCGGCGCCCACGGCGTCCGTGACGCGCTCGCGTACGGCGCCCGGGTCACCGGCTGCACCGTCCACTTCGTCGACGACGGCGTCGACACCGGACCGATCATCGCGCAGGGCGTGGTGGAGATCCGGGACGAGGACGACGAGAGCGCTCTGCACGAGCGCATCAAGGAAGTCGAGCGAAGGCTGCTCGTCGAGGTCGTGGGGCGGCTCGCCCGCAACGGCTATCGCATTGAGGGACGAAAGGTAGTTATCCAGTGACCGCCGAGAGCAACGGGAGCACCCAGCGGCCGATCCGGCGCGCGCTCGTCAGCGTCTACGACAAGACGGGCCTTGAGGACCTCGCCCGCGGCCTGCACGAGGCGGGCGTGGAGCTGGTTTCCACCGGCTCCACCGCGGGCCGTATCGCCGCCGCCGGTGTCCCCGTCACCAAGGTCGAGGAGCTGACCGGCTTCCCCGAGTGCCTGGACGGCCGGGTCAAGACCCTGCACCCCCGGGTGCACGCGGGCATCCTCGCCGACCTGCGGCTCCCCGAGCACCAGCGCCAGCTCCAGGAGTTGGGGGTCGAGCCGTTCGACCTGGTCGTCGTCAACCTCTACCCGTTCCGGGAGACCGTCGCCTCGGGCGCCTCACCCGACGAGTGCGTGGAGCAGATCGACATCGGCGGCCCGTCGATGGTCCGCGCCGCCGCCAAGAACCACCCGTCCGTCGCCGTCGTCACCAGCCCCGACCGGTACGCCGACGTGCTCGCCGCCGTCCGCGCGGGCGGCTTCGACCTCGCCGCCCGCAAGCGGCTCGCCGCGGAGGCGTTCCGGCACACGGCGGCGTACGACGTCGCGGTGGCGGGCTGGTTCGCCAGCGAGTACGCGCCCGTGGACGACTCCGCCTTCCCCGACTTCCTCGGCGCCACCTGGGAGCGGAGCAACACCCTCCGCTACGGCGAGAACCCGCACCAGCCCGCCGCCCTCTACGTCGACGGCACCGGCGGCCTCGCGCAGGCCGAGCAACTGCACGGCAAGGAGATGTCGTACAACAACTACACGGACACGGACGCCGCCCGCCGTGCCGCGTACGACCACGCCGAGCCGTGCGTCGCGATCATCAAGCACGCCAACCCGTGCGGCATCGCCGTCGGCGCGGACGTCGCCGAGGCGCACCGCAAGGCCCACGCGTGCGACCCGCTCTCCGCGTACGGCGGTGTGATCGCCGTCAACCGGCCGGTCAGCAGGGAGATGGCGGAGCAGGTCGCCGAGATCTTCACCGAGGTCATCGTCGCGCCGGACTACGAGGAGGGCGCCCTCGACGCCCTCACCAAGAAGAAGGGCATCCGCGTCCTGCGCTGCCCCGAGGGCCCCGGAAACCCGGTCGAGGTCAAGCCCGTCGACGGCGGCGCCCTCCTCCAGGTCACCGACCGCCTCCAGGCCGACGGCGACGACCCGGCCAACTGGACCCTCGCCACCGGCGAGGCGCTGGACGCCGACGAGCTGGCCGAGCTGGCGTTCGCGTGGAAGGCGTGCCGCGCGGTGAAGTCCAACGCGATCCTGCTCGCCAAGGACGGCGCCTCCGTCGGCGTCGGCATGGGCCAGGTCAACCGCGTCGACTCCGCGAAGCTCGCCGTCGAGCGGGCGGGCGCGGAGCGCGCGCGGGGCGCCTACGCGGCGTCCGACGCGTTCTTCCCCTTCCCGGACGGCCTGGAGATCCTCACCGGGGCCGGGGTCAGGGCGGTCGTCCAGCCGGGCGGTTCGGTCCGTGACGAACTGGTCGTGGAGGCCGCGAAGAAGGCCGGCGTGACCATGTACTTCACCGGGACGCGGCACTTCTTCCACTGACGGCTGACGGCTGACGGCTGACGGCCGACGGGGTACTCACCGGCCCCCGTCAACGGGGGCCGGCGCAGTACTCGTTGAGGATGGCCAGGTCGTCCTCGCGGGCCAGGTTGAAGCGCAGCGCCAGGGACACCAGGGACTCCCGCCTGCCGTTGTGCAGGCGGGGGACTCCGTCGGGTCGTGGTCCGGGCGCAGCCGCAGCTTCAGGGCGAGGTAGTCGAGGTTCCAGTGCACCGCCGTACGGCTGACCGTCGGCCACGTCGGCCGCAGGCGCTCCACCAGGTCCTCCACGGCGGGCAGCGGGGCGTGCGCCGCGCCGCGCAGCCGGGGCTCGCACAGGGCGACCAGGACGGCGAAGTAGCGCTTGGTGCGGTCCAGGCTGAACGCCGGTGCCATGGGCGAGCCGGTCAGCCCGCGCCGGGCGGCGCTGCGGAAGGTGTGCCGGGGCGCCCAGACGTCGATCGGTATCAGGTCACCGCCCGCCAGCAGCACCAGCCGCCCGAACTCGAACGGCACCGGCGCCTCCACCCGGCCCGGCGCGATCTTGACGTGTTCGCCCGCGCCCTCGGGGTTCTCGACGACGTAGGTCTGGTCGTCGCTGAGGTTGCTCAGTAACCAGTAGGTGCCGTTCGCGGTGATCTCCCCGGCGCGCGGGAGCACGCCCGGGTGCGGGATGGTCAGGCCGCCCGGGGTCCGCGCGCTGCCGAAGGGCAGCCGTTCGCCGCTGGTGAGGTGGATGTGGTCGTGGGTGGCGGCATGTTTCGGTGGTACGACGATGATGCTGTACATGGCTAACGCGCCTTCTCTCACGCCTGGTGGACCGCGATGGTGGCCGTGCCCCAGTGGGCGGTACGTTCCCCTGGGTTACTGGGTGCCGACGAAGAGCGAGTGCCCGTCGAGGCTCAGGTGACGCCCGTGACGGTGCCCTGGGCGTGCCGCGCCCTCGTCGGTCTCGGGGGAAGGTCGATGGCCAATGTGGCGTCCTCGGGTGGGGGGTGTGAGGGGGGCTCTGTGCGGTCTCACAATTGCCCCCGGACGTGCTGGCGGTCCATGCTGTTGCGGCTGAGTGCAAATGCTGAGTTCAACGGGGGAACAAGGTGCTGCGCATCCATTTCAGTGAGCTCGACCTTGCCAGAACCCGGCTCGCCGCGAGTTCCGACCCACTCTGGGAGATCGCGGGGAGCCTGCACCGGTTCCAGTCCCGCAAGGGCCGTTGGGCGTACGCGGGATGGTTCCGCTCCGCCCGGCTGCAACTGCACCGCAGGGGACTGGAGCGCGCCGTGCGGAACGTCCTGCTGCCGCTCTACCCACGGGCCACCTACTTCCCGGACTTCCTGACGCCGGTCGGCACGGACGGCAGCATCGAGGCCGGGGCGGAGCTGATCCTCGCCACGCCCGGACGCCGGATACGGCACGAGATGGCCCTGCTCGACCGGGCCGTGGGCGCCCCCGCCTGGGTGGGCCAACTCGCCGACCTGGGCACCCGCAAGGAGTTCGTACGGCTGCTGCACGACTACCACGAGGCCGTCGTGGCGCCCTACCGGGACCATGTGCGGGCCCGCGTCGACGCGGAACGCGCGGCGCGCTGCCGGGCCCTGCTGGACGGCGGGGTGGAGGGGCTGCTGGCCTCCCTGGGGCAGGGCTCCGGGATGCGGTGGCGGCCCCCGGTGCTGGAGGCCAGCTATCCCGAGGACCGGGACCTGTACCTCAACGGCCGTGGACTGACCCTCGTCCCCTCCTACTTCACCTGGGGGCAGCCCGTCAGCTTCGCGGACCCCGACCTGCCGCCGGTGCTGTGGTACCCGCTGCTGGACGAGCACCGCTCGCCGCAGACGGACACCGACAGCTCCGGCAGGTCCCTGGTCGCCCTGCTCGGGCGCACCCGGGCCGCCGCGTTACACGCCGCCGTCTCGGGCGCGACGACCGGCGAACTCGCCCGCGCCGCGGGGGTGTCGGCGTCCTCGGCCAGCCGTCACGCCACCGCGCTGCGGGACGCGGGCCTGATCACCAGCGTCCGTGAGGGCGCCCAGGTGCTGCACACCCTGACGCCCGTGGGGGCGTCGGTGCTGCGGGCGGCGGGGCAGGGCGACTGAGGGGCACGCGCGAGGGCCGTGCCCCCCGGGTGCGGGTGGGACACGGCCCTCGTGAAGCGCCGCGTCCGGCGCCGGGCGCGGTGGGTCAGTTCTGGATGACCATCGTGCTCGCGGCCTTGTCGTGCCAGCCCTGCTGGCGGCCCGACTTGTCCCAGAAGGGGGACAGGTAGACGAGCAACTGGCCGATGCCGCAGGCGAAGCTGCCCACGATCGGGATGATCCAGCGGATGAACGACGAGCCCAGGCCGATCTTCTGGCCGGTGTTGACGTTCACGACCCGGATGCCGACCGCCAGCTTGCCGAGGGTGCCGCCGAGCAGGGCGGTGAGCAGCCACTCGTACAGCAGGCCGATGGCCGCCATGATGACGAAGACCACCATCAGCGACGCGACGACGTCGCCGAGGCCGTCCTCCACGCACGACTGGTAGGCGGCGCTGTCGGTGGGCTGGTCGCAGTCGTTGATGGCGGACGCCGAGCCCGCGAGCCCGAGCAGGCCGAGGACGAAGTAGATGACCAGGAACGCGACGCCGTCCAGCAGCCGGGCGCCGAAGCGGCGGCCCATCGACGCCACCCTCGGCATACCGGGCATACCCGGCATACCGCCCGGGGTGCCGGGGGCACCGGCCGGGTAGGACGGGTAGCCGCCGTAGCCGCCGCCCTGCGGGGGGGCGCCGCCGGGGGCCTGCGGGTAGCCGTAGCCGGGCGGCTGCTGGCCCGGGTAGCCGTACCCGGGCTGCTGCGGTTGCTGCGGCTGTTCGCCGTACGGGTTGTTGGGGGAGCCGAAACTCATGGGCGACATTCCTCCGTGCAGGGGCGGGGACGGCGCGGGTCGCACGAGGAACGTCACGGATCGTCGCGAAAGGACGCGATGTGAGCGGTTTGCCCCCGAACATGAACCGCGGTATTGCGCCGCTCATCGTTCTTCAGGCTGCCGGAATTTGTCCAGTCGCATTCGGTTTGTGTTGTGCAAGTGCAACCTCCTGATCACCCGGTGGTCAGAAGGCGCGATTGGTCCCCAGGGGCGGTTATCCGCGAGGATGGAGGCATGACTGCCCAGATTCTCGATGGCAAGGCCACCGCAGCCGCGATCAAGTCCGATCTGACCGCCCGCGTGGCGGCGCTGAAGGAGAAGGGCGTCACGCCCGGCCTCGGCACGATCCTCGTCGGGGACGACCCCGGCAGCCAGAAGTACGTCGCCGGGAAGCACCGCGACTGCGCCCAGGTCGGCATCGCCTCCATCCAGCGCGAACTGCCGGGCACGGCGACGCAGGAGGAGATCGAGGCGGTCGTCCGCGAACTGAACGAGGACCCGGCCTGCACCGGCTACATCGTCCAGCTCCCGCTGCCCCGCGGCATCGACGAGAACCGCGTCCTGGAGCTGATGGACCCCGACAAGGACGCCGACGGGCTGCACCCCATGAACCTCGGCCGCCTCGTCCTCAACGAGCCCGCGCCGCTGCCCTGCACCCCCAACGGCATCCTCACCCTGCTGCGCCGCCACGGCGTCGAGATCAAGGGCGCGGAGGTCGTGGTGGTCGGCCGGGGCGTGACCATCGGGCGTCCGATGCCGCTGCTGCTGACCCGGCGCAGCGAGAACGCCACGGTGACGCAGTGCCACACCGGCACCCGGGACCTCGCCGCGCACCTGCGCCGCGCGGACATCATCATCGCCGCGGCGGGCTCCGCCCACCTGGTGCGGGCCGAGGACGTCAAGCCGGGCGCCGCCGTCCTCGACGTCGGCGTCTCCCGCAGCGCCGAGGGCAAGATCGTCGGCGATGTGCACCCCGACGTCGCCGAGGTCGCGGGCTGGATCTCCCCCAACCCCGGCGGCGTGGGCCCGATGACCCGGGCCCAGCTTCTGGTCAACGTGGTCGAGGCGGCGGAACGCAGTGTCGGCTGAGACGGGCGGGACGCGGGGCGACAAGGGCGAGGTGGCCGACGAGGGCGCCGCGGTCGCTGACGGCTCCGGCGGTCCCGCCGAGGCGGACGACTCCGAGCTGACCGTCCGCGACCCCATCAGCGCCCCCGACGCGGAGGGCAGGCCACGCCGGGTCACCCGGCGGTTCCCGCTGTTCACCCGGGACACCGCCCGGCCCGAGGGCGGCGGCCGGGCCGCGTCCGGCGCCGCCCCGGCGCCCGCCCGGCAGTGGCCGACGCTGCTCGTCCTCGGCGTGGTGGGCGCGGGCCTGCTGCTCACCGCCCTGGACCAGTTCCGGTACGGGACGATGCTGATCGGCGTCGCCCTGCTCGGCGGCGCCGCCCTGCGCTGGCTGCTGCCCGGCGTCGGAATGCTCGCGGTGCGCTCCCGCTTCACCGACATCGCCACCTACGGCATCCTCGGCCTGACGATCGTCCTGCTGGCGCTGATGGTGCAGCCGAACCCCCTGCTGGAGATCCCCTTCCTCAAGGACACGCTGCACTTCACCGTCAGCAGCTAGCGCCCCTCGGGCCCGTCGCTGACGCGGCGCCCCGTCCCCTCCCCCGAGCCAAGGGACGGGCCGCCGCCGCGACCCACACTCCCGTGACCGGAGCGGGGCGTTCAACGGCTGTCCGTGCGCTGTGGCACGGAAGTGACCGTTCCGCTACGGTGTCCGCGACCTGACACAACCTCCTGAAACGACCGTGGCGCGTTTGCGTACCAGGGGCGGGGAGGCCACCGGTGCGCCCGAGGTCACCGGTGTGTGTCCGTCGTGTCGGCGTATCGACAGGTTCGCGGAGGCGGGGTGTGCCCGCGGTCCGGGAACTGGGATCCTGGCCCGGCGCCTCCCCTGGGGCGGGGCGGCGCGGCGACAACCAGCACGTAGCGGGGGGAAGAGGGGGAAGCGATGCCTCGTTGGAAGGACCTGCCGGAGGAACTCGACCCGCAGATCCGGGAGTTCACCAGCCAGCTCCGCCGACTCGTGGACCGCAGCGGACTGAGCGTCGCGGCGGTCGCCGACCGAACCGGCTACAGCAAGACGTCCTGGGAGCGCTACCTGGGCGGCCGACTGCTCGCGCCCAAGGGCGCCATCGTCGCCCTCGCCGAGGTCACCGGCACCAACCCCGTCCACCTCACCACCATGTGGGAGCTGGCCGAACGGGCCTGGAGCCGTTCGGAGATGCGCCACGACATGACCATGGAGGCCATGAAGATCTCGCAGGCGCGCGCCGCGCTCAGCGAGTTCGGGCCGCCCCCGGCGGGCGCACCCGCCGCGGGTGCCAAGAACAAGTCGGCCCGCAAGGGCGGCAACGCGACGGCCACCCCCGGGATCGCCGGGCCCGCGGGCGTCGTCCCGAGCGTGCCGACGGTTCCCGCCCAGCCCACCGCCCCCGACGCCGACGCCCGCGAGAACGGCGCCGCCGCGTCCCCGGGCCGCACCAACTCCTGGGGCCTCGCCGGGTACACCGGACCGTCCCCGGTGGGCCCCCGCGGGCCGAAGCCGAACCCCACGACCACGCCGACGCCAGGGGCGCGCCCCGCGACCACGTCGACGCCGGGCCCCGCGGCCTCGCCGACCCCGGGGTCGTACGGCGAACCGCCGCACGGAGCCCAGGCGGCGGACCAGCGCCGTGGCCCGGGCGGCCGTGGGCGACGCCTCGGCCTGCTGCTCGCCGGTGTCGTCGGCGTGCTGGCCACGGCCCTCGCCGCCTATCTGCTCACCAGCCGCGGCGGGGACGCCAAGGAGGCCGCCCCCACCCCCTCGCCCACGCCCACCGCCACCAAGGTCAAGCTGCCGCCCGGCGTGAAGTGCAGCGGGGAGAGCTGCACCGGCAAGGACGCGGAGGACATGGGGTGCGGCGGCGAGCTGGCCACGACCGCCCAGTCCGTCACCGTGGGCACCACGCTGGTGGAGGTGCGGTACAGCGAGACCTGCGCCGCCGCCTGGGGCCGTATCAACCAGGCCGTACCGGGCGACGCGGTGCGGGTGACCGTGGGCGGGGCCGTGCGGGACGGGTCCGTCACGGAAGCCGGGGACACCGACGCGTACACCCCGATGATCGCCGTCCGGAAGGCCACCGACGCGGTGGCGTGCGTGACGCTGACCTCGGGCGAGAAGGGCTGCACGCGGTAGGCCCGGGCGACGGACCGAAAAAGAGAGCGCCGGGGCAGGCATGGCCCCGCCGATCGGGGGCACGCGAACCGTACCCCCACGGGAGTCCGGCGGAGTCGGTACCCCCACAGGCGGCCGTTTTCGTCTCTCCTCTCCCGGACGAGCGGCCGCCGCCCCTTTTTCCGCGGGGGACGTCCGCGGGGGACGTCCGCAGGGACTTCGCAGGGGGACTTCCGCGGGGACTTCGCAGGGGTACTTCCGCAGGGGGCACTCCCTCTTTCCCGCAGGGGTACGCCCTCTGTGGGACGGGCCACACCGGGGCGGCCGTGCGGGATGGCGGAGGCGCGATAGCCTGACCGCCGAGAGATCTCTTGACGCCAAGAGATCGATCATCCGGAACCCCCGGGGCAGGGACGCCCCACCGCCAGCTGTCATACGGAGAACGCCATGACCCGCACTCCCGTGAACGTCACCGTCACCGGCGCGGCCGGCCAGATCGGTTACGCCCTGCTCTTCCGCATCGCCTCCGGCCAGCTCCTCGGCGCGGACGTGCCGGTCCGCCTGCGCCTCCTGGAGATCACCCCGGCCCTGAAGGCCGCCGAGGGCACCGCGATGGAGCTGGACGACTGCGCGTTCCCGCTGCTCCAGGGCATCGACATCAGCGACGACCCGAACGTGGCCTTCGACGGCACCAACGTCGCCCTCCTCGTCGGCGCCCGCCCGCGCACCAAGGGCATGGAGCGCGGCGACCTGCTGGAGGCCAACGGCGGCATCTTCAAGCCGCAGGGCAAGGCCATCAACGACCACGCCGCCGACGACGTGCGCGTCCTGGTCGTCGGCAACCCGGCCAACACCAACGCGCTGATCGCGCAGGCCGCCGCCCCGGACGTACCGGCCGAGCGCTTCACCGCGATGACCCGCCTGGACCACAACCGCGCCCTGACCCAGCTCGCGAAGAAGACGGGCGTCGCGGTCTCCGAGATCCGGAAGCTGACGATCTGGGGCAACCACTCCGCCACCCAGTACCCCGACATCTTCCACGCCACCGTCGCGGGCAAGAACGCCGCCGAGGTCGTGAACGACGAGCAGTGGCTCGCCGACGACTTCATCCCGACCGTCGCCAAGCGCGGCGCCGCCATCATCGAGGCCCGCGGCGCCTCCTCGGCCGCGTCCGCCGCCAACGCCGCCATCGACCACGTCGACACCTGGGTCAACGGCACCGCCGACGGCGACTGGGTCTCCATGGGCATCCCGTCCGACGGTTCCTACGGCGTCCCGGAGGGCCTGATCTCCTCCTTCCCCGTCACCTGCAAGGACGGCAAGTACGAGATCGTGCAGGGCCTGGAGATCAACGACTTCTCCCGCGCCCGCATCGACGCCTCCGTCAAGGAGCTGGAGGAGGAGCGCGAGGCGGTCCGCGGCCTCGGCCTCATCTGACGACCCCCGCGGGGTTCCTCAGGCCCCGTCCCGGTCCGTCCGGGGCGGGGCCTCGTCATGGGCGCTCCCGTCGTACGCGGGCAGCCGCTTCTCGAACCAGTGCGCCCCGTAGACGTGGTCCGAGTACGCCGGGATCTCCCGGTACCCGCACGCCCGGTACATCACCCGCGCCTCCGTCAGCGTGGCGTGCGTGTCGAGGCGTACGACGTCCAGGCCGCGGGCGCCCGCCTCCCGCTCCAGCCCCCCGAGGATGCGTCGGGCCAGGCCCAGTCGGCGGGCGGCCGGGGCCACCCAGACGTGCCGCAGCTCGCCGACGCCGGGCGTGAGGCGCCGCAGCGCCCCGCAGCCCACCGGCACCCCCTCCTCGTACGCCACGAGGAACGCGCCCGCCGCGCCCGACACCTCCTCGGCCCGCACCAGGTCGGACCGGTCGAAGCCCTCCGGGAACCGGGCGTCGATCTCGGCGGCGTAGGCGTCCAGGCAGGCGCGGGCGTCGGCACCGGCGGCGTCGACGGGGCGCACGGTGATCGCGGCGAGGCGCAGCAGTCGCCGGGCGGTGGCCATGGCCTCCGTCAGCCGGTCGCGCTGGGCCGGGGTCAGCCCGTCCAGCAGGCCCGCCACCAGGGCGTCGGAGCGGCGGTCCTGCTCCCGGACCTCGGCACGCCCGGCCGCCGTCAGCGTGACCGTGCGCAGCCGCTGGTCGCGCGGGTCGGGGGCGAGGGTGACCAGGTTCTGCGCCTGGAGCGCCTTGACCATCCGGCTCAGGTACCCGGCGTCCAGGCCGAGCCGGGCGCGCAGTTCGCGCAGGGAGGCGCCCCGCGGGCTCCCGGCGATCTCGAACAGCAGCCGGGCCTCGCCGAGCGGGCGGTCCTGGCCGAGGTAGTGGTCGTCGAGGGCGCCGATGCGGCGGGTGAAGTAGCGGTTGAAACGGCGGAAGGCCGCGATCTGCTCACGGCCGGGCGCGGTGGAGGCTGTCGACGCGGTGGAGTCCATGGTCTTTGACTCTAGTCAAAGAGCGGCGGGGAGGATGCGTAAAGGATGAGGACAGCCCTGCTCATCTCTCCTATGCTGATGCGCCGTCAACTGTCGCTATCTCGGGGGATAGGCGTGACCACCGCGCACGTGCCACACCAGACCGACCCCGGGTCCGCCCTCGCGGACCCCCCGCCCATCCCGCCGCACGCCAGCGAGGCCACCCGGCTGCTGTGCGCGGGCGCCTACCTGGACCCCCGCTACCGGGACCGCGTCATCGACGAGCTGTACCTCGACGAACAGCGGATCGTGGCACCGTCCCTCGGCATCGACGCCGCCCGCGTCCTCGCCCACGCGCTGCGCGCCCGCAAACAGGAACAGCTCTGGGCCGCCGCCATCGTCGGACTGTGGATCGTGGGCCTGCCGCTCAGCGGCTGGCTGCTCGCCGGTGTGCTCTACCCCAGCCTGCTGCTCGCCCTCGCGCCCTGGCTCCGGGGCCGCGCCGCCGAGCCGCCGCTGTACCGCAGGGTCGCCGCCTTCGTCGCCCGCTGGTGGGGCCGCGTCATCTTCGCCTACTTCCTCTTCATCGCCGTCAGCATCGCCTTCGGCGACGGCGGCGACGACGACTCCGGCTACGGGTCGGCGTACGACCCCTACGACCTCAGCGACCCCGAGTCGGTGAGCCTGACGGACCTGCTGGTGCCCGCCGCCGACGACCTCGCGGAGCTGATCGACCCCTGGCAGGCGTGGATGGCGCTCGGGGTGCTCGCGCTGATCGCGCTGTGCGTCGCCGCGCAGCGCGGCCAGTTCGCCCGCGCCCTCACCGCCGAACTCTCCCCACAGCGCTTCCCGGACGCGGCCAGCGACCCCGCCGAGCGGGCCGAGGGGCAGCGGTTCCGGCGGGTGATGCACCGCATCCGCGTGGAGCAGCACGCGCCGCTGGTGATGTACCACGAGGCCCGCCCGTTCTGCGGCGCGGGAGCCGCGTACGACACCTGGGTGCTCGCCGTCGAACTCCGCCCCGACGAGGACGCCACCCAGCAGCCGCTGAGCAACCGGGCGATCCTGGAGCGCATCCGGCCGCTGCTCGAACAACTGCGGGTGCCCGCCGAGTACGCCGGGACCGCCGTGCGCGACCGGCTGCGGCGGCTGGAGATCGACGAGTGCGTGTTCCTGCCCGCCGAGGGCCTGCTCCGGCGCGACCAGGCCCCCTACGGCCCCGAGCAGTTCGAGCAGCACCGCGCCCGCGCCGTCGAGGAGGGCGGCGAGAAGCGGCGGCACTTCCTGCGCATCCGCGTCGGCGGCTGGGAGGAGGAGCTGGTCGTCACCGTCTTCGTGCGCATCCACACCCAGGGCCGGATGCTCATGCTGGAGATCGCCCCGCACGTGCTGACCCCGGTCCGCGCGGACTTCAAGGACGCCGACCGCGCCGCCCACCGGCTCCGCCACGACAACGTGGTCGGCAAGGCGCTCACCGCCCTGCTGCTGACGCCCCGCTCGCTGGGCCTGGCCCTGGTCACCCTCGGCCACGGGGCGCGCTACGCCTGGCGGCTGCTGACCGGCGGCCACTCGGCCGCGCTGCCCGACGGGCCCGCCGTGTCCGTGCGCGAACTGGGCTCCGTACCGGACGGCTCCACCTTCCAGGAGATGGACACCGCCCGGTACCTGCGCACCGTCCAGGACCGCATCGGGCACGGCGTCCGGCTGGCGCTCGCCGAGGCGGGCTACGAGACCGGCGAGTTCGTGCAGAAGATCATCAATGTCAGCGAGGGCGCCGTGCACATCGGCCGCGCCGACAACTCCTCCTTCGCCTTCGGCGAGCACGCCAGCTCCTCCACCGTCAACAGCGGCCCCGAGCCGCAGAAGGGACCGGCCAGCGATGGCGGCAAGTGACCCCCTGCCCCCGCCCCCGAACGTCCACATCGGCCGCGCCGACAACTCCGCGTTCGCCTTCGGCAGCCACGGCCGCGCCGAGACCCACAACACCACCGCCCCGGCCACCCGCGACGCCGACGCCGAGCAACTCCTCGAAGCGGTACGGGAACTGCGCGCCGACCTCGCGCGGCTGCGGGAGAGCGAGCAGACCACGCGCCTTGACGCGGCCCTCGCGGAGACCGAGGAGGAGATCGACCGCACCGGTACGGCGGGACAGTCCCGTCGGCAGCGGCTGCGGGAACTGCTGGAGGACGCCCAGTCCGTGCTGACGCTGTTCGCGTCGGCCGGGACGGTCGCCGGGCTGCTGGGGATGTGAGGGGTTCGCCATGAGCGGGGGACAGCGGTACTGGAACGAGGACGCCCAGCGCTGGGAGGACGGCGCGGAGGCGGCGGGCCGGGCCCCGGTGACACCGGCGCCGGTGACGCCGCCACCGGCGAGCCCGCCACCGGCGCCCATCGTCCCGCCGCCGTCCGTGCCGCCGTCCGTGCCGCCCCCGGACTTCGCGCCCGGGGGCGGCTGGTCCAGCCCCGAGCTGCCGCACCCGGGGCCCCAGCGGGTCGGCGGGCTCAGCCGCCGGACGCTGTGGACGGTGCTGGGCGGCGCGGCCGTCGCCGGGGCCGCCGTGGCGCTGGTGCTGACGCTGGTCGTCGGGGACGGGAACGGGGACGGGGGCACGGACGGGAAGGGCAAGGCGAGCGGGGAGAGCACCGCCCCGGTGTCGGAGGCGCCACCCGAGGGCGACGCGTCGCCACCGGAGGGTGAGACGCCGCCACCGGAGGGTGAGGCGCCGCAGCAGTCGCCGCTTGAGGAGCCGCCGTCGCCCTCCGCCACCGTCGACGTACCCGCCGGGTACGAGCTGTACGAGGACGCCGAGGGCTTCAGCATCGCCCGGCCGACGGGCTGGACGCGCGAGGCGGTGGACTCCCAGTACGGCATGGACATCGTCAACTACCGCAGCGCGGACGGCGAGCTGCGGCTCCAGGTGTTCGAGGTGGCGGAGACCTCCCCCGAGGCGTCCTTCGACCTGTTCCTCTCCGACGACACCCCGAAGGCGGACGGCTTCGAGGAACTCACCCTGGAACAGGTGGGCGAGGGCGGCTCCCGCCTCGAGTACCTCGCCGATTCCATCAAGGGCGAGCCCGACGTCGGCACCTGGCACGTCGTCGACGAACGCTTCGTCGCCGCCGACGGCAACCTGTACGCCGTCGCCGCCTACGGCCCCGACGCCGACGGCCGCGACGACGAGCGGGAACTGCTGGACACGGCGCTCACCTACTTCTGCCCGCCGTACTACTCGTGCGACTAGCGCGCCCCCTGGGCGACCGCTGTCAGGGGCGGCGCTGGCCGTCCGGCTGGTAGTGGCCCGGCGCGCGGCGGCAGGTCACGCCGAGCCGGTTCCAGGCGTTGATCACCGTGATCGACGCGATGAGCCGGGCCAGCTCCTCCTCCCCGAAGTGCTTCGCCGCCCGCTCGTACACCTCGTCGGGCACGAAGCCGTCCGTCAGGACGGTGACCGCCTCCGTCAGCTCCAGGGCGGCCAGCTCCCGCTCGGTGTAGAAGTGCGGCGACTCCTCCCAGGCGCTGAGCTGGATGAGCCGCTCCGCGCTCTCCCCGGCGGCCAGCGCGTCCTTGCTGTGCATGTCCAGGCAGAGCGCGCAGCGGTTCAGCTGCGAGGCGCGGACCTTCACCAGCTCAAGCAGCGTGCGGTCCAGCCCCTGCTGGCTGGCGGCGTCGAGGCGGACCATCGCCTTGTAGACGTCCGGGGCCAGGGCGGCCCAGTCCAGGCGGGAGGCGGGTTCGGGGGCGTAGGGGTGGTCCTCGGGGGTGGTCCGCGGCGCGGTCTCGCTGTTCGTCATGGCGTCGAGCGTAGGGAGCGGGAGGCCCAGGGGTATGGTCCATTTCCATGCGGGGATCGTGGGCCACTTCTGACGGCGACGGCAGCGGTGACCAGGGCGTCGACGCCGAGGGCGTCTTCGGGGTCGACCTGCATCTGGAACCCGCCGGTCCGGGGCTGCGCCGGGGGCTGACCGACGCGCTGCGGGAGGCCGTCCGCGGTGGCCGTCTCGCGCCGGGCACCCGGCTGCCCTCCTCCCGCTCCCTCGCCGCCGACCTGGGCATCGCCCGCAACACGGTCGCCGAGTCCTACGCCGACCTCGTCGCCGAGGGCTGGCTCACCGCCCGGCAGGGCTCCGGCACCCGGGTCGCCGACCGTGCGCTGCCACCGGTGCCGGACCGTCCGGCGCCGCGCGGGCGTACGCCGGGCGGACCCACGTACAGCCTCGTCCCCGGCACCCCCGACCTCGCGTCCTTCCCGCGCGCCCAGTGGCTCAGGGCCGCCCGCCGCGCCCTGGCCGCCGCGCCCCACGACGCCCTCGGGTACGGCGACCCGCGCGGCCGGGTCGAACTGCGCGCCGCGCTCGCCGCCTACCTCTCCCGGGCCCGCGGCGTACGCGCCGACCCCGAGCGCGTCGTCATCTGCTCCGGCTTCGCGCACGGCGTGAAGCTGCTCGCGGAGGTGCTGCGCGCCCGCGGGTCCGGCGACGCGCTGGCCGTGGAGTCCTACGGCCTCGACGTGCACTGGAACCTCGTGGAACGGGCGGGGCTGCGCACCCTCCCGCTCCCGCTCGACGACCACGGCACCCGCACCGACGCACCCCCGGCCGACGCGGCGGCCATGCTGCTCACCCCGGCGCACCAGTTCCCCATCGGCGTGGCGCTGCGCCCCGAGCGCCGGGCGGCGGCGGTCGACTGGGCGCGCCGCACCGGCCGTCTCATCCTTGAGGATGACTACGACGGCGAGTTCCGCTACGACCGCCAGCCGATCGGCGCCCTCCAGGACCTCGCCCCCGACCACGTCGCCTACCTCGGCACCGCCAGCAAGTCCCTCGCGCCCGGGCTGCGGCTGGGCTGGCTGGTGCTGCCGCCGTCCCTCGCCGCGGAGACGGCCCGGCACCTCGGCGGCACCACCACCGGCGTCCTGGACCAGCTCACCCTGGCGGAGTTCCTCGTCTCCGGCGACTACGACCGCCATGTGCGCGCCGCCCGGCTGCGGTACCGGCGACGCCGGGACGAACTGGTCGCCGCGCTCGCCGAGCGGGCGCCCGACGTCGAGGTCACGGGCATCGCGGCGGGACTGCACGCCGTCCTGCGGCTGCCGCCCGGCACCGAACAGGCCGTCGTACGCGCCGCCGCCTGGCACGGACTGGCGGTCCACGGCCTCTCCCGCTACCGCCACCCCGCCACGCCCGCGACGACCCGGGCCCCGGACGCCCTGGTCGTCGGCTACGCGACCCCGCCCGACCACGCGTGGGCGGGGACGCTGGAGGCGCTGTGCAGGGCGCTGCCGTAGCGGAGGCGGAGCGGGTTCAGCGGTTCGTGAACCACCAGGCGGCGAGCTGGACGAGTCCGGCGCCGACGGCGTTGGCGGCGGCGCAGACGGTGGCGATGACGGCGAGGCGCGTAAGGCCCCGCCAGAACGGACGGTCGAACACGGCGATCCCTCCCAGGACTTGAACGGTCGGCCCCGGCGGGCGCCGGGGGCGTTCGCGGTCGAGGAAGCCGCTCCGGGACGTTTTCCGGAACGCGGTGCCGACCGTCCGTCGGACGGGCAGGCTGGTCACCATGGGGGCGCGGGGCTCAGAAGGTCTTTTCCGTACGGTTCCGGCCCGGACGTGACGGAAGGCGGGGGCCATGGCTGATCCGGACTCGACCGAAAGGTGGGCGCGGGCTCTGCGCGAGCTGTGGCAGGCAGCCGGAGAGCCGACCGGCGGCGAGATCGAACGACAGGGTGGCCGCCAGCGCCCGCCGGTCAAAGTGCCCTCGTCCTCGTGGAGCGAGTGGCGCAACGGCAAGAACGTCCCCACGGACCGGGCCACCGCCCACTTCCTGGTGACGTACCTGCGTGCTCGTGCGCGCGCCAGGACACCCTCCTATGTCGCCCCGGACGACGCGTGGTGGGAAGGGACCTGGGAGAGCGCCCGCGCGGAGCGGCGCGGCAAGGGCGGACGCCCGGCCACGGCCCACCACACGCCGCCCGCCGAGCCGGTGCCCCGGGTCCGTGAGGGCGTGGTGCCGCGCGCGGCGGACTGCTTCCAGCAGCGGGAGGCCGCGACCAGCCTGGCAGCGGCGGTCGACGAGAGCGGGACCGTCGTGCTCACCCAGGTGCTGCGCGGCATGGGCGGCGTCGGCAAGACCCAGCTGGCCGCGGCATACGCGCGGCGTGCCTGGGCCGCCGGGGTACAGGTCCTGGTCTGGGTGAACGCCGCCACCCGTGACGGCATCGTCACCGCCTACGCCCGCGCGGCGCGGCGTCTTGGGCTGCCGCTGGCCGACCCCGACGACCCCGGCCTCGCCGCGGAGACGTTCCTGACCTGGGCGGAGACCGCCACGGACCGGAGCTGGCTGGTCGTCCTCGACGACGTACGGCGCCCGGCTGACGTCAACGGGCTGTGGCCCGCGGCGGACACCTCGGCGGGTGGCCGGGTCGTCGTCACCACCCGGCTCCGCGAGGCCGCCCTGAGCGGCTCCGGCCGCCGCACCGTCGACATCGGCGTGTTCACCACCGACGAGGCCCACGCCTACCTGACCGCCAAGCTCCCCGAGCCCCAGGACCGTACCGAGCTGGCCGCGCTCGCCGCCGACCTCGGGCACCTGCCGATCGGGCTGGCGCAGGCCGCGGCCTACATCGTCGACGACGGCAGCGATGTCTCCGCCTACCGACGGCGGTTGGCTACCCAACTGCTGGTCCGCTCCGTCCCCGGCGCGGACTCGCTGCCGGACGATCACCAGCGGATCGTCAGCGCCACCTGGGAGCTGTCCGTCGACCACGCGGACCGCACCGACCCCGCGGGGCTGGCCCGGCCGCTGCTGCAGCTAGCCGCGGTCCTGGACGGCGCGGGAATCCCGCAGACCGCGCTGACCAGCCCACCCGCGCTGGACCACCTCGCCCGCCTCCGGCAGCGGGAGTCAGGCCGCCCGCACGGGGGCGGGGAAGCGGAGGTGGACGCCGCCGCGGTGGACCGAGCGCTGCGTGTACTGCACCGGCACAACCTCATCGATCACGACCGCACCGCCGCCCACCAGGAGGTCAGGGTCCACCAGCTCATCCAACGCGCCACCCGAGAGAGCCTGGTCGCGGGCGGGGACACGGGGGCGGAGTCCTTCACCCGACTCGTCCGCACCGCGGCCGACAGCCTGCTGCACGTGTGGCCGGAGACCGGCCAGGGGGAGTTCGGGTCGGTCCTGCGCGCCAACTCCGCCGCGCTCCGCGATGTTTCGGGGTCTTCCCTGTTCGCCGAGGACACCGGCGCCCACCGCGTGCTCTTCCACGCCATCGCCGACCTGGGGCGCACCGGCCAGGTCGGCGCGGCCCTGACCGCCAGCCAGGACCTCACGGACGCCTGCCTGCGCCACCTCGGCCCCGAACACCGCAGCACCCTCAGCGCCCGCAACAACCTGGCGTACTGGCGGGGCGAGGCCGGGGACACCGCCGGGGCCATCACCGCGTTCCAGGAACTGCTGCCGGACGTGTCACGGCTCCTCGGCCCCGACGACCGCGACACACTCAACACGCGGAGCAACCTCGCCCGCTGCCAGGGGCTGGCAGGGGACGCGGCCAGGGCCGCCGCCACGTTCGAGGAACTGCTCGCCGACACCCTCCGCCAGTACGGCCCCGACGCGTTGGAAACCCTCACCACCCGCAACAACCTGGCGTACTTCCGCGGACTGACCGGCGACGCGGCCGGGGCGGTGGCCGCCTACGAGGAACTCGTCGCCGACCATCTGCGCGTGCGGGGCCCGGACCACTACGACACCCTGGTCAGCCGCATCAACCTGACCCGCTGGCGGGGTGCGGCCGGGATCACGGCCGACGCCGTTCCCGCCCACCGGACGCTCCTCGTGGACGTGGCGCGAGTGCTCGGTCCCGACGCCCCCGAGACCCTGATCACCCGGCGCAACCTCGCCTTCGCCCTGGGCACGGCGGGGGACACGGCGGGTGCCGTCACCGAGTTGGAGGGGCTGTTGGCGGACCAGACGCGCGTCCTGGGCCCCGACCACCCGGACACGCTGGCCACGCGGCACCATCTGGCGTCCTGGGCCGGGCAGAGCGGTGATTTCCCGGGCGCCGTCGCCGCCCTGGCGGAACTTCTCCCCGACCGGCTGCGGGTGCTCGGCCCCGATGCTCCCGACACCCTCGTCACCCGCAACAACCTGGCCTACTTCCGTGGGAGGTCCGGAGACGTGGAAGGCGCCGTCGCCGCGTACCAGGAACTCCTGGACGACCGGCTGCGCATCCTCGGTCCCGACGCACCGGACACCCTGACCACGCGCGCCAACCTGGCCGCGTTCAGGGCGCTGGCGGGCGACCGGCCGGGGGCCGTCGTGGCTCTGGAGGAACTGCTCGTGCACCAGACGCGCGTTCTGGGCCCCGACCACACCGGCACCCTGTCCACCCGTAACAACCTGGCACGCTGGCTGGGGGAGGAGGGGGACGCCACGGGCGCCGCCGCGGCGCTGCGTGAACTCCACGCCGACATCGTGCGCACCCACGGTCCCGACTCGCTGCTCGCCCTGAAGATTCGCGGCAGTCTCGGCCGTTGGCAGGGAGAGGCCGGAGACCACGCGGGCGCCGTCAGCACGCTCGAAGCACTCCTCGCCGACCAGATCCGCATCCAGGGTCCCGACCATTCCGACACATCGGCCACCCGCGAGCAGCTCGAACAGTGGCGGGGGCGTGGGTGACGGGTGGACGTCATGGCGCGTGACGACGGGCATCGTCACGTCGTCGGGGGCCACCACTCGAACATCAGGATCGTCGCGTCGTCGCGCAGACGGTTGCTCTGGGCGTCGAGGATGGAGTGGATCAGGCGGCGCAGCACCTCGGGGGCGAGTTCGCCCGCGGCGGTCGCCCGGATGATGGAGTCGGCGAAGCGGTGCAGACCGAACTCGTCGCCCTCGCGCGTGCGGGCCTCGGTGACGCCGTCGGTGTACATCAGCACCCGGTCACCGGGTTCGAGGGTGATCTCATGGGTCTGCCGGGGGCGGCCCGCGAGCAGGAACGGCAGCCCCATCGGCGGGTCCGGCTGGCGCGCCATCTCCTCGATCAGCGGCAGCTCGTCGCGGATCAGCAGCGGCGCCGGGTGCCCGCAGTTCATCCACCGCAGCACGCCGGTCGCCAGGTCGAGCTGGGCGATCACCCCGGTGCAGAACTGGTCCGGCAGCCACGCCGCCAGCGCGTCGTCCACGCTGGTCACCAGCTCCGGCAGGTTCGCGCCGGTGCGGCGGGCGTTGCGGCAGGCGGCCAGGGACACCGCCGTCGTCAGGCCCGAGGCGAGGTTGTGGCCCATCGCGTCGAGGACGGCGGTGTGCAGGGTGGTCTCGGTCAGGGAGTGGTCGAAGGCGTCCCCGCCGATGTCGTAGGCCGGTTCGAGCACCGCCGTCGACACGACGTGCGCGGTGCCGATCGTGCGCGGCGGCAGGAAGGCGCGCAGCATCTCGGCGGGCAGGTGCATGGGCTCGGTACGGGTCCGCCGTACGAAGGTGTCCTTGTACGCCCGTTTGGAGGTGATCATCATGGCGAGCAGCGAGGCGAGGGCGCGGCCCCGGCGCAGTACCACCGGCGTGAGCGCGGGCGCGTGCACCGCGAGCACGCCGAGCCGTTCGGCGCCGTCGAGGAGCGGGAACCAGGCGATCATGCCGCCCGTCTCCGACTCCTCCACGCGCAGCGCCTGGGTGCGGTAGCACCAGCCCGCCAGGGAGTCGTCGATGGGCAGGGCGGCGGCGGTGTCGGTCATCTTCAGCAGTTGGCGCTGCTGGATGTCGGCGAGGTAGACCACGGAGTGCTGGAGGCCCAGGGCCGTGGAACAGCGCGCGGTCACCGTGGCCAGGTCCAGGTCGAAGTTGGCCGCGTCGGCGAGGAACTCCTCCAGCAGGCCGCCCTCGGGCACCGGCATCCCCACCTCGTCTCCCTTCTCCCGTCTCCCGCGGTGACTCCCGCTTCGGCTTGCCTCGCCTCGCAGTCTCACACCGGTGGGCGGGTGGCGCGCGGTGGTCGGGGCCGTGTGGTGGGCGGCGTGGGGCGGCGTGGGGCGGCGTGGTGGTGGGGCCGTCTCGTGGTTCCGGAATTCGGGGGGCCGGGGTGGGAACCGATCGGGGGCGGGCGGTGTACCAAAAGTGTGAGGACGCGGGAGGGGGGCCGCATCGTCGATGAGGCCGCGGTGATCGCACGCGTACGCGCCGGAGAGCCGGAGGCGTACGCGGAGCTGGTGCGCGCCCATACGGGCATCGCACTGCGGGCGGCCAAGGCGCTCGGGGCGGGGGCGGACGCGGAGGACGTGGTGCAGCAGGCGTTCGTGAAGGCGTACTGCGCGCTGGGCCGGTTCAGGGACGGCTCGGCGTTCAAGCCGTGGCTGCTGTCGATCGTCGCCAACGAGGCGCGCAACACCGTGCGCACGGCGGCGCGGCAGCGCACGCTCGCGGGCCGCGAGGCGGCCTACGCGGAGGCCGAGCCGCTGATACCGGAGTCCGCCGACCCGGCCGTCGCCACGCTGGAGACCGAGCGCCGTACGGCCCTGCTGTCGGCCCTGGAGAAGCTGAGCGAGGAGCACCGCCTGGTCGTCACCTACCGCTATCTGCTGGAGATGGACGAGCCCGAGACGGCCCAGGCCCTCGGCTGGCCCCGCGGCACGGTCAAGTCCCGCCTGAACCGCGCCCTGCGCAAGCTGGGCCGACTGCTGCCGGACTTCATGCCCGGCGGGCAGGGGACGGGGGGAGGGGGTGAGGAGGATGAGTGAGCCGCGTGGGCCTGGGGGATCGGATGGACCGACTGGGCCCGGTGGATCGGGTGGACCGACTGGGCCCGGTGGGCCCGGTGGATCGGGTGGATCGGGTGGATCGGGTGGTTCCCGGCTGCCGGAGGAGTTGCGGGCGCTGGGGCGGTCGCTGGACCGGCCGGGGGACGTCGGGGCGGAGACGATGGCCGAGCGGGTGCTGGCGCGGATACTGGCCGAGCAACTGCCGGTGCCGGTGGCCGACCCGGCGAGGGCCGGGGGTGCCGCGGGTGCTGTGGGCGCTGTGGGTGCGCGGCTGCGGGCGGCGCGGCGGTGGGCGCGGACGCGGTGGCGTGCGCTGACGGCGGTGCTGTGCGGGCTGTTCACCGTGCTGGCGCTCACGCCTCCAGTGCGGGCCGAGGTCATCGACTGGTTCGGCTTCGGCGGCGTCGAGGTGCGCTACGACCCGTCGGCGCCGCCGCCGACGCCCGGTGAGGTGCCCGGCTGCGGGCGGTCGGTGTCGCTCGCCCGGGCCGAGCGCGAGGCCGGGTTCCGGCCGCTGGTGCCGGAGGCGCTCGGCGCTCCCGACGCGGTCTCGGTGAGCCGGGAGCCGCGGGGGCGGTTCCTGGTGACGCTGTGCTGGCGGGAGCGGGGGCGCACGATACGGCTGGACGAGCATCCGGCCCACCTCGACATCGGCTTCGCCAAGACCGTGCGGGAGCAGCCGGAGTGGCTCCAACTCGGCGGCAGTACGTCGGACCCGGCCCTGTGGTTCCCGCGTCCGCACCGGCTGACGTACTGGCTGGTGGCCCCGGACGGCAGCCGCTACACCCGCGAGACGCGTACGGCGGGTCCGACGCTGCTGTGGGGTCTTGGCGGCCCGGGGGGTGAAGCCGTGGTGACACTGCGGCTGGAGGGCGTGCCGTCGAAGGGGCGGGCGGTGGAGATCGCCAGGTCGGTGGGGCGGCCGTAGCGGCCGGTTGACCGGCTCCCGGAAACCTCGGCAGATGTCGTGGGCGAGGTGGGAACCCCGAGGGGCCGGGCGGTGTACCAGAAGTGACAGGCGGCTCGTGGACGGGCCGCACGGGTTGGGGATCACTCGGCAGGGGGCCGCGATGGACATCGACATGAGGCGACTGACGGCAGGCGGGCTGGCGCTGGCGTTGACCTGGAGCCTGCTGCTGTTGCTGTGGCTGGCCCCGCCCGCGTCGGCCGGGGGACCGACCAGCGCGCTCATCGTCTCCCCGGAGAGCCAGGAGTCCGCCGGGCTGTACTACTCCGACAAGGAGTACGCCGCCCTGGACAGGCTGCTCGGCGGCAAGCCCGTGGCCAGCGGCAGCGAACCCTCCGACGGCGAGCTGGTCAACGCGCGGCAACTGACCGTCACCTGGCTGCTGCACGGCATAGAGCCCTGGCGCATGGACTTCGTCCATCTGACCCCCGACGAGGGGACGGTGTGGGTCCACACCTCGACCGACCCCGGCCAGTGGACCGGCACCTGGCACCGCGCCCAGCAGCCCGCGCGCCTGCGGTCCCTGCTCAAGGGCCTCGGCGTACTGGGCCCCGCGCGGGATCTGGCGGTGCCTCCCAGCTATCCGCAGAGCACGGAGACCGCCGAGTCCGCAGTGACCGGCGCCGACGGGGAGCCGACGGTCAGCACGTCGGCCGCCCCGGCCACCGCCGCCGTGCCGGGTGGTGGCGACGGCGGCGGGTGGTGGGCGCTCCCGGGCGCGGCAGCCGGTGCCGTGCTGGCCCTGCTGCTGCGCCCGCTCGCGGTGTCGTGGCTGTCCTCCTACCGACTCCGGGCGGAGCCGGGCCCCAGGCAGGAGCTACGGGATGTCGACGCCTGAGCGGGAGGCGAGCCGAAGGGATGAGGGGCTAGCCGGGCCCGCTCACGGCCCAGCCGGGCCCGCTCACGGGTCAGCCGAGCCCGCTCACAGGTCAGCCGAGGTCGATCTCCGGGTAGAGCGGGAACCCGGCGACCAGGTCGGTGGCGCGGCGGGAGATCTCGTCGGCGACCTTCGCGTCCAGGACGTGCTGCGCCTTGGACGGAGCGCCCTTGCTGGTGGTGCCGGGCTCGGTGGTGGTGAGGACCCGGTCGATGAGCCCGGCGACCTCGTCCATCTCGGCGGTGCCCAGGCCCCGGGTGGTGAGGGCGGGGGTGCCGATGCGGATGCCGGAGGTGTACCAGGCGCCGTTCGGGTCGGCCGGGATGGCGTTGCGGTTGGTGACGATGCCGGACTCCAGCAGGGCGGCCTCGGCCTGACGGCCGGTGAGGCCGTAGGAGGTGGCGACGTCGATCAGGTTGAGGTGGTTGTCGGTGCCGCCGGTGACGAGGGTGGCGCCGCGCCGCATCAGGCCCTCGGCGAGCGCGCGGGAGTTGTCCACGATGCGCTGGGCGTAGTCGCGGAAGGACTCCTGCCGCGCCTCCGCCAACGCCACCGCCTTGGCCGCCATCACATGCGGCAGCGGGCCGCCGAGGACCATCGGGCAGCCCCGGTCCACCTGGTCCTTCAGGGAGTCGTCGCACAGGACCATGCCGCCGCGCGGACCGCGCAGCGACTTGTGGGTGGTGGTCGTGACGATCTGCGCGTGCGGCACCGGGTCGAAGTCGCCGGTGAGCACCTTTCCGGCGACGAGACCGGCGAAGTGCGCCATGTCGACCATCAGCGTGGCGCCGACCTCGTCGGCGATCTCCCGCATCACGCGGAAGTTCACCAGTCGGGGGTAGGCGGAGTACCCGGCGACGATGATCAGCGGCTTGAACTCCCGCGCGGAGGCGCGCAGCGCGTCGTAGTCGATCAGGCCGGTGGCGGGGTCGGTGCCGTAGGAGCGCTGGTCGAACATCTTGCCGGAGATGTTCGGGCGGAAGCCGTGGGTGAGGTGGCCGCCCGCGTCCAGGGACATCCCGAGCATCCGCTGGTTGCCGAAGGCCTGGCGCAGCTCGGCCCAGTCGGCGTCGGAGAGGTCGTTGACCTGGCGGACGCCCGCCTTCTCCAGGGCGGGCGCCTCGACGCGCTGCGCGAGGACGGACCAGAAGGCGACGAGGTTGGCGTCGATGCCGGAGTGCGGCTGGACGTAGGCGTGGCGGGCGCCGAAGAGTTCCCGGGCGTGCTCGGCGGCGAGGGACTCCACGGTGTCGACGTTGCGGCAGCCCGCGTAGAAGCGGCGGCCGATGGTGCCCTCGGCGTACTTGTCGCTGAACCAGTTGCCCATCGCCAGCAGGGTGGCCGGGGAGGCGTAGTTCTCGGAGGCGATCAGCTTGAGCATCTCGCGCTGGTCGCTGACCTCCTGGCCGATGGCGTCGGCGACCCGCGGCTCGACGGCGCGGATCACGTCGAGGGCGGCGCGGAAGGCGGTGGACTCGGAAGAGAGGGACTGGTCTGGCATGGTCGGCCTCCGGACGGCGTGGCTTGCGGCATGGTCACGGTTCACGGTTCGGCCCAGGCGCACGGCACTCGCTCGCGCGGGCCGCTCCCCGATGGTCGGTCCCATCCCAGCGCGCCAGTCACGGCCCGTGGATCAGCCTACCGGGCACGTCGGGCGGGCTCCTTCTCCCGTCCAACATGCGAGCGCGCCGGGAAGGGGGTACGCCTGAGGTGCCGAGCCGCGTCCTGGATCACCTCGTGGAGCTGCCGTGACCGCTACGGAAGACCTCATCGCCGCCGCCGAGGCGCACAGCGCGCACAACTACCACCCGCTGCCGGTGGTGGTGGCCGCCGCCGACGGGGCGTGGATGACGGACGTGGAGGGGCGCCGGTACCTGGATCTGCTGGCGGGTTACTCGGCGCTCAACTTCGGGCACGGCAACCGTCGGCTGCTCGACGCGGCGCGGGCCCAGTTGGAGCGGGTGACGCTGACGTCGCGGGCCTTCCACCACGACCGGTTCGCGGCGTTCTGCACCCGGCTGGCGGAGCTGTGCGGCATGGAGATGGTGCTGCCGATGAACACCGGCGCGGAGGCCGTGGAGACCGCGGTGAAGACGGCGCGCAAATGGGGGTACCGCGTCAAGGGCGTGCCCGCGGAGATGGCGAAGATCGTGGTGGCGGGCGGCAACTTCCACGGCCGGACGACGACGGTGATCAGCTTCTCCACGGACCCCGAGGCCCGCGCCGACTACGGGCCGTACACGCCGGGCTTCGAGATCGTGCCGTACGGGGACCTGACGGCGATGCGGCAGGCGCTGACGGAGAACACGGTGGCGGTGCTGCTGGAGCCGATCCAGGGCGAGTCGGGGGTGATCGTGCCGCCGGAGGGATACCTCCCGACGGTGCGGCGACTGACCCGCGAGCGGAACGTGCTGTTCGTGGCGGACGAGATCCAGTCCGGCCTGGGCCGCACGGGACGGACCTTCGCGTGCGAGCACGAGGGGGTGGTCCCGGACGTGTACGTGCTGGGCAAGGCGCTCGGCGGCGGGATCCTGCCGGTGTCGGCGGTGGTGTCGTCGGCGGAGGTGCTCGGGGTGTTCCGGCCCGGCGAGCACGGGTCGACGTTCGGCGGGAACCCGCTGGCCTGCGCGGTGGCGCTGGAGGTGATCGCCATGCTGCGGTCGGGGGAGTACCAGGCGCGGGCGGCGGAGCTGGGCGGGCACCTGCACCGGGAGCTGGGCGCGCTCACGGACGGCGGCCGGGTCACGGCGGTGCGGGGCCGCGGCCTCTGGGCGGGCGTGGACGTGGACCGGGCGTACGGCACGGGCCGGGAGATCTCGGAGCGGCTGATGGACCGCGGCGTCCTGGTCAAGGACACCCACGGCTCGACGATCCGCATCGCCCCGCCCCTGGTGATCAGCGAGGAGGACCTGGACTGGGGCCTGGACCAGTTGCGGGCGGTGCTGGCGGGCTGAGCCCAGGGCGAGGAGCGGCGGAAGAACGGGGGCGGAAGAGGGGAATCCCCATGCCCTGGAAGGGGTGCGGGCAATGAGAGAATGATGGGCATGGCCTCTGATCGACCCCGTGTGCTCTCCGGAATCCAGCCCACCGCAGGCTCGTTCCACCTCGGCAACTACCTCGGCGCCGTCCGCCAGTGGGTGGCGCTCCAGGAGACCCACGACGCGTTCTACATGGTCGTCGACCTGCACGCGATCACGGTCCCGCAGGACCCGAAGGAGCTGCGCGCCAACACGCGGCTCGCCGCGGCCCAGCTACTGGCCGCCGGGCTCGACCCGGAGCGGTGCACGCTGTTCGTGCAGAGCCACGTCCCCGAGCACGCCCAGCTCGGCTGGATCATGAACTGCCTCACCGGGTTCGGCGAGGCCAGCCGGATGACCCAGTTCAAGGACAAGGCGGCCCGGCAGGGCGCCGACCGCGCGTCCGTCGGGCTGTTCACCTACCCCGTCCTCCAGGTCGCGGACATCCTGCTCTACCAGGCCAACGAGGTGCCGGTCGGTGAGGACCAGCGCCAGCACATCGAGCTGACCCGGGACCTCGCCGAGCGGTTCAACGGCCGCTTCGGTCAGACCTTCACCATCCCGAAGCCGTACATCCTCAAGGAGACGGCGAAGATCTACGACCTCCAGGACCCGTCGATCAAGATGAGCAAGTCGGCGTCCACGCCGAAGGGGCTCATCAACCTCCTCGACGAGCCCAAGGCCACCGCCAAGAAGGTCAAGAGCGCGGTCACCGACACCGACACGATCGTCCGCTACGACACCGAGAACAAGCCGGGCGTCAGCAACCTCCTCACCATCTACTCCACCCTCACCGGGGCCGGAATCGGCGAACTGGAGGAGAAGTACGCGGGGAAGGGCTACGGTGCGCTCAAGACGGACCTCGCCGAGGTCATGGTCGAGTTCGTGACGCCGTTCCGGGAGCGCACCCAGCAGTACCTGGACGACCCGGAGTCGCTGGACTCGATCCTGGCCAAGGGCGCGGAGAAGGCGCGCGCCGTCGCGGCGGAGACGCTGGCGCAGGCGTACGACAAGGTGGGCTTCCTCCCGGCCAAGCACTGAGCCCGAGGCGCGGAGCCTGGGGCACGCGGTACGAGCGCCGGGGGCAGCCGCCCCCAACCCCCCACACCATGCACCACCGCGCCACGGCGCACCGCACAGCGCTGCACATCACTCCGGCTGCGCCTGCCCCGAGCATGGCCGTGGCCGTACAGTCGAAAGCCGGACGGCCGTACCAGCGGCCGACCCTGCTCACCACCAGGACGACAGGAGACGACGTGGGGACCGTAACGATCGGGGTGTCGATCGCGGTCCCGGAGCCGCACGGCAGCCTGCTCCAGCAGCGGCGCGCGGGCTTCGGCGACGTCGCGGCTCACGGCATCCCCACGCATGTCACCCTGCTGCCGCCGACGGAGGTCGACGAGGCACTGCTGCCCGCGATCGAGGCGCACCTCACCGAGGTCGCGGCGGCCGGGCGGCCCTTCCCGATGCGGCTCTCCGGCACCGGCACCTTCCGCCCGCTGTCACCGGTGGTGTTCGTGCGGGTGGTGGAGGGCGGCGAGGAGTGCGCCTGGCTCCAGAAGCAGGTCAGGGACGGCTCCGGGCCGGTCGCGCGGGACCTCCAGTTCCCGTACCACCCGCATGTCACCGTGGCCCACGGCATCGCCGAGGAGGCCATGGACCGGGCCTTCGAGGAACTCGCGGACTACGCCGCCGAGTGGCCCTGCACCGGGTTCGCCCTCTACGAACAGGGCGCCGACGGGGTCTGGCGCAAGCTGCGCGAGTTCACCTTCGGCGGTCCGGTGGTGCCGCCGCAGGCCGCCGCGCCGGCCGAGCGCGACCACCAGCCCGCCGACCGCTACTGAACCGGCAGCCGCCGGAACACCCCGCGCGGCAGGTGCCGCAGCGCCGACATCAGCAGCCGCAGCGAGCCGGGCACCCACACCGTCTCCGAGCAGCAGCGCAGCCCCAGCTCGATGGCCGTGGCGACGGCCTCCGGCGTGGTCGCCAGCGGCGCCTCCGGCAGCCCGCCGAGCAGCCGCGTCCGGCCTGACCCGGAGCGCGCGGCGGCCTGGGAGCGTACGACCGTCGCGGGGCGTACGACCATGACGTGCACGCCGGTGCCGTGCAGCGCGTCGCCGAGGCCCTGCGCGAAGGTGTCGAGGCCCGCCTTGCTGGAGCCGTAGATGAAGTCGGCGCGGCGGGCCCGCTCCCCGGCGACGGACGACAGCACCACCAGGGAGCCGTGGCCCTGCGCCTGGAGCGCGCGGGCGCTGACCAGGCCCGCCGACAGGGCGCCGGTGTAGTTGGTCTGGGCGACCCGGACCGCGCCCGCCGGGTCGCGCTCGTCGCTGGCCTGGTCGCCGGGGACGCCGAAGGCGAGCAGCACCATGTCGACGTCGCCCTCCGCGAAGACCTTGCCGAGCACGGTCTCGTGGGAGTCGGGGTCGAGGGCGTCGAAGGCGACGGTGTGCACCTCGGCGCCCCGGGCGCGCAGCTCACCGGCCGCCGTCTCCAGGGCGGGCGAGGGGCGTCCGGCGAGCCAGATGGTGCGGGTGCGGCGGGTGATCAGTCGGCGGGCGGTGGCCAGGGCGATCTCGGAGGTACCGCCGAGCACGAGCAGGGACTGGGGCAGGCCGAAGGCGTCCTTCACGACAGCTCCTTTAGCGGGGGTCACAGGGCGAGGCGGCGGGACAGGTCCGAGGTGAAGACCCCGCGCGGGTCCAGCGCGGCGCGCAGGGCGCGGAAGTCGGCCAGCCGTGGGTACATCGCGGCGAGCAGGTCGGGCCGCAGCCGGGAGTCCCGGGCGAGGCAGACGCGCCCGCCCGCGCGGGCGACCTCCTCGTCCAGGGTGTCGAGGAGGGCGGGGAGCCCGCGCCGCCCGGTCGGCAGGTCCACGGCCAGGCTCCAGCCCGGCACCGGGAAGGACAGCCAGCCCGCGTCGGCCTCCCCGAGGCGGGTGAGCAGCGCGGGGGAGGGCGGGCGGCGGCGCCCCGAGATCCGGCGCACGATCCGGCGCAGGGTCTCCTCCTGCCCGTAGGGGACGGCGAACCGGTAGCGGACGACGCCGCCACCGCCGTACCGCCACGGCGCGAGGCGGATCGGGGCCGGGGCGTCGAGGAGGTGGGGGAGGGCGGTGACGTGCCGGAGGCGGCCGGTGGTGCGGATGCCGGGCGCGGCACGGTGCCGTAGTGCGTCCAGCACACCGGTGGTACGGCGGCCGGGCGGGGGCACGGGGTCGGCGTGGAGGAGGACCGCGCCGCCCCGCGCGAGTGGGTCGAGGCGGGCGGTCGTGTAGCGGTGGTCAGCCGGGGTCATCCGGGCGAGCAGGTCGTCCAGGTCCGTCGCGTGCTCGGTGCGGACGCGCACGAACGGGGTCCGCACCGGCTGGAGCCGCAGCGTCGCCGTGAGGATGACGCCGGTCAGGCCGAGCCCGCCGGTGGTGGCGTCGAACAGGTCGGTGCCCGGGAGCGCGCTCACGATCCGGCCGTCGGCGGTGAGCAGCTCCAGCGCCAGCACGTGCCGGGAGAAGGCGCCGGAGACGGGGTGGTCGTGGCCGTGCGCGTCGGTGGCGATCGCGGCGCCGACCGTGGTGTGCGCGCTGGCGGGCAGAACGGGCGGGAGCCAGCCGAGCGGCAGCAGCGCCTCGGCCAGCCGGTGCAGGGTGAGGCCCGCGTCGCACAGCACGGTCCCGTCGACGGCGTCGACGGCGTGGACGCGGTCCAGGCCGGTCATGTCGAGCACCGCGCCACCCGCGCAGCGCGCGGCGTCCCCGGGCGCCCAACCCGCGCCCCACACGCCGCCCCCGCGCACCAACCCGCCGAGCGCGAGCCCGCCGCGCACCAACCCGCCGCGCGCCGACCCGCTCCACCCGGAGTCGCCCCCTCCGATGCCGCCCCGCGCGGCGCCGCCGCCCCCGGCGATGCCGCCCCGCGCGGCACCGCCGCCCCCGGCGATGCCGCCCCGCGCGCCGCAGTCGCGGACGGCGGCGACGGTCTCCTCGTACGACCGTGGCCGGATCAGACGGGTGGTGGTGGGAGTGGACATGCCGGTGACCGTATCGCCCATAACGGGACGTTCAGGGGTGAAACGCTGACCGGTCTGGTCGGGGTGGCAGCTTTCGCCCGATCCGGGGCACCTGGACATCGGGTGCGCGTGAGGAGGGCAGGGTTCGCATCATGGACTGGCTGAAGAACCTCCCCGTCGTCGGGCCCTGGGCGACCCGGCTGATGGCCACCCACGCCTGGCGCTCCTACGAGCGCCTCGACCGGGTGAAGTGGACGCGCCTGGCCGCCGCGATGACCTTCACCAGTTTCATCGCCCTGTTCCCGCTGCTCACCGTGGCCGCCGCGATCGCCGCCGCCACCCTCAGCGGCGCCCAGCAGGCCGACCTCCAGGACCGGATCGCCGAACAGTTCCCCGGCATCACCAAACAGCAGCTCGACATCGGCGCCGTCGCCGACAACGCCGGGACCATCGGTCTGATCGCCGGAGCCCTGCTGCTGTTCACCGGCGTCAACTGGGTCGGCTCGGTACGGGACTGCCTGCGCGCCGTGTGGGAGCTGCCGGACAGCGAGGACAACCCCCTGCTGAACAAGGCCAAGGACCTGGGCGTGCTGTTCGGCCTCGGCGGCGCCCTGCTGGTCACCCTGGTCGCGTCCACCGTCGCCACCGCCACCGTCGGCTGGACGGCCCGCCAGCTCGGCCTGGCGGAACAGGGCTGGGGGAGCGCCCTGTTGCAGCTCGCCGCGTTCGCCGTCGCCGTCCTCGCGGACTTCCTGCTCCTGCTGTACGTCCTCACCCTGCTGCCCGGCGCGGAGCCGACCCGGCGTCGGCTGTTCGTCGGCGCGCTGGTCGGGGCGGTCGGCTTCGAACTGCTGAAGCTGCTGCTGAGCGGCTACATGCAGGGCGTGGCCGCGAAGAACATGTACGGCGCGTTCGGCGTGCCGGTCGCCCTGCTGCTGTGGATCAACTTCACCTCGAAGCTGGTGCTGTACTGCGCGGCCTGGACGGCGACCCCGGCCAAGGACGCCGGGGCCGCGCCGCCCACGCCCGGGGCGGACGGCGTCAGGGGCGGTTCCGGCGGCGCACCAGATCCGGCAGCGGCCAGCGGCGGTTGACCAGGAACACGCCCGCCGCCAGCAGCGCCAGCAGCCCGCCGGTGATGGCCAGCGCCATGCCGACGCCGCTGGAGCCCGACGCGGCGGGGGCGCTCGCCACCGGCTGGCCCGAGGCGTTCCCCGCGCCCCCGGCCTCACCGGAGGCGTTCGCGCCTGGCTGGGCGCTCGGCTGGCCGCCGTCCCCGCCCGTCTCGGCGCTCTTCGGCGGCACCAGCTCACCCACCGGCTCGACCTTCCCGGCCGCCTTGAAACCCCAGTCGAACAGCCGGGCGGTCTCCCGGTAGACCTCGTTGTGGTCACTCTTCTGCGGGTTCATCACCGTGACGAGCAGCACCCTGCCGTCGCGCTCGGCGACCCCGGTGAAGGTGGCGCCCGCGTTGGTGGTGTTGCCGTTCTTGACGCCCGCGATGCCCTGGTACTGGGAGATGTCGTAGTCGCCGGTCAGCAGCCGGTTGGTGTTCTGGATCTCGAAGGACGTCCGGACCTTCTTGCCCTTCTTGTTCTTCTTCGTCTCGCCCGGGAACTTGGCGGTCAGCGTCGAGCAGTACTCGCGGAAGTCCTTCTTCTGGAGTCCGGAGCGGGCGATCAGCGTCAGGTCGTAGGCGGACGACACCTGGCCGGGCGCGTCATAGCCGTCCGGGCTGACCGCGTGCGTGTCGAGGGCCTGCAACTCCTCGGCGTGCTCGTTCATCTCCTCGACGGTCTCCTCGACACCGCCGTTCATCGCGGACAGCACGTGCACGGCGTCGTTGCCGGAGCGCAGGAACACACCGAGCCACAGGTCGTGGACGGTGTACGTCTCGTCCTCCTTTATGCCGACCATGCTGGACCCGGCGCCGATGCCCGCCAGATCGGACGGGACCACCTTGTGCTCGGTCGTGCTCGGGAACTTCGGCAGCAGCGTGTCCGCGAAGAGCATCTTCAGGGTGCTCGCCGGGGCCAGCCGCCAGTGCGCGTTGTGCGCGGCGAGCACCTCGCCCGACTCGGCGTCCGCGACGATCCACGACCGCGCGGACAGGTCCTTCGGCAGCACCGGCACCCCGGCCGCCAGGCTGACCTGCGTGCCCGGCTGACCGAGCCGCTCACCGCCCACGGTCGACATGTTCGCCGGTGGCGTCACCGAGGCGCTCGGTGACGGCTTCGGCGCGGCGAACGCGGCGGGCGCCGTCACCGACAGGGACAGCGACAGCGAGCAGGACAGCACGGCGACCGCGGTCTTGACGGTCTTCATGGGAGCGGGCACGACCGAGAAAGTACCTGGCGTTCGCCGCGAAGTCCCGCCCAGGTCCCCACCCCGGCCAGGGAACCGGTCACCCGACGGCGATACTGAACGCATGAAACTCAGCCGCCCCCTCTCCTGGTTCCTGCTCGCTTTCGGGGTGTGGAGCTGGGTCATCTGGGTCACTTTCGTCAAGAACCTGGTCAAGGACAGCAGCGGGCTCGCGTTCGACGGAGACAGTCCGACGGCCTACTTCTGGGTGCATCTGACGCTGGCCGTCGTCTCCTTCGTACTGGGGACGGTCATCGGGGGCATTGGGTTGCGCGGACTGCGCGCACTGCGCCACACGTCATAGCCGGGCCGCACGTGACCGCCAACCGGGCTCCGGCCGAGGGGAATCGAACTTCATGGTGATCGTCTTCGCGCTGCTGGCGCTGACCGTCCTGGTGACGGCCAACTGGTACCTGTGGCGCCGTCTCTTCCGCGACACCACCCGCGCCCCGGGCCCCGCCCGCCGCGCCGGTGCGGTGGGCATCGCGGGCGGCTGGGCGCTCGCCGTGGGCGCGCTGGTCGCGGAGCGTGCGGACGCGCCGTTCTGGCTCCAGCGCACGCTCGCCTGGCCGGGCTTTCTGTGGCTGGCCCTGTCCCTCTACCTGCTGCTCGCGGTGGTCGCCGGGGAGGCGGTACGGCCGCTGCTGCGGCGGTTCCTACAGCGCCGGGCCCGCGACCGGGCGCCCGCCACCGCGGCGGGGATACCCCGGCCGGAGCCGGTACCGGCGGGCGGGGGAGCGGCGGAGACGGTGGCCGAGGGCGAGCAGACGGAGCCGGAGTCCGCGCCCCTCGCCGTCGATCCCTCGCGCCGTCTGTTCGTCTCCCGGGTCGTCGCGGGGACCGCCGCGGCGGTGGCCGTCGGGACCGTCGGCGCGGGGACCTACGGTGTGCTGAACGGGCCGGGTGTGAAACGCGTCACGGTGCCGCTGGCCAAGCTGCCGCGCGCGGCGCACGGGTACCGGATCGCCGTCGTCAGCGACATCCATCTGAGCCCGGTGCTCGGCCGGGCGTTCGCGCGGAAGGTCGTCGACACGATCAACTCCACGCAGCCCGACCTGATCGCGGTCGTCGGTGACCTCGTCGACGGGAGCGTGCGGAACCTGGGCTCGGCGGCGGCGCCGCTGGCGGGGCTGCGGGCGCGGCACGGCGCCTTTTTCGTCACTGGCAATCACGAGTACTTCTCCGGTGCCGCGGAGTGGGTCGACGAGGTGCGGCGGCTGGGGCTGCGGCCCCTGGAGAACGCCCGTACCGAGCTGCCGTACTTCGATCTCGCCGGGGTCAACGACGTGGCGGGGGAGGACGAGGGGCAGGGGCCCGACTTCGCCAGGGCGCTCGGGGACCGCGACCGGGGGCGGGCGTGTGTGCTGCTCGCACATCAGCCGGTGCAGATCCATGACGCGGTGGACCACGGGGTCGACCTCCAACTGTCCGGCCATACGCACGGGGGGCAGTTGTGGCCGGGCAACCTGCTCGCCGCGGCGGCGAACCCCACGGTGGCGGGTCTTGAGCGGTACGGCGACACGCAGCTCTACGTGACGCGGGGGGCCGGGGCCTGGGGGCCGCCCACCCGGGTGGGCGCGGAGTCCGACATCACGGTGATCCAGCTCGCGTCGCGGCAGGCGTAGCCGGGCGGACGCCTACAGCGGGTGCGGCAGGGTCACCGTCACCGACAAGCCCTTCCCCGGCGCCGTACGCACCTCCACCCGCCCCCCGTGCGCCCGTACCACCCCCCGCACGATGGCCATGCCGAGGCCGCTGCCGGGGCCGCCGCTGGCGCGGAAGAAGCGGTCGAAGATGCGGGCGGCGTCCTCCGCGGGCAGGCCGGGGCCCTCGTCGCTGACGCGGAGCCGGACGCGGCCCTCGCCGTCGCGGTCGGCGCCGAGGTGGACCGGCACGTCGACGGGCGTGTGCACGCGGACGTTGCCCACCAGGTTGCCCAGTATCTGCCGCAGCCCGGACTCGTCGGCGTGCGCCAGCACGGCGCCCTCGGCGTCCACCGTGACGGGCCGCTCCGGCTGCTGGACGCGCAGGTCGTCCGCGGCCTCCCGCACCAGACGGCTCACGTCCACCTCGCGGAACCGCAGTTCGGGCTGCTGCTCAAGGCGGGCCAGGGTGAGCAGCTCGTCGACGAGGCGGCCCATCCGGTCGGCCTCGGCCATCACCCGCTCCCAGGCCCGCTTGCGGTCGTCCGGGTCGCTCAACATGCCCTTGTCGTAGAGCTGGAGGTAGCCGCGTATCGCGGACAGCGGGGTGCGCAGCTCGTGCGAGGCGTCGGCGACGAAGCGCCGTAGCTGGTCGGCGCTGCGCTCGCGCGTGCGGTACGCCGACTCCACCTGGTGCAGCATCGAGTTCAGGGCGACCCGCAACTGCTCCACCTCCAGCGTCGGATCGCCGCTGGAGGGCACCCGCCGGGTCAGGTCGCCCTCCGCGATCGCCGACGACGTCTCCACCATGTCCTCCAGGGGCCGCATCCGCCGCCCCACGCTGACCATCGTCAGCCAGGCCAGCAGCGCCAGCAGCGCGGTGCCCACGGCGAGGTCCAGCTTGAGCGCCTTGGCGACACCGGTGTGCAGGGCGTCGGTGGAGGCGGCGATCAGGATGAGGGTGCCGTCCGCGAGCCGGGACGCCGTGGCCCGGTACGGCGTGCCGTGCACGGTGATGTCGTGCGGCTCGTCGGCGGCGGCCAGCGCGCCCGGGTCCGCCACCGCCCTGGCCAGCTCCCGCTGGGTGTCGGTCGGCGCGAACCCGGCGAACTCCTTGACCCGGCCGTCGGCGTCGACGGCGGTGACGATGGAGTCGGGGCGCGGCCGGTCGTCCGACGCCGGCGGCGCGATCCGCTCCCGCACCAGCGCCAGCGCGCTGAAGGAGTCGATCTGCTCCGCGGTCAGCGCCAGCCCGCTCAACGAGGTCCGCATCTCACCGAGTTCGCTGTCGATCTGGGACAGCAGGTAGTGCCGCATCCCCATCAGGCTCACCGCCGTCGCCAGCACGATGCCCAGCGCGAGCAGCGCCACGTTCGCCAGCGTCAGCTTGCCGCGCAGCGAGTGCAGCCCGCCGCCGCGTCGGCAGGGCCCGCGCCAGGCCGTCAGCGCCCCGCGCCAGGCCGTCAGAGGCGGCCACACGCCGCTCACGCGAGCCCGTACCCCACCCCGCGCCGGGTGGTGATCACCGGGGCGCCCAGGGTGTCCAGCTTGCGGCGCAGATAGCTGATGTAGGTCTCCACGACGGTCGACTCGGCCGGTGCGTGCTCGTACTGCCAGACGTGCCGCAGCAGTTGCTCCTTGGGGACGATCCGGCCGCCGTTGCGCACCAGGAACCGCAGCAGCGCGTACTCGGTGGGGGTGAGCTGCACCGTCCGGCCCGCGCGGTGCACCGAGTACGTCGTCTCGTCCAGTTCCAGGTCGCCGTAGCGCAGGGGCGGGCGCTGCGGGAGGACGTCGGCCGGGCGGGTGCGGCGCAGGACCGCGGTGATCCGGGCGACGACCTCGTCGATGTTGAACGGCTTGGTGATGTAGTCGTCGCCGAAGCCGAGCGCGCCGACGATCTCCGCCGGTGAGTCCCGCGCGGTGAGGAACACCACCGCCAGGTCGGGGCGGCGGGCGCGCAGTTCACGCCCCAGGGCGCGGCCGTCGCCGTCGGGCAGCATGACGTCGAGCAGGGCCGCGTCGGGCCGGGTGCGCTCGGCGAGCGCCAGCGCCTCGCGGACCGAGCCCGCCGTCATCACCTCGAACCGGTGGTAGCGCAGGGCGATGGCGAGGACGTCCGCGATGGACTCCTCGTCCTCCACCACCAGCACGGTGCCGGGAACCGTCGTCATGCCCCCAGTATCGGCGCCCCCACTGACACCCGGACCCGTGTTCCCTTTGGAGTTCCTTGAGAGTCAGGCGTACCAGGTGTCCACGCGCGTGTGCCGCCGCCAATCCTGGTGGCCAGGACCTGGGGGGACCAACCGGATCGAAGGAGCGATGAACGTGGCGGCATTGGCACGGTGGTGTTTCAGGCACCGGCTGGTGGTCCTGGTGTTGTGGGTGGGGGCGCTGTTCGGGCTCGGCTTCTCGGCCACGTCGGCGGGAACGAACTACGCGAACGTCTTCTCCCTGCCCAACACCGACTCCACCACGGCCTACGACCTGCTGGAGAAGGCGTTCCCGGAGCGCGCGGGCGACACCGACACGGTGGTGTGGAAGACCGACGAGGGCACGGTGCGCGACGACGCCGTACGGTCCCGGATCGAGCCCGCGCTCGCGGAGATCGGCCGGATGGACGGCGTAGGCGAGGTCGCGAGCCCCTACCAGGGCGAGCGGGGAGCGGCGCAGATCAGCCAGGACGGGTCGATCGCGTACGCCCAGATCACCTTCGGGGAACAGGCCAACGGCATCCCCAAGGAGCTGATCGAGGACGTCGTCGACACCGCGCAGGCCGCCGGGGGCGACGGGCTCCAGGTGGAGCTGGGCGGTCAGGCGATCGCCCGCACCCAGGAGCCGCCCGCCGGTACCGCCGAGATGGTCGGCATCATCGCCGCGGCGATCGTGCTGTTCCTGGCGTTCGGTTCGCTGTTCGCGATGCTGCTGCCGCTGGTCGTGGCGATCGCGGGCGTCGGCACCGGGATGCTCGCCACGATGCTGCTCAGCCACGCCACCGACGTGCCCGAGGTGGCGCCGCTGCTCGGCTCGCTGATCGGCCTCGGCGTCGGCATCGACTACGCCCTGTTCATCGTCACCCGGCACCGGCGCGGCATCCTGCGCGGCGCCGAACCCGAGGACGCCGCCGTCACCGCCCTCAACACCTCGGGCCGCGCGGTGCTGTTCGCGGGCGGCACCGTCTGTATCGCCCTCGCGGGCATGTTGGTGACGAACCTGCGCTTCCTGGACGGCGTGGTCATCGCGACCTCCCTGACGGTGGTGCTGAGCGTCCTCGCCGCGGTCACCCTGCTGCCCGCCCTGCTGGGTCTGCTCGGCATGAAGGTGCTCAGCCGCCGCCAGCGCCGCAGGCTGGCCGCGACGGGACCGGAGACGGGGGAGGCGAGCGGGCTCGCGGCCCGCTGGTCGGCGGTCGTGCAGAAGCGCCCGCGCTCGATCGCCACGCTGGCCGTCGTCGTCATGGCGGTGCTGGCGCTGCCCGTGCTGTCGATCCGCCTCGGCGCCACCGACCAGGGCAACCACCAGGACTCCACGACCACCCGGCAGGCGTACGACCTGCTCGCCGAGGGCTTCGGACCCGGCGTCAACGGGCCCCTCCAGGTCGTCGTCGAGGGCCCGGTGCCCGCCTCGCTGATCTCCGGCATCGAGGACACCGAGGGCGTCGCCCAGGTCGCCGCCGCACCGCCCGCGAACGGCGTCTCGGTGATCAACGTGGTGCCGACGACGTCCCCGCAGTCCGAGGAGACGGACGACCTGATCGACCGGCTGCGCGACGACGTGATCCCGGCGGCCGGGGTCGAGGCGCACGTCGGCGGGGTGACCGCCGTCTTCAAGGACTTCGCGTCGGTGACCGGCGACCGGCTGCCGTACTTCATCGCGACGATCATCGCGCTGGGCTTCCTGCTGCTGCTCGTGGCGTTCCGCTCGCTGGTCGTCCCGCTGACGGCGGCGCTAATGAACCTGATCGCGGCGGCCTCGTCGTTCGGTGTGCTGGTGGCGATCTTCCAGTGGGGCTGGGGCACCGAACTCCTCGGCATCGGCAAGGAGGGCCCGATCACGGCGTTCCTGCCGGTCATCATGCTGTCCCTGCTGTTCGGCCTCTCCATGGACTACCAGGTGTTCCTGGTCAGCCGGATGCACGAGGAGTGGGTGCACACCAAGGACAACGCCCGCGCCGTGCGGGTGGGCCTCGCCGAGACCAGCCGGGTCATCAACTGCGCCGCGCTCATCATGATCTGCGTGTTCTCCGCGTTCGTCCTCAGCGGCGACATGGAGGGCGCGATGGCGGGCATCGGCCTCGCGGCGGCGGTCGCGCTGGACGCGTTCATCCTGCGTACGGCGCTGGTCCCGGCCGCGATGCACCTGCTGGGCGACTCCAACTGGTGGCTGCCCGCCGGGCTGGAGAAGCGGCTGCCGCACCTCGCGGTGGAGCCCCGCGAGGACGCCCCCGAGAAGACGGCGCCCGAGGGCGGCGCCTCAGCGATCCACGGCTACGTCCGCACCGCCGACGGCGCCCCCGTCGCGGACGCGGCGGTCACCCTGCTCTCCAGGGCCGGACGCCAACTGGACCGGGTGACCTCACTGGCCGACGGCTCCTACATCGTCTCGGTCCCGGCCCCCGGCTCCTACGTCCTGTCCGCCACCGCCCCCGACCACGGCTCCCGCGCCCGGCACGTCGTCGTGGACGGCGAGCCGGTCGTCTTCGACGTGGAGCTGACGGAGGTCGCGGAGGGCGAGGTGGACGCGGTCAACTAGCCGTCCGACGGCACGCGGGGGGACTCACCGGGTCCCCCCTTCGTCGTCTTCGTCATCCCCGGCAGGAAGTCCCTGAACAGCTCGTGCACCTCGCGCACCAGGGGCCGCAGCACCCGGAACCGGGACAGCGCCACCCCGCGCGCGGTGAGCCGGGCGCCGCGTTCCGCGAGGCGGTAGCTGCGGGCCCGCCCCGGCGTGCGGTCGAAGATCCAGTACAGGACGAGACCCATCTGCGAGAGCCACATCAGCTCCGGCAGGACGTCCCGCAGCTCCTCCGGCACCTTCGTCCTCGTCGCGCCCCGCAGCACCTCCCGGTGGACGGAGACGGCCGCCACGCGCGCGTGCTCCGACTCCGCGGAGAAGGGGCTGAGCGGGCTGTCGGGATCGGCGGCGTTCTTGAAGAACTGCACGGCGAAAGGGTGGTAGGGCTCGGCCACGTCCAGCCACACCTTCAACACCCCCGCGAGCCGCGCCTCCAGGTCGGTCTCGCGGGCCAGGACCTCACGGACCGCCGCCTGGTGCTCGGCGGCGATCCGGTCGTAGAAGCCCTGGATCAGGTGCTCCTTGCCCTCGAAGTAGTAGTAGGCGTTGCCGACGGAGACGCCCGCCTCCTTGGCGATGGCCCGCATCGTGGTCTTGTCGTAGCCGCGCTCCTCGAACAGCCGCATCGCCGTCTCCAGGATCAGCGCGCGGGTCTGCTCGGACTTGCTGGGCGCGGCGCCCTCGGCGGGGCCTGCTGGGTTCTTCGGGGGCACGGGGCGAGCCTAACCAGTACTCGGGACGCGGTACGTCTCAGGCCGTCGCGCACGTCCCGTCGTCGCACCGCGGCGGGTCGTACGTCCAGCCCTGCTTCCCGTCGTGGACCCAGCCCCGCCTCCCGTCGTACACCCAGCCGTCCGCCCGCTGGTACGCCCGCCCGCCCCACCGCGCCGTGCGCCACTTCGCGGCGGCCAGCACCGCGCCCTTGGCGAACACCGCGCCGGTGGGCGTGGACAGCCGGTGGGCGAGCGGCCGGTGCTCGCGCAGCGCCCACAGGACGACGATCCAGGCGGCGGACGAGCGGTAGACCTGCCCGGAGTCCCCGACGACGGTGATCTCCTCCAGGGTGGTGCGGTGCTCCAGGCCGGGGAAGCGCCGCCTGGCCTCCTCCGAGCCCGCGGGGACCAGCTCCAGCGGCACCAACTGCCGCTGCCGCCGCAGCCAGTCGCGGACGTGGGCGCAGAGCGGGCACTGGGCGTCGTACAGGACGGTGAGGCGGCGGACCGGGACACGCGCGGCGTCCCGGTCCGGTGCGGTGGCCGTCACGCCCGCGCCCAGTCCTGCGGCGCGACCGGCGGCACCTGCTCGCGCTCCATCACCCCGCGCCGCCGGATCTTGTTGAGGACGAAGACGTTGCCGAGGTGCATCATGCCGAGCACCAGCAGCACCACGCCGAGCTTGGTCGACAGCGCCTCGAAGATGCCGCGCGTGTCGCTGATCGTGTCGTCGCCGCTCAGGTACAGGGCCACGAAGCCGAGGTTGACGAGGTAGAAGCCGACGACCAGCAGGTGGTTGACGGCGTCGGCGAGCTGTTCGTTGCCGTGCAGCACGTCGGAGAGGAAGATCCGCCCGTTGTGGCTGAGCGTACGGGCCACCCAGACCGTCAGGGAGATGCTGACGACCAGGTAGATGACGTAGGCGATGACCGTGCGGTCCATGCCGCCACCCTTCGTTGAACGCGTTCAAAACGCTGACAGGGACGACTCTAGGGCGAGTTTTGAACGTGTTCAACTCAATGGGTGGGGGTGAGTGCTACGTCACTACGACACCGCCCCGGCCCCCCGCCGCCCCAGTGCCGGGCGCTTGGAGTAGTCCGTGAAGCCGATGACGTTCCCCCAGGGGTCCGCGACCTCGACCGTCCAGCCGGTGACCGCGGGGAACGGCTCGTCCAGCGGCGCGACACCCGCGCTCGCCAGCTCCCGGGCCGTCGCCCGCGCGTCCGGCACCTCCAGCCACACCCGCGGCGCGGGCCACGGCGGCGGGCGGTGGCCGACGCCCTCCTCGTGCCGCAGCAGGATGCCGGGCGTCTCACCGCCCACCTTCAGCAGCGCGATCCCCGCCTCGTCGAACCGGAACCCCACCGTGAACCCGGCACGCTCGTAGAACTCCACGGCCTGGCCGAGGTCCCCGACCGGCAGCAGCACGTTGTCGAACCCGAGCAGTTCGTACGACTCTTCATCTGACATGGCATCAGGTTAGGACGACCCCGGCGCCCCTCCCGCCGGGCACGCCGAAGGGCCCGCCTCCCGGGGGAAGCGGGCCCTTCACGGACGTACCGGGCGGATCAGTAGCGGCGCGTGATCAGCGCCCGCTTCACCTCGGCGATCGCCTTGGTGACCTCGATGCCGCGCGGACAGGCGTCCGTGCAGTTGAACGTCGTACGGCAGCGCCACACACCGTCGCGGTCGTTGAGGATCTCCAGGCGCTGCTCGCCCGCCTCGTCACGCGAGTCGAAGATGAAGCGGTGCGCGTTGACGATCGCGGCCGGGCCGAAGTACTGCCCGTCGTTCCAGAACACCGGGCACGAGGACGTGCACGCGGCGCACAGGATGCACTTGGTCGTGTCGTCGAAGCGCTCGCGGTCCTCGGCGGTCTGGAGGCGCTCCCGCGTGGGCTCGTTGGTGTCCTTCGTGATCAGGAAGGGCATCACGTCCCGGTACGCCTGGAAGAACGGCTCCATGTCGACGACCAGGTCCTTCAGGACCGTCAGGCCCTTGATGGGCTCGACCGTGATCGGCTTCTCCGGGTTGATGTCCTTGATCAGCGTCTTGCAGGCCAGCCGGTTCTTGCCGTTGATCCGCATGGCGTCCGAACCGCAGATGCCGTGGGCGCAGGAACGGCGGAAGGTCAGCGTGCCGTCCAGCTCCCACTTGATCTTGTGGAGGCCGTCGAGGACGCGTTCCTTGGGGTCGATCTCGAGCTGGAAGTCCTCCCAGGTGGCCTCCGCGGAGACCTCCGGGTTGAAGCGCCGCACCCGGAAGGTGACCGTGATGTACGGGGAGGCCGTCGCCTGGGCGTCCGCCTCGGACTTGTCCAGAACAGGGGTTGCCATCAGTACTTACGCTCCATCGGCTGGTAGCGGGTCTGGACGACCGGCTTGTAGTCGAGACGGACGGTTTCGGACCCGTCGGCGCCGACCTCGCGGTACGCCATGGTGTGGCGCATGAAGTTGACGTCGTCGCGGTTGGGGTAGTCCTCGCGGTAGTGACCGCCGCGGGACTCCTTGCGGGCCAGGGCGGAGACCGCCATGACCTCGGCCAGGTCGAGCAGGTTGCCCAGCTCGATGGCCTCCAGGAGGTCCGTGTTGAACCGCTTGCCCTTGTCCTGGATCGCCACGTTCTTGTAGCGCTCCCGCAGCTCGGCGATCTTCTCGACCGCCGTCTTGATCGTCTGCTCGGTGCGGAACACCATGACGTTGGCGTCCATGGTCTCCTGCAGCTCCTTGCGGAGCGTCGCCACCCGCTCGGTGCCCGTGGAGTTGCGCAGGTTCTCCACCTGCGCCTGCACGAACTCCGCCGGGTTCTCCGGCAGCTCGACGAAGTCCGCCTTCTGGGAGTACTCGGCGGCGGCGATGCCCGCGCGCCGCCCGAAGACGTTGATGTCCAGGAGCGAGTTGGTGCCCAGCCGGTTGGCGCCGTGCACCGACACGCACGCGACCTCACCGGCGGCGTACAGGCCCGGCACGACGGTGGTGTTGTCGGCGAGCACCTCGCCCTCGACGTTGGTCGGGATGCCGCCCATCGCGTAGTGCGCGGTCGGCTGGATCGGGATCGGGTCGGTGTACGGCTCGATGCCCAGGTAGGTGCGGGCGAACTCGGTGATGTCCGGCAGCTTGGCGTCGAGCTGCTCCGGCGGTAGGTGGGTGAGGTCCAGGTAGACGTGGTCGCCCTCGGGACCGCAGCCGCGGCCCTCGCGGATCTCCGTGTAGATGGAGCGGGAGACGACGTCACGGGAGGCGAGGTCCTTCATGACCGGCGCGTACTTCTCCATGAAGCGCTCGCCGTCCTTGTTGCGCAGGATGCCGCCCTCACCGCGGGCGCCCTCCGTCAGCAGGATGCCCATGCGCCAGATGCCGGTCGGGTGGAACTGGAAGAACTCCATGTCCTCCAGCGGCAGCCCGCGCCGGTACACCGCCGCCTGGCCGTCACCGGTCAGGGTGTGCGCGTTCGACGTCACCTTGAAGAACTTGCCGCAGCCGCCGGACGCGTAGATCACGGCCTTCGCCTGGAAGACGTGGATCTCACCGGTGGCCAGCTCGTACGCCACCACACCGGCCGACTTCTTGATGCCGTCGACCTCGGTGATGAGCTGGTCCAGGACGTAGAACTCGTTGAAGAACTCCACGCCCTCCTTGACGCAGTTCTGGTACAGCGTCTGGAGGATCATGTGGCCGGTGCGGTCCGCGGCGTAGCAGGACCGGCGCACCGGGGCCTCGCCGTGGTTGCGGCTGTGGCCGCCGAAGCGGCGCTGGTCGATGGTGCCGTTCGGGGTGCGGTTGAACGGCAGGCCCATCTTCTCCAGGTCGAGGACGGAGTCGATGGCCTCCTTCGCCAGGATCTCGGCGGCGTCCTGGTCGACCAGGTAGTCACCGCCCTTGACGGTGTCGAAGGTGTGCCACTCCCAGTTGTCCTCCTCCACGTTGGCCAGCGCGGCGGCCATGCCGCCCTGCGCGGCGCCCGTGTGGGAGCGGGTGGGGTAGAGCTTGGTGAGCACCGCGGTGCGGCTGCGCTTGGTCGACTCGATGGCCGCGCGCATACCGGCGCCACCGGCGCCGACGATGACGGTGTCGTACTTGTGGATCTTCATGATTCTCGCAGCCCCGTGCCTAGCGGATGTTCGGGTCGAAGGTGAAGATCACCAGCGTGCCCAGCAGGATGGTGAAGACCGCGGCGGTGTAGAGCAGGCCCTTCAGCCACAGCCGGGTGTTCGCGCGCTCGGCGTAGTCGTTGATGACCGTGCGCAGGCCGTTGGTGCCGTGCAGCATCGCGAGCCACAGCATCAGCAGGTCCCAGACCTGCCAGAACGGGCTCGCCCAGCGGCCCGCCACGAAGGCGAAGCCGATCTTCGACACGCCGCCGTCCAGCACGAGCTGGATGATGAGGTGGCCGACGACCAGGACGGCCAGCACGACGCCGGACAGCCGCATGAACAGCCAGGCGGCCATCTCGAAGTTGCCGCGGCTTGACTTCGGGGTCTTCTTGGTGCGCTTGCGCGGCGCCTCGATCAGCGGCGCCGGGTTGTCGACGCCGTAGACGGGCGCGCCCTCGACGGGGCCGACGGCGGTGGCGGTGCTCTCGATGGTGGACATGCGCGTCAGCTCCCGAACAGTTCACGAGCGGCGTGGCCGAGGACGGGGTAGATCGCCCCGAGCACCAGCACGACCCACAGGCCGACTACGGACCACAGCATCTGCTTCTGGTAGCGGGCGCCCTTCGACCAGAAGTCGACGGCGATGACGCGCAGGCCGTTGAGCGCGTGGAAGAGGATGGCGGCGACGAGGCCGTACTCCAGCAAGGCCACGATCGGCGTCTTGTACGTGGCCACGACCTCGTCGTAGGCCTCGGGGGAGACACGGACGAGAGACGTGTCCAGGACGTGTACGAACAGGAAGAAGAAGATGAGGACGCCGGTGACTCGGTGAGCCACCCAGGACCACATTCCTTCCCGTCCGCGGTACAGCGTTCCAGCCGGCACGGAAGAACCCTCCGGGAGCGGGGACTGGGGCCGCGCCGGCTATGTGTCGGTCGGGCCCGGCCGGGTACGGTCCACCGGCCCCCAGCATGGTAGCGACGGATACGCGTGGGGCTTACAGGGGGCCTCGCGGTGTGATCAAACTGGCACGCGGATGGGGGATTCGCCTTATCTGTCCGGTGCGGGTTGTCTGTGGCTGTTCGCGCCCGCGCGGCGGTAGCCGCATGTCGATCACAGTCCCGCGCCCCTGAGGGTGCGGCTCAGCCGTACCTTCGCCAACTGCCGGAGTTCCTCCGCCGTCACCGCGCGTTCCTCCTCCGGGTCGTGTGCCAGGCGTGACCGGATGGCTTCCAGGACTCTGTTCACCATCTGCGTGGCGGGGGTCCCGTCCAGGCTGATGACGAAGACGTGGCCGAACTTCGCCTCGTATGCCGCATAAGCGGCGTTCAGGGCCGTGTGCGCCGCCTCGTACGTGTCCTCCGGGAGCCTCGGGAGGGTCTCCCCGGCCAGCGCGTCGGCCAGTTCGGCCGGGGTCAGGTCGTAGGCGGCCTCGTCGGAGGCGGCCAGGAGGGAGTCGAGGTCGGGGTAGGGGCGGTGGGCCGTGATGCGGTGGGCCCAGCGGTCGCTGCGCAGGCAGTCGAGGAGGGCGGGCCGCAGGTCGGCGGCGGGAGCGCCGTTGAAGTGGTCCAGCTCGGGTATGGCGACGTGGCCGGGGAGATGTGTGGGCGTCACGGGGTTTCGGCAGGGGACGGTGTGGGAGATGTGCGCTCACGTTATCGAGAGTGGTCATGACGTGTCCGAGGGATGCCCGAAATTCACCCGGAAGGAAGAGTTTCGGAACGTGTGGTGGACGCTTGCCGTCAACGTGGGCCTTACGTTGGCGGGGTGAGTCAGCACAGGCACCGGGCGACACGGCACGGAACACGCAGGCAGGGACTGATGGCGGCGGGCGTCGGCCTCGCCGTGGTCGCGGGCGGGGTCGGCCTCGGGTTGTGGGCCGCCTCCGGGGACGGTGACGGCGGGTCGGCGGTGGGCCCCACCGGGGACGTCTCCGCCAGCGCCGCGCGCTCCCCCTCCCCGTCGCCGAGCCCCAGTCGCTCGTACCCGCTCTCGACGGCGCCGCGCACCATACCCGCGGTGCGCGAGCACACCCCGGCGCGCGGTCCGGGGTGGCGGCCCGCCAAGGGGCAGCGGGTGGTCGTCGCGGACGGCGCGCTCGCCGACGAGGGGCGGCTGATCGCCGGTGAGCTGGGGCTGACGTACGCGGGGGAGAAGGACGACACCCGGGCCGGGGACCTGCGGCTGGCGCTCGGCGGGGACCAGAAGGCCGGTGCGGAGTCGTACACCATGACCGTGCGCGGCGGCCGGGTGGAGATCAGCGGGCCGAGCGACGCGGGGGTGTTCTACGGCACCCGGACGCTGAAGCAGGAGGTCCACGACGGCGGCACGGCGCCGGAGGGGGTGGTGCGGGACGCGCCCGCCAAGGCGCAGCGCGGGCTGATGCTGGACATCGCGCGCAAGCATTTCACCGCGTCCTGGATCGAGGACCGGGTGCGGGAGCTGGGGGACCTGAAGTTCAACCAGCTCGGGCTGCACTTCTCCGACGACCAGGGCTTCCGCATCGAGTCCGACCGCCACCCGGAGGTCGTCTCCGAGCAGCGGCTGACCAAGGCGGAGGTGCGGCGGATCGTGGACCTCGCCGCCGAGCGGCACATCACCGTCGTCCCCGAGATCGACTCGCCCGGCCACCTGGGCGCCGTCATCGACGCGCATCCGCGGCTCCAGTTGCGGGACGCGGCGGGCAACGCGGCGCGCGGGGCCGTGGACATCTCGCGGGCGGACGCCGCCACCCTCGTGGACGAGCTGCTCGACGAGTACGCGGACCTGTTCCCCGGCGGGCAGTGGCACCTCGGCGGCGACGAGTACCGGGCGCTCACGGCGGCCGACCCGGAGGCGTCCTACCCCCAGCTCGCGGCGGCGGCGCGCAAGCGGTTCGGCGCCGGGGCCACGGTCGCGGACCTGGCGACGGGGTGGTTGGCGGACCGCGCCGACACCGTCCGCGCGCACGGCCGCACCCCGCGCGCCTGGAACGACGGCTTCTACCCCGGCGTGCGGGCGCGCACCGGCGACGACGTGCGGGTGGCGTACTGGACCGGCAAGGAGATCGGCGCCCGGCAGCCGGTGGAGTACCTGAGCGCGGGCCGCAAGCTGATCAACTACAACGACGAGTTCCTCTACTACGTCCTCGGGGAGCCGCAGACCTTCGTCTACCCGACCGGACAGCGGATCTACGAGCAGTGGACGCCCCGCGTGCTGCGCGGCACCGAGGCCGTCGACGAGCGCTACGACGGGCAGATCCTCGGCGGCTCCCTGGCGGTGTGGTGCGACCTGGCCGGTGCGCAGACCCAGGACCAGGTGGCCGCCGGTATCCGGCTGCCGCTGCGGGCGACGGTGCAGAAGCTGTGGGACGCCGGGGCGCCCGAGCTGTCGTGGACGGAGTTCCGGCGGCTCGCGGACCGGCTGGGGTGAATCCCGCGCATGGGCTACCGCTGGCCGAAAACATGCTGTTCCCTTTCCCTGACCGGCGCGTCGCGGGCCGCTGTGACATTCCCGGGCCGTAGCGCGCAGTAAGGGAAAGTGCGGGCTCCGTAAGGGATGGCGCCCTGGTGAGGGAGGCTTGGATGAGCCTGGTGGAACTGATCACGCAGGCCGACGAGCGCGGACTGGCTGCCAGCGCCCTGGCTTGTTTGGATCGGTGCGTGCCGCTGCTCGGCGGCGACGACGAGGTGCTGCGGCCCCTGTGGGCCAGCCTCACGGAGGGCGGCGACGCGGACGCGTGGGGCGCGCTGCTGGCGGAGGCGCGCGGCAGGCTCGACGCCGAGCCCGCCGACGAGGGTGAGGCCGGTCTGCTCGCGCGGCGGATGCTGGCCGCCGCCCCCGACGCGCGGACCGCCGACGCGCTGCGCGCGTGGGCCGACGCCTGCTCGGTCGCCTCCCTGCGCGTCCACCGCCTGCTCGACCCCGCCGCCGACGGTACGGACCCGGGCGACGACCTCCGCGCGGAGGGCCGTACGGAGGCCCTGTCGCCGCTGGTCGCCGCCGAGCTGCGGCGGCAGGTCACCGTCCTGGAGCTGCTCGCCGGGCACGGCGCGGGCGGGCTGCGCCCGGCGCTTGAGGTGACCGTCGAGGGGCGCCGGGTGCTGCGCGCGGTGGTGTCGCGGCGGGCCCGGGTCGGCGGCTGAGCCGTGTGACCGTCCCGCGGGCGCGGTGGGCCGGTCGTGCGCCGGTCCTGGGGAGACGCCCGGAACCGGGTGATGAAATGGCCCCCGACCTCGCTCTTCCGTATGTGACGACTGTGACGACGACTGTGACGACCGCGGCGGAGAGTGGGACAGCCCCCGGGACAGCCCCCGGGACCGCCCCCGGGACGGCCACCGGGACGGCCCCTGGCACGGCGACCGGCACGACGACCGGTGCGGACCGGTCCGCGGGCAGGCCGCCCGCCGCCGCGAAGCCGGTGCGCTGGGCGGCGGACGCGGTGGCGACCATGCGCGAGGGCGCGCGGGTCCGCCTCGACTACACCGCGCAGAGCCTGTGGCGGGTCGACCGGATGATCGACGACCTGCGCCAGGAGGGCACACCGCTCCCGGCCGTGCGGAGCGTGCTGCGCGGCTTCGGGGCGTACGCCGGTGAGGTGATCGTCCGGCAGACGGGCGCCGAGTGGTGGACGTCCGGCGGCGAGCACTGGGTGCGCACCCCCGACGGGCGGCTGTGGGACCCGATCGCGGAGGCCCGCCGCTGTTTCGACGGCGACGGCGGCTCGCTGCGGCTGCTGTGCCGGGACGCCACGGCGGGCGGACGCGGCTGAGGACCGCCCGGACAGGGAACCGGCCGGGGCCCTGAAGGGGGCTCCGGCCGGTTCCGCGTTTCTCCGTGCGGGCTACGGCGCCAGCACGCCACCCAGGTTGCCCCCGGTGGGCGTACCGAGGCCGCTGCGGGTGTAGTACACGTACCCGCTGGTGCTGATGCCGGAGCTGCCGCTGTCCAACTGGAGGATCACACCGTCGTAGGCGTCCTCGCCCCGGGCGCCGATGGCCAGGTCCGCGCGGCCCCAGCCGGACAGGTCCTGGAGGACCACCGCGGTGCCGAGCTTGTCGTTGGTCTCGCTGACCCCGCCGATGCCGCTGGTGTCCTGGTGGAACGCCTTGGCGCCGGTGCCGGTCAGACCGGACGAGGAACCCGGGAGCAGCAGGGTCATGCCCGCGTTGGAGTACGTGACGCCGCTGCGGACGAGGTCCTTGTTGGGCAGGCCGACCAGCAGGTCCGCGTACCCGTCGTCGTTGTAGTCGCCCGCGGAGACGGCGTAGCCCACGCCGTCACCGGACACGGCGGTTCCCGGGACACCGCTGGTGTCCTGGTGGAGGGTCCGCATCCCGGTGGTGGTGAAGCCGGTCGAGGTGCCGAACAGCATGGTGACCTGGCCGCCCTTGTAGGCGCCGGACTCGCTGGCGTTCGGCTGGCCGATGGCGATGTCGTCGTAGCCGTTGCCGTTGAAGTCGCCCGCCGTGATGGACCGGCCGCCCTTGACGGAGATGACGCCGACCTTGGTGAGGCCGTTCGCCGAGCCCGCGAACCGGACGACGCGGCCGATGCCGCCGTTGTCCAGGTAGTTGAGGGCGACGTCCGCGTAGCCGTCCCGGTTGAAGTCGCCGGTCGTGGCGTCCAGGGCGGAGATCGAACCGGAGGCGGAGGTCAGCTTGCCGGTGGCCATGGTCGCCGAGCCCGCGAGCCGGACCTGGTAGGCGCCGCCGTGGCCGGTGCCCGCGGTGAAGACGTCGGCCTTGCCGTCCGCGTTGAAGTCACCGGAGGTGACGGTGGTGCCGAGCTTGGCGCCCGCCGCGGTGATGCCGGAGCCGCTGGTGAACGAGAAGCCGCGGTTGAGGCCGGGGCCGTAGAGCACGGTCACCGCGCCGCGGTCGGCGTTGCCGCTGGTGTCGTCCTCGCCGGGGGCGCCGATCATCAGGTCGGCGTAGCCGTCGCCGTTGTAGTCCCCCCAGGCGCTGTCCGTGCCGAAGTTGTCGCCGGTCTCGGTGCCGCCGGGCACCCCGGAGCTGTTCTGGCTGATCGTCCGCTTCAGCTCGGCGACGGGGCCGTCCGTGCCGCCCGGGACCAGCACGACGCTGTTGCCCTTCGGGACACCGGCGACGAGGTCGTTGACGCCGTCGCGGTTGTAGTCGGCGGTCGGGATGGCCGACTTGGCACCGGCGCTCGCGGCGAACCGGCGGATCTCACCGAGCTTGGCGTACATCGTGGTGCCGGGGCACTCGGTGGCGTAGCCGTCGCGGTGGCCGGAGATCTGGTTGAGGGTGGCCGCCTCGCCCTTCTTCCACACGCCGGTGTCGCCACCGGCGGTCAGGGTGACCTTGCCGGTCGGGTTGCCGCCGTACTGGCCCAGCTTCCACGCGGCTATGCGGGCCACCGACTCCAGCGTGGCCCGGGTCGGACGCGCCGCGGGGGTGCCCTTGGCGGGGTCGCCCTGGAAGTCGCCGAGGACGGCGATGCCGGTGGAGTAGGTGTTGAAGCCGTAGGTGTGGGCGCCCATCACGGGCAGGTCGGTGCCGCCCGCGCGGCCCTCGAAGATCTGGCCGCACTTGTCGACCAGGAAGTTGTAGCCGAGGTCGTTCCAGCCGTTGACCTGCACGTGGTAGGCCATGATGCCGCGCACCAGCGACGCCGACTGGGCGCAGCTGTAGCTGTTGGAGCCGACCGTGTGGTGCACGAAGACGGCCTGCACCTTGTCGATGTACGACGGCGGGTCCGCGACCATCGACTCGTCGGCGCCCCAACCGGCCCGGCTGGTGATGGGCGGCCGGGTGACGGTGGACGGCGGCGCGGTCGGGACGGTCGAGGTCGGCGACGGCGTGATGGTGGCCGAGCCCGTGGGCGACGGGGTCGTGGAGCCGGTCGGCGAGGCGGTGGCCGTCGCGGTCGCGGTCGCGGTGGCGGTCGCCGTCGGGTCGGCGGTCGTCGTGGCGGTCGCGGTGGCCGTGCCCGTGGCGGACTCCGTGGCGGACGGGCTCGCGGTCTCCGCGGCGAACGCGGCCGGTTCCAGCTCGGTGCCGATGGACTTGGTCTCGGCGGTGGTCACCACGCCCGGGTCGACGAGGTTGACCTCAAGTCCCTTGGGCAGCCCGGCACTCGCCGTGCCGTCGTCCCGGACGACCTGCACCTCGACACCGTCGGACGGGCCGACCCAGAGCGGCTCGGAGGCGCCGCGCATCCCCGGCTCGACGCCCTCCGGCGGGTCCACGCCCAGCTCCAGGTCCTGCCAGCCGGTCCACTCACCGGTCTCGCTGCTGCGGGTGCGCACCTGCGCGGTGCCGTCGACCTGCACCTGGGGCCCCGTCCAGGAGACACCGAGCAGGGAGAACTGCTCGGTGCTGGTGCGCGGCAGTTCGCGCTCCTTGGTGCCGGAGCCCTTCAGCGCCAGGTCGTAGACCTCGACGGGCCGCTTCTCGCGCCCGTACGCCGACGCGTCCGGACCGTCGGACGGGCTGGCCAGGGCGTAGGTCGCGACACCTCCGCCGCCCAGGACGACAGCTCCCAGCGTCAACCAGGCCCTGCGCTTCAAACTCAGTGGTCTGTACGCGTGCGACGTACGGCGACTCAAGACGAACCCACCCCAAAACAGGCCGTGTAAGGCCGAAGAAGACTCAGCCGAAGAAGATCAGTAAATGAAGTCACGCCAGGCACATTCGTCACACGAATGGCGCGGCATAGGTTACACACTCACCTATCCCATGAACACGACAGATTCCTGAGACGCGGAAAGGGTTGTACGGGCGGCTCGCACCGCCTCTGTGACATTCGCCATGGCCCCGTCCCGTGTCGTTTCACGAGGGGCGTCCGCTGGGACTGAGGGGGGCCGCTGTGTGTTCTCCGACACCGAGCGAAGGGGTGGGGTCTCATGAGCCGAGTCGACGTGCACGTGCCGTGCGCGCGCGAGATGCGTCCGTACGCCACGGAGTTCGTCGCACGTGTCACCGCCCGCAACCGGCTGCCGCTGGACTACTCCGTCCGCAGCCTGCGCGTCGTCGACTTCCTGCTCGACGGGCTGCGCAAGGGCGGCGCCGACCCGGAGCGGGCCCACGACACGCTGTGCGGCCTGGGCGCCTACGTCGGTGAGGTGCTGGTGCGCCGGGCGGGCGCCGTCTGGGTGGACCTGGACGGCGACCAGCGCGCCGTCCTCGGCCAGCCGGTCGGGGTGCGGATGCCCGACGGCCGGATCTGGAACCCGCTCGGCAAGGTCCGCAACCGCTTCGGGGCGGGCGGCCCCGGCGAGTCCCTGCACACCTTCTACCTGACCCTGCACGGCCGCACCCGAAGACCGGCGGCCTGAGCTGACGACCTGTGACACTTCTGCGCGCACCGACGCTGATGACCTTGGGGGGCGTCGACACGGCCGATGCGTGTCACACGGCGCGGACGAGCAACGGAGCCGTACGAACGAGGACAGTCTTGGGCCAGGGAGGGGAACCCCGGCGCGCACAGGCGTACGACGGGGAGCTGGGCGCGGCCGTCGCGCGGGCCCAGGACGGGGACGAGGCCGCGTTCGCGGTGGCGTACCGGATCGTGCAGCCGGGCCTGCTGGGTTATCTGCGCGGGCTGGTCGGCGACGACGCCGAGGACGTGGCGTCCGACGCCTGGCTGGAGATAGCCCGGGACCTCGGGCGGTTCAAGGGCGACGGGGCGGGGTTCCGCGGCTGGACCGCGACGATCGCCCGGCACCGGGCCCTTGACCACCTGCGCCGCCAGCGGGTACGGCCCCGGCCGAGCGCGCTGGAACAGGACGTACTGGAACTGCCCGGACCGCACACCACCCACGACCAGGCCCTGGAGGCGCTCTCCACCGAGCGCGCCCTCAGCCTCGTCCGTGAACTGCCGCGTGACCAGGCGGAGGCGGTGCTGCTCCGGGTGGTCGTCGGCCTGGACGGCCCCGCCGCGGCCCGGGTCCTCGGCAAGCGTCCGGGCGCCGTCCGCACCGCCGCCTACCGCGGCCTGAAACGCCTCGCCCGCCGCCTCGGAGCGGAGGACTCCGCGACCGGGGGTGTGACGGATGACGGCCCCCGGACGCTGGGGGAGTCGAAATGACAGTCACCGACAGTTGCCGGACCGGATGGGGATCGGGTCAGCGAGGCGGACAGGAACGGAAGCGGACATGGGTGAACGGCTGAGCGGCGGCGAAGTCCCCGGCCGTCGGCATGGGCACCCCGACGGCCCCGCGGCCGACCCCTGGTGGGCCGACCAGGACGGCGCCCTGGAGGCGCTGATCGCCCTCGCGCTGCGCGAGGCCCACATCGACGCCGACGCCGAGCAGCGCGCCGTCGTGGCGTTCCGCACCGCCCGGGACGCGGGGGCGCACCGCGCCCGCACCCGCCGCCGGGACGACTGGCGGCCCCGCCCGCACCGGCGCGCCGGACGCTCGCTGCGGGCCACGCTCGCCGTGGTGCTCGGCAGTCTCACGCTGGGCGGAGTCGCGGTGGCCGCGATCGGCTCGGCCGGGTCCACGGCCGACGACGCGGGGCAGGACCGGGGCGGCGCGCGGACGTCGGCCAGCGCCCCCACCGACCCCGCGGCCGGTTCCGGCCCCGGCGGCACCGGCGCCGCGTCCACCCGGCCGGGGCACCCGCCCGCCGCCCAGGACACCGAGGCGCGCTGCGCGGCGTACGAGCAGGTCGAGGAGCGCGGCAAGGCCCTGGACGCCACCGCCTGGGAGCGCCTGGTGGAGGAGGCGGGCGGCGCGGAGAAGGTCGACGCGTACTGCGCGCGGCAGACGGCGGGCGCCGAGCAGTCGGCGCGGGCCGAACCGACCCAGGGGGCCGCCCAGCCGACCCGCCCCACGACGCCGCCCAGACCGACGACGACCGGCAGGGCCACCACCCCGCCCGCGCCCACGGCCCCGACCGCCCCGGCGGAGAGCGCGGCGAACGAGAACGCGGACAACGCGGATGACGCTGAGAACGACAAGGCGGAAAACGCGGAGAACGCAGAAAACGCGGAGAACGCAGAGAGCGTCGAAAACTCGGGTGGGAAGAACCCGTAGCGAACCAGCGGGGAGGCGGATTGCGGCCGCCGCCATGGCAACGGCCGGGGCCGCCACCCCCCACAGGAGAGGCCCCGGCCGTCGCGCGGCACGGGCCGCGCGGCGGCCCGTACTACCTACAGCGCCGGGGGTGCGGTTTCTGTCACACCCACCGCGTCACGAGTTAGTTGCATCTTCTACGGACATGGACGGGGAGCGGTTTCACGCCGTAACGTGCGTTTCGCGCCGTTCCACGGACAGGTGGGCAAGAGGCAGGACCAGGCTTAGGCGCAAAAGAGGGGTGTCGGTGCTGGGGGACGACGCGGAGCTGACCGCCGCGGTGCTTGCGGCACAGGACGGGGACGAAAGCGCGTTCCGGACTGTGTACCGCGCGGTGCACCCACGGCTGCTCGGATACGTCCGCACGCTGGTCGGTGATCCCGACGCGGAGGACGTGACGTCCGAGGCGTGGCTCCAGATAGCCCGCGACCTGGAGCGGTTCACCGGCGACGCCGACCGCTTCCGCGGCTGGGCCGCCCGGATAGCCCGCAACCGCGCCCTGGACCACATCCGGATGCGGGGCCGCCGCCCCGCCATCGGCGGCGACGAGACGGAGCTGACCGGCCGCGCCGCCGAGTCCGACACCGCGGGCGAGGCCATCGAGGCGCTGGCCACCGACCGCACCCTCTCCCTCATCGCCCGGCTGCCGCAGGACCAGGCCGAGGCCGTCGTCCTCAGGGTCGTCGTCGGGCTCGACGCCAAGACCGCCGCCGACACCCTCGGCAAGCGTCCCGGCGCCGTCCGCACCGCCGCCCACCGCGGCCTGAAACGGCTCGCGGAACTCCTCGGCGAGCAGTTCGGCGACGATCCGGAATCCGCCGGGGTGCTCGAAGCCGTCCCCGCGCCGCGGCAACCACACGGCCGGGCGGTGACGTCCGCGACTGTGACGCATACGCGCGCGCGGACGCAGAAGGATGTGTGATGGCCGACGAGCAGTACAGGTGGCTGGACCGCGACACGGCGGAGCGTTTGCTGCGCGGCGAGCCGCTCGACGCTGCCGACGCCGACGCCCGTGACGGGGCCCGCAGGCTGTCCGAGGCCCTCCGCACCCTGGCCACGCCCACCCCGCTGACCAGCGAGGAACTCCCGGGCGAGGAGGCCGCGTTGGCCGCCTTCCGCAAGGTCCGCGCGGAGCGCGCCGAGCAGCGCGCCGCCCTCGGCGCGAGCGCCTCCGCACCCCGCTTGCCGGACGCCGGGCTGGTCCGCATCGAAGGCCGCCGCACCGCGTCGCGCCGCCCGCGCTGGGGCCGCCCCCTGCGGTTCGGGCTGGCCGCCACCCTCACCGTCGGCATGGTCGGCGGGGTCGCCGTGGCGGCCGGAACCGGAGTCCTGCCGACGCCGTTCGACGACGGCGCACCGGCCCCGGCCAGCTCCGTCTCCGCGGCCGTGACCCCCGAACGCCCGCTGGTCTCGCCGTCTCCGGACGGCACCCGCGGCGGCGGCACCGGCACGGCCGCCCCCGGCGCCGGAGCCAGCGCCTCCGCCTCCGCCTCCGGTGCTTCGCGCGAGCCCGCCGGGAAGGGCGACGCCGACGGCCGGACCGGCGACGACCGCGGGGCCAGGCCCGGCGGCGGCTGGCCGTCCGCCTCCGCCGCCGTCACCGCGGCCTGCCGCGACCTGCGCGACGGCAAGAGCCTGGACGCCGGGCGCCGACGCGCCCTGGAGGGAGCGGCGGGCGGCCCGTCCCGCGTCCCGAAGTTCTGCGACCACGCCCTGAAGGCCGAGTCCCCGGACCTCCCCGACACCCCCGCCACCGATGACAACGGTGGCGACAACGCTGGCGACAACCGCGGCGACGACAACGCCGACCAGGAGAAGTCCGACGCGGACCACGGCAAGGGCAAGGGGAACGGGAAGAACGACGGGACGGACGAGGGCGGGGAGAAGGACAAGGGCAAGGACGAGGACAAGGGGAAGGGCCACCACGGCGGTTGACCCGCTCTGCCCTCCTCCGCCTCGCTCTGCCCTCCTCCACGCTCTGCCCTCCTCCACCTCGCTCTGCCCTCCTCCACCCCGCTCTGACCTGCGAGTTCGCCCCGCGCCTGACTTTCCTCCCGCAAGGTGTGACACTTTCGGCCCGCCAGGCGCAGTAATGAGTGAGCCGACTGGTCATCGGCTTCATGGCACAGAGCCGGGGTTCCCCCCGTACCCAGGGCTCGTGCATCTCGGCGCGGGCGGGACACGTTCCCCCGGTCCCGCCCGCGCCCCAGAAGAAGCCCGGCCCCCGGAAGCCCGGCCCGGGACGCCCGCCCCGAGATGCGCGCCCCTCACCAGTGGATGACGACCTTGTCGCCGTTGCGGACCTGTCCGTACAGATCCGCGATCGCCGCCTCGTCCCGTACGTTGACGCAGCCGTGTGACGCGCCCGCGTACCCCCGCGCCGCGAAGTCCGACGAGAAGTGCACGGCCTGCCCGCCGCTGAAGAACATGGCGTACGGCATGGGGGAGTCGTAGAGCGTGGACACATGGTGCCGGGACTTCCAGTAGACCTCGAACACACCCTCCCGGGTGGGGGTGTACTCGGAGCCGAACCGCACCGGCAGCACCGACACCGTCCGCCCGTCGATCATCCAGCGCAGGGTCCGGCTGGACTTGCTGACGCACAGCACCCGCCCCGTCAGACAGCGCGGGTCGGGCGCGTCGGCGGGCTGGCCGCCCATCAGGTACAGGTCCCACTTGCCCGGCTTCCGGGTCATCCCCAGCAGCCGCTGCCAGGTGACGGTGTCGGTCGCGCCGGTCGCGGGCAGCCCGCGCTTGCCCTGGAAGCCGCGTACGGCCTCCTCGGTCAGGTCGTCGTAGGTGCCCGTCGGCCCGTCGAAGAGCCACTCGATCTGCCGCAGCCGGGCCTGGAGTTCGCGCACCTCCGGGCCGCTGTCCCCGCGCGCGTACAGCACCCGCGGCGCGGCGGGCGGCGCGGAGGGGGTGCCGCGCGCGGTGCTCCCCGTGGTCGCCGTGGACGGCGTCTCGAACCGCACCGGCGGTACCGGCTTCCCGTCCGGCCCGGTGGGCTGGACCGTGCAGCCCGCCACCGTCGCCGCCAGCAGGGCGAGCGCGACGGGGGCGCCGAGCAGGGTGGCGTACGGCCTCGTGGTCCCCATGCCCTGATCCTTCCCCGTCCGTGACGGCGGGCCAACCACGGGGCATCGTTGTGAGGAAGGTCCCAGCGTGGAGCACTCCACCGGGCGCACGGCCGCCGCTACAGTCCGTGGCGAAGGGACGGCCGTACTGGCGAGTAACCCAAGCAACGCGGAGGCGCACCATGGCACGCGAGTCGGAGTCCGGACTCCCCATCGAGCCGGTCTACGGACCGGACGCCCTTGAGGGCTGGGACCCGGCGCGGAAGCTGGGTGAGCCTGGTTCGTACCCGTACACGCGCGGTGTCTACCCCTCGATGTACACGGGCCGTCCCTGGACGATGCGCCAGTACGCCGGTTTCGGCACCGCGGCGGAGTCCAACGCCCGCTACCAGCAGCTCATCGCCAACGGCACCATGGGCCTGTCGGTCGCCTTCGACCTGCCCACCCAGATGGGCCACGACTCCGACGCCCCGATCGCACACGGTGAGGTCGGCAAGGTCGGCGTGGCGATCGACTCGATCGACGACATGCGGGTGCTGTTCGGCGGTATCCCGCTGGACAAGGTGTCGACGTCGATGACGATCAACGCCCCCGCCGCCCTGCTGCTGCTCCTCTACCAACTCGTCGCCGAGGAGCAGGGCGTCAGCGCGGACAAGCTCACCGGCACGATCCAGAACGACGTGCTGAAGGAGTACATCGCGCGCGGGACGTACATCTTCCCGCCGAAGCCCTCCCTGCGGCTGATCGCCGACATCTTCAAGTACTGCAAGGCCGAGATCCCCAAGTGGAACACCATCTCGATCTCCGGCTACCACATGGCCGAGGCGGGCGCGTCCCCCGCGCAGGAGATCGCGTTCACGCTGGCCGACGGCATCGAGTACGTCCGCACGGCGGTCGCCGCCGGAATGGACGTCGACGACTTCGCCCCCCGCCTGTCCTTCTTCTTCGTCGCCCGTACGACGATCCTGGAGGAGGTCGCCAAGTTCCGCGCCGCGCGCCGGATCTGGGCGCGGGTGATGAAGGAGGAGTTCGGCGCGAAGAACCCCAAGTCGCTGATGCTGCGCTTCCACACCCAGACCGCGGGCGTGCAGCTCACCGCCCAGCAGCCCGAGGTCAACCTGGTCCGCGTCGCCGTCCAGGGCCTGGCCGCCGTCCTCGGCGGCACCCAGTCGCTGCACACCAACAGCTTCGACGAGGCGATCGCGCTGCCCACGGACAAGTCCGCCCGGCTCGCGCTGCGCACCCAGCAGGTCCTCGCCTACGAGACGGACGTGACGGCGACCGTCGACCCGTTCGCCGGTTCCTACGTCATCGAGAAGATGACCGACGACGTCGAGGCGGCGACGCTGGAGCTGATGCGCAAGGTCGAGGACCTCGGCGGCGCGGTCAACGCCATCGAGCGCGGCTTCCAGAAGAACGAGATCGAGCGCAGCGCCTACCGCATCGCCCAGGAGACGGACAGCGGCGAGCGGGTCGTCGTCGGCGTCAACCGCTTCCAGCTCGACGAGGAGGAGCCGTACGAGCCCCTGCGCGTCGACCCCGCGATCGAGGCGCAGCAGGCGGAGCGGCTGGCGAAGCTGCGCGCCGAGCGCGACCAGGGCGCCGTCGACGCGGCCCTGGCCGCCCTGAAGAAGGCCGCCGAGGGCGAGGACAACGTCCTGTACCCGATGAAGGACGCCCTGCGGGCGCGGGCGACGGTGGGCGAGGTGTGCAACGCGCTGCGGGAGGTCTGGGGCACGTACGTGCCGTCGGACGCGTTCTGACCTGGGCGTTCCCCTCGTCTGACGGCGGCGGCGGAAATCCCGTGGGGGAGTGTCGTACCCCCGTGCGACACTCCTTTCCATGTTCGGTGTCATCGACCTTCCCACGTACCTCGCGGGCCTCGTCCTGATCGTCCTGCTGCCCGGCCCCAACTCCCTCTACGTCCTCTCCGTGGCCGCCCGGCGCGGCGTGCGGGCCGGGTACACGGCGGCGGCCGGGGTGTGGTGCGGGGACACCGTGCTGATGACGCTGTCGGCGGCCGGGGTGGCCTCGCTGCTCCAGGCCAACGCCGTGCTGTTCGGGATCGTGAAGTACGCGGGCGCCGGGTACCTGACCTGGCTCGCGGTCGGGATGCTGCGGGCCGCGTGGGGGATGTGGCGGGCGCGGCGGTCGCCCGTCGCCGACGCCGGGCCGGAGGCCGTCACCGATGAGCGGCCCTACCGGCGGGCGCTGGTGATCAGCCTCTTCAACCCGAAGGCGATCCTGTTCTTCGTCGCCTTCTTCGTGCAGTTCGTGGACCCGGGGTACGCCTATCCGGCGCTCTCCTTCGTCGTCCTGGGGACGCTGGCCCAGCTCGCCAGCTTCCTGTACCTGACGGCGCTGATATTCAGCGGCACGAAGCTGGCCGCCGCGTTCCGCCGCCGCAGGCGCCTGTCGGCGGGGGCGACCTCGGCGGCGGGGGCGCTGTTCCTGGGGTTCGCGGTGAAGCTGTCGCTGGCCAGCTCGTAGCTCACGACCTGGCGGGCGGGCGCCGGGCCGCACGGGCGTTGACCAGGGCGCGGGTGAGCAGCGGCGGCAGCAGGTCGACGGCGAGTCGACGGGCGCGGCTGCGGGGGCGTCGGCGGGGCGCGGCGGGTGACGCGGGCCTGGCGGGCTGGTGCGGCACCTGCACCGGCTCCGACGTCTCCGGCGTCTCCGGCGTTTCCTGGGGCGGTTGGCCGTACCGGGACAGCGGGAAGGGCGGGGCCTGCATCTCCCGCTTGGCCTTGAGGCGGATCAGCCGGTGGCCCGCCGCCTGCTGCACGCTCAGGTGGCAGTCGTCCCGGCCGCGCGCCATGGCCAGCAGCGCCTCCTGTACGGGCTCCGGGTCGCCCCAGGTGCCGTACAGCTTCTGGGTGCTCAGGCAGATCGGCCGCAGCCCCCGGTTGAGCACGGCCTCCCAGGCGGCGACGGAGACGCCGGGGGTGTGCTCGGAGCGGAAGTCGTCCAGGACGACCACCCCGTCCGGGAGCAGCGCGTCGCGGGCGGCGCCGATGTCGCCGTACACGTGCTCGTAGAGGTGCGAGCCGTCGATGTGCACGAAGCGGCAGGAGCCCGCGGGCACCTCGGCGGGGACCAGGGAGCTGGGGCCCTGGAGGACGCGCGGGAGTTCGTCGTGGAAGGCGAGGTAGTTCGCCTCGAACGCGCGCCGGGTGAGCGCGGCGTACGACTTGCGGGACTCCGCCTGGTTGGCGTCGTCGGGGGCGTCGCCCTCGAACAGGTCGCACACCGTGTACCGCTCGCCGGGCCGCAGGTGGCGGCCGAGGAAGATCGCGCTCTTGCCCATGAACACCCCGACCTCCAGCAGGTCACCCCGCGTCCCGGCGGCCTCCTGCCGGTCGAGGAGCCACTCGAAGAGCACCTGGTCGAGTACGGGGAACCAGCCGCGGACGTCCTCTAGACGGCGGGGCGGCGCGGGCGCCCCCGCCGGGGGGCCCGGCGCGGCGTCGCGTACGGCGGTGTGTGCGTCGCTCATGGAGGGGGAGCACTCCCTTGTGCGGTGGGGGTTCGGGAACTGGTCACTCCTTGCCCGGACCAAGTCGAGCAAACCCCTCCATTCGTGAACTTCACGCTAATTCCGGCCGCTTGACGTCAAACAGCCCGCGAGACTCACCCGCCCGGCGTACGGCTACCCCACCGGCCCCGACGGCTCCGACGGCCGCGCCAGCGCCTTCCGCAGGGCCGGGGTCGCCCAGCGCTCCACGTACCGGTTGAGGAGCCAGGCCAGGGCCAGCATCGCGGTGAGGGTGGCGGCGAAGGTGGCCCAGGACGGGATGCCGAGGTCCTGGTGCAGATAGTGGATGACGACCCAGCCCAGGTGCTCGTGGACCAGGTAGAACGGGTAGGTCAGCGCCCCCGCGACCGTCAGCCAGCGCCAGTTCGCCCAGTCCAGCCAGCCCAGCGCGATGGCGAGGACCGCCGCGAAGCCGAAGGTGACGATGAGGATGATGACCGTGGCCGAGCGGTAGGAGAACTGGCCGGGGTGGTCGCTGTGCCACAGGTGGGACACCGCGATGTGCTGTCCGGTCAGCCAGCTCACGGCCAGGATGCCCCAGGCGGTGACGTCGCGGCGGTCCCGGTGGATGAGGTAGAGCGCGATGCCGCCGATGAAGAAGGGCGCGTACTCCGGCATCAGCAGCAGGTCCAGGAACGGTTCTCCGGACGCCTGTGCGAGCGTCGCCGCCAGCGTCCACACCGCGCAGAACAGCACGACCCGGCGGCGGCTCGCGCCCGGCAGCACGATGCACAGGGCGAACAGCGCGTAGAAGCGGACCTCCACCCACAGCGTCCAGTCCACGCCGAGCACCCGGTGCGCGCCGAGCGGCTCCTGAAGCAGCGTCAGGTTCAGCAGCGCCTCGCTCGGGGTGACCGCGTCGTACGCCACCGCGGGCAGCGCGAACACGGCGGTGACCAGCACGACGGCGACCCAGTAGGCGGGCATCAGCCGGGCGGTCCGGGAGGCGAAGAAGGAGCGCAGCGGGCGGCCCCAGCCGCTCATGCAGATCACGAAACCGCTGATGACGAAGAAGATGTGCACACCGAGCGGGCCGTAGGCGAAATACGAGTGCAGCGTCGGGAACTGCACTTTCGGCGAGGACCCCCAGGCCCGGGTGATGTCGCCGCCCCGGCCGCCGTAGTGGTACAGCGCCACCATCAGCGCGGCCAGCAACCGCAGTCCGTCCAGGGCGCGCAGCCTGCCGCCTGATCGCTGTTCGCGGCGCGGTACGGGGGGCCGGGCGAGGGTGGCGGCGCCGGGCGTGGTGGCCGTCACGGACGGCTGTGTGGTGTTCACGACCATTTCGGTCACGCTGGCACCTTTCGAAGTCCGCCGGGCTGGAATACACCGACCTTAGGACGCCGCATGACGCACCTCCGTTCGAAGGGGTGGCGATTTGCCGGACAGACCCGCACAGTTCACCTGAAAGTCGCATTGGTTGCCTGGCGTTCTCCGACCCTTCCGGGGGGTCTGCGCGGGTGTTCGATTTATTCCGATTTGTAGTGTGGACAGGCGTGGATTCTTGGGATTCCATGGCGTCGCCAAGGACCTTTCCGCCCATCTTTTCCGGGATTTGTGTCGTGCTCGGTCACGCATTACCGAACCGACCCCGGAATACAGAACAGGACTGTGATGAAGAGATTTGTGCCGCATGTGCTGGGGGCCGTCGCGGCAGCCGTCTTAGCGTGGCTCGTGATGGCCGGGGGAACGGCCGCCGTCGCGCCCGTCACACCGGTTGCCGACGAGGCGCCCGGCTACGCCGTCGAGGACTTCGACTACCCGCAGGCCGACAAGATCGCCGCCGAGCGAGGCATCACCCTCAAGCGCGGTGACGGCCACATCGTGCTCGCCACCTGCGACAGCGAGGCGGGGCTGCTGGAGGTCTGGGCCCGCTCGTCGGTGGACCGCATCTGCTTCCGCACCACCGGCGACTCCGGATTTCTGACGCTGGAAATCCCCTCCGTGTTCAGCGTCCGGGGAAACGACTACTCGACCCAGGTCGACATGACCGTGGACGGCGAGGAGAAGTCGTACGACATCGAGAAGAACACTTGGACCCCGGTAGGCGAGAGTGCTGAGCAAGGGCGTGAGTACGCGCTCGTTGAAATCCGCACGACCAAGTAGCGAGTGCTTTTCACCGACCTCGTCAGAACGGGTCAGGTCGCGTCCCGGCCCGTTGGAACTCGCCCCAGGGGAATCATGAACACGCATTCCGTCGGAGGCACGGCGTCCGCCGTGTCCGCGATATCCACCAGACCCGTCCGGCTCGCCCTCGTCGCCGCCCTCCTCGCGGCCCCCCTCGCCCTGGCCGCCCCGCCCGCCCACGCCGTCAGCGGCACCGCGGCGACCGGCACGGCCTACGCCGCCACCGCCCGCCTCGACATCGGCGACGGCACCCGCGCCTGCTCGGGCACCCTCGTGCACGCCGAGTGGCTGCTGACGGCGGCCAGTTGCTTCGCCGACGACCCGGCCACCAGCCTCGCCGTGCCCGCAGGAGCCCCCCGGCTGAAGACCACCGCGACGATCGGCCGCACCGACCTCACCACCACCGCCGGTCAGGTCATCCGGGTCGTGGAGCTGGTTCCGCGCACCGACCGCGACCTGGTGCTGGCCCGGCTGTCCCGGCCCGTCACCACCGCAACCCCCGTCACCCTCGCCAGCACCGCGCCCACCGTCGGCGAGCAGCTCACCGTCGCGGGCTACGGCCGTACCAAGGGCGAGTGGGCCCCGCTGAAGCTGCACACCGGCGCCTTCTCCCTGGACGCCACCAACGCCACCACCGCCACGGTGACCGGGCAGGGCGGCGCCGCGATCTGCGCGGGCGACGCCGGGGGCCCGGTGCTGCGCACCAGCGGCGTGCAGACGCGGCTCGCCGCCGTCAACAGCCGTTCCTGGCAGGGCGGCTGCTTCGGCGCGGACGCCGCCGAGACCCGCACCGGAGGCGTCGCCACCCGGGTCGACGACCTGGGCGACTGGGTGGCCGCGAAGACCGCCGACACCCGCGTGACCGACTTCAACTGCGACGCCGTCGAGGACACCGCGGTCGGCGACCCCAAGGCGTCCGTGTCCGGGCTGTCCCAGGCCGGGCTGCTCAAGGTCGTCTACGGCGCGGGCAAGGGCAGCGAGGCCTTCCACCAGGACCTCTCGTACGTGCCCGGCGGCGCCGAGGCCGGGGACGAGTTCGGCGGCGTCCTCGCCACCGTCGACCACGACGAGGACGGCTGCACCGACCTCGTGGTGGGCACCCCGCTGGAGGACGTCAACAGCATCGTCGACGCGGGCTGGGTGACCGTCCTGTACGGCTCCCCGGACGGGCTGGGCCACGGCAAGGCCGCGCTCACCCTCCAGCAGGGCACCGGCGCCCTCGCGGAGCGCGCGTCCGAGGCGGACGACCGGATGGGCACCGCGCTGGCCGCCGGGCAGACCGCCACCGGTGAGCCGTACCTGGCGATCGGCGCGCCCGGCAAGAACCTGAAGGGGTACGTCGACGCTGGCCTGGTGTACTACCTGCGCGGATCCACCAGCCTCTCCTTCCACCTGGACTCGCCGGGCATCGTCGGCACCATCAGCGCGGGCGACGAGTTCGGGGCCGCCCTCGCGGGCTCGCCGAACCACCTCGCGGTCGGCGCCCCGGGCGAGACCGTCGGCACCGCCGCCGACGCGGGGATGGCGGTCGTCCTCAGGCATGAGCTGAGCGCGGACGGCGTGCCCACCCCGGTGGCCAGCGTCAATCAGGACAGCGACGGGATCGGCGACGCCTCCGAGGGGGGCGACCGGTTCGGCGCCGCGCTGTCGATGGTGCCGTACCGCCCCGCCGGCGCCACCGCCGCGACCGACTCGGTGCTCGCCGTCGGCACGCCGGGCGAGACGCTCTGGGTCGGCACCACCTCCTACGCGCAGGCCGGTCAGGTGACCACGCTCCGGGTCAGCGCGGCCGGGGCGGTCAGCGAACTGGCCACCGTCCACCAGGGCGTCGAGGGCGTGAACGGCGCCTCCGCGGCCGGGGACGGCTTCGGCACCCAGGTGGCCGCCGCCAACCTGGCGCCGCGGGCGACCGGCACCGCCGCGACGATGGTGCTGGCGGTCGGTGTGCCGGGCAAGGACGTCGGTACGGCGACGGACGCGGGCGTCGTCCAGACCTTCTCGCTGCTGGGCGCCCCGGGCGACTCCGACCACTGGATCGAGGCGGGCAACGCCCGCGGCCTGCCCGGCACGCCGGGCGCCTCGCAGCGAGTCGGCAAGTACCTGCACGCCACCGGCACGCACCTGTGGATCGGTATGCCGCACGGGCCCGCCGAGCGCGGCGCCGTCCACGGGCTGCCGTGGGCCGACGCGATGGGCGCCACCGGCGGCACCGTCATCACCCACCAGCCCGGACTGAACGGCCTGCCCCTGACGGGCAAGGCGTTCGGCATGGCGATCCGCTGACACCTTCCCCGCCGTGACGGCCCCGGGGGCCATGTCTCCCTCCGGGGCCCGCTATTCGCACATACGTCTGCCCAGTGGCGGGTCGCCGTCTGCGCACCGCCACCGGGCACCGATCCCGAAGGACCACGGTGAACACCACGTACTGGAGCCGACGACGGGTGCTCGGCGCCCTCGCCGCCACCGCGGCCACCGCCGCCACGTCGAGCCTCGTCCTCACCCCCACGGCGGCCCGCGCCGCCACCGAACCGGAGCCGGGCGAGGACGGCGACCCGTTAGCCCTGCCGGACACCGACCGCGGCCGGGCCGTACGGGCCTGGCTGCTCGGCGGCAAGGCCGTCCGCGCCGCCGCCGAACTCGCCCTCATCGGCTCCGACACCGACGTACAGAACTTCCTCGCGGCCGAACTGCCCCGCCTCACCGCCGAGGACAACCGTGTCGCCGTCTCCACCGCCCTCGCCGGGGGCGGCAAGGGCACCCGGCGCGAGGCCACCGCCGCCCTCGACGGCGGGGACGCCGCCATCACCGCGTTCCTCGACGGCGGATACAAGAACGCCATCCTCGAAGACCTGCGGGTGGCGGCCTCCACTGTGATGGCCACCGGCGGCAAGGCCGTCGTCCGGGCAGGCGACGCCGCCCTGAACACCGGCACCGAGGCCGCGCTGTCGGCGTACCTCGTCGACGGCCAGTACACCGCCCGCCTTGAGGACATGCGGGTCGAGGTCAGCACCCTGATGTTCCAGGCGGGCCCCGAAGTGCGGAAGTACGCCTCCCGCGCCCTGGACGGCGGCGCCGCCGACATCGAGTGGTTCCTGGAGAGCGGCCAGCACATTGCCCGGGCCCGTGACCAGGAGAGCGCCTCCATCGCGGAACTCGTCGCGGTCGTCGAACGCGAGGGCAAGAAGGCCGACGCCAAGACCAAGCAGGCTGAGGAGGCCGCGGCCCGCGCCGTCGACGCCGCCGCCAAGGCCAGGACGGCGGCCGAGAAGGCAGCGGCCGAGGCCCAGGCCGCCCAGGACGACGTGGCCAAGGCGGGGGCCGCCGCCCGGAAGGCCGCCGACGCCGCCAGCGGCGCCGCCGACTCGGCACGGGTCGCGATTCGCGCCTCGCACGCCGCCGTCCAGGCCTCCCGCCGCGCCGCCTACGCCGCCACCGCCGCCAGCCAGGCCGCCGCCCGTGCCGGGTCCGCCGCCGCCCGCGCCTACCACGCGGCGATCGCCGCCTCCAAGGACGCCTCGCAGGCGTCCGCCGCGAAGAACGCGGCCGTCGCCGCCCGTAACGCCGCCGCCAAGGCCCGCAGCGCCGCCACCGCCGCCGACCACGCCGCCACCGCCTCCGCGCAGGCCGCGTCCGCCGGGTCCGCCGCCGCGTCGGCCGCCCGCAACGCCTCGGCGGCGGCCAGTGCCTCGGCCGCCGCCGCCGCGTCCGCCGGTGTCGCGCAGGCGCAGGCCGCGGAGGCCAAGCGGCAGGCGCAGATCGCCAGCACCAACGCCACCATCGCCACCAACGCGGCCGGGACCGCGCAGACCCTCGCCAACACGGCCGCGACCGCCGCGCGCACCGCCCGTGACGCCGCCAACAGCGCCGCGGGCCACGCGGAGGGGGCCGCCACGGCGGCCGAGTGGGCGGCGCAGTACGCGGGCCAGGCGCTGGAGTACGCCAAGAAGTCCACCGAGTTCGCCAACGCCGCCACCCTCGCCGCGAACACCGCCACCGACGCCGTCAACCGGGCGATCGAGGTGGAGAAGCAGGCCAGGGAAGCCGAATGGCAGCGCCTGGACGAGGACATGAAGCAGGCGATCGAGGAGTGCCGACTGCTCTCCGAGATCGACGAACAGGACCGGGCGGCCCTCGCCGACCGGCGCACCCAGGAGGAGCGGACCGACCAGGCCACCAAGGACCTCGTCGCCCGCGCCGAGGCCGCCCTGCGGGACGGCGACACGTCCCTGGCCACCACGGTCGGCCGCAAGGCGGCGCTGGCCCTGATGGACTCGTACGGCACCTGGTCGCGGGAGGCCGCCCGGTTCGCGCTCTGCGGCACGGACGCCGACGTGCACGCCTGGATCGACGCCGACCGGGTCCTCGCCCGGCGGCAGGATGACCGGGAGACCGCCCTCTACCTGGCGCAGACCCTCACCAGCCCGGACATCGCGGACGCCGCCGTGAGCGCCGTGGAGAGCGCCGACCCGGACGCCGCCACGGCCTTCCTCTCCTCTGGCGTGCTGGCCGCCGCCGCCATGGACAACCGGGTCGCGGTCAGCCGCATCCTCGCCGACAACCCCGGCAAGGCGGTGACCGCCGCCGCGAACGCCGCGCTGGACGCGGGCACCCCCGAGGCGCTGCACGCGTTCTTCAGCGGCACCTACGAGGCGGCGCTGAGGGAGGACGACGCGGTGGCCACCAGCACCCTGCTGGCCACCGCGGGCCCCTACACCAAGGCTCACGCCCAGGCCGCGATGGCGGGCCCCGCCTGGATGCGCCGCAACTTCATCCACGAGGCGCAGTACAAGACCGCCCAGCTCGACCACGACTCCGCCTGCCACATCGCCGCCGTCCAGGGCGCGATCGCCGCCGCCGCGAAGATCGCCCACAAGGCGCAGGAGGACGCCGCCCGCGCCCAGGAGGCGGCCGCCAAGGCACGCGACGCCGCGGCGGAGGCGGCGCAGTGGGCGGACAAGGCGCAGGCGTCGGCGCAGGCCGCCACTGTCTCCGCCCAGCAGGCGGACGCGCACGCGGACAGGGCCGAGCAGTCGGCCCGGGACGCGCAGGCGTCCGCGGACCGGGCGAAGGCGGCGGCGACCACCGCCCGCTCGGCCGCCCGCGCCGCGAACTACTCCGCCAACCGCGCGGTGGACGCCGCCCGCCGCGCCAGCGCCTCCGCCAACTCGGCCCAGGCGTCCGCCGCCGCGGCACGCGCCGCGGCACTCCAGGCGGGCCAGGACGCGGCGGCGGCCTCCGCGGCGGCGAGCGACGCGCACCGGATCGCCAGCGCCAAGCGGCAGGCCGAGATCACCGCCGCGGCCAGGCAGGCGGCCCAGGAGGCGCGCGAGGCCCGGCAGAGCGGCACCAGCCCGGCCGAAACCGCCGAGAACGACACCGTCAAGGGCGGCAACCCCTGGTGGAAGGAGAACGACGACGCCAAGACCGCGGCGAACATCTGCAACTGGATCAGCATCGGCACCGGCTTCGCCGCCGCCGGACTCGCCCTGTCCGCCCCGCTGTTCGGCCCGCTCGCCCCGGCCGTGCTGGCCCTGTCGGCGGGCATGGCGATCACGTCCCTCGGCTTCGCCGGACTGAACGTCCTGTTCACCGGCTGGGGCTACGGCTGGACCAGCGGCGAGTTCGTGTCGTCGCTCCAGGGCGCCGCGATCGGCCTGGCCACCTTCGGCTCCGCACCGTGGCTGCGGCCCGTCTACAACGGCGCCTCACGCGTCACCCGGTTCGCCAACGACCTCGTCTCACCGGTGACCAGCACCGTGGGGTCGCTGGCCAGTACGGTCGGTTCCTGGTTCGACTGAGCACAGCGCGCCCGGGGCCGGCGGTGTCGCGCCCCGGCCCCGGGCGGCGCGGAAGGACTCTGATGCTCGCGCGGCTTCCCCTGCCGTACCTGCTGCTGATGGCAGCGACCGCCACCGCGCTGCTGTGCCTGGCGACGTACCGCTGGCTGCGGCCCCCGCGGGCGGCGATCGCGGCCGTCGCCGCGATGTCCGTCGCCGCCTGCCTCGGCATGGCCGGGGTGGGAGCCGTGGAATCCGAGCTGTGGAGCGCCCGGCAGATGCTGGTGCTGTACTCCTTCTGCTGGACGGGCCTCGCGCTCGGCCTGTTCCTCATCAGACACGGGCTCACGGCCTACGGCGACCAGGTGCGCCGGGATCCGCACGGGCCGCCGCCCCCGTTCCCCACCGGCTACGTGGTGGTCTTCTGCGCGGCGGTGGCCGCCATGTGCGCGCTGGCCTACCTGGCCGCCAACTGACCGAGGGCTCAGGCCGCCCGCAGGAACGCCGAGTGGGCGCACTTGCCCAGGTAGGTGAAGCGGGTGTCCAGCGCCAGGTGCTTGTCCACGGCGTCCTTGACGCCGGGCCACTTGGCGTCGCCGAAGTCGTCGAGGACGATCACCGCGCTGGGGGCGGCGATCTCCTCGGCCCACTGGAGGTCGGCGAGGACGCCTTCCAGGGAGTGGTCGCCGTCGATGATGATGACGCCGTAGGCGCGGTCGGAGACGGCGGCGCGGGTGTCGGGGTCCTCGGAGAAGCCGCGCTGGATGCGGGCGGCGGCGCCCGCCGGACCGGCCAGGGCGAGGTTGGTGCGCACGGCGTGCTCGTCGACGGGGGCGCCGGTGGGGTCGGGGCGCCGGTCGGTGCCGGGCTGGAGCTGGATCCCGGCGAACGGGTCGACGATGGTCACGCTCGGGCTGCGGCCGTCGCGCTCCATCATCCGCACCAGCCCGGCGGAGAACATGCCGTACAGCGTGCCGATCTCCAGGATCTCGTCGTTCGGCGGGTCGAGGAGCGGTATGGCCGCCAGCTTGCCGCAGATGTTCATGGTGCCCCCGGCGATCCGGCCCACCCCGAGCGACTCCAGCGCGATCAGCAGCCGGTAGGCGGTGGCGACGCCGCGGACCGCGGACTCCCGGTCCCCGGTCAGCTCCGTCAGCTCGGTGTGCAGCCGCTCCAGGGGGCCCTGGTAGACGGTGCGGGAGAGGCCACGGCCGCCTGGGCCGATGAGCATGTCCACGGCGAGCTGGTGGCTCCTGGCCCGCTCCACGGCCTCCCGCAGCCGTTCCAACTGGGCGGAGTTGTCGGCCGCCGCCGAGCGGAGCCGCCGGTCGATGCGCTGGTCGATGAGGTCGGCGACCGGGCGCAGCAGGCGCCGGGAGGCCGAACTGGTGAGAAGGGAACGGCTTTTCATGGTGCGAAGACCTCAATCCGTCGGGAGTCGAGTCGGAGTGGCGTGATTCGCGGTGCGGGAAAGGCCGGGGGTCGGGGCGCTGACCGGCCGGTCAGCCGAGCAGACGACGCAGGTTCAGCCTCCCCCACAGCAGGCTGGCGGCGAACGACAGCGTCATGACGGCGGCCAGCAGACCGACCAGCAGCAGTCCGGCCACCGGTGCGGACAGGTCCGCCGAGACCAGGGGGGTGACGAGTTCCTCGACGAAGAGGACGTGCACCATGTACGCGCCGAGCGCGGCACCGGCCAGCCTGCGCAGCAGCGGGCGGTGCTTCTCGGGGACGCGGATCCTGCTGATCAGCAGCAGCACGCAGACGCTCATGACGGCCACGAACAGGTGTGCGTTCGGGATGACGTAGTGGACCTGCGTGTTGTACCAGAGGCACCCGGCCATCGTGACCGGCAGCAGCGCGACCAGCGGCCAGCGCCAGCGGACGGTCCCCGCTGGGAGGCTGAACAGCAGCGCGCCGCCGACCGCGTACACCAGCGAGTAGGTGCCGAAGCCCCAGGCCACCGAGGGCAGTTCGTGGTCGGTGACCTCGCCGAGGGTGTCCAGCACGCTGGGCGCGACCGCGATGCAGAACAGCACCGCGCCCAGCCGCCAGGGCCGCTGCCCGGCCCTGATGAGCGTGGCGAAGGCGAGCAGCGCGATGATCGGGATGTAGTTGTACATGAACCACAGGTGGTAGGCGGGCTGCACCGAGCCGAAGAGGGAGTCGACCGCCAGGTCGGTCATGGGCTCGTCGTTGCGGTTCCGCAGCCAGGCCCAGGCCAGGTAGATCGCCGTCCACGCGAAGAGCGGCACGGTGTTGCGGACGAGCCTCTTCCACATGCGGTCGCTGTCCCGCGGTGGCGCGCCGGACAGCACGGCCCAGCCCGCGATGGCGAAGTACATGGGGACGGCGAACGGGTTGATCGCCTCGGCCACGTGCCCGGCCCAGTACGACCCGGCGCCGTTGGCCGAGTCGTTCCCGGTGGCCTTGATGAACTGGGCGCCGACGTGGCCCAGCATCACGGTGGCGGAGCAGAGCAGCCGCATCAGGTCGACGTCGAAGCGGTGCTCCCGCGTCTCGGCGCTGGCCCCGGAGGGGGCACTGCCCTGCTGTGGCGGACGTAGGGCGGTCTCGTTCGGCACCGCGGAACTCCCATGGTCTTCGTCGTGCGGGGGATCGGGGGAGGGCTCTGGAGGCCCGGTGTCACTTCTTCGCGCGGCGGCGGACCGCGCCGCGCACCGCTCTGCGCGCGCGCCGCACCCGCAGCTTCGCGCGGACCTGCGGGCTGCTGCCGGGCAGGTCAAGCTCGGCCAGCCGCAGTTCGGGGAAGTAGTAGTCGGGGCTGGCCGCCAGGTGGTCGCGCAGCCACCGCTCGGTCGTCTCCCGCAGGCGGGCGTGCGTGCCGGGCTGCATGGCGTAGCCGATCGCCCGGACCAGCGGCGCCAGCGACCGGGGTGCCGTGCCGACCGGGGCCGGGGTGGCCCCGTCGCGCTCCAGGTCGGGCACCAGGTGGTCGACGATGGCCAGCGGTACCCGGTTGCTGTTCGGGTAGGGCTTGAGCCGCCGCATGACCAGCGCGGTGCCGACCCGGCCGATCGGGACGCCGTAGTAAGCGGAGGCGGTCACCATGGCCGTGGAGAAGCAGCCGACGACGAGTTCGGGTGCGCAGTGGTGGTACAGCGTCTCCGCCAGCAGCGGCGCGTCCAGCACGGTGAGCCGTACGCCCGCCTCCGCCGCGGCCTTGCTGAGGGCGGCCGAGTAGCTGGCGGGGGCGGTGGGGTGCGGCTTGAAGACCACCGACCGGTGCCCGGCCCGCGCGGCGGCGGTGAGCATCCGGACGTGGAGGTCCTCCTCCTCCTGCGGGCTGAGGATGTTGATGGCGGCCAGGTACTGGCCGAGCAGCACGGCCGTGGGCGCTTCCTCCAGGACGGGCGTCAGCCGCGGGTCGTCAGCGGCGTCCTGGGAGATCTCGTCGAGGGCCGCGCGGAACGCGTCGTCCGGGACGACCTCGGGCTCGACGCCGTACTCGGACAGCAGCAGCGGTCGCAGGCCGGGGATCAGATCGAGGTGCAGCAGCCGCTGGACCCGGTTGGCGATGGCCAGCGGCAGCTTGTCGCGGGTCGGGCCGTAGCTCATCAGGCCGTCGGCGTACACGTGGACGGCGCTCTCGGAGAAGATCGCGGTCAGGGCGCGGGCCGGGTTGACCTGGATCGACTCGACGGCGAGGTCGATGAGGTCGTGTTCGTCGATGCCCCAGGCGAGGCGGAACGCCTTCTGCCAGATCACGGTGTCATGGCCGCGGGGGCCCCAGGTGCTGGGGTGGAACGGGCGTATCGCCTCGTTCCAGCTGATCACCGAGTCGAAGCGGGCGGCTATGCGCGCGTAGCCGTGCATCTCGTCCAGGCGCAGCGCGGTCTCCGGTATCGCAGCGTTGTTGGAGACCAGCAGGATGCGCCGGACGTCCTCGCGCGGTCCGAACTGGCCCGCGTCGAGCGCGGCGGCCAGGGTGGCGGCCCCGTACAGGGTCGAGACCTGGAATATCTGGGTTCGGTGGGGCATGGATCAGGCAGCCTTCCGCCCGTCACGCAGGCGGCTGAGCAACCTGCCTCTGGTCCTGTCGATGGTGCGGAGGGTCTCCGCGAGTTCCCGCTCGGGCATCCGGTGCAGCGCGGCCCGTGCCTCCCGCCGCAGCCGCTGGGCCGCCGACGTCTCGTACTCGTCCACCTTGCCGATGTGGAAGGCGATCATCGCGCAGTACGTCCGCACCGCCTTGAGCAGGAAGCGGTCGCTCTCCGGGTCCTCGCGCACGTCCTTCAGGAGGGCGTCGTACGCGGGGATGAAGTCCAGTTGGCGGTCGTCCTTGACCTGGGTGAGCGAGGTGGCGACGCCGCGCCGGTAGAACACGCCGTTCAGGCTGAGGGAGGCGTAGCTGCGGGCCCTCAGGTGCAGGCGCCAGATCCACAGCCGGTCCTCGGCGGTGCGCAGCCGGGTCTCGTAGCGCATCGCGCCGTCGTCGAAGAGGTGGCGGCGGTAGACGCCCGCCCAGACGAAGGGGTAGTCGACCATCGTCTCCGTGTCGGCGGGCGCTATGCCGTCGCGGGGGTCCATCACGGCGTTGCGCACCCGCGCCGGGGGCCGCCGGATCACCCGCTGGGTGCCGGTGGCCTGGACGTGGTCGGTGCGGGCGAAGTCGCAGCCCAGTTCGTCCATCGAGCGCACCAGCCCGGCGAGGTGGCCGGGGCCGTACCAGTCGTCACCGTCGAGGAAGGTGAGGAACTCGCCGTTCGCCGCGTCGATGCCGCTGTTGCGGGCGTGGGCTATGCCCTTGTTCTCCGCGTGCCGTATCACCTTGGTGTTCGGCAGCTTTTCCGCCCAGCGCTCGATGGCCCAGGGGGTGGAGTCGGTCGAGCAGTCGTCGACGATCAGGAACTCGAAATCCGGGTCCGCGTTGTTGGCGAGGCTTCGCAGAGTGGTCTCGGCGAAGGCCCCCACATTGTGCATGGGGACGACAACGGACAGTCTGGGCACGCGGGCCTCTCACGTTCGGGGGATGGAGATTAGAACAGGCTAACGGCCTCCTGTGAGAGGCGGTGGCGCCGCGGACACGGACAGGTGAATTCCATTCGCGGTGAAAGTGAATTCTTGGGGACTCAGCCGTCGTTGAAGATCTCCCGCAGCTCGTCGAGGTTCGACTGCGTGGTCTTCCACAGGAATCCCTGGGCGGCGTGCACGTCCGCCACGGCGGCCGGGTGGTCATCGAGGACCGCGGTGGCCCGCTCCACCAGCAGCCCGCCCAACTCCCGCTCGTGCACCGAGAGGCCCCACTCGCGGTGGCCGATGTCCGTGAGGAAATAAGCCAGTTTCGGGTGCGAGACCAGGCTCAGGATCGGGGTGCCGCAGCCGAACGGGATCATCCCGGCGTGCCCGCGCATCCCGATGACCAGCAGGGAGCGGGCGTACAGGGTGCGGATGGCGTCGTTCGTCATGTCGTACAGCGGCTCGACGGGCAGCGTGATGCCGTGCTCCCGGCGCAGGTCGTGCACGAACCGCTCGTCGGCGGGCATGTGGGCGGCGTACCGCACCTCGGCCCGGCCCCGCAGCCGCCGCAGCGCGGTGGCCAGTTGGGCGAGGAAGTGGGCGTAGTCGTGGCCGAAGCGCAGCCCTTCGCGGTCGTAGGCGCAGTTCACCAGGACCGTGCCGGAGCGCTCCGCCGGGTCAGTCCAGTCGGGGACCAGTTGCCGGGCCACCGTGGTCGGGCAGGGCTGGTAGCGCACCCGGTCGCGTAGTTCGGCGGGGAGCAGCTCGCGGACCCGGTCGATGGAGCCGTGGTTGCGCAGCCCGAAGAACGCCGACCGCTCGACGAGGACGCGCAGGCTCTCCGCGAACCGGTTGCGCCGGTAGAGCTGGCCGTCGAACACGTTGTAGCCGACCGCGAACACCGCGAGCGGCGTGCTGATCCGGGCCAGCACGTCGTCGGGGACGTTCCACTGCCAGTGGCTGTTGCCGTTGGGCGAGGTGTCGGGCAGGAACAGCCCGCCGCCGCCGACGACGATCCCGCGCCGGGCGTTCAGCCGCTCCAGCGCCGCCTCGTCGACCAGCCGGTGCACCGGCTGCTGGTACCAGTGGCGCGGACCGGTGTCGGCGCCGAAGCACATCCGCACTGCCTCGGGCAGCACCTTGTCGCCCGCGTTCTCCTGCCCCCCCGCGAACAGCGCCACGTGCGCCAACTGCTCGGCGGGCACGACCGTGTCGTCGTTCTCCTCGGGGCTGGCGGTCCGCACGGACCAGCTATGGCACCCGGCGTCCGTCGGATCGGCGGACAGCCCCTGCCGGGCGTAGGCGTGCGCGTCCGCCGTCCGCCCGCACAGCCAGGCCAGCCGGGCGAGCTGCGCGAACGCCCGCGGCGCCACGTCGGGCGACGCCGCAGCCAGCAGCAGTCGCGCCTCGGCCTCGTCGTAGCGCGACAGGGCCATCAGACACAGGCCCAGCGTCTCCTGGCAGCGCGGCGCGTCCAGCCGGTCGGCCACCACCGGCGCCAGCACCTCCACCGCCTCGTCGTAGCGGCCCTGGCGGCGGTAGACGTCGGCGACGGTGCGGGCCAGGTCGAGGGAGGTCCGCGCTTTGAGCAGCGGCGGCGCGCACAGCGCCAGCAGGTCGGGGTGCTTGCCGCCGGGCAGGGCGCAGTACGCCGCCCAGAAGTCCTCGTCGTCCATCTCGAACCGGCGCCACGCCGCGGTGGCCGGGCCGTGACCGGGCGCGTCGACCGGCCCCGTGAACCGCAGGACCGCGACCTCACCGGGCACCGGCAGGTCGTCGCGCAGGCGCCGGGCGACGAAGTCGTAGCGCGCGTGCAGCGCCGTCAGCGGCCCGCTCGCGGCCGGGTCGGGCGCGGTGTCGTCGACGTCGGCGCGCTGGATGACGTACAGCCCGTCCGGCAGCACCGCCCGCCGCTCCGTGCCGTCCGCGTCGCACAGCAACTGCGGTACGGCGGCCACCCCGTGCCGCAGGCGCAGCAGCTCGCCGAGGCCGCCGAGGACGACCATGCCGGGGCTGAGGGCGATGACGGTGTCGTAGTCCGCCAGCCGGAACGCCTCCGTGCGGTCGGCCGCGCGGCGCGTGACGATCCGGGGGTGCAGTCGGCGCAGCCCGTCGAAGGCGTCCTCGGGCAGGCCCGGGTGGAGGACGACGACGTCCTCGCACACGCCGGGGTTGGTCAGCGCCAGGCTGCGCAGCAGCACGGCCACGTCGGACAGCCGGTCCGCGTCGGTGTGGACGGCGAAGGCGACGCGGCGCTTGCCGGTGATGGTGCTGCGGTCGTCCGCAGAGGAGTGCGTCATCGCAGGGCGATCCTCATCTTGCTGTCGTCGACGTGCTGGGCGCGGTCCATGACCCACTCGGCCTCCTTCGGCCGCAGTCGGCCGGGCAGGGTGAAGCCGACCAGGTCCAGCCGGGCGCTCACGTCCAGGAAGTCCAGCAGCCGCAGGACGGTGAAGGCGGTGCTGGTACCCGGGCCCCAGCCGCCCTCACCCAGCAGCGCGGGGTCGGCCAGGGGACGGCGCAGGGACACGTCACCGACGCGGTCCTGCGCGCCGGGCACCAGCCGCTCCCGCACGGCACGCCGCCAGGCCGCCGCCGACTCCCCGAAGACCAGTCGGGTGCCCGCCCGCTGGGTCCAGGCGGGCCCCTCCCACGGGGTGTCCCCGCGCAGGGTGACCGCGTGCACGTCGGTGCGCGCGCCGGTGCCCCCGGCGCGGAGGCGGAAGGAGTCGCAGCGCACCACGACGTCGTAGCCGTCGATCTCCGCGCCGAGGCCGCTGGCGGCGACGTCGGCGGCGTTCGACACCAGGCACACCGCGCGGTCCGCGACGAGCGCGCGCAGCCCACCGGCGCCGACGGGGGTGCTCGCGCCGATCAGCTCCTCGGCCACCGCCTCCCGCTCGACCAGCCTGCGGTGGCGGCCGTACAGCTCCAGCAGCCGCCGCGTCCTGGGGTCGCCGAGGCCGTGCCGGGCGGTGTGCTCCCGCACCCGGGCGGCGAACTCGGGCGCCGTGATCGCCGGTCCGGACAGCAGCGCCGTGGCCTCGGCCAGGCAGGCCCGCCGTCCGCGCAGGGTGTCCATCCTGCGGGCCACCCGGGGCGCCGCGTTCTTCGGGTCGGGGAGCAGGGACAGGTACCGTTCGTAGCTCTCCAGTGCCTCGGCGTCCCGCCCGAGCCCGTCCAGCGCCAGCCCGCGCAGCCGCCAGGCGCCCTTGGACCGCTGCCGCAGCGTGGCCGACACCTCCGCGATGACGAGGGCGAGCCGGAGTTCGTGCGGCCCCCCGGCCTCCAGCGCGCGCTCGCCGACCTGGAGCAGGGCGTCGAAGGGGTCGGCCGCCGGGGTGCCGAGGGCGGCGGTGAGGGTGCCGACCGCTTGCGCCAGACGGGCCTGACCAGGGGTGGACGTGTCCCCGAGCTCCGCGAGGTAGGCGCCGCACCGGCGCACACCACGGGCGTACAGCTCCTGCCTGGCGGCTTCCTTGTGCCGTGCCTTGAACAGTCCCGCCAGGGGGTTCGTCATCCGTTCCACCGTCCTCCGATCGGAGGACGAATGTGCCCCACCCCGAGCGAGCGCAGGTGGCTTCCCGGTGCATGGTCGGTGAACAGTCACTTTCGAACGACTGACCTAGCGACCAAAAGGGCAAGGACGGGTTCCGTGGGGCCCATGGTGATCCCCTGGGACGCACGGAACCCGCATCCTTCAGCGCCTGACCGCCTTCTTCAGCGCCCGCGCCCGCCGCACCACCCGCCGTGCCGTGGCATTGCGCGGCAGGAAGCCCAGCCGCTCCGGAATCCCCCCCGGCAACCCCAGCGAGGTCAACCTCCGCCGCTTGAAGTACCGCTGCACCAGCGGCCCGTAGTGCGCCGCGAGGAACCGTTCCGCTGTCGGCCGCAGGCCCGGGTAGATCTGCGGCTGCATGGTGAAGCCGACCGTGGTGAGCAGCGGGCCCAGCAGGTCGGCCGGGACCGTGTCCGCGTCGGCGCGTTCACCCTCCAGCGGCGGCAGCAGCACGTCGGCCAGGGTGACCGGGACGCGGTTGCTGTTCTGGTACGGCGTGAGCCGGTCGAGCAGCGGCTCGGTGCCGACGCGGGCCACCGGCAGGTCGTACAGCGCGGACGCCGTGAACAGCGCGGTCGAGAAGCAGCCGACGACCAGCGCGGGCCGGTTCCTGACGAACAGCGCCTCGGCGAGGACGGGGGAGTCGAGGACGGTCAGCGCCACGCCCAGCCTCTCCGCCTCCGCCTCCAGGGCGAGGTTGTAGCGGCCGGTGCGGCGGGGTGCGGCTTGAACACCACCGCGCGGTGACCGCGTTCGGCGGCGCCCCGCATCATCCGTACGTGCAGCTCCTCCTCCTCGTCCGCGCTGAGGATGTTCAGCGCGGACAGGTACTGCCCGAGCAGCAGCGCCGCGTTCTCCGGCACCGCGGGCAGCTCGCCGGAGGCGCCGGTGAGGCTGCTGAGCACCTTGGTGAACGCCGCCGTCGGCACCACCTGCGCGGGCACGTCGAACTCGGTGAGCAGCATCGGCGTCAGACCCGGCACCAGGTCCAGGTGGAGCAGCCGCCGTACCCGCGTGCCGACCAGCGGGTCCAGCTTGTTGCGGGTGGGTCCGTAGCTCATCAGCCCGTCCGCGTAGACGTGCACGGGCGCGCCGGTGAACGTCTGGGCGAGCGCCAGCGCGGGGTTGACCTGGAGGGACTCCAGGACCAGCTCCACCCGGTCGTCGCCCAGCCCCCACAGCAGCCGCAGGTACCGCTCGAACAGCGGCAGGTCGTCCGGGCGCGGCGACCAGGCGCCCGGGTGGAAGGGGCGGATGGCGTCGTTGTGGAAGACGACGTCGTCGAAGCGGTCGCGCAGCGCCTCGAAGCCGGGCATCTCGTGCACCGACGGGGTGGTCTCCGGGGTCGCGGCGTTGTTGGACACCAGCAGCATCCGGCGGTCTGCGGCGTCGAAGCAGTCGGCGTCGACCGCGGCGGCCAGGGTGGCGGCGCCGTACAGCGTGGAGACGCAGAAGATCTGGGTGGTACGGGACATCAGGCAGCCGCCTTCGCTGTGGTGATCCGGCGCCGCAGTCGCCGCAGCTTGGCGGCGCGCCGCAGGTCCATGGTCTCCAGGACGTCGCCGAGCGCGTCCTGCGGCATCCGCTTTATGGCCGCCGCCGCCATCACCCGCAACTGCTTGGCGACCGGAGCCTCGAACTTCTCGATCTCCGACAGGTGGTGGGCGATGATCGCGCAGTAGGTGCGCACCGCCTTGGGGAGCAGCTTCGCGGCGTCCCGGTCGGCGGCGGTCTCCGCCACCACCTGGTCGAAGGCGCGGATGAAGTCGAGTTGACGCACATCACCGATCTGGGTGAGCGAGTTGGCCACGCCCCGGCGGTAGAAGACGCCGAGCAGGCTCAGCACGGCGAACGAGTCCGCCTCCCGGTGCAGCTTCCAGATCCACGGCCGGTCCTCGGCGGTGCGCAGCCCGTCGGTGAAGTGCAGGACGCCCTTGTCGAGCAGTCGGCGGTGGTAGGCGCCCGCCCACGCGTAGGCGTAGTCGACGGAGGTGGTGCGGTCCACGGGGAGGATCGCCTCGCGCGGGTTCAGCACCTCGTCGCGGCGGCCGACCGGCGCCCGGTGCACGGAGCGGGCGCGCGCGGTGGCCTGCACGTGGTCGGTGCGGACGAAGTCGCAGCCCAGCGCCTCGATGGCGGCGACCAGTTGCTCCAGGTAGCCGGGGGCCAGCCAGTCGTCGCCGTCGAGGAAGGTGAGGTACTCGCCGCGCGCGAGGTCCAGCCCGGTGTTGCGGGCGGTGGCGAGACCGCCGTTCACCTCGTGGCGGACGTGGCGCACCTCGGCGTACTTCGAGAGGTCCTCGGCAGCGCGTTCGAGAATGGCCGGGGTTTCGTCCCTCGAATGGTCGTCGACGAGGATGAATTCAAAGTCTTTTCGCGCGTTTGCGCGAATGCTTCTGAGGGTGTCCGGCGCGTATTGCTGGACGTTGTAGAACGGCACGATCACGGAGAGCTTGGGCACCCGCGAAAGCCTAGGAGGGGGCCCGGCGGTGGAACTTTCGACTCGGGGTACGGAAGGTGAACTCAATGTGTCGGATTGGTGCATCCCGTGTACTTCCTGGGGGTTGACGGGCCAGTTCGGCTTTCGGTGGTCTGCTGTTTACTTTTTGTTGCGTGGCGGTTCGTCCACAACTAGGAATTCCTCCCTAGGTTTTGAGCTGTGCCACCACGTACAACGAAGCCCCCACGGATCGCAGTACTCGCGGACTCCGACACCCGCTGGAAATGGGGTGCGCTGACCGCGGGCCGAATCGTTCCGGGCCCGTCCATGGAAGCCGGACCGCTCGACGGGACGCAAGTCACTGCCGCGCTCGACGGATTCCTGCTGCGCGGCCGGGCCACCCCCACCCCCCGCCAGCTCGCGGAGGTCGGCGTGCGCGCCGACTCGCTGCGCGAGGTCACCGCCGTCGAGTTCCTGCGCACCATGGAGCGGGAGTCGTACGACGTGCTGGTGCTCTCCCTCGTCGGCGGCGGGGTGCAGGCGATGCTGCACGGGCTGGCGCGCGTCTTCGAGGGCCGCACCGACCGGCCCGTGATCGTCACCGGCTACGTCGGCGTCGTCTACGAGAAGCTCGCCGACGGTCTGCTGCTGCGGCACGGCGCGGACCTCGTGCTCGCCAACTCCCGCCAGGACGCCGACCGCTTCCGCGCCGTGTACGACGGGGTGGGCGCCGACTCCTCGACGGTCACCGAAGTGGCCCTGCCGTTCCTCGGCGGCACCCCCTACACCGGCGAACACGACCCGTACACCGTGGTGTTCGCCGCGCAGCCCTCCGTACCCGACAGCCGCAAGGACCGCACCTACCTCCTCGACCGGCTGGTCCGGCACGCCCGGCTGCACCCCGAGCGCGAGGTCCTCCTGAAGCTGCGCTCCAAGCCCGGCGAGCACACCACCCACATCGAGGAACTGCCCTACCAGAAGCTCGCCCAGCGGCACGGCGACCTCCCGCCCAACTTCCGGCTCGTCTACGGCAACATGGGCGAGGTCCTGGACCGCACCGACCTGCTGGTCACGGTCAGCTCCACGGCCGCCCTGGAGTCACTGCACCGCCGGATCCCCACCGTCGTCCTCACCGACCTCGGCATCCGCGAGACCCTCGGCAACCACCACTTCACCGGCTCCGGCTGCCTCGCCTCCTGGGAGCAGCTCGACGCCGGGCACCGGCCCGAGGCCGACGAGGAGTGGACCGCCCGGCAGGGCGTGTGCGCCGACGGCTCCTACGCCACCGCCTTCGACGCCGCCCGCGAACGCATCGCGAAACTCCTCGCGACCCCCGGCGGGCTCCCGCCGATCACGCCGTACTACACGCCCGTGACCGCGCCCGGCTACCTCCCCGGCATCCTCGCCCGCCACCACCTCGGCCCCGACGGCACCCCGCTGCCCGGCGCCCCCGCCCACGACAAGGACCCCGGACCGGTCCGGCAGATAGTCCGCCGCGCCGCCCGCGGTGCCTACCGGCACGGCGTCCAGCGGGTCGCCCCCGTCATCCGGCGGATGGGGGAGCTGTGACCCACTCACCCTCTTCGAAGCCAGGAGTACAGCCCATGACCCACCCGGAAGCGACACCGGGCGCGACGATGCGCCGGGTGCTCGCGGTGATCCCCGCGCGGGGCGGCTCCAAGGGCGTGCCCGCGAAGAACCTCGCCCCCGTCGGCGGCGTCCCGCTGGTCGCCCGCGCCGTGCGCGAGTGCCGCGCCGCCCGGCTCGTCACCGACGTCGTCGTCTCCACCGACGACCAGGCCATCGCCGCCGCCGCCCGGGAGGCGGGCGCCGAGGTCGTGCTGCGGCCCGCCGCCATCGCCGGGGACACCGCCACCTCCGAGGCCGCGGTCCTGCACGCCATGGACGCCCACGAGGCACTGCACGGCACCCCCGTCGACGTGGTCCTCCTCGTGCAGTGCACCAGCCCCTTCCTGGTCCGCGAGGACATCGACGGGGTCGCCGCCGCGGTCGTCGAGAACGGCGCCGACACCGCCGTCACCGTCGCCCCCTTCCACGGCTTCGTCTGGCGCGACGCCGACGACGAGGCCACCGACACCGAGGGCGACAACCCCACCGGCGGCTACGGCGTCAACCACGACAAGTCCTTCCGCCCCCGCCGCCAGGACCGCCCCCAGGACTTCCTGGAGACCGGCGCCGCCTACGCCATGGCCGCCCCCGGCTTCCGCGAGCACCTGCACCGCTTCTTCGGCCACACCGAACTCGTCCGCACCGACCCCGCGCGCGTGCTGGAGATCGACGACCCGCACGAGCTGGCCCGCGCCCGCGCCCTCGCCCCGCTCTTCGACGCCGACCGGCCCGGCGCCCTGCCGACCGCCGACGACATCGACGCGGTCGTCCTCGACTTCGACGGCACCCAGACCGACGACCGGGTGCTGATCGACTCCGAGGGACGGGAGTTCGTCTCCGTGCACCGCGGCGACGGACTCGGCATCGCCGCCCTGCGCAGGTCGGGGCTGCGGATGCTGATCCTGTCCACGGAACAGAACCCGGTCGTCGCCGCCCGCGCCCGCAAGCTCAAGCTCCCGGTGCTGCACGGCGTCGACCGCAAGGACCTCGCGCTCAAGCAGTGGTGCGAGGACCAGGGCATCGCGCCCGAGCGCGTGCTCTACGTCGGCAACGACGTCAACGACCTCCCGTGCTTCGCCCTCGTCGGCTGGCCCGTGGCGGTCGCCAGCGCCCACGACGTCGTCCGCGGCGCCGCCCGCGCCGTGACCACCGTCCCGGGTGGCGACGGCGCGATCCGGGAGATCGCCAGCTGGATCCTCGGACCCTCGCTCGACTCTCTCGACCCCCTCACCCAGTAAGGAAACCCCTGAAATGAGCACCAACTCCCGTCTGCGCGCCCTCGGTTCCAAGACCGCCGGTCCGGGCCAGCCCGTCTACATCACCGGCGAGATCGGGATCAACCACAACGGTGAGCTGGAGAACGCCTTCAAGCTGATCGACGCCGCCGCCGAGGCGGGCTGCGACGCGGTGAAGTTCCAGAAGCGCACGCCGGAGATCTGCACCCCGCGCGACCAGTGGGACATCGAGCGCGACACCCCCTGGGGCCGGATGACGTACATCGACTACCGCCACCGCGTGGAGTTCGGTGAGGACGAGTACCGCCAGATCGACTCGTACTGCAAGAGCCGGGACATCGCCTGGTTCGCCTCCCCGTGGGACACCGAGGCCGTCGCCTTCCTGGAGAAGTTCGACGTCCCCGCCCACAAGGTGGCCTCCGCCTCGCTCACCGACGACGAGCTGCTGCGCTCGCTGCGCGCCACCGGCCGCACGATCATCCTCTCCACCGGCATGTCCACGCCGAAGCAGATCCGGCACGCCGTGGAGGTCCTCGGCAGCGACAACATCCTGCTCTGCCACGCCACCTCCACCTACCCCGCGAAGGCGGAGGAGCTGAACCTGCGCGTCATCAACACCCTCCAGCAGGAGTACCCGAACGTCCCGATCGGCTACTCCGGCCACGAGACCGGCCTCCAGACCACGCTGGCCGCGGTCGCCCTCGGCGCCGTCTTCGTCGAGCGCCACATCACCCTCGACCGCGCCATGTGGGGCTCCGACCAGGCCGCCTCCGTGGAGCCGCAGGGCCTGCAGCGCCTCGTCCGCGACATCCGCACCATCGAGTCCTCCCTCGGCGACGGCGTCAAGAAGGTCTACGACTCCGAGCTGGGCCCGATGAAGAAGCTCCGCCGCGTCCAGGGCGTCGTCGCCGAGGCGGAGATCGCCGCCGCCGCGGGCGAGCCCGTCACCGTCTGACCGACGGACACCACCACCCCACAACCCCCTCACCACGGGACGGTCGTACGCCGATGAGCCCCCGCGCCGGGAACGCCAGCGCCCCCACTCTCGCCTTCGTCGAGAGCCCGGTCCAGCTCCTGAACACCCTGGAGTGGGCGCACCGCCACGCCTCCGGCGCGGACCTCACGCTCGTCGTGCTCTCCCCGGTCGACCCGATGACCCGCGGCCAGCTCCGGCGCATGTCCGAGCTGGCCCGGGAGGAGGGGCACGAGGTCCGCTGGGAGGAGGCGCGGGGCGGCGCCGCCGCGCCCTTCCAGACCATCGGCTCCCTCGTCGGCCCGCTGCGCCGCGCCGAACGGATCGTCATGGGCGATCCGTTCTCGCGTTACGTCCAACTGCTGCTGACGATCACCCGCGCCCGCGACCTGGTCGTCGTCGACGACGGCACCGCGACCATGGAGTTCGTCACCCAGCTCGCCCGCGGCGAACGCCTGGTGCGCTGGCACCGCAAGGGCAGCCGCCCCGGCCCCCGCGACCTGGTCTTCGGCCCGGTCTCCTCGGCCGCCCGGCGCCGCCTCACCCCCGGCGAGCGGCACCGGGTGCGGATCTTCTCCTCCATGCCGATCGAGGAGGTCCCCGGCGGCGTGGAGATCACCGCCAACGACTTCTCCTGGACCCGCGCCCGCTTCGGCCCGCCCCGCCTCACCAAGGGCGCCGACCTGGTCGGCACCTCCCTGGTGGAGACCGGCGTCGTCGACGGCGAACGGTACCTGGAGGCCGTCCGCACCCTCGCCAAGGCGCACGGCGCCACCCGCTACTTCGCGCACCGCCGGGAGAGCGCCGACAAACTCCACCGGCTCTCCCTGGAGACCGGCCTGGAGGTCGTCCGCCCCGACCTCCCGCTGGAGCTGATCGCCCGCCGCGGCCCCATCGGCCGGACCATCCTCAGCTTCCCGTCGACGGTCGTGCACACCCTCCCGCTGGCCCTCGCCGGTACGGAGGTCAGGGTCGCCGTCTGCGACATCGACCCCGACTGGCTCACCACCGGCGCCTCCCCGCGCGCCCAGGGCTTCCTGAACGGCGTCACGGGCACCGCCCGCGGTGTGGACCGACTGCTGGCGGTACCCGGCGCCTGACTGCCACAGTCCCGTCCGCCCACTGAACGGGCGAGCGTGGGCGGGGTGGGGCGTGGTATGCGTGAGGGAGCGGGTGGGCGCCAGAGCCTCGCCAGGGTCGGAAATCCGGCGAGTTTACCCATCCGTTCCGACGCCTATGCGTCCGGCGGCCAGTTTTTCTTCCCCTAACGGGCTGAAGTTTTGTTGATCTCGGGTCAGTTGGCCGTCCGGGCGTCCTACCCTTCAGAGGGTGAAGCACTTGATGTCACTGGAGTCCGAAGCCGAAGCCGACGCCCCCGGGGAAGCCGCGCTGCCCGGCACGCTGCCGGAGGCCCTGCGCGCCGAGCTGGTCGCGTTCCGCCGCGACCTGCACATGCACCCGGAACTCGGCAACCAGGAGTTCCGCACCACCGCCGCGATCAAGGCCCGGCTGGAGAAGGCGGGCCTCGCGCCGCGCGTCCTCGCCGTCGGAACCGGACTCGTCTGCGACATCGGCGACCCCCAGGCCGACGGCCCCGCCGTCCTCGCCCTGCGGGCCGACATCGACGCGCTGCCCATCCCCGACGCCAAGACGGAGTGCCCGTACCGCTCCACCGTGCCCGACCGCGCCCACGCCTGCGGCCACGACGTGCACACCACCGTCGTGCTGGGCGCCGGTCTGGTCCTGGCCGACCTGCACCGCCGCGGCCTGCTGCCCCGCCCGGTGCGGCTGGTCTTCCAGCCCGCCGAGGAGGTGCTGCCCGGCGGCGCCGCCGACGTCATCGAGTGCGGCGCGCTGGAGGGCGTGGGCCGGATCATCGCCGTGCACTGCGACCCGCGCGTCGACGCCGGGCGCATCGGGCTGCGCCAGGGCGCCATCACCTCCGCCTGCGACCGGCTGGAGATCGCCCTCGACGGCCCCGGCGGCCACACCGCCCGCCCGCACCTGACCACCGACCTGATCACCGCCGTCGCCCGGGTGGTCACCGACGTGCCCGCGATCGTCGCCCGGCGCGTGGACACCCGCGCCGGACTCGCCGTCACCTGGGGCCGCATCGAGTCCGGCCACGCCCCGAACGTCATCCCGCAGCACGCCGAGCTGTCCGGCACGGTGCGCTGCCTGGACCTGGACACCTGGCGGACCGCGCCCGACGTGGTGCACGCGGCCGTCGACGAGGTGGCCAACCTGCACCGCGCCAAGTCGGAGATCAACTACGTCCGTGGCGTGCCGCCCGTGGTGAACCACCCCGACGCCACCGAACTCCTGCGCGCGGCGATGACCGCCCGGCGCGGCGCCGACTCCGTCGAGGACACCGAGCAGAGCCTCGGCGGCGAGGACTTCTCCTGGTACCTCGAACACGTCCCCGGCGCCATGGCCCGCCTCGGCGTGCGCACCCCCGGCGAGCGCACGGTCCGCGACCTCCACCAGGGCGACTTCGACGTGGACGAGCACGCGATCACCGTGGGGGTGGAGCTGTTCACCGCCGCGGCCCTCGTCGACAGCGCCTGGTGACCGTTCGTACCCCCTCCGGTTGCGGTCCCGCACGCCCCGGGGCAACGTGGTGCGCGTGACGTCGAGGCGCGCACATCTCGCCCTGTATGCACCATTCGATCCGGTGGTTCACGGGGACGTAACCGGCCACCGGCACGAATGGATAACGGCCCTGCGGCACCCCGTTCCCAGGAGTGTCTACGCGCGTTAATGTGCGCCGAACTGAGCACCCACTGCGGGGCTTTGGAGAATGGGGAACTTCACGATGCGTCGGATATCCAAACTGACCCGCGTCGCGGTGGGGATCGCGTCGCTCGCGCTCGCCGCCACGGCCTGCGGTGGCACCAGCAGTGACAGCGACAACGACAGCGGCAGCGACGGCGGCAAGGAGAAGCTCGGCCTCGCCATCGCCTACGACATCGGCGGCAAGGGCGACCAGTCCTTCAACGACGCCGCCTTCGCGGGCCTGGAGAAGGCCAAGGCCGAGTTCGGCTACAAGACCGCCGACATCGAGCCGACCGAGGGCGAGACGGACGCCGACAAGGAGCAGCGGCTGGCGTCCCTGGCCAAGCAGGGCTACAACCCCGTCGTCGGCGTCGGCTTCGCCTACGGCCCCGCGATGGAGGCCGTCGCCGCGAAGTACCCGGACACCACCTTCGGCATCATCGACTCCGTCGTCGAGGGCGACAACGTCGCGTCCCTCGTCTTCGCCGAGGAGCAGGCGTCGTACCTCGCCGGTGTCGCCGCCGCCAAGGCCACCAAGACCAAGACCGTCGGCTTCGTGGGCGGTGTGGACATCCCGCTGATCCACAAGTTCGAGGCCGGTTACAAGCAGGGCGTGACCGACACCGACCCGAAGGTCAAGGTGCTCTCGCAGTACCTGACCCAGACGGCCGAAGAGGGCGGCTTCTCCAGCCCCGACAAGGGCAAGGCGGCGGCCGAGGGCCAGATCGAGAAGAACGCCGACGTCGTCTACCAGGCGGCCGGTCTCTCCGGCCAGGGCGTGATCGAGGCCGCGGCGAAGGCCAAGGTCTGGGCGATCGGCGTCGACTCCGACCAGTACGAGCAGGAAGCCCTCGCCGCGTACAAGGACTACATCCTCACCTCCGCGCTGAAGGACGTCGGCGGCGCCGTGTACGCGCTGGCCAAGTCCGTCGAGGACGGCAAGCCGCTGACCGGCGTGCAGACCTTCGACCTGAAGGTGGACGGCGTGGGCCTGTCCGACTCCAACCCGAAGTTCGCCGAGATCGAGGGCCTCCAGGACGCCGTGGCCAAGGCCAAGGAGGGCATCATCGACGGCTCGATCAAGGTCAAGACCGAGTAGCCGTAACCGGTCGTACTCCACGCGCGAAGCGGGCGGGCGCCCCCAGCCCCGCCCGCTTCGGCGTGTCCGGACCACCCCGCGACCGGGACGTCACCCACCGCCACCCTCCCCGGGGCCTGTGACCAAGCTCTCCGCCCCCCAGAACACGGGGACATAACAAGGCGGACAGAAGGGGTTTTCAGGCAGGTCTACGCGCGTTAATCTGCGGAAAAGCCAGCGCCGTTGCTGAACCGTCCCGGCGCTAAGCGACCCCGGGAAGTGTGGGTACCCCCTTCTTCTCCGGACCCGCTAGTACGACAGGAGCACCACAATGCGCCGGATTTCCCGGATCACGGTCGCAGGCGCAGCGACCGCCTCCCTGGCCCTCGCCCTCTCCGCCTGCGGCGGCACCTCCTCCGAGAGCGCCTCCTCGGAGTCGAAGGGCGGGGACAAGGGCCTCGCCATCGCGTACGACGTCGGCGGCAAGGGCGACCAGTCCTTCAACGACGCCGCCTTCGCGGGCCTGGAGCAGGCGAAGAAGGAGTTCGGCTACGAGACGGCCGACATCGAGCCCACCGACGGCGAGACGGACGCCGACAAGACCCAGCGGCTGTCCTCGCTGGCCAAGCAGGGCTACAACCCGGTGATCGGCGTCGGCTACGCGTACGCCGCCGCCGTGAAGGAAGCCGCGGAGAAGTTCCCGGACACCACCTTCGGCATCGTCGACGACGCCACCATCGAGGCGGACAACGTCGCGGACCTGGTCTTCTCCGAGGAGCAGGCGTCGTACCTGGCCGGTGTCGCCGCCGCCAAGTCCACCAAGACGAACACCGTCGGCTTCGTGGGCGGCGTGGACATCCCGCTGATCCACAAGTTCCAGGCGGGCTTCGAGCAGGGTGTGACGGACACCAACCCGAAGGTGAAGGTGCTCTCGCAGTACCTGACCCAGACGGCGGAGGAGGGCGGCTTCTCCAGCCCCGACAAGGGCAAGTCGGCCGCCGAGGGCCAGATCGAGAAGAAGGCCGACGTCGTGTACGCGGCGGCCGGTCTCTCCGGTCAGGGCGTGATCGAGGCCGCCGCCGCCAACAAGGTGTGGGCGATCGGCGTCGACTCCGACCAGTACAAGCAGGAAGCCCTCGCCCAGTACAAGGACTCGATCCTCACCTCGGCGATGAAGGACGTCGCCAAGGCGGTCTACAACCTGGCGAAGTCGGTCGAGGACGGAAGCCCGGCGACCGGTATCGTCAAGGGCGATCTGAAGACGGGCGAGGTCGGCCTGTCGGACTCGAACCCCGCGTTCAAGGGCGACGCCGACCTCCAGAAGGCCATCGAGACGGCCAAGCAGAAGATCATCAGCGGCGAGATCGAGGTCAAGTCGAGCTGACGAAACAGGGTCGTCCCATGGTCCAGATCACCGTGGATCGACGGTAGGTTGTGGCCAGCCCGAGCGGGGTCAGCCTGACCGGGGTCCGGTACGCGCGGCTGCGAGGCGGAGGAGGGAGTCATGGCGGGGCCATGGCGACTGACGACAGCGCGGCCACGTGTGCCGGAACCCGTGACACCGACCGGATCCACCAGACACGTCCGAGACCCTGAGCAGCGTGTAACCGCGGGGTTACGTCCGCTCAACGGGGTACGGGGAGGCTTGCTCCCCGTACCCCGTTGTCAGCGGTGCGTCGCCCCTTTGAATGCCGTAGGGGCGCTACGCGCGTAGACGACCCCCGTCCCCAGGAGAGTGCGCCATCAACGCGTCCAGCAGCCCTCCGGCCGGAGCGGCGGTCAACGGTCAGCAGACCGCCGTCGAACTCGCCGGGATCACCAAGCGTTTCCCCGGCGTCGTGGCCAACCACGACATCCACCTCAGCGTCCGCAAGGGCACCGTCCACGCCCTCGTCGGCGAGAACGGCGCGGGCAAGTCCACGCTGATGAAGATCCTCTACGGTATGCAGAAGCCGGACGAGGGCACCATCACCATCGAGGGCGAGCAGGTCTCCCTGCACTCGCCCGCCGACGCCATCACCCGCGGCATCGGCATGGTCCACCAGCACTTCATGCTCGCCGACAACCTCACGGTCCTGGAGAACGTGGTCCTCGGCAGCGAGAAGCTGTACGGCATCGGCGCCAAGGCCCGCCGCAAGATCAGGGAGATCTCCGACCGCTACGGCCTCGGCGTCGAGCCCGACCGCCTGGTCGAGGAACTCGGCGTCGCCGCCCGCCAGCGCGTGGAGATCCTCAAGGTCCTCTACCGCGGCGCCCGCACCCTGATCCTCGACGAGCCCACCGCCGTCCTGGTCCCGCAGGAGGTCGACGCCCTCTTCGCCAACCTGCGCGAGCTGCGCGCCGAGGGCCTGTCGGTCATCTTCATCTCGCACAAGCTGGGCGAGGTCCTCTCCGTCGCCGACGACATCACCGTCATCCGCCGCGGCACCACCGTCGGCACCGCGATCCCCTCCGAGACCACCCCCCGCCAGCTCGCGGAGATGATGGTCGGCAGCGAGCTGCCCACCCCCGAGACCGCCGAGTCCACGGTCACCGACCGCCCCGTCATCACCGTCGACAAGCTGCACCTGGCGGCCCCCGGCGGCAAGGCCCTGCTGGACGACATCAGCTTCACCATCCACGCGGGCGAGGTCCTCGGCATCGCGGGCGTCGAGGGCAACGGCCAGACCGAACTGGTCGACGCCCTCATCGGCCTGAAGGGCGCCGACTCCGGCACCATCACCCTCGCGGGCGAGGAGATCACCGCCTGGCCCACCCGCAGGCGCCGTGAGCAGGGCATCGGCTACATCCCCGAGGACCGCCACCGGCACGGCCTGCTCCTGGAGGCCCCCCTCTGGGAGAACCGCATCCTCGGCCACGTCACCGAGCAGCCCAACGCCAAGGGCGTCTGGCTGAACCCGAAGGCCGCCCAGGAGGACACCCGCCGGATCGTCAAGGAGTACGACGTCCGCACCCCCGGCATCGACGTCACCGCCGCCTCCCTGTCCGGCGGCAACCAGCAGAAGCTGATCGTCGGCCGGGAGATGAGCAGCGGCCCGCGCTTCCTGATCGCCGCCCACCCCACCCGCGGTGTGGACGTCGGCGCCCAGGCCGCCATCTGGGACCACATCCGCGCCGCCCGCCGCGAGGGCCTCGCGGTACTGCTGATCTCCGCCGACCTGGACGAGCTCATCGGCCTGTCGGACACCCTGCGGGTGATCTACAACGGCAGGCTGGTCGCGGACGCCGACCCGGCCACCATCACCCCGGAGGCGCTGGGCTCCGCCATGACCGGCGCGGCCTCCGGACACCTCGAAGACGAAGAGACCCCCGAGACCCCGGCCCAGGCCCCCGAGGCTCCGGAAGACGAGGCCCGCTGATGAAGAAGTTCGACAAGGAGCGCGTGCTCCTCGCGCTGGCCGGTCCGGTCATCGCGCTCGCCGTGGCCTTCGTGCTCAGCGCGATCGTGCTGGTCGCGTCCGGCAAGAACCCGTTCGAGCCGTTCTCGATCATGTTCGAGCAGGCCACGTTCTCCGACATCCAGGTCCTGATCATCAACCAGGCCTCGATGTACTACATCGCGGCGCTCGCGGTGGCCATCGGCTTCCGGATGAACCTGTTCAACATCGGCGTCGACGGCCAGTACCAGCTCGCCGCCATGATCGCCGCGATCGTCGGCGCCCACATGGACCTGCCGTCGGTCATCCAGATCCCGCTGCTGCTCCTGGCCGCCGCCCTCACCGGCTCCCTGTGGGCCGGGATCGCCGGAATCCTGAAGGTCACCCGAGGCGTCAGCGAGGTCGTCGCGACGATCATGCTCAACGCGGTCGCCGTCAGCCTCATCTCCTACATGTGGCTGCCCGACGTCTTCGGCGAGAAGGTCGGCAACAACAGCACCACCGGCGAGATGGCCGAGTCCGGCTGGGTCCCCGGCATCGACATGGGCGAGGCGGGCGAGATCTACGGCCTGGTCGTCCTCGCCGCCCTGCTCGGCATCGGCTACTGGGTCGTCCTCAACCGCACCCGCTTCGGCTTCGACCTGCGCGCCTCCGGCGCCTCCCAGACCGCCGCCGCGGCGTCCGGCGTCGACCCCAAGCGCATGGTGCTCTCCGCCCTGCTGATCTCGGGTGCCGTCGCCGGACTCGCGGGCCTGCCGATCCTCATGGGCGACACCCACACCTTCAGCCGCAGCTTCCCCACCGGCATCGGCTTCCTCGGCATCGGCATCGCCCTCCTCGGCCGCAACAGCCCGGTCGGCATCGCCTTCGCCTCCCTGCTGTGGGCCTGGCTCGACAAGGCCTCGCCCGAGCTGGACTTCCACGGCTACGACAAGGAGATCGCCGTCATCATGCAGGGCGTGATCGTCCTCGCGGTCGTCGTCTCCTACGAAGCCGTACGCGAATGGGGCCTGCGCCGCCAGCAGCGCCACGTCGGCGCCGAACTGGCCGCCGGTAACGCGCTCGGCGCCGACAACAACACCACGAAGGAGGTGGCTGGCCGATGACCGCGCCGACCTCAGCGACCGACGTCAACCAGCCGACGCTGACGCCCGCGGCACCCACCGGCCGCCGCCTCTCCCTGCCGGTCCTGCTCCTGGTCATCGCCGGAGCGCTGGCGCTAACCTCGATCGTCCGCATCATCACCGGCGCGGACGGCATCACCAACGTCAGCCAGATGTCCACCGCCCTCCAGCTCGCCGTGCCGATCGGCCTCGCCGGTCTCGGCGGCCTCTGGGCGGAACGCGCGGGCGTCGTCAACATCGGCCTTGAGGGCATGATGATCCTCGGCACCTGGTTCGGTGCCTGGGCGGGCTTCCAGTGGGGCCCGTGGACCGGCGTCCTCGTCGGCCTCGCGGGCGGCGCGATCGGCGGCCTGCTGCACGCGATCGTCACGGTCACCTTCAACGTCAACCACATCGTCTCCGGCGTGGCCATCAACATCCTCGCCCTCGGCGCGACCCGCTACCTGGCCCCCCTCGCCTTCGAGGGCCACCAGGGCGGCTCCGCCAAGCAGTCCCCGCCGGTCGAGTCCCTCGGCCACTTCACGGTCCCCGGCCTCTCCGACTGGCTCCGGGACCTCAACGCCAAGGGCTGGTTCTTCCTCTCCGACATCGCGGGCCTGCTCGGCGGCCTGGTCACCAACGTCTCCTGGCTGACCCTCGTCGCGGTGGCCCTCATCCCGGGCACCTGGTACATCCTCTGGCGCACCCCGTTCGGCCTCCGCCTGCGCTCCTGCGGCGAGAACCCGATCGCCGCCGAGTCCCTCGGCGTCAACGTCTACAAGTACAAGTACATCGCCGTGATCATCTCGGGTGCGCTCGCGGGCCTGGGCGGCGTCTTCCTCTCCATCGTCGCCAACCCCTTCTACCTGGAGGGCCAGACCAGCGGACGCGGCTACATCGGCCTCGCCGCGATGATCTTCGGCAACTGGATGCCGGGCGGCCTGGCGATCGGCGCGGGCCTGTTCGGCTACACGGACAGCCTCAACCTCCGAGGCGGCTCGGAGAACGTCCACGCGCTGCTCCTCCTGGGCGCCCTGCTCCTCCTCATCGGCGCGATCTACCTGGCGATCCGCAAGAACTACGTCCCCGCCGTGATCACCCTGATCGTCGGCGCGGCGGTCTTCGCCTGGTACGCGGGCACGAACGAGGTCCCCAACCAGGTCGTCTCCGCCACCCCCTACGTCATCACGCTCCTGGTCCTGGCCCTCTCGGCCCAGCGCCTGCGGATGCCGAAGGCGGACGGCCTGCCGTACCGGAAGGGACAGGGCAAGTGACCGAAGCCGACTGGGACGCCCTGCGCGAGGTGGCACACGAGGCCATGACCCACGCCTACGCCCCCTACTCGGGCTACCCGGTCGGCGTCGCGGCCAGGGTCGACGACGGCCGCACGGTCTCCGGCTGCAACGTGGAGAACGCCTCCTACGGCCTCGGCCTGTGCGCCGAGTGCGGCCTGGTCTCGGAACTCCAGCGCACCGGCGGCGGCCGTCTGACCCACTTCACCTGCGTCGACGGCAAGGGCGACATCCTCGTCCCGTGCGGCCGCTGCCGCCAGCTCCTGTACGAGCACGGCGGCCCGGACCTGCTCCTGGAGACCCCCGCGGGCATCCTCCCGCTCTCCGAGATGCTGCCCCAGGCCTTCGGCCCGGACCACCTCACCAAGTAAGCCCCCACGACGGCCCCTTCGGACCACACACCGGAGGGGCCGCACACTTCCAGAACCACTCGGAAGGTAAGGAACCCCATGGCCATGGACGCCATCTCCGTCATCCGCACCAAGCGGGACCGCGGCGAACTCAGTGACGCGCAGATCGACTGGGTCATCGACGCGTACACCCGCGGCGAGGTCGCCGACGAGCAGATGTCCTCGCTCGCCATGGCCATCCTCCTCAACGGCATGAACCGCCGGGAGATCGCCCGCTGGACCGCCGCGATGATCAACTCGGGCGAGCGGATGGACTTCTCCTCCCTCACCCGCCCCACCGCCGACAAGCACTCCACGGGCGGCGTGGGCGACAAGATCACGCTCCCGCTCGCCCCCCTGGTGGCGGCCTGCGGCGCGGCGGTCCCGCAGCTCTCGGGCCGCGGCCTCGGCCACACGGGCGGCACCCTGGACAAGCTGGAGTCGATCCCGGGCTGGCGGGCCCTGCTCTCCAACGAGGAGATGCTGAACGTCCTCGACACCACCGGCGCGGTGATCTGCGCGGCGGGCGACGGCCTGGCCCCCGCCGACAAGAAGCTGTACGCCCTCCGCGACGTCACGGGCACGGTCGAGGCCATCCCCCTGATCGCCTCCTCCATCATGTCGAAGAAGATCGCGGAAGGCACGGGCAGCCTGGTCCTGGACGTGAAGGTAGGCACAGGCGCCTTCATGAAGACCATCGAAGACGCCCGAGAACTGGCCGCGACGATGGTCGGCCTGGGCACGGACCACGGCGTCCGCACGGTCGCCCTCCTCACGGACATGTCCACCCCCCTCGGCCTCACCGCGGGCAACGCCCTGGAGGTCCGCGAGTCCATCGAGGTCCTGTCAGGCGGCGGCCCGTCGGACGTAGTGGACCTCACCCTGGCCCTGGCCCGCGAGATGCTGGCAGCGGCGGGCCTCCACGACACCGACCCGGCGAAGGCCCTCGCCGACGGCTCGGCGATGGACGTCTGGCGCCGCATGATCACCGCCCAGGGCGGCGACCCGGACGCCCCCCTGCCGACCTCCCGCGAACAGCACGTGATCAAGGCCCCGGCGTCCGGCACGCTGACCCGCCTGGACGCCTACGACATCGGCGTCGCCGCCTGGCGCCTCGGCGCGGGCCGCGCCCGCAAGGAGGACCCGGTCCAGGCAGGCGCGGGCATCGAAATGCACGCCAAGCCCGGCGACCAGGTCACCGAGGGCCAGCCCCTCCTGACCCTCCACACGGACACCCCCGACCGCTTCGAGTACGCCCTGGACTCCCTCACGAACGCCTACGACATCGCGCAGCCCGGCACGGACTTCACGGCATCCCCCGTGGTGCTGGAACGTATCGCCTGACCAGCGGTTTCCTCATACGGGTGAACGGGATCGGTGGACCACCACCGGTCCCGTTCGCCATGCTGGACTCGGTGACGCACCGATAGGAGACCGCCATGAGCGCACTCACCGTCAGCCATGACCCCGAGCACAACTGGGACGACCTCGTCCGCTTCCGGGAGGAGATGGAGTGGCCTGAGGGCAGCAAGGTGGAGATCATCGAGGGGATCATCACCGCGTCACCTTCTCCCGCGACCCGCCACAACCTGATCGCGGACCGTCTCCAACGTCGCCTCTACTCCGTGATCCCTGACGACTGGGGAATCTTCCAGACGCTGTCCATCGCCGTGCCGTCCCGCCTGGGCATGTTCATCCCGGACCTCGTGGTCGCTCCCGTCGCCCTGTGCGACCAGGCGGAGAACCACGTCCCCGCCTCTCTCGCCGAACTGGTCGTAGAGATCACCTCCAAATCCAACGCCCGCCATGACCGCATCAGCAAACCCGCCGCCTACGCCGCCGCGGGCATCCCCCTGTACCTGCTGATCGACCGCTGGGCCCCGGAAGGCGCCACAGCGACGCTGTACGGAGACCCGAAGGACGACGTCTACCGCCCCCTGAGCACGGCCAAGTTCGGCGAGCCGATCAAGCTGCCCGCCCCCTTCGACCTGGTCATCGACACGTCGGAGTTCCCCGCCGATTAGTTCACGGCGTCCACCCGGTCTACCGATCGTGGACGCCAAGACACCCGCCGAACTCGTGCTCGTAGGCCCCGTCACCCGGGACGAGGTGACGGGACTCTGTGAGGACGTACGGGTACGGCTGGAGGGGGCCGCCGTCAGAGTCGTCGTCTGCGACGTCGCCGGACTCGGACCACCCGGCCTGACGACCGTCGACCTCCTCGCCCGCCTCCAACTCACGGCGAAACGGGCCGGAGGCCACATCCGCCTCCGCAACCCCGCCCCCGGACTACCTGCCCTCCTCGACCTGGTCGGTCTCCGCTTCGAGATGGAGGGGCAGCCCGAACAGCGGGAACCACCGCTTGGTGTCGAGGAAGCAGTGGAACCCAGTGATGCGCCCCCCTGAGATCTCCAGCACCTGCACCGCCCAGGGACTGAAGCCACCCGCCTCCTCGTCCGGCTTGTAGTGCGCGAACCCGGGCAGCCCGTTCACCTCCACCGGCAGCAGCCGCGACCCGGCGCAGGACGCGCCCATCGTCGTCATGAACCCGGTGATGTCCGAAGGCCCGAGCAACCACAGGTCGAACGGCGGCATCGTCATGACGGCGTCCTCGTGCAGCAGCGCCGTCAGCGCGGTCATGTCGTAGCCCTCGAAAGCCGCGACATACCGCTCCAACAACTTGCGCTGCTCCTCGTCCAGCGGATCGGACACGGCCGCCTCGGCGCCGCTGTCCGCCCGCTCGGCGAGGGTCGCCCTGGCCCGCTGAAGGGCACTGTTCACCGACGCGACCGACGTGCCGAGCAACTCGGCGACCTCGCTCGCCTTCCACGCCAGCACCTCCCGCAGGATCAGCACCGCCCGCTGCTTGGGCGGCAACTGCTGCAACGCGGCCATGAACGCCAGCCGCACCGACTCCTTGGCGACGGCGGCCTCCGCCGGGTCCGCGGTGGTCGGCAGCACTCGGGCGTCCGGCATGGGCTCCAGCCAGGTGTGATCGGGCCGCGGCGACAACGCCGCCTGCGCCAGCGGGGTGGCCTCCGTCAGGTCCATCGGTCTGGCGCGCTTGTTACCCGCGGTGAGCAGATCGAGACAGACATTCGTGGCGATGCGGTAGAGCCACGACCGCAGGCTGGAGCGCCCCTCGAACTTCTCGTAGCTCCGCCACGCCCGGACCATCGTGTCCTGCACCGCGTCCTCGGCCTCGAAGGACGAGCCGAGCATTCGGTAGCAGTAACCGGTCAGCTCGACACGGTACTTCTCCAACTGCGCGTCAAGCTCTGTCGTCGTCGCCGTACCGTTGCTCATCGTGCGTCCACCCACCCCTGTGGCATTCCTGTAGCGCGCCATCGCGCCCGGCACCTTGGAAGCTACCGCAGCCCACTGACAATGGCGTCCGGAGCGGGGAATTACCTGGTCAGCAGGGGGGAGGGTGTCCTCACCCGCCCGGCGCGGCTGCTGGCGGCGGTGGGTCGCGCGGCCCGGCGCTACGGGGTGCCGCTGCGCCCACCCGTGCCGCCCCAGCGGCACGACTGCCCGCAGCTACGACGGCGGCTACAGCGGCACGACTGCCCGCAGTGACGGCGGAGCCGACGACGAGTCGCAGTCGCCGTACGACGGAAGGGGCCGTGTCGGGGGGTGTCCGCCCGCAGTGGTTCGCGCGCAAGACCCCGTTCCCCTCACGACCCCCAGCCCGCGCGGTTCCGAGGACGGACACCCCCCGGCGCGGCCCCGACCCACCCCCCGGCAGACAGCGCTACGCACGCCACCCACACCACCCGCGCAGGCCGCCGCAGGCAGTGCGTCACGCTCGGGCAGCCGCCCGCGAGCCCGCCACCGTGATGGCGACGACGCCAGCCACGGCCGTGAGGCCGACCAGCACCGTCCCGCCCCAGCCCCCCGCGTGGAACGCCACCGCCCCCGCCGTACTGCCCGCACTGGAGCCGACGTAGTACGCGGACTGGTACAGCGCAGACGCCTGCGCCCGCCCCCGCGTCGCCGTCTTGCTCACCGCCGACGAGGCGACCGCGTGCCCCGCGAAGAACCCCGCCGTGATCAGCACCAGCCCCGCCACCACCGCCCCCAGCGAGTCCGCCAGGGACAGCAGCAGCCCCAAAGCGGTAGTCCCCCCGGCCAGGTACAGCGCTCCCCGACGCCCCAACCGCCCCACCAGCCGCCCCGCACCGGAAGCCGACACCGTACCGACCAGGTACACCAGGAAGATCGACCCCACCACACCCTGCGGCAACGAGAACGGCGCCTCCGTCAGGCGGTACCCGATCACCGTGTACACGCCACCGAACACCGTCATGAACAGCGCACCGATCGCGTACAGCCGCCGCAGCAACGGAGTCCCCAGATGGTCCCGCACCGTCCCCACCAGCACCCCAGGCCGCAACGACCCCGCCACGAAGTGCCGAGGCGCGGGCAGCAGCAGCCGGAACGACACCGCGCACACCACCGCCACCGCCCCGATCACCCCGACCGCGACCCGCCAGCCCCACTCCTGCGCGACCCACCCGGTGATGACCCGACCGCTCATCCCGCCCACACTGTTGCCCGCGACGAACAGCCCGATCGCCGTCACCAGCGCCCGAGGCCGGACCTCCTCCGCCAGATACGCCGTGGCCGAAGCGGGCAGCCCCGCCAGTGCGGCGCCCTGCACCGCCCGCAACACCACCAGCACCGGCAACGACGGCGCGAACGGCACCAGCAGCCCCACACCCACCGCCACCGCCAGCGACCCCGTCATCACCGCACGCCGCCCGAACCGCTCCGACAGCGCGCTCATCGGCAGCACGAACAGCGCCAGCCCACCCGTGGCCGCCGCCACCGTCCAACTCGCCGCACTCGCCGTCACCCCGAACTCCCCGGAGATCAACGGCAGCAGCGCCTGCGTGGAGTACAGCAGCGCGAAGGTGGCGACCCCGGCCAGGAACAGCGCGAAACTCATCCGCCGGTAACCGGGACCACCCGGCTCCATACGTCGATCAGCGGCAGCGGCAGCGGCAGCGGCAGCGGCAGCGGGAACAGGAACGGCGCCCACGACCGTGGACGCCCCGGTACTGGCAGGAGACATACCCCGAACCTACGAACCCCCGCACTCATCCGTCCAATGCACAGAACCCCCATAATCGTTCCCGTGCCGCATCAACCCAGCTCCCAGCCCCGCCTGTCACACACCAGTGACACAAGCAGTGACGCACGAGACATCGTCACCCGCCTCGCCCCCCGCCTCGCCCACTTCGCCGGAGTCGCCCGCACCGAGCACGTCACCCGCGCCGCCCAGGAGCTGAACGTCCCCCAGTCCACCCTCTCCCGCGCCCTGGTCCGCCTCGAACAGGACCTCGGCGTCGACCTGTTCGCCCGCCGTGGCCGCACCGTCTCCCTCACCCCCGCGGGCCGCACGTTCCTCACCCACGTCGAGCGCGCCCTCGCGGAGGTGGAACGCGCCGCGGAGGAGGTGCGCGCGGACGCCGACCCGGCCACCGGCAAGGTCGCGTTCGGCTTCCTGCACACCATGGGCGCCGAGACCGTCCCCGGCCTGATCCACGCCTTCCGCGCCGACCACCCGAGGGTCCGCTTCAGCCTCGTCCAGAACTACGGCGAGGCCATGATCGAACGCCTCCGCGCCGGAGAACTCGACCTCTGCCTGACCTCCCCCGTCCCCACCGCGCCCGACCTCGTCACCCGGCGCCTCGACGAGCAGAAGCTGCGGCTGGTCGTCCCGGCCGACCACCGCCTCGCGGCCCGCAGACGCGTCCGCCTCGCGGAGGCCGCCGAGGAGGCGTTCGTCACCCTGGAACCCGGCTACGGCCTGCGCCGCATCACCGACGACCTCTGCAACGAGGCGGGCTTCAAGCCGAGGATCGCTTTCGAGGGCGAGGAGGCCGAGACACTCAGGGGCCTGGTGGCCGCGGGACTCGGCGTGGCCCTCCTCCCACCCCCGGCCGTCCCCCGCCCCGGCGTCGTAGAACTCACCGTCACCGCCCCCCGCGCGGCCCGCGAGATCGGCGTCGCCTGGCTGGAGGGCCGCCAGGACACCCCACCGGTCGCGGCGTTCAAGAAGTTCCTGCTGTCAAGAAGGGGCAACCTACTGCCGTAACCCGAACCCCCAACCCCCTACCGCCCCCAACCCCCTACCGCCCCCAACTCCCCCCAAACCCCGCAGCCAACGGCATCCGCAACCCCAACGGCGGCGGCGCCGCCAACGCGTCCCGCACCGGACGCGAGAACGCCCGCCCGAACAGCGCCCCCATCACGAAGTCCTCCGCCAACGCCGCCACCTCCGCCCGGTGCTGCCGCAACCGGTGCCGGTCGGAGTGCACCTCGAACCGGCACACCTCCCGGTTCGCCTTCTTCGCCCGCGCCGCCAGCCGGAACGACAGCTCGGGATCGGTCCGTTCGTCGTTCGTGCCGTGCACGATCAGCACCCGCCGCCCCACGAGCTGCTTCACGGGCTCGGGCGGCGCCGCCACGTCGTCCTCCGGCAGCCAGGGCGCGATCGCCAGCACGGAGTTGACGGCCTCGTGCCCGCCCGCGTGCAGCGCCGCCCGCGCGCCCATGTCCCGCCCGACGAGGCAGACGGGTACGTCGCCGTAGAGCCGTACGGCCTCGTCGGCGGCCCACGCCGCGTCCCGCGCCAGATGCGCCTCGCTGCCGTTCCAGCCGCGGTAGCGGTAGTGGACGACGTGCACGGCGAGCCCCTCCGCCCGCCCCACCCGCGCCAGCCGCCGCCCCAACGCCCGTACGGACGCGACGGAGAAGAAGGGAGAGGGCCTGCGGCCGGAGACCTCGTCACCGGCGGGCAGCAGCAGCACCACGCCGCTCACCGCCGTCGGTACCGGTCCGAACACCCGCCCCAGCCGGGCCCTGCGGGCCGCCGTAGCTTGCTGCACCATGACAGAACAGTGTCAGAATCACGGGTATACGCCACCCGTCCGTGCGGTCACCGTTACATATCGGCGGAACTGTACAAGTCCGAGTCCGCGGAACCGCACAAGGCCGAGGCCACCAAGCGACCGCTAAAACCAGAACGCCCGATCAACAAGCGATCTACGCGCGTAGGAGTTAGAGTGCGGAAATGACGAGCGAGACTCACCGGAACCCCACCGCCAGGGCGGCCAACTCCCCGACCCCGGAGCAGATCCACCGCGCCCCCAAGGTCCTCCTGCACGACCACCTCGACGGCGGCCTGCGCCCCGCCACCATCGTCGACCTGGCCCGCGAGACGGGCTACACGCAACTCCCCGAGACCGACCCCGGGAAACTCGGCGTCTGGTTCCGGGAGGCCGCCGACTCCGGCTCCCTGGAGCGGTACCTGGAGACGTTCTCGCACACGGTCGGCGTCATGCAGACCCGCGACGCGCTCGTCCGGGTGGCCGCCGAGTGCGCGGAGGACCTGGCCGCCGACGGCGTCGTCTACGCCGAGATCCGGTACGCCCCCGAACAGCACCTGGAGGCCGGGCTCACCCTCGAAGAGGTCGTCGAGGCGGTCAACGAGGGCTTCCGCGAGGGCGAACGGCGCGCGCAGGCCAGCGGCCACCGCATCCGCGTCGGCGCCCTGCTCACCGCGATGCGGCACGCCGCCCGCGCCCTGGAGATCGCCGAACTGGCCAACCGCTACCGGGACCTGGGCGTCGTCGGCTTCGACATCGCGGGCGCGGAGGCGGGCTACCCGCCCACCCGGCACCTGGACGCCTTCGAGTACCTCAAGCGGGAGAACAACCACTTCACCATCCACGCCGGTGAGGCGTTCGGCCTGCCGTCGATCTGGCAGGCGCTCCAGTGGTGCGGCGCGGACCGCCTCGGCCACGGCGTCCGCATCATCGACGACATCGAGGTCAAGGACGACGGCAGCGTCACCCTCGGCCGCCTCGCCGCGTACGTCCGCGACAAGCGCGTCCCGCTGGAGCTGTGCCCCAGCTCCAACCTCCAGACGGGCGCCGCCAGCTCCTACGCGGACCACCCCATCGGCCTGCTGCGGAAACTGCAGTTCCGGGCGACGGTCAACACCGACAACCGCCTGATGTCGGGCACCAGCATGAGCCGGGAATTCGAGCACCTCGTCGACGCGTTCGGTTACACGCTCGACGACATGCAATGGTTCTCCGTCAATGCGATGAAGTCAGCATTCATCCCTTTCGATGAACGACTGGCCATGATCAATGACGTGATCAAGCCCGGATACGCCACCCTGAAATCCGAATGGCTGTTCCGCTGACCCGGGCCTGACCTGCGGTAACAAGCCTCCGCACCCATCATCCCATAGCATCGGGAATTCACCACGCCCCGGCCACTCGATGTTTGCGGCGAACGGCTTGCCGTGTTTACGTTCCTGGACCGCTCTCAATCAGTTCGTTCCCTCGTTCCCAAGGACGTTATTCACCATGAAGCAGTCTGCCGCCACGACCGCCAAGACCCTCGGCGTCGCCGCCCTCGGCGCCGCCTTCGCCGCCGCCGGTACGGGTGCCGCGAACGCCGCCCCCGACGTCGCCGGTGTCAGCAACCGGGTGCTGGACACCGCCGTCCGGGCGCTGCCCGCGGAGAACCTGGAGAAGACGGTGCCGGGCAGCAGCGGGGCGCTCGCCCAGGGCCAGCGGGCGGTCGGCGCCGGGCTGACGGCCGCGCAGCCCGCCGTCCAGCAGTTGCTCGCCGAGGGCCCGACCGGCCCGGCCGCCGCGCTCCTCGGCGGACTGCCGACGCGGCCCTGCCCGTCCAGGGCACGCCGGTCAACGGCATCCCGCTGGGCGGCTGACCCCGGCCCGCCACCCCCGGGCAGGACAGCGGGGCGCACCCCTTCCCCAGGGATGCGCCCCGTCGTCGTACCCGGGCGGCGTGCTCACCAGGCCGTACGCGCGGCCTTGTCCTCGGAGGGCAGCAGGAACCACAGGGCGAGGTAGACCAGGAACTGCGGGCCGGGCAGCAGGCAGGAGACCAGGAAGATCACCCGCATCGTCGTCGCGGAGGTGCCGAAGCGCTGGGCCAGCGCGGCGCACACACCGCCGATCATGCGGCCGTTGGTGGGGCGGGCGAGGCGGGACATGGCTGCTCCTTCATGACGAGGCTTCGGGACGATTCCTCGGGACGATTCCTCGGGACGATTCGTCTCATCTACCGTCAACGGTAAGGAAACGCGGCCGAAGAAGCCTCGCCCTACGGAGCGATCCCGACCCTGGGAATCGTCGGGGTCCGACCCTGACCCACCTCATCCGGGGCGGACGGCGCGGACGGCGCGGACGGCACCCCCGGCCCCGACGCGCACCGCCGCCGCAGCCAGGCGCGGGCGGCGGGTACGACGGCGAGGTGGGCGAGCCCCACGCCCGCGGTGTTCAGGAACAGCGAGTCGACGTCGACGACCCGTCCGGGCACGCCGGTCTGCAACAACTCGATGGTCAGCGACAGCAGGGCCCCTGCGGCGACCGTACGGAACAGCGACGCCCACGGCGACACGGTCAGCCTGCCGCCCGCCAGCGGCAGCAGCACCCCCAGCGGGGCGAGCAGCGCCAGCCCCTCCCCGATGCACCGCGCCGCCTGCTCCCAGCCGAGCGCGAGATCGGCGCGGATACCGGCGAAGGGCCGCAGGTTGGCGGGCATCACCCAGGGGACGTCCAGGGGGCGCAGCGTGAACCAGGCGACGAACGCGAGATAGGCGACGAGGAGGACACCTCCTGTCACACGGACGTGGATCGCGGCGTTGCCGCCCATGGAGCCTTGACGCTGCACGCCCCCCTAGACGCGGCGTTCGGCACGATCGGTTCCGGGATGTCGCCCTCCGCCTGCATGAGGCATACACCACACCCACGGCGACCCCCGGACCCCCACCCGAAACGTCACCCAGCGGACACTTCCCCCGAAGGCGGTTCCCCCGCCCCCGGCCGCGCCCGCACCCCCTCGGTGCACTCGTACCGGCGCAACGTCTCCGACTCCGGCCCGCCGAGGATCACCGACCCGTCGACCTCGCCCGCCGCCGCCGAGTCGGAGAACGTGCAGACGATCTGCGCGAGGGCGTACGCCGACAGGTCACCCGGCGCGCTGCTCAGCCGCAGGGCGTCCTCGGGGTCCCCGCGCCGCGGCCCGCTGACCTTCGTACCGGGCCGTACGTCGGTGGCGTACCCGGCGTCCTTCGCCGCGGTCGACGGCGTGCGGGCCAGCTCGTCCAGCAGGCCCTGCGCGACCAGCACCCGCCGCTCGGTCTCCGAGTCGCCCTCGGGCACCCGTATCGCCCGGTCCACGGTCACCAGCGACGACCCGCAGAGCAGGAACACCTGCACCGGCATCCCACCCCCCGACGCCTGCGTGGTCACGTCGGGCTCCGCGAGCGAACACCGCGCCCGCGACGGCGCCGGACCGAAGTCCGTCGGCACCTCCGTGGGCCGTATCCCGCACCCGGCGAGCACCGCGGCCAGCCCGGCCAGCACGGGGAGGAACACCATCCTCCGCCGTACGCCCATCACGCGTCCCCCTTCCGAGCCGTGCCCTTCTCCGAACCCGTGTCCTCGGAGGTGTCCCGGGGCAGCCGCAGTGTGAACACCGCGCCGCCGTCCGGGGAGTTGGCCGCGGTGATCTCGCCGCCGTGGATGTGCGCGTTCTCCAGGGCGATCGACAGCCCGAGCCCGCTGCCCTCGGAGCGCGGCCGGGAGGCGCTCGCCTTGTAGAACCGGTCGAAGACGTGCGGCAGCACGTCCTCCGGGATGCCGGGTCCGTGGTCGCGGACCTGGATCGTCACGGAGTCGTCCGCGTCCCGCACCGACACCCGCACCGGGGACCCGCCGTGCTTGAGGGCGTTGCCGATCAGGTTGGCGAGTATCACGTCGAGCCGCCGCGGGTCGATCCGGGCGTGGATGCCGCGCTCGGCGTCCAGCTCCACGGCGTCCAGCCAGGCGCGGGCGTCGATGCAGGCGGTGATCTGGTCGGCCACGTCGACGTCGTCGAGGACGAGCCGGGCGGTGCCCGCGTCGAAGCGGGTGACCTCCATCAGGTTCTCCACGAGGTCGTTCAGCCGCCGCGTCTCGCTCACCACCAGCCGCACCGCGGGCTCGATCATCGGGTCGATGCCGCCGCCCTCGGACTCCAGCTCCTCCTCCAGCACCTCGGTGACCGCGGTGATCGCGGTCAGCGGGGTGCGCAGCTCATGGCTCATGTCGGCCACGAACCGCCGCGAGGCGGACTCCCGCGCCGCCATGTCGTCGACGCGCTTCTCCAGCGCCTCCGCGGCACTGTTGAAGGTCCTCGAAAGATCGGCGAGTTCATCGGTCCCGGACACCCGCAGCCGGGTGTCGAGCCGACCCTCCCCGAGCCGCCGCGCGGCCACGCCCAGCCGGTGCACCGGCTTCAGTACGGTCGTGGCGGCGGCCTGCGCGAGCAGCGCCGAGCCGATCAGCGCCAGCGCGGTGGCGATGCCCAGCGACCACGCCAGCGAGTTCAGGTCCTTCGCCTCCGGCTCCAGCGACTTCAGCATGTAACCGGTCGGCCCGCCCCCGATCACCCGCGTCCCGGCCACCAGGTACGGGGTGCCGTCGTCCACGATCCGCTGCCAGTACAGGTGGTACGGCGACGCGTTGCCGGAGTCGACCGGCTGCTCCTCGTTGACGGCGGTGCGCAGCGACTCGGGCACGTCGGCCAGCGTGAACCCGTTCAGGCCGCCGGAACCGCCGTACACCGGCAGGCCGCTGGCGTCCTCCGCGACCAGCAGCACCGTGAAGTGCTGACCGCCGGTGGCCATCTGACCGGCGACGCGCTGGAGTTCGTCCCGCGTGGGGTGCTCGGGCAGCGCGCCCGCGCGGTTCTCCATCTCGCTCTCGAAGTCGCGCAGTACGGCGTCCTGGGCGCGGGTGAGCACCGCCTCCCGGTTGAGCCAGTACGCGATCCCCGACGCGGACACCGCGGCCGTCAGCGCGACCAGCCCGAACACCACGACCAGCCGCAGCCGCAGGCTGGTGAGGCGGAGCCGGGACCATATCCCCTTGCGCGTGAGGGCACCGACCCAGCCGCGCGGCCCGTCGTGCTCGTCGTCGTGCCCCTCGTGCCCGTCTTGCTCGTCGTGCCCGTGGTGCTCTTGTTGCTGGTGGGTCACTGAGGCGGATCCAGCCGGTAGCCGACACCGCGCACGGTACGGATCAGGGTCGGGGACGACGGCACGTCCTCGACCTTGGCACGCAGCCGCTGGACACAGGCGTCCACCAGCCGTGAGTCACCGAGGTAGTCGTGCTCCCACACCAGCCGCAGCAACTGCTGCCGGGACAGCGCCTGCCCCGGCCGTCGGCTCAGTTCGAGCAGCAGCCGCAGCTCGGTCGGGGTGAGCTGGAGGTCTTCACCGTTCTTCGTGACGGTCATCGCGGCCCGGTCGATGACCAGGCTGCCGAACGTGGCGGCGTCGTTCGCCTCCCGCTCGCCGCGCCGCAGCACGGCCCGGATACGGGCGTCGAGGACCCGCCCCTGCACCGGTTTGACGACGTAGTCGTCGGCGCCGGACTCCAGGCCCACCACCACGTCGATGTCGTCGCTGCGCGCGGTCAACAGGATGATGGGCAACTGGTCCGTGCGCCGGATACGACGGCACACCTCGAACCCGTCGATGCCGGGCAGCATCACGTCCAGCACGATCAGGTCCGGCCGCTGCTCGCGGAGCAGCTTCAGACCGTCCTCACCGCTGGCAGCGGTCGCGACCCGGTGTCCCTGGCGCGTCAGAGACAGTTCCAGGGCCGTACGGATGGCGTCGTCGTCCTCGATCAGCAACAGGGAAGGCACGGGGGTCATTCTGGCCCATGGGGGGTGGCGGTTTCGACACCCGTACGGCTACGGCCCCACGACGCGCCCCTGTGACAGGTCTGTGACAGTCGACGGACACGGCGATGAAGTGCCCGAGGCAGGATTTTCGACACAGCACGGAAGCCAGACCGAACACCGGAAGTCCACGACGGGGGGCGCGAGATGAACACGCTGCACGGCAACAGCACCAGCGCAGTGATCACGCGGCTGCACGACGTGAGCCGGGGTTCCGAGAAGTCCGGTGCCGTGAGCGGGCGGGGGTGCGCTCGCGGCACCGGGCGTCAGCACACCGGCTTCATGACGGTGGTTGACGCGCCCACGGGGGTCACGGGGGAGACGCACGGGGGATCCGCGTACAGGGAGGAAACGGGAGAGCGCCGCCCGGCGACGCGGTCGGCGGACGCGGAAGCCGCGTTCACGGCCTACGTCCAGGAGCGCCGCGCCTCCCTGTACGCCACCGCGTACCACCTCACCGGCGACCGCTTCGAGGCCGAGGACCTGCTCCAGAGCGCGCTGTTCTCGACGTACCGGGCGTGGGACCGGATCAGCGACAAGGCCGCCGTCGGCGGGTACCTGCGCCGCACGATGACCAACCTGCACATCAGCGCGTGGCGCCGCCGCAAGCTGAACGAGTACCCGACCGAGGAGCTGCCGGAGACCGTCGGCGACACGGACGCGATGCGCGGCACCGAACTGCGCGCGGTCCTGTGGCAGGCGCTGGCCCGGCTCCCCGAACTCCAGCGCACCATGCTGGTCCTGCGCTACTACGAGGGCCGCACGGACCCGGAGATCGCGGAGATCCTGGACATCAGCGTCGGCACGGTGAAGTCGAGCATCTGGCGCTCACTGCGTCGGCTGCGCGAGGACGAGGTCCTCAGCTTCGGCCGTGACCAGGAGGACGCCTTCGGCGAACTGGTCGCCTGAAGAATTTCAGAGAAGTCCGGGGCCGGGGTGTATCACGGGGGATGCCCGGGACTCCTGACTACGAGGACGGGGAACCCGGGGGGATTCCTCAGCCTCACCCCACGGGGGAAGCACCACGGGGAATCACGGGGGAGCACGGGGGAAAGGGGAAACACGGGGGAAGCACGGGGGAGCACCACAGGGGTTCGGGGGAGCCCCGCAGAGAGCGGGACTGGAGGGCCGGGGGGTCCATCCAGTCCCGCTGTTCTGTGTGTGCGGTCCACGTTCTCCGCTCTCCGCTCTACGTCTTCACGCCGCCGTCTGCGGCGAGGACGACGGGCACCGGCCCGCCGCCGACGCCAGGCGGCCCATCGCCTCGTCCCGGTCGCAGGCGTACGCGCCCAGTGCCGTCTGCCGGGCGATGATCGTCCGCTCCTGCCGCATCAGCCGCCAGCCGCGCCGCAGCAGGAACGGCACCGACTTGCGGCCCTCCCTCAGGTCCCGCACGAACCGGCGCCGGAACGTCTTCACCGGCCCCCGGCTCAGACACAGCGCGTCGGCGAGGACGCCCAGCTCACGGCAGCGGGTGACGATCTCGGCGGCGAAGATGCCCTCCGCGATGAACAGCGGGGTCCGGCCGATGTCGACGCCGTCCTCGCCGGTGCGGGCGCTCAGCGAGATGTCGTACACCGGGACCTTCGTACGGCCCGTGCGGCACAGGTCGGTGATCGCGGTGACGGCGGCGTCCGCGTCCCAGGAGTCGGGGTGGTCCCAGTCGATGTCCGCGCTGCCCCTGACGAGGGGGAGCGTCGGGTCGGTGCCCTCCTTGTAGAAGTCGTCGAGCCGTAGCACCGGGAGGCCGGAGCGGGCCGCGAGGAGGGACTTGCCGGAGCCGGAGGGGCCGCAGAGCAGCACGACTCGCGTGGGTATGGGCGGATGGGGACTCACGGGACACCAGTGTGAGGCATCCCCCGCCCAGTCAACGACTCAGCGGGTCGGCTTTGAAGCCCACGTCACGTGTCAAATACCCTACGTGTCGACCCGATTACCCAGAGCATCAGAAAAAGGTGACGGCAATGACGGCCCGTAACGACTCCTCGCAGTCCACGCCCCGGCGGACGTTCGCCGTTCTCACGCTGGCGGGCGTCGCCCTGGGCGCGGGCACCACCACGTCCTCGGCGGCTGACCCCCAGCAGATGCTGGGCATGGTCAAGTACCGCCCCACCTCCCTCGGCAACATCAACCCCCAGGCGGGCCTCCAGGCGGTGTCGGGTTCGGTCGGCTACGTCACGGGCCCCCTCGCGGGCCTCAAGCCCAACCCCCTGGCGGGCACGGGCGTCGACCCCCTCGACAACGGCGTCGGCACCCAGCTCGCCGACTTCCAGCCGCTGACGTCCCAGGGGTTGACCCGTCCGGTCGCCCAGGCACCGTCGGTAGGGAGCATTCCGGGGGTGGGGCAGGTGGCGGGGTCGCTGGGCGGACTCACCCCTCGCTGACAAGTGACCGTGGGGGCCGCCCGCTTCTTTTGCCAGGGTCGTGCCTCCACGGCCCGGCCTCAAGGGCGCTCCCTGCGGTCGCGTCGGCTGCGCCGATCGGCCTGCGGCCGACCCTTGACCCCGGTCCGCTCCAGCACGGGTGAGAAGCGCGCGGGCGGCCCGGAAAGACGGAGGGCCGGGGCCTGTGGGTCCCTTGGGTGGGCTCCACGTGTGCGTGGGTGCGGGGGCGCGCTGGCGCCTCGCCTGCACGCCGGGTGGGCTTAGCGGCTTGCGGCCCGGTGGGGGTGGGGAGGGAGAGAAGGAGAGGGGCTCGTGTCAAGAGGCGGGCGGTGATTGGCCCCTTTGGCCCACACCCCTCTGGGAAGAAGGGGTCAGGGTGTGAGCCAAAGGCACCAATCACCCCCTTCCAGCACACTCGTGGGGCTCATGTGACAGCAGAGGCAAGCTGCCACCCCCCATCCCCCCACCGGGCCGCAGGCCGCTAAGCCAGCCCGGCGTGCTGGCGAGGCGCTGACGCGCCCCCACACCCACGCCCACCAGGCAGCCCACCTGAAGGGACAACAGGCCTGGGCCCCCGTTTTTCCGGGCCGTCCGCGCGCTTCTTACCCGTGCTGGAGCGGACCGGGGTCAAGGGTGGCCCGCAGGGCCATCGCCGAAGGCGACGCGACCGTAGGGAGCGCCCTTGAGGCCGGGCCGTGGAAGCACGACACTGGCAAAGAAGCGGGCGGCCCCCTTCCTTACAGGGAACCTCGCCGAACACCCGCGACGAACGGCTCCCAGGCAGCCCCGGCCAACATCAGCACAGGGCCGGCGGGGTTCTTGCTGTCGCGGACGGGGACGGTGCCGGGGTAGTCGCCGGAGACCTCGACGCACGCGTCACCCTGTTGGTTTCCGCTGTAGGAGGACTTTCGCCAGCGGGCGGTGCTCAGGTCCGGGGTGACTCGCATGGCTCGTACGTCTCCATCGTCGCTTTGATCAGCGCCCAGGATTCCTGTGGGGGGAGTGCGCTGGCCTTCATCAGATCGTACTCTCGCACGCGCTGCATGACGGTCTCCCGGTCGTCGAAGATCTCGCCGTTCCTCGGCCCTTCCTGGTACACGGTCGTGGAGTTGTCCGGCAGGGTCAGCAGGATCAGGGTGCCGCTCATCAGGGTGCACGCGCCCGCCTTGAACGCGACGACTTGAATCGTGGTGTGGCGGGTTTCCGCCAGCGGCAGCAGGGCCGCGAGTTGTTCGCGCATCACCCCGGCGCCGCCCACGGCTTGCCGTAGGGCCGCTTCGCCGATGATCGACCAGGCGTCGGGTGGAGTGTCGCTCCGCAGGACTTCCTGACGGCCCAGGCGGGCGCCCACCAAGCTGTCGATCTCTTTGGTGCTGGCGCCCGGATGGCCCTTCCTGAACAGCGCGCGCATATACGACGGGGTCTGGAGCAGCCCTGGCATGACGGTCGCGCTGAACTCCTGAATCCGCGTCGCCCGCGCCTCCAACTCCAGGCAATGATCGAACCGCCTCGGCGTGTGCTCCCTCTTCACCGCCCCCCACAGCCCCTGGAGCAACTCCCCCGTTCCGAACGCCGCGTCCAGCTTCTCGGAGATCGGGGGAGGGGGAGCCGTTCGCCGGTCTCCACGCCGTGGAGGTGGGTCTTGCTGTAGTTGACGATGTCGGAGAGCCGGTCCAGGGACAGGCCCGTGAGCTGGCGTTGGCGGTGGAGTTCGACGCCGTAGAGGTCGCGGGCCGAGCTGGCGGGGTCGAGGTCGCGGGCGGGGTGGGGCATGGTGGGGCTCCCTTACCGGAGGGGACGGCGCACGCCGTTCACGGTAGTCGCGGTGGGTGACGGTCCGCGTGCGAACCGTGAAGAACGGCAGGCCGCGGCTGTTCCGTAACGCGTCGCGGAACACCGTCACCCTGTCCGCGGGGCGGCGCCGACCGTTTCGCTGGGTGTGCGAAACAGTGCAAGCGCGCCCCAGGAGGTACCCGTGGCAACCCGACGCCCCACGACGACGGTTCCGGTCGGTCAACTCGCCTACGACACACGGCGGGAACGGCGCGGGATCGTCATGGACTATCAGGACGGGCTGGTGTGGCTGCGGCCCGAGGGCGGCGGGACGGAGTGGACCGCGGAGCCCGAGGACGTGCGGTCGATGGCGGAGGTTTCCTGACCGGAACGACAGATGACAGAAGGGCCGCGGCTCCTCCGGACGGTGAGGAGTCGCGGCCCTGCTCAGGGGGTGGTGGGCGTCAGTACGACGAGCCGCCCGCGCCCAGGGAACCCGTAGGGTGCCAGACCGTCTTGGTCTCCAGGAACGCCGTCATGCGGTCGGTGCCCGGGGTCTCGAAGTAATCCACAGGCTGTGGACGCAGCACCCGCTTCAGGTTGTCCGCCGCGGCGATCTCCAGCTCCTTCGCCAGGTCCGCGTCCGCGCCCGCCAGGTCGATCGCGTTGACGTCCTGGTGGGCGGCGAGGGGCGCCGCGATCTCCGCCGTACGGCCCGAGAGGACGTTGACCACGCCGCCGGGGACGTCGGAGGTGGCCAGCACCTCGGCCAGGGAGAGGGCGGGGAGGGGGCGCTGCTCCGAGGCCACCACGACCGCCGTGTTGCCCGTGGCGATCACCGGGGCGAGGACGCTCACCAGGCCCAGGAAGGAGGAGTCCTGGGGGGCCAGCACCGCCACCACGCCCGTCGGTTCGGGGGAGGAGAGGTTGAAGTACGGGCCTGCCACCGGGTTTCCGCCGCCCACGATCTGGGCGATCTTGTCGGTCCAGCCCGCGTACCAGACCCAGCGGTCGATCGTCGCGTCGACGACCGCCGCCGACTTGGACCTGGACAGGCCCTCCGCGTCGGCCACCTCGCGGGTGAACTGGTCGCGGCGGCCCTCCAGCATCTCCGCGACGCGGTAGAGGACCTGGCCGCGGTTGTACGCCGTCGCGCCGGACCAGCCGCCGAACGCCTTGCGCGCCGCGACCACGGCGTCCCGGGCGTCCTTGCGGGACGACAGGGGCGCGTTGGCCAGCCAGTTGCTCTTCGGGTCCGTCACCTCGTACACCCGGCCGCTCTCGGAACGCGGGAACTTCCCGCCGACGTACAGCTTGTAGGTCTTGAAGACGGAGAGTCGGGTCACGTCAGACATCGAGGTACGCCTCCAGGCCGTGGCGACCGCCTTCGCGGCCGAAGCCCGACTCCTTGTAACCGCCGAACGGCGAGGTCGGGTCGAACTTGTTGAACGTGTTGGACCAGACGACACCCGCGCGGAGCTTGTTCGCGACCGCGAGGATGCGCGAGCCCTTCTCCGACCAGATGCCTGCCGAGAGGCCGTACGGGGTGTTGTTGGCCTTGGCCACCGCCTCGTCCGGGGTGCGGAAGGTCAGGACCGAGAGGACAGGGCCGAAGATCTCGTCGCGGGCCACCGTGTGCGCCTGGGTGACGTTCGTGAAGAGCGTCGGGGCGAACCAGTAGCCGGACGTCGGCAGGTCACACGGCGGGGACCAGCGCTCGGCGCCCTCCGCCTCGCCCTGGTCGGCGAGGGCGGTGATGCGGGCGAGCTGCTCGGCGGAGTTGATCGCGCCGATGTCCGTGTTCTTGTCCAGGGGGTCGCCCAGGCGCAGGGTGGACAGGCGGCGCTTGAGGGAGTCCAGCAGTTCGTCCTGGATCGACTCCTGGACCAGCAGGCGGCTGCCCGCGCAGCACACCTGGCCCTGGTTGAAGAAGATGCCGTTGACGATGCCCTCGACGGCCTGGTCGAGCGGGGCGTCGTCGAAGACGATGTTGGCGCCCTTGCCGCCCAGCTCCAGGGTGAGCTTCTTGTCCGTCCCGGCCACCGTGCGCGCGATCTCCTTGCCGACCGCCGTCGAGCCGGTGAACGCGACCTTGTTGACGTCCGGGTGCGCGACCAGCGCGGCGCCCGTGCGGCCGTCGCCGGTGACGATGTTGACGACGCCCTTGGGCAGGCCCGCCTGGCGGCAGATGTCCGCGAAGAAGAGAGCGGAGAGCGGGGTCGTCTCGGCGGGCTTGAGGACGACCGTGTTGCCGGTCGCCAGCGCCGGGGCGATCTTCCACGCCAGCATCAGGAGGGGGAAGTTCCAGGGGATGACCTGGCCCGCGACGCCCAGCGGGCGCGGGGCCGGTCCGAACCCGGCGTGGTCGAGCTTGTCCGCCCAGCCCGCGTAGTAGAAGAAGTGCGCGGCGACCAGGGGGAGGTCCGCGTCCCGGGTCTCCCGGATCGGCTTGCCGTTGTCCAGGGTCTCCAGGACGGCCAGCTCGCGGCTGCGCTCCTGGATGATCCGGGCGATGCGGAAGAGGTACTTCGCGCGTTCCGAGCCGGGCAGCGCCGACCACTTCTCGAACGCCTTGCGGGCCGCCTTCACCGCGCGGTCCACGTCCGCCTCGCCCGCCTGGGCGACCTCGGAGAGCACCTCCTCGGAGGCGGGGCTGACCGTCTTGAAGACCTTGCCGTCCGCCGCCTCGGCGAACTCGCCGTCGATGAACAGCCCGTACGACGGGGCGATGTCGACGACCGCGCGGGACTCGGGTGCGGGGGCGTATGCGAATGCCGATGCCATGGTGATCAGTCCACCGTCACGTAGTCGGGGCCGGAGTAGCGGCCGGTGGCCAGCTTCTGACGCTGCATCAGCAGGTCGTTCAGGAGCGAGGAGGCGCCGAAGCGGAACCAGTGGTTGTCGAGCCAGTCCTCGCCCACGGTCTCGTTGACCAGGACCAGGAACTTGACCGCGTCCTTGGTGGTGCGGATGCCGCCCGCGGGCTTCACGCCCACCTGGACGCCGGTGGCGGCGCGGAAGTCGCGCACGGCCTCCAGCATCAGGAGGGTGCCCGCCGGGGTCGCGTTCACCGCCACCTTGCCCGTCGAGGTCTTGATGAAGTCCGCCCCGGCCATCATGCCGAGCCAGCTCGCGCGGCGGATGTTGTCGTACGTCGACAGCTCGCCGGTCTCGAAGATGACCTTCAGGCGGGCGCTGGTGCCGCAGGCGTCCTTCACCGCGGTGATCTCGTCGTACACCTTCATGTAGTCGCCCGCGAGGAACGCGCCGCGGTCGATGACCATGTCGATCTCGTCGGCGCCCGCGGCGACGGCCTCGCGGACGTCCGCCAGCTTGACCGCGAGGGGGGCGCGGCCCGCCGGGAAGGCGGTGGCGACCGAGGCGACCTTGACCGGGGAGCCCGCGACGGCCTCCTTGGCGGTGGCCACCATGTCGGGGTAGACGCAGACCGCTGCGGTGGCGGGGGTCGTACGGTCGGTCGGGTCGGGGTGGACCGCCTTGGCGCCGAGCGCCCGGACCTTGCCGGGGGTGTCCGCGCCTTCCAGCGTCGTCAGGTCGACCATGGAGATGGCCAGGTCGATGGCGTACGCCTTGGCGGTCGTCTTGATGGAGCGGGTGCCGAGAGAGGCCGCGCGCGCCTCCAGGCCGACCGGGTCGACGCCGGGCAGCCCGTGGAGGAAGCGGCGCAGCGTGCGGTCGGACGCGGTGACGTCCGCGAAGGGGTTCGCCTCGGTCGTCGTCCTCGGCGCTGTCGCGGGGGCCGCTGGGGTGGGTGCAGAGGTGGGCATGGTCACCAGACGAGCATATCTACGCGCGTAGCGGCTGTACAGGGCGTGGGGGATGGTTCCTGGGGACGTCCGGGGGCTACCGCTGCGGGGCGGTGTCGGTGGGGTCGGGCAGAATCGGGGGCATGAGCAGCTCCGAGAACCAGTCATCCGGGCCCCGGCCCGAGCCGCCCCGCACCCGGGACCGGATCTACCGGTCGCCGTCCGCCCTGGTGGCCGGGGTGCTGCTGCTCCTGGTCATCGGGTGGCTGGGGGGCGACGCGGTGGTGACGGGGGAGGGGCGCACGCCCTGGCTGGCGCTGGCCGTGATGCTGTTCCTGGTGCCGCTGGTGATCGCGTTCACGCTGCGGCCCGCGGTGTTCGCGGGGGAGGACCGGCTGCGGGTGCGGAACCCCTTCCGGGTGGTGGTGCTGCCGTGGGGGGAGGTGGCGTCGCTGCGGTCCGGGTACACGAACGAGGTGGTGGCGGCGTCGGGGGAGAAGTACCAGTTGTGGTCCATCCCCGTGTCGCTGCGGGCGCGGAAGAAGGCGGCCCGGCAGCAGGCTCGGCGGGATGCGGCGGCGCGGGGTGAGGGGCGGCGGCGGGGGCTGTCGTTCGGGGGTGGCTTCGGGGGGCTCGGGGGGATCGATCCCGTCGCGGCGGACTCGGACGCGGGGCCGGTGCGGGCGGAGACCGACCAGGTGATGGATGAGTTGCGGGAGATGTGGGGGGCTCGGGAGAAGGCGGCGGAGGCGCAGGGGGAGGTGTCCGTGCGGTGGGCTTACGAGGTGATGGGGCCTGCGGGGGCGGGGGCGGTGTTGTTGGTGGTGGTGTTGCTGGCGGTCGGGTGACCGGGGGTTTCTGGGGGTGCGTGGCCCGCGCCTCTGGGTGAGGCGCGGGGGCGTGGGCCTTTTGCGGGGGCGTGAGCCTTGAGCGGGGCGTGGGGGCGTGGCCTTTAGAGGTCCGCTGCTGCGGCCAGGTCTCGCTTGAGGGCCGTCAGGAGGTCCGTTGCCTTTGCGCGGGCCGTGGGGAGGGTCGTGTGGTCGGGGACCGGGATCACCACCTCCAGGTAGCACTTCAGCTTCGGTTCCGTGCCGCTGGGGCGGACGATGACGCGGGCGCCGTCGAGGGTGTAGCGGAGGCCGTCCGTGGGCGGGAGGGTGGCCGTGCCCTGGGTGAGGTCCTCCGCGTTGGTGACGGGGAGGTCCGCGAGGGTGGTGGGCGGGGTCTCGCGGAGGCGGGTCATCGCGTTGGCGATGATCGACAGGTCCTCCACGCGGACCGAGAGCTGGTCCGTGGCGTGCAGGCCGTGTTCGACGGCGAGGTCGTCGAGGAGGTCGAGCAGGGTGCGGCCCTCTTCCTTGAGGACCGAGGCCAGTTCCGTGATCAGGAGGGCGGCCGTGATGCCGTCCTTGTCGCGTACGCCGTCGGGGTCCACGCAGTAGCCGAGGGCCTCCTCGTAGCCGTAGCGGAGGTTCTCGACCCGGGCGATCCACTTGAAGCCGGTCAGGGTCTCCTCGTGGGGGAGGCCCGCCTTCGCGGCGATGCGGGCGAGGAGGGACGACGAGACGATCGACTCCGCGAACGTGCCGTGCGCGCCGCGGGACACCAGGTGGGCGGCCAGGAGGGCGCCTACCTCGTCGCCGCGGAGCATCCGCCAGGTGCCGTCGTCCTTGACGGCGACCGCGCAGCGGTCCGCGTCGGGGTCGTTGGCGATGACCAGGTCCGGGTCGGTCTCCGTCGCCTTGGCGAAGGCGAGGTCCATCGCGCCGGGCTCCTCCGGGTTGGGGAAGGCGACGGTGGGGAAGTCCGGGTCGGGGTCGGCCTGCTCGGTGACGAGGGTGGGCTCGGGGAAGCCCGCTCGGGCGAAGGCGGCGAGGAGGACGTCCTTGCCCACGCCGTGCATCGCCGTGTAGACGGTGCGGGCGGTGCGGGGGGTGTCGGGGGAGAGGACGGCGTCCGTGCGGGTGAGGTAGGCGTTGAGGACGTCGTCGTCGAGGGTGTCCCAGCCGGTGGTGGGGCGGGGGACGGTGGTGAGGGTCGTGATCGCGGCGATCTCGGCGGCGATGTCCGTGTCGGCGGGCGGGACGATCTGGGAGCCGTCGCCGAGGTACACCTTGTAGCCGTTGTCGCGGGGTGGGTTGTGGCTGGCGGTGACCTCTACGCCCGCTACCGCGCCGAGGTGCCTTATGGCGAAGGCGAGGACGGGGGTGGGGAGGGGGCGGGGGAGTACGGCTGCCCTGAGGCCCGCGCCGGTCATGACGGCGGCGGTGTCGCGGGCGAAGTCCTGGGACTTGTGGCGGGCGTCGTAGCCGATGACGACGAGGCCGTTCTGGTTGCCCTGCTTCTTGAGGTACGCGGCGAGACCGGCGGCGGCGCGGATGACGACGGAGCGGTTCATGCGCATGGGGCCCGCGCCGAGTTCGCCTCGGAGACCGGCGGTGCCGAACTGGAGGGTGCCGCTGAAGCGGGCGGCGAGTTCTTCGGTGGCGTCCTGGCCCGCGTCGAGGAGCTTGGCCAGCTCGTCGCGGGTCTCCGGGTCGGGGTCCTCGGCCAGCCATGCCTGGGCTCGTGCGAGAAGATCGTCGTGCTGCACGTTCGGTCCAACCTCTCGGGTGTGTTCGTGAGTATGCCTGCGGCGGCCTGTGGCTGTGTGGTGGGTGGCGTGCGTAGCGCTGTCTGCCGGGGGGTGGGTCGGGGCCGCGCCGGGGGGTGTCCGTCCTCGGAACCGCGCGGGCTGTGGGTCGTGGGGTGGACGGGGTCTTGCGCGCGAACCACTGCGGGCGGACACCCCCCGACACGGCCCCTTCCGTAGTACGGCGACTGCGACTCGTCGTCGGCTCCGCCGTCACTGCGGGCAGTCGTGCCGCTGGGGCGATGGGGGTCCCCCTGCTCGAGCGAAGCCGAGAGCTTGGGGGAGGGTGGGCGCAGCGGCACCCCGTTAGCGCCGGGCCGCGCGACCCACCCAGCGGTACGGGGATCGGCGGCACCCGGTTAGCGCCGGGGCGTGCACGCCCCCGACTCCCCTACAACCGCCCCAGCACCTGCGCCAGCAACGCCCCCATCCGCGTCGCCGAGTCGCGTCCGGCCTGGAGGACCTCCTCGTGGTTCAGCGGCTCCCCCGTCATCCCCGCCGCGAGGTTGGTGACGAGGGAGATCCCCAGCACCTCCGCCCCCGCCTCCCGCGCGGCGATCGCTTCGAGGACCGTCGACATGCCCACCAGGTCCGCTCCGATGACGCGGGCCATGCGGATCTCGGCCGGAGTCTCGTAGTGCGGGCCGGGGAACTGGGCGTAGACGCCCTCCTCCAGCGTGGCGTCGATCTCCTTGCACAGGGCGCGCAGGCGCGGCGAGTACAGGTCGGTCAGGTCGACGAAGTTCGCGCCGATGATCGGGGAGACCGCCGTGAGGTTGATGTGGTCGCTGATCAGGACCGGCTGGCCGGGACGCATACCCTCGCGCAGACCGCCGCAGCCGTTGGTGAGGATGACTGTCTTGGCGCCTGCGGCTACCGCGGTGCGGACGCCGTGGGCGACGGCGGCGACGCCCCGGCCCTCGTAGAAGTGGGTGCGGCCGAGGAAGACCAGGGCGCGGTTGTCGCCGATGCGGTACGAGCGGACCTTGCCGCCGTGGCCAGCGACCGCCGGGGGCGGGAAGCCGGGCAGGTCGGTGACCTGGAGTTCGGCCTCGGGTGCGCCGAGGGCGTCCACGGCCGGGGCCCAGCCGGAGCCCATCACGAGGGCGACGTCGTGGGACTCGGCGCCCGTGAGTTCGCGCAGGCGAGCGGCGGCGGCGTCGGCGGCGGCGTGGGGGTCGCCCTGGATGTCGTCCGGAAGAAGAGATGCGTTCACGTGGTTGAGGGTAGCCGGTCTGGGCCTACGCGCGTAGATGACAGACCTCACCGGATGCGGATTGTTCCGTTCTCGTTCCGAGGAGGGTGGCGTCAGCAGGGGCGTTTCCGCAGCTCCATGACGTAGTCGTGGGGCGCGCCCGCGGATTCCGCCGCGTCCGCGATTTCGCCCAGGTAGCGGGCCGAGGGCAGGCCGCCCTCGTAGGTGTCGAGGACGTACGTCCAGGACTGCTCCTCGCCCTCCAGGGTGTGGACGCGCACGTTGCGCAGGCGGCGGTAGATGCCGAGGCCCACGCCCTCCCACCGGTCGAGTGACTCCTCGTCCATCGGGGCGATGTCGTAGAGGGCGACGAAGACCTGGCTGACCGGGTCCTCGACGAGGGTCGCCAGCGCGCCTTCCCAGCCCAGGTGCTCGCCGCCGAAGGTGAGCCGCCAGCCGTTGAGCCAGCCGGTGGCGCGCAGCGGCGAGTGCGGGGCGCGGCGCGTCATCAGCCGCGCGTCGAGATTGCCGGCGTAGGCGGCGTAGAGCGACATGGGGAGAGGGTACGGCAGGCGGCACGTGCGTCACTCCGGTAACGGAAGGGGCGTCGGGAGGGCCCCGAGGCGGCCCTCGGGTGAGGTGTGCGGGACAATGGAGTACGTGACTCGGATCGTGATCATCGGTGGCGGACCCGGCGGATACGAAGCGGCCCTGGTGGCCGCGCAACTCGGCGCGGAGGTGACCGTCGTCGACTGCGACGGTCTGGGCGGGGCGTCGGTGCTGACCGACTGCGTGCCGTCGAAGACCCTCATCGCCACGGCCGAGGTGATGACCACCTTTGACTCGTCGTACGAGGAGCTGGGGATCATCGTCGCCGATGACACCCCTCATATCGAGCAGGCCGCCCGGGTGGTGGGCGTTGACCTGGGGAAGGTCAACCGGCGCGTGAAGCGGCTCGCGCTGGCGCAGTCGCACGACATCACCGCCGCCGTGACGCGCGCCGGTGCGCGGGTCATGCGGGGGCGCGGGCGCCTTGAGGGGACGCAGGCCCTCGACGGGTCCCGGAAGGTCGTCGTCACCGCCGCCGACGGGAGTGAGGAGACCCTGACGGCGGACGCGGTGCTGGTGGCTACCGGGGGGCATTCCCGGGAGCTGCCCGACGCCCGGCCCGACGGGGAGCGGATCCTCAACTGGACCCAGGTGTACGACCTTGATGAGCTGCCTGAAGAGCTGATTGTGGTGGGGTCCGGTGTCACCGGGGCCGAGTTCGCCGGGGCCTATCAGGCGCTCGGGTCCAAGGTGACGCTCGTGTCGTCGCGGGACCGGGTGCTGCCGGGGGAGGACCCGGACGCCGCCGCCGTGCTGGAGGAGGTCTTCCGGCGGCGCGGGATGAACGTCATGGCGCGGTCCCGTGCGCAGTCCGCCAAGCGGGTGGGGGACCGGGTCGAGGTGACGCTCGCTGACGGGCGCGTCATCGCCGGGTCGCACTGTCTGATGGCCGTGGGCGCCATTCCCAACAGCGCCGGAATGGGGCTGGAGGAGGCGGGGGTGCGGCTTCGGGACTCCGGGCATATCTGGACGGACAAGGTGTCGCGGACCACCGCTCCGGGGGTGTACGCGGCCGGTGACGTCACCGGGGTGTTCGCGTTGGCGTCCGTCGCCGCCATGCAGGGGCGTATCGCGATGTACCACTTCCTTGGTGATGCCGTCGCCCCGTTGAACCTGAAGACCGTGTCGTCCAATGTCTTCACCGATCCGGAGATCGCCACGGTGGGGTACAGCCAGGCCGACGTCGACGCCGGGAAGATCGACGCCCGGGTGGTGAAGCTGCCGCTGCTGCGGAATCCGCGGGCCAAGATGCAGGGCATCCGGGACGGGTTCGTCAAGATCTTCTGTCGGCCGGGGACCGGGATCGTGGTCGGGGGTGTCGTGGTCGCGCCGCGCGCCTCGGAGCTGATCCATCCGATTTCGCTCGCGGTCGACAACAACCTGACCGTCGAACAGATCGCGAACGCCTTCACCGTCTACCCGTCCCTGTCGGGGTCGATCGCGGAGGTCGCGCGGCAACTGCACACCCGTAAGGCGGGCGTCGAGGTCTGACGGCCGAAAGGGACTCTTCGCTGGTCACGGAGGGTGGCGGGGTGGCGTCGTGGCATAGGCGGGTGGCCTAGGCCCCTATACCACCTCCACCCCTGGTGTGCGAACAACTTCTGTTATTCGGCGCAAACTGCTGAAACCAGACGGTCGTTGGGGTTACTGTCAGTTTCGTGTTCGCTGCAGAACGTCGCCAATTGATCCTCGAAATGGTGCGAGCGAACGGAGCCGTGTCGCTCCGTGAGCTGGCCCGCGTCGTCCAGACCTCCGAAGTGACCGTACGGCGGGACGTGCGCGCACTGGAGGCAGAAGGACTCCTCGACCGCCGACATGGCGGTGCGGTACTGCCGGGCGGTTTCACGCGGGAGTCCGGCTTTCCGCAGAAGTCACATCTCGCGACCGCCGAGAAGACGGCCATCGCCGACCTCGCCGCGGGCTTCGTCGAAGAGGGCGAGGCCATCGTGGTGGGGGCGGGGACCACGACGCAGGAGCTGGCCCGTCGGCTCGCCCGGGTGCCCGGGCTGACCGTCGTCACCAACTCGCTGCTGGTGGCCCAGGCGCTGGCCCATGCCAACCGGGTGGAGGTGGTGATGACCGGGGGGACCCTGCGGGGGTCCAACTACGCCCTGGTCGGGAGTGGAGCCGAACAGTCCCTCCAGGGGCTGCGGGTGTCCCGTGCCTTCCTGTCCGGGAGCGGGCTCACCGCCGAGCGGGGGCTGTCCACGTCCAACATGCTCTCCGCGTCCGTCGACCGGGCGCTCGTGCAGGCCGCCGCCGAGGTCGTGGTCCTGGCCGACCACACCAAGCTGGGGTCGGACACCATGTTCCAGACGGTGCCGACCGATGTGATCACCCGGCTGGTGACCGATGATCCGCCCGCGCACGACGACCGTGCCGCCACCGAACTGCAGGCCCTGGCCGACCAGGGCGTCCAGATCGCCGTGGCGGGCGCGCAGGGCGGCTCGGGAAACGTGGCGGGGGGTGAGCCCGCCCCAGCACGCCAGCAGCGCCGGGACGTGCCGCTCCCCTCCCCGCGCCGCGGTCAGGTCCAGGGCACGGCGCCCTCACTGCGCAGCCTCGGGGAGCAGGCGCCCGGAAGCGAGCGGGCGAGGGTCGCCGACCTCCGGCGGCGCTGACGGGCGTGGGAGGGAGGGGGCGAGCGGTCGGGTGCGGGAACGCGCGAGCGCCCGGCGGGCTTGCCTTCGTCAGCCAGCCGCCGGGCGCTCCCGGGTGCGTCAGTCCTTGATCTCGCAGATCGCCGCGCCCGAGGTGACGGACGCGCCGACCTCCGCCGCGAGGCCCTTGACGGTGCCCGACTTGTGGGCGTTCAGGGGCTGCTCCATCTTCATCGCCTCCAGGACGACGATCAGGTCGCCTTCCTTGACCTCCTGACCCTCCTCCACCGCGAGCTTGACGATGGTGCCCTGCATGGGTGAGGCGAGGGTGTCGCCGGAGGCCACCGGGCCCGACTTGCGGGCCGCGCGGCGCTTCGGCTTGGCCCCGGCGGCGAGGCCGGTGCGGGCCAGGGACATGCCCAGCGAGGCCGGGAGGGAGACCTCCAGGCGCTTGCCGCCGACCTCGACGACGACCGTCTCGCGACCCGTCTCCTCGTCCGTCTCCGTGTCGGCGGTGGCGGTGAAGGGCTTGATCTCGTTGACGAACTCCGTCTCGATCCAGCGGGTGTGGACCGTGAAGGGGCCTTCCTCGCCGTGGACCTCCGGTGCGAACGCCGGGTCCTTCACCACCGCGCGGTGGAACGGGATGGCGGTGGCCATGCCCTCGACCGTGAACTCCTCCAGGGCGCGGGCGGCGCGCTGGAGGGCCTCCTTGCGGGTGCGGCCGGTCACGATCAGCTTGGCCAGCAGGGAGTCCCACGCCGGGCCGATCACGCTGCCGGACTCCACGCCCGCGTCCAGGCGGACGCCGGGGCCCGACGGCGGGGCGAACGTGGTGACGGTGCCGGGGGCGGGCAGGAAGCCCCGGCCCGGGTCCTCGCCGTTGATGCGGAACTCGAGGGAATGGCCGCGCAGCTCCGGGTCGCCGTAGCCGAGTTCCTCGCCGTCGGCGATGCGGAACATCTCGCGGACCAGGTCGATCCCGGCGACCTCCTCGGTGACCGGGTGCTCCACCTGGAGGCGGGTGTTGACCTCCAGGAAGGAGATCGTGCCGTCGTTGCCGACGAGGAACTCCACCGTGCCCGCGCCGACGTACCCGGCCTCCTTGAGGATGGCCTTCGACGCCGCGTACAGCTCGGCCATCTGCGCCTCGGAGAGGAACGGGGCCGGGGCCTCCTCCACCAGCTTCTGGTGGCGGCGCTGGAGGGAGCAGTCACGGGTCGAGACGACGACCACGTTGCCGTGCTTGTCGGCCAGGCACTGCGTCTCCACGTGGCGCGGCTTGTCCAGGTAGCGCTCGACGAAGCACTCGCCCCGGCCGAAGGCCGCCACGGCCTCGCGGACCGCGGAGTCGTACAGCTCGGGGACCTCTTCGAGGGTGCGGGCCACCTTCAGACCGCGACCGCCGCCACCGAACGCCGCCTTGATCGCGATGGGCAGGCCGTGCTCCTCGGCGAAGGCCACGACCTCGTCGGCGCCGGACACGGGGTCGGGGGTGCCCGCGACCAGCGGGGCCCCGGCGCGCTGCGCGATGTGCCGGGCGGCCACCTTGTCGCCCAGGTCGCGGATGGCCTGCGGCGGCGGGCCGATCCAGATCAGACCGGCGTCCAGGACCGCCTGCGCGAACTCGGCGTTCTCGGAGAGGAAGCCGTAGCCCGGGTGGACCGCGTCCGCCCCGGACTCGCGGGCGGCGCCCAGGACCTTCTCGATGTCCAGATAGCTGGTGGCCGGGGTGTCACCGCCCAGGGCGAACGCCTCATCCGCGGCGCGGACATGCAGAGCGTCCCGGTCCGGGTCGGCGTAGACGGCCACGCTCGCGATACCGGCGTCCCGGCAGGCCCGGGCAACGCGGACAGCGATTTCGCCACGGTTGGCGATGAGCACCTTGCGCACGATGAGGCTCCCTCCTTGAAACAAGCCGAGTTTAGGGACTGCCGACACGGCACTTCGACCCGTCCCCAATGGTGAGCTTGCCCACACGGAGCGTGATTCGAGGCTCGCTCGACCTGCGAAATCCCTTGTCGTACTGCGGTACACAGGGCTGCTCCGGAAAACCCTAGCCGTCCTGTGTGGTCAAGGTCTCTGTGAGAGCGTGCTGCGGCCCACTCCGTTTCTTTGTGGAGTCCCTACGAATGGCCCAACGAATCTTTGCCCACCGCTGAACCCTTGTCCGAAGGTTTACCCGTTAGTAGCGTTCGCGCTCACAGGAAACGTACTTCCGGTAACCGAGGTAACAGGGGTGGTGGGCTGTGGTGCGCAGGCCGGTTGCGTGGGTGGTGGCGGTTCTGCTGTTCGCGGAGGCCCTCGGCGTGGCCGCGCTGAACTGGTTCCTCGGAGTCGTCGTGGACCGACAGGACATGTCACTCGCGGGCCTCGACCCGGACGTTATGTCGACGTCCTCGAAGGTCGGTGGAGTGGTCTTCGGGCTCTACTTCGCGCTGTGCGGTCTGGTCGCCCTGCTGGTGGCCCTGCGTGACCGGCGGCCCGCCGGGTTCGGGCGACTGCTGCTGATCAGCGCGGCCGTGGTGCACGGGCTGCTCGGCGCCTTCACCTGGGGGCTGGTGGGCTGGCACGCCTTCCTGTCCATGGTCGTCGTGCTCGCCCTGATCGTGCTGCTGCTGATGACGTACGACGGTCAGCGGGGCGACACCGCCGACGCCCCGCGGGAGACCCAGGGCGACGGGCCCGCCGTCACTCCACCGGCGCCCACAACTCCGTGATCCCCACGCCCAGTTCCGCCAGCAGACGGCGTACGAGGGGCAGGCTGATGCCGATCACGTTGCCGTGGTCGCCGTCGATGCCGTCGATGAACGGCGCCGAGCGGCCGTCCAGCGTGAACGCCCCGGCGACGTGGAGCGGCTCACCCGAGGCGACGTACGCCGCGACCTCCTCGTCCGTGGGCTCACCGAAGCGGACCACCGTGGAGGCGGTCGCCGAGGCGTACCGGCCGCTGAGGGTGTCGTAGACGCAGTGGCCCGTCTGGAGGGTGCCCACCCGGCCGCGCATCGCCTTCCAGCGCGCGGTGGCCTCCTCGGCGTCCGCGGGCTTGCCCAGGGCCTGCCCGTCCAGGTCGAGGACCGAGTCGCAGCCGATCACCAGGGCGCCCTTGACCTCCGGCCGGGCGGCCACCACGGACGCCTTCGCCTCGGCCAGCGCGAGCGCCAGGTCGGCGGGGGTGGGGGCGGTGACGGCGTCCTCGTCGACCCCGCTCACCACGACCTCCGGCGCCAGCCCCGCCTGCCGCAACAGGCCCAGACGGGCGGGTGACTGGGAGGCGAGGACGAGGCGGCGGCGCGGCTGATCAGTCATACGGCCAGGTTAGTGGCGCGGTCCGGGGCCCTTCACCTCAGGCCCGTCACGATCATCGCCAGGATCATGGCCAGGGCCAGGAGGACGCCCAGTCTGCGCAGCATGGCCTGCATGGCGCGCAGCTCTTTGGGGGGCTCGTTCTCCGGGTCGGACCACAGCATGTCTGCCATGGTCCGGCGGGGCTCCTGAGGGCGCCTGAGTACGCGTACTCAAATCGAGCGGCGGGTCAGGCGGGCCAGTACGTGCGGCTCCACGACGCCGGGCCCGGGTGCGGGACGTGCTGGGCGGCGATGCGGGACGGGTCGGCCCAGGAGGCGCGGGGGCCGGGCGCGCCGGGCGGCGTGGCAGCCGCCGCCGCGGCGCGCGCGCGGACCACCGCCAGGGCGGCGGCCAGCTCCTCGGGGGTCGGGTTGCCCCGGACGACCTTGATGGTCACAGCGGGCTCCTAGTCGTCAGAGGGGGATGTTGCCGTGCTTCTTCGGGGGGAGCGCGGCCCGCTTGGTGCGCAGTTGGCGCAGGCCGCGGACGATGTGCGAGCGGGTGTCCGACGGCATGATCACCGCGTCGACGTAGCCGCGCTCGGCGGCGGTGTACGGGTTGAGGAGGGCGTCCTCGTACTCCTGGATCAGGCGCGCCCGGGTCGCTTCCACATCCTCCGCTTCGGCGATGGTGCGGCGGTGCAGGATGTTGACCGCGCCCTGCGCGCCCATCACCGCGATCTGGGCCGTGGGCCAGGCCAGGTTCAGGTCCGCGCCCAGGTGCTTGGAGCCCATGACGTCGTACGCGCCGCCGAACGCCTTGCGGGTGATGACGGTGATCAGCGGGACGGTCGCCTCGGCGTAGGCGTAGATCAGCTTGGCGCCGCGGCGGATGATGCCGTCGTGCTCCTGGTCGACGCCGGGCAGGAAGCCGGGCACGTCGACGAAGGTCAGCACCGGGATGTTGAACGCGTCGCAGGTGCGCACGAAGCGGGCCGCCTTCTCGGAGGCGGTGATGTCCAGGCAGCCCGCGAACTGCATCGGCTGGTTGGCGACGATGCCGACCGGGTGGCCCTCGACGCGGCCGTACCCGGTGAGGATGTTCGGCGCGAACAGCGCCTGCGTCTCGAAGAACTCCCCGTCGTCGAGGACGTGTTCGATGACGGTGTGCATGTCGTACGGCTGGTTCGCGGAGTCCGGGACGATCGCGTCCAGCTCGCGGTCCTCGTCCGTGACCGTCAGGTCGGCCTCCTCGGGGAAGGCCGGGGGCTCGGAGAGGTTGTTCGACGGCAGGTAGGACAGCAACTGCTTGACGTACTCGACCGCGTCCTTCTCGTCCCCGGCCATGTGGTGGGCCACGCCGGAGGCGGTGTTGTGGGTGCGGGCGCCGCCCAGCTCCTCGAAGCCGACGTCCTCACCGGTGACCGTCTTGATGACGTCCGGGCCGGTGATGAACATGTGCGACGTCTGGTCGACCATGACCGTGAAGTCGGTGATCGCCGGGGAGTACACCGCGCCGCCCGCGCACGGGCCGACGACCAGGCTGATCTGCGGGATCACACCGGAGGCGTGGGTGTTGCGGCGGAAGATCTCGCCGTACGCGCCGAGCGAGGCCACGCCCTCCTGGATGCGGGCGCCGCCGGAGTCGTTGATGCCGATGACCGGGCAGCCGGTCTTCAGCGCGAAGTCCATCACCTTGCAGATCTTCTGGCCGTACGTCTCGCCGAGCGCGCCGCCGAACACGGTGAAGTCCTGCGAGAACACGGCCACCGGACGGCCGTCCACCGTGCCGTAGCCGGTGACCACGCCGTCGCCGTAGGGGCGGTTCTTCTCCAGGCCGAAGTTGGTGGAGCGGTGCCGGGCGAACTCGTCCAGCTCCACGAAGGAGTCCTCGTCCAGCAGCAGGGCGATCCGCTCGCGCGCCGTCAGCTTGCCCTTGGCGTGCTGCTTCTCCACGGCACGCTCCGAGCCCGCGTGGGTCGCCTCGTGGATACGGCGCTGGAGGTCCGCGAGCTTGCCCGCGGTCGTGTGGATGTCGGGCTGCTGCGCCAGCTCTTCCGGCTCGGACATCGGGATGCTGCTCTCCCTGCCTCGGGTTCTGAAAAGGGTGCTCAGAAGGGGGGTCGGCTACTCATCCGTAGCGTAGTGGGGGGCCTACCGATCGGCAGTGCGGCATTTACCACACCTAGGCTGGCTTGCATGACGCCGCACGATGCATCAGACGCGAACAACGGCGGTCGCTGGTCCGACCTGGAACGGCCCCCGCTGAACACCGCCTCCCTGCGCCGCGGGCTGGTACGGGAGGGCGGGCTGTGGTCCGGGGTGGAGGTGGTGCGGAGCACCGGTTCCACCAACGGTGACCTCGTCGCGCTGGCCAGCGCGGGCAAGGTGGCCGAGGGCGCCGTCCTCGTGGCCGAGGAGCAGACCGCGGGGCGCGGGCGGCTCGACCGGCAGTGGACGGCACCGGCCCGCTCCGGCCTCTTCTTCTCCGTGTTCCTGCGCCCCACCGAGGTGCCGGTCGCCCACTGGGGCTGGCTGCCGCTGCTCACCGGCGTCGCGGTCGCCACGGGGCTGTCCCGCGCCGCCGGGGTCGACACGGCCCTCAAGTGGCCCAACGACCTCCTGGTCACCGTCGGCGGCGAGGAGCGCAAGGCGGGCGGCATCCTCGCCGAGCGGGCCGACGACGGCGTCGTCATCGGCGTCGGCGTCAACGTCACCCTGCGCGCCGACGAGCTGCCGGTGCCGCACGCCGGGTCGCTGGCGCTGGCCGGGGCGGTCAGCACGGACCGCGACCCGCTGCTGCGGGCCGTCCTGCGGGCGCTGGAGCAGTGGTACGGCACGTGGCGGGCCGTCGGCGGCGACGCGTCGGCGTGCGGGCTCCAGGAGACCTACGCCGCGGGGTGCGCGACGCTCGGGCGGCCGGTGCGCGCCGAGTTGCCCGGGGAGCGGGCGGTGGTCGGTGAGGCGGTCGCCGTGGACGGCGACGGGCGGCTGGTGCTCGCCACCGAGGACGGCGTACGGGAGCCCGTGGGGGCGGGGGACATCGTGCACCTGCGCCCCGCGTGAGCGGCCGGGTACGCGGGCGGGCGCACCGGCGAGTACGCAGGCAGAGAGCGTGCGTCCGGCTTTTCTCACGGAGTGAGCTGCGGCACATCTGCCGTAGAGTTGAGGCCGGTCGATACCTGACCGCGGCAGATCGGAAGGGCAACAGGCGTGACCGTCGACGACACGGGCTCCGGCACGGACGCGCAAGGCCGGGCGGAGCCGAGGGCCGCCGACCCCGGCGACGACCCCCTCGCCCTGCGCCTCGAACAGCTCATCCTCGGCGCCGAGCGCCGCTACACCCCGTTCCAGGCGGCCCGCAGCGCCGGGGTCTCCATGGAACTGGCCTCCCGGTTCTGGCGGGCCATGGGCTTCGCCGACATCGGGCAGGCCAAGGCGCTCACCGAGGCCGACGTGCTCGCCCTGCGCCGTCTCGCCGGTCTGGTGGAGGCGGGGCTGCTCAGCGAGGCGATGGCCGTGCAGGTGGCCCGCTCCACCGGGCAGACCACCGCCCGGCTGGCGGACTGGCAGATCGACTCCTTCCTGGAGGGCCTGACCGAGCCGCCGGAGCCGGGGATGACCCGCACCGAGGTGACGTATCCGCTGGTCGAGCTGTTGCTGCCGGAACTGGAGGAGTTCCTCGTCTACGTCTGGCGGCGGCAGCTCGCCGCGGCCACCGGGCGGGTCGTGCAGGCCACCGACGACGAGGAGATGGTCGACCGGCGGCTCGCCGTGGGCTTCGCCGACCTGGTCGGCTTCACCCGGCTGACCCGGCGCCTTGAGGAGGAGGAACTCGGGGAGCTGGTGGAGGCCTTCGAGACCACCGCCGCCGACCTGGTCGCCGCCCGGGGCGGACGGCTGATCAAGACGCTCGGTGACGAGGTGCTCTACAGCGCCGACGACGCCGGGGTCGCCGCCGAGATCGCGCTGCGGCTCATCGAGACCATGGCCAACGACGAGACCATGCCCGAGCTGCGCGTCGGGATCGCCTTCGGCACGGTCACCACCCGGATGGGCGATGTCTTCGGTACGACCGTGAACCTGGCGTCCCGGCTCACCTCGATAGCGCCCCGTGACGCCGTCCTCGTCGACAGCGCCTTCGCCGAGGAGCTGATCCGCACCGGGGAGGCGCCCGCCTCGGAGACGGAGGCGGCCGAGGCCGCGGCGGCGGCGGAGAAGGAGGGCGAGGAGCCGCCGACGTACCGCTTCGCGCTTCAGCCGATGTGGCAGCGGCCGGTGCGTGGACTCGGGGTCGTGGAGCCGTGGCTGCTGATGCGGCGGGACGGCGGGGCGTAGCCCTGCGGGGGCTCTCGGGTTCTCCGGGGGCCATGGCTTCTCGGGTTCTCCGGGGGCCATGGCTTCTCGGGTTCTCCGGGGGCCATGGCTTCTCGGGTTCCCCGGGCTCTCCGGGTTCTCCGGGTTCTCCGGGTTCTCTCGGGGTTTTCCCCTCTTCTCCTTGGGGGGCGGGGCTGCGATGATCGTGGCGGACGTTGTTAACCCGCGTTAACCGGAGGGCGTTGTGAGCGAGGAGCGGTTCGGGGAGTTCGTCCTGGTGCGGCGGCATGAGGGCGGGCACGTGGCGGAGCTGGCCCTGGACCGGCCCAAGGCCATGAACGCCGTGTCGACCGGGATGGCGCGGTCCATCGCCGAGGCGTGTACGGCGCTGGGGGCCGACCGGGAGGTCCGGGTGGTCGTCCTCACCTCCACGCACGAGCGGGCGTTCTGCGTGGGCGCCGACCTGAAGGAGCGCAACTCCTTCAGCGACGCGGAGCTGGTGCGGCAGCGGCCCGTGGCACGGGGCGCCTACACCGGGGTGCTTGAGCTGCCGGTGCCCACGGTCGCGGCGGTGCACGGGTTCGCGCTGGGCGGCGGGTTCGAGCTGGCCCTGTCGTGCGACGTGATCGTGGCCGACGGCACGGCGGTGGTGGGGCTGCCCGAGGTGTCCGTCGGGGTGATCCCGGGAGGCGGCGGCACGCAGTTGCTGCCGCGCCGGGTGGGGGCGGCGCGGGCCGCCGAGCTGATCTTCAGCGCGCGGCGGGTGGCGGCGGCCGAGGCGCGCGAGCTGGGGCTCGTGGACGAGCTGGTCGAGGAGGGGCGGGACCGCGAGGCCGCCCTCGCGCTCGCCGCCCGGATCGCCGGGAACTCGCCGGTGGGGCTGCGGGCGGCCAAGCGGGCGCTGCGGCTGGGGCACGGGCTTGATCTGCGGGCGGGGCTTGAGGTGGAGGACGCGGCGTGGCGGTCGGTGGCGTTCTCGGGGGACCGGGCGGAGGGGGTGGCGGCGTTCAACGAGAAGCGGAAGCCGCAGTGGCCCGGTGAGTGAGGCGGGCGCGGCCGGTGCCGCCGGTGCCGCCGGTGCCGCCGGTGCCGCCGGTGGGGTCCTGGCGGGTCGGTCGATCACCCTCCCGTCCCCTCAATGTCCCCGTTCGCCCTGAACGTCCCTAGCCTGGAGGAATGGCTGACGACAAGCGGCTCCAGGACGTCGTGGCGCTCGCGCAGGGCATGGCCGCCGCCCACACCCCGCGCGAGTCATGGCGGGCCGCCGCCCTGGGCGCCTGCCGGGCGCTGACCGGGAGCTTCGCCGCGCTGTCGGTGTGGGAGCGGGAGCTGGGGCGGCTCAGGGTCCTGGTGAACGTCGGCGAGCGCGCCCCGGACGAGCTGGAGTTCCCGGAGGACGAGGCGTACCCGGTGCACCAGTTCGCGGAGATCACCGAGTTCCTGCACGAGCAGTGGGCCGCGGGCGGTGAGCCCAACGCCTGGGTGGAGACCGCCGAGGGCCCGGCCGAGGGGCTGCGCTCCGGGTACTGCCACCAGCGCGTCGCCGCCCTGCGCCGCCGGGGCCGGGGCTGCTGCGTGGTCGCGCCGGTGGTGCTGCACGGGCGCGCATGGGGCGAGCTGTACGTGGCCCGGCCGGTCGGCGCGGACGTCTTCGACCGGGGCGACGCCGACTTCGCGACCGTCCTCGCCTCCGTGGTGGCGGCGGGGCTGACGCAGACCGAGCGGCTGGAGGAGGCCCGGCGGCTGGCCTTCACCGACGCGCTGACGGGGCTGGCCAACCGGCGCTGCGTGGACATGCGGCTGGACGAGGCGGTCGAGCGGTACCGCGCGGACGGCACCGTCGTGAGTCTCGTCGTCTGCGATGTGAACGGGCTCAAGCGGGTCAACGACACCCATGGGCACGCGGTCGGTGACCGGCTGCTGGAGCGGTTCGGGTCGGTGCTGTCGCTGTGCGGCGCGATGCTGCCGGGCGCGCTGGTGGCACGGCTCGGCGGCGACGAGTTCTGCCTGCTCGCGGTCGGCCCGCCCGCCGACGACGTGGTGAAGGTGGCCGACGAGCTGTGCCGCCGGGCCGCCGAGCTGGAGCTGGGGGAGGGCGTGGCGTGCGGGGTGGCGTCCACCGCGGAGCCGATCGGGCCGGTGCGCAGCGCCCGCCGCCTGTTCCGGCTCGCGGACGCCGCCCAGTACCGGGCCAAGGCCGAGCGCTCCACCCGGCCGGTCGTCGCGGGCCGGGAGGGGCCGGACGACCCGGTCGTACGGCTGGCCGACACCCCGTCCGACGAGGCCAGCCCGGAGCGGCGGCGCTTCCGGGGGCGGGACTAGAAGGGGGGCGCTGGGTGGGCGGGGTAAGGGGTGCAAGGCCGCCCCACTGGTGACATCCTCAGATTCACTGCGTACGCTCCTGAATATGGATATGCACACTGTGGTGGTGGGGACGTCCGGGACGACGGCGTCCGACGTGCTCGCCGTGGCGCGTGGCGGCGCCCGGGTCGAACTGGCCGAGGAGGCGGTGGCCGCCCTGACCGCGGCCCGCGGGATCGTCGACGCGCTGGCGGCCAAGCCCGACCCCGTCTACGGCGTCTCCACCGGCTTCGGCGCCCTCGCGACCCGGCACATCAGCCAGGAGCTGCGGGCCCAGCTCCAGCGCAACATCGTCCGCTCGCACGCCGCCGGGATGGGCGCGCCGGTCGAGCGGGAGGTCGTCCGGGCGCTGATGTTCCTGCGGCTGAAGACCGTCTGCTCCGGGCACACCGGCGTACGCCCCGAGGTCGCGCGGACCATGGCCGACGTGCTGAACGCCGGGATCACCCCGGTCGTCCACGAGTACGGCTCCCTCGGCTGCTCCGGCGACCTCGCCCCGCTGTCGCACTGCGCGCTGACCCTGATGGGGGAGGGGGAGGCCGAGGGCCCGGACGGCGTCGTACGGCCCGCCGGTGAGCTGCTCGCCGTGCACGGGATCGAACCCGTCGAGCTGCGTGAGAAGGAGGGGCTCGCGCTCCTCAACGGCACCGACGGGATGCTCGGGATGCTGGTCATGGCCCTCGCCGACCTGGACGCCCTGTACAAGTCCGCCGACGTCACCGCCGCGCTGTCGCTGGAGGCGCTGCTCGGCACGGACAAGGTGCTCGCCCCCGAGCTGCACGCCATCCGTCCGCACCCCGGGCAGGCCGCCAGCGCCGCCAACATGCTCGCCGTGCTGAAGGGGTCCGGGCTGACCGGGCACCACCAGGACGACGCGCCCCGCGTCCAGGACGCCTACTCGGTGCGCTGCGCGCCGCAGGTCGCCGGTGCCGGGCGGGACACCCTCGCGCACGCCCGGCTGGTCGCGGAGCGGGAGCTGGCGTCGGCGGTGGACAACCCGGTGGTTCTTCCCGACGGGCGGGTGGAGTCCAACGGGAACTTCCACGGGGCGCCGGTCGCCTATGTGCTGGACTTCCTCGCCATCGCCGTCGCCGACCTCGCGTCCATCGCGGAGCGGCGCACCGACCGGCTGCTGGACAAGAACCGCAGCCACGGGCTGCCGCCGTTCCTCGCGGACGACGCGGGCGTGGACTCCGGGCTGATGATCGCCCAGTACACGCAGGCCGCGTTGGTCAGCGAGTTGAAGCGGCTGGCCGTACCGGCGTCGGCGGACTCGATCCCGTCCTCCGCGATGCAGGAGGACCACGTGTCGATGGGCTGGTCGGCGGCGCGCAAGCTGCGGACCGCCGTCGACAACCTGACCCGGGTCCTCGCCGTCGAGCTGTACGCCGCCGCCCGCGCCGTCGAGCTGCGCGAGGGGCTGACCCCGGCCCCGGCGACCCGCGCCGTCATCGACGCCGCCCGGGAGGCGGGGGTCGGCGGGCCGGGTCCCGACCGGTTCCTGGCCCCCGACCTCGCGGCGGCGGACGCCTTCGTGCGGGGCGGGGGGCTGCTGGCGGCGGTGGAGAAGGTGACGGGGCCGCTGCGGTGAGGGGGTGGGGAGGGGCCCTGGGGCCCCTCCTCCCGGTCTACTTGAGCTTGGCGGCCTGCGCCTCGACCAGCGCGGCCGGGACGGAGTACTCCTCGCCGCCACCGGACATCATCGCGCCCAGGTTCAGCGTGTAGTACGTGGCGATGGTGCTGCCGTGCCGGACCACCTGGGCGTGCACGGTGGACGTGTCGCCCCCGGACTCGTCCATCTCCCCGGTCACCGCGAACGCCACCGACGCGTCACCGCCGCCGGTCGCCTTCTCCTCGGCGACCTTGGTGACCTTCGCCTCCTCGCCCTCCGAGGTGGCGGAGAAGCCGCCCGCGCAGCCCTTCACCGCGTCGGAGACGGCCGCCATGGTCTCCTCGGCGCCCGCCCCCTCGTAGGAGGAGAGCCCGACGATGGTGACGTCCACGCTCAGCGCGTCGGTGAACGCGTCCTCGAACTCGCCCTCGTCCAGGTCCTCCATCGACTGGGAGGCCGTGTCCGTGGGCTCCTTCTCCTGGGTGGCCATGCGGTTGGTCTCCGCCGCCGCGTCACCGGGGGCGAGCCCGCTCATGACGTAGGCGATCGGCAGACACTTCTCGTCCGTCTTCATGTCGCTCTTGGAGGACGTCATCGACTCCTCCACGGGCCCGATCTTGTAGCCCTCGACGTCCCCCTGCGCGAGGATGACGCCCTTCAACTCCGCCGCGCTGAGCGCCTTCGCGGCCTGCGTGCCGGAGCCCGACCCGGAGGCGGAACCCGAGCCGGTGTCCTTGGTGTCGTCCGAACCGCTGTCGGAGCAGCCCGTGACGAGGGCGAGCGACAGGACGCCCACCACGGCCGTGGCGCCCAGGCGCGCGCTCGATGATCTCTTCATGAGCGGACTATGAAGACAGGGTCAAGGGAACGTCAAATCGAGCGCGTATTCGGGTAGTTAGAACCCAAGCCGTTCCCTGCGCACCGAATACACCACGAAACCGGCGCCCAGGGCGAGGCAGAACGTGCCGCCGACGACGTACGGGGTGCTGTCGAAGCTGCCGGTGTCGGCGAGCCGGGTGCCGCTGTCGGCGCCGGTGTCGGCCGCGGTGGCCGCGCCGGTGTCGGAGGTGGTCAGCGAGACCGCCCTCGCCTGCGCCGTCCGCGTGTCCGTGGGCAGATGTCTGACCGTGGCGTCGTCTCCCGTCGCGTTCGCGGAGGGGACGAACCACAGGGCCCCCAGCAGGGTGCCTGCGGCGGTGGCGGTCAGCAACGGACGGCGAGCGGATGACACGGAATATCGATCCCCTTGTGGCACTGGCGAATTGGCCGTGTGGGGGGATGCTAATGAAAGGCCCGGGCCGCGGGAAAGTCGCGGGAGCCATGGGATGTGCGCCTCGCGGGGGAAACGTCCGAAGATGTCGCGGTTTGTCGGGAGATGGTGAACGGATCTCGCCCGACGTCATGGATCTCACAGGGGGCACGGCGGGCGGATTGGGGCGGGCGCCTTGGGGAAATCGTGACCATGGAGGGCAACCGCGGCCGGGGATTTCGTCGTCTCATGGTGCGCAGTGACCGACCATCGCGCCAAGCCGCACGGCGGGACGTGGCGTGCCCCACACATCGAGCGTATGTGGAACGGGACGAACCGGTCGTAGCGTTGAAGATTCTTGACGGGGACTCCGGGGTTTTGGGGATTCGGTAACGATGGAGAAGCGTGTGATGACGAACAGTAGGCGGCGTCGGGGCCTGACGGTCGCGTCCGCTCTGCTCGGTGGTGTGCTGGTGCTCTCGGCCTGCTCCGGAGACGACGGCGACGACGCCTCCGGCAGCGGCGGCAACGAGACCTCGGCCGCGAAGGTCGACGAGGCCGCCGCCGCGAAGACCTCCGAGGCGCAGATCAAGATCACGCCCAAGGACGGTTCGAGCAACGCCTCCATCAACAACGACGCCGCCGTCACCGTGAGCAAGGGCACGCTCACCGAGGTCACCATGGAGACCGCGGAGGGCGTCGCCGTCGAGGGCGAGATATCGGCCGACAAGACGAGCTGGAAGCCCAGCGTCCAGCTTGAGCGCTCCACCACCTACAAGATCTCGGCGACCGCCGAGGACTCCGAGGGCCGCGCCGCCCACGAGAACGCCTCCTTCACCACGGTCTCCCCGGACAACAGCTTCCTCGGCTACTTCACGCCGGAGGACGGCTCCACGGTCGGCGTCGGTATGCCCGTGTCGATCAACTTCGACAAGGCGATCACCAACAAGGCCGAGGTCCAGAAGGGCGTCACGGTCACCTCCAGCAGCGGCCAGGAGGTCGCCTGCCACTGGTTCAGCGCCAACCGCATGGACTGCCGCCCCCAGGACTACTGGCAGGAGGGCGCCACCGTCACCCTGAAGCTGGCCCTCGACGGCGTCGAGGGTGCCGAGGGTGTCTACGGCGTCCAGCAGAAGACGGTCACCTTCAAGATCGGCCGCAACCAGGTCACCTACGTCGACGCCGAGACCAAGCAGATGAAGGTCACCCAGGACGGCAAGGTCGTCAAGACCATCCCGATCTCCGCGGGCGCCCCCGAGAACAAGACGTACGAAGGCCAGATGGTGATCTCCGAGAAGTTCGAGGAGACCCGGATGAACGGCGCGACGGTCGGCTTCACCGACGACGACGGCAAGGGCGAGTACGACATCAAGGACGTGCCGCACGCCATGCGCCTGACCACCTCCGGCACCTTCATCCACGGCAACTACTGGGGCTCGCCGTCCGTCTTCGGCAACGTCAACACCAGCCACGGCTGCGTCGGCCTCCAGGACAAGAAGGGCGCGGACGACCCGAACACGCCGGGCGCCTGGTTCTACAACAACTCGATCGTCGGTGACGTGGTCGTCGTCCAGAACACCGGCGACAAGACCGTCTCCCCGGACAACGGCCTCAACGGCTGGAACATGAGCTGGGACCAGTGGACGGCGGGCTCCGCCGCCTGACGCTCCCGCACACGGGGAATGCCGCCCTCCGGGGCGGCATTCGCCTTTTCCGGGAGGCTCCGGCGTCCATGGGGGCCTCCGAGGCGTCTCCGGGGCTTCTCATCCTTCTCTTATCCGGGGCTTATCCCTTCATCACGCCGCGCGCCTAGCTTGCGGCGCATGTTCTTCACCTACCTGAGGCGCGAGCTGCGCCGCCGCAGAAAGGCGGCCCTCGTCGTCGCCTCCGGCCTCGCGCTGGGCATCGCGCTGGTCATCGTCGTCAACTCCGTGTCCTCCGGCATGGGCAAGGCCCAGGACAAGGTCCTCGAATCGCTCTACGGCCTGGGCACCGACATGACCGTCACCAAGGCGGCGACCGCGCCCACCGACGGCGAGGACGCCCGGCCCCGGTTCCAGTTCGACGCCCAGGACAGCGACTCCGACGAGGAGCAGAGCACCGACCGCGTCATGGTGCAGGGCTTCCAGACGCTGTCGTCCTCGACCGTCGCCAAGGTCGCCGAGCAGGACGGCGTCTCCGACGCGGTCGGCGGGCTGAGCCTCCAGGTCATCAAGGTCAGCGGGCAGTTCACCCGCGGTCAGTTCCAGCAGGACGACTCCGGCAACGCGCAGCAGGGCTTCCCCGGCGGGAGCGGCGGTGAGCAGCCCGGCGGTGAGGTGCAGGGCGGCGGCGCCGACTTCGACGTCAACAACTACTCGGTCTACGGCACCGACGTCAGTGAGCCCGCCCTCGGCCCGCTGACCTCCTCCAAGATCACCAGCGGCCGTACGTTCAAGACCTCCGAGACCAACGCCAAGGTCGCCGTCGTCGACTCGGCGTACGCCAAGGAGAAGGAACTCAAGGTCGGTTCCACCGTCACGATCAAGAGCGTCAAGTTCGAGGTCATCGGCATCGCCACCGCCGACAGCGGCGACGCGGCGGCCAACCTCTACGTCCCGCTGAAGCAGGCGCAGACCCTCAGCGACTCGAAGAACAAGGTCACCACGATCTACGTGCAGGCGACCGACTCCCAGCGGATCGACAGCGTCAAGTCGGAGATCCAGAAGAACATCTCCGGTACGACGGTGACGACCTCCGCCGACCTCGCCGACACCGTCTCCGGTTCGCTGTCGACGGCGTCCTCGCTGGCCACCAGCGTCGGCAAGTGGCTGTCCATCGTGGTGCTGATCGCCGCGTTCCTGGTCGCCGGGCTGCTCACCTCCTCGGCGGTCTCGCGCCGGGTGCGGGAGTTCGGCACGCTGAAGGCGCTGGGCTGGCGGTCGGGCCGGGTCACCCGGCAGGTCGTCGGTGAGGCCGTCGTCAACGGTCTGGTCGGTGGCGTCCTCGGCATCGCCCTGGGGCTCGCGGGCGCCTACGCGGTGACGGCGGTGAGCCCCACGCTCCAGGCCGAGCTGGGCGGTGGCGGTGGGACCGGCGGCCCCGGGGGCATGGGCGGCGGTCCGATGCGGCAGGCGGCGTCCCGCACCCTGGAGGTCGCGCTGACGGCGCCGGTCAGTGTGACGACCATCGGTCTCGCGGTCGGTCTGGCGGTGGCCGGTGGGCTCATCGCGGGGGCCTTCGGCGGCTGGCGGGCCTCCCGGCTGCGGCCCGCGGACGCGCTGCGACGGGTTGAGTAGCGCATCGGTTGGGTCAGTTCCCGCCTTTCTGACAGCCGTTCACGGCGTTCCCGCGGTTCCCGCCGTTCTCCTTTTCTTCTGCCAGGAGTTGTTGTCCCCATGTACGAACTCACGTCCGTGACCAAGCGGTATACGCGCGGTAAGGAAACCGTCCACGCCCTGGACGGCATAGACCTGACCATCCCCGACGGCGACCGGCTGGTCATTCAAGGACCCACCGGCGGGGGAAAGTCCACGCTGCTGCAGATGCTCGGCGGCCTCGACCGGCCCACCTCGGGCGATGTGGTGCTGGACGGAATCGACCTCGGCAAACTGCCCGAGGCGCGGCTCACCCGGGTGCGAAGCGAAAGCATCGGGTTCGTTTTCCAGAGCTTCAACCTCATCCCCACGCTGACCGCGCAGGAGAACGTCGAGACCGCCCTCGTCCCCCTCGGCGTGAAGGCGAAGGACCGCAGGGAACGGGCCGCCGAGGCGCTGCGGTCGGTCGGTCTCGGCGAGCGGCTCGGACACCTCCCCGGGGAGATGTCCGGAGGTCAGCAGCAGCGCGTGGCCATCGCGCGGGCGCTGGTCAAGCGGCCGAAGGTGCTGCTGGCGGACGAACCCACGGGCAACCTCGACGAGTCGATGCGCGACGAGATCATGGACGTACTGGAGTCCATGTGGAAGGAGCACGGGCTGACCTTCGTGATGGTCACCCATGACTCCGCGATCGCGCGGAAGGCGCCGCGGCTGGCCACCATCAAGAAGGGCAGGATCTCCGTCAGGGAGAACGTGTGAGCGCGCGGGCCCACGGGCCGAGTGCGTAACAGTTCTGTCATAGCCCGGTTGTGGCCGATGACCGTATTGAGGCAAGTGATCACCCCCCGGCATACTGCGTATTCCGGGGGGCGTTCGTGTACGCGTGCGATAACTCCCCCGGCCGGGTGAAGGGGAATTCATCCGGTACCTCATCTCCCAGGGGGAGTTTTGCGCACACAAGTAAAGAGAGTCGGCGCTGCCGCCGTAGCCACGGCAGCCGCCGTCGCCCTCGCCGCGGGCCTGACCAGCCCGGCGTCGGCGAAGCCCACCGACCGGGGGGAGCAGCGCGTGACCGGCGCTGCCGACGCCTCGGCGAACACCGCCAACCAGCGCGTCACGCTCATCACCGGTGACCAGGTCACCGTGGACGCCAAGGGGCGCGTCGTCGGCCTGGACCGGGCCGAGGGGCGCGAGCACATACCCGTGCAGATCCGCAAGATCGAGGGGCGCACGCTCGTCATACCCGCCGACGCGGCCCGCATGGTCGCCACCGGCAAGCTGGACCAGCGGCTGTTCGACGTCACCGAGTTGAGCAGGGCGCAGTCCCGGAGCGGCGAGCACGACGCCCTGAAGGTCATCGTCGGCTACCGCGGCACCGCCGCCACGGCCAAGGCGGACGTCCGGGACGCGGGCACCCTGCGCCGCACCCTGAAAACCCTGAACGCCGACGCGGTGCGGACCCCGGAGCAGGACACGCCGCAGCTCTGGGACGCGCTCACCGACGGGCAGCGGACCGCCTCCGGCATCGCGCACGTCTGGCTGGACGGCGTCCGCCAGGTCACCCTCGACAAGTCGGTGCCGCAGATCGGCGCCCCCAAGGCGTGGGAGGCCGGTTACGACGGCAAGGGCGTCAAGATCGCCGTCCTGGACACCGGCGTCGACGCCACCCACGCGGACCTGAAGTCGCAGGTCGCGGTGGCGAAGAACTTCACCACCGCCGCCGACGCCACCGACAAGTACGGCCACGGCACGCACGTCGCGTCCATCGCGGCCGGTACCGGGGCGAAGTCGGGGGGCAAGTTCAAGGGCGTGGCCCCCGGGGCGACGATCCTCAACGGCAAGGTCCTCGACGACAACGGCTTCGGTGACGACTCCGGCATCCTCGCCGGTATGGAGTGGGCGGCCCAGCAGGGCGCCGACGTCATCAACATGAGCCTCGGCGGCTTCGACACCCCGGAGATCGACCCGCTGGAGGCGGCGGTCAACAAGCTCTCCGCCGAGACGGGCGTGCTGTTCGCGATCGCCGCGGGCAACTCCGGCCCCGAGTCGGTCGGTTCGCCGGGCTCCGCGGACGCCGCGCTCACCGTCGGCGCCGTCGACGACAAGGACAAGCTGGCGGACTTCTCCAGCACCGGCCCGCGCGTCGGGGACGGCGCCATCAAGCCGGACGTCACCGCGCCCGGCGTCGACATCACCGCCGCGTCGGCCAAGGGCAGCGTCATCGCCCAGGAGGTGGGCGAGTCGCCCGCCGGTTACCTGACCATCTCCGGTACGTCGATGGCGACCCCGCATGTCGCGGGCGCCGCCGCGCTGCTCAAGCAGCAGCACCCGGACTGGACGTACACCGAACTCAAGGGCGCGCTGACCGCGTCCACGAAGGGCGGCAAGTACACGCCGTTCGAGCAGGGCTCGGGCCGCATCCAGGTCGACAAGGCGATCAAGCAGACCGTGATCGCCGACCCGGTGTCGGTGAGCTTCGGTACCCAGCAGTGGCCGCACACCGACGACACGCCGGTCGGCAAGGAGCTGACGTACCGCAACCTCGGCACCGCCGACGTGACGCTGAACCTCAGCGTCAGCGCCACCGACCCCAAGGGCGCCGCGGCCCCGGCGGGCTTCTTCACGCTGGGCGCCAGCACGGTGACCGTCCCCGCGGGCGGCACGGCCTCCGTGACCATGACCGCCGACACCCGGCTGGGCGGCACCCTCGACGGCACCTACTCGGCGTACGTCACGGCCAAGGGCGGCGGCCAGACCGTCCGCACGGCCGCCGCGGTCAACCGTGAGGTGGAGTCGTACGACGTCAAGGTCAAGCACATCGGCCGGGACGGGCAGGCCGCCAACCAGTACGACACCGTGCTGTTCGGCTACTCCGGGCTCGGCGAGGGCCGCGCCTACTCCGTGCCGCCGGTGGAGTCGGGCGTGACGACGCTGCGGGTGGCCAAGGGCACGTACGTCCTGGACGCCTGGATCGTGAAGGACTTCGAGACCTTCGAGGGCGGCCTGGACTGGCTGGTCCAGCCCAAGCTGAGCGTCACCAAGAACACCTCGGTGACCCTGGACGCCCGTAAGACGAAGGCGGCGGACATCCGGGTGCCGGACTCCTCGGCCAAGCCGGTGTTCGCGTCGATCGACTACTTCCTCGACGAGGCGGTCGGCATCGGCTTCGGCGCGGATTCCTTCGCCGACCTGCGCATGGCCCACCTGGGCCCGGAGATCCCCCGGGGCCTGAGCCAGACCTGGTTCGGCCAGTTCACCAAGGGCTCCGGCAGCGAGTACGACGTGGCCACGACCGCCAACGTGAAGAAGATCCAGGGCGACAAGGTCCGGCACTTCAAGAAGAGCGAACTCGCCACGGTGAAGGCGGACGTCGGCGCCTCCGCCCCCGGCAAGACCGGCGCGCTCATGCCGTGGGGCCTGTTCCCGGAGAACGCCGTCTTCAGCTCCGAGATCGACCGCAAGCTGCCCACCAAGCGCACGCTGCACCTGTCCACGGTGGACGACATCCGCTGGTCGTACGACTTCCTCCAGCTCGGCCCGGTGGACGCTGACGGCTTCCGGACCGTGGAGGCGTACTACGGGGGCGGCAACCCGAAGAAGTACCGCGCGGGCAACACCTACAGCACCACCTTCAACCGCGCGGTCTTCGGCCCGACCCTGAACTCGGACTACGGCCTGTTCCGCGAGGACAACTACATCTACGGCTCGCTCCCGCTCTTCGCGGACAGCGCCAAGCACCCGGGCTCGTCCCTGTACACCTCGGTGACCACGAACCTGTACCGCAACGGCACCAAGATCGCCTCCAACAGCGACCCGCTGGAGGGGGAGATGTTCAAGGTCCCGTCCGGTGACGCCCAGTACCAGTTGACGACCTCGGTCAAGCGGAGCAACAAGGTGGCGGCGGCCTCCACCCGGATCGACGCCAAGTTCACCTTCCGCTCCAAGAAGTCCAACGCCGAGATCGTCCAGCTCCCGGCCTCCACCGTCCGCTTCGGCGCCAACACCACCCTCGACAGCAAGGTGACGGCCGGTCGCACGGCCACCGTCCCGGTCACCGTCGAGGGCGCGGCCAAGGGCTCCAACCTGAAGTCGCTGCACGTGTACGTGTCGTACGACCACGGCCAGACCTGGAAGAAGCTCACCGTCAAGGACGGCAAGGTCAAGGTCAAGAACCCGGCCAAGGGCAAGTCGATCTCGTACCACGCGAAGATCACCGACAAGAAGGGCAACAAGTCGACGATCTCGATCTACAACGCGTACTACGGCAAGTGAGCCTGCTGCCGCGGTAGCGCTGAGGTGAAGGGAACGGTCCCCTGGAGGCATGGCTTCCGGGGGGCCGTTCTCCTGCTCTGGGGTCGGCGTTCTCCTGCTCCCGGGTGGCCGTTCTCCTGCTCCCGGGTCGCCGTTCTACTGCTCCCGGGTCGCCGACGATGATGAGGTGCCCGCGCGGGTGGCGTCCGCGCCCCAGCTGGCCAGCAGCCGCAGGGACTCGGCGGACGGTGAGCCCGGCTCGGGGTGGTAGGTGACCAGCGACTGCTCGGCGTCGTCGACCAGCCGGAAGTTCTCGAAGGACAGCGCCAGTTCACCGACCAGCGGATGGCGCATCAACTTGACGCCGTACGTCTTCTCCTTGACGTCGTGCGTCGCCCACAGCCGCCGGAACTCCTCGCTCTTGACCGACAGCTCCCCGACCAGCGCGGAGAGCCGGGGGTCGTCCGGGTGGCAGCCCGCGTCCATCCGCAGGTAGCTGACGATGTCGGCGGCCTTCTGCTCCCACGCCACGAACAGGTCGCGGTAGTCGGGCCGCAGGAACACCAGCCGCGCCCAGTTCCGCTCCGGCGCGGGCAGCTCGGACCAGTCCCCGAAGACGGCCGCCGCCATCCGGTTCCAGGCGAGGATGTCGGTGCGGCGGCCGACGATGTACGCCGGGACGGTGTCGATGGTGTCCAGCAGTTGCCGCAGCGCCCCGCGCACGTGCTGGGTGCGCGGCGCGGTCTTCCTGCGCTGCTGCGTGGGCCGGGCGAGGTGCGTGAGGTGCGCGTGCTCGGCGCTGGTCAGCCGCAGGGCGCGGGCGATGGAGTCCAGCACCTCGGCCGACACGTTCCGTCCGTTGCCCTGTTCGAGGCGGGTGTAGTACGCCACCGACACCCCGGCGAGCTGGGCCAGCTCCTCGCGGCGCAGCCCCGGCACGCGGCGGTGCCGCCCGAAGTCCGGCAGCCCGACGTCCTCCGGCTTCAGCCGGGCCCGCCGGGTGCGCAGGAACTCGCTCAGCTCGGCGCGCCGGTCGAGGGCACCGCCGGGGGCGCCGGGGGTCGGCGCGGGCTGCTGCTCGCTGGGCTGCTGCTCGGTGGGCTGCTGGTCCATACCCCCAGTATCGCCAGGCGCGGCTGGTCGTACGACGGGGAGCCTGTCCCTGCCAGTGGTAGGCACAGCGGACGTACGCAAAGCGGTGACCTGGGCGAACGCGGACGGCGGGGGCAGGCTGGTCAGCGTCAGAAGACCTCCGGGAAATTGTTGCTAGGAGAACGACCGGCATGACCACTGTCGCCGCATACGCCGCCCCCGCCGCCAAGGCTCCGCTGGAGCGCACGACGATCGAGCGCCGGGCGGTACGGGAGCACGACGTCCTGATCGACATCAAGTACGCCGGAATCTGCCACTCCGACATCCACCAGGTCCGGGAGGGCTGGGGCGAGGCGATCTTCCCGATGGTCCCCGGCCATGAGATCGCGGGCGTGGTCTCCGAGGTGGGCCCCGGCGTCACCAAGTTCGCCGTGGGCGACCGGGTGGGCGTCGGCTGCATGGTCGACTCCTGCCGGGAGTGCGACAACTGCCGCGCCGGGCTGGAGCAGTACTGCACCAACGGCAACGTGATGACGTACAACGGCGTCGGCAGGGACGGGCAGCCGACGCACGGCGGCTACTCCGAGAAGATCGTCGTCGACGAGAACTACGTCGTCCGCGTCCCCGACGGCCTGGCCCTCGACGTGGCCGCGCCGCTGCTGTGCGCGGGCATCACCACGTACTCCCCGCTGCGGCACTGGCAGGCGGGCCCCGGCAAGCGGGTCGCCGTGGTCGGCCTGGGCGGTCTCGGCCATATGGCGGTGAAGCTGGCGCACGCGCTGGGCGCGGAGGTGACGGTGCTGTCGCAGTCCCTGCGCAAGCGGGAGGACGGCCTGCGGCTGGGCGCCGACCACTACCACGCGACCAGCGACGCGACGACGTTCCAGAAGCTGGCGGGCACCTTCGACCTGATCATCTCGACGGTCTCGGCCCCGCTGGACCTCGGCGCCTACCTCTCGCTGCTGAAGACGGACGGCGCGCTGGTCAACGTGGGCGCCCCCGAGGAGCCGGTCTCCCTCAACCTGTTCTCCGTCATCGGCGGGCGCAAGACGCTGGCGGGTTCCAGCATCGGCGGCATCCGCGAGACCCAGGAGATGCTGGACTTCTGCGCGGCGCACGGGATCGGCGCGGAGATCGAGGTGATCCGCGCGGAGCAGGTGAACGAGGCGTACGAGCGGGTGCTGGCGAGCGACGTGCGCTACCGGTTCGTGATCGACACGTCGACGATCTGAACCTCCCCCTTGCTCACACCTATCGTTTATCGATAGATTCCTATCGCTGAACGATGGATGGGCGAGGCGGGGAGGGAACGACCGATGGGAAACCTGGCGGTGCTCGCACTGCGGGCCGTGCTGGCGCTGCTGCTGGCGGGCTCGGTGTTCGTGCAGGCGGTGATGGTGCCGCTGCTGGCGATCGACATGCGCGGACTGGACGAGGACGTCGCCCACCTGCGCGTCCCGGTCCTGGTGATCGTGGTCCTGGGCGTGGCGACGGCGCAGGTGGTGCTGGCCGCCGTATGGCGCCTGGTGACGATGGTCCGCCGGGACACCGTCTTCTCCCCGGGCGCGTTCCGCTACGTGCACGTGATCACGGGGGCGTTCGTGGCGGCGGCGCTGGTGGTCTTCTCGCTGGCGGTCGTCCTGGCGCCGGGGGAGGCCGTGGCGCCGGGGGTGGTCCTGCTGGTCTGCGGGCTCTCCCTCGGCCTCTTCGGCGTCGCGCTCATCGTCCTCGTCCTGCGGATGCTGCTCGCCCAGGCGGCCCGGATGCGGGCCGAGCTGGCGGAGGTCATCTGATGCCGATCGTCGTCGACATCGACGTGATGATGGCCAAGCGCAAGCTCTCCGTCAGCGAACTCGCCGACCGCGTCGGCATCACCCCCGCCAACCTGGCCGTCCTGAAGAACGGCCGCGCCAAGGCGGTCCGCTTCACGACCCTGGCGGCCCTGTGCGAGGCACTGGAGTGCCAGCCGGGGGATCTGCTGCGGTGGGAGGCGGAGGGGTAGGGGGCGGGGCGGCCTGACGAGAGGTTCAGGTTGCCCGTGACGCATGGATAGGCGGGGCCGTGGTTGCTCGGTACAGTCGGCTCGTTACAGCTGGTTGTGGGGACAGCCAGAGCGCCTTGGGGAGGGGCCCGCACCACATGAGTCGTCGCTCTACCGATTTTGTCGGCGTCTGGGCCGAGATGCAGCGGCAGCAGCAGCGCCAACTGGAAGCCGAAGCCAGACGGCGGAGACAGGAAGATCAGCAGGCCCGCGCCTACCAGTGGCGCGCCACGCAGAGTCAGCGTGAGTACAAGGTGGCTGAGGCGCTCCGTCGCACCGAGGAGTTAGACGCGCGGGTCGCCGCGCTGCAGGGCATCCTCGTCGCGGGTTGCCAGGCTCCGGCGTTCAGGGCGGCGTCGCTGATGCGCGCAGAAGAGGTCCAGCCCTTCGCGCCGGGCCACCTGGCACAGCCCGTGCCCATGCCTGACTTCCGGCAGTACGAGGTCCAGGGCGGCTGGACCGCCAGTCAGCGGGCGCAGACGCAGGCCGAGGCGCGGGCCCGCTTCGAGCGGGACTGGCAGGCGGCCCAGGCCGCCGAGGCGCACCGGCAGCAGCAGCTCGCGTCGTACCAGCGGGAGTACCAGCAGTGGGCCGACGCCCAACTGGCCGAGGCGCGGCGGCACAACGCCGGTGTGCTCGCGGTGACGGAGGGCGTCAGGCGCAGGGACCCCGAGTCCGTGATCGAGTTCTTCTCCGCCGCGCTGTACGCCTCGACGGTGTGGCCGGAGGGCTTCCCACGGCAGGTGGTGGCCGCCTACGACCCCGCGGCCCGGCAGCTCGTACTGGACTGGGAACTGCCCGGGTACGACGTCGTCCCGGAGACGAAGTCGGTCCGGTACATGTACGCGGCCGACCAGTACAAGGAGAGCCCGCGACCGGTGGGGCAGCGCCGGGCGCTGTACCGGGAGGTCCTCGCGCAGTGCGTGCTGCTCGTACTGCACGAGCTGTTCGCGGCGGACGAGACGGGCGCCCTGGAGTCGGTGGCCCTGAACGGGTTCGTCGACGGACACGACCCCACGACCGGCCGACCGGGCCGGTTCGTCCTCGCCACCGTCATGGCGGCGAGGGCTGCGTTCCGTGAGCTGCGGCTGGCGCAGGTCGACCCGGGCAGTTGTCTGGCGGACGCGCTCCGGGGACAGCTCTCGGCCCGGCCGGACCAGTTCACCCCGGTACGGCCGGGGCGGCGGCCACAGGAGGTCGGGAACCGCGTCGTCGCGCACGGCGGCGATGAGGAGCCGGACCTGTACGAGATGGACCCGATCGCCTTCGAGAACCTCGTGGCGGAACTCTTCGAGGCGATGGGGATGCGGGCGGTGACGACCCAGCGCTCCAACGACGGCGGCGTGGACGTCAAGGCGATCGACCCGACACCGATCCGGGGCGGCGAGCTGGTCGTCCAGGTGAAGCGGTACCGGAACACCGTACCGCCCACCGCAGTACGCGACCTGTACGGGACCATGCAGGACGCCGGTGCCAACAAGGGCGTGCTCGTGACCACGTCGGGGTTCGGCCCAGGCTCCCACACCTTCGCCAACGGCAAGCCGCTGGAGCTGGTCTCGGGCACCGAACTCGTCGACCTGCTGCACCGGCACGGCCTGCGCGGGCGTCTCGGGGACGGCGGCCGTCGGACCACCGGCGCGGCCCCGGCCGCCCGTCCGGCCCCGTATCCCGACCTACCGAACGACTACAACATCCTGGGCATGTCCTGGACCGGAACCGTCGCCCTGGACGTGTGCGCGCTCGTCTGCCAGGGCAACCGGGTCCTCAGCGACGACCACTTCGTCTTCTACAACAACCCGCGCACACCGGACGGCTCCGTACGGGCCCTGCCCGCCACCGCGCCGGACAAGGCCGCGATCTGCGTCTCCTTCGACGCCCTGCCGAATGCCGCCGACCGCCTCGTCCTGGTGGCGGCCGTCGACCCGGAGGTCAACCCGGACGCCGACCTCTCCGGCTTCACGGACGCCCGCATCCGCCTGCTCGACCCGAGCCGGAGCGAGCTTGGGCAACTCGACGTCTCCGACGGCCGCGCTGCCGAGACCGCCCTGGTACTGGGCTCCTTCCGTCGCCGCGCCAACGGCGACTGGGACTTCGTCCTGGGCGGCAAGGGCTATCCGGGCGGCCTGGAACAGCTCCTACGGGACTTCGGGATCGAGGTGGACTAGCTTCTCGAGGCTCAGGCCAGCTTCTTGAGCCTCAGGACCGGGCGCCCAGCCTGACCCCGTCCCGCCGATTCCGCAGTAGCCCGCCGGGTCCTTGTCCAGGTACTGCTGGTGGTACGGCTCCGCCGGGTAGAAGGGGCGCGGCTCGGCGGGCAGGACCTCCGTGGTGATCTGGCAGTGCCCGGAGGACGTCAGGGCGCGCTGGTAGGTCTGGCGGGAGGCCGTCGCCGTGGTGTGCTGCTGGGGCGTGTGGGTGTAGATCGCCGAGCGGTACTGGGTGCCCCCGTCGTTGCCCTGGCGGAAGCCCTGGGTGGGGTCGTGGGACTCCCAGAAGGTCTTCAGGAGGGACTCGTAGGAGAGGTGCTCGGGGGCGTAGACCACGCGAACCACCTCCGTGTGGCCCGTCAGGCCCGAGCAGACCTCCTCGTACGTGGGGTGCTCGGTATGGCCGCCCTGGTAGCCGACGAGGGTGGTCCACACACCCTCGGGGAGCCTCGAGAACGCGCGCTCGGCGCCCCAGAAGCAGCCGAGGCCGAAGTCGGCGATCTCCAGGCCGTCGGGATAGGGGCCGAGGAGCGGGGTGCCGAGGACCGTGTGGTGGCCGGGGACGGTGAAGATCGGCGCCGGACGGCCCCGCAGAGCCTGGTCGCGGGTGGGGAGCGTGGGGGTGCGGCCGAACGGCATCTGCGGGGCTCCTTCTCCTGGGACAGCGCGGCTACCGCGTCAACGGCGCGGCCGGGGCTGCGCATTCCAGGGGCGGGGGTGGTCAGCCCGGGAGGGTCGCCGGGCTGCCGCCGTTCGCCTCGTAGCCCGCTACCGCCAGGGCGCGGTAGACCGCGAACTCGGCGGCCGGGTCGGGGGAGAGGGTCCAGGGGAGGGCGCCCACGTGGCCGTCGACGTGGACCAGTTGGGTCATCGCCTCGGCCCAGCGCTCGGCGCGGACCAGGAAGAAGACCAGCAGGTGGCGGACGTGCGCCAGCATGGGGTCGTCGGGGCGGGCCGAGTGCACCGCGTGCAGGGCGCCGTGGATCGCCTTGCTGACGACCTCGCTCTGGTAGAAGCTCCTGACCAGGTTCAGCTCCGGCAGGTGCTCGAAGACCGCGAACAGGGGCATCGCCGCCAGCAGGGAGCCCTGCGGCGCGCGGGCCGCCGCGGCCTCCGCGAACGACGTCGCCAGTTCGCGCGAGCCGTGCCACTTCTCGCACCAGTACTGCAGGGCCGCCAGGTGCGCGCCCATGTGGTTCGGGGCGCGGTCGAGGATCTTCAGCCAGAGTTGTTCGAACTCGGGGCGGGGGTACGCCAGGCCCCGTGCCACCGACAGCTCCACGATGTACGGCACCGGGTCGCCGGGGGCGAGCAGCGCCGCGTCGCCGCAGGCCGCCTTCGCCTCCTCCATGATGATCCGGAACTCGTCCGTGCCCGGCGTCGCCGTCCGCCACGCCTGCTGCACCAGGAACTCGGCGTGCACCGCCGCGCCGCCCGCGTCCTTGGGCGCCTCGGTGCGCCAGATCCGCAGCCACTGCCCGCCCGGCAGCTCGCTCACCCCGCCCGGGCTCCGCGCCAGCTCCAGCGACGCGGCGCCCGCGAACGCCTGCACCCGCTGCCAGCGCAGCTCGCCCTCCGTCTCGGTGCCCGCCAGCAGTTGGGCCGCCGCCCGGTAGTCCTGCGTGCGCTGCACCACGTCCAGGACGTCCAGCAGGTCCTTGTCGGGGCCGGGCATCCGGACGTCCAGCTCCTCCTGCCGGGCGAAGCCGTAGTCCGACGGGTCCGCGGCGTCCGGGTGGCCCGGCGGGACCTGCTCGATCGCACCGCGCCTGCGACGGACGAGGGGCAGCACCACGAACCCCAGCATGACCAGCGCGATCAGGACCCAGAGAATCTCCATGCCTCAAGCGAACCAGACGCCAGTGACAATTGGCCAACCCGTGGCGCGAGCCTGTGGAAAACCCGCGTTCCCCCAGCGCCCCGGTCCGCGCCCCGGGCGCACTACGCTCGGTCCCCATGAGCGACAGGCACATCAGTCAGCACTTCGAGACCCTGGCGATCCACGCGGGCAACACCGCCGATCCCCTCACCGGCGCCGTCGTCCCGCCGATCTACCAGGTCTCGACCTACAAGCAGGACGGCGTCGGCGGGCTGCGCGGCGGCTACGAGTACAGCCGCAGCGCCAACCCCACCAGGACCGCGCTGGAGGAGAACCTCGCCGCCGTGGAGGGCGGTCGCCGCGGCCTCGCGTTCGCGTCCGGACTGGCGGCCGAGGACTGCCTGTTGCGTACGCTGCTCAGCCCCGGCGACCACGTGGTCATCCCCAACGACGCGTACGGCGGCACCTTCCGCCTCTTCGCCAAGGTCGTCGCGCGCTGGGGCGTCGAGTGGTCGGTCGCGGACACCTCCGACCCGGCCGCCGTACGGGCCGCGATCACCCCGAAGACCAAGGTCGTCTGGGTGGAGACCCCCTCCAACCCGCTCCTCGGCATCACCGACATCGCCGCGGTCGCGCAGGTCAGCCGGGACGCGGGCGCCCGCCTCGTGGTCGACAACACCTTCGCCACGCCCTACCTCCAGCAGCCGCTGTCGCTCGGCGCGGACGTCGTCGTGCACTCCCTCACCAAGTACATGGGCGGCCACTCCGACGTCGTCGGCGGCGCCCTGGTCGTCGCTGACGAGGGGCTCGGGGAGGAGCTGGCGTACCACCAGAACGCGATGGGCGCGGTCGCCGGGCCCTTCGACTCCTGGCTGGTGCTGCGCGGCGTCAAGACGCTCCCGGTGCGCATGGACCGGCACAGCGAGAACGCCGCCAAGGTCGCCGACATGCTCACCCGGCACGCGCGCGTGACGCGCGTGCTGTACCCCGGACTGCCGGACCACCCCGGTCACGAGGTCGCCGCCAAGCAGATGCGGTCCTTCGGCGGCATGGTCTCCTTCCGCGTCGAGGGCGGCGAGGAGGCGGCCGTCGCGGTCTGCGACCGAGCGAAGGTGTTCACCCTCGGTGAGTCCCTGGGCGGCGTCGAGTCGCTGATCGAGCACCCCGGGCGGATGACCCACGCGTCCGCGGCGGGCTCGGCCCTGGAGGTCCCCGCCGACCTCGTGCGGCTCTCCGTCGGCATCGAGAACGCCGACGACCTGCTGGCCGACCTGGAGCAGGCCCTCGGCTGACCGGGCCGGGCTACCAGTCCGTGAGCGGTGGGGTCGTCTCCGACGGCGGCTCCACCCACGGCTGCGCGACCAGCGCCCACACGGTGAACGCCACCGCCGCCACGCACAGCAGCACCCACAGCACCCGGTGGACGAGCTGGCGGCGGCGCAGGATGCGGGCGCCACGGCGTACGGCGTCGGGATACAGCTCCGGCGGCACCCTCGGCGGCGTACGGTCCATGACCCGCCGCGCCGCCGCCTCCCGGTCGGCGCGGCTCATGACGCGGCCTCCCCGTCGGCCCGGCTCCCGGCACGGCCGCCCGTCACGGCTCCGCTCATGACGCCGCCACCTTGGCCCCCGCCACCACGGCCGGGGCGGGCTCGCGGGGCGGGTGGAGCAGCAGCGCCGTCGCCCGGTCACACAGGGCGCGGACCCGTTCGACGGGCAGGCCGAGCAGGGCCGCCGTCTGCTTCTCCGCGACCCCCTCGTACAACCTGAGGACGACGACCAGACGCTCCTGCGGCGACAGGTGGGACAGCGCGCTGCGCGGGTGCGGGCGGGCCCGGCGGAGGGCGCCGTGGTGGTGCCAGGCCGCGTGCGCGAACCGGGTGGCGAGATAGCGGCGGGTGCGGTCGTAGGGGTCCTCGCCGCGCAGCCCGTCCCAGCGCGCGTAGGTGTGGGCGAGGGCCAGCGTCAGCAGCCGCCGCGCGCGCGGGTTGTCGTCCGGGGCCTCCGCGGTGAGCAGGGTCGCGGTGTGCAGCAGCCTGCCCGCCGCGCCCGCGACGAACGCGCGGAACTCCTCGTCCCGGCGGGCACCCCGGGACGCTTGCCGATCTCGCACCGCGCCTCCCCCCGCCTGAAGGCGACCTTGAGGACAACGGACCCCGGCCGGACGCGGGGCACGGCGCGCGAACCCGCGTACGAGGACCAGGACCCGGTCTCATATGAGGCCAGGGGTGCCCTTTCGGTCAAGAGCCGCGCACCCACCAGCCCGCGGAGGCGGGTCCTCCGTATGTCCCGCCCGTGCCCTCCGCGGCGGCCCCGGCAGGTCAGGACTGCGTGGGCTGGTCCGCGCCGGGCACGCCCTGGGCGGCCATCCGGGCGGACAGTGACTGGTTGAAGCGGGTCAGCAGGGTGCAGAACGCCGCGCGCTCCTCCGGCGCCCAGTCCTGCGTCAGGTCGGCCATCAACTGGCGCCGTGAGGACCGTACTTCGTCCAGCCGGGAGTGCCCGCGCGGGGAGAGCTGGAGGACCACCGCGCGGCCGTCCTCGGGGTGCGAGGTGCGCTTGACCAGGCCCGTGTCGACGAGCGGAGCCACCTGCCGGGTGACGGTGGAGGAGTCGATGCCCATGCTCGCGGCGAGCGCCTTGACGCCCATCGGGCCCTCTTTGTCGAGGCGGTTGAGCAGCAGGTACGCGGCGCGGTCCATGGAGTTGCGCACCTGACCGACGCCGCCGAGCCGGGTCTGCTCCGCACGGCGGGCGAACACCGCCACCTCGTGCTGGAGCGCGTCGAGAAGACCGCTGTCGCCGACGGTCGTCATGTCCATCGACATTTCAGGTGTTGTGGGCATGGCGGGGGGCTCACTTCATCGCTGGGTAGCTGGGTTGGGGGACAGGTTACGCGGATGGCAGGCGGCCCGTACCGGGGCTGCGGAAACCAGTCTCGGAGGTTGGTCACAACAGCCGTCGGCGTGTGTGAACTGCGAGACTTGAGGCATGAACCACCGCAAGTCGGTCCCCGTCCCGCCGGTCACCCTCGACGACGTGCGCGGCGCGCAGAAGATGCTCACCGGGGTGGCCCGGGTGACCGCGATGGAGGGCAGCAGGCACCTGACGCAGCTCGTGGGGGCGCCGGTGCACTTCAAGTGCGAGAACCTCCAGCGCACGGGGTCGTTCAAGCTGCGCGGCGCCTACGTCCGGATCGCCGGGCTGCTGCCCGAGGAGCGGGCCGCCGGGGTGGTCGCGGCCAGCGCGGGCAACCACGCGCAGGGCGTGGCCCTGGCGTCCGCGCTGCTCGGGGTGCGCGCGACGGTGTTCATGCCGAAGGGCGCCCCGCTGCCCAAGATCAGCGCGACCCGTGACTACGGCGCCGAGGTGCGCCTGCACGGCCAGGTGGTCGACGAGACGCTGGCCGCCGCGCAGGAGTACGCCGCCCAGACCGGCGCGGTGTTCATCCACCCCTTCGACCACCCGGACGTCATCGCCGGGCAGGGCACGGTCGGCCTGGAAGTCCTGGAGCAGTGCCCGGAGGTGCGCACGATCCTGGTGGGCGTCGGTGGCGGCGGGCTCGCGGCCGGGATCGCGGTCGCGGTGAAGACGCTGCGGCCGGACGTGCGGATCGTCGGCGTGCAGGCGGCGGGCGCGGCTGCCTATCCGCCCTCGCTGGCGGCGGGGCGGCCGGTGGCGGTCGAGAACCCGGCGACGATGGCCGACGGCATCCGGGTGGGGCGGCCGGGCGAGGTGCCGTTCGGCATCGTCGAGGAGTTGGTGGACGAGGTCCGCACGGTCAGCGAGGACGAGTTGTCCACCGCGCTGCTGCTCTGCCTGGAGCGGGCCAAGCTGGTGGTGGAACCGGCGGGAGCCAGCCCGGTCGCGGCGCTGCTGAGCGAGCCGGGGGCGTTCGAGGGCCCGGTGGTGGCGGTGCTGTCCGGCGGCAACGTGGACCCGGTGCTGATGCAGCGGGTGCTGCGGCACGGCATGGCGGCGCAGGGCCGCTACCTGGCCGTTCGGCTGCGGCTGACCGACCGGCCGGGCGCCCTCGCGAAAATGCTGGGGGTGTTGTCAGTGGTCGACGCTAACGTCCTCGATGTGAGCCACGTACGGACCGACCCACGGCTCGGGCTCACGGAGGCGGAGGTGGAACTGCACCTGGAGACGAAGGGACCGGCTCACTGCGTCGAGGTCGAAGACGCCCTGCGCGCCGCTGGATACCTGGTCATGGGCTGACCCCACCGCATCCCCCTGGATCGACATCCCTTCCCTCACCCGTTCGAATGAACCGCATTGTGAGACGCGATACATCGCGTTATGGTGAGAACCTCGAACGCGGATTCCCTGACCCGAATCCCGAATCCCGAACCTGAATCCCGCCGACGACCCCTGACGAATCCCTGACGAACCCCAATGAGGTGGAGACTCATATGCCAGGCGCCATCTATGCCGAAGGCCTGGTGAAGACCTTCGGCGACGTAAGGGCATTGGACGGCGTCGACCTCGACGTCCCGGAGGGCACGGTCCTCGGCCTGCTCGGGCCGAACGGCGCGGGCAAGACCACCACGGTCCGCTGCCTGACCACGCTGCTGCGCCCCGACAGCGGCCGGGCGGTGGTCGCGGGCATAGACGTGCTCAAGCACCCGAACGAGGTACGGCGCTCCATCGGCCTCTCCGGCCAGTTCGCCGCCGTCGACGAGTACCTGACCGGCCGGGAGAACCTCCAGATGGTCGGGCAGCTCTACCAGATGCGGGCCAAGGACGCGAAGGTCCGCGCCGCCGAGCTGCTGGAGCAGTTCAACCTCGCGGACGCCGCCGACCGCCCCGCCAAGACCTACTCGGGCGGTATGCGCCGCCGCCTCGACCTGGCCGCCGCGCTGGTCGTCTCGCCGCCGGTGATGTTCATGGACGAGCCGACGACCGGCCTCGACCCCCGCAACCGCCAGCAGCTCTGGGAGGTCATCAAGCAACTGGTCTCCGGCGGTACGACGCTGCTGCTGACCACCCAGTACCTGGAGGAGGCCGACCACCTCGCCCATGACATCGCGGTGGTCGACCAGGGCAAGGTGATCGCCCGTGGCACCTCCGACCAGCTCAAGGCCCGCACCGGCGGGGAGCGGGTGGAGGTCGTGGTGCACGAGCGTGAGCACATCACGACCGCGGGCGAGGTGCTGCGCGGCTTCGGCAAGGGCGACGTCACCGTCGAGGACCACACCCGCAAGCTCACCGTGCCCGTCACCGGCGGCGCCAAGCTGCTCGCCGAGGTCATCCGCGAGCTGGACGTGCGCGGTATCGAGATAGACGACATCGGCCTGCGCCGACCCACGCTCGACGACGTGTTCCTGTCCCTGACCGGACACGTGGCCGAGGTCAAGGACGAAGAGAACGAGAAGGGGGCCGTCAGGTGAGTGCCATCACCGACACCGTACGGATCAGCGCGCCGTCCAACCCGCTCAGCCAGTCCGTGCGCGACTCACTCGTGGTCGCCAAGCGCAATCTGATCCGGATGACGCGGATCCCGGAGATGGTCATCTTCGGGCTCATCCAGCCGATCATGTTCGTGGTGCTGTTCAGCTACGTCTTCGGCGGCTCGATGAACATCGGCGGCACCACCGACCCGGGTGTCTACCGTGAGTTCCTGATGGCGGGCATCTTCGCGCAGACCGTCACCTTCGCCACCGCCGGTGCGGGGGCGGGCATCGCCGACGACATGCACAAGGGGCTGATCGACCGCTTCCGGTCGCTGCCCATGGCCCGGGGGGCGGTGCTGACCGGGCGGACGCTGGCCGACCTGGTGCAGACCGCGCTGACCGTGACGGTGCTGGCGGTCGTCGCGCTGCTGGTCGGCTGGCGGACCCACACCAACATAGGCGAGGTGCTCGGCGCCTTCGGGCTGCTGCTCCTGCTCGGGTACGCGTTCACCTGGGTCGGCGCGCTGATCGGGCTGTCCGTGCGGACCCCGGAGGCGGCCACCTCGGGCGGGCTGATCTGGCTCTTCCCGGTCACCTTCGTGTCCAACGCGTTCGTGGACTCCAGCCAGATGACGCCGTGGCTGCGGCACGTCGCGGACTGGAACCCGTTCAGCGCCACCGTGCAGGCGTGCCGCGAGCTGTTCGGCAACCCCGGGGTGAGCCCGTCGGACGCCTGGCCCATGCAGCACCCGGTCTGGGCCTCGCTGATCTACTCGATACTCATCATCGCCCTCTTCCGGACGCTGGCGGTCCGCAAGTACCGCTCCGCGACCGCGTAGGCGGGCGGACGGCGGCTCCGGGCACGGAGACCGGCATGGCGACGCCCCCGGCGTCAGGAAGACAGCGGGGGCGTGCCAGGGTCCTGCGGGATCAGCCGGTCAGCCGCTGTAGGGCTCGGCCTTGAGGATGCGCACCGAGGCCTTCTTGCCGTTCGGCAGCTCGTACTGGGCGTCCTCGCCGACCTTGTGGCCGATGACGCCGGTGCCGAGCGGCGACTGCGGCGAGTACGTCTCGATGTCGCCGCTGGCGTATTCACGCGAGGCGAGCAGGAAGGTCAGCGTGTCGTCCTCGTCGCCGTCGAAGGCGATCGTGACGACCATGCCCGGCGCGACCGCCCCGTCGGCCGAGGCGGGGGCCTCACCGACCTTGGCGTTCTCGAGGAGCTGGGTGAGCTGGCGCACACGGAGCTCCTGCTTGCCCTGCTCCTCCTTGGCCGCGTGGTACCCGCCGTTCTCGCGCAGGTCGCCCTCCTCGCGCGCGGCCGCGATCTTGGCGGCGATCTCCGTGCGCGCAGGACCAGTAAGGTACTCAAGCTCGTCCTTGAGCTTGTTGTACGCCTCCTGGGTCAGCCAGGTGACGTTCTCGCTGGTCTGGGTCACAGGGTGCTCCTCGTCGGTACTGGGAATACAAAGCATCGCCCTACCCAGAAGAATGTTCCTTCAGGAGTGGGCGAAACCACGAGCCTAACAATTCAGTGGCGGAAGGGGGAGGACATAAGTCACCAAAGTCGTGTCAACGCAGGTCAGCGCCTACGGATTCCGGGTGACACCGACCGCGCTGTGGTGACGCGGGGATGAACACCCGGAGTTGATCATCAGTCGGCGTGACAGCCGAGCAGTTCGGCCGTCGACCCCGGGGCCGTCGTCCGCAGCGTGACGACCTGGGTGACGGTGGTGGCGTCGCCCTCGAAGCGGAAGTCGGCCCGGCCCACCTCGGCGCCGTCCGCGGCCTGGGAGCGCACGGTGCAGTAGCCGGAGGTACCGGCGTCCTTCTCCACCTGGAGGCGCACCTTCACCGCGTCGTCCGCGAGGTCGAAGCTGATCACCTGGCCGCTGATCTTGTTGCCGCCGACGTAGTGGTAGGCGAAGTAGCCGATCAGGGCGAGGAGCCCGGCACCCAGGACGGCGCCGACCACCATGAGCGTGCGGTTGGCACGCTCGTCCGAGGAACGGCCGTAGCGGCCCTCGGGCAGGCGCGTGCTCGCCGTGCTCATGATCCTCGTCCTCCCGGGGGTCTTCGGGGCCGTTCCTGGGGTCGTTCCCAGGGCGGAATTATTCCTCGCCCGATTCGGTCACTATAGAAGCCGCTCATCGCGCCACCGCACACAGGGCGCCTAACGACTTGAGGATTGAGTCTTGACTGACCAGTTGCGACTGATGGCCGTCCACGCCCACCCCGACGACGAGTCGAGCAAGGGCGCGGCCACCATGGCGAAGTACGTGTCCGAGGGGGTGGACGTGCTGGTCGTGACCTGCACGGGCGGGGAGCGCGGCTCCATCCTCAACCCGAAGCTCCAGGGGGACGCGTACATCGAGGAACACATCCACGAGGTACGCAAGAAGGAGATGGACGAGGCCCGGGAGATCCTCGGCGTCAAGCAGGAGTGGCTCGGCTTCGTCGACTCGGGGCTGCCGGAGGGCGACCCGCTGCCGCCGCTGCCGGAGGGCTGCTTCGCCCTGGAGGACGTCGACCACGCGGCCGGGGAGCTGGTGCGCAAGATCCGCGCCTTCAGGCCCCAGGTGATCACCACCTACGACGAGAACGGCGGCTACCCGCACCCCGACCACATCATGACCCACAAGATCACGATGGTGGCGTTCGAGGGCGCGGCGGACACCGAGAAGTACCCGGAGTCCGAGTACGGCCCGGCCTACCAGCCGATGAAGGTCTACTACAACCAGGGCTTCAACCGCCCCCGCACCGAGGCGCTGCACCAGGCGATGCTGGACCGCGGCCTGGAGTCGCCCTACGGGGAGTGGCTCAAGCGCTGGGACGAGTTCGAGCGCGCCGAGCGCACCCTGACCACGCACGTCCCGTGCGCGGACTTCTTCGAGATCCGCGACAAGGCGCTGATCGCGCACCGTACGCAGATCGACCCCGACGGCGGCTGGTTCCGGGTGCCGATGGAGCTCCAGAAGGAGGTCTGGCCGACGGAGGAGTACGAGCTGGCGAAGTCGCTCGTGGAGACCTCCCTCCCCGAGGACGACCTCTTCGCGGGCATCCGCGACAATGCCTGATATGAGCGCAAGCGCAAGCCTGGCAATGACCCACGTCGCGACCCTCGCCAAGGAACTCGACGAGGACAAGGTGACGCCCGGCGTCCTCGGCTTCATCGTGTTCGCGGTGATGGCCCTGGCCGTGTGGGGCCTGATGAAGTCGATGAACCGGCACATGGGCCGCGTCGACTTCAAGGAGGCCCCGAAGGCGGACGGCACCGCCGTCGACTCCGGGGCCGAGCGACCCGGCAAGGCCTGAGGTCACGGCGTCGCCGGTACCGCGACGCCCATCACCTCACGTGCGTGGCGGCTGGGCACCATGCCGAGCCGCCATGCCTGCCAGCCCGACTCCAGGGTGATGCCGCGCTCCAGCAGCAGCTCGTAGGCGCCCACGAAGTCGTCGAGCTTCTCGTCCCGCGCCGGATGCCCGGCGCGGGCGAGCTGGGCCAGCTCCTCCTGGGCGACGGCGGTACCGACCTCCACCCCGCCGGGGGCGGCGTACGGCAGCAGGGTGCAGCGCAGGAAGCGCGCCCAGTCCTCGCCGCGCCGGTCGCCGTAGGAGGCGAACAGGCCCGCGGCCTCGTCGCACAGGGTGAGCGCCTGCTGGGTGCGGCCGTTGCCCGCGTCGACGACGGCCAGCTCCAGACACGTCCACGCCTCGCCATGGGCGACGCCGATGCGCTGGAAGTCGGCGCGGGCGTCGACGAGGAGCTGCCGGGCGAACCCGGAGTTGCGCAGCGACCCGGTCTGCGCGGCCCGCTGGTCGCGGGTGACGCGGGCGGAGTGGTGCCGGGCGCAGGCCAGGCCGTACACGTCCCGCATCCGGGAGAACATCGTGCGGGCCCGCTCCAGGTCCCGTACCGCCACGTCCAGGTCGCCCGTCTCCTCCAGCGCCTGCCCGAGGTAGTACAGGGTCCACGCCTCGCCGCGGGCGTCCTCGTTCTCCCGGTGCCGCACGGCGGCGCTCCGCAGCTCGGTCACCGCGTCCGTGGCGTCCCCGGCGACCAGCCGGGCCCGCGCGAGCTGGGTCAGCGCCCACGCCTCGCCGCGGGCGTCGCGGGTCCGGCCGTAGCGGTCGAGGGCGTGCCGCAGCTCGGTCTCGGCGCGCGGCACGTCACCGAGGCGCAGACAGAGCTGCCCGAGCTGGTAGTGCGCCCACGCCTGGCCGTGCAGGGACTCGCCCGCGCGGTGCAGTTCCAGGGAGCGGGTCAGCAGGTCGAGGGCCTCCGCGAGGTGGGCCCGGTCGCGTTCCACGGCGGCCAGCGCGTGCATGGTCCAGGCCCGGTCGGTGGCGAGGTCGGGGGACGCCTGGAGGTCGAGGGCCTCCCGGAGCCGGGCAGCGGCCTCGGTGAGGTTGCCCTGGTGGTGCAGGGTGATGCCGAGCGAGCACAGGGCACGGGCGGCGCCCGCGTCGTGGTGGGCCTCCCGGTACAGGTCGACGACGGAGGTCAGCGTGGTGCGGGCCTTGTCCAGCTCACCGAGCTGCCGGGCGGCGATACCGGTGCGCCACTGCACCGACCGCACCAGCAGCCCCTGGTCGACGGCCTGCGCGAGTTCGCTGATCTCCCCGAGCCGGTAGAGGTCGCCGCGCAGCAGGCAGTAGTCGCACAGCGCGCCCAGCAGGTTCAGCACCGCGCCCTGGTCGACGCCCTCGGCGTGCCGCAGCGTGGCGGTGATGAAGCTGGACTCGTCGTCCAGCCAGCGCAGCGCCTCGTCGAGGGAGGTGAAGCCGTGCGGGCCGAACCGGTCGGAGCGGGTGGACATGTTGCCGTCGACCAGCCGCAGCACGGAGTCGGCGAGTTCGGCGTAGTTGACGATCAGCCGTTCCTGGGCGGCGGCGCGCTCCGCGGGCTCCTCCTCGTCGAGGAGGCGGCCTGCGCGAAGACGCGCACCAGGTCGTGCAGCCGGTAGCGGTCGCCGCGCACCTGGTCGATGAGCCCGGCACGGGCGAGCGCGACGAGGTGCCGGGTCGCCTCGGCCTCGTCGGTGGCGATCAGCGCCGCCGCGGCCGCCGCCCCGAGCGAGGCCCGCCCGGCGAGCGCGAGGCGCCGCAGCAGCCGCCGGGCGGCGTCCGACTGGTCGGTGTAGCACAGCCACAGCGCCCGCTCCACCGGCTGCACGGGCCCGTACGCGCCGAGGTCGGCGGCGAGCTGGCGGGGCGAGCGCGGGCCGAGCGAGGACCCGGCGACGCGCAGCGCCAGCGGCAGCCCGCCGCACAGCTCCCGGACCGTCTCCGCGGACTCGGCGTCGTAGGGCCCCGAGGCGTCCTGCGCCGCCGCGCCCAGCAGCTCCTCCGCGCCCGCCGCGTCCAGCACGGGCACCGGCAGGTGGTGCACCCAGGCGGGCAGGTCGGACGGCAGCTCCAGGGGCTCCCGGGCGGTGACCAGGACGAGGCTGTCGGAGCGCTCGGGCACCAGGGTGCGGATCTGCTCCACGTCCGAGGCGTCGTCGAGGACGACGGTGACGGGGACGCCGGTCAGGTGCTGGTGGTACAGCTCGCTGAGCCGTTTGACGTGCTGGTCGGGGGAGGAGCGCTCCCGGAACAGCAGTTGCTCGCGGGAGGCGCCGAGCCGGTTCAGCAGGTGCAGCAGGGCGTCCCGGGTGGTCAGCGGCGGGTCCTGCGGGCTGTCCCCGCGCAGGTCGACCACGCAGGCGCCGCGGAACTGGTCCCGCAGATCGTGGACGGCCCGCACCGCGAGCGTCGTACGACCGCTGCCGGGCGGCCCGTGCAGCACCACCACCGTGGGCCGGGTCTCGGTGCTGGCGCGGGCGGCCTGCACCCACTGCCGGATGCGGCCCAGTTCGGTACGGCGCCCCGCGAACGGGCCCGTGGGCTCGGGGAGCTGGGCGAACGACTGCTCCAGCACGCTGCGCCCGCGGGCCCTGCCGCTCTTGTCCGCGCCGCGCAGCTTCGGCCCCTGCTGCTTGCCGACCGGCCCGGTGGACGCGGCCAGCACCCGCTGCTGGTCCAGGAACGGCCGGATGCCGCGCACCTCAAGCGCGGTCAGCCACTGGAGCCTGAGCTGCTCGGGCCCGCCCGGCTGGCCGACGGCACCGGCGCGGTGGTGGGCGGCGGGCAGATGCGTCCCGGCGACCTTCACCACGGTCGCCGCCGCGCCGACGACGCCGACGGTGACGCCCGCGCCGAACGCGGTCCCGGTGCCGGTGCCCAGCGCCAGGTCGGCCACCACCGCCGCGAGCCCGGCGACGCCCGCCACCAGCAGCGGCGTCCCGGCGCCCTCCCGGGCGTACCGCTGGCCGAAGGTGAGCCGCCCGGCCTCCGACTCGTCGAGGGCGCGGGTGTAGGCGGCGTACTCCTCGGCGGCGGTCTGCCCCATCGCGTCCAGGGCCCCGCGCGCCCGGGTCAGCAGCACCTGTCCGTCGGTACGGCCCCCTGACCGCCGTACCTCCTCCTCCACGGCCCGGCGCAGCAGCCGGTCGGCCTCCGCGCGGTGAGCGTCCCGCATGATCGTGTCCCCCTCCGCGGATCGCTGTGTAGGTCATCAAGTGTGCTGCCCGGGGCGCGACCTGACGAGGGGGCGGGATCACCCGGCCGCCGCTGTCCGGTGTCGGGCCGGGTACTGGGGCAGGATGGACCCCATGCCGAACCGACTCGCGCACGAGACCTCGCCGTATCTGCTCCAGCACGCCGAGAACCCGGTCGACTGGTGGCCCTGGTCGCCGGAGGCGTTCGAGGAGGCACGGCGACGGGACGTGCCGGTGCTGCTGAGCGTGGGGTACTCCAGTTGCCACTGGTGCCACGTCATGGCGCACGAGTCCTTCGAGGACGCTGACACCGCCGCGTACATGAACGGGCACTTCGTGTCCGTCAAGGTCGACCGGGAGGAGCGGCCGGACGTCGACGCGGTCTACATGGAGGCGGTGCAGGCGGCGACCGGGCAGGGCGGGTGGCCGATGACGGTGTTCCTCACGCCGGACGCGGAGCCGTTCTACTTCGGTACGTACTTCCCGCCCGCGCCGCGCGGCGGGATGCCGTCGTTCCAGCAGGTCCTTCAGGGCGTGCACCACGCGTGGGCGGACCGGCGGGAGGAGGTCGCGGACGTGGCGGGGAAGATCGTCCGGGACCTGGCCGGGCGGGAGGTGTCCTTCGGCGGCACCGAGGTCCCCGGTGAGCAGGAGCTGTCGCAGGCGCTGCTCGGGCTGACCCGGGAGTACGACCCGCAGCGCGGCGGGTTCGGCGGGGCGCCGAAGTTCCCGCCGTCCATGGTGATCGAGTTCCTGCTGCGGCACCACGCCCGCACCGGCGCGGAGGGCGCCCTCCAGATGGCGGCGGACACCTGCGAGCGCATGGCCCGCGGCGGGCTGTACGACCAGCTCGGCGGCGGTTTCGCCCGCTACTCCGTGGACCGCGACTGGACCGTGCCGCACTTCGAGAAGATGCTCTACGACAACGCGCTGCTGTGCCGCGTCTACGCCCACCTGTGGCGGGCCACCGGCTCCTCGCTGGCCCGGCGGATCGCGCTGGAGACGGCCGACTTCATGGTCCGTGAACTCCGCACCGAGCAGGGCGGCTTCGCGTCCGCGCTGGACGCCGACAGCGACGACGGTTCGGGTCGGCACGTCGAGGGCGCGTACTACGTGTGGACGCCCGCGCAACTGCGTGAGGTGCTCGGCGAGGCGGACGCCGCGGTCGCCGCCGAGCACTTCGGGGTGACGGAGGAGGGCACGTTCGAGGAGGGCGCGTCCGTGCTGCGGCTGCCGCAGGGCGAGGGCGTCGTCGACGCCGGGCGGATCGACTCCATCCGGCGGCGGCTGTTCGAGGCGCGCGGCGGGCGGCCCGCCCCCGGCCGGGACGACAAGGTCGTCGCCGCCTGGAACGGGCTCGCGATCGCCGCGCTCGCCGAGACCGGCGCCTACTTCGACCGTCCCGACCTGGTGGAGGCCGCCGTCTGCGCCGCCGACCTGCTGGTCCGGCTGCACCTGGACGACGCCGCCCGGCTCACCCGCACCAGCAAGGACGGCCGCGCCGGGAGCAACGCGGGCGTCCTGGAGGACTACGCCGACGTCGCGGAGGGGTTCCTCGCGCTGGCGTCGGTGACCGGGGAGGGCGTCTGGCTGGAGTTCGCCGGGTTCCTCCTCGACCATGTGCTGGTCCGCTTCACCGACGCGGAGTCAGGCGCCCTGTACGACACCGCGGCGGACGCCGAGCGGCTCATCCGGCGCCCGCAGGACCCCACCGACAACGCCGTGCCGTCCGGCTGGAGCGCCGCCGCGGGCGCCCTGCTCGGGTACGCCGCCCAGACCGGCTCCGAGCCCCACCGCACCGCCGCCGAACGGGCGCTCGGCGTGGTGCGGGCGCTCGGGCCGCGGGTGCCGAGGTTCGTCGGGTGGGGGCTGGCGGTCGCGGAGGCGCTCCTCGACGGTCCGCGCGAGGTCGCCGTCGTCGGACCGGCGCTCGACGACCCCGCCAGCAGGGAGCTGCACCGCACGGCCCTGCTGGGCACCGCGCCCGGCGCGGTCGTCGCCTACGGCACCGTCGGCAGCGACGAGTTCCCGCTCCTCGCCGACCGGCCGCTCACCGACGGCGCCCCGACGGCGTACGTCTGCCGCAACTTCACCTGCGACGCCCCGACGACCGACCGGGAGCGGCTGCGGGCGGCGTTGACGCGCTGACCGGCTAGCCGTCCTGGGCGCGGGGGGCCGTCGCGCGGGTCACGATGGCCTCCAGTTGGTCGTGGTGGGCGCCCTTCCAGTAGGCGCGCCCGCACTCCGCGCACTGGGCGAACACGTCGTACGAGCGCTGGGTGCCGCCCTTCAACTGGTCCGCCACCTCCTCCTTGGTGGCGGTGCGCAGCAGCCCGTTGCAGGCGGTGCAGCGGGTCCACGGGCGCAGTTCGGGGGCGAAGCGGTCCAGGACGTCCTGGAGCTGGTCGTCGGGGCGGGTGCTGTAGACGAACGCGCCCGCCCACAGCTCACGGCGGCGCAGCAGGCCCCGGTCGCGGCTGAGCATCACCCGCTTCTCCGCCGCCGAGCGCGCGGCCAGCGCCGGGTCGCCGATGTCCGTCGACTCGTACGCCGTGTCCACGCCGAGCAGCCGCAGCCGCCGGGCGAGCGTGCCGAGGTGCACGTCCAGCAGGAACCGCAAGGGGGCGCCCGGCACCCGCTGGGGGCGCGTGACCTCCCGTACGGTCACCGACTCACCGGCGGCCGGGACGTGCGCGGCGGGCACCTCCCGGCCGTCCACCACGAGCGCGCCCACCTCGGTCAGCGGCACGCCCAGGGACTCGACGACATGGCCGAGGGTGGAGACGCCGTCGGTGGTCAGCGGGGTGCGTCCGGCGCGGCGGGCGGCCGGGACGAACAGGTGGAGGCCGGGGGCGAATTCGACGTGGATCTCGGGTCCGTTCACGCCGATCAGGATGTCAGGCGGCGGTCACACTTCCCATGAGGGACCGATGCCGTGGGAGGGCGACTGCCCGGTCGGCTCCGGCACGCCCACCGGTATCCGACACCGCAGCGCGAGCGCCAGCGTCGGCGCCGGGGGCGGGGGCGCGGGCACGTGGTCGTCGGTGAGGGGAGCGTGCTCCCCGGTGGCGAGGTTTCCGGCGTCGTACGTCTCCGTGGCGAGGTATCCGGCGTCGTACGTCTCCGTGGCGAGGTATCCGCCGTCGTACGTCTCGGTGGCGCCGTAACCACTGCCGTGCGTCTCGGTGGCGCCGTAACCACTGCCGTACGTCTCGGTGGCGCCGTACCCGCCGCCGTACGTCTCCGTGGCGAGGTACCCGCCGTCGTACTCCTCGATGTCGATCATCAGCTTCCGCTCCGTCCTACGACATGCCCGATGCGCCCGTCGCGCCCGTCGCGCCCGTCACGCTCGGTGCGCCTGATCCGGTGGGCCTGATCCGGTGGACCGCTCTGCCCGGTTTGGCGGGTCTGCCCAGCTTGCCTTGCCTGCCCCGCCCGGCTCCCGACGCCCCCCGACCCACCCGCCGTCGCCAGCCCCGGCAGCAACGCCGCCGCCAGCAGCGCCGCCGCCAGTGCCGCCGTCCCGCAGACCAGCAGCACCACGGCCATGCCCTGCACGTACGCGGCGTTCGCGGACGCGGCGAGGGCCGGGGCGCCGGTGTGTTCGGCCAGCAGGTGCGCGGCGACGACCGACTGACCGGCCGTCTCGGTGGCCGCGGCGGGGAGCCCGGGCACGTCGAGCCCGGCCCGGTAGACCCCGGCGAGGAGGCTGCCCAGCAGGGCGATGCCGATCGCGCCGCCCACCTGGCGCAGGGTCATCAGCAGGCCGGAGCCGCTGCCGGAGCGGTCGGCGGGCAGCGCGGCCAGCGCGCCGTCCATCGCCGGGACCATGGAGAAGCCGAAGCCGACGCCGACCAGGGAGAGCCACAGCGCGGTGAAGCCGTACCCGGAGTCCACCGTCGTACGGCTGCCGAGGAACGCGGCGAACGCCAGCACCACCAGGCCCGCGCTCACCACCGTCTGCGAGCCCAGCTTCTCCACCAGCGGCTGCGCGGCCCGCGCGGCGAGCAGCACCCCGCCCATCACGGGCAGCAGCCGCAGCCCGGTGCCGAAGGCGTCGTGGCCGAGGACGGCCTGGAGGTACGGCGGCAGCAGGAACAGCAGCCCGGCCAGCACGAAGGTCACCAGCGTGGCCGTCCCGGCGTTGAGCAGGAAGCCGCGGTCGCCGAGCAGGGCGAGGTCGCGCACCGGGCGCGCGGTCCGCCGCTCCCGGCGCACCAGCGCGCCGAGCAGCAGCGCCGCCCCGGCCAGCGGGACCAGCACGTGGGCGTCGCCCCAGCCGCGTCCCGGCGCCTCGATGATGGCGTAGACGAGGGTGCCGAGCCCGGCGGTGGTGAGCGCGGTGGAGACCGGGTCGACCCTGGGGGCGGCGGGGTCCTTCGTCTCCGGCAGCAGGAACAGGCAGGCCGCGATGCCGATGACGGCCATCGGCACGTTGACCAGGAAGACCGAGCCCCACCAGAAGTGGTCGAGCAGCCAGCCGCCGAGGATCGGTCCGAGCGGCATCCCGAGCGCGGAGGCGGCCGACAGGACGCCGACGGCCCGGGGGCGCTCGCCGGGCCCGAACAGCGTGGGCAGCACGGACAGCGCCAGCGGCATCACCAGCGCCCCGCCGACGCCCATCACGGCCCGGGCCGCGATGACGGTGTGCACGTCCGCGGCGAACACGCCGAGCAGGGACCCGGCGAGGAAGACCACGAGCCCGGTGACCAGCATCCGGCGGCGCCCGAACCGGTCGCCCAGCAGTCCCGCGGGGAGCATCAGCGCCGCGAAGACGACGACGTAGGCGTCCGCCACCCACTGCTGTTCGTCGGTGCCCGCGCCGAGCTGCGCGGCCATGGTCGGCAGGGCCACGTTGAGGATCGTCAGGTCGAAGCCGAGCACGAGGGTGCTCGCGACCAGCGCGGCCAGGGCCCACCAGCGGCGGGGGTCGTGGCTCGGCTCGACCGGGACGATGACAGTAGCCATGAAATGAGAGTAACTGTCAAACACTATCCTCTGTCAACAATGCGTGGGCCAGGAGAGTGGTGGGCGCAGCAAAAATGGCCACGGCTTTACATGCCGTGGCCATGAAGGGAGGAGCTGTCGGGAGCCGCTACGCGTGCTGGTACGCCACCAGCGAGATCCCCACGTAGTGCGCGATGAACGCCGCCAGCGTGAACGAGTGGAAGACCTCGTGGAAGCCGAACCAGCGGGGCGAGGGGTTGGGGCGCTTCATGCCGTAGATGACGCCGCCCGCGCTGTAGAGCACGCCTCCGACGATCACCAGGACCAGTACGGCGATGCCGCCCGCGCGCATGAAGTCGGGCAGGTAGAAGACGGCCGCCCAGCCCATGGCGATGTAGCAGGGGGTGTAGAGCCAGCGCGGGGCGCCGACCCAGCAGACCCGGAACAGTATCCCGGCCAGCGCGGCGGCCCAGATGCCCCACAGCAGCCACTGCCCCTTGGTGTCCGGCAGCAGCAGGATCGTCAGCGGGGTGTAGGTGCCCGCGATGATCAGAAAGATGTTCGCGTGGTCCAGCCTGCGCAGGACGCCGTCCATGCGGGGGCTCCAGTTGCCCCGGTGGTACAGCGCGCTGACGCCGAACAACAGGCACGCGGTGAGGGCGTAGATCCCGCAGGCCAGGCGTCCTCGGGGGGAGTCGGCCAGCGCGGTGAGCACCAGGCCCGCGATGAGGACGGCCGGGAACATGCCGAGATGCAGCCAGCCTCGGAGCTTCGGCTTGATCGGGTGCGGCAGGGAGAGCGCGGCGGAGGCGCGGCCAACGGCCTGCGTCTCCAGGGGCGCGTCGGAGGCGGACGCAGTCATGCCCACATCGTACCTACGGAACCGTAAGTTACGGATCAGTCCCCGGCTGGTAGTGGCCATCGTCTCACGGGAGTTGAGGGCGGTGCACCGGGTTCCGGTTGGCGTAAAGAGACAGTCGAGTGAACGCAAAGTGCACCTAAAGTGACATTTCATACGTGGCAATGGTCACGTTGCTCAGTTGTGAGGCCCTCTGGACAGATGGGCACTCGCATCGCATGATCATATGAGTGCGGTCGGCACCGGATGAGCGCGCAAGCACGGCAACGCATCCGGGTCGCGGCCCCCACGGGGCAGACAACGACATATCCCTCACGACAAACCCTCACCTAGGAGCGATCGTGGCGCGCGATATCGCGGCTCCCCCCGTCATCCCCACCCAGCACCAGGAACTGATCTCGTGGGTCAACGAGATCGCCGAACTGACCCAGCCGGACAACGTGGTCTGGTGTGACGGATCCGAGGCGGAGTACGAGCGGCTGTGCGGGCAGCTCGTCGAGCAGGGCACCTTCCGGAAACTCGACCCGATCAAGCGCCCCAACTCCTACTACGCGGCCTCCGACCCCACCGACGTCGCCCGCGTCGAGGACCGCACCTTCATCTGCTCCGAGAAGGAGCAGGACGCCGGTCCCACCAACCACTGGAAGGACCCCGCCGAGATGCGGGAGATCTTCAGCGGGGAGAAGGGCCTGTTCCGCGGCTCGATGCGGGGCCGCACCATGTACGTCGTGCCCTTCTGCATGGGACCGCTGGGCTCGCCGCTGTCCGCGATCGGCGTCGAGATCACCGACTCGGCGTACGTCGCCGTCTCCATGCGCACCATGACCCGCATGGGCCAGCCGGTCCTGGACGAGCTGGGCGACGAGGGCTTCTTCGTGCGCGCCGTGCACTCGCTGGGCGCCCCCCTGGAGCCCGGCCAGCAGGACGTCCCCTGGCCGTGCAACCAGACCAAGTACATCTCCCACTTCCCGGAGACCCGCGAGATCTGGTCCTACGGCTCCGGCTACGGCGGCAACGCGCTGCTCGGCAAGAAGTGCTACGCCCTGCGCATCGCCTCCGTGATGGCCCGCGACGAGGGCTGGCTCGCGGAGCACATGCTCATCCTGAAGCTGACCCCGCCGCGCGGTGAGGCGAAGTACGTCGCCGCCGCGTTCCCGAGCGCCTGCGGCAAGACCAACCTGGCGATGCTGGAGCCGACCATCCCCGGCTGGACGGTCGAGACGATCGGCGACGACATCGCCTGGATGCGCTTCGGCGAGGACGGCCGCCTGTACGCCATCAACCCCGAGGCCGGTTTCTTCGGCGTCGCGCCCGGCACCGGTGAGCACACCAACGCCAACGCGATGAAGACGCTGTGGGGCAACGCCGTCTTCACCAACGTCGCCCTCACCGACGACGGTGACGTGTGGTGGGAGGGCATGACCGAGGAGCCCCCGGCCCACCTCACCGACTGGAAGGGCAACGACTGGACCCCCGAGTCCGGGACGCCCGCCGCGCACCCCAACGCCCGCTTCACCGTCCCCGCCGCGCAGTGCCCGATCATCGCGCCGGAGTGGGAGGACCCGAGGGGCGTGCCGATCTCCGCGATCCTCTTCGGCGGGCGGCGCGCCACCGCCGTCCCCCTGGTCACGGAGTCCTTCGACTGGAACCACGGCGTCTTCCTCGGTGCCAACGTGGCCTCCGAGAAGACCGCCGCCGCCGAGGGCAAGGTCGGTGAGCTGCGCCGCGACCCGTTCGCCATGCTGCCGTTCTGCGGCTACAACATGGGCGACTACATGGGCCACTGGGTCGACGTCGCCAAGGGCAAGGACCAGTCCAAGCTGCCGAAGATCTACTACGTCAACTGGTTCCGCAAGGACGACGCGGGCCGGTTCGTGTGGCCGGGCTTCGGTGAGAACGGGCGCGTCCTGAAGTGGATCGTGGAGCGTCTGGAGGGCAAGGCCGAGGGCGTGGAGACGCCGATCGGCGTGCTGCCCGCCAAGGGCGCCCTCGACACGGACGGCCTCGACCTGTCCGACAGCGACCTGGACTTCCTGCTCACCGTCGACAAGGACGTGTGGCGCGAGGAGGCCGCCCTCGTCCCCGACCACCTCAACACCTTCGGCGAGCACACGCCCAAGGAGCTGTGGGACGAGTACCGCGCCCTGGTGCGGCGCCTGGGCTGACGCCCTCCCCCCAAGAACCCCCGCGGCCGACCCCTCGATGGGAGCCCTGACCAGCGATCGTCACGGTCGGCCGCGGGCGGCGGCACACATGTCACGAACCGATGCCCCGCACAACGGCGTGCGGGGCGTGCTGCCGTTCCCGTGCCACCCGCCCCCGGTGCGCCCCCTTGATCACATGATCTTCACCCCTGTTACATGGGTGACACACGAGTCCCGCCGTGTCCGGTGGGACTCAACACAGCCTGTGGGGGGCACAGTTGAATACAGCACACCGTCCGAGACGACTCGCGGCCACCGTCCTCGCCGCCGCGCTCGCCGGGACCGGACTCACCGTCGCCGTCGCGCCCGCGGCCCACGCCGCCGCCTCCGACGTGGTGGCCAAGCTGCCGATCAGCACCTACTCCGCGATGGCCGTGGACTCCGTCCACCAGCGCGTCTACGTCGCGGACAGCAACACCGACTACTACTACAACCCCGGGAACATCGCCGTATACGACTTCCAGGGCGAACGCGTCACCACCATCAGCACCCAGTACTACGTCTCCGGCCTGGCCCTGAGCGCCGACAGCTCCACGCTGTACGTCGGCGGGCGCACCCAGATCCTCGCCTTCGACACCACCACCCACCAGCAGACCGGCACCACCAACGTCTCCGTCGACATCTGCGGGCGCTCGCTGGCGCAGTCCGGCGGCCGACTGCACTTCACCACGCCGTACGGCACCACCGACTCGTGCGCGACGGTGCCGACGAACCTCGACACCCTCACCGGCACCACCTACACGCGCACCGGCTGGAACGACTTCGGGGTGCTCCAACTGGAGGCCGGGGCGGGGGACCGGATGCTGATGGGGCAGCCGCTGAACGCCCGGGCGGCCAACCCGTTCCTCACCGTCTTCGACGCCAGCGGTGACACGCTGGTCCGCAACGCCGCCCGCCGCTTCGCCGACGCGGACGGCCGCGGCGCGCTGAACCTGAAGGACATGGCGTTCTCCGCGGACGGCAGCAAGGTCGCCGTCGCCGACGCCTCCTACGGCACCCGGCTGCTCAACACCGCCGACCTCTCCGACGCGGCGACCGGCTACCCCGCCCTCCCGGCCGGGGCCACCGCCAGCGCGGTCGCCTTCGGCGGCGACGGCACGTACGTCGCCCGGGGCGCGGCGGCCACCGGTGCCACGCCCGACCTGCTGGTCCAGCCCGCCGACCCGACCGACGCGACCGCGCCGCTGGAGTTCGCCTTCGAGGGCAGCCTCGACGGGGACCGGGTCGCGCCGCGCGGCCTGGAGTGGTCCGCGGACGGCTCCCGGCTGTTCGCGGTGACCACCAACGCCAGCGGCAGCCAGTACTGGCTGCACGTCATCCAGCCCCCGGCCGTGCAGTACGACACCCGCTTCGCCGGTGAGCTGACCCACAGCCCGTCCGGTGCCGTCGCGGGCGAGCCGCTCGCCGTGCGCGGCAGGCTGGAGCTGGACGGGCCCGCGCCCAGCGAGCCGCTGAAGGTGAGGGCGACCCGCACGGACGCCACCGGCACCCACGACCTGGGCACCGCCACCGTCAGGTCCGACGGCACCTTCACCGTCCTCGACGAGCCCGACCTGGTCGGCGAGGCCACCTACACCGTCTCCTTCCTCGGCGACCTCACCCACCGCCCCGCCACCGACCTCACCCACACGGTGACCGTCGGCAAGGCGCCCACGGCGATCGCGCTGACCGCCCCGGCGGAGGCGTCGCTGTCCGGCGGGGTGCGGATCACCGGCACGTTCACCGCGCAGGGCAAGGCGCTGCCGGAGCGGGCCACGCTGAAGGTGGAGCGGACCGACCGGCTCGGCTCGGGCACGCTGTCGTCGGTGACGGTCGCCGCGGACGGCACCTTCACCATCGACGACCTGCCGCGCACCCGCCGCGAGACCACCTACACGGTGAGCTGGCCCGGCGACGACCTGCACCAGCCGTCCACCGCGGCGGCGACGGTGTACGTCACCCGCTGAGCCCGCCGCGGTCCTCCAGGTACCGCGTGTGCGACTCCTGGCGGCGGGCCTCGGCCTCCCTGAGGTCCGCCGCCAGCCGCTCCGCCTCCTCGTGGAGCAGGCCGAGCTGCCGCTCCAGGTGCCGCTCCGGCGGCTCCTGGCCCGGCGTCATCCGGTGCCACCAGCGGGTGCGCACGAACGCGTCGACGGCCTCGGGGACGTCCTGCCGCACCGCCCGGGAGACGGTGTGCACGCCCTCCGGGTCGGCGGCCAGCGCCTCCGCGACCCAGCCGGGCGCCAGCAGCGCGCCCAGCAGCTCCGTCAGCGCGGTGAGCCGCCCGGCCACCGTGGGCGGGAGTTCCACGTCGGCCAGGTAGCCGCCGAGGCGGTCGAAGTCGGCGCGCACGGCGTCCAGTTGCTCCGACGGGCTGGGGAAGTCCGGCAGCGGGGGCCGTTCCGGCGGGGCGATCAGCGCGCCCGCGCCGTACAGGCCGAAGACCACCACGGGCCAGTACGGGCCCGCCACCCCGGTGAACGTCAGCACCAGGCCCAGCAGCCCGCACACGCTGCCGGTCAGGTTCTTCCGGGACTCCACGTACGCCGACAGGCGCCGCGGCACGGACCGGTCACTGGTAGCCACGGATCTCCTCGAAGGCGCCGTCGAGCGAGCCCTGCTGGGCGTCGAAGAGACGGCCGCCGGTCAGGTCGGCGATGTGTTCCAGCTCCGCCCGGTCGGAGTCGCCGAACAGGATCGGGAAGACGGGGATGTCCCGCTGGGCGCCGGTGAGGGAGGCGTGGAAGGAGTCGAAGGCGCCCGCGTCGGCGCCGGTGGTGTTCTCGCCGTCCGTCATCAGCACGATGGACGTGAACGTGTCCTTGTCGGCGCGCAGATGGTCGTAGGCCCGCTCCAGGGAGGTGTAGATCGCGGTGTCGCCCCAGGCGGAGAGCGCCTCGGTGTCGCGGCGGATGCCGTCCAGGCCCCGGGCGGGGTCGGCGGGGTCGACGACATGGGTGCGGACGTCCTTCACCTGGGAGCCGAACGGCATCAGCGTGACCTCCTCGCGGTCCCGGAAGTCGCCGGTGAGGTCGGTCAGGGCCTGCTTCAGCCGGTCGAGCCGGTCACCTTGCATCGAGCCGGAGGTGTCGAGGACGTACACCGTCCGCGACGGGCGGCGCAGCTCGTTCTGGTAGCTGTCGAGGAGGCCGTCGGCGACCGAACGGCTGCCCGGGAACGGCAGTTCACGGCGGCGCGCCGGGTCGAGCCCGGGGCCCGGCGGTACGGCGGCGACGACCGGGCGGCGGTGCGTGGTGCCGGTGATCTGCCGCTGGACCTCCGGTTCGCGCAGCGCCTCCGCGAGCCGCCGGACGTCCTCGCGGGCGGTGGCGTTGGAGGAGCGCAGGGACGACAGCGGGTAGTCGGCGGTGATGACGCCGTCGCGGGGGCGGATCACCGTCAGGTCGGGGATGCCGAGGAGTACGGACTCGTAGTTGAGGAGCGCGTCGACGGTGCCGCGCCGCTGGTACGCCTGCGCCAGCCAGCCCGAGGAGCCCGAGGTGAGCTGCTGGCCCTGGAAGAACTCCTTCAGCCGGGGCGTCGCCCGGCGCACGTCGGCGTCGGTGAGCGCGGACTGGGCGCCGGACAGCGCCGAGGCGACCGAGACCAGCGTGGCGAAGCCGGAGTTGGAGCGGGTCGGGTCGGTCATGCCGTAGGTGAGCTTCCCGTCCCGGACGGCCCGCTCGACGTCGGCCCAGGTCACGTCCTCCGGCTGCCAGCCCAGCTCGGCCACGGTGTCCGGCCTGACGCCGATGGCGACCGGGCTGGACATCACCGGCGTCTCGGAGACGACCTTCTCGGCCGCCTCGGGCCGCAGCCGCAGGTAGTCGTTGGAGGCCAGCCACACCGCGTCGTAGGTGCCGTCCGCCGCGCCGCGCGCCAGCAGGTCCACGGCGTCGAGGGTGCCCATGTAGGTGGGCCGCACGGTGATCCCGGTCTCCTCGCGGACCTGGTCGAGCACCGGCGTCATGTCGCCCAGCTCGCTGGAGGCGAGGACGCGCAGGGTGCCGCGCTGGTAGGCGGGTGCGGTGTCGCCGTCGTCGCCGTCCTGCCCGGTGCAGGCGGTCAGGACCGCGCAGGCGGCGAGCAGCACGGTCAGCAGGCGTCGGCGTCTCATGCCGCGCCCCCGTCCAGAGAGCCCCCGTCCAGAGAGCCCCCGTCCAGCGAGCCCTGGGAGCGGCTGCGCTCCAGGTAGGCGCTCGCGTGCCGCATCTCGGCGGTGAGGGACTCCACCGTCGCCGCCATCGCCTCGGTGGCCCGTGCCTTGTAGGTGTCGATGGTGTCGAGGGTGCGGTAGATCTCCTGGAACGCGGTCCGCAGCGTCTCCGCGCCCACCGCCGGGTCGGCGGCGATCCGCTGGATCTCGCCGCTCTGCGAGGTGAGCATCTCGGCGTTGGCGCGGATCAGGTCCTCGGTGGTGCCGCGCAACGCGTTCACCTGGTCGACGACCTTCTTCTGGTGGTCGAGCGCGGAGGCCAGCATCACCGAGATGCGCAGCGCGGACACGGTGGTGGTGGCGGCCCGGTCGACGCCCTTGACCAGCTCGTCGTTGTTGCGGCGTACGACGTCCATGGCGAGGTAGCCCTGCGCGCACACCGCGAGCTGGGTGAGCAGGTCCTGGTGCTTCTGCCGGACCGGGAAGAGCACGTCGGCGCGGAGCGCGTCGGCCTGTCGCGGGTCGGCCCCGTCGATGTGCCGCTCGACGGCGGTGTCCAGGGCCTCGGTGAGCACCACGTACTCCTGGAGCTTGCCCATGGTCTCCCAGAGCCGCACCCGTTCGGTCTGCAGGGCGGCGTTGTCGCGGCGCAGTTCGTCCTGCCCGCCGCGGAGCGCGCCGACGATCCGGTTGAGGGTGCCCTGCGCGGAGGCGTACTTGGCGACGTGGTCGCGGAGCCGGTTGCCGCCCGGCAGCCGGGACAGCAGCTTGCGGCCCTTGCTCACGGCCAGGTCGCGCGGGTCGAGGTCCTCCACGACCCGGCGCAGCTCCACCAGCGACCCGGCGACCCGGGTCTGGGCGTCGCCGCCCTGGGCGGGCAGGCTGCGCACGGTCCGCTCCAGCATCCGGTTGGACTGCGCGGCGGCGGTGCGCATCTCCCCGGCGCCCAGCGCGGTGATCTCGCCGACCTTCCCGGCGAACTCGGGGGAGCGGGCGTCGAGGGCGGCGAGCGAGGCGACGTAGTCGGCGGCCTTGCGGGCCATCTCGGCGCGGGTCGCCTCGTCGACGGGGACGAGCCCACCGGCCCGCTCCGGCGGTACGGCGGCGACGGGTTCGGGCGGGATCAGGGTGAAGGTGTCGTCGCTGCCCCACGGGGTGCTCTGACTGCTGCTCTGGCTGATGCTCTGGCTCGCGCCGTGGCCGAGGCCGTGGCCGAAGCCGGTGCTCTGGTCGTACCGGTTGTCCATGGTCGCTGTCCCCCTATCCGCGCGCCCGGCGCGCCATCTCGTGCAGCACCTCGGAGGTGGGCACGGGCGCCTGCCGGATGCCGGTGAGCTGCTGGTTGAGGTGGTCGGTGCGGTCGCTGGTGGCCGTGGTGAACTCGGCGGTCGCGCCCTGCGGGCGGAACCCGTGCCGGACGGCCAGCTTCCGCAGCTCCGGGTCGGTGGCGAGGAGACGGCCGACGGCGCGGCCGTCCTCGGTGAGCGGTACGACGGTGTGGTCGCTGTTGGCGGTGGTGTCCGGGTAGAGCACGGTCAGGTCACCGGCGGCGTCCTGGCCGCCGTCGGCGAGCAGGGCGGCGACCTGTGACTCGTAGACCAGGACGAGCGGGTTGCCGACGCCGCTGACGAAGTCCCGGAAGGCGGCGTCGGAGCTGGGCTGCTGGGCGCCCTGCACGGTGACCAGCTTCCGCAGCAGCGGCGCGGTGCGGGCGACGTCGGCGTCGCTGGCGACGACCCGGCCGCCGTTGTCGACGTAGGAGGCGGCGGCGAGGTAGAGGGCGCCGGAGTTGGAGCTGACGGGGTCGGTGGTGGTGATGTAGAGGGTGCCGGTCAGCTCGCCGTACGCCTCCGTGCCCTTCAGCTCCTGCCAGGTGCGGTCCTCGCGGGCGGCGTCCAGGAACGCGGCCATCTTCAGCACGCCCTTGCCCCGCCCGCCGTCCAGGGTCGCCAGCCCGTTGGCGGCGAGGACCCCGGCGGCGTTGCGGTGGGCGACGACGACGAGCGGCGAGTAGAAGGGGCGGGGCAGTGGCTGCCGCGCGCCGAGCTTCCCGGCGAGTTCGTCGGCGGGGGCCTGGCTGGAGGGGAAGGCGAAGTCGTAGCCCTTGAGGTCCAGGTCCTCCATGGCCCAGGAGCCGGAGGTCTCGGTCCGCACGGTGTAGCCCTCGGCGGCCAGGGCGTCCACCACCTTGGGGTCGGCGAAGAAGTCCGCCTTCTCCGAGCCGATCACCGCGCGCACGGTCTTCGTTGCCGCGCCCTGGTCCCCGCTGTCCCGGCCCGCTACGACGGCTGCCACCACTCCGCCGATCAGCAGGACCGCGAGGACGATGCCTGCGATTCTCTTCACGCGGGCAGCGTGCTCGCGGAATCCAACGTTCCCCGTCGCCCAGGGTGAACGGGGGGTGACGTACCGGTCCCGGTACACAACGGGCGCCGCTCCCGTGCGCCGTGCGCGCGGGAGCGGCGGGGGGTGTGTGGCGCCCGGTCCGCGCGTCGCTGCGGGTGCACGCGGACCGGGGCCGTCTGAGGGCCCGAGGCGGGCTAGTGGGCGGTCAGTTCCCGGGGTTCCAGGGCCGCGGCGTGGGCGTCCATGCGTTCGGCGGTGAGGATCGCGGCGGCCGTGTCGGCGCGGGAGGCGGCGACGACCAGGGCGCGTCCGGCGAGGGTGTGCGCCCGCCGGTGCAGGGCCGCGAGGTGCGGCTCGCCGGTGGCGGGGGTCAGCGGGGCGCGCGCCGGTGCGCTGCCCCCGCGGAGCCGGGTGACCTGCCGCGCGAGCCGGTCGGCGGCGGTGTCCAGGTCGTCGGACGGGGCGTGCGCGCGCAGTTCGTCAGTGACGGCGAGGAGGGCGGCGAGATGGCCCGCGAGCTGGATGTCCAGCTCCTCCTCGCGGGTGCGGTGCGGGAAGTCCGGGGTGCCGTCCGCCATCGTGCTGTGGACCGACTTGGTGCGGATCGGTTCGTACATGGGATGGCCTCCTGCCGCATCGACAGAAGCCATCCTACATTAGACCTCGTCTAAAGAGGGCTGGTTCCGTGAGGTGCGCTCAAGGCTGGCTGTAGCCGTCCAGGAAGTTCCCGATCCGGCCCACCGCGTCCCGCAGGTCCCCGGCCGTGGGCAGCGTCACCACCCGGAAGTGGTCCGGCTCCGGCCAGTTGAAGCCGGTGCCGTGCACCACCATGATCTTCTCGCGGCGCAGCAGGTCGAGGACCATCCGTCGGTCGTCCTTGATCTTGAACACCTTGGGGTCGAGCCGTGGGAAGAGGTACAGCGCCCCCTTCGGCCGGACGCAGGTCACCCCCGGGATGCGCGTCAGCAGCTCGTAGGCGACGTCCAACTGCTCCTTCAGCCGCCCGCCCGGCAGCACCAGGTCCTTGATCGACTGGCGTCCGCTGAGCGCGGCGACCACCCCGTGCTGGCCCGGCATGTTCGCGCACAGCCGCATGTTCGCCAGGATCGTCAGGCCCTCGATGTAGGAGTCCGCGTGCGCGCGCGGCCCGGAGATCGCCATCCAGCCGACCCGGTACCCGGCGACCCGGTACGCCTTCGACATGCCGTTGAAGGTGAGCGTCAGCAGATCCGGCGCCACGGACGCGGTCGGGATGTGCACGGCGTCGTCGTAGAGGATCTTGTCGTAGATCTCGTCCGAGCAGACCAGCAGGTTGTGGCGGCGGGCGATGTCGGTCAGCCCCTTGAGCACCGCCTCGTCGTACACCGCGCCCGTGGGGTTGTTCGGGTTGATGATGACGATCGCCTTGGTGCGGTCGGTGACCTTGCGCTCCACGTCCGCGAGGTCCGGCATCCAGTCCGACTGCTCGTCGCAGCGGTAGTGCACCGCCGTGCCCCCGGACAGCGACACCGCCGCCGTCCACAGCGGGTAGTCCGGGGCGGGTACGAGCACCTCGTCGCCGTCGTCCAGCAGGCCCTGCATCGCCATCGTGATCAGCTCGGAGACGCCGTTGCCGATGAAGACGTGCTCGACGTCCGTCTCGATGCCGAGGGTCTGGTTGTGCATCACGACCGCCCGGCGCGCGGCCAGCAGGCCCTTGGCGTCGCCGTAGCCGTGGGCCGTGGAGACGTTGCGCAGCACGTCCTCCAGGATCTCCGGCGGGCACTCGAAGCCGAACGCGGCCGGGTTGCCGGTGTTCAGCTTGAGGATGCGGTGACCGGCGGCCTCCAGCCGCATCGCCTCCTCCAGCACGGGGCCCCGGATCTCGTAACAGACGTTGGCGAGCTTGGTCGACTGGATCACCTGCATGTCTGGGAGCTTACGGCGGCGTAACGCTCCATGGGTGGTGTTATCCGCCACGCGAGACAGCGCGGTATGTCCGGATATCGCCGATCGCTGTCCCAGCGGCCCCTTCAGTCCCTACAATGCCCGGCCATGCCCGAGCACCTCCCGCAGCCCTCCGCGGACGACGAGGCCCCGAAGGTCTACCACCCGCAGGCCGCCGAGACCCCGTCGTACGACGAGTACGCCGACCCGGCCGTCGCGCACGGCTGGCAGAGCGCGTACGACGAGACGCGCGAGCTGCCCCCGGTCGGCACCGCCGACCACCCGGACGCCGGGGCGGAGGACGCTCCGGTCGCCGTCCTGCCGCCCGAGGCGACGCACGCGCCCGTCGTCCGCTCCCGGCACGGCCGCGGCGCGCGCCGCAAGCCCAGCGCCTGGCGCACGCGCCGGGCCGCCGTCGCCGCCGGGGCCGTGGGCGCGGTGGGCGCCGCCGCGCTGATCGTCGGGTTCTCCTTCTCCGGCTCCTCGGCGGACGGCTCCGAGGACCACCAGGACCGCACCGGCGTACCGTCCGCCGACGACACCGGCACCGGCCCGGAGCCGGGCGCGAGCGCGTCGGACGGCACCGGCGGCCTCGCGCCGTCCAGGACCCCCTCACCCTCCGCGAGCGCCACCAAGGGCGCCGACGACGGCCAGGACGACGAGCCGTCGTCCCCCGCGACCTCCACGGCCCCCGCCACCTCCACCGCGCCCACCACGGCCCCGCCCGCCGGGGGCGGCGAGCCCGGGAACTCCGACGACAAGCCCGGCAACGGGCACGGGCGCAACCCCAAGTAGCGGAGCGGCGCTCAGCGGGGCGTGCGCCGCACCGACCGCCCCGCCAGGACGTCCGTGCGCCGCCCGTCCTCGATCACGAACCGGCCGTCCACGAGGACGTGCGGGATGCCGACCGGCAGGGCGCGTGGCTGCTCGAAGGTCGCGCCCGCCGCCACCGTCGCCGGGTCGAAGAGCACCAGGTCGGCCCGGTACCCCTCGCGGACCAGCCCCCGGTCAGGCAGCCGCAGCCGGGCCGCCGGGCGTGAGGTGAGGTGCGCGACGCACTCCTCAAGCGACAGCACGCCCAGCTCCCGCACGTACCGGCCCAGGTAGCGCGGGAAGGTGCCGTAGGCCCGCGGGTGCGGCTTGGCGCCCTGGAGGATGCCGTCCGAGCCGCCGGTGTGCGCCGGGTGGCGCATCACCGCCCGTACGTTCTCCTCGTGCCCCACGTGGTGCAGGATCGTCGGCCCGAGCCGGTCGGCCAGCAGCAGTCGGCGCGCGGTCGCCCAGGGCGCCTCGCCGCGCGCCCGCGCCGACTCCGCGACCGTGTGGCCGACGTACTCCGCGAGCGCCGGGTCCGTCACCCCGGAGACCTCGACCGTGTCCCACGCCACCGGCACCCCGTGGCAGCCGTCCGCGCCCGTCACCTCCAGGTCGTGCCGGACGCGCTCGGCGGTCTCCTCGTCGGCCAGCCGCCGCAGCACCGCCTCCGGGCCGCCCTCGCTCGCCCAGCTCGGCAGCAGGGCGGCCAGCGTGGTGCTGCCCGGCGTGTACGGGTAGCTGTCCAGGCTGATGTCCGCACCGGCCGCCAGGGCCTCGTCGAGGAGCGCCAGCAGCTCCGGCGCCCGCCCCTCGTTCACGCCGAAGTTCAGCGTGGCGTGCGCCAGGTGCAGCGGGCAGCCCGCCTCCCGGGCCAGCGCGATCACCTCCGCGTACGCCTGGAGCGCCCCGGCGCCGTAGGAGCGGTGGTGCGGGCAGTAGTAGCCGCCGTACTCCGCCACCACCCGGCACAGCTCCGTCAGCTCGGCGTCGCGCGCGTACATGCCCGGCGTGTACGTCAGCCCCGACGACATGCCCACCGCGCCCTGCGCCAGCCCCTCCGCCACCAGCCGCCGCATCCGGTCCAGCTCGGCGGGCGTCGCCTCCCGGTCCTCCCAGCCGACCGCCAGCGCGCGCACGGTCCCCTGCGGCACCAGGTACGCGGCGTTCACCGCGACGCCCCGGTCCAGGCGGTCCAGGTACTCGCCGACCGACCGCCAGTCGAAGTCGACGTCGTCGCCGGGCCCGTGCCAGCCGCTGATCGCCCGGCGCACCTCGGCCAGGGTGCGGTCGTCGACCGGGGCGTACGACAGCCCGTCCTGCCCGATGACCTCCAGCGTCACGCCCTGCGCGGCCTTGGCGCCGTGGTCCGGGTCGGTCAGCAGGGCGAGGTCGCTGTGGGCGTGCATGTCGATGAAGCCGGGGGCGAGGACGAGGCCCTCCGCGTCCAGCTCGCGGGTGGCGGTGGGGCGCTGACAGCCCGCCGCCGCGGCCTCCTTCACGATCGAGACGATCCGGCCGTCGTCGATCGCGACGTCCGCGCGGTACGCGGGCTCACCGGAGCCGTCGACGACGTCGGCGTCCCGGAAGACGAGGTCTGTCATGCGGTGGGGCTCCCCTCTCAGAGGCTCAGAAGCTCACGGGCTCAGGTGCTCAGAAGAACGTGCGGACGTAGTCGACCACCGTGCCGTCCGCCTCGGCCACCGGGATCAGTTCCCACTTGTCGAACGACGTGCACGGGTGCGACAGCCCGAGGCCCACCCAGTCCCCGACATCGAGGTCCGCCTCCGGCGTGGTGCGCAGCCAGGCGTGCTGGTCGGACAGGGCGGTCACCTCGATCCCGGCCGCCGGGCGCTCACCGCCGTCGCGGCGCACCACCTGGGCGACCGGCAGGTCCAGGTCGTGGGCGGCGTCGCGCTTGCCCGCGTTGAGGAACGCCTGCTGAGCCGACGGGCGGGAGACGACCTGCGCCCAGAGCCGGAACGCGGGCTCCAGGGCGCCCTCCTCCGGGACCCGGTTGAAGGGGGTGAGCCTTTGGTAGTGCACGTCGTCGTGGGAGACGTACGCGCCGGAGCGCAGCAGCTTCAACACCGGCGCGGACAGCTCCGGAACCTCCGCGAAGACGTCCGCGACCGCGTCGAACCAGGCGCTGCCGCCCGCGCTGACGACGATCTCGTCCACCCCCGCGAACCGGCCCGCCGCGTCGAGGTCGACGGCGAGCGCGACCAGCCGCTCCAGCCAGGCCCGCACCCGCTCCGGGGTGGCCCGCGGCACCTCCCCCTCGTACCCGGCGACCCCGACCAGCCGCAGCGCGTCCGGGACGGCCGCCACCGCGTCGGCGACCTCGGCGCACTCCGCCTCGGTGCGCACGCCGGTGCGCGCCCCGTCGCCCGCCGCCAGCTCCACCACCACGTCCACCGGGCGGGCGGCGCCGCGCAGCGCCTCTGCCATCAGCCGCACGCCGCGCACCGAGTCGACGTACGCGACGAGGCGGAAGTCCGGGTCGGCGGCGAGTTCGGCGGCGACCCAGCGCAGCGCGGCCGGGTCGACCAGCTCGTTGGCGAGGAACACCCGCCGCACGCCGAACGCCCTGGCCACCCGCACCTGGTGCGGCACGGCGAGGGTGATGCCCCAGGCGCCGTGGTCGAGCTGGCGCTGGAAGAGCTGTGGGGCCATCGACGTCTTGCCGTGCGGGGCGAAGGCGAGGCGGTGGCGGTCCGCGTAGGTCTCCATGAGCCTCAGGTTGTGCTCCAGGCGCTCGGCGGACAGGGCCAGCACGGGCGTGGTGAAGCCGCCGGTGAACAGGGAGCGGCGCTGGGCGGCCAGCTCACCGACGGTCAGTCCGTCGGCGTCCGGCGGGAGGCCCTTGAAGCGGTGGTCGATGCGTTCCTCGGCGAGTCGGGCGAGCGCCTCGGGGCTCATGGGTTCTCCCTGATCAGGGGTGTTGCGGTGGGTGCAACACTCGTTGCGTATATCGCTTGTCGCTGTCTAACATCTCGGCCCAGCGGGGTCAACGGACAGCAGCCTCCCGCACCCGCCCGCCGCCGAGGAGACCCGACGACCGTGACCGACCACGAGCCCTTCGACGTCGTCGCGCTGGGCGAGTCCATGGTCACCTTCCTGCCCTCCCGCCCCGGCCGCCTCGCCGACGTCCCCGCCTTCGCGCGGGGCATCGGCGGCGCCGAGTCCAACGTGGCCTGCGCGCTGGCCGCCGCCGGACACCGCGCCCGCTGGGTCAGCCGGGTCGGCGCGGACGGCTTCGGGGACCACCTGGTCGCCGCCGTCGCCGCGTACGGCGTCGACGTGTCGTCCGTGGCCCGCGACCCCGCCCGCCCCACCGGCGTCTACTTCCGCACCGCCGGGGACCGCGCCACCGACGCCCACGAGGTGGCGTACTACCGCGCCGGGTCGGCGGCCTCCGCGATGGCACCGGGCAACGTGGACCTCGCGGCGGTGCGCGCCGGGCGGGTGCTGCACCTCTCCGGGATCACCGCCGCGCTCTCCGACGGCTGCCTGGAGCTGGTACGGGAGCTGACGCGGCCCGGGCGGGGGCGCCCGCTGGTGTCCTTCGACGTCAACCACCGGCCCGGCCTGTGGCGGGACGGCGACGGCGCCGCCGTGCTGCGCGACCTCGCGCGCCGCGCCGACCTGGTCTTCGTCGGCGCCGACGAGGCGTGGGGGTACGACGACCCGCGCGCCGTGCGCGCCGCGCTGCCCGAGCCCGAGGTGCTCGTCGTCAAGCAGGGCCCCGCCGGGGCCACCGCCTTCCACGGGGCCGACGCCACCTTCGTGCCCGCGCCCGCCGTGGACGTCGTCGCCGCGGTCGGCGCCGGGGACGCCTTCGCCGCCGGGTTCCTCTCCGCCACCCTGCGCGGGCTGCCCCCACGGGACCGGCTGCGGCACGGCCACCTCTGGGCCGCCGCCGCGCTCACCGTCCCCGGCGACCTCGCCGCGCCGCCCGCCCGCGACCACGCCGACCGGCTGTGCGCCGTGGACGACGCCACGTGGGGGAGACTTCGACTCGCCCCGGGCTGGACCGGCCGCGTACGGCAGCCGGGCGAGGAGGAGGTACCCACCCCATGAGCCAGACCGTCGACCGCGCGCTGAGCATCCTGCCGCTGCTCGCCGAGGGCCCCGCCGACCTCGGCCGGGTCGCCGACCGCCTCGGCGTGCACAAGTCCACCGCGCTGCGGCTGCTGCGCACCCTGCACGACCACGGCCTCGTCTACCGCCAGTCCGACCAGCGCTACCGGCTCGGCGCCCGGCTCTTCGCGCTCGCCCAGGAGGCGATGGAGAACCTCGACATCCGGGAGATCGCCCACCCCCACCTCGTACGGCTGAACGAGCAGTGCGGGCACACCGTGCACCTCGCCGTGCACGAGGAGAACGAGGTGCTCTACATCGACAAGGTCGACAGCCGCTACCCGGTGCGGATGTACTCCCGGATCGGCAAGCCGGTCGCCCTCACCGTCGCCGCCGTCGCCAAGCTGCTCCTCGCCGACCTCCCCGAGCCCGAGCGCCGCGCCCTCGCGGAGCGGCTCGACTACCCCCTCTACACGTCCCGTTCGACGCCCAACGCCCCCGCTTTCCTCAAGGAGCTGGAGAAGGTGCGCGAACAGGGCTGGGCCACCGACCTCGGCGGCCACGAGGAGTCCATCAACTGCGTGGCGGCGCCCGTGCGGGGCGCGGACGGGCGGGTCGTCGCCGCGATGTCGGTGTCGGCGCCCAACGTCGTCGTCACCGCCGACGAACTCCTCACCCTGCTGCCGCTGGTGCGCCGCACGGCGGACGCCATCAGCGGGGAGTACTCCGGCAGGACCCCCGGACCCGGACCACGCTAAGGACCCACCGTGACAGAGAAGACCGCCCTCACCCCGTCGACCCACACCACCCCGCCCGCCCGGTTCTCGCACGGCGTCCGCAAGGGCAACATCCTCCAGGTCGCGGGCCAGGTCGGCTTCCTGCCCGCCGAGGAGGGCAGGCCGCCCACCCCCGCCGGGCCGACGCTGCGCGAGCAGACCCTGCAGACCCTCGCCAACGTCAAGGCGATCCTGGAGGAGGGCGGCGCGTCCTGGGACGACGTGGTGATGATCCGCGTCTACCTCACGGACGTCGCCCACTTCGCGGAGCTGAACGACATCTACGACGCGTACTTCGAGGCGCAGGCCCTCACCCAGCCGCCCGCCGCCCGGACGACCGTGTACGTCGGCCTGCCCGCGGGGCTGCTCGTCGAGATCGACGCGCTCGCCGTGCTCGGCTGACGGGGCATGTTCGTATAACGATGCCGGGGCTGGCTGTGACCGGCACAGGTTCTTGGACCATACTGCCCGCTGTGGAGCAGCGCATAGGTTCGAGCAGCCAGCCCCTGGAAGGCGCCGGATTCGACCCGGCCTTCGTCCCCGGGCTCACCGCACCCGTGTCCGAGGAGGCCGAACAGGCCGAGCAGGCCGACGAGTCCGCGCGGGACGAGGCCCCCGAGGCCCCCGAGGCGGCCGAGCCGGAAGCGGCCGAGGAAGAGGCGGTCGACGAGGAGGCCGTCGACGGCCCCGTCTTCGAGGCCGCCGACCGCCGGGCCCGGATCGTCGCCGACCACAAGGGCGTACGACTCTCCCTGGACGACCAGGCGTGTGAGTTCCGCTGGGACGAGATCGGCGCGGTGGAGACGGAGACCGGCCGCTTCGGCAAGCGGTACACCGTCACCGTGCACACCCCTGACCGGCGCTGGTACCCGATCGAGATCGAGGCACCGGCCAGGAGCCGCTTCAAGGAGTGGGACGAGCAGTTGGACGCCGTCCTCGACGCGTACTTCGAGGACGACGCCGAGCAACCGGTCGACTAGGCGCAGTACTGCGCCTGCTTGCCGATGGAGCGGTACATGCAGTCCGCGTTCTCCAGGAGTTGGAGGACGGCGTCCCGGTTGCGTGAGGTCTCCCGGTCGATCACCTCGTCGGGCGGGTAGAAGCCGCCGCCGGAGCTGGAGCGCGGGTACATCTCGAAGGTGTACCCGAAGATCTTGTGCGCGCCCCAGAGGTAGTCGTCGATCGACCCGTCCGTGATGTAGAGGTCGCTGGACTGCTCGGGCGTGTAGCCGTTGCTGGCCGCCATCTTCTGGCCCACCGTCGCGAACGCGTTGCGGTCGTCGGCGGTCATGCCGGTGGTGGTGTCGGAGTAGGTGTAGCCGAACGGCCAGAGCACCAGCTCGCTGTAGGTGTGGAAGTCGACGCCCGCGGTGATCTGCTGCTTGCCGCCCACGACGCGGCTGCGCACGAAGTTGGCGACGACCCGCACCTCGGGCGCGGACTCGGGCGCCGAGCCGCGGTAGGTCTCCGACGACGTCGAGCCGGAGGAGCCGCCGCAGCAGCCCCACTGGTAGTTCCAGTTCCGGTTGAGGTCCGTACCGACGTAGGAGGAGCCGGAGTTGGGCTGGCGGTTCTTGCGCCAGGAGCGGTAGGAGCCGGAGGCGATGTCGTACTCGCCGCCGTCCGGGTTGAGGTCGGGGATGATCCAGATCTCGCGGTTGTTCACCATGCTGGTCACGCGCGAGTCGGTGCCGTAGTCGCTGGTCAGCTCGCGCAGCAGGTAGAGCGCCATCTCGACGGTGAGGTGCTCGCGGGCGTGCTGGTGGTGGGTGAACAGCACCTCGGGCTCGGCCTCGTCGGCGCCGACGTTGTCGCTGATCTTGATGGCGACGATGTTGCGGCCCTGGTAGGAGGTGCCGATGACCCGCTGGCTGGCGATGGAGGAGTTCGCCGAGACGATCGAGTTGATCTCGCTCGTCATCTCCGCGTAGTTGTGGTAGCGGGAGTCGGCCGACGGGAAGTCGTAGAGCCGGATGTCGTCGGCGGCCGACGACCGGTCCGGGACCTCGCCGAGGGCGGTGACGTCGTAGCCGAGGGCGCGCAGCTCGCGGATCTGGTCGGCGCGGCCGGAGACGACCACGCCGTGGCCGTGCACCTCGTCGATGGAGACGCCGGTGCGCGCCAGGGCCGTGCGGGACTTGGCGTCGGAGTGCAGGTGGACCTCGTACTGGCGGATGTCGTCCGCCGAGGCCGTGGGGCGTGCCGCGCCGGACGCGGTGGCGTCGGTCGCGGTGACGGCGAGGGGAGCGGCGAGCGCGAAGGCCGCGAGGGCGGCCAGGGCGGCGGTGCGTCTGCCGGGGCGGGCCCCTGAGCCGCGGATGCGAAGTCGCATGAAGTCTCCTAAGAACTCCAGGTGTTCCGGGGTCTCCGGAAGTGGGGAGGGAGTGGAGCGGGGGGTGCTGCTTTCTGCGACGTGCTGGTGCTGGCGCTCAGGGTCGCGGGACTGGCATGAGCAGGTCAAGAGGGCGAGACGGCCGGGTGGCGCGAACCCTCCGCAAATAAGCCGCGCAGTGTACGCGCGCACCCCGGACCCGGCGGGGTGTGCGGCAAAGAGCACCCGGTGGGGTGATGGAGGCGTGCATATATGTGAGGGGTGGGGAGAGTGTGAACGCGGTCAGCGCCGCGACGGGGCCGCCGGTCGCCCCGCCCCTCCTACCGACAGGGACTCCCATGTCCGCACCAGCCCCCGCCTACCCCCAGCCTCCGCTGGGGGCGGGTCATGCGAGCGTTGAGTACGACCCCCGCCCCTCCGCCGTGCGCGAGGCCCGCGCGGAGGTGCGCAGACGGTTGGAGGAATGGGGGCTCGCCGACCGGGGCGACACCGTCGACACCGCGGAGCTGCTGGTCAGCGAGCTGGCCACGAACGCCCTGCTGCACTCCGCCAGCCGCTTCCAGCTCACCCTGAGCGCCGCGCACGGCGTGCTGCGCTGCGAGGTCGCCGACGCGGGCCGCCGCACCCCGCAGGTGCTCGACGCGGGCGCCTCCGAGAGCGGTCGGGGCATGTTCCTGGTCTCCGCGCTGGCCCGGCGCTGGGGCTGCCACCAGGACGGGCCGGGCAAGACCGTGTGGTTCGAACTCGGCACCTGCGCGGGCGACGGCTGCGGACGGTGACAGTCGTGGCCCGCGCGCCCGGCGCGAGGTGGAGGGCGTGCGGAGATCACCCGGATCGCCGTACGTCCTCTTGCCCGGGCCGCCGCCTTCCGCTTTCTTGAGCCCATGGCGGACACCACGGGCAACCCCCAGGCGACCGGAGCGGCCACCGACCCCGACCCCGCGCCCCGCAGGTCCAGTTGGCGGCACATCGGCCCCGGCATCGTCGTCGCCGCGACCGGGGTCGGCGCCGGTGACCTGGTCGCCACCCTGATCGCGGGCAGCCGCTTCGGCTACACCCTGCTGTGGGCCGCCGTCCTCGGCTGCCTGGTGAAGATCTCCCTCGCCGAGGCGGCGGGCCGCTGGCACCTCGCCACCGGCCGCACCCTCTTCGACGGCTGGGCCAGCCTCGGCCGCTGGACGACGTACTTCTTCGTCGTCTACGTCGTCGTGTGGGGCTTCGTGTACGGCGCCGCGGCGATGTCGTCCAGCGCGCTGCCGCTCCAGGCGCTGTTCCCGGACGTGCTGGACCTCAAGTGGTGGGGCGTCGCCTGCGGCCTGGCCGGACTGGTGTTCGTCTGGTTCAACAAGTACGCCGTCTTCGAGAAGGTCATGACCGTCCTCGTCGGCGTGATGTTCGTGGTCACGGTCTCCCTCGCGGTCCGCGTCACCCCGAACCTCCCCGACCTGCTCGCCGGGCTGCTGCCCGTCCTGCCCGACGAGAACGACTCCGTCCTCAACACCCTCGGCCTGATCGGCGGCGTCGGCGGCACCATCACCCTCGCCGCGTACGGCTACTGGGTCAACGCCAAGGGCTGGACCGACACCGGCTGGATGAAGGTGATGCGGCTGGACAACCGGGTCGCCTACGCCACCACCGGCGTCTTCGTCGTCGCCATGCTCGTCGTCGGCGCGGAACTGCTGCACGCCGCGGGCGTCGCCCTGGCGGGCGGCGACCAGGGCCTCGTCCAGCTCGGGGACATCCTGGCCGACGAGTACGGCACCGCCACCGCCAAGTTCTTCCTGATCGGCTTCTTCGCCACCTCCTTCACCTCCCTCATCGGCGTCTGGCACGGGGTCAGCCTGATGTTCGCCGACTTCGTCGCCCGCTACCGGGGCCGGGCGGCGGCGCGCGGCGCGGAGATCGCCTCCGGCGCCCGCGAACGCTCCTGGCCGTTCCGCGCCTACCTGCTCTGGCTGACCTTCCCGCCGATCGTGCTGCTCTTCCAGGGTCAGCCGTTCCGCCTGGTCATCGTGTACGGCGTCCTCGGTGCCGCCTTCATGCCGTTCCTCGCCCTCACCCTGGTGTGGCTGCTCAACTCCGCCCGCACCCCGGCCGAGTGGCGCAACGGGCGGCTGAGCAACGCCATGCTCGCCGTGGCGGGGCTGCTGTTCCTGGTGCTGTGCGTGAAGCAGGTCTGGGACCAGCCCTGGTCGGACTTCCTCGGCTGACTCAGTTGAACCAGCGCGGGTCGAGGGCGATCTCCCGGAGCTGCGCCATCGTCAGGGCGGGCTCCTCCCGGGTGGCCGCGGTGTGCTGCGCCTCGCTGTTGAAGGCGTCGACGATCACGCGCTCGCCGTTCGGTCCCGGCCGCAGGGTGTCCACGCTCCACCAGACCACGCCCGCACCGCCCTTCTCGCCGGGACGCTGCCGCTCCGCGACCCGCGTGCCGTCGCCCAGGGTCTCGTCGTCGGGGCCGAACAGGTCGCCCGCCACGTCGGCCATGCCGGTCTGCACCTGCACCGACACCAGGCTGCGGCCGTCGCCGTCGTCGACGATCACATAGCCGTACTCGACGCTGTCGCCGCCCTCCTGGGACACCACCTCGACCCCGTCGGGCAGCAGGTCGGTGAGCACCTGGAGGACGGGCGGCCCGGTCACCGGCGGCACCTCCGGCCGGGTCCCGCCGTCGTCCGGGACGCCCTTGGGGTTCTCCGGCAGCGACGCGGCGGCGGCCCGCCAGGCGTCGGCGGTGGCGATCGTCCGCAACTGCGCCAGGGTCAGCGGCGGCTCCGGCCGGGTGACCGGCGCGTCCTTCTCCGCCTCGGCGTTCCACTCGTTGACGCTGACGTGGTACCCCTCGGGCGTGACGAGGTCGGCCCGCCACAGCTTGGTGTCGACGCGGCGGTCCGGATACTCGTACCCCTGCATCAGCATCAGCGCCGAGCCGTCCCCCAGCTCGGTGGAGTCGCAGGAGTCGTACGCGACGGCCGTCTTGTCGGGGCAGGCCGTCATCTGGTCGGCGTCGTCGCCGCCCGGCTGCAACCGGTCGACGCTGACGGCGACGGCGCCGCCGCCCTGGCCGTCGTCGAAGACCACGGTGGCGAAGGCGCTGCCCTGCGAACCGTCGCCGCTCCGCTCCTGGCTGACGTCCCCCTCGGGGAGCAGCGACCGCAGCGTGGTGAGCATGGCCTCCGCGGTGACGGGCGCGTCGGTGGCGGCGGCCCGCTGCGCGCTGGCGGCGGGGGAGGCCCCGCTCGCGCCGTCACCGCCGCCGCCCGAGCCGGGCAGGACCAGCGCCCCGCCCACCCCGACCAGGGTGAGGGAGGCCGCGCCGCCGAGCACCGCGGCCCGGCGCCGCAGCCGCAGCCGTCGGCCCCGCGCCTGCCCGGCGGTGACCAGCGCGGCCCCGTCGGTCGCGAAGCCGTCACCGGCCTGACGCAGGGCGGCCCCGAGCCGCCCCTCGAAGGGGTCGGCGGAGTCCTCGTCGTGTCGTACGGGCATGGCGAACCACCCTTTCACGAAGGTGAGATGAGAAGGAGGGAAAGTCGGGGGAGGGGCGGGCCGGTCCGGCTCAGGCGGCGGCGAACTCGCCGAGGTCCTCGCCCAGCAGCTCCCGCAGCCGGGCCAGCGCGCGCACGCACCGGGTCCGCACGGCGGCCGAGCTGACGTGCAGGACGTCGGCGGTCTCCTGGACGCTGCGGTCCTCCCAGTAGCGCAGCACCACCACGGCCCGGTCCTTCGCGGACAGCCGGGCCAACGCGTCCAGCAGCGTCAGCCGCAGCGCCGCGTCCCCGCTGCCGGGGTCCGCCGACTCCGGCAGGACGTCGGTGGACCGCTCGGTGCTGGCGCGCCGCCGCTTCTGCGCGAGGAACGTACGGGTGAGGACGGTCTGGGCGTACCCGGCCGGGTTACCGGCCCTGCTCACCCGGTGCCAGCTCACGTAGAGCCGCCCGAGGGTCTCCTGGACCAGGTCCTCGGCCATGTGGGTGTCCCCGGCGGTGAGCAGACAGGCCGACCGGTACAGGTGCCCGGCCCGCAGCGCCGCGAACTCCGCGTACTCATCGGCCCGCGCCTGTCTCATACGTAGCTCTCCCCGCCCCACTCACGTTGCTGTCCTGACACCTCATTGATGCGGTGGGACCCGGGAAATGTTTCACGTCCCTTCGAGGAGGGCCGACGGCCGACGGCCGCGCACGACGACGGCCGGTGCGTCCGCCGACGCACCGGCCGTCAGTTCGAGCCCCGCGGTTACGGCAGCCCGTGCACCTTCGGGCCGACCGCGTTGGACCAGGCGTTACCGGCCAGCGCGTCCCAGTTCGTCGACCAGGTCATGGCGCCGCGCAGGTCGGGGTAGGTCCGGGACGGCTTGAACGTGCCGCAGTTGGTGCCCCGGGCCAGGCAGTCCAGGGCGTTGTTCACCACGGTCGGCGAGACGTAGCCGCTGCCCGCGCCCCGCGTCGAGGCGGGGACGCCGATGCCGACCTGGGACGGGGCGAGTCCGCCCTCCAGCTGGATGCAGGCGAGCGCGGTGAGGAAGTCCACCGAGCCCTGCGCGTACACCTTGCCGTCGCAGCCCAGCATGGAGCCGCTGTTGTAGTACTGCATGTTGACGACCGTGAGGATGTCCTTCACGTTCAGCGCCGTCTGGAAGTACGAGCCGGACGTGGACTGCATGTCGATGGTCTGCGGGGCCATGGTCAGGACCAGGGACGGGCCCGCCTTCTGCGACAGCGACCGCAGCGCCTGGGACATGTAGGTCGGGTTGAGGCCGTTCTCCAGGTCGATGTCGACACCGTCGAAGCCGTACTCCTGCATCAGGGCGTACACCGAGTTGGCGAAGTTCGCCGCCGAGGTGGCGTCCGCGACGCGGACCGTGCCCAACTCGCCGCCGACCGAGATGATGACCTTCTTCCCGGCCGCCTGCTTGGCGCGGACGTCGGCCTTGAACTGGTCCACGGTGTAGCCGCCGAGGCCCGCCGAGTCCAGGTTGAAGGTCACGGCGCCCGGCGTCGCGGTGGCGTCCGCGAAGGCGACGGCGATGATGTCGTACTGCGCCTGCACGTCGGCGAGGCGCTGCACGGTCGCCCCGTTGTTGAAGTTCTGCCAGTAGCCGGTCAGCGCGTGCTTGGGCACGCCGGTGCCGCCGCCCGGGTTGGTGGTGGTCGTGCCCGTCACGGCCGTCGACTTCGGCGACTCACCGGCCGCGTTGGTCGCCGTGACCTGGAAGGTGTACGAGGTGGCCGCCGCGAGGCCGGTCACGGTCGCGGACGTGCCGGTCACCGCCGTCACCTTGGTGCCGTTGCGGTAGACGTTGTAGCCGGTCGCGCCGGAGACGGTGTTCCAGTGCAGGGAGACCGAGGAGGCCGTCGTGGAGGAGACGCCGAGGCCGGTCGGGGTGGCCGGGACCACCGGGTCCGGGTCGGTGCCCCCGCCGCCGTCGGGCCCGAAGACCGAGACGTCGTCGACGAGGTAGGGCTGCTGGCCGTACCAGCCGTGCGTGTAGACCGTCACGGAGGTGGTGCTGGCGCCGGTGGTGAACGTCGTCGTGAGCTGCTTCCAGGACCCGGAGTCCGGCGTCCAGGTGGAGACGTCCGTGGTGCCGGTGCCGGTGGCGCCCAGGTAGGCGTACCCGCCCTGCACCCACGCGCTCAGCGAGTACGTCGAGTTGGGGCGGACGGCGACCGTCTGGGTGCAGCGGGCGTTGTCCTGTCCGGCGGGGGTCGCCTTCAGCGCGGCGGTGCCGCCGTGCACCGGGGAGGAGACGGTCGTCCCGCTGGCCGCGGAACAGGTCCAGTTGGCGAGGCCCGACTCGAAGCCCGCGTTGCGGACGTTGTTGACGTCAGCGGCGGACGCCTGCTGGGCGCCGGTGAGGGAGAGGGCGAGCGCGGCGGTGACGGCTCCGGACCAGAGTCGTATCCGGCCGCTCCTGGGGCGTCTGGGTCTGCGTGCGCGGTCCACTGGAGCCTCCGGTGGGGGAGTGGGGGTCGTTGCGGACGACGGTGGCCACCGTGCGCCTACAAGTTGGTCTAGGCCAATTGAGTTGTCAAGAGGTCCAGACCAACTCGGGCAGCCGGAATCCTGAGCGCAACAGCCCTTTTTCGGACGCCTGGAGGGGCCTCCGGGAGGTGTTCGGGAGATGTTCGGGTGGCTGTCGGCCAAGTCGCCGGGAGGGGCCCGTCGTCAACCGCCGTGACCCGCTCGTACGCCATCCGGAGGGAGCGGGATGGTCGCCGTGCCCCGATTTGACGTGTCTTGTGCAACGCCAGTTGTCCCACAGCTACAGAAACGCTGTTCTCCGGTCATACAGGCGTGGATACAGTGCTGAGGTAGTCACGCAGTGAAGTCGTCCAAGGCCGCCCGAGTGATCACGGCGAGGCCGCCGGGCATGGGGAATCGGGGAGCTGCGCGTGCCAACTGCCATTGCCGTGACCAGCGCCGACATGGCGCTGCCGCCACAGGACGAGCGGACCATGCCCGCCGTCGTCCTCCAGGACGTCGACAAGCGCCCGCTGGAGCAGGTGCTGGCCGAAATGGTGTCCCTCATCGAGCAGCACGGACATGTGATCGTCGTCTGCTCCCAGGCCGTCCCCGCCGCCGTCGAACGGCGGCTGCACACCGTACGGTCCATCCTGGAGAGCGACCGGATCGCCCTCTTCCGCCCGGAGCTGCCACCCCTCGGCATCGCCGTCCTCGCCCGCCAACTACGGCAGCTCGCCTCCTGCGACCTGTCCCCCGGCGTCCTCGCCTCCGCCGGACGGCTGCTCACCCACTACCTCCACTCCGGCGCCCTCCTCGGCTCCGTCGCCCGGCTCGACCGGGTCCCGGTCACCCTGAAGTCGCACGCCAAGTCCTGGATGCCGGGCAGCCAGTTCGGGGTCCTCGCCCACCCCGAGCCCCAGCTCGTCCGCGTCGGCCCCGAAGCCCGCCTCGCCGGGCCCGAGTTCGGCACCTGGCTGCTGGTCGCCCGGGGCCAGCTCCAGTCCGACTGGGTCACCGGCACCCTCGCGCCTGCCTGGCGGGTCCAGGGGGTGCGCGAGGTGGCGCCGCCCGCCGAGTCCGCCGTGTGGTGGGGGACCGGCAGGCTCATCGAGTTCTGCGCCTTCCTGCCCGACCTGTCGGTCCTCTACCAGCTCGTCACCTCGGTACGGCAGGGCAGTTGCCACTGGTGCGGCATCGACGTCATCGGCGACCGGTGCGTCTTCTGCTCCGCCACGGCGCCGGTCACCCCACAACGTCAGATCACGGCCGGATGAGACCAACCCCCGTTCGGCGTCCCCTGCTTCTCCCGCCCGCTCGACCGATATCCCCGATGAGGTTGTACGGTTCATGAACTCCCGTCAGCGCCGCGGCGTGATCCTCCTGCTGCTGTCCGTCCTGTGCGCCCTCGCCGCCTTCGCGGGCGTCCTCTCCGTCATCAACGACGTGGAGTCCAAGGTCGGCCCCGAAGTCACCGCCTACCGCGTCCGGAGCGACGTCGCGCCCTACACGCCGCTCACCACGGGCCAGTTCGAGAAGATCGAGATGCCCGAGCGCTGGCTGTCGGAGAACGCCGTCACCGACCTGCGGAAGATCGAGGGCAAGATCGCGGTGACGACCCTGCGCGAGGGCTCCCTCCTCCAGGACGACATGGTCGTGGACCAGCCCGCGCTCAAGGCCGGTGAGCAGGAGGTCGCCATCATGATCGACGCGGCGACCGGCGTGGCGGGCAAGATCACCCCGGGCGCCACGGTCAACGTCTACGCCACCTTCGAGGGCGAGCGCGAGGGCGACCCGGACCAGTCCAAGATCATCGTCACCAACGCCCGCGTCCTCGACGTCGGCAGGCTCACCTCCCTCGAACCCGACGAGGACAGCCGGGGCCGCCCCACCGACGCCGTGCCGATCACCTTCGCGCTGTCCACCATCGACGCCCAGCGCATCACGTACGCCGAGTCGTTCGCCCAGCGCGTCCGGCTCGCCCTGGTCGCCCCCGGCACCGACACCACCGTCCCGGAGACCGACCGGACGTACGAACTCGCGAAGGACAAGTGAGAGGTCCGTATGCCCACGAGGATCCTGCCGGCGGTCGGCGACGCGGACGCGGTCCGTTCCCTCACGACCCTGCTCAGCCAGCTCCCGGACGCCGAGCCGGTGACCCCGGCGGCCGACTCCACCCAGCTCGTCGACACCCTCGCCCGGCTCGCCGCCGAGTCCGTCGACGAACTGCCCGAGGTCGTCATCGTCCACGAACGCGTCGGCCCCGTCCCCGCCCTGGAGCTGATCCGCGAGGTCGCGCTCCGCTTCCCCGCCGTCGGCGTCATCCTCGTCACCTCCGACGCCAGCCCCGGCCTGTTCTCCGCCGCCATGGACTCCGGCGCCCGCGGCCTGGTCACCCTGCCGCTCAGCTACGAGGAACTCGCCCACCGCGTCCAGGCCGTCGCCCAGTGGTCCGTCGGCGTACGCCGCCACCTCGGGCACGGCGGTGACGTCTTCACCGGCGTCGGCGGCACCGTCGTCACCGTCAGCGGCGCCAAGGGCGGCGTCGGCGCCACCCTCACCGCCATCCAGCTCGCCCTCGCCGCGCAGGCGTCCGGGCGGGCCACCGCCCTCGTCGACATGGACCTGCAGTCCGGCGACATCGCCTCCTACCTGGACGTCCAGTTCCGCCGCTCCGTGGTCGACCTGGCCGCCATCAACGACATCTCCCCGCGCGTCCTCGCCGACGCCGTCTTCCGGCACGACACCGGCGTGGCCCTGCTGCTCGCGCCCGGCGAGGGCGAACGCGGCGAGGAGGTCACCGACCGGGCCGCCCGGCAGATCGTCAGCGCCCTGCGCTCCCGCTACGAGCTGGTCGTCATCGACTGCGGCGCCCAGATGAGCGGCGGGAGCGCGGCGGCCGTGGAGATGGCCGACACGGCGGTCCTCGTCACCACGCCCGACGTGGTCGCCGTGCGCGGCGCCAAGCGCATGGTCCGCATGTGGGACCGGCTCCAGATCCGCAAGGCCGAGGAGACCACCGTCGTCGTCAACCGCCACACCCGGGGTACGGAGATCCAGCCGCCGCTGATCCGCAAGATCACCGGCACCGCGGTGGCCGCGACCGCCGTCCCCGCCAACTTCAAGGAACTCCAGGGCGCCGTGGACGCCGGACGCCTGCACGAACTCGACAACCGGGGCGTGGTCAAGCAGGCCCTGTGGGCCCTCGCGGGCGAACTCGGCCTCGTCAAGGCACCGGAGGGCGCCGCCGGGAAGGGCGGCGGCGGACGGGCCGGGGCGGCGGCGACCGGGGTTCCCTGGTGTTCCGGCGGCGCAGGGACGGAGGGGGTTAGGGATGTGGAGGCCCGTCGGGCGCACGGAGAGGGACCGGGGCCAGGTCGCCATCGAGTTCCTGGGCATGACCCCGCTGATCCTGCTCACACTGGTGCTGCTGTGGCAGTTCGTCCTTGTGGGGTACACCTTCACGCTCGCGGGGAACGCTGCTGACGAGGCGGTTCGGGCGGGCACGGCGGCGGAGGACCGGCAGGGCGCCTGCCAGCGGGCGGGCATGGCGGACCTGCCGGGCGCGTGGGAGGGGGGAGCGAGCGTGTCCTGCGGCGAGAGCGGCGGCATGGTGACCGCCGAGGTGCGGCTGCGGGTGCCGGTGCTCTTCCCGGGCGCGATCGGCTTCCCCTTCGAGGTCACGGGCCACGCGGGGGCCGTCGTAGAGGAGACGGGGGACTGAGATGACGTATGACCGGGGACGGTGGGACCGGGGACGGCGGGGCCCGGGACCGCTGGGCGGGGGACGGGGAGAGCCAGGACCGCGAGACCGGGGACCCCGGGTTGGGAGACCGCGAGACCAGGGACCCCGGGACGGGGGACGGCGCGGCCGTGGACGTCGGGACCGGGGGCAGGTCGCCATCGAGTACCTGGGGTTCCTGCCCATCCTCCTCGTCGTCGCCCTGGCGGGCGTCCAACTCGGGATCATCGCCTACACCGCCCAGCAGGCGGGCACGGCGGCCCGCGCGGGCGCGCGTAGCGCCTCCCTGGACGGCCCGGTGCAGCAGACCTGCCAGGGCGCGGTCAGCTCCTGGCTGGCGGACGGCACGGGCTGCGCGGCGACCGACCTGGGCGACGAGGTGACGGTGACCGCCACCGTCCGGATCCCCTCCGTCGTCCCCGGCTGGGACTTCGGCCCCGCCACCAAGACCGCGACCATGCCGTCGGACGACTGAACGAGGCGTGAGGAGTACGGCAGATGAGCCTGCGGGCACGCATCAACTCCCCCGAGGAGAACGGCCACCGGGGCGAGGACGGCCACCTGGTCGCCTCCTACCGCGCCAAGCTCCTGGAGGAGATCGACCTCGCGGAGATGAGCGCGCTGGCGGCGGCGGAGCGCCGGGCCAGGCTGGAGCGGGTGCTCGGGCACATCATCAGCCGCGAGGGCCCGGTGCTGTCGACGGCCGAGCGCTCCCAGCTCATCCGCAGGGTGGTCGACGAGGCGCTCGGCCTCGGCATCCTGGAACCGCTCCTGGAGGACGCCTCGATCACCGAGATCATGGTGAACGGCCCGGACGCGATCTTCGTGGAGCGCGGCGGCCGGGTGGAGCAGCTCCCGCTGCGCTTCGCGTCCAACGACCAGCTCATGCAGACGATCGAACGCATCGTCTCCACGGTCAACCGCCGCGTCGACGAGTCCAACCCGATGGTCGACGCCCGCCTCCCCTCCGGCGAGCGCGTCAACGTCATCATCCCGCCGCTGTCCCTGACCGGCGCCACCCTCACCATCCGCCGCTTCCCGCGCTCCTTCACCCTCCAGGAACTGATCGAGTTCGGCTCGCTGGACGAGCACATGCTGTACCTGCTCGCCGGGCTGGTGCAGGCGAAGTTCAACATCATCGTCTCGGGCGCCACCGGCACCGGGAAGACGACGCTGCTGAACGCCCTCTCCGGTCTGATCCCCGACCGGGAACGCATCATCACCATCGAGGACTCCGCCGAACTCCAGCTCCAGCAGGCCCACGTCATCCGCCTGGAGTCCCGCCCGCCGAACGTCGAGGGCAAGGGCCAGGTCACCATCCGCGACCTGGTCCGCAACTCCCTGCGGATGCGCCCCGACCGCATCGTGGTCGGTGAGGTCCGCGGCGGCGAGTCCCTGGACATGCTCCAGGCCATGTCGACGGGCCACGACGGCTCCCTGGCCACCGTGCACGCCAACAGCGCCGAGGACGCCCTGATGCGGCTCCAGACGCTGGCCTCGATGTCGGACGTCGAGGTCCCCTTCGTCGCCCTGCACGACCAGATCAACAGCGCGGTGGACGTCATCGTCCAGCTCACCCGGTTCGCCGACGGCGCCCGCCGGGTCACCGAGGTCGCCCTGCTCGACAGCCACGGCGGTGAGCCGTACCGGCTGGCCACCGTCGCCCGCTTCGCCGCCCAGCCGATGGCCGCCGACGGCCGGGTGTACGGCGCCTTCCAGCACTTCCCCCTGCCCCGCCGCGTCGCGGACCGCCTCTACCTGGCGGGCCAGCCCATCCCCCCGGCCTTCGGCGTCGCCCAGTCCGCCGCCCAACTGGCCGCCCGAGAAGCAGGTAAGTAGGACCCGCCCCATGGAACTCGACACCCTGGTCACCCTCACCACCGGCATCACCCTGCTGGCCTGCGTCCTGGCCGTGGTCGGCAGCCACGCCTACGCCATGGGCAGGGCCCAGCGCCAGGCCCTGATCGACCGGCTCTCCGCGACCGGCCAGGTGGCCGTCGTCGGCCGCCGACGCTACTTCCGGGACCTGGACCGCCGAGTGCGCCGCACCCGCTTCGGCAGGCGCCTGGAACTGCGCCTGGCGGCCACCGGCCTGGACGTCACGCCGGGCGAGTTCTTCGCCGCGATGCTGATCACGGTGGCGGGGCTGTGGTTGGTCGGCCACGCCACCCTGGCGCCCTTCTTCGGCCCGATCGCCGGGCTGCTCGGCGTCTGGGCGGCGACGCAGTTCCTGAACTGGCAGCGCCAGAAGCGCATCGAGCGGTTCATCAACCAGCTCCCCGAACTCGCCCGCATCCTGGCCAACGCCACCCAGGCGGGCCTCGCCCTGCGCACCGCGATCGGCATGGCGGCGGAGGAGCTGGAGGCCCCGGCCGGGGAGGAACTCGCCAAGGTCGCCCACCAGCTCGCCCTCGGCGCCTCCATGGACGACGCCCTCGGCGAACTCGCCGACCGGCTGCCCTCCCGCGAACTGGTCGTCCTCGTCACCACCCTCGTCCTGTCCAACCGGGCGGGCGGTCAGGTCGTCGCCGCGCTGCGCAACCTCACCGAGACCCTGGAGGAGCGCAAGGAGACCCGCCGCGAGGTACGGACCCAGCTCTCGCAGGTCAACATGACCTCGTACGCCGTCCCGGTCATGGGCATCGGCTCCCTGTTCCTGATGAACGGCGTGAAGGACGGCGCCCTCGACCGCATGACCGGCTCGCCGGTCGGGCAGGGCGCCGTGATCGTCGCCTTCGCCCTGTACGCGGTCGGCTTCGTCCTCATCCGCCGCCTGTCCCGCATCGACGTCTGAGCCGGGGAGGTCGACTCACCGATGGCACTCCTGCTGGCCCTGCTGATGGGCCTCGCGGTCTACGGCGTCTTCGCGGGCGTCCGCATGTACCGGGCGGACACCAAGCTGCCCAGCGACCTCGCCCTCGCCCTGGAGGTCGGCGCCACCCGCACCGGCGCGGTCGACTCCGTCGTCGACCGCGTGGGAATGCGGTACGCCCCCGCCGTACTGCGCATGATGGGCCCGAAACAGGTCGCCAAGTACCGCCGCAAGATAGACCTCGCGGGCAACCCCGGCGGCCTGACCATCGACCGCTACGCCGCCCGCCGCGCCGTCTACGGCGCCCTGGGCGGCGTGGGCGCGCTGGTCTTCCTCCTCCGCGGCCAGTACCTGGTCGCGCTGCTGCTGCTCGCGTTCGGCGCGTTCTGGACGGAGGTGGGCATCTGGTCGGCGATCCGGGTCCGCAAGGACGAGATCGAACGCACCCTCCCGGACTTCCTGGACGTCCTGGCGGTCGTCGTCAGCGCGGGCCTCGGCTTCCGCCAGGCACTGGACCGCGTCTCCTCCCGCTACGAGGGCCCTTGGGCCGACGAACTGCGCATCACCCTGCGCCAGATGGACCTCGGCATGAGCCGCCGCCAGGCGTTCGCGGAACTGCGCCGCCGCAACGACTCCGAGCAGGTCGCCATGTTCGTCTCCGCCCTCCAGCAGGGCGAGGAACTGGGCGCGCCCATCGTCGACACCCTGGTCTCCCTGGCCAAGGACATGCGCCGTACGGACGCCCAGAACGCCCGCCGCAAGGCCGCCCGCGCGGTCCCCAAGGCCACGATGATGATCACGACCTTCATGGTCCCGGCCACGCTGATCCTCCTCGGCGCGGGCCTGCTGCTCGGCTCGGGCACGGACTTCGGCTCGATCACGGGTGAGTAGGGGGGCGGGTGCGCACGATGCCGACCTGGCAGACGTCGGACGAGGACGCGCCGGGTGCCCCGGGCACCCCGGGTGGGTCGGACGTCCCGGCTCCGCGGGGGGCACCGCGGCCGCCGGACGACCCGCAGAAACGGAACCCGGCCCCGAACCCGAACCGGAACCCGGACCCGAACCGGAACCCGCCCCCGAACCCGCCCCCGACCCTGAACCTCCAGATAAACGCCCTCCAGGCGATGTGCCGCCAGGTCTTCGGGTTCCGCCTGGCGATGATCGCCCTGGCCGCCCCCGCCGCCCTGCTCAACGCGGCCCCGGGCCTGGCCGCCTGGCTCGTCGGCGCCGCTGTCGTCACCACGTTCATGGTGTCGTACGTCCTGTTCCGCGACTGGGAACGCTTCGGCCCGCTCCTCCTGCGCCACCCCACCCTGCTGGCCGTGGACACCCTCTTCGGCTCCCTGCTGCTGGTCTCGGCGGGCCCGGACACGACCCTGGCCTACGTCTCCGTGACGACTCCCCTGCTGGCGGGCCTGCTCTACAGTTGGCGGGGCGCGGCGGCGTTCGCGTCGCTCCAGTCACTGATCCTCCTGCTGGTCCACGCCACGCTCAGGGACGCGCGGGGGACGGACCCGTCGGTGGCGGAGGCGCTGCTGCTGCCCGGCCTGTGCGTGATCGCGGGCGCGGTCGGCTCGACGCTGCGCAACCTGATGCTGCGCTTCGGCGAGGCGACGCGGGCGCTGACGACGGTGCAGGCGCGGCTGGCGGTGGCGGAGGCGATCGCGGCGGAACGGGCGCGGCTGGCGCGCGAGATGCACGACTCGGTGGCGAAGACGCTGCACGGCGTGGCGCTCGCCGCGGAGGGCCTCGCGGCCTCCGCCGACACGACGGACCCCGCGTCCCTGCGCCAGCAGGCGGACCTGGTGGCCCGCTCGGCGCGCAGGGCGGCGGCGGAGTCCCGGGAACTCCTGGCCGACCTGCGCCGCGAGTCGGACCCGGCCCAGGGCACGGACGTGCTGCGGGAACTGGCGGCGCGCACGGCGGACTTCACGGCCCGTACGGGCGTCCCGGCGGTGTACCGCCCCACGGGCGACCAGGCGATCCCTCCCGTCCCCCCGGCGCTGGCCCGCCAACTCCTCACCATCGCCGCGGAGGCCATGGAGAACGCCCACCGCCACGCGGACCCGACCCGGGTGGACGTCACCGCTGGCGTGTGTGGCGACCTGCTCCGCATCAGCGTCCACGACGACGGACGGGGCCTGCCCGAGGGCACCACGCTCGAACACCTGCGCAGGACCGGTCACTTCGGCGTGGTCGGCATGGTGGAACGGGCGGCGTCGGTGGGCGCCCGCATCCGCATCGGCAAGGGCGCCCACGCGACGGGCACGGAGGTCCGCCTGGACCTCCCGCTGGCGGCCCTGCGCACCCCCACCCCCGACTTGAGAGGAGGCGGCCGATGACGGCCAACTCGCCCCACCCCGGCCCCGCGCCCTCCGATCCCGTGCCGCCGCCGTCGCCGTCCCTGCGCGTGGTGGTGGCCGACGACAACCCGGTGGTACGGGCGGGCCTGACGGCGCTGCTCTCCGGCCGCCCGGACATCACGGTCGTGGCGCAGGCGGCGGACGGCCGCGCCGCCTGCGCCGCCGCCGAGGCCCACCGCCCCGACGTGATCCTCCTCGACGTCCGGATGCCCGGCGTCGACGGCATCTCAGCCCTGCCGTACCTGGTCCGCGTCGCCCCGGTCGTGATGCTGACGTACAGCCGAGAGTCGGAGATCGTGCGGGAGGCGCTGCGGAGGGGGGCGGGCGGCTACCTGGTCCACGGCGAGTTCACGGCGGACCAACTGGTGACGGCGGTACGGGACGTCAGGCGGGGCAGACCGCACTTCACTCCGACGGCGGCGGGGGCGTTGCTGGCGCAACCTCAAATGGGGAGGCCGGAAGATGATTCGCGGGAAAAACCCGACACCGCGCGGCAGATGCACGTAAGTGTTCCTGCACAAAACCTTTCGCAAATGCAACGTGATATGAGACAGTCATCGTCGGGGACCGCGGGGTGGACGGGCGGCCTCCCGGACCGGTCGCGGTTCCAGCTCAGCACGAGGGAGGCGGAGATCATGGACCTCATCGCGTCCGGCATGACCAACCAGCAGATCGCCGCCGCGTGCTTCATCAGCGAGAAGACGGTCAAGAACCACATCAACCGCATCTTCGCCAAGCTCCACAGCACCAGCCGCGCCGAGGCCGCCGCGAAGTGGCTGGGCACGGCCCCCGGCTCCCGGCGAGAGGTGGGCTGACCCATGCGCGAGCAAGATTGGGCCCGCCTTTGGGCCCAGGGACCCTCCGCCAACCCGACCCCCCGGCCGTACGGTTCTCCCATCGCGACCGGCACCCGAGCCGCTACCGAAGGGGAACACCATGAGCAACTGGTTCAACACCACCGTCGCTTACCTTCAGTCCCGCGCGACCCGCAACGACGACGGACAGACCGCGGTGGAGTACCTGGGGATCATCGCGGTGGTGGTGGCGATCATTCTGGTGCTCCTCGGCACGGACTTCGGCGGCACGATCGCCGATGCGATCACTACGAAGATCGGCGAGATCACGGGTTAATGCGCGGGCGTCCCCTAGACGACTCTGGGCAGGCCTTCCCCATCTACATCACGGTGGTGGGGGGTCTGCTCTTTCTCGCGTTCGCGTTCTTAGCGGTCGGCCAGGCCGCGACCACTCGGAACGAGGCCCAGACGGCGGCTGACGCCGCAGCGTTGGCGGCGGCCCAGGATCGGCGAGACCTGCTCGCGGGCCAGTGGGTGACCGATGTGCTCAACCCGGCGAAATGGCGGGGCATCTTCGAAGGCAACGCCCCAGGACTGGGCGACTCCTGCTGGCGTGCGCAGCAGCTCGCGGCGCAGAACAACGCCCACTTGATCGGCGAGGGCTGCCGCGATACCGGGCCTCTGCGCTTCACGGTCGAAGTAGAGACCGACGACACCGTGGGGGAAACCGTCGTACCCGGCACCGAGGACAAGCACGCCAAGGCATCCGCCACCGCAGTCATCGAGTCCCGTTGCGACTTCAAGCCCCTCGACGAGGACGCAGAGGACGACGTGCTGCCGAGTCTCACCTGCAAGGGGGGCGCGATCTGGGACCTGGACCCGGAGAATCTCCTGGACCTCCCGGAGCCCAAGGACCTCTTCGACGTCCATCTGGCCGACTGACAAGCGAACGACGAGTGATGAAGGAAGCGGAGTCATGAGCATTCGGTTCACGACGAAGGCCCGCAGGGGGATGGTCGCGTTGACCGTTGCGGCCGGTCTGGCCCTCGGGGTGGCCGGTTGCGGTGGGGGCGGGGGCGACGACGAGAAGCCCCGGGCTTCGGCGTCCGCGTCCAAGGCCGACGGGTCCCGGCCGAGTGCTCAGGAGGGTCAGTCGAGCGAGCCGCTGGCCGAGTTGCAGGGGTCCTCCGGACTGATGCTGAGGATCACTTCCGCCGAGCGTGACTCCGGAGGATTTCTCACGGTGAACGGCACGCTGAAGAACGACAGCGACAAGTCGGTCACCGTGCCTTCCCTGTTGAGGGGCAACGAGACCGAGATCATCGCGCATGGGCGGTCACTGGGCGGAGCCACTCTTGTGGACAGCAAGGCAAAGAAGCGTTACTACGTCCTGCGTGACACAGACGGGCGTCCGCTGACGACCACGGGGTTGTCGATCCTCAAGGCGGGGGAGGAGATCACCGTCTTCATGCAGTTCCCAGCCCCTCCGTCGAGCACGACGGAGGTCACTTTCCAACTGCCGACCTTCGCCACCGGCACCGTCACGATCTCCGGGTGAGGCCCCTCATGACCCCCACCCGCCTCCCCCTGGCCCTCACCGCCACCACACTCATCCTCGCCACCACCCTCTACGGCGCCACGACCGCCACCGCCGACGACAACCCCAGCGTCCCCCCAGGCACCGAGGCAACCGCCTCCGCCCCCGTGGAACTCGACGCCAACGACCCCGATCTGAAGCTCCCCGAGGGGGCCACGCTCGCGGAGCCCAAGGTGTTGGACATCAAGCAGGTCGTGGAGGACCAGAGCGGCGACGAACGCCGTGAGGACACCAACGCGGACGTGAAGTTCGCGCTGCAGGCCGAAGTCCTCTTCGGCAAGGACAGCGCGCGGCTCAGCGCCCAGGCGAAGGCCCGCATCGTCGCGATCGCGGCGGAGATCAAGACCCAGAACGCCACCCAGATCCGCGTCTTCGGCTTCACGGACAACCTCGGCTCCGCCGCCCACGGCGACGTCCTCTCCCGCCAACGCGCGAACGCCGTACACGGCGTCCTGGAGTCCGAACTCAACAACCCCGACATCACCTTCGAGGTCCGCGGCTACGGCGAGGACTACCCCATCGCCGACAACTCCACGGAGACCGGCCGCAAGAAGAACCGCCGCGTGGAGATCTCCTTCCCCAGGGGGAGCGCCTGACCTGACCACCACCAGGCCCGCCCCGCCGGGGCGGGCTTCGTCATGCGCGGACCCGGTACGCGGCCAGCGCCCCGCACCCTAACCCCCACCTGGAGCGCGTGAACGCGCGTGGGAGTTGGGCTCGTGCTGGGGCGCCCCTCGCGTGCTCCCGTTGATCCACCACCCTCCTCTTCCGACGCATTCCGTCCCGGGCGGTCGGAAAGGCTGTCGCTGTGCACTCGGGCACACGGCGCCGCATTCGCGTCCCACGACCCCATGAGGAGACCCCCATGACCTCCACGCCACTCACGGTCGACGAACGCCAGCTCTTCGACGAGGTCCGCGCGTTGCTGACCGCCACCGTCGAGGACCTGACCGCGGAGGAGATCCAGCCCGACAGCGACCTGAAGGACGACCTGGGGGTCGACTCCCTGGCCCGGCTGGAACTCGTCGCCGCCATCGAGGACCACTGGCAGATCAAGGTGCCGATGGAGGAGGCGGAGGAACTCACCACGGTGCGCGAGATCGTCGCGCATCTCCGCGCCACCGTCCCGGCCCCCGCCGGTGAGCCCTCGTGAGCCGTCACCGAGGAGCCGTACCGGCTCCCCCCACGGCATCGGCGGCGATCACCGGACTCGGCGTCACCACGGCGCTCGGCGGTGACGTCGCCTCCACCTGGTCGGCGCTGCTGGCGGGCGAGTGCGGCGTCGGCCTGCTCGACGTCGGCCCACCGGGCGGCCCGACGCGGGAGTACCTCGCGGCGCGGGCGGCGGTGGAGCCCCGTACCGTACTGCCCCCGGCGAAGTCCTCCCACTGCGACCGCTCGGCGCAGTTCGCCCTCGTCGCCGCCAAGGAGGCGTGGCGGGACGCGGGGTTCGACCAAGAAGCGGGCCAGGGCACCCGGGTGGCCGTCGTCGTCGGCGTCGGCCTCGGCGGGCTCGGCACCATCCTGGAGCAGAACCACCGCCTGGAGACCGACGGCCCCGACCGGGTCAGCCCCCGCACCATCCCGCGGATGCTGCCCAACCACCCCGCCGCCGAGGTCGGCCTGATGATCGGGGCGAAGGCGCGCGTCCACACCCCGGTCAGCGCCTGCGCCTCCGGCGCCGAGGCCCTGGCGCAGGGCCTCGAACTCATCCGGTACGGCTACGCGGACGTCGTCGTCGCGGGCGGCACGGAGGCCGCGCTGACCCCGCTGGCGTTCGCCGGGTTCGCCCGGCTCCAGGCGCTCTCCACCCGCCATGACGACCCCGGGCAGGCGTCCCGCCCGTTCGACGCGGACCGCGACGGGTTCGTGATGGGGGAGGGCGCGGGCATCCTCGTCCTGGAGAGCCCGGAGCACGCCGCCGCCCGCGGTGCCCGCATCCACGGCCACCTCACGGGCGCGGGCATCACCAACGACAGCCACCACGTCGCCCAGCCCGCCCCCGGCGGCACCGGCTGCGCCGCCGCCGTCGACGCCGCCCTGCGCGACGCGGGCCTGCTCCCCTCCCACGTCCAGCACATCAACGCCCACGCCACCTCCACCCCGGTCGGCGACCTCTGCGAGGCGCAGGCCCTCACGGCGGTGTTCGGGGACGAGCTGAAGGAGATCGCCGTCAGCGCGACCAAGTCCGCCTTCGGGCACACCCTGGGCGCCGCGGGCGCGATCGAGGCCGTCCTCACGGTGCTGGCGCTGCGGGAGCGGACGGCGCCGCCCGTCCACAGCCTCGACCGCCTCGACCCGGAGATCGACACCATCGGCCTGAACGTCGTGGGCCGCCACCCCCAGCCCCTGCCCGGCGCCGGACCGCTCGCCGCGCTCAGCACCAGCATGGGCTTCGGCGGCCATAACGTGGCCCTGGCCTTCACCCACACCGCAGCATGAAACCCCGCACCGTACTGCTGTGTCCCGGCCAGGGCGCCTACCTCCCAGGCGCCCTGCGCCCGTTGCGGGACCACCCGCCGGTCAGCGCCGTACTGGAGATGGTGGACGCGCACGCCGGGGTGAGCGTGTCGGTGGGCGACCTGCTCACCGACCCCGCGGCGGCCCCGCCGGAGGAACTCGTCGCCACCCACCCGCTCGCCTTCGACCTCGCCACGTACACCGCCGCCGTGGCCGCCGCCAGCGTCGTACTGGACCTGCTGCCCGCCTCCGCCGACGCGGTCATGGGGCACAGCATGGGCGACCTCGCCGCGCTGACCGTCGCGGGCGCCCTCACGATCCGCCAGGGCGTGCAGCTTCTCAGCATCCGGGACCGCCTCCTGCGGGACGCCCGGCTGCCCCGGGCCGGCCTGCTGGTCACCGACATGACCTGGGAGCAGGCGGTCGACGCGCTCCGGGAGGGCGGTGCGCCACGGGTACGGATCGCCGCGCACAACGCGCCCGCGCAGGTCGTCCTGGCGGGCCCGGACACCGACCTGGCCGCCTTCCAGCGTACGGCACGCGACCGCGGCCACCGCGCCGCGCCGCTCACCAGCCGGACGGCGTTCCACCACCCGCTCCTCGGCGAGGTGCACCGCACCTTCCGGCGCCTCCTCCAGAGCCAGCCGCTCAGACGCCCCAGACTGGCGGTGCACACCACCGTCACCGACGGCCGCCGCGCCGACACCCCGGCCCAACTGCGCACCGCCGCGGCGGCGCACCTCGCCGAACCCATGGGCTTCGGCCGCGCCCTGCACACCCTGCGCCGCACGGGCTTCACCACCTACGTCGACACGGGCCCCCGCGCCCTCCTCAGCACCCTCGCCAAGGTCAACCTCCCCCCCAACGGCACCCACACCTGCGCCCCCCTGCGCACCCCGGCCCCCCTGGACCGCGTACACGACCGCCTGACAACGGCCCTCACCCCCTAGGGCTCTCCGGCGACACACTCACCCGCACCCCGGCCCCCACCCCCCACCCCGCCATCGCCCCCGCCGCCGCCTCCAGTACGTGCCGGGAGCGAAGGCGGGGCGCGCCCAGGCGGCCGGGGGGCATCGTGTGGACGGTGAGGACCGTGAGGTCGTGGGTGAGGTAGGCGACGTCGATGGGGAAGCGCATCCGGAAGGTGTGCACGCTGCTCGCGGGGGAGAGGAGCAACGCGCCGTCGATCGTGTCCCGGCCCAGCAGGCCCCTCGTACGGGCGCGGTAGGAGGTGGCGAGTTCCAGGGGGACCCGGACGTCGGCGTCGGGGCCGTGCACGATCAGCTCGCCCCGTCCGTCCCGCCAGCGTCGGCCCATGTCCCCGTACCCCGTCTCCCTGTCGCCCGCGCAAGGACCGTACCCACCGCCCGCCGGGCCCCGCATGGGTCCCCGGGCCCATGCCCGGCGCGGGCCCGGCGGACTAGGGTCCCCGCGTGCGCGCACTCATCGTCCTCGTGGCCGCCCTGTGGGGCGCCGGAGCCGGGCTGTTGCTGCCGCGGGCCGTGCACCGGCTCTCGGTGGACGCCGAGCAGCCGTGGCGTGCGGACTGCCCCGGCGGGCACCCGATCACCGGCGCGTTCGGCGGGTGGGTCGGGCGGGCCCGGTGCGCGGTGGTGGACTGTGCGCGGTACGGGCCGAATGTCGTCGGTGTCGCTGTGCTCACCTCCGCCGTCTGCGCCCTGCTCGGCGCCGCGACCGGCGCGCGGCCCGAGGTAGCCGTCTGGCTGGTCGTCGCGCCCGTCGCCGTACTGCTCGCGCTGGTCGACCAGCGCGTCCAGCGGCTGCCCGACGTGCTGACGCTGCCGCTCGCCGCCGTGACCCTGGCGCTGCTCGGCGTCGCCGCCGCGCTCCCCGCCGACGGCGGCTCCTGGACGACGGCGCTGCTCGGCGCGCTCGCCCTGGGTGCCGGGTACCTGTTCCTGCACCGCGTCAACCCGTCCGGCATGGGCTTCGGCGATGTGAAGCTGGCGCTGGGTCTTGGCGCCGCCCTCGGGTGGTACGGCTGGTCCACGCTGCTGCTCGGCGCCTTCGCCGGGCTCGCCTACGGCAGTCTGTACGGCCTCACACTGATCGCCCTGCGCCGCGCCAGCCGCAAGTCAGCGATCCCGCTGGGGCCGTTCATGATCGGCGGGGCGTTCACGGGCGTGCTGCTGGGGGCCCTCGCCGCGGCGTGAGGGCGCGCGGACGGGATGCGCGGGCGGCGGATAAGCGGTTGTCGTACGGACGTACGACCGCTAGGAAGATCCCATGACCGGACTCGGCGCTGTCTTCCGTCCCCAACTCCCGCCCGAGCGGCTGCGCGACATCGCGCGGCTCGCCGACGAGAGCGGGCTGGAGGAACTGTGGCTGTGGGAGGACTGCTTCCTTGAGGGCGGCGTCTCCACGGTCGCCGCCGCGCTCGCCTGGACCGAACGGCTCCGGGTCGGCATCGGCCTGCTGCCCGTACCGCTGCGCAACGTCGCCGTCACCGCGATGGAGGCCGCGGCCCTGCACCGGATGTTCCCCGGCCGTCCCGTCGTCGTCCTCGGGCACGGCGTCCAGGACTGGATGGGGCAGGTCGGGGCGCGCGCCGAGTCGCCGCTGACGCTGCTGCGCGAGCACCTCGACGCCCTGCGCGCCCTGCTGCGCGGCGAGCGGCTCAGCACCAAGGGGCGGTACGTCCGGCTCGACGACGTCGCCCTCGACTGGCCGCCCGCCCAGGCGCCCGAGGTGCTCGCCGGCGCCACCGGGCCGCGCACCCTGCGGCTGTCCGGCGCCGCGGCGGACGGCACCCTGCTCACCTGCGCCACCTCCGCGCAGGGGGTACGCGAGGCGCGGCGGCTCATCGACGAGGGGCGGGCGTCGGCCGGGCGGACCGACCCGCACCGCGTCGTCGTCTACCTGCTCGCCGCCACCGGCCCCGGCGCCGACGCCCGGCTGCGCGCCGAACTCGCCGCCGAGGGACTGGCCGACGTGCCGGGTCTCGGCGTCGCGGGGGACGCCGCCGCCGTCGCGGAGGCGGTGCGCGGGCTCGCCGCGGCAGGTGCGGACACGGTGGTCCTCCAGCCGACCGGGGACGAGCCCGACCCGGAGGGCTTCGTCCGGTTCGTGGCGGAGGACGTCCGCCCGCTGGTGCCGTAGGACGACTTGGTGGCGGAGGACGTCCGCCCGCTGGTGCCGTAGGGCCATGGAGAGGGAGGGGACGCGCATGAGGTCCTTCGAGGAGTTGGTCGCCGAGGGGGCCGCCGTGCCCACCGACGGGTGGGACTTCTCGTGGTTCGAGGGGCGGGCCAGCGAGGCCCGGCCGTCCTGGCGGTACGCCGAGTCGCTGGCCGGGCGGCTGGCGCGGGCCGAGGCCGCGCTGGACGTCCAGACCGGCGGCGGGGAGGTGCTGGACTTCGCCCTGGGCCGGGCCGCCCCCGCGGTGCCCGCCCGCACCGTCGCCACCGAGGGCTGGCCGCCGAACCTCGCCAGAGCCACCGCGCTGCTCCAGCCGCGCGGCGTCACCGTCGTCGGCGCGCCGGAGGACGCCCCGCTGCCCTTCCCGGACGCCTCCTTCGACCTGGTCTCCAGCAGGCACCCGGTGCGGCCGGACTGGGCGGAGATCGTCCGGGTGCTGCGGCCGGGCGGCACGTACTTCGCCCAGCACGTCGGTCCGGCCAGCGTCTTCGAGCTGACCGAGTTCTTCCTCGGGCCGCGGCCGGAGGAGGCGCGCCGGGGCCGGGACCCGGAGGGGGAGCGGGCCGCGGCGGAGGCGGCGGGGCTGGAGGTCGTGGAGCTGCGGGCGGAGCGGCTGCGGATGGAGTTCCACGACATCGCCGCCGTGGTGCACTTCCTGCGCAAGGTGGTGTGGATCGTGCCGGACTTCACCGTGGAGCGGTACGCGTCCCGGCTGCGGGAACTGGACGAGCGGATCCGCGCGGAGGGTTCGTTCACGGCGCACAGCACCCGGCACTTGTTCGACGCCCGCAGAGCCGAGCGGGGATAGCCGGGCGGCCGGTGTGGTTTTCACATCGTTACCGGCGGTGGCTCGTTTCCGCCGCGCACCTCCGGTAGGTTCAGACCAAGGTAATTCGCGTGAGCAAAGCCGCGCGGTGGGTGCCGCGCGGTGGAGGGGATCGCGCGGTGCTCTGCCTGAGGCGTCAAGGCCGCGGCGGGCCGCGTTAACCCGTCGGGATGATGTGCTCCAGACCGCTGAGGACCTGTGTATGCACCCCGATCCGGCCATGAACCGCATGTGAACCGGGGGTTCCGCCCCCATCGTGGCGTCGCCGGGCGAATTCGGAGAGTAGTTGTGGCACGCCGATGCACGCAGCATCACTTACGAAGGGTTATGGTGGAAGCCCCCCCTCGGGCCGGTCCGTCTCCCCCCCACGGACCGGCCCGTTTTTTGTGCCCCCGGAACCTGCCGCTCCGCACGGCACTCCGCGACGCCGCGGGATCATCGCCCCCGCCTCCACCCCCGGCTCCCGCCCCCACCCCACAGCGGTACGCTTCGCCAGCGGGGACCGCCACGGTACGGAGGGGCTGACGATCACGTGAACCTGCGCGACAAGCTGCGCGGCCTGCTGGTCAGGCTGTACGCACGCCGGGTGGAAGGCCACCTGGACCACGCTCAGGTGCCCAAGCACATCGGCGTCATCATGGACGGCAACCGGCGCTGGGCCAGGGCGGCGGGCTCCTCCACCATGCACGGCCACCGGGCCGGTGCCGACAAGATCGGCGAGTTCCTCGGCTGGTGCTCCGAGACGGACGTCGAGGTCGTCACCCTCTGGCTGCTGTCCACCGACAACTTCGAGCGCCCCGCGGAGGAACTCGTCCCCCTGCTCGGCATCATCGAGGACGTCGTCCGCTCCCTCGCCGCCGACGGCCGCTGGCGCGTCCACCACGTCGGCAACCTGGACCTGCTCCCCGAGGACATGCAGCGCACCCTCAAGGGCGCCCAGGAGGACACCGCGCACGTCGACGGGATAACGGTCAACGTCGCCATCGGCTACGGCGGCCGTCAGGAGATCGCCGACGCCGTGCGCTCCATGCTCCTCGACGCCCACGACAGCGGCGTCCCGCTGACGAAGCTCGCCGAGGCCGTCGACATCGACATGATCGGACGTCACCTCTACACCGGCGCCCAGCCCGACCCGGACCTGGTGATCAGGACCAGCGGTGAGCAGCGGCTGTCCGGATTCATGCTCTGGCAGACGGCGCACTCGGAGTACTACTTCTGCGACGTCTTCTGGCCCGCTTTCCGTAAGGTCGACTTCCTGCGGGCCCTGCGCGACTACGCGGCCCGGCACCGCCGCTACGGCGGCTGACCGACCCGGCGTAGACCCCAGCGGGCAGCGCGTCACACGGAGTTCACCAGCGCGCCGTCATATGCCCTGGCATGGCGGCGGGTGTTCGAGGGCATAGACCCAACAGGTCGACTCCCGAACCACGGGTGTCGGATCTCAGCGGACGGCACGGGGCCGTCCGCCCGGGAGGCCCTTTGCACCAGCCCGATCGTGCGTTCACCGCACGGACGCAGCAGCGGAGGGCCGGTCCTCGGCCCGCGGTGCACCGCGGCCGGAAACCGGTCCAGCTAGTCTCCGTCGCTCCCCGACCTCATCCGAGGGGGTACGTCCTTCCGTGGTGACCAGCACAAAGCGCCACAAGCCCGACCGGCGCACCTATGTTCTCGACACCAGCGTCCTGCTGGCCGACCCGAACGCCATGAGCCGCTTCGAGGAGCACGAGGTCGTGCTCCCCGTCGTCGTGGTCACGGAGCTGGAGGCCAAGCGGCACCATCCCGAACTCGGCTACTTCGCCCGGCAGGCCCTGCGCCTGCTCGACGACTACCGCGTCCGGTACGGCCGTCTCGACGCCCCCATCCCGATCGGGGAACTCGGCGGATCGCTGCGGGTCGAGCTGAACCACTCGGACCCCAGCGTGCTGCCCAGCGGCTACCGGCTGGGGGACAACGACTCCCGCATCCTCGCGGTCGCCCGCAACCTCCAGGCCGAGGGGTTCGACGTCACCGTCGTGTCGAAGGACCTGCCCCTGAGGATCAAGGCGTCCTCGGTGGGCCTCCTCGCCGAGGAGTACCGCGCCGAACTGGCCATCACGGACTCCTCCGGCTGGACCGGCATGTCCGAACTGACCCTGCCCGGCGAGCAGGTGGACATCCTCTTCGAGGAAGGGCACCTGTACGTCCCCGAGGCCGCCGACCTGCCCGTGCACACGGGGCTGACCATCCAGTCGGAGCGCGGCAAGGCGCTCGGCCGGGTCACGCCCGAGGGCAACGTCCGGCTGGTGCGCGGAGACCGGGAGGCGTTCGGCATCAAGGGGCGCAGCGCCGAGCAGCGGATCGCGCTCGACCTGCTGCTCGACCCGGACGTCGGGATCGTGTCGATGGGCGGGCGGGCCGGTACCGGCAAGTCGGCGCTGGCGCTGTGCGCCGGGCTTGAGGCGGTGCTTGAGCGGCGGCAGCACCAGAAGGTGATGGTCTTCCGGCCGCTGTACGCCGTCGGCGGGCAGGAGCTGGGCTATCTGCCCGGCACCGAGGCCGAGAAGATGAGCCCCTGGGCGCAGGCGGTCTTCGACACCCTGTCGGCGGTGACGAGCCGGGAGGTCATCGAGGAGGTCACCGCGCGGGGCATGTTGGAGGTCCTGCCGCTCACCCACATCCGGGGGCGTTCGCTGCACGACGCGTTCGTGATCGTGGACGAGGCGCAGTCGCTGGAGCGGAACGTCCTGTTGACCGTGCTGTCCCGGATCGGCGCCAACTCACGGGTCGTTCTCACCCATGACGTGGCACAGCGGGACAATCTGCGCGTCGGGCGCTATGACGGCGTGGTGGCCGTCGTGGAGAAGCTGAAGGGCCATCCGCTCTTCGCCCATGTGACGCTCAACCGGTCCGAGAGGTCCCAGATCGCCGCCCTTGTGACCGAAATGCTGGAGGACGGCCAGATCTGACCGTCTCGCCCCAGCTCGGGGCGGTCACGCGGCAGTTGGCGCCGCCCGGCAAAGGCCGAGAGCCTAGCCGGGCGGCGCCTTCGTGTGGGGTGGAAAGCGGAAATCCGCGGGGGCAAACCGCATGTGAGCTTTCACACGCAACTCGGAATTGCCTTGCGCCGTCGGGTTACGGCAGAGTCTCAATCCTGTCAGGCCCCGCATACGACACTCCTGTGCCCCCAGCGCCACGGCACAACAGCAGTCACAACTCCATAGCAACCGTCGTATGCCGCCCGAGCACCACGCGGCGCCCCCGAGCCGGGAGTCGCCCACCGGGCCCGCGCCTCCCGTGACCCCGCAGTTGGGGAGGCCAGTGCCAGGGGCACGATTGCGTCCGCCAGGGTCACCGAAGCGGGCGATGCTGGAAGGAAACCGTGTGAGCCGGATCTCGGTCCGGGGATTCGCAGTGGCCTCGGCCACCGCGGTCACCGCAGTCGGAAGCGTCGTCGGCGTTGCCTCGGGCAGCACCGCCCAGGACAACGACGCCGAGGCGGCGGCAACCGACCTGACGCTCCTCGCGGACATACCCGCGGGCCAGCAGGCCCAGGTGCAGACCGCGTCCCTGACGCAGCAGGCCGACGTCCAGGCCATCGCGGCGGACGCGAGCGCCAAGAAGCAGGCGGAGGAAGCGGCCCGCAAGGCCGCCGCCCAGACCGCCATCGAGAAGAAGGAAGCCGCCGAGAAGGCGGCGAAGGCCGCCCAGGAGGCCAAGGAGCGCGAAGAGGCCGAGGAACTGGCCAGCCGCTCCGCCACCCGGGACGCCTCCAGCTTCGCGGTCCAGAGCTCCTACTCCGTCGCCGAGATCCAGTCGATGGCACGCTCGATGGTCCCGGCCGACCAGTGGACCTGCTTCAGCAACATCGTGGACCACGAGTCGAGCTGGAACTACCAGGCGGTCAACCCCTCCTCGGGCGCCTACGGCCTCTTCCAGGCGCTGCCCGGGTCGAAGATGTCGTCCGTCGGCGCCGACTGGCAGACCAACCCGGCCACCCAGATCAAGTGGGGCCTGAACTACATGAACGAGCGCTACGGCAGCCCCTGCGGCGCCTGGGGCTTCTGGCAGGCCAACAACTGGTACTGAGCCGGAACCCGCGGCGCTCTCAACCTCGCGCAGCCCTTCCCCGTCCTAGGGGAGGGGCTTTCGCGCTTCACCCGGCCTGCGCGCCCCGCGCGGCGGGGCCCTGTACGGTCGGATCCGACGACTCCGGGGGGGAGTGGTGGGGAAGAGCGGGGGAAGAGGACGGATCATGTCGCGAGTGCCAGGGTGGGTCGGCCGGGTCGGCGCCGGGCTGACCGCCATGAGTGAGCGGTGGAGCGAGCGCCGGGCCGAGGCCGAGCGCGAACACGCCGAGGAGCGGTCCGAGCCGCCCGCCCCCGCCCCCGTGCCGCCCCCACCGGACCGCCCGCCGCTGGTACCGGCCCGCCCCGACCCGGCGCAGGCCGTGCCGTGGGGCGTGCGGGTGGCCGCCGAGGTCGGCTGGCGGCTGCTGGTGCTCGCCGGGACGCTGTGGGTGCTGATGCGGGTCATCAGCGCCGTACAACTGGTGGTGCTGGCGTTCGTGGCCTCGCTGCTGATCACCGCGCTGCTCCAGCCGACCGTGGCGCGGCTGCGGCGGTACGGGGTGCCGCGCGGGCCCGCGACCGCGCTCACCGCGGTGCTCGGGTTCGTGGTGATGGGGCTGATCGGGTGGTTCGTGACCTGGCAGGTCATGGAGAACATCGACGACCTCTCCGACCAGGTGCAGGACGGCATCGACGAGTTGCGGCGCTGGCTGCTTGACAGCCCGTTCCACGTCACGGACAAGCAGATCAACGAGATCGCCAAGAACCTCCGGGAGGCGGTCGGGGCGAACACCGACGAGATCACGTCGGTGGGCCTCGAAGGCGTCACCGTGGTCGTGGAGACCCTGACGGGCGTTCTACTGGCCGTGTTCTCCACGCTGTTCCTGCTCTACGACGGCAGGCGCATCTGGGAGTGGTCGCTGAAGCTGGTGCCCGCGGCGGCCCGGCCGGGCGTCGCCGGTGCTGGTCCGCGGGCCTGGCGGACGCTGACGGCGTACGTCCGGGGCACGGTGGTCGTGGCGCTGATCGACGCCATCTTCATCGGGCTCGGGATCTACTTCCTGGACGTCCCGATGGCCGTGCCGCTGGCCGTGTTCATCTTCCTGTTCGCCTTCATCCCGCTGGTCGGCGCGGTGGTGTCCGGGGCGCTCGCGGTGGTCGTCGCGCTGGTCACGCAGGGCGTGTTCACCGCCGTGATGACGCTGGTCGTCGTCCTCGCCGTACAGCAGATCGAGGGGCACATCCTCCAGCCGTTCATCCTCGGCCGCGCCGTCCGCGTGCACCCGCTGGCCGTGGTGCTGTCGGTGACGGCGGGCGGCATGATCGCCGGGATCGGCGGGGCGGTCGTCGCGGTGCCGCTGGTGGCGGTCACCAACACCGTCGTCGGCTCTCTGCGGAGCTACTCGGAGGAGGTGGCGCGGGCCCGGCTGGCGGCGGAGTCCGGGACCACCGGAACCCCGCCGCCCACCGAGGACACGCCGCCGCCCCCGACCGAGGACAGCAAGCCGTAGCTCACTCCGTGCGCAGGCCCTCCGGCCGCATCAGCCGCCACAGCGGCGGCAGGCTCAGGAGGGTCACCACCAGGACGACCCCCGCGCCGGTGCCGGTCATCGTCAGCACGCTCGCCCAGTCCACCGCGACCGGCGTCGCCGCCAGCCGCAGCAGCACGGCGCCCAGGGTCATGCCGACCGCGGCGGCGAGCACCAGGCCGAGGGCGATCGGGATCGCCGTCTGCCACAGCACCGACAGGCTGAGCGTGCGCCGCCGGGTGCCGAAGGCGACCAGCGCCGACAGCAGCTTGCGGCGCTCCCGCAACTGTTCGAGCTGGGAGACGAGCAGGCTCGCCCCGATCAGCGCCAGGACACAGGCCGCGCCGACGAGCAGGCCGGTGCGGATGGAGTCGTAGCGGTCGGTGCGGTCCACGGCGGACCACGTCATCGGGTACGCCAGCGGGTCCACGGCGGCGGCCGTGTTGCGGACCTTCTCGGCGGCGTCCGGCACCGAGAAGTCGACGGCCAGGTACACCTGCCCGGTCAGCGCCCGCGCCCCGCCCTCGGGCAGGGCGCCCGGGGTGAGGAGGAAGCCGCCGCGCTCGGAGCCCGTCATGTCGGTGCGGGACTCGGCCTGCTTCAGGCCCTTCGGAAGGGTCCAGGGGACCTCCCGGCCGGGCGCCAGGGTGTCGTAGGACGGGTCGAGGTACAGCGTGCGGCCCGGCTTGGCCAGCAGCGGCGTCTCCGTGTCGTACTCCGCGCCCGTCACCGCGAACGCGTCGCCGTCCCGGCAGGACGGCAGCACCGCCACCTCCCGCAGCGCCGCGCAGTCGGCGACGGTCACCTGCGTGGTGTGCTCCGGGTCCTGGGGCCGGTCCCCGAGGCCGCCCTCGGAGTAGGCGGCGACATTGCGCACGCCCTCGGTCCGCCGGAACCGTTCGGCGGCCGACGGCACGGCCACGTCGCTCGTCAGGCGCACCTGCATCTGCGCGCGGGTGAGGTCGACACTGGTCGGCTCGGTGTAGTCGCTCTCGACGCCCGTGAACAGCATCTGCAGCGCGATCGCACCGGCCACCGCGACCGCGATGCCGTTCACCGTGCGGGCCGCCGTACCGCTGCTCAACTGGAGCCTGCGCACGGCCAGTTGCCAGGACACCGCGCCCGCGCCGAGCCGGGCGACGAACCGCTCGACGAGCCACGGCAGCAGCGCGGTCACGCCGACCAGCAGCAGCACGACACCGCCGACGACCAGGTACTCGTTGAAGTCGCCGTTGTCGCGGCCCTGCCCCATCATCGGGTACAGCGCGGCGAGTCCGGCCAGCGGCAGCAGCAGCCGCCACCACAGCCGCCGCCGCGCGGGCTTCGCCGTGCGGACGACGCCCAGCGGCTCGATCACCACACCGCGCAGCGCGAGCAGGGTGACCAGGACGGCGGCCAGCGGCACCGCCAGCGCGACCAGCGCGGCCAGCGCGGGCGACGGGTTGAGGTAGTCCGGGAAGACGCTGATCCCGAACGCCTCCAGGGAGCCCGCCAGTTCCCGGCCGAGGAGGAAGAACACCGCCCCGAAGACCAGCCCGAGCGCCGACCCGGCGAGCGCCTCGCCCGCGGCGACCCGGCGGGTCATCCGGCTGTCGGAGCCGACCAGCCGCAGCGCGGCCAGCCGCCGGTCGCGCCGCTCCCCGCCGAACCGCACCGCCGCGGCGATGAACACGCCGACCGGTGTCAGCAGCACCGCGAACAGCACCACGATCAGCAGGATCAGCACCGGGTCCCACGGCTCGGACGGCTGCCGTTCGCCGCCGAAGTGGTCGATCCGGGTCACGTAGGAGGTGTCGATGTGCTCCGCGAGGTCCTGGCCGTCGCGGTAGAAGGCGAGTTCGGCGGGGCCGACCAGGCCCTCGTCGCCGATGGTGCCGGTGATCCGGTCCGGCAGCCGCTCCCGCAGCAGGGCGCCCTCGTCCGACTCGAGGAGCCGCTTCAGCGCCGGGGAGACGACCATCTCGCCGGGCGCGGGGAACCGGTCCACGCCCGGCGGCAGCGGCGCCCGGGCGCCCTCCGCCTCCAGCTCCCGGCCGCGGACGTCCTCGTCGTGGTAGGAGGTGTCGACGTTCGCGACGACCAGCGTGCGGTCCGACTTCGGCGGGACGACGGGGCTGTAGGTGATGTCGACGCGCGCCTCCGACCGCTCGTGCCGGGCGTCCAGCGCGTTCGGTATCGCGGTCGTGAGCAGCAGCAGCGCCACCCCGAGGCCGACGCCGACGCCGGTGAGGACGGCCCGCGCCCAGCCGCCGCGCCCGGTGAACGCGAACGACGCGCCCATGCGCAGGTCGCGCAGCCACTGCCGCGTCATACGGCGCGCTCCATGTCCCGGGACCTGCCGTCGCGGACGACGATCTCGCGGTCGGAGTAGGCGGCGACCCGGGCCTCGTGGGTGACGAGGACGACGGCGGCGTTGGTGGAGCGGGCCGCGTCGGTCAGCAGCTCCATCACGCGCTCGCCGTTGAGGGAGTCGAGCGCGCCGGTCGGCTCGTCGGCGAAGAGCACGCGCGGGTCGGTGACCAGGGCGCGGGCGACCGCGACCCGCTGGCCCTGCCCGCCGGAGACCTCGCCCGGACGCTTCTTGCGCAGGTCGTCGACCTCCAGGCGCTCCATCCAGGTGAGCGCGGCGCGCTCGGCCTCCTTGCGGGGGCGGCCGTTCAGGCGCAGCGGCAGCGCCACGTTCTCCACGCAGGTCAGCTCCGGCACGAGCTGCCCGAACTGGAAGACGAACCCGAACTCCGAGCGGCGCAGGGCGCTGCGCCGGGTGTCGTTCATGGTGGCCATCTCCTGGCCGTCGTAGCGGATCGAGCCGGAGTCGGGGGTGACGATCCCGGCGAGGCAGTGCAGCAGCGTGGACTTGCCGGAGCCGGAGGGGCCCATGACGGCGACGACCTCGCCGGGGTGGATGGAGAAGTCGGCGCCGTCCAGGGCGGTGGTGGGGCCGTACGCCTTGCGGAGCTGGTCGGCGGTGAGCAGGGAGCCGGGCGGTGGGGTCACTTGGCCTTCACCGCCTCGGCGAGCTTGTCGAGGCGGGCCGCGGTCAGCTCCAGCCAGCGCAGGTCGGCCTCCAGGTGGAACAGGGCGTGGTCGCAGATGAGCTGGTCGGCGAGGTCGCCCTTGCGCTTGCGGTCGGTGAGGACGCGCATCAGCCGCAGGTGCTCCGAGCGCTGGGCGTCGAGGATGTCGGCGGCGTCGCGCCGGGTGAGCAGCGCGAGGACGACCTTGGTGTAGAGGGTCGACTGGAGGTACGGCTCCGGCTTCTCCGGGGTGGCGAGCCAGCGTTCGACGTCGGTGACCCCGGCGTCGGTGATGGCGTACCGCTTGCGCTCCGGGCCGCCGCCGGGCTCGACGCCGTCGACCTCGACGAGGCCGTTCTTCAGCAGCCGCGACATCGTGGAGTAGACCTGGCCGTAGTGCAGGGGCCGGTCCTGACCGAACTTCTCGTCGAACGCCCGCTTCAGGTCGTAGCCGTGGCGCGGGCCGGACTCCAGGAGTCCGAGGAGGGTGTGACCGATGGGACCAATGGACATGCGGAGCACTGTACACAGGGCGTATACACGGCATGTATACACGCCGTGCACAGTGCTCGGCAGGGCGTACGAACCCGCAGGTCAGGGCCCTTTGTCACAGTTGTGCTACTGCGACTCCGGGCCCCGTGGCGGCCGTCCCCGGCGGGGGATCGGGCCCGCCTCGCCGGGCAGCCGTCCCGCCTCCGCGAGTGCCCGCCGCAGCAGGAACTCGATCTGCGCGTTGGCCGACCGCAGCTCGTCCGACGCCCACCGCGCGAGCGCCTCGTAGACCAGCGGGTCCAGCCGCAGCAGCACCTGCTTGCGCTGCCGCGGCTGCCCGCGCCGGGGAGTTCCCGGCTCCTCCTGGGGCTGGGGGTCCGTCACTGGTAGAGCGTCCCGGTGTTCAGCACGGGCTGGGCCGAGCGGTCCCCGCAGAGCACCACCATCAGGTTGGAGACCATCGCCGCCTTCCGCTCCGAGTCCAGCTCCACGATGTCCTGCTCGGCGATCCGGGCCAGCGCCGCCTCGACCATGCCGACCGCGCCGTCCACGATCTGCCGCCGCGCGGCCACCACCGCGCCCGCCTGCTGCCGCTGGAGCATCGCCGAGGCGATCTCGGGGGCGTAGGCGAGGTGCGTGAAGCGGGACTCGATGATCTTCACTCCGGCCGCCTCCACGCGCGCGTGCAGCTCGATCGCGAGCTTCTCGGTGATCTCCTCGGCGTTGCCGCGCAGCGACAGGCCGTCCTCGTCGTGGGCGTCGTAGGGGTACTCGATGGCGATGTGCCGCACGGCGGCCTCGGTCTGCGTCGAGACGAACTCGACGTAGTCGTCCACCTCGAAGGTGGCCTGCGCGGTGTCCTCCACCCGCCACACCACGACCGCGGCCAGCTCGATCGGGTTGCCGTAGGCGTCGTTGACCTTCAGGACGGCGGTCTCGTGGTTGCGGACCCGGGTGGAGATCTTGGTGCGGCTGGTGAACGGGTTCACCCAGCGCAGGCCGTCCTGGCGGATCGTGCCCCGGTAGCGGCCGAAGAGCTGGACGACCCGGGCCTCGCCGGGCGCCACCGTGTTCAGCCCGCACATGGCCAGGAAGGCGGCCACGGCGATCAGTATGCCGGGGACGATCAGCGCGGCCTTGGCGGCGCCGCTGACCGCCACCGCGGAGATCGCCAGGCCCACCCCGCCGAACAGCCCGAGGAGGCCGAGCAGCAGGGCGAGCCCGCCGCCGATGCTGTGCGCCTGGAACTCCCGCACGCGCGGGGCGGGCATCTCGGGGACGTCGGCGGTGGGTGTGGTGTCGGGTGCGGACATGGGGAACCCCCGTCTCTGTGCTGCTGAGCTTCTGCTCGCAAAGTGATATCACTTTACCCGCTCGTAGCAACCCCCGCCGCCCCTCAGTCGTCGGATTCATTGAGGTGGGTGCTGATTGTCACGTCCGGAAAGAGTGGGATCGGACGGACTTCGTCAGATAAACCGGTGTTAGCTTGCAAGGCTGGGACAGCCTTCTGGGGCGGACGAGAACGAAGCGGAGCGAACGGACTCATGGGACGAGCCGAAGAGAGGCGAGCGCGGCAGCGCCGTGGCCGCCGTGCGGCCGGTCCAAGTGGCATACGCCGCCTGTTCACCTGGAAGAAGATCCTCGGTACGTTCCTCGGCCTGTGCCTGCTCGGCATCGGCGGCTTCATCGTGCTGTACCTGATGATCGACGTGCCCCAGGGCAACGCCCTCGCGCAGGAGCAGAGCAACGTCTACAAGTACGCCGACGGCTCCACCCTCGCCCGCACCGGCGAGGTCAACCGCGAGGTCGTCGACCTCGCCCAGGTGCCCAAGGAGGTGCAGCGCACCTTCGTCGCCGCCGAGAACAAGTCCTTCTACAGCGACTCCGGCGTCGACCTGAAGGGCACCGCGCGCGGCGTCCTCAACACCCTCTCCGGCAAGGGCAAGCAGGGCGGCTCGACGATCACCCAGCAGTACGTCAAGAACTACTACCTCACCCAGGAGCAGACGGTCACCCGCAAGCTCAAGGAGCTGGTGATCTCCCTGAAGGTGGACCGCCAGATGTCCAAGGACGACATCCTCGCGGGCTACATCAACACCAGCTACTACGGCCGCGGCACCTACGGCATCCAGGCCGCCGCGCAGGCGTACTACCGCGTCGACGCCGAGGACCTCACCGTCGAGCAGGGCGCCTACCTCGCGGCGCTGCTCCAGGCGCCCAGCCAGTACGACTGGTCGTCCGCCTCCGACACCGGCCGGAAGCTGGTGAAGCAGCGCTGGAACTACGTCCTGGACAACATGGTCGAGGAGGGCTGGCTCGACGCCACCGAGCGCGCCGCGGCGAAGTTCCCGGTGCCGAAGGACCCCGCGGGCGCGCCCGGCATGGAGGGCCAGACCGGCTACCTGGTCGAGGCCGCCAACGCCGAACTCGCCCGGCAGCTCGTCGACCAGGGCGCCGCCGCCGACACCGAGGAGGCGCTGGCCCGCATCGACCGCGGCGGCTGGACGATCACCGTCAACATCGACAAGAAGAAGCAGGCCCAGCTCGTCAGGTCGGTCAAGCAGCAGCTCACCAGCAAGCTCGACCCCAAGGAGCGCGAGGTCGACGCGGACGTCCAGGCCGGTGCCGTCTCCGTCGACCCGAAGACCGGCCGGGTGCTGGCGATGTACGGCGGCGTGGACTACCTCAAGCACTTCCGCAACAACGCCACCCGCCTCGACTACCAGGCCGCCTCCACCTTCAAGCCGGTGATCCTCGCCGCCGCCCTGGAGGACGCCGCCGAGACCCAGGACGGCGACCCGATCACCGCGAAGACCATCTACGACGGTGACAGCGAGCGGCCCGCCGAGGACAACGGCCGGGAGGTCGGCTTCGCGCCGCCCAACGAGGACGACGTCGACTACGGCGACGTCACCGTGCAGACCGCGATGAACAAGTCCATCAACTCCGTCTTCGCCCAGATGGGCATCGACGTCGGCATGGACCGGGTGATGGAGGTCGCCGAGGACCTCGGCATGAGCGGCGGCCTGGAGGCCGTACCCGCCCAGACCCTCGGCTCCATGGGCGCGAGCCCGCTCCAGATGGCGGGGGTGTACGCCACCTTCGACAACCACGGCAAGAAGGTCACCCCGGCGATCGTGGGCGCCGCCGAGCACAAGGACCTCACCGTCGACCTGCCGGACCCGGTGGGGGAGCAGGTCATCAGCCGGGAGGCCGCGGACACCGTCACCTCCGTGCTGACCGGCGTGGTCGACGACGGCACCGCCCGGGTCTCGGTGCGGAACAACCCGGCGCGCGGCGAGCAGCAGGTCGCGGGCAAGACCGGTACGTCGGACGAGAACAAGTCGGCCTGGTTCACCGGCTACACGCCGGGCCTGGTCACGTCGGTCGGCCTGTTCGGCGAGAACGACGAGCCCCCGCACAACCAGGTCCCGATGTACAAGGCGGGCGGCGAGCCGCGCGTCAACGGCGGTGGCTTCCCGGCGCTGATCTGGGCGCAGTACACCTTCGGCGCGATGGGCGGCGTCACCGAGTTCGACCTGGAGACCGACCAGGGCGCCGCGGTCGAGCCCGACGAGGAGCCGACCAGCGAGGCGCCCCCGTCGGAGTCGCCCAGCGAGGAGCCGACCAGCGAGGCGCCCACCACGTCGGCACCCCCGACGCGCGAGGCGCCGACGACGCAGGACCCGACGACCGAGCCGCCCGTGTCGGACGAGCCGACGACGGACGACCCGACGAGCGAGCCGCCGCCGACCGAGACGAGCGAGATCGAGCTGCCGGACAACCCGGCCGCGCCCGGCAACGGCAACGGCAACGAGTAGCGCCGGGGGGCGGTGGTCCGGGCCCGGTCAGGCGCCGTTCAGCTCGAACCACACCACCTTGCCGGTGCTCAGCCGGGTCGCGCCCCAGCGCCGGGCCATCCGGTTCACCAGGTAGAGCCCGCGTCCGCCCTCGTCGGTGGCGCGGGCCTGCCGCAGCCGGGGCAGTTGCGGCACGTCGTCGCCGACCTCGCAGCGCAGCACGTCGGTGCGGAGCAGCCGCAGGGTGATCGGCCGGGAGGCGTACCGCACGGCGTTGGTGACGACCTCGCTGACCAGCAGCTCCACCGAGTCCGACAGCTCCTCAAGGCCCCAGCGGGCCAGGGCGCGCCGGGCCAGGCGGCGGGCCTTGCCGGGCGCCATCTCCTCCGGGTCGAGGTACCAGTACGCCACGTCGCTGGGCGAGATGCCGTCGAAGCGGGCGGCGAGCAGCGCGATGTCGTCGTCCCGGTCGCCGGGGCCGAGCATGTCGAGGACCTCGTCGCAGAGGGCCTCCAGCGGCGGCGGGTGGTCGGGGCCGGTGAGCTGCGCGGTCGCGGCGAGCTTCTCGCGGAGCTGCTCTATGCCGGTCCACACGTCCCGCAGCCGGGACTCCACCAGGCCGTCGGTGTACAGCAGCAGGGTGCCGCCCGCGGGCGCGTCCAGCTCCACGGCCTCGAAGTCGACGCCGCCGACGCCGATCGGGGCGCCCGCGGGCACCCGCAGCACCTCGGCCCGGCCGCCCAGGTGCAGCAGCACGGGTGGCGGGTGTCCGGCGTTGGCGACGGTGATGCGGTGGCTTACCGGGTCGTACACGGCGTACAGGCAGGTCGCCATGCGGTCGGTGCCCAGGCGCTGGGCCTGCTCGTCGAGGTGGTGCAGCACCTCCTGCGGCGGCAGGTCGAGACCGGCCAGGGTCTGCGCGGTGGTGCGGAGCTGACCCATGATCGCGGCGGAGGTCATGGAGTGGCCCATGACGTCCCCGACGACGAGGGCGACGCGGCTGCCGGGCAGCGGGATGGCGTCGTACCAGTCGCCGCCGACGCGGGCGGTCTCGGCGGCCGGGAGGTAGCGGGAGGCCAGGCGGACGCCGGTGGGCTGCGGCAGGGTCTCCGGCAGCATGGTGCGCTGGAGCTCGTCCGCGATGTACGCCTCCCGCCCGTACAGCACCGCCTTGTCGATGCCGAGGGCGCTGTGCGTGGCGAGCTGCGCGGCGACCAGCAGGTCGTCGGCCTCGAACGCGAGCCGTTCGGGGCGGCGCAGGAAGACCGCCGCGCCGATCACCCGGCGTCGGCCGCGCAGCGGCGCGAGGATCGCCCGCTGTCCGGCCGGGACGATCCCCTCGGCGTCGGCGCCGAGGAGTTCGGGCAGCGCGGCGCGGGCGGCGGGCGCGTCCGCGAACACCGGGCGCACCCCGCGCAGCACCTCCGCGAGCGCGCCACCGGGCCGCACCTCGGACAGCTCCGCGGTCAGCTCGGTCAGCCCCGGCGGTTCCGTCGGCTCCGGCAGCGGCGCGGACAGGAAGCCGCTCTCGGTGTCCCGCTCCTCCGGGATGCGGTCGGTGCGGCGCAGCCGCAGCACCATCGGGCCGGTGGGCCGCTCGTCGCCGACCGGCAGCGGGTCGCGCAGATAGACCAGGATCGCGTCGGAGAACGTCGGCACGGTGGCCCGGCACAGCCCCATCACGATCTCTTCGAGGTCGATGCCGCGGGCGATGCGCCGGGTGGCGGCGCCCACGAACCGCAGCCGGTCCCCGTCCCGCCGCATCGGCGTGGGCCGACCCGGCGTCAGCGCGCCCTGCCCGGTGCGGCGGTCCTGACCGGCGGGACCGTTGGGGCCGCCGGGGCCCACGGCGGCGTGGTCCTGGTCGGGAGCGGGCTGCGCCGGGATGTGCTCGGACGCCGCGGGACGCGGCCGGTGGGTACCGGGGTCGGCGGCGGGGGGCTGGGCGTGCTCGGGCCCGGTGGACGCGGCGGAGGCGGGTAAATCGGTACTTCGGGCCGCCGCCGGGGTATGCACCATCGCCCCGCGGGGGATCGCGGGGTCGGCGCCCGGCTGGGCGCGTTCAAAGGAGGTCGGCTGCTCCGTCACGCGTGTCGAGTCCATCCGTCCGGGGTCGTGCGCACCGTGCGCCGCACGCGCAGTTCGTCCCGCAGGGGTTCCGATACCCGGAATGGGTGTCCCAGGAACGGAATTCCCGCGTCGGCAGAGGCTGTTGCTGTGTCACCGGCGGACCCACGGCCCGCGCGGGTGTCGCCGTCGTACCCCTCACTCACGTCCTGCCCGCCCCTCGGTGACAACCGGTCAGACCCTGCGCGTACCCCCGGAGTTGCTGCGACGCGCCCTTGCGGAGGACGATCCTACGTTTGGTGCCCGGGGGCACAGCAAGGGTCTCACGAGGACACATGCGCGGGCGTACGATCCCAGTCCTCCGGCAGTTGCGGAACCGTCCAGGCGGGATCGGGGCGCCAGTTCTCCCAGCCGTCCGAGAACGGCGGCCCCCAGTCGCGGATCACGGCCACCGCGGCCCGTCCCGCCGCCCGCACCCGCTCGGCGCGCCCCGGGTCCATCAGGCCGTCCCGCTGGGCCTGCGCGAACTCGTCCTCGTCGCGCCAGTGCCAACTGCCGTCCGGGTGTACGGAGATGTCGAGGAAGTGGTCCTCGGAGTCCACGCCGCCGCCCCACCGGGTGAGCGGCTCCTCCAGGTTCACGTACCAGTTCTTGAACCGCCACCCCGGCTCCCAGAACAGCCACACCGACCACGGCTCACCGGGCCGCGCCAGCTTCAGCACGCCGGTGCCGAACCAGCGGTCGCGCGTGACGGTGCGCGGCTTGGTGTAGCGGCTGCCGAGTGGCTCCTGGTGCACGGGGGTGCCGTCGGCGAGGACCGGCTTGACGCACTCGGTGCCGGGGGCCATCCAGGCGGCGAGCAGCTCGGGGTCGTCGTGGACGACGGTGACGGGGCGCGCGATGTGGAAGCGGTCACCGGCGTTCTCCCGGTACCGCCACAGGATGCTTGTCCCGGGCGCCCAGTACGCCGCCGGGGCGCCGCCCGCCGCCAGGTGCCTCACGTCCGCGCCGTCCGCGTCTCCGTCTCGGTCTGCCATGAACGGATTTTAGGCGTCACCGGTATACGGCGCTGCGGTGCGCGTCACTGTTCCCGCAGGGGTGACCGACCGTCACGGCCGTGTCATCCGCAGGACGTCGAGTGCCTCGTCGAGCTGCTCCACGGTGAGGTCGCCGCGCTCGACGTACCCGCCCTCCAGCACCACCTGGCGGATCGTCTTCCGCTCGGCCAGCGACCTCTTGGCGATCTTCGCGGCCTCCTCGTACCCGACGTACTTGTTCAGCGGGGTGACGACGGACGGCGACGACTCGGCGTACTCCCGGGCCCGCTCGCGGTGGGCGACGACGCCGTCCACGGTCCGCTCGGCGAGCAGCCGGGAGACGTTGGCGAGCAGCCGGACCGACTCCAGCACGTTCTTCGCGATCACCGGGAGCATGACGTTCAGCTCGAAGTTGCCGGAGGCGCCCGCGGTGGCCACGGTGGCGTCGTTGCCGACGACCTGGGCGGCGACCATCAGCACCGCCTCGGGGATGACCGGGTTGACCTTGCCCGGCATGATCGACGACCCGGGCTGGAGGTCGGGCAGGGAGATCTCCGCGAGCCCGGTGCGCGGCCCGGAGGCCATCCACCGCAGATCGTTCGCGATCTTCGTCAGCCCCACGGCGATGGTCCGCAACTGCCCGCTGACCTCGACGATCCCGTCCCGCGCGCCCTGCGCCTCGAAGTGGTCCCGCGCCTCCGTCAGCGGCAGCCCCGTCGTCCGGGCGACCTCCTCGATGACGGCGGCGGAGAAGCCGGGCGGGGTGTTGATGCCGGTGCCCACGGCGGTCCCGCCGAGCGGCAGCTCGGCCAGCCGCGGCAACGACGACTCCAGCCGCTCGACGCCGTACCGCACCTGGGCGGCGTACCCGCCGAACTCCTGGCCCAGGGTGACGGGTGTGGCGTCCATCAGGTGCGTACGGCCCGACTTCACGACGTCCGCGAACTCCTCGGCCTTGCGGGACAGCGCGTCCGCGAGCCGGCCGAGCGCCGGGACGAGGTCGCGCGTGACGGCGGCGGTGGCGGCGATGTGGATCGACGACGGGAAGACGTCGTTGGAGGACTGCGAGGCGTTGACGTGGTCGTTGGGGTGGACGGGCCGCCCCAGCCGCTCACTGGCGAGGGTGGCGATGACCTCGTTGGCGTTCATGTTGGACGACGTCCCGGACCCCGTCTGGAACACGTCGACCGGGAAGTGCGCGTCCCACTTCCCCTCCGCGACCTCGGCCGCCGCCTCCTGGACGGCCGCCGCGATGTCCTCGTCGAGCACCCCGAGCCGCGCGTTCACCTTCGCGGCGGCGCCCTTGATCCGCGCGAGGGCCTCGATGTGCGCCCGCTCGATCCGCTGCCCGGAGACGGGGAAGTTCTCCACGGCCCGCTGCGTCTGCGCCCGCCACTTGGCGTCGACGGGGACGCGCACCTCGCCCATGGAGTCGTGTTCGATCCGGTATTCGCTCATACCGGCTATAGCGAACGGGGGGCCGGGGATGTTCCGGGCTTACGCCGGGTGGGGGTGCGGCGGGGCCCGGCCGCGCTCGCGCACGGCCGGGCCCCTCGGCGGTTCCTACATGATCCCGGGGATGAGGACGCCTCCCAGCAGACCGCCCTTGCCACGCAGACCCTTCCTGGCCTTGTCCGCGTTGCTGACCATGGACTCCGTGACCTGCTGGCCGGAGTCGGCGTCGGACAGCTCGGTGAGCAGGTCACCGAGGGCCTTGGCCCAGTCCTCCGAGGACTCCTTGTCGGACGGAGTGTCGCCCATGACTGGCTCCCTTCTCTCATGCCGCCCCGTCTCTCGGAGCGGCGCGGGTACCAGTCGTGTGGCCAAGCCGCCCTGGGGGCACGCCGCTTCGGTCCCGGTTTCACACGAACCGTTGAATTACCGAGGGGTGCCCGCGGGGAGCGGTGTCCGCCCTACGCCAGCCCGGGGCCCCGCACCGGGATGGTCGTGAACGTCGGCGCGGGCGCCGGGTCCTGGAAGAAGTCGTTCGGCTTGTTCCGCTCGCATGGACCCACGTACGATCCGCGCCATGATCTCTAACCCGAGGGTCCTGGGGAACGTCCGCCTGTCCATCTTGAAGGACGACACCACCAGCCCCGAGAAGCAGCGCGCGGCCGTAGAGCACTGGGCGACCGGACCGGCCATTGACGGCCGCATAGCGGGCTGGGCGGAAGACCTCGACGTGTCCGGAGCCATGCACCCGTTCAAGAGACCGGGGCTCGGTCCCTGGTTCAACGAGCGGGCCGACGAGTGGGACGTGTTGGCCGTCTGGAAGCTGGACCGCCTCAGCCGCAAGGCGGGCCACTTCGCCGAGGTATTCGACTGGTGCCAGAAACACGGCAAGGTCATCGTCTCGGTAACTGAAGGCATCGACATGTCCACCCCCATGGGGAAGATGTTCGCGCAGATCATCGCTGCTTTCGCCGAGGGCGAGCTGGACACCATTCGCGCCCGCGCGCTTTCCGGTTCAGCCGCCCGTAAGGCGAAGGGCGTTTGGATTGGCGGAGTCGAGCCGTTCGGCTACCACTTCGAGCGACAGGAAGGCGGCGGTAAGAAGCTCGTTCAGGACCCGACGTACGCGGAGCTTTTCCGTGAAATCGTGGAGCGCCTGAAGGGCGACTGGTCGTCCTACAAGATTGCCGTCGATCTGAATAAGCGTGGTATCCCTACTTGGCGGGATCATCTGCGAATCGTTAAGGGCGAAGAGCCGAGGGGTGTTGCCTGGACGGCCAACGCTATCCGCGCCATCATCATGAACCCTACGGTGGCCGGGATCTATACACACAAGGGCGAAAACGTCGTAGACGAGAACGGCGAGAACGTCAGAATCACCGATGATCCCCTGATGGAGTTTGCCGAGTGGGCCGAATTTGTGGCCATTCTGAAGAGCGATCGCCCGGTTAGGCGGTCCTCTCCCTCGCGGTCGATGCTCGGCGGTGTGGCTATCTGCCACGCGTGCGGTGCCCGAATGTCCTCTAACAAGAAGACGAAGCCGAACGGCCGCGTACACCACTACTACGCCTGCAACAACGTAAACACCGGAACTTGCTCGAACCCCGGCCGTATTCGACGCGACGATCTAGACACGGCTGTCGGGACGTTCGTGAAGGTCACTCTCGGCCCGCTCCCGGTAATGGAGCGCGCCGGTAATTCGATCAGTCAGACCAAGACCGAGCTTGCCGAGGCGGAGGCCACGCTAGATCGCTTGGAATCCGATTACCTTGCCGGACGGTTCAAGACCGATGTTCAGATCGAACGGTATTGGGGACAGCATGAATTCCAGTCGGCGAAGGTGGAGCGGCTGAGAGAGGAAATCAAGGCCGCCGAGGTCGCCCCGGCTTGGAAGGAGACGGGTCGGACCTACGTCGAGGAGTGGGCGACGAAGGATGATGAGCAGAAGCGTGTATTCCTGCAACGGCACGGCATCACTGTAGTGGTCGGAAGTACCGAGGACGGATCTCGCCTTGTGAGGGTGCGTATTCCAGAGTTGGCGGAAATCGCCGAGGAGACCGGTCTTCACGTCCCCGAGGGATACATGTGGACTGAGCCGGAGGCGGAATACATTCTGCCGAAGCAGATGGCTTACAAGCGGAAGTAGGTAGGGTCACCCACGCCCCCAACCCCTGCCCCCGTCGCGTGTAAACGCTTCGGGGGCTTTTCCATGCCCACGCTCGGCCCCCTGGCCGTTTAAACGCTCTTCCTTGATTCCGCCACCCCCGGCGGGTTAAGAATAAGTCATCTGACTTGGCCCCGGCGGCAGTCGGGGCTTTCTTATGCCCATGCCCCATCCATGACCGAGGGAATAGTGACCATTGGATTCGGACCCGGTGCCCCATGGGGTGCCATTTCTCAGCTCGACTGCCGAGCGAAAGCCCGTAACCCTCTAATCAAGCCTCTTGCTCTCCGGGTGTACTTCGCCGCCCTGGGATGGAGCAATCAGGTTGGACACGCGGAGTTCGCCGAAGGTGCCCTAGCTTCCATCCTGGCCGGAGAGAACGGCCAGGCGCTCACCAAACAGGCCGTACAGAAGGGCATCACGGCGGCCAAGGGCATGGAGCTGATAGCGGCCGAGTCGGGCGCACGGTGTCTCGTACTGCCTGGGCACCACTTCCAGAAGAACGGGCTCGGGTCGGCATCCTGCCGCGTTCACGCCCTGCGGACTGCTGCGTAACCCTGCCACGGTTACCGCGTAACCCCGCGAGGGTTACGCATTCTTCCCTGACCTGCGGAAACGTTCGCTGCCTCTCTATCTATTTAAGTCATCCCCTGGCCGAAGGAACGTAGGCCAGGCAGAGAGCACCACTAACGGCACCCCTCGAAGGGTGCCGATTCTGTTTGGACTATCAATGCCTTACCTGATGTGCAGCCGCTGTAAGCGGCTCTATCCCCTCGGCACGCGCTGCGAGCCGTGCACCTCGGCCGGAGCGAAGCGACGGGAGCAGAAGAGAAGACACACGCGCCCCTCGCCCTGGGCGCGCGGATACAACACTCAATACCTGAAAGCCAGGGCCGCGATCCTCGCGGTTAACCCTGTCTGCTCTCTCTGCAATGCTCGGCCGGCTACCACGGCCGATCACATAGTTCCGCTCAGCCGAGGCGGAACGAATGACATAGAGAACCTTCGCCCGGCCTGCGGGCCGTGCAACTTCAGCCGAGGCAACAGAACGGCCTAGGCCGAAGTCACTCGGCCTAGGTGGGCCGAGGTAGCTCAGCAGCCAATTGCGGCGGCCACAGGGCCGCTCAGGACCTTCTCGCGGCCAAGGACGCGCCGAACCCACGGGGAGGGGGAGTTTAAAAGTTCCAGAGCACTCTTCCCCGCACCCGCCGCCTTCCCTCTTTTCGCACGCGTGCGGTGAACGCCGGAAAAGGCACAGCCGCTACGCACCGCGCCGAACGGGCGCGGAATCCCTGACATAACTACGGATTGGAGATCAACCCATGCCGAGGGGAAACATTCCCGCCACGGCCGCTCTACGCGTGCTGCGCGGCCAGGCGAGCAAGCATGAGGCCGAGACCATGGCCAGGCCGAAGGAGGACGCTCCGCCGCCCCCTGACGGCCTTCCCGCCGAGGCCGCCGAGGAGTGGTCGCGTGTGGTGCCCGAGCTGTACGCCAGGGGGGTCTATGACCCGGCCCTAGACCGAGCTTTCATGGTCGTCTACTGCTCCGCTTGGGCCGTTTACACGGCCGCTCTTATGGAGCTGGCCACGGGCGGCCTTATGGCCGAGGGATACCGGGGTCAGGTGAAGAAGTCTCCCGCTCATCAGATAGCGCGGGATGCTGCCGCGCTCATGCTCACCTTTGGCGCTCGCTTCGGTCTTAATCCGCTGGATCGTCAACGGCTCTCTATGCCGCTCCCCGAGAGCGGAAGTGATGACACGTTCGGGGGTCTGCTCACCTAACGGCCGAGGGTGACCGGCATCACATGTGCGTTTCGTGTTGAGTATCGCGCCTTAACCGGTCTTTGGTTCATGCAAGACAGAGAAACTTCGGTCCCTTCGGGATCGGGGGAACACGCGGCATGGGCGGCAGCGGTAGCGGCGGCCCGGTTTCCATGGCTGGCCTCCGAAGGCCATGGAGGCCGGGCCGTTTCGCATATCCACCACCAGTGGCCGACCGTTCCCCGCTCACCATCTCGAAGAGATATGGAACATGAACAACACAGTCGAGCTGAAGTGCTGGGCTTGTGAGCGAGAGTTCACGACTGAGTTCGGACGGGGCGACCGCGCCGGTACTGCTCCCCAGATTGCAAGGAACTGGCGCGCAAGGTTGCGCGCAGAGTCCGCTATGTCGAGCAGGCCGAACAACAGCGCATGGCTTACGTCGCCTCAGTCTGAACGCGACTCAAGTAAATAACCGCCGCCCCCTTTTAGGCCGCCCCACCCATTCCGGGTGTCGGGCGGCTTTTGCATGGCCGCTTCTGGCCCCGACCAAGAAGGAACTGTCAATGAAGCCTGAGCTTCGCAAGATTTTTGAGTCTGCCGAGTCCGAGGATCGTGGCTTGACGGCCCGCGAAGTGGCGGCCGTCATCAACTCGATTCCGGCTGAAGAGCGCATGGCGCGTACTGAGATCCTGGCTGCCGTGAATGGCGCGGGCGGGGCGGACTCTCCGGAGGTTCGCGACGCTATCGCCGAGACGCTGAAGTACATGGAGATGCGGGCGACTGATGCCCGCGAGGAGCGGGCGCGGCTCGACCGAGAGGCCGAGGTTCGCAGTCTGGTTGCTGCCAACTCCAGCATCCTTACGCCGAGCACCGGCGGCCGGTTGCCTCTGACGAGTGGCGGTCGCTCATGCCGTCGCTTACCGAATACCGCGCCCTGATCTCTGAAGGCGTTCCCCAGGACGGCGGGTACACCGTCCCGCAGGAGATTTCCGGTAAGTACATCGACGCACTCAAGGCGAAGTCGACTTTCCTGCGCGGCCTCCCGGCCGGCAGCATCATTCCATTCACGTCGGCCACTTTCTCGGTTCCTCAGCTCGTCTCCTCGACTGGCGCTGATTACGTCGCCGAGGGCCAGACCATTCCCCAGGGCCAGATGGTGTGGGGTGAGGTCAAGTTCACAGCGAAGAAGATCGGCGAAGTGCAGTGGGCTTCGACTGAGGTTCTGGAGGATTCCGCGCTTGATCAGCGGCGCGTGATTGCGGAGAACCTTCTTCGTGACGCGTCCCTGAAGTTTGATGCCGACGCCTTCACCGGTTCGGGTACCAACCCGATCAAGGGCATCGTTTCCCAGGGCACGTCCACCACCCTCGGCACCGGAAAGGTCACCGTCACCTATGACGACCTGGCCGACGCGGTTGCCCGTATCGAGGCCACGAACGGAACTCCCTCGGTCGTCTGGGCGTCCGTCGATATGGCTGCGGCTCTCCGTAAGGAGAAGGCTGCGGGGTCTGGCATTTATCAGGGCGGTTCCCCGACCGACACCCCGGCTTCTACCGCTTGGGGCCTGCCGATTCTTCCGAGTGCGTTCCTGCCCGCCAAGACGGTTGTCGTCGCGGACGCTTCTCGAATCGTTGTCGGTATTCGGCGCAATGCCACTGTGAGGGTTAGCGAGGATGCTCGCTTTGATTCCGATCAGGTCGGCTTCAAGCTGACTATGCGCGTGGCTGGCGTTTCCCTGGCCGAGGCTACCTCGGCTCAGGTAATCAAGGCCGCCGCTAGCTAACGACTTGGCACCCCAGTTACTTGCCCTGGGGTGCCTCTCATCTTCCCCCGGTCTGAACCGCCGGGGGATGTCTGATCGGCGGTAGCCGGTCAGAGCCTCGATGGAGGCAGGTCGAACAGGCACGGGAATGGGACTGGTCACCCTGTTCCCGTGCCATCCCCCTTTTTTGGCTATTCGATACTGCTACTTCTTATCGAAACCCCGCCCCGCTTACCGCTCCCCGATATAACGCTAGGAACCCAATGAAGCGCAAGCCTTTGGAGCTGGCCGACAAGGCCGCCGTTATTTCCTACCTCCGTTCCCGTTCCCTTGAATGGCCCGCCGCTGAAGGCGGGTGCTGGGAATGGATGGGCTACCGAGAGAAGGAGGGATACGGCCGTTTCACCGCCGAAGGAAAGCCTCGATATGTTCACCGAGAGGCTTTTAAGGCGTTCGGTCGTCGCATCCCTGATGGTTTCACGATCGACCATCTTTGCGGCAACACGTCTTGCTGGAACCCGAGTCACCTTGAAGCGGTAACCAGGGAAGAGAACACTCGAAGAGCCCGGAACGCTTACTGGAAGGCGTTCCTTCGCGATAATCACGCTGCCTTGAACGTGCTCGGAAAGCTGGGCGGTTCCGTTATTGAGCCGGTGGCGGTGACCCGATGACGTCTCAGTACAGGGGGCCACTCGATAAGATCATGGCCGCTTCTCGACCGAACTCGGAAACGGGCTGTCGCATCTGGTACGGCAAGCGGGACAGTTACGGAGAGCCAAAGGTTCGCATTCGCGGAAACCTTGCCTCGGTTAAGAGGTACCTTACGGCCTCGAAACGAAAGAGGAACCGTGAGGGTTTCTACCCTGTGTTCGAGAACTCTTGCGGGGACCAGCGGTGCATCACCGTGGGGCACTTGCTGATTGTGGACTGGAAGCCGCTACCCCCGAAGCGGGACCGAGGGTAGCAGTGAACGAACTGATCCGTTGGATAGCTCGAAAGCGTTTCGAGGATGAGAAGAAGCGCGACCGTCAGGCTCTGCTCTTGGCCGAAGGTCTAAAGGCCCGTGCAATTCGCCTGAAGGCCGAGGCCGGCTGAGGCCATTGGGCGTTTCTCAAGGCATCAAGGGAGACCCCTGCCATCCGCCACGGGGGAAGCGGATGGCAGGGGGGTCTTCACCAATGGAAGCCGTCGAGCTTCCCGTAAGCGCACTCAGGACACGGAACCTTCTCCCGGAAGCCGCACGTCGAGCAACCGTTGAAGCCTGCACAGTCGGGGCACCAGACTTCCCGGTGACCGAAGCACGCACCGCAGATATCCGAGACGCTGATCAGCCACTCAATCAGCGAAGGCCGCCCTAGGTCGTACCCCCGGCGGCCGCCGCGTTGTCTCTGCCGTCTCTTGGGCCGTTCCGGGGCCACGGTCACCCGGCGGCCCCGTGGGGGCACTGCCGGATGTTCCGGGTCGCCTCAAAGCGCGCGTTCGCGTCACCCTTCTTCACGGCCAAGTCGAGCTTCGTCTTCTCGTCCGCACACCGGGCGCAACCGGCTTTCGGTCGAGCTTCGTACAGCCAACTGTCTAGGGGCAGGTCGACAGCCTCACCGGGATAGGTTTCCGGCTTCACAGGGCAACACCCCACACGGACACAGAAGGCAGCTTCCTGCCTCGCCCAACGGCGCTATGCGGGTGGTTGGCGATTTCCCGATTGGTGCTCGCCACGGCCCCGGTTACGCCCGCGTCACGGGCGTCTTCTCGGGATTGGGAAAGTGCGGCGCACGTCATGCACCCCTCAACCCCGACCGGTTCCAGTTCGGCATGGGATTTGGTGTGCGTCTTGTGTTCCAGCATCGATCGCCCCTCGGCTCCGTGTCTGTCATGACATGGTGCCCAGGGATGCGGTGAAGTGCGTAGGTTATTTGCGTTGTCGGGTAGAAATTACGAACGGAAGCGGCTGGCCCAATCGGACAGCCGTTCCCTGCCTTCTTCCCCGAACAGGGCATAACCTTCGTAGGTGTCAAACTCGTTCAGGTAAGCCGACACGTCTCGGTGATCCCGAAAGACCATCACCCCGGTCTGTGTCTCCACCGTGGATATCCGGGTGTCATAGATGGTGAAGGTGTTCAATGGTGCAGTCGGCATGTGGCCATCCAGGGGGATGACTCCGAGCTGAACATTCGGCAGCAGGCTAAGCGAAACCAAACGGTCAACCTGCATGGCCATGGCCGCCGGGGGCAGGAATGGCCACCTAACGGCTTGCTCGGTAAGGATGAATGTAAATCTTTTCGACGTGTCATAAAGGACCGATTGGCGTTCTAGTTTCTTCGCAATGGCCTTGCTGTGGTCGCCGGGAATGTGGGCGAGACTGGCCTTAACGTAGTCGGGTGTTGCGAGTAGCCCGGTGACCATAGACAGCAGGAAGTACCGGAACTCTGTGGACGACTGCTCGAAGCCGGCTAGCTCATTCTGCTTCTTCTCCAACCCGGTGCGGCGTTGCGACCAAGCGTCTTGCCATTCACTGTTAGCGTTCCGCGCAAGGGCCGCCACTCGGGAAACGAGGTCTGGGGGCGCATCCAATGCCCTGAGAATCAGCTCAACGTCAACTAGGGTGGGGGTTAGCTTCGCCCCTTCAATGTTGCTGATTTTCGTTTGACTCATGGCGCACCGCTGAGCGAGCCGGGTCTGAGTGATCCCGGTCCGCTTGCGAAGCGTCTTCAGTGTCTCGGCTAGGTCGGCTCTGGACTGACCTAGCTCTTCCGGCTCAAAGGTCAAGGCCCTTCACGTACTCCTCGAAGGGAACAGACTCGGCCAGGGCAATGCGCTGATATTCGAGGAACGGTGACACGTCACCCTCGTACAGTTCGCGGCTGATCTGAGTGCCGTCCGGCTGATAGTGCATGAGGACTACTTCTGCTTTGTCGAACATCCAGAAGTCCTCAATGCCCGGAAGCGGGTTTTCACGCTCGGTCACGTCGAGGATTCGGATGTCTTCCCCGATGGGGGCTTGATGGCGGTAGTACCTCTCGAACTCGAAACGCAGGTAATCGGAGAGCGGTCGAGTCAGGATGTGCACTCGCCCGACGCTCCCCCCGGATTCCCTACAGCGCCGGATCATCGCCGTCCAGGAATCCTCGTACGGCCCCGGAAACCGTTCACCGGCCAGGAAGCGGGAGAACTCTTCGGCCTCTTGCGGTACGCGGTAAACGGGCAGGGTTTCCAGTCGCCACGCCTCGCTCTGGAAGTCGCGGAACTTGGCCTGCCAGGCTTCACCAGCCAAGAGCACGGAAAGCCTCCCTCAGTACGCTTTCCGGGATCTCTACCAATCCTTCGCCCTGGGGCGGCGTGAAGGCGTCGGACGCGTCGCCCTGCACGATGAACGATCCGCTTTCAGTGCGATACACGTTCGGGCAATCCCCTTGCCCGCACTCTCCATTCCCGTTGCCGGTAAGGCGGGTCAGTTCCTCGCGAGCCATGCTCAAACCCCCTTGCAGCGGCCCCCGTTGGGGCGTCTGCACCAGACGGTACGAGGGTTGTTCATGGTCGTCTATGCGGCAACGCTGATATTCGCGTAGTCGGGTACGCCGGGGCTCGGGCCGAGGGCGGGCAACGCCGGTGAGTTCCCGCGTGCCCGTCCTGGGAGCGCGCAACGGGGAGAGCCCCCGGCCGGTTGCCGAGGGCTCTGGGAGGCTTCCAGGGGCTAGCTCAGGCCAGGCCAGGGCCACGCACGGGGATGCTGGTGAAGGTCGGCTGAGCGGGTTCCTGCGAAGTGAAGAAGTCGTTGCCCTTGTCGTCGACGACGATGAACGCCGGGAAGTCCTCCACCTCGATCTTCCAGACCGCCTCCATGCCCAGCTCCTCGTACTCCAGGACCTCGACCTTCTTGATGCAGTCCTGCGCGAGCCGGGCCGCCGGACCGCCGATGGAGCCCAGGTAGAAGCCGCCGTGCGCCGCGCACGCGTCCGTGACCTGCTGGCTGCGGTTCCCCTTGGCCAGCATCACCTTCGACCCGCCAGCCGCCTGGAACTGCGCCACGTAGGAGTCCATCCGTCCGGCCGTCGTCGGCCCGAAGGAACCCGACGCGTACCCCTCGGGCGTCTTCGCCGGACCGGCGTAGTACACCGGGTGGTCCTTCAGGTACCGCGGCATCTCCTCGCCCGCGTCCAGCCGCTCCTTGATCTTGGCGTGCGCGATGTCACGTGCCACGACCAGCGGCCCGGACAGCGACAGCCGCGTCTTCACGGGGTACTTCGTCAGCTCCGCGAGGACCGACTCCATCGGCTGGTTGAGGTCGATCCGGACGACGTCCCCGTCCGACTCCAGGTGCTCGTCCGTCGTCTCCGGCAGGAACCGCGCCGGGTCGGTCTCCAACTGCTCCAGGAAGACGCCCTCGGCGGTGATCTTCGCGACGGCCTGCCGGTCCGCCGAGCAGGACACGGCGATGGCGACCGGGCAGGACGCCCCGTGCCGGGGCAGCCGCACCACGCGCACGTCGTGGCAGAAGTACTTGCCGCCGAACTGCGCCCCGATCCCGATCTTCTGCGTCAGCTCGAAGACCTTCTCCTCCAGCTCCTTGTCCCGGAACCCGTGCCCGAGCGGCGAGCCCTCGGCCGGGATCTCGTCCAGGTAGTGCGCGGAGGCGTACTTCGCGGTCTTCAGCGCGTACTCGGCGGAGGTGCCGCCGACGACGATCGCCAGGTGGTACGGCGGACAGGCGGCCGTGCCCAGCGAACGGATCTTCTCCTCCAGAAACCTCATCATGGAGGCCTCGTTCAGGACGGCCTTCGTCTCCTGGTACAGGAACGACTTGTTGGCCGACCCGCCGCCCTTGGCCATGAACAGGAACTTGTACGCGCCGCCGTCCGTCGCGTACAGCTCGATCTGCGCCGGGAGGTTGGAGCCGGTGTTCCTCTCCTCCCACATGGTCAGCGGGGCCATCTGCGAGTAGCGCAGGTTCAGCCTGGTGTAGGCGTCGTAGATGCCGCGGCTCAGCGCCGCCTCGTCGCCGCCCTCCGTCAGCACGTTCTGCCCGCGCTTGCCCATCACGATCGCCGTGCCGGTGTCCTGGCACATCGGGAGCACGCCCGCCGCGGCGATGTTGGCGTTCTTCAGCAGGTCGAGCGCGACGAACTTGTCGTTGCTCGACGCCTCGGGGTCGTCGATGATGCGGCGGAGCTGCGCCAGGTGGGCCGGGCGCAGGTAGTGCTGGATGTCGTGGATGGCCTCCTCGGCCAGCTTGCGCAGCGCCTCCGGCTCGACCTTGAGGAACGTCCGCCCGTCGGCCTCGAAGGTGGAGACACCCTCGGAGGTCACCAGCCGGTAGGGGGTGGTGTCCTCTCCCATGGGGAGCAGATCGGTGTACGCGAACTCAGGCATCTCAGCCCATTCCTTACTCGACGGACGGCCACTCGCCTCCGTTGGCGAGCGCTCACCAGCGTAGAACCTGAGGGAGACGGCGGACCTGTGAGGTAAGGCTCAGTCGTGGGGGAGCCGGGACACCCGGACGGGGGCTATCGCGATCTATCGTGTTTCGGTACGCTGCTGCCGTGGACCTTCAGAAGCAGACCGCCACTCCTGCCGCTGCCGCCCCCGCGCCCGGGGAGCTGCGCGCCTCCGACGCCGACCGGGACCGGATCGCGGACATCCTGCGCGACGCCCTGGCCGAGGGCCGTCTGACGGCCGAGGAGCACGCCGAGCGGGTCGAGGGGGTGTACCGGGCGCGGACGGTCGGCGAGCTGGCCCCGCTCGTCCGCGACCTGCCCGGCGGGCAGGACCGGCAGCCGAGGCCGTCCGCGCCGTCCTACGCCCACGCCCCCGGCCGCCCGGCCGCCGGTGCGATACCCGTCGACCCCGACGACAACGTGGTCGCGGTCTTCAGCAGCGCCTCCCGCAAGGGCCGCTGGCGCGTCGGCCGCCGCATCCACGCCTACTCGGTCTTCGGCAGCGTCGAGATCGATCTGAGCGAGGCCCTGTTCGAGTACCAGCAGGTCGTCATCAAGGCGGTCTCGGTCTTCGGCAACGTCGAGGTCAGGGTCCCGGCGAACATCTCGCTGCACGGCTCCGGCGGCGGCGTCCTCGGCAACTTCGAGGTGGACAGCCTGGACGCGGGCGACCCGCGGGCGCCGGTCGTCTACGTCGAGGGCTGGTCGGTGCTGGGCAACATCGAGGCGCGGCCCCGGCGCGGCAAGCTCGTCGCGGACATCCTCGACCGCGTCACGGGCAAGCGCACGCCCTAGGGGCCGCGCCAGGACGGGCTAGCCCGTCACCCCGCAGGGCTCGCCGTTCAGCCGGAAGACCCTCGGGTCGTACACCTGGCCGCTCGACGTGCCGTTGAAGCCGAACCGCGTCTCGGCGCCGGGAGCCAGGGTGGCGTTCCAGCTCAGTGACTTGGCCACGACCTGCGGACCGGTCTGGGAGACGGTCGCGCCCCACGGGTCCCGCACGCGCTGGTCGTCGCCGAACGTCCACGAGAGCTGCCAGGGACCGACCGTCCGGCTGCTGGTGTTCTTCACCACGACCTGACTGGTGAAGCCGCCGCCCCACCGGGTCGAGGTGTAGGTGACCTGGCACGCCGGGCTGCGGTCGCCGCCGTCCCCGAGGTCGTCCACGTAGGAGGCCACCCACGCGAGCGGGGCGTTCCAGTTGATGGTGATCTCGTTCGTCGCCCACGACTCGATGTCGTCGATGTAGCACATCGCGGGCGCGCAGCCCTGCAGCTTGCTCTGCGCGACCGGGTCCTCGATGCCGCTGTTCGGGCCGCCCGCCAGCGAGCCCGGCGCCGGGTTCGGCAGGGCGGGGTTGAGCTGGTTCGCCCAGAAGCGGTGGTGCTGGTTGTGCGAGTCCCGCTCGCCGTACCCGGTGACGTACGACTGGTTGAGCGGGTTGCGGCCCAGCAGGTAGTCGAGCCCGCGCAGCACGGCGTCGCGGTACACGCCCTTGCCGGTCAGGTCGTGGGCCGTGCCCAGGACCACCATGTTGTTGGCGACCTGGCTGTTCGAGCCCCACACGTAGCGGCCGTCGGACGGCGCGTACGGCAGCCCGTACGCGGCGTCGGCGGAGTCGGCCGCGTACCGGTCGGCGGCCCCCGTCACCATGGTCCGCACCGACCGGAGCTGCTCGGCCGTCAGCTTGCCCGGCACGGTCGCCAGGTCCAGCGCGCCCAGACCCGCCACGGAGCCCCACGAGATGCCACCGGCCGGGAAGACCAGGTCGGTGTGGCCGTGCAGCGGCGAGCGCAGCACCTCCTGGCGGTAGGTGTCCTGGCCGGTGGTGAGGAACAGCTCCGCCGCGGCCCAGTAGAACTCGTCCCGCACGTCGTTGTCGGAGTACGCGCCGCCGCCCGTGCCGTCGTTGGGGTCGGCGTATATGGCCGGGTGGGCCTTGGCCGCGTTCCACGCGGTGACCGCCGCCGTACGGCACCTGGCCGCGAAGTCGGCGTCGTAGGGCGCGAAGAGGCGGGCGCACTGGGCGGCGGTGGCGGCCACGTTGAGGGTCGCCGCGGTGGACGGCGGGTGCAGCTCACGGGGCTGCGGGTCCTGGTCGGGGCGCAGCGGCAGACCGGTCCACGCCCGGTCGTGGAGCTTGTGGTGCGCCATACCGGCCAGCGGCTGGCCCTGCGGCACCATCATCCGCATCAGGAAGTCGAGCTGCCAGCGGGCCTCGTCCAGGATGTCGGGCGTGGCGTTGCCGTGCTCGGGCAGCCGCAGCCTGCCGTCCCCGAGCGGGGCGCCGTCGGCGTTCCGCGCCGTCAGGGTCCGCTCGTAGGTGGACATCAACTGGGCCACGGAGATGCCGCCGTTGACGACGTACTTGCCGTGGTCACCGGCGTCGTACCAGCCGCCGGACGCGTCCAGGCGGTAGTCGCAGACGCCGGGCTGGCAGGGCACGTCCTTGTCGCCCTGGTTGGGGCTCACGCCCACGTGCCCGGCGGGGCGCGCGTACTTCTCGCCGACGATGTCCGCGTCGATCTCGATGCCGCTGCGGTTGTGGTAGAAGTACGCGAGCGCGTCCGTGCGCAGCGCGTCGTAGAGGTTGTCGCCGATCGAGAACGGCTCGCTCTCGTCCTCCCCGACCGTGACGGTGTAGCCGTCCCCGGGGGTGGTCACGGAGCTGAAGTCGAAGGTGTGGACGTGCTGGCGCGAGGTGGGGTCCACCCCGGCCGGTGTGGTCGTGCCGCTCGCCCGCCGGGTCCCGTCGGCGGCGTTGACCGTCCACGTCAGCGGCTCGGTGGCGTCGGTGACCACGGTGCCGTTCTTCGGGCCGTTGGTGAGGTAGCCGACCTGGTTGACGCGCACGGGTGAGCCGGTGTCCGGCTCGTACGGGGGCGGCGCGGTGCCGCCGCGCAGGGAGACGTCGTCGACGCAGAAGGTGAACGCCTCGGCGCTGCCGCCGATCTGGAAGGCGAGCTGGGCGGCGTCGTGGTCGGCCGCCGCCGTGAAGGTGTGGGTCACGCGCTCGGCGCTCGTCCCGACCCGCTGTGCGGCCGAGAGTTCCGTCGTCCAGGGCTCGACGGCCATCTGGACGTTGGTGCGGATGGTGACCGGCACCGTCGACGTCGCCGTGTAGCTGAGCGTGTATCCCTCACCGGCCATGAGGGAGAGCCCGTTCTGCCCGATGATGGCGTCCCACGGGTTGGCCGTGCCCGCCGGGACGTCGGCGCACAGGCGTCCGTCGACCACGGCGCCGGGGCTGTTCTCGGTCCACCACCACGGGGCGGTGCCCGCGCTGAAGTCGCCGTTGACGATCAGCTCGGGTGGTTCGTCGGCCGCCGGTTCGGCGGCGGAGACGGGGGTGCTGGCCAGGGCCCCGGCGAGCAGGCCGGTGAGGGCGGTGACGGTCAGCGCGAGGCGACCGCGCCGACGGTGCGGAGGTGGAAGCTGATGAGGCGACACGCCATGGTCCTCTGCGGGGAGTAGGGGTGTGCGACGGCTCTGAGGTACGGGAGCGCACACAGAGATGGGAGCGCTCCCAATGTCGGGAGTGAGTGATGCGGCGTCAAGACGTCGGACAGCGATCGGCCCGTTTCGTCCCTCAACTCGACTCTACCGAGAGGTGGATGCGAGCCGTGCGACTTGTCTTGCCAAGGGGGCGCAACAGCCCTACAGTCCTGGCCGAAGCAAGCTATGGGAGCGCTCCCATGGCTTTGTCCCCTGGGAGCGCTCCCGACGCGACGCTCTCGCGATCCGGCTCCATGCACGTGCACCTCCCGTTCTCCCGCACCAGACGGAAAGGTCAGCGCACAGTGAGGCAGTTTCGAAGAGACAGTCGGCACCCGAGGCGACGAGACGGTCGGCACCCGAGGCGGCTCCTGGCCGCGGTGCTGACCGCGGCGCTCGTCGCGGTGGGCGGCCTCGCGGGCGGGGCGGTGGCCCAGGCCGCCCCGGCGGCGGACGCCAGGACGGCCGAGGACGCGACCAACAGCGCCGCCGCGGCGGGTGACGACTGGCTGCACACCCGGGGCAACAAGATCGTCGACGCGAACGGCAACGAGGTCTGGCTCACCGGAGCCAACTGGTTCGGCTTCAACGCCGCCGAGCGGGTCTTCCACGGCCTGTGGTCCGCCAACATCACCGAACTCACCAAGTCGATGGCCGACCGCGGCATCAACATCGTCCGGGTGCCGATCTCGACGCAGCTCCTGCTGGAGTGGAAGGCGGGCCAGGCGACCGTCCCGTCCGGCGTCAACGCCTACGCCAACCCCGAGATCGCGAACAAGACCTCGCTGGAGGTCTTCGACTACTGGCTGCTGCTGTGCAAGCGGTACGGCATCAAGGTCCTGCTGGACGTGCACAGCGCGGAGGCCGACAACTCCGGGCACGTGTACCCGGTGTGGTGGAAGGGCTCCATCACCACCGAGCAGTTCTACAGCGCGTGGGAGTGGGTGGCGGCCCGCTACAAGTCCGACGACACGCTCGTCGCCATGGACATCGAGAACGAGCCGCACGGCAAGGCGAACGAGACCCCGCGCGCCAAGTGGGACGGCTCGACCGACCAGGACAACTTCAAGTACGCCTGCGAGACCGCGGGCAAGCGCATCCTGGCGATCAACCCGAACGTCCTGGTGCTGTGCGAGGGCATCGAGGTGTACCCCAGGGCCGGGGTGAGCTGGACCTCCACCACGCCGACGGACTACTACTCCACCTGGTGGGGCGGCAACCTGCGCGGCGTGCGCGACCACCCGGTCGACCTCGGCGCCAACAGCGACCAACTCGTCTACTCGCCGCACGACTACGGCCCGCTCGTCTTCGCCCAGCCCTGGTTCACCGGCACCTGGGACCGTACGACCCTCGAACGGGACGTCTGGGACCCCAACTGGCTGTACCTGCACAAGGAGAACAAGTCGCCGCTGCTCATCGGCGAATGGGGCGGCTTCCTCGACGGCGGCCCCAACCAGAAGTGGATGACGGCGCTGCGCGACCTCATCACCGAGAACCGCATCCACCAGACCTTCTGGTGCATCAACCCCAACTCCGGCGACACGGGCGGTCTGCTGGGCTACGACTGGAAGACCTGGGACGAGGCGAAGTACGCCCTGCTGAAGCCCGCCCTGTGGCAGCACGGCGGCAAGTTCGTCAGCCTCGACCACGAGGTGCCGCTGGGCGGCGCCGGGAGCACCACGGGCGTCAGCCTGGCCGACGTGTACGGCGGCGGGACCCCCGACCCCGACGACACCGTCGCGCCCAGCGTGCCGACCGGCCTCACGGCCACCGCGAAGACCGCGAACAGCGTGTCCCTCTCGTGGTCCGCCTCGACCGACAACGTGCGCGTGACCGGGTACGACGTCTACCGGGGCACGACGAAGGTGAACACCACGGCGGTGACCGGCACGTCGTTCACGGACACCGGCCTCACGCCCTCGACCGCGTACCGCTACACCGTGCGGGCGCGCGACGCCGCCGGCAACGTGTCGGCCGCGTCCACGGCGCTGAGCGTGACGACCGAGGCGGACGGCGGTGGCGGCGACCCGTCCGGCGCGGTGAAGGTCCGCTACAAGAACAGCGACTCCTCCGCGACGGACAACGCCATCCGCCCGTCCCTCGTGATCGCCAACCCGGGCTCCACGTCCGTCGACCTGAGCACGGTGTCGGCGCGCTACTACTTCACCCGTGACGGTGCCTCGTCGGTCAGCGCGTGGTGCGACCACGCGGTGGTCGGGTGCGCACAGGTGAAGCTGAGGGTCGTCACCCTGCCCACGCCGGTCGCGGGCGCGGACGCCTACCTGGAGGTGTCGTTCGCCGGGGGCTCGCTCGCGGCCGGGCGGGACACCGGGGACATCCAGCTACGGATGAGCAAGTCGGACTGGTCGAACTTCAACGAGGCCGACGACTACAGCCGCTCGACGGCCACGGCGTACACGGACGCCCCGAAGATCCCGGCGTACACGGGCACGGCCCTGGCCTGGGGCACGCCGCCGTCCTGACGGGCACCCCCTGGACCGCCCGGCGCCCCTCGACGGCGCCGGGCGGAAGGCCGTACCACCCGCACCACCGCACCCATCCCCCCACCCCAGCCGACCGTCGGAAGGGACGTTCCGTGCGCGCGATCACCCTCCTGAAACCCCGAAGAGACCACAGGCCCCCGCGGCGCTCCCGCCGCACCACCGCGTACGCCGTGGCGGGCACCGTCGCCGCCGGGCTGCTCCTCCCGCTGGCGCAGTCGACCACCGCATCCGCGGCACCGGCCTTCAACTACGGCGAGGCGCTCCAGAAGTCCATCGCGTTCTACGAGGCCCAGCAGTCGGGCGAGATCCCCGACTTCAACCGCGTCGGCTGGCGCGGCGACTCCGGCCTGAACGACGGCAAGGACGTCGGCCTCGACCTGACCGGTGGCTGGTACGACGCCGGGGACCACGTCAAGTTCGGCCTGCCGATGGCGTTCTCCGCGACCATGCTGGCCTGGGGCGGCGTGGAGGAGAAGGCGGCGTACACCTCCTCGGGGCAGCTCACCCACCTGAAGAACAACCTCCGCTTCGTCAACGACTACTTCATCAACGCGCACCCCGCCCCGAACGTCCTGTACGGGCAGGTCGGCAACGGCGCGGACGACCACAAGTGGTGGGGACCGGCCGAGGTCATGCCGATGGCACGGCCCGCGTACAAGATCGACGCGTCCTGCCCCGGCTCCGACCTCGCGGGCCAGACCGCCGCGGCCATGGCGTCGTCGTCGCTGGTGTTCGCGGACAGCGACCCGGCGTACGCCGCCAAACTGGTCACGCACGCCAAGCAGTTGTACGCCTTCGCGGACCAGTACCGGGGCAAGTACAGCGACTGCATCACCGACGCGAAGTCGTACTACAACTCCTGGAGCGGCTACCAGGACGAGCTGGTCTGGGGCGCGGTCTGGCTGTACAAGGCGACCGGCGACGCGGCCTACCTGGCGAAGGCGGAGTCGTACTACGACAACCTCTCCACCGAGCCCCAGACCAGCACCCGGTCCTACCGCTGGACGCTGTCGTGGGACGACAGCTCGTACGGGGCGTACGCGCTGCTGGCGCAGCTCACCGGCAAGCAGAGGTACGTCGACGACACCAACCGCTGGCTCGACTGGTGGACGGTCGGCGTGAACGGCCAGCGGGTGCGGTACTCGCCGGGCGGACAGGCCGTGCTCGACAGTTGGGGGTCCCTGCGGTACGCCGCCAACACGGCCTTCGTGGCGCTCCAGTACGCGGACTGGCTCAGCGGCGACAGCGAGCGCAAGAGCCGCTACCACGACTTCGCCGTCCGGCAGATCAACTACGCGCTCGGCGACAACCCCCGGAAGTCGAGCTACGTCGTCGGCTTCGGCGCCAACCCGCCGACGAAGCCGCACCACCGGACCGCCCACGGCTCGTGGACGGACCAGCTCAACAGCCCGGCCGACTCCCGGCACACGCTGTACGGCGCCCTGGTCGGCGGACCGAGCGCGCCGGACGACAGCTACACCGACGACCGGTCGAACTACGTGAACAACGAGGTCGCCACCGACTACAACGCGGCCTTCACCGGCGCGCTGGCCCGCCTCTACGGGGAGTACGGCGGCAGCCCGCTCGCCGACTTCCCGAGGGCCGAGCAGCCGGACGGGCCGGAGATCTCCGTCCAGGCGTCGGTGAACGCCACCGGGCCGGGCTTCACGGAGATCAAGGCGTACCTGGTCAACAAGTCGGCGTGGCCCGCGCGGGCGCTGACCCACGCCTCGCTGCGGTACTACTTCACGCTGGAGCCGGGGGTCACCCCGGACCAGATCAGCCACTCCACCAACTACAACCAGTGCGGGACGGTCTCCGGGCCCACCCGGGCGGCGGAGTACGGGGACGGCGTCTACTACGTGACGGTGGACTGCTCGAACACGACCATCGCCCCGGCGGGGCAGTCGGCGTACCGCAAGGAGGTGCAGTTCCGGATCAGCTCGTCCGGGGCCTGGGACCCGTCGAACGACTGGTCGTACCCCACGTCGGCGACGACGCCGGGCACGACGCCGGTGGACGCGCCCCGCATCGTCCTGATGGAGGGCACGGAGAAGCAGTGGGGCTCGACCCCCGACGGCACGACGCCCACGCCCACCCCGACGCCGACTCCGACCCCCACGCCGACTCCGACTCCCACCCCCACGCCGAGTCCGGCGGGCTCGTGTGCCGTGACCTACAAGGTCACGGCGTCCTGGTCGGGCGGGTTCACCGCCGACGTCGCGGTGAGGAACACCGGCGGCACCGCGATCGACGGCTGGAAGCTGGGCTTCACCTTCAAGGGCTCCGAGAAGGTCTCCAGCGCCTGGAACGCGACCACGTCCCAGAGCGGCGCCACCGTGACGGCCACCAACGTCGCCCACAACGGCGCGATCCCGGCGGGCGGCACGGTCGGCTTCGGCTTCCAGGGCACGGGCACCCCGGCGGGCACGCCGACCGGCTTCGCGCTCAACGGCAAGGAGTGCGCGCTGGCGTGAGTCCAGCCCCGGGGCTGGGGAGGCACCCGGGGCGCGTAGGTCCACAGGGGCGTTCAACTGCCCCTGTGGACCGGGTGGTTGGGGACTCCCTGCATAGGCGCGCGCACAGCGGGTAGACCTTGCTGCATCGTCTCTCGCTCGCGAAGCCGTCGTCAGGAGTAGACCGTGCTGCAACCGCCGCATTCGTCCCCGCAGGTAGCTGCCGCTCCGGCCCAGCGGGTGCCAGTGCGGGACAGGGACCAAGACGCACCCTGGCACACCGAGGCGGTGTGCCGCCGCGACGAGGCTGGCCTGTTCTTCGCCCCCTCCAAGGAACCCACCGCCGCCCGGCTCTCCCGGGAGGAGGCGGCCAAGCGCGTCTGCGCCCGCTGCCCGGTCATGGTCGAGTGCCGCGAGCACGCCCTGCTCCAGCCCGAGCCGTACGGCGTCTGGGGCGGCCTCACCGCCGCCGAACGCCGCGTGGTCCTCGCCCGCCGCCGCCGTCGCGACCTGGAACTGAAGAAGGCGGCCCGCGCCACCAACCGCATAGCGGCAGCGGGCTGAGGACTCTCAGGGAACGCAGGGGGTCTGTCCCCACCTGAAGGGGCGCGGGGAACTGCGCGACCAACCACGACGTACCCGCCCCCGCCAGCGTCGGACAGCCCCCACCCCCTACCGCGCCCTCACTTCGCCCGGTCGAAGTCAATCGCGCTGTACGCCCGCAACTTGCTCAACCGGTGCTCGGAGTCGATCCTCCGCACCGTCCCCGACTTCGACCGCATCACGATCGAGTCGGTCGTGGCGGTCTCCGACCGGTACCGCACCCCGCGCAGCAGCTCCCCGTCCGTGATCCCGGTGGCGACGAAGAACACGTTCTCCCCGGTCACCAGGTCCTCGGTGGTCAGCACCCGGTCGAGATCGTGCCCCGCGTCGATCGCCCGCTGCCGCTCCTCGTCGTCCTTGGGCCACAGCTTGCCCTGGATGGTGCCGCCGAGGCACTTCACGGCGCAGGCGGAGATGATGCCCTCCGGCGTACCACCGATACCGAGCAGCAGGTCGATGCCGGTGCCCTCGCGCAGCGCGAGGATGGAGCCCGCCACGTCACCGTCGGAGATCAGCTTGATGCGGGCGCCGGTCTCCCGGATCTCCTCGATGATGCCCTGGTGCCGCGGCCGGTCCAGGATGACGACGGTGACGTCCTCGGGCGTGGCCCGCTTGGCCTTGGCGACCCGGCGGATGTTGACCGACACGGGCGCGTTGATGTCGACGAAGTCGGCGGCGTCGGGGCCGGTGACCAGCTTGTCCATGTAGAAGACGGCCGACGGGTCGAACATCGAGCCCCGCTCGGCCGCCGCCAGCACGGCGATCGCGTTCGGCATCCCCTTGGCGGTCAGGGTGGTCCCGTCGATCGGGTCGACGGCGATGTCGCACTCGGGGCCGGTGCCGTCACCGACCCGCTCCCCGTTGAAGAGCATCGGGGCCTCGTCCTTCTCGCCCTCCCCGATGACGACGACACCGTTCATGGAGACGGTCGAGACGAGGGTGCGCATGGCGCGTACCGCCGCGCCGTCGGCGCCGTTCTTGTCGCCGCGGCCGACCCAGCGGCCGGCGGCCATCGCCGCGGCCTCGGTGACCCGGACGAGTTCCAGGGCGAGGTTGCGGTCGGGGGCCTCGGAGGGGACATCGAGTTCGGACGGCAGATGATGCTCGGTCATCGGAGCGCACCTTTCTGATACGACGACGGCCGGATGAGGGTGTTGGCGATGACTCTAGCCGTAGGTCGACAAAATGAGCAGGGCACCCCACGGATGAGCGGAGTGGGCCACCTGCGACGATAGGGGGCGTGGCAGGGACGAATGGCAAGCAGAAGACGATCCGCGGCATGGTGCTCTCCCTCCTGGTGTGCCTGCTGGCGGCCGGGGTGATCTACCTCTTCACCCCGCACGACGACAAGGAGCCCGACCTCCCCCGGGTGGACTACCGCATCGAACTGCTCACGGCACGCCGCGCCGCCGACTACCCGGTGGCCGCCCCCGAGGGGCTGCCGGAGAGCTGGAAGCCCACCTCCGTCCGCTTCAAGGGCGAGCCGTACGCCACCTGGCACCTCGGCTACCACGCCCCCGACGGGGAGTACGTGGCCATCGGGCAGTCGACCGAGCAGCGGAAGCGGTTCATCAAGGAGGCCAGCCAGGGCGCCACCGCGACCGAGACCACCGAGCGGATAGACGGCCGCACCTGGACCCGGTACACCGGCGGCCGGTACGACGCCCTGGTGCTGGAGGACTCCGCCGACGGCAAGGGCGCGACGACGGTGGTGGCGGGCACGGGCTCGTTCGAGCAGCTCGCGCAGATGGCCGGTGCGCTGAAGATGTCGTAGCGCGGGGACCACGGGAACGGGAGAGGCCCCCGGCGGATGCCGGGGGCCTCTCGGTGTGCGCGGGCGGGTCTCACACGGTGGTGACGACCTCGTCGTACGCCAGTCGCGGGGAGCGCGGGAACCAGGCGTTCTCGCCCGGCTTGCCGATGTTGACGATCATCAGCGGGGTGTGGTCGTCGTCCAGGAACTCCTTGCGCACGGCGTCCATGTCGGCACCGGTCATCGGACCGGCGGCCAGCCCGGCGGAGCGCAGGCCGATGATGAAGTAGGCGGCCTGGAGGGCGGCGTTCAGGGTGGCGCTGCCCTCGCGGGCCTCGCGGCCGAAGCCCTCGAACATGTCCCTGGCGCCCTCGAAGTGCGGGAAGAGGGTCGGCAGCTCGTGGTGGAACTCGTTGTCCGCGGAGAGGATCGCGACCAGCGGGGCCTTGGCGGTCTTCTCCTTGTTGCCGTCGGCCATCAGGGTCACCAGGCGCTCACGGGCCTCGGCCGAGCGGACCAGCGTGACGCGCAGCGGGGACTGGTTCATCGACGTGGGGCCGTACTTGACCAGGTCGTAGACGGCCTTGAGCTGCTCGTCGGTGACGGGCTCGTCGGTGAAGGTGTTCGCGGTGCGGGCCTCACGGAACAGCAGGTCCTGAGCGGCGGGGTCAAGAACGAGGGACATGGTTCGGCTTTCTCGTGTCTGCGGTCGCCAGCCCGGGGGAGTGGCTGACGTGACACCGACACTACGCCGTGGAAGTTCAACGTTCAACCAAAAGTGGGAGACGGTGATCCGCTTCACAGCCGGGCCGTCGCTGGATCGCCCTGCTTGCCGCCGCCGGACCGCCCGGCTCGCCTCCGGACCGCCCGGCTCGCCCTCGGCCGGACCGCCCTGCTCGCCTGCGGGCCGCCCTACTCGTCGACGCCGTCGCCTTCGGAGTCGTCGCCCGCGGCGGCCTCCTCCTCCGCCAGTGCCGCGTCCAGCCGCGCCCGCGCGCCGTCCAGCCAGCGTCGGCAGACCTTGGCCAGCTCCTCGCCCCGCTCCCAGAGCGCCAGCGACTCCTCCAGCGTCGTACCGCCCGCCTCCAGGCGCCGTACGACCTCGATCAGCTCGTCACGCGCCTGCTCGTACCCGAGTGCCTCGTCCACCCTGCTGCTCATTCGCCCACCTTGCTCATCATTCGCCCACCCTGCCACTCATTCGCTCACCTTGGTGTCGACTCGTACCGAGAACTCGCCCTCGGCCACCCGCGCCCGCAGCGGCTCCTCGCCGGTGACCTCGTCGGGGGCGCGGACGACATGGCCGTCCGCCTTCTGGAGCACCGCGTAGCCCCGCTTCAGGGTGGCCGCGGGGGAGAGGGCCACCACGCGCGCGTGCGTGTGCGTGAGATCCGAGTGGGCGCGGTCGAGCTGGTGCCCGAAGGAACGCCGCGCCCGGTCGAGCAGCGCCGTGACCTGCTCGGCACGCTCGTCGACCATCCGGTGCGGGTCCTCTATGGACGGCCGGGCGAGCGCGTGGGCCAGCCCGCGCTCCTCCCGGTCGACGTACGCCCGCACACACCGCCGCGCGCGGTCGCGCAGCAGCCGTACCCGCTCGTACTCCTCGCCGACGTCCGGTACGACCTTCTTCGCCGCGTCGGTCGGCGTCGAGGCCCGCAGGTCGGCGACGTGGTCGAGCAGCGGGTTGTCCGGCTCGTGCCCGATCGCGGACACCACCGGCGTACGGCAGGCCGCCACCGCCCGCACCAACTGCTCGTCGGAGAACGGCAGCAGGTCCTCCACGCTGCCGCCGCCGCGCGCGACGATGATCACGTCCACGTCGTCGAGGTCGTCCAGCTCCTTCACCGCCTGCACCACCTGCGGCACCGCGTGCACGCCCTGCACCGCCACGTTGCGCACCTCGAAGCGGACGGCGGGCCAGCGGTGCCGGGCGTTCTCCAGCACGTCCCGCTCGGCCGCCGAGGCCCGGCCGCAGACCAGCCCGACCAACTGCGGCAGGAACGGCAGCGGCTTCTTGCGCTCCGGCGCGAACAGCCCCTCCGCCGCCAGCGCCTTCTTCAGCCGCTCAAGCCGCGCGAGCAGCTCCCCGACCCCCACCGGCCGTATCTCCGCGGCGCGCAGCGAGAGCTGCCCACGCGGCGCGTACCACTCCGGTTTCGCGTGGACGACGACCCGCGCGCCCTCGCTCACCACGTCGGCCACGGCGTCGAACACCTGCCGGTAGCAGGTGACGCTCACCGAGATGTCGTACGACGGGTCGCGCAGCGTCAGGAACACGACCCCCGCGCCCGGCCGCCGCGACAACTGCGTGATCTGCCCCTCGACCCACACGGCGCCGAGCCGGTCGATCCACCCCCCGATGAGCCGCGACACCTCACCGACGGGCAGGGGGGATTGCGCGGACGTGTTGGCAGCCATGCCCGCGAGCGTAGTCGCAGCCACTGACAGTCACCGACAGCCCGGGGCGGTCGACCCGGAGCCAGGGGGTGCGGCCTTACGATGGGTGCCATGACTGCTTCGCCTGGCCGCCGTGTCCTGCTCGCCGCCCCCCGTGGCTACTGCGCCGGTGTGGACCGCGCCGTGATCGCCGTCGAGAAGGCGCTCGAACAGTACGGGGCCCCGGTCTACGTCCGCCACGAGATCGTCCACAACAAGTACGTCGTGCAGACCCTGGAGCGGAAGGGCGCCGTCTTCGTCGAGCGGACGGAGGAGGTCCCGCCGGGCAACATCGTGATGTTCTCCGCGCACGGCGTCGCCCCGACCGTCCACGACGAGGCCCGCGAAGGCCGCCTCGCCACCATCGACGCCACCTGCCCGCTGGTCACCAAGGTCCACAAGGAAGCCGTCCGGTTCGCGAGTGAGGACTACGACATCCTGCTGATCGGCCACGAGGGCCACGAGGAGGTCATCGGCACCTCCGGCGAGGCACCCGACCACATCCAGCTCGTCGACGGTCCCGACGACGTGGCGAAGGTCGAGGTCCGCGACCCCTCCAAGGTCGTCTGGCTCTCCCAGACCACGCTGAGCGTGGACGAGACGATGGAGACCGTCGACGCCCTGAAGGAGAAGTTCCCGCAGCTCATCTCCCCGCCGAGCGACGACATCTGCTATGCCACGCAGAACCGCCAGCTCGCCGTGAAGCAGATGGGCGCGGAGGCGGAGCTGGTGATCGTCGTCGGCTCCCGGAACTCCTCCAACTCCAAGCGGCTGGTCGAGGTCGCCAAGCTCGCGGGCGCGCGCGAGGCGTACCTGGTGGACTTCGCGGACGAGATCGACGAGGCGTGGCTGGAAGGCGTGACCACGGTCGGCGTCACGTCGGGCGCGTCCGTGCCGGAGGTCCTGGTCGAGCAGGTCCTCGAGTGGCTCGGGCAGCGCGGCTACGCGGACGTGGAGATCGTGAAGGCGGCCGAGGAGTCGATCACCTTCTCCCTCCCGAAGGAACTGCGCAGGGACCTGCGCGAGGAGGCGGCGGCGCTGATCGCGGAGCGGACCGGCACCGCCCAGGCGTGACTGTCAGTCCTCCGTCGTAACGTAGGGCCATGCAGATCTTCGGTGTGGACATCGGCGGGTCAGGGATCAAGGGCGCCCCTGTGGACCTGGACAGGGGCGACCTGGCCGCTGAGCGGTGCAAGGTGCTGACCCCGCAACCGGCGACGCCGGACGCGGTGGCCGACGGCGTACGGCAGGTCGTCGACCACTTCGGCTGGAAGGGCCCGGTCGGCATCACCTTCCCCGGAGTCGTCACCGGCGGCGCCACGATCCGCACCGCGGCCAACGTCGACAAGAGCTGGATCGACACCGACGCCCGCACCCTCCTGGGCGACCGGCTCGGCGGCCTGCCGGTCACGGTGGTCAACGACGCGGACGCGGCGGGCGTCGCGGAGATGGCCTTCGGCGCCGGGCGCGACCGCAAGGGCACGGTCATCCTGCTGACCTTCGGCACGGGCATCGGCAGCGCCGTCTTCACGGACGGCGTCCTGGTGCCCAACACGGAACTGGGCCACCTGGAACTGCACGGGCACGACGCGGAGAAGCGCGCCTCCAGCAAGGCGAAGGACGACCACGACCTGACGTGGGAGCACTGGGCGCACCGCGTGCAGAGGTATCTGGCCCACGTGGAGATGCTGTTCTCACCGGAGCTGTTCATCATCGGCGGCGGGGTGAGCCGCAAGTCGGAGAAGTTCCTCCACTACATCGACGGCGTCAAGGCGGAGATCGTCCCGGCCCAGCTCCAGAACAACGCGGGGATCGTGGGCGCGGCGATGCGGGCGGCGTCGGGCGCGGCCTGAGGCCGGACCCGACCCCGCTGGAGACGGACTCAGCCCGGGGGGCGCCGGTCGACGGGAACCCGGCGCCGCGCGCGCCCCATCAGCCGCACCTTCCGCACGGTGACGATCACCCCGGCGACGAGCGTCCCGCCGTACAGCCACCCCGCCTCGGTGGCCAGGGCGGTGGCGAGCCCGACGACCCGCCCGCCGAAGCCGCCGTCACCGCCGTCGGCGACGAAGAGCAGCCCGGCGGCGAAGGCGATGGGCACGACGACGGGCGCGCTGGTCAGGTCCCCGTCGCGCACCCACAGCGCGCCCAGCAGGCACACCGGCAGGAAGAGGACGCCGTAGAGGGTGGGGGAGGTCCCGAAGAGCAGCCGCACCAGAGACCCGAGCAGCAGCATCACCGCCGCGCAGAACAGCCCGCAGCCGAGCCCGGTGAGCCGGGGGCCGGGCAGCCGACGCGCGGCGCGGACCGCGGTCGGGGCGGACCGGGGCACCCGCTCGCCCCTCGCGGAGCCGGATGACCCGGCCCTGGCCACCGCGGATCTCCCCACCGGCCGTGCGGGCCGGACCCCACCCCGCCCCATCTGTGGCGGCAGCGGAGCCGTCCCGCGTCGCGGTCCGTGCTGGGCAGGTCGCGTCCTGTGTTGCTCCACCCGACCAACTTAGGTCGTTCAATATGCCGAATCGGCTCTCGGACACGCCGGTGCCGCAACCTTGGCCAGACGTTCGACTGATCGCGGAGTCCGGTGCGGCCACCCCGTAGACTGGGGGATCGGCCAGCCCTGGCCCCTGCCCGCCCCTTGACCCTCTGGGCCCCTCCTCACGCACGGGAAGTCGAGAACGTGTCGCTCACGATCGGAATCGTCGGTCTGCCGAATGTCGGCAAGTCGACCCTGTTCAACGCCCTGACCAAGAACGACGTGCTCGCGGCCAACTACCCGTTCGCCACGATCGAGCCCAACGTCGGCGTGGTCGGCGTCCCCGACGCCCGCCTCGCGCAGCTTGCGTCGATCTTCAAGTCGGAGCGCATCCTTCCGGCGACGGTGGACTTCGTGGACATCGCGGGCATCGTCCGCGGCGCCTCCGAGGGCGAGGGCCTGGGCAACAAGTTCCTCGCGAACATCCGCGAGTCCGACGCGATCTGCCAGGTCATCCGCGCCTTCAAGGACGAGAACGTCGTCCACGTCGACGGCAAGGTCTCGCCGAAGGACGACATCGAGACGATCAACACCGAGCTGATCCTGGCCGACCTCCAGACCATCGAGAAGGTCCTCCCGCGCCTCCAGAAGGAGTCGAGGATCAAGAAGGACCTGGCCGCGAAGGTCAAGGCGGTGGAGGAGGCCAAGGAGATCCTCGACCAGGGCGAGACCCTCTTCGCCCACGGCATCGTGCAGGGCAGCGAGCGCGCGGAACTCCTCCACGACCTGCACCTGCTGACGACGAAGCCCTTCCTCTACGTCTTCAACGTCGACGAGGACGAACTGACGGACGACGCGTTCAAGGCCGAACAGCGCGCGTTGGTCGCCCCCGCCGAGGCGATCTTCCTGAACGCCAAGCTGGAGGCGGACCTGGCCGAGCTGGACGAGGAGGACGCCATGGAACTCCTCGAATCCGTCGGCGCCGAGGAACCCGGCCTCGCCACCCTCGCCCGCGTCGGCTTCAACACCCTCGGCCTCCAGACCTACCTCACGGCGGGCCCCAAGGAGTCCCGGGCCTGGACCATCAAGCGCGGCGCCACCGCCCCCGAGGCCGCCGGAGTCATCCACACCGACTTCCAGAAGGGCTTCATCAAGGCGGAGGTCATCTCCTTCCACGACCTCGTCGAAGCAGGCTCAGTAGCCGAGGCCCGCGCCAAGGGCAAGGCCCGCATGGAGGGCAAGGACTATGTGATGCAGGACGGGGACGTGGTGGAATTCCGCTTCAATGTGTGAGCGGATGAAATAACACCACGTCGCTCAACGCGGCAAACATGCAGGTCAGAAGGGGCCGGGCTCGTCAGGGACCGGCCGCTTCGCTGATCCCGTGCTGGATCGGTGCTGGAGTTCCTGACCTGATGTCAGGAACGCTCAGGTGTCGTAGACGGTGGAGCGATGCCCGACGTGCACGACCCACACCACCAACTCACCGTTGTCGATCGTGTAGATCACGCGGTAGTCGCCCACCCGTAGGCGGCGCCGGTCGGGCTGGGAGACGAGGGCCGTCGTGTTGAACCCCAGCGGGTCGCTCTCCAGCTCAGTCAGCTTGGCCAGAATGCGGAGGGCCATGTCTCGCGGGACCTTGCGCAGCTCGGCCTGAGCCTCGGGTCGGAAGACGGTGCGGTACTCACTCACTGCGCGCCAGCGTCTCCCTCATGACGTCCTCGATCGGGATGCCGGGTGCCGGGTTGGCCATGCGCTCGTCGATGATCCGGTTGATCTCGCGCTCTTCCCACTCCTGGTATTTGCGCAGCACCTCGATGGACACTACGGCGGCGACCTGCTTGCCGCGGCGAGTGATGACGGTGGGCACGTCGTCCCGATCGGCTCGCTCCACGACCTCGGCGAGGTGTGCCCGGACATCGCGGATGGACTCTATAGGCTGTGGCTGCGTCATGCGCTCAAGGGTACCGAGTGTCTCATGTGTACACAATGGCTCTGGATCGCTCGAACGTGCTGGATAAACCGCCACCGTGCTGGATCTGTGCTGGATACGATCTTCGCAAGGTGTGTTTCCGCAGGTGGGAGCCCTGCACTACAGATTCCGCTTCAACGTGTAGGGCGTGACGTGGCACCACGTGACTGACCTGACAAACAAGCAGGTCAGGAGGGTCCGATCTTTTCAAGTCAGCCCCCTGGTGGGTTCCCTTGCTAGGAAGGGCTGCGGGGGCGGCCGAATGGCCTGCGCTCGCGCCTTCCAGCGAGTGGTGGTCTTGCCCAGGAGGGGAGCCTCGGAGAGGCGACCACCTACCTGATCAGCTCCCGTCCTCGTCCGGTGGGCGGGGCGTGGCGGGCCGGTGCGGGCTGTGCGAGGTGTCCCAGGAGTACGGAGGTGCCATGTCGTTCTCGCTCGTCTCCCGCCCGCCTAGGTTCCGTTCGCCCGCGCTGCCCTCCGCAGCCTCCGGCCTGAACGTGGCCGTGCCCGTGTCGGTGGGCAACGAGCCCTCAGAGGCTGGGAAGCGCGGCGACCAGGGCCCCGTGGTGTCCGTGGTGTCCCCCTCACCCGAAGGCCCACCCTCCGGCCCCTCGCCCCCGCCTTCGTTGGGCGCCGAGAGAAGGGTCCGCCTGATCTCCTCGGCGGCCTCGTCCAGCCCGGCCGCTTCCAGGCTCCGCACCACCCGGTGCACGAACACCGTGTACTCGTCCATGTCCGGCTTCAGGCCCACCGCCGCGAGCAACAGGAGCAGCCGGTCCGAGGCCCCTGGTTCCTCGCGGTCGAACGTCCCTCCTCCCGGGCCGGGTCCGTCCGACAACGGTCCCCCGACGGTCGCTTCGCTCCGCGCGCTCACGGGCGGGACGAGCAGGTGGCGGAAGAGTTCGGGGACCTCCTCGTCGTTGGCCGCCGCCGCGATCTGGGCGAGCGGACCGATCATGTCGACCGCCTTCTCGATCTCATCCTCGTGACGGGCCAGCCACCACACCACCGCGCTTCCTGCGCTCTTCAGCACGTCGTCACCGAGGTAGCGCCGCTTGTTGCGTTCGTGCTGACGCTCGTACCCCCAGATCTCCTCGTCCTTGCGAAGTTCGTTCAACTTCCGCAGGCGCTCGCGGTCGGCGGGGGCGAGGCGCAGCGTCACATCGGCCGCTTGGGCCTCCACCCGTCCACTCCTGTCCTGGAGAGGGACGCCGAGCTCCCCTTCCAGGAGATACCGTGCGAAGCTCGCCCGGCCGGGCTCCTCGTGACAGACGACCTCTAGGGCCCGGCTGACGATCGAGGAGACGGCGAGGGCCGGGAAGGCCCCGTCGTGCCGGTCAGTATGGCCGGGGGTCGGCCTCCACCACACGGTGGCGGAGAAGAGGAAGTCGTAGCCGTCCGCCGCGCTCGGCAGCGGCGCGTCCACCACCCGCGTCTCCTGGTACGGCTGCTCCGTCGGCGCCGCGGGTGGCTCGGGTTCGCTGGGCTCGTACGGACCGACCGACGCGCGGACACCGCTGAGGACCGTCATCACGAGCAGCAGGGAGCCCGAGGCCGTGACCATGGACAGGAAGCCCCACAGCACCGCCGACCAGTGCATGAGGTTTCCGATCACAGCCGGTGCGAGGCCGCAGAGAGCGACGAACAGCAGGCTGGGAAAGCGGTGTTTCATCGTGCCTCTTCCATGGTCCGTGGTCCGGCGTCCGCACGCTCCGTACTCTCCGTGCGGGCGTACTGCGCATGATCGATGTGCTGCCAGAAGAGGGCGGCGACAGCCGCCTGGGACGGGCGGCGCGTGGGACCCGCCCAGTCGCAGGCGATGGCGTACAGGCGGTGCAGAGCGGCGGGGCGGCCGCGTGCCGCCCCGACCATCACGCCCAGTGCCATCTCCCGCGTACTGTCGCTTGCCGCGGCGTCCAGCCAACTCCTCACCAGCGGGTTCCAGAGCTCCGTCGGCCGCTGGGAGAAGACCGCCTCCCAGCCCAGGAACAGGTCCGGCCAAGGCGGCGGCTCCGGCGCCCGGGCGCTCCTCAACAGCTCCGTGAGCAGCGAAAGATGGGGCTCCGCCCCGCTCGGACCCCGCCGCGTCCGGCCCCGCAGGCGGTCAATCAGCAGCCGGTAGAGCCGACGGTCACGGCCGGCGAGGTCGAGAAGCGCGTTCCGGGCCGAGCGCGCCGCCTCCCCCTTCCGTACGGCGAGATGATGGAGCCGCACCAGCGCCTGATCCGGGTGCGTCGCGCCGAGGCTCTGGACGCAGGCGGCGGTCAGGGCGCGGGCGAGACCGTCCGACGAGGTGCCGGACGTCGCGCACTCGTACATCCGCTTGCGGAACCATCCCCCGAACCTCTCGTGACTCAGGCCGAGTTCGAGGGCTGCGACGGCCCGCGGATCGCACGACGCCCCGCCTGCCTCGCGCGCCCAGAGCTCCACAAGCCCGAAGAGGTGGTCGGGCCGACCGACGGCCAGGGACCGCTCGCCGAAGCGGATGACGACGTTCACCCGGTCGTCGGTGGTGAGACCGCGGAGGCCGGCCGCATCGCCGATCCAGTCCCTGAGGTGGCCGCGCAGGCCGGGGAAGTTCGCCCAGAAGTAGGCCCGTACCGCGTCGGCGTAGGCCAGGCGCTCGAAGTGGAGCCGTCCGTCCGGGTCCCGCTCGATCCCGAGCGCCACCAAGCGCTCCCTGAAGTCCGTCCGCGCGAGCTCGGTCGTCGCCTCTTCCTCGTGCCTCACCGTCCTCATCAGGCTGTGCCATGCCTCGTAGACGGTGTCGGCGCGGGCCTCCTCGAACACCGCCGTCGCGAGCAGCAGGGCTCGCTCGGGTGCGGTGCGCACGGTGGCCACCTGTCGGCCCACGTCACCGGCACGGTCGGTCACCGCGTGCGTCGCCTGGTTGAGCCATCCCGTGAACTCGGTGCCGAACCGGCCGCTGTCACGAGCGCTCCGGATGAGACCCGCGAGGCGGACCAGGTCCCGCATGGGGGAGCGTTCGAACAAGGGCTGGAGGTCGGCGCTTCCCAAGTCCGCGGGCCGGAAGGCCAGCCGGTCCATGCGGAGGTACCGGGTGACCACCGCGATGCCTCGGGGGCGCCCCAACGTCACCGTGTGCGGTTCGAGGTCCGGCGCGTGGGCGTGCTCCATGCCCGACGGCAGCACGACGACCATGTGGGCCCCCGCCTCCTGGACCTGTGACCGGTGCACGGCCAGGTGGTGCTGGGCCTTGGCGTACGACTCCTCGTCGGTGATCCCGGAGAGGTCGAGGAGGAAACGGTCCCCCTCGCCGGGGGCGAGAGCGACCTCGTCCCTGTCCGTGGAGGAAAGCTCCTCGAACCGGGCCCTCTCCTCGTTGGCGCTCCCGTCCTCCCCGAGCCCGTGCAGCAGCCTGATCGCCGCGGCGCGGCGTCCGCTGCCCGGAGGAGCCTCCAGGAGCACCACCGATCCGGGCTTCTCCAGGAGGTCGGCGGCTATGCGGTAGCCCAGCGGCGGAACGAACCGGTCAGCCAGGCGCAGCCGGTCCTCGCGGACGATCCGAAGCGACTCGACCCCTTTGCGGATCATCCAGTCCGGGCCGACACCGTAGTAGATGGTCTGAGGGCCCGAGCCGTTGTTCACCGCGCCACGCGGATCGTTGACGGTGACGCGGCCTTGTTCGGTCATCGTCCGTCGTCCGAGCGCCGGCGCTCGTGCTCGAAGCGCTGGTGGACCGTACCGCTATTGTCGCCCGCGGTGAACTGGACCCCGGTGTTGTCGCCCTGGAAGTGGGGAGCGTTGTACTGGTGGCCCGGGCCCGTGTTCACGGGTCCTTGCGGCTCGTTGACGAAGGTGCCGGACAGGTCTCCGTTGAGGTTTCCGATACCGCCACGCACGCGCTGCTCGACATCGCGCGTCCGCATCCTGGGGTGTCCGGCTTCCTTGGCTGACTTCTTGCGGGACTTCGTCTCCGCACGCTCCCGCGCCGCACCGGCGTCGCCGTCCGCCGCAGCCAGCTCCGGCAGGAGTCGGGCGAGGGCATCGCCGAGTGCCGTCAGATCCGATTCGGCGTTGCGGTGATCGAACCGCCTGTACTGGCAGTCCGCCAGCTCCCGCAGATCGTCCGGAAGGACGGCCCGGTCGATCCGCGTAGCTTTTCCGACGAGGACGGGGATCACCAGGATCCCGCGGTCGAGCGCGGTCTGGAGCTCACGACGAGTCCAGTCCTGATCGGCTTCAAGGGCGGGGCGGCCGTCGGCCCCCCGCACCTCCGTCCAGCGCGGGCCGATCACGGCGAGGAGCGCCTGGCACTCCTCCACCGCCCTGAGCAGTTTTGCCGGGAAACGGTGTCCGAGCTCGATCGAGTTGCTGGCGAAGAAGATCCGCTCGCTGCCGAATCGCCGGGCGAGCTCCCGAGCGATCATCGTCGCTGCGGATTCCTCGTCGCCTGTGCGGTAGTTGACGAAGACGTCGGGCATGAAGATTCCCTTCTGAGAGGAAGACGGGGGAAAGGGTGCGAGCGCGGGGGCTACGTACCGGGACTCCGAGGCTCCGGTTCACTCGGGCCGTGAGGTCCCGACCGTGTGACGACATGGCGCGTCCACGGGAGGGTGTACGGATGGAGGTGCGCCGCCCCGTGCGTCACTGGTCGCGGGCGGCCCGAAGAAGCCGGGGGCGCGATGCGACGCGTCGGGCGGGCTCAGAGGGCCCCGTTGGGGATCGTGGGACTTCAGAGGGGCGGAGGACCGGGTGGTTCGGCGAGCCGGGCGGCTCAAGCCGGTGTCAGTCGTGCACGGGGGCGAGTACCTGTGCCAGTGCCGGTTGCAGGTCGCGTACGGCCCGGTTGCTCCGGAACCGGGAGAGTTCCCGAGCGAGACGCCGGACGTCGCTGTTCACTGTCGCCGAGGGCACGGCCGGCATCACCCCCAGGAGCTCCCCGGCGATCGTGCACGCGTGCTCGACCTCTCCGGAGGCGGCGTGGGCCAAGGACCTGCGGAAGCCGTACCGGGCGCGGGTTCGCAGCGCGTGCGGGGGGAGGCGGCGGCACTCCCGGTCAAGGACCTCGGCGGCGGCCTTGGGGCGACCGAGGTCGTGCAGGCACCAGCCGGTCGTCATCGCTGCCGGATCGCTCACGTTGGTGGTGCCGATCACGGGCTCGGCGCCGTTGCGGGCATCGTCGCTGTCGAGTAGCTCCCGCGCCCTGTCGAGGCTGCGGAGGCAGTCGCGTTCGTCGCCGACGAGCGCGTGTCCCTGAGCCTCCCGCTGGGCCGCGAGTCCCCGGATGCGCGGCGGGAGTCCGTCGCACTGGGCCCGGCGGGCCAGGGCGACGGTCCACGCGGCGTCCCCGCCGTAGAGCGTGATCAGGGCGCGACGCACGAGCGCATAGGAACTGAGGTACGGATCGCCGCCGACGCGCGCCAGTTCGGCGGCCTCACCGGTCCAGCCGAGCGCCGCGTCGCTGTCTCCGGCCTCCTGGGCCATCCAGCCGGTGAACTCCGCGACCCGTGACGCGAGCAGGAGCGCGGGGGCCTGGGTGGCGGACGGGGTGCCGGTGGCCAGCCCGGCGACCGTGCGCGTCTGCGTCTCCAGCAGAGGAAGCAGGACCTTCGGCGCGGTGGACTGGCCGAGCTTGCGTAGCTGGTGGAACTGCGCGCGGAAGGAGGGAAGAAGGGGGTCGGCAGCAGAGGACGTCTGACCGCCGAGCTTCAGGCCGAGGTCGATCAGCGCACCCGTGCCCGCCGAGAGGACTGCCCGGCGCCCGACGCGCCAGTTGCTCGGGGTGGCGAGGGCTTCGGCGGTGTCCGAGTCGGTCTCGGGGCGGACCACCAGGCGCTCCAACTCGCCGTTCGCGCCGAGGAAGGCGTCGCACCGACGGGCAAGTTCGGGAGACGCGGAACGCTCCCCGCGCTCGACCTTGCTGAGGTGCCCCTTGTCGTAGTTGAGCGCCATGGAGAACTCGGTCAGAGTAAGCCCCACTTCCTGTCGTAAACGGCGCAGCTCTGGGCCGAAACATAAAGTCGTACTCACCATTAACCTTCCCTTGAACAGTGACCGTGAGAGCCGTGAGCCCTCACAGGGAACTTTCGTTCGGCGTTCACGGGCCGACGCGAAGACCGGCGGCGAACGCCCTTCGTGACCAAGCCGTCTCGCTTCGCAGCCGAGAGCGAGTCTGGCACGAGGTGCGCCCCGAGAATCGCGGTTCGGCGGGGTTGCCCGTTGCCTCTTCTGTTCTCCGTCTCTCCTTGCTGTGACTGGGGTCGGCCGCGCTCGGGATGCGATGGCGCGTGATCACGAGTGGCAACTAGCGAGGCAACCTACTAACATCTAGGTTAGTAACGTTGCGGTTAGTGTCAGGCATGGAGGTCGGCGACATGGTGGACTTCGTGGGTCGTCGGCAGGAACTGGCGACCTTGGAACGAGAGCTGCAGAAGGTGGCGGCAGGGGTTGGCGGGGAGCGACCTGGGCGGTGCGTGATGCTGCGCGGGCGGCGCCGGGTGGGCAAGTCGCGGTTGGTCGAGCGGTTCGTGGAGCGCTCCGGGGCACCGTTCCTGTTCTACGCGGCCACCGGCGCGTCTCCTGCGGATGATCTGGCGCGGCTGGTCCGGGACGCTCAGGCATCGACGCTGCCGCTGGCGCAGCTCGTGGCCGCGGCACGGCCGGAGAGCTGGGATGCCGCGTTCGATGTGCTGGCCGCGGCGCTGCCCGCCGACCGGGCGAGCGTGCTGGTCATTGATGAGGTGCCGTACCTGATGGACGCTGGTGGGGCCTTCGAGGGGATGCTGCAGCGGGCCTGGGACCGGGTGCTGGAGCACAAGCCGGTGCTGCTGGTCCTCATTGGCTCGGATCTGTCGATGATGGAGGCTCTGAACAGCTACGGACGCCCTTTCCATCAACGTGGCCGGGAGATGGTGCTCGGCCCGCTGAACCCTGCCGAGGTCGGGCGGATGCTGGGACTGGATTCGGCCGAAGCCTTCGATGCCGCGCTGGTCACGGGTGGGCTGCCGTTGATCTGCGCGGAGTGGCCGCACGGCGCGGGAGTGTGGGACTTCCTCGGCGAGGCGCTGAACGATCCCGTCTCGGCACTGCTGGTGTCCGCTGAGCGCTCGCTGGCCGCGGAATTCCCGCCACGGGCCCAGGTCCGTGCGGTGCTGGCGGCGATCGGCAGCGGTGAGCGGACCTTCACCAACATCGCCCGCGCGGCCGGTGGGATCGGTGCCACACCGCTGCAGCGGGCGCTGGAGCTGCTCACGGACAAGCGGATCGTCGCCGCGGAGCTGCCCGTGTCCCTGCGACCGTCAAAGGACCGCCGCTACCGGGTGACGGATCCCTACCTGCGGTTCTGGCTGCACCTTCTCGGCCCTTCCATGCAGGAGATCGAGCGGGGACGGGGTGACCTGACGCTGTCACGAATCCGGGAGAACTGGACCAGCTGGCGCGGTCGGGCTGTCGAGCCGCTCATTCGCGAGGCACTCGCCCGGATACTGCCCGACGACCAGCTACCCGCGGCCCCCGCGGTGGGCGGCTACTGGACCCGTACGAACCACGTCGAGATCGACATCGTCGGGGCCGACCGCGCCCCGATCGCCAAGGAACTGCTGTTCGTCGGTTCCATCAAGTGGCTGGAGAAATCACCTTTCGACCGGCACGATCTGGCAGCCCTCCACCGCCACCGGGCTGCGCTCACCACCGAACCCGTCCCGGTCGTGGCGGTCTCGCGCAGCGGGGTCGACTGTCCGGGGCTCGATGCCACCTACGGCCCCGACGATCTGCTGACCGCCTGGCCGCTGTAAGCAGCGCATCACATGTGGTGGCTGTCGTGCACCGCGAGCAGGGCCCAGCCGTTCGTGCTTTGTCACGCTGACCGACCATCGGGCAGCGTGGTTGAACGTGCAGGTCAGAAGGGATCAGCTCCCTCGGGAGCGAAGCCCGCAAGCCCCAACGCGTCGGAGCGAGAGCTGATCGACCCGGACTCGCTGGACGTTGCACATGAGGGTGTTGCAGCAAGCCTGAGCCACTCAAGTACCACTTGCCTGGGGCGTGGTCGAGGCGGATCGACGATGAGCGCCGACTTGGCTACCTGGTCACCGACAAGGAGATCGTGATCCTCGCAGCGCGCTATCACTATCGGCTCGGGCAGGTGTCTGGGGCAGCTTGTTGGATGCGCTGTCCACTGAGAGATCAGTGGCCCCAACCTGGCCTGGTCGGGGATCTGCTCCCACGGGCCCCAACAGGTGTTGATCTCCGGCCGGCGCAGTCGGCGAGACGTCTCGGCGCGTGCCGGACCGTACGGACAACCGCCCGCTGTTCGCGCGGTCCTCGCCCTGGGAAGGCGGCCTGACTTGCCCAAAGCAGGGCAGGCCGTCGTGCTGTCCGCGGTGGCAGTATGCGGGGGACGCAAGGAGAGAGGCGGGGTGGGGATGGGTCGCGGTGAGCGGGAGGTGGTCGTTGGGGGTGGGCGGCTGGTTGAGGCGGCGCGGGGGGTGGTGGGGGACTACGAGCGGGCCGTTGAGGTGGTTCGGGGGGCCCTGGAGCCGATATGTGACGCGGCGGTGGAGGAGGCGCTCGGCGGGATCGCCGTGGGGCGGTTGAAGGAGGTCACCGAGGGGCGGCTCAGGGTGGGGGAGGTGGAGCGGGGTGGGCTGCGGACGGTTCGGGAGGTGTTGGAGGCCGGAGCCTATCGGCTGCGGCAGATTCCCGGGGTGGGGCAGCGGACCGCTGATCAAGTGGTCGCGGCGGCGCGGCAGATAGCTGACGCCGTGCGGGAGACCGTTGCCGTGCACATTGACGTGGACCGGCCGGAGCCGCGTACCACCTCGCTGGTCATGGCGCTCCAGGTGCTGGTGGAGGCGGGGCCCGACGCGCGGCGGGCCGTTGATGTCGCGCGGGAGCTGGCGGAGCGGCTCGGGCCGTTGGTGGAGGAGGCCAGGCCCGCCGGTGGGGTGGTGCGGATGCTGCTGGCCGGGCGGGCGCGGAGGGAGCGGGCGTTGGCGGCCGTCGCCGAGGTGCGTCGGTTGACGGAGGACGCCGTGCGGGACGGCGTACCGGAGTTGTTCGCGCAGGCGTCGGTGGATCTGTTGCGGGGGGTTTCGAACGAGGCCGCGGCCTGGGTTGACTTCGAGTTGCGGTCCGCCGAGTACTACAGCCTGCTCGCGGAGATCTCCGGGCGTCGGCCCGATACCGCCGCGGCCGAGGGGTTCCTGCCGGACGAGGTCGCCGGGCGGGTGCGTGAGCAGGGGTTGGACGACAGTCGGCGACGGGTGTCGTTGCGTGGGTACCAGGCGTTCGGGGCGCGCTTCGCGCTCGCGCAGCGCAAGGTGATCCTCGGTGACGAGATGGGGCTCGGCAAGACCATCCAGGCCATCGCCGCGATCAGTCACCTCGCTGCCCAAGGGGAGAGTCACTTCCTCGTCGTCTGTCCGGCCAGCGTGCTGATCAACTGGACTCGGGAGATCGAGGCCCGTAGCAGGCTGCGGGTTGTTCCGTTGCACGGGCCGGAGCGGCAGGAGGCGTACGCCGACTGGAAGGGGCGGGGTGGGGTCGGGGTGACGACCTTCGACGTGCTGGCCGGGTTTCCGGTCCCCGGGGGTGGGGAGCTGGGGATGCTCGTCGTGGACGAGGCGCACTACGTGAAGAATCCGCAGACGCGTCGATCGCAGGTCGTGACCGAGTGGGCTGGGCGGTGTGAGCGCGTTCTCTTCATGACCGGTACGCCCATGGAGAACCGGGTCGCCGAGTTCCGCAACCTCGTGCGGATTCTGCAGCCGGAGGTGGCGGAAGCTGTCGGGGACCGGGACGGGGTGGCCGGGTCCAAGGCGTTCCGGAAAGCCGTCGCGCCCGTCTACCTGCGCCGTAACCAAGTGGACGTGCTCGCTGAACTGCCCGGCCTTCAGCAGACCGACGAGTGGGAGGAGCTGAGCGCGTCGGACGAGGACGTCTACCGGGAGGCCGTGCGTGCGGGCAACTTCATGGCGATGCGCAGGGCGGCGTACGCGCGTCCCGAGAAGTCGGCCAAGCTGAACCGGCTGTGCGAGATCGTCGAGGACGCCGCCGGGAACGGGTTGAAGGTGGTGGTCTTCTCCCAGTTCCGGGAGGTGCTGGGGGTGGTGAAGCAGGCGCTGGAGGAGGCGCACGGCGCGGTGTTCGGGCCGATCTCCGGGAGCCTGCCGCCCGCGCGGCGGCAGCGGCTGGTGGACGACTTCGCCGCCGTGTCGGGTCACGCGGTGCTGGTGGCGCAGATCGAGTCGGCGGGGGTGGGGCTCAACATGCAGGCCGCGTCCGTCGTGGTCCTCTGTGAGCCGCAGGTCAAACCGACCCTGGAGCACCAGGCGGTGGCCCGGGTGCACCGGATGGGGCAGGTGCGGTCCGTCCAGGTGCACCGGCTGCTCGCCACCCGGGGGGTGGACGAGCGGCTGGTGGAGATGCTCAACAACAAGACCCGGCTGTTCGACGCGTACGCGCGGCGCAGCGCCGTCGCCGAGTCGACGCCGGACGCGGTCGACGTCTCGGACACGGCGATGGCCCGGCGGATCGTGGAGGAGGAGCAGGCGCGGTTGGGGCGCTAGTGCGGAGGGTCGGTGCCGGGGGTGGGGTGGGCCAGGCCCGACTGGTAGGCGATGACCACCAGTTGGGCGCGGTCGCGGGCGTTCAGCTTCGTCATGGCGCGTTGGACGTGGGCGCGGACCGTGAAGGGGCTGAGGTACATGCGGTCGGCGATCTCCTGGTTGGACAGGCCCGTCGCCACCAGGGCCACCATCTCGCGTTCGCGGGGCGTGAGGGTCGCGAGTTCCGGCGGGGCGTGGGGTGAGGGGGCGTCCGGGGTGGCCAGGAAGCGGGTGACCAGGGAGCGGGTCGCGGCGGGCGACAGCAGGGTGTCGCCGTCGGCGATCGTGCGGACCGCGTCCAGGAGGGCCTCGGCCCCGATGCCCTTGCCGATGAACCCGCTGGCGCCCGCGCGCAGCGCCTGAGCGACGTACTCGTCGGTCTCGTAGGTGGTGAGGATCAGGATGCGGGTGGCGCGGAGGTCCGGGTCCGCGCAGATCCGCGTGGTGGCGGCCAGGCCGTCCATCTCGGGCATCCGGATGTCCATGACCACCACGTCGGGCTGGAGTTGGCGGGTGAGGCGCACCGCTTCCCGGCCGTCGGCGGCCTCCCCGACCACGGTGATGTCGTCGGCGCTGTCGAGGAGCAGGCGGAAGGCGCTCCGGAGGAGGGCCTGGTCGTCCGCCAGCAGCACCCTGAGGGTCATGGGGCCTCCTTCCGGCCGGGCTCCGCGTCCCGCGTTCGCGGGGGCGGGACGGGAAGGTCCGTGGTGACCCGGAAGCCGCCCTCCGGGCGGGCGCCCGCGGAGAGGTGGCCGCCCACCGCGGTGGCGCGCTCGCGCATCCCGATCAGGCCGTAGCCGGGTGTGTGGTCCCTCGGGGGCGGGGTGGCCGTGCCTCCGCCGTCGTCGGTGACCGTGAGGGTCACCCGGTCGCGGCTCCAGGCGAGGTGGACCCGGGCGGTGCCGGTACCGGCGTGCTTGGTCACGTTGGTCAGGGCCTCCTGGACGATGCGGTAGGCGGTGAGGTCCACGCCCGGTGGCAGCGGGCGGGCCGTGCCCTCGTGGGTCAGCGACACCTCCAGTCCCGCGCGGCGGAAGGATTCGAGGAGGGTGGGGAGACGGGACAGGCCGGGGGCGGGCTCGGCCGGTGCGGTCGCGTCGCCCGACTGGCGCAACAGGCCGACCGTGGCGCGGAGTTCGTCGAGGGCGTGGCCGGTGGTCTCGACGAGTTCGCTGAGGCTCCTGCGGGTCTGCTCGGGGCGGGTGTCGAAGAGGTGCGCGGCGACCGTGGCCTGCGCGTTGGCGAGGGTGATCTGGTGGGCGACCAGGTCGTGGAGTTCGCGGGCGATGCGCACCCGTTCCTCGGCCACCCGGCGGCGCGCCTCCCGGTCCCGGCTCTCCTCGGCCCGCCGCGCCCGCTCCTCCACCGCCGCCAGATAGGCCCGCCGGTTCCGCACCGAGTGCCCGAGGACGCCCGCCACCAGCGGGAACGCCGCCACCGCGCCCATCCTGCTGGCGTCCTTCCAGGACAGTGCGCCGATCACGGGCGTGAACGCGACCAGCAGCGCCAGCGAGGTGAGCGCCACCGCGCTCGCCGCCTGCCGTTCCCGGCGCGGGGGACGCGCGGTGATCGAGTAGGCGGCGATCACGGCCGGGGCGACCATGAGCGGGCTCAGCAGCAGGCCGACGAACGGCACCAGGACGCCGGTCGCGGTCGTGACCGCCATCGCGGTGAGCGGCGCCCGGTGGCGTACGGGGAGTACGGCGCAGGAGACCACGGCGATGAGGTAGGCGGCGGTGGAGGGCGCGGACAGCCCGTCGCCGTCTTCCTTGAGCGCGCCGCCGAACAGGCAGAACGCGAACGCCGTCGCCGTGAGCGCCACCTCCCGCCACCAGGAGGGGGCGCGGCCGTCCTCGTACGTCATGGCGGCTCAGCGGCGGCCGAGCGGGAGCCGCGGCACCGCCGCGTCCCGTTCGGTCGCGGGGCCCGGGACGCGCCCGCTCAGTGCCTCACCCTCGATGTCCACGTTCGGCAGCACACGGTTCAGGATACGAGGCAGCCACCAGGCCCGGCGTCCCAGCAGGGCCAGGACCGCGGGGGCGATCGCCATCCGGACCACGAAGGCGTCGAAGGCGACGGCGGAGGCCAGGCCGACGCCCATCGTCTGGATGGTCGGGTTGCTCATCCCGACGAACCCGGCGAACACGCTGATCATGATGATCGCCGCGGCGGCCACCACGCGTCCGCTGTGCCGGAACCCGCTGACGACCGCCTCGCCGGGGGACGCGCCGTGGACGTACGCCTCCCGCATCCGGCTGACGAGGAACACCTCGTAGTCCATGGCGAGGCCGAACACGATGCCGATGATGAGGATCGGCATGAGGGACATCACCGGTCCGGTCTGCTCGATGCCGAGCAGGTCCGCCGCCCAGCCCCACTGGAAGACGGCGACCAGGACGCCGAAGGCGGCGCCCACCGACAGCAGGAAGCCGAGCGCGGCCTTGACCGGGACGAGCAGCGAGCGGAAGACCACCGTCAGCAGCAGCACCGCCAGCCCGATGACCACCGTCAGGTACGGGACCAGGGCGTCGGACATGGCCTCGGAGATGTCGATGTTCATCGCGGTGGTGCCGGTGACCAGGACGGCGGCGCCCGTGTCGGCCTCGACGCCGGAGACCGTGTCGCGGATCGTGTGGACCAGGTCCTTGGTCGCTCCGCTGTTCGGGGCGGTGCGCGGGACGGCGGTGAGCACGGCCGTGTCCCCGGTCCGGCTGAGCACCGGGTCGCCGACCGACGCCACGCCGTCCAGTTCCCGTACGGTCCTGGCGACCAGGTCCGTCGTGGCGCGGGGGTCGGACGGCTTCGCCGCCGCCGACATGTCCACTACGACGGTCAGCGGGCCGTTGAAGCCGGGGCCGAAGCCCTCCGACAGCAGGTCGTAGGCGCGGCGCTGGGTGGTCTGCGTCGACTTGGACTCGTCCCCGGGGAGACCGAGTTCGAGGCCCAGGGCGGGTGCGGCGACGACGCCGAGGCCGAGTCCCGCGGTCAGGAGTACGGCGGCGGGGCGGCGGAGTACGAAGCGGGCCCAGCGGGCGCCCAGCCCTCCGGGGCGGTCGGCGGCGGTGGGCGTGGGGTGCCCGGTGGCCTTGCGGGCGGCGCGGGACAGGACCCGGCGGCCGAAGAAGCCGAACAGCGCGGGGACGAGGGTCAGCGCGACGAGTACGGCGAGGGCGACGGCGCCCGCGCCGCCGAGGCCCATCTTGGTGAGTTCCGGGATGCCGACGACGCCCAGCCCCACCAGGGCGATGAACACGGTCGCACCGGCGAAGACGACCGCGGACCCGGCCGTGCCCACCGCCCGGCCGGCGGCGTCCTCCGGGTCGCGGCCCCGGGCGCGTTCGTCGCGGAAGCGGGAGGTGATGAAGAGGGCGTAGTCGATGCCGACCGCGAGGCCCAGCATCAGGGTCAGGATGGCGACGGTGGACGTCAGGCCCAGCGGGGCGGCCAGCGCGGAGACCAGGCCGAAGGCGATGGCGACGCCCACGAAGGCGGTCAGCAGCGACAGTCCGGCGGCGACCAGGGAGCCGAGGGCGAGGACCAGCACCACCGCCGCGACGGCCACGCCGACCAGTTCGGTCGTGCCGCCCAGCGCCTCGTCGGCGTCGAGGGCCGAGCCTCCGATCTCCACGGTCAGACCGGCGTCCCGGGCCTGGTCCGCGGCGTCCTCCAGGGCGGTCTTCGTCGGCTCCGTGAGGTCCACGGCGTCCGCGGTGTAGGTGATCGTGGAGTAGGCGATGGTGCCGTCCGCGCTGACCGCGCCGGTGTCGTAGGGGTCGGTGGCCGACGCGACCTGGTCGCCGTCGGCGAGCGAGTCGAGGGTGTCCTCGACGACCGTCCGGTGCTGTGCGGCCGTCATCCGCTGGCCGTCCGGGGCCTGGAACACCAGGCGGGCCTCGGCGCCCTGGGCGTTGGCCTGGGGGAAGCGCTCGTCCAGCAGGTCGAACGCCCGCTGTGACTCGGTGCCGGGCATGGAGAGGTCCTCGTCCTCCGCGGCGGGGGCCACGGCGGCGGCGACCACGGCCAGCAGCAGGGCCGTCAGCCACACACCTCCCACGAGTCGACGGCGCCGGAACGCCCACCGTCCTAGCCGGTAGAGAATTGTCGCCATGTACTGATCACTCCAGACGCCGGGGGCGGGAAGGGGGCGGGATGGGAAGGGCGGGTTTCCGCCGCGCCCTTCACCCTTCCTTCCGGCACCGGGGCGGGGCATCGTCCGCTGCCGCCGTCTTGGTGTGGTGCGGGGGGACCAGATCCCTGGCTGTCCTGGTGCGTACGCACTACCGCGGTCCCACGGCGGCGGTCTACCGGGTGGCGGGGGTGCCCCTCGCGCTCCCCGCGGGTTCCTGGAACCCTGGGGGGCACACGGGAGGGGGAGCGGGATGAGGCATGTGCCTTTCTTTCGGTGGGTGTTGACGGTCGGGTTCGTGCTCTTCGCGTGTTCGGTGGGGCTGTACGCCGCCGGGTCGGAGCTGCCCGAGGCGCGTCAGATCGACCTGATGGTGCTGGAGGAGGAGCCCGACGGGGCGTGTCGGGTTCGCTGGCACGATCCGTACCTGGGGCGGTCCAGGGAAGCCTCCTACCAGTGCGACGCAGGTCGGTCCGACCGGCTCAAGGCGCCGCGGTGGGACGGCAGTCCCTACGGCTGGGACACCGCGTACATGCTCACCGAGGGGCCGGAGCGGGGGAACCTGGAGGAGCTCGCCGACGATCAGGACCTCAAGCTGTCGGACGCCTTCCTGCTGGCGGGGACGCTGCTCGTCGCCGTCGGGCTGGTCGGCGGGAACCTCCGGGCCGTCCCCCGGGTCATCGGCGTACAGGCCCGGCTCGTCCGTCGTGCGACCGAGTTGTCGCAGGCCGCCGCGCGGACGGCCGAGGACTACGCGCGGGCCGTCTCGGCGGTGCGGGAAGCGCGGGGCGGCGACGACCCGCTGCGTGCCGACCGTGGTCTTGGTTCCGAGCTGGTCACCGCCCTGTGGGTGCTGCGCGAGGCGGGGCCGGGCGCACGCGAGACGGCGGCACTCGCGCGCAAGCTCACGCACCGGCTGGACGGACTGCTGGAGGCCGCCGCCCCCGCCGCCGGGCTGCGGACCATGCTGCGGGCTGGCCCGGTCGCCCGGCGCGACGCCGCCGAGGCGGTGGCCGCGCTGCGCCCGCTGCTGGCCGAGGCGGACCGCGGCGGCCTGCGCGAGCGGTTCGCGCAGACCTCGGTCGACCTGCTCCGCGGGCAGGGCGACGACGAGGCCGCCCTCGCGGGCGCGACGGACTTCGCACGGGATCCCGCCGCCTACCGGGAGCTGTTGGCCGAGCTGACGCGGCCTCCCGTCCTTCCGTAAGTCCCGTACGTCACCCGCTGAGCCCCATCCACACCGCGCCCACCGCGGCCGTCACCGCGCACGCGGTGAGGGCGGCGTCGGCGTAGGGGGCGCGGGTCCAGTGGGCCCGGGGTGTGGCGGTGGGGGGTGGGGAGTGGGGGGCGTCGAGCCAGGCGGTGACGGTGCGGGCCGCCTGCTCGCTCGTGCCCCTGACGCGGTCGACCAGCGAGCCGCCGAACGCGAACGCCCCGACCGTGTGGTCCTCGTCGAGCCGTAGCTCCAGGGTTCCGTGGTCGTCGACCTCGGCGGCGGTGATGGCGGACCTCGGGAGGGTGTGGGAGCGCAGGGGGTTGACGACGAGGACGTCGTCCTCGCGCAGGACCACCTTGCAGTTGGCGATCCTGCCGAGGACGCCCGCCAGGGCCAGGTAGACGGGGATGCCCTGCCAGCCGCCGCGGAAGCCGTTCACCGAGGTGACCTTGAGGACGGCCGCCGCCATGCCTATGCCGAGGGCCACCAGGGCGATCCCGCACAGGACGGGCCACGAACGGCGGCGGAGCACGGTGTGGCCCCGACCTGGTGCTGGTGTTCTCGTCATCGTCGCTCTCCTCCGTTCCCGGCCCTCGACGGCGCCTCAGGCTCTCACGGTCGTGTTCAGCACCAGCCCGCCGCCACCCCCGGACTGGACGCGCCCACCCCGCAGAACGTGAGCGAGTTGCCGACGTTGAGGGTCATGTTGGCCTGGGTGGCGCCCCAGTCGACGGTCTTGCGGTAGCCGTAGATCGTGACGTTCTCCATCTCCGAGACGGTCTTGACCCGGGTCCGGGTCACGAAGGCCGAGCCGCGCCAACTGCCCGCCAGGCCGCGGGCCACGCCGCCGCCCGCCAACGTCCACGCGAGGCTCTTGCCCGCCGCGGCGTAGTTCCAGCTCCCGGTGGTCAGGCCGTCGCCGACGAAGGTGGCGCCCACGCCGACCACGCCCGCCACCGTGCAGACGCCCGCCGACACCACCACGCAGGTGCCGAACGCCAGCCCTGGGATGACCCTGTTCTTCCAGCCGTCCCAGGTGGTGAACGTCTCCTTCAGCCAGCCGCCCGTGCCGCGTGCCGCGCCCTTGAGCTTGCCCCAGAAGCCGTCGTCCTTCTTCGGCGCGGGGCCGGGGTTGGTCGGCGGAACCGTCTTGAGCCAGCCCTTCGGGGCGGGCGTCGACGGGAGCTGGATGTTGCGGCGGCCGGGGATGCCGCCGAGGCCGGTGGGCCTGGTGTTGCCCTTGACCAGCGGGGGTCGGCTGCCGCAGCGGCAGGCGCGGACCGGGCCCTCGGAGTTGCCGGACTTCTTCTTGCTGGTGCTGACCGGGATGCCGCCCCGGCACGTGATGCCGTACTTCTGCGGCTGCTGGCACTCGGGGACGCCGAGCCCGGACGGGTCGGCGACCGTCGCCGGGTTCTGGACGGCGTAGCTGTAGCCGTTGAGGGTCTGGTTCACGCCCGTCTGGAGGAGCGGGTCGACGCTGATGAACTGGCCGATCACCGGGTCGTACTGGCGGGCGCCGACCGAGGTGAGGCCGGTGCCGGGGTCGGTGGTCTTGCCCAGGAACCCCTTGTCGTCGGGCCAGGCCGTGCCGGTGGCGGTGCCGCGCTCGGCGCCGAACGGCGTCAGGTAGCGGCGGGAGTACGCCTGGTCGGTGGCGTCGATGGCGAGGGACGCGGTGCCGTGCTCGTCGGCGACCAGGTAGCTGAGCTGGCTGCCGCCGCCCTCGTTGGAGCGGACGGCCACCGTCAGATCGTCGGAGCCGTAGTGGCGCTGCGCCCAGGTGGTGCCGTCGGCGCGCAGGTGGAGTTCGGTGGCGCCCGCGTACAGGACGCGTTCGCCGCCCGCGGTGGCGCGGATCAGGAGGGTGCCGTCGGCGCCGTAGAGGTAGTCGGTGGTCTTGGAGTTCTCGGTGAGGGTCGCCAGGCGGTTCTCGTCCGACCAGGTCAGGGACTGGGGTGTCGTGCCGTCGGCCCGGGTGGTGGTGTTGCCCGCGCTGTCGACGTCGTAGGCGCGGTCCGGGGTGGTGCAGTTGGCGGTCTTGCTGGTGCCGGTCAGGGCGTGCGGCTGGGCCGTCTTGGTGTAGCAGTACGTCGTCCTGGTGGTGGCGGCGCTGGTGTGGGCGGTCTCCGAGGTGCGCTGGCCAGCGTCGTTGTAGGTGTAGCTGGTCCAGTACGGGGCCCGGCCGCCGAGGGTGCTGGCGCTCGGGGCGTCGGAGCAGTTCTGGGACGCGGGCGTCCACGCCGCGGTCAGACGGCGGTGGCCGTCATGGGTGAAGCACTGGGTCTCCGGCGCGGCGGTGCCGCCGAGGGTGCTGGTGTCGGCGATGGAGGTGACGTTGCCGGACTGGTCGTAGGTGTAGAGGAGGTTCTGGAGCTTGTAGGGGTGGGTCTGGTCGGTGACGTGGCTGCCGAGGAGCCGTCCGGTGCCCTCCTCCCAGGTGTTGGTGACGTACGCCTTCTTGTGGTCCTCGGTGTTGGCGGTGCCGAGGACGACCTGCCGGGCCTCGCCGAGGGGGGAGTAGTCGACGTCCAGGAGGTAGCCGGTGCTGCCGCCCAGCGAGGTGAGCTGACCGGTGCCGGTGTAGCCGTAGTCGATGATCTCCGAGGGCAGGCCGCCGAGGGCGGGTTCCCTGGCGCTCTGCAGGCTGCCGTCGATGTTGTAGGTGGTCTCGAACTGGACGGTGGCCGCGCCCGCCCCGGCGAGCGGGTCGGAGGCGGGCAGGGTCAGTTCGGTGGTGGTGGGGCGGTTCATGCTGTCGTAGGCGGTGACGGTCTCGGTGTACGCCTTGCCCGCCTTGCCGCCGACGTAGCGGATGCTGGCGTCCGCCTCGCCCTTGAGGAGCCCGTCGTAGGTGTAGGCGGTGAGCTGGTTGGCGTCGGTCTTCGAGCCCTTCCAGGTGCCGGTGGTGCGGCCGAGGGCGTCGTAGCCGGTGATGACGGACCGGCCCCGGGAGTCGGTGGTCCGGGTGGGGCGGTCCATCTTGTCGTAGGCCATCTCGGTGAGGCCCTTGTCGGGGTCGTCGGCGGTGGTCTTGCGGCCGAACAGGTCGTAGCCGTAGGTCCACTTGGCGCCGTCGGGGCCGGTGACCTGGGTCTGCATGTCGTCCAGCGTGTACTGGAAGCGGGTGCTGGTGTACGAGGCCGTGCCCGCGCCGCCGCCGTACTGCGGGTCGGCCGGGCTCGGGCCCGCGTACTCGCGGGTCTCCACGGTCCGGTCCCGGGCGTCGGTGATGGTGCGGGTCGCGGAGCCGCCCTGGACGGCGCTGGTGGCGGTGGAGTCACCGGTGTGGGTGGTGGTCGTCGACCACTTCCTCACCCCGTACACGTACAGGGTGCTGCTGATCTCCCGCTCGGCGCCGTCGAAGACGGTCTCGGTCTGCCGGGGCGCCTCGCCGTACTCCTCACGCGTGTACGTGCCGTTCGGTGCGCTGGTGCTGTCGAAGATGTCCTCGTACTTCTCGTACTCCAGACCGCGCGTGTCATAGCGGGTGTCGGTGAGGACGCGGCCGCCGACCGGGGTGGGGGACTGGGTCTGGATCGGGCGCATCATCGAGTCGTAGAACTCGTAGGTGGTGTTGTACGTCTCGCCGTCGCGCTTGAGGGTCGCGGTGGAGACGTACGACGGTTCGGTGGCGCTGACGCGGTACGCGTACTTGGTGCTGGCGCCGTAGCCCGCGGCCCGGTTGCGGTTGGGCTGCCAGACAGCGGTGAGCCGTCCGAGGGCGTCGTAGGTGGTCTCGGTCTTCTTCAGGTTGGCGTCGTACACCCGCAGTTCCTGGCCGTGCCGGGGGTCCAGGAAGGTGGTGATCTTGTGGCCGAGCGGGTTGGTGACGACCGTCTTGGTCAGCGGGCCCGCGGTGGCCGGGGTGTAGGCGGTGTTGGTGGTGTTGCCCTCGGCGTCGGTGACGTCGACGGGGCGGCCCAGGGCGTCGTACGTGGTGGCCGTGGTGCGCTGCCAGCCGGTGGCCGGGCGCAGGCCGTCCGCGCCCGCGGTGGCGGAGTAGCCGGAGACCCGGCCGGTCCAGGTCGCCGCGCCCCTGGTCGGGGTCTGGGCCGCCGTCCAGGTGGTGGCGGACGGGTCGTCGTAGACGGTGGCGGTGTCGGTGAGGACGTCACCGCGGGAACCCGAGGACGCCGGGAGGTCCAGGCTGGTGTCGGCGACCGAGCAGGACTGGCCGACGGTACGGGTGCGGGAGACCAGGTCGGTGATCCCGGCCGTGGCGTTGCGGGCGTACCAGGTGCGGGTGCAGGTCTGGTCGCCGCCCTTGCCGACCTCGCCCGAGTCGTCGACGGTGACCGGCATCCCGTAGTCGTCGAAGGTCGTGGCGACCGTGCGGGCGCGCCAGGTCTGCGAGCCGGTCAGATAGGTGTGGGTGGTGGACTTCGCGGAGCGTACGTAGCGGGCCACGTGGTCGGGGGCGTCGGGCGCGGTCTGCCGTGCCGTCTCCTTCGACCACGGCTCGTTGACCTCCACCGTGATCGGCGTCGCACCGTCGTAGGTGACGTGCTCGCGGCGGGTGCCCGCGTACTGGTCGCTGTCGGTGATGCTCGCCGCGCCGACCGCCGGGGACGCCAGCGGGGCGAGGGAGACCGAGCGGGTGGTGCCGTCCTTCTTCTTGTCGCCGTCCATGCCCTGCATGTAGAGGGAGACGGTCCTGGAGCGGGTGGTGCCGACGGCGCCGGTCAGGACGGTCACCTCGCGGTAGCCGCGCCAGTCGGACCAGGTGCGCTCCGCCTTCGGGGTGAGCGGGTCGTCGTTGTGGTGCCAGGCGGCGCCCTTGTACTCGTAGGCGTACTCGACGGCGTCGTTGTGCCCCGCCGGGTCGGAGACGACGACGGCCAGCACCCGGTACTTGTGGAACCAGTCCACCGACGCCTCGGAGGAGCCGTTGATGTTCCAGTACCTCGGGTAGCAGGAGCGGGTGTTGGTGTCCTCGGCGGCGCCCGTCACCTCACCGCGCACGCACTCCGGCGAGGAGAGGGTGACGGTGGTGATGGAGCCGGTCTCCGAGGTGACCGTGGAGATCCGGGGGCGGGTCAGCGGCAGGATGTCGTCGGTGCCGTCGACGCGGTTCTCCCGCCACTGGTAGGTGAACGTGATCGGGTTCAGGGTGATGGCGGTGTCGTCGGCCTTGCCGGTGCGGCGGATCGACTGCAGCGTCAGGACGTGGTCGGAGGTGTCCCCGATGTCGCCGCCGTCCTGGTACTCCTGGGTGAGCGTCCAGGAGTCCACCGGGTCGTAGGCGCTGGTGGTGGCGTTCCAGGAGGAGGTGGCGACGCTGGTCAGCCGCTTGCGGGAGAAGAACGACGGTCCGGACGCCAGGCAGTCGGTGTCGCCGTCGGTGCACAGCGCGTCGAACGGCACGTCGGGCCAGTTCTTCGCGGTGTCCTTGGTCAGCGAGGAGCAGTCGGCGGCGGTGCAGCGCTCGGCGTGGCCGAAGGTCACCCTGGCGTCGGCGGTGTCGGTGAACAGGGCGCCCTTGCGCAGCCCGTACTTGATCTCCTTGAGGTAGCCGCCGCGCGTGTAGGCGGCGTTGGCGGTGGTCGCCTTGTTCTTCTTGTAGTAGTTCGTCTCCTTGGCGTACCAGTACGTCGACGCGTTGCCGTGGGTGTCCTCGACGTAGTCGAGGTTCCACCGCCACGCCTGGGTGACGGCGCGGTCGCCGAAGGAGTCGCCGTTGCCGTAGCCGGGGTCGCCGGAGTCGTCGCCGAAGACGGGGACGGTCCAGGTGGAGTCGGTGCGCTGGTCGGTGGCGCCGTCCAGCTTGTTCAGGCCGAAGACGTACTTGGTGCCGTCGCCGGTGACGACGGTCCAGTACTCGCCGTTGCCGTCGCCGTTGTCGGCGCCGGTGGAGCGGGTCACCACGGAGGCGTCGTCGTTGGCCAGCCGCCAGGTGCTGTCCCAGGTGCCGGACACCTTCACCAGACGGCTCGCCTTGCCGTTCAGCACGAGCTGGGCGTTGTCGTACTTCCAGCAGGTGTCGAAGACGCCGTCGTGGCCGTCGTCGTCACAGGAGTTGTACGAGCGTTCGATGTACGACTCCGTGACGCTGAAGCCCTCACCGACCGCGCTGCCCTGGTTGTTGGTGGCGGCGGTACGGCCGTCGACGCTGCCCGAGTCGTAGTTCAGGGTCAGCTCGGGCGTCGGTCCGGCCGCGGCGGGCGGCATGGTGAAGTCGTGGCTCCAGGTGAACGTGCCGGAGTTGTCGCCCGCCTCCCAGGACGCGGACTCCGACAGCTCGGTGGCGGAGTAGTCGCCGGAGCCGGACGGGGACTCGCCCGCGCCGGGGTCGGTGGCGGTGACCGCGAACACCGCGGCGTCGGCCAGGGAGACGGTGGCGGTGACGGTCTGGTCGGCGAGGTCGTTGTGCGAGGACGGCAGCGGGGTCGCCGTGCGGCACGCGGACGTGCCGGGGCTGTCCAGGACGCAGGAGGGCAGGCTCACCAGGCGCAGCCGGGAGGCCCAGCCGCCGCCGACCGCGGAGGCGAAGTCGCCGTAGTCGACGGTGAGTTGTGCCCGGCCCGACTCGTCCGCCTCGGCGGTGAGGAGGACGCCGGTGACGCCCGCCTCGCGTGCGGCCCGCTGGTCGAGGACGGTGACGCGGGCCGTGGTGCCGGGGTCGGCGGCGCGGGCGCCCTTGGCGGGGGCGAGGGTGACGGGGAGGCCGCCGGGGGTGGCGCGGGTGCGGTCGGTGGCGGTCAGTTCCAGACGGGCGGCGCCCGGACCCGGCCAGGACGCCTCGCGTTCCGTACGGGCCTCGCGGGCACGCTCGGCGTCCGCCTTCCGTTCCTTGGCGACCTTGGCGCGGGCCTTCCTGGCGCCGGGTCCCTCGACCGCCCTGACCTCGCTGACGCGCTGGTCGGGCAGGTCGGGGCGGCCGAGGGCCTGCTGCGCGGCCTGCGCGGCCGGGGCCACGAGGCCGGTCGGGACGAGGACGGACAGGGCGAGGACGGCCACGGTCGCCGTGACGCCCCGTCTGCCGTCTCGCCGGATGCCGTCGTCTCGTCGTCTGATGCGTCGGGTTGATGTGCCTATGCCAAAAGCCATGCCAGCCGTCCGTCCCTGCCCCGTGGTCCCGTGGTCCCGTGGTCCCGTGGTCCCGTAGTCCGTGAAGGTGAGCCCGTGGTGGGTGCGGCGCCGCCGGTACGAGGCGGCGCCGCACCGGCGTCCTCAGTCGCCCACGCGGGTCTCGATCTGCTCCGGGCTCGCCATCGCCCCCGCCCACAGCCGGACCTCGGAGATCCGGGCGGGCAGGAAGTGCTTCCACGCACCGCCCGTGAAGCCCTTGCCGAGGGCGAAGTCCCCGGTGCCGAGCTGCACGGTGTACGCCTTCGGCTCACCGTTGCGCCCGTAGCCCAGGTAGAGGCTGATCGTGCCGTAGACCGAGTCGTAGATCCCGGTCAGCCGAACCGGGCTGTCCAGCGCCGCCACCTCGTCGGAGACCACCGACGACCAGGTGCCGTCGGCGTTGCGCCGACCGAAGTGCCACAGGCCGACCGGGACCGTGCGCTCCTCCAGCGTCTCCTCGTCGAGGACGGTGTCCTTGCCGGTCAGCTCGTACCAGAAGCCCCAGGCCGACCCGTCCGCCGTGCGCTGGCCCAGCACCTGGCCGGTGTAGCCGACGTCCTTGGCCAGCAGCTTCGCCGAGTCCAGCTCGACGAGGGTGGTCACGGTGAACGGCGCGTGGTCGTACACCAGGGGGCCCGGTGTCGTGGCGGCGTCGTCCACGCCGTCCAGGACGATGGCCTCGTCCGCGAGGGACGCTCCGCCGGTCAGGGTCAGGGAGCGGCCGTAACCGGACGTGGTGTCCGCGACGGTCGTCCCGCTGCCCCGGGCCGCGCTCCAGTCGGCCACCAGCTCGACGCCCGCGTAGTTCTCCGACACCAGCAGCCGGGTCTCGTCCGCGACCTCCTCGTGCGTCAGCACCCGCTGCCAGACGGCGACCTCGTCGATCGAACCGGGGAAGTAGTACGTGGAGTTGCCGCTCGGGAACTTGTAACGGCCGATCTGGAGGCCGCCGTTGGACGCCCAGGAGCTGGTGACCGTCAGGGGCTGGCCCTGCCGACGGCCGTCCACGTAGAAGATCAGCTCGCCCGAGGACGGGTCGTAGCTGGCCGCGAGGTGGGTCCACACGCCGGTCTGGGCCGGGAAGACCGAGTACCGCCCGCGCACGGTCGAGCCGTCCGGGTCGAGCACGCCGAAGAACCACTGCTTGACGTCGGCCAGGTACCAGAGCATGAACGTGTTGCCGTTCGCGCCCGGCTGCGCGAGCACGGAGGCGTTGGTGTCGCCCCGGTCCAGCCGCGCCCACGCCGAGACCGTGTAGGCGGAGCGGGTCTCCAGCGCGGGCGCGCTGGTCTCCGCGTAGCCGGTGGTGCCGTTCAGGGCCAGGCCCTTGTCGGTGACCAGCTCCGGCAGGGGCTGGCCCTCGGCGTCGTGGGTGAGCAGTCCGCGCCGTCCCCGGTCGTCGCGTACGGCGCCGCCGTACAGGGTCGCGTCGTCGTTGCCGTCCGCGGTGGCCGCGTCGACGGCGACGCCGCTCGCCTCGGCGAAGTGCCAGCGGCCGACCGGTCCCTCACCCGAGGCGACCAGGAAGTCCACCACGCCCTGGGCGCCCCAGCGGCCCACGTTGTCCTTGGCGCGGACGTACACGCTGTAGGTGCCCGAGCGGGCCGGGGTGACGCCCTGGGTCACCGTCGAGCCGTTGACCGCCGTGGACCAGGCGTCCGCCGAGGAGAGCTTGTACTGGTAGGCGACGTTGTTGGTGTCGCCGGTGGCGGGCGCGAAGGTGAGCGTGGCCTTCTGGCCGGGGCCGCCGCCCGGCGCGCACGCGGTGTCCGTGCACACGGAGTACGGGCTGGCCAGGGTGATCTTCGGCGCCTTCGGCGCGGTCGGGTCGACCTTGAAGTAGCACCAGCCGGTCGTCGAGGCGTTCGACGGCCCCGACAGGTAGCTGCCGCCGTTGTCGTAGTACGAGCGCACCCACGCCCGGTACCGGTAGAGCTTGCCCTCGGTCAGCGTCGACCAGGACATGGACAGTTTCACCCCGTCGCCCACATAGCCGCTGGAGGGGCGCAGGTCGCCGTTGCCCGCGGTGGTGTCCGACCAGGTGCCGTCGGTGTTCTTGTGGTCGACGTCGAAGTAGATCCGAAGCTGGGCGTCCTTCTCGCCGCCGGACGCGGTCTGGGTGGTGGCCGTGAGGCTCGGGGTCGGGTCCGAGACGACCGCCGGGTCCGACTCGGCCGTCTCGCACACCGTGCCGGTGCCGGTCACCAGGCCGATGCCGGTGGGCTTGGCGGGCAGACCCACGTAGTCGACGGCGAGCACGGCGTCGTTCCTGAACCGCTTCCACGCCGCGGTGTCCGTCTCGTCGTGGGCCTTCAGCATCAGCGTCAGCCGGGAGAACTTGCCCGCCGCGAAGCTCCGCACGGTGGGGGTGAGGTTCTCGTCGGTCTCCTCGGGGTTGTCGTTGAACTCGATCGGCGCGTCCGGGGAGTCCGGGTCGCACAGCGAGCCACGGCCCGCCGAGACGTGCCGGTCACCCATCAGGTCCAGGTGCGTGGGCCGCGACGACCAGGTGGTGGAGGAGGAGATGTTGTTGGTGCGGACCAGGTCCACCCACCGCGGGTCGCACTGGAACGCCCACGGCTCGGTCACCCGGAAGGTGGCGTCCAGCACCTGCTTGCCCTTCAGGCTGGCGGGCGAGAACTCGAAGTACAGCCGCTGCACGTAGCCAGGACCGCAGTAGTAGCCCGACCAGCTCCCGCACTTGCCGACGCCCTTGCCGAGGCCGTCGTCGCCGTTGCTCCACCCGTACGACTCGTAGCCGTCGCTGCGCAGCAGGGTGCGCTCGGACTCGCCCCAGGTCACGGTCGGGTCGATGTAGAGCGGGAAGTCGGCGGCGCCGGTGCCGGTGAGCATCTCCGCGTCCGGGACCACCGTCAGCGCGGACTCGGAGACCTTGACGTCCATGGTGGTGACGTTGTCGCCCGCGGTGGGTTCGGTCTCCGCCGCGAGGTCGGCCTCCTCCGTGGCGGTGGGTGCCTCGCTGGCCTCGCTCAGGGACATGGTCCGGGTGCCGGGGGTCTCCGGTGCCTCGGTGAGGGACGTGGTCCGGGTGCCGGAAGTCTCCGGTGCCTCGGTGCCCGCCGAGTCCCACATCTGCGCGGGCGGTGCCCGGAAGACCCGGTTGCCGTCGTCGTCGACCGCGGTCAGGTTGCCCGCCGCGCCCTTGACGACGTCCAGACCGGTGGTCCCCAGGGCGTAGTCGATCTCCTTCAGCTCCGGTGCCGCGGCGGCCTCGGGCGTCTTGACCACCAGCACGTGGCGGAAGCCCTCCACCGACGCCGTGACCCTGAGGTCGACGCCGGGCAGCACCTCCGGGTACAGCGCGCTGGTGCCGTCGAGTTCGGGCGCGGGCAGCCTGCCCGGCCAGCCCAGCTCCAGGGACCGGCCCTCGGCTGTGATCCTCGCCAGCGGCGTGCCGCTGCCCCCGCCGGAGAACTCCATGTCGACGGCGGCGGCCCTCGGCGCCACGGTCCCGTCGGCGCGGACCTCCAGGGTGGCGTCGGGTGCCCGCCAGCCGCCGTCGGGCGTCGGGACCCGTACCGGGACCGCCGACTCCTCCAGGGTGAAGGTGAACCCGTCCGGGTTGGCGTAGACGGTCGTGCGTTCCGACCGCTCCCCGACGACCTCGACCCGCTGGCCCGACTCGGCGGCCTCGGCGAGCGCCTTCTGCCCCTCCGACAGCGGCGGTTTGACCTCGTCCGCCGCCGCGGCCTGGGCGAGGGGCGCCCAGGCGGGCAGCCCCACCAGGACCGCCGCCGCGGTCGCCGTGGACACCAGTGCCCGTATCCGTCCGCCCCGTCCGCCGCCGAAGCGGCGCACCCGTCTCACGCCCACGACCCCACCCCAGAGTTCACGAAGTCCCCACCACAACTTTTGCTCGGGGCAACATTTGCCATGGACATGTAAAGAAAACGTCACGTGATCAAACCGTGACGTGAGAGACGGGTGGGACGGGAGGGGCGACGGCCGCGCGGTTGGCCCCCCTTCATCTCCCCGTGTCTTCCGAACTCACCTGCGCTCAGCGAGAGTTGGGCCGTACTGGCGTCCGGGGGGGCGGAACCGCGGGGGACCCCCGGGGCATCGGTACCGGCATGGGGCGGCTGCCGACCGCGGTCGTCGGGGAACCGGAAGAGGGGGTGAGGACGTGGAGCGCACACGGGTGCTCGGCGTCTGCTGCGCCTTGGCGGTGTGCGGGGCGCTGACGGCGGGGTGCACGGACGGGGACGGTGCCAAGGGCGGGTCCAGCGGCACGGCCAGCGGGTCCCCACGGGCGAGCGCGTCCGCGGCACCCGGCGCCGAGGCCGAGCCGCGGCCCGTCACGGCGCCCACCGTCGAGGCCGATCCGGCCAAGCTGCCCGGCACCGCGGCCGAGGCGCGGGCGCTCATCCGGAAGGTGCTGGGCGGGCCGGAGATGTTCGGTTCCAAGGCGGTGCGCGGGACACCGTACGAGAGCGATCCGAGCCGTTGGGCGGTGCTGGGCGAGGACTGCGTGTGGCAGCGCGAGGAACTGCCCGACGACGTACTCGCCACCCTGACCCGGCACTACGTCGTGCCCGCCGCGGGGAAGAAGGGGGAGGCCCGGATGTCGGCCACCGTCACGGTGCACCGCACGGCGCTGGACGCGGCGTGGGAGCAGGCCGGGATGCTGGAGGAGGCCCTCGGCTGCGAGGAGCAGACCCTGCGCGAGGGGGAGCGGCTGACCGGGCTCACGTCGCAGGCGCAGGCGGGCGGCGAGGGGGCCAACAACCACAGCGACGACATGCTGTACGAGACCGGCGAGTGCGTCAGTGACACCCGCGGCGGGCCGTATCCGTACTGGTGGAACCAGTTGCAGCTGGGGCCGGTGGTGGTCAGCACCTCGGTGTGCGGGGGCCGGGGGCAGGACGAGGACGAGCTGAACACCCTCGCCGGGACGGCCGGGCCGATGATGATGGTCCGGGTGCAGGACGCGATCGGACGGCCGGTCGAGGACCCGGGGGAGGACTCCAAGAAGTCGGAGAAGTCGGAGAAGTCGACGGGGTCGACGGGGTCGACGGGGTCGACGGAGTCCAAGGACGCCGAGGCCACCAAGGACGCCGGGGACTCCTCGGCCGCCGGGGACGGGGGCGCCTGATGGAGCGGCTGCTTCCCAGCGATCCCTCGCGGCTCGGCGGCCACCGGCTGCTGGGGCGGCTCGGCGCGGGCGGGATGGGCGTGGTGTACCTCGCCCGCACGGAGGACGGCGGGGACCTCGCCGCCGTCAAGGCGATCCAGCCCGAGTACGCCGACCAGCGGGAGTTCCGGGCCAGGTTCCGGCGTGAGGCCGCCTCCGCGCGGCGCGTGGAGAGCCCGTGGGTGGTGCCGGTGCTCGGCGCCGACACCGAGGCCGAGGTGCCGTGGCTGGCGACCGCGTTCGTGCCCGGACCCTCGCTCGCCGAGGCGGTCGTCGCCTGCGGGCCGCTGCCGGGACGGGCGGTGCGGGTGCTGGGCAAGGTGCTGGCGCGGGCGCTGGCCGCGGTGCACTCGGCGGGACTCGTGCACCGGGACGTCAAGCCCGGCAACGTCCTGCTCGCCCCCGACGGCCCCCGGCTGATCGACTTCGGCATCGCCCGGCCCACGGCGGCCGAGGAGACCGCGCTGACGGCGGAGAGCCTGGTGGTCGGCACCCCCGGCTTCCTCTCCCCGGAGCAGGCGCGCGGGCAGCGGGTCGGCCCGGAGAGCGACGTGTTCTCGCTGGCCTGCGTGCTCGCCTACGCCGCCACCGGACAGGCGCCGTTCGGCACGGGGGCCGACGTCGTTGACGCGTTGCTGTACCGCACCGTCCACGACGACCCGGAGCTGGACGCCGTACCCGACCCGGAACTGCGGGAGCTGCTCGGGCGCTGTCTCAGCAAGGAGCCGGGGGACCGGCCCTCGGCCGCCGAGGTGGACGAGGCGCTGGTGGAGGACGCCCCCGAGGGGTCCATCGGCTGGCTGCCCGACCCGGTGGTCGCGATGGTCGCCGCGCGGGCCGCCGAGATGCTGGCGCTGCCCGGCATCGAACCGACCCAGCTCTCCGACGACGGACCGAAGGCGCCCGGCCGCCGCCGGGTGCTCGCGCTCGGCGCGGGCGGCGCGCTGCTGCTGGCGGCGGGCGGCGGCGCGGGACTGTGGGCGGCGCTGAGCGGGGACGACGACGGGCCGCCCGCGGCCCGGCCCTGGACGATCGGGCTGCACGCCGACCTCAGCGGACCGCGGCGGCGGGCCGGACAGGCGCAGGAGCGGGCCGCGCGGCTGGCCGTGGCGGAGTTCAACGCCCGGGACGACAGGGCCTTCGACCTCGAACTGCGGGTGGCCGACGACGGCGGCGACCCGGTCCGCGCCCGGCAGGTGGCCCGGGACCTGACCGGCGACCGCGCGCTGCTCGCCGCGATCGGCCCCACCGGCTACGACTCCGCCGCTGCCGCCCTGGAGATCTACAACGCCGCCGGACTGCCCCTGCTGACCGTCTCCGAGACCTCGACCAGCGCCACGGTGTCGACCCTGATCCAGACCAAGCGCTACTTCCAGACCGCGCCCGTCGCCGCGTACGGCGCCTACACCACCGTCACCACCCTCGGCACCCAGGGGTCGTTCCGCCCCGGTCTGCTGGTCGACCGCGCGGGCGGCATCATCGGCATGGAGTACGTGCTCATCGCCCGGAGCGCCGCGACGACCGTGCGGCTGAACCTCTACACCCGGGTCGTGCCCGCAGCCGCCCCCGACGTGACGTCCGTCCTCGACGACATGCTGGACCACGGCATCGACGGCTTCTACTACACCGGCACCGCCGAACGCGCCGCCACGGTCGCCCGGGCCCTGGCCGAACGCGGCTTCACGGGGCCGCGGTTCCTCGACGCGGACTCCGCCACCGCCGACTTCACCGCCGCGGCGGGCGACGCGGCGGACGGCTGGCAGACCCTGACCTCGTACATCCCGCCCGACGCCAAGTCCGTCCGCGCCTTCGCCGCCGCCTACCGGAAGCGCTACGGGGACGCGCCGGGCGTCTGGGCGGCCGAGGCGTACGACACCACCTGGCTGCTCGTCAACCGGCTCTCCGCCCTCGCCGCCGAGGGCGACGGACGGCCCAGCCGGGCCCGGATCGCGGACGCCGTCGCCAAGGCCCGCTACCAAGGGAAGGTCGCCACCTACGAGTTCAACGACAGCAACCGGCTCAAGGCCAACACGGTCCACCACTTCCGCGTCGACGGCGGGCGGTTCGGCTACGTCGGCCCGGTGAACGCCACGTGACGGCGGGAGCGGTATGCGCGCGCTGAGGGCCGACGACCCCGAGACGCTGGGCGGGCACCGGCTGCTGGCCCGGCTCGGCGCGGGCGGCATGGGCACCGTCTACCTGGCCCGCACTCCGGACGGTGCGCTGCGGGCGCTGAAGATGATCCGCGCCGAGTACGCGGCCGACCCGGCGTTCCGGGCCCGGTTCCGCCGTGAGGTGCGGCTGGCCAGCGGGCTCGACGGGCGCTGGGTGGTGCCGGTGACGGCGTCCGACACGGAGGCGCGCGAGCCGTGGCTCGCCACCGACTTCGTGCCGGGCCCCGCCCTCACCGAGGCCGTGGACGGGCACGGTCCGCTGCCCGCGGCCACCGTCCTCACCCTCGGCGTCCGGCTGGCGGCGGCGCTGACCGAGGTGCACGCGGCGGGACTGGTCCACCGGGACGTCAAGCCCGGCAACATCCTGCTCGCCCGGGACGGGCCCCGGCTGATCGACTTCGGCATCGCCCAGGGCGCCGGGACCACCGCGCTCACCGCGCCCGACGCGGTCATCGGCACGCCGGGCTACCTCTCCCCGGAGCAGGCGCGCACCTCGGGGGGCGCGGTGGGGCCGCCGAGCGACGTGTTCTCCCTCGGCTGCGTGCTGGCGTACGCGGCGACCGGACGGCGGCCGTTCGGCACCGGCGACCCGGCGGCGGTCCTGTACCGCACGGTCCACGAGGAACCGGACCTGACCGGCCTGGACCGCGCGCTGCCGCCGCCGGCGTGCGCCGTGGTCAGACGGTGCCTGGCCAAGGAGCCCGAGGGGCGGCCCACGGCGGGGGAGGTGCGGGACGTGCTGCGGGGCTGGGGGCCGCCGGGGCGCGGGGCGGGCGGGTCGGTGCCCGCGCCCACGGTCACCGCCAGGCCCGAGCCCGCGGCGTCGGCGGCGTCTGCTTCGGGCTCTGGGCCCGCCCCCACGTCGGCGCCCCCCGGTGCTCCCCGGGGCCCGGCACCGGAGGGCGACTGGCTGCCCGCCGACCTGCTGCGCCTCGTGGCCGAGCGGTCGGCGCGGGCGCTGGTGCCGCCGCCCCGGGCGGAGCCGCCCACCCGGGCCGGGGACGGGTCCGGGGAGGGGTCAGGGGACGGGCCACGGGTGGGGCCGTCGGCCGGGACCTCGCGGCGGCGGGTGCTGGCGGTCGGCGGTTCGGTGGCCGCCGTGGTCGCCACCGCCGGGGCCGCCGTCCTGCTGTCCCGGCGCGGGACCCCGGCGGGCGGCGGCTCCTCCGGGGACCTGCCGACCCACACCCTCGCCCTGCACGCCGACCTCAGCGGCCCCGGGCGGGGGACGGGCACGGCGCACGAGCACGGGGCGCGCCTCGCCGTCGCCGCGCACAACGCCCGCCCGGACGCCGCGTTCCGGCTCGCCCTGACCACCCACGACGACGCGGGCGACGCGGCCCGCGCCAAGCGGGTCGCCCGCCAGGTGCTGGACGACTCCCGGGTGCGCGCCGTCCTCGGGCCCACGGCGACCGCGACCGCGGAGGCCGCGGCGCCGCTGTACGGGGCCGCCGAGCTGCCGGTCGTCCTCGTGTCGGTCGACACGGAGGCGACCACCCTGTCCACCAGCGAACTGCGCACCCTGTGCGTGACCCGGGCGAACGGCGCCCACCGCCACCTGGCCCTGCTCGACTACCTGAGCCGGGTACGGCGCTCCGAGCGCACCGCCGTCATCGAGGACCGGGCCTCCGGTGCGGTCGCCTGGGACAACGCCCGCCAGATGGAGGCCACGCCACCCGCCGAGGGCACGGCCACCGCCTACCCGGTGGCGGCCGACGAGGGCTTCCGCTCCGCCGTCCGCGCCGCGCTCGCCGACCGGCCGCAGGGCGTGGTGTTCGCCGGTGCCTCACCGCGCCGCGCCGCCGCCTGCGCCCGCGCGCTCGCGGCCGAGGGCTTCACCGGGCCCCGCGCCGCGTACGAGCCCGTGATGCGGCCCGCGTTCCTCACGGAGGCGGGCGACGCCGCCGAGGGCTGGGTCTTCGGAGCCCCCTACACCGCACCCCAGTCGGCCACCTCCAAGGCCGCCAGGGCGTTCACCGCCGCCCACCGCCGCCGCTACGGCGACGATCCCGGCCGCTGGGCCGCCGAGGCGTACGACGCCGTGCACCTGGTGGCCCGTACGATCGCCGCCCTCGGCGGGGAATCCGACGTCGAACCCGGCAGGATCGCCGAGCGGATCTTCCGCGTCTCCCACGACGGCGTGGCCAAGCGGCTCAGCTTCAGCCAGGACAGGACCCAGGTCCTGGCACCCCTCGGCACGAACTTCCTCTACCAGGTCCGCGACGGCGCCTTCCGCCTCCTGGGGCGGCACGACGAGGTCAAGGACGCGGACTGAGCGCCGACGCCGTCACGGGGTGGTCACCGCCGTGAGGTCGGTGAGGAGTTCGGAGGCGATGACCGGGTCCACGTCGCCCAGGCGCAGCCGGTGGGCGTGCCGGGGGTGGTAGTCGCCGGGGCCGTCGTCGAGCCAGACGGTGCGGAAGGTCTGGTCGCCCCGGTGCTCGACCATGCCGACGGCGATCCCGGGGTCCAGGGCGACGACGAGGCAGCGGTCGTCGTCGACGCGCCGGAAGAACCAGCGCTCCACGCCCGCGTCCTGGGGCGCCCCCCGCTCCCAGCCCCGCCTGGTGAGGCCGAGCAGCTCGCCGACCGGTACGCGTACGCCCTCGAAGCGGGTCAGCCGGTGGCCGTCGGCCTCCTCGGCGGTGAGGGCGTGCACGGGACGGGCGAGCTGCGGGAACGGCTGGAGTATGCCGTGGCCGCTGAACAGCCGGGCCCACGCGGTCACGTCGCCACCCAGCCGCAGCGGGTGGGCCAGCCGGACCCGCGCCTCGCCGGGCAGCGGCAGCGCGTCGTCGTGGACGTCGGTGAACGCGCCCTGTGCGGTGACCCGGAACGCGGTCACCGCGCCGTCCAGCTCGCGCAGCCACACCAGGCGCCGTACCAGGTGGGACAGCAGCGGGTGCGCCACGAACAGTTGCCGGAAGTCAGCGGCGGCCCAGGCCCGCTGGGCGACCATCGCGGCCTCAAGGCGCGTCAACTGGTCGGCGGCGACGGCGCGGGCGTCCTTCTTCAGCGCGGCGAACCGCTTGCGCTCGGCCGGGGCCAGCTCGGGGTCGTCCCCGGCGGCCGGGGCGGGCAGGGCCTTGCGGAGCTTGCCGTCGGCGTCGCGCAGGAGCGGGCGCAGTCGTTCGTCGAAGCCGACGGTGAAGCGGCGGGTGCCGTAGTCGATGACCGTGGTGCCGTCGGCGGCCAGGCCGAGGTCGGGGACGAGCCGGTCGCCCAGTTGCTCGCGGGTGAGCCCGAGGCCCTCCGCGACCTCGCTGATCTTCTCCCGGGCGCGCGCCGTGATGGCCTTGAACGGCGCCCGCTGGGAGATGCCGTGCAGGTGGGCCAGGGCCAGGTCGGTGCCGATCGTGGCGAGGACGTCCAGGCCCTCCACGGCACGGTGGTGCGCGCCCTCGCCCGGCCAGGCGCGCAGCACGGGCGTGAGACGGCGCACGGTGTCGTCGTCACCGAGCCAGCCCAGGGCGTGCAGGGCCCAGCTCTCCTTGGCGGGCATCCCGTTGAACCGCCACTGCTCGAACACGCCCCAGGCGAACGCGGCGAGGGAGTCGGCGGTGCAGTGCGCCGTCAGCACGTCGACGCCGGGGTACACCTCGCCGGGCCTGGACAGCGCCAGCATGGTCAGGGCGTGCCCCGCCGCCTCGGCGGGCACGGCGCCGCCGTCGGTGAGCATGAGCTGCGGCAGCAGCGCGGGGTCGGCCCAGTCACCGACGACGGGGACGCGGGCGGGGAGGGCGCTTGCCAGCGGGTCGGCGGCCAGCAGGTCCGCGACGATTCCCCCGGCCTCGGGCCCGCACCCGGCGGCGGCCTCCAGCACCGCCGCGTCCCCGTGCGCGGCGGTCAGCAGCCGCAGCGCCTGCCCGGCGCCGGTGCGCTCCCGCCCGACCGGCCCCACGGCGTGCGGCACCAGGTACGGGACGGCGGCCAGGCCGTGCCGGGTGAGCCAGGCGCGGGCCAGCTTGCGGACGGTCTTCAGCCGCGTCAGCCAGTCGCAGAGCCGCCCGGCCACGTCGACGTGCAGGTACGGCAGGAGCAGCGGGCCCAGGGTGGCGGGGCGCTGGGCGGTGCCGCGCAGCAGCACCGGCACGGCGTGCAGTCCGTGGCGGGCGGCGACCGGCCGGAGCCTGCGCTCGCCGTCCCACCAGTCGTCGGGCGCCCAGTCGGCGAGCAGCGGGCGGACCTCGTCCTCGGGGCCGTCGACGAACAGCCGGGAGTCACGGATGTCCGGCAGGGTGCCGCCGCGCTGGAGCAGCCGGATCTCGGGCGACCAGTCCCGGCGCCCGCCCCGGTACCCGCCGAAGGCGCTGGCCCATTCCTCCCGCTCACCCGCGGCCCAGGCGACCCGTGGCGCGGGTACGGTCACCTCGGCCGCCACGCGCGCCTTCGCGGGCTTGCTCCTGCCCGCCCACGGCGGGCTGACCAGCACGGCGGGCAGCGCCTCGACGGGGGCGTCCGGCGCCCGGTCCGCACCGCTGAGCAGCGTCTCCACGCGCGCGGCGACGTCCTTGGAGAGTTCGGCCAGCTCGGGCAGCACGGCGGCGGCGAGCGCCGGGTGCGCTCGGACGTGCCCCGCCAGCAGGTACCCGGCGTTGGCGGCGGCCCGCCCGGAACCGCAGGCCGCCGCGCCCACCAGCCGCAGCGCGCGCACCGGGTAGCGCCGCAGCGCCGCCAGCAGGTGCGGGCGCACGTGCTTGCGCTCGGCGTGGGCGAGGAGGATGCCGAAGGCGTCGTCGGTCGGCAGCTCCACCAGGGCCGAGGCGAACTCGCCCTCGTGGTCGTACTCCAGCAGGGGGGCCAGCAGCGGGGCGAAGGCCGGTCCCGTGCCCTGGGCGAGAGAGGCGACGAGCGGGGGCCGCCAGCCGTCCCAGGCGAGCCGCACCCGGTCGCCGAAGTGGGCGAGCTGGGCGGGGGAGTGCAGCGAGGCCAGCAGCATGGCCCGCAGTTGCTCGTCCTCGCTGGGCGGACCGGAGGTGCACTCGGTGGACCAGGCCCGCTCGTCGGGCACCAGGTAGGTGACGGCGACGCGGGTGCGCTCGTCGGTGCGCTGCCCGGCGAGCGCGTCGACGGTGCGCCGGTAGGTCTCCTCGTCGGCGGCGGCGAGCAGTTCCCGCGTCCGGTCGGCGAAGTGGGGCCGCGCGTACCACGCGTCGACGCGGTGGTAGTCGGCGCGTAGGAGCAGTTCGTCGCGGCCGTACCCGGTGTACTCGGTGCCGTCCGACGTGATGCGGAAGTACGCGACGGCGGCGAGCGCGGCGAAGGTGACGCCGTGGTCGGCGGCCCAGGTGTCCACGAAGACGCCCTTGGGGACCTCGAAGCTGACCGCCACCGCGGCCAGGACGGCGGCGCCCAGCGGATCGGGCGTGCCGCCCCGGTGGGCCCGGACCGCCGCGACGAGCCGCGGGTCGCTGCCGGGGGCGGCGAGCAGCCGCTCGACCCGGTCGGCGGTCTCCCGCAGCCGCCGGGCCACCAGTTCCCCGGCGTCGGGGTGCGGTGCCGTGGCCTCCCGGCGCCCCCCGGCCCGCCTCGGGTACGCCAGCGCGCGCCAGGCGTCCGGCAGTACGAAGGTGTCCTCGTCAGGGAACGGGAACCCGGTCACGTCGTCGCGCACACTCCACCCCCACGCCCGGCTCCCTCGCCGGACGGCCTCTTTCGATCAAGTCCCCGTCACCGTAACGGGACCCACTGACAACGCCGGCGGTGCTCCGGTCCGCGCGGGGCCCCTTGTGCAATTCCTGTGGATCCCTCAATCTTTCGCCTGACGCACAGGTTCGGCACGGCGCACCCCGCGGTGCCGTTCCGGGTTGACATGCACCTGATCACTGTCACCCCGTTCCGGTACGTCGGCGCCACCCCCCGCACCATCCCCCCACCAGCGCACCACCGATTGAGGAGGACCCCTCAGATGGCAGTGATGCGTACTCCCCTGTTCCACGCCCGCCGAAGACTGGCCGCGACCGGCATCGCGGCCACCGCGGCGCTCGCGGCGAGCCTCATGACCGCGCTGCCCGCCGACGCGGCACCGGCCGAGGGCCGCATCCAGTACGAGGGCGCGGCCAACGCCGTCGCCGACAGCTACATCGTGACCCTCAAGGCGGACGAGGCCCGTTCGGGCTCCGCCGAGGGCCGCGCGCTGGCCAAGAAGTACGGCGCCACCATCGAGCGCACCTACACCAAGGCCCTCAACGGCTACGCGGTGGAGGCGTCCGAGACCGAGGCGAAACGTCTCGCCGCCGACCCCGCCGTGGCGTCGGTCGTCCAGAACCGCACCTTCACCATCGCCGCGACCCAGCCCAGCCCGCCCTCCTGGGGCCTGGACCGGATCGACCAGCGCAACCTCCCGCTGAACAGCTCGTACACCTACCCGGACTCCGCCGGGCAGGGCGTGACCGCGTACATCATCGACACCGGTGTCCGCATCACCCACAGCGACTTCGGCGGCCGGGCCTCCTACGGCTACGACGCCGTCGACAACGACAACACCGCCCAGGACGGCAACGGCCACGGCACGCACGTCGCGGGCACCGTCGCCGGGACCTCCCACGGCGTCGCCAAGAAGGCGCGCGTCGTCGGCGTCCGGGTGCTGAACAACTCCGGCTCCGGTACGACGGCTCAGGTCGTGGCCGGGATCGACTGGGTGGCCCGCAACGCGGTCAAGCCCGCCGTGGCCAACATGTCCCTCGGCGGCGGCGCGGACACCGCGCTGGACACCGCCGTGCGCAACGCCGTCGCCGCCGGTGTCACCTTCGCCGTCGCGGCGGGCAACGAGTCCACCAACGCCTCCACCCGCTCACCCGCGCGCGTGACGGAGGCCATCACGGTCGGCGCCACCACGTCGACCGACGCCCGCGCGAGCTACTCCAACTACGGCACGGTCCTCGACCTGTTCGCGCCGGGCTCGTCGATCACCTCCACCTGGAACACCAGCGACACGGCGACCAACACCATCTCCGGTACGTCGATGGCGACCCCGCACGTCGCCGGTGCCGCGGCGCTGTACCTGGCCGACAACCCGACCGCCACGCCCGCCCAGGTGTCCTCGGCGCTGGTCGCCGCCGCCACCCCGAACGTGGTCTCCAACCCGGGCACCGGCTCCCCCAACCGCCTGCTGTACGTCGGCGGCGGCCCCACCACCCCGCCCGGACCGCGCTTCGAGAACACCGCTGACTACGCGATCGCCGACAACTCCACGGTCGAGTCCCCGATCACCGTCTCCGGCGTCTCCGGCAACGCGCCGGCCACGCTGGCCGTCGAGGTCAACATCGTGCACACGTACATCGGCGACCTCCAGGTCCAGCTCGTCGCGCCCGACGGCACGGCGTACACCCTCAAGGCGTACGGCACCGGCGGCAGCGCGGACAACATCAACACCACGTACGGCGTCAACGCCTCCTCGGAGGTCGCCAACGGCACCTGGCGGCTGCGGGTCAGCGACAACGCGAACTACGACACCGGACGCATCGACTCCTGGGCGCTGCAGTTCTGATCCGCTGAACAGCGGTCAGCGACTGGCCAGTCAGTGACCTACCAGTCAGGAGTCTCCTCGCCCTCGGGGTGGGTCCCCGGGTCCCCGACCCAGCCCGCCACGAGGGCGAGCCCCGTCCTGCGGTGCACGGCGAGGAAGCCGAAGGGGCGGTCGAAGCGGGCCTCGACGGTGGTGGTGCGGTAGCGCGGGGCGGGCGCCGCGCCCCCGGGGGCCGCCGCCACGGCGGTCACCGCCGCCGCCTCGAAGCCCCGCTCCCCGAAGGCCGCGGTCACGGACTGCGCGGCCGACCCGACGGCCAGCGGGAAGTCGCTGATGCCAGGGAAGTGGCCCCGGTCGGTGTCGCTCGCGGTGGTCAGTCCGAACAGGCGGTGCGCGGCGAGCAGGTCGTGGCGGGCCGTGAGGTCGAACGCCACCGTCTCGATGTCGAGCGTCGGTGGCGCGGGGCGCGTGTCCAGCTCCCGGACCACCCGCACCCCGGGCCCCGCCTCCCCGTACGGCAGCCGCCCGCCCGGCACCACCGGATACGCGCGGGTGAGCAGCCCGAGGCCCGCGCCCAGTACCTGGCCCGGCGTCATCCGCTCCTCCCCGAGGAGGAGATGGACGTCCACCGCGGTGTCCCCGAGCACCTTCACCTCGGTGACCTGGCCGTCCGGCGTGTCCGCCACCCCGATCCGGTCCAGCACGGCGCTCCGGCGGAAGAGGCCGGGCAGCGGCCGGTCCCGCCACGGGCCCGTCTCGGGGATGAACGGCCAGTCCCGGAAGGGGCGCAGCCAGCCGGTGCGCACGGCGAGCGCGCTCGCCAGCACCAGCTCGGTGTCCTCGGCCAGCGCCACCGGCAGCCGGTCGACGAGCCCGCCGGTCCGCGCCGCGGCCCAGGCGTCCAGGGCGCGCTGGTCGGCCGCCGCGTCCCCGGTGAGCACACCGTGCGCCCGCGTGGGCAGGCCGTCCGTCCACGCGGCGTGCGGCTCCACCGTCCGCTTGGTCCACAGTCCCAGGGCGGAGTCGACGCCGGGCACCTCCTCCAGCGTGCCGAGCACCTCGCGCGCGGCCGACGCCGCCCGGTCCGAGGGCAGGCCGAGCGCGTCCGCCAGCTCCGCGCGGGCGGGGCCGTGCGCGCCGTCCGCGAGGAACGCCAGCAGCGGCCAGACACCGGGGGCCGCGAAGGCCGTGTTCCCGTCCGCGGTCACCGTCCCGGCCCAGCGGGCGGTCAGCCCGTTCACCGCGCCGACGGTCGCCCGCGCCGCCACCTGTGCCACTGTTCCCGGCCCTCCCCAGCCCGGGGGCGGCCCAGCGTCCCCGGCGTCCGCCCGCTTACGATGCGCCCAGCCGCGCACGCCCCTCGCGCGCGCGTCCCGCCACCGTCACGACCGGGAGCACGGTACACGTGTCCATTCCTCCGCCCCCGGGGCCCTTCCCGCCCCCGGACCCGCAGGGCCAGCAGGGCCAGTACCCGGCTCCGCAGCCACCCCCGCCGTACGCGCACGCGTACCCGTACGGCTTCCCGTACCAGCCCCCGGCCCCGCAGCCGCCCCTTAACGGGGTCGCCATCGCCTCGCTGGTCTTCGGCGTGCTGTGCCTGCTGCCCGGCGTCGGGCTGGTGCTCGGGGTGGTCGCGCTGGCGCAGATCCGGCGCAGGGGCGAGCGCGGCAAGGCGCTGGCCGTCACCGGGACGGCGCTGTCGTCGGCCGGTGTGCTGCTGTGGGCGCTGATCCTCGGCACGGGCGCCGCGACCAGCTTCTGGGAGGGCGTCAAGGAGGGCGTGCGGGACGGCGGGAGCTTCTCGCTGGACGAGGGCGACTGCTTCGACACCCCCTCCGGCTCCCTCCAGGGGGTGACCTACGACGTTGACACCGTGCCCTGTTCCGGCGAGCACGACGGCGAGGTGTTCGCGACCATCACCCTGCCGGACGGCGGCTACCCCGGCGACGACCGCCTCACCGGGATCGCCGACGAGAGGTGCTACTCCCTCATGGGGGACTACGCCCTGGACAGCTGGGCCGTTCCGGACGACGTCGACGTCTACTACCTGTCGCCCACCTCGCAGAGCTGGCGGCTCGGTGACCGGGAGATCACCTGCGTCTTCGGCAACACCGACGAGGGCGGCACGCTGACCGGCTCGCTGCGCAACGACGGCAGCGACCTCGACGCCGACCAGCTCGCCTACCTGGAGGCGGCGCACGCCATCGACGTGGTGCTGGACACCGAGCCCGAGGAGTACCCCGAGGACGACCTGCCGGGGAACCGGGCGTGGGCGAAGGAGGTCGAGGAGGTGCTCGGCGAGCAGACCGGCGTCCTGCGCGACCACACCTGGCGGTCCGACACCGAAGAGCCCCTCACCGCGCTGCTGGCGGAACTGGAGTCCGCGCGCGGACACTGGCGCAAGGCGGGCACGGCCGCCGACGCGGAGACGTACTGGGAGCACTACGACGAGGGGTACGGCTTCTACGACGGTGAGGCGACCGTCACCGCGCGCGAGGCGCTTGGCCTGGACACGTCACCACCGGCGTACCTCTACGGGGAGGACTCCGGGGAGGCGACGGGGGACGCGTAAAACCCTTCCCACCCGCACGTCATCACATCGGGTGATTCCCTGGCCTTTGCTTGCACGCTCCAACCCACGGTTGCCACGCTGTGGCTGTCTGTACAACCTGATGGGAGCGGCCAGTGACATTCGGTGAGCAGCCGGCGTACCTGCGCGTCGCGGGTGATCTCCGCAAGAAGATCGTCGACGGTCTGCTGCCACCGCACACCCGGCTGCCCTCCCAGGCCCGCATCCGCGAGGAGTACGGCGTCTCGGACACCGTCGCCCTGGAGGCCCGCAAGGTGCTGATGGCCGAGGGCCTGGTGGAGGGCCGCTCCGGCTCCGGGACGTATGTGCGCGAGCGCCCCGTGCCCCGCCGGATCGCCCGCTCCGGCTACCGCCCCTCCGGCGGCGCCACCCCCTTCCGCCAGGAGCAGGCCGACGCCACCGTCCGCGGCACCTGGGAGTCCAGCAGCGAGCGGGCCGAGGCGAGCGGCGCCATCGCCGAGCGGCTCGGCATCGAGGCGGGCGAGAAGGTGATGTGCACGCGGTACGTGTTCCGGGAGGCGGGCGAGGCGATGATGCTCTCCACCTCCTGGGAGCCGCTCGCGCTGACCGGCCGCACCCCCGTGATGCTGCCCGAGGAGGGCCCGCTCGGCGGCATGGGAGTGGTCGAGCGGATGGCCGCCATCGACGTCGTCGTCGACAACGTCACCGAGGAGGTCGGCGCCCGCCCCGGCCTCGCCGAGGAACTGCACGCCCTCGGCGGCGTCCCCGGCCATGTCGTCCTGGTCGTCCAGCGCACCTTCTACGCCTCCGGCCGCGCCGTCGAGACGGCCGACGTGGTGATCCCCGCCGACCGCTACCGGGTGGCGTACCACCTGCCCGTGAGGTAGCGCACGGCAGGTCAGTGAAGTAGCCCACGCAGCGCGCGGGGCGCGCACGCCCGTACGGCAGTTGCCCCCGGCACCGGCCCCCGCCCGCGCCCTTCTCCCGGCGCTGCAATCCGGTCGTTCTCGCAGGTCGCCCCCGCGATGCCCAAGGGGCGGCGGTATGCCGCTGACCGGATGCGCCGGGTCCTTCGGGCGGCGCGTTCGGTGCTGTGCGCCCCCTGGGGCATGGCCGGTTGCGTACCTCTTGGTGAAAAGCCGTATTCGCAGCGTGAAGGTAAGGCGTACGCTCGGGCATATGCGGATTGCGGTTTCCTTAGAGGGTGGGGCACGGCACCGGCCGCGGACGGGAAGGGGAGGGGCGCGATGAACGAGGGCACGGTCACTCTCCCCTGGCTCGTCATACGGCAGGACGACAACGGCAATCGCTACCGCGTGGGCCGGTACGCCACCCGCGCCGAGGCGCAGAAGATCGCCGACAGCCTCGACAGCCGCGGTCACAAGCAGCTCTACTGGGTCGAGCGCATCGGCCAGGCGGCCCCGGCCGAACAGGACTGAGCGCCCGGGAGGCCACCCGGACCTGCCGTAGGCTCCGGCGCATGAGCGAACGGATCGTGGTGGTCGCGGCGGCCCTCCTCGACGGCGAGGGCGACGGCGCCCGACTGCTGGCCGCCCGCCGCAGCGCGCCCCCCGAGGTCGCCGGGCGCTGGGAACTGCCCGGCGGCAAGGTCGAACCCGGCGAGACGCTCCAGGCGGCGCTCGTCCGCGAACTCCGCGAGGAACTCGGCGTCGACGCCGAGACCGGCGCACCCGTCCCGGGGGAGTGGCCCCTGAGACCGCCGTACGTGCTGCGGGTCCTCACCGCCCGGCTGCGCCCCGGCAGCGCGGCGCCCCGCCCCCTTGAGGACCACGACGAACTGCGCTGGCTCACCCCCGCCGAGATCTGGGACGTCGACTGGCTCGACCAGGACGTCCCGGCCGTGCGCGAGGTGCTCGCCGTACGGGGTGTACCGGGTCCCTGATATCGGGTATGTCCTCCTTAACCACACGAAACCGGACGTGGGGTACGGGGGTGGGGCTGATGCGCTGGGAAGTGGTCGGTGTGATCGACACCGCAGGCGACCACGCCGAATGGACGTTCCCCGCGGACCCGGGCGCCGTGCGCGCCGCCCGTGGTGAGGTCCGCCGCCAGTTGCACGGCTGGGACCTCGACCGCGTCGGCGACCTCGCCGCCCTGCTGGTGAGCGAGCTGGTCACCAACGCGCTGCGGCACGCCACCGGCCCCATCGGCGTACGGCTGGTACGGCCGGACACCGCGGCGGGGGACGGGGTGCTGCTGGTCGAGGTCTCCGACCCGCTGCCCGACCCGCCCCGGGAGCGCGTGGCCCGGCCGGACGACGAGAGCGGACGTGGCCTGCAACTGGTGGCATCCACCACCCGTCGCTGGGGCACTCGCCCCGGGGAGACCGGTAAGACGGTGTGGTTCGAACTGACGGTGCCCGGGTGAGCCGCGGCGGGCACCGCGGCCGGATCTTGCTGGCACCGGTTGCCGACCGGCGTGATTCGAGGGCGTGTCCGCTGGTTAGAAGACTGGAAGTGTTGTCACCGCCCGGTCCGAAAACCACCAGGACCGTGTTGTGATCGTGAACACCGTGTCGTGGGGCGCCGTAGTGCTGGATACTGCGGGCAGCCGCACCCGGTGACCGGTGCCGGACGCGGTGAGCTGGAGGGGACGGTTCGCGTGAGCGAGATACCAGCGAAGGCCACGGAGTCCGAGGACCCGTCGGACGGCGCGAGGGACGACGGGTCAGCGGACCCTTCCGCGGTCCCGGCGGGCCCGAGTGGCGCGGAGCCGCGCGCCGGGACGGTCAACTCCGGTACCGTGGCGGCCCACCCGGCCGACCCCCTCGTCGACTCCCCCGACGCCGCGCGGACGTTGGCCACCAGCGCCCTCGCCGCTGAGGGCGCGTCAGCCGGGGAGGCGATCTGGCAGAGCAGCCCGCCGGGTTCGCTGTACGACTACGTCAAGGTGGCGTCGTTCTCCATCGGTCCGGACGGGCTCGTCGACCAGTGGAGCGTGCGCGCCGAGCAGTTGTTCGGGATCGCCGCCGAGCGCGCCGTCGGCCTGGACCCCATCGAGGCGTTCATCGACCCCGACCACCGCGCCGAGGGCCAGCGGAAGATGGCCGAGATCCTCGACGGACGGGAGTGGACCGGCGTCGTGCCCGTCCGGCTGCCCGACCCGGTGCACGGCGGGCCCGCGGTGGAGGCCCTCGCCGAGATCTACGTCATGCCGACCCGCGCCGAGGGCGGCGAGAAGGCCGCCGTCTGCATCGTCGTCGACGTCCGCGTGCTGCGGAGCATCGAGACCGACCTCGCCGCCTCGCAGGCGATTTTCGGCCAATCCCCGTTCGGGTTCCTGCTCATCGACACCGAGCTGCGGGTGCGCCGCGCCAACGAGCGGTTCGCGTCCACCTTCGGCGGGACCCCCGACGACCACCGCGGCAAGGGCGTCCACGACTACCTGCCGCGCGGCGAGGCCGAGCGGGTTTCGGCCACCCTGCGCCGGGTCCTGGAGACCGGTGAGTCCATCACCGACATGCACATCACGGGCTTCGTGCCCGGCTCCGACGACCGCCGCCACTGGTCGGTCAACCTCTACCGCGTGCACAGCGGCACCGGCCGCCCCATCGGCGTCGCCTGGCTCGGCACCGACATCACCGCCCGCCGCGCCGCCGCCCGCGAGGCCGCCGCCGCCCGCCGCAACCTCGCCCTGCTCAACGAGGCGGGCGCCCGCATCGGCAACTCCCTCGACCTGGAGACCACCGCCCGCGAACTCCTCGACGTCGTCGTCCCCGGCTTCTGCGACCTCGCCACCGTCGACCTCTACCAGGGCCTGCTGGTCGGTGACGGCACCCCGCCCGGACTCCCCGACGGCAGCGCCGACCTGCGCCGCGTCGCCTTCGCCAGCGCCGTCTCCGACGCCCCGTTCTACGGCAGCGGCCAGCAGGTCGCCGTCGGCGCCGTCCACCACTACCCCTTCAACTCGCCCTGCGCGGACGCCCTGCGTACCGCCCGGCCGCGCCGGGTGCCCGCCGAGGAGGGCGGCCTCGTCCAGTCCACCCTCGCCGTGCCGATGGTCGCCCACGACACCGTCGTAGGACTCGCGCAGTTCGCCCGGACCAAGGGCAGCGAACCGTTCGGGGACCGGGACCGGGACCTCGCGGTGGAGCTGGCGGCGCGGGCCGCGGTCTGCATCGACAACGCCCGCCTCTACCGGCGCGAGCACGAACGCGCCCTGATACTGCAACGGTCCCTGCTCCCGCCCGGCGACCCCGTCGCCTCCGGACTCGACATCGCCTGCCGCTACCTGCCCGGCCACGTCTCCTCCGGGCGGCCCAGCGAGGTCGGCGGCGACTGGTTCGACGTCATCGAACTGCCCGGCCACCGCACCGCGCTGGTCGTCGGCGACGTGATGGGGCGCGGACTGCGCGCCGCCGTCGCCATGGGCGAACTGCGCACCGCCGTGCGCACCCTGGCCCAGCTCGACCTGGAACCCGCCGAGGTGCTCTCCCAGTTGGACGAGATCGCCCGCGGCCTCGGCACCCCCGGCGGCATCCAGCAGGCCACCCGCGCCGCCCGCCGCCCCCGCGAGGCCGACCTGTCCGAGGTCTACCTCGCGACCTGCGTGTACGCGGTCTACGACTCCGTCACCCGGCGCTGCACCTTCGCCAACGCGGGCCACCTGCCGCCCGTCCTGGTCGAGCCCGACGAGGCCGCCCTCATGCTCGACGTACCGCCGGGCCTGCCGCTCGGCGTCGGCGGGGAGCCCTTCGAGGAGGTCGAGGTCGAACTGCCCGAGGGCGCCCTGCTCGCCCTCTACACCGACGGCCTCGTCGAGAGCCGCGACCACCCCCTCGACGAGGGCCTCCAGGCGTTCGTCGGCGCGCTCACCGACCCCGCGCGCCCCCTGGAGGACGTCTGCGACCACGTCCTCAACACCCTCGACACCCACCACGGCGAGGACGACATCGCCCTGCTGATGGCCCGCGTCCAGGGCCTGCCCGCCGAGTCCGTCGGCGACTGGACCCTGCCGCGCGAACCGCGCAGCGTCGGCCGGGCCCGCGAGTACGCCCGCGGCCAGCTCCTGAGCTGGGACCTCGAACCCCTCGTCGACACCACGGAACTGCTGGTCAGCGAGCTGGTGACGAACGCCCTGCGGTACGGCGAGGGCGAGATCAGACTCCGGCTGCTGCTGGACCGCACGCTGGTCTGCGAGGTCTGGGACGCCGGGCTGGTCCAGCCGCGCCGCCGCCGCGCCCGCGACACCGACGAGGGCGGCCGTGGCCTGCAGCTCGTCGGGCTGCTCTCCGTGGCCTGGGGCTCCCGGCGCACCCCGCGCGGCAAGACGGTCTGGTTCGAACTCCCGCTCCCTGACGGCGAGACCACCCTCGCGGACCCGGCCGAGGCCCTGCTGAGCCTCTTCTGAGCCGCTAGCCACGGGTGCCGTGCAGGCGGACGTCCTGCTCCGCGAGGTGACGGGCCTGCCGGGCCAGGTCGTCGGCCGCGAGGAGGTCCGTCTCCGGGCCGGGCGCCAGCAGCCGCCGGGCCTCCGCCAGCCGGGTGCGGGCCTCGGCGGCGACCACGCCCCGGTGGGTGGCCACGAAGTCGTCCGCGGCGGCCGTGGCGTGCCGCGCCAGCAGCAGGGCCGCGGCCCCCAGCACCCCGGCCCGCCCGTCCGCCACCGGCAGCACCGCCCGCACGGTCCGGCGCAGCAGCTCGACCGGGTCGTACGCCCGCCCCGCCGTCAGCTCCTCCCGTACGCCACCCAGCACCACGTCGGCCTGCCGGACCCGCGCCCGCAGCTCCGCCACGGGCACGTCCGCCACGGGCACCGCCCTGCTCCCCGCCCCCGCCTCACCCCCAACCCCGCCCGCGCCGCCCCCGGCCGCCCGCTCCCGCGCCCCCGCCAGCTCCGCCTCCGCCCCCGTCAGCGTGGCCGGGAGCAGCGCCGCCGCCGCGGTCAGCTCACCGGCGAGGCGGTCGACCCCGGCGACGAGGACGGCGGCCCCGGCGATCGCGTCCTCGGCGGCGCGCAGGTGCCCGGCGGCGCGGTCGCTCTGGCCCAGGTCGGTGGACTGCCGGGCCTCGTTCAGTCGCGTCGTGGCGGACACCAGCCGGTCCTTGGCCAGTTCCGGAAACCCGGTCACCGACGCCGAGGCGCCCGGCGCGAACCGCTCCCGCAGCGCGTCGAGCGTCGCCGCCAGCCCCGTCGTCCGCCCCGCCAGCTCCCGGAACCGCCCCTCCGCGACCTCGAGCGCCGCACCCGGCGCCCGGTCGAGGCCGCGCAGCCGCGCAAGCCCGGCCTCCTCCGCGTCCAGCCGCCGCCGCGCCTCCGCGCACCGGCCGACGATCCCGGCGAGCGCCTGCCGCCGCGCCATCTCGTCGCCGGGGACGCCACCGTCGTAGCGCTGCCGGATCGCGAACGCCGCCCGCAGCTCCGTCCCGGCGGCCCGCACCGCCCGCTCGTACGGCTCCAGGTCGGCAGGGTCGAGCCGGGCGGCGGCGAAGCCGAGTTCCGCGCGGCGGGCGCGCAGCGCGTCGTCCGCCTCGACGAGCGCCGCGCACGCCCGCGCGTCCAGGTCGGTGAGCGGCGCCCCGCCCGCCACCGCCCCCGTCCCGGCGGGCGTCGTCCGGGTCACCGCGCGCCGGTTGCGGCGCAGGTACCCGTAGGCGGCGAGCGCGAGCACCGCCACCGCGGCCACCAGCGGCAGCACCAGGTCCGCGGTGTACGTCCCGCCCTCCTCCCGCGCCACCGCGCCCGCGACCGGGCCGTCCGCCCGCGGCGTCACCCGCGGCAGCACCAGGCACAGCCACAGCACCGCTATCCCGCCCCCGAGCACCCCCTGGGCGATGCGCGCGGCTATCTGGCCCTTCCCCCGCCGCGTCCGGCCCCGGATCAAGGATGGCGTCACGTTTGGGAGCGTATGGCCAGGAATGGCCGCCCGCGACTGGGAGCAGTACGGCCGTTACCGTCCGCACCCTCGACGCCGCGTCCGCCCGGCTGGGAAGGTGTGCGCTATGTACGGGATTCTGCTGGGCGCGGCCATGACGGTCGCGGTGGTCACCGTGGCCATGGGCGTGGCCGGGGCCGTGACGGGGTGGGTGCCGCCGTACGGACGGGGGCGCGTCCTGCGGCCGAGGCTGTACGGGTACGGCACGCTGGCGGCCGGCGCCGGGCTCGGCGGGTCGGTGTCACTGGGGTCGTACGGGCCGTACGACGGGCCGGAGACCACGTACACGGTCGTCGCCCTGGCGAGCATGGCGTGCTTCGCGACGGGCCTGTTCATCCAGGTCCTGGCCCAGCGCCCGGGACGGGCACGGCACTCCACGCCCGCCCCCTGAGCGCCTCAGCCCGTGCGGCGGCGGATCTTCGAGCCCAGCCACACCAGGGGGTCGTACCTGCGGTCCACGGCGCGTTCCTTCAGCGGGATCAGGGCGTTGTCCGTGATGTGGATGCCCTCGGGGCAGACCTCCGTGCAGCACTTGGTGATGTTGCAGTAGCCGAGGCCGTGCTCGTCCTGCGCGGTGGTCTTGCGGTCCAGGCCCGACTCGGCGGCGGCGTCCAGCGGGTGCATGTCGAGTTCGGCGACCCGCATCAGGAAGCGGGGGCCCGCGAAGGCCGTCTTGTTCTCCTCGTGGTCGCGGACCACGTGGCAGGTGTCCTGGCACAGGAAGCACTCGATGCACTTGCGGAACTCCTGCGAGCGGTCCACGTCCTCCTGCATCATCCGGTACTCGCCCGGACCGAGGTCCGCGGGCGGCACGAAGGACGGCACCTCGCGAGCCTTGGCGTAGTTGAAGCCGACGTCCGTCACCAGGTCCCGGATCACGGGGAACGCGCGCAGCGGGGTCACGGTGATCGTCTCGTCGCGGGTGAACACCGACATCCGGGTCATGCACATCAGCCGGGGCCGCCCGTTGATCTCCGCCGAGCAGGAACCGCACTTGCCCGCCTTGCAGTTCCAGCGCACGGCCAGGTCGGGGGCCTCGGTGGCCTGGAGGCGGTGGATGATGTCGAGGACGACCTCGCCGTCGTTCACCTCCACCTCGAAGTCCGCCAGGCCGCCGCCCTCGGCGTCCCCCCGCCACACCTTGAAGTGGGCGTCGTAGCTGCTCATTCGTACAGCTCCTCTTCGGCGAGGTACTTGACCAGCTCCTCCTTGTCGAAGAGGGCGAGCAGGTCCGGGCGGATGGGTTCGGTGGTCTCCCGGGTGAGGGCGACGGCGTCGCCGTCGGTGAGCGCGCACAGCAGGTTCAGGGGCCGCCAGGCGCGGTCCATGCCGGGGAAGTCCTCGCGGGTGTGGCCGCCGCGCGACTCGGTGCGCTCCAGCGCCGCCCGCGCCACGCACTCGCTGACCAGCAGCATGTTCCGCAGGTCCAGGGCGAGGTGCCAGCCGGGGTTGAACTGCCGGTGCCCCTCCACCCCGGCCCGCGCGGCCCGCTCCCGCAGCTCGGCGAGCGCCCGCAGGGCCTGCTCCATCTCCGCCTCCCGGCGGATGATGCCGACCAGGTCGTTCATGGTGCGCTGGAGTTCCTGGTGCAGGGTGTACGGGTTCTCGCCGGACACCGAGAAGGGCCGCAGCGCCTCCTCGGCCGCCGCGTCCACCTGGGCGTCGTCCACGACCGGCCGGGCACCGCTCAGCCCCCGCGCGTACTCGGCGGCGTGCCAGCCCGCCCGCCGCCCGAACACCAGCAGGTCGGACAGGGAGTTGCCGCCGAGCCGGTTGGAGCCGTGCATCCCGCCCGCCACCTCACCGGCCGCGAACAGCCCCGGCACCCCGCGCGCGGCGGCCGTGTCGGAGTCGACGGCGATGCCGCCCATCACGTAGTGGCAGGTGGGCCCGACCTCCATCGCCTCCGCGGTGATGTCGACGTCCGCCAGCTCCTTGAACTGGTGGTACATCGACGGCAGCCGCCGTTTGATCACCTCGGCGGGCATCCGGGTCGACACGTCAAGGAAGACCCCGCCGTGCGGGGAGCCGCGGCCCTCCTTCACCTCGGAGTTGATGGCGCGGGCCACCTCGTCGCGGGGCAGCAGCTCGGGCGGGCGGCGGTTGTGGTCCGGGTCGTCGTACCAGCGGTCGGCCTCGTCCTCGGTCTCGGCGTACTTCTCCTTGAAGACGTCCGGGACGTAGTCGAACATGAACCGCTTGCCGTCGCTGTTGCGCAGCACCCCGCCGTCGCCGCGCACCGACTCGGTGACGAGGATGCCCTTCACCGACGGCGGCCAGACCATGCCGGTCGGGTGGAACTGCACGAACTCCATGTTCAGCAGCGGCGCCCCCGCGAGCAGGGCCAGCGCGTGGCCGTCGCCGGTGTACTCCCAGGAGTTCGAGGTGACCTTGAAGGACTTGCCGATGCCGCCGGTGGCGATCACCACCGAGGGCGCCTCGATCACGAAGAAGCGGCCCGACTCACGCTCGTAGGCGAACACCCCGCAGACCCGGTCGCCGTCCTTCAGGACGCGGGTGACCGTGCACTCCTGGAAGACCTTGAGCCCCGACTCGTAGTCGCCGGTCTCCTTGTGGTCCTGCTGCTGGAGGGCGACGGTCTTCTGCTGGAGGGTGCGGATCAGCTCCAGGCCGGTGCGGTCGCCGACGTGCGCGAGGCGCGGGTACTCGTGGCCGCCGAAGTTGCGCTGCGAGATCCGGCCGTCCTTCGTGCGGTCGAACAGGGCGCCCCAGGTCTCCAGCTCCCACACCCGGTCCGGTGCCTCGCGGGCGTGCAGCTCGGCCATCCGCCACTGGTTGAGGAACTTGCCGCCGCGCAGGGTGTCCCGGAAGTGGACCTGCCAGTTGTCGTGCTCGTTGGCGTTGGCCATGGCCGCGGCGATGCCGCCCTCCGCCATCACCGTGTGCGCCTTGCCGAACAGCGACTTGCAGATCACGGCGGTGCGGGCACCCCGCTCGCGCGCCTCGATGGCGGCGCGCAGTCCGGCGCCGCCCGCCCCGATCACGACGACGTCCCACTGCTGTCGCTCCACCACGGTCATCTGAAGGCCCCACTCACTAGAAGAAGCGCGGATCGTCGAAGGCGCCGGACGCGACCAGGTACACGTAGAAGTCGGCGAGCGCCACGCTCACCAGCGACGCCCAGGCCAGTGCCATGTGGTGGGCGTTGAGCCTCCCCACCCAGCGCCACATGCGGTAGCGCACGGGGTGCTTGGAGAAGTGCTTGAGCTGGCCGCCGACGATGTGGCGGCAGGAGTGGCAGGAGAAGGTGTACGCCCAGATCAGCACGATGTTGACGAGGAAGACCAGGGTGCCGAGGCCCATGTGCCCCCACGCGTAGTCCTCGTCGCGGAAGGCGAGCACCGTGTCGTAGGTGAGGACGCCCGCGACCAGGAGCGCCGCGTAGAAGAAGTAGCGGTGGGTGTTCTGCAGGATGAGCGGGAAGCGGGTCTCGCCGCTGTACGTCTTGTGCGGTTCGGCCACCGCGCAGGCGGGCGGCGAGGCCCAGAAGCCCCGGTAGTACGCCTTGCGGTAGTAGTAGCAGGTCAGTCGGAAGCCGAGCGGGAAGATCAGGATCAGGATGGCGGGGGAGAGTCCCCACCAGCCGCCGAACAGCTCCCAGTTGGGCCCCGCCCGCATCGGCTCGCAGTTCTCCGCCAGACAGGGGGAGTAGAAGGGCGAGACGTACGGCGCCACGTAGTAGTCGGCGTTCGCGAAGGCCCGCCAGGTGGAGTACACGATGAAGGCGAGCAGCCCGGCGGTGGTGACGGCCGGTGCCAGCCACCAGCGGTCGGTGCGCAGGTGGGGGGCGGTGATGGCGGCGCGGGTGGCGGACCGGACGCCGCCGCCGGGGGGATGGGGTTCGGTTGTCGGGGGTTCCGTACCAGTGGCCAAGTCGGGACTCCGGTCGGGTCGGGGGTGCCGGGGCGCCAGGGCTGCGCGGGTCTACGGCGTCAGGGCGTCACGGCGCGTGGCGGTTGCGGGCGCCGAGGCCCTCGTCGTCCGAGTCGGTCCACAGGGCGCTGTCGTAGGGCGTGTCGGAGATGGTGACCAGCTCCTGGCGCCGGGCGCTGCCCGGGGCGGCCGCCGCCTCCCGCAGCAGCGCCACGCTCTCGCGCAGGTGCGCGCAGTCGGCGCGGACCCGGCGGATGTCCACCCCGCCGTTGCCCAGTTGCTGTTCCAGTCGGCTCACCGACCTCATCAGGTCGTCGAGACAGCGCTGGACCGAGTTGAGTTCCTCGTGCACGGACATGACGTGACCTCACTTCCGTCGGCCTGGCGGCCGTGGGCGGCAACGTTCAGGTGACGTTCATGCGCCTGCGAGTGTTGCGCGTCACACCACCCGCTGGGAAGGGACGTGCACCGATTGGCCGAGGCGCGTGGGTGCACCAGGGGTGTGGTTGCGCCGCGCGGGTGAGGTTCGCCGGGAGTGCCGTCGTGTCGCCGTCCGCTGCTGAACCCTTTCCTCTTCAGTAGGCCGCCATAGATGTGATCAGCTCCATATACCGCCGTATACCGTCTTAAACCGCCAAAGTGATCGTAACGCCCGCGGCCTCCGGAGGTAAGCAGAGATGTCCCAGCACGGCGTCGGACTGCGCGCGGTCATGCGCTCGGCCGCCTTCCTCACCGCGGGCGCGCTCGCGGTCCCCGCGCTCGCCGGGTGCGGCTCCCCGGACCCCGCGGGAAAGCCGCTGGCCGGACCGGACACCGCGCCCGCCGCCCGGGACCGGATCGCCGACGGCGGCACGCTGCGGTGGGCCGTGGACGCCGTGCCGGAGACGCTGAACGCCTTCCAGGCCGACGCCGACGCGGGCACCACGCGGGTGGCGCAGGCGGTGCTGCCGTCGCTGTACCGGATGGGGGAGCGGGGGCGCCCGGAGATCAACCCCGACTATCTGGAATCGGCCAAGATCGTCGACACCGAGCCCCAGCAGGTCGTCCTCTACAAGCTCAACCAGCAGGCCGTCTGGAGCGACGGCCGCGAGATCGGCGCCGCGGACTTCGCCGCCCAGTGGCGGGCCCTGTCCGGCCGGGACAGCGCGTACTGGACCGCCCGCAACGCCGGGTACGAGCGCATCGAGCGGATCGAGCGCGGGGCCAGCGACCTGGAGGTCAAGGTCACCTTCAAGCGGTCCTACGCCGACTGGAAGTCGCTGTTCTCCCCGCTGTACCCCAAGGAGGTCATGGGGTCGCCGGACGCCTTCAACGAGGGCGCGCGGCGCGCGTTGAAGCTGACGGCGGGGCCGTTCGTCCTGAAGAAGGTCGACCGCGCGGACGACGAGGTCCGCCTCGCGCGCAACCCCCGCTGGTGGGGGCGGCCCGCGAAGCTCTCCGGGATCGTGCTGCGCGAGGTCCCGCGCGAGAAGCGGGCCGCCGCGCTGACGGCGGGCCGGGTCGACGTCGCGGAGATCGACGCGGCGACGGCCGGGCGGCTCGCCCCGCACGAGGGCACCGTGGAGGTCCGCAAGTCCCTGGAGCCCGCGTTCACCCAGCTCGCCCTGAACGGCGCCGGGGGCCCGCTGGCCGACGAGCGGGTGCGCAGGGCCGTCGCGCGGGCGCTGGACCGGCGGGAGCTGGCCCGCGTCGTCCTGGAGCCGCTGGGGCTGCCCGCGAAGCCGGTCGGCAGCCATGTCGCGCTCTCCGGCCAGGCCGCCTACGCCGACGGCAGCGGGGCGCTCGGCGGCCAGGACACCAAGGAGGCGCGGGCCCTGCTGGCGGACGCGGGGTGGGAGCCGGGGACGGTGACGGAGAAGGAGAAGAAGGAGAAGAAGGACAAGGACAAGGGCGAGAAGGCCGCGGGACCCAAGAAGGACGACGACGGCAGCGAAGAGGCCGACGACGGCACCTACATCGTCGGCGAGGACGACAAGGCCCGCGGCGACGACGAGGAACTCGCGCAGGACGGCAAGCAGCACCTGAAGCAGGGCGGCGCCCCCGGCGCCTACGCCCCGAAGGGCACCGCGGCCCCCGCCAGGTCGGCCCCGGGCCCGCTGGCCAAGGACGGCAAGGCGCTGTCGCTGCGGTTCGTGCTGCCGTCCGGGCCGGGCTCGAAGACGCTGGCGACGGTGGCCGAGCGGATCCGGCGGATGCTGGACCGGGTCGGCATCCGCACCGAGGTGTCCAAGGTCGAGGAGGAGGGCTACTTCAAGGACCACATCGCGTCCGGCGAGTACGACCTCGCCCTGTACTCCTGGCCCACGTCGGCCTTCCCCGCGACCGACGCCCGCCCGATCTACGCCAAGCCGGTCCCCGCGGCGGACGGCTCCCTGAACGTCGAGCAGAACTACACCCGCGTCGGCACCGACCAGGTCGACCAGCTCTTCGAGCAGGCGGTCGGCACCCTCGACGAGGGCGAGTCCCGCGCCCTGCTGCGCAAGGCCGACGCCCGCATCTGGGCGGCGGCGGGCTCGCTGCCCCTCTACCAGCGCCCCCAACTCGTCGCCGCCAGGTCCGGCCTCGCCAACGTCGGCGCCTTCGGCTTCGGGACGCCGGTGTACGAGGACATGGGGTTCCTGAAGAAGGAACCGGGGAGCCCGTCCGGGAAGGCGTCGACCAGCGCCTCCGCCTCCCGCTCGTAGTCCCGGGAGCCCCCGCCCGCCCCTCCGCGCGGCCCCTTGCCCGAGCGCCCCGTACCATGGGATAAGGCCGAGGCGTGTCAAGCCCGGCAGGGCGCGCGTAACGCAGACCTACGCGCAGCCGTCCTCACATCCCGGGAGTTCGCCGCACTATGGCTGTGACTGCAACGCGTCACGACATCCGCAACGTCGCCATCGTCGCCCACGTCGACCACGGCAAGACCACCATCGTCGACGCCATGCTCAAGCAGGCCGGTGCCTTCGCAGCGCACCAGCTCGAACAGGTCGACGACCGGGTCATGGACTCGAACGACCTGGAGCGTGAGAAGGGCATCACGATCCTCGCCAAGAACACGGCGGTGAAGTACCACCCGAAGGCCGGTGGGGACCCGATCACGATCAACATCATCGACACCCCCGGCCACGCCGACTTCGGCGGTGAGGTCGAGCGCGGCCTGTCGATGGTCGACGGTGTCGTGCTGCTCGTCGACGCCTCCGAGGGCCCGCTCCCGCAGACCCGGTTCGTGCTGCGCAAGGCGCTCCAGGCGCGGCTGCCCGTCATCCTGTGCATCAACAAGACCGACCGGCCGGACGCCCGTATCGACGAGGTCGTGAACGAGGCGTACGACCTGTTCCTCGACCTGGACGCCGACGAGGACCAGATCGAGTTCCCGATCGTCTACGCCTGCGGCCGGGACGGCATCGCCTCGCTGACCAAGCCGCAGGACGGCACGGTCCCGGCGGACAGCGACAGCCTGGAGCCGTTCTTCTCGACGATCCTGGAGCACATCCCGGCGCCGACCTACGACGCGGACGCCCCGCTCCAGGCGCACGTCACCAACCTGGACGCCGACAACTTCCTCGGCCGCATCGCGCTGCTGCGCGTGCAGCAGGGCGAGCTGAAGAAGGGCCAGACGGTCGCGTGGATGAAGCGCGACGGCTCCGTCACCAACGTGCGCATCAGCGAGCTGATGATGACCGAGGCGCTGACCCGCAAGCCCGCCGAGAAGGCCGGGCCCGGTGACATCTGCGCCGTGGCCGGTATCCCGGACATCATGATCGGCGAGACCCTCGCCGACCCGGAGAACCCGATCGCGCTGCCGCTGATCACGGTCGACGAGCCCGCGATCTCGATGGTGATCGGTACGAACACCTCGCCGCTGGTCGGCAAGGGCGGCACCGGCAAGGGCGCCGACAACAAGGCGGCCGTGAAGGACCGCAAGGTCACCGCCCGCCAGGTGAAGGACCGCCTCGACCGGGAGCTGATCGGCAACGTCAGCCTCCGGGTGCTGGACACCGAGCGGCCGGACGCCTGGGAGGTGCAGGGCCGCGGTGAGCTGGCCCTGGCCATCCTGGTCGAGACCATGCGCCGGGAGGGCTACGAGCTGACCGTCGGCAAGCCCAAGGTCGTCACCAAGGAGATCGACGGCAAGGTCCACGAGCCGGTCGAGCGGATGACGATCGACGTGCCCGAGGAGCACATGGGCGCCGTCACCCAGCTCATGGGCGTCCGCAAGGGCCGGATGGACAACATGTCGAACCACGGCTCCGGCTGGGTCCGCATGGAGTTCGTCGTGCCCTCGCGCGGACTGATCGGTTTTCGGACGGAGTTCCTCACCCAGACCCGGGGCACGGGCATCGGCCACTCGATCCACGAGGGCTTCGAGCCGTGGTTCGGGCCGCTCCAGACCCGGAACAACGGCTCCCTCGTCGCCGACCGCTCCGGCGCCGTCACGGCGTTCGCGATGACGAACCTCCAGGAGCGCGGCGTGCTCTTCGTGGAGCCCGGCACCGAGGTGTACGAGGGCATGATCGTCGGTGAGAACTCCCGCTCCGACGACATGGACGTGAACATCACCAAGGAGAAGAAGCTCACCAACATGCGGTCGTCCACGGCCGATGTGACCGAGTCGATCGTCCCGCCGCGCAAGCTGTCGCTTGAGCAGTCCCTGGAGTTCTGCCGCGACGACGAGTGCGTGGAGGTCACCCCCGAGGCCGTTCGCATCCGCAAGGTCAACCTGGACGCCCGCGAGCGCGCCCGCGCCGCGAGCCGCGCCAAGCACGGCTGACGCCACCCGGTGTGACGACCCGGCTCCCCCCGGTGGGGGCCGGGTCGCCGTCGTGCCCGAGAAACGGCAGACAGGACAGTTGAACCATGCTGTTCGGATATCGGTATGGCTGCGCTCAAGTTTCGGACATGTAAACCTGCAAATTGTCCGATTCGTTGGAAACTGTCGATTATCGATCTCACCTGTCAAGCGCGCCCAGGTGTCAATCTTTGCAATTTTTGCTCAAAAAAAGCTCGGTAGGGAGATCCCTATGTCTTCTGCCCTTGACGCGCGTTGATGCGTTTGGCGAAAGTTCCCCCAAACCACAGAACCTGCCGGTATCTGTGCTGCGCTCAACTCTCCAACCCCCCGGGGGAAGAACACACATGACCAGTCCGACGAAGGCCGAGGGCTCCGGGTCCGCGGTCGCCTTGGACCCAGAGCTCGACGCGACCTCCGAGGTCGCCGAGGGCCCCAAGAAGCTTGAGGGTCGCTCTCCCGGGCAGTTGATGTGGCAGCGCTTCAAGCGTGACCGTACAGGGATGATCTGCGCGGGCGTAGTGATTTTCTACTTCGTCATCGCGCTCTGCGCGCCGCTGCTCACCATGATCAGCGGCACCGACCCGTACACCCTGTACGGCCAGGACCCCACGTACGCGGACAAGCCCATCCTGGACGACTTCGGGCTGCCGCTCGGCTACTTCGGCGGGATGTCCGCCGACCACTGGTTCGGTGTGGAGCCGCAGTACGGCCGCGACCTGTTCGCCATGCTGGTCTACGGCATGAGGACGTCGCTGTTCATGGCGCTGGGCGTGTCGATCCTGCTGACCGTCACGGGCGTGATCATCGGCCTGGTCGGCGGCTACTTCGGCGGCCGTACCGACTACTGGCTGGGCCGGGTGACGGACTTCTTCCTGTCCTTCCCCTCGCAGCTCTTCTTCATCGCCTTCATGCCCGTGGTGACCTCGTTCTTCGTGGACCCGCAGGAGGAGACGCCCACGTACTTCCGGGCGCTGGCGATCCTGATCGTGCTGTGGGTGCTCGGCTGGATGGGCATGGCCCGCCTGGTGCGCTCCGTCGCGCTGGCGCTGCGCGAGCGCGAGTTCATCGAGGCCGCCAAGGTCTCGGGGGCCTCGCCGGGCCGGATCATCCGCAAGGAGGTCCTGCCGAACATCGTCACGCCGGTGCTGGTGCAGTTCACGTACCAGTTGCCCAGCACCATCCTGACCATCGCCTTCCTCTCCTTCGCGGGCGTCGGCTTCGTCGAGCCCACCCCGGACTGGGGGCGGCTGTTCGCCGCTGGCGCTCAGTACACCCAGCAGGATGCCGCGTTCATCTTCTTCCCGGGTGTGGCGCTGGTGATCTTCGTCCTGTGCTTCAACCTCCTCGGAGACTCGGTACGGGATGCCTTCGACCCCAAGTCCGGGCGCTGAGCCGTCCATTGGTGGGGGGTGGCTGCCGCCCCCGCGTCGGCCTACCAGCCGCGTCAGGCAGTACTCATGGATAACAACCGACAGGTAGGTGCATACACCGCTATGAAGTCGTTCACCTCGCGCAGAGCGCGCGCCGCGCTGGTCGCCATCGCGGCCGGTTCCCTCGCGCTCACCGGCTGCTCTGAGAACACCGGTAGCTCCGGTAAGGACAAGAGCGAGAAGCAGGAAAAGGCCAAGGAGCAGCAGCAGGGCGTCGCGTACCTGGACGCCAAGGCCTCCACCGGTCCGGCCGAGGAGGTCCCCGGGGCCAAGCCCGGCGGCACCGTCACGGTCTTCCAGGAGTCCGGCCTGTCCCACATGGACCCGGGTCAGATCTACGTCTCGGACGCCGGTCAGTTCGCCAACCTGGTCTTCCGCGGTCTCACCAACTTCGAGGAGGACGGCAAGGGCGGCGTCTCCGTCGTGGGTGACCTCGCCACCGACTCCGGCAAGGCGTCCGACGACAACAAGACCTGGACGTACACGCTCAAGGACGGCATCAAGGACGAGAACGGCAACGAGATCACCTCGGCCGACATCCGTCACACCGTCGAGCGCCTGTACGCCGAGTTCATCTTCGACGGCCCGACCTACCTCCAGAACTGGCTGAGCGGCCCGGACTACCGCAAGGCCCTGCCGGACGGCGGCTTCGGCAAGAAGCACCTGCCGGACTCGGTCCTGGAGACCCCGGACGACAAGACGGTCATCTTCCACTTCGACACCCCGCGTCCGGACCTGCCGATGACGCTGGCGATGCCGGGCTACTCCGTCGTGCCGGAGGAGACCGACACCAAGGAGAAGTACGACACCGCGCCGGTCGCCCTCGGCCCGTACAAGATCGCGGAGTTCAAGGCGGGCAAGACCCTCAAGCTCGTCAAGAACGAGAACTGGGACCCGAACACCGACTCCGTCCGCCACCAGTACGTGGACGGCTTCAACTTCCAGTTCGGCATCACCGAGTCGTCCCAGACCAAGCGTCTGATCGCCAGCAACGGCGACGCCGCGAACGCCATCCAGTTCACGGGCAGCGTCGACGCCACCCAGATCCAGGACGTCATCGGCGACCCGAAGGTCGAGAGCCGCACCATCAAGGGCTACCAGCCCTACGTGATGCAGCTCACCTTCAACCTGGACCGGGTCAAGAACAAGACCGTCCGTGACGCCGTCGCCTACGCGGTGAACTCCAAGTCCCTCATCGCCGGTGAGGGTGGCGCGTACGGCGGTGACGTCGCCCCGAACCTGTTCGCCCCGACCCTGCCGGGCTACGACGCCACGTACGACCCCTACGGCCGTCTGAAGACGCCCGCGGGCAACATCGAGAAGGCCAAGGAGCTGCTCGCGGACGTCCCGGCGTCCGAGAAGAAGCTCGTCTTCGCCTACGCCAACTCCGAGGCCGGCCAGAAGCGCAAGGTCGCCATCGAGGACGCGCTGGGCAAGGTCGGCATCGACGTCGTCTCCAAGGAGATCGACGCGGCGAGCTACTACGAGCAGATCGGCAAGCTCAAGAACCCGTACGACATCTACATCACCGGCTGGGGCCAGGACTGGCCGTCCGCCGCGACGGTCATCACCCCCATCTACGACGGTGACCAGGTGGCCGACGGTTCGTCGAACTACTCGCACATCAACGACCCGAAGGTCCAGGAGCTGATCAAGAAGGCCCTGACCGAGCAGCCCGAGCAGGCCGCCAAGACCTGGGAAGAGGCCCACAAGTACATCCTGGAGGAGGTCAACCCGGCCGCTCCGCTGTGGTACACCAAGCAGCTCCAGCTCTTCGGCTCGAACATCGGCGGTGCCCGCTACAGCACTGAGTCCAGCTACCTGGACGTCACCCGACTGTTCCTGAAGTCGTAACTCTCTACGGCTGTTCGCGGGGGCGCGCACCAGGCGGAGCGCGTCCCCGCGGTTCCGTGAACCCGTCCACCGTCTCCGCAGAGAGCAGCCCCCCGCCATGCTTCAGTTCATCATCCGGCGCTCGGTCGGTGCCCTCGTCACCTTGTTCCTGATCGGCGCCGTCACCTTCTTCCTCTTCGTCGCCGCGCCCTCCGACTACGCCTCCCTGGCCTGTGGCAAGGACTGCTCGCCCGCGCGACTGGAGGACATCCGGCACGCCCTCGGCCTCGACCAGCCGCTCGCCACGCAGTTCTGGGACTTCATGTCGGGCATCGTGGCCGGGCGCGACTTCCCGCAGGGTGACTGCCCCGCGCCGTGCCTGGGCCGGTCGTTCTTCTACAACGACAACGTCACCGCGATCATCATGGACCGGTTCCCGCTGACCCTGTCCCTGACCATCGGCGCCCTGGTCGTCTTCCTCATCCTCGGCATCGGCGCGGGCATGATCGCCGCCTACCGGCGCGGCACCCTGGTGGACAAGGCCGCCACCGGCGCCTCCATGGTGCTCAGCTCCTTCCAGATCTACTTCCTCGGCCCGATCGTGCTGCTGATCTTCGTCTACAGCACCGGCTGGGTGGAGAACCCGAAGTACATCCCGTTCACCGAGGACCCGGCGGGCTGGCTCGGGGGACTGTGGATCCCCATGGCCGTGATGGCGACGATCTTCACCGGCCAGTACACCCGTATGGCGCGCTCCTCGATGATCGAGCAGCTCCAGGAGGAGCACGTGCGCACCGCCCGCGCCAAGGGCATGGGCAAGAAGTACGTCTTCTTCCGCTACGCCTGGCGTGGCTCCCTCATCCCGATCGTGACCATCATCGGCATCGACCTGAGCGCCCTGCTCGGCGGCGGTGTCGTCACCGAGCTCACCTTCGACCTCCAGGGCATCGGCCGCCTCGCGGTGACCGGCGCGATCACGAAGGACCTCCCGCTGACGATGGGTGTCATGCTGGTCGGAGCCTTCTTCATCCTGCTCCTGAACATCCTCGTCGACATCGCGTACGCCTGGATCGACCCGCGCGTCCGGCTCTCCTAGGAAGAACCCACCACCGTGACCACACTGACCAAAACCGAGGACGCCCCGGCCCCGACCGGGTCCGAGAGTTTCCTCTCGGTCCGTGACCTGCGGGTGCGGTTCTCCACCGAGGACGGCATCGTCAAGGCGGTCGACGGACTCTCCTTCGATGTCGAGCGCGGCAAGACCCTGGGCATCGTCGGCGAGTCCGGCTCCGGGAAGTCCGTCACCAACCTGACGATCCTGGGCCTGCACAACCCGCTGACCACCACCATCGACGGCGAGATCATCCTCGACGGGCAGGAGCTCGTCACCGCCAAGGAGAAGGAGCTGGAGAAGCTCCGCGGCAACAAGATGGCGATGATCTTCCAGGACCCGCTGACGGCCCTGTCGCCGTACTACACGGTGGGACGGCAGCTCGCCGAGCCGTACATGAAGCACACGGGCGCCTCCAAGAAGGAGGCCAGGGACCGGGCCATCCAGATGCTGGAGAAGGTCGGCATCCCGCAGCCCAAGGTCCGCTTCGACGACTACCCGCACCAGTTCTCCGGCGGTATGCGCCAGCGCGCGATGATCGCCATGGCGCTGATGTGCGACCCCGACCTGCTGATCGCCGACGAGCCGACCACCGCGCTCGACGTGACCGTGCAGGCGCAGATCCTGGACCTGCTGAAGGACCTCCAGCAGGAGTTCGGCTCCGCGATCGTCTTCATCACCCACGACCTCGGCGTCATCGCCAACATGGCCGACGACCTGCTGGTGATGTACGCGGGCCGGGCGGTGGAGCGCGGCTCCGTCAAGGAGGTGCTGCGCACGCCGAAGCACCCCTACACCTGGGGCCTGCTCAGCTCGATGCCGCGCCTCGACGGTGACATCGAGCAGGAGCTGACCCCGATCCCGGGCAGCCCGCCGTCGCTGCTCAACCCGCCCACCGGCTGCCCCTTCCACCCGCGCTGCGCCTACCGCGACAAGGTGCCGGGCAACCAGTGCACCGACGCCCGGCCGCCGCTCGGCGAGGGCCGCGCCGCCGCCTGCCACCTCACGGCTGAGCAGAAGCAGACCATCTTCATCGACGAGATCCAGCCCCGGCTGCGCTAGGGAGAACCGAGATCATGAGCGAGAACCTCACCCTCCCCGTACAGCAGGGCACCTCCGCGACCTCCACGGAACCCCTCCTGGAGGTCAAGGGGCTGACCAAGCACTTCCCGATCTACGGCGGGTTCCCGATCAAGCGCAAGGTCGGTGCCGTGCAGGCCGTCGACGGCGTCGACCTGACCGTGGGGGTGGGCGAGAGCGTCGGTCTGGTCGGTGAGTCCGGCTGCGGCAAGTCCACCACCGGTCGGCTGATCACCCGGCTCCTGGAGCCGACGGCGGGACAGATCACGTACGCGGGCCGGGACATCACCCGGGCCAACCGCAGGCAGCTCGCGCCGGTGCGGTCCGAGATCCAGATGATCTTCCAGGACCCGTACTCGTCGCTGAACCCGCGGCAGACCGTCGGCTCCATCATCAAGGCGCCGATGGAGGTCAACGGGATCAACCCCGAGGGCGGCCGGGAGAAGCGCGTCCGGGAGCTGCTGGAGCTGGTCGGCCTCAACCCCGAGCACTACAACCGCTTCCCGCACGAGTTCTCCGGCGGTCAGCGCCAGCGCATCGGCGTGGCCCGCGCGCTCGCCCTGAACCCGAAGCTGATCGTCGCGGACGAGCCGGTCTCGGCCCTTGACGTGTCGATCCAGGCGCAGGTGGTCAACCTGCTCCAGAAGGTCCAGGACGAGCTGGGCATCGCGTTCGTCTTCATCGCCCACGACCTGGCGATCGTGCGGCACTTCTCGCAGCGCGTGGCCGTGATGTACCTCGGCAAGGTGGTCGAGGTCGGCGACCGGGACTCCATCTACAACCGGCCGCGGCACCCCTACACCCACGCGCTGCTGTCCGCGGTGCCCGAGGTGCAGGTGGACGACGACGCCGAGCAGCGCGAGCGCATCCGCCTCTCCGGGGACGTGCCCTCGCCGATCCACCCGCCGTCCGGCTGCCGGTTCCGCACCCGCTGCTGGAAGGCGCAGGACAAGTGCGCCACGGAGGAGCCCCCGCTGGTGCAGATCTCCGGCAACCACGACGGTCACCTGACCGCCTGCCACTTCCCGGAGGAGCCGACGACGGAGGTCCGCGCGGAGGACGTGGTCATGGACCCCGCCCTGAAGGCCCTGGAGTCCGAGGGCTAGGACCCGACGCGTACCGATGTGCGGAGCCCGGCCCACCCGGCCGGGCTCCGCCGCGTGTGCGCGCCCGTCATCCATCCGGCCCGGCACCACATGCGCCATGCCCCTCTTCGCACCGATATTGGCCGTTAACGGTTCAGTGCCCCGGCGCTGACGCACGGCGATACGAGGAGGGACTCCATGCGTGGAGCCAGGCACGCCCGCTGGGCCGCGTGCGCGGTGGCCGCGGGCCTTGCGGCGACGGCCTGCGGGGGCGGCGGCGACGACGGCGGTGGCGGAGGCGACTCCGGCGCCGTGCTCACCTCGTCCTGGGGCGACCCGCAGAACCCGCTGGAGCCCGCCAACACCAACGAGGTGCAGGGCGGCAAGGTCCTCGACATGCTCTTCCGCGGGCTGAAGAAGTACGACCCGGACACCGGCGAGGCCAAGGACATGCTCGCCGAGAAGATCGACACCTCCGACTCCCAGAACTTCACCGTCACCGTCAAGGACGGCTGGACCTTCAGCAACGGCGAGAAGGTCACCGCCCAGTCCTTCGTCGACGCCTGGAACTACGGCGCCAGCCTGAAGAACAACCAGCGCAACGCCTACTTCTTCAGCTACATCGAGGGCTACGACAAGGTCCACCCCGAGGACGGCGGCAAGCAGAGCGCCGACACCCTCTCCGGCCTCAAGGTCACCGGCGAGCGGACCTTCACCGTCAAGCTCAACCAGAAGTTCTCCACCTTCCCCGAGACCCTCGGCTACAACGCCTACGTCCCGCTGCCCAAGGCGTTCTTCGACGACCACGACGCCTGGCTGAAGAAGCCCGTCGGCAACGGGCCGTACCTGGTGGACTCCTACACCCGCGGCTCCCAGATGTCCCTGCGCAAGTGGCAGGACTACCCCGGCGACGACAAGGCGCGGAACGGCGGCGTCGACCTCAAGGTCTACACCGACAACAACACCGCCTACACCGACCTGCTCGCCGGGAACCTGGACCTGGTCGACGACGTGCCCGCCGCCCAGCTCAGCAACGTCAAGAACGACCTCGGCGACCGGTACATCAACACCCCCGCCGGGATCATCCAGACCCTCGCCTTCCCGTTCTACGACCGCAACTGGGGCCGCGACGGCCTGGAGGACGTCCGCAAGGGCCTGTCCCGCGCGATCGACCGCGAGCAGATCACCGAGAAGATCTTCCAGAAGACCCGCACCCCCGCCAAGGACTGGACCTCCCCGGTCCTCGGCGAGGACGGCGGCTACGACCCCGAACTCTGCGGGGAACTGTGCGAGTACGACCCCGCCGAGGCGAAGAAGCTGATCGAGCGGGGCGGCGGCATCCCCGGCGGCCAGGTCAGGATCAGCTACAACGCCGACACCGGCTCCCACAAGGAGTGGGTCGACGCGGTCTGCAACTCCATCAACAACGCCCTCGACAACGACCGCGCCTGCGTCGGCAACCCCGTCGGCACCTTCGCCGACTTCCGCAGCCAGATCACCGACCAGAAGATGAGCGGCCCGTTCCGCGCGGGCTGGCAGATGGACTACCCGCTGATCCAGAACTTCCTCCAGCCGCTCTACTACACCAACGCCTCGTCCAACGACGGCAAGTGGAGCAACAAGGAGTTCGACGACCTCGTCGACCAGGCCAACGCGGAGTCCGACACCGGCAAGGCCGTCGACCTCTTCAAACAGGCCCAGGAGGTCGTCCGGGACAACATGGCCGCCATCCCGCTCTGGTACCAGAACGGCAGCGCGGGCTACTCCGAGCGGCTCTCCGACGTCAAGCTCAACCCGTTCAGCGTCCCGGTCTACAACGAGATCAAGGTCGGCTGAGAGGGGGCGGCGATGGGACGCTACGTCGTCCGGCGGCTGCTCCAGATGATCCCGGTCTTCATCGGGGCCACGCTGCTGATCTTCCTGATGGTCAACGTGATGGGCGACCCCATCGCGGGCCTGTGCGGCGACCGGCAGTGCGACCCCGCGACCGCGGCCCAGCTGCGCCACGAGTTCGGCCTCGACCAGCCGGTGTGGCGCCAGTACCTGACCTACATGGGCAACGTGTTCACCGGCGACTTCGGCACCGCCTTCAACGGGCAGCCGGTGACCGAGCTGATGGGCACGGCGTTCCCGGTCACCATCCGGCTCACCGTGGTGGCGATCCTCTTCGAGATCGTCATCGGCATCACCCTCGGCGTCGTCACCGGCCTGCGCCGCGGCCACCCCGTGGACACCGGGGTGCTGCTGGTCACCCTGGTCGTCATCTCGGTCCCGACCTTCGTCACCGGCCTGCTGATCCAGCTCCTGCTCGGCGTGAAGTGGGGCTGGATCAAACCGTCGGTGTCGTCGGAGGCCACCTTCGACGAGCTGATCGTGCCGGGGCTGGTGCTGGCGTCCGTGTCCCTGGCGTACGTCACCCGGCTGACCCGCACCTCCATCGCGGAGAACCGGCGCTCCGACTACGTCCGCACCGCCGTCGCCAAGGGCCTGCCCCGGCGCCGGGTGATCACCCGGCACCTGCTGCGCAACTCCCTCATCCCCGTGGTCACCTTCATCGGCGCCGACATCGGCTTCCTCATGGGCGGCGCGATCGTCACCGAGCGGATCTTCAACATCCACGGCGTGGGCTACCAGCTCTACCAGGGCATCCTGCGCCAGAACACCCAGACCGTCGTCGGCTTCGTGACCGTCCTCGTCCTCGTCTTCCTGGTGGCCAACCTCATCGTCGACCTCCTGTACGCCGTACTCGACCCGAGGATCCGCTATGCCTGAGCCGCCGCGCGAACCGGACAACGCCATCGCCTCCACCGGGCAGGGCGGCGCGATGGACCTGGGCCTGGACGAGGCCGAGACCCTGGAGCGCACCCCCGGCGGACCGCTCGGCACCGGACCGCAGGAGAAGCCGCGCTCCCTGTGGTCCGACGCCTGGCACGACCTGCGCCGCAACCCCGTCTTCATCGGCTCCGCCCTGGTCATCCTCTTCCTGCTCGTCATCTCCCTGTGGCCCTCCCTGATCGCCTCCGGCAACCCCCTCAAGTGCGACCTCTCCCGGGCCCAGGAGGGCTCCCAGCCGGGCCATCCGTTCGGCTTCAACGGGCAGGGCTGCGACGTCTACACCCGGACCGTGTACGGGGCCCGTACGTCCGTCGCGGTGGGCGTCCTGTCCACGCTCGGGGTGGCGGTCCTCGGCAGCGTCCTGGGCGCCCTCGCCGGGTTCTTCGGGGGCCTCGGGGACGCGATCCTGTCCAGGATCACCGACGTCTTCTTCGCCATCCCCGTCGTCCTCGGCGGACTCGTGCTGCTCTCCGTGGTCACCAGCAACACCATCTGGCCCGTCATCGGGTTCATCGTGCTGCTCGGCTGGCCGCAGCTCTCCCGCATCGCCCGCGGCTCCGTCATCACCGCCAAGCAGAACGACTACGTCCAGGCCGCCCGCGCCCTCGGCGCCTCCAACTCCCGGCTGCTGCTGCGGCACATCGCGCCCAACGCCGTCGCCCCGGTGATCGTCGTCGCCACCATCGCGCTCGGCACGTACATCGCCCTGGAGGCCACCCTGTCCTTCCTCGGCGTCGGCCTGCGCCCGCCCAGCGTCTCCTGGGGCATCGACATCTCCGCCGCCTCCCCGTACGTCCGCAACGCCCCGCACGCCCTGCTGTGGCCCTCGGGGGCGCTGGCGGTGACCGTGCTCGCGTTCATCATGCTCGGCGACGCGGTGCGCGACGCCCTCGACCCGAAGCTGAGGTGAGCCGTGCTCCTCGACGTACGTGACCTGCACGTGGAGTTCCACACCCGGGACGGCGTGGCCAAGGCCGTCAACGGCGTCAGTTACCAGGTGGACGCGGGCGAGACCCTCGCCGTGCTGGGCGAGTCCGGCTCCGGCAAGTCCGTCACCGCCCAGGCCATCATGGGCATCCTCGACGTGCCGCCCGGCCGGATCACCGGCGGTGAGGTCGTCTTCCAGGACCGGGACCTGCTGAAGCTGAAGGAGGAGGAGCGCAGGAAGGTCCGCGGCGCCGAGATGGCGATGATCTTCCAGGACGCGCTGTCCGCCCTCAACCCGGTGATCCCGGTCGGCGACCAGCTCGGTGAGATGTTCACCGTGCACCGCGGCATGTCCCGCAAGGACGCCCGCGCCAAGGCCGTCGAGCTGATGGACCGGGTCCGCATCCCCGCCGCCAGGGAGCGGGTACGGCAGTACCCGCACCAGTTCTCCGGCGGGATGCGCCAGCGCATCATGATCGCGATGGCGCTCGCCCTGGAACCGAAACTGATCATCGCGGACGAGCCCACCACCGCCCTCGACGTCACCGTCCAGGCCCAGGTCATGGAACTCCTCGCGGAGTTGCAGCGCGAGTACCGGATGGGCCTGATCCTGATCACCCACGACCTCGGCGTGGTCGCGGACGTCGCGGACCGGATCGCGGTGATGTACGCGGGCCGCATCGTGGAGTCGGCCCCCGTCCACGACCTCTACAAGGCGCCCGCCCACCCGTACACCCGCGGCCTGCTGGACTCCATCCCGCGCCTGGACCAGAAGGGCCAGGAGCTGTACGCCATCAAGGGCCTGCCACCCAGCCTGCTGAACATCCCCCCGGGCTGCGCCTTCCACCCGCGCTGCCCGCTCGCCCGCGACGTCTGCACCACCGACGAGCCGCCCCTGTACGACGTCGAGGGCCACCCGGGCCGGGGCAGCGCCTGCCACTTCTGGAGGGAGTGCCTGCATGGCTGAGCCCATTCTGGAGGTCAGCGGCCTGGTCAAGCACTACCCGCTCACCCAGGGCATCCTCTTCAGGAAGCAGGTCGGCGCCGTCAAGGCCGTCGACGGCGTCGACTTCCACCTAGACCGCGGCGAGACCCTCGGCATCGTGGGGGAGTCCGGCTGCGGCAAGTCCACGGTCGCCAAGATGCTGGTCAGCCTGGAGAAGCCGACGGCCGGGACGATCCGCTACAAGGGGGAGGACATCACCCACCTGACCGGCCGCGCCCTGAAGGCCGTCCGCCGCAACATCCAGATGGTGTTCCAGGACCCGTACACCTCCCTCAACCCCCGGATGACGGTCGGCGACATCATCGGTGAGGCGTACGACATCCACCCCGAGGTGGCGCCCAAGGGCGACCGGCGGCGGCGCGTCCAGGAGCTGCTGGACGTGGTCGGCCTGAACCCGGAGTACGTCAACCGCTACCCGCACCAGTTCTCCGGCGGCCAGCGCCAGCGCATCGGCATCGCCCGCGGCCTCGCCCTGCGCCCGGAGGTCATCGTCGCGGACGAGCCGGTCTCCGCCCTTGACGTGTCGGTGCAGGCGCAGGTCATCAACCTGATGGACCGCCTCCAGAACGAGTTCGACCTGTCGTACGTCTTCATCGCCCACGACCTGTCCATCGTCCGGCACATCTCCGACCGGGTCGGGGTGATGTACCTCGGCCGCATCGTGGAGACCGGCACGGACACCGAGATCTACGACCATCCGACGCACCCCTACACCCAGGCGCTGCTCTCCGCGGTCCCGGTGCCCGACCCGGCGGCGCGGGAGCACCGGGAGCGGATCATCCTGGCCGGTGACGTGCCGTCCCCCACGAAGATCCCCTCCGGCTGCCGGTTCCGCACCCGCTGCTGGAAGGCGCGGGAGCGGTGCGTGGTGGAGGTACCGGCGCTGGCGGTCCCGGAGGCGTTCCAGGGCGCGCGGGGCCCGGCCGCGCACGACTCGGCGTGCCACTTCGCGGAGGAGAAACAGGTCGTCCCACCGGAACCGCCCAACGAGTAACACACAGGCAACTCCCGCGAAGCGGCTCCGATATACGGACGCGGCAGTCTGTGGAGCGTACGGCCGTGCGGGTGCCGTAAACGGGCCGGGGTACGCCATGTCCCCCGGCCCGTTGCCCCTTTTTGCGCCTAAACCGGCGCCGCTCTCGCGGACCTGGCTGGTGCTTCGCCGTGGTTCCTCAATTGATGGTTGCGGTGCTCCGTGGAGTGTTTGCCGCTAGCTCAGTCTGAGGGCGCGGCGGAGGAAGTCCAGTTGGAGCAGCAGCAGGTTCTCCGCGACCTCCTCCTGGGGGGTCATGTGGGTGACGCCGGACAGGGGGAGCACCTCGTGCGGGCGTCCGGCGGCGAGCAGGGCCGAGGACAGGCGCAGGGAGTGGGCGACCACCACGTTGTCGTCCGCCAGGCCGTGCACGATCATCATCGGCCGGTGCGGCTCGGCCGCGTCCACCAGGCCCGCGTCGTCGACCAGGGAGTTGCGCCGGTAGACCTCGGGCCGCTCGTCGGGGTGGCCGAGGTAGCGCTCCTGGTAGTGGGTGTCGTACAGCCGCAGGTCGGTGACCGGGGCGCCGACCACCGCCGCGTGGAAGACGTCCGGGCGGCGCAGCGCGGCCAGCCCCGCCAGGTAACCGCCGAACGACCAGCCGCGGATCGCGACCCGGGTCAGGTCGAGCGGGTACTCGGCGGCCAGCGCCTGGAGCGCGTCGACCTGGTCTTCCAGGACGACCGCCGCGATGTCGTCCTTGACGGCCTTCTCCCAGGCGGGGGAGCGTCCGGGGGTGCCGCGGCCGTCCGCGACGACCACCGCGAACCCCTGGTCGGCGAACCACTGCGACGTGAGGTGGGCGTTGTGCGCGGCGACCACGCGTGCGCCGTGCGGGCCACCGTAGGGGTCGAGGAGGACCGGCAGCGGGGTGTCACCGGCGTAGTCCCGAGGCATAAGCACGGCGCACGGGATGCGGCGTGCGCCCCCCTCGGTGAGCGTGATGCGCGGGGACAGACCGGGATCTTCGGCGTACGAGGGGACGGTCGCCACCTGCTTGCCGTCCCGCAGCACCCGTACCCGCGCCCCCGCCCAGTCGAGGGAGTGGGACACCAGTACGGTCACGTTCCCCGAGCGCACCGCCGAGTGCACGCCGGGCTCCTGTGACAGCCGTTCCCACCCGAGTTCGTTCACCCGGTACACATGGGTTTCGCCAATCTCGAAAGCCGCCGCCTCCGCCCCCGCGGACGCCGCGACCAGCACGTCCTCGTCCGCGACGTCGAGCACCGCACGCAGGTGCAACTGCGGTCCGGTGAGCGGGCGTTCACCGACCGCGAGCACCCGCGCGCCGCCCTCGTCGGCGATCCGGACCAGCCGCCCGGACGGCGTCCAGCACGGCACCCCGGGGAAAAGATCAAGCCAAATCGGATCTTCGTCGGCGTGCACCATCCGGGTCGCCCCGGTGTCCGGGTCCACGGCCAGATAGAGCTGGCTGCACTGGTCACGGGCCTGGACGAGCAGCAGCGGGGCACCTGCCGCTGACCAGTGCACTCGGGCCAGGTACGGATAGCGCGCACGATCCCAGACGACCTCCGTGCGGGTCCCGTCCAGGCCGATCACGAGCAGCCGCACCTCCGCGTTGGGGGTGCCCGCGGCCGGGTACGGAACGTGTTGTGGGTCACGCTCCGGCCGGGCTGGATCAGAGATCCACCACCGTCGCACCGGCGTGTCGTCCACCCGCGCCACGAGCAGCCGGTCCGATTCCGGAGACCACCAGAACCCACGCGAACGCGCCATTTCCTCCGCGGCGATGAACTCGGCCAGACCGTAGGAAACCCCCTCCGACTCCGGCTCCGCCAGCGCCCGGTCGCCCTCGCCCTCCGCGCCGACCACCCGCAGCGCGCCCCGCGCGACATACGCGACATGCCGCCCGTCGGGCGCCGGACGCGGGTCGATCACCGGCCCCGCGACGGGCAGTTCACGTGCCGTACCGGCCCGCAGCTCGGCCGTGAAAAGCCGCCCTGACAAGGCGAAAGCCGCCAACTCCACGGCCGTGTCGGTGGCGTAGCCGACGATCCCGGCACCGCCCTCACGGCTGCGTTCGCGGCGCGCCCGCTCCTCGGGCGGCAGGTCCTCGTCGGCGCCGCCGAGCAGGGCGCCAGGGTCGGCGGCCAGGTGTTCCTGACCGTCCTCGACGTCCAGGACCCACAGGGAGTTGGCCCGCTCGGAGCCGGAGGAGGAACGCAGGAACGCGACACGGGAACCGTCGGGAGCCACCGTGAACGAACGCGGCGCGCCGAGCGTGAAGCGCTGGGTGCGGGCGTGCCGTCGGGGGAAGGAATCAGGCGCCATCGTCATGCCCTGACCATATTGGCCATGCGCCCCCTTGTGCGGCCGTGCGCCGATCGATGCGCACGTACTGATAGTTATGATCACTAGCGCTGCGTGGGTATGAACCTGCTGGCTGATGTATGGATTTACCCGTTCCCTCGCTCTGTCCCTCGACCGTTTCCCCCACGTTCCCGGGTTCTTGGAGGTGAGCCGCCGTGGCACTCTCGATTTCGGCGGTGGTGCTGCTGGCGATCATCGTCTTCCTGCTGGTCAAGAAGTCGGGGTTGAAGGCCGGACATGCCGTCGTGTGTATGCTCCTGGGCTTCTACCTCGCCTCCTCGACCGTCGCGCCGACGATCAACGAGCTGACCACGAACATCGCGGGCATGATCGGCAGCATCAAGTTCTAGGCAGGTCCCACGGCCGGTGCCGCGCGGGTCCGTCGGTGCGTCCTCGTAGGGTGGGCGCATGACGGAACTGCCCGCGCGGCGTCTGCTGCTGGTGCACGCGCACCCGGACGACGAGTCGATCAACAACGGCGCGACCATGGCCAGGTACGCGGCCGAGGGTGCCCATGTGACCCTCGTCACCTGCACCCTGGGCGAGCGTGGCGAGGTCATCCCGCCCGCGCTCGCCCACCTCACCGGTACCGCCCTCGGCGAACACCGGCTGGGCGAGCTGGCCGCCGCCATGCGTGCCCTCGGCGTCGAGGACTTCCGCCAGCTCGGCGGCGTCGGCCGCTACCGCGACTCCGGGATGATGGGCCTGCCCGACAACGACGACCCCGACTGCCTGTGGCGGGCCGACCTCGACGAGGCCGCCGCCCACCTGGTCGAGGTCATCCGCGAGGTCCGCCCCCAGGTGCTGGTCACCTACGACCCGGACGGCGGCTACGGCCACCCCGACCACATCCAGGCCCACCGCATCGCCACCCGCGCCGCCGAACTGGCCGGGGCCGCGGGCTGCGGCGTCGCCCGCGTCTACTGGAACCGCGTCCCGCGCTCCGCCGCCGAGGACGCCTTCGCCCGCCTCACCGACGCGCTGCCCGGCCTGCCCTTCACCAGGACCGCCACCCTCGACGACGTACCCGGAGTCGTCCCCGACGAGCGGATCACCACCACCGTCGACGGCACCGCGTACGCCGCCGCCAAGGCCGCCGCCATGCGGGCGCACGCCACCCAGATCGAGGTCGCCGAGCCCTACTTCGCGCTCTCCAACGACCTCGCCCAGCCGATCTTCAGTACCGAGTACTACGAGCTGGCCAGCGGCGAGCCCGACCCGGCGGCGCGCGGCGACCTGTTCGCCGGGCTCGACCCGGAGGGGGAGGCATGAGCGACCGCGGCTCCCTGCTCGCCCAGCCCCTGCACCGGCCGTCCGCCCTGCGGATCGCCGTCTACCTGGGGCTCTTCCTGCTCGGCGCGGTCGTCGGCGGCGCCGGGGCGCTGGTGCAGGCCGGGTGGTTCCCCGGCGGACTGCTGCTCGCCCTCGCCGGAGCGGCCGGGCTCTTCCTCGGCGGCGCCCGCGGGCTCGGCGGCCGGGGCGGGGCGATCGCGCCCGCCGCCGGGTGGATGGTCGCCGTGGTGCTGCTCACCGCCAGCCGCCCCGAGGGCGACTTCCTCTTCGCCGCGGGAGCGGGCTCGTACCTCTTCCTGCTCGGCGGGATGGCCGTGGCTGTGATGTGCGCCACTCTCGCCACGGGTCGGCAACCGTAGGTCCGGGTCGTCCGACTTCGCAAGTGACGTACCAGTTCGCCGTCCCACGCTCGTGCGAGTCCCGTGTGGGTTTCCCCAGCGGTCGTGGGATAAGCGCCAGAAGTGGCCAGTATGGTGGTCCCGCCGCCGAGCCTCCCCCACACCTTGAGTTCCGCTCAAGCCGGGGGGACCCCCTAGCGGAGTGAGGTCGCAGCGGGCGGCGAGCCAACCGGGAGAACCTGCCTTGAGTCGTGAAACTGACAGTCCGTCCTCCGGGCCCAACGGGCGCGGCGCTGCCGCCTACCCGTCGGGCACGCCGCCGTACGGCACCCCCACGGGGCCCGGCGGCACCACGGACGCGGGCCGTACGGCCGCACAGCCGGAGGACCGCAAGACCGAGACCACGCTGACGACCCGGATCCGGATCAACATCCCCGGATCGCGACCGATTCCGCCGGTCGTCGTGCGCAAGCCCGTCGGTGAGACCGAGGACGCGGGCACGGCCGAGGGCGAGACGCCGACGACGTCCGGCGCGGCACCCGCAGCCGCCCAGCGCGCCAACGAGCCGCGGGCGAACGGCGCTCCGGGCGGTCCCGGTGGCGCTGGTGGCACCGGTGGCCCGGGCGGTTCCGGCGCCTCCGGTTCCGGCCCGGACACCTCCGGCGCGGGCGCCGAGGAGAAGACCAGCGACTGGTTCGCCCCCCGCAAGTCCCCGGCCCCCAAGGCCGGAGCGGGCGGCGCCGCCGCCAACGGCTCGGCCCCGTCCGGCGCTTCACCCGCCCCCGGCGCGCCGGGCACCGCCGCGCCCCGCCCCGGCGGCGCCGTCGGCTCCGGCACCGCGCCGGGCGCCCCCCGCCCCGGCGGCACCAACGGCGCCGGGCTGCCCGGCGCCACCGGCGGCCCCGTCGCCCCCGGCCACGGCGGCGGCACCGGCTCCTTCGACGTCACCGAGGCCCTCACCGCCGGCCAGCGCGGCACCGCACCGCGCCGCGACGACCTGCCGTACTTCACGGACGACGACCCGAGCAGCAGCACCGGCCAGCACGCCGTGGACCCGTACGACTTCAGCAGCCCCGGCGCGGCCCCCCAGCACCCCACCGGCCCCACCGGCGGCCCCGTCACCGGCGACGGCCCCCGGGTGCCCGCGGCGGGCGGCCCCGGCGCGGCTCCCGGCGCCCCTGGCGGCCCCGCGGGACCCGGGGCCCCCGGCAGGCCGGGGATGTCCGGCGGCGGCCCGCACACGGCCCCTGGCGGCCCCGGCGCGCCCGGCCACCCCGGCCCCGGCGGCGGACTGAGCGACGACACCGCGATCCTCACCCCGCAGAAGCCCGCCCCCGAACCGCCCGGCGGCCTCTACGGCAGCGCCGCGGACAACGTCTCGGGCCACACCGTCACCAGCGGCATCCCCGTCGTACCGCCCGCCGACCGGGGCACCCCGCCGTTCGGCACCGGCGCCCCCGCCGAGGGGCCCCGGCCGCCCGCGCCGCCGCGGACGCAGCAGTCCAGCGCGCCCGCCGCCGCGGCCCCGAGGAAGAAGGGCCGCAACAAGCTCGTCCTGCTCGGCGGCGGCGTCCTCTTCATCGCCGGGCTCGCCTACGGCGCCGGGCTGCTGATGAACCACTCCGACGTGCCCAAGGGCACCACCGTGCTCGGCGTCGACATCGGCGGCGGCACCCGCGACGAGGCCGTCAAGAAGCTCGACGGGGCGCTCGGCGACCGGATCGACAACCCGCTCAAGCTGTCCGTGGGCGGTGAGTCCGTCGCCCTGAAGCCGGACCAGGCGGGCCTCCAGTTCGACGCCACGGCCACGGTCGCGGCGGCGGCGGCGAGCGACTACAACCCCGTCTCGGTGATCGGCTCGCTCTTCGGCAACCAGCGGGTCGTCGAACCGGTCATGCCGGTCGACGAGGAGAAGCTCCAGGCGGCCCTGGAGACCGCCGCGGGCGGCACCGGCTCGGTCACCGAGGGCACCATCAAGTTCGTGTCCGGCAAGGCGGTCCCGGTCTACGGCAAGGAGGGCAAGGGCATCGCCGTGGACCCGGCGGCCAAGGCCGTCGCGGCGGCGTACCGCACCCAGGTCGAGACCGGCGAGGCCGCGCCCGTCCAGGTCCCGACCACCGCCAAGCGGCCGACGGTCGACAAGGCCGAGGTCGACCGGATGATGAAGGAGTTCGCCGAACCGGCGATGTCCGGCAACGTCACCGTGCAGACCGACGCGGCGCACTCGATCGCCTTCAGCCCCGAGAACTCCCTGTGGAAGTTCCTCGGCGTGAAGGCCGTCGACGGCAAGCTCGTCGAGAGCTACGACAAGGCCGCCCTGAAGGAGCTGTACGGCAGCACCTTCGACGGCGTCCAGATCACCCGCGCCACCGGCGACAAGACCCCGGTCACCGTCGAGGACGTCATCGGCGCCCTCCGCCTGGCCCTGAAGAGCACCACGGACCGCACGGCGGTCATAGAAACGAACCCGAACTAGGGGCTGTCTTCAAAGATCATCTGGGTGGTAGATCATGGTGTTGTGGTACGTCGTCATGAACTCACCGACCGGGAGTGGGAGTTGCTCGCTCCGCTGATACCCCGGGCCGCGACGGGGCGGCCTCGAGTGGAGGACCGGCAGGTCATCAACGGGATGGTCTACAAGATCCGCACCGGGATCTCCTGGCGTGACCTGCCGGAACGCTACGGGCCGTGGAAGACCGTCTACACCCGCTTCCGCCGCTACGCCCTGGACGGGGTGTTCACCCGGGCTCTGCAGCAGATCCAGGCCCAGGCGGACGCGGCCGGCGACATCGACTGGCTGGTCCAGATCGACTCCACCATCGTCCGCGCTCACCAGCACGCCGCCGCCACGGGCCGAAAAGGGGGCGGCACCAGCAGGACGAACCGGACGATCACGCCCTCGGCCGATCCCGCGGCGGACTGACCACCAAAGTCCACCTCGCCTGCGACGGCAAGGGCCGCCCGCTCGCGATCCTGGTGACGCCCGGCCAACGCCACGACAGTGTCTGTGCACGCCCTCTGCTGGAACGGATCCGTGTTCCCCGCACCGGCCTGGGCCGGCCTCGGTGCAGGCCCGACCAGGTCATCGCAGACAAGGCTTACAGCTCCCGCAGCTTCCGCGCCTACCTGCGAAAACGCGGCATTGCGCACACCATTCCGGAGAAAACCGACCAGCGACGGCACCGGCTGAGGCGCGGTTGCCAAGGCGGCCGACCGCCAGGGTTCGACCGGGAGACCTACCGGCGGCGCAACGTGATCGAGCGCTGCTTCAACCGGCTCAAGGGCTTCCGCGGCATCGCCACCCGATACGACAAGACCGCCACCTCCTACGAAGCGGCGGTCACCCTCGCATCGCTCCTACTCTGGGCAAGATCCGTTTGAAGACGGACCCTAGAAGACGCCGGTACCCCCCGCGCCCCCAAGGGGCGCGGGGCCGCGCTCCACCACGCCAACGCGCCCACCACCAACCGACGGGCCCTAGGTGTATTGGCCCGTGAGGTTGGGAACGCGGCTGGCGGGTGGCTGACCTCTCAGCGCGGTGTGTCCGCGGTGGTGATTGTAGGTGTGCAGCCAGTTGGGGAAGGCGTCGCGTCGTTCCTGTTCCGAGCGGTAGGGGCGGGCATAGGCCCATTCGTCGAGCAGGGTGCGGTTGAACCGTTCGACCTTGCCGTTGGTCTGGGGCCGGTAGGCGCGCGTGCGCTTGTGCGTGATGCCGGCTGCGGCCAGGGCATCGCGCCACAGACGGGACTTGTAGCAGGAACCGTTGTCGGTCAGCACGCGCTCGACGGTGACCCCGCACGAGGCGAAGAACGCCTGCGCCCGCCCCCAGAGGCGACGGCGGTTTCCTTCCTCTCGTCAGTGAGGATTTCGCTGTAGGCCAGGCGGGAGTGGTCGTCGACGGCGGTGTGCAGGTAGCTGTAGCCAGCCCCGCAACGCCTCCTTCGGCCCGCCTGGCGCCCCAGGACCTTGTGGCCGCCGCCGTCGGGGATGTTGCCGAGCTTCTTGATGTCCACATGCACCAGCTCGCCGGGACGTTCCCGTTCGTAGCGGCGTATGACGTGGCCGGTGGCCCGGTCCAGGTGCGTGAGGCGGGCCAGGCCGAAGCGGGTGAGCACCCGGTGGACGGTGGAAGGAACCAGCCGCAGCAGGCCCGCGATCCGCGCAGGTCCCCAGCGGCGCAGCACACGGACCTTGATGATCCGCCGCTCGGTGCGGGTCGGGGTCCGCCGTGGGCTGGTGTGCGGGCGGCTGGACCGGTCGGCCATGCCCGCCTCGCCGTGCTGCCGGTAGCGGTCGGCCCATCGCTTGGCGGTGCTCACGGAGACCTGGAAGCGTTCCGCGGCCCGCCGCAGGGGCCAGTGGTCGTCCACGACGCAGCGGGCCAGGCGCAGTCGTCCGGTCTCGGTCAGGGGTGCATTACGGTGGGGCACGAGGGCCTCTCTGGTCGCCGGTGCAGATCTCGCAATCCACACCGAGCCAGAAGGCCCTCACCCATTTCAAGATCACACATCAGTGATCGCTGTCGCCAACCTCCGTGGACAGAACACCTAGGGCGTGTTGCGAAAGTCCCGCCTGCCGCCCGACGCCCGGCACGCACTCTCGCCGCACCGGACGAAAGCCCACGTACAACCAGTACGAGGGCTTCCGCCCGGCACGCCGAGAGCACGCACCGGACGCCGCTCGGCCCGCCCTCCGGGCGGACGACGGGACTTTCGCAACACGCCCTAGTTCAGCTTGGCCCGTGCCACGCGGGCCTGCCGTCGTACCTGTTCCGCCGTCGCCTCGTCCACCGGCGCCACCACCTCCGCGTACGCGTCCAGCTCGGCCGCCCCGGCGAGGAACTCCCCGCGCTGCACCAGCAACTGCGCCCGCTCGTAGCGCAGCCGCGCCGGGTGCGACGGCAGCAGCAGCGACAGGTCCACGCCCCACAGCGCCACGTCCGACCGCTCGGGCCGGGCGGCGGCCCACGCGCGCACGTTGTTCAGTACCCGCAGCACCACGTCCAGCGGATCGGCGGGCCGCAACATGCCCGGGTCGAGCGGTACCCCCGCCGCGCCCGCGACCAGCAGCTCCGCGTCGGCCCCGGTCAGCACCCGCCCGCCGTCGAACGGGTCGGCCAGCACCTGCTCCCCGGCCGTCCCGAACCCGACGACGAAGTGCCCGGGCAGCGCCACGCCGTAGACGTGCGCCCCGGCCCGTCGCGCCACCTCGAGCCAGACCACCGACAGCAGGATCGGCAGCCCGCGCCGCCGCCGCAGCACCTCGTGCAGCAGGGACGACCCAAGGCGCTGGTAGTCGCCGGGGGAGCCGTGGAAGCCCAGCTCCTCACCGAGCAGGTCCCGCAGCGCCACCGCCCACGCGCGCGGCCCGCCCGGCCGGAACGGCAGCCGCCCCGCCAGCTCGTCCAGCTCCACCTGCGCGGCGTCGATGCCCGCCTCGTCCAGCGTGCCGTCCGCCACCGCGCCCAGCAGCAGGCACAGCGCCGACAGGTCGGGCAGCTCGGACCGCGCCTCCGCGGCGAACCGCCGCCGCAGCTCCGCGGAGCGCTCGGGGGGCGGGGGGAAGGGGGAACGCATCAGTCAGGCTGCCCTTCAGCAGAGGCGGGTTCCGTCAGCGGACGACGGGCCGTCCGGCTCCCGGTAGTGGTGGTAGGCGTGGTGCGCGGAGAACCCCATCCGGGCGTACAGCTCCCGCGCCCCCGCGTTCTCCGTCTCCACCTGGAGCCACGCCGCCGAGGCGCCCTCGGCGAGCGCCTGCCGGGCCAGCGCGGCCATCACGGTCGTCGCGAGCCCCTGGCGCCGCCGCTCCGGGGCGACCTCGACCGCGGCGAACCCGGCCCACCGCCCGTCCACGACCAGCCGCCCGATCGCGTCCGGCGCGCCCCCGGCACCGGGCACCGCCGCGAACCACACCGACGGCCCGCCGCCCAGCACCCGCAGGGCCACGTCACTCACGCCCTTGCGCTGGTACCGCGCCAGCCAGCCGTCGTCGGCGGTCCGCGACAGCACGACCGCGCCGGGACCGTCCCGCAGGTCCGCGACCCGCGCCAGCGCCCCGGTCCACAGCTCCGCGGTCACCTCCCGCACCCAACCGCGCCGCTCCAGCTCCGCGCAGAGCAACTCCTGCGTCCCCTCGCCACCGGTGGCGGTCTGGACGTAGGCGGGCAGCCCGCGGGCGCCGTACCAGCGCCGTACGGCGGCCAGCGCCTCGTCCAGCGGTACCCCGGGGTCGCCGAGCGGCAGCACCGAGTTGGCCCGCCGGGTGAACCCGGAGGCGGCCCGCAGCTCCCACCGGCCGAGCCACTCGCTCTCCACCGGCCGCCAGGCCCGCGCGGAGACGCGGGCCAGCTCCTCGTACGACGCGGCGGGCCCCCGGCGCCGGGCGGGCGCCGCGGGCACCACCTTCCCGGCGACCAGCGAGGCCCGCGCGATCGGCACGGACTCCCCGTCCCGCTTTGTGATCACGAGCACATCGTCATCCCATGATGTGAGAACACCCACCGTGTCGGTGAATTTCCCCTCTGTGCCCGACGCGCCGGTCAACCGTCGTACGGATACGCGTTTGCCCACGTCAGCGGCGGTGAGACGGACCTCAAGGCGTCCAGCGGCCGACATTTCCACAGGCCAGTTCACCCCTCCTGTTCGGATCATGCCCAGGAACGGAGATACTAGGGGCGGGCATCGACGACGCCGCGCTCCCGCGCGCCAGGCGGCGGAGCCTGAGGAGGCCCGCCAGCGCCCGTATCGAGGAGGAACGACAGCGTGACCTACGTCATCGCGCAGCCTTGTGTCGACGTCAAGGACAAGGCGTGCATCGAGGAGTGCCCGGTCGACTGCATCTACGAGGGCCAGCGGTCCTTGTACATCCACCCGGACGAATGCGTCGACTGCGGTGCCTGTGAGCCGGTATGCCCGGTCGAGGCGATCTTCTACGAGGACGACACTCCGGAGGAGTGGAAGGACTACTACAAGGCGAACGTCGAGTTCTTCGACGAACTGGGCTCCCCGGGCGGTGCCAGCAAGCTCGGACTGATCGAGCGGGACCACCCCTTCATCGCCGCGCTGCCGCCGCAGGCTTCGGGCGAGTAACACCCCAAGCGGCCCGCACACCGCGCCGCCTCGGTCCCGTACGGCCCGATGACCCAGGTCATCACCGGCGCCGTACGGGACCGAGGCGTTTCCGAGTGACGTACGAGAAAGTGAGCCAGCACCCCGTGTCCTCCGTCACCGACCGCCTCCCGGCCTTCCCCTGGGACAAGCTCGCGCCCTACAAGAAGACGGCCGCCGAGCACCCCGGCGGCATCGTCGACCTGTCCGTGGGCACCCCGGTCGACCCGGTCCCCGAGCTGATCCAGAAGGCGCTGGTCGCCGCCGCCGACTCGCCGGGCTACCCGACCGTCTGGGGCACCCCCGAGCTGCGCGACGCGATCACCGGCTGGCTCGGCCGCCGCCTCGGCGCCCGCGACCTGACCCACCGCCACGTGCTGCCGGTCGTCGGCTCCAAGGAACTCGTGGCCTGGCTCCCCACCCAGCTCGGCCTCGGCCCCGGCGACAAGGTGGCCTACCCGCGCCTCGCCTACCCCACCTACGAGGTCGGCGCCCGTCTGGCGCGGACGGACCACGAGGTCTACGACGACCCGACCGAGCTGGACCCGGCCAACCTCAAGCTGCTCTGGCTCAACTCCCCGTCCAACCCGACCGGCAGGGTGCTGTCCCAGGCGGAGCTGACGCGGATCGTCGCCTGGGCCCGTGCCCACGGCGTCCTGGTCCTCTCCGACGAGTGCTACCTCGAACTGGGCTGGGAGGCCGACCCGGTCTCGGTCCTGCACCCGGACGTGAACGGCGGCTCCTACGACGGCATCGTGGCCGTCCACTCCCTCTCCAAGCGCTCCAACCTGGCCGGTTACCGGGCCGCGTTCATCGCCGGTGACCCGGCCGTCCTCGGCCCGCTGCTGGAGATCCGCAAGCACGGCGGCCTGATGACGTCGGCCCCGACCCAGGCGGCCGTCGTGGCGGCCCTCGGCGACGACGACCACGTCCACGCCCAGCGCGCCCGCTACGCCGCCCGCCGCACCGCCCTCCGCGACGCCCTGCTGTCCCACGGCTTCCGCATCGAACACAGCGAGGCCAGCCTCTACCTCTGGGCCACCCGGGACGAGCCCTGCTGGGACACCGTCGCCCACCTCGCCACCCTCGGCATCCTCGTGGCCCCGGGCGACTTCTACGGTCCCGCGGGCGCCACGTTCGTCCGCGTGGCCTTCACGGCGACGGACGAGCGGGTGGCGGCGGCGGTGACCAGGCTGGCCGGGTAACTGCCGCGTGGCTGTGGGCAGTCGTTCCGCAGGGCGGAACGGGTGGGCACAGCCCCAGACGCCGGGCGCCCAACCAACAGACGGCACCTGCGCCCACCAAAACGGCGGTGGGGCCAGGGAAACCCCTGAACCCCACCGCCAGCAACAACAGAAGCGGGTCAGCCCACCGGCAGGCCCTGCACCGGCAGCGCACCGCCCTTGGCCAGCCCATCCGTGGGCAGCCCGCCCTTGGTCGCGGTCTTCGCCGTGTCACCCAGCACGTCCCCCGCGGCCCCGGCCGCGTCACCGGCCGCCTTCTGCACCGCGGGAGTCGCCTTCTTCACGGCCTGACCACCGGTCTTGCCCGCGGCCGGAACCGCCTTCTTGACCGCCTTGCTGCCGGTCTCACCGGCCGCACCGGTGAGGTTCTGCGCCGCACCGTCGACGGTGTTGCCGACGTTCGCCCCGTCCAGGGCGGTCAGACCGCTCAGGTTGGGCGTGGCGGGCAGCTCGGGGGCCGCGCTGGCCGAGCCAGCCGCACCGACCCCGGCGGCCGCTCCCGCAGCGACGAGCAGCGCGGCACGGGCGATCCGACGGGTCAGGGGGAGGGACATGGTGCTCCTTTGACGGGAGAGAACAGGTGGAAGGCTGTTGATCGTCCGGGCCCAGACGCAGTGACTACCGCTCGAACCCCGGGAAGGTTGCGGCGGCGCAACGTAAAGAGTTGGCAATGCGTCGCATTATCTGCTGTGGATAAAAACGGGCAAAGGACACCGCCCCGGAAAGCCCGCGAAACCCCGACAGCCCTTTGCTGCCAAGGATTCCGCCCGATCCGGGGGCGTCAGCGCGAAACCCCGTGGATCCGGCCGTCACCGAGCCGTACGGCTAACCCGGGAGGGTGAGGCCCCGCACTACTGTCCAGTGACGATTCGGACGGCGCCCGCGGCCCCGCCCGCGCCAGTGGACCCCTTGGCGTCGGTCGCCCCGGTGGTGCGCCACCGGCTGTCGGTGTTCCCGGCGGTCCACGTCCGGCCCGCGTAGGAGACGCTCTCGATGTGCAGGGTGGAGGCGTTGGCGACCGCCCAGTGGGCCAGTTGCCAGCCGCGCTGCTCGACGGTGCGCCCGGCCACGGCGTTGGTGTCCTCGGAGACGGGCACGGTCACCGCCCGCCCACTGGTCTCGGCGGCGACCTCGGCCGCGCCCGCGGACTCCTGCCCGTCCCCGTCCACCTCGGCGGCGGTCTCCTCCAGCGCGTCCCGCCCGAAGTCCCGCACCAGCGCCGAGCGCACCGCGTCCGGCCCCGCGGCCTGGGTCGCCGCCGGGCGCCCGTCGCAGGTCAGCGTGGCCCCCGCGCGGCCGGTGAGGGCGGCGGCGAGCAGCGTGGCGTCGGGTTCGTGCTTGGCGTACGCCTCCGGGAAGCCGCTGCGCTGCACGCGCTGCGCGGCCACGGTGAGCGGCAGCCGGGTGTAGTCGGGGACCTTGGCGAGGTGGTCGTAGAACATGCCCGCCGCGTACGACGGGTCCATGATCTGCTCCTCGCTGCCCCATCCCATGGACGGCCGCTGCTGGAACAGGCCGAGCGAGTCGCGGTCGCCGTAGCCGATGTTGCGCAGCGCGGACTCCTGGAGGGCGGTCGCCAGCGCGATCGTCACGGCCCGTTCGGGCATACCGCGCGCTATGCCGACGGCGGTGACCGTCGCGGCGTTGACCGCCTGCTCCTGCGAGAACTCGTACGTGGCTCCGCGGTCCCCGGCCGAGACGACCTTGCAGCCGGGAGCGCCGGTCCCGCCGGTGACGTACTGCACCGCGAGGTAACCGGCGACCGCGCACAGGACCACGAGGGCCGCCGCGGCACGGAGGAGACGGCCGCGACGCTTGCGGGTGGTGGGGGACGGCTCTGGCACGCGATACAAGGTACTGGAGAGTACGGAAACCGGCGGGGGTTAGGGTCGACGCCATGTCGGACACCCCGCTTGACCTCACCCTGGACGCCGCGAAGCTCACCGCGCGGCTGGTCGACCTCCCCTCCGAGAGCGGCACCGAGAAGCCCCTCGCGGACGCGATCGAGACCGCGCTGCGCGCCCTGCCGCACCTGACGGTCGACCGGTACGGCAACAACGTCGTCGCCCGCACGCACCTGGGCCGCGACCAGCGCGTCATCCTCGCCGGGCACATCGACACCGTCCCCATCGCGGACAACGTCCCCTCCCGGCTGGACGCCGACGGCGTGCTGTGGGGCTGCGGCACCTGCGACATGAAGGCCGGGGTCGCGGTCCAGCTCCGCGTCGCGGCCACGGTCCCCGCCCCCAACCGCGACCTGACGTTCGTCTTCTACGACAACGAGGAGGTCGCCGCCGAGCTGAACGGCCTCAAGCACGTCGCCGAGGCGCACCCGGAGTGGCTGGAGGGCGACTTCGCGGTGCTGCTCGAACCGTCCGATGGCGAGGTGGAGGGCGGCTGCCAGGGCACCCTGCGGATGGTCCTGAGGACGACGGGCGAGCGGGCGCACTCGGCGCGCAGTTGGATGGGCTCCAACGCCATCCACGCCGCCGCCCCGATCCTGGCCCGGCTCGCCGCGTACGAGCCGCGCAACCCGGTGATCGACGGCCTCCAGTACCGCGAGGGCCTCAACGCCGTACGGATCTCGGGCGGGGTCGCCGGGAACGTCATCCCCGACGCGTGCGAGGTCGCGGTCAACTTCCGCTACGCGCCGGACCGTACGGAGGACGAGGCGGTGGCCCACGTCCGCGAGGTCTTCGCGGACTGCGGGGTCACGGAGTTCGTGGTCGAGGACCACAGCGGCGGCGCGCTGCCCGGCCTGTCGCACCCGGCCGCGGCGGCGTTCATCGAGGCGGTCGGCGGCACCCCGCAGCCCAAGTACGGCTGGACGGACGTCTCCCGCTTCTCCGCGCTCGGCATCCCGGCGGTCAACTACGGCCCCGGCAACCCGCACTTGGCGCACAGGCGGGACGAACGCGTCGAGACCGCCAAGATCCTGGCGGGGGAGGAGCGCCTGCGGGCCTGGCTCACGGCATGACGGCGGGGGCCGGTTTACCCGGCCGTACGGCGGACATGCTCAGGTACCCCGTACGTAACCCGCGTAGATCTACGCTGAGGTGGAGAGACGGCAAGCGGAGGGAGCGCACATGGCTACCGGTAACCCCGGGAACGACAGGCGGCCTGAGGAGCAGCGCCTGGGACCGGTCCTCCGGCGACGCGGCCAGATCACGGCGAGTACGACGGACCAGCGGCTGCTGGACACCGGCGGCCCGTCGGACTGGGTGCACACCGACCCCTGGCGCGTGCTGCGCATCCAGTCCGAGTTCGTGGAGGGCTTCGGCACCCTCGCCGAACTCCCGCCCGCGATCAGCGTCTTCGGCTCGGCCCGCACCCCGGCCGACTCCCCGGAGTACGAGGCGGGCGTGCGGCTCGGCCGGGGCCTGGTCGACGCGGGCTTCGCGGTCATCACGGGCGGCGGCCCCGGCGCGATGGAGGCCGCCAACAAGGGCGCCCTGGAGGCGGGCGGCGTCTCGGTGGGCCTCGGCATCGAGCTGCCCTTCGAGCAGGGGCTCAACCCCTATGTCGACATCGGCCTGAACTTCCGCTACTTCTTCGTCCGCAAGATGATGTTCGTCAAGTACGCGCAGGGGTTCGTGGTCCTGCCCGGCGGCCTCGGCACCCTCGACGAACTCTTCGAGGCGCTCACCCTGGTCCAGACCCAGAAGGTCACCCGCTTCCCGATCGTCCTGTTCGGCTCGGAGTACTGGGGCGGGCTGGTGGACTGGCTGAAGAACACCCTCATCGCCCAGGGCAAGGCCGCCGAGAAGGACCTGACCCTGTTCCACGTGACGGACGACGTGGACGAGGCGGTGGCCCTGGTGTCGAAGGAAGCGGGCAGGTGACTCCCACCCCGTCCGGCGGCTGAGGGCGAGGCCCGCCCAGGGCCTCCGCCGCTACGCCAGCCCCCGCCGGGCGACCGCGGGCTGCCGCCACCCCGCGATCGCCGCCACCATGTCCACCACCTGCCGGGTCTCGGCCACCTCGTGCACCCGGTACACCTGCGCCCCCAGCCACATGGACACCGCGGTCGTGGCCAGCGTGCCCACCACCCGCTCCTTCACGGGCTTGTCGAGCGTCTCGCCCACGAAGTCCTTGTTGGACAGCGACACCAGCACCGGCCACCCGGTGTCCACCATCTCCCCGAGCCGCCGCGTCGCCTCCAGGCTGTGCCGCGTGTTCTTCCCGAAGTCGTGCCCGGGATCGATCAGCACCGACTCGCGCGGCACCCCCAGCGCCACCGCCCGCTCGGCCAGCCCCAGGGTGACCCGCAGGATGTCGGCCATCACGTCGTCGTACGTCACCCGGTGCGGCCGGGTCCGCGGCTGCGCGCCGCCCGCGTGGGTGCACACCAGCCCCACCCGGTAGCGCGCGGCGACCTCCGCGAGCCGCGGGTCGACGCCGCCCCACGCGTCGTTCAGCAGGTCGGCCCCCGCCTCGCACACCGCCTCGCCGACCTCGTGCCGCCAGGTGTCGACGCTGATGACGACGTCGGGGAAGCGCCGCCGCACCTCGGCCACGAACCCGACGGTCCGCCGCGCCTCCTCCTCGGCGCTGACCTCCTCGCCGGGCCCGGCCTTCACCCCGCCGATGTCGATGATCGCGGCGCCCTCGGCCACCGCCTGCTCCACGCGGGCGAGGGCGGGCTCGTCGCGGAAGGTCGCCCCCTGGTCGTAGAAGGAGTCCGGGGTCCGGTTCACGATCGCCATGATCACCGGCTCGCGCGGGTCGAACTCCCGCCTGCCCAGCCTGAGCATCCCCTGTGGCCCCTCTTCGTCGATGCGTCGTCGATAAGTCCTGGTCCTCGGCCCTTACGGCCGCCTGCGACCCTAACTGTCAGAGTCGCATGGCACGATCGGACCCTGACGCATCCGCGCCCGTCGGCACCGCCGGCCGCGGATGAACACGGTGGGCACGGTGTGGCACAGTCGGCACGGATCTCTGACTCGGAGCGTGGGGCCTCGCAATGGTTATGTTCTTGTTCCTGGTGGTCGCGCTCGCCGTCGTGGTCGGCGCGGTCACGCTCGCCGTGGTCGGCGGCGGCGAGGGCGGCGGTCCGCTGCCCGAGGTGGCGCCGGAGCGGCTGCACGACATGCTGCCGGAGGACCGCCCGGTCAGCCGCTCGGACATCGACGACCTGCGCTTCCCGCTCGCCGTCCGCGGCTACCGCATGGCCGACGTGGACGACGCCCTGAACCGCCTCGGCGCCGAACTGGCCGAGCGGGACGCGCGCATCGCCGACCTGGAGTCCGCGCTCACCGGGGCCAGAGCCGCCGCCCGCGCCGACCTGCACAAGTCCGAGCCCGAGGAGCGGCAGTGAGCGACGGAGCCGCCCTGGCGGGCCCGGACGGCGCGCTGCGCTGCCCGTGGGCCGTCTCCACCGCGGACTACGTGACGTACCACGACGAGGAGTGGGGCCGCCCGGTCCACGGCGACGACGCCCTCTTCGAGCGGCTCAGCCTGGAGGCGTTCCAGTCCGGGCTGTCCTGGATCACCATCCTGCGCCGCCGCCCCGGCTTCCGCGCCGCGTTCGCGGACTTCGAGATCGGCAAGGTGGCGGCCTTCACCGACACCGACCGGGAACGGCTGCTGGCCGACGCGGGCATCATCCGCAACCGCGCCAAGGTGGACGCCACGCTCGCCAACGCGCGCGTGCTGGCCGAGTGGGCGCCGGGCGAGCTGGACGAGCTGATCTGGTCGTACGCCCCGGACCCGGCCGCCCGCCCGGTCCCGAGGACCCTCGCCGACGTCCCGGCGATCACCCCCGAGTCGACGGCGCTGTCGAAGGCCCTGAAGAAGCGGGGCCTGCGCTTCGTCGGCCCGACGACGGCGTACGCCCTGATGCAGGCGTGCGGACTGGTCGACGACCACCTGGAGACGTGCCTGGTACGGACGGGCGCGGCGGCCGGGACCGGCGGGGCCGACGGCGCCTGACCCCGCCCGCGGCGGCCTTCGCGGGCCCGCTCAGCGGCCCAGGTACTTCGGCTTCTCCTTGTTCACGAACGCCTGGACCGCGATCGCGTGGTCCTGGGACGCGCCCGCGCGGGTCTGGAGTTCGTCCTCCTTGTCCAGGGCCTCGTCCAGCGAGTGGGTGAGGGCGTAGGCCAGGGACTCCTTCAGCGCCGCGTACGCCAGCGTCGGGCCCTCGGCGAGGGCGCGGGCCACCCGCTCCGCCTCGGCGCGCAGGTCGGCGGCCGGTACGACCCGGTTGGCGATGCCCAGCTCGTACGCCTCCCGCGCCTTGATGGAGCGCGGGAAGAGCAGCAGGTCGGCGGCGCGGCCGGGGCCGACCACCCGGGGCAGCGTCCAGGAGATCCCGGAGTCGGCGGTCAGGGCCACCCCCGCGAAGGACGTGTTGAAGGCCGCGGTGTCCGCGACCACCCGGTAGTCCGCGGCGAGCGCGAAGCCGAAGCCCGCCCCGGCCGCGACGCCGTTCACCGCGGCGACCACCGGCTTCGGCGCCCCGGCGAGCGCCCGCACGATCGGGTTGTAGTGCTCCTTCACCGTGCTCATGGTCTGCCCCGAGCCGGACTCCCGGTCGGCGGCGAGCAGCCCGATGTGCTCCTTGAGGTCCTGGCCCACACAGAACGCCCGGTCCCCGGCCGCGGTGAGCAGCACCGCCCGTACGGCCTCGTCGTCCGCCGCGGACCGTACCGCGTCCCGCAGGGCGGCCTTGGTCGCGACGTTCAGCGCGTTCATCGCCTCGGGGCGGTTCAGCGTGATCGTCGCGAGCCCGTCGCCCACCTCGTAGAGCACGGTGTCGGCCATGGCAGATCCCCTCTGGTCGTCTCGGTCGTCGCGGTCGTACCCGTCGGTATGTCCTTGTTCGAAGGACAGCATGACGGAGATCGCCGGTGGTTGACCGTTCCCCGCGTGTGAGCTGCGTCAAAGAATTCGAGCCGGTTTCTGGCCGGGGGAAGTCGGTGCGGCGGCGCAGTATCGCAGTCACATCCCCGAATTGAGTGGTTTTGCTCGCGTGCGTTGCCCAAGCGATGCGGACTGATGTTGGTCATCGGGTCGTGAGATGCGGGATAATGGCTGGGAAGCAATGTGTTCGATGCCGGTGTCGCGCGTCCCCTTCAGGAGACGGCGCGTGCCCTTCAAGGGGCCGTCGGCTACGACGATGAGCTGGTTTCAGGAAGGGGAACGAGCATGGCGGCCATGAAGCCGCGGACGGGCGATGGCCCGCTCGAGGTGACCAAGGAGGGGCGGGGCATCGTCATGCGCGTTCCGCTCGAAGGCGGCGGTCGACTCGTCGTCGAGCTGACCCCTGACGAGGCCGACGCACTGGGCGACGCCCTCAAGAAGGTCGTGGGCTGACGCACACAGGCGACCACACCCTTTCAGCCGCCCCGGCACCGAAACACGGAATTCGGTGCCGGGGCGGCTGTTTGTGCCAGTCGTTCCCCCCGGGCGGCGCAGGTCAGCGCTTGACCGCGCACAGCAGGCCGTCGCCCACCGGCAGCAGCGACGACGTCAGCTCCTGGCTCTCCCGCACCGTGCGCAGCAGCTCCCGCAGCCGCAGCACCTCCGTGGGCTGCGGACCCGAGTCGACCGTACGGCCGCTGGCGAAGACGCCCTCGAAGACCACCAGGCCGCCGGGCCGCAGCAGGCGCAACGATTCAGCGAGGTAGTCCAGTACCTCGTGCCGGTCACCGTCGCAGAAGACGAGGTCGTACCCGGCGTCCGCCAGCCGCGGCAGGACGTCCAGCGCGCGGCCGGGGATGAAGCGGGCGCGGTTGCTGGCGAAGCCGGAGGCGCGGAACGCCTGCCGGGCGAACTGCTGGTGCTCCGGCTCGGGATCGACGGTGGTCAGCACGCCGTCCGGCCTCATGCCGTGCAGCAGGTGGATGCCGGAGACCCCGGTGCCCGTGCCGATCTCCGCGACGGCCTTGGCGTCCACGGAGGCGGCCAGCAGCCGCAGCGCGGCGCCCGTGCCGGGCGACACCGAACGCAAGCCTGCCTCCCGGGCCCGGTCCCGGGCCCAGCGCAGCGCCTCGTCCTCGGCGAGAAAGGCGTCGGCGAACGCCGCCCAGCCCGTCTGCCCGTTGCCGGTAATGACCCTCTCCTGTCCCCGTGGTTGCCTGGGCGTGACTGTATCCGTTGCCGCCGGGAACCCGCAGATGGGACCGGGCGTTAAAAGGGGCAGGAGACGACAGCGGGGGACACGGTTGGATCACGACATGGAGCGGGGCCGCGAGCAAGTGCTGACGCAGCCGCATCAGCGGGACCAGCGCAGATCAAATTCTCGTAAAACCGCTTATCCGGAGCTAACGGACGAGGTGGCTATGGTAGGGGCTCCACTGGACACCACCAGAGCCAACAGGGGAGGTGCGGCTGCGCCTGGGGATCGGGGAGGAGTGCTGCGGCGCTTTCTCGGATCGGCGGGCAGGCCGAAATCCGTGACTGAGACCGCTGCTGACCCCGGCCACGCCGCCGACCGCGACCGGACCGCGACCTTCTCCACCGACGCGGACGGGCAGGCGTGGACTCCGCCCACCTGGGAGGAGATCGTCAGCACGCACAGCGCCCGGGTCTACCGCCTGGCCTACCGCCTCACTGGCAACCAGCACGACGCCGAGGACCTCACCCAGGAGGTCTTCGTCCGTGTCTTCCGCTCCCTGTCGACCTACTCGCCGGGGACGTTCGAGGGCTGGCTGCACCGCATCACCACCAACCTGTTCCTGGACATGGTCCGCCGCAAGCAGCGCATCCGCTTCGACGCCCTCGGCGAGGACGCGGCGGAGCGCCTGCCCAGCCGCGAGCCCTCCCCCCAGCAGGTCTTCAACGACGCCCACTTCGACGCCGACGTCCAGCAGGCCCTGGACACCCTCGCCCCCGAGTTCCGCGCCGCGGTCGTCCTCTGCGACATCGAAGGGCTGTCGTACGAGGAGATCGCCGCGACCCTCGGCGTCAAGCTCGGCACCGTCCGGTCCCGGATCCACCGTGGCCGCTCGCAGCTCCGCAAGGCCCTCGCGCACCGGTCACCCAAGGCGCGTGCCGAGCGCCGCTCCTTCGCGGCCCGTGTTCCCGCACTGGGAGGAGGGGGCGCGTCCGCGTGAGTGGATCACGGCCGAAATCCGCCGGGCAGCGCCTCGCGGACCAGCATCTGGGAGACCGGCTCGCCGCCCTCGTCGACGGCGAACTCGGTCATGACACGCGTGAGCGCGTGCTGGCGCACGTGGCGACCTGCGCGAAGTGCAAGGCGGAGGTCGACGCCCAGCGCCGTCTGAAGAACGTCTTCGCGGAGGCCGCCCCGCCGCCGCCCTCCGAGAGCCTCCTGGCCCGCCTCCAGGGGCTGCCCGGGGGAGGTGACACCGACGTCACGGGCGCGCCGCCGCGGGGGGCAGACCTCCCCGGTGGACTGCCCGGAGCGCCGGGCGCCACCGGGATCTTCGGTGTGAGGCGGGGGGAGCGGTTCGAGTTCGGGTACGTGCCCGCCCGTCCGCACGGCCACGACCCGCTGCTGCCGTCCGGTACGTCCGCCCAGCGGGGCTTCCGCATCCATGACGTCAGTCGGCACGAGGCCGAGCGGGCCGCGTCGCGCGGGCGCCGGTTCGCCTTCGTCGCCGCCGGTGCGGTGTCGCTGGCCGCGATCGCCCTCGGCGGGGTCACCACCGGCGTGCCCGGCGACACCACCGACGCCCGCTCCGGCGCGGGCGGCAGCAACGTCACGCCGCTGCGCAGCCCCGGCACCGGCGCCGCGACCGTCCCCGAGAACCAGCGGCGGCGCGCTTCGAGCCCGCTGTTCGCCCTGGGCCAGGGCGGCCAGCGGTCCCTCGGGGAGACGCCGTCCGCCCCGACCACGGTGTCCGCGCCGCTGCTGCCGGGTACGCCGACGGCCGCCGCCGGGCAGGAGCGCACGCTGCACCACCTCACGGCGCCCGTGGTGGCCGGTGCCGCCGCGATCTCCCCGCTGATACGCCCGCTGGCGAGCACCCCGCCGGTCGAGCTGACCTCATGGGCCACCACGCCCGGGTTCGCCACGTCCGGCCTGCTCGCCGCGCCGGGGCCCGCGGTGACGTCCGTCCCGTCGTCGTCCGCCTCGTCGACTGTCGCGTCACCTGTTTCCTCGCCCGTCGCGTCGCCCGTTGCGTCGTCCGGTGGCACCGCCCGCTGACCGGCCCCTGCGCGTCCGTGCGTGAACCTGGTTGAATCCAGGGTGGGCCGCGCCCCTGGCATGATCGCCGGGCGCGGAGTCGACGAACCGCGGCCACCACCGACGAGCCGTGCCGCGGCCAGCTGTGGGGAGAGCATGAACGAGGGGAAGCCCACGCAGAGCCCGGCCAGCCGCCCTGAGGGGGCCGACACGGGTCCGGGCGCGCTGACGGACGGCGACTTCGAGCTGGAACACCCGGTTCCGCCCGGGGGCGACTTCGAGCTGCGCAAGCCGGAGGAGCCCACGGCGGAGACGGCCCCGGCGGCACCCGCCGACGCCCCCCGTCCCCTGCACGACCCCGACCCCTACAGCACCCCTCCGTACGGCGAGCCGGGCCCGTGGGCCCCCGCACCCCCGGTGCAGCACCCGGCGACACCGGCCCACGGCACGACGACGGCCCCGATGCCGACGCCGGGGCCCACACAGGCACCGGCACCGCTCCCGCCGCACGGCCCGGCGCCCGGCCTGGAGGCGCCAGCACCGGCACCGGCGGCCCCCGGCACCCCCGTACCACCCCAGAGCACCGCCACCGGCCCTCTCGTACCGCCCCAGACCACCGCCCCCGCCACCCCCGTACCGCCCCCGGCCGCCGCTGACGGGCCCCCGGAGGACCCCTGGCGTCGCTACGACCCCTGGGCCGTCGGCGGCGCGGGAGCCGCCGCTCCCACCGTCGTGGAGAGCGAGCCGCGCCCCCGCCGGAAGGTGCGGAAGCCGCTCGTGCTCGGCGCCGTGCTGCTCGCCCTCGTCTCCGGGGGCGTCGGCGGCGTCGTGGGGACGTATCTGGAGCGCAACGGCGGCGTCGGGACCGTAGAGCTGCCGCAGGCCGGGAAGGAGCCCGCGGACCGCGACCCGGGCAGCGTCGCCGGGATCGCCGCGCGGGCCCTGCCCAGCGTCGTCACCCTGCACGTCACCGGCGACGACTCGGGCGGCACGGGCACCGGCTTCGTCCTCGACGGCCAGGGGCACATCCTCACCAACAACCACGTCGTGGAACCCGCGGGCGACGACGGTGAGATAACCGTCACCTTCCACAGCGGCGACACCGCCGAGGCCGAACTCGTCGGCGCCGACAGCGGCTACGACCTCGCCGTGGTCCGGGTGCGCGGCGTCAAGAACCTCCAGCCGATGCCGCTCGGCAACTCGGACAACGTCCAGGTCGGCGACCCGGTCGTCGCCATCGGCGCCCCCTTCGACCTCGCCGGAACCGTCACCTCCGGCATCATCAGCGCCAAGGAGCGCCCCATCACGGCGGGCGGTGAGAAGGGCGACGGCAGCGACATCTCCTACGTCGACGCCCTCCAGACCGACGCCCCGATAAACCCCGGCAACTCCGGCGGCCCCCTGCTCGACACCCGCGGCCGGGTCATCGGCATCAACTCCGCCATCCGCAGCGCCGACAACGGCGCCGACCTGGACGGCGGACAGGCCGGTTCCATCGGCCTCGGCTTCGCCATCCCGGTCAACCAGGCCCGCCGCGTCGCCACGGAACTGATCAACACCGGCCGGGCCACGCACCCCGTCATCGGCATCACCCTCGACATGGACTACAGCGGCGACGGAGCCCGGGTCGGCACCGAGGGCCGCGACGGCGGCGCCCCGGTCACCCCCGGCGGCCCCGGCGACCGGGCCGGGATCGAGCCGGGCGACGTCATCACCGAGGTCGACGGCCAGCGCGTCCACTCCGGCGAGGAACTGATCGTCAAGACCCGCGCCCACCGCCCCGGTGACCAGCTAGAACTGACCGTGGAGCGGGACGGCGAGGAGCGGACGATCTCCCTGGTGCTGGGTTCCTCCGACGGTGACTGACGGCTTCCGGCGGCGACGGGGCGCAAGGCCGGGCGAAGTCACAGCAACCTCACAGCCACACCGTCCGGCCCCGCTCCGCGCCCCTTCCGACAAGGCAAACATCCGGAAAACCGCTCACATACACGCCTTCGGAGGTCACGGGACGGTACCGGTCGGACGGGATCGCCGGGTACCGTGGTTCCCGCCCGGGACATGGCAAGGAGCTTCAGGTGTTCAATGACATAGGACCGCTAGAGCTGGTGACGCTCATCGTCCTCGCCGTGCTCGTCTTCGGTCCGGACAAGCTCCCCAAGGTCATCCAGGACGTGACGCGCACGATCCGGAAGATCCGCGACTTCTCCGAGAGCGCCAAACAGGACATCCGGCAGGAGCTGGGTCCGGAGTTCAAGGACTTCGAGTTCGAGGACCTCAACCCCAAGACGTTCCTCCGCAAGCAGTTGGACAACGACGACCTGGGGCTCAAGGAGATCCGCAACGGCTTCGACCTGAAGAAGGAGATGGCCGAGGTCACGGACGCGGTGCACGGCCGCGACAGCGACACGTCGACGTCCTCCACGTCCGCCCCGGCGTCGCCGTCCGCTCCGCCTTCCTCGTCCTCCGGTGACAAGGTCGACATGACCAAGAAGCCCGACGAGCGCCCGCCCTTCGACGCCGACGCCACCTGAGCCCACCCACCCCTGCTCCGGCGCGCGTCAGGCCGGAACCCGCCGCCCGGACGCTCCACGCGCCGGGCGGTTTCCTGGCTGCCCTCAGTGGTGTGGATATGCTGCCGAGTTGTTGTGCGGACCGTACTCCGAGGAGCGACGCCGCCCGAAGGGGGGCGGGCCGCCCGGTCCGACGAGAGCGAGGAGGCGTCCGGGCAGATGGAGACGACGAGTCAGGCGGTCGAGCAGGCGCCGACCGCGGAGGGCGGCCAGCGGGCCCTCTCCGCGCGGCGCACGGTCGACGGCTACCTGCGCGCGCCCTTCCCGTGGTACGGCCTGGACGAGGCGTTCACGGGGCCGCGCTGGCTGATGCAGGTCGGTACGGCGGCGGACGGGGCCGTGGAGCACGGTGCGATCGGGCACGGCGACGAGCCCGTGGTGCGGGCCGAGGTGACGGCGGAGGAGCGCGAGCGGTTCGCGGTCGTGGTGACGGTCGCCGCCAACCCCGTGCGCCGCAGCGCGGACGGTACGGGGCTGCTGGAGGCCACCTCGGTGTCCTCGGCGGCCTGGCTGGCCGGGGTGGGGCTGCTGTCCTTCACCTGGCCCGGCCAGATGGACCACACCCTGCGTGACGACTGGCTGGACCAGCAGACCGAGACGGCGTGGGCGCTCGCCGACGACCTCGCGGGCCCGGAGTGGTCGACGCTCTCCCTGCCGGTGGACGGCGTTCCCACGCCGTTCCACTACCGGGAGTCGGAGTTCGGCTGGGTGCTGGCCGGGTCCACCGAGCAGGGGGTGCACGTGGGGGCGTACGGCAGGGGGATGAGCGCGTATGGGATCGGCTTCGCCGTGGTGAAGGACATCGAGCAGTACGCGTAGTTCTCCGGGGCGCCGGTCTGAATGCTCGGCGCCCCTCACCGTGGGGGCTTCCCCGGGCCTACCGTGCGCCCGCGCCCCCCAGGAACCCTAGAACTTGTTCCGCGGCGTGATCCCCAGCGACAGCCCCGCCAGGCCCCGCTGCCGTCCGCCCAGCTTGCCCGCGATGGCGCGCAGGGCCGAGCCCGCGGGGGAGTCGGGGTCGGTGAGGACGACCGGCCTGCCGTCGTCGCCGCCCTCGCGGAGGCGGACGTCGATCGGGATGGAGCCGAGGACGGGCACGGTGGCGCCGGTGGTGCGGGTGAGGCCGTCGGCGACCGTCTGACCGCCGCCCGTGCCGAAGACGTCGACCATCTCACCGCAGTGCGGGCACGGCAGCCCCGACATGTTCTCGACCACGCCGACGATCTTCTGGTGGGTCTGCACGGCGATGGAACCCGCCCGCTCCGCCACCTCGGCGGCGGCCTGCTGCGGCGTCGTCACGACCAGGATCTCGGCGTTGGGCACGAGCTGCGCCACGGAGATGGCGATGTCGCCGGTGCCCGGCGGCAGGTCGAGCAGCAGGACGTCCAGGTCGCCCCAGTACACGTCCGCCAGGAACTGCTGGAGCGCCCGGTGGAGCATCGGACCGCGCCACACCACCGGCGTGTTGCCCGGTGTGAACATCCCGATGGAGATGACCTTCACGCCGTTCGCGGACGGCGGCATGATCATGTTCTCGACCTGGGTGGGCAGGCCGTCGGCGCCCAACATGCGCGGCACGGAGTGGCCGTAGATGTCGGCGTCCACGACACCGACCTTCAGGCCGTCGGCCGCCATCGCCGCCGCCAGGTTCACCGTCACCGACGACTTGCCGACGCCGCCCTTGCCGGACGCGACCGCGTACACCCGGGTGAGCGAGCCAGGCTTGGCGAACGGGACCTCGCGCTCGGTCTGGCCGCCGCGCAGGGCGTTCGCCAGCTCCTTGCGCTGCTCGTCGCTCATCACGTCGAGGGTGACGTCGACCCGCGTGACGCCCTCGACCCGCGAGACCGCGTCGGTCACGCGCTGGGTGATGGTGTCGCGCATGGGGCAGCCGGAGACCGTCAGGTACACGGCGACCGCGACCGCTCCGTCCGCGCCGATCTCCACCGATTTGACCATCCCGAGTTCGGTGATGGGGCGGTTGATCTCGGGGTCGTTCACCGTCGCCAGTGCCTCGCGCACCGCGTCTTCCGTAGCCATAAGGACGATGGTACGGCGCCCCGCGCGTGCCCCGAGAGCCCCGTCAGCGGTCGCGTACGTCACGTCCCGGTGACCGTTCCGCCGGGAATACGCGCTGCCCGGATTGTCCGTGGTGCCCGTTGGTGCGCTCCTCCAGCTCCTTCACCACGTCCTGCAACTCGGAGCGGAGCCAGTCGCGGGTGGCGACCTCGCCCAGTCCGATGCGCAGCGCGGCGATCTCCCGGGTCAGGTACTCGGTGTCGGCGATGGACCGCTCGTTCTGCTTGCGGTCCTGTTCGAGGTTGACGCGGTCGCGGTCGTCCTGCCGGTTCTGCGCCAGCAGGATCAGCGGGGCGGCGTACGACGCCTGGAGGGAGAGCGCCAGGGTCAGGAAGATGAACGGGTACTCGTCGAAGCGCACGCTGGGCGGGGCGACGATGTTCCACAGCACCCAGGTGATGATGACGATCGTCATCCCGACCAGGAACCGCCCGGTGCCGATGAACCGGGCGATCCGCTCCGACAGCCGCCCGAACGCCTCCGGGTCCCACTCCGGCAGCAGCCGCCGCCTGGGCGGGCGCGGCTGGTCGAGACGGGGTCGGCCCCGGGTGCTGGCGGTGGCCCCGGCCGGGGCGCGCTCGCGGCCGGTGTCGCGCTCAGGAGCCACCGGCGTCGACCCCCTCGTCCAGGTGGAACTCCGTCTCCCGCCAGTCCTCGGGCAGCATGTGGTCCAGTACGTCGTCCACGGTCACCACCCCGAGCAGCGACCCCGACTCGTCCACGACGGGCGCCGCGACCATGTCGTACGCCGCGAAGAACCCGGCGACCAGCGGCAGTTGCGCGTCCGGCGCGAGCGGCTGGAGGTCGTCGTCGATGACCGAGCTGACCAGGGTGTACGGCGGGTCGCGCAGCAGCCGCTGGAAGTGCACGGTGCCGAGGTACTTGCCGGTCGGGGTCTCGTCGGGCGGGCGGCAGACGTACACCTGGGCGGCGAGCGCGGGGGAGAGGTCGCGGTTGCGGACCCGGGCGAGGGCGTCGGCGACGGTGGCGTCCGGCCGCAGCACGACCGGCTCGGTCGTCATCAGCCCGCCCGCGGTGTGCTCCTCGTACGCCATCAGCCGCCGCATGTCGGCCGCGTCGCCGGGCTGCATCAGGCTCAGCAGCCGCTCCTGGTCGTCGGTGGGCAGCTCGGCCAGCAGGTCGGCGGCGTCGTCGGGGTCCATCGCCTCCAGGACGTCCGCGGCGCGCTCCTCCTTCAGCTTGCCGAGGATCTCGATCTGGTCGTCCTCCGGGAGTTCCTCCAGTACGTCGGCCAGCCGGTCGTCGTCGAGGGCGGCGGCGACCTCCGCGCGGCGCTTGGGGGAGAGGTGGTGCAGGACGTTGGCGAGGTCGGCGGGGCGGAGCTGCTCGAAGGTGGCGAGCAGGCTCTCGGCGCCCTGCCCGTGCTCCTCCAGGGAGAAGCCGCTGACCGCCGACCACTCGACGGTGAGCGTCTCGCCCTTGGCGCGGCGGAAGGCGCCGCCCCTTCTGCCCTTGCGCACGAAGACGCGGTCGATCTCCCAGTCCCGGCGCGCCGGGAGCTGCTGCACCGACAGGTCGAGGACGGTGACCTCCTCGCCGGTCTCGACGAGGCGGACGCGCCGGTCCAGCAGCTCCCCGAAGACCAGCCGCTCGGTGGGGCGCTGCTCGAAGCGCCGGACGTTGAGCACGCCGGTGGTGATGACCTGGCCGGACTCGATGCCGGTCACCCGGGTCATGGGCAGGAAGATCCGGCGGCGGGTGGCGAGTTCGACGACCAGTCCGAGCACCCGCGGCGGGCGTCGGCCGACGCGCAGCATGACGACGAGGTCGCGGACCCGGCCCACCTGGTCGCCGTTCGGATCGAAGACGGGGACCGCGGCGAGGTGGGAGACGAAGATCCGGGGGGCGCCCGCTGCCATGTACCGCGCCTCCTTTTCCTGGAGTGTTCCTGGCGTACCTTCCGTCTTTTCCCTTTTGCCCCCTGGTGTGGGCTTCAGGCTAGCCCGTCCCGATCGGCTCCGCCTCGGTGAGCGGTCCGGACGGACTGGCTCCGGCTGCGGCGCGGCGCACCGGTACGCTGCGTACGCCGCTGAACGAGACGTCGGAAAGGCAGCCTCACCTGTGACTGCGATTCCCCAGGGCCGTCACCGCGGCCGTAGCGCCCTGGCGGGCGGGATGTGCGCCCTGGCCGTGGCGGGCACGCTGCTGACGGGGTGCGGCGGCGACGACGACCCGGACGCGGGCACCAACGGGGTCGGCAAGCTGCCCCCCGAGAAGATCCAGGCCAAGACCCTCGCCGCCGCCGGTTCCGTGGACGCCGTGCACCTGGCCGGGACGGTCGTCGCCAGCGGGCGCACCTATGAGCTGGACATGCGCCTGAAGCCGGACGGCGGCACCGGCTCGGTCACCGCCCAGGGGGCCACCTTCCGGCTGCTGCGGGTGGGCGACCAACTGTTCCTGATGGCCGACGCGGACTTCTGGAACAGCGAGGACGGCGACGGCGGTGACGGCAAGGGCGGCTCCGACGACGCCGCCACCGGCGAGAAGCTCGGCGGCAAGTACGTGAAGGTGCCCGAGAAGGACCCCTCGTACCAGAGGTTCAGCACGTTCACCGACAAGGACGTGCTCCTGGACAGCCTGCTGACCCTGCACGGCACCCTGGCGACCGACGGCCACCACGAGCAGTCCGGCGTCCGCACCATCCGCATCACCGGCGACCAGGGCACCGGCGGCACCCTCGACGTCTCCCTGGAGGGCAAGCCGTACCCGCTGCGCCTGGTCCGCGGCGGCAACGCGGGCACCCTGAGCTTCTCCGAGTGGGGGAAGGACTTCGCCCTCAAGGAGCCCGCGAAGGACGAGACGGTCGACTACGGCCAGCAGCTCCCGACATCCTGAGAGCGCCGCCTATGACCGCTTCCCGCGCCTCTTGAACAGCAGCCGCGGCAGCCCGGCCGGGATCGGCCGCCGGGTCGTCGCCGGGCTCGGCAGCGGCGCCTCGGCCAGCGGACCGTCCGGCAGCGGCGCGGTGCCGCCGGTCGGCTCCAGCCGCAGCACCCGGCACTCACGCCGCCAGCGGTCGGGCATGGCCTCGCCGTCGGGCGCGTTGAGGCGCTTGCCCTTCAGCTCCGCGACCGCCGCCGCCCACGCCTGCGAGCCCGGCGCCAGCTCCACCACCCGCGCCGTCCAGCTCACGAGCCGTCCGCCCTTGTCCTTGCTGCGGACGGTCACCTCGGCCTCGGCGCCGTCGGTCAGCCCCGGCAGCGGCTGCTCGCCCGGGCCGTCCCCGATCACACAGGCCGCGCCCTCGTGCCACACGTGCCACAGCCCCCGGGCGGCGGGGGCACCAGCGCCCCGCACCCAGACCAGGCCGGACTTCTTGGTGGCCTCCTCCACGAGCGCCCGCTCCAGCAGCTCTCCAGTCATGCGCCCAGCGTAGAACCCCTACAGCCAGCCGTTGCGCTTCAGGGTGCGGTGGATGCCGACGCAGATGACCGCCGTGACGCCGAGGACCAGGGGATAGCCGTACCGCCAGCCCAGTTCGGGCATGTGCTCGAAGTTCATGCCGTACACCCCGCACACCATGGTCGGTACGGCGATGATGGCGGCCCATGAGGTGATCTTCCGCATGTCCTCGTTCTGGGCGACGGACGCCTGCGCGAGGTTGGCCTGGAGGATGGAGTTGAGCAGCTCGTCGAAGCCGGTGACCTGCTCCTGCACCCGGGCGAGGTGGTCGGCGACGTCCCGGAAGTACTTCTGGATGTCGGGGTCGATCAGCCGCATCGGCCGCTCGCTCAGGAGCTGCATCGGCCGCAGCAGCGGCGCCACCGCCCGCTTGAACTCCAGCACCTCACGCTTGAGCTGGTAGATCCGCCCGGCGTCGGTGCCGCGCGGACTGCCCTTGCGGCCCGGCGAGAAGACCTCGGTCTCGACCTCGTCGACATCGTCCTGGAGGGCGTCCGCGACGGCGATGTACCCGTCGGTGACATGGTCGGCGATGGCGTGCAGCACCGCCGACGGGCCCTTCTCCAGCAGTTCGGGGTCGTCCTGGAGCCGGTGCCGCAGCGCCCGCAGCGAACCCTGCCCGCCGTGCCGGACGGTGATGAAGAAGTCCCGCCCGGTGAAGCACATGACCTCGCCGGTGGCCACGACCTCACTCGTGGCGGTCAGCTCGTCGTGCTCGACGTAGTGCACGGTCTTGAAGACCGTGAACAGGGAGTCGTCGTACCGCTCCAGCTTGGGCCGCTGGTGCGCCTGCACGGCGTCCTCCACGGCCAGCGGGTGCAGCCCGAACTCGGTGGCGATGTCCGCGAATTCGGCCTCGGTCGGCTCGTGCAGCCCGATCCAGACGAACCCCCCGTCCCGGCGCACCTGACGCATCGCCTCCTGCGGCGTCAGCGGCTTGGCGGACTCCAGCCGGGCGCCGTCGCGGTAGACGGCACAGTCCACGACGGCGGAGGAACTCGCGGGGTCACGGGTGGTGTCGTACTCGCCCGGGTCCTGGCGCGTGACGGGACGGGACGGACGGACCACGGCACGCAGGTCGCGGATCATCGACATGGCGGGCTCCTTCGCGAGCGAGCAACGCAAGGTCGCCTCGACGGGTGGAACTGCCCGGAATGGGGACGTCCTGACTTCGGGATGTTTGGCACGTCCACAAAGCGGGGAGCACCGCACCGTCACGGTGGCGAGCTTCGCTGCTGACTGAGATCAGGCAGATCAGGCAAGACTCGAGCAAGGCGAAACGAAGTGCTCTTCCGGAGCGAAGGCGAGCGGAGAGCCGCGAGAGGCGGGAAGGCCAGGGGCAGCGAGAGCAGCGGGGTTCAGCAGCCGGAAGAACGAGTGGTACTACCAGGTCGACTTCGATCCATGACAGCCCCACCTCCTCCGGCCGGTCCCTCGTAAGGGAGTTCCTTCGGCGTCGGGCTGATGCGCGACGCTGCCGCGGGCTGCCCGACCACCGGCCAAGAGTATCAGCCGACAGAAGTGTCAAGACGCTGCTTTGCCTGGTACTGACGAGATCTATGCTCGCCGCATGACTGATGTTCTTCCCCTTGTCGAGGCCCGGTTGCGCACCGCGCTCGGTGAACCGGACGCCCGCGCCGCGGTCACCTTCCTCGGTACGGACCGTATCGAGGTGCTCCGGTTCCAGCAGGGGGACGGGGGAGACATCGTCCGCTACGCCACCCTCGGCATGTCCGCGCAGCCCATGGCCGACCCCACGGCGATGCTCGCCGACCCGGTCAGGGGGCCGCGCGCCGAGCTGCTGCTGTCGGTGCGCGCCGGGCGCGCCGACACCGACAAGGTGCTCCGCCCGCTCGCGGTGCTGGCCGCGTCCCCGCAGGTCGAGGGTGTCGTGGTGGCGCCCGGCGCCTCCCTGGACACGGGTGAACCGCTGTGGCCCGGCGCCGCGTTCACCTCGGTGCTGGTCGCGGAGCCGGGCGGTCTGGTCGAGGACCTGGAGCTGGACGAGCCGCTGGACCCCGTGCGCTTCCTGCCGTTGCTGCCGATGACGCCCAACGAGGCCGCCTGGAAGCGGGTGCACGGCGCGGCGGCCCTCCAGGAGCGCTGGCTGACCCACGGCACGGACCTGCGCGACCCCGCCCGCGCCTCCGTACCGCTGGAGTGACCCATCTCACCGTGTGACAGCGGTCAGTTGGCGAAGACGCCCACCCTGTCCTCGGCCGCGTGCCGCGTCTGGAGCCGCTCCGCCTCCAGGGTGAGCGCCCGCCGCCGTACGACGACGATGAGCGCCCCGAGCACGGCGGTGACCGCGGCGACCACGAACGGCACGCGCGCGTCGGTCCACTCCTCGATCTTCGGCGCGAGGTAGGGCGCCGCCGCCGCGGCGAACCAGCGCACGAAGTTGTAGCCCGCGCTCGCCACCGGGCGCGGCGCGTCCGACACGCCGAGCGCCAGTTCGGTGTAGACGGTGTTGTTCACGCCGATGAACGCGCCCGACAGGACGGTGCAGACGACGGCGGTGGTGTGGTCGCCGTAGCCGAGGACGAGCACGTCGGCGGCGAGCAGCAGCAGCGAGCCGCCGAGCACCGCCAGCGAGCCGAACCGCTCCTGGAGGCGCGGGGCGACCAGCACGGAGAACACGGCGAGCAGCACACCCCAGGCGAAGAACACGGCGCCCGACCGGTACGGGCTCATGTCGAGGACGAACGGGGTGAAGGCCAGCACGGTGAAGAACGTGTAGTTGTAGAAGAACGCCGAGGCCGCGGCGGACGCGAGACCGCCGTGGCCGAGCGCCCTGAGCGGGTCGAGCAGCGAGGTCTTCCTGGCGGGCCTGGGCTGTTCCCGGAGGAACGCCGTGACGCACAGGAACCCGACCGCCATCAGGAACGCGGTGCCGAAGAACGGGTAGCGCCAGCTCGCGTCCCCGAGCAGCGCGCCCAGCAGCGGACCGCAGGCCATGCCGAGGCCGAGGGCGGACTCGTAGAGCAGGATCGCCGCCGCGCTGCCCCCGGCCGCCGCGCCGACGATGACCGCGAGGGCGGTGGAGACGAACAGCGCGTTGCCGAGGCCCCAGCCCGCCCGGAAGCCGACGAGTTCCCCGACCGAGCCGGAGGTGCCGGACAGTCCGGCGAAGACGACGACCAGGGCGAGACCGAGCAGCAGGGTCCTGCGACCGCCGACGCGGCTGGAGACGAAGCCGGTGACCAGCATCGCCACGGCGGTGATCAGGAAGTACGAGGTGAACAGCAGGGAGACCTGGCTGGCGGTGGCGTCCAGGCCGGTGGCGATGGACGGCAGGATCGGGTCGACGAGTCCGATGCCCATGAAGGCGACGACGGACGCGCCCGCCGTCGCCCAGACGGCCTTCGGCTGCCGCAGGATGCCGCCCGCTCCCGCGTCGAGGGGGTCCATGTGTGCTCCCGTTCGGATCGGTGGTGTATGCACGCAGTAAGTTAGCTCGGCTAATTAATGTAACATACATGCACTTGTCTCGCGGACACGTTCCGGAGGCGTTCCCTCCGGACGGGTGATCGTCCTTGACGTGGCGGGGCGCGGGTAGGACCGTGGGGCCCTATGAGGGGCGAACCCAGTTGCCCGAAGTGTGGTGGCCGGGTCAGGGCTCCCGGTCTCTTCGCCGATTCCTGGCAGTGTGATGCCCATGGCACGGTGCATCCGGTGCAGCCCGTGATCCCGCCCAGCGTCGAGGCCCTCAGCGTCGTCGTGCACCGCACCCAGGTCCCCGTGTGGATGCCGTGGCCGCTGCCGGTCGGCTGGCTCTTCACCGGCGTGGCCAGCGCGGGCGACGACCGCAGCGGCGGCCGCGCCTCGGCGGTGGCCTGCACCGGGCCGGGGCCGCTGGGCGGGGTCGGTGAGCTGATCCTCGTCGCCGAGGAACTCGGCGTCGGCCTCGGCGCCCGCTACGCGGGCATAGACGGTCCGGACCCGGGGCCGTACATGAACGTCGAGAAACCCGCCCAGGCCAAGGTCCTCGCCGCGGGCCGCCCCACCCCGCTCTGGCTGGTCTCCGGCACCCCGGACGACCGCGCCGTGTTCGCGGGCGAGGCGCTCGGGATGTGGCTGTGGGCGGTCGTCTGGCCCGAGCAGTCCGGGCTGCTGATGTACGACGAACTGGTGCTGACGGACCTGCGGGACGCGGGCGCGGAGGTGGAGCTGGTGCCCTGCGGGGCGCTGTCGCCGCGCTTGCTCGAGCCGTAGGGCGCCCCGCCCTGTCCGGCGTTACCCCGACGTTAGTAGGGGGTGAACGCCAGGTTCGGGTGTGACAAGGGGGGTCGGGGAACCGTTAGTATCAATTGTCCTCGTCTGGTCCGTCGTCGCTTGGAGTCCGTGTCGTGCGCATCGATCTGCACACCCACTCCAACGCCTCCGACGGCACCGACAGCCCCGCCGAGCTGGTGCGCGGCGCCGCCGCGGCCGGGCTCGACGTCGTCGCGCTGACCGACCACGACACCACCCGGGGGCACGCCGAGGCGATCGCCGCGCTGCCCGAGGGGGTCACCCTCGTCACCGGGGCCGAGCTGTCCTGCCGCGTCGACGGCGTGAGTATGCACATGCTCGCCTACCTCTTCGACGCCGAGGAGCCCGCGCTGCTCGCGGAGCGCGAGCTGGTGCGCGACGACCGCACACCGCGGGCCAAGGGCATGATCGCCAAGCTGAACGCGCTGGGCGTGCCGGTCACCTGGGAGCAGGTCGCGCGGATCGCGGGCGACGGCTCGGTGGGGCGCCCGCACGTGGCGTCCGCGCTGGTCGAGCTGGGTGTCGTACCGACCGTGGGCGACGCCTTCACTCAGGACTGGCTGGCCGACGGCGGCCGGGCCTTCGTGGAGAAGCACGAGACGGACCCCTTCGAGGCGATCCGGCTGATCAAGGGCGCGGGCGGTGTGGCCGTCTTCGCGCACCCGGGCGCCGCCAAGCGCGGGCGCACCGTCCCCGAGTCCACGATCGCCGAGCTGGCCGCCGCGGGCCTGGACGGCATCGAGGTCGACCACATGGACCACGACCTCGACACCAGGGCGCGGCTGCGCGGGCTGGCGAAGGAGTTGGGACTGCTCGTCACCGGCTCCAGCGACTACCACGGCAGCCGCAAGACCTGCGTGCTCGGTGAGTACACCACGGACCCCGAGGTCTACGGCGAGATCACCCGGCGGGCGACGGGGGCGTTCCCGGTGCCGGGGACCGGCGGGGCGGCCTGAGCGCCGTAGCCCCGGTTCCTTTCCCTTCCTCTTCTTCTTCTGCTTCTTCCTCTTTCACCGCAAGGCCAGTACCCCCATGTTCGACGTTGCCGTCTTCGGCTCTCTGTTCCTGACCCTTTTTGTCATCATGGATCCCCCTGGGATCACCCCGATCTTCCTCGGTCTGACCGCGGGGCGGCCCGCCAAGGCGCAGAAGCGGATGGCCTTCCAGGCCGTCTGCGTCGCCGCCGGGGTGATCGCCGTCTTCGGCCTGCTCGGTCACCAGATCCTCGACTACCTGCACGTCAGCGTGCCCGCCCTCATGATCGCGGGCGGGCTGCTGCTCCTGCTGATCGCGCTCGACCTGCTCACCGGCAAGAACGACGAGCCGAAGGCGACCAAGGACGTCAACGTGGCGCTCGTACCGCTGGGTATGCCGCTGCTGGCCGGGCCGGGGGCGATCGTGTCGGTCATCCTGGCCGTGCAGAAGGCGGACAGTGTCGGGTCGCAGGTGTCCGTGTGGGTCGCGATCCTCGCCATCCACGTGGTGCTGTGGCTGGTGATGCGTTACTCGCTGCTGATCATCCGGGTCATCAAGGACGGCGGGGTGGTGCTGGTGACCCGGCTGGCGGGGATGATGCTGTCGGCGATCGCCGTGCAGCAGATCATCAACGGGGTCACCCAGGTGATCCAGGGGGCCTGAGCGTCCTTACGACGCCGTGGGGTCGGCGGGGCGGATCCACAGCCGCTGGCCTATCGCGGCGGCCTGCTGGACGATCCGGTTGACGGAGGCGGCGTCCACGACGGTGGTGTCCACGGGCGTGCCGTCGACGTCGTCGAGTCGCATGATCTCGAAGCGCATGACTTCTCCCTTCGTCCGGTCTGCGTTGTTCACTTACGTATGCAACTCTTCGCTTGTTACAAACATTCCCTACGCTAAAGAAATTTTTCGAACGGCTAATTACTGACCGGTAAGTGTCTCTGGGCGTGATCGATTGAGGACCGATCGGGACCGGTTGTGTTCATAGCGTGACCGCCGGGACAATGGAGCTGATGAACGATGACCTCGCGGCCCTGAACGCCCGCATCGACCGCACCAACGAGCTGCTGGAACGGATGCTCGCCGAGGTGGCGAAGACCCCGTCCACCCATGCGATCTTCGTCGACGCCGGGTACCTCTACGCGGCCGCGGGCCGACTCGTCGCCGGAACCGAGGACCGCCGCGCCTTCGACCTGGACGCCGAGGGCCTGATCGACGCCCTGATCGACCGGGCCCGCACGATCTTCGCCGACAGCAGGCTGCTGCGCGTCTACTGGTACGACGGCGCCCGGCGCCGCATCCACACCGCCGAGCAGCAGACCATCGCCGAACTGCCCGACGTGAAGGTCCGCCTCGGCAACCTCAACGCCAACAACCAGCAGAAGGGCGTCGACTCCCTCATCCGCACCGACCTGGAGTCCCTCGCCCGGCACCGCGCCATCAGCGACGCTGCCCTGCTCGGCGGCGACGAGGACCTGGTGTCGGCGGTCGAGGCGGCACAGGGGTACGGCGCCCGGGTGCACCTGTGGGGCATCGAGGCGCCGGAGGGCCGCAACCAGGCCGAGCCGCTGCTCTGGGAGGTCGACAGCCAGCGCACCCTCGACCTGGACTTCTTCAAGCCGTACGTCGCACGGCGCACCGTCCCCGCCTACGAGGCCGGTGCCACCCGGCCCACCCGCGAGGACGTCCGCTTCGTGGGCGCCCAGATCGCCGCCAAGTGGCTGGCCGACCGGGGCCGCGAGGCGCTGGTGGAGCTGATGCCCGGCCACCCCTACCTCCCTGGACCCGTCGACCAGGACCTGCTGGTGGAGGCGGAGGGGATGCTCCAGTACTCCCTGCGCGGCCAGGCGGACCTGCGGCGGGCGCTGCGGGACGGGTTCTGGGACCACCTGCAGACGCAGTACTGACGGTGTTCGGGGTCAGCCGGTCACCGTGTCCCAGAAGTCGGCGACGGCTTCGGCGGTGGGCAGCGGCTGGTCCACGTTGGGGGAGTGCTCGGCGCCCGGGACGACCGTGCGGCGGGCGCGCAGCCGTACCGCCATGTCGTCCAGCAGCGGCAGCGGCCAGGTGTCGTCCCGCTCACCCGACAGGACGTGGTACGGCAGCGGCACGGCGGCCAGCTCGTCGACCAGGTCCGGCTCGGTGCACAACTGACGCCCGGTCGCGAGGAGTTGGGCGGGCTTGTGGCCCAGCCAGCGGCGCCGCAGATGGTCGGTGCCGCCGAGGCCACGGGCCGGGCCGCCGACCTCCTCGGGCGGGCCCATCGCCTGGATCGCCTCCCACACCTCGGCCATCGACAGCCCGGCGAGCGCGTCGTGCAGCAGCTTCACCCGCTGCTGCTGGGACACGGAGATCCGCGCCGGACCGGACGACACCAGCGTCAGCGAACGGAACGGCGCGTGGTCGAGCAGGACCGCCGCACGGGCGATCTGACCGCCGAGGGAGTGCCCGAGCAGGTGCAGCGGGACGCCGTCCGCGTCCGGTGCCAGGGCCGCCGCCTGGGCGAGCACGTCCCGGGCCAACTCGCGCCGCAGGTACGCCGTCTCGTCGTCCGCGGGACCGTCCGACTCGAACTGCCCCCGGCCGTCCACGGCCACCGTGCGGTACCCGCGCGCGGCGAGCGGTTCGTGCACGAGGTGGAAGTCCTCCTTGCTGCCGGTGAACCCGGGCAGCAGCAACGCGACCCCACGGACTTCGGTGCCGGACGCCGCCGGGTGGTCCACGACGGCGAACTCGCCGCGGTCGGTGGCGAGCGCGTAGGCGCGGGCGGCGGGCGGCGGGGTGAAGAAGGGGGAGGGGGAGGGCGAGGGAGCGGTCACGGGGTGAGGGTACGCCGATGGCCCGGCCCCCAGACGAGCTGGGGGCCGGGCCATCGGATGCGCGCGGCGCCGTGACCGCGTGCCGCGCCGGTCAGGCGTCCGTGGACTCCGCGGCGACCGTGGCCTTGCGGGTGGTGCGGCGGGTCCGCGGCTTGACCTCGGCCCCGGACGCGGCCTCGGCCTCCGGTGCGGGGGCCGCCGTCTTGCGGGTCCGGGTGCGCTTCGGCTTGGCCTCGGCGGCTTCCGGCTCCTGCCCGGCCGCCTGGGCCGGGATCTCGGCGGACGCCGTGGCCTTCTTGACGGCCGTCTTGCGGGTGCGGCGGGGCTTGGGCTGCTCCTCCGTCACCTCCGGGGCTTCCGCGACCTCGGCGGCGGTGGCCTTCTTGCGGGTGCGGCGCGGCTTGGCGTCGGTGCCCTCGGCGGTGTCCACCGCGGCTTCGGCGGTCGCGGCGGTCGTGGCGGCCTTGCGGGTGCGCTTGGGCTTGGCCTCGGTGACCGTCTCGACGGTGTCAGCGGGCGTCGTGGCGGTCGTGGCCGTCGTCGCCGTCGTCGCCTCAGGGGCCTCCGCGGTCTTGCGGGTGCGGCGGCGGGGCTTGGGCTGCTCCTCCGTCGCCTCCGGGGCCTCCGTCGCCTCCGTCACCTCGGCGGCGGTGGCCTTCTTGCGGGTGCGGCGGGGCTTGGCCTCCGTGCCCTCGGCGGTGTCCACGGCGGCCTCGGCCGACGCCGCCGTCTTGCGCGTCGTACGCCGACGGGGCTTGGCCTCGGCGGCCTCGGACTCGGCCGTGACGGTGGCCTGCGCCGGGATCTCGGCGGTGGCCGTGGTCTCCACCTCGGCGGTGACCTCGCTGGCGGCGCTCTTGCGGGTGCGGCGGCGGCGCGGCTTGGCGGCGGCCTCCTCCGCGTCGTCCGGCACCGGGGCGAGCGGGGTCTCGGGCTGGTCGTCCAGGACGGCCGGGCCCTCCGCCCGCGTCACGGCGGCCTCGGCGGCGGCCGTCTCCGAGGGCGCCCCGCCACGGGTACGGCGACGGCGGCGCGGGGTGCGCGGCGCCGGGACGGTCTCCGCCTCGGCGGCGTCGAGCGCGTCCGGGGACTGCGCGGTCGGCGTCGCGGCGGCGGTGGCGTCGACCGGGGCCCCGGCGCGCATCCGGCGGCGGCGCCGCGGCGTACGGGAGGAACGGTCGCCGTCGCCCGCGTCCGGGGCGGCGTCACCGGAGCGGTCACGCCTGCCGGAGCGGCCGTCGGCGGGGCGGGAGTCGCCACGGCGGCCACCACGGCGCGCGGTGCGCGCACCTGGCTCGCCCAGGTCCTCCAGCTCCTCCGCCGCCAGCCCGGCACGGGTGCGCTCCGAGCGCGGCAGGACGCCCTTGGTGCCCTCGGGGATGCCCAGCTCGGCGAAGAGGTGCGGGGAGGTGGAGTACGTCTCCGGCGGGTCGTTGAAGTCCAGGCCGAGGGCCTTGTTGATCAACTGCCAGCGCGGGATGTCGTCCCAGTCGACCAGCGTGATCGCCGTACCCTTGTTGCCCGCGCGACCGGTGCGGCCGACGCGGTGCAGGTACGTCTTCTCCTCTTCCGGCGTCTGGTAGTTGATGACGTGGGTGACGCCCTCGACGTCGATGCCGCGGGCGGCGACGTCGGTGCAGACCAGCACGTCGACCTTGCCGTTGCGGAACGCGCGCAGCGCCTGCTCGCGGGCGCCCTGGCCGAGGTCGCCGTGGACCGCGCCGGCGGCGAAACCGCGGCGCTGGAGCTGGTCGGCGATGTCGGCGGCGGTCCGCTTGGTGCGGCAGAAGATCATCGCCAGTCCGCGGCCCTCGGCCTGCAGGATGCGGGCGACCATCTCCGGCTTGTCCATGGAGTGCGCGCGGTAGATGTGCTGCTTGATGTTGGCGACCGTGGCGCCCTCGTCGTCCGGCGCGGTGGCGCGGATGTGGGTCGGCTGCGACATGTAGCGGCGGGCCAGGCCGATGACCGCGCCCGGCATGGTCGCCGAGAACAGCATGGTCTGGCGCTTGGCCGGGAGCATGTTGATGATCTTCTCGACGTCGGGCAGGAAGCCCAGGTCGAGCATCTCGTCGGCCTCGTCGAGGACCAGGCAGCGCACGTGCTTGAGGTCGAGCTTCTTCTGCCCGGCGAGGTCCAGCAGTCGGCCCGGGGTGCCCACGACCACGTCGACGCCCTGCTTGAGGGCCTCGACCTGGGGCTCGTAGGCCCGGCCGCCGTAGATCGCGAGGACCCGGACGTTGCGCACCTTGCCCGCGGTGAGGAGGTCGTTGGTGACCTGGGTGCACAGCTCGCGGGTGGGCACGACGACGAGCGCCTGGGGGGCGTCGGTGAGGTCCTCGGGGCGGGCGCGGCCCGCCTCCACGTCGGCGGGGACGGTGACGCGCTCGAGGAGCGGAAGACCGAAGCCGAGCGTCTTGCCGGTGCCGGTCTTGGCCTGGCCGATGACGTCCGTGCCCGAGAGGGCCACGGGGAGCGTCATCTCCTGGATGGGGAAGGGGGTGGTGATGCCGACGGCGTCAAGGGCCTCGGCGGTCTCGGGGAGGATTCCGAGCTGTCGAAACGTCGTAGTCAGGGTGCTGCCTCTTCTGTGTGCGCGGTGCGAGGCGAGCGCGGGGGTCGTGTCGGACCGTGCCGGGGACGACGGCCGCCTTACGGCGGCCGTAGAGCACGGGACCTCTGCCGACGCTCTAGCACTCGTACCGCTGAGGGTTCCCTCCGATCGTCGTACGCACAGGGGCGTACGGTCAGGGAGGGCTGTCGGGTCGGAGCCGATCGGGCCACCGACCGGGCATCCTCATACGTACCGCCTGTCGAGGTACGTCGAGATACGACGGCGTACTCAGCAGGCGCATTACCACCATACCCCGGAATCGCGCATATGCGATGGCCGATTCGGTCATGTAGTGGTCGTCACATCGGTCCGGGTCGTCGTGGTCACAGTGACTGACCAGGGCCTTCCGGGCCGCCGTGAGCGGGCTATTGTGCGCTGCATGACCAGCTCTGACAAGCCTGACAAGGCCGCCGAGAAGACGACGGCCACCGGTACGTCCCCCGCTCCCGACGCCCGGGCCGAGCACACCGGCGTCGCCGCCCAGGACTGGGCCGCTGCCGCCGCCGATCCGCAGTACCGGGCCGCGGTCGTGGACCTGCTCGGGGCGCTCGCGTACGGCGAGCTGGCGGCGTTCGAGCGGCTGGCGGAGGACGCCAAGCTGGCGCCGACCCTCGCGGACAAGGCGGAGCTGGCGAAGATGGCGTCGGCGGAGTTCCACCACTTCGAGCGGTTGCGGGACCGGCTCACCGAGATCGGCGAGGAGCCCACCAGCGCGATGGAGCCGTTCGTGGCCGCGCTCGACGGCTTCCACAAGCAGACGGCGCCCTCGGACTGGCTGGAGGGCCTCGTCAAGGCGTACGTCGGTGACTCGATCGCCAGCGACTTCTACCGTGAGGTCGCGGCCCGCCTGGACTCCGACACCCGGGGCCTGGTGCTGGCCGTCCTCGACGACACCGGGCACGCCACCTTCGCCGTGGAGAAGGTGCGGGCGGCGATCGACGCCGACCCGCGCGTGGGCGGGCGGCTCGCGCTGTGGGCGCGGCGGCTGATGGGGGAGGCGCTGTCGCAGTCCCAGCGGGTGGTGGCCGACCGGGACGCGCTGTCGACGATGCTGGTGGGCGGCGTCGCGGACGGCTTCGACCTCGCGGAGGTCGGCAGGATGTTCTCCCGGATCACGGAGGCGCACACCAAGCGGATGGCGGCGCTGGGGCTCGCCGCCTGACCCGCCGCCGTCAGCGCCCGGGGTTCCGCCGCCGGTGCCGTCCGCGCCGTGAGCGCCGCGCCCGGCGGTGGTTCAGGCGGTCGCCGAGCGGCGGCGCAGTCTGCCCGCGGGGCGCAGCAGCAGGGACAGGGACGCGGCGGACAGGATCGCCGCGCCGACGAGGACGGTCAGGAAGCCCCCGGCGTCGACGGCGCTGTGCGTGACGAACGCGCCGAACAGGGCCCCGGCGACACCGGTGGACAGGACCAGGGGACGGGCGGGCAGCCGGTGCGGCAGGCGGTGGGCGGCGGCCCACGCCAGTGCCAGGCCGAGGATCGCGGAGCTGATCGCTACCAAGAGCATGTCGGGGTCCTCCCACGCGGCCGTCCTGCCCTAACGGTCGTAGCCCGTCTTACCCCTGACCTGCGGAACGCAATCCTCTTCTGTGGGGGACCTGTGCGCGTGGTGTGAGCGACGGCGGGCGCCCGCGGCATCGACCGGGGGCGGGGTTCAGCGACCGGGGGGGGCGGCGTCCAGCGGCCCGTGCGGGACGGTCCGGGAACGACGGAGGGCGGGGTGCGGCAGCCTGTGCTGGCCGCCGGGCCCCGCCCTCCGCGAGCGATGTGCCTAGAGCGCGCCGAACCCCACCTTGCGGGGGGCCGGTTCGCCGATCTCCACGTAGGCGAGCCGGTCGGCCGGGACCAGGAGCTTGCGGCCGTGCTCGTCCACCAGGCTCAGCAACTGCGACTTCCCGGCGAGCGCCTCGGCGACGACCTGCTCGACCTCCTCGGCGCTCTGACCGCTCTCCAGAACGATCTCGCGGGGCGCGTGCTGCACGCCGATCTTGACCTCCACGGCTATGTCCCTCCGACGGTCAGTGAAGTGCGCGGACCTCCGCGCCGTACGGTGCACACATTAGCCCGGTGAGGGGACGCGCACGCTCCGCGCGAGAACGCTAGGAGTGAACAGCGGGCGGGAACAAAGCCGCGCCCCCCCCGCGCGGGGGTCAGTGCTGCGGCTGGTCGGTGCCGTGCAGCGGGAAGCCCGCGATGCCCCGCCACGCGAGCGAGGCCAGCAACTGGACCGCCTCGTCGCGCGGGACGCTGCGGTCGCTGTGCAGCCAGGAGCGGGCCACCACCTGCGCGAGCCCGCCGAGGCCCGAGGCCAGCAGCATCGACTCCGCGCGCGAGAGGCCGGTGTCCTCGGCGATGACGTCGCAGATGGCCTCCGCGCACTCGGTCGTGACCTTGTCGACGCGCTCGCGCACGGCGGGCTCGTTCGTCAGGTCGGACTCGAAGACCAGCCGGAAGGCGCCGCCGTCGTCCTCGACGTACGCGAAGTAGGCGTCCATGGTCGCGCGGACGCGCTGCTTGTTGTCGGTCGTCGAGGCCAGCGCGTGGCGTACGGACTGGATCAGCGACTCGCAGTGCTGGTCCAGCAGGGCGAGGTACAGGTCCAGCTTGCCGGGGAAGTGCTGGTAGAGCACCGGCTTGCTGACGCCCGCGCGCTCGGCGATGTCGTCCATCGCGGCGGCGTGGTAGCCCTGCGCCACGAAGACCTCCTGGGCGGCGCCCAGCAACTGGTTCCGACGGGCACGGCGCGGCAGGCGCGTACCTCGCGGGCGTGCCGCCTCTGTCTGCTCGATGGCTGTCACGCCGCCTCCCAAGATCGTCCACATGCGGTGTGCGCCGCGCCGCCATCGTACTTTTCGGTAACCGTGCTGTGCGCGGTGCGCAGGCAGAATTTCACGGACCGGACTGCGGCGAGAGCCATACCAAGGGCTTTGAACGGGTGCGAAGCGGGCAAAAAGCTCCTCGTTCCTGTTCGTCCTGCTGTTCAGCGGTGCTTGCACACTGAACGGATCATCGGTAGTCGTCCTCGTCCAGCGGGACGACCCGGGCCTGCTCCGCGAGGTCGGCCTCGTTGGCCCGCGCGGGGTCCACGCCGGTCAGCGGATCGTCCCGGTCGGGGGCGACGTTCTTCTGCTGCTCGGCCGCGTCCGGCTCCGGTGCCTCCACGTCGAAGTCCGGCTCTTCCTGTACGTCGTCGTCCTCGAAGGTCTCGGGATCGGTGGGGTCGACGGCCATGATGGGGCTCCCTTCCTGCCTGAACTAACGTCCCCGTCCTACCTAAGGTCCCCGAAAGATGCAGGGGCCACATGCGGGTGCCCTCTGTACGAGCGTAGGAGACACCCGATCCGGACGCCATGCGGTCCGCGCACGGGACGTCACAGGCTGCGCATCCGGCGGCGGGCGGGAAAGGGGGCGGCGACCCGCGTACGCGGCGTGACGCCTCGCGACCCTCAGTGGCACCTTGTGAGGGCGAACACATGAACCAGTACGTGATCGTCTCGTAACATTGCCGCATGTCTTCGACCGAGCTGCCGCCCGCGCCGCCCGCAAACGTCCTGCCGAAGGTGGCGCCCGTCAGGGTCGCGGAGGGCGAGCGGCTGAGGTCGGTGGGGCTGCCGGGCATCACGCTGACGGTCCGTTCGAGACCACCCGCGCGCGAGGGCCTGCCGCCCGCGCTGTACGTCCACGGCCTCGGCGGTTCCTCGCAGAACTGGTCGGCGCTGATGCCCCTGTTGGACGACGTCGTCGAGAGCGAGGCCATCGACCTGCCCGGCTTCGGCGACTCCCCGCCCCCGGACGACGGCAACTACTCGGTCACGGCACACGCGCGTGCGGTCATCCGCTACCTCGACGCCTCCGGCCGGGGACCCGTTCACCTCTTCGGCAACTCCCTCGGCGGTGCCATCACCACCCGTGTCGCCGCCGTACGGCCCGATCTCGTCCGTACGCTGACCCTCGTGTCCCCCGCCCTGCCCGAGATCCGCGTCCAGCGCACCGCCGTGCCCACGGCGCTGCTCGCGCTGCCCGGCGTGGCCGGACTGTTCACCCGGCTCACCCGGGAGTGGACGGCCGAGCAGCGCGTCCGCGGCGTCCTGGGGCTCTGCTACGGCGACCCCGCGCGGGTGACGCCCGAGGGGTTCCGGCACGCCGTCGAGGAGATGGAACGGCGGTTGGGGCTGCCGTACTTCTGGGACGCGATGGCCCGCTCCGCGCGGGGCATCGTCAACGCGTACACACTGGGCGGCCAGCACGCCCTGTGGCGGCAGGCCGAGCGGGTGCTCGCGCCGACGCTGCTGATCTACGGCGGGCGTGACCAGCTCGTCGGCTTCCGCATGGCCCAGAAGGCCGCGCGCGCCTTCCGCGACTCCCGGCTGGTCACCCTGCCGGAGGCCGGGCACGTGGCGATGATGGAGTATCCGCGCACGGTCGCCACGGCGTTCCGCGAACTCCTCGCGGAGGCGGGGGACACGGCAGTATCCGAGCGGCACCCGCGGAGTGCAGTACGCTCGGGCGACCAGGTCGAATCCGCCAACTCGGGGAGCTGAGGCGCGACGTGGGACGCCACAGCCGTCGGGGGCCAGCCCCCAAGGGCGGCACCACGGAGGCGAAGGACCGGCGCGGGGCGCCAGGTTCCACGCCAGCCGCACCCGCGGCCCCGGCCCAGGGCCGTGGCCGACCGGCGCCGCCGGAGGGGGGCGGCGGGGCGCCGTACGCACCGACACCGGGCCCGGCGCAGGGCCCCACACACGGCCCGGCTTACGGGCAGGCGTTCGGCCCGGCCCACGGAGGCCCGAGACTCCCGGACGGGACGCCCGCACACGGCTTCCCGAGGCTGCCGGACGGGACCCCGGCGCACGGGATGCCCCGGCTGGCGGACGGCACTCCCGCGCACGGCTTTCCGCGGCTGCCGGACGGCACCCCGGCGCACGGGATGCCCCGGCTGGCGGACGGCACTCCCGCGCACGGCTTTCCGCGGCTCCCCGACGGCACCCCGGTGCGCGGCACCCCCCGGGTTCCCGGTGGTCCGCAGGTGCGCGGTGGGCATCCCGAGCAGCGTGAACAGGGCGGGGCCTGGGGCGAGTTGAGGGGCCCGGTGGCGGCTGGCCCGGTCGGCAGACCCGGCGCGGGCATACCCCGCCCGCGGCAGACGCCGCCGAGCGGACCACGCAAGGAGTACGTAGACGCCTTCGACGACGGCGAGGACGACGACCTGTTCGCGCCCCGGGGGGCTCACGAGTCCGCGCTGGCCTCGGCTGGTGTCGCCACCAAGGACCCGTACGCCAAGGCAACCCGCTGGGAGACGGAAACGGACCTCGACGACGCCCCGCCCACCGGCGCGCCCGCGCCGGTCAAGGGCGGCGGCAAGGGACGGACGTTCACGGGCGTCGCCGCCGCCGCGGTGACGACCGTGCTGGCCGTGGTCGTGGCCGGACAGGTCACCGACAGGGGCGAGGACGGCGCCGCCGGGAGCCAGGCCCAGACGCGGGACACGCGCGAGACCCCGGCGCGGGCGGACGGACGTCCCGCACCCTCCGAGTCACCGAGCGCGGCCCCGCTGACGTACGAGCAGAAGATGGGCAAGATGTACGCGCTCAGCCCCAAGCTCGACGGTCCGGGCACCTTCGAGGCGATCCCGGGCATCGACAAGGCGCCGGGGAAGGGCCAGAAGTACACCTATCGGGTGGACGTGGAGAACGGACTCGGCCTCGACGGCGAACTCTTCGCCCAGGCCGTGCAGAAGACCCTCAACGACAACCGGAGCTGGGCCCACAACGGCGGCCGGACCTTCGAGCGCATCCACTCCGGCGACCCCGACTTCGTGATCACCCTGGCCAGCCCCGGCACCACGGCGGACTGGTGTGCGAAGTCCGGCCTGGACACCACGATCGACAACGTCTCCTGCGACTCCGCCGCCACGGAACGCGTGATGATCAACGCCTACCGGTGGGCGCGCGGCGCCAAGACCTACGGCGACCAGATCTACGCCTACCGCGAGATGCTGATCAACCACGAGGTCGGCCACCGCCTCGGCTACTCGCACGTGACCTGCGACAAGGAGGGCGACCTCGCGCCGGTCATGCAGCAGCAGACCAAGTTCCTGGAGTACAACGGCATCCGCTGCCGCCCCAACGCCTGGCCGTACCCCAAGGGCTGACCCCCGGTAGCCGTGCGTAAGCAGCCGAACCCGTAGCGCGACGAACGCGGCCCGCACGGGAAAGTTACGACCGTTCACCCCTTTTGGTGGTGCGACGGACAACCGTCCGTCGCACCACCGCCTTGTCCGCATACGTTCGTCCCGCCGCGAGCCGTCGAAACCAACGGCGGCTCCTCATATGGGAGATCGGGGGTGCACTCGTGCGCATCGGACTGCTGACGGAGGGTGGCTATCCGTACCTGAACGGTGAGGCCAGGCTCTGGTGCGACCGGCTCGTGCGCGGGCTCGGACAGCACGAGTTCGACGTCTACGCGCTCAGCCGCAGCAAGCGCCAGGAGAACGAGGGCTGGCCCCCGCTGCCACCGCAGGTCCGAGCGGTCCGCACGGTACCGCTGTGGCGGACGGAGGACGACGGACCGGCCCTCGGCAGGCGCGCCCGCCGCCGCTTCACCGAGCACTACGGCGACCTGGCGACGGTCCTGACCACTCCCACCCTGGATGTCTCCGCCTCTCAGGCGGACCGTTTCGCCAGCGCCCTCTACGGGCTGGCGGACCTGGCCCGCGACACCGGCGGCCTGCCCACGGCCCTCCGCTCCGAGACCGCCGTACGCACCCTGGAGCGCGCCTGCCGCGCACCGGGCGCCCGGCGCACCGTGCGGGCGGCGCGCGTACCGGACCTGCTCGCCGTGGCCGCGCGGCTGGAACGCGCCCTGCGCCCCCTCTCCCTCGACTGGTACGAGGACGACGCGCTCGGCGCCGTGGACCTGTGCCACGCGGCCTCCGGCGGCCCGGCCGCGCTGCCCGGACTGCTCGCCCGGCACTTCACCGGCGTACCCCTGCTGGTCACCGAGTACGGCGTCCGGCTGCGCGCCCACCACCTGACCTCCGGCGCCGGGGACACCGCCCCGGCCGTACGCGCCCTGCTCGCCGCCTACCAGGGCAGGCTCGCCGCCGAGGTGTACCGGCAGGCCGCCTGCGTCACCCCGGGCAACGGGCACGCCCGCCGCTGGCAGGAACGCTGCGGCGCCGACCGGGCCAAACTGCGCACCGTCTACCCCGGCCTGGACGCGACGCCGTTCGCCGAGGTGGGAGAGGCACCGCACAGCGGCGACCCCAGGACGCTGGTGTGGGTCGGCCAGGTGGAACCGGCCAAGGACCTGGTCTCCCTGCTGCACGCCTTCGCGGAGGTCCGCAAGGCCGAGCCGAGGACCCGCCTCCGCGTCATCGGCACGTCCACCGCGAACACGGCCTACCTCACCCACTGCAAGACCCTCGCCGCCCACCTCTTCCCGGACGAGGCCGAGGGACGGCACGCCGTCGGCGACAACCCCGTGGCCTTCGAGGAGACCGGCGACTTCCCGAGCCTCGCGGACGCCTATGCCTCGGGCGCCGTGAGCGTGCTCTCCAGCGTCGTCGAGGGCTTCCCGGTCGGCCTGGTCGAGGCCATGCTCTGCGGTCGCGCCACCGTCTCCACCGACGTCGGCGCCGTGGTGGAGGTCATCGGCGGCACCGGACTGGTCGTCCCCCCGCGCAACCCGAGGGCGCTCGCCGAAGCCTGCGTGGCACTGCTGCGCGACGCCGGACGCCGTGCGCGCCTCGGTGCCGCCGCCCGCGCCCGCGCCCTCGAACTGTTCACCGTGGAGCAGAACATCGCCGCCTTCCACGGCATCTACCTCGACATCGTGTCGCACAGCCCGGTCCGCCGAGTCGTCCTCGGTGCCACCGGCGAACCCCTCCCGTTCGCCGTCCCCGCCGAGGCCCACCTCCCCGGCCGCTGGACCGACCGCAAGGCCCGCGCCACCCCCACCTGGGCCCCGGGCCCACCGGTACGCGCAACGGCCACGGAGGGAGCCCGATGAACGACCAGACGGCAGCCACCCCCCACCGAAGCGCCGCGGACCCGGTCAGAACCCTGCTGCACCGCCACCGCGACCTGTGCGAACGCGCCGTGGACCCCTTGGAGATCGCCGCCGCCCTGGAGGCCCACGGCATCACCGACCGCACCGCGGCCCGCTTCCGCCACCGAGACGTCTTCTCCCTGGCGGAAGAGATGTACGCCCGCTCCCCCCGCGAAACGACGCCCTCCACCCCCCAACCGCAGCCAGCTCCCGCCCCCCACCCCCTCCGCGCCCTCCTCCCTGCCACCCTGGCGGCAGCGGCGGTGACCGCCTCCCACCTACCCCAGGGCGGCTCCACCCGCCTGCTCATGACGGCGGCGGCCCTCCTGGCGGTCACCCTGGCCCTCAGGGGCCCCCTCTCGCCAACCCCCACCTTCTGGCTCCTCACCTACGCGGCACTCGGCGACGGCCTCCTCCAAACGGCCCTCACGGGCGGCCCGGACACCCCACCGACCGGACTGCCCCAGCCCCCCTGGCCGATCACCACCACCCCCCTCCTGACCCTGGCCCTGGCCTGCGCCCCCGCCGCCTGGTGCACTCACCGCTTCACGTCAGCCGCCCGCCGCCGACTGACGGCCAGCCCACGCCTGGGGGACTTCACCAGCGCGGTCCGCCCCCTCCTCCTGGCCACCGTCGCCCTCTACCTCACCTCCCTCACGGCCCTCCTGGCCGCCTGCACCACCCTCCTCGACACCCCCGCGACCTACGCCCAGACCATCACCCTGGGCGCCCTCCTCTTCCTCTCCCGCCTCCTGGCGACCCACGGCCACCCCCACGCCCCCACCCTGGCCCTCACCGCCGCGGCCACCACCCAGACCCTCGCCCTGGCGACCCTCTTCACGGCCCGCCTCCCACACTGCGCGTTCCTGGCGACCCCGGTGGAAACGGTCGTAGCCGCCTGGGGCCCGGGAGCCATCCCCGCCCTCGTCTCCGGGACGGCGGCACTGACCCTCCTCCTCCACGCGACCCGCACGCTGACCCGGGCGAGCGCCCACGCACACCCGGACGGACCGTGCTGACGCCCGCAGCCGCCGTACGACGCAAGGGGACGGGTCGGGGGTGTCCGCCCGCAGCGGTTGGCGCGTCAACGCGGGCACCTCACCCCCAACCGATCCCGCGCCGTTGCGAGGACGGACACCCCCGACCCGGCCCCGACCCCCCCACGACGGAAAAGCGCACCGCGCACCCCCACGAACCGAAACGGGCTGCCGCAGGCACGCCCAGCCCAAGGGTCTCCGCAGGAGAACACCATGAGAACCACCCGCCAACCCCCCACTCCCACCACCCACGCACGAACCCTCCTCACCCCGGGAGCCGCACGATGAGAGTCCTGCTGATCGGCCCCAACGGCTACCTCGGCCGCTTCGTGGCAGACCGCCTCCTCGCCGACCCGGCCGTCCAGCTCACCGCCCTGGGCCGCGGCGACGACGCCGACGTCCGCTTCGACCTGGCCTCCGGCAGCCCCGGCGCGCTCACCCGCTTCCTCGACGCCGTCCACCCCGGCGTCGTCATCAACTGCGCGGGCACCACCCGCGGCGGCGCCCGCGACCTCACCCGCCACAACACCGTCGCCGTGGCCACCGTCTGCGAGGCCCTCCGCCGCAGCCGCTGCGGCGCCCGCCTCGTACAGATCGGCTGCGCCGCCGAGTACGGCCCCAGCCAGCCCGGCTCCTCCACGGCCGAGGACGCCGTCCCCCGCCCCGGCGGCCCGTACGGCGTCAGCAAGCTCGCCGCCACCGAACTGGTCCTCGGCTCCGGCCTGGACGCCGTGGTCCTGCGCGTCTTCTCACCCGCGGGCCCCGGCACCCCCGCGGGCTCCCCCCTGGGCCGCCTCGCCGAGGCCATGCGCCGCGCCATGCAGACCGGCGACGGCGAACTCAAGCTCGGCGGACTCGGCGTCCAGCGCGACTTCATCGACGTCCGCGACGTGGCCCGCGCCGTACACGCGGCCTCGCTCTCCGCCGCCCAGGGCGTCATCAACATCGGCTCCGGCCGCGCGGTCCGCCTGCGCGACGCCGCCGCCATCCTCGCCCGGGTGGCCGGATACGGCGGCGCCCTCCACGAACTGGACGGCCCGCCCCCGTTGAGGTCCCCCCTGGCCCACAGCCTCGGCCACCCAACCACCGGCGGACCCCACTCCGCGGCCCTGGCCCACACGGTCGGCCACCCCCGCCACGACCCGGACCACCCCACGCACCCCACGCACCCCACGGCCCCGCCACCGCCCCTCCCCCCGGCCGCGTACCCGTACCCCGACGGCTGCGGCAGTTGGCAGCAGGCAGACGTCCGCACCGCCCGCGACCGGCTCGGCTGGCGCCCCCGGATCAACCTCGAAGAGTCCCTGGCCGACATCTGGATGGAGGCCGCATGTCGCATCTGACCAGCCCGAAGTCCACCACCGCCGGACGCGTCACCGGCACCGGGGTAGGCGTCCCCGGCTACGCGCACCCCTTGCTGGCCCCCAGGGAGTGGGCCGACCTGGCCCGCCCGGGAGCCCCCCTGCACTGGGTCGTCCTGAACGTCGCCAACGGCCCCGGCACCCGCCTCGACCCGGCCTGCCTCCAGGCAACGACCCGCCTGCGCACAGCGGGAGTCCGCGTACTCGGCCACCTGCCCCCTACCCGCACCCCCCTCTCCACCCGCTCCACCGCCTCCCCCTACCTCGACTGGTACGACGTGGACGGCTTCTACCTCGACCACTGCCCCACCGACCGCGCCACGCTCCCGGAGATCCGCCGCACGATCACCGCGCTCCGCGCCCTGCGTGACGATGCCCACATCGTCCTCGGCCACGACAGCCACCCGCACCCCGGCTACGCCGACCTCGCCGACCAGCTCGTCACCTACCGCGGCCCCTGGAGCGACTACCGCTGGTCGCAGGTGGCGGAGTGGACCGCCGACCACCCGCCCGAGCGCTTCTGCCACTTCGTGCACGGAGTGCCCCGCGGCCACCTCGAAGAAGCCCTGCGCCTCGCGCGCTGGCAGGGCGCCGCGACGATCTACTTCACCGACCGCGTCCCCCGCACCGGCACCAGCCCCTGGGAGACGGTGCCCGGCTACTGGGACGAATTCGTCTCGCGGGTCGGGACAGGTGTCTCGGAATGAAAAAGGCCATGGCAGTGTTACAGGCAGAACAACCGTAGTGATTGACCGACCAACGGAGTCCCCGTGTCGCTGCCACCCCTGGTCGAGCCCGCTTCCGAGCTCACCGTAGACGAGGTCCGCAGGTACTCCCGCCACCTGATCATCCCCGACGTGGGGATGGACGGGCAGAAGCGGCTGAAGAACGCCAAGGTGCTCTGTGTGGGCGCCGGCGGCCTGGGCTCGCCGGCGCTGATGTACCTCGCCGCCGCGGGCGTCGGCACCCTCGGCATCGTGGAGTTCGACGAGGTCGACGAGTCGAACCTGCAGCGCCAGATCATCCACAGCCAGGCGGACATCGGCCGCTCCAAGGCCGAGTCGGCCCGCGACAGCGTGCTCGGCATCAACCCGTACGTCAACGTCGTCCTTCACGAGGAGCGGCTCGAAGCCGACAACGTGATGGACATCTTCAGCCAGTACGACCTGATCGTCGACGGCACCGACAACTTCGCGACCCGCTACCTCGTCAACGACGCGTGCGTGCTGCTGAACAAGCCGTACGTGTGGGGGTCGATCTACCGCTTCGACGGCCAGGCGTCCGTCTTCTGGTCCGAGCACGGCCCCTGCTACCGCTGCCTCTACCCGGAGCCCCCGCCCCCCGGCATGGTCCCCTCCTGCGCCGAGGGCGGCGTCCTGGGCGTGCTGTGCGCGTCCATCGGCTCCATCCAGGTCACCGAGGCCATCAAGGTCCTGACCGGCACGGGCGAGCCGCTGGTCGGCCGACTGATGATCTACGACGCCCTGGAGATGCAGTACCGCCAGGTCAAGGTCCGCAAGGACCCGAACTGCGCGGTCTGCGGCGAGAACCCGACCGTCACGGAACTCATCGACTACGAGGCCTTCTGCGGCGTCGTGTCCGAGGAGGCCCAGGCGGCGGCGGCCGACTCCACGATCACTCCCAAGCAGCTCAAGGAGTGGATCGACGACGGTGAGAACATCGACATCATCGATGTCCGCGAGGTCAATGAGTACGAGATCGTCTCCATCCCGGGCGCCCGTCTGATCCCGAAGAACGAGTTCCTGATGGGCACCGCTCTGGAGGGTCTCTCGCAGGACAAGAAGATCGTCTTGCACTGCAAGACGGGTGTCCGCAGTGCGGAAGTCCTCGCGGTCCTGAAGTCCGCGGGCTTCTCGGACGCCGTCCACGTCGGCGGCGGTGTCATCGGCTGGGTCAACCAGATCGAGCCGGACAAGCCGGTCTACTGACCGAACAAGCCGGTCTACTGAACCGACTTCACACCAGCCCGAACAGCGGGAGCGAGGGCTCGGGGCGTCACAGGCGCTCTGAGCCCCCGCCGCCGTCAGGAACAGACCTTGCCGTCCTCCGGCACCGCGCCCTTGAGCAGATACGCGTCCACCGTCGAGTCGACACAGTTGCTGCCACTGCCGTACGCGCCGTGCCCCTCGCCCTTCCAGGTGAGGACCACACCCACGCCGTCGCCCAGCTCGTCCGCCATCGTGCGGGCGCCCTCGTAGGGCGTCGCCGGGTCGCCGGTGTTGCCGACGACGAGGATCGGCGCCGCGCCGGACGCGCTCACCTCCGGGGTGTCGTACTGCCCGGCCACCGGCCACTGGTGGCACCACCCGGCCGTGTCCCAGCCCAGGAACGCCCCGAACACCGGCGAGATCCGCTCGAACTCGGGCAGCAGCGCCTTCGCCTCGGCGGGCGTCGGCCGCTGCTTGTCGTCCAGGCACGATATGACCCGTTGCGAGTGGGTCGTCGTGCCGTAGTGCCCGGACGGATCACGGTCGTTGTAGCCGTCGGCGAGCGCCAGCAGCCCGGAGCCGTCGCCCCGCTCGGCCGCGTCGAGGGCGCTGGTCAGGGTGGGCCAGCTCGTCTTGCTGTACAGCGGCAGGACGATGCCGGTGACGGCGAGGGTCTGCGTCAGCTCACGCCCCGACGAGGTCGACAGCGGCTCGGCGTCGATCCGTTCCAGCAGGTCGGCGATCTCCCGCGTGCCCTGCTCGGGGTCCTTCCCCCTGGACTCCAGGTAGTCCTCCAGGGCGCGCTGGAAGCCCGTGGTCTGGTTCCTGGCGTGGCCCACGCTGTCGGCGGCCGGGTTGACGACCGCGTCCAGGATCATCCGCCCCACCTTGTCGGGGAAGAGGTGGGCGTACACACCGCCCAGCTCGGTGCCGTAGGAGATGCCGAAGTAGTGCATCTCGTCGTCGCCGAGGGCCTGGCGCATCAGGTCCATGTCCCGGGCCGTGTCCGTGGTGGACACATGCCTCAGCAGCTTCCCGGCGTCCCGCGCGCAGCCCTTGCCGAAGTCGGCGGCGTCCTGGAGGTAGGCGCGCTCCTCGGCCGGGGTGTCCGGGGTGACGTCGATCGCCTCGGCGGCCTGGATCTCCTTGTCGTCCCGGCAGCGGATGCCCCCGCTGGCGCCCACGCCACGGGGGTCCCAGCTCACCAGGTCGTAGCGCTCGTGCAGTTCGGAGACCGTGCTGGCGTACGCGGGCAGGGTCGAGACGCCCGACCCGCCGGGCCCGCCGAAGTTGAACAGCAGGGAGCCGATGCGGTCGTCGCCCGTGGCCTTGGCGCGGATCAGGGCCAGCTCGATCGTCTCGCCCCGCGGCTTGGACCAGTCGAGGGGTGCCTTGAGCGTGGCGCACTGCCAGTCGCCGCCGGGCGCCGGGCTGTCGTCGGTGCCCTCGCACCGCTCCCAGTCCAGGTCCTCGACGACCGGCGCGGAGGCGCTCCCGGAGGCGGCCGACCGGTCACTGGGCGTGGGCCCGTCCCCTGTCGAGTCGTCGTCACCGCCGCCGCTGCACCCCGTCCCCAGCAGCACCGCGGCAACGCCGAGCGCCGCGCACCGTACAAACCGCGCCATGTCGCACATCCCCCCTCACAGGCCGTCCGCTTCCGCGCCGCGGACCGCAGTCAGGCCATGCTATGCGCAACGTCGTGATCTCGCTGGAGCCTGTGGATAACCCTCTGACCAGCGACTTTACCCCTCATCTTGAGGTGTCACGAGCAAACGGTCCCCGCCGCGGGCACCTTGCCGTCCAGCAGATAACCGTCCACCGCACCCCGCACGCACGTGTTCCCGCTGTCGTACGCGCCGTGCCCCTGCCCCTTGTACGTCAGCTCGACCCCGACGCCCTCACCCAGCGCGTCCACCATCTTCCGCGCCCCCTCGTACGGCGTCGCCGGGTCGCCGGTGTTGCCGACCACGAGGATCGGCGCCGCCCCGGACGCGCTGACGTCGGGATGGTCGGCGGCGCCCTTCACGGGCCAGTCGGTGCAGCTCAGCATGGACCACGCCAGGAAGTCACCGAACAGCGGTGAGGCGGCCCGGAACTCGGGCAGCCGCTGCCGCACCTGTTCCTCGGTGTACCGGGGCCGGTCGTCGGCGCAGTTGATGGAGACGTTGGCCGGGACCAGGTTGCTGTACTCACCGTTCTCGCCGCGGCCGTTCAGCGAGTCCGACAGCAGCATCAGGATCTGGCCGTCCCCGTCGTACGCCTGTTGCAGACCGTCGGTGAGGTACTGCCAGAAGTCCTGCGAGTACAGCGCCTGTGCGATGCCGTTGGTCGCGGCGGTCTGGGTCAGCCGACGGGTGAGGACGCCGGGGATCGGGTGGGCGTCGAGGTCCTTGAGGAGCTTGGCGACGCGGTCCTTCACGTCCTGCGCGCTGTCCCCGATCGGGCAGTCCTCCTCCTTCGACGCGCAGTCCTCGGCGAAGTTGTCGAGCGCCTGCTGGAAGCCCTTGGCCTGGCCGAGGGAGCCCTGTTCGGGGCTCTGCGTCGGGTCGACGACGGCGTCGAACACGGCGCGGCCCACGCGCTTGGGGAACAGGTGGGCGTAGACGCCGCCGAGTTCGGTGCCGTAGGAGATGCCGAAGTAGTGCAGCTTGTCGTCGCCGAGGACCTGGCGCATCAGGTCCATGTCGCGGGCGGCGTCGGTGGTGGCCACGTGCGGCAGCATCCGCTCCGAGCGGTCCTCGCAGGCGTCGTTGAAGTCCTTGATCCCGTCGAGGAGTTCGCGGCGTTCGGCGGCGTCGTCGGGGGTGGAGTCCAACTGGAAGTAGACGTCGAGCCGCCGGTCGCTCTCGCACCACACGGGGGCGCTGCGGCCGACCCCGCGCGGGTCGAAGCTGACCAGGTCGTAGCGGGTGCGCAGGGTCTCGTACTCCTCGCCGAAGGCGGGCAGCGTGGTGACACCGGAGCCGCCGGGGCCGCCGAAGTTGAAGACGAGGGAGCCGATGCGCTCGCCCTCCTTGCCGCTGGTCCTGGCCCGGATCAGGGCGAGGTCGATGGTGTCGCCCTCGGGGTCGTCCCAGTCGAGGGGCGCCTTCATGGTGGCGCACTGCCAGGCGGCACCGCCCGGCAGCGGCGACGGGCTGGCGCCGCCGCCCTGTGCCTGGTCCGGGGCCGGGCAGTCCTCCCACGCGAGTTCCTGGGCCGACAGGTCCTCGTCCCCGGAGTCGTCACCGCCGCACCCCGCCAGCACGGAGGCCAGCAGCACGGCGGTGGCGGTCAGGGCGGCGGCGCGCGGGCGGGACGGGTTCGGCATACACCCATCCTGCGACCGCACCGGACCACCCGCGCGGGGCACGGGCCGTACGAGGTACACACACTCGCGGGCTGTACGGGGCACACACGCGCTCGCGTGGCTAGAGGGCGCCCTTGCGGGTGAGGTGGTTGAACGCCAGCCAGCCCGGCAGCACGGGCAGCCACAGCGTGAGCAGGCGGAACAGCAGGACGGCCGGGGCGGCGACCTCGCTGGGCAGGCCGACGGCGATGAGGCCGACGGTCAGGGTCGCCTCGACCGCGCCGACACCGCCCGGCGTCGGCGCGGCGGAACCGAGCGCGTTACCGGCGAGGAAGACGACCGCGACGCTGGCGATGCTGATCGAGGAGTTCTCGTCGCCGAAGGCCCGGATGGAGGCGTCCAGGCACATCACGAAGCAGGCGGTGAGCAGCAACATCCCGCCGATGCCGGTGACGAGCTTCTGCGGGCGCTGGAGGACGTCGAGCATCCGCGGCACCACTCCGGCGAAGAGCGACCGCACGCGCGTGATGACGAACTTCCGCAGGAACGGCACCGAGGTCACCACGAGCACCAGCACCGCCACCGTCAGCAGCCCGGCGATGACCGTCCGGGACGGCGACAGCGACGGCGTCTTCTCGGTGCCGGTCAGATAGCCGAAGGACAGCAGCATCAGGACGTGCGCGCCGAGCCCGAACAACTGGGAGGCGCCGACGCTGGCCACCGCGAGGCCGGGCCGCACGCCCGAGCGCTGGAGGAAGCGCGTGTTGAGCGCGACGCCGCCCACCGCGGCCGGAGCGACGATCTTCACGAACGACCCGGCGACCTGCGCCAGCACCGTCCTCGGGAAGGGCACCCGCTCGGGCACGAACCCCAGCAGGGCCATCGCCGCGGCGAGGTAGCTCAGCGCGGAGAACAGCACCGCCGCCGCGACCCAGCCCCACTCGGCCTCGGCGAAGAGGGTGCCGAACTCGATGTGCGTGAGCTGCGACAGCAGGAAGTAGGCGCCGATGGCACCCGCGATGAAGCTGATCAGGGTGCGCGGGCGGATCCGCTCAAGACGGGCCGGTTCCACCGGCGCCTGCGGGCGGATGCGCAGCACCTCGTGGCGGATCTGGGTGAGCAGGTCGTCCTCGCGGGCCTCTTCCAGGGCTTCCTCGACGGCCCGCTTCTCCGCCCTGGCCTGTGCGCGTTCGGCCTTCTTGCCGGGCTTCTCCAGGACGACGGTGCTGCCGTGACCGGCGGCGTCGGGGCGGGTCTGCCGGTCCTGCCGGGACGCCTCCAGCACCGCCTCACGCTCGCGTTCCGCGCGCTCCCGGGCCAGCCTGCGCAGGGTCGCGCGCGTGGAGCGCGTCAGCGCGATGGGCTGGAGCATGGGCAGGCAGTCGGCGACGGCGTCGGGCCCGAGTACGGCGACGGCGGAGGCCACGGCACGCTCGGCGCCCACCCGCAGCGCCAGCGTGGTCATCAGTTGGGCGACGTCCATCCGCAGCAGGAGGTCACCGGCCGCGATCTCGCCGCCGCGCAGGTCGGTGAGGACCACCGTGCCGGAACGATCCACCAGAACCGCGTCACCCGCGAGCCTGCGGTGCGCGATGCGCCGGGACTGCAACGCCCGCACCTGGTCCCAGGTGTGCCGCAGCAACTCGTCGGTGATCTCGTCCTCCGCCAGCGAGTCCAGCGTGCGCCCGCCGCTGTGCTCGTAGACGAGCATCACGGCGTCGGGGCCGAGTTCGGAGGTGGCGATCAGCTTGGGCGCGTTGGCGCCCGCGGCGATGGCGGCGTAGGCGAGCAGGGCCTCCTGCTCCAGGGCCTGGCGCAGCGACTGGAGGCTGCGGCGGGTGGCGAAGCCGCGCAGGGTGAGGTTGCGCCAGACCCGGTAGAAGAAGCCCTGCGCCTGCTGCTCGCGGTCGACGACCGTGACGTCCAGCGGCGGGCCGTCCTCCAGGGTGACGAAGTAGCGCCGCCCGCGGTCGCCGTCGGCGGCGTCCATGGTGTCGTCGCGGGAGGCGCTCACGGGGCGGAAGCCGACCGTCCGCAGGCCCGCCATGAGGGTGCGGCCGGTGGGGCGGACGTTCGGGGAGCCGACGGCGTACAGCGTGCCGTAGGCGACGCTCCAGCCGATCAGGACGGTCAGGATGATCGAGAACGGCGTCGTGTAGCCGGTGACGAGCATCGAGAACGCGTCCAGCGTCAGCACGATCCACAGCACCGCGCGCCAGCGTGGTCTGCGGGACATGCCGACGGCCGTCATATAGGCGATGACGGGCGCCAGATAGCCGTGCACCGGGTCGGTCAGGGCGGTGATGTCGCCGGGGGAGGGCTGGGTCAGCGCTTCCTGGATGGAGTCGGGGGCGGCCTTGGCCACCCACAGGTCCGTGGCGAGCGTCACTCCGTGGGCGAGTACGGCCGCCAGGACGCCGTCGGCGATCCGCAGCCCGTCGCGTTTGATCAGCCGCTCGATCGCGAAGGCGACGGGGACGAGGAGGATCGCGATGCTGGACGCCAGTCCCGCGATCTTGATCAGGAGGTCGGGCGCCTGGCCGGTGCCCTTGTTGATGTCCTGTTCCAGGCCCGAGGTGGTGCCGTGCGCGAAGGCGGCGATGGCGAGCAGTACGGCGATGGCGAGCACGCCCACCAGCAGCCGCATCAGGTCGGAGGGACGGTGCACGCGCGCGGGGAGCAGCGGTTCGTCGCCCTCCACGGCGTCGGTGGGGGCGTCGTCGCCGCGCGGGTCGTCGTTCATCGCGGTCGCGTCCGCGAAGGGGGTCGTCGCCCCGCCCGTCCGGTCAGGGTCCGCGGTGTCCGGGCGCGCCGAAGCATCAGAGGTGCCCTCCGCGTCGTCGGGGTGCACACCCTGCTGCTTCATCGTCTCTTCTTGATCTCGTATCACCAGTCACCGCCCGCACGATGGTGGCATGTTCCACCGACACACGGGGGCATCAGGGTGCGAACACGGGGCGCACAGTCTGCCCGAAGCGCTGCTCCCGGGCGAGGCGCACGCACGGTGGCGGGGCCGTCACATTGTCGGTGGGGTCGGGCAGGATGGGGTGAATGAGCGAGCAGAGCCTTCCCGAGGACGCCCGCCCGGAGTACGCCGACGCGCTGCCGGAGTACGCGGAGCGGGTCCTCGACCTGACCGAGCGGATCCCGGCCGGGCGTGTCATGACGTACGGGGACGTCGCCGAGTACCTGGAGGAGGGCGGCCCCCGTCAGGTCGGCCGCGTGATGTCCCTCTACGGGGGCGCGGTCCCCTGGTGGCGGGTCGTCCGCGCGGACGGCGTGCTGCTCGCCGGTCATGAGCTCCAGGCGCTGGACGCCTACCGCGCGGAGGGCACTCCGCTGAAGGGCGCCGGGCGGGCGGCCGAGGGCCACCTGCCACGCGTCGACGTCAGACGCGCGCGGTGGGACGGCGGCGAAAGCGCGAAGGCTCACACCTGACAGCTTCCGCCATCGGCCCGGCCCGTGGGGTACACGTGATCCGTACGGGGGAAACAGGGCACGTCCGTGACATGACGTACGTTCGAGGGACAAGGGACACGCGGGGTGTGAGAGCCCGGTGGGAAGAAGCGGAAGCCCTGCTTCCGTGCCATTCGTCGGCGTAGCGTCGGCTGCGCGCGTCCCCCTCATCCCGCGGCCACCGTCCGCCACGCACGGCGGTCGCCCCACCAGCACACCCACCAGGACCGGCGAACCACGTGAGCTTCCCTTCCTCCACCAGTCGCCTGCCGCACCACGAGGCGCGGCAGGGGAGCCGTGGCGCTTACCGACTGGTACGTACCCCGCCGGACCGACCCGATCCCCCTCGTCTGGACGCCGCACAGCGCGCCGTGGTTGACCACGGCGCCGGTCCGCTGCTCGTCCTCGCCGGTCCCGGCACCGGGAAGACCACCACCCTCGTGGAGTCCGTGGCGGCCCGCATCGCGCGCGGCGCCCACCCCGAGCGGATCCTCGTGCTCACCTTCAGCCGCAAGGCCGCCGTCGACCTGCGCGACCGCATGGCACTGCGCATCGGGGCCGCCCGCGCGCCCCGCGCGACCACCTTCCACTCCTTCTCGTACGCCCTGGTCCGCGCCCACCAGGACAGCGGCCTGTTCGTCGAACCGCTACGGCTGCTGTCCGGCCCCGAGCAGGACGTCACCGTGCGCGAGCTGCTCGCGGGCCAGCCCGACCTGGAGCGGCTGGGCCTCACCCACGTGCGCTGGCCGGACGAGCTGCGCGCCTGCCTGACCACACGCGGCTTCGCCGACGAGGTCCGCGCCGTCCTCGCCCGCAGCCGTGAGCTGGGCCTCGGCCCGGACGCCCTGGAGGCCTTCGCCCGCCGCATCGGCCGCCCCGACTGGCGGGCCGCCGCCGCCTTCCTCGCCGAGTACCTCGACGTGCTCGACCTCCAGGGCGTCATCGACTACGCCGAACTGGTCCACCGCGCGGTGCTCCTCGCCCGCCGCCCCGCCGTCGCCGAACGGCTGGCCGCGCAGTACGACGCCGTGTACGTCGACGAGTACCAGGACACCGACCCCGCGCAGGTACGGCTGCTCGACGCCCTCGCGGGCGGTGGCCGCACCCTCGTCGCCTTCGGCGACCCCGACCAGTCGATCTACGCCTTCCGCGGCGCCGACGTGAACGGCATCCTCGACTTCCCGCACGCCTTCCCGCGCGGGGACGGCCGCCCGGCGCCCGTCGAGGTGCTGCGCACCTCCCGCCGCTCCGGCGCCGCCCTGCTCGCCACTACCCGGCTGCTGACCCAGCGGATGCCGCTGCCCCGCCTGCCCGCCGAGCAGGCACGCGCGCACCGCGACCTCGCCCCCGCGCGGGACGGTGGCCGCGTCGAGGTCTTCACCTACCCGACGGCGGGCACCGAGCAGGACAACGTCGCCGACATCCTCCGCCGGGCCCACCTGGAGGACGGCGTCCCGTGGGGCGAGATGGCCGTCCTGGTGCGCGCCGGGTCCCGCACCATTCCCACCCTCCGCCGCGCCCTCACCTCCGCGGGCGTCCCCCTGGACATCGACGGCGACGACCTGCCCCTGCGCCACGAGCCCGCGGTGGCCCCCCTGCTGACGGCCCTACGCGCGGTCGCCACGGCGGAGGCGGGACGGGGCGGGGGAGACGGGCGCCCGGGAGTCGGGGACGGGCGCGCGGGCGGCGATGTGGGCGCCGGGCACGGCTCGGAACCGGGCGGTGACGCGAGCGCTGGCGATGGGCGCCCGGAAGGTGACGTGAGCGCTGGCGGCGGCTCCGAACCGGACGGAGGCACCACCTGGCTCGACACCGAGACCGCCCTCACCCTGCTCACCTCCCCCCTCGCCGGGATGGACACCGCCGACCTGCGCCGTCTGGGACGCGCCCTGCGGGAGGAGGAGCGCGCCGCGGGCAACCCCGTACCGCCGCCCTCCGACAACCTGCTCGCGCGGGCGCTCGCGGAGCCCGAGCGCCTGGTCGCGCACGACCCGGCGTACGCGCGCGGCGCCCAACGCCTCGGCGCGCTGCTGCGCAAGGCCCGGGAGCGCCTCGCGGGCGGCGGCACCGCCGAGGAGGCGCTGTGGGACCTCTGGGACGGCACCCCGTGGCCCGCGCGCCTGGAGCGGGCCGCCCGGCGCGGCGGCGCGGCCGGACGCAACGCCGACCGCGACCTGGACGCCGTATGCGCGCTGTTCGCGACGGCCGCCCGCGCGGAGGAGCGCACCGGCGGCCGGGGCGCCCTGAACTTCCTGGCGGAGATCGACGCCGAGGACATCGCCGCCGACACCCTCACGCGCCGCGCGGTACGCCCCGACGCCGTCCGTCTGATGACCGCGCACCGTGCCAAGGGCCTCCAGTGGCGCCTGGTCGTCGTCGCGGGCGTCCAGGAGGGCCTGTGGCCCGACCTGCGCCGCCGCGGCTCCCTCCTGGAGGCCGACCGCATAGGCCGCGACGGGCTCGCTGAGCCGCTCACCCCGGGCGCCCTGCTCGCGGAGGAGCGCCGCCTGTTCTACGTGGCCGCCACGCGCGCGCGTGAGCGGCTCGTCGTCACCGCCGTGAAGGCGCCCGCCGACGACGGCGACCAGCCCTCCCGCTTCCTGACCGAACTCGGCGTCGAACCGAAGGACGTCACCGGCCGCCCGCGCCGCCCGCTGTCCGTCGCCGCGCTCGTCGCGGAGCTGCGGGCCACCACCGTCGACCCGCGCGTGTCGGCCGCCCTGCGCCAGGCCGCGGCCCAGCGGCTGGCCCGGCTCGCCGCGCTCACCGACGAGGACGGCCGCCCGCTGGTGCCGTCCGCGCACCCCTACCGCTGGTGGGGCATGTTCGAGCCGACCGAGAGCAAGGTGCCGCTGCGCGACCGCGACCAGCCCGTCACGCTCTCCGGCAGCGCCCTCGACCAGCTCGCCAACACCTGCGCCCTCCAGTGGTTCCTCAGCCGCGAGGTGAAGGCGGACACCCCGGCGACCGCCGCGCAGGGCTTCGGCAACGTCGTGCACGTCCTCGCCGACGAGGTCGCCTCCGGGCACACCCCGGCCGACCTCGACGTGCTGATGGAGCGGCTGGACTCGGTGTGGAACGCGCTCGCCTTCGACGCGCCGTGGAAGTCCGCCCAGGAGAAGGAGCACGCGCGCGTGGCGCTCGAACGCTTCCTGAAGTGGCACGTCATGGACCGCACCGGACGCACCCCGGTGGCCAGCGAGCACCACTTCGACGTCACCCTGGAGGCGGGGGAGTACGAGGTGCGCATCCGCGGCTCCATGGACCGTGTCGAGACCGACGCCGAGGGCCGCGCCTACGTCGTCGACTTCAAGACCGGCAAACAGGCGCCCAGCGCCGCCGAGGTGGCCCGCCACCCCCAGCTTGCCGTCTACCAGCTCGCCGTCCGCGAGGGCGCCGTCGACGACGTCTTCGACGGGGCGCGCCCCGAGCCGGGCGGCGCCGAACTCGTCCAGCTACGGCAGGGCGCCGCGAAACGGGACGGCGGCGAGACCCTGCCGAAGGTGCAGGCGCAGGAGCCCCTGGAGGGGGAGTGGGTCGGTGAGCTGCTGGCCACCGCCGCCGGGAAGGTGCTCGACGAGCGCTTCACGCCGAGCACCGGCCAGCACTGCACGCACTGCGCCTTCCGCGCCTCGTGCGGCGCCCGCCCGGAAGGCCGTCACGTGGTGGAGTGAGGGTCACTCCGTGAACGTCCGTTGTGACAGGTCGCACCCCATGCGCTGACCTGCGCTTCTTCCGCCACTGATGGCCTCAGACGACGATCGTGGCCTCCGCTGTCAGTGCCCGCCGCTAGCCTCTCTCACGTGCCCGCCCGTATCACCGACCCCGAACAGCTCAAAGAGCTGCTCGGCATCCCGTTCACCCCGGAGCAGACGGCCTGCATCACCGCGCCGCCCGCCCCGCAGGTGATCGTGGCCGGAGCCGGTTCCGGCAAGACGACGGTGATGGCGGCGCGCGTGGTCTGGCTGGTCGGCACCGGCCAGGTCGCCCCCGAACAGGTGCTCGGCCTGACCTTCACCAACAAGGCGGCCGGAGAGCTGGCCGAGCGCGTCCGCAAGGCCCTGGTCAGGGCAGGCGTCACCGACCCCGACGTCATCGACCCGGACAACCCCCCGGGCGAGCCCGTGATCTCCACGTACCACGCCTTCGCGGGCCGCCTGCTGGCCGACCACGGCCTGCGCATCGGCCTGGAGCCCACCTCCCGGCTCCTCGCCGACGCCACCCGCTACCAGCTGGCCGCGCGGGTGCTGCGCGAGGCCCCCGGCCCCTACCCGGCGCTCACCCGCTCCTTCCCCGACCTGGTCAGCGACCTGCTCACCCTCGACGCGGAACTCTCCGAGCACCTCGTGCGGCCCGAGCGGCTGCGCGCGTGGGACGCCGGGCTGCTGCTCGCCTTGGACGGCGCCAAGCTCAGCAACGCCGACCTGCGCAAGGTCCCCGACACCGCCGCCGCCCGCCGCGAACTCACCGAACTCGTCGTGCGGTACCGCGCCGCCAAACGCGAACGCGACCTGATCGACTTCGGCGACCAGATCGCCCTCGCCGCCGAACTCGGACAGCTCCCCGAAGTGGGCCGCCACCTGCGCGAGGAGTTCCGCGTCGTCCTCCTCGACGAGTACCAGGACACCTCCGTCGCCCAGCGCGTCCTGCTCGCGGGCCTCTTCGGCGGCGGCACCGGCCACCCCGTCACCGCCGTCGGTGACCCCTGCCAGGCCATCTACGGCTGGCGCGGCGCCTCCGTCGCCAACCTGGACGACTTCCCCGAGCACTTCGCCCACGCCGACGGCCGCCCCGCCACCCGCCAGGCCCTCAGCGAGAACCGGCGCAGCGGCGGTCGCCTCCTCGACCTCGCCAACGGCCTCGCGGAGCCCCTGCGCGCCATGCACGCGGGCGTGCAGGCCCTGCGCCCCGCGCCGGGCGCCGAGCGGGACGGCGTGGTGCGCTGCGCCCTGCTGCGCACCCACGCGGAGGAGATCGACTGGATCGCGGACTCCGTCGCCCACCTGGTGAACACCGGCAAGGCGCCCGGTGAGATCGCCGTCCTGTGCCGCACGGCCGGTGACTTCGCGCAGATCCAGGGCGCGCTGGTCGCCCGGGACGTGCCGGTGGAGGTGGTCGGGCTCTCCGGGCTGCTGCACCTGCCCGAGGTCGCCGACCTGGTCGCCGTCTGCGAGGTCCTCCAGGATCCCGGCGCCAACGCCTCCCTGGTCCGGCTGCTGACCGGACCACGCTGGCGCATCGGGCCGCGCGACCTCGCCCTGCTGGGCCGCCGCGCACGGCTGCTCGTCGCGCACGCGCGCGTGGAGCGCGGCGACGACCCCGACCTGCGGCTCGCGGAGGCCGTCGAGGGGGTCGACCCGGCGGAGGTGGTCTCCCTCGCGGACGCCCTCGACACCTTCCTGGAGACGCCCATGGAGGGCGGCGGGGACGACGACGGGCTGCCGTTCTCGCCGGACGCGCGCGTGCGGTTCGCCCGCCTCGCCGCCGAACTGCGCGACCTGCGCCGCTCCCTCGCCGACCCGCTGATGGACGTACTGCACCGCGTCCTCGCCGTCACCGGCCTGGAGGTGGAGCTGTCCGCCTCACCGCACGCCCTGGCCGCCCGGCGCCGGGAGACCCTCTCCAACTTCCTCGACGTCGCCGCGTCCTTCGCCGCGGGCGACGGCGAGGCGAGCCTGCTGGCGTTCCTGGGCTTCCTGCGCACCGCCGCCCAGTACGAGAAGGGCCTCGACAACGCGCTCCCCGGCGGCGAGAACACCGTCAAGGTGCTCACCGCGCACAAGTCCAAGGGCCTGGAGTGGGACGTCGTGGCCGTCCCCGGGCTGGTCACCGGCACCTTCCCCAGCGCCCAGGGCCGCGAGAAGTGGACCGCGCAGGCCAAGGTGCTCCCGCACGAGCTGCGCGGCGACGCCGACACCCTGCCCGACGTCGAAGCGTGGGACTCGCGCGGGATGAAGGCCTTCCACGAGGCCATGAAGGACCACCAGCACACCGAGGAACTCCGCCTCGGCTACGTCACCTTCACCCGCCCCCGCTCCCTGCTGCTCGGCTCCGGCCACTGGTGGGGCCCCACCCAGAAGAAGCCCCGCGGCCCCTCCGACTTCCTCATCGCCCTCCACGACCACTGCGCCGCCGGACACGGGGAGATCGAGGTGTGGGCGGACGCACCCGCCGACGACGAGGAGAACCCCGCCCTCCACCAGACCGCCGCCGACGAGGTGTGGCCGCTGCCCCTGGACGAGGAGGCGCTCACCCGACGCCGGGCCGCCGCCGAGACCGTCCTCGCCCAGCTCGACGCGCTCGCCGCCAGCCCGACCGTGCCTGACCCCACCGCCTACGAGGACCCGGACTGGCCCCCGCCACCGGAGGACGACGAACCCCTACCCGAGGACGAGGAGGACGGCCCCCTCCTCACCGACGACGACTGGGACTCCCTGACCACCCAGCGCCCCACCGTGCCCCACCAGGCGACCGCCCCTTCCCCCGAGACCCGGGCTCCCCTCACCCCGGAGGAGGCCCGCACCGTCGCCTCCTGGGACCGCGACCTCGACGCCCTCACCGGCGAACTCCTGCGCGCGCGTGAACGCGTCACGGAGGTCCCGCTGCCCGCCTCCCTGACCGCCACCCAGCTCCTGCATCTGGCCGCCGACCCCGACGGGTTCGCCCAGGAACTGGCCCGCCCCATGCCGCGCCCGCCGCAGCCGGCCGCCCGCCGCGGCACCCGCTTCCACGCCTGGGTCGAAGCCCGCTTCGAGGCGCTGACGCTGCCCCTGCTGGAACCGGACGACCTCCCAGGCAGCGACGCCGAGATCGCCGACGAACGGGACCTGGAGGCCCTCAAGGACGCCTTCGAACGCACCGAGTACGCCCGGCGCACGCCCTACCGCGTCGAGGCGCCCTTCCAGCTCTCCATAGCGGGCCGCGTCGTCAGGGGCCGCATCGACGCCGTGTACAGGTCCGGCGACGGCGATACGACGACGTACGAGATCGTCGACTGGAAGACCGGCCGTGGCGGTACCGCCGACCCGCTCCAGCTCGCCCTGTACCGGCTCGCCTGGGCCGAGCAGCAGGGCGTCCCCCTGGAGTCGGTCACCGCCGCCTTCCTGTACGTGCGCACCGGCGACGTCGTCCACCCGCGCGAGCTGCCGGACCGGGCCGCGCTGGAACGGCTGCTGCTGGAGGAGCCGTCCGGTGACGAATCGCACGATCGGACTGTCACCGGCGGCCGATAGGCTCGTGACCATGAGCCACCCCGTTGACAGTGCCGTCAGCGCCGTCCGTACGTACATCGAGCGGCACCGCGCCGCCTTCCTCGACGATCTCGCCGAGTGGCTGCGCATCCCGTCCGTGTCGGCCCAGCCCGACCACGCGCCGGACGTGCGCCGCAGCGCGGACTGGCTCGCCGCCAAGCTCAAGGAGACCGGCTTCCCCACCGCCGAGGTGTGGCCCACGCCCGGGGCACCAGCCGTCTACGCCGAGTGGCCCTCCGCCGACCCGGGGGCGCCCACCGTCCTGGTCTACGGCCACCACGACGTCCAGCCCGCCGCCCGCGAGGACGGCTGGGACAGCGACCCCTTCGACCCCGTCATCCGGCAAGACCGCCTCTACGCGCGCGGGGCGGCTGACGACAAGGGGCAGGTGTTCTTCCACACACTCGGCGTCCGCGCCCACCTCGCCGCCACCGGCCGGGACACCCCGGCCGTCCACCTGAAGCTGCTGATCGAGGGCGAGGAGGAGTCCGGCTCCCCGCACTTCCGGGCGCTCGTCGAGGAGCACGCCGACCGGCTCGCCGCGGACGCCGTGATCGTCTCCGACACCGGCATGTGGTCCGAGGACACCCCCACGGTCTGTACGGGGATGCGCGGCCTCGCCGAGTGCGAGATCCGCTTCCACGGCCCCGACCAGGACATCCACTCCGGCGCCTTCGGCGGCGCCGTACCCAACCCGGCGACCGCCGCCGCCCGCCTCGTCGCCGCCCTGCACGACGAGCACGCGCGCGTGACCGTTCCCGGCTTCTACGACGGCATCGTGGAACTCACCGACCGCGAGCGGGCACTCTTCGCCGAACTGCCGTTCGACGAGCGGCGGTGGCTGCGCACCGCGCACTCCCACGCCACCCACGGCGAGGCCGGTCACACCACGCTGGAACGCGTCTGGGCCCGCCCCACCGCCGAGGTCAACGGCATCGGCGGCGGCTACCAGGGCCCCGGCAGCAAGACGATCATCCCGTCCAGCGCCATGGTGAAGCTGTCCTTCCGGCTGGTCATGGGCCAGGAACCCGACCACATCGAAAGGGTCGTCCGCGCCTGGGCGCTGGACCAGGTGCCCGACGGCATCCGCTGCGAGATCACCTTCGCCCCCGCCACCCGCCCCTGTCTGACCCCGCTGGACCACCCGGCGCTTGAGTCCCTGGTGCGCGCCATGGGCCGCGCCTTCGACGCCCCGGTCCGCTTCACCCGCGAGGGCGGCTCCGGACCCGCCGCCGACCTCCAGGACGTCCTCGGAGCGTCCGTCCTCTTCCTGGGGATCTCCGTGCCCTCCGACGGCTGGCACGCCCCGAACGAGAAAGTGGAACTCGGCCTCCTCCTCAAAGGCGTCGAGACCACCGCCCACCTCTGGGGCGACCTGGCCGAGAACTGGCACCATGCGCCCTGACCCCCCAGGACCGTCCGGAGCGGTACTCCCCACGGGGCACACTGGAAGCACCGCCCCGAACCACCGGGCCCCGCACGACGAAGCCCGGGACCACCGAGCCCCGCACCCGGTCACCACCCGCCGTACGAACAGCCGAACCGCCGCCGAAACCACCGTTTTACCGGGGGAGATGGAAGCACCCGTGACCACCTGGACCGACCACACCGCCGACCGACCCATCTCGCTCACCGCCCCGAGCGGCATCGACCGCGCCGCACACCACCGGCTCGACGAGGCATGGCTCGCGGCGGCGTGGAGCCACCCCACCACCCGCTGCTTCGTGGTCTCCGGCGGTCAGGTCCTCATCGACGAGACGTCCGACGGGCGCACCGAACTCGTCATGACGCCCTCGTTCGAGGCCCCCCTCACCGAGGCCCACCGCTACTTCCTCGGCATCGACGAGGACGGCGTCAGCTACTTCGCCCTCCAGAAGGACGCGCTGCCCGGTCGCATGGACCAGTCCGCGCGCCCCGCGGGCCTGCGCGAGGCCGGGCTGCTGCTCTCCCCGCGCGACGCGGGCCTGATGGTGCACGCCGTCGGGCTGGAGAACTGGCAGCGCACCCACCGCTTCTGCTCCCGCTGCGGCGAGCGCACGGTCATCGCCGCGGCGGGCCACATCCGCCGCTGCTCCGCCTGCGGCGCCGAGCACTACCCGCGCACCGACCCGGCCGTGATCATGGCCGTCACCGACGAGGACGACCGCATCCTGCTCGGCCGCCAGGTCCACTGGCCCGAGGGCCGCTTCTCCACGCTGGCCGGTTTCGTCGAGCCCGGCGAGTCGATCGAGCAGTCCGTGCGCCGCGAGGTGTTCGAGGAGGCCGGTATCACCGTCGGCCAGGTCGAGTACGTCGCCAGCCAGCCCTGGCCCTTCCCGTCCAGCCTCATGCTGGGCTTCATGGCCCGCGCCACCTCCACGGACGTCGAGGTCGACGGCGACGAGATCCACGAGGCCCGCTGGTTCTCCCGCGACGAACTGGGCGCCGCCTTCGACAGCGGCGAGGTGCTGCCGCCGTACGGCATCTCCATCGCCGCCCGCCTCATCGAGCTGTGGTACGGCAAGCCGCTGCCGACGCGCGGCCTCATGTGACGACGAAGTGAGGGGCGGGTTCCCCGACCCGTGGCCCAGTGGCCTGGTCGGGGAACCCGCCCCTCATCGCCCGCCGAGCGGTCCGCTCAGGCGCCGATCTTCTGCTTCACCTGGGCCAGCGACGGGTTCGTGAGCGTCGAGCCGTCGGGGAAGAGCACGGTCGGGACCGTCTGGTTGCCGCCGTTCGCCTTCTCCACGAACTTCGCGGACTCCGGGTCCTGCTCGATGTTGATCTCGGTGTACGCGATGCCCTCGCGGTCCATCTGGCTCTTCAGCCTGCGGCAGTAGCCACACCACGTGGTGCTGTACATCGTCACAGAACCCAGCATCTCTTTCGCTCTCCTTCGGCGGCTCGGATAGGTGCGCGCGTCGCAGTGGGTGAACGTATCCGACCCGGCCGCCATTCCCGCCGGGGGTATCCGCGGGGAGGCCCGCGTGTGACGCCTGCCGCATTAGTACGACTGCGAGGCGATGCCTGTGGACAACCGGCTCAGCAGCCTCACACGACCTGGCAGCATGGCGGTGTGACAGCAGCAACGCACTCCACCCTCTTCCCGCGGGTACCGGACTCGGCCGACGCGGTGCTCGAAGGGCTCGACCCCGAGCAGCGCGAGGTCGCCACCGCGCTGCACGGCCCGGTGTGCGTCCTGGCCGGTGCCGGGACCGGCAAGACCCGCGCCATCACCCACCGCATCGCCTACGGCGTGCGCGCCGGGATCCTGCCGACCTCCAGCGTGCTCGCCGTCACCTTCACCAACCGCGCCGCGGGCGAGATGCGCGGCCGTCTCCGCCAGCTCGGCGCGGGCGGGGTGCAGGCCCGCACCTTCCACTCCGCCGCCCTGCGCCAGCTCCAGTACTTCTGGCCGAAAGCCATCGGTGGCTCGATGCCCCGGCTCGTCGACCGCAAGGTCCAGCTCGTCGCCGACGCCGCCGCGGCCTGCCGCATCCGCCTCGACCGCGGCGAGCTGCGGGACGTCACCGCGGAGATCGAGTGGTCCAAGGTCACCCAGACCGTCCCCGCCGACTACGCGCTCGCAGCCGCGAAGGCGGGCCGTGAAGCCCCCCGCTCCCCGGCGGAGATCGCCCAGCTCTACGCCGCCTACGAGGACCTCAAACGCGACCGCGCGGTCATCGACTTCGAGGACGTGCTGCTGCTGACCGTCGCCGTCCTCCAGGACCGGCACGACATCGCCGACCAGGTCCGCGCCCAGTACCAGCACTTCGTCGTCGACGAGTACCAGGACGTCAGCCCCCTCCAGCAGCGGCTGCTGGACCTCTGGCTCGGGGACCGCGACAACCTGTGCGTCGTCGGGGACGCCAGCCAGACCATCTACTCGTTCACCGGAGCAACGCCCGACCACCTGCTCGACTTCCGCGTCCGCCACCCCAAGGCCACCGTCGTCAAGCTGGTCCGCGACTACCGCTCCAGCCCCCAGGTCGTCCACCTCGCCAACGGACTGCTCTCCCAGGCCCGCGGGCGCGCCGCCGACCACCGGCTGGAACTCGTCTCCCAGCGCGGCCCCGGACCCGAGCCCGGCTACACCGAGTACCCCGACGAGCCCGCCGAGGCCGAGGGCGCCGCGCGCCGCATCCGCGCCCTCCTCGACTCCGGCGTCCCCGCCAGCGAGATCGCCGTCCTGTACCGCACGAACGCCCAGTCCGAGACCTACGAGCAGGCCCTCGCCGACGCCGGGATCCCCTACCAGCTCCGCGGTGCCGAGCGGTTCTTCGACCGGCCCGAGGTGCGCAAGGCGGGCATCGCCCTGCGCGGCGCCGCCCGCTTCGGCGGCAACGACGCCCTCCTCGACGAGGCGGTCGACCTGCCCTCCCAGGTCCGCGCCGTGCTCTCCGGGGAGGGCTGGACACCCCAGCCACCGGCGGGCTCCGGAGCCGTCAGGGAGCGCTGGGAGTCCCTCGCCGCGCTGGTCAACCTCGCCCAGGACTTCGCCGCCGCCCGCCCCGGCGCCACCCTCGGGGACCTCGTCGCGGAACTCGACGAGCGGGCGGGCGCCCAGCACGCCCCGACCGTGCAGGGCGTCACCCTCGCCTCCCTGCACTCGGCCAAGGGCCTGGAGTGGGACGCCGTCTTCCTGGTCGGCGTGGCCGAGGGCATGATGCCGATCAGCTACGCCCGGACCGACGAGCAGATAGAGGAGGAGCGCCGTCTCCTCTACGTCGGGGTCACCCGCGCCCGCTCCCACCTCCAGCTCTCCTGGTCCCTGGCCCGCTCACCCGGAAGCTGCCCCAACCGCCGCCCCAGCCGCTTCCTCGACGGACTGCGGCCCGGTTCCGGGAGCGGTACGGGCCGCACCGGGGCCGCAGCCCCCGGCGGCATCGAGCGCGGCATCCCCGGACGCGGCAGCATCGCGACCCCCCGGCGCGCCCAGCGCACCCCCGCCCGCTGCCGGGTCTGCGGGCGCACCCTCACCGACGCCGGTGAGATGAAGCTGATGCGCTGCGAGGACTGCCCGTCCGACATGGACGAGGGCCTCTACGAACGGTTGCGCGACTGGCGCGCGGTCCAGGCGCGGCGCAGCGGCCAGCCCGCGTTCTGCGTCTTCACAGACAAGACCCTGATGGCGATCGCCGAGGCCGCGCCGGACGACGAGGGTGAACTGGCCCGGATCCCCGGCGTCGGCGTCCGCAAGCTCAACCGCTACGGCGCCGAAGTGCTGGCCATCTGCGCAGGCCAGGACCCCGGCACGGGGGACGAATCGGACTGATGCGAACTCGTCGAAAAAATAGTTTGCGCCCGCCCCAGGAATCCCCATAGGTTCTAAGCCACGGGGACAGCGGCCTTCCTGAGGCCCCGATTCCGTGTTGTACTTGCATACCCGACGGACTGGTTCATCCAGTCCATGAGACGCCGAGAGGAGGCGAGTCCAGTGATCAGCATCAACACCAGCTTCAACAGCGCGGCCAAAATGACCGATCCCTCGGCCGTCTCCCTGTGCACCCTTGGCGCCTCGATCCCGGGCACCGGTCTGTCCGGCATTCGTGCCGTCCGTCCGGCGTCCTCCGTGTCCCTCGCGGGTCTTCCCGTCCGAGAGCGCAATGAGCGACCGACCAAGGCACTGGAAGCGGCAGTAGTGGCACAGGCGCAGGCCTATGCCTTTACGGCGACCGGTGCCGCCAGCCGGAAGCAGACGACGCAGCACCACCTGATGTGGGCCTTCCGTGGGCCAGAACCCTGGAGTGATCCAGCCTGATCGTCGATCAGGCCGGCGCCTTCAGGGCCGCGGAACCCCATCCGGGATCCGCGGCCCTTCTGTTTGTCCCCGAAACACGGGACGACGGAGCGAAGGGGCCTCGGGACAAGAAAAGAACCCGGTACCAGCCGCCAACCGGTCAACCCGACCGGCACGACCAGACGAGGAAGACATCCGTGCAACTCGAAGCGCACGCCCCGTCCGTACCGCCTTCCGACACGATCCCCAAGCCCGGCCTCACGGAGGACTCCACCTTGACCCCGCTCACCGCGCTCACCGCGCTCGACGACGCCATCGAGAACCTCGGCGTGCCCGTACCCTGCCGTTCCTACGACCCGGAGGTCTTCTTCGCGGAGTCGCCGGCGGATGTCGAGTACGCCAAGTCCCTCTGCCGCACCTGCCCGCTGATGGAGGCGTGCCTCGCTGGGGCCAAGGAGCGGCGTGAGCCCTGGGGCGTCTGGGGTGGCGAGCTGTTCGTCCAGGGTGTCGTCGTCGCCCGGAAGCGGCCCCGTGGCCGCCCGCGCAAGAACCCGGTCACGGCATGAACACCGCAGGAACGATCGACCGCCCCCTCACGCACGACCCCCAGAAGCAGGCCCCGATGAAGCCGTCCACTCATGAGCCCACCGGCTCCGCGACCTCAGACGTCACCACCACCGACGCGAACGACTCGCGTCAGAACAGGACCCGAGAGATGCAACTCATCCCAGAAGCCCTGGCTCGTGCGCATATGCACGACCGGCTGCACGAGGCGCAGCGGGAGCGCCAGGCCATGAGCCTGGTGACCGCCCGCCGGATGCAGCGCCGCGCCGAGCGCGCCTCGCGCCGCGCTCGCCGCGCGCTGGCCATCGCGGTCATGCAGTAGTCAGCAGCCGGGAACTTCCCACCGGGGCCGGTCCGTCCGACGGACCGGCCCCCGCCGCGTCGTGAGGCGTTCGCCCGCCGCCTACGCCCCGGCCGCGTCTGCCGCCTGCGCCCTGGCCTCGCCGGGTGCCTAGGCCTGGCCTCGCCGGGCGCCTACGCCTGGCCTCGCCTGCCTCCCGCGCTCAGGCCCCGGCCACCGACTCCTCCGGCCCTTCCGCCTCGTCCACCTCGGCCTCGGGGGCTTCCGACTCCTCCTCCAGGGGCACGAAGCCCGGCAGCCACTCCTCCAGTTCCTCCCGCAGCCGCACCGTCGCGCCGAGCTGGCACAGGACGCCGATCGTGCTGAGGGTGACCCGGTGGATCAGCAGGTAGGCCGGGGGGAGGTTGAGCTGCTTGCCCAACTGGTGGGCGGGGGAGCGCGGGTCCGCGATGCGCGCCGCCTGGCTGCGCATCCAGCTCCGGGTGAAGGTGAACTCGTCGGCGCGCGCCGGTTCGATGATCGGCAGGAGGTAGTCGAGGACCGCGTCCGGGTCCAGCTCTATCGATTCCTTGACGAACCCCTCGGCGCGCAGCAGGTCGTAGACGGCCTCCGCGTCACCGTCCAGCGTCATCCGCAGGGAGTCGCCGATCGGGGTCGGCAGGCCCGCGGGGAGACGGTCGACCGTGCCGAAGTCCAGGACGCCGAGCCGCCAGTCGTCCTCGCCGTCCGGGCTGCCGGGCAGCAGCCGGAAGTTCCCCGGGTGCGGGTCGGCGTGCAGCAGGCCGGTGCGGGCCGGGCCGGAGAAGAGGAACCGGGCCAGCAACTGACCCGCGCGGTCCCGCTGCTCCTGGGTGCCGTCCGAGATGATCTCCGACAGCGGTACGCCCTCGATCCACTCGGTGACCAGGACCTGCTCGCACTGGTGGACCACGGCGGGCACCACGACGTCCGGGTCGTCGGCGAACTCCTCCGCGTGGACCTCCTGCGCCTGCGCCTCCAGGCTGTAGTCCAGCTCCTCGGAGACCCGGTCCTTGAGTTCGGTGATCAACGGCTTGACGTCGATCCCGGGGACCAGCGGGCCCAGCAGGCGGGCGAAGCGGCTGAGCTGGTTCAGGTCCGACAGCAGCGCCTCACCGGCGCCCGGGTACTGGACCTTGACCGCGACCTCACGCCCGTCGTGCCACACCCCGCGGTGCACCTGGCCGATCGAGGCCGCCGCCGAGGGCTTGTCCTCGAACTCCTCGAACAGCTCGCGCCAGTCCGCGCCGAGCCGCTCCGCGAGCACGGAGTGCACGGTCCGCGTCGGCATCGGGGGAGCGGCTTCCTGGAGCTTCGTCAGGGCCGCCCGGTAGGGACCGGCGACCTCCTCGGGCAGCGCCGACTCGAAGACGGACAGCGCCTGCCCGAACTTCATCGCACCGCCCTTCAGCTCGCCGAGCACCTTGAACAACTGCTCCGCGGTGCGCTGTTGCAGCTCGCGCCCGACGAGTTCCGCGGACTCGCCGACGATTCTCTTGCCCAGCCCCCAGGTCGCCCGCCCGGCGAAGCCGAGCGGGAGCGCGGCCAGCTTGGCGGTGCGGGTGACCGCCTTGCGGGGAAGATCAGACATGCGCCCTCCAAGTGCCAGCCGGCCGCGCCGCGGCTGACCTACGGCATACCTCCGTTGACGACCCTTGCTCCGCCATTGTCTCGTGCGACTCCCCGTCCTTGGAGGGCTGCTCCTCTTTCGTTTCCGTCCCGGCCTCTTCCGGGACTCTCTCCGCCGCCGAGCAGGGACATGCCGGGTGGGCCCAGACGGGCCGGGCGTGCCACTGGAGACCGGGCAGGGAGACCTCCCAGCGGGCGCCCGCGCTGGAGGGCACCTGACCGTCGAGGAAGGCGAGCGCGTGGGCGGCGGCGAGCCCGGCGACGGTGGTGGCGAGCGTCACATCGCACGGCCGGACCTGGGGCTGCCTGCCCGAGTGCCACTGGGCGACCAGGCGCGGCCAGACCGGATCGCGGTCGGTGCGCCCCTCGTGCAGACAGCGGGCGCACGCCGTCTCACCGGGCAGGACGAGCGGGCCGACCATGCCGGTGCCCTCGACCACGCCCGCGTACAGATGCGGGGTGCCGGAGGCGATGAGCGGCTCCGCCGTGGCCGGGGAGGGGGCGTACACGGCGACGTCGTCCCATGGGGCGAGGATCACCAGGGTGTGGCCCGAGCTGTCCAGCGGTGGTGACTCGGGGCCGCGGCGGGGCGGGCGGTCCGGTGCCGCCCGGCGCACGGCACGGCGGGCGGACTCCTCCCGGCGCTCGCCGACGGCCTCGGCGGGGTGGCCGCCCGGTGCGACGTCCCACGGCTCCACGCAGCCGCCGTCGCGCACGTCGACCTCGCCCACGCCCGCCGCCGACAGCAGCGACGCCAGCACGCTGCCGACCCGGCCCGCGCCGCGCACCTGGACCCGCAGCGAGCGGCGGGCGGCGAGCCGCCGGATCGGATCACCCGGCTCCGACCTGGTCAGGGAGAGGGAGGCGAGGTCGGGGCGCAGCCGGTCGAGGACCTCCTTCTTCGCGCGCAGGGCGTCGGCGGCCGGGCCGCCGCCCCGGGCGTCGTCCAGCAGACCGGCCCGCGCCAGCCGGTTCAGCAGGGCGTCCACGTGGCCGTCCGGCAGATCCATGCGGCGTCCCTCGTCCCGTAGCAGGGGGAGGCCGCGGGTGCCGTTGAGCAGGTCCAGGAAGCTGCCCGTCGCCAGGTCCATCGGCCCCAGCGTCAGCGCGTGCGCCGGTGTCATGCCGAACTGGACGGTGTTGAGGTCGCGCCAGCCGCGCCGCAGCGCGGGCTTCACCATCGGATGCATGTCAGATCCCCCGTGTCCCGGTCCGTGCGAGTGTGTCGTCGCGGATGCCAGCATGGCGGGGGCGGCGGGAGGGCTGCCGGAGGTTGTCCACAGGCGGGGGGATTCATCGTATAAATCGGTGTGTCGGGTGGGTCGTGCGTCGTACAAATCAAACGGTCGGCGGGGGATCGGAACGGAACCCGTCCCGGAGTCGGGACTTCCCCCGTGTGCAGCGGGTAACGTCGGGGCGTGTCCGCCGACCCACTGCACCGTGCCGGAACGCCACAGCGCAGCACGACGAGCCCGCCGCCCAGCGGCTCGGGGACGAGCGCGATCGAGGTGCGCAGAAGTGCGCGTCGACGCAGGACGGTCTCCGCGTACCGCGAGGGCGACCGCACCGTCGTGCTCATCCCCGCCCGGATGTCCGAGGCGGAGGAGCAACGCTGGGTGAACGTCATGCTCGACAAGCTGGCCGCCCAGGAGAGCAAACGGGTGCTCGGGGACACCGAGCTGGCGGAGCGCGCCGAGCGGCTCTCGGCACAGTACCTCGACGGCCGGGCCCGGCCATCGTCGGTGCGCTGGGTCACCAACCAGAACACCCGCTGGGGCTCCTGCACCCCGGCCGAGGGCAGCATCCGTCTGTCGCACCGGCTCCAGGGGATGCCGGAGTACGTCGTCGACTACGTCCTGCTGCACGAGCTGGCGCACCTGCTGGTCCCCGGGCACGGGCCCCGCTTCTGGCGGCTGCTGGACGCCTACCCGCGCACCGAGCGGGCGCGTGGCTACCTCGAAGGGGTGGTCGCCGCCGAACGGCTGCCCCATCTGCCCGGCGCGCGCTGACGCGCCCCGGCCGGGCGCCCGCGCGGGAGCGCGCCCACCACCACCCCGTCGCGCCGGTTGTGTACCGGGTCTGTACCGAGATCCGCCGCTGTCAGCGTTTGCCGTTAGCCTGACGCGACGCACTCGCATTCGGGATGGGGGACGGTCGTAACGCATGGCCAGGGAATTCCAACGCGGCCACAAGGCCAGGATCAGTGACCTCACCGCGGGCACGGATCTGTACGTAGGCGTGCAGATCTCCGGCCCCGGACTGAGCTTCGACATCAGCTGTTTCGGGCTCGACGCCGACGAACGGCTCTCGGACGACCGGTACTTCGTCTTCTTCAACCAGCCGAAGTCCCCCGAGGAGGCCATCCAGCTTCTCGGCGCCCAGGCGGGCGACACGGAGTCGTTCCGGGTCACGCTCGACCGGATCCCGGCGCAGATCCAGAAGCTGTCGTTCACCGCCACGATCGACGGCGCGGGACAGATGTCGCAGGTCGGCCCCGGATACCTCCGCATCGTCGCGGGCGGTGAGGAGGTGGCCCGGTACGCGTTCAACGGCTCGGAGTTCACCACCGAGCGGGCCGTGATGCTGGGCGACTTCTACCTGAAGGACGTATGGCGCTTCGCGGCCGTCGGCCAGGGCTTCGACGGCGGTCTTGACGCGCTGCTGAAGAACTTCGGCGGCGAGGTCGCCGAGGAGGAGCCGCCCGCCGCGCAGCAGCCGCAGGCCGGTGCCGCGCCCGGCTTCGCGCCGCCCGCCCAGACCGCCGCCCCGCCCGCGTTCGGCGCCCCGGCCACCCCGGCTCCGGCACCGACCCCGCCCGCGTTCGGCGCCCCGGCCGCGCCCGCCCCGGCCCCCACCACGCCCGTGGCCCCCGCCCCGGCGCCGCCCGCCCCCACCCCGCAGCCCGCCGCGCAGGGGTTCGCGCCCCCGCAAGGTGCCACCCCGCCCCCGGCGCCCGCGCCCCAGATGCACGCCGCGCCCACCGTCGTCGCGCCGATGACCCCGCCCGGCGGCACGGTGCCGCCCCCGGCCCCCGCGCCGTACGGCCAGCCGCCCCAGCAGCAGGCCCCCTACGGGCAGCCCCCGGCCCCGACCGCCCCGCCGCCCCCCGGCTACCCACAGCCGACCGCACCGCAGGCCCCCGCACCACCCCCGGGCTACGGCCAGCCGACCGCACCGCCACCGCCCGGCTACGGCCAACAGGCCCCCTACGGCGCACCCCAGGGCATCCCGCAGGCCGCACCCCAGGGCGCACCCCAGGCGCCCGGTGTCGCCGGTGCGCTCCAGCAGTTCAAGGAGACGCCGACCGGGCAGCGCTGGACGCAGCAGAACAAGAAGATGGTCCGCGTCGACCTCGGCATCGGCGGTCAGCCGGTGCTCGCGCGGCAGGGCAGCATGGTGCTCTACCAGGGCAAGGTCGACTTCAGCTACAAGGGCGCCGGGTTCGCCGGGCGCATCGTGGGCAACGCCACCGGCCAGGAGATGCAGCTCATGCGCTGCACCGGCCAGGGCCAGGTGTTCCTCGCGGAGAACTCCACGATGCTGCACCCCATCGAACTCCAGGGCGACGGCATCTGCGTCTCCGCCGAGAACGTCCTCGCCTTCGACGAGAGCCTCACCTACGAGGTCCGCCGCGTCGAGGGCCACGGCATCCCCGGCGGCGCCCTGTTCACGATGCAGTTCCAGGGCACCGGCACGATCGTCGTCAAGACGCACGGCACGCCCGTGGTGCTCCCGGTGACGCCCACGACGTTCGCGGACAGCAACGCCGTCGTCGCCTGGTCGTCCGCCGCCCAGGTGATCGTCTCCAGCCAGGTCCGGATGCGCCGCAACGCCTACGCGGGCGACACCGGCGAGAGCGTGAACCTCCAGTTCCGGGCCGCGCCCGGCAACTTCGTCGTCGTCCAGCCCTACGAGGTCTAAGGGGAGCCCGTCATGAACCAGCCACTCGCGGGCCACGCCCCCGCACCCGTCACCGCCCGCATGGAGAACCACGGCAACCACATGCTGAAGGTCGCCATGCAGACCGGGAACGACCTCCTCGCGCGCGTGGGGTCGATGGTCGCCTACGAGGGGTTCGTCCAGTACGAGCCCAACCCGCCCGCCGTCCGCCAGATCGCCAAGGACTGGATGACCGGCGAGGGCGCGCCGCTGATGAAGTGCTCCGGCGACGGACTGCTCTACCTCGCGGACTACGGCGCCAACGTCGTCGTGATCAACCTCAACGGCGACGGGATCTCCGTCAACGCCACCAACCTGCTCGCCTTCGACGCCCATCTGACGTGGGGCGTCGAGCGGGTCAAGGGGCTGGCCAAGTTCGCCGGTCAGGGCCTGTGGAACACCAGGATCTCCGGGCAGGGCTGGGTCGCGCTGACCTCCCGGGGCAAGCCGATCGTCGTCGACTGCGGCGGCGGCGAGGACGAGACCTACGTCGACCCGGACGCGCTCGTCGCCTGGTCCCCGAACCTCAAGGTGAAGGGCAAGCGCAGCTTCAAGGCGCAGTCGCTGATCGGCCGGGGCAGCGGTGAGGCGTACCAGATGGCCTTCTCCGGCCAGGGCATCGTCGTCGTCCAGCCCAGCGAGGACAGCACCGACCGCCTCCGGTTCCGGGGCTGAGGGGGAGCACCACACCATGCAGAGTCCGCTTTTCGCCTACCACGACCAGCAGACCCAGGAACGCTGGGCGCTGCAGAACAAGCAGATGCTCCGGGTCACCCTGGCGGGCCACGACGACATCCTCGCCCGCAAGGGCACCATGGTCGCCTACCAGGGGATGGTCGAGTTCGACGCCGAGTACCAGGGCAACAGCGCCTCACGCGCGCGTGCGCACACCGGTGAGGGCCTGGACCTGATGCGCTGCCACGGGCAGGGCACGGTCTACCTGGCCAACCTCAAGCAGCACGTCCACCTCATGGACGTGGACCACGAGGGGCTCACCGTCGACAGCAGCTACGTCCTCGCCATGGACTCCTCGCTGCACCACGAGGTCATCGCCGTCGACAGCCTCTACGGCATCTCCGGCTCGGGGAAGTACCAGCTCAACATCACCGGCAGCGGCAAGGTCGCGCTGATGACCTCCGGCGCGCCGCTGCTGCTCCAGGTCACCCCGGACAAGTACGTCAACTGCGACGCGGACGCGATCGTCGCCTGGTCCACCGGGCTGCGGGTGCAGATGCAGGCCCAGACGCACTCCTCGGGCGTGTGGCGGCGGCGCGGCAACACCGGTGAGGGCTGGGAGCTGAGCTTCATGGGCACCGGCTACGCGCTCGTCCAGCCCAGCGAACTGCTGCCGCCGCAGAACGCCCAGATCGGCTCCGGGCTGGCCGCGCAGTACGGCATGGGCCAGCAGGGGGCGCGCGGACAGAACCAGGGCAACGTCTGGAGCTGACCGCGCGGAAGCGCGGGTAAGGGGTGACCGTCCATGGCGGTCACCCCTTACCTGTCGCCCTTACCCGTCACCCGTTCACAGCCGCGCGCGTGTCGCTTCCAGCAGTCGTACGACCGAGTCGTCCGCGACGTCCGCCACCTCGTCGTAGGCGAACCAGCGCAGGTCCAGTGACTCGTCGCTGATGGCCTCCAGGGCGCCGGGCGGGGCGATCGCCGCGTACTGCACGTCGTAGTGGCAGTGGCACGGCGGCGGGATGGGATGGCGGTCCAGCCGCACCGGGCCGCCCGGGAGCAGGGTGAGCCCGGTGACGCCGGACTCCTCCCTGGCCTCGCGCAGCGCCGCCTCCGCGAGGGAGGCGTCCGTGGGCTCGCAGTGGCCGCCCATCTGCAGCCACATGCGCAGCTTGCGGTGCAGGGTCAGCAGCACCCGGCCGCGCCCCGGGTCGACCACCAGGGCGCTGGCCGTGACGTGGCCGTCGCCGCAGGACTTCCATACGCCGTCCGGGTGGGCCGCCAGGTGGTCCAGGTAGCTCTGGCGCAGCTCTGGCTGGTCCTCGTACCCCTTGAGCACGAGGACCGCGTCGTCGTACAGGGTCACTCGCTGTCGTCGTCCTTCTCGGGTTCCTTGCTCAGGTCGGGCTTGCCGGGGGAGCCGCCCGCCGCCTCGCCGAGCATCTTGTCCAGCTCGGAGAAGTCGGCGTGCTCACGGTGCACGAAGCCGTCCGGGTCGTCCAGGTCGGAGGCGTTCGGGAGCATGTCCGGGTGGGCCCACAGGGCGTCCCGGCCGTCGACGCCGCGCGCGTCCGTGAGGGACGCCCACAGCCGGGAGGCGTCCCGCAGGCGGCGCGGGCGCAGCTCCAGGCCGATCAGGGTGGCGAACGTCTGCTCCGCGGGCCCGCCCGAGGCGCGGCGGCGGCGCAGCGTCTCCCGCAGGGCGTCCGCGGAGCCCAGGCGCGGCTTGGCGGCGGCGTGGACCACCGCGTCCACCCAGCCCTCGACGAGGGCCAGAGCCGTCTCCAGACGGGCCAGGGCGGCCTTCTGCTCGGGGGTGTCCTCCGGCTGGAACATGCCCTGCTGGAGGGCGTCCTGCAACTGCTCGGGGTTCTGCGGGTCGAACTGGCCGACCACGTCCTCCAGCTTGGCGGTGTCGACCTTGATCCCGCGCGCGTAGCCGTCGACGGCGCCGAACAGGTGCGAGCGCAGCCACGGCACGTGGGCGAAGAGGCGCTGGTGGGCGGCCTCGCGCAGGGCGAGGTACAGCCGCACCTCCTCCTTGGGGACGCCCAGGTCCTTGCCGAACGCGTCGACGTTCACCGGCAGCAGCGCGGCCTTGCCCGCCGGGCCGAGCGGCAGGCCGATGTCGGTGGAGCCGACGACCTCGCCCGCGAGCACGCCCACGGCCTGCCCGATCTGCGTGCCGAACATCGCCCCGCCCATGGAGCGCATCATGCCGATCAGCGGGCCCGCCATGGCCTGCATCTCCTCCGGCAGGACGTCGCCCATGGCGCCGCCGACCCGCTCGGCGACCGGGTCGACCAGTTCCTTCCAGGCGGGCAGGGTCGCCTCGACCCACTCCGCGCGGCTCCAGGCCACGGCGGAACCGGCGCCGGACGGCAGGGACGTCACGTCGTCCAGCCACAGGTCGGCCAGGCGGACGGCCTCCTGGACGGCGGTGCGCTCGGCGGGGCCGACGCTTGAGTCCTTGGTGCCGTCAGGGGCGCCCTGGCTGACCGTCTGGCGGGCGATCTGCTTGGCCATGTCCCAGTTCACCGGGCCGCCCTCGTAGGAGAGCATCTGGCCGAGCTGCTGGAACGCGGCGCCCAGGTCGGTGGGGTTCAGGGAACCGAACATGGCAGCGAGCGGGTTGTCCGCACCGGGGCCGCCAAAGCCTCCGGCGCCGGGCAGACCTCCGAAACCGAACGGGTTGGCCGGTCCCTGCCCACCACCGCTCTGCTGGTCCTTCTTCTTGCCCTCGTCGCCGTCGTCCGGCTCCTCCGGCGGAAGGCCGAATCCGAATGGGGTGTCACTCACGGGATTCCTCGGCTGGTAAGGCCACCGGTTCTTTCCGGCGGCGCGGCTGCCCGACAACACCCTCCAGCGTAGACACCACGGGCGGTTCGGGCCTCGGTGCTTCGCCGACGCATGGCCTGCGGCAGGATGGATGCCACCTGGTACGTACGCGTCACTCGCGCTCGTATGTGAAGACAACCGCTGGAGACACCCGGTGAGTTCCCCAGATCCGCAGGTTCGCGCAGCGCGAAACCACTCAACCCCGTCCGCCCCGCGCGGGCCCGTCGTCGCGGTCACCGGCGCCGCGTCCGGCATCGGGGCCCTGCTCACCGAGCGGCTCGCCGCGTCGGAGGAGATCAGGCAGGTCGTCGCCGTCGACGAGCGGCGCGGGGAGTGCGCGGCGGCGCAGTGGCACATCCTCGACGTGCGCGATCCGGCGATCGCGGAGAAGCTGCGCGGCGCGGACGTCGTCGTGCACCTGGCCGTCGACCTCGACCTGGAGACCGACGCCGCCGCCCGGACGGCCTACAACGTCCGGGGGACGCAGACCGTGCTGACGGCCGCCGCGGCGGCCGGGGTGCACCGGGTGGTGCTGTGCACCTCGGCGATGGTCTACGGCGCGCTGCCGGACAACGAGCTGCCGCTGTCCGAGGACGCCGAGCTGCGGGCCACCGCGGAGGCCACCGGGGTCGGGGACCTGCTGGAGATCGAACGGCTCGCGCGCCGGGCGCCCCGCGCGCACCCCGGGCTCAACGTCACCGTCGTGCGCCCCGCCGTCCTCGTCGGCGGCACCGACACCGCGCTGACCCGGTACTTCGAGTCGCCGCGGCTGCTGGTGGTGGCCGGTTCGCGGCCCGCCTGGCAGTTCTGCCACGTCGAGGACCTGTGCAGCGCCCTGGAGTACGCCGTCCTGGAGAAGGTCGAGGGCGAGCTGGCCGTGGGCTGCGACGGGTGGCTGGAGCAGGAGGAGGTCGAGGAGCTGAGCGGCATCCGGCGCATGGAGCTGCCGAGCGCGGTGGCGCTGGGCGCGGCGGCGCGGCTGCACCGCATCGGGCTCACGCCGTCCCCGGCCGGGGACCTGGCGTACACGATGTACCCGTGGGTGGTCAGCGGGAGCCGGTTGCACGACGCCGGGTGGCGGGCGCAGTGGACCAACGAGGAGGTGCTGGCCGAGCTGCTGGAGGAGGTGTCCGGGCGGCACACCGTCGCCGGGCGGCGGCTGGGCCGGAAGGACGCGACGGCGGCGGGCGCGGCCGGGGCGACGGTGGCGCTGCTGGGCGCGGCGGCGGTGGTACGGCGGGCCCGGAAGGCGCGGCGCCGGATCTGAGGTTCCGCGCCGCCTCCGCGAACCCCGGACGGGCTGGGTCGGCCGTCCGGGCGTAAGGCACGATGGAGGTATGGCAGACACTAAGGACCACCCCGGTGAGCAGGGCGCCCAGGACCCCATCAAGCTGATCGGGATCCGGGAGGCGCCGCTCTCCCTCGACGAGGTCTTCCGCGCGGTCGGGGACGACGCGGCCGGGGGGACGGCGCTGTTCGTCGGGACCGTGCGCAACCACGACGGCGGGGCGGACGTCGACGAGCTGGGGTACTCCTGTCACCCCACCGCCGAGGCCGAGATGCGGCGGATCGCCGAGAAGGTGGTCGCCGAGTACCCGGTGCGCGCGCTCGCCGCCGTCCACCGGATCGGTGACCTCAGGGTGGGCGACCTCGCCGTCGCCGTGGCCGTCTCGTGTCCGCACCGGGGGGAGGCGTTCGAGGCCTGCCGGAAGCTGATCGACGACCTCAAGCACGAGGTGCCGATCTGGAAGCACCAGAAGTTCTCCGATGGTACGGAGGAATGGGTCGGCGCCTGCTGAACATTCCGTCGGCGCCTGCTGAACATTCCGGTTGCGTAACCGCACCCCTGGCGCCAGCGTTGTCCGTGCGGAGGTTTAATCTGCTGATCAGTCAGTTGCGGACGCGTGTGCGTGGGAGGTCGGCATGGGGGCGCTCGCCTGGTTGCTGATTCCGCTTGTGGCCGCGGTCGGCGGCGGCCTGTGGGGAAGCTGGGCCAACCGCACCCGCAAGGCCCGCAGCGACGGCCCCGAACTCGACGGGTACGCCCGCTTCCGCGCGGCGATGGAGAAGTCCCACTCGGGCGGCTGACCGCCCCGGCGGTCGGTGTCCCCCGAGGTCACGGGGGGCGTCCCCGGACGGACGGCCCTGACGGTGCGCTGACAGAGCCGTCCCGTACTGTCGAGTCATGCCACGCCGCACCGCGACGATGCTCGCCTCCACCCTGATGCTGATCGCGCTCCTGTGCGCGGGAGTGCTCATCCCCGTGCCGTATTCGGAGATGTCCCCGGGGCCGACGGTGAACACCCTCGCCGAGCACGACGGTGAGCCGGTCCTCCAGATCGAGGGCCGCAAGACGTACCCGACGACGGGTCACCTGAACATGACCACGGTCCGCGTCACCAGCGCCGACTACAAGATGAACCTCGTCGAGGCCGTCTACGGCTGGCTCTCACACGACAACAAGGTCGTGCCCCACGACACGCTCTACCCGGACGGCAAGACCGAGGAGGAGTCGACCCAGGAGAACGCCGAGGAGTTCAGCCAGTCCCAGGAGAGCGCGAAGGTCGCCGCCCTGAAGGAACTCGGCATCTCGGTCAGGTCCTGGGTCGTCGTCTCCACCGTCGTCAAGGACTCCCCGGCCGAGGGCGCCCTGCACGCCGGGGACGTCATCAAGTCCGTCGACGGGACGACGGTGAAGGAACCGGCCGACGTCGCGGAGCTGGTGACCAAGCACAAGCCCGGCGAGGACGTGGTCTTCACCATCGTGCCCGCGAAGGAGCAGGCCGCCGCGGAGAAGGAGAACCGTTCGGCCACCGTCACCAAGGACGTCACGATCACCACGACGACGTCCGACGACACCGGCGAGAAGCGCGCCATCGTCGGCATCTCCGCCGGGACGGACCACACGTTCCCGTTCCACATTGACATCAAGCTCGCGGACGTCGGCGGCCCGAGCGCCGGGCTGATGTTCGCGCTCGGCATCTACGACAAGCTCACCCCCGGCAGCCTCACCGGCGGGGCCTTCGTCGCGGGCACCGGCACCATCGACGACGACGGCAAGGTGGGTCCGATCGGCGGCATCGAGATGAAGACGGTCGGCGCCCGGGACAAGGGCGCGGAGTACTTCCTGACGCCCGCCGACAACTGCGCGTCGGCCGCCAAGGACACCCCGGACGGCCTGACCCTCGTCAAGGTGAACACCATCGACGACGCCCTCGGCGCGCTGGAGGACATCCGCGCGGGCGACACGGACGACCTCCCGGGGTGCGACACCAAGGGCTGACCCGCGCCGCGGCGGCGGGACAGCCCCGGGCTCAGGAAGCTCAGTCCTCGAACGTCGCCGCCAGCGCCTCGGCCAGGCCCGGCACCAGGTCGGCGCCCGTGAGGACCTCGGTCGCGGCGTCCTTCTCCCGCAGCCGCAGCGCCGACTCACGGGACCCGTCCCGCAGCACGGCGACCGTCATGCGGACCTCCTGGCGCTCGGGGTGCCCGGCGACCCACTTCGCGAGCTGCGCCTCGTCGAGGTCCTGCGGAACCTGGGCCTCCGCGGACGGCGGGAGCATCAGCCGCTCCACCGTCAGGGCGCACCCGGCCACCGCGTCCGGCCAGGCGATCGTGCCGAGGAACTCGTCGAGGGCCCGGTCCGTTGGAATCTCGTCCTGCTCGATCGGGGTGAGGCCGGTGGTCTCCTGCTCCTCATCCAGGCCGAGCTGCGCCGCGAGGGAGGGTTCCTGGGTCCGCAGCCGAGCGGTGTCTACGAGGGCGAAGAGGCGGGCGGGCTGGTCCCAGCCGAGGCCGGAGGCGTACTCGTCGATCTCGAGTACGGCCCGGGTGAGCGGGCTCGCCGCCATGGGAGTGTTGGACATGGTCACAATCCTGCCTCGTTCGCACCCCGAATCGGGAACTGAGTAAAGCGTAGGTAAGTTGCATAGGTGAGGCCCTACGATCACGGGGCCCGACGGGGGCCCGCGGACACGGGCGCCTGACAGACCAACAGCGAACTTCGAGGTGCCACCTTGGCTTTCCAGATGCCGGACCGCGGCGGAGGCCCGACGGGGCCACGGATCAGAGTGGGCCGCCCGTCCCGGCGTGTCCGGACCCTGCTCATGACACTGGGCGTGCTGGCCGTTCTCGGCATGGCGTTCACCATGTTCGCGGGCTTCTGGACGGACTGGCTCTGGTACCGGTCGGTGCACTACTCGTCCGTCTTCACCACCACCCTGTGGACCAAGATCGGACTGTTCTTCGTCTTCGGCCTGTTGATGGCACTCGCCGTGGGCTTCAACATCTGGCTGGCGCACCGGCTGCGACCGCCGCTGAGCGCGATGTCGATGGAGCAGCAGAACCTCGACCGGTACCGCCTGGGCATCGCGCCCTACAAGAAGTGGCTGCTGTTCGGCATCACCGCCCTGGTCGGCCTGATCGCGGGCGCCTCCGCCTCCGGTCAGTGGCGGACCTGGCTGATGTGGGTCAACGGCGTCTCCTTCGGCCAGAAGGACCCCCAGTTCCACCTGGACGTCTCCTTCTACGCCTTCGACCTGCCCTGGTACCGGTTCCTGCTCGGCTTCGGCTTCGCCGCCGCGATCCTCTCCGTGATCGCCGCCGCGCTGACCCACTACCTGTACGGCGGGCTGCGCGTCACCAGCCCCGGCGCGCGCGCGACGGCCGCCGCGACCGGCCACCTGTCGGTGCTCATCGGCATCTTCGTCGCGCTGAAGGCGGTCGCCTACTGGCTCGACCGCTACGGCCTCGCGGTGAAGTCCAGTGACTTCAAGGCGACGGACAACTGGACCGGCCTGCGGTACGTCGACGCCAACGCCTACCTCCCGGCCAAGACCATCCTGTTCTGCATCGCCGTCATCTGCGCGCTGCTGTTCTTCGCCACCATCTGGCGGCGCACCTGGCAACTGCCCGTCATCGGCTTCGGCCTGATGGTGCTGTCGGCGATCCTGATCGGCGGGCTGTACCCGGCGATCGTGCAGAAGTTCCAGGTCCAGCCCAACGAGCAGGCCAAGGAAGCGCCGTACGTCGAGAAGAACCTCGCGGCGACGCGGCAGGCGTACGGGATCGACGGCGCCAAGGTCACGGACTACCCGGGTTCGAGCCAGACCGAGGACCGGAGCCAGTTGCGCGACGACGTCGGTCAGACGGCCAGCATCCGCATCATGGACCCGAACATCGTCTCGCCGACGTTCCAGCAGCTCCAGCAGATCAGGAACTACTACGCGTTCCCGACCAACCTGGACGTCGACCGCTACAGCAAGGACGGCAAGGAACAAGACACGGTCATCGGTCTGCGCGAGATCAACCTCAGCGGCATCCCGAAGAACAACTGGATCAACGACCACTTCCGGTACACCCACGGCTACGGCGTCGTAGCGGCCGAGGGCACCAGCGCCGACTCCGGGGGACGCCCGGACTTCACCGAGTCCGACCTGCCGTCCAAGGGTGACCTGGGCACCTACGAACAGCGGGTCTACTACGGCGAGAAGACCAACATGTACTCGATCGTCGGCGGCCCCCAGAAGGAGGTCGACTACTCCGACGACAGCGGTGAGAAGACCTACAGCTACCAGGGCAACAGCGGCGTCAACCTGTCCAACCCGATCAACCGGGCCGCGTACGCGGTGGCGTTCAGCGAGCCGCAGATCCTGTACTCCGGCGCGATCGGCGAGGGTTCGCGGATCCTCTACAACCGCACGCCGAAGGACCGCGTCGAGGCCGTCGCCCCATGGCTGACCATCGACGGTGACGCCTATCCGGCGGTCGTGGACGGCCGTATCCAGTGGATCGTCGACGCCTACACGACGACGAACGGCTACCCGTACTCCTCGCGGACGACCCTCGGGGACACCACGGCCGACTCGCTGACCGCGACCAACAACCAGCGCGCGGTGGTCGCCCAGCAGAACCAGGTCAACTACATCCGCAACTCGGTGAAGGCGACCGTCGACGCGTACACCGGCGAGGTCAAGCTCTACGAGTGGGACACCCAGGACCCGGTCCTGAAGACGTGGAAGAAGGCGTTCCCCGGCACGGTGGAGCCCAAGAGCGCGATCAGCGACGAGCTGATGGCCCATCTGCGCTACCCGCAGGACCTGTTCAAGGTGCAGCGCGAACTGCTCAGCCGCTACCACGTGAAGGACGCCACGACGTTCCTCAGCGGCAGCGAGGTCTGGCAGGTGCCGGACGACCCGACCAACAAGGCGGGCGAGTCGGTGCCGCCGTACTACCTCAGCATGAGGATGCCGGACCAGAAGGAACAGGCGTTCTCGCTGACGACCACGTTCACACCCAACGGGCGTGACAACCTCAGCGCGTTCATGGCGGTCGACGCCGAGGCGGGCACCGAGGGGTACGGCCAGATCAGAATCCTGAAACTGCCGACCAGTACGACCGTCTCCGGACCCAAACAGGTCCAGGCCCAGTTCAACTCCGAGCAGAACATCGCCGAGACCATCAGGCTGCTGAAAGGTGGCGGCGACTCCGACATCGAGTACGGCAATCTGCTGGCCGTGCCACTTGACGGAGGGCTGCTGTACGTGGAGCCGGTCTACGTACGGGGTGGTGGACTCAAGTACCCGCTCCTGCGGAAGGTGCTGGTGACCTACGGAGGTGCCATCGCCTTCGAGGACACCCTGGACGAAGCCCTCGACAAGGTCTTCGGAGCGGACGGCGCGACGCAGCCGACGCCACCGGGCGAGGACGAGGGCACCGGTGAGGACGACGGCGGCGGGACCACACCACCGCCGACGACCGAGAACCCGACCGTCCAGGACGCCCTCGACGACGCCCAGAAGGCGTTCGAGGCCGGGCAGGAGGCCCTGAAGAAGGGCGACTGGGAGGCGTACGGCCGGGCGCAGGAGGATCTCCAGGACGCGCTGGAGCGGGCCGAGAAGGCCCAGTCGCAGCCGGACGGCACCGGAGGCGGAGGCGGTGAGGGGGGCGGCAGCTCCCAGAGCTGAGCGACGAGAGCCGCGTGAGGGGCTCGTCCCGCGCCGTGGTACGGTTGCATCACAACGGCGCGGGGTGGAGCAGCTCGGTAGCTCGCTGGGCTCATAACCCAGAGGTCGCAGGTTCAAATCCTGTCCCCGCTACTTGAAGCAGAGGCCCGGATCCTGATCAGGATCCGGGCCTTTGTGATGTGCGAACGCATGTGCCGGGGTGGGGGATCGCCGTGCCGCCGTGGGGAGTTGGGGGATCTGTGTTTGACTTGTCTCTCTGTGGGCATGTCGACAAAACGCTGAAGTGACCTCACTGGCTGCGGTATACCAGGTGTACCCAGGTTGCAGGTGGTGCGACGATGGACGTTATGGGGGACAAGGCAACTCTGTTCGAGACAGGGCGATTTGTGCACTCTTCGGGGCGGTACGAGGTGCTCGACGCACCCCGCGCCGAGATCCCGGGAACCTCGGAGACCCCGGACACTCCGCTGACCCCGGAGACGCCGGACGAGACGACGGAGGCCGCCGAGCAGGCCGCGGAGGAACTGCGCCAGCGGCTCGCCGCCGAGGCCGGTGACGTCGAGGCGATGAGCGTCCTCGGCGCCATGCTGCTGCGCCGTGGAGATCTCGACGGGGCCGAGCCCCATCTGCGTGCCGCCACCGCCGCGGGCGACCGCGCCGCCGCCAACAACCTCGGAGTCCTGCTGCACCAGCGCGGCTACGCCGACGAGGCCGCCGGATGGTGGCGGATCGCCGCCGTCGCCGGGTCCGCCGCGGCGGCGCACGCGCTGGGGCGCCACCACCGTGAGCGCGGGGACGAGCCCGCCGCCGAGTACTGGCTGCGGCAGTCCGCCGAACAGGGACACGTGCTGGGTGCCTACGCCCTCGCCGATCTGCTCGACCACCGCGCGGACGCGGCGGCCGAGCGCTGGATGCGGGCCGCGGCCGAGCGGGGGCACCGGGAGGCGGCGTACCGGCTGGCGCGCGCGCTGGACCGCAGGGCGTCGCGCGAGGCCGGGGGTGGCAGTGGTGCCAGAGGCGGCGCCGGTGACGGGTCGCTCGCCGTGGCCGCCGAGGCCGAGCAGTGGTACCGGCAGGCCGCCGCGCGCGGGCACCGGCGGGCCGCGCTGCACCTCGGGGCGATCCTGGAGAAGCGTGGGGAGCTGAAGGAGGCCGGGCGCTGGTACCTGACGTCCGCGAAGGACGGGGAGACGCGCGCCGCCTGCGCGCTCGGCTTCCTGCTGCGCGACGCCGGGGACACCGAGAACGCCGCCGTGTGGTGGCTGCGTGCCGCGCAGGAGGGCGACGGCAACGCGGCCAACGCGCTGGGCGCGCTGCACGCCGAGCGCGGGGAGACCCAGACCGCCGAGCGGTGGTACCGGGCCGCGATGGACGCCGGGGACGTCAACGGGGCGTACAACCTGGGGTTGCTCTGCGCCGAGCAGGGACGCACCCCGCAGGCCGAGCAGTGGTACCGGCGCGCGGCGTACGCCGGGCACCGGGAGGCCGCGAACGCGCTGGCGATCCTGCTGCTCCAGGGCGGGGACGCGACGGGCGCCGAGCCGTGGTTCTCCAAGGCGGCCGAGGCCGGGAGCGTCGACGCGGCGTTCAACCTGGGCATCCTCTACGCCGGGCGCGGCGAGGAGCGGGACGCGCTGCGCTGGTACGAGCGTGCCGCGGCGGCCGGGCACACCGAGGCGGCGTTGCAGGTCGGCATCGCCCGGCTGCGCGAGGGGGACGAGCGGGCGGCCGAACGGCACCTGCGGTGCGCGGCGGGGGGCGGCAGCGCGGAGGCGGCGTACCGGCTGGCGACGGTCCTGGACGCGCGGCGGCCCCGGACGTCGGGGCACGAGCTGGGGGAGTCCGTGCACCAGAAGACCGAGTGCGAGGAGTGGTACGAGCGGGCGGCCTCCCAGGGGCACCGGCGTGCGCAGGTGCGGGTCGGGATGCTCGCCGCGGCGCGGGGTGACGTGGTGGAGGCGGCGCGGTGGTACCGGTCGGCGGCGGAGGCCGGGTCGCGGAACGGGGCGTTCAACCTGGGGCTGCTGCTGGCTCGGGAGGGGAGCGAGCCGGAGGCGGCGGTGTGGTGGACGCGGGCGGCTGACGCGGGGCACGGGCGGGCGGCGTTGCGGTTGGCGCTGGTGTACGCGCGGCGGGGGGAGCTGGTGGAGGGGCAGCGGTGGGCTGGGCGGGCCGTGGAGCTGGGGCCGGGGGAGGTGGCTGAGCGGGCGGCTCGGTTGCGGGATGCGCTGGGGGAGGAGCTGTCGGCCTGACGCTGCGCTGCCGTGCTCGCCGGTTTGCTGGGTGACCGGCGTTGGTGCTGGTGCGGCGGCGTTGCACGGCCCGGCGCGGCGGGGTGCCGCTGCGCCCACCCTCCCCCAAGCTCTCGGCTTCGCTCGAGCAGGGGGACCCCCATCGCCCCAGCGGCACGACTGCCCGCAGCTATGTAGGGCAGCTAGGGCGGTGTGGGTGCCTGCAGCTAAGCGGGTGGGTGTGCCCGCAGCCGCCCGTAAGGGGTCGTTTGCTTCTTGTCGTTGCGGTGGCGTAGGGTTGTGTTTACCGACGCGGGGTGGAGCAGCTCGGTAGCTCGCTGGGCTCATAACCCAGAGGTCGCAGGTTCAAATCCTGTCCCCGCTACCAAGAGCAGAGGGCCGGGATCCTGGAGTAGTTCAGGGTCCCGGCCCTCTGTGGTGTGTTCGGGGGCGGCGGCGGTCAGGCCGAGGCGCAGTTCGGGCACAGGCCCCGGTACGTGACCTCGACGTCCGAGACCGTGAAGCCGAAGCGCTCCGAGGTCGGGAGGTCGGCCAGCGGGTTGCCGGTGGGGTGGACGTCGCGGATGGCGCCGCACTGGGCGCAGACCAGGTGGTGGTGCGGCCGGTGCGCGTTCGGGTCGTAGCGCTTGGCGCGCTTGTCCGTGGCGACCTCCAGGACCTCACCGAGGGAGACCAGTTCCCCGAGGGTGTTGTAGACGGTCGCCCGGGAGATCTCGGGCAGCTTGGCGACGGCCCGTGCGTGGACCTCGTCGGCCGTCAGGTGGACGTGTTCGCCGTCGAGGACCTCGGCGACGACACGCCGCTGTGCGGTCATGCGCCATCCGCGTCCGCGCAGCCGTTCCAGAAGGTCACTCATGGCGTCCAGCCTAACAGCAGGGGGACCAGGTCCCGAACGGGTGTGACTTTGGATCATTGCTTGACTTAGACATTGTCTATTGTAGGATCGAGGCTGGTTTTAGCCAAGGGACAGGAACAGTACGGAAATGGCGCAGGAGGCCCACGTGACCCAGGGACCGCTCACCACGGAGGCCGGTGCCCCGGTTGCCGACAACCAGAACAGCGAGACGGCGGGCGTCGGCGGCCCCGTGCTCGTCCAGGACCAGCTCCTGTTGGAGAAGCTGGCGCACTTCAACCGCGAGCGCATTCCGGAGCGCGTCGTGCACGCCCGGGGCGCGGGCGCCTACGGCACCTTCACGGTCACCGCGGACGTGACGCCGTACACCAGGGCCGCGTTCCTCTCCGAGGTCGGCAAGCAGACCGAGACGTTCCTGCGGTTCTCGACCGTGGCGGGCAACCTCGGTGCCGCCGACGCCGTGCGTGACCCGCGCGGATGGGCGCTGAAGTTCTACACCGAGGAGGGCAACTACGACCTCGTCGGCAACAACACCCCGGTGTTCTTCATCAGGGACGCCATCAAGTTCCCCGACTTCATCCACACCCAGAAGCGCGACCCGTACACGGGCTCGACGGAGGCGGACAACGTCTGGGACTTCTGGAGCCTGAGCCCGGAGTCCACGCACCAGGTGACGTGGCTGTTCGGGGACCGGGGCATTCCCGCCTCGTACCGGCACATGAACGGGTACGGCTCGCACACGTACCAATGGAACAACGAGGCCGGTGAGGTCTTCTGGGTCAAGTACCACTTCAAGACCGACCAGGGGATCAGGAACCTCACCCAGGCCGAGGCCAACAAGCTCGCCGGTGAGGACCCCGACTCCCACCAGCGTGACCTGCGCGAGGCGATCGAGCGCGGGGAGTTCCCGACCTGGACCGTGCAGGTGCAGATCATGCCCGCGGCGGACGCGGCGACGTACCGCTTCAACCCGTTCGACCTCACCAAGGTGTGGCCGCACGCGGACTACCCGCCGATCGAGATCGGCAAGCTGGAGCTGAACCGCAACCCGCGGAACGTCTTCGCCGAGGTCGAGCAGAGCATCTTCTCGCCCGCGCACTTCGTGCCGGGCATCGGCCCGTCGCCCGACAAGATGCTCCAGGGGCGGCTGTTCGCCTACGGCGACGCCCACCGGTACCGCGTCGGCGTCAACGCCGACCACCTGCCGGTGAACCGTCCGCACGCCACCGAGGCGCGCACCAACTCGCGGGACGGCTTCCTGTACGACGGCCGCCACGGCGCGGCGAAGAACTACGAGCCGAACAGCTTCGGCGGGCCGCGGCAGACCGGGCGTCCGCTGTGGCAGCCGTTCGACGGGTACGCCGTCGGCACCGGCAACCACCCGGCTCCCGTGCACGCCGAGGACGACGACTTCGTGCAGGCGGGCAACCTGTACCGGCTGATGTCGGAGGACGAGAAGGGGCGCCTGATCGAGAACCTGGCGGGCTTTGTCTCCAAGGTCTCGCGCGAGGACGTCATCGAGCGCGCGATCGGCAACTTCGCTCAGGCGGACGAGGACTTCGGCAAGCGGCTGGAGGCCGCGGTCCAGGCCCTGCGCGGCTGAACTCCAGCACTGGACCGCTTGCCGTGGACGGGAGGCCGGACCCTTCGGGGACGCTGTTGGTTTATTCGGCCCCTCGCGTGACGTCGGTCCCCACGACCCGGTTGTGGTCGTGGGGACCGACGTTTTTGCACGGGGGTGGGTGTCGATGTCGCTGCGGCCGAAGGGTCCGGGGGAGATTCCGGCGGAGACGGTGCGGGTGGCCCGTGCCGCGTTTCCGAAGGGCAGCCTGGCGATCCGGGTGCGGGACGAGTTGGGGCCGATGTTCCACGACGAGGACTTCGCGGATCTGTTTGCCTCACGCGGCCGGCCTGCCTGGTCTCCGGCCAGGCTGGCGCTGGTGTCGGTGCTCCAGTTCGTGGAGGGGCTGACCGACCGCCAGGCCGCGGAGGCGGTGCGGGCGCGGATCGACTTCAAGTACGCGCTCGGGCTTCAACTCGATGATCCCGGCTTTGATTTCTCGGTGCTGTCGGAGTTCAGGGACCGGTTGGCCGGGGCTGACGGCGGGCGCCGGGTCATGGACGGTGTGCTGGTCGCAGCCCGCGAGAAAGGGCTGCTCAAGAGCGCGGGCCGGGCCCGGACCGACTCCTCGCACGTGCTGTCGTCGGCGCGTGAGCTGTGCTGGCTGGAGCAAGTGGCCGAGACGCTGCGTGCGGCGCTGAACGCCCTCGCGCAGGCAGCTCCGGACTGGCTGACCGAGATCGCTGAGCCGAACTGGTTCCGTCACTACGCCACCAGGGCCGAGGATTCCCGGTTCCCCAAGGCCCGCGCGAAGCGGGACGAGGTGGGGTCACGGATCGGCCGGGATGGGACACGCCTGTTGGAAGCGGTCTTCGCTGCCGATGCCCCCGCAGAACTCCGCGCACTCGACGAGGTGGAGTTTCTGCGCCGGGTCTGGGTCCAGCACTTCCACCGGGTGGGCGGCGAGGTGACGCGCAGGGGCCCAAAAGACCGGCCGCCGGGCACGACGCGCCTGGTCAACCCCTATGACCCGGAGGCTCGTGTCGGCGTCAAACGGGACACCATGTGGGACGGATACAAGGTCCACCTCACCGAGACCTGCGGCGAGGTGGACGTTCCGAACCTGGTCACCAACGTGGCCACCACCGTGGCAACCGTCGCGGACAACGCGATGAACGAGGAGATCCACGCCTCCCTCGCCGCCCGGGACTGCCTGCCCGGCGAGCACTGGGTGGATGCCGGCTACCCCACCGCCGCCCACGTCCTCGCCGCCCGCACCCGGCACGGCGTCGAGCTGCACGGGCCACTGGCCGGCAACACCTCGTCCCAGGCCAAGGGCGCTTTCGGGCTGGACGCGTTCGCCGTCGACTGGGAACACCAGCAGGTGACCTGCCCAGGTGGTGCCACCGCCACGGACTGGTATCCCCGCAACGACTCCAAGGGCCTGCCGGTCATCCGCGTCAGGTTCCCCGCGAGCCGCTGCGGCCCCTGTCCCCACCTAAGCTCCTGCGTCAGCTCGGCCACCGGCCGCCGCCGGGAACTCATGCTGCGGCAACAGCAAGCTCAGCACGACGCCATCCGGCACATCCGCGCCGAACAGCAGACCGATGCGTGGAAAGAGCGCTACAAGATCCGGGCCGGGGTCGAAGGCACCATCTCACAGGCCGTCGGGCGTTGCGGCCTGCGCAGATCCCGCTACCGGGGCCTGGCAAAGACCAGCCTCCAGCACCAGCTCACCGGAGCCGCCCTCAACCTCGCCCGCATCGACGCCCACCTCACCGACACACCACGAGCCCGCACCCGCACCAGCCACTTCGCAGCACTGTGCCCCGCCGAGCTGACGCTCGACGGGGCACAAGCAGGGGCCGAATAAACCAACAGCGTCCCTTCGGGGTCCGGCCTCCTGGCATGTCCGGCGGGGTCAGGCGGGCACCTGCTGCCGTGCCGGGACCCAGCAGCGGATGATGTCGCGGACCGAGACGATGCCGACGGGTTCGCGGGCGTCGAGGACGATCAGGTGGCGGAAGCCGCCGTGGGTCATGGCGCGGGCCGCCTCCTCCAGGGTCCAGGCCGGGGCGGCGAAGACGACGTCCGTGGTGGTGTGGGCGTGGGCGGGTTCGGTGTCGGGGTTCTGGCCGAGGCCGAGGGAGTTGAGGATGTCGCGCTCGGTCAGGATGCCGATGCCGTCGGCGTCGGGGTCGTGGACCACGGCCGCGCCGACGCTGCGGGCGGACATGAGTTCGGCGGCCTGGCGGAGGGTGTGGGTGGGACCGATGGTGAGGACCACGGTGCTCATGGCGTCGCGGACAAGCATGGGTTGGAGCCACCTCCTGTGAGAGTGTCCCGCCCCTTGTTCATCGATTCACAAATTCACAAGTGGGGGATTCTCAGAGTGGCAGGCAAAGAGGGGGTCAACAAGGGGGCGCGGGGGCGTTAGTAGCGCTCGTTGAGGTAGTCCAGGAGCTGGTCGTGCAGGACGCCGTTCGACGCCGCCGCGTTGCCGCTGTGCGGGCCCGGTCGTCCGTCGAGGCCGGTGAAGGTGCCGCCCGCCTCGGTGACGATGATGGCGTTGGCCGCCATGTCCCAGAGGGACAGCTCCGGTTCGGCGCACAGGTCGACCGCGCCCTCGGCGACCATCATGTACGGCCAGAAGTCGCCGTACGCGCGCGTGCGCCAGACCTCGCGGGTGAGGTCCAGGAAGCCGCGGAGTCGGCCGCGCTCCTCCCAGCCGGAGAGGGAGGAGTAGGCGAACGACGCGTCGGAGAGCCTGGACACGGCGGAGACGTGCAGGCGGGTGGCGGCGGAGAGGCTGCGGCCGGTGAAGGCGCCGTGGCCCTTCGCGGCCCACCAGCGGCGGCCGAGGGCGGGGGCGGAGACGACGCCGACGACGGGCTGGTAGCCGCCCTCGCCCGCCTCCATCAGGGAGATGAGGGTGGCCCAGACGGGGACGCCGCGTACGTAGTTCTTGGTGCCGTCGATGGGGTCGATGACCCAGCGGCGGGGGCCGGTGCCCTCCACTCCGTACTCCTCGCCGAGGATCGCGTCGCGGGGGCGGGCGCGTTGGAGCTGGCCGCGGATGAGTTCCTCGGCGGCCTTGTCCGCTTCGCTGACCGGGGTCATGTCCGGCTTGGTCTCCACCTTGAGGTCGAGGGCCTTGAAGCGGGCGGTGGTCGCGGCGTCGGCGGCGTCTGCGAGGACGTGGGCGAGGCGGAGGTCATCGCGGTAGTCGGGCATGTGGGAACGGTATATGGCGGGGGTGGGGCGGGGCCACGGGGGCGGGGGTGAGGTGGGCGGTGCGGATTGGGGGCCCGGTGCTGGTGGGTGGGGCGTTGCGCGGCCCGGCGCCGCGGAGTGCTGTCGGTGCGCGCACCGCGGGGTGGGTCGCGCGGCCCGGCGCTACGGGGTGCCGCTGCGCCCACCCGTGCCGCCCCAGTGGCACGACTGCCCGCAGCTATGGCGGCTACGGCAGCCACGGCGGTACGGCTGCCCGCGGCTATGGCGGCTATGGCGGCTATGGCGGCTATGGCGGCTATGGCGGCTACGGCAGCCACGGCGGCTACGGCGGCTACGGCGGTGCGGCTGTCCGTGGCTGAGTCGGAGCGTGGGGGCTGCGAGGCCCCTTGACAGTGGGTTTGGGGGCGTCAAATCTGGGCTCAGGGTTGGGCGCCCTGAGGGAGGCGATGATGCCTGCTGCGCGGGAGTCTCTGCTGGATGCCGCCTATACGGCGTTGCTTCGGCGGCCGTGGTCCGCGGTGCGGATGGTGGACGTGGCCGCCGCGGCCGGGGTGTCCCGGCAGACGCTGTACAACGAGTTCGGCAGCAAGGAGGGCCTCGCGCGGGCGCTCGTGCGCCGGGAGGCGGACGGCTATCTCGCCGGCGTCGACCGGGCGCTCGGCGCGCACGGTGACGCGCGGGAGCGGCTGACCGCGACGGCCGAGTGGACGACCGCCGTCGCCCGCGACAACGCCCTGGTGCGGGCGATGCTCACCGGCTGCTGGGGCGAGCGGCTGCCCGCGCCGACGCTGTCGTCCGTGCCGTCCTCCTCGTCCGTGCCCGCGCAGCGGCGGGCGGACGGGCCGTTGCCCTCGCCCGGCGACCTGGTCTCCATGGTGCGTGACCGCGCCGTCGCGGTGATCTCCGCGCCGGGGTCCGGGTCCGGCAGCCGGGACCTGGCGAGGTCCTGCGAACTCGCCGTCCGGCTCGCGCTGTCCTGCGTCGCCGCCCCGCCCGACGAGTGCGGCGTCGGTGAGCTGGTGCGCAGCGCGCTCAGTGCGCCGAGCCCGACAGTTGCAGGCCGATGACGCCGATGATGACCAGGCTGATCGAGACGATCTTCAGCGTGGAGACCAGGTCACCCAGGAAGATCATGCCGTAGATCGCCGTGCCCGCCGCCCCGATGCCGGTCCACACCGCGTACGCCGGGCCCACGTCGAGCTTGCGCAGGGAGAGGGTGAGGAGACCGAAGCTGCCGAGCGCGAACGCGGCGAACGCGATCGTCGGCCAGAGCCGGGTGAAGCCGTGGGACAGCTTCAGACAGACGGCGAAGCCGGTTTCGAGCAACCCGGCAACGATGACCAGCAGCCACGCCATGGCTGTCCTCCCCGTACGCGCACACCTTCGGTGACTGCATGTCAGCTTTTGCTCAGGCTTGGTTCCGGCTTTGCGATTATGCCCTTACCGGGACCGCGTAACGGCAAACCCCGTGAAGATCAGTCACCTTCCGTCGCCTCCCGCGTCGCCAGCAGTCGCCGCAGGGAGTACAGCCGGGCCGGGTCCGCGTGGCCCTCGGCCACCCAGTCGTCCAGCGCGCAGTCCGGCTCGTCGTGGCTGCACGCGCGGGGGCAGCCCTCCGTGCCGGGCTCCAGGTCGGGGAAGGCGTGGATCACCCGGGACGGGTCGACGTGGGCCAGGCCGAAGGACCGTACGCCAGGGGTGTCGACGACCCAGCCCGCCGCGTCGGCGAGGGGGAGCGCCAGGGCGGAGGTGGTGGTGTGACGGCCGCGGCCCGTGACCGCGTTCACCACGCCCGTCGTACGCCGTCGCTCCTCCGGTACCAGCGCGTTCACCAGCGTCGTCTTGCCGACGCCGGAGTGGCCGACGAACGCCGTGACCTTGCCGTCCAGTTCGGCGCGCACCCGGTCGGCCGCGCCGCCGTCGGCCAGTTCCTCGCGGCTGGTGACGACGTAGGGGATGTCCAGGTCGCCGTACAGCTCAAGGAGCTTGTCGGGTGGGGCGAGGTCGGACTTGGTGAGGACCAGCAGCGGGGTCAGGCCGCCGTCGAACGCCGCGACCAGGCAGCGGTCGATCAGCCGCGGGCGTGGCTCGGGGTCCGCGAGGGCGGTGACGATCGCGAGCTGGTCGGCGTTGGCGACGACGACCCGCTCGTAGGGGTCGTCGTCGTCCGCGGTGCGGCGCAGCACCGAGGTGCGCTCCGCGATGCGGACGATCCGCGCGAGGGTGTCCTTCTTGCCGGACAGATCACCGACCAGGGCCACCCGGTCACCCACGACCGCCGCCTTGCGGCCCAGTTCGCGGGCCTTCATGGCCATGACCACGCGGTCCTCGACGAGGCAGGTCAGGCGGCCCCGGTCGACGGTGAGGACCATGCCCTCGGCGGCGTCCTCGTGCTTCGGGCGGATGTTCGTCCGTGGACGGGTGTTCCGGCGGCCCGGGCGGCTGCGGATGTCGTCCTCGTCGGTGTGCTTGCCGTAGCGGCGCATGACTGGTCCCCGCGTCCTACGCCGCCCCGAGCATCCCGGTCCACAGGTCGGGGAAGTCCGGCAGGGTCTTGGCCGTGGTCGCCACGTTCTCGATCTTCACTCCCTCGACCGCCAGGCCGATGACCGCACCGGCCGTCGCCATGCGGTGGTCCTCGTAGGTGTGGAAGACGCCCCCGTGTAGCGGGCGCGGGCGGATGTGCAGGCCGTCGGCGGTCTCGGTGACGTCGCCGCCGAGTTCGTTGATCTCCTTGGTGAGGGCGGCCAGCCGGTCCGTCTCGTGCAGGCGCAGGTGCGCCACACCACGCAGGGTGGACGGGGAGTCGGCCAGCGCGGCGACGGCCGCGATGCCGGGGGTCAGCTCGCCCACGTCGCTGAGGTCCACGTCGATGCCGTGCACGGCACCCGAACCGGTGAACTCCAGGCCGTAGTCGGTCAGTTCGCAGGAACCGCCCATCTCGGTGAAGATCTCCCGGAGCCGGTCGCCGGGCTGGGTGGTGCGCGCGGGCCAGTCGGGGATGAGGACCTTGCCGCCGGTCACCAGCGCCGCCGCGAGGAACGGCTGCGCGTTGGACAGGTCCGGCTCGATGGTCAGGTCCCGGCCGAGCAGCGCGCCCGGCGTGACCCGCCAGACGTTCGGCTCGCCGCCCGACTCCGGGGTGTCCACCTGCGCGCCGACCGAGCGCAGCATGTCGACCGTCATCCGGATGTGCGGCAGGGACGGCAGCGAGGAGCCGGTGTGGCGCACCTCCACGCCCTGGTTGAAGCGCGGGCCGGACAGCAGCAGCGCCGACACGAACTGCGACGACGACGAGGCGTCGATCTCCACCGGGCCGCCGTCCAGCGCGCCGCCGCCGTGCACCGTCAGCGGCAGCGTGCCCCGGCCGTCGTCGTCGATCCGGGCGCCGAGCACGCGCAGCGCGTCGATGACGCCGTTCAGGGGACGCTCGTACGACCTCGGGTCGCCGTCGAAGCGGATCGGGCCGTCGGCCAGCGCGGCGACCGGCGGCAGGAAGCGCATCACCGTGCCCGCGTTGCCGACGTCGACCGTGGCCGGGCCGTGCAGATCGGTGGGGAGCACCCGCCACGCCTCACCGGTGACGCGCTCGCCCGAGACGGAGGAGGCGGAGGACACCGTCTCCTCGATGCCGACGCCCATGGCGCGCAGGGCGCCCGCCATCAGCAGGGTGTCGCGCGAACGCAGCGGGCGGCGCAGCCAGCCGGGCTCGGAGGCCAGCGCGGCCAGCACCAGGGCCCGGTTGGTGACCGACTTGGACCCGGGCACGTGGACCGTCGCGTCGACGGCTCCGCTCGCGTGCGGGGCGGGCCAGAGGGCGGTGTGGGCGGGGTGAACGGTCATGCGCCCCACTTTAGTGGGGGTTGGCCCTCCGGGGTTCGGCCGGGGAACGCGCTTGTGGACCGACGCCGGGCGCGTTGTGGCTGGTCGAGCTCGCACGCCGGGCGCGGCCCCGCGCCCCCGCCGCTCACCGGGGCCACGGCGTCACAGCCCCCGCTGCTCACCGGGGCTACGGCGTCACAGCCCCCGCCGCTCACCGGGGCCACGGCGTCACAGCCCCAGCAACCACCGTCCCCCGCCCATCAGCGAGCACAGGGACACCGCGTGGAAGAGGAACAGCCACAGCCCCGCGGGCGTGTGGGTGAGGCGGGACAACTGGTCCGCGTCCGAGTCGCCCGCGCCGCCGCGCCGCCGCTTGCCCTGGAGTTCGAAGGCCGGGCGCACCCCGCCGAGCAGCAGGAACCACACCACCGCGTACGCGAACGCCGCCTGCACCTGCGGCCCGGTCAGCCAGGACACCAGCAAAAACGTGCCGCCCGTGACGACCACCGTGAGCGCCCCGTAGGCGTTGCGGATCATCACCAGCATCGCGAGCAGCAGCGCCGTCGCCAGCCACAGCAGCAGCGTGATCCTCCCGGCGCCGAGCAGCGCCGCCCCGCCGAGGCCGAGCAGCGAGGGCGCCGTGTACCCGGCGGCGGCCGTCAGGATCATGCCGAGGCCGTGCGGCTTGCCCCGGCTGACCGTCAGGCCGCTGGTGTCGGAGTGCAGCCGTATGCCGGTCAGGGTGCGGCCGGTGAGCAGGGCGACCAGGCCGTGGCCGCCCTCGTGGGCGATGGTGATGGCGTTGCGCGAGACGCGCCACACACCGTGCGGGACGATCACGGCGAGCGCCGCGCCCAGCGTGGCGACCATCACCCACAGGTCGGGCTCCGGCTGGACGCCGGTCAGTTCGTCCCAGAGGGAGGTGGCTGTCGTGCTGTCCATGTGTCCGGGGCGCTCCCTCTGGTCGGGTGGAGTCTGGCAGTGTGGCACGTATGTGTGGACGGTATGCATCGAGTCGTGGGCCCGAGGATCTCGCGGGAATCTTTGAAATCGAGAAGTGGGAGCCGGAGGAGACCCTCGCTCCCGACTACAACGTGGCCCCGACCAAGGACGTCTACGCCGTCCTCGACCGTCCTGTGAAGGACGCGGACGATCCGCGGCCGGTTCGGCAGTTGCGCAGGCTGAAGTGGGGGCTGGTGCCCTCCTGGTCCAAGACGCCCGAGGGCGCCGCCCGGATGATCAACGCGCGGGCCGAGACGGTGCACGAGAAGCCGTCGTACCGCCGCGCCTTCACCACCCGGCGCTGCATCATCCCCGCCGACGGCTACTACGAGTGGGTCACCGGCAACCAGGAGCGGGACCTGGAGGTCGAGGGGAAGAAGAAGCGGCCCCGCAAGCAGCCGTACTTCGTGCTCCCGGCCGACGGGTCGGTGTTCGCGATGGCCGGGCTGTACGAGTTCTGGCGGGACCGGACGCTGCCCGACGACCACCCGCGGGCCTGGTGGGCGACCTGCTCGGTCATCACCACCGAGGCGGAGACCACCCCGCTCGCCGTCGCGCCCGCCGACGGGCCGCACGCCCTCGCCGAGATCCACCCCCGGATGCCGCTGATGCTCACCCCGGACCGCTGGGACGCCTGGCTCGACCCGTCCCGGACCGACCCCGACGACCTGCGGGAACTCCTCGCGCCGCCGCCCGCGGGGCTGATGCGCGCCTACCCGGTGTCCACCGCCGTCAGCAACGTCCGCAACAACGGACCGGAGCTGCTGAAGGAGCTGTCGGGCCCGGAAGAGGGCACACTTTTCTAGCGTGACGACCGAGATCACCAGCACCGAGATCATCAGCACGGACGCGGGGGACGCCCGTGTCACCTGGCACCGGGCGGCGCGGACCGCCCGGCTGGTCCTCGCGGTGAGCCACGGCGCGGGCGGCGGCATCGAGGCCCGCGACCTCCAGGCCCTCGCCGCCGTGCTGCCCGAGCACGGGGTGAGCGTGGCGCTGGTGGAGCAGCCCTGGCGGGTCGCCGGGAAGAAGGTCGCGCCCGCGCCGAAGACCCTCGACGTCGGCTGGCGCGGCATCTGGCCCGCGGTCACCGCGCCGGGCCTGCCGGTGATCTCCGGCGGGCGCAGCGCGGGCGCGCGGGTCGCCTGCCGCACCGCCAGCGAGCTGGGCGCGCACGCCGTCCTCGCGCTCAGCTTCCCGCTGCACCCGCCGGGCAGGCCCGAGAGGTCCCGCGCCGACGAACTGCTCGGCGCCGGGGTGCCCACCCTCGTCGTCCAGGGCGGCAACGACCCCTTCGGGCGGCCGGGGGAGTTCCCCGAGGGCGACCACGAACTCGTCGAGGTGCCGTACGGCGATCACGGGTTCGCCGTACCGAAGCGCGCGGAGATCGGGCAGGAGGAGGCGGTCCGGTTGGTCACCGACGGGGTGCTCGACTGGGTCCGCAGGCTCGGGTAGGGCTCGGGAATGCGGGAGGCCCCGCTCCTGTTATGGCGGTCGGAAGCAATTCGTGGGAGAGGATGACCGCCGCATGGGTTCGACTTTCTGCCCGAGCCGCAGCAGCCGTACCGAGCTTGACTGGACAGTGCTGCACGCGGCGTCGACCGCCCCTATTCGGGCGGCGGGCGGACCGGATCGTCGTCTATCCTCCGATTCTGGTGGGACCGATCTCGGTCCCACGCGGACACTGGAGGAGGTGGGTCCGGTTCCCGGTACCGACGCAGGGACCGACAACGGCCAGGCGGAGCAGCCCGAGGGCCTGGGCGGTACGGGCGCGGAGACGACCGCGGAGCGCAGCGCGCGCTTCGAGCGGGACGCGCTCGAATTCCTCGACCAGATGTACTCGGCCGCGCTGCGCATGACGCGCAACCCGGCCGACGCCGAGGACCTGGTGCAGGAGACGTACGCCAAGGCGTACGCGTCCTTCCACCAGTTCCGCGAGGGCACCAACCTCAAGGCGTGGCTGTACCGGATCCTCACCAACACCTTCATCAACTCGTACCGCAAGAAGCAGCGTGAACCGCAGCGCAGCGCGGCCGAGGAGATCGAGGACTGGCAGCTCGCCCGCGCCGAGTCGCACATGTCGACCGGTCTGCGCTCCGCCGAGTCGCAGGCGCTCGACCACCTGCCCGACTCGGACGTGAAGGAGGCGTTGCAGGCGATCCCCGAGGAATTCCGCATCGCCGTCTATCTCGCCGACGTAGAGGGCTTTGCGTACAAGGAGATCGCGGACATCATGGGGACACCCATCGGTACGGTGATGTCCCGGCTGCACCGGGGCCGTCGTCAACTGCGCGGCATGTTGGAGGACTACGCCCGCGAGCGGGGTCTGGTCCCGGCCGGCGCCGGAGAGTCGAACGAAGCGAAAGGCTCGGGCTCATGAGCTGCGGAGAGCCGCACGAGACGGACTGCGGTGAGGTACTCGACCATCTGTACGAGTTCCTCGACAGTGAGATGCCGGACGTCGATCGCGCCAAGTTCAAGCAGCACTTCCAGGAGTGCTCGCCCTGTCTGGAGAAGTACGGTCTTGAGCAGGCGGTGAAGAAGCTGGTCAAGCGGTGCTGCGGACATGACGACGTGCCCACCGACCTGCGCGCCAAGGTCATGCAGCGGATCGACGTCATCCGCTCCGGACAGGCCGTCCCCGACCACGACGTGACCGCCGGTCCGGCCACCGCCCAGGAATCCTGACCGTCCCCCGTATCACCCGAAGGTGCTAATCCGAGGCGTAACCCGCCCCGGAGCCCGCCTGTGCCCGCCTAGGTTCGAGCCTGAACCGACGGCCGGGCGGCGGGGAAGGGGCGCTTCGCGATGGAGGCGGTACCGGGGCGGGCACGCGTGTACGTCGCCTGTGTCGCCCTCGCCGCCCTGTTCTGTCTGCGCCCGCTGACCACCCTGCACACGCCCTGGTGGGCCGTCGGCCTGCTCGCGGTGCTGTACGCGGGCGGCGAGCTGATCACCCGGCGCGGTGTCGCCGGGACCTGCTACCCCGTCCTGCTCGCCGGAGCGTTTCTGCTGCCCCCGCCCGCCGCCACGCTCGTGGCGGTGCCGGGGGCGCTGCTGTCGTACGTCGGACAGCGCCCCGCCGGGCTGCGGCGGATCTGGCGGGCCGCGCAGCTCGCGCTCGCCGTGTGGGCCGCCGCCCGCGCGCACTGGGCGCTCGGCGGCCGGGACGCGGTGGTGGCGCCGCACTTCCCCTACGCGCTGCTGCCCGCGGGGGCGGCGGTGCTGGTCTTCTGCCTGGTGCTCACCGCGCTCGACGGGGGTGTCCTCGTGCTCGCCGAGCGGGTGCCGGTGCGCCGGGCCTGGCGGGGGCTCTTCGCGCGGTCGCTGGCCGCGGTCGCCGTGCACGGGCTCGCCGGGCTGATGATGGCCGTCCTGTGGCGCAGCCCGTACGGGCCCGTCGCCGCGCTGCTCGTGCTGCTGCCGATGTGGGTGTCCTGGTGGGTCTTCGCCCAGTACCACCGGGAGCGGGCCGCGCACCGGGCGACCATCCGGGCGCTGGTGCAGGCCGTCGACATCAAGGACGGGTACACCCGCGGACACAGCGAGCGGGTCGGCCAGGCGTCCATGATGATCGCCCGCGAGCTGGGCATGGACGACGACCGCGTGGAGACGCTCCGCTTCGCCGGAATCCTGCACGACGTGGGAAAGCTCGGCGTACCGACCAGGCTGCTGCGCAAGGACGGGCCGCTGACGCCCGAGGAACGCCGGGTGATCGAGCTGCACCCCGAGTACGGGCACGAGATGGTGCGCGGCATCGCCTTCCTCGGCGAGGCCAGGGCGGCGGTGCTGCACCACCACGAACGGCTGGACGGCAGCGGGTACCCCTACGGGCTCGTCGGCGCCCAGATCCCGGAGTCCGCCCGCGTGGTCGCCGTCGCGGACGCCTTCGACGCCATGACGTCCACCCGCGCCTACCGGCGGGCGCGGCCGGTGCCGGTGGCGCTGCGGGAGCTGGAGCGGTGCGCGGGGGCGCAGTTCGATCCGCGGATGGTGGGGGCGCTGGTGCGGGTGGTACGGCGGTGGGGGTGGGGGCGCACGGTGACGGCGGACGACGTGAGGGGTGCCGGACCCGCTCCGGAACCGGCCGACGACGTGAAGGGTGCCGTACCCGCTCCGGAAGCGGCCGACGACCACGCCCCCCGTGCCCTGCGGGAGAGCCCGTGAGCGCTCACCGGCTCATCCAGCTCTGTGCCGCCGTCCTCGGCGCCGTCTGTCTCGGGCTCACCCTCTGGCACGGGCTGGCGGACCGGGGCGTGGCGCTCGCCTTCGGGGTCTTCGTCGCTGCCGGGGAGCTGAGCCGGTGGACCGGCTGCCCGCCACGGGAGGCGGCGCCGCTCGGGGCCGCCGGGGCGCTGGCGTACGCGCTGCTCGGGGAGGCGGCGGGGGAGCCGACCCGGCACGGGGTCGCGCAGGTCGTCGCCGTGGTGCTGGCCGCCTCGCTGGTCGGCTGCGTGCCGCACCTCGCGCGCGGGGAGCGCGGCACCGCGGACCACCTGGCGCGCCGGGTGCTCACCGTCGGCTTCGCCGCCGTCTGCTTCCAGCCGCTCTACAACCGGGGGGTGTTCGACGCGTGGATCGGACCGGCCTACGCCCCGCTGCTGCTCGCCCTGCTGGCGCTCACCGCGCTCTGCGACGCCGTGCTCGCCGCCGCGGCGGCCCGCTCCCGCACCGGCTGGCCCTTCGGCCCGCTGCTCAGGGACGAGCTGCGCGGGCTGCTCGGCATCGGCTCCGCGGTGTGCGCCACGGGCGCGGTGGTGGCGCTGGCGGTGGCCGTGGTGGGGCTGTGGGCGCTGCCGGTGTTCTGCGTGCCGCTCTCCCTCGTCCAGCTCGCGTTCCGGCGGTACGCGGCGGTGCGGGCCACCTACCGGCAGACCATCGCCTCCCTCGCCCGCGCCACCGAGGTCGCCGGGTACACCCCGGCCGGGCACGCGCGGCGGGTGGCGGCGCTCAGCCGGGCGGTGGGGCGGGAGCTGGGGCTGACGGAGCCGGAGCTGACCGTGCTGGAGCACGCGGCCCTGATGCACGACATCGGACAGCTCAGCCTCGTGGACCCGGTACCGGCCGGGGCCACCGCCCGCCTCCCGGCCGCCGAGCAGCGGCGCATCGCGCTGCTCGGCGGGGCCGTCGTACGGCAGACCGGCGTGGACCCGGCCGTCGCGGTGGTCGTGGAGCGGCAGGCCGACCCGTGCGCGGAGCAGCCGCTGGCCGCCCGGATCGTACGGGTCGTGAACGCCTATGAGGAGCGGGTGCGGGAAGCCGGTCCCGGTGGGGCCCTGACGGCGCTGGAGGAGCTGCGGCTGGGCGCCGCGGGTGACTACGCTCCGGAGGTGGTGGAGTCACTGGCCCGCGCGCTGGGCCGGGAGTCTGACCCCGGGGGAGGCTGGGTAACCCATGGGTAATGGGCGCCTCTCCAGTCGCACGTGGTTTGATGCCCAGGAGAAGGTGTACGGGGGCGCGAAAGGCACAGCCAGCCCACTGAACGGAACTGGCAGGCGGGAATCGTGAGGATCTTCGGCAAGGGACGGCACCGGCCCTCCGCCTCCTGGCGGCAGGCCACCGACCGCGCGTTCACCCTGATCGGCGACGGTCGCTACGAGGACGCGGGCGCGCTGCTGACACGGGCCGCCGATCTGGAGCCCTGGCTGTCGGAGTCCTGGTTCAACCTGGCGCTGCTGCACAAGTTCCGGCACGACTGGGAGCAGGCGCGGGCGGCCGGGCTGCGGGCGGTGGCCCTGCTGGACCGGGAGACCGGCGCCCCCGACTGGTGGAACGTCGGCATCGCCGCCACCGCCCTCCAGGACTGGCCGCTGGCCCGCCGCGCCTGGCAGGCGTACGGCCTGGACGTGCCCGGGGGCGCCGCCGTCTCCGGTGAGCCCGTCGGCATGGACCTCGGCAGCGCGGCCGTACGGCTGTCGCCCGAGGGGGAGGCCGAGGTGGTGTGGGGGCGGCGGCTCGACCCCGCCCGGATCGAGGTGCTGTCGATCCCGCTGCCGTCGTCCGGGCGGCGCTGGGGCGAGGTCGTCCTGCACGACGGGGTGCCGCACGGCGAGCGGACCACCGCCGCCGGGCACAGCTACCCCGTGTTCGACGAGATCGAGCTGTGGGCGCCGTCGCCCGTGCCGACCTGGGTGGTCCTGCTTGAGGCGGAGACCGAGGACGACCGGGACGCGCTGGAGCAGCTCGCCGCGGACGCCGGGTTCGCCGCGGAGGACTGGTCGTCGTCGGTGCGGCTGCTGTGCCGGATGTGCTCGGAGTCGCGGATGCCCGCGGACGAGGGCGACGGCGAGCACCTCGACCCGCACGACCACAGCGAGCCGGGCCATCCGGGGCCGCTGGGGCACCGTACGGACGGGCAGCTCTGGGTGCCGGAGCGGGAGTGCGGCCTCGCGGCCCCGGCGTCCCTGGTGCGGGGGCTGCTGGACGGGTGGGTCGCGGACAGTCCGGAGACGCGGGACTGGCGGGATCTGGAAGAGGTGTGCTGAACGGTCCCCGTACCCTGGATCAGCACCACATCCCCTTTGTTCTTGGTTTTGTGCAGGAAGGCGTACGTCGGTCATGGCCCAGCAGGACACCGATCAGCAGCACGTGGGCGTGCTCCCCGTCGACGACGAGGGCTTCGTCGTCGACACGGAGGACTGCGAGGAGCGTGAGACCGCCTGGCGCGAGCGCGGTACCTCGCGGCCGATCACGGTGGTGGGGAACCCCGTGCTCCACAAGGAGTGCAAGGACGTCACCGAGTTCGGCGCCGAGCTGGACCAGTTGGTCGCGGACATGTTCGCCAGCCAGCGCACCGCCGAGGGCGTGGGCCTGGCCGCCAACCAGATCGGCGTCGACCTGAAGGTCTTCGTCTACGACTGCCAGGACGACGCCGGTGTCCGGCACGTCGGCGTGGTCTGCAACCCCAGGCTGGTCGAACTGCCCGCCGACAAGCGCCGCCTCGACGACAGCAACGAGGGCTGCCTGTCGGTGCCGACCGCGTACGCCTCGCTCGCCCGCCCCGACTACGCCGAGGTCACCGGGCAGGACGAGAAGGGCAACCCGATCAGGGTGCGCGGCACCGGCTACTTCGCCCGCTGCCTCCAGCACGAGACGGACCACCTGTACGGCTACCTCTACATCGACCGCCTCTCCAAGCGGGAACGCAAGGACGCGCTGCGGCAGATGGCGGAGAACGAGCCGCGCTACCCCGTGGTCGCCAACGACTGACGAGAGCGCGACCCGACACGTACCGAACGGCGTCCGGCCGGGGTGAGCCAGGTGAGCCCCCCGCCGGGCGCCGTTCGTGTGTCCGACGCACGTTCGATCGCAATGAGCGGGCCAGTGATCCATAACCAGTCACACGGGGGGAGATTCTCGGCACGTTGGGGTAGTGAATGGAGCAAATCCATTCCCAGACCGGTCAGTTGTGGTGCTGAATGGGAGTGCGGGATACGCAACGGCGCACGCCCGGCACAGCGGCAGGGGCGTGCGTCATCGGCGGCTGAAAGGGGTTCGTCTTGCACGCTTTCCCACCCAGCACCACATCGACCGCGACGGCGGTCGCGGTCCCACCGTCGCTCTCTCTGCCGGTGATCGAAGCGGCCTTTCCACGGCAACTGCACCCGTATTGGCCACGGCTTCAGGAGACCACCCGCGCATGGTTGCTGGAAAAGCGACTCATGCCCGCGGAGAAGGTGGCGGAATATGCCGATGGACTGTGCTACACCGATCTCATGGCGGGGTACTACATCGGCGCCCCCGATGACGTCATGCAGGCGATTGCGGACTACAGCGCGTGGTTCTTCGTCTGGGACGACCGGCACGACCGTGACATCGTCCACCGCCGTCCGGCAGCGTGGCGGCGCCTCAAGGAGCGGCTGCACACGGCGCTCGACTCCCCCCAGCACCACCTGCGCCACGAGGACCCCTTGGTCGCGGGGTTCGCGGACAGTGTGCTGCGCCTTTACTCGTTCCTGTCGCGGACCTGGAACGCACGGTTCGCGCGCCATTTCCACGCGGTGATAGAGGCGTACGACCGGGAGTTCCACAACCGTACCGAGGGAAACGTCCCCACGGTCGAGGAGTATCTGGCGCTACGCCGTCTCACCTTTGCCCACTGGATCTGGACCGACCTGCTGGAGCCGAGCGCGGAATGCGAACTCCCGGACCCGGTGCGCACACATCCGGCATTTCGGCGGGCGGCGCTGCTCAGTCAGGAATTCGCCGCCTGGTACAACGACCTCTGCTCACTGCCCAAGGAAATCGCGGGCGACGAGGTACACAATCTCGGCATCAGCCTCATCACCCATGAAGGGCTGAGCCTGGAAGAGGCAATCGCCGAGGTACGGCGACGGGTCGAGAATTGCATAGCGGAATTCCTGACAGCCGAGAAGGACGCCGTACGCTTCGCCGACGACCTCGCCGACGGCACACAGCGCGGAAAGGAATTGAGCGTTGCCGTGCGGGCCTGCCTCGCGAATATGCGGAACTGGTTCAGTTCCGTCTACTGGTTCCACCACGAGTCCGGCCGTTACCGGGTCGAAAGCTGGGACGACCGGTCGACGCCCCCGTACGTCAACAACGAAGCGGCAGGTGAGAAATGACCGTCGAGTCGGTGCGGCCCGGGGCGGGCGCCACCACCCCGGCCCGGGAACTGCGGGAACCACCCCTCGCGGGCGGCGGTCTGCCGCTCCTCGGCCACGGCTGGCGGCTGCTCCGCGACCCGCTGGCCTTCATGGCCCAACTGCGCGACCACGGCGACGTGGTCCGGCTGCGCCTCGGCCCCAAGACGGTGTACGCCGTCACCACCCCCGCGCTCACCGGCGCGCTGGCGCTCGACCCCGACTACGAGATCGACGGGCCGCTGTGGGAGTCACTGGAGGGCCTGCTCGGCAAGGAGGGCGTCGCCACCGCCAACGGCCCCCGGCACCGGCGCCAACGGCGCACCATCCAGCCCGCGTTCCGGCTGGACGCCATCCCGGCGTACGGGCCGGTCATGGAGGAGGAGGCGCACGCCCTCGTCGAGCGGTGGCGGACCGGCGCGACCGTCGACTGCACCTCGGAGTCGTTCCGGATCGCCGTGCGCGTCGCGGCCCGCTGCCTGCTGCGCGGCCAGTACATGGACGAGCGGGCGGAGCGGCTGTGCGTCGCGCTCGCCACCGTCTTCCGGGGCATGTACCGGCGGATGGTCGTGCCGCTCGGGCCGCTGTACCGGCTGCCGCTTCCGGCCAACCGCGAATTCAACCGCGCACTGGCCGATTTGCATCTCCTCGTCGACGAGATCGTGGCCGAGCGGCGGGCCTCCGGGCAAAGGCCGGACGATTTGCTGACGGCTTTGCTGGCGGCGAAGGACGAGAATGGCGAGCCCATCGGGGAGCAGGAGATCCACGACCAGGTCGTGGCGATACTCACCCCCGGAAGCGAAACCGTGGCTTCCACGATCATGTGGCTGCTCCAGGTTCTCGCGGAACACCCGGAACACGCGGACAAGGTCCGGGACGAGGTTGAATCCGTGACGGGCAGCCGACCCGTGGCATTCGACGACGTCCGTAAGCTCGGCCACACCAACAATGTCGTCACGGAGGCGATGCGTTTGCGGCCCGCCGTCTGGATTCTCACCCGGCGGGCGGTCACCGACACCGCACTCGGTGGCTATCGCATTCCGGCCGGGGCCGACCTCGTCTACAGTCCGTACGCGATCCAACGCGATGCGCGTTCATACGCCAACAACCTGGAGTTCGACCCCGACCGCTGGCTTCCGGAACGCGTCAGGGACGTGCCGAAGTACGCCATGAGCCCGTTCAGCGTCGGCAACCGCAAGTGCCCCAGCGACCACTTCTCCATGGCCCAGTTGACGCTGATCACCGCCGCGGTGGCCACCGCCTTCCGCCTGGAGCAGGTCCCCGGTTCCAACGACACCACCCGCGTCGGCATCACCCTGCGCCCGCACCGGCTGCTGCTGCGCCCGGTACCCCGGTGACCGTCCCGTTCCGCACCGCCGGAGCGCGTGTGTAACCTCTCCCGGACACCAGGGGAGGATCATGGAACACATCACGCGCTCCGCGCGGCGCACGGCGTGGGCGGTCACGGGCGGGGCCACCGCGCTCGTCCTGCTCACCGCGACCGGCGCGCACGCGGAGGGCCGCGGCGACGTCCGCGTCACCAGCACCGTCGTCAACGGCGGCAAGAACGTCAAGGTCGGGACGAAGGCGGTCGTCACGTTCCCGATCGCCATGACCGTTCAGGACGACTCGGGGGTGAAGGGGGTCACCGACCTCAGCGCCTTCAACTCGTCCAACGGCTACGGCTTCTTCGACTGGACCGGCACCACCTGTGTGAAGAAGACCTCGACCACGTCCGTGTGCACGGGGACGATGAAGGTCGACCCGGCCTGGATCCCGAACAGCGACGACATCAACTCCAACAACATCGCGGGGACCTGGCAGGCCGCCGCCACCGTCAAGGCCAACGACGGCGACTACTGGATCCACGACCGCATCGCCCTGTTCAAGGTCAAGCGCGCCTCCGCGCCCACCGTCAACGCCGGACCCGAGCCGGTCGCCAAGGGCGGCACGCTCACCGTGGCGGGGAAGCTGTCGCGGGCCAGTTGGGAGAGCCTGAAGTACTACGGCTTCGCCGGAACGGTGCTGCTCCAGCACCGCCCCAGCGGCTCCTCCGACTACCGCACGGTCAAGACCGTCACGGCCGACGGCTCCGGCCTGCTGCGCACCAAGGTGACCGTCTCCTCGGCGGGCACCTGGCGCTGGTACTTCCCCGGCACGACGACGACCGCGCGGGCCGCGTCGGCCGGGGACTACGTGGCGTTGGGGTAGCCGACCTAGAAGTCCTCGTCCAGGTCGACCGTGCCCTCCACGGCGACCTGGTACGCGGACGGGCGGCGCTCGAAGAAGTTGGTCAGTTCCTGGACGCCCTGCAACTCCATGAAGGGGAACGGGTTCTCGGAGCCGTACACCGGGGCGAAGCCCAGGCGGGTCAGGCGCTGGTCGGCGACGCACTCCAGGTACTGCCGCATCGAGTCGGTGTTCATCCCCGGCAGCCCGTCACCGCACAGGTCGCGCCCGAACTGCAGCTCCGCCTCGACGGCCTCCTTCAGCATGTCGGTGACCTGCCGCTGGAGCGCGTCGTCGAACAGCTCCGGCTCCTCCTTGCGGACGGTGTCCACGACGTCGAACGCGAAGGACATGTGCATGGTCTCGTCCCGGAAGACCCAGTTGGTGCCGGTCGCCAGGCCGTGCAGCAGGCCCCGGCTGCGGAACCAGTAGACGTACGCGAAGGCGCCGTAGAAGAACAGGCCCTCGATGCACGCGGCGAAGCAGATCAGGTTGAGCAGGAGGCGGCGGCGGTCGGCCTGGGTCTCCAGGCGGTCGATCTCCTCCACCGAGTCCATCCACCTGAAGCAGAACTCGGCCTTCTCGCGGATGGAGGGGATGTTCTCGACGGCGGCGAACGCGGCCGTGCGGTCCTCCGGGTCGGGCAGGTAGGTGTCAAGCAGCGTCAGGTAGAACTGGACGTGCACGGCCTCCTCGAAGAGCTGCCGCGACAGGTACAGCCGCGCCTCGGGGGAGTTGATGTGCTTGTAGAGGGTGAGCACCAGGTTGTTCGCGACGATCGAGTCGCCCGTCGCGAAGAAGGCGACCAGACGGCCGATCAGGTGCTGCTCGCCCGGCGTCAGCCTCGCCAGGTCGGCGACGTCGGAGTGGAGGTCGACCTCCTCCACGGTCCAGGTGTTCTTGATGGCGTCCCGGTAGCGCTCGTAGAAGTCCGGGTAGCGCATGGGGCGCAGGGTCAGTTCGAAGCCCGGGTCGAGCAGGTTGGTGGTACGGCTGGTCATTACTGGCAGGCCTCGCAGGACTCGGGGTTCTCAAGGGAGCAGGCGACCGCCTCGGGGGCGGGGATGGTGGCCTGGGTGGCGGCCTGGGCGGCTCGGGCGATCCGGGTCGCCGGGCGGGAGCGCAGGTAGTACGTCGTCTTCAGCCCGGACTTCCAGGCGTACGCGTACATCGAGGAGAGCTTGCCGATGGTCGGCGTCTCCATGAACAGGTTCAGGGACTGGGCCTGGTCGAGGAACGGGGTCCGGGCCGCCGCCATGTCGATCAGGGCGCGCTGCGGGACCTCCCACGCCGTGCGGTACAGGCGTCGTACGTCCTCCGGGATCCAGGAGAAGCCCTGCACCGAGCCGCCCGCCTCGCGCAGCGCCTCCCGGGTGCGGTCGTCCCAGACGCCGAGCCGCTTCAGGTCCCGTACCAGGTAGGAGTTGACCTGGAGGAACTCACCGGAGAGGGTCTCGCGCTTGAACAGGTTGGACACCTGCGGTTCGACGCACTCGTAGACGCCCGCGATGGAGGCGATCGTCGCCGTCGGCGCGATGGCGAGGAGCAGGGAGTTGCGCATCCCGACCGCCGCGATCCGCTCGCGCAGCGCCGCCCAGCGCTCCGGCCAGGTCAGCTCGGTGTCGTAGTGGTCGGGGTGCAGCACGCCCCGCGCGGTGCGGGTCTTCGCCCAGGCCGGAAGCGGGCCGTTGCGCTCGGCGAGGTCGGCGGACGCCTCGTACGCGGCGAGCATGATCCGCTCGGCGATCCGGCTGGACAGGCCCTTCGCCTCGGCGGAGTCGAAGGGCAGCCGGAGCTGGAAGAAGACGTCCTGGAGGCCCATCACGCCCAGGCCCACCGGCCGCCAGCGGGCGTTGGAGCGGCCCGCCTGCTCGGTCGGGTAGAAGTTGATGTCGACCACGCGGTCCAGGAAGGTGACCGCGGTGCGGACGGTGGCGTCCAGGCGCTCCCAGTCGATGTCCCCGCCGTCCCCGCCGTCCCCGACGTCGACGAACGCGCCGAGGTTGACCGAGCCCAGGTTGCACACGGCGGTCTCACCGTCGTCCGTCACCTCCAGGATCTCCGTGCAGAGGTTGGAGGAGTGGATGACGTGGCCCGGCTCGGCGGTCTGGTTGGCGGTGCGGTTGGCGGCGTCCTTGAAGGTCATCCAGCCGTTGCCGGTCTGCGCGAGGGTGCGCATCATCCGGCCGTACAGCTCACGGGCCGGGACGGTCTTCCGCGCCAGGCCCGCCGCCTCGGCCGCGCGGTAGGCGGCGTCGAACTCCGCGCCCCACAGGTCGACCAGCTCGGGCACGTCGGACGGCGAGAACAGCGACCAGGTGCCGTCCTCGGCGACCCGGCGCATGAACTCGTCCGGCACCCAGTGCGCCAGGTTGAGGTTGTGGGTGCGGCGGGCGTCCTCGCCGGTGTTGTCCCGCAGCTCCAGGAACTCCTCGATGTCGGAGTGCCAGGTCTCCAGGTAGACCGCCGCCGCGCCCTTGCGACGCCCGCCCTGGTTCACCGCGGCCACCGAGGCGTCCAGCGTCTTCAGGAACGGGACGATGCCGTTGGAGTGCCCGTTGGTGCCCCGGATCAGCGAACCGCGCGAGCGGACGCGGCTGTACGACAGTCCGATGCCGCCCGCGTGCTTGGAGAGCCGGGCGACCTGGTGGTAGCGCTCGTAGAGGGAGTCCAGCTCGTCCTTGGGGGAGTCCAGGAGGTAGCAGGACGACATCTGCGGGTGGCGGGTGCCGGAGTTGAACAGGGTGGGCGAGGACGGCAGGTAGTCGAGGCGGCTCATCAGCGCGTACAGCGCGGCGACCTCGTCCACCGAGCGGCGGCTGTCGTCCTCCGCGAGCCCGGCGGCGACCCGCAGCAGGAAGTGCTGGGGCGTCTCGATGACCTGCCGGGTGACCGGGTGCCGGAGCAGGTAGCGGGAGTGCAGGGTGCGCAGCCCGAAGTAGCCGAAGCGGTCGTCGGCGTCCGGGTCGACGAGCGCGTCCAGGCGGTCGGCGTGGACGCGGACGAAGTCCGCGGTGCGGTCGGCGATCAGGCCCTCGCGGTGCCCGGTCGCGACGGACTCCGTGAACGACGTGACGCCCTGCGAGGCCGCCTCGGCGCGGATGCCGAGGGTCAGCAGCCGGGCCGCGAGCCGGGAGTACGCGGGGTCCTCCGAGATCAGCCCGGCGGCGGCCTCGGTGGCCAGCTCGCGCAGCTCCCTTTCGTCGGCCCGCGCGGACCGGCCGCGCAGCGCGGCGGCGGCGACCCGGCCGGGGTCGGCGTCGGGCAGGTCGGCGGTCAGCTCGGTCAGGGTCCGCAGCAGCGCGGTACCGGGACCGCCGGTGTCCACCGGGGTCGCTGAAGCGGGATCCGCTGGCGCGATGGTCACGTGGGGCTCTCCCTCGCTCGGCACGGGGCCTGGGCCCTGTGGAGGGCAGGGGGCAGCTCACGAGCGCGCGTGGCGTCGCGTCCACCGGCCCATTCCACGAGGCCCGGACGTCATGGCACCCGGACCGGTCGGCCGGGCGCGCTGTCGGCAGGTCCTCGGACTGACCAGGCGTGCGGAAACACGCATGTACACCGTTGCGGGACAGTTCCGGATTCGCACCGGATTCCCCTGCGGCGACAGCGAGCATGAGCATACATCTTGTGCCGGGGCGGCGTGCCACCCCCAGATGTTGTGTCGGGCCGGTTTCAGAGCGTCAGTTCGTAGACGAGCAGGGAGATGTCGTCCAGCTCCGGGAGCGGGTTCCAGTCACGCTCCGGGGCCCGGGTGAAGCCCAGCCGTTCGTAGACGCGGTGGGCGGCGCGCATGGTGCGCTGGGTGGACAGGACGACGCCCGTGCAGCCGTCGGTGGCGCGGGCGCGGTCGAGGCAGGCGCGCACCAGGGCCTCGCCCGCGCCGCGTCCGCGGGCCTCGCGGGCGACGGCCAGCATCCTGATCTCGGCCTCGCCGGGGCGGGCGATGTCGGACATGGGGCCGGGGCCCGGCACGAAGGTGACGCCGCCGAGGACCCGGCCTTCGGCGGCGGCGACGAGGACCTCCGCGGAGGCGGCGCGCTTGGTGACGTCCCTCAGTTCGTGGAGGTAGGCGTCGCTTTCGCCGAAGTCGAGGAGGCCGTCGTCCAGGTAGGCGGTGGCTGTGATGTCGCCGAGGGTGGTGTGTTCGGTGGGCTCGATGGGCCGGATCTGGATGTCCATGCGGGGAGTGTGGACGACAGCGGGCCGCCGTAGCACTTGCTTTTGGCGGCCCGCCGCGGGGTGGTCGTGGCTGGTCGACCCCTAGGTGCGTGCGGTGTCCGCCGTCGCGGGGGGCAGCTCGACCTGTACTCCCGGGTCACCCGCGTCCGCCGAGTAGTCCTCCGGGCTCGTCTCGTCCACGCCCTCGGGGGCCTTGAGGGTCTTGAGGACGAAGGTCAGGACGATCGTGACGACCAGGTTCAGGACGAACGCCGTCAGGCCGATGTAGCCGATCTCCCCGATGCCCGGGATCTCCTTCGACGAGCCGCCGAAGTGCGCCTGCGTCGGCGAGGAGACGCCGTACGCGGCGACCGTGCCGTACACCATGCCGACCGCCCAGCCCGCGAGCAGCGCCCAGCGGTGGAACCAGCGGGTGAACAGACCGCCGACCAGGGCCGGGAAGGTCTGCAGGATCCAGATGCCGCCGAGGAGCTGGAAGTTGATGGCGACGGTCTTGTCCATGCCGAGGACGAAGACCAGCGCGCCCACCTTCACCAGCAGCGACACCAGCTTGGACACCTTGGTCTCCTGGGCCGGGGTGGCGTCCGGCTTCAGGAAGTCCTTGTAGATGTTGCGGGTGAAGAGGTTGGCCGCCGCGATGGACATGATGGCCGCCGGGACCAGCGCGCCGATGCCGATGGCGGCGAAGGCGACGCCCGTGAACCAGTCCGGGAACATGTTCTCGAAGAGCTGCGGGATCGCGAGCTGCCCGTTGTCCACCTGGACCCCGGCCGCGATCGCCATGAAGCCCAGCAGGGCGAGCAGGCCCAGCATCAGCGAGTACAGCGGCAGGATGGTGGAGTTGCGGCGGATCACCTCACGGCTGCGGCTGGACAGCACGGCGGTCACGCTGTGCGGGTACATGAACAGCGCGAGCGCCGAACCCAGCGCCAGCGTGGCGTACGTCCACTGGGAGGCGGCCGTCGGCGTGAGGCCGCCCGCGCCCGCCGCCTCGTACTTCTGGCTGGCCGCGGCGAAGATGTCGTCGAAGCCGCCCAGCTTGATCGGGATGTAGATGATGGCGACCGCGATGACGAGGTAGATCAGCGTGTCCTTGACGAACGCGATCAGCGCGGGCGCGCGCAGCCCCGAGGAGTAGGTGTACGCCGCCAGCACGCCGAAGGCGATCAGCAGCGGCAGGTCCTTGACGAACCAGTGGGTGTTCTCGCCGCCGCCCACGCCCATCACGTCCAGGACGGCCTGGATGCCGACGAGCTGGAGCGCGATGTACGGCATGGTGGCGAGGATGCCGGTGACGGCGACCGCCAGCGACAGCCCCTTGGAACCGAACCGGCCGCGGACGAAGTCCGAGGTGGTGACGTAGCCGTGCTTGTGGGAGACCGACCACAGCCGGGGCAGGAACACGAACATCATCGGGTAGATGAGGATCGTGTACGGCACCGCGAAGAACCCGGACGCGCCCGCCGCGTAGATCGCCGCGGGGACCGCCACGAAGGTGTACGCCGTGTACAGGTCGCCGCCGAGCAGGAACCAGGTGATCCAGGTGCCGAAGGACCGGCCGCCCAGCCCCCATTCGTCGAGGCTGTGCTCGTTGGCCGCCTTCCGCCAGCGCGCGGCGAGGAACCCCATCACCGTGACGGCGACGAAGAACAGGACGAAGACGGTGAGCGCTACGCCGTTGACGCCGTCCTTCATGCCCCGTCACCCCCCTGCCGCTGCCTGCGGGCACGCTGGTCGCGGTGCCAGAGCTGGTACGCCAGCGAGGTCAGCCCGGCCGAGAGCACGACCCAGGCCATCTGGTACCAGTAGAAGAACGGGATGCCGATCAGGGTCGGGTCGGTCTTGGCGTAGGAGCCGACCCACAGCATCGATACGAAGGGTGCTATCAGACAGACGGCGATGACGACGCGCACGGGCGTCACCACCGCCGTTCTGTTCGCTTCAGGTGGTGCTTGTGACATCTGGCGACTCCGTCCCCTCACTGATCACCGGTGTAACGCGCAGGCAATCTAGGTCAGGGGATGGCGCAAACGGAACCCCTCGTCCGGATATCGGTCGGCACTCGTGCAGGTAGTGGCGGCTCAGCAGCAGCGGAAGCCCTGCCGTGGGTCCGCTTCCCGCCGGTCCGTCCGCATCCGCTCGAACGCGCGCCGGGACGGCACCTCCGCCTCCGGGTGGCCCTCGCGCAGATGGGCCACGTAGCGTTCGTACGCCGACTCGTCGGTCAGCTCCCGCAGGTACCAGCGCACGCCCCTAAACGCGCGTGTCAGTGCCGACGGCGTCACGGGCCTCCTCCTTCTCCTCCTTGGTCGGGAACAGCCCGGCCGGGGCGACGATCTTCGACTCGACGTACGGCGCCTCGCTGAGCGTGGACAGTGCGGGGCGGCGGACGTGCCGGACGCAGATCCGGAGCGCGTCGACGACCACGACGACGATCAGGAGCGCGAGGACGGCGGAGAGGACGCCGTCCACCGTGGAGTTGGTGACGATGGTGTGCATGTCGTCCATGTCCTTGGCGGGCGGGATGACCTCGCCGCGGTCGATCCCGGCCTGGTAGACACCGCGCTGCTCGAAGAAGCCGACGCGCGGGTCGCTGGAGAACACCTTCTGCCAGCTCGCGGTGAGGGTGACCGTGGCGTCCCAGACGAGCGGGACGCCGGTGACCCAGGCCCACTTCAGGCGCCCGGACTTCACCAGCAGGGTGGTGCAGACGGCCAGCGCGACGGCGGCCAGCAACTGGTTGGAGATGCCGAAGATCGGGAAGAGCTGGTTGATCCCGCCGAGCGGCTCGTGGACGCCCACCCAGAGGAAGTACCCCCACAGCCCGCACACCAGCGCGCTGGTGATGACCAGGCCGGGCTTCCAACTGACGTTCCGGAACGGCTTGTAGACGTTGCCGAGGGTGTCCTGGAGCATGAACCGGCCCACGCGGGTGCCCGCGTCGAGCGCGGTCAGGATGAACAGCGCCTCGAACATGATGGCGAAGTGGTACCAGAACGCCTTCAGGCTCCCGCCCGTCACCTCGGAGAAGATCTGCGAGACGCCGACGGCGAGGGTGGGCGCGCCGCCGGTGCGGGACAGCAGCGAGGACTCCTCGACGTTCCGCGCGGCGGCGGCGAGGTCCTCCGGGGTGATCTGGTAGCCCCAGCCGGTGACCACCTGCGAGGCGCTCTCCACGGTGCCGCCGATGGCCCCGGCGGGCGCGTTCATGGCGAAGTACAGCCCGGGGTCGATGATGCTCGCGGCGACCAGCGCCATCACGGCGACCGACGACTCCATCAGCATGGAGCCGTAGCCGATCATCCGGACCTGGGTCTCCTTCTGGATCATCTTCGGGGTGGTGCCGGAGGAGATCAGGGCGTGGAACCCGGACAGCGCGCCGCAGGCGATGGTGATGAACACGAACGGGAAGAGGGAGCCCGCGAAGACCGGGCCGTCGCCGCGGGAGGCGAAGTCGGTGACGGCGTCCATCCTCAGCGTCGGCACGGTTACGACCACGCCGAGGGCGAGCAGTCCGATGGTGCCGATCTTCATGAAGGTGGAGAGGTAGTCGCGGGGCGCCAGCAGCATCCACACCGGCAGGACCGAGGCGATGAAGCCGTACGCCACCAGCCAGATGACCAGCGTGGACGGGGCGAGGGTGAAGGTGTCCGCCCAGGACGACTCGGCCACCCAGCGGCCCGCGACCAGCGCGAGCAGCAGCAGGGCCACGCCGATGAGGGAGACCTCCAGGACCCTGCCGGGGCGCAGGACGCGCAGGTAGAAGCCCATCAGCAGGGCGATCGGGATGGTCATGCCGATGGAGAAGGTGCCCCACGGCGACTCGGCGAGGGCGTTGACGACGACCAGGGCGAGCACCCCGAGCAGGATGATCATGATGGCGAAGGCGGCGAGCAGGGCCGCCGCCCCGCCGAACGGGCCGATCTCCTCGCGGGCCATCTGGCCGAGCGAGCGCCCGTCGCGGCGGGTGGAGAAGAACAGCACCACCATGTCCTGCACGGCGCCGGCGAAGATGACGCCGGCGATGATCCAGATCGTGCCGGGCAGATAGCCCATCTGGGCGGCGAGCACCGGCCCGACCAGCGGACCGGCCCCGGCGATCGCGGCGAAGTGGTGGCCGAGCAGGACCCGCCGGTCGGTGGGGTGGAAGTCGATGCCGTTGTTGAGGCGCTCGGCGGGGGTGGCCCGGGTGCCGTCCACCTTCAGCACCCGGCGCGCGATGAACTTGGCGTAGAAGCGGTAGGCGATGGCGTACGAGCCGAGGGCCGCCGCGACCATCCAGGCGGCGGAGACCTCCTCACCGCGGGAGAGCGCGAGGACGGCCCAGCCGCTGGCGCCTACCAGTGCTACGAGGGTCCAGATGACGATGGTTCGAGCGTTCGCGGTACGCACCGGGTCGTCCTCCCGTCACTGCCATGGCGTAGGCCAAGACGGTCATTGACGCCAGGAACGTAGAGCAGGAACAGCGGGCGCGCTACACCACGGGCACTACTCCTGTGGACGCTTCAACCTCGCCACGAACTTGTAGCGGTCTCCGCGGTACACCGAGCGCACCCATTCCACCGGCTGGCCGTCGCGGTCCAGTGAGTGGCGGGAGAGCATCAGCATCGGCAGGCCCACGTCGGTGCCGAGCAGTCCGGCCTCGCGCGGGGTGGCCAGCGAGGTCTCGATGGTCTCCTCGGCCTCGGCCAGGTGGACGTCGTACACCTCGGCGAGGGCGGTGTAGAGGGACGTGTACTTCACCAGGGAGCGGCGCAGCGCGGGGAAGCGCTTGGCGGACAGGTGCGTGGTCTCGATGGCCATCGGCTCGGCGTTGGCCATGCGCAGGCGCTCGATGCGCAGCACCCGGCCGCCGGTGGTGATGTCGAGCAGGGAGGCGAGCGTGTCGTCGGCGGTGATGTAGCCGATGTCCAGCAACTGGGACGTCGGTTCCAGCCCTTGGGCGCGCATGTCCTCGGTGTAGGAGGTGAGCTGGAGCGCCTGGGAGACCTTGGGCTTGGCGACGAAGGTGCCCTTGCCCTGGATGCGCTCCAGACGCCCCTCGACGACGAGTTCCTGGAGGGCCTGGCGGACGGTGGTGCGGGAGGTGTCGAACTCGGCGGCGAGCGTGCGCTCGGGCGGTACCGGGGTGCCGGGTGCCTGGGTCTCCGTCATGTCGAGCAGGTGCTTCTTCAGGCGGTAGTACTTGGGCACGCGTGCGGTACGGACGCCTGCCCCGCCCTCGTTCTCCGCACTGCTGACGTCGGTGCTCATGCTCCGCCTTCCCGGCTCCGGGTCCGACACGGCCGACGTCGTGTCGGCCGCGGCTCACATCGTGACACGGCTGTCCATACGGGGGTTCCGTACGGTCCGTGATCCCCTCTGTATACCCCCGTGCCCATCGTTGGTCTAGTCCAGCCCTCTCGACCGGTACCCCAGTGGTCTACCCGAAGTGGGCCCCGTCTGGCGGTGTTTTCGCGGCCTTCTTTAGTAATGGTTCCTGCATATGTAGGTCCCATAACGGCTGGTAGGGCCCTACTTCCGGGCCCTTGACAGGCCATTTGGTCTGGGCCAAGCTCCGGGTACTGGTCTACACCATTGGTCCAGGTCCCAGGCCCCACGGACAGCACGCGTTGACGGTCACCGCGGGGACGAGGGGGGTTTGTGGCATCCCTGAGGAGGGTGGCGTGAAGCGCAAGCTGATATCCGCGATCGGTGTCGCGGCAATGATGGTCTCCATCGCGGCGTGCGGGGGCGACGACGGCGACGAGGGCAACGGCGGCAAGGCCGGAGCGGACGGCTACGCGGGTCAGACCCTCACCGTGTGGGTGATGGACGGCTCCTCGCCCGACGACTGGCAGGCCGAGCTGGCCACCGCCTTCGAGAAGAAGACCAAGGCGAAGGTCAAGTTCGAGGTCCAGCAGTGGAACGGCATCCAGCAGAAGCTGACCACCGCCCTGTCCGAGGAGAACCCGCCGGACGTCTTCGAGATCGGCAACACCCAGACCCCGGCCTACGCCAAGACCGGCGGCCTCGCCGACCTCGCGGACCTGAAGACCGAGATCGGCGGTGAGTGGACCGAGGCGCTCAACGAGTCCTCGATCTACGAGGGCAAGCAGTACGCGGCGCCCTGGTACTTCGCCAACCGCGTGGTCCTCTACAACAAGAAGATCTGGGCCGACGCCGGGATCAAGGACACCCCGAAGACCCGCGACGAGTTCTACGCCGACCTGAAGACGATCGGCGAGAAGACCGACGCCGAGCCGATCTACCTGCCCGGCCAGAACTGGTACCACTTCGTCGGCCTGGTCATCGGCGAGGGCGGCGAGCTGGTCAAGAAGGACGGCGACAAGTACGTCTCCAACCTGGACGACCCGAAGGTCGCCGCGGCCATGGAGACCTACAAGAAGTTCCAGGCCCTGTCCAAGGCCCCCAAGGACAAGGACGAGGCCACCCCGCAGCAGGGCCAGGTCTTCGGCAAGGGCGACGTCGGCGCGTTCATCGGCATGGGCTGGGAAGCCGGGATCGCGATCGAGGCCAACAAGGAGATCGAGGAGCAGATCGGCTACTTCACCATCCCCGGTGCCACGGCCGACAAGCCCGAGGGCGTCTTCCTCGGCGGCTCCAACCTCGCCGTCGCCGCGGGCAGCAAGAAGCAGGACCTCGCCAAGGAGTTCCTGAAGATCGCCCTGTCCGACGAGTTCGAGGGCAAGCTCGCCAAGGCCAACGGCGTCATCCCGAACAAGGAGGCCCTCCAGAGCAACCTGGCGGGCAACGCCGCCGCCGAGGCCGCCGCCCCGGCCGCCGCGGGCGGTGGCACCACGCCGCTGATCCCCGAGTGGGCCGCGGTGGAGAACGCCCCCAACCCGGTCAAGACCTACATGACCGCCGTGCTCAACGGTAAGTCCCCGGCCGAGGCCGCCAAGCAGGTCGAGGACGAGTTCAACAAGCGCCTGGCGCAGCAGCAGTAACGGCACGGGGGTGGGGGCCCGGTTCCGACTCGGGCCCCCGCCCCGCGTTCCGTCACGTCGAGTAGGTCGAACAGGTCGAGTAGAGAGAACGCGAGCATGACCGTGCAGACCGAACGGCCGCCCTCCGGCCCGGCCGACGTCCGCAAGGGGGCGGACGGCGGGGCATCCGACCGGGGGGCGTCGCGAGCCGCGTCGCGCGTCGGCGCGCTGGGACCGTACCTGTTGCTGCTGCCCGCCTGCGCCGCCACCGTGCTGCTGCTGGGCTGGCCGCTGCTGAAGGACGTCCTGCTGTCGTTCCAGAACCTCAACATGGCGCAGCTGATCCAGCACGCCACCGAGTGGAACGGCATCGACAACTACAAGGAGGTCCTCACCGGCGAGGACTTCTGGCGCGTGACCCTGCGCTCGGTCCTGTTCACCGCCGTCAACGTCGCCCTGACCATGGTCTGCGGTTCCCTGGTCGGCCTGCTGCTCGCCCGCCTCGGCAAGCGGATGCGGCTGCTGCTGATGATCGGCCTGGTGCTGGCCTGGGCGATGCCCGTCATCGCGGCGACCACGGTCTACCAGTGGCTGTTCGCCGAGCGCTTCGGCGTCGTCAACTGGGTGCTGGACAAGCTCGGCTGGCACTCCATGGCCGACTACAGCTGGACCAGCAGCCAGATGTCGACGTTCTTCGTCGTCACCGTGCTCATCGTGTGGATGTCCATCCCGTTCGTCGCCATCAACCTCTACGCGGCGACCACCACCATCCCCAGCGAGCTGTACGAGGCCGCCGCCCTCGACGGCGCGGGCGGCTGGAAGAGCTTCACCACCGTCACCCTGCCGTTCCTGCGGCCCTTCCTCTACGCCACGACGTTCCTCGAAGTCATCTGGATCTTCAAGGCGTTCGTGCAGGTCTACGTCATCAACGCGGGCGGCCCCGACCGGCTCACCGAGATCCTGCCCGTGTACGCCTACATCGAGGGCGTCGGCAACCAGCACTACGGCATGGGCGCGGCCATCGCCGTCCTGACCATCCTGATCCTGCTCGGGATCACCGCCTACTACCTGCGCCTCGTGCTCAAGCAGGACGAGGAGGGACTGCTGTGAAGCGCACGCTCTTCGGCCGCCTCTGGCCCAACGTCACGGCCGTGGTCCTCTTCCTCGGCTGCGTCTTCCCCGTGTACTGGATGTTCTCCACGGCCTTCAAGCCGACCGGCGACATCATCTCCGAGGACCCCGTCTGGTTCCCCACCGACGTCACCTTCGAGCACTTCAAGACCGCGACCAGCGTCGACCACTTCTGGACGTACGTCACGAACTCGCTGATCGTCACCGTGCTCGCGGTGGTCTTCTCGCTGGTCATCGCGCTCGCCGGGTCGTTCGCGCTGGCCCGGATGCGGTTCAGGGGACGGCGCGGCTTCATCGTCGGGTTCATGCTGGCCCAGATGGCGCCCTGGGAGGTCATGGTCATCGCGATCTACATGATCGTGCGGGACGCCTCCCTGCTCAACAGCCTGATCCCGCTGACCGTCTTCTACATGATGATGATCCTGCCCTTCACCATCCTGACGCTGCGCGGCTTCGTCGCCGCCGTGCCGAAGGAACTGGAGGAGGCGGCGATGGTCGACGGCTGCACCCGCCTCAGCGCGTTCCGCAGGGTGATCCTGCCGCTGCTCGCGCCCGGCCTGATGTCCACCTCGATGTTCGGGTTCATCACCGCCTGGAACGAGTTCCCGCTGGTCCTGGTCCTCAACAAGGACGCCGAGGCGCAGACCCTGCCCCTGTGGGTGTCCAGCTTCCGCACCGCCTTCGGCGACGACTGGGGCGCCACCATGGCCGCCTCCTCCCTGTTCGCCATCCCCATCCTGATCCTCTTCGTCTACCTCCAGCGCCGGGCCGTCAGTGGCCTGACCGCGGGCGCCGTGAAGGGATAACGCCACCCGATGACCACATTCGCGAGCGGCACGGACACCCTCACGCGTGACGCCCTCACCGTTCTCCAGCCCGGCTTCACCGGCACCACCGCCCCCGACTGGCTGCTGCGCCGCCTGGGCGAGGGCCTCGCCTCCGTCGGCCTGTTCGGCCGCAACATCGCCTCCCCGGCCCAGCTCGCCGCGCTCACCGCCCAACTGCGGGCCGAGCGGGACGACGTCCTGGTCGCCATCGACGAGGAGGGCGGCGACGTCACCCGTCTGGAGGTGCGCACCGGCTCCTCCTACCCCGGCAACCACGCACTCGGCGCGGTCGACGACACCGAGCTGACGCACGCCGTGGCGTACGCGCTCGGCCAGCGCCTCGCCGCCTGCGGGGTCAACTTCAACTGGGCGCCGTCCGCGGACGTCAACTCCAACCCGGACAACCCGGTCATCGGCGTACGCTCCTTCGGCGCCGCCCCCGACCTGGTCGCCCGGCACACCGCCGCCTATGTCACCGGCCTCCAGGCGGCCGGGGTCGCCGCCTGCACCAAGCACTTCCCCGGGCACGGTGACACCGCCGTCGACTCCCACCACGCGATGCCCCGCATCGACGTCGGCCCGGCGGTCCTCGCCGAGCGCGAACTGGCGCCGTTCCGGGCCGCCATCGCCGCCGGGACACGGGCCGTGATGAGCGCCCACATCCTGGTCCCGGCCCTGGACCCGGACCGCCCGGCGACCCTCTCGCCGCGCGTCCTCACCGAGCTGCTACGCGGCGAACTCGGCTACGACGGCCTGATCGTCACCGACGGCATGGAGATGCAGGCCATCGCGGGCACCTACGGCATCGAACGCGGCAGCGTCCTCGCCATCGCCGCGGGCGCCGACGCCATCTGCGTGGGCGGCGGCCTCGCCGACGACGACACGGTACGACGGCTGCGGGACGCCCTCGTGGCCGCCGTGCGCGCCGGTGAGCTGGCCGAGGAGCGGCTCGCGGACGCGGCGGAACGCGTGCGCAAGCTCGCCCAGTGGACGGCGGGGGTGTCCCGGCCCGCCGTCGCCGACTCCTCGCTGGACGAGGTGGGCCTGCGCGCCGCCCGCCGCGCCCTGCGGGTCACCGGCGACCTCGCCCCGCTGACGTCGGCGCCGTACGTCGCCGCGCTCGCGCCGGTCGCCAACATCGCGGTGGGGGACGAGACGCCCTGGGGCGTCGCCGCCGAGCTGGCGGAACTGCTGCCCGGCACCGAGTCGGGCAGCTTCACCGGCAGCGTGGCGGGCGGCGCGGTGCTGGCGGCGGCGGGGGAGCGCCGTATCGTCGCCGTCGTCCGCGACGAGCACCGGCACCCCTGGATGGCGGCGGCCGTCGCCACCCTGCTCGCGGCCCGTCCTGACACCGTTGTCGTCGAGATGGGCGTACCCCAGGCACCGCCCCGGGGCGCCCCGCACATCGCCACCTACGGCGCGGCACGGGTGTGCGGACGCGCGGCGGCGGAGGTCCTCGCGGGGGTCGTCACGGGGGGATGACCCACGGGGGACGGCGAACGCCGGGCGCCTTCTTGCCGAGGGCGCCCGGCGTCGCTGGCTTCTGGAAACGGTGAACGCCGGGCACCCTCGCGTTGACGGGGGTGCCCGGCGTTCACCGTGTGGGCTCAGATGCCCTGCCACTCCGGCTTGGCGGCGTAGGTCTGCCGGAAGTAGTCCGCGAGCTTCAGCTTCGACGCGGCGGCCTCGTCGACGACGACCGTGGCGTGCGGGTGCAACTGGAGCGCGGAGGCCGGGCAGACGGCGGCCACCGGGCCCTCGACGGTCGCGGCGACCGCGTCCGCCTTGCCCTCGCCCGTGGCGAGCAGCACCAGGTGCCGGGCCTCCAGGATCGTCCCGATGCCCTGCGTGATCACGTGGTGCGGGACCTGCTCGACGTCCCCGTCGAAGAAGCGCGCGTTGTCCACACGGGTCTGCTCGGTCAGCGTCTTGATCCGGGTCCGCGAGGCCAGCGACGAGCACGGCTCGTTGAACCCGATGTGTCCGTCCGTGCCGATCCCCAGCAACTGGAGGTCGACCCCGCCCGCCGCGGCCAGCGCCCGGTCGTACGCCTCGCACGCCGCCCGCACGTCGGCCGCCTCGCCGTCCGGACCGAGGAAGGCGTCCATCCCGATGCCGAGCGGCTCAAGCACCTCGCGGCGCAGCACCGAACGGTAGGACTCGGGGTGTGCGGCGGGCAGCCCCACGTACTCGTCGAGCTGGGCGATCCGGGCGCGCGAGACGTCCACGGCACCGGAGCGCACCTTGGCCGTCAGCGCCTCGTACACGGGCAGCGGGGTGGACCCGGTGGCCACTCCGAGGACGGCGTCGGGCTTGCGCCCGAGCAGCTTCGCCATGGCCTCGGCTATCAGCTCGCCGCCCGCCTTGGCGTCCGGGACGATGACAACTTCCACGCTGGGCCTGCCGTTCTGAAGAGGGGGTGTCACGGGCAAGGGATGCGGACGATCTCCCCATGTGGTTTAGACCAATCCGGGTTCCAATCTAACAGGCGCGGCACGCCGTGGGGGAGTGCAATGGGAGGGAAGACGCCGGGTTGACCGGGACGAAGTGGAGGCCCCTCATGAGCAGCGCGTCGCGCCTCGGTCCCCGGGGTGACGCCCCGGGGCGGATCATGGCCCGCGAGATGGCCGAGCAGCCCGCCGTGCTCCGGCGCATCCTCGACGAGGGCGCCGGGCCGATCGGGCGGGTGGCCCGGGAGATCGCCGCCCGCAGGCCCCGCTTCGTCCTGCTGACCGCCCGCGGCACCTCCGACAACGCCGCGCTGTACGCCAAGTACCTGATCGAGATCCGGCTCGGCCTGCCCTGCGGACTCGCCTCCATGTCGACCACCACGACGTACGGCGCCCGCCCCGACCTCACCGACGTGCTGGTCGTCACCGTCAGCCAGTCTGGCGGCTCCCCGGACCTGGTCGCCTCCACCCGGGCGGCCCGCGAGGCCGGGGCCCTCACCCTCGCCGTCACCAACAACCCCGACTCGGCGCTGGCCGGGGTCTGCGAGCACCACATCGACATCCTCGCCGGGCCCGAGCGCGCCCTGCCCGCCACCAAGACGTACACCGCCTCCCTGCTCGCCCTCTACCTCTTCGTCGAGGGCCTGCGCGGCGGCGACGGCGCCCCCGCGCGGGCCCTGCCCGACCTGGCCGAACAGCTCCTCGCCCGGCATGACGAGGTGCGCGCCCTGGCCGCCCGGTACCGGTTCGCCGAGCGCATGGTGATCACCTCCCGCGGCTACGGCTACCCGACCGCTAAAGAGGCCGCCCTGAAGCTGATGGAGACCAGCTACATCCCGGCCCTGTCCTACTCCGGCGCCGATCTGCTGCACGGTCCGCTCGCCATGGTCGACAACGTCTCCCCGGTGATCGCGGTGGTCACCGACGGCAAGGGCGGCGAGGCGCTGCGGCCGGTCCTGGACCGGCTCCGGGGCCGGGGTGCCGACCTGGTCGTCATCGGCCCGCGCGAGCACGTGGAGCGGGCCTCGGCCGGGTTCGTGCTGCCCACCGAGGGCGTCGCCGAGGAGGTCCAGCCGGTCCTGGAGATCATCCCCCTCCAGTTGCTGGCCCACGAGGTCACCATCGCCCGCGGCCAGGACCCGGACGCGCCCCGGGCGCTGGCGAAGGTCACGGAGACCAGTTGAGGGGCCACCTGAGCGGCGGTCGCCACGGCTGAGCGGAGACCGGCTCAAGGGCGGGTGGAGCAGGGGGGCGCACCGGCGCGTTGGCGGAAATTGGCCCGGCCTTCCGGCCCCATGGCCGACGCCTGCGGGTTAGGCTTGCCGCGCGTCAAGTCCAGTCAGTCTCCAACAACAAATACCGCCCGCGCATGGACACACTCCACTGGTCTAGTCCACAATCGGGTGAACGTGGAAAACTTCCGTCTTCCCCGCACAGGAAGGCGGATCGAGGAACCGGCGCTCTCTGCCCTGACTGCTCCGGCTCCTCTCCTTCGGCCGACCGGGACCGCACACCCCGCGGCCGTTGCTGCTCCGGGCTGCGGTGCCGGGAGGGTTGAGGGTCCCTCCCAGGCGCCGCGGCCCGCGGGTGTTTCCGGGCTCCCGCGGGCGTTGGGGCCCCGGCAGACCCCCAGGTACGCTCACCACGTGCCCTCCATGAACGAACTGGTCCGCCAGCACACCGCCCTCGACGACTCCGACCTCGAGTGGCTCCACCTGCTGGTCTCGGAGTGGCAGCTCCTCTCCGACCTCTCCTTCGCCGACCTCGTGCTGTGGGTCCCCACCAGCGACGGCACCCGCTACGTCTCCGTCGCCCAGATGCGGCCGAACACCGGCCCCACCTCCTACCAGGACGACATGGTCGGCCACCTCGTCCCGCGCGGCCGACGGCCCATGCTGGACGCCGCCCTCGACGAGGGCCGGATCGTGCGGGAGGGCGACCCGGAGTGGCGCGAGGAGGTGCCGGTCCGCGTCGAGTCCATCCCGGTACGGCGCGACGGCCGCGTCCTGGGCGTCATCGCCCGCAACACCAACCTGCTCACCGTGCGCACGCCGAGCCGACTGGAGCTGACCTACCTCCAGTCCGCCTCCGACCTCGCGCAGATGATCGCGGCCGGGTCGTTCCCGTTCCCCAACCAGCAGGTCGACATGGACGCCTCGCCCCGCGTCGGCGACGGCCTGATCCGCCTCGACGCCGACGGCACCGTGCAGTACGCCTCCCCGAACGCCCTGTCCGCCTACCACCGGATGGGTCTCGCCGCCGACCTCGTCGGCCACCACCTCGGCCAGACCACCGCCGAACTCGCCCCGTCCCGGGGGCCGGTGGACGAGGCGCTCGCCAAGGTGGCCAGCGGGTGGGCGCCGCGCGAGTTCGAGATCGAGGCCAACGACGGGGTCATCCAGTTCCGGGCGATCCCGCTCAGCCCCAAGGGCACCCGCATCGGCTCCCTGGTCCTCCTCCGGGACGTCACCGAACTGCGCCGCCGAGAACGTGAGTTGATCACCAAGGACGCCACCATCCGGGAGATCCACCACCGGGTGAAGAACAACCTCCAGACCGTGGCCGCCCTGCTGCGGCTCCAGGCCCGGCGCATCGAGTCCGAGCGCGGGCGCGCGGCCCTGGAGGAGGCGGTACGGCGGGTCGGCTCCATCGCGATCGTGCATGAGACGCTGTCCCAGAACCTGGACGAGCGGGTGGAGTTCGACGAGATCGCCGACCGGGTGCTGGCGATGGTCGCCGAGATCTCCCCGGGCAAGGTCACCGGCCGTCGCACCGGACGCTTCGGCATCCTGGACGCCGAGGTCGCCACACCGCTGTCGATGGTGCTGACCGAGGTCCTCCAGAACGCGCTGGAGCACGGCTTCCGGGAGGGCGACACCGGCACGGTCGAGGTGTCGGCCGTGCGGGGCGGCACGTCGAAGGAGGCGCGGCTGCTGGTCACCGTGCAGGACGACGGGGTGGGGCTGCCCGAGGGCTTCGACCCGCACACCTCGGGGAACCTCGGCCTCCAGATCGTACGCACGCTGGTGGAGGGCGAGTTGGGCGGCACCTTCGACATGGTCCCGGCGCCGGAGCGGGGGACACGGGTGATCCTGGACGTGCCGGTGCGGTCACAGAAGTAGGGCGTGGCGGCGGGGCCGGGAAAGCAAAGGGCCCCGGACCCTTCTCGGGTCCGAGGCCAGTGCTCGCTGCTGCTGTAAGTGCTCTAGCGCATCGGGGGTACTGCGCGCTGCGACTCGGGTGGCGGGAGATGCGTACTCGCTGTACGCGCCGCCAGGCTCAGACTGTCAGCGGGGTGGGTGTGTCAGGCGGAGGCCTGACGGGCCCGGTTGCGGGCGGCGCGGCGCTTCATCGCGCGGCGCTCGTCCTCGCTGAGACCACCCCAGACGCCGGAGTCCTGACCGGACTCAAGCGCCCACTGCAGGCACTGCTCGATAACCGGGCAGCGACGGCAGACAGCCTTGGCTTCCTCGATCTGCAGCAGCGCAGGACCGGTGTTGCCGATGGGGAAGAACAGCTCGGGGTCTTCCTCGCGGCAAACGGCGCGGTGACGCCAGTCCATGGCTGCTACCTCTCCTTGGTATTACATGCTGATTGCTTGTGAATGTGAACGCTTTCACGAATCCCTCAACAAGTGAAGGGCCGACCGTCAGGTTTCCCTGGCGTGGTCCTGTGTGTTGGAGAGGGGTTCTGGTGATCTGTGGGGGCCGGTGTGTGGGGCCGTCCCGATCGCCACGTAGAGACTCGCAAACCTCAGCGGCGGATACAACCCCTTCCGAAAAGTTTTTTTTGATTCCTCGGTGTCGACTAGGTCACAGCCGTACTTCCATGGGGTGGATCCTGGCCTAAACGTTCGAGTGAAAGGACTTTAGCCCCTTCTGCTCACACAATCACACGCAGTGCACGGCGTACGCCTGTGAACGTCACGCTCGTACGCAGCCCCAGGTGGTCACCGTCCATCTGGAGGGGGAGCGGCGCCTTCGAATGCAAGGTGAAGTCGGTCAGGTCGTGCAGGGAGGTGGCGTGCCTGCCACGGGGTCCGCGCTCGGGGGACGAAGTGAGCAACTGGGTGCCATACCGGGCAACCGCGGCGGTGGAGAGACGGCTGAGGCCGAACACGTCGAGGCCGGTATCGAACGAGGCCTTAGGCGACGCGTACATGGGGCGATTGCCGAGGAACGTCCACGGGGCGGTGTTCGAGACTATGGAGAGGACCAGGCCCTCGATCGGGTCCTCGCCGTTCTGTTCGAGGGTGATCGTGCCGTGCCGTCGGTTGGTCTCGCCGAGGAGCTGGCGGACGACCTGGCGGACGTAGAGGGCGTGGGTCGACTTCTTGCCGCGCTCGCGCTGCTGCTCGACACGGCCGACGACGCCGCCGTCGAAGCCGAGGCCCGCGTTGAAGGTGAACCAGCGGGCGGGGACCGCCTCGTCCTCGGTGCCCGGCGTTCCGGAGGCGAGACCCAGGCCCACCGTGCGCTCACTGCCCTCGCGCAGCGCGTCGAGCAGGGCGCCGGTGGCCTCGACGGCGTCGTTGGGGAGGCCGAGGGCGCGGGCGAAGACGTTGGTGGAACCGCCGGGGACGACGGCGAGGCCGGGAAGGTGCTCGGGGTCGGGGCCGTTGTGCAGCAGGCCGTTGACGACCTCGTTGACGGTGCCGTCGCCGCCGAGCGCCACGACGAGGTCGATGTCGTCGCTCTCCGCCGCCTGCCGACCGAGGTCCCGCGCGTGCCCGCGGTACTCGGTGGTGACCGCCTCCAGCTTCATCTCACTCGCGAGCGCGTGGATCAGCACGTCGCGCGTACGTGCGCTTGTGGTGGTTGCCGCCGGATTGACCACGAGAAGTGCACGCATGGAGGGCAGCGTACCTACTGAGGGGTACCACGCGAACCCCGGACCAAGGATCAGCCCCTCGACGCACTTGCCGTAGCTGCGGGCAGTCGTGCTGCTGGGGCGGCTCCCGACCCGGGGGAGCGGCACCCCGTGGCGCCGGGCAGCGCACCCACCCCCGCCCCGGCGCGCACCGACGGCTACCCTGCTCGGGTGAGCAGTGAGCCGCAGACCCCTGACGATGACCGCCCCCGTCGGCTGGTGGGCGCCGCCGCACTCACCGGCCTGGAAGGCCTGGTGCTGTTCGGCGGCGGCATCTGGATGCTCGTCTACGGGCTGGCCGGGAACCCCGACAACGAACGGCAGGCCGTGACCGGCGGCATCACCCTCGCCGTCCTCGCCCTGCTCCCCATGCTCGCCGCCCGCGGCCTGCTCGCCCGGCGCGGCTGGAGCCGCGGCCCCGCCGTCATCACCCAGCTCCTGGCGCTGCCGGTGGCCTACAACCTGCTCCAGACCGACAGCGCGTCCATCCCCGCGGGCATCGCCCTCGCCGTCGTGGCCGTCACCGCGCTGGTCCTGCTGATGAACCCCGCGACGGCCCGCGCCCTCGGCATCCGCGGACCCGGCCGCGCCGACGACGCCGACAAGACCGGCAAGACCGGCAACGCCGGGAAGTGACCGCCGGGTCTCCTCGGCTGCTGCTCCGCTACTCCTCCACCAGGAGCTTCTCCCGCAACTGCGCCAGCGTCCGCGCCAGCAGCCGGGAGACGTGCATCTGCGAGATGCCGACCTCCTGGGCGATCTGCGACTGCGTCATGTTCGCGAAGAAGCGAAGGAGCAGGATCCGCTTCTCCCGCGGCGGGAGATCCTCAAGGAGCGGCTTGAGGGACTCGCGGTACTCCACGCCCTCCAGCGCCTCGTCCTCCGCGCCGAGCGTGTCGGCGACCGCCGGGGACTCGTCGTCCGTGTCGGGGACGTCCAGGGACAGCGTGGAGTACGCGTTGGCGGACTCCAGGCCCTCCAGGACCTCCTCCTCGGAGATCGCCAGCTTCTCGGCCAGCTCGTGCACCGTGGGCGAGCGGCCGTGCAGCTGGGACAGCTCCGCCGTCGCCGTGGTGAGCGCGAGCCGCAGCTCCTGTAGGCGACGCGGTACCCGCACCGCCCAGCCCTTGTCGCGGAAGTGCCGCTTGATCTCGCCGACGACGGTCGGGGTGGCGTAGGTGGAGAACTCCACGCCGCGGTCCGGGTCGAAGCGGTCGACGGACTTGATCAGGCCGATGGTGGCGACCTGGGTGAGGTCGTCGAGCGGCTCGCCGCGGTTGCGGAAGCGGCGCGCGAGGTGCTCGACGAGCGGCAGGTGCATCCGGACCAGTTGGTTGCGCAGCTCCGCGTACTGCGGGCTGCCGTCCGGCAACTGGCGCAGCTCGACGAACATGGCGCGCGCCCCGCTGCGGTCCGGCGGTTCGTGCTGCGTGCCCTGCGCGCTCGGTGCGCGCAGCGCGTCCTGCTCGGAGTCTCGCTCGTGCTCGCTCATCGTCCCGCCCGTTGCCCTTCCCCGTGCCCGCGCCGCAGCTCGGACAGGGGTGACCCCGCTCCGCCGTCCCAGAGGCGCGCCCTGTCCGGCACCTCCCTGATCCCGCTCCCCGCCGACCGGGGACTCCGCCGGGTCGCCGGTGTGGTCCTCCGGGTGCGGCCGGGCCTGCTCGGGGATGCCGTCCGCCATGTGCCTGGCTCCGCTGGAAGGTGGAATTCCGCCCTTGGCCGGCAGCTCACGTGTGCCGCGCTCTTCGTCCCGCACCGGCCCGTCCCCGTCCCTCACGCCGGACCAGGTCCCGCGCCGCGCTGCTTGTAGAGGCTGATCGACACGGTCTTGTCCTCGTCCACGGCGGAGGAGACCTTGCCCGCGAGGGCGGACAGCACGGTCCAGGCGAAGGTGTCCCGCGAGGGGGCGTGGCCGTCGGTGGTCGGCGCCGAGACGGTCACCTCCAGCGAGTCGTCGACGAGGCGGAAGACGCAACTGAGCACCGAGCCGGGGACGGCCTGCTGGAGCAGGATCGCGCAGGCTTCGTCCACCGCGATGCGCAGGTCCTCGATCTCGTCGAGGGTGAAGTCCAAACGGGCCGCGAGACCGGCCGTGGCCGTCCGCAGCACCGACAGGTAGGCACCCGCGGCTGGCAGCCGGACTTCCACGAAGTCCTGGGTCGCGGGCTCGCCTGCGATCTGGGACACCCTCACCTCCAAGGTGGTACATGCTGTTCGGGCCGGGGGTCTCCCCGGGGAACACGATGTGGTTCAGCGGTGACGCTACCGCGCCCCCGGCGATCCTGTCCCCGGGACCCCGACCCTGTGCTGTCACTCATAGTAAACATACATATACGCACAGTGGCTAGGGGGTCTGCGGGCCCAATTGGGAAGAGCGCGCGCCGGGTTGACGTACCCAGACGTCAGACGGTCGAACCGTCCCACGGTCGGTCAGGCTCGGTCAGCCCCGGTCGGCCCCGGTCAGGCCAGGACGTGGTCCACGAAGCACCAGCGCCAGCTCTCGCCGGGCTCGAAGGTCCGCATCACGGGATGGCCGGTCTCCTTGTGGTGCTCCGTGGCGTGGCGGCCCGGTGAGGAGTCGCAGCAGGCGACGTGGCCGCAGGACAGGCACAGCCGTAGCTGCACCGGGTGGGTACCGTCCGCGAGGCACACCAGGCACGTGTCGCTGAGCGGCGCGGGTTCGGGGTGTGGCAGCGCGTCGGCGTGCGTGCACTGTTTCATGATTGCCAGATTACGACGGGCGTGCGGGGGACCGTACGGAAAGAGCTGGGGGCGAGGGCACATGGACGTGATGCCGCTGTTGTTGCTGGTGGCGGGCAGCGCCGTGGTCGCGGGGGCGGCCCGCAGGACGCCGGTGCCCGCGCCGCTGCTGCTGGTGGCGGCCGGGCTGGCGATCTCGTACGTCCCCGGGGTGCCCGACTACCACCTGGACCCGCACGTGGTCCTGCCGCTGATCCTGCCCCCGCTGCTGCACCTGGCGGCGATCGACAGCTCCTACCTCGACCTGCGCGCCCAGCTCCGGCCGGTCGCGCTGCTGTCGGTGGGCTATGTGCTGTTCGCCACGGTCGCCGTCGGCTGGGCCGTCCACCTGATCGTGCCGGATCTGCCGCTGACCGCCGCCCTGGTGCTCGGCGCGGTGGTGGCGCCGCCGGACGCGGTGGCGGCCACCGCCGTCGCCCGCCGGGTCGGGCTGCCGTCCCGGATCACCACCATCCTGCAGGGCGAGTCCCTGGTGAACGACGCCACCGCGATCACCGCCTACCGGGTGGCCCTGGCCGCCGCCGTCGGGGAGGGCGCCACCTGGGCGGGCGGCATCCGCGAGTTCCTGCTCGCGGCGATCGGCGGCATCGGCATCGGGCTGGTGCTGATGGTGCCGATCCACTGGCTGCGCATCCACCTGAAGGAGGCGCTGCTCCAGAACACCCTGTCCCTGCTGATCCCCTTCGTCGCCTACGCCGTCGCCGAGCAGGTGCACGCCTCCGGTGTCCTCGCGGTCGTCGTCGTGGCGCTCTACCTCGGCCACCGCGCCTGGCAGGTCGACTTCGCCACCCGGCTCCAGGAGGACGCGGTGTGGAAGATGGTCGCCTTCGTCCTGGAGTCGGCGGTGTTCGCCCTCATCGGACTGCAACTGCCGGTCGTCCTGCGCGAGCTGGGCGAGTTCGAGGGCGGCTCGGCCCTCTGGTACGCGGTCGCCGTCTTCCTCGTGGTCGTCGTGGCCCGGTTCGTGTGGGTCTTCCCGGCGACCTATCTGCCGCGGCTGCTGTCGGCGCGGATCCGCGAACGGGAGGAGGACCCCACCTGGAAGGCGCCGTTCATCATCTCCTGGGCGGGGATGCGCGGCGTGGTCTCCCTGGCCATCGCCTTCTCCATCCCGGTGACGACGCACCACGGGGAGCCCTTCCCCGGCCGCAACCTGATCCTCTTCCTGACCTTCACCACCGTCATCGGCACCCTCGTCCTCCAGGGCCTGACGCTGCCCGCGCTGATCCGGCTGCTGAGACTCCCCGGGCGGGACACGCAGGCCGAGACCCTCGCCGAGGCCAACGCCCAGGCGCAGGCGTCCCGGGCCGCCGAGCAGTGCCTCGACGAACTCCTCGCCGACGAGCGCAACGCCCTGCCCGAACCGCTCGCCGACCGGCTGCGCGCCGTCCTGGAGCGCCGCCGCAACGCCGTCTGGGAACGCCTCGGCCAGGCCAACCCGATCACCGGCGAGACCGCCGACGACACCTACCGGCGGCTGTCGCGCGAGATGATCGGCGCCGAGCGCGAGGTCTTCGTCCGGCTCCGCGACGCCCGCTACATAGACGACGAGATGCTCCGCTCCCTGCTGCGCCGACTGGACCTGGAAGAGGCCGCCGCCTACCGGGAGACGCACACCTGACGCGCGCGCGGACAGGCGGGTTCAGGGGAAGGGGCGGCCGGTGATCACGGCCGCCACGGTGCTCCCGCGCGGGAAGGCGCCCTCCGCGGCGAGCACCGTGAGGCCGTACAGCAATTTGGCGACATAGAGACGTTCCACCGGCAGGGCGTGGCGCTGTTCGAAGTCCACGGCGAACGCCTCGAGTTCCGGGGTCGTGCGGGCGTAGCCACCGAAGTGGAAGCGCTCGCCCAGCGACCAGGCGCCGCGCGGGCCGCCGAACGCCCGCTCCTGGAGCGCGCGTGTCTCGGAGCCGAGGAAGCCGCCTTTGAGGACCGGCACGCCCAGAGCCCGCTGGCCGGGGGAGAGTCCCGCGGCGAGACCGGCCAGCGTGCCGCCGGTGCCGCAGGCGAGGGCCACCACGTCGGCACGGTCGCGCAGCTCCGTACCGAGGGCCCGGCAGCCGCGGACGGCCTCGGCGTTGCTGCCGCCCTCGGGGACGACGTACGCCTCCTCGGCGTCCGCCGCGCGCAGGACGGCCGCCAGGGTGCCGGGCTCCGTCTTGTGGCGATACGTCGATCTGTCGACGAAGTGCAGTCGCATCCCGTCGGCGGCGCAACGGGCCAGGGAGGCGTTGAGCGGGCGGTCGGCCAGCTCGTGGCCGCGGACCACGCCCACCGTGGGCAGCCCGAGCAGTCGGCCCGCGGCGGCGGTGGCCCGCAGGTGGTTGGAGTAGGCGCCGCCGAAGGTGAGGACCGTACGCCCGCGTGCCGCGCGCAGGTTCGGCGCGAGCTTGCGCCACTTGTTGCCGATCAGCTCCGGGTGGATCAGATCGTCCCGCTTGAGCACCAGCCCGACGCCGTACCGCCCGAAACGGTCGTCCGCCACCTCCTGGAGGGGGGACGGCAGGCGGGGGCGGAGGACATCGGGGCCGGGGGCTTCCTGGGGCTGGCTGGACACGGGTCCATTGTCGGTGACCGGGGGCCGCTGGCCAGGGGGCCGGGGTCATGGCTGGGGCCGATGACCCGCCGGTCGGGGGTGGGCGGACCGGCTTACTTGAGGTGTGCGCGGACCCGCTCCCGCATCCGGTTCATCGAGAACCCGCGCGGGTCGACCTTCCCGGGCTGCCACTCCAGGTGCCCGATGACCGACCGCTCCGACCAGCCGTGGTGGCGGCAGATCGCGGCGGCGGCCTTCGCGATGGCCTCCAACTGCACCTCGGGCCACGGGTCCGCGCCGTCGCCGAGGTTCTCGCACTCCAGGCCGTAGAAGTGCCGGTTGCCGTCGGTGTTCGCCTCGTTGTCGGGCGGCAGCCCCTTCTCCGCTATCACCGCGCGCAGCACGTCGTCGTCGCCGTCGCCCGCGTGGTTGGCGCGGCCGTAGCCGACGAGGTGCACCCGGCCGTCCTTGGTGATCACGCCGTGGCAGAGCGGTCCCGGCAGGCCGTCGCGGCCCCTGCGGCACAGCTTCACGGTCCTCCGGGTGCCCTTGGTCGCCGTGTGGTGGAGCATCACGCCGTGCACGGGGCCCCACGGCCCCTTGTGGTCGCGGTTGTGGTGTCTCCAGTCGCCCACCTCGACGACCGTGAGCCCTTCGGCCCGCAGCCGCGCCAGGAACCTGGCCGCGGACATCGGTGAGGCCATGGCCCCGCCTCCCTCACAGGTGCGCGACGGCCGCCCCGCGCGACCGTCTCGTACCGCTGGATGTACCGAAGCGGAAGCGGGCGGAACCCTTCGTTCGTACAGCGTGCGAGCCGATTCGGACACGATGCGGACGGCGCGCGGGCGGGCGCGGACGGGGCGCGGGAAGGGCGCGGAGGCCGTGCGGCGCTGGAGGGGGACCCCAGTCTGCCCCGGCGGGCGGAGATCCATTCCCGCTCTTTCGGGTAATAGCACAGATACGTTGAGTGATGGAAGGCTCTTACGTGAGATCGGCGTCCGGCACAGACCGCCGCCGGGCGCACAACCGGGAGGGCAGTTCCATATGTCGGTAGGCGAAGAGGTCCGCACGGAAGAGACCAGGCCCCAGCAGAGCCTTGGCACGGCGGCCGCGCGGAACCTGGCCACCACCACCAAGTCCGTCCCGCAGATGCAGGAGATCAGCTCCCGCTGGCTGCTGCGGATGCTGCCGTGGGTGGACGTGAAGGGCGGTACGTACCGGGTGAACCGGCGCCTCACCTACGCCGTGGGCGATGGCCGTATCACCTTCGTGAAGACCGGTGACCGCGTCGAGGTCATCCCCGCCGAACTGGGCGAGATCCCCGCCCTGCGCGGGTACGAGGACGAGGAGGTGCTCGCGGAGCTGGCCCGGCGCTGCGAGCAGCGCGAGATCGCCGCGGGCGAGGTGCTCGCCGACTTCGGCAACCAGACCGACGAGGTGTACCTGCTGGCGCACGGCCGGGTGGAGAAGATCGGCACCGGCCCCTACGGCGGCGACGAGAGCCTCGGCGTCCTCGCCGACGGCGCCCACCTGGGGGAGCGGGCGCTGATCGACCCGGAGGCCATCTGGGAGTACACGGCCCGCGCGATCACCGCGTGCACCGTCCTGGTGCTGACCCGGCAGGACGTCGAGCAGGTCGCGGAGCGCTCCGACTCGCTGCGCGAGCACCTGGAGTTCACCCGGGCCATCCCGCAGCAGCGCACCAACAAGTTCGGTGAGAAGGAGATCGACCTCGCCGCCGGTCACGAGGGCGAGCCGGACATCCCGCACACCTTCGTCGACTACGAACCCCGGCCCCGTGAGTACGAACTGAGCATCGCCCAGACCGTGCTGCGCATCCACTCGCGCGTGGCCGACCTCTACAACCAGCCGATGAACCAGACCGAGCAGCAGTTGCGGCTCACCGTCGAGGCGCTGAAGGAGCGTCAGGAACACGAGCTGGTCAACAACCGCGAGTTCGGGCTGCTCCACAACTGCGAGTACGACCAGCGGATCCAGCCGCACGACGGCGTGCCCGGCCCGGACGACATGGACGAGCTGCTCAGCAGGCGGCGCAGCACCAAGCTGTTCCTCGCCCACCCGCGCGCCATCGCCGCGTTCGGGCGGGAGCTGAACAAGCGCGGTCTGGTACCGGAGACCATCGACATGGCCGGGAACCGCATCCCCACCTGGCGGGGTGTGCCGATCTTCCCGTGCAACAAGATCCCGGTCACCGAGGTCCGTACCACCTCGATCATCGCGATGCGGCTCGGCGAGGAGGACCAGGGCGTCATCGGGCTGCGGCAGTCCGGCATCCCGGACGAGATCGAGCCGAGCCTGTCGGTGCGGTTCATGGGCATCAACGAACAGGCGATCATCAAGTACCTGGTGACGGCGTACTACTCGGCCGCGGTCCTCGTCCCGGACGCGCTCGGGGTGCTGGAGAACGTCGAGATCGGCCGCTGGCGGTGACCCTCCCGACAGGTCTGCCGCGTTCCCGCCCCAGCGGCGGGCGGGAACACGCGGTGGGGCGCGCCGACGCCCCTGAAAGGTGGCCCTCCATCCCCATCCCCACCGAGAGCACGGACGGCGCCTCCCCGGCCGACGCGCAGGAGGCGGCGGCGATCCTGGCGGAGACCAGGGCGGTCGTCGACCCCGAGCTGCGCACGGCCGTCGGGTCGCTGCCCGCCCCCCTTCGCCGCATCGCCCGCTACCACTTCGGCTGGGAGCAGGCGGACGGCACCCCGGCGGCGGACAACCCGGGCAAGGCGGTCCGGCCCGCCCTGGTGCTGACCGCCGCCGCCACCCTCGGCGGACCCGAGGCCCGCACGGCGGCCGTGCCCGCCGCCGCGGCGGTGGAGCTGATCCACAACTTCACCCTGCTGCACGACGACGTGATGGACCGCGACACCACCCGAAGACACCGGCCCACCGTGTGGACGGTGTTCGGCGTCCCGGATGCCATCCTCGCCGGGGACGCCCTCCAGGCGGTGGCCCAGCGGCTGCTCGCCGAGGACCCGCACCCGGCGGCCACGGAGGCCGCCGCCCGGCTCGCGTCCTGTGTCGTGGAGCTGTGCGCCGGTCAGCAGGCCGACACCGCGCTGGAAGGGTGCCCGCCCGCCGAGGTCACCCTCGACGAGGTGCTCGCGATGGCCGAGGCCAAGACGGGGGCGCTCCTCGGGTGCGCCTGCGCGATCGGCGCGCTCTACGCGGGCGCGTCCCCGCGGGAGGTGGCGGCGCTGGACGCGTTCGGGCGGGAGTCCGGGCTCGCCTTCCAGCTCATCGACGACGTGATCGGCCTGTGGGGCGACCCGGGCCGCACGGGCAAGGCGGCCGGGGCGGACCTCGCGGCCCGCAAGAAGACCCTGCCGGTCGTCGCCGCCCTCGCCTCCGGCACCCCGGCGGCCGAGGAACTCGCCGAGCTGTACGAGGCGCCGTACGACAAGGGTGACCTGGAGCGCACGGTGCTGGCCGTGGAGCGGGCGGGCGGTCGTGACTGGGCGCAGGTCCAGGCGGCCGACCGGATGGCGCGGGCGGTGCAGGAGCTGTCCCGCGCGGTCCCGTCCCCGGAGTCGGCGGGCGGTCTGCTGGCCCTCGCGGAGTACGTGACCCGGCGTACGAGCTGAGTCCCCGGCGTACGAGCCGAGTCCCCGGCGTACGAGCCGAGTCCCCCGCAGACCGGCTGAGTCCTCGGCGAGTCAGCCGAGTCCGGTGCCCCGGTCGCGCGGTCCCTGACCCCGTGCGGCCGGGGCCCACCCCTTCGCCGTACGGAGTTCCGCACCCGTTAGGCTCAACTCCCGTCAATACGTGGTTGGTTGGCGTGGACGGCGAAAAGGCGGCGGAACCATGGGTGTGGCGATACGCACGGCGGTGCCGGACGACCGGGAGCTGATCGTCCGGTTGCTGGACGCGGCCTTCCAGGACGACCCGGTCAGCGGCTGGGTCTTCCCCGGCGCGGAGTACCGCCGTACGCACCACCACAAGCTGATGGCCGCGTTCACCGACATCGTGCTGGCGGACGGCCGGATCGACCTCGCGGACGACGGCGCGGCCTGCGCCCTCTGGCTCCCGACCCCCGCCGAGCCGCACGCGGAGGACGACGACGGCCCCGCCCAGCTCCGCGCCGCCATCGACCCCGACAACGAACGCGTCGAGCTGATCGCCAAGCTGACGGCCGACATCCACCCCGCCGGCCGCGCCCACGAGTACCTGTGGATGATCGGCGTCTCCCCGCACCGCCAGGGCCAGGGCCTGGGCACCGCGCTCATCGCCTCGGTCCTGGAGCGCTGCGACCGCGAGGGCCTGCCCGCCTACCTGGAGGCCAGCAGCGAGCGCAGCCGCGCCCTGTACGAGCGGCTCGGCTTCGCCCAGCACGGTGCCGCCCTGCGGTTGCCCGACGGCCCGCTGATGTGGCCGATGTGGCGCGAGCCCCGGCGGCCCTGAACTCAGGGCCGCCGCTCCTCCTCCGGCACCACCGCCGCCACGATCCGCTCCACCAGCCCCTCGGGCACGCTCGCCCCGGGCAGTACGCCGTGCAGCACCCCCGGCAGCGTCAGGTGCTCCACGATCAGCCCGAGCATGGCGAGGTAGAGCACCGCGACGGTGGTGTCGTCCCCGGGCAGCCCGGCGTCCCGGTGGAACTCCATGCCGTACTCCAGTTGCCCGCGCACCGACGCGGTGTAGGAGGCGCGCAGTTCGGGCCGCCGGGTGGCCTCCAGCCGTAGCTCCAGCAGGGCCAGGTGGCCGGTGCGGTCCCGGACGGCGCGGGCCATCAGATCGTGCATCAGGGCCGTGACCAGCGACCGGTCCCTCGGCAGGCTCATCAGCCCGGCGAGCGCCTCCGGGTCGGGGGCGAGCCGCAGGTGCACCCGGGCGTCGATCTGCCGCAGCAGGTCGTCGCGGGAGGCGAAGTAGTTCGAGGCGGTGCCCACCGGCACCCCCGCCGCGGTGTCGACCGCGCGGAAGGTCAGCCCGCGGGCCCCGTCCCGCGCGAGCACCTCGATCCCCGCGTCCACGAGCGCCGCCCGGCGCTCAGGATTCCCCGCCATGACGAAACCCTCTCTTCCAAACCTCTTGCCACCACTACACCCGAAGTACTACAACTGAAGCACTACACGCGCAGTGCTACTACAACCGAAGTGGTCGCGGAACGACCGCAGCCTACGGAAAGAGACCAGCTTGCGAAAGCTCACCTACCTCGTCGCCTGCTCGCTCGACGGCTACATCGGCGACCCCGCGGGCGACGCCACGTCGATGCTCACCTACCTGGACGAGGAGTACCTCGGCCACCTCGCCACCGAGCACGCCGACACCCTGCCGACCCAGGCACGCCGCGGACTCGGCGTCGACGACGCACCGAACACCCGCTTCGACACGATCATCCAGGGCCGCGCCAGCTACGACCTGGCCCTCAAGGACGGCATCACCAGCCCCTACGCCCACCTGCGTCAGTACGTCGCCTCGCGCACCCTCACCGAGTCCCCGGACCCGGACGTCGAGATCATCGCCGAGGACCTGGTGGGCCGGGTGCGCGCCCTGAAGGCCGAGGACAGCGCCCTGGACATCTACCTCTGCGGCGGCTCCGGGATCGCCGGTGCGCTGCTGGACGAGGTCGACGAACTCGTCATCAAGAGCTATCCGCAGGTGTACGGCTCCGGGATGCCGATGTTCGGCGGCGCCGCCTTCGCCGTCACCGACTTCCGCCTGACCTCGGTGCGCGCCTTCGGCAACGGCGTGGTGATCCGCGCGTACGACCGGAAGCGCTGAGCCCCGGCCCGCCCTACGCTGGGGTCATGGGCAGCGAACACGACGTCTGTCCCGTCTGCGGACAGCCCGTCGACACCGTGGTCAAGCGGCACAAGACACTGGGCGCCTGGGTCCCCACGTGGGTCGCGGGCCCGTGCCGGAACCCCGACTGCGCGGCGTACCCGGAACAGCACGCCGAGCCCGAAGGGGAGCATCCCCCTCCGCCGGAGGGGCCACAGCGGACCGAACCCCCCGCGGGAACCACGGGAAAACCCTGAGCTGAGCGCCGAGAACGATTGCGACTGACGTTCCGGAGAACCCGCGCGGGCGGCTGACCAGGGCACGGCGCGGCGGCTGCGGGACGACCTGCGCAGCCAACTGGCGCGCCACCAGTGGGGGAGGAAGGGGCGGCGGCGCTCCCCCCTGGGACGCCTGGACGGCATCACCGCCGGGCGCGGACCGCGCCGCGCGCGAGGATGCCCCTCTCCCTGCTCCTTCTCTGTCGGCGACCTTGGTCCACAGCCCGAAGGCAGGCCGAGACGAACTGTTCGCCTCGGTAGCCGGACTGAGGGTGAGTCACTGCCTGAACGCGGTCCGCGGCGCCCTCCTCCTGGGACGCGCGGAGAGGCGACCACATCTACCTGGCCACGGGATTCGGCAGCGTGGTGGCCCTGGACGCCAACAGCGGAGAACGGCTCTGGGCCCACCTTCCCAAGCACGAGGGATACTCGACCGACGCATGGCGCCCATCCCCTGTCATGGCCACCCGAGACCATCTCTACGCGGTCTCTCGCCAGGGCTTCGTCTATACGGTCAGCATGGCCCAGACCTCATGAGACACGACCGCACCCGGACCGTCACGGCCACCGTCGTCGACGGCGGCCAGCGGGCCGGGTGCGGTCGGGGAGCGGGGGAGGGCCGGGTCAGGCCTTCTTGGTCTCCCAGAAGATCTTGTCGATCTGGGCGATGTAGTCCAGCGCCTTCTGGCCCGTCGCCGGGTCGGTCGAGCCCTTGGCGGCCGAGAGGGCCTTCAGGGTGTCGTTGACCAACTGGTGCAGCTCGGGGTACTTCTCGAAGTGCGGGGGCTTGAAGTAGTCGCTCCAGAGCACCGAGACGTGGTGCTTGGCCAGCTCGGCGCGCTGCTCCTTGATGGTGGTGGCACGAGCCTGGAAGTGCGGGTCGTCGTTGCCGGCCATCTTCTCCTGGATGGCCTTCACCGACTCCGCCTCGATGCGGGCCTGGGCCGGGTCGTACACACCGCAGGGCAGGTCGCAGTGTGCGCTGACCTTGACCGTGGGGGCAAACAGGCGGGAAAGCATGAAGCATTCCTTCCTCGTGATCGTCTTCTCAGGTGGGACATTACTCCCTGGGGCACGGGATTTCGCGGGTGCCCCCTTGGGCTTAGGACAAAAGTCCGGGGTGAGACTGAGACTGGTGGAGGATCCGACCGGGGAGGTGCCGGGATGCCGGAGTTGTCGCAGGAGGGCGAGCGGGGCAGGGGCGTCCCGCCGTTCGGGCTGGCCGAGGTGACGGGGCCGTCGATGGTGCCGACGCTGTACCACGGGGACCGGTTGGTGCTGCGGCACCGGGCCCGGATCCGGCCGGGGGACGTCATCGTGCTGCGGCATCCGTTCCAGCAGGATCTGCTCGTCGTCAAGCGGGTCGCCGAGCGGCGGGAGAGCGGGTGGTGGGTGCTGGCCGACAACCCGTACGCCGGAGGGGACAGCACGGATTACGGCGCCGTCCCCGACGAGCTGGTGCTGGGGCGGGTGTGGCTGCGGTTCCGGCCGCTCAAGCCGGGTCAGCGCTCGCCGCTGGCCGTGCTGCGCTGGGCGCTGTCGGCCGCCAGGCCCGTCTTCTCCGAGCGGTCGGCCTCCAGGCGCTTGCGGGCCCGGTAGGCGGCCACGTTCGCCCGGGTGGCGCAACGGTCGGAGCAGTAGCGGCGCGAGCGGTTGGTGGAGGTGTCCAGGTAGGCGTTGCGGCACGGCGCCGCCTCGCACAGGCCGAGGCGGTCCACGCCGTACTCCGTGAGGTGGAACGCCAGGCCCATCGCCGCGATGGCCGCGTAGCCCGCGGTCGCGTTGGACGGGTGGTCCGCCAGGTGCATGTGCCACAGCGGGCGGCCGTCCTCGTCGCGGAAGTCGTGGCCCGAGATCTGCGGGCTGACCGGGAACTCCAGGAGGAGCGAGTTGAGCAGGTCCACGGCGAGGGTCTCGTCGCCCTCGTCCGCCGCCTCGAAGACCGCGCGCAGCCTGGCCCGTACCGCGCGGAACCGCGTGACGTCCGCGTCGGTGGCGCGGCGGGCCGCTGACTGGTTGCCGCCGAACAGGTCGCGCACGGCCTCGACCGAGGTCAGCGCGTCCTTGCCGCGCGTGGGCTCCTCGCTGTTGACCAGACGTACGGCGTAGTCCGAGTAATAGGCCAGTTCCACTTGTGGTCCTTACGGGGGTGGTCTATGGTCGTGCGTACGGTTGAGTAATGGCTGATCGTGTTTCCAGGGTATTACGCGACGGGCCCCGGGTGCGGTGTCCCGGACGCGGTGACTCGGACAAGGGGGCGGCGATGACGGATCTGCGGACGGACGGGCCGGGTGCCACCGGGGGCACCGACTGGAACGCCTGGCAGGAGAGCTGGGACCGGCAGCAGGAGTGGTACCTGCCCGACCGTGAGGAGCGGTTCCGGGTCATGCTCGACATGGTGGAGGCGCTGGTCGGCACCGCGCCCCGCGTCCTCGACCTCGCCTGCGGGACCGGCAGCATCACCGCCCGCTTGCTCCGGCGGTTCCCGCACGCCACCAGCACCGGCGTCGACCTCGACCCCGCGCTGCTCACCATCGCCCGCGGCACCTTCGCCGACGACGACCGCGTCACCCTCGTCGAGGCCGACCTCACCGAGCCGGAGTGGACCGCGCGGCTGCCGCACGACGCGTACGACGCCGTGGTCACCGCCACCGCCCTGCACTGGCTGCGCCGCGAGCCGCTGACGGAGCTGTACGGGCGGCTCGCCGGGCTCGTCCGGCCCGGCGGGGTCTTCCTCAACGCCGACCACATGCCCGACGACACCACCCCGCGCGTCAACGCCGCCGAGTCCGCCCTGCGCGCCGCCCGCCGCGAGCGTGCCGTGCGCGACGGCGCCCTCGACTGGGACCAGTGGTGGGAGCTGGCCGCCGCGGACCCCGTCCTCGCCGGGCCCACCGCCCGACGGTTCGAGATCTACGGCTCCCACGCCGACGGCGAGATGCCGCCCGCCGCCTGGCACGCGCGCGTCCTGCGCGAGCAGGGGTTCGCGGAGGTGCGGCCGGTGTGGTGCTCGCCCGCGGACACCCTGCTGCTCGCCCTGAGGTGAGCCGGGTACGCATGGCGAAGGGGCGGTACGGGACATCCGTACCGCCCCTTCGTAGGTTCATACCAGCTCCAGGAGCTTCGACCCAGCTAGCAGCTAGAGGACCTTCGACAGGAACGACTTCGTGCGCTCGTGCTGCGGGTCCGTCAGGACATCGCGCGGGTGGCCGGACTCGACCACGACACCGCCGTCCATGAAGACCAGGCTGTCCCCCACCTCGCGGGCGAAGCCCATCTCGTGGGTGACGACGACCATCGTCATCCCGGACTCGGCGAGGTCGCGCATGACGTCGAGGACGTCACCGACCAGCTCCGGGTCGAGCGCCGAGGTCGGCTCGTCGAAGAGCATCAGCTTCGGGTCCATGGCCAGCGCCCGCGCGATGGCGACGCGCTGCTGCTGACCGCCGGAGAGCTGCGAGGGGTAGTTGCGGGCCTTGTCGCCGAGGCCGACGCGCTCCAGCAGCTCCATCGCCCGCTCCCGGGCCTGGTTGCGGCCGACGCCCTTGACCTGGACCGGGGCCTCCATGACGTTCTCGACGGCCGTCATGTGCGGGAACAGGTTGAAGCGCTGGAAGACCATGCCGATGTCCCGGCGCTTCAGCGCGACCTCGCTGTCCTTCAGCTCGTACAGCTTGTCGCCCTTCTGGCGGTAGCCGACCAGCTCGCCGTCGACGTACAGCCGTCCGGCGTTGATCTTCTCCAGGTGGTTGATGCACCTGAGGAAGGTCGACTTGCCTGAGCCCGAGGGGCCGATGAGGCAGAACACCTCGCCGGTCCTCACCTCCAGGTCGATGCCCTTGAGGACCTCGACCGGGCCGAAAGACTTGTGGACGCCCTCCGCCTTGACCATCGGCACGGTGGCCCGCTTGTTCGTCTCGGTCATGCCGCCGCTCCCTTCCGGCTCGACTGGGTCCGGTTCGACAGGGAGAGCACGTTCTTCCTGATCTTCTGCCAGGGGGTGGGCGGCAACTGGCGGGTGGAGCCGCGGGCGTAGTAGCGCTCCAGGTAGTACTGGCCGACGCTGAAGACCGACGTCAGGACGAGGTACCAGGCGGCGGCGAGGAACAGCATCTCCGCCGGGGCGCCGGAGGTCTGGCCGATGTCCTGGGCGACCCGGAACAGCTCGGAGTACTGGACGACCGACACCAGCGAGGTCGTCTTCAGCATGTTGATGACCTCGTTGCCCGTGGGCGGCACGATCACCCGCATCGCCTGGGGTACGACGATCCTGCTCAGGGTCTTGGAGTGGCTCATGCCCAGCGCGTGCGCCGCCTCGGTCTGGCCCTCGTCGACCGAGAGCAGACCGGCGCGGCAGATCTCCGCCATGTACGCGGCCTCGTTCAGACCGAGGCCGAGCAGCGCCGTCAGGAACGGGGTCATGAACTGCGACCACTCGTCCTTGTAGACCGGTCCGAGGTTGATGTACTCGAAGACCAGGCCCAGGTTGAACCAGACCACGAGCTGCACCAGCACCGGCGTACCGCGGAAGAACCAGATGTAGAACCAGGCGATCGCGCTGGTCACCGGGTTCTTCGAGAGCCGCATCACCGCGAGCAGGATGCCGCCCACCACGCCGATCAGCATGGCGAGGACCGTGATCAGCAGCGTCTTGCCGACGCCGCTGAGGACGCGGTCGTTGAAGAAGTAGTCCGGGATCGCGCCCCAGTTGATCCGGCCCTGGGAGAACGCGTAGATGACGGCGCCCAGCAGGGCGAGCACGACGACGGCGGACACGTAGCGCCCGTAGTGCCGGACCGGGATGGCCTTGATGGCCTCCGGTCCGGCCGGGGGAGTGTCGGCCGGACCCGTCGTCTTGTCGATGTCAACAGTCACGGGTGTTGCCTTTCAGTGGCCGCTGGCCGGGTGTGCCGAGCGATCACTTGCCGCCGTTGACGACGGCCTCGTCCACGGCGCCCTCGGTGACGCCCCACTTCTCCAGGACCTTGGTGTACTCGCCGCTGGCGATGATCGCGTCCATCGCGGCCTTGATGGCGTCGCGCAGCTCGGTGTCGTCCTTGGCGACCGCGATGCCGTACGGCGCGGCCTCGACCTGCTCGCCGACGAGCTGGAAGTCGTTGCCGCCGCCGGAGGTCTTCACGGCGTACGCGGCGACCGGGAAGTCCGAGGAACCGGCGTCGGCGCCGCCCGCGCGCAGGCGGGTCTGGGCCTGCTGGTCGTTGTCGAAGGACTCGATGGAGATCTTCTTGCCGCCGGTGCACTTCTTGGCCTCGTCCTTGGCGAGGTCCTCGGAGACCGTGCCGCGCTGCACCACGAGCTTCTTGCCGCACAGGTCGGACCAGGTCTTGATGCCCTGGTCGTCGCCCTTCTTGGTGTAGATCGAGACACCGGCGGTGAAGTAGTCGACGAAGTCGACGCCCTCACCGACCTTCTTGCCGGTCTCGGAGTCGATGCCCTCCTGGCGCTCCTTGGTGTCGGTCATCGCGGACATGGCGATGTCGTACCGGTTGGAGCGCAGACCGGTGAGCAGGGTGTCGAAGGTGCCGTTCTCGAACTCGAACTTCACGCCGAGCTGCTTGCCCAGCGCGTCGGCCAGGTCGGGGTCGATGCCGACGGTCTTGCCGGAGTCGTCCTTGAACTCGACCGGGGCGTAGGCGATGTCGGAGCCGACCTTGATGACGCCCTTGTCGCGGATGGCCTGCGGGAGCTTGTCGGCCAGCGGGGCCGCGCTCTGGCTCTGGCTCGCGGTCTCGTTGCCCTCGTCCGAGCCGCCGCCCTCGGTCTGGTCACCGCAGCCGGTGAGAAGCAGGGCGCCTGCGACCGCGATCGAGCCGACCGCTGCCAGCCGGGAGCGCTTGGCGGTCGTACGACGGGTGGTGCTTGCGGTCATGGTGGGTTCCTCCGGCGGATGGGTGGAGTTGCCGATGGTCTGGGTCTCGGTCGACGAGAACACACGCCTTCGAGTGTCGCGACCTTGTGTGATGACCGCATCTTGCCATTCGGACGGAACCATTCAGGTGACCGGCTATGTCAAAATCGGATAACGGGACACCCCCGAACCGCACTATCCGGTACATCACGACCGGACCATCTGCGGGCTTCCCCATCTCCCACCGGAAGATCTTCGGCATATCTCACGATATGGATGATCGATCATCGGCCTTTCATCCGGCTTGAGCGCTAGTCAAGGGTTTGTCCAGTCCTTGTCCTGATTTCGTGGGAAGAGTCATGCCACCGGCGTGTGACCTTCGCGTTATGGGCTCGTCCAAGCCGACGTGCGTCCGGTAAGAAGGTTCTTTACACCCCTCATCCGGGGCTCAGGGCGCGTGTGCGGCGCGCCCGTCGCGTAATACCCGTCAGGCCCCCGAACGTGCCGGAGGCCAGGGAGTACGCGGTGCCCGCCCACCCCTCACCAGGAGTGGCTCACCCTCAACCTATAAACATTTAAGGGGTAAAACGAAGTGGCAGCGGAGATCGTCAATCCTCGCAGCGACAGCGACGCCAGTACGGACCAGGACGGCGGGGCCGAGCCCCTCGATTCCTTCGACCCGGCGTTCGCTCTGCACCGCGGCGGCAAGATGGCCGTGCAGGCCACCGTGCCGGTCCGCGACAAGGACGACCTGTCCCTGGCGTACACGCCCGGCGTCGCGAAAGTGTGCACCGCGATCGCCGAGCAGCCGGAGCTGGTCCACGACTACACGTGGAAGTCATCCGTCGTCGCCGTCGTGACGGACGGTACGGCGGTGCTCGGCCTCGGGGACATCGGGCCCGAGGCGTCCCTCCCGGTGATGGAGGGCAAGGCCATCCTCTTCAAGCAGTTCGGCGGCGTGGACGCCGTCCCGATCGCGCTGAACTGCACCGACGTGGACGAGATCGTCGAGACGGTGGTGCGCCTCGCGCCCTCCTTCGGCGGTGTGAACCTGGAGGACATCTCGGCGCCGCGGTGCTTCGAGGTCGAGCGTCGGCTCCAGGAGGAGCTGGACATCCCGGTCTTCCACGACGACCAGCACGGCACCGCCGTGGTCACCCTCGCCGCGCTGCGCAACGCCGCCCGGCTCAGCGGCCGGGCCGTCGGTGACCTGCGCGCCGTCATCTCCGGCGCGGGCGCGGCCGGGGTCGCCATCGCGCGGATGCTCGTCGAGGCCGGGATCGGGGACGTGGCGGTCACCGACCGCAAGGGCGTCGTCTCCGCCGACCGCGACGACCTCACGCCGGTCAAGCGGGAACTCGCCGGGTTCACCAACAAGGCCGGGCTCTCCGGCTCCCTGGAGGACGCCCTCGCGGGTGCCGACGTGTTCATCGGCGTCTCCGGCGGTACGGTCCCGGAGGCGGCGGTCGCCTCCATGGCCGAGGGCGCGTTCGTGTTCGCCATGGCCAACCCGAACCCCGAGGTGCACCCCGACGTCGCGCACAAGTACGCGGCGGTGGTGGCCACCGGGCGGTCGGACTTCCCCAACCAGATCAACAACGTGCTGGCGTTCCCGGGCATCTTCGCGGGCGCGCTCCAGGTGCGGGCCTCCCGGATCACCGAGGGCATGAAGATCGCGGCGGCGGAGGCGTTGGCGGGGGTCGTCGGGGACGACCTCGCGGCTGACTACGTCATCCCCTCGCCCTTTGACGAGCGGGTCGCCCCGGCGGTTACGGCGGCGGTGGCGGCGGCGGCGCGAGCCGAGGGCGTTGCGCGGCGCTGAGAGCCCGTTGACGGCCCCGCCCTCCTTTGGGGGCGGGGCCGTCTTTCTGGGCGCTGGGCCGACTGGGTGGATCCGGTCGTACGGCGGGTAGCGGGTGCGGGTAGCGGGTGCGGGTAGCGGGTGCGGGTGGCGGGTGCGGGTGGCGGGTGCGGGTGGTGGGTGGCTTGTCGCGCGGTTCCCCGCGCCCCTGGGGATGCTGCCCGTACCGGCGTCGCGGCGTCATGCAAGAGGGTGTGTGTCACAGGCGGGAGCGGTTTCGCCGGGTGACTGCTGCGCCTAGGGTCGGGGGCATGTTCGCCGTCTACGCCGCCCGTATCGACCGTGACCAGCCGCTGAACGGACTTGAGTTGGGGGAGCGTCCGGCCCCCGAGGCCCGGCCCGGCTGGAGCACCGTCGACGTCCGTGCCGCCTCCCTCAACCACCACGACCTCTGGTCCCTGCGCGGCGTCGGTCTGCCCGAGGACCGGCTGCCGATGATCCTCGGCTGTGACGCCGCCGGGATCGACGAGGACGGCAACGAGGTCGTCCTGCACTCCGTCATCGGGCAGACCGGTCACGGCGTCGGCCCCAGGGAGCCGCGCTCGATCCTGACCGAGCGCTACCAGGGGACCTTCGCCGAGAAGGTCGCCGTACCCACGTGGAACGTGCTGCCGAAGCCGAAGGAACTGTCCTTCGAGGAGGCCGCCTGTCTGCCGACGGCCTGGCTGACGGCGTACCGGATGCTGTTCACCAACGCCGGGGTGCGGCCCGGGGACTCCGTGCTGGTGCAGGGCGCCGGGGGCGGGGTCGCCACGGCGGCCATCGTGCTCGGCAAGGCGGCGGGGCTGCGGGTCTTCGCCACCAGTCGGGACGAGGCCAAGCGCAAGCGGGCGCTGGAGCTGGGGGCCGTGGAGGCGGTGGAGTCGGGGGCGCGGCTGCCGCAGCGGGTGGACGCCGTGATCGAGACGGTGGGCGCGGCCACCTGGTCGCACTCCGTGAAGTCCCTGCGACCCGGCGGCACGCTCGTCATCTCCGGTGCCACCAGCGGCGACCGGCCCTCGCACGCCGAGCTGACCCGGATCTTCTTCCTGGAGCTGAAGGTCGTCGGTTCGACGATGGGCACCAAGGACGAGTTGGAGGACCTGCTGTCCTTCTGCGCCGCGACCGGCGTACGGCCCGTCATCGACGAGGTGCTGCCGATGGAACGGGCGCGCGACGGCTTCGAGCGGATGGCGGCGGGGGAGCAGTTCGGGAAGATCGTGCTGACGAACGCCTGAGTTCTTCTCCGCGCCTACAGCGGCCGGTCCTGGCTTCTTCGGACCGGCCGCTTTTCGCGCCTGCTGCGTCAACTTCGGTTGACGGGCGGCGTGCGTCAACGTAGGTTGACATCATGACCGAAGCAACGGATCTCGCCGAGCGCGCGGGTGACCGGGACCCCCGGGTCGGACTCCGTGCCGTCGCCGCGCTGCGGAGGCTGCTGGAGCAACTGGAAGCCGTGCAGGTGCGCAGTGCGCGCAATCAGGGCTGGTCGTGGCAGGAGATCGCCGCGGAGCTGGGCGTGAGCAGGCAGGCCGTGCACAAGAAGTACGGGAGGCGATGATGTTCGAACGGTTCACCAAGGACGCCCGTGCGGTGGTGAAGGGGGCGGTCGAGCACTGCGCACGGACGGGCGCACGGACCGTGGAGCCCGAGCACCTGCTGCTCGCCCTCCTGGACCGGGAGGCGAGCCGGGCGTCCTTCGCCCTGGCCTCCCTCGGGCTGTCCGAGCGCCGGGAGCGGGTGGCGCGGGCGCTGGCCGAGGCGCGGCGCCGGGCCGGGCTGTCGCAGGCCGACACCGAGGCGCTGGCCGGGCTGGGCATCGACGTGTCGGCGATCGTGTCCCGGGTGGAGGAGACGCACGGCGTCGGCGCGATGGCGGGCGACCCCGCGGCGGGCGACCCCGCGGCGGGTGAGCCCGTGGCCGGGGGGAAGGGCTGGCGGGGAGGGCACCGGCCCTTCAGCCGCGGGGCCAAGAAGGTGCTGGAGAACTCCCTGCGGATGGCGCTGGCCCACGGCGACCGCCATATCGGTGACGAGCACCTGCTCCTCGCCCTGACGGCCCTCCCGGGACTCGCGGCCGAGGTGCTCGCCGACCACGGGGTGACGTATGAGTCGGTGTCCCGGGTGCTGTACGGAGGGGGAGGGGAGGCGAAGGCGGGCTGAGCACTCACCCTCTGCCCTCCCCTTGTCTCCAAGGCGCTACGCCTTCGGCGTGCGCAGCAGCGCCCCGATGTGCGCCGCCGCCGTCGACAGATGGCGGCGGGCGTCACGGAGCTGGTCGGGGGTGACGCCGTGGTCCCGGGCCGCGTCGCGGATGTCGTCCCGGAAGCGGTCGAGCAGGCGGTCCAGATCGCGGGCCGGGTCGCCGGTGGAGGGGTCCTCGTGGGCCCAGGAGGGCTGGTAGTGGGCCGGGAAGTCCTCCGGGGTCTGGGAGAACTCCGGCTCCTGGTTGGCCTGGTTGGCCTGGTTGGCCTGGGCAGCACCGGCGCGGCCGAAGCCGAAGTCACGGCCCAGGTCCTTGCCGAACTCCTTGCCGAAGTCCAGGCCGAACTCGCCGAACTCCTTGGCCAGCTCCGTCAGGCCCTCCCGTACGCCCGTCGGCCAGTCGCCGCGCGCGAAGTGGTCCTGCACCTGCTCCTGGACCCGGCGGGCGATGCGCTGGATGCCCTCCTGGGCCAGGACGCGCGCCTGCTCCTGGGCCTCCTTCGCCTGACGGCGGGCCCGCTGGGCCTCCTCGCGGGCGCGGCGGCTCTCGTCCTTGGCGCGGCGGGCCTGCTCCTTCCACTCCTGCTTGGCGCGGCGCATCTCCTCCTTGGCGGTGCGCCACGCCTCCTTGTCGCCGAAGGCGTCCGTGGCGTCGTCGGTGGCGCCGGTGTGCCGGGCGGCGGTCGCGGCGGCGCGCATCTCACGGCGCAGGTCGCCCGCGGCACCCCGGACGTCGGCGCGGATCTCGGCGGCGAGTTCCGCGACGGACTCGCGGATCTCCAGCTCCAGGTCGGCCAGTTCACCGCTGCGGTCGGACAGCTCGGCGCGGCCCGCGTCCGTGATGGCGTAGACCTTGCGGCCGCCCTCCGTGGTGTGGGTGACCAGGCCCTCGGCCTCCAGCTTGGCGAGCCGGGGGTAGACCGTGCCCGCCGAGGGGGCGTACAGCCCCTGGAAGCGTTCCTCCAGGAGGCGGATCACCTCGTAGCCGTGGCGCGGGGCTTCGTCCAGCAGCTTCAGCAGATAGAGCCGCAGGCGGCCGTGCGCGAAGACGGGGGCCATGTCAGAGCACCTTCTTGTCGGTCGTACCGTCGGCCGGGTCGCTGGTCGAGGGGGTGCCCTCGCCCGCGGCGGCAGCGGAATTCTCCCCCGGGTCGTGCCGTGGACCGTCCTCCGACTCCACGTCCCACACCCCCTCGTCCGACTGCGGGCGGCGCAGCAGGGCGATGGAACCGGAGACGGTGGTGGCCTTCAGCCTGCCGTTGCCCGCGCCCAGGCGGCCGGTGATGCGCTTGGCGCCCCACTGGCCGTTGACCCGGAGGTCCTCGAAGGCGTTGGAGACCGACCCGCTCGCCGTGTTCGCCTCCACCTTGGTGTCGGCCGGGTGGGGGAGGCGGATGGCGATCTCGCCGGAGACGTTGTTGAGGGTGATGTCGGTGGGGCGGCTGGTGGGGTCGAGGTCGATGATCATCGAGCCGCTCACCGAGTCGGCCCGCACTGAGGAGCCCGCCTCGACGACGGTCAGGTCCCCGGAGACGGAGTTGAACCGCAGGTCCCCGGTGAGCGCCTGGGCCTCCAGGCTCCCGGACACCGTGTCCGCCCGCACCGGTCCGGCGAGGCCGACCAGGGTGGTGTCGCCGGAGACGCCCTTCACGTCCGCCCGGCCCTCGATCCCGGAGACGACCGCGGCGGCGCCGACCACGCCCACCTCGACGCGGGTGCGCGCCGGGACGGCGAGCGAGACGACGGCACTGCGCCGCCAGCCCTTGCGGTCGAGCCATTTGAGGAAGCCCTTCCAGGGCAGGTCCTCGTACGCCACCGTCAGGACGCCGTCCCGCTGGGTGACCAGCAGGGGCGGGCCGTCGATCTCGGAGACCTCCAGACGGGGGGAACCTTCTTCCGTGCCCACCACGTTCACCGTTCCGTTGACGATGCGTACGTGGAGCTCGCTCACGGGTGCGTCGAAGGTGAGCTTGCTGGGCTCGCTGACGGACCACTCGGACATGGTGAAGACCTCCGACCTCCACGGGCGACGCAACGCGCCATATCGCGTCTCGTGTCATTCACGATATATCGTGGCGAGGGGAAGTCAAGACACTCGTTTCGGTGACGGGCGGAGGGGGTGAAGTTGACCCTGGCCAGCTCCGCGACGGCCATCTACCGGCGCAAACGCGGACAAATTGCCCTCGCGTTGAGTCGCGTGTCGACGGCCCACGCCCCCACACGCGACTGAACGCGCTACGCGCCTACTCGCTGACTCGCCTACTCGTCGTCCTCGTCGTCCAGCCGTGCCAGCCAGGTCGCCAGCCGCTCCACCGGCACCTCGAAGTCAGGGTTGAGATCGACGAACGTACGCAACTGCTCGGCGAGCCACTCGAAGGTGACCTCTTCCTCGCCGCGCCGCTTCTCCAGTTCCTCGATGCCTCGGTCGGTGAAGTACAACGTGCTCTCCGTCGGGATGGTGACAGCCGGGGCTGCCGGAACGCGATACCCCCAGGATAGGCACCGCGCCCGCCAGCCCCCGCCCGGTGTCAGGCCCCGCCCGCCCCGTCGTCCAGGAACCACGCGACGACGGCCCGGACGGCACCCGACACGGCCGCGCCCAGCAGCGTGAGCGCCGCCTTGAGAGTGTGCTTGCGATGCATGGTCGCCCCCTGGGGTGATCGGTGTCTCGATTGCCCCAACTCTCTGTTTGTCAGGAGGCGTTGCGCCAAGCTCTACGTGTTGCGGATGCTGTGGGACACGGCTGCGGCACGGCGGGGGAGAGCACGCGTGGACGAACGACCCGGCAGGGACGACACCGGCGAGGCGCGCGAGCCGGACGAGATGGACGAGGTGGTCACCGGGGAACTGGTCTCCTATGAGGAAGACGTGCGGGCCGTCGCCGTAGGGATACGCCTCTCCCCCCTCGCGGAGGACCTGCCGGGTGAGCGGCGCCAGCTCGCCGTAGCGCTGCGGCGGTGCTTCGTGGAGCTGCGGATCTCCGTACGCGGTTACGCGGCCAGGCGCAGCTACAGCGCGAGCAGCGTCAGCCGCTACCTCAGCGGCGAGACGGTCGCTCCGGACCACTTCGTCACCGGCCTGATGGAGGACCTCGGCAGCAGACTCGGCCGCCCGATGTCCCCCGAGGCCCGCCGACGCCTGACCAGCCTCCAACGCGCGGCGCTGAAAGCCACCGACACGCGCGCGTGGCACATCCAGGACCTGGAGGACAAGCTCGCCGCGGCCCTCCAGGAAGCGGACGTGGCGCGGACCCAGGCCGACGCGGTGGCCGTGGCCCTGCACGCGGAACGCGAGCGCGCCGCCGGTCTGGAGGCCGAGCGGCAGGAACTCGCCCAGGCCGTCGCGGCGCACGGCGCCACCGAGGTCCAGTTGGAGGTGTTGCGCGCGGAGCAACACCGGGTCGGCGACGAGCGCGACGCGCTGCGCCAGCGGGTCGCCGACCTGGAAACGGCGCTGGAGGTGGCCGAGCGGCGTGTTGCGCGGGCCGAGCAACGCTGCGCGGAACTGGAACAGGAACTGCTCGCCGCGGACGAGGCCGCCGCCGCCGAGGAACGACACGAGGAGCAGCGGGCACAGCAGGCGCGGGAGCGGCAGGAACGGGAGTTGGAGCTCCTGCGCGCGGAGGTGGAGCGACTGCGGGCGGAGGAGGAGCGGAGACACGCGGAGGTGGCGCGTGCGCAGGCGGCGGACGCGGAGGAACGCGAGCCCGAGGTCGTCGACGGGCCCTCCGTGCTGGACACCCTGACCCGTCAGTGGGCGGATGTCGCGGACCAGGCTGACATCGCGGTGCTGCACTCCCCGGCCGACACGGACATCGCGGCGGCGATCAGGCAGCGCCTGCTGGAACGTGGCTTGCGCGTCACCCGGCAGGCGTTGAACCCGCGGTCCGACATTTCACTGACCGCGCAACTGCGGGTCCCGCTGGTCACGACAGCCCGTGTCATCCTCGTACTGAGTGCGTCCTGCTTCCGGGTGAGCCGTCACCCGGACGAGGAGTGGCGGGCAGCGTTCAGCCAGCTCACCGCGCGGGGCAACGCCCGCTTCGCCGCCGTCCACGTCGGTGCCGGACCGCTGCCTCGGGTAGCCGTCGGGCTGGCCGCGGTGGACGGGCGTGACGTCACCGTCGACGCGCTCGAACGGGAGCTGCTGGCCCGGCTCGGCCTTCCGGACGTCGGTGGCCGAGGAACCCGGGAAGCTGATGTCCTGCGCGACGCGCCGCAACGCAACGCACTCTTCACGGGGCGCGCGTCCGCCCTGTCCGCGGTCCGTGCGGGCCTGCGGGAGCGGGGCCTGGTCACCGTGTGCGGGATGCCAGGAGTGGGCAAGACCGAGCTTGCCATCGAGTACCTGCACCGTTTCCAGGCCGAGTACGACGCGGTGTGGTGGGTGCCCGCCGAATCGTGGACCGAGTTCCAGCAGCGGTTGGCCGGGGAGGGCGGGCGCTGGCTGGTGGTCGTGGACGGGGCGGACGAACCGGTGAGTGTCGGGGGGTTCCACGCCGCTGGCCGCCATGTCCTCATCACCTCCCGCGACTCCTGGTGGGGCATCGACGGCGGCGCGCTCGTCCCGCTACCGGTGTTCGAGCGGCAGGATTCGGTCGCCTTCCTGATGAGCCGCGTCCTCGGGCTGTCGGAGACGGACGCCGACCAGCTCGCGGAGGCGATGGGGGACCTCCCGCTGGCGCTGGACCAGTCAGCCCGCTCGCTTACGGACACCGGCCTCAGCGTGGTGGAGTACCTGTCGCTCCTCGAGAACACCGCCCAGCACGCGACCGGTTCCTCCCCCGACGACCCGGATCCGGTAACGAGGGTCTACGACGACCTCTTCCACCACATCCCCGGTTCCCTGCCGTTGCTGGGCGTCTTCGCGGCCTTCTCGGCGGGCTCACTCCCGAGGTGGCTGCTGGAGAAGGTGCTGGACGACTCCGAGCGGTACGACCGGGCGCTGGTGCAGTTGGACCGGTACGGCCTCGCCTCCGTGGAGCCCGACACGGCCGAGGGCGCGGGAGAGAGCCTGCGGATCCCTCCGGTGGTCCGGCGGCTGGCCCTCGCCCGCCTGTCCCCCGAGGACAAGCGCGCCTGCGCGGAGGTCGCCCGGCAGGCCGTGCTGGCGAGTCACCCCGGCCGGCCCTCGGACCCGGCCCGCTGGCGCCGGTACGCCGAGATCGTCCCGCACCTGGCCGGTACCGGCGTCCTGAGCAGCGCCGAGCCCGGGGCACGGCACCTGGTGCTCGACTCTCTGACGTACCTCCGGATGGCGGGCCGGTACGGCGACGGGGTCCGGCTGGCGAAGGCTGCCGTGCCCGCCGCGCGGCACTGGCCCGCCCCCGACGCACGGGAGCTGTCGCTGCGGCACGCGGCCCTGCTCCGCGCGGTGGGCGATCACCGGCGGGCCGCTGGCCTCGACCGGGAGGTCGTCAAGGAGCTGGGAACGGAGACGAGCGAGGCAGCGTTCGCCGCGGTCTGCGGCCTCGCCGCCGATCTGCGGGGCCTCGGCAGGTACCGGGAGGCGCTGGGAATCGCCCGCGGGGCCGCCGCCCGGGCGGAGCGGCGCTTCGGCCAGGATTCCGAGGTGGCCGTGGACGCGCCGAGCGGCCTCGCCTTCTCGCTGCGGCTGGCCGGTGAGTACGACGGCGCCAAGGACGTCGACCGGCGCGCCCTCAACCTCTGCCGTTCGATGCTCGGAGCCCGGCATCCCGTGACGCTCCGGCAGACCACCTCGTACGCCATCGACCTGCGCATGATGGGTGAGTACGCGGCGGCGGGGGAGGTCCTGACGACGAACCTGCAGGATCTGGTCGCCCTGCTGGGACCTGACCACCCCCACACCCTGCGCGCGGAACGGCAGCTCGCCCTCTGGGCCTACCGCGACCAGGGCCGGAAGACCAAGGACTCGCCCTTCACCTCGCTGCTGCACCTCTGCGAGGACGTCCTGGGCGCCACCCACCCCGAGACCCTCGCCGTGGCCATGGACCTCAGTTGCTACGACCGTGCTGAGGGCGACGTCCGCGCCGCGTCGGAGAACGCCCGGGACCTCGTGGACGCGTACCGGACGGCCTACGGCGACGACCATCCCTTCACGGCCGGTGCCCTCGGCAACCTCAGCCTGGCGCTGAGCGCGACCGGCGCGCACGCGGAGGCCCTCCGCCTCGGTGCCGACGCACTCACCCGGATGACCGAGACGGTGGGCCGTGACCACCCCTGGACACTTGGCTGCGCCCTCAACGTCTCGGCCCTGCGCGGCCTCGACAGTGATCCGGAAGGCGCGGCGGCGCTGAGCCATGACACGGCCGCACGGGCCGTGAAGACGTTGGGCCGCTTCCATCCCCTGGCCCTCTCCACAGCGATCGCCGTGGCCGCCGACTGGCGGGCGCTGGGCAGGCGGGCGGACGCTGAGGCGCTGGAGCGGAAGGCTGTCTCCGACCTCGCCGACGACCTGGGCGACGAGCACCCCCGAACCCGCGCCGCCCGCACCCGCACCCGCCCCCTCTGGGACTTCGAACCGCAACCGAGCTGAGCCACACGCGAAGGGGGCCCCGCCAGGCGGAGCCCCCTCGTCACGCGTACCGCTCGCTACCGGCTCACGCCTCGAACACCTCGCGCACCAACTGCTCCTGCTCCGCCTGGTGGCGCTTCGCCGAGCCCACCGCCGGGGACGACGAGTGCGGGCGGGAGATGCGGCGCAGGCGTTCGCCGTGCGGGACGTCGGCGCCGACCGCGAGGTCCAGGTGGTCGATCAGGTTGAGGGCGATGAAGGGCCAGGCGCCCTGGTTCGCCGGTTCCTCCTGGGCCCACAGGTACTTCTCGGCGTTGGGGTACTTGGCGATCTCCGCCTGGAGCTCCGCACCCGGCAGGGGGTACAGGCGCTCGATGCGGATGATGGCCGTGTCCGTGACGCCGCGCTTGACGCGCTCGGCCTCCAGGTCGTAGTAGACCTTGCCGGAGGTGAAGACGACCTTGCGCACCGCCGCCGGGTCCACCGACGCGTCGCCGATGACCGGGCGGAACTGGCCCGTGGTGAACTCCTCCGCCTTCGACGCCGCCGCCTTCAGACGCAGCATCGACTTCGGGGTGAAGACGACCAGCGGCTTGTGGTGCGGGTTGTGCACCTGCCAGCGCAGCAGGTGGAAGTAGTTCGCCGGGGAGGTCGGCGCGGCCACCGTCATGTTGTTCTGGGCGCAGAGCTGGAGGAACCGCTCGATGCGGGCCGAGGAGTGGTCCGGGCCCTGGCCCTCGTAGCCGTGCGGGAGGAGCAGGACGACGCCGGACGTCTGGCCCCACTTCTGCTCCGCCGACGAGATGAACTCGTCCACCACCGTCTGCGCGCCGTTGACGAAGTCGCCGAACTGCGCCTCCCACATCACCAGCGCGTCGGGACGGGCCAGCGAGTAGCCGTACTCGAAGCCCATCACCGCGTACTCGGAGAGCAGCGAGTTGTAGACGTTGTAGCGGGCCTGGTCCTCCGACAGGTACAGGAGCGGGGTGTGCTCCTCGCCCGTCTCGCGGTCGATGATGACCGCGTGCCGCTGGCCGAACGTGCCGCGCTGGGAGTCCTGCCCGGACAGGCGGACCGGGACGCCCTCCAGGAGGAGGGAGCCGACCGCGAGGGTCTCGCCCATGCCCCAGTCGATCGTGCCGTCCTCGACCATCGCCGCCCGGCGCTGGAGCTGCGGCAGCAGCCGCGGGTGGACGGTGATGTGGTCGGGGATGTTGACCTGGGACTCGGCGATCCGCTTGACGATCTCCGAGGACACCGCCGTGTTCACGGCGACCGGGAACTCGGCCTGGGTGTCGGGGGTCTGCACCGCGGCGGGCTGCGAGGTGGCCTCGCGGACCTCGGTGAAGACCTTCTCCAACTGGCCCTGGTAGTCCTGGAGCGCCTGCTCGGCCTCCTCCAGCGTGATGTCGCCCCGGCCGATCAGCGACTCGGTGTACAGCTTGCGCACCGAGCGCTTCTTGTCGATCAGGTCGTACATCAGCGGCTGGGTGAAGGCCGGGTTGTCCGACTCGTTGTGACCGCGGCGGCGGTAGCAGATGAGGTCGATCACCACGTCCTTGTTGAACGCCTGGCGGAACTCGAAGGCCAGGCGCGCGACGCGCACGACCGCCTCCGGGTCGTCGCCGTTCACGTGGAAGATCGGGGCCTCGATCATGCGGGCCACGTCCGTGGCGTACATGGAGGAACGCGAGGACTCGGGGGCCGCCGTGAAGCCGACCTGGTTGTTGATGACGATGTGGACCGTGCCGCCGGTGCGGTAGCCGCGGAGCTGCGACATGTTCAGGGTCTCGGCCACCACGCCCTGGCCCGCGAAGGCCGCGTCGCCGTGGATCGCCACCGGCAGCACGGTGAAGTCCGTACCGCCCTTGTTGATGATGTCCTGCTTGGCGCGCGAGACGCCCTCCAGGACCGGGTCGACGGCCTCCAGGTGGGAGGGGTTCGCGACCAGGCTGACCTTGATCTGCTCGCCGTCCAGGCCGGTGAAGGTGCCCTCGGCGCCCAGGTGGTACTTCACGTCGCCGGAGCCGTGCATCGACTTCGGGTCGAGGTTGCCCTCGAACTCACGGAAGATCTGCGCGTACGACTTGCCGACGATGTTGGCGAGGACGTTCAGGCGGCCACGGTGGGCCATGCCGATGACGACCTCGTCGAGACGGGACTCGGCGGCGGAGTCCAGTACGGCGTCCAGCAGCGGGATGACGGACTCGCCGCCCTCCAGGGAGAAGCGCTTCTGGCCGACGTACTTCGTCTGCAGGAACGTCTCGAACGCCTCCGCCGCGTTCAGGCGGCGCAGGATGCGGAGCTGCTCCTCGCGCTCCGGCTTGGCGTGCGGGCGCTCCACGCGGTCCTGGATCCACTTGCGCTGCTTGGGGTCCTGGATGTGCATGAACTCGATGCCGGTGGTGCGGCAGTACGAGTCGCGCAGCACGCCGAGGATGTCGCGCAGCTTCATCATCGACTTGCCCGCGAAGCCGCCGACGGCGAACTCGCGCTCCAGGTCCCACAGGGTGAGCCCGTGCTCGGTGATGTCCAGGTCGGGGTGCTTGCGCTGCTGGTACTCCAGCGGGTCGGTGTCGGCCATGACGTGGCCGCGGACCCGGTAGGAGTGGATCAGCTCGAAGACGCGGGCGGCCTTGGTGACGTCGTCGTCGTGGGAGGCGTCGATGTCCTTCAGCCAGCGCACCGGCTCGTAGGGGATGCGCAGCGACTCGAAGACGTCGTCGTAGAAGCCGTTCTCGCCGAGGAGCAGGTTGGCGACCTGGCGGAGGAACTCGCCGGAGGCGGCGCCCTGGATCACCCGGTGGTCGTAGGTCGACGTGAGCGTCATGACCTTGGAGATGCCGAGCTTGTTCAGGGTGTCCTGCGAGGTGCCCTGGAACTCCGCCGGGTAGTCCATGGCGCCGACGCCCATGATCACCGACTGGCCGGGCATCAGGCGCGGCACCGAGTGGACGGTGCCGAGGCCGCCGGGGTTGGTCAGGGAGACCGTGACGCCGGTGAAGTCGGCCATCGTCAGCTTGTTGTCGCGGGCGCGGCGGACGATGTCCTCGTAGGCCTGCCAGAACTCGAAGAAGTTCAGCGTCTCGGCCTTCTTGATCGCCGCGACGACGAGCTGGCGGTCGCCGTTGGGCTTGACCAGGTCGATGGCGAGACCGAGGTTGACGTGCTCCGGCTTGACCAGGGTGGGCTTGCCGTCCTTGGTCTGGAAGGACCAGTTCATGGACGGCATGGCCTTGATGGCCTGCACCATCGCGTACCCGATGAGGTGCGTGAAGGAGATCTTCCCGCCGCGGGCCCGCTTGAGGTGGTTGTTGATGACGATGCGGTTGTCGAACAGCAGCTTCACCGGGACGGCGCGCACGGACGTGGCCGTGGGCATCTCCAGCGAGGCGTCCATGTTCTTCGCCACGGCGGCGGAGGGGCCGCGCAGGGTCACCAGCTCGGGGCCCTCGGGGGCCTCGGCGGCGGGCTCGGCCTTCTTCGGCGCGGCGGCGGCCGGGGCCGGGCCCGGGGCAGCGACGGTGGGCTTCGCCGCCGGGGCGGCGGGAGCGGCCTGGGCGGCCGGAGCGGACTGCGCCTGCGGCTTCGCCGGAGCGGGGGCCGGAGCCGGAGCCGCGGCCTGCGTCGGCGCCTGAGCCGGAGCGGGGGCCGGAGCCGGAGCCGCGGCCTGCGTCGGCGCCTGAGCCGGAGCGGCGGCGGGGGCGGCCGGGGCGGCACCGGTGGTGCCCGTGCCCCCCTGGGCCGCCGTACCCGCCTGAGCCGGGGCGGCGGGCGCCCCCGGCTTGTAGTCGGCGAAGAAGTCCCACCAGGCGCGGTCTACCGAATTCGGGTCCTGGAGGTACTGCTGATAGATCTCGTCGACGAGCCACTCGTTCGGACCGAACGCGGCAGCGGGATTCTTGCCCGCTTGGTCTGCGTCGGTCGAGATGCTCGATGCGTTACTGGGGGACTGTGGCGACACGGCGGCAACCGCCCTCTTCCGCTTCACAAGGTGATGGACAGCGGGAATAAAGGCTACGCCCCCATGACCGAGAAGGTCAGGCCCGGCCGGTTCATCGTCGTGTAAGTCACATCCAAGACCGTGTTTCGGTGCCGATAATGGCGGGAAACAAGCGGGGTTTCGGTTTCAAAGGCGTACAACGGGTACGACGACTCCGGCCCGGCGCGCTGGCGGCGCTGGCCTCTGCCTGATCACACGTGTCCGTCAGCGTCGACGCCCGTGGATCTTGTGGCTCCGCTTCGAACTTTACGTCAACTTGGGACGGACGGCAGTCCCGGAAGGGTGACGAGGATCCGGGCGCCGCGTTCGGATTCGGCCACCCGGATCCGGCCGCCGTGCAGATCCACCGCCCAGCGGGCGATCGCCAGGCCCAGTCCGGTGCCGCCGTCGCCGCCCGGACCGTGCGGACGGTTCACCGCTCCCCGGTTGAACCGCTCGAACACCCGGTGCCACTCCGAGCGCGGGATGCCGGGCCCCTCGTCCAGGACCTCCAGCTCCAGCGAGCCCGGCCGGTCCCCGGCCCGCGCCTTCACCGTCACCCGGCCGTGCGGCGGGCTGTGCTTGACGGCGTTGTCGATCAGGTTGGCGACGACCTGGTGGATGCGCTCCGGGTCGGCGTGCGCGGTCAGGTCGGGCGGGAAGACGTCGAGGCGCAGATGGACGTCCGTACGGGTGTGGCTGCCGGAGCCGGAGGCGATGCCCGCGCGCGCGGAGGCGACCATGTTGGCCTCCTTGAGCACCCCTGAGAGGTACGGCCACACCTCGAACCGGCGCTGCCGCAGCGGTACGACGCCGTCGTCCAGGCGGGACAGGTCCAGCAGCGTCTCCACCAGGCGGCCGAGCCGCTCGGTCTGCTTCAGCGCCGTGCGCATGGTCTCGGGGTCGGCCTCGGCGATGCCGTCGACGACGTTCTCCAGGACGGCGCGCAGCCCGGCGATGGGGGTGCGCAGCTCGTGCGAGACGTTCGCCACCAGCTCCTTGCGCTGGCGGTCCTGCGCCTCCAGCTCGTCGGCCATGCGGTTGATGGTGACGGCCAGGTCGCCCAGCTCGTCCCAGCGGTTCTCCCGCACCCGGCGGGTGTAGTCGCCGTGCGAGATGGACCGGGCCACGGCGTTCATCTCGTCCAGCGGCGCGATGAGCGACTGCGCCACGAACTGGGTCACCAGCAGGGTGGCGATCATGGAGAAGACCATGATGAAGCGCACCTCCGTCTGGAAGCGCACCGCGTTCACCGACAGACCGGTGGTGATCAGCACCGCGATGACGACCAGGACGCCCAGCTTGGTCCTGATCGAGAACGGCCGCACCCGGACCCAGGGCGGGCCCCCGGAGCCGCGTCGGCCGGACGGACCGTCGCTCATGGCGTCGGCGTCTCCAGGGCGTACCCGACGCCGTGCACCGTGCGGATCCGCTCGGCGCCGATCTTCCGGCGCAGCGCCTTGATGTGGCTGTCGACGGTGCGGGTGCCGGAGGCGTCCGCCCAGTCCCACACCTCCGCCAGCAACTGCTCGCGCGAGAGCACCGCGCGCGGGGTGTTCGCCAGGCACACCAGCAGGTCGAACTCGGTCGGCGTGAGGTGCACGTCCTCGCTGCGCACCCGCACCCTGCGCTGCGCGTGGTCGATCTCCAGCTCGCCCAGGCGCAGGATGCCGCTGCGCGGCGTCGAGGCGGCGATCGCGGCCCGCTCCACGCGGCGCAGCAGCACGTGCACGCGCGCCGCCAGCTCCCGCATGGAGAACGGCTTGGTCATGTAGTCGTCGGCGCCGACGCCGAGCCCGACCAGCATGTCCGTCTCGTCGTCGCGGGCGGTGAGCATCAGCACCGGCACCGGGCGGGCGGCCTGCACGCGGCGGCAGACCTCCAGGCCGTCGAAGCCGGGCAGCATGATGTCGAGGATCAGCAGGTCGGGCTGCCAGGCCTCGGCCGTGTCGACGGCGGCCGGTCCGTCACCGGCGGTCTGTACGAGGAATCCCTCGGCGCGCAGGCGGGCCGCGATGGCGTCGACGATCGTCGCGTCGTCCTCGACCACCAGCACCCGGCGCTGCGCGCCCGGAGTGGTCGCCGCCGTGCCGTTGTGGGAGGTGTGTGTCTGCTCCATCGCCCGCCCCTGAGGTGTGCTTTCCGGAATCCGTGGGGTGATCCCATGACTGCGCTTGACGCTTGAATGATCCGCGTCAGGCAAGCAGGGTACGGGGAGTCACCACGCCTCGGCTATCCAGGTCGGACGCCGAGGTGAATGACGTCCGGAACGCCCCGGGCAACCGGGATCTCTTCGGTACGCACTTGTTGGAATCCGGCATTCCGCAAGGTTCCTTCAAATTCCGGGGAGGGCTTGGCCGACCACACGGCCAGGACGCCACCGGGCCTCAACACCCTTGCGCAGCTTGCCAGTCCGGCGGGTGAGTAGAGGCTGTCGTTGGCTTCCGTGACGGTCCAGTCGGGGCCGTTGTCGATGTCGAGGCAGAGGGCGTCGAACGTGGCGGATGTCTCATTGACGTAATCGATCAGATCGGCCCGCACGATCCGCGCGCGCGGGTCGGCGAGTGCCTCGCGCGAGAGGTCGGACAGTGGTCCGTCGAGGTGCCAGTCGATGATGGCGGGCTCGCGCTCCACCACCGTGATCCGGCCCCAGCGCGGGTTGCCCGTGGCATGTGCGAGTGAGAATCCGACGCCGAGTCCGCCGATGAGGACGTGGGGGAGCGGGCGTCCGTCCAGGGCGTCGAGGGCGGCGTCGACCAGCAGTCTCTCCGAGCGGCCGTCGGAGGTGTCCATCAGGAAGCAGCCGTTGGCGATGATCTGGAGCAGCTCGCCGTGCCGACGCAGCACCACCTCGCCGTAGGGGCCCTCGCGCCGGTCCAGGACTTCGGGGATGTCGTATGCGGTGGCCATGGGGCCATCCTGACACCGGTGTTCACCGGGCGGCGGGGGAATTACCGGCGGGGAACCGGCGTACGGCGTCCAGGCGGGCGCCTCTCAGGTGGCGCGGCCGGTGAACCTGGCGGAGGTCAGCGGCGCCTCCGTGCGCCAGCCCAGGTGCTCGTACAGCGCCCGCCCCGCCGGGGTCCCGGCGAGGACCGCGGTCCTGACGCCCCGGTCGGCGGCGGCGCGGTGCAGCGCGGTCATCACCTGACTGCCGAGTCCCCGGCGCCGGTGCGCGGGTGCCGTCTCTATCTGGTCGACGACGCCGGTCGCGCCGCTGACGGCGAGCTGGCCGCGCGCCGCGAGGGAGCCGTCCGGCGCGGCGAGCAGCACGCGCGTGACGCCCGCGCGGGTCCACACGCGCCGTCGGAAGCCCTCGGGGACGGCCGGGACGGCGGGGGCGTCGTCCGGTACCCGGTAGGTCATCAGGTAGCCCGGCTCGGGGTCGACCCACCAGCCCGCGCCCAGCCAGCCGCCCACGCGCGCGGGGTCGTCGAAGACCTTCAGCCAGACCCCGGCGCCGGTCACGGCGTCGGCCACCTCGCGGACGGTGCTCTCCTCGACGGCGTCACCGGTGGCGGCGAGGATGTGCCGGGTGACGTGCGTGGCCTGGCCGACGTCGATGGTCCAGCCCCAGGGCTCCGCCCGCGGCGGGGCGGCCCCGCGCGAGACGACCCAGCCGCCGACCCAGGTCCCCACGACGCTCTCCACACTGCCTCCGTAATGACTGCTAAGGCACACTGCCTATTACGTCGAGACCGTATGCGGGCCGGGCCCCGCCCACCAGGGGTGATCGCCCACAGCGAACGCCCGGAAGGTCGGGGAACATTCAAGGACCCCCGAGCATTGAGTCGGCATAGCTCAACTTGACTGCCGAAGGGGAGATCATGGCTGCTGAGTCCACGGCGTTCACACCGCTCACCCTGCCCGTGCTGCCGCTCGACGACGAGGTCGTGCTGCCCGGGATGGTGGTCCCGCTGGACCTGAGCGACTCCGAGGTGCGGGCCGCGGTGGAGGCCGCGCAGGCCGCCGCCCGGACGGAACCCGGAAAGCCCAGGGTGCTGCTGGTGCCACGCATCGACGGGACATACGCGCGCATCGGCGTGCTCGGCACCGTGGAGCAGGTCGGCCGACTGGCCGACGGTGACCCCGGCGCCCTCATCCGCGGGCGCGGCCGGGTGCGCATCGGGGCCGGGACCACCGGACCCGGCGCGGCGCTGTGGGTCGAGGGCACCCGGATCGACGAGGAGACGCCCGAACCGCTGCCCGGCCAGGTCGCCGAACTGGTGAAGGAGTACAAGGCGCTCGCCACCGCCTGGCTGAAGAAGCGCGGCGCCTGGCAGGTCGTGGACCGCGTCCAGGCCATCGACGGCGTCTCCGCGCTCGCGGACAACTCCGGTTACTCACCGTTCCTGACCACCGAACAGAAGGTGGAGCTGCTGGAGACCACCGACCCGGTGGCCCGCCTCCGCCTCGCCACCCAGCAACTGCGCGACCACCTCGCCGAGCAGGACGTCGCGGAGACCATCGCCAAGGACGTTCAGGAAGGCGTCGACAAGCAGCAGCGGGAGTTCCTGCTGCGTCGCCAGTTGGAGGCCGTACGCAAGGAACTGCGCGAGCTGAACGGCGAGAAGGACGGCGAGGAGTCCGACGACTACCGCGCCCGCGTGGAGGCCGCCGACCTGCCCGAGAAGGTCCGTGAGGCCGCGCTCAAGGAGGTCGACAAGCTGGAGCGGTCCTCCGACCAGTCCCCGGAGGGCGGCTGGATCCGCACCTGGCTGGACACGGTCCTGGAGATGCCGTGGAACGAGCGCACCCAGGACGAGTACGACATCCAGGGCGCCCGGGGCGTGCTCGACGCCGAGCACTCCGGACTCGACGACGTGAAGGAGCGGATCACCGAGTACCTGGCGGTGCGCAAGCGGCGCGCCGACCGGGGCCTGGGGATCGTGGGCGGGCGGCGCGGCGGTGCCGTGCTCGCGCTCGTCGGCCCGCCCGGCGTCGGCAAGACCAGCCTGGGGGAGTCCGTGGCGCACGCCATGGGCCGCAAGTTCGTCCGCGTCGCCCTCGGCGGCGTCCGCGACGAGGCCGAGATCCGCGGCCACCGCCGTACGTACGTCGGCGCGCTGCCCGGCCGGATCGTGCGGGCCATCAAGGAGGCCGGGTCGATGAACCCGGTGGTGCTGCTGGACGAGATCGACAAGGTCGGCTCCGACTTCCGCGGCGACCCCGCGGCGGCGCTCCTCGAGGTCCTGGACCCGGCGCAGAACCACACCTTCCGCGACCACTACCTGGAGGTCGAACTCGACCTGTCCGACGTGGTCTTCCTCGCCACCGCCAACGTCCTGGAGGCCATCCCCGAGGCGCTGCTGGACCGGATGGAGCTGGTCCGCCTCGACGGCTACACCGAGGACGAGAAGGTCGTCATCGCCCGCGACCACCTGCTGCCGAGGCAGTTGGAGCGCGCCGGGCTCGACGACGACGAGGTGACCATCGACGAGGGCGCGCTGCGCAAGCTCGCGGGCGAGTACACCCGTGAGGCGGGCGTGCGCACCCTGGAGCGGTCCATCGCGCGGCTGCTGCGCAAGGTCGCGGCCCAGCACGAACTGGGCGAGCGGAAGCTGCCGTTCACCGTCACCCCCGACGACCTGCGGGGCCTGATCGGACGGCCGCACCACGTGCCCGAGTCCGCGCAGGACCCGGCGGAGCGGCGCACGGCGGTGCCGGGCGTGGCGACCGGCCTCGCGGTGACCGGCGCGGGCGGTGACGTGCTCTTCGTGGAGGCGTCCCTGGCCGACCCGGAGACGGGCGCGGCGGGGCTGACCCTGACCGGTCAGCTCGGTGACGTGATGAAGGAGTCGGCGCAGATCGCGCTGAGCTTCCTGCGCTCGCACGGCGCCGAACTGGAGCTGCCGGTCGCGGACCTGAAGGACCGGGGCGTGCACATCCACTTCCCGGCGGGCGCGGTGCCGAAGGACGGCCCGAGCGCGGGCATCACGATGACCACGGCGCTGGCGTCGCTGCTGTCGGGGCGGCTGGTCCGCACGGACGTGGCGATGACCGGCGAGGTCTCGCTGACCGGCCGGGTGCTGCCGATCGGCGGGGTGAAGCAGAAGCTGCTCGCCGCCCACCGCGCCGGGGTGACCACCGTCATCATCCCCAAGCGCAACGAACCCGACCTGGACGACGTCCCGGCGGAGGTGCTGGACAAGCTCGACGTGCACGCCGTCACCGACGTCCGCCAGGTCCTGGAGCTGGCGCTGACGCCCGCCACCAGCGGGGCGGCGCAGAGGATTCCGGCCGCGGCGTGACGGACGCGGCCGGATGAGGAGGAGGCCCGGGTTCTCGTGAGGGAGGCCCGGGCCTCCGCCGTGCGGTTCCTAGCCGAGGGCGAGGGCCTGGACGCGGTCCAGGGCGCCGTTGAAGCGGTTGTGGTCACCGACCGTCGGGCCGGTCGAGGTGTACTGCCACATCGTGTAGTACGACCAGCCCGCCGGGAGCGTCCCGACGGTGGTGGCGTACCGGGCGATCCACAGCGGGTTGTAGGCCGCGAAGCCGCCGTAGTTGCCGGTGCACTGGGTCCACCAGCTCGTCGCCGTGTAGATGACGGCGTCCCGGCCGGTGCGGGCCTTGTAGGTGTTCAGGAAGTCCTGGATCCAGGAGACCATCCCGCTCTGGGTCTTGCCGTAGCAGGTGGCGCCGTACGGGTTCCACTCGATGTCGAGGGCGCCGGGCAGGGTCTTGCCGTCGCGGGACCAGCCGCCGCCGTGGTCGACGAAGTAGTTGGCCTGGGTGGCGCCGCTGGTGGTGTCCGGGGTGGCGAAGTGGTACGCGCCGCGGATCATGCCGACGTTGTACGAGCCGTTGTACTGCTGGGCGAAGTAGGGGTTCGTGTAGTACGTCCCCTCGGTCGCCTTGGCGTAGGCCCAGCGGACGCCGCTGTTCCACAGGGTCGTCCAGGCGACGTTGCCCTGGTGGCTGCTGACGTCGACGCCCTCGGTCTGGGTGGCGTCGCCGGGGGTGGGGGTGCCGTGCTGGCCGTCGTTCGGGACGACGCCCATGCCCATGTGGGCGGAGCCGCGGGGCGGGACGTCCGCGGCGGCGGCGGGGGTGGTAAGGGTGAGGGAGAGGGCGGCGAGCAGGATCCCGGCGAGCGTGAGGCGGCGGGACCGGGTGGTTCCGGGTCTGTGCACGAACATGGCGTGCCTCTCTGGACTCGGTGGTGCTCGGTGGGGGGAACGGGGAAGGCCGTGGGGGGTGGGGGGGGGTGCGCCGGTGGCGTGGGCGGTGTGGCGTGCTCATGCCACCACCCGTTCACTCGTCGACGCTACGCACGTAGATGACACGGAAGGAAGGGTTCCGAAAGCTGCCGTTGGTCTAAGCCTGCGAAATACTGACGGAGCTGGGGTGATGGCCGCCCAGGGCGGAAACTTTCAGGAACGGGAAACCGGGCAGGGGTGCTGACGTGCACGAGGACGGAAACGGCGAGGGACACCGGGGCGCGCCCGGTGCGTCGGCGCTGGGCGCGGACCAGGAGTTCCTGGCGCTGGAGCGCGAGCTGACGGTGTTCCTGCGCCGGGCCCGCGCCAACCAGGGCGAGATGGCCCGCGAGGTCCACCCGGAGCTGGAGTCCGCCGCGTACGGACTGCTCGTACGGCTCGACGAGTGCGGACGCCAGCGGGCCACCGAACTCGCCGCCTACATCGGCGTCGGCAAGGCCACCATGTCCCGCCAACTGCGCGCCCTGGAGGGCCTCGGCCTGGTCGCCAGGGAACCCGACCCGGCGGACGGCCGCGCCTGGCTCGTCCACCTCACCGAGGAGGGCCGCACCCGCGTCCAGCGCGTCCGCGAGGCCCGCCGCGCCCGGTACGTCGACAAGCTCGCCGACTGGGACCGCGCCGAGGTCGCCGAACTGGCCCGGCTGCTCCACCAGCTCAACCGCGGCATGGAGAAGTGACCCGCCGCCCGGGAGCGCCCCTCACAGCTCCGCGAACACCACCGTCGCGTCGTCGTGCGTCTTGCTCCGCCCCAGGTACGCCCGCCGCTCCCGGTCGGCGTCCTCCAGCGCCCGCACCCGCTCCACCAGCGCCCGCGCGCCCTCCTTGCGTACGACGTCCAGGCACCGCGCCCAGTCGCCCTCGCCGAACTTCTCCACCCAGCGCGCCGCCCCGTCCGTCAGCGCGGTCAGGGAACGCACCCCCGCGCGCGGCAGCGTGCCGGTGACCGCGCGGGACGCCACCGAGGGGTCCGCGGCGGCCGTGTAGAAACCGCCCTCCCGGTTCCGGAACCGGGCGTCCACCACCGCGTCCGAGGCGCGCTCGGCGCGCGGGATGAGCGACAGCCGCTCGTCCAGGTACGGCGTCACCGTGCCGTCGGTGGACTCCACCAGCAGCGCCGAGTCGGCCAGCAGCAGGTACTCGACCGTGTCCGGCGTCCAGCGGGCCAGGGTCACCGTCGCCTGCGGCGTACGCGGGTGAGAAAGGTCACAGGTTCGCGTGTGGGCCGCGGCGGTACGCGTGATCGCCCGGGACAGCGCGTCGGACAGGGGAACATCCGGGAGTGAAACGGTCAGTTCGGTCAGCGCACCGCCGAGCCGCGCGGTGTACCAGGGGACGGAATGCAGACACCCCGTCCCGCCCACCGGCGGCGTCACCCCGTCGAGCACGACGAGCGAACCGCCCTGCCCGGAAGCCGGTAGTCCGACGGCGGCGAAGTCCTCGTTGGGGCGGTCCGGGTCACCGGGCTCCGAGACAAGTTCCGTTCGCATCCGGTCAGTCTGCACCAGCCCTTCACAACGTCCGCAAAAGGCTGGCAAGCCACCGGGGTCCAGCGCACCACCGCAGGTCAGGTGCCGGTTTTGGGAGGGAATGGCGCACTCCGGCAACGCGTGGCGGCGAATACTGCCAAAGCCCGCCGCAGACGTCCAACCGGCCCGCCGCACAAGGCCCTCGGACGCGCCGCGGTGACTTGCCCACCAACTCCCCCACGGTATTCACTCCTTCGAGTGGCGGGTCAGGTGATGCGCGACCACCGCCCACCGCCACTGGGAGGGTTCGTCACCGGTGGGGGTCCCTCCGCCCGACCGCGGTCAGCAGCCGGGGGAGGTACGCGCACCAGTTGACGGCGCCTCACCCGGGCCCATGGGTACACGAGTCAGGAATGCGAGCACCGGTGCAGAAGACGCGGCCTCGGCGCAAAGGCAAGCAGACGGCCCCGGAAGGGGGCACGGCACAGCCCCCCGTCGGCCCCCCCGTCGGCAAGGGCCGCCCCACGCACGTACGCAACCGGCTGATCGTGGCCGTGGCCGTGGTGGCCGCCGCCATCGCCGGGGCGGGCGCGCCCTCCGTGATCGCCGCCTCCGGCGAACTGGGCGACTCCCAGGAACTGGTGACGCTCGCCGAGCAGACCCGCGACGCGCTCATGCTGGCCCACGCGCTGGCCGACGAGCGCGACGAGGTCACCTCCTACGTCGCCGCCGGGCGCCCCAAGTCCAAGGCGCCCGCCGAGGAGCGCAGCGCCCGCGTGGACCGGCAGGTGGAGGAGCTGCGCACCGACCCGGACACCCCCGCCGCGCTCCGCGCCGACCTGGAGGACATCGCCGCCGTCCGCCGGGCGGCCCTCACCGGCAAGAGCACCGCCCTCGAAGCGCACGAGGCGTACTCGGCGGCCATCACCGAACTCCACCGGCTCGCCGAGGAACTCGCCGAGCTGACCCCGCCGCGCGCGGGCTCAGGCGACCACGCCCTCGCCGAACTCGACTCCGCCGTCCAGCAGGCCGCCGCCGTCCGCGGACTCCTGCTCGCCGCGCTCAGCGTGCCGAGCACCACCCGGACCGTCTACGACCCGATCACCGGCCTGCCCTCGGAGACCACCGCCACCTCCGAGGCCGACGCCAAGCAGCGCGCCGCGCTCACCGCCGCCGCCCAGCAGGCCCGGCTGCGCTCCGACGCCGCCCTCGCCGACTTCCGCGCGAGCGCGCCCCAGGCCGCCAAGACGTCGTACGACTCCACCGTCACCGGCCCCGAGGTCAACTCCGCCGAGAAGTACCTCGCCGCCCTCACCGACCAGCCGAGCCTCACCGACGACGAACTCGGCACCGACGCCAAGAAGCTGGACGCCGCGCTCTCCGCCCGCGTCGACTCCATGCGCGGCGCCGAGTCCGCCCTCTACGACCGGCGCGCCAAGGACCTCGCCCAGCTCCGCGACGACGACGTCACCGCGCTGGAGATCCGGATCGCCGTACTCGGCGCGCTGATGCTGCTCGCCGTCGGCGTCGCCACCGCCATGGCCCGCACCCTCACCCGGCCGCTCGCCGTGCTGCGGATCGGCTCGGCGCGGCTCGCCGGTGCCGAGGACCCGCTCGCCGAGGAACCCGTCAAGTTCACCGGCCGCAACGACGAGTTCGCCCAGGTCGTCCGCTCCGTCAACGCCCTGCACGCGCACGCCGCCGCCCTGCACGAGCGCGTCAACACCCTGGAGTCCGACCGCAAGCACCTGGTCGGGCAGCGGCAGAAGATGGCCGACGCCCGCGAGGAGCTGCGCACCGAACTCGACGACGCCGCCGCCCAACTGGAGCGGCTGCGCGGCAGCATCGGCTCCACCTTCGTCAACCTGGCGCTGCGCACCCTCGGCCTGGTGGAGCGGCAGCTCGCCGTCATCGAGGGCCTGGAGGAGCGCGAGCAGGACCCCGACCGGCTCGCCACCCTCTTCAAGCTCGACCACTTCGCCACCGTCATGCGGCGGCACAGCGAGAACCTGCTCGTCCTCGCCGGGACCGAGCACGTCCAGCAGAGCGCCGGACCGGTGCCGCTGGTCGACGTCGTCCGCGCCGCGGTCAGCGAGATCGAGCGCTACGAGCGGGTGCGGATCGCCGCGCTGCCGCCGCACGCGCACGTCGCCGGGTTCGCCGCGGACGACCTGTCACACCTGCTCGCCGAACTCATGGAGAACGCCACCTCGTTCTCGCCGCCGGAGCTGCCCGTCGAGGTCTCCGGCTGGCTGCTGGAGAACGGCGAGGTGATGCTCTCCGTGCAGGACGAGGGCATCGGCATGACCGACGAGCGCATGAGCCGCCTCAACGCCCGGCTCGGTGACTTCGACCCGGACGCGCCCTACGACCAGGAGGGCGAGGACGGTCTCGGGCTCGGCCTGTACGTCGTCGCCCGGCTCGCCCACCGGCACGGGGTGCGGGTGCAGCTCCGCGAGCAGAAGCAGGGCGGCGTCGCGGCCGTCGTGGTCCTGCCGGACGCCCTGCTCGCCACTGCGCCCCCCGCCGCCCCGGCGTCCGACGCCACCGGCACCTTCAGCCTCCCCGGCGCCGACGCCGAGGCCAACTCCAACGTCCTGCACGGCAGGACCAGCGGGGACGGCGACCCGCTGGTGGCGCTGGCGGAGAAGGCCGTACGGGAGCGCGGCGAGGCGGCGGCGGACGGCGCGGACGGTACGGACGGTACGGACGGTACGGAGGACACGGGCGGTACGGCGGAGGAGGCACCCTCCGTGGCGCCCTCCGAGGCGCCCTCCGAGGCACCTTCCGCGGCTGCCGAGCGGCCCGCCGAGACCACCATGGAACTCCTCCTCCCGGAGGCACCCGCGGAGCCCACCGAGCCGGAGGGCCCCGAGGAGCCCGCAGAGCCCGAAGCGCGGGAAGAACCCGCGGCACGGCAGGAACCCGAAGCACCCGCGGAGCCCGTAGCCCAGCCCAGCCCCTACGCCATCGGCCCCGACGCCCACGACCGCACCCCCGACGAGGGCGCTGAGCCGGTCACCGACAAGGGGCTGCCCAAGCGCACCCCGAAGATCACTTCCCCCGTCTCGGCCCCGCGCCCGAGGTCGGGTTCCGTCGACGCCGACGCGCTCCGGCGCCGTCTGGGAGGCTTCCGCCGGGGGGCGGAGGCCGGACGGCGCGATGTGGAGGCGGAGATCAACGACCACGCCGAAAACGCCACGGGGGGCACAGTCGAGGAGGCAAGCAGTTGACCGCGCCCAGTACCTTCGGACTGAGCAGTGAAGCCCGCAACCTGCACTGGCTGCTGACCAACCTGGTCGAGGAGGTGCCCGGCATCCTCTCGGTCGCGGTCGTCTCCTCCGACGGCCTGCTGCTGCTCTCCTCCGACCCCGGGCGGAACGAGGCGGCCCGCCAGTCCACCGAGGGCCGCCCCAGCGGCCCGCGCGGCTCCGCCGCCGACCTGGCCACCATCGTCTCCGGCATCGGCAGCCTCACCGTGGGCGCCGCCAAGCTGATGGACTTCGGCGGCGTCAAGCACTCCATGGTCGCCATGGAGGAGGGCAGCCTGTTCGTGATGTCGATCAGCGACGGCTCGCTGCTCGGCGTGCACGGCTCCGCGGACTGCGACATGAGCGTGGTGGCGTACCACATGGCGCTCTTCGTCGGCCGCGCCGGACACGTGCTCACCCCCGAACTCCGCAGCGAGCTGCGCAAGTCCCTGGAGTCCGAGTCGACGGGGAGCACCCGATGACCGACAGGCCCCACCTCCCCGTCCGCGGCGGTGACCGCAAACCCGCCCGCGTCCGCCCCTACTCGCTCACCGGCGGCCGTACCCGCTTCGGCCACGTCCTGCTGGTCGAGACGTTCGTCGCGGCGATCGAGGCGCCCGAGGAGCGCAGGGAACTGATGAACGGTTCCGTGACCGCCCGGATCATGCCGGAGATGCGGGCCATCGTCGAACTGTGCCGCCGTATGCGCACGGTGGCCGAGATCGCCGCGCTGCTGAAGATGCCGCTCGGCGTGGTCCGCGTACTCCTCAGCGACCTCGCGGACCAGGGAAAGATCCGTGTGTACGGCACCGGCACCGGTCACGGCACCGGCCGTCCGGACCGCGCTCTGCTCGAAAGGGTGCTGAGTGGACTCCGTCGTCTTTGAAGACACCGACGAGGACCTGAGGTCCTGGCAGACGGACCGCAGCCGCGCCCCCGTCGCCACCAAGATCGTGATCGCGGGAGGCTTCGGCGTCGGCAAGACCACCCTGGTCACCGCCGTCTCGGAGATCACGCCCCTCCAGACGGAGGCGCTGATGACCGAGGCGAGCGAGGAGACCGACGACCTCACCGCCACGCCCGGCAAGGTCAGCACCACCGTCGCCATGGACTTCGGCCGCATCACGCTCGACGACGACCTGGTGCTCTACCTGTTCGGCACGCCGGGCCAGCAGCGGTTCTGGTTCATGTGGGACGACCTGGTGCGCGGCGCCATCGGGGCCGTCGTCCTGGTCGACACCCGCCGTCTGAAGGACAGTTGGCCCGCCCTCGACTACTTCGAGAGCTGCGGGCTGCCGTACGTCGTCGCGGTCAACCACTTCGACGGCAGCGAGCTGTTCGAACCGGAGGACGTACGGGAGGCGCTGACCATCCCGCGCCATATACCTGTCATGATCATGGATGCGCGTCGCCGGATCTCCGCGATCGAGACCCTCCTCGCCCTGGTCGGCCACGCGCTCGACGAAACCCCCGAGTAGAGACGGACTTCGTATGCGGAAGATACTCGTCGTCGGAGCCGGGCAGTCCGGGCTTCAGCTCGCCCTCGGCCTCCAGTCCCACGGCTACGAGGTCACCCTCATGTCGAACCGGACGGCGGACGAGATCCGCTCCGGGCGGGTCATGTCGACGCAGTGCATGTTCGACACCGCCCTCCAGCACGAGCGTGACCTGGGCATCAACTTCTGGGAGTCCCAGGCCCCCAAGATCGAGGGGCTCGGCGTCTCCGTCGCCGCGCCCGGCTCGTTCGACCCGGGACCCTCGCAGCGCGCGATCGACTGGGTGGGCAAGCTCGACGGGTACGCGCAGTCCGTGGACCAGCGGGTGAAGATGGCCGGGTGGATGGAGACCTTCGCCCAGCGCGGCGGACAGCTCGTCATCCACGGCGCGGCGGTCGGCGACCTCGACTACTTCTCCCGCACGTACGACCTGGTGCTGGTCTCGGCGGGCAAGGGCGAACTCGTCCAGATGTTCGCCCGGGACCCCGAGCGCTCCCCGTACAGCGAGCCGCAGCGCGCCCTCGCCGTCGCCTATGTGCACGGCCTCGGCCCGCGCCCCGAGCACCCCGACATGGAGGCCGTGCGCTGCAACCTGGTGCCCGGTGTCGGCGAGATGTTCATCATGCCGACGCTGACCACCTCCGGCCGCGCCGACATCCTCTTCTGGGAGGGCATCCCCGGCGGCCCGCTCGACGTCTTCCGCGACGTGAAGGACCCGGCCCAGCACCTCTCCCTCACCCTGGAGCTGATGGAGAAGTTCCTGCCCTGGGAGTACGCGCGCGCCACCAAGGTCGAGCTGACCGACGCGGGCGGCACGCTGGCCGGACGCTACGCGCCCACCGTCCGCAACCCGATCGGGCGGCTGCCCGGCGGCGGTCTGGTGCTGGGCGTCGCGGACGTCGTCGTCGCCAACGACCCGATCACCGGGCAGGGCTCCAACAGCGCCTCCAAGTGCGCGGCCAGCTACCTCGCGTCCATCCTGGAGCAGGGGGAGAAGCCGTTCGACGAGGACTGGATGCGGGCGACGTTCGACCGGTACTGGGAGACGGCGCGGCACGTCACGAAGTGGACCAACGCGATGCTGGCGCCGCCGCCTGAGCATGTGCTGAACCTGATCGGGGCGGCGGGGCAGTTGCCGCCGGTGGCTGACCGGTTCGCCAATGGGTTCAACAATCCGGCGGACTTCGAGGAGTTCTTCTACGAGCCGTCGAAGGCGGAGGCGTATCTGGGGGCCGTTGCCGCCGGGGCCTAGTCGCCGTGGGGGGTGCGGAGGGCTGGCGGCTGCGGGTTCGTCGTGGCTGGTCGCGCAGTTCCCCGCGCCCCTTCAGGTGGGTCCCCCGCCGTGGATTTCCTGATGGCCGTGAGCTGCTCTGGAGTCAGGGACGCCAGGAGCTTCTCCACGTCCGTCAGGCGGTTGCGGACCTCGTCCCGCTGCTTGCGGTGCTGGCGGGCCAGGGTTAGTTGGCGGTCCAGGGCCTCGCGGGACTTGCGGGCCAGTTCGTCGGCCTTGTGGGCGGTGCCGGTGAGGCGGTGCAGGGTCGCCGCGTGGTGGCGGGCCAGGCGGGCGACCACATGGCCCTGGTCGAGCGCGTGCTGCGGGTCGCGGGCCAGCAGCAGGCGTACGTACGGGGAGAGGTCGCTGGTGGCCTGGTACTGCTGTCGGGCCAGGCGCCCGGCCGCGCCCCGGCTGTCCTGGAGGGCGAGGCGGGCGCGGGCCAGCGCGCCGTCCAGGCGGGCGACCTCGGCGCGCTGGGCGCGCAGCCTGCGGTCCGTGGCCCGGTAGGTCGCGGTGGCCCGCTCGACCTGCCGGTACCGCTGCCGAAGGTCCGTCAGCAGGTCGGGGAGCGCGCGCGGTTCGGGCGCGGCGGTCGCGGGCGCCGCCGTGGGGACGACCGCAGCCTGGGCCGCCACGGTCGCCGTGCACACCAGTCGTAGGAGCCTGCCTGACATGCCATCACCTCCGGTGCTCGGAGCGGCGTCTCCGCCCCGCACCGCGAGGATCAGACGGTCGGGCGCGGTCCGCTCGGCGAGCGTGCGCGGGACGGCGTAACGGGGTCACCCGTCGGCGTCGTCGGGCCTGCCGCCCGGCGTGGCGCCGGGGCCCGGGGGCGCCGGGCGTGGTTTCGACCAGGGCCAGCGGACGCCGCCTGTGCCGCCGCCCCGCTCGCCGGTCGGGTCGTAGGCGTACTTCCAGCGGCGGGTGAGGCCGGGGCGTCCGCCCTCGACGCGGGGGACCCGGCGGTAGACCAGCACCGTGGGCTGGCCGCCGTCGGGGGCGGGGACCGGGATGCGGTACGTCTTGGGCGGGTGCCCGGTGATGCCGAGCAGCACCGGCAGGACCCGGCCGTCCATGGGGCCGCCCTCGAACGGGGTGTCTTCGCTCTTCACGGCACCAGTGTCGGTGATCGGGCGGCCGGTGCCTCAGTCGGCCGCCGCCGCGCCGAGGGCCGCCACCACCGCCGCCGTCTGGGGGTCGCGGGCCGCGGTGACCGTGAGGACGGCCACGAACTGCTCGACCAGCCAGTCCCGCAGCTCGTCGGCGGGCGGCTGCTTGTCCTCGTCCAGCCAGATCAGGGACGCCGCCTCGACCGCCGTGATCCACATCCGGACGGTCATCCGCAGCCGGGGACCCGGGTCGGTGACGTCGAGGTGGCGCATGATGTGCTCGGCGGCGGCCCGCCGTACGCCGTCGACGATGGCCGTCGTCCGGGACGTCTCCACGACGCTGCCGCCCTGGAGCAGGGCGCTGAACCCGGCGTCGTGGCCGTCGACGAAGGTGAGGTAGCGGTCGAGGGCGCGGCGCAGCCGGGGGAGCAGCGGGCCCTTCCTGGGCTCGTCGAAGCAGTTGCGCAGCTCCTCGGCGGCGGAGCGCAGGGCGGCCTCGTAGAGCTGCTGCTTGCCGCCGGAGAAGTACCGGTACACCAGGGGGCGGGAGACCCCGGCCGCCTCCGCCACGTCGTCCAGCGAGACCTCCTCGGGCGCGCGGTGCGCGAAGAGGGTGAGGGCGGCGTTGAGGAGTTGGCTGCGGCGTTCCTCGACGCTGAGGCGACGGTAGGCGGGGGTGGCGGCCTGCGGGCTCATGACCAGCAGCGTAACCGCCCGCTGGGGCGGGCGGTCGGCGTCCGCGCGACGGCTCATGATTCCGGCCAGCGGTGGGGCGCGGCGATCAGGCCAGCAGGCCCGAGGACTGCCACAGCCGTCGTCCGACGCCCCGCAGGACGCCGATGTCGTCGAGGAAGTCCGTCAGCCGCTTGGCGCCGGTCTGCATGATCTCCCGGCGGTGGCCGCTGGCCTTGACCTGCGCCATCGCCTCGCGCTTGTCAAGGCCCACGTTGGTGTACACCTCGGGGTTGACGAAGGCGACGGAGAAGACGCGGGCGAACTCGCCGGAGGTGATCCGGGTGAACTCCTGCGACCACTTCGGGGCGGTGACCATCTGGCGGCGCAGCTCCTCGCGGGCGTACCGCACGTGCCGGGCCTCCTCGATGACGTGGATGCGCGTGACGCCGCGGATCAGCGGCTGGACGCGCTCGTCCGGGAAGGTCAGCCGCTGCATCCAGTCGAGGATCTCCTCGCCGAGCAAGGTGGCGGTGAAGGAGCCCGGGGTGGTGGAGATGGTCTTGAAGAGGCGGCCGAGGTGCTGGTGGGTCCTGTTGACCGGGTACCAGGGCGTCTCACCGCGGGATATCAGCCGGGCGAACATCTTGGAGTGGCGGCACTCGTCCTCGATCTCGGTGAGGGCGTAGCGGACGTGGGCGCTGGTGGCCGACTTGTCGTAGACGTGCCGGACCAGCAGCTGCATCAGGATGAGCTCGAACCAGATGCCGAGGGAGGCGAGCGCGGCGGCCTCGTGCTGGGAGAGCAGGATCTGCTGCTCCTCGCTCATCCGCTTCCACATCGGGGTGTCGTACAGGGAGACCAGCTCCGGCGGCCAGAACCACTTGCCCTCTTCGAAGGGGGCGTCCCAGTCGAGTTCCTTGTCCGGGTCGAAGGAGTGCTTCGCGGAGGACTCGAGCAGCCGTTCGGCCACCTGCTCGCGGTCCTTGAGCAGGCCGAGCGCGTCGCGCAGCCCTTCCAGCGCGTCGGCTTCCGTCAGGGTCGTCATGGCTGTCCACCTCGTCGTACGGGAGGGCATGGGAAAGGCAGGGCACCCCGCGGGAGTTACTCGCGGGTCACCGTCTTATGAGACTGCTTGTCAGCAAGCTCGTCAATCCCCTGCGCGGCATCTTGTTGACTTCGCGTCTACGTGTGACCCTGCGAGACATGCCGACCTCAGACGTGTACGTCATGGACCCCGGAGATCCCCACTGGCAGGTGCCCGCGACCGGAGCGGCGCGCTTCAGTTGGGAGTACGACGACGGCCGCGAACGTCTCCTCGCCCTCTACCAGAAGGGCAAGGACAAGCAGTGGGACGGCGCCAAGCGCATCGACTGGGACCTGGAGGTCGACCCCTACGACCCCCTCGGCACCCCCGACGAGGCGCTCGCGCTGCACGGCACCCCCTACTGGGCCAAGCTCAGCGAGAAGGACAAGAGCGAGCTGCGCCGCCACTACGCCTCCTGGCAGTTCAGCCAGTTCCTGCACGGCGAGCAGGGCGCGATGGTGTGCGCCGCGCGGATCGTGGAGTCCGTCCCCGACCTGGACGCCAAGTTCTACTCGGCCACCCAGACGATGGACGAGGCCCGGCACGCCGAGATCTACGCCCGCTTCCTGCACGACAAGGTCGGGATGGTCTACCCGATCAACGACAACCTCCAGTCGCTGCTCGGCGACACCCTGCGCGACGCCCGCTGGGACATGCCCTACCTCGGGATGCAGGTCCTGATAGAGGGGCTCGCCCTGGCCGCCTTCGGCCTGATCAGGGACACCACCGACAAGCCGCTGCCCAAGCAGATCCTCGCCTACGTGATGCAGGACGAGGCCCGCCACGTCGCCTTCGGCCGGATGGCGCTGCGCGACTACTACAAGCAGCTCACCGACGCCGAACTGCGCGAACGCGAGGAGTTCGTCATCGAGGGCTGCTACCTGATGCGGGACCGGCTGCGCGGGGTCGAGGTCCTGGAGAACTTCGGCATCCCCACCGCCGAGGCGGAGGAGTACAGCGAGCAGTCCGAGTTCCTCGCCCTGTTCCGCAAGCTGCTGTTCTCCCGCATCGTCCCGTGCGTCAAGGACATCGGCCTGTGGGGCAAGCGCCTCCAGCAGGCGTACGTCGACATGGGCGTCCTGGAGTTGGGCGACTCCAACCTCGACCTGCTGATGCGCGAGGACGAGGAGATCGCGGAACGCCTGGACGCGGAACGGTTCGCGACGGAGGAGCAGGAGCGGGTGGCGGAGGTGACGGAGGCGATAGCGGCGGGGCGGGAGGGGTGACGCCGGTCACCGGGACCTGAGCACCGCCTCCATCACCGAGCGCGCGATCGGCGCCGCCATCCCGCCCCCGGTGATCCGCCCGCGCCGGGCCGACGCGTCCTCCACCACCACCGCGACCGCCACCGCGGGCTCCACCGCGCCGTCGGCCTGCGCCCAGGAGACGAACCAGGCGTACGGGGTGCCGGTGTTGCCCAGGCCGTGCTGGGCGGTGCCGGTCTTGCCGCCGACGGTGGCGTGCGGGAGGGCGGCGTTGCGGCCGGTGCCCCGGTCGACGACGTCGCGCATCAGGTCGCGCAGCCTGGCGGCCGTGGACGGCTTCATGACCTGCCGGGCGTGGCGCGGACCGGTCGTCGAGAGCGTCGTGCCGTGCGCCGTCACCCTCCGCTCCACCAGATAGGGCGCGCGCGACTGCCCGCCGCTCGCGACCGCCCCCGCCACCATGGCCATCTGGAGCGGCGTCGCCCGGGTGTTGTACTGCCCGATGGACGACAGGGCGAGCTGCGCCCGGTCCACCGTGGTGTCGAAGGTGGACGGCGCGACGGGGTAGGGGATGCGCAGCCCGGTGTCGTTGAAGCCGAACGCCTCGGCCGTGGCCGCCATCGCGCGCGCCCCCGTCTCCACGCCCAGCCTGGCGAAGACCGTGTTGCACGACCAGGTGAACGCGTCCCGCAGCGAGACGTCCCGGCAGCCGTCCGACTCGTTGGTCAGGCGGGTCGTCGTACCGGGCAGGGTGTACGGGTCGGGGGAGCGGGTGCGGGCGTCCAGGTCCCTGACCACGCCCGCGTCGAGCGCCGCCGCCGCGGTGACCACCTTGAACGTCGAGCCCGGCGGGTACGTCTGCCGGGCCGCCCGGTTCAGCATCGGCCGGTCCGGGTCCGCGTTCAGCCGCGCCCAGGCCCGGGCCACCGCCGCGTCGTTGCCCGACAGCAGGCCGGGGTCGTACGACGGTGTGGAGACCAGGGCGAGGACGCGCCCGGTGGACGGCTCGATCGCGGCGACCGCGCCGGTGCGGTCGCCGAGGCCCCGGAACGCCGCCCGTTGCGCGGCCGGGTCCAGCGTGGTGACGACGTCGCCGCCGTCGCCGCGGGAGCGGGCCAGGTCGCTCCAGAGGGGCAGCGCCGACAGCATCGGGTCGGTGCCGGAGAGCACCGGGTCCTCGGTGCGTTCGAGCAGCGTCTCGCCGTACCGCTGGGAGGCGAAGCCGGTGACGGGGGCGTACAACGGGCCGTCGGTGTAGGTGCGTTCGTAGCGCAGGTGCTCGCCGGTGTCCTCCGACCCGGTGACCGCCCGGCCGCCCACCAGGATGTCGCCGCGCGGCTGGCCGTACCGGGCGATGGTGGGGCGCCGGTCGGCCGGGTTGCCGTCCTCCACGGCGGGCTGGACGACCTGGACGCGGGCGGCGTTGACGAGGAGGGCGGCCAGCAGCACGCCGCTGAAGACGGTGGTGTGCCGGATGCAGCGGGTCATCGCCCGCCGCTCGGCACCGCTCATCGGCCGCTCCCGGTTCCCGCTCACGCGACCACCCCGTGCCCCCCGTCGTACGACACCTCGCGCCGTGGGTCGTAGTGCCGCCGCGCCGAGTGGCTGACGCGGATCAGGAGCGCGAGGATCGCCCAGTTGGTGACCACCGACGAGCCGCCCTGCGCCAGGAACGGCATCGCCATCCCGGTCAGCGGGATCAGCCCGGTCACCCCGCCCGCGATGACGAAGACCTGGAGCGCCACGATCGAGGCGAGGCCCACCGCGAGGAGCCGTCCGAACGGGTCGCGCAGGGCGAGCCCGGCGCGCAGCCCGCGCTCCACGAGGAGGCCGTAGAGCAGGAAGATCGCGGACAGGCCCAGCCAGCCCAGCTCCTCGCCCGCCGTCGCCAGGATGAAGTCGGACTTGACGGCGAAGCCGATCAGCACCGAGTGGCCGAGCCCGAGACCGGCGCCCAGCAGCCCGCCCGCGCGGAAGGCGAACAGCGACTGCGCGAGCTGGCTCGGGCCCTGGCCCGCGTCGATCGACGCGTACGGGTGCAGCCAGTCCTCGATGCGGGCGGCGACATGCGGTTCGAGGTGCCCGACCGCCACCGCCCCGAGCACCGCGAGCAGCAGCCCGACCGCGATCCAGCCGGTGCGGCCGGTGGCGACGTAGAGCAGGACGACGAAGAGGCCGAAGAACAGCAGCGAGGTGCCGAGGTCCCGCTCCACCACCAGCACCCCGACGCTGACCAGCCAGATCGCCACCACCGGCCCGAGCACCCGGCCGGTGGGCAGTTGGAGCCGCCAGATCCGGCGCCCGGTGTACGCCAGCGCGGTGCGGTTGGCGGCCAGGTACGCGGCGAAGAACACCGCGAGCAGCACCTTCGCGAACTCGCCGGGCTGGATGGAGAACCCGGCGACCCTGATCCAGATGCGGGCGCCGTTCACCGCGGGGAACAGGATCGGCAGCGTCAGCAGGACCAGCGCGGCGGCCACACAGACGTAGGCGTACCGCTGGAGCAGCCGGTGGTCGCGCAGCACGAGGACGACCAGGATGAACAGCGCCACGCCGAGCGTCGACCAGACGAGCTGGGCCGGGGCCGCCCGGTCCCCCGGCGTCTCCAGGTCCAGGCGGTAGATCAGCACCAGGCCCAGGCCGTTGAGCAGCACCCCGATGGGCAGCAGCAGCGGGTCGGCGTAGGGGGCGCGCAGCCGTACCGCGCCGTGCGCCAGCAGGGCGAGCACGCCGAGCCCGGCGCCGTAACCGGCGGCGCCGGGCGGGACGGCGCCGTGCCGGGCCAGCCCGACCGCGCAGTAGCCGTACACCGAGAGGAGTACGGCGACGAGGATCAGGGCGAGTTCGACGCCACGGCGCCGGGGGAGGCGTACGGCGGGCGGGGGAGGGTCCGCCGTGACGAGGTGTCCGGCCTGGGGGGTTCTGGCCTGGTTGGTTCCGGCCTGGTTCATGTCCGGAACCTACCTAAATGCAACCTGTTGTGCCCGGTGTGTCAGCACCAGCGCGGCGCGGGGCCGATGTTGTCGATGTAGCGGGCCGCGCCCCAGGCCCAGGTGCCGTCCGTGAGCAGGTACCACAGCGGGTTGCCGTTGACGTTCTGGCCCACCGTCTTGCAGTAGATCTTGACGATCTCGCCCCGGTGGGCGGTCCGGATGACCTGGCTGCCCCGGTTGGGCGCGCTGCGCAGCAGCAGCGTGCTGGCGGTGACGACGCCCTTGTAGAGGCGTGGCTTGTGGCCGCCGTGGTGGCCCGAGCCGTCGTGGCGCGGGTCGAACTGGTCGCTCAGGGCGCTCGGTTCGCTGAGGGTGCCCTGTTCGCTGGCGACGGCGCCGCCGTCGAGACCCTCGTCGCTCCACTCGTCCCCGGCGACCGCGGGGGTGACGGCGGCGGCGGTGGCGAGGGCACCGGCGGCGGTGGCTATGGCGAGGCGGGTGAGCGCGGTGCGCACGGACATGGGTGGTACCTCCCTGAAGGGGGCGAAGCTGACTAATCGCCACATTAAGAGGGGGGTCCGGGCGCCGCCCGTCACACTGGGCCATCGGAGCGCGGCCCCTGGACCGGCGGCCGCTGAGGCAGCGTCAGCCGGGCCAGCGCCCCGCCGTCCGCCGGGTTGGCGAACTCCAGCCGGGCGCCCAGTACCTCCGTCTGGCCGAGCGCGATCGTCAGCCCCAGCCCGTGCCCCTTGGCGCCCCCGTCGCTACGGAACCGCTGCGGCCCGTGCGCCACGAGGTACTCCGGATAGCCGTCACCGTGGTCCCGTACGGTGATCACCGGCCCGTCCACCGTCAGCGTCACCGGCGGACGGCCATGGTGGTGGGCGTTGGCGACCAGGTTCCCGAGCACCCGCTCCAGCCGGCGCCGGTCGGTCTCCACCCGCGCGTCGCGCACCACCCGCACCTCCGTGCCGCCGCCCGCCGCGCGCACCACCCGGCGCGCCAGCGCGCCCAGCTCCTCGGTGTCCACCTCCAGGCGCTCCCGGCCGGTGTCGAGCCGGGAGATCTCCAGCAGGTCCTCGGTGAGCGTGCGCAGCGCCGCCACCCGGTCCCGCACCAGCTCGGTCGGACGGCCCGGCGGCAGCAGCTCCGCCGCCGCGTGCAGACCGGTCAGCGGGGTGCGCAGCTCATGCGCGACGTCCGCGGTGAACCGCTGCTCGCTGAGCAGCTTGCCCTGCAACGAGGCCGCCATCGAGTCCAGCGCGGCGGCGACCGCGGCGACCTCGTCGCGCCCCCGCGGCTCCCGCGCCCGGTGGTCGTCGACGCGGGCGTCCAGGTCACCCGCGCTGATCCGGCGCGCGATCCGGGCCGTGGCGTCGAGTCGCCGGGTCACCCGGGTCACCGCGAACGCGCCCACCAGCAGTGTCGTGCCGATCGCGGGCACCGCGGACCACACGATCGCCCGGTCCAGGCCGTCGATGGTGCGGGCCTGCTGGGAGTAGTCGACGGCCACGGCGATGGCCCGCCCGTCGCCCGCGGGGCCCGCCGCCCACATCGTGGGCCGACCGCGGCGGTCGGCGACCACCGTGCCGCGCTCCCCGCGCACCGCCAGCGCGCGCAGCGCGGGCGGCAGCCCCTCCGGGTCGATCCCGGCGCCCGCCATCAGCGAGTCCCCCGCCTGGTAGGCCCGCGCCGCCTCCGTCAACCGCTCCAGCGCCTGCTCACGGGCCTGCCCGACGGTCTGATTGGTCACCGAGACATGCACCAGCGCCCCGAGCAGCGCGGCCAGCCCACAGCACATCACCGTGATGAACACGGCGGCCTTACCGGCGAGGGTGCGGGTCCAGCGGGGGAGCGGGAGCCGCGCGGGGCGCGGGGCGGGGGGCGTCCGGCGCGGCGCCGGGGCCGTCCGGGGCGGGGCCGGGGTCCTCCGGGGCGGCGTGCGGCCCATCCGGCGCGGCTCCCGGCTCAGCCGGTGTGGGGCGCGTTCGGTTTCGCGGGGCGCGGGGCTCGTCTCGCGTGGCGCCTGGCCCGTCTCGCGTGGCGCGGGACCTGTCTCGTGTGGCGCGCGGCTCATCCACCGTCGGGCGCGGCTCGTCCACCGCGGCGCGCTGGTCATCGTGGGCTCGCGGAGGGGGTGTGGGTGGTCCGGGGCAGGTGGTGTCCGGCGCTGTTCGTGCGGAGCATCTCGTCGTGGGTGAGGAGCATCGCCCGCTGGTCCTCGGCCCAGGTCCACTGGAGCCGGTACTCGTACCCCGCGACCTCCGAGGGCGCCCGGATGATCACCGACCGGTCGGCCAGCTCGACCCCGCTCACGGCGTCCTCGTAGGCCATGATCCGCGTCAGCCGGTGCTCGTCCACGGTGTAGACGCGGACGGCGGTCAGCTGCTCCGGGGGCAGCCGGAAGCCGAGGGTCAGCTCGGGCCGCCCGTCGCCGGTGAGATCCCGGTAGTACGGCCGCAGCACGGGGCACCGGCCGCCCTCCCCGGCGTGCCCGCACCCCTCGACGCGGGGGCCGGTCTCGCGGTACGGCGCCTTGGCGCCCGAGTAGTCGTCCGGGTGCGCGGCGATCTCCGCCCGTACCACCGCCACCGGGTCCGCCTCGCGGATGTCGTCGCCGGGCACGGGCACGCCCTTGACGACCTCCCGGTCGACCTCCCCGATGTCGAACGCCGGGCTCGACGCGGGCGTCAGGTCCGGCCACAGCCGGTCGGGGCTCACGGCGGTGGGCGTCCGCCCGTCCCGCACCAGGCCGCCCGCGTCCCCGCACCCCGTCGCGGCCGACACCAGCACCCCGGCGACGACGGCGGTGAACGCCGCACGGCGCACGGCGGCGCCACGGCGGGGACGACGGGTGGGCTGCACGGCGCGCGGCTCCTGGGGCGTGGACGTGGACGTGGTGGTCACGGGCGGCCCCGTGGACGTGGTGGTCACGGGCGGCCCCGTGGGCGTGGTGGTCACGGGCGGCCCCGTGGGCGTGGTCACGGGTGAGCCCGCTGGCGTGGTCAAGGGTGGCCCCTCAAACCTTATGCGTGGCGGCCGACCACGGCCCTCCCACCTGGCCCGGCAGAACACCTCGCCGCCCCGCCCGCCCGCGCTACTCGGTCAGCTCCTCCAGCAGCCGCGCCGTCGGCAGCCCGGCCCGCAGGTACTCCACGAACAGGTCGTTGTGCAGCGCCCACGGCGAGCGCCGGGCGCGGATCAGCCGTACCGCCTCCTCCGCCGACCGCCCCCGGCGGATCAGCGCGTGCGCGACCACGAGCCCGGAGCGGTTGTACCCGTGGAAGCACCGCACGAGCACCCGCCGCCCCTGGTCGAGCGCCGTGCAGACGGCCTCGGCGAGCCGGATCACGCCCGCGAGCTGCGTGCCGTCCAGTGGCCCGTCCGGAATCGGCCACACCTGGTGCTCGACGCCCGGGTCAGGCCCGTGACCGGGCAGCCGCAGCAGACTCTGCACCAGATCGAACTCGTCCCGCACGACCGCGAACTCCAGCCGCCCGGTGCCCCTCGCGAACTGGTGCCCACCCATCCACAGCCCCGGCACGATCTCGTTCCACGGGCTGTCCGGAGCCGGAACATCGCCTTCCTGACCGCGGGTACGCAACGGCGCCTCCCCAACCGCACCACCCAACTCCTTACAAAGGTAGCCGGGTTCTTGCCCGCGCAGCACCCCGCCTGTTCCCATGGTCGTGGGGTGATGGTGCATGAGCGGAACGAGCGGCCTGCGCGTCATACCGACCTGGCGGCACGGCCAGGAACGGCTCTACGTCTGTCTCACCGACGGCAGGAACCTCGCCTGGTACGACCGCGAGGCGGCCCGGGTGAACCTCCTCAGCGACGACCGCAGGGACGACGTACTCGAAGCCCTCGCCCCCTTCCTGAGCGGCCAGGTCACCATCGGCCCGCCCCCCGTGCCGACCCCCGCCGAGCTGGCCCGCCTCTCCCTGCACCCCGACGACGACCTGGCGCCCAACCGCCCCGGCGAGTCCCTCCTGGTCGCCCTCGACCGGGACCCCGGCCCCGCCCGCAGGCTCCGCCCCGACCCACGGCGGCAGGCCCTGCTCGCCGAGCAGACCGTCGGGGAGGCGCTGGACCGGATGGACGGCGCGGGCTGGCACGCCCTGCACTCCGTCCCGCTGCCCGGCGGCGACCGCGTCCACCACCTGCTGATCGGCCCCGGCGGACTGTTCGCCGTCCACACCCTGTACGCCCGCAAGCAGCGCGTCCGGATCGCCGACCCCCTGGTGGTGCCGGGCCGCCGCGAGCCGCGCCCCCTGCTGCGCCGGGTACGCGCGGACGCCGCCCGCGCCTCCTACGCCCTGACCGCCGAGGTGCACCCGGTGCTGGCGGTGGTCCAGCCCAGCGCCGTCACCTTCACGCTGCCGCCCCGCGACATCCGCGTCCTCACCGACGCCGACCTCGGCGCGCTGGCCCGCCTCGGCGGCGTCCTCAAGCCCGCCGACGTGGAGGCCCTGCACGCGATGGCCCGCGACCGGGCCACCTGGGCGAGGCTGTGAGCCCCGTCAGCGGGACCCCACGGCCGGGCGGCGCGCTCAGGGCAGCGCCGCCGCCCGCTCCGGATCGAGCAGCGGCGCCAGCAGGTCGCCGTAGTCCCGCACCCGCGGCCCGAGGTCGGACGCCGTGAACGCCAGTCGCCCCGGCGCCCGGCACTCCTCGACCTCCTCCCAGGTCACCGGAGCCGACACCAGCGGCCGCGGGCGGGCCCGCAGGGTGTAGGGGGCGGCGGTGGTCTTCCGCGCCGCGTTCTGGCTCCAGTCGACGAACACCTTCCCCGGCCGCAGGCTGCGCGTCATCCGGTGCACCACCAGCCGGGGCAGCGCCCGCTCCGCCTCGACGGCCAGCGCCTTGGCGTACTCCGTCACCCGCTCGGAGGAGGCCGCGCGCACCGCCGCCAGCAGGTGCAGCCCCTTGGACCCCGAGGTCTTCGGGTACGCCTCGATCCCGTCCGCCGCCAGCCGCTCCCGCAGCCACAGCGCGACCTCGCAGCACTCGACGACCGTCGCGGGCGAGCCGGGGTCGAGGTCGAACACCAGCCGGTCGGCCTCGCCGGGCGTGCCGACCAGCCACTGCGGGGTGTGGAACTCCGTCACCAGGTTGGCCGCCCACATCAGCGACGCCAGGTCCTGCACCAGGACCATCCGCGAGGGCCCCTCCACCCGGGGCACCTCGGCGGTCGTGACCCAGTCGGGCGTGCCCGGCGGCACGTTCTTGGTGAAGAAGACCTGACCGTCGGGGCCGTCCGGGTAGCGCAGGAAGGACACGGGCCGATCGCGCAGATGGGGCAGCAGGACCTCGGCGGCCGTCGCGTAGTAGTGCAGCACCTCGGCCTTGGTGAACCCGGTCGCCGGATAGAGGACCTTCTCCAGGTTGCTGAGCGCGATCCGCCGCCCCGCCACGTCGGTGATGGGAGCCATACGATGAGAATCTCACGCAAATCGTGCAAACCACGTGAAAGGGGTGCTGCTCGTGCGGTCCATCTGGAACGGCGCCATCTCGTTCGGCCTGGTCAGCATCCCGATCAAGCTGGTGAACGCCACGGAGAGCCACTCGATCTCGTTCCGCCAGATCCACACCGAGGACGGCGGTCGGATCCGCTACCGCAAGGTCTGCGAACTGGAGGAGCGCGAGGTCACCCAGTCGGAGATCGGCAAGGGGTACGAGGACGCGGACGGCACGATCATCCCGATCACGGACGACGACCTCGCCCACCTGCCGCTGCCGACCGCCAGGACCATCGAGATCGTCGCCTTCGTCCCGGCCGACCGGATCGACCCGCTCCAGATGGACGCCGCGTACTACCTCGCCGCGAGCGGCGCGCCCGCCGCGAAGCCGTACACCCTGCTGCGCGAGGCGCTCAAGCGCAGCAACCGGGTCGCCATCGCCAAGTTCGCGCTGCGCGGCCGGGAACGGCTCGGGATGCTCCGGGTGGTCGGGGACGCCATCGCCATGCACGGGCTGCTCTGGCCCGACGAGGTGCGCGCCCCCGAGGGCGTCGCCCCGGACACCGGCGTCACGGTCCGCGACCAGGAGCTCGACCTCGCGGACGCCCTGATGAACACCCTCGGCGAGGTCGACCTCGACGACCTGCACGACGAGTACCGGGAGGCCGTCGAGGAGGTCATCGCCGCGAAGGCCGCCGGTGAGGCGCCGCCCGAGGCGCCCGAGCCCGCGAAGGGCGGCAAGGTCCTCGACCTGATGGCCGCCCTGGAGAGCAGCGTCCGCGCCGCGAAGGAGTCCCGCGGCGAGGACACCGAGGCCGAGGTCAGACACCTCGCGCAACGCGGCCCCGCCACGCCAAAGGAGACGGGCGGCAAGAAGTCGACGTCCACGGCGGGGAAGGCGGCGGCGAAGAAGACGGCGGCACCGAAGAAGTCCACGGCGACGGGGAAGTCCGCGACGGCGGAGAAGCCCACGGCTGCGGCGAAGTCCACGGCTGCGGCGAAGTCCACGGCGAAGAAGACGCCTGCCAAGAAGACCCCCGCGAAGAAGACGACCGCCACCAAGTCGACCGGCAAGAAGGTGAGCACCAAGAAGACGTCGCCGCCGCGCAAGCGCTCGGCCTGACCGAGACCCACTCCCCACCGAAAGAGCCTTGCCTCATACCCCCCGGGGGTATATAGTTCCGGCCATGGACCACACCGCGCACGACCACGCAGCCCACGACCACGCGCACCACCACACCGCTCACGGCCACGGTCACGGACGCGGACACGGCGCCGGGGGCGCCTCCTGGCCCATGGCCGTCAAGGCCACGCTGCACTGCCTCACCGGGTGCGCCATCGGCGAGATCCTCGGCATGGTGATCGGCACCGCCCTGGGCTGGGGCAACGTACCGACGATGGTGCTCGCGATAGCCCTGGCGTTCGTCTTCGGCTACTCCCTCACCCTGTTCGCGGTCCTGCGGGCCGGTCTCGACCTCCGGGCCGCGATCAAGGTGGCGCTGGCCGCCGACACCGTCTCCATCGCCGTGATGGAACTGGTCGACAACGCGATCATCGCCGTCACCCCGGGCGCGATGGACGCCCACCTCTCCGAGGGCCTGTTCTGGTACGCCCTGCTCGGCGGCTTCGCGGTCGCCTTCGCCCTCACCACCCCGGTCAACAAGTGGATGATCGGCCGCGGCAAGGGGCACGCCGTGGTGCACGCCTTCCACTGAGCACGCCTTCACTGAGTGCACGCCTTCACTGAGTCGCGGGGGAGGGGCTTTGTGACAGCCCTGTGGCACGACGGCCGTTGATCATGAGGCATCCTCGTAGGGACTGTTCTGCACTCCGATCCGACTCACGCCCGTTTAGGTGGTGACGCGTGAACAAGCCGCTGCGGCGCATAGCCATCTTCTGCGGTCTGCTCATCCTGGCCCTGTTGGTCCGAACCAACTGGCTCCAGTACGTGAAGGCCGAGGACCTGGCGACGGACGACCGCAACCGGCGCGTACTGATCAACCAGTACGCCGTGCCCCGCGGCGACATCATCGTCGCCGGAGAACCCATCACCGGCTCCGTGAAGGTCGAGGGCTCCGACCTCCAGTACAAGCGCACCTACAAGGACGGCCCGATGTACGCGCCCGTCACTGGGTACGCCTCCCAGGCCGTCGGCATGACCCTGCTGGAGAGCACCTACGACAGCGTGCTCAGCGGACAGGACGACCGGCTGGCGTTCGAACGGGTCACCGACGTGGTCACCGGCAAGGAGCGGCGCGGCGGCGACATCATCACCACGATCGACCCCGGCGCCCAGAAGGCCGGTTACAAGGGGCTCACCGACCTCGGCGCCCGTGGCTCGGTCGTCGCCCTCGACCCGCGCACCGGCAAGGTCCTCGCCCTGGTCTCCACCCCGTCCGCCGACCCCGGCACCTTCGCGGGCAACTCCCTGAAGGAGAGCGGGCTGTTCGGGAAGCTCGCGGACGACAAGAGCAAGCCGCTCGCCAACCGCGGGATGCGCGAGACCTTCCCGCCCGGCTCCACCTTCAAGATCCTCACCGCCGCGGCGGCCCTGGAGCACGGCGTGGTGACGGACGTCAACGCCCGTACGGACGCCGCCTCCCCGTACCAGCTCCCGCAGTCGAGCAACAAGATCGGCAGCCAGGCCGGTGACCGGGTGTGCGACAAGGCGTCGATGAAGACCGCCATGCAGTACTCCTGCAACAACGTCTTCCTGGACGCCGCCCTGAAGGTCGGCGCCGACAAGATGCGCGAGACGGCCGAGAAGTTCGGCTTCAACGAGGACGTCTACTCCTCCGACTTCGGTGACCTGCGCGCCGTCAAGAGCCTGTACCCCGAGGGCCTCGACAAGCCCGGCACCGCGCTGACCGGCATGGGACAGGGCAGCCTCACCAGCACCCCGATGCAGATGGCCATGGTCACCGCCGCGATGGCCAACGACGGCAAGGTCATGCAGCCGTACATCGTCGACGAGGTGCGCTCCCCGAACTCCGACACCCTGGAGAAGAACGAGCCCGAGGTGATGAGCGAGGCCGTCTCCAGCGAAACGGCCGCCAAGGTCCGGGAGATGATGGAGCACACCGCCCGCGAGGGCAGCGCCCAGCGCGCCCAGATCGACGGCATCACGGTCGGCGGCAAGACCGGCACCGCCCAGCGCGGCGTGAACGTCCAGGACGAGGTGCCGTACGGCTGGTTCGTCTCCTACGGCATGAAGCCCGACGGCGAGTCGGTGGCGGTGGCCGTCTTCATCGACCCGACGGACATGGACATCTCCCGCGACCAGATCTCCGGCGGCAGCCTGGCCGGACCCATCGCGCGCAGCGTGATGCAGGCGGTCCTCCAGGACTGACCGGCACCCGCCCCCTCGACCCGAGCGGCCCCCGCCTCCCCAGGCGGGGGCCGCTCACGCGTGCTGGACGTATTGACGATGTACACATCAGAGCTGATGATTTCCTCATTACGGAGATGTTTCCCGACCGGCACCCGGAGAGCGGTGACCCATGAGCATCAACGTGCTGCGGACGGCCGAGGGTTGGTGGGTGGCGCGCGCCGACCAGCACGCCGTCCAGGTCGATACGAAGGCCCTCACCACCGCGGACCTGCTCGCCGACCGCGCCCCGCTCACGGAGGCCGCGGCGTCCACCGCCCCCGGCACCCCGCTGACCGACCTGGCACCGCTCTCCCCGGTCACGACGCCCTGCCGGGTGGTCGCCCAGATGGTCAACTACCGCAGCCACGCCCGCGACTCGGGCTTCACCGGCGACATCCCGCCGACCTTCTTCCGTAAGGCGTCCGGCTCGGTCAGCGGCCCGTACGACAGCGTCGTCCGCCCCGCGCACGTCCGGTTCCTCGACTACGAGGTGGAACTGGGCCTCGTCATGGGCGCCCCGCTGCCCGTCGGCACGGTGGTGACGGAGGCCGACCTGCCGTCGTACGTCGCCGGGCTGGTGCTCACGAACGACGTCAGCGCCCGCGACGTCCAGCTCACCAAGGCGCAGTTCTACGAGAGCAAGTCGTACCCGACCTTCACGCCCACCGGGCCGTACCTGAGCCTGCTGACGCCGGACGACTTCGACCACCTGACCGACCTGCGGCTACGGCTCTCCGTCAACGGGGTGGAGCGCCAGGACCGCACCCTCGCCGACATGATCGTCCGCCCGGCGCGGGCGCTGACCCTGCTGGCCCGCTTCCAGAACCTCGCCCCCGGCGACCTGCTGCTCACCGGCACCCCCGGCGGCACCGCGCTCAAGGCGCCGCCGAAGCCGGTGGAGAGACTGGGCGCCCTACTGCCCCCCACCCTGCGCTGGAAGGCGTTCTTCGGCGCCCAGTCCCGCAACCCCCGCTACCTCCACCACGGCGACGTGATCACCGCGACCATCGCCACCCCGGACCGCCGTATCGACCTGGGCGAGCAACGCACCCCCGTCACGGACGCCCCCGCGCCATGACCGGCGCCCCCGTGGTGATCGTCGGCGCGGGCCCGGTGGGCGTCACCGCCGCCCTCCTCCTGGCCCGCCACGGCGTCCCGAGTCTGCTCCTCGAACGCCACCGCGAGGTCTATCCCCTCCCCAGGGCCGTCGCCGCGGACGACGAGGCCCGCCGCATCCTCCAGGCCGCCGGAATCGACGTCGAGTTCACCGCCGTAGCCCGCCCGGCCCGCGGCCTACGGCTCCTCGACGCCCGGCACCGTGTGATCGCCGAGTTCCGGCGCCTCCCGTACGGCCACCACGGCTACCCCCAGACCAGCATGTTCGACCAGCCGGAGCTGGAACGCCTGCTCCGCGAGGCTCTGACCCGCCACCCCGAGTGCGAGCTGCGCACGGGAGCGGAGGTGACGTCGATCAAGCAGGACGAGGAAGGGGGCCCCGTCCAGGTCACGTACCGCGACGCGGACGACGGCCAGCACACGACCGTCGTCGCCGCCGCGGTCCTGGGCTGCGACGGCGCGGGCAGCCGCACGCGCGAGGCCATCGGCGCCGGTTGGGAGGACCTCCACTTCGAGGAGGACTGGACCGTCGTGGACGTCCGCACCACCGCCCCCGTACGCGGCTGGGGAGGCGTCGACCAGGTCTGCGACCCCCACCACCCGGCCACCTTCATGCGCATCGCGGAGGACCGCTACCGCTGGGAGTTCCGCCTACCGGACGGCGCCCCGGACCTCCCGTCCTTGCTGTCCCCCTGGACCGACGCGACCTCCACCCCCGACTTCAAGATCCTCCGCCAGGCCAACTACACCTTCCGCGCCCGCCTGGCCGACCGCTGGCGCCGGGGCCGCGTCTTCCTCCTGGGCGACGCCGCCCACCAGACCCCACCGTTCATCGGCCAGGGCCTGTGCACGGGCCTGCGCGACGCGCACAACCTGACGTGGAAACTGGCGCGGGCCCTCCTCCGACAGGGCGCCGACGACCGGCTCTCGGCCACCGACGACCGGCTCCTCGACACCTACGAGAGCGAACGCCGACCGCACGCCCGCCGAGCCATCCGCCTCGCCGTGACCGTCGGCTGGGCGATGACCGGCGGCCAGGACCGTGCCGCCGCCCTGCGCCGCGCCGCGGTGGGCGCGGTCTGCCGGGTGCCCGGGGTGACCCGCCCCGCGACCCGCGACCTGGTCCGCCCGCTCCCCCCGGGCCCACTGGTGACGCACGCCCGCCTGGCGGGCACCCACTGCCCCCAACCGTGGGTGAGGGGGGACGACGGCACCCACGCCCGCCTGGACGACGTACTGGCCAACAGCTTCGCCGTCCTGACCGCCGTACCCCTACCCCCCACGGCACAGGCACTCGCGGACGCCCTCGACGCCCGGGTGACACGGGCGAACGCCACCCTGACCACCTGGCTCCGCCGAGGCGGCGCGGACGCGGTCCTACTCCGCCCCGACCGCGTGGTCCTGGACGCCATCCCCAGGCACGGCGTGGACTTCACGGCCACGAGAACCTGGTCACCGCTCCTGTGCACGACCGCCACCTAGCGCGTCCTCCTGCAACCGGCGACGCAGGGTCCCGGCGAACTCCTCGGCCATCTCAAGCCGCGCCCGAAGCGTCTCGCACCGCTCATCGGCGACCCGCCGATAGGAGTCCGAGGTCACGCATCTCCTCAAGGGAGAAGTCGAGGGGCTTCATCCGACGAATGACCATCAGCCGGTCGACATCGGACTCGGTGTAGAGCCGGAAGCCGCCCTTGCTTCGGGCGGAGGGGCCAACAAGACCGACCTCCTCGTCATGACGGATGATGCGCGGCGACAGCCCGGTCCGCTCGGCCACCTCACCGACCGCGTGCCCTTGGCCCATGACCGCGCCCCAATGACGCCTGGCGACCCGCGCGCTCGCCGCCCCGCACCCCCGAACCCGACTGGCTGGCCTCAAGGTCACGTTCACGGGCCTGAACGCCCCCAGCGCAACCATGCGATCCCGCCTGAAAGGCCAACTAACCCCCCACTGACACCAGGCTCCAGACTCCAGGGCCCCTACCGCACATCCCCACTGGCCACCCGCACGAACTCCTCAAGAGCCTCCCGAGCCCGCGCCCCCAAGGCACTCAACTCACCCCTGTCACCGGCCTTGTGCACGACGTTGGCCATGTCATAGGCGTTCTTGGCGGCATCAACCACAACCGGCCCACTGGCAATGAGCTGCACCCGAAACAGCGCGTGCAGGGCAACCCCCCGAAGCCGATATGCCTCAACCCGAGCCTCGAAGTGAGCGTCCCCGTCCGGATCCTCATCCCTCCGATGCCAACGATCGTGCTGCCCCCGCCGAAACTCGGTCAAAGCCCCCGCGAAGTCACTGTAAACAGCCATACGCTCCCCCCGAAGCTGCTGCTGAGCCATGAACACTTGCTCCCGAGCAGCAGACCGCTGCTGGAACAGATGCGACACGGCAACACCGAGCAACGTCCCCAGCACCGCGATCAGAGCAGACAGAACACCAGCCACGGCCCCCAGCACACCACACCCGGCGAGCCTCCCGCACCCCACCCGTACGACTCCGGAGCCGAGGGGAATAGCGACGCGACTCAGGCATAATGACCGCCATGACGCCGCCCTTGATCACGATCAGCAAGCTCGCGAGCCTCGCGCGCGTGCCTCACGCTTTTCCCTATCAAGGGAGTAAACGGCAGCTTGCCCACACCATTCTTCCCCTGATCCCCAGCGACGCCCCAAGGCTCCTTGAGCCCTTTGCCGGTTCCGCCGCGATCAGCATCGCAGTCAGATACGTCTCCGCCGTCGACTCGACGATCATCGGCGATGTCAACGAGCCGCTGATGACGCTATGGCGGTCCATACTGCAAGACCCTTCTTCCCTGGCCGATGCATATGAACGCCTGTGGACCGAACAACTAGATGACCCACGTTCTTACTACGAGCAGGTGCGGCAGAAATTCAACGCGACCCAGGAACCCGAGTACTTCCTGTACCTGCTGGCCCGCTGCGTGAAATCAGCGGTCCGCTACAACCGACAGGGTGAATTCAACCAGGGAGCAGACCACCGAAGGCTGGGCACGAAACCTGCCGCAATGCGCAAGCGCCTGCTGGACACGTCCGCCACGATGACGGGCACGATCATCCGCACCGGCGACTACCAAGCCATCCTCGATTTGGCCCAGCCCGGCGATGTCGTCTACATGGACCCTCCCTACGAGGGCGTGACGAACGTACCCGACCGCCGCTATATGCAGGGCCTGCTCCGCTCCGAGTTCGAGGACAGCCTCGCTGCCGCCATAAAGCGAGACGTTTCCTTCATCCTCTCCTACGACGGAGCCACGGGAGCGAAAAGCTATGGGACGCCTCTGCCGGAGTCTCTCGGAATGCTGCATCTGCATCTCCATGCGGGACGCTCGTCCCAGGCAACCCTCCAGGGCCTTGACCACGTCACGATCGAGTCGCTGTACCTCTCACCCGCACTCGTGAAGCGCCTGGGAGGCGAACCCGCGGTTCTGGCAGCCCTGAAACCCGACTACTCCCAACCGTCACTGCTCTGACCCCGCACCAGGTGGCCTACACTCACCGTCCATGTCCACCACATACAGTGCCGAGTTCGTCGCCTGGGTCCGCAGCCTGCAGTTCTCCCGGCGAGCGCAAAGAGCACTGGAGCACATCCTGGAGCACGGATCGGTCACCACGGCCGAACTGAACGACATGGGTTACGACCACCCGCCCCGCGCCATCGGTGACATCAAGGACGCCGGCGTGACGGTCGTGAAAGAGATGGTCACGGTCGACGGGCGCCGAATGGCGCGGTACGCCCTCCAGGACCAGGTGAACTCCGATGCGTCCGGCGTCGGCCGAAAGACCCTGTCCAAGCGTTTCCGCGAGGACCTTTACGCCCTGCACGACCACAAATGCGCCGTCTGCGGCGGCTCTTACACCAGTCGCGAACTCCAGGCGGACCACCGCATACCGTTCAGAATCGCCGGAGACTCCAGAGAACTCCTCCTGGACGAGTTCATGCCCCTGTGTGCCTCCTGCAACAGGGCAAAGTCCTGGACCTGCGAGAACTGCCCCAACTGGGAACCCCGGGACAAGCAGACGTGCGCTTCCTGCCTCTGGTCAAGCCCTAACACGTACGACCACATCGCCGGTAAACCAGAGCGCAGGATGGCCATCACCTTCCAAGGCGACCACGTACACCTCTACGACCAGGCGAGCGCCGCCGCCGCGACCGCCGGTGTCCCCGTCGAGGAATGGCTCCTCGAAAACCTGGAAAGCATCCTGAAGCCCAGCGGCACGGATTCCTGACGCAGCCGCCGGAGGGCCTGGCAGCCGACGTCATCACTTGTCCGGCCGCGGAGCGCTGCATCTGGCGGCACATACGCGAAGACCCCGCACCAGTCGTTTCCGCTGGTGACGGGGTCCGTCAGGCACTCACGCTGCTGCGCTGCGAGTGCCCCCGGCAGGATTCGAACCTGCGCACACGGCTCCGGAGGCCGTTGCTCTATCCCCTGAGCTACGGGGGCGTGTCGGTCGCGGTGGTGTGCTCGCGGCGACGGGTAGAACACTACCAGCTCCGGTGGGGTGTTCATGAACGGGTTTCCGGTGGGGTCGGGATGGGGGCAGGGGTGCGGGTGGGTCCCCCGGACGGGGTGGAAGTGGGGAAAACCCGGACGCGGTGGCCGGTGCGGACCTACTCTCAAGTTGTGCCAGGCGCGTCGGGCCGGGTGCTTGTTGTGGACGACAACAAGGTCATCCGGCAGCTGATCAGGGTCAATCTCGAGCTGGAGGGCATCGAGGTCGTGACCGCGGCCGATGGTGCCGAATGTCTGGAGGTCGTGCATCAGGTGCGGCCCGACGTGGTCACCCTCGATGTCGTCATGCCGAGGTTGGACGGGCTGCGGACCGCCGCCCGGCTGCGCAGTGACCCGCGTACCCAGGACCTGCCCCTCGTCGTCGTCAGCGCCTGTACGCAGTACGAGGTCGAGAGCGGCCTCGATATCGGTGTGGACGCCTTCCTCGCCAAGCCGTTCGAGCCGGAGGAGCTGGTGCGGGTGGTGCGCGGGTTGGTGGAGGGGAGGAGGCTGGCCGAGCGGGGGTCCGGTGGGTCCGTCGGGGCCGTGTCCGGCGTCGGGGCCGACGCGAGTGGCGCGCCCGCCTCCCTCGCCGCTGCCGCCGACGGCGATCCCTCCGTTTCCGAGTCGGCGAGCTGATCGCGTACCCGGCCGTCCACATGCCGGAACCATCCCCAAACCGGCTCGCCTACCCACCCCCCTCCTCCCCTACGCTTGTCCCGTGACCCCCGTCGAGCTCTCCCGCACCGTGCTGCACGCCGTGCGTCGCGCCGTGGACGACGGGGAACTGAGCGTAACCGTCCCTGAGCGGGCCGTCGTGACGCCTCCCCGGCCCGGGGGGCGGGGGGACTACGCCACCAACATCGCCTTTCGACTGGCGCGGGAGGCCGGGCAGCCCGCCGTGCGTGTGGCCGATGTGGTGGGTGAGTATCTGCGGGGCTTCGACGGGATTCGGGACGTGTGGGTCACCGGGGGTGGGTTCCTCAACCTTCAGCTCGCCACCGACGCCAGTTTTGAGCTGGTGCGGCGGGTCCTGGAGGAGGGGGAGGCGTACGGGCGTTCCCGCGTCCTTGACGGGCAGGTCGTCGAGTTGCGCCTCACCCGTGACCTGCGTGCCCGCGTCGTCGCGGAGGCCCTGGGGCGGATCGTCGCCTCGCAGGGCGGGGTCGTTGACGTCCGGTATGTCGGCGACGGGGAGGCCGTCGGTCTTCGGCCCGTGCCCGCCCCAGCCGATCCCCGCTTCCTCGGGCCCGACGCCGCCCAGTGGGCCCTCCTCCACCCCGCCCTCCACGACCGGCCCCGCATCACCGCCGACCACCTCGTGCAGCGTGAGCACAACCCCCTCTTCCGGGTGCGGTACGCCCACGCCCGCACCCGCGCCCTCACCCGCAACGCCGCCGATCTCGGGTTCAGCGCGGAGGCCGGTGCCGTAAGAGAAGAGAAGCGGCTGGTCGTCGTACTCGCTGACTACCCCCGCGTCCTCAGCGCCGCCGCCACCCACCGTGCCCCCGACCGTCTCGCCCGGCACCTCGTCAACGTCGCCGATGCCGTGCTGCCCCTGCTGCCGACCGTGCTGCCGCGCGGTGCGGAGAAACCCTCGGCCGCCCACCGTGCCCGGCTGGCCCTCGCCGAAGCCGCCGGTGCGGTGCTGGCTGGCGGCCTGTCCCTGCTCGGCATCGATGCACCCGACCACCTATGACCAGCCCAGAGCGGCCGTAGCACCGCGCGGTCCACGGGCTGACGAGCCAGCGAGAGAGCCAGCGAAGACATGAGCCGTTCCGCACACCCCGCCGGGCCCCGGCACGCCGACGTCCTGCCCGAAGGGCACTACTCCGCGCCGCCCGCCGACCTCAACTCCCTCGACCCCAAGGTGTGGGCCGAGACCGTCACGCGGACCCCGGAGGGGGTGCTGAGCGTCGGCGGTGTCGACGTGACCGCGCTGGCCGAGGAGTTCGGCACCCCCGCCTACATCCTCGACGAGGCCGACTTCCGGTCCCGCGCCCGCGCCTGGCGGACCGCCTTCGGGCCGGACGCCGACGTCTTCTACGCCGGTAAGGCGTTCCTGTCGCGGGCCGTCGTGCGGTGGCTGGACGAGGAGGGGCTCAATCTGGACGTGTGTTCCGGGGGGGAGCTGGCCACCGCCCTCTCCGCCGGGATGCCCGCCGAGCGCATCGCCTTCCACGGGAACAACAAGTCCGTCGAGGAGATCACGCGCGCCGTGACGGCCGGGGTGGGGCGGATCGTGCTCGACTCCTTCCAGGAGATCGTGCGGGTCGCGCACATCGCCGAGTCGCTCGGTAAGCGGCAGCGGGTGCAGATCCGGATCACGGTGGGGGTCGAGGCGCATACGCATGAGTTCATCGCCACCGCCCATGAAGACCAGAAGTTCGGGATTCCGCTGGCCGGGGGGCAGGCCGCCGAGGCCGTGCGGCGGGCGCTGCGGCTCGACGGGCTTGAGCTGATCGGGATCCACTCGCACATCGGGTCGCAGATCTTCGACATGTCCGGGTTCGAGGTCGCCGCCCACCGGGTCGTGGGGCTCTTGAAGGAGATTCGGGACGAGCACGGGGTCGAGCTGCCCGAGATCGATCTCGGGGGTGGGCTCGGGATCGCGTACACCAGCGATGATGATCCTCGCGAGCCGCATGAGATCGCCAAGGCGTTGAGTGAGATCGTCACGCGTGAGTGCGAGAGTGCGAAGCTGCGGACGCCTCGGATCTCCGTCGAGCCCGGTCGGGCCATCGTCGGGCCCACCGCCTTCACCCTCTACGAGGTCGGCACCGTCAAGCCGCTCGACGGGCTGCGCACCTACGTCTCCGTCGACGGGGGCATGTCGGACAACATCCGCACCGCGCTCTACGACGCCGAGTACAGCGTCGCGCTCGTCTCCCGTGCCTCCGACGCCCCGCCGATGCTCTCGCGTGTCGTCGGCAAGCACTGTGAGAGCGGCGACATCGTGGTCCGGGACGCGTTCCTGCCCGAGGACCTGGCGCCGGGCGACCTGATCGCCGTACCGGCGACCGGGGCCTACTGCCGGTCCATGGCCAGCAACTACAACCACGTGCTGCGACCGCCGGTGGTGGCCGTGCGGGACGGGGATGCGCGGGTCATCGTGCGTCGGGAGACGGAGGAGGACCTCCTGCGTCTCGACGTCGGGTAGATCCGGCTAGGGGGCGGAAGATCTTCGGTTCTTCCGTTCCATGGAAATGAAATCAATGTCTCACGATCCGGACCAAGCACAGAAACTCCGGTCCGGTGAGTGAGACTGGAGCGACCGTAGACGGTATGAGGAAACGAGGTCGGATGATGCGTACGCGTCCGCTGAAGGTGGCGCTGCTGGGCTGTGGGGTTGTCGGCTCAGAGGTGGCGCGCATCATGACGACGCACGCCGACGACCTCGCCGCCCGGATCGGGGCGCCCGTGGAGCTGGCCGGGGTCGCCGTACGGCGGGCCGGGAAGGCGCGTGCGGGGATCGCCCCCGAGCTGATCACCACCGACGCCACCGCCCTCGTCAAACGCGGGGACATCGACGTCGTGGTGGAGGTCATCGGGGGCATCGAGCCCGCCCGTGGGCTCATCACCACCGCCTTCGAGCACGGCGCCTCCGTCGTCTCCGCCAACAAGGCGCTGCTCGCCCAGGAAGGCGCCGACCTGCACGCCGCCGCCGAGCAGCACGGGCGGGACCTGTACTACGAGGCCGCCGTCGCCGGTGCCATCCCGCTGATCCGGCCGCTGCGCGAGTCCCTCGCGGGCGACAAGGTCAACCGGGTGCTCGGGATCGTCAACGGCACCACCAACTTCATCCTCGACAAGATGGACTCCACGGGGGCGGGCTACCAGGAGGCCCTCGACGAGGCCACCGCGCTCGGGTACGCCGAGGCCGACCCGACCGCCGACGTCGAGGGCTTCGACGCCGCCGCCAAGGCCGCCATCCTCGCCGGGATCGCCTTCCACACGCGCGTGCGCCTGGACGACGTCTACCGCGAGGGCATGACCGAGGTGACCGCCTCCGACTTCGCCTCCGCGCGGGAGATGGGGTGCACCATCAAGCTGCTCGCCATCTGCGAGCGGGCCGAGGACGGGGGGTCGGTGACCGCGCGCGTGCACCCGGCGATGATCCCGCTCACGCATCCGCTCGCCTCCGTGCGCGGCGCGTACAACGCCGTGTTCGTGGAGTCGGACGCCGCCGGGCAGCTGATGTTCTACGGGCCCGGCGCGGGCGGCAGCCCCACCGCCTCCGCGGTGCTCGGGGACCTCGTCGCCGTCTGCCGCAACCGGCTCAACGGCGCCACCGGGCCCGGTGAGTCGGCGTACGCCGCGCTGCCGGTGTCGTCGATGGGCGAGGTCGTCACGCGGTACCACATCAGTCTGGACGTGGCGGACAAACCCGGTGTGCTCGCCCAGGTGGCCACCGTGTTCGCCGAGCACGGGGTGTCGATCGACACCGTCCGTCAGCAGGGCAAGGACGGCGAGGCGTCCCTCGTCGTCGTCACCCATCGCGCGTCCGACGCCTCCCTCACCGGGACCGTCGAGGCGTTGCGCAAGCTCGACACCGTGCGGGGTGTCGCCAGCATCATGCGGGTTGAAGGAGAGTAACCAGCAATGACCCACCAGTGGCGCGGAATCATCGAGGAGTACCGGGACCGGCTGCCCGTCTCCGACACCACGCCGGTCGTGACGCTCCGTGAGGGCGGCACGCCCCTCGTGCCCGCGCAGGTGCTCTCCGAGCGCACGGGCTGCGAGGTCCACCTCAAGGTGGAGGGCGCCAACCCCACCGGGTCCTTCAAGGACCGCGGCATGACCATGGCCATCAGCAAGGCCAAGGAGGAGGGCGCGAAGGCCGTCATCTGCGCCTCCACCGGCAACACCTCCGCCTCCGCCGCGGCGTACGCCGTGCGCGCGGGGATGGTCTCGGCCGTCCTCGTGCCGCAGGGCAAGATCGCCCTCGGCAAGATGGGGCAGGCCCTCGTCCACGGCGCGAAGATCCTCCAGGTCGACGGGAACTTCGACGACTGTCTGACGCTCGCGCGCGGACTGAGCGAGAACTACCCCGTGGCGCTGGTCAACTCGGTCAACCCGGTACGGATCGAGGGGCAGAAGACCGCCGCCTTCGAGATCGTCGACATGCTCGGCGACGCCCCCGACATCCACGTCCTGCCCGTCGGCAACGCGGGCAACATCACCGCCTACTGGAAGGGCTACACGGAGTACGCCGCCGACGGCGTCGCCACGCGGACCCCGCGCATGTGGGGGTTCCAGGCGTCCGGCTCCGCGCCCATCGTGCGCGGTGAGGTCGTCAAGGACCCGTCGACGATCGCCACCGCCATCCGCATCGGCAACCCGGCCTCCTGGCAGTACGCGCTCGCCGCCCGTGACGAGTCCGGCGGGTTCATCGACGAGGTGACGGACCGTGAGATCCTGCGCGCCTACCGGCTGTTGGCCGCACAGGAGGGCGTCTTCGTGGAGCCCGCCTCCGCCGCGTCCGTCGCGGGCCTGCTGAAGGCCGCCGAGCAGGGCAAGGTCGACCCCGGCCAGCGCATCGTGTGCACGGTCACCGGCAACGGCCTCAAGGACCCCGACTGGGCCGTCGCGGGCGCCCCGCAGCCCGTCACCGTCCCCGTCGACGCGGCGACGGCGGCCGAACGCCTGGGCCTGGCCTGAGCCCGGCGGGTACCCGGCGCACACCGAGCCGGGCCGGGTACCCCGGGCGACTGGTGTAAACCTCCCGTGGGCGGGAAACACGTCCACCGAGGTCAATCCCTACGGAGGGGGCACAGGGGGCTTACGACACGCATCGTGCGCCTCCTGTGCGCCCTATGTCGCCACAGAACCTTCCTTCGATAAGCTGTACTGAACCCGCCTCCCGCATATGCCCGTCGAGGGCACGGTGCCGAGCGGCCCGAGGGCCGGCTCGTCGAGGGCCGGGATTCCCGTACGTATCGACTTCGAATGTCTTCGACAATCACGCAGCGCAAGGAGAGTCAGCGAGCGATGGCCGGTCCAGCGTTCCGCGCCGCCGCCGTCCGGGTGCGCGTCCCCGCCACCAGCGCCAACCTCGGTCCGGGCTTCGACGCCCTCGGCCTCGCGCTGGGCTTGTACGACGACGTGGTCGTCCGGGTGGCCGACTCCGGGCTGCACATCGACATCGCGGGCGAGGGCAGCGAGACCCTCCCGCGCGACGAGAGCCACCTCCTCGTCCGCTCCCTGCGCACCGCCTTCGACCTCCTCGGCGGCCAGCCCCGCGGCCTGGAGATCGTCTGCGCCAACCGCATCCCGCACGGCCGGGGCCTCGGCTCCTCCTCCGCCGCCATCTGCGCCGGGATCGTCGCCGCCCGCGCCGTGACCATAGGCGGCGAGGCCCGCCTCGACGACGCCGCCCTGCTGGAGCTGGCCACCGAGATCGAGGGCCACCCCGACAACGTCGCCGCCTGTCTGCTCGGCGGCTTCACCCTGTCCTGGATGGAGGCGGGCGCCGCGCGGGCGATCAGGATGGAGCCCGCCGATTCCATCGTTCCGGTGGTTTTCGTACCCGGGAAGCCGGTCCTCACCGAGACCGCGCGCGGACTGCTCCCGCGCACCGTCCCGCACGTCGACGCCGCCACCAACGCGGGCCGTGCCGCCCTGCTCGTCGAGGCCCTCACCAGGCGCCCCGAGCTGCTGCTGCCCGCCACCGAGGACCGTCTCCACCAGGAGTACCGCGCCCCCGCCATGCCGGAGAGCGCCGCGCTGGTGGAGCGGCTGCGCGCCGACGGCATCCCGGCGGTGATCTCCGGCGCCGGACCCACCGTGATGGCGCTGGCGGACGCGGACAGCGCCGACAAGGTCGAGGCGCTGGCCGGATCGGGCTGGGCCGCCAACCGGCTCGGGCTCGATATCGAGGGCGCGAGCGTGCTGCCGCTCGCGACCAGCACAAAAACCGGTGCCACCAGCGAGAACGCCGACGCTGACAGCGGCCGTGGCGCGGCCGGTGAAGCCAGCCCCGGCAAATAAAGCGGGCGGTTGCCGGATTTCGAGAGGGGGAATGTTTGTTGGATCCGGTAGTGTTAACCTCAAGTCTGCACCCGACCCCACCATGGCGAGGTGCCTCGTGTCCCCGTCCGGGACAGACATTCTTCCGGGAGCTCCCCAAGCCGCACTGTGTTCTGTACCTCGTACGCGGGCAGTACGTCGTACGTCGACACTGAGCGGATCTGCGGGCACGCTCCGGAACCGGTGCGACCACGCCACGTGACACTGGGTGCCACGGCTCGTCGAGGTTGCGCCATCACCAGATATCTCTTCCGCCTCTTTGGCGGACCACCGCCCCGGCATGGTCCACACAGCGAGGACCTAGCCGGACAGCACAACCGGTCGCCGAGCCAGACAGGCCGACGTCCGCTCCAGGGAAGGACCCTTCGTGAGCGACACCACCGATCTGATGGGCGCACGTGTCGAGGAGACCGCTGCCGCGCCCGCCACGGACGCCTCCGCGCCTGCCACCGGTGCCGGCTCCCGGCGGCGCCGCGGTACCGGCCTTGAGGGCATGGTGCTGGCCGAGCTGCAACAGGTCGCATCCGGCCTCGGCATCAGGGGCACCGCGCGGATGCGCAAGAGCCAGCTGATCGAGGTCATCAAGGAGGCGCAGGCGTCCGGCGGCGCCCCGGCCAAGGCCGCCGACACCGCCACCGAGACCAAGCCGAAGCGCCGGGCCACCGCGCGGACCCGTACCGGCGACGGCGCGGAGAAGGCCGGGAAGAAGGCCGAGACGGCCACCGAGGCCCCCGCCGAGAAGCCCGCCGCCGCCAAGGCCGAGCAGGCCGTGGCCCAGCAGCAGATCGAGATCCCGGGCCAGCCCGCCGGGGACACCTCCCGCGACGAGGCCCCCGCCGAGCGCCGCCGTCGCCGTGCCACCGCCGAGGCGGGCAGCCCCGAGACGGTCACCGCCGAGGCCAAGGCCGAGCCGAAGGCCGAGACGCCCGCACACGCCCAGCAGCAGGGCCAGGCCCAGCAGGGCGAGGCCAGGGGCGACGCCGGGGACGGTGGCGAGGGCCGCCGCCGTGACCGCCGCGAGCGCGGCCGGGACCGGGACCGCGGCGACCGTGGTGACCGCGGGGACCGGGGTGACCGCCGCAAGGGCGACGACCAGCAGCGCGGCGGCCAGCAGCAGGGCCAGCAGCAGGGCGGTGGTCGTCAGGACCGCGGTCAGCAGCAGGATGACGACGACTTCGAGGGTGGCCGCCGGGGCCGCCGTGGCCGCTACCGCGACCGCCGTGGCCGCCGTGGCCGCGACGAGGTGCAGGAGCCGCAGATCACCGAGGACGACGTCCTGATCCCGGTCGCGGGCATCCTGGACATCCTCGACAACTACGCCTTCATCCGTACGTCCGGCTACCTGCCCGGTCCGAACGACGTGTACGTCTCCCTCGCCCAGGTCCGCAAGAACGGCCTGCGCAAGGGCGACCACGTGACCGGTGCCGTGCGGCAGCCCAAGGAGGGCGAGCGGCGCGAGAAGTTCAACGCGCTGGTCCGCCTGGACTCCGTCAACGGCATGGCGCCCGAACACGGCCGTGGCCGCCCGGAGTTCAACAAGCTGACCCCGCTGTACCCGCAGGACCGGCTCCGCCTGGAGACCGACCCGGGCGTGCTGACCACCCGCATCATCGACCTCGTGTCGCCGATCGGTAAGGGCCAGCGCGGTCTGATCGTGGCCCCGCCGAAGACCGGCAAGACCATGATCATGCAGGCGATCGCCAACGCGATCACCCACAACAACCCCGAGTGCCACCTGATGGTCGTCCTCGTCGACGAGCGTCCGGAAGAGGTCACCGACATGCAGCGGTCGGTCAAGGGCGAGGTCATCTCCTCGACCTTCGACCGCCCGGCCGAGGACCACACCACGGTCGCCGAACTCGCCATCGAGCGGGCCAAGCGGCTGGTGGAGCTGGGCCACGACGTGGTCGTCCTGCTGGACTCGATCACCCGTCTGGGCCGCGCCTACAACCTGGCCGCGCCCGCCTCGGGCCGCATCCTCTCCGGTGGTGTCGACTCGACCGCCCTGTACCCCCCGAAGCGCTTCTTCGGCGCGGCCCGCAACATCGAGGACGGCGGCTCGCTGACCATCCTCGCCACCGCCCTGGTGGACACCGGGTCCCGCATGGACGAGGTGATCTTCGAGGAGTTCAAGGGCACCGGCAACATGGAGCTGAAGCTCGACCGGAAGCTCGCCGACAAGCGCATCTTCCCGGCGGTCGACGTGGACGCCTCCGGCACCCGTAAGGAAGAGATCCTGCTGGGCGCCGAGGAACTGGGCATCGTATGGAAGCTGCGCCGGGTGCTGCACGCGCTCGACCAGCAGCAGGCCATCGAGCTGCTGCTGGACAAGATGAAGCAGACCAAGTCGAACGTCGAGTTCCTGATGCAGATCCAGAAGACGACGCCGACGCCCGGCAACGGCGACTGAGAACGGCACGCGTGAAGGAAAGGGCCGCCCTCCGGGGCGGCCCTTTCCGCGTCCAGGGGTAGGATCACGGTCTTCCTCGAACTCGTGATCCCTAGGGGGGACTTCCATGGGTACACCCATGTCCGGGGGCGGTCGGCGCAGACGCCGGATACGGTTCGGCCTGCCCGTCGCCGCCGCCGGTGTCGCGGCAGCCGTCGCCGCCGCGCTGCTGACCTCGTCCGCCAGCGCGACCCCCGCGGAGCCCAGCCCGCCCGCCGTGACGCAGCACGCCTCTCCCTCGCTCGACGAGCTGAAGCAGCGCGTCGCCGGGGCCGCGGCCAGCGACGACACCGCGGGGGAGGCCGCCAAGTCCTCCTACAGCGCCTCCAGCGGTGTCGACGCGAAGATCATCGGTGGTACCACCACCAGCATCACGAGCGCGCCGTGGATGGCCCAGCTCTGGTACTACGACGAGGCGAACGACTTCGGTTTCTTCTGCGGCGGCGCCGTCGTCGCCCCGACGAAGATCCTCACCGCCGCCCACTGCGTGCAGGGCTACGACTGGTACGCCAACGGCGCGGTCGTCACCGGCACCGCGCAGCTCGCCGACGACGACCTGTACGGCGGGACCGTCAGCGGCGTCTGGCGGCAGTGGAGCCACCCGTCCTACAGCGCCCGCACCATCGACAACGACATCGCGGTGCTCACCCTGCCCAACCCGGTAAAGGCCACCCCGATCCGGATGACGACGGCCAGCGACACGGCGTCCTACGCCGCCGGGACGCAGGCCAAGGTCTACGGCTGGGGCCGCACCAGCTCCACCTCCCAGGACATCTCCCAGGCCCTGAAGGTGGCCACGCTCCCGATCCAGTCCGACACCACCTGCTCCGGCTTCTACGGCGCCGACTTCGTCAAGGGCCACATGGTCTGCGCGGGCAACCCCGCCACCGGCAGCGACACCGGCACCACGAGCCCCTGCAACGGCGACTCCGGCGGCCCGCTCGTCGTGAACAACCGCATCGTGGGCGTCGTCTCCTGGGGCGTGACGGACTGTGTCGCGCAGGGCGCCTACAGCGTCTTCAGCAAGGTCAGGACGTACGTCGGCGCCACCTACCCGCGCGTCGACGACACCAACCTCAGCGGTGACCACCGGGCCGACCTGTGGGTGCGCAGCGGCTCCACCTACACCGGCTACGAGAAGGACTCCCAGGGCACCTCGTTCGGCGCCCGGCAGTCCTGGGGCAGCTTCAAGGGCTTCAACACCGTCCTGCAGACCGACTTCGACCGGGACGGCTACCAGGACCTGATCGTCCGGCGCGTCTCGGACGGCGACGTGTTCTGGCTGCACTGGGTGCCCGCCAGCGGCTCCTGGGCCACCACCAAGATCCGCGACGACTGGAAGAGCCGCACCCGCATCAGCGCGCCCGGCGACGTCACCGGCGACTACCTGCCCGACCTGCTGTGCGTCGACTCCACCGGCCAGATGTGGGTCTACAAGGGCACCGGCACCGGCTCCTTCTCGGGCCGCGTCGCGGTCGGCGGCACCGGCTGGAAGCAGTACGACGCCATCGTCGGCCACGGTGACCTCACCGGCGACGGGCACACCGACCTGATCGCGCGCACCCGCAGCAACGGCTACGTGTACCTCTACAAGGGCACCGGCTCCGCCACCTCGCCCTTCTCGTCCCGGGTCAAGGTGCGCACCTGGAGCACCACCGGCTACGACAAGCTCGACGCCGTCGGTGACATCAACGGCGACGGCCGCGCCGACCTGCTCGCCCGCACCCCCGGTGGCACGCTCTACCTCTACAAGGGCACCGGCAAGGCCACCAGCGAGATCTTCGCCACACGGATCAACGTCGGCACCGGCTACCAGGGATACGACATCTGGGGCTGACGGTCACGAAAGCCCCAGGTGAGGCCCGGTGCTCCGGGCCCCCGTACGACTACGCAGCGTGCCCATCGCCCCGGCGGTGGGCACAGCGCGTTGTGCGACCCTGTCTCCGGTTTCCCCGTCTCGGCCCCAGAGGGACCATGGTGGGAGCGGCCCGCACGGGCCACCGACCATGTCCGCGCCTCATCGCAGGGGGTAACCGACCGGACGAGAGCTGAGGAGCACATGGCTGCCGAGAGCACGCCGGGAACCGGCATACCGGGCACCCCCGGCCCCACCGGCCCGCGCCACCGGGCCCGGGGCCGCCGTCGCAGACCCCGCGGCAGACGCCGTACGGGCGTCCTCGTCGCCGCCTGGGCCGCGGCGGGCGTCGTCGTCCTCGGCGGCACCGGGGCCGGGTACGTCTACCTCAAGCTCAACGGCAACCTGGAGAGCGTCGACATCGACCACGCCCTCGGCGCCGACCGGCCCGAGAAGGTCGACGACGGCTCCCAGAACATCCTCGTCCTCGGCTCCGACACCCGCTCCGGCGGCAACGACAAGCTAGGCGGCGGCACCGACGACGGCACCGCACGCTCCGACACCGCGATGATCGTGCACGTCCACGAGGGCCACAAGGAGGCCAGCGTGGTCTCCGTACCCCGCGACACCATCATCGACCGGCCCGCCTGCACCGACACCGACGGCGGCGAGCACCCCGCCGCGTCCGGCGTGATGTTCAACAGCGCCTACTCCACCGGCGGCGCCGCCTGCGCCGTGAAGACCGTCGAGTCGCTCACCGGCATCCGCATGGACCACTACCTGGAGGTCGACTTCAGCGGCTTCCAGAAGCTCGTCGACGAACTCGGCGGCGTCAGGGTCACCACCACCGAGGACATCCAGGACCCCGAGAGCCACCTCGACCTCAGGGCCGGGACGCACCAGCTCACCGGCGAGCAGGCGCTCGGCCTGGTCCGCACCCGGCACGGCGTCGGGGACGGCTCCGACCTCGGCCGCATCCAGCTCCAGCAGGCGTTCCTCAAGGCCCTGGTCGACCAGATCAAGGACGTCGGCCTGTTCACCAGCCCCAAGAAGCTCTACGACCTCGCGGACACCGCCACCAAGGCCGTCACCGCCGACTCCGACCTGGGCTCGGTGAACTCCCTGATGTCCTTCGCCAGCAGCCTCAAGGGCATCGGCCCCGACGACATGACCATGGTCACCATGCCGGTCCAGTACGACCCCGCCGACCCCAACCGCGTCATCATCGCGGAGAAGCAGGCGGACCGGGTGTGGAAGGCCCTGAAGAAGGACCGGCCCATCCCCGAGTCGGCCACCGAGGGCACGGCGACCGGCGAGGCCAAGGGCGTGGTCAGCGCCCCCTGAGGACCCCGGGCGGCCCGCGCGGGAATAGACCAGCGCAACCCCCGGTTTTGGGGGATGGCCCCAGTCCTGGCAGACTGGTACGTCGGCTCCGGTTCACGCCCCCGCACCCCGCGGCAGCGACCCGGCGCCCTCCCGAAACCTAGGAGACACCTTGAAGCGCGACATCCACCCCGAGTACGTCGAGACGCAGGTCAGCTGCACCTGTGGCGCGTCGTTCACCACTCGCAGCACGATCCAGAGCGGCACCATCCGTGCCGAGGTCTGCTCCGAGTGCCACCCGTTCTACACGGGCAAGCAGAAGATCCTCGACACCGGTGGCCGTGTGGCCCGCTTCGAGGCCCGCTTCGGCAAGGCCGCCGGCAAGAAGTAGCGAGCCGCCAGCGCCGGTCCACGGCAGCGCCCCCGCACCCCGGGGGCGCGCCGGGGACCGGCGTTTTTGGTCGCGCCGCCCGGACCCCTCCGTGGGGCGCCTCGCCCGTCTTACCGTCGTACGTCCGTCATCTCAGGAGCCCAAGATGTTCGAGGCCGTTGACGACCTCGTCGCCGAGCACGCCGATCTGGAGAAGCAGCTCGCCGATCCGTCGGTCCACGCCGACCAGGCCAACGCGCGCAAGCTCAACAAGCGCTACGCAGAGCTGACCCCGATCGTCGCCACCTACCGCTCCTGGAAGCAGACCGGCGACGACATCGAGACCGCGCGCGAACTCGGCGCGGACGACCCGGAGTTCGCCGCCGAGGTCAAGGAGCTGGAGAAGCACCGCGAGGAGCTGACCGAGAAGCTGCGCCTGCTGCTCGTCCCGCGCGACCCCAGCGACGACAAGGACGTGATCCTGGAGATCAAGGCGGGCGCGGGCGGCGACGAGTCCGCCCTGTTCGCCGGTGACCTGCTGCGCATGTACCTGCGGTACGCCGAGCGGGTCGGCTGGAAGACCGAGATCATCGACGCCACCGAGTCCGAGCTGGGCGGCTACAAGGACGTCCAGGTCGCCGTGAAGACCCGCGGGCAGACCGAGCCGGGGCACGGCGTGTGGGCGCGGCTGAAGTACGAGGGCGGGGTGCACCGCGTGCAGCGGGTGCCCGCCACCGAGTCGCAGGGCCGCATCCACACCTCCGCCGCCGGTGTGCTGGTCACCCCCGAGGCCGAGGAGGTGGACGTCGAGATCAACCCCAACGACCTGCGGATCGACGTCTACCGGTCCTCCGGGCCCGGCGGGCAGTCGGTGAACACCACCGACTCCGCGGTGCGCATCACGCACCTCCCGACCGGGGTCGTCGCCTCCTGCCAGAACGAGAAGAGCCAGCTCCAGAACAAGGAGCAGGCCCTGCGTATCCTGCGGTCCAGGCTGCTCGCCATGGCGCAGGAGGAGGCGGAGCGGGAAGCCGCCGACGCCCGCCGCAGCCAGGTCCGCACCGTCGACCGCTCCGAGAAGATCCGCACCTACAACTTCCCGGAGAACCGCATCTCGGACCACCGCGTCGGCTTCAAGGCGTACAACCTGGACCAGGTCCTGGACGGCGACCTCGACGCGGTGATCCAGGCGTGCGTCGACGCGGACTCGGCCGCCAAGCTCGCCGCCGCGTAATTTCCCACGACAGCTCGGACAGCTCGGAGGACCAGCGTGAACCTGCTGCTCGCGGAGGTGGCGCAGGCCACCCAGCGGCTGGCCGACGCCGGCGTGCCCTCGCCGCGCACCGACGCGGAGGAACTCGCCGCGTTCGTGCACGGCGTCAAGCGCGGCGAGCTGCACACCGTCCGGGACGCGGACTTCGACGCCCGGTACTGGGAGGTCGTCGCCCGCCGCGAGGCCCGCGAACCGCTCCAGCACATCACCGGCCGCGCCTACTTCCGCTACCTGGAACTCCAGGTGGGGCCGGGGGTGTTCGTGCCCCGGCCGGAGACGGAGTCGGTAGTCGGCTGGGCGATAGACGCCGTCCGGGCCATGGACGTCGTCGAGCCGTGCATCGTCGACCTGTGCACCGGCTCCGGCGCCATCGCCCTCGCCATGGCGCAGGAGGTGCCGCGCTCCCGCGTGCACGCCGTGGAGCTGTCGGAGGAGGCGCTGCCGTGGACCCGCAAGAACATGGAGGGGTCCAGGGTCGACCTGCGCCACGGCGACGCCCTGACCGCGTTCCCCGACCTCGACGGCCAGGTGGACCTGGTCATCTCCAACCCGCCGTACATCCCGCTCACGGAGTGGGAGTACGTGGCGCCCGAGGCGCGTGACCACGATCCCGAGCTGGCGCTGTTCTCCGGCGAGGACGGCCTCGACCTGATCCGCGGCCTGGAGCGCACCGCGCACCGGCTGCTGCGGCCCGGCGGGCTCGTCGTCGTCGAGCACGCCGACACCCAGGGCGGGCAGGTGCCGTGGATCTTCGCCGAGGACCGCGGCTGGACCGACGCGGCCGACCACCCCGACCTGAACAACCGGCCGCGTTTCGCCACCGCGCGCAAGGCGCTGCCGTGACCGCCCCGAACCACTCCATCCCGCAGTACGTGTACTTCGTGTACGAGGAGGCCCGCTGATATGGCACGGCGATACGACACCAACGACGCGACCGACCGCGTGACGGGTCTGCGCGAGGCCGCGTCCGCCGTCCGCCGTGGCGAGCTGGTGGTCCTCCCGACCGACACCGTGTACGGCATCGGCGCCGACGCCTTCTCCTCGGAGGGCGTCGCCGACCTGCTCGCCGCCAAGGGACGGGGCCGCACCATGCCCACGCCCGTCCTCATCGGCTCCCCGAACACCCTGCACGGCCTGGTCACCGACTTCTCCGAGCTGGCCTGGGAGCTGGTCGACGCGTTCTGGCCGGGTGCGCTGACGCTGGTCGCCAAGCACCAGCCGTCCCTCCAGTGGGACCTCGGTGACACCCGCGGCACGGTCGCCGTGCGGATGCCGCTGCACCCCGTCGCCATCGAGCTGCTCACCGAGGTCGGCCCGATGGCGGTCTCCTCCGCCAACCTGACCGGGCACCCGGCGCCGGAGGACTGCGACGCCGCCCAGCAGATGCTCGGCGACTCCGTCTCCGTCTACCTCGACGGCGGTCCGACGCCGGGCATCGTGCCGTCCTCCATCGTCGACGTCACCGGCCAGGTGCCGGTGCTGCTGCGGGAGGGCGCGCTGTCGCCGGAGGAGTTGCGGAAGGTCGTACCCGACCTCGAGGTGGCCAATTGACCGCCCCTGGGTCGGGGCGTGGCATAGGCAACGGGGAGAGCGCGGCGGAGATCACGACGACGTTCGTGGGGCTGCCGCGCGACACCTTCCGCATCCTCCACGTCAGCACCGGAAACGTCTGCCGCTCGCCCATCACCGAGCGGCTGACCCGTCATTTCGTCAAGGAGCGGCTCGGCATCCTGGGCGGCGGGCTGATCGTGGAGAGCGCGGGCACCTGGGGCCACGAGGGCGCGCCCATGGAGGCCAACGCCGAGACGGTGCTGGCCGACTTCGGCGCGGACGCGTCCGGGTTCACCGGGCGTGAGCTGCTGGACGAGCACGTCATCCGGGCCGACCTGGTGCTGACGGCCACGCGGGACCACCGGGCGCAGGTGATCTCGATGGGGCACTCGGCGGGGCTGCGGACGTTCACGCTGAAGGAGTTCACCCGGCTGGTGAAGGCCATCGACCCGGCGACGCTGCCGCCGCTGGACGACGGGGTGGTGATCCGCGCCCGCGCCCTGGTGCGGGCGGCGGCGGCGCTGCGGGGGTGGCTCCTCGCGCCCACCGCCGAGGCGGACGAGGTGTACGACCCGTACGGGGCGCCGCTGCCGTTCTTCCGGTCCATCGGGGACGAGATACACGAGGCGCTGGATCCGGTGGTGACGGCGCTGACCGGGGTCCCCGCGCGAACCTAGGGCCCTGACCGCCGGGCGGCGGCCCCGTCAGGGGCCTACATTTGGGGCATAGGTCACCGCAGACGCCCCGGGAGTCCACCATGTCGGTCACCCCCGCCCCCACCGTCGATGCCGCCGAGGTGCTGCGTCGGCAGGACCCCCAGCTCGCGGACGTGCTGCTCGGGGAGCTGGCGCGGCAGTCGACCACGCTCCAGTTGAGCGCCGCGGAGAACTTCACGTCCCCGGCCGTGCTGGCGGCGCTCGGCTCGGCGCTCGCCAACAAGTACGCGGAGGGGTATCCGGGGGCCCGGCACCACGGGGGCTGCGAGGTCGTCGACGTCGCCGAGCGGCTGGCGGTGGACCGGGCGAGGGCGCTGTTCGGGGCGGAGCACGCGAACGTGCAGTCGCACTCGGGCTCGTCGGCGGTGCTGGCGGCGTACGCGGCGCTGCTGAGGCCCGGGGACACCGTCCTCGCGCTGGGGCTGCCGTACGGCGGGCACCTCACGCACGGGTCGCCCGCGAACTTCTCCGGGCGCTGGTTCGACTTCGTCGGCTACGGCGTCGACGCCGAGACCGGGCTCGTCGACCACGACCAGGTGCGGACGCTGGCGCGGACCCGGCGGCCGAAGGCGATCGTGTGCGGGTCCATCGCCTACCCGCGCCACCTCGACTACGCCTTCTTCCGCGAGGTCGCCGACGAGGTCGGCGCCTATCTGATCGCGGACGCCGCGCACCCGATGGGGCTGGTCGCCGGGGGAGCGGCGCCCAGTCCGGTGCCGTACGCGGACATCGTCTGCGCCACCACGCACAAGGTGCTGCGCGGGCCGCGCGGCGGGATGGTGCTGTGCGGGAGCGAGCTGGCCGAGCGGGTGGACCGGGCGGTGTTCCCGTTCACCCAGGGCGGCGCGCAGATGCACACCATCGCCGCCAAGGCCGTCGCGTTCGGCGAGGCCGCCACGGCGGACTTCGCGGCGTACGCGCACCAGGTGGTCGCCAACGCCCGGGTGCTGGCGGCGGGGCTGGCCGCCGAGGGGCTCGTCGTCACCACCGGCGGCACCGACACCCACCTGATCACCGCCGACCCGACGCCGCTCGGCGCCGACGGCCGCACCGCGCGGAACCTGCTCGCCGCGGCCGGGCTGGTGCTGGACTGCTGCGCCCTGCCGCACGGCGACGCACGCGGGCTGCGGCTGGGCACGGCGGCGGTGACCACGCAGGGGATGCGGGAGGCCGAGATGGGCCGGATCGCCGCGCTCCTCGCGGCGGTGGTGCGGGGGGAGGTGGACGGGGCGCGGGCCAGGGGCGAGGTGCGGGAGCTGACGCTGGGCTTCCCGCCGTATCCGGCGGCCCATCCGGCGTCGTATCCCGCCTGAGCGGGGGTAGGCGGCACCCACGGCACCGCTCGCACAGCCTGGCGTGCAACCATCGTCGCTACCCGGAAGTCCCTACGTATATGCGTCACGGACGAGTCCGTCGCTAGGGTGTGGGCTGAGATGGCCAGCGAGACCTGTGGGGAAGCCCGTGCGTGAATACCTGCTGACGCTCTGCGTCACGGCCGCGGTGACGTATCTGCTGACCGGGCCGGTACGCAAGTTCGCGATCGTGGCGGGGGCGATGCCGGAGATCCGGGCCCGGGACGTGCACCGGGAGCCGACTCCGCGCCTCGGCGGGATCGCCATGTTCTTCGGGCTGTGCGCGGGTCTGCTGGTCGCCGACCACCTGACCAACCTCAACGAGGTCTTCGAGAAGTCGAACGAACCGCGGGCGCTGCTCTCCGGGGCGGCGCTGATCTGGCTGATCGGGGTGCTGGACGACAAGTTCGAGATCGACGCCCTGATCAAGCTGGGCGGGCAGATGATCGCGGCCGGTGTGATGGTGGTGCAGGGTCTGACGATCCTGTGGCTGCCGGTCCCCGGTGTCGGGACGGTCGCGCTGACCCAGTGGCAGGGCACGCTGCTCACGGTCGCGCTGGTGGTGATCACCATCAACGCGGTGAACTTCGTCGACGGCCTGGACGGCCTCGCGGCGGGCATGGTGTGCATCGCCGCGTGCGCGTTCTTCCTGTACGCCTACCGGATCTGGTACGGCTACAACATCGAGGCCGCCGCCCCGGCGACGCTGTTCGCGGTGATCCTGATGGGCATGTGCCTGGGCTTCCTGCCGCACAACATGCACCCGGCGCGGATCTTCATGGGCGACTCCGGGTCGATGCTGATCGGGCTGGTGCTGGCCGCCGGCGCGATCTCGGTGACGGGGCAGATCGACCCCGACGTGATGAAGCTGTTCTCCGGCTCCGAGCGCAACGCGGTGCACCAGATGGTGCCGGTCTACATCCCGCTGGTGATGCCGCTGACGATCATCGCGATCCCGGCTGCCGACCTGGTGCTGGCGATCGTCCGGCGCACCTGGCGCGGTCAGTCGCCGTTCGCGGCGGACCGGGGGCACCTGCACCACCGGCTGCTGGAGATCGGGCACTCGCACAGCCGGGCGGTGCTGATCATGTACTTCTGGTCGGCGCTGATCGCCTTCGGGGCGCTGGCCTACTCGGTGAACTCGGCGTCGATGTGGATCGTGCTGGGTGTGGTCTTCCTCAGCGCGATCGGGCTGATCCTGCTCCTGCTGCCGCGCTTCACGCCGCGCGCCCCGCGGTGGGCGGAGCGGTTCGTGCCGCCGCGCTACCGGCGCCGCCGTCGCGCCCTCGCGGTGGCGGTGGAGGAGGCGGCCGAGCCGGTGGCCGCGCGGGAGGAGCCGCGTGAGCCGGTGGCGGCCGGGGCGTCACGGGTCAACGGCGCGACCGCCGTGGGACACCGAAGGTAAGAATCTGACTAAAGCATTGCCAACCCGTGGGGCTGTGATGGGGGAGCAAAGCATCCCAATACCAGACAAGTCGGCTGGGTTCTTGCTCAGGCGCGCGCTTTCACTCTCATGTGTGACAGTGAGCACACGCTCAGGTAAAGACCTCATCAAATAGTTTGTGATACCGTTCACGAGAACCCCCGGATAGAGCCGAAGGACCCTAGTGCGAGGGTCCATTGGTGTGAGGTTCGCTCTCAGCCCGGGACTACGCTCGTCCATGACGACACCCTGCCCCCTTTTGTGAAAGCGGAGTTGCCGCCATGCCGTCCAATGACGCCCGGATCCTCGCTCAGGCCGCTGTGCCCACAGCCGCCGTCGGCGCGGTCGCCGCCGTGGTCAGCGGAGTGGTCGCCGGTGGCAAGGGGGCAATCGGGGCGGTCGTCGCGACCGTGATCGTGACCCTGTTCATGGGAATCGGTCTCTATGTTCTCCAGCGCACCGCCAAATCGCTTCCGCACCTTTTCCAGGCGATGGGCCTGATGCTCTACGCGGCACAAATTCTGCTGCTGTTCGTCTTCGTCGCCGCGTTCAAGAACACCACGCTCTTCCACCCCAGGGCCTTCGCGCTCACGCTGGTCGCCGCCACCCTCGCGTGGATCGCCGCGCAGACGCGGGCGCACATGAAGTCCAAGATCCTCTACGTCGAGCCCGACAAGTCGGGGCACTCGTCGTGAGGGGTAGGGCCGGGATAAAGGCGCATGAGAGATCCTGCTATCGTCCGGTGCCAACTGCGGCATCGCGGGCGCGGGCATCCGAGCTGACGCCTGCTCAATCGCGAGGCGAGATGCCCCACAGCCGCCCCCACATCCGTAACACCAGTCCCGTGCCGAACCGCGGCCCCGCGCCGCGCCGACACAACGAGGTTGCCGTTTCCATGCGCCACGATGAAGGAGCCCGCGGTGAGTGCTGACCCGACGCAGGTGCTCGCCTTCGAGACCGACTGCCACCTCTTCGACGGGTGTGGCTTCCCGGCTCCGGGCCTGCACTCTTTCCTCTTCGAGCCGCTCCTGGGAGACGCCGACGGCAACGGCTTCTACTTCAACAAGCCGATGCTGCTCGCGCTGCTCGGCTCGATCATCGTGGTCGGCTTCTTCTGGGCCGCGTTCGCCCGGCCGAAGGTCGTCCCGGGCAAGCTCCAGATGGTCGCCGAGGCCGGGTACGACTTCGTACGCCGCGGCATCGTCTACGAGACGATCGGCAAGAAGGAAGGCGAGAAGTACGTACCGCTCGCCGTCTCCCTGTTCTTCTTCATCTGGATGATGAACCTCTGGTCGATCGTCCCGGTCGCCGCGTTCCCGGTGACGTCGATCATCGCCTACCCGGCCATCCTGGCCCTGATCGTCTACATCACCTGGGTCTCCCTGACCTTCAAGCGCCACGGCTTCGTCGGTGCCCTCAAGAACTTCACCGGCTACGACAAGTCGCTCGGCCCGGTGCTGCCGCTGGCCATGACCATCGAGTTCTTCTCGAACCTGCTGGTCCGCCCGTTCACGCACGCGGTCCGGCTCTTCGCCAACATGTTCGCGGGTCACACCCTGCTGCTGCTGTTCACCATCGCCTCCTGGTACATGCTGAACGGCATCGGCATCGCGTACGCCGGGGTCTCGTTCGTGATGGTCATCATCATGACCGCCTTCGAACTCTTCATCCAGGCCGTCCAGGCGTACGTCTTCGTCCTGCTGACCTGCACCTTCATCCAGGGCGCGCTCGCCGAGCACCACTGAGCACCCCGCATCTCCACCCCGCACTCGTCCGGTGGCCAACCCCCACCGGTCCGTAAAGAGAAGGAAGAACTGGCATGTCCAACCTTGCTGCTGTCACCGGTGACCTCGGTTCCGTCGGTTACGGTCTCGCGGCCATCGGCCCGGGCGTCGGCGTTGGCATCATCTTCGGTAACGGCACCCAGGCCCTCGCCCGCCAGCCCGAGGCCGCCGGCCTGATCCGTGCCAACCAGATCCTGGGCTTCGCCTTCTGTGAGGCGCTCGCCCTGATCGGTCTCGTCATGCCGTTCGTCTACTAAGACGAGCCCTGACGACCGACCCTTTCGACGAAAGGCACTGATGTGACATCCGCCCTGGTTTTCCTGGCGGCTGAGGGGGAGAAGGAGAATCCCCTCATTCCGCCGTGGCCGGAAGTTGTCATCGGCCTCATCGCTTTCGTCATCGTCTTCGGCTTCCTCGCCAAGAAGCTCCTTCCGACCATCAACAAGGTCCTGGAAGAGCGTCGCGAGGCCATCGAGGGCGGTATCGAGAAGGCCGAGGCCGCGCAGACCGAGGCCCAGAGCGTCCTTGAGCAGTACAAGGCCCAGCTCGCCGAGGCCCGGCACGAGGCCGCGCGCCTGCGCCAGGAGGCGCAGGAGCAGGGTGCCGCGCTCATCGCGGAGATGCGGGCCGAGGGCCAGCGTCAGCGCGAGGAGATCGTCGCCGCCGGCCACGCCCAGATCGAGGCCGACCGCAAGGCCGCCGCCTCCGCGCTGCGCCAGGACGTCGGCAAGCTCGCCACCGACCTGGCCGGAAAGCTGGTCGGCGAGTCCCTTGAGGACCACGCCCGCCAGAGCCGCGTGATCGACCGCTTCCTCGACGAACTTGAGGAGAAGGCCGAGGCGTCTCGATGAACGGAGCGAGCCGCGAGGCCCTGGCAGCCGCACGCGAGCGTCTCGACGCGCTGACGGACGCCACGTCCGTGGACGCCGGCGCCCTCGCCGACGAGCTGGCCGCCGTCACCGCGCTGCTCGACCGCGAGGTGTCGCTGCGTCGGGTCCTGACCGACCCGGCGCAGTCCGGAGAGGCCAAGGCCGACCTGGTCCAGCGCCTGCTCGGCGGTCAGATCGGCGGGTCCGCCGCCGACCTGGTGTCCGGCATGGTCCGCGCCCGCTGGTCGCAGTCCCGCGACCTGGTGGACGCGCTGGAGGAACTGGCGAACACCGCCGACCTCACCGCCGCCCAGCGGGCGGGCACGCTCGACGACGTCGAGGACGAGCTGTTCCGGTTCGGCCGGATCGTCGCCTCGAACACCGGGCTGCGCGCCGCGCTGACCGACCGCAAGGCCACCACCGCGGCCAAGGGCGAGCTGCTGCGCAGCCTGCTCGGCGGCCGTGCCGCGCAGGCCACGGAGCGTCTGGTGACGCGTCTTGTGACCGCGCCGCGGGGACGTAGCCTGGAAGCGGGACTGGAGTCCCTGTCCAAGCTCGCCGCCGACCGCCGGGACCGCGTGGTCGCCGTCGTCACCTCGGCGGTGCCGCTGAGCGACGGCCAGAAGCAGCGCCTCGGCGCCGCCCTCGCCAAGCTCTACGGCCGTCAGATGCACCTCAACCTGGAAGTGGACCCGGCGGTCGTCGGGGGCATCCGGGTGCAGGTCGGTGACGAGGTCATCAACGGCTCCCTCGCGGACCGGCTTGAGGACGCCGAGCGCCGACTGGCCGGTTAGCCGACCAGCAACTGAACACGTAGTACGTACCTACGGCCCTGGTTGGGCCGTGCAGAGGATTCACCTCTTAACGGGGGGAGTCCCCATTCCCCCCAAGTGAAACTTCGGGCCCAACAAGGAGAGCAGGGAACCCAGATGGCGGAGCTCACGATCCGGCCGGAGGAGATCCGGGACGCACTGGAGACCTTCGTCCAGTCGTACAAGCCGGACGCGGCCTCGCGCGAGGAGGTCGGTACGGTCACCCTTGCCGGCGACGGCATCGCGAAGGTCGAGGGTCTGCCCTCGGCCATGGCCAACGAACTGCTGAAGTTCGAGGACGGCACCCTCGGCCTCGCGCTCAACCTGGAAGAGCGCGAGATCGGCGCCATCGTCCTCGGTGAGTTCAGCGGCATCGAGGAGGGTCAGCCGGTCACCCGCACCGGCGAGGTCCTCTCCGTCGCGGTGGGCGAGGGCTACCTCGGCCGCGTCGTCGACCCGCTCGGCAACCCGATCGACGGCCTCGGCGAGATCGAGACCAGCGGTCGCCGCGCCCTGGAGCTGCAGGCTCCCACGGTCATGCAGCGCAAGTCGGTGCACGAGCCGATGGAGACCGGCTACAAGGCCGTCGACGCCATGACCCCGATCGGCCGTGGTCAGCGCCAGCTCATCATCGGCGACCGCCAGACCGGCAAGACCGCCCTGGCCGTCGACACGATCATCAACCAGCGTGACAACTGGCGCACCGGCGACCCGAAGAAGCAGGTCCGCTGCATCTACGTCGCCATCGGCCAGAAGGGCTCCACCATCGCGTCGGTCCGCCGCGCGCTGGAGGAGAACGGCGCGCTGGAGTACACGACCATCGTCGCCGCCCCGGCGTCCGACCCGGCCGGCTTCAAGTACCTCGCCCCCTACACCGGCTCGGCCATCGGCCAGCAGTGGATGTACGAGGGCAAGCACGTCCTGATCATCTTCGACGACCTGTCGAAGCAGGCCGACGCCTACCGCGCCGTGTCGCTGCTGCTGCGCCGCCCGCCGGGCCGTGAGGCCTACCCGGGTGACGTCTTCTACCTGCACTCCCGTCTCCTTGAGCGCTGCGCCAAGCTCTCCGACGACATGGGTGCCGGTTCGATGACCGGTCTGCCGATCGTCGAGACCAAGGCCAACGACGTCTCGGCGTTCATCCCGACCAACGTCATCTCCATCACCGACGGCCAGTGCTTCCTGGAGTCCGACCTGTTCAACGCCGGTCAGCGTCCGGCCCTGAACGTCGGTATCTCGGTCTCCCGCGTCGGTGGCTCCGCCCAGCACAAGGCGATGCGCCAGGTGTCCGGCCGTCTCCGCGTGGACCTCGCCCAGTTCCGTGAGCTGGAGGCGTTCGCCGCCTTCGGTTCCGACCTGGACTCCGCGTCGAAGGCGCAGCTCGAGCGCGGCCAGCGCATGGTCGAGCTGCTGAAGCAGGCGCAGTACGAGCCGATGGCCACCGAGGACCAGGTCGTCTCCATCTGGGCCGGCACCAACGGCAAGATGGACGAGGTGCCCGTCGCCGACGTGCGCCGCTTCGAGAAGGAGCTGCTGGAGTACCTGCACCGCAAGGAGCAGGGCCTCATGACCTCCATCAAGGAGGGCGCCAAGATGTCCGACGACACCATCCAGGCCATCGCGGACGCCGTCGCGGAGTTCAAGAAGCAGTTCGAGACCTCGGACGGCAAGCTGCTCGGCGAGGACACCACGACGGGTCCGAAGGCGACCAGCGCCTCCAAGTGACGTAAGGAAGGGACCTGACTCATGGGAGCCCAGCTCCGGGTCTACAAGCGTCGCATCCGATCCGTCACCGCGACCAAGAAGATCACCAAGGCGATGGAGATGATCGCCGCCTCGCGCGTCGTCAAGGCGCAGCGCAAGGTGGCGGCGTCCACGCCGTACGCGCAGGAACTGACCCGCGCGGTCACGGCGGTCGGCACCGGGTCGAACACCAAGCACCCGCTGACCACCCAGGCCGAGACGGTCACCCGGTCCGCGGTGCTGCTGCTGACCAGCGACCGTGGTCTGGCCGGCGCGTTCAACTCCAACGCCATCAAGGCGGCGGAGCAGCTGACCGCACGGCTGGAGCGCGAGGGCAAGGAGGTCGACACGTACATCGTCGGCCGCCGTGGTGTCGCCCACTACAACTTCCGTGAGCGCAGGATCGCGGAGCAGTGGTCGGGCTTCACCGACGAGCCGTCGTACGCGGACGCCAAGAAGGTCGCGGCCCCGCTGATCGAGGCGATCGAGAAGGACACGGCGGACGGCGGCGTCGACGAGCTGCACATCGTCTTCACCGAGTTCGTCTCGATGATGACGCAGACCGCGCTCGACGCCCGTCTGCTGCCGCTGAGCCTCGACGAGGTGGCGAAGGAGGCGCAGCCGAAGGGCGAGATCCTTCCGCTGTACGACTTCGAGCCGTCGGCGGAGGACGTGCTCGACGCGCTGCTGCCGCGGTACGTCGAGAGCCGGATCTACAACGCGCTGCTCCAGTCGGCCGCTTCGAAGCACGCCGCCACCCGGCGTGCGATGAAGTCGGCCACCGACAACGCGGGTGAGCTGATCAACACGCTCTCCCGTCTTGCCAACGCGGCCCGCCAGGCCGAAATCACCCAGGAAATCAGCGAGATCGTCGGTGGCGCGAGCGCCCTGGCCGACGCGACCGCGGGGAGTGACAACTAATGACCACCACTGTTGAGCCGACCGCTCCTGCTGGCGTGGCCACTGGCCGCGTCGCGCGGGTCATCGGCCCGGTCGTCGACGTGGAGTTCCCCGTCGACGCGATGCCGGAGATCTACAACGCGCTGCACGTCAGCGTCGCCGACCCGGCGAACGAGGGCGAGCTGAAGACGCTGACCCTGGAGGTCGCCCAGCACCTGGGTGACGGCCTGGTCCGCACCATCTCCATGCAGCCGACCGACGGTCTGGTCCGCCAGGCCCCGGTCACCGACACGGGCACGGGCATCACCGTCCCGGTCGGCGACTTCACCAAGGGCAAGGTGTTCAACACCCTCGGTGAGGTGCTGAACGTCGACGAGACCTACGAGGGCGAGCGCTGGTCCATCCACCGCAAGGCCCCGAACTTCGACGAGCTCGAGTCGAAGACCGAGATGTTCGAGACCGGCGTCAAGGTCATCGACCTGCTCACCCCGTACGTCAAGGGTGGCAAGATCGGTCTGTTCGGTGGTGCCGGTGTCGGCAAGACGGTGCTCATCCAGGAGATGATCTACCGCGTCGCCAACAACCACGACGGTGTCTCCGTGTTCGCCGGTGTCGGTGAGCGCACCCGTGAGGGCAACGACCTGATCGAGGAGATGTCGGACTCCGGCGTCATCGACAAGACCGCGCTGGTCTTCGGTCAGATGGACGAGCCCCCGGGCACCCGTCTGCGCGTGGCCCTGGCCGGTCTGACGATGGCGGAGTACTTCCGCGACGTCCAGAAGCAGGACGTGCTGTTCTTCATCGACAACATCTTCCGCTTCACCCAGGCCGGTTCCGAGGTGTCGACCCTGCTCGGCCGGATGCCCTCCGCGGTGGGCTACCAGCCGAACCTGGCCGACGAGATGGGTCTCCTCCAGGAGCGCATCACCTCGACCCGTGGTCACTCGATCACCTCGATGCAGGCGATCTACGTCCCCGCGGACGACCTGACCGACCCGGCCCCGGCCACCACCTTCGCCCACCTCGACGCGACGACGGTGCTCTCCCGTCCGATCTCGGAGAAGGGCATCTACCCGGCCGTGGACCCGCTGGACTCCACGTCCCGGATCCTGGACCCGCGCTACATCACGCAGGAGCACTACGACGCCGCGATGCGCGTCAAGAACATCCTGCAGAAGTACAAGGACCTCCAGGACATCATCGCGATCCTCGGTATCGACGAGCTGGGCGAGGAGGACAAGCTCGTCGTCCACCGTGCCCGTCGCGTGGAGCGCTTCCTGTCCCAGAACACCCACGTCGCCAAGCAGTTCACCGGCGTGGACGGTTCGGACGTGCCGCTGGACGAGTCGATCGCGGCGTTCAACGCGATCTGCGACGGCGAGTACGACCACTTCCCGGAGCAGGCGTTCTTCATGTGCGGTGGCATCGAGGACCTCAAGGCCAACGCCAAGGAGCTGGGCGTCTCCTGAACTCGCTGAGTTCGACTGAGGGGGCGGGTGCGTCCCGCCCCCTCTTTCACGCCTACTAGACTTGTAACCCACACCCGGCAGACCCGCCGGGTGGTGACCCGAGGAGCCACCCTTGGCTGCTGAGCTGCACGTCGAGCTGGTCGCCGCCGACCGAAAGGTCTGGTCCGGCGAGGCCACCCTGGTCGTCGCGCGCACCACGTCCGGCGACATCGGCGTCATGCCCGGTCACCAGCCGCTGCTCGGTGTGCTGGAGTCGGGCCCGGTGACCATCCGTACGAGTGAAGGTGGAACGGTCGTCGCCGCGGTGCACGGCGGTTTCATCTCGTTCGCGGACAACAAGCTGTCGCTGCTGGCGGAGATCGCCGAGCTGTCGGACGAGATCGATGTCCAGCGCGCGGAGCGGGCGCTCGACCGGGCGCAGTCGGAGGCGGACGCCTTCGCGCAGCGCCGGGCCGAGGTCCGTCTGCGGGCGGCGGCGGCGCACTGAACCAGGGCGTCGTCGGCTGACGTCACTCAGCCGCGGTCGGCACCGGAGCAATCCGGCGCCGGTCGCGGCTGAGGCAGATATGGAAGTATTTCCGTTCCGTTACCTAGGAGACGAGGAGGTCGGTGTCGATGGTCCTCGCTCTGGCTGTGTGCGGATCGGTCGTCGCCGTGGTGGTGCTCGGGCTGTTCGTGTTCGGTCTGCGGCGCAGGCTGATCCAGCGCTCGGGCGGCACGTTCGACTGCTCCCTGCGCTGGGACGCCCCCGAGCAGGACGACACCGGCAAGGGCTGGGCCTACGGCGTGGCCCGCTACAACGGGGACCGCGTGGAGTGGTTCCGCGTCTTCTCGTACGCCCCCCGCCCGCGCCGCACCCTGGAGCGGTCCGCCATCGAGGTGGCCGGACGCCGGGTCCCCGCGGGTGAGGAGGAGCTGGCGCTGCTCTCCGACGCGCTGATCCTGACCTGTGTGCACCGCGGTACGCGCCTCGAACTGGCGATGAGCGAGGACGCGCTGACCGGTTTCCTCGCCTGGCTGGAGGCGGCGCCCCCCGGGCAGCGCGTCAACGTGGCCTGACGGAGGCCGGTCAGGCGGGGCAGATCTCGCCCTGGTAGGGCGCGGGCGGGGTGGTGCTCCGCTCGATCACGACCGTCCGCTGTTCCTGGGTGGCTATGTTCACGGTGACCGTGGCGGGCCACGCCGACAGCAGTGCGGCGAACGCCGCCGCGCAGCCGCCGAGGCAGGCGGTGCGGCGCGCGGACCTGCTGGGCTTGCGTTTCATGGTGCTCCCCCGGTTGAAGTCTCAATCTCTTTGGGTGAGCTGAAGTCTTCCCAGGGGCCGGGGGCCGGGCACCGGCCGTTCGGCCCCGTCGGTGGGAGCCGAAGGGCCCTGGTTCGCGCACGCCGGGGGCGCGTAGCGTACGAGTGCGCCGCGGACAGACGTGGGGTCTGTCCGCGGCGCGGCTCTCTCACCGGTCGGTACTACGGGCCTACTTCAGGCCGTTGCTGATGGCGCTCACCAACTCGCCGTTGCTGGTGTCGCCGCTGAACTCCCAGAAGAACGCGCCGCCCAGGCCCTGGTTCTTGGCCCAGGTCATCTTCCCGGCGATCGTCGACGGGGTGTCGTACGACCACCACTGGGTGCCGCAGTGGGCGTACGCGGTGCCCGCGACGGTGCCGGTGACGGGGCAGGAGTTCTTGAGGACCTTGTAGTCCTCGATGCCCGCCTCGTAGGTGCCGGGTGCCGCGCCGGTCGCCGTGCCGCCGGGGGCGGACTGGGTGACGCCGGTCCAGCCGCGGCCGTAGAAGCCGATGCCGAGCAGCAGCTTGGCGGACGGCACGCCCTTGGCCTTGAGCTTGGCGATCGCGTCAGCGGAGTTGAAGCCCGCGGTCGGGATGCCGGAGTACGAGGTCAGCGGGGAGTGCGGGGCGGTCGGGCCGGTGTTGGCCCAGGCGCCGAAGTAGTCGTACGTCATCACGTTGTACCAGTTGAGGTACTGCGCGGCGCCGCCGTAGTCGGCCGCGTCGAGCTTGCCGCCGTTGGAGCCGTCGGCGGTGATGGCGGCGGTGATGAGGTAGTCCGAGCCGAACTCGGCGCGCAGCGCCTGGCTGAGGTTCTTGAACGCGGCCGGGCCCGAGGTGTCACAGGTCAGACCGCAGGCGTTCGGGTACTCCCAGTCGATGTCGATGCCGTCGAAGACGTCGGCCCAGCGCGGGTCCTCCACGACGGCCTTGCAGGACTTGGCGAACGCGGCCGGGTTGGCCGCGGCCTGGCCGAAGCCGCCGGAGTAGGTCCAGCCGCCGAACGAGTACAGCACCTTGATGTGCGGGTACTTGGCCTTGAGCTGGCGGAGCTGGTTGAAGTTGCCGCGCAGCGGCTGGTCCCAGGTGTCGGCGGTGCCGCTCACCGACTGGTCCGCGGTGTACGCCTTGTCGTACGCGGCGTAGGTGTCGTCGACCGTGCACTGGCCGTTCTTCACGTTGCCGAAGGCGTAGTTGATGTGCGTGATCTTGGCCGCGGAACCCGAGGTGACCAGGTTCTTGACGTGGTAGTTGCGGCCGTAGACGCCCCACTCGGTGAAGTAGCCGAGGTTGACCTTGGACCCGGGCTGCGGGTCGGGGTCGGTGGAGCCGCCGGTGGTGCGCACGGCGCGGGCGCCGGAGACCGGGCCGGTCTGGTCGGCGGTGTCCCGGGCCTGGACGGTGTACGAGTAGTCGGTGCCCGCGGTCAGGCCGGTGTCGGTGTAGCTGGTGCCGGTGACCGTGGCGACCTTGGTGCCGCCGCGCAGGACGTCGTAGTTCTTGACGCCCTTGTCGTCGGTGGCGGCGCTCCAGCTGAGCTTCACCGAGGTGTTGGTGATGTCGGAGGCGGTCGGGGTGCCCGGCGCGGAGGGCGGGGTGTCGCCGGGGACGCTCGGGCCGCCGTCGCAGCTACCGCCGTTGATCTTGCAGCCGCTGGGGGCGCCGGAGCCGGTGCCGTTGAAGCCGAAGGAGACGGAGGCGCCGGGGGCGAGGTTGCCGCCCCAGGACTTGTTCTTGGCGGTCCAGTGGTTGCCGGAGGACGTCACGTCGGCGTCCCAGGCGGAGGTGACGGAGGTGCCGGAGGGGAAGTCCCACTCGACCGTCCAGGTGCTGAGGGTGGTGGTGCCGGTGTTCTTCACCGTCCACTTGCCCTCGAAGCCGGTGCCCCAGTCCTGGGTCTTGACGTAGGTGGCGGTGGCCTCGGTGGCCGCCTGGGCGGGGCTGGCGAGCCCGACCAGTCCGGCGAGGGGGAGCAGCAGGGTCGCGAAGCCTGCCGCCGCTCTGTGCCTGAAGCGCATGATGCGCCTCCTTTATGGGGGTGTGGGGGGCATGACTGAGCCTTCACGCCCACGGTGCCGCGAGAATAGAAAGGTCTGGACCACGGGTCAATAGGTCTGGACCACTTGACAAGTTCCCGGGCTTCCGCTGGCTAGATCCCCAACTCCTGCGCGAGCACCGCCGCTTGCACCCGGCTGCGCAGCCCCAGCTTCCCCAGCAACCGGCTGACGTGCGTCTTCACCGTCGCCTCCGCCATGTCCAGGCGCACCGCGACCTCCGCGTTCGACAGCCCCTCACCGAGGCAGGACAACACCTCGCGTTCGCGCCGCGTCAGACCGTCGAGGGCCGCCGGATCGGCCTTCGGCTGCCGCGCCGACCCGGCCGCGAACTCCGCGATCAGCCGCCGGGTGACCGCCGGGGCGATCAGCCCCTCGCCGCGCGCCACCGTCCGCACCGCCGCCAACAGGTCCGCCGCGTCGGTGTTCTTCAGCAGGAAACCGGCGGCGCCCGCGCGCAGCGCGCCGAAGACGTACTCGTCGAGGTCGAAGGTGGTCAGCACCAGCACGTCGGCGAGGCCCTCGGCCACCACCTGACGGGTCGCCGCCACCCCGTCGAGGAGCGGCATCTGAATGTCCATCAGCACCAGGTCGGGGCGGAGCTGACGGGCGAGCGCCACCGCCCGCTCCCCGTCCGCCGCCTCGCCGACCACCTTGATGTCGGGCGCGCTGCCCAGGATGAGCACCAGCCCCGCCCGCACGGCGGACTGGTCCTCCGCGACGAGGACGCGGATCATTCGGGTTCTCCTTCGGTGAGGGCGGTGAGGGGCAGCCGCGCCCGCACGGCCCAGACCCTGCCGTTCGGGCTGCCCTGCGGACCGGCGTCCAGCGTGCCGCCCAGCAGCGTGGCCCGCTCCCGCATCCCGACCAGACCGGCGCCGGAACCGGGTGCGCGCGGGCCGTCGTGGCCGCCGTACGGGCTGGTGACCGTGAGGGTGAGGGAGCCGTCCTGGCGGCGCAGGACGACGTGCACCCGGCCGGGGCCCGCGTGCTTGAGGGCGTTGGTCAGCGACTCCTGCACGATCCGGTACGCCGCCAGCTCCACCGGCGCGGGCAGCGCCCCGTCGCCGTGCCCGGCGTCCAGGTGGACGTCGAGGCCGTTGGCGCGGGCGGTGCCGACCAGCGCGCCGAGCCCGGCGAGGGTGGGCGCCGCGGACGGCTCGGTCCCGGCGCCCGCGTCCCGCAGCAGCCCGATCAGACGGCGCATCTCGGCTAGTCCCGCCACGCTGTTCTCCCGGATCACGCCGAGCGCCTGCCGGGAGGTCGCCGGATCGTCCAGGGAGAGCGCGGCGGTGGAGTGGATGGCGATCGCGGACAGGTGGTTGGCGACCATGTCGTGCAACTCCCGCGCCATCCGCGCCCGTTCCGCGGTCACCGCCTGCGCCCGGTCCATCTCGGCCAGCAGCGCGGTCTGCTCGGCGCGCAGCCGGGCGGCGTCGGCCGCGTCCCGGTGGTTGCGCACGATCAGGCCGGTGGAGGCGGGCCCGAACGACACGATCCCCACCCCGACCCCGATCAGCAGCGCCTCCGGCACCCGCCACACCGCGAACGGCACCACGGCACCGGCGACCGTGAGCAGCCCGGTGATCCAGGGGATACGGCGGGCCGCGGCGGGCGTGCCGTACAGGACGGCGGCGTACATCAGGTCCGTGTACAGCAGGACGGTGACCACACTGCCCCGGGTGATCGTGTCCGCGGCCAGCGCCACCGTCCCGATGAGCACCCCCGTGCGCGGCCGGGACCGGCGCAGCAGCTCACAGCCCGCGACCACGGCGAGGGGCACCAGCGCCGCCCAGCCCGGCGACCACAGCACCAGGGAGTCGTCCGGCACCCGGGGGAACAGCCCGACGGCCCACAGCAGCACCCCGCCGAGCAGCCCGCCCAGCGCGACGTACCCGTCGAAGCGGTGCGGGCGGGGGAGTCGTACGGCCATGACCCCATCCAACACGCGGCGGGCGCCCGTCGCCTGATGCCCGGGGAGGGTGTGCGACTGCATCCTTCGATGTACCCCGGGTTCGTCACCGGCGACGACGAAACCGGCCCGGTCCGACGGGAGCCTGGAAGGGTGAACGAGAGGAGCGAGCCGTGATCGTCGCGTTGATCGTCGTCTGCGAGGTCGGCTTCTGGGTGCTGCTGGCGCTGGGCCTGGCCGTCCGCTACCTGCTGGGGCGGCGGCGCCTGGGCGTGGCGCTGCTGCTGTGCGAGCCGGTGCTCGAACTGGTGCTGTTCGTCGCCACCGCGGTCGACCTCAGGAACGGCGCCGAGCCGGGCTGGGAGCACGGCCTGGCGGCGCTCTACATCGGCTTCACGGTGGCGTACGGCCACTACACGATCCGCTGGCTCGACGGCCACGCCGCGCACCGCCTCGCCGGGGCGCCGAGGCCGGTGGGCCCGCCGCGCCACGGGCTGGCCCGCGCCGCGCACGAGGGGCGGCTGTGGCTGCGCACCGTGCTGGCCGCCGCGGTCGCCTGCGCGCTGCTCCAGGGCGCGGTGTGGTACGTCGGTGACGGCGGCGACACCTCCTCGCTGCGGTCGTTCCAGTGGACCGCGCTCCGGGTCGCCGGTATCCACGGCGTGATCGCGCTGACGTACCTGGTGTGGCCGAAGAGGGCCCCGGGGGACGCCGGGTCAGCGCTCCCCGCCCGGGACCCAGAGCACGTCCCCGACCCCGGCGTTCGCCGTCCGCGCGAGGATGAACAGCAGGTCCGATAGCCGGTTGAGGTAGGTCGCCGTCAGCGGGTTCATGGTCTCGCCGTGCACCTCCAGGGCGGCCCAGGTGGAGCGCTCGGCGCGGCGGACGACCGTGCACGCCTGGTGCAGCAGGGCCGCGCCCGGGGTGCCGCCGGGCAGGATGAACGAGCGCAGCTTCTCCAGCCGCTCGTTGAAGCGGTCGCAGTCCGCCTCAAGGCGGTCCACGTAGAACTGCTCCACCCGCAGCGGCGGGTACTCGGGGTTTTCCACCACGGGCGTCGACAGGTCGGCGCCCACGTCGAACAGGTCGTTCTGCACCCGGGTGAGCACCTTGACGACCTCCTCGTCCAGGCCGCCCAGGGCGATCGCCGTGCCCAGCACCGCGTTCGCCTCGTTGGCGTCGGCGTACGCCGCGATCCGCAGATCCGTCTTGGGGACCCGGCTCATGTCCCCGAGGGCGGTGCTGCCCTTGTCGCCGGTCCGCGTGTAGATGCGCGTCAGATTGACCATGCCGCCAGGGTAGTGAGCCCCCGCGCGTCCGGCTCAACTAGGCCGTCTGCGGGCTCGCGTGCCCGCTGGCGGTGTGATGTCCGTCATGTGAGACGTGACGCGTATTACTTAGCGGTCACAGGGCCGCTCACTGCCGCTAGTGTCCGCGTGAGAGCACAACGACAGCGCGTATCAGGGGAGTCGCACAGTGGCAGGGAAGCTCGCCGTCATCGGGGCCGGTCTCATGGGTTCCGGCATCGCCCAGGTCTCCGCCCAGGCGGGCTGGGACGTCGTCCTGCGCGATGTGACCGACGAGGCGCTGAAGCGGGGCACCGACGGCATCAAGGCCTCCTACGACAAGTTCGTCAGCAAGGGCCGGATGGAGGCGCACGACGCCGACGCCGCGCTCGCCCGGATCACCACCACCACCGATCTGGACGCCGCCGCGGACGCCGACCTCGTCGTCGAGGCCGTCTTCGAGAAGCTGGAGGTCAAGCACGAGATCTTCCGCGCCCTCGACAAGATCACGCGCCCCGAGGCCGTGCTCGCCTCCAACACCTCCGCCATCCCGATCACCAAGATCGCGGCGGTCACCGAGCGCCCGGAGCGCGTCGTCGGCACCCACTTCTTCTCGCCGGTGCCGATGATGCAGCTCTGCGAGCTGGTACGCGGCTACAAGACCAGCGACGAGACCCTCGCCACCGCGCGGGAGTTCGCGGAGTCGGTCGGCAAGACCTGCATCGTCGTCAACCGCGACGTCGCGGGGTTCGTCACCACCCGGCTGATCTCGGCGCTCGTCGTCGAGGCGGCCAAGCTCTACGAGTCGGGCGTCGCCACCGCCGAGGACATCGACCTCGCCTGCAAGCTGGGCTTCGGTCACGCGATGGGCCCCCTGGCCACCGCCGACCTCACCGGCGTCGACATCCTGCTGCACGCCACCGGCAACATCTACACCGAGAGCCAGGACGAGAAGTTCGCCCCGCCGGAGCTGATGCGCCGGATGGTTGACGCCGGTGACATCGGCCGCAAGAGCGGGCAGGGCTTCTACAAGCACTGATCGCCGTCAACGCGCCCCGAAGGGTCACACGCCGGGGTGAATTCGGTATCGGTTCGCTTACAGACGGCAACCTCCGGGGGCGCGCGGCCGTCAGAGGATGCAACACCTGGTTGCAGTAACACCCCAGAACGGGCAGCACCACCCCGGAACACGCGGTAACACCCCCGGTATCCCCGGTCGCGCGGTCACCCGCGCGCCGGGGCGTACCACCAGACATGACGACGCGAGGCAACGAGACGCACGCACGGGAGCGCATATGCACATCAGGGGCGACCACGCCGAGCTGGTCGTCGGGGGCCGCCTCGACGTCCGCAGCGCGGCGGACGCCCGTGCGGTCCTGCACTCGGCCGTCGACGACGGAGTCGGCGACCTGGTGCTCGACCTGTCCGAACTGGACTCCTGGGACGCCACCGGACTCGGGGTGATCATGGGAGCCCACCGCAGGGCCGGGCGCTGCGGCCGACGGCTGGTACTGCGCGACGTACCACCCCAGATGCAGCGCCTGCTGGTGGCCACCCGGCTGCACCGCATCCTCGCCATCGAGGGCGGCATCGGCGTGGAGTCACTGCCCCGGGTGTGACCGCGCCGCGCCCCGGGCGCGCCCGCGCACCCCGCACAATCCTCACGAGACCGTGACCTCTCGGACGGTCCGGTACCCCGGGCTGTCGTAGATACTGAGCCAAGGTTTACGGTTCGACTGCCCGCCGCCCGGAACCCCTCTGACCGACACCCCTGCGAGCGGGCACCGGACCAGCAGCGACAGCGCGGTGTGCGGCGGCGGCGCGGCCGGGAGGGGCTGGACGAGCACACGACGCTTTTGGGGGGCTAGGAACCCATGGACCCGAACACCCGGGGGCCCGAGGACTACGGCCACGACGGTGACCGCACCGCACCGCGCCCGCGTCCGCCCAGGGACTCCCGCACACCCGAGATCGTCCCGCACACGCCCGCCCTGGCCCGTACGGTGCGACTCGTCACCGGCGAGCTGCTGCTCACCGTCAACCCCGTCGACGGCAGCGAGATCGAGCCCTGCCCGCCCGGTGAACGCCCCGCGCGGCCACGGAAACTGACCCCCGACGAACGCGCCGAGACCGCCCGCGCCGCCCGCCCGCCGGTCCCCGCCGGACCGGATGGGCCCCCGCTGCCGCTCCTCGGCCGCCAGGACGAACGCGAGCAGCTCGTACGGCTCCTCGCCCGGGGCCGCTCGGTACGCCTCACCGGCCCCGCGGGCTCCGGCCGCACCCGGCTCCTCGACCTCGTCGCCGACGACTGCGCCGACCTCGCCCCCGACGGCGTGGTCCGCCTCAACGGCTACCGCCGCACCGCCGACGACCTGCTGCACGACCTCTTCTACGCCGTCCACGACGCCCCGCTGCACCGCCCCACCCGGGACGAACTGCGCGAACTGGTCCGGGAGATCGGCGCCGTCGTCGTCGTGGACGACCTGGAGACCGGCGGCACCGCCCTCGACGACCTGCTCGACGCCACCCCCGAGTGCGCCTTCCTCTTCGCCGCCACCCCGGACACGCCCGCCCCGTCCGCCGACGCGGACCTCGAAGAGGTCGCCCTCAGCGGCCTCGACCGCGCGGGCGGCCTCGACCTCCTCGAACGGGCCGTCGGCCGCCCGCTCACCGAGGAGGAGGCCAACTGGGCGGGCGACCTGTGGTTCGAGTCCGAGGGCCTTCCGCTGCGCTTCGTGCAGGCCGGGGCGCTGCTCCGACAGCGCGACCGGCTGCTGGCGGGCGTGGACGCCGTCGACGAGTTCGGCGTCTTCGAGGACGCCCCGCCCGTCGAGGCCGTACCGCACGCGCCCGTCGACCCCACCGTCGCCGACGACGTGCCGCTGCCCTCCCTCGCGGAGGGCGCCGCGCCCGCCGAACTGCTCGCCGCCCGGCTGAGCGCGTCGGCCCGCGCCACCCTGCGGTTCGCCGTCGCCCTCGGCGGCGAGGTGCCGCACCAGGCCCACCTGCCCGCCCTCGTCGGCGACACCCACGCCGACGCCGCCCTGCGCGAGCTGCTCGACTGCGCGCTGGTCTCCCCGGTCGGCTCCCGCTACCGGCTCGCCGCCGGGGTACGGACCCAGTTGGAGGCCGCCGGGTACGACTCCGACCTCACGGAGCGGGCCAGCACCGCCGCCCAGCACTACGCCTGGTGGGCCGGGCACCCCTCGGTCACCCCGGAGCGGGTGTGCGCCGAGGCGGACGCCGTGCTCGCCGCGCTCGCCGTCCTCGTACCCGGCACCACGCCGCCCGCCGAGGGCGAGGAGAGCACCACCGTGCGGCTGGCCCGCAACGCGGCGCCCGCGTTCGCGGCCGGGCTGCACTGGAGCGCCTGGGAACGCGCGCTGCGGTCCGGCGCCGAGGCTTCCCGGCTCGCCGGTGAGGTCGCCGAACAGGCGTACTTCCATCATGAGTTGGGTGTCCTCGCGCTCTGCGAGGGACAGCTCGACCGGGCCCGCGCCGAGCTGGAGGCCGCCATCGGGCTGCGCGGCGCCGTCGCCGACAAGCGCGGCACCGTCGCGGGCCGCCGCGCCCTCGCCCTGGTCACCGACCGCTCCGGCGGCACGGCCCTGGCGCTGCCGGGCGGCACCGGGGGCGACGAGGTGCCCGCCGCGCCGCACGAGGAGTCCGTGTCACCTGCGGGCGGCGTCCCCGCCGCCCCGGGTTCCTTCCCGGCGCTCCAGCCGCCCGCCGACCCCGTGGTCACCCACCAGCTCCCCACCGGCCCCGGCGCCCGGCACACCCGGGGCGGGCTGCGCCGGGTCGCCAAGCGCAACCTCGTCGCCGCGGGCGCGGGCGCGCTGCTCGCCGCCGTCCTCGGTACGGTGGTGACGCTCGGGGCGACGTCCAGCAACGACGCCGACAGCCCCTCCGACCAGGTGGGCGGCAACCCGCCCGCAAGCCAGGGCACCGACGACGACCTCGGGGCCGAGGAGACCGGCCAGGACGGCGACGCCGACACCGGCGACGCCACCAGCAGGCCGTCCAGCCCGGGACCCGACGGCACCCTCGGCACCGCCGACGACCCGGCGCCGACCTACTCGGGCCCCATGGCGCCCCGGCCGTCCGGGACGCCGAGCGGGACCCAGGGCACGGGCGGGGGGCGTCCGTCCAGCCCTCCGACCAAGTCGCCCACGAAGTCGCCGTCCACGACGTCCAGGCCGCCGACGCAGCCGACCGGGTCCACGTCGCCGGACCCGACCCCGAGCGACTCGGACAGCCCCTCGCCCAGCGGTACGGAGACGTCGCCTGAGCCGCCGACGATGTCCACCTCGGCCAGCGGCCCGATCGAGGCCAGCGCGGAGGAGACCAGCCCGAGCGCGTCCGAGCCGGTGATGTGAACAGCGCGGTGCCGGGCACCCCAAGAGGCGCCCGGCACCACCTCCGGCGTCAGAACAGCCGCAGCTTGTCGTCCTCGATGCCGCGCAGGGCGTCGTAGTCCAACACCTGGCAGCCGATGCCGCGGTCGGTGGCGAGGACGCGGGCCTGCGGCTTGATCTCCTGGGCGGCGAAGATGCCCCGGACCGGCGCGAGGTGCGGGTCGCGGTTCAACAGGTCCAGGTAGCGGGTGAGTTGCTCGACGCCGTCGATCTCACCGCGCCGCTTGATCTCCACCGCGACGGTCTGCCCCTCGGCGTCCCGGCACAGGATGTCCACGGGCCCGATGGCCGTCATGTACTCGCGCCGGATCAGGGTGTAGCCGTCACCGAGGGTCTCGATGCGGTCGGCCAGCAGTTCCTGGAGGTGGGCCTCCACGCCGTCCTTGATCAGGCCAGGATCCACGCCGAGTTCGTGCGAGGAGTCGTGGAGGACCTCCTCCATGGTGATGATGAGCTTCTCGCCCGCCTTGTTGACGACGGTCCAGACGCCCTCCTCGTCACCGGTCCCCTCCTTCAGCGTGCAGGGCGGCGACATCCAGTTGAGGGGCTTGTAGGCCCGGTCGTCCGCGTGGATCGAGACGCTGCCGTCCGCCTTGACCAGGATCAGACGGGGCGCCGAGGGAAGGTGGGCGGTGAGTCGGCCCGCGTAGTCGACGGAGCATCGGGCAATGACGAGACGCATGGTCGGCAACGCTACTCGACGCCCCCCGCCGCACGCGATTCGCCTGCCTCCCACCCGCTCCGCCACGCCCCCGGCGACCCGCGCGACGCCCCAGTTCTCCCGGAACACTCCTGTTCGTTCGTGGCTGATTGTGCGCCTACCAGGGACTGCCTGTGTTCGCGTTTTCCTGGTGCGGCCATCGGCAGTTGCCTACCGTATTAAACGGGAGGTCGCGATGTGTGTACTGAGCGTGGTCGCGTTCTCCCCTACCTGTCCGGCAACCCCTGCCGTTTGGGGGTGCGAGAGGAGAACCCATGTCGCTCGACGTCTCACCGGCCCTACTCGAACAGGCCGAGCGAGGCGAGGTCGACGAAGCTGACTTCGTCGACTGCGTCCGGACCTCCCTGCCCTACGCATGGGAGATGATCAGCTCCCTGGTGGCCCAGCTGAAGGTGGACGGCGGAGAGTTCGCCGACAACCAGACGCCCCCGCCGGACGAGCGGGCACGCGGTCAGTTGCTGCGTGCGCTCGCGAGTGACGCCATCCGCGGTGCGCTGCAGCGGCACTTCGGTGTACGGCTGGCCTTCCAGAACTGCCACCGTGTGGCGGTCTTCCCGCTGGACGCCTCGGCGGACGAGAGGCTGGCCCGATTCACGTCGGTCCGCGGACAACTGCTGAACCAGTCCCCGGAACTGCGGGACTGCTGACGCGATGAGCCGCCCGGCTTGCCGCTCCGTACGCGGGAGGTGCAGTTCGTACCGGAGCGGCAAGCTCCTCGCGGCACCAGCACCGGCACAGCACCGGCACCGCGCCGCCACGGACGCTGACACGGGCCCAGGGCCAGGGCCCGCTCAGGTCAGATGCGGCAGGACCTCCGCGCCGAGCCGTCGTACGTTCTCCTCCGTCGCCGCGAGGTCGCCGGAGCCCTCGACCATGAGGGCGAAGCGGGAGATGCCGGTGCGCTCGCTGGACGCCGCGAGCCGGTCGGCGCACAGCCGCGGGGTGCCCACCGGGTGCAGCCCGCAGAGCAGTTCGGTGTACGTCAGCGGGTCGCGCATCCGGCGCTCCCGGCCGTCCACCGTGACATGGGCCTCCAGGCCCTGCTTCAGCCAGCCGGGCAGCGCCTTCGTCAGCGTCTCCACCGCGTCGGTGCGGCGGTCGGCGATCTGGCAGACACCGGCGGAGACATGGGCGGCGCGGGCGACCTCCTCCGGCGACCGGCCGGTGGCGCGCGCGTGCCGCCGCCACAGCGCGACCATCTCCGCCTTCTCCTCGTCGCCCACGTGCATCCCGAGCAGCATCGGCAGCCCCCGCTCCGCCGCGAGCCGCACACTCGCCGGTGAGGTGCAGGCGACGAGCACCTCGGGCCCCTCGGCGGCCGACAGCGCCTCCGACGGCCGGGGCACCACGGGCACCTCGCGGAAGCGGAACCGCTCCCCGGTGGCCGCGACGGACGGTTCGCGCAGCCAGCGCACCAGCAGATCGAGTGATTCCGGGAACCCCTTCTCGAAGGCGTCAAGACCGGTGCCGAACACCTCCAGGTCGACCCAGGGGCCACCCCGGCCGACGCCCAGGGACAGCCGCCCGCCGCTCGCGACGTGCAGCAGGGCCGCCTGTTCGCCGAGCGCCACCGGGTGCTGGGTGGACAGCACGCTGACCGCCGTACCGACCCGGATGCGGTCGGTGCGGCCGAGGAGTAACCCGGCCAGGGTGACCGCCGACGGGCAACTGCCGTACGGCACGAAATGGTGCTCGGCCAGCCAGACCGTGTCGAGCCCCGCCTCCTCGGCCACCTCGGCGGAGCGGACCGCGCGGTGCAGCGCCTCCCCCTGGCCCTGACCCGGGAACCGGGCCGCCAACACGAAACTTCCTACGCGCATCGCACTTCCATCTTCCTCGGCTCCGACACGGAGCTCCCCCGCTCGGCATAACCGTCTGACACGTGCCGAGGACACGGTCTGACCGGAGGGATTTGCGGATTGTCTGCCAAATGCCTGGCGGGAGGGCGGGACTTGCGCGGATCACCGTGCCCGCGTACCCGTGTCGGGCCCGCGTAGGCTTGAAGAGGCCCGTTCCCTGTATAGCTCCGTGAGGTGTCCCGTGTCCCCGCGTCGCAACCGACCCAAGGGCTCCGGCTCCCCCGGCCGGACCGCCGAGGACGACATGCCGGGCCGCTACGGCGGCTGGCAGTCCACGGAGAGCTGGCGGGGCGAGGAGTGGAGCGTGCGGCACGTGGCGGGCGCGAGCGCGGCGGGCAAGACGTACCGCTGCCCCGGCTGCGACCAGTTGATCCCCTCCGCCGTACCGCACGTGGTGGCCTGGCCGGAGCACGCGGGCGTCGACGACCGCAGGCACTGGCACAAGGCGTGCTGGAACGCGCGGGACCGCCGTACCTCATCGGTACGGCGGTCCCGTAACGCGCCGAGGTTCTGACGGGGTCTACACGTCCCGCCGCTCCTGGAGGAACAGGGCGCCCGCGAACACCACCGCGGTGACGCCGAGGATGATCCACAGCGGGTCCCAGCCGGACGGGCCGGACTCCGACAGCGAGTTGGCGTAGAAGACGCTGAGCTGGTTGGGGATCGAGTACTCGAACAGCGCGTCGCGCAGGCCCTGAAGCGACGACGAGAACATGAACAGCGCGATCACCAGCGGGGCGAGCACCGCGGCGATCATGATGGTGATCGCGCCCGCGGAGTGCCGGATAACCGAGCCGATGAGCAGCGAGATCAGGCCGAGCAGCGCGACGTAGAGCGAGACGCCGACCGTGCCCTTCAGCCACTCGGCGCCGGACGGCTCCCTGGCCTGGGTCACCAGGCTCACCTGCACCATGGCGACGAACCCGGCGGACAGCAGCGTCACCGTGAACGACAGGGTGAAGAACACGATCGCCTTCGCCATGAGCACCCGGCCCCGGGACGGGCACGCCGTCATGGTGGTCCGGATCATGCCGGTGCCGTACTCGGACGCGGTGGTCAGCACGCCGAGCGTGATGATGCACATGATGCCGAGCAGCAGCCCGAAGAAGCCCAGGGCGAGCGCGCTCTCCCCGCCGAGGTCACCGTCGTCGGAGTCGCCCACCAGCACCCCGGTGAGCAGGCCGATGCCGACCACGAGCAGCACGAACACGCCCAGCGTCCACATCGTGGAGCGCACCGACCGGATCTTGGTCCACTCGGAGGCGAGCGCGTGCCCCAGGTGCGTGGGCCTGACGGGGATGGGCGAGGTGTAGCCGGGGTGGTACGACGCCCCGGGCGCCCCCTGCCACTCGGGCGGGGCCTGCGGCATCGGAGTCTGCGGCGTGCTCATCGAACGTCCTCGGGCTTGTTCGTGTCGACGGTGGCGGCGGTTGCGGTGTCCTGCGGCGGGGCGTCCTGGGGGGCGCTCTGCGGGGTGCTCTGCGGGGCGCTCTGCTGGGGGGCGGGTGCCGTCGGAGCGGCGGGCGCGGGCGCCGACTGCGCGGCGGGGGCCGTCTGCGCGGCGGGAGTGGCGGGGGCCGGGGCGGCGGGGGCCGGAGCCTGCGGCGGCATCGGCGGCTGCGGGGCCTGGAGGTACGGATTACCGCCCGCGGGCCCACCCGGCCCACCCGGCGCCGCGAACGGCTGCCCGCCCTGCTGGGGCGGCGGCGGCGCGTACCAGCCGGGCTGCCCCTGCCCGGGGACCGGCACCGAACCCGGCACCGGCTGCGCGCCGGGCGGCGGCGCCTGCATCAGTCCCGCCTTCTGGTCGACCGTGGAGCGGTAGTCCACCGCGCCCTGCGTCATCCGCATGTACGCCTCCTCCAGGGAGGCCTGGTGCGGCGACAGCTCCCAGAGCCGTACGTCAGCCTCGTGCGCGATGTCGCTGATGCGGGGCAGCGGCAGCCCGGTCACCCGCAGCGCGCCGTCCTGCTCGGACAGCACCTGCCCGCCCGCCTCGGTCAGCGCGGCCGTCAGCTTCTCGCGCACCTGCGGCTCGCTGTCCGGGGTGCGCACGCGCGCGAACCCGGCGGAGTTGGCGGCGATGAACTGCTGCACGCTCATGTCGGCGAGGAGCTGACCGCGCCCGATGACGATGAGGTGGTCGGCGGTCAGCGCCATCTCGCTCATCAGGTGGGAGGAGACGAAGACGGTACGGCCCTCCGCCGCGAGCGCCTTCATCAGGTTCCGCACCCACAGGATGCCCTCGGGGTCGAGGCCGTTGACCGGCTCGTCGAAGAGCAGCACCTGGGGGTCGCCGAGCAGCGCGGCGGCGATGCCGAGCCGCTGCCCCATGCCGAGGGAGAAGCCCTTGGAGCGCCGCTTGGCGACGTCCTGGAGGCCGACCACGCCGAGCACCTCGTCCACCCGGCGGGCCGGGATGCCGGAGAGCTGGGCGAGGGACAGCAGGTGGTTGCGGGCCGACCGGCCGCCGTGCACCGCCTTGGCGTCGAGCAGCGCGCCGACCTGGCGGGGCGCGTTCGGCAGCCTGCGGTACGGGTAGCCGCCGATCGTCACCTGGCCCGAGGTCGGGTTGTCCAAGCCGAGGATCATCCGCATCGTCGTCGACTTGCCGGAGCCGTTGGGGCCGAGGAAGCCGGTGACGGCGCCGGGCCGTACCTGGAAGGAAAGGTTGTACACAGCGGTCTTGTCGCCGTAGCGCTTGGTCAGGCCGACTGCTTCGATCATGCTCCGCACCCATCGAAAGGTTCAGGACAGCGGGGCACACGCCCCCGTAAGGGTTAGGAGGATATCGAGGCGCTGACGGTTCCAGCCAAGGGCGGGTAAAACCCGTCCCGTTCGCGCCGTCGCTATGCGTCCCGGCGCTTGAGCAGCACGTAACCGCCGACCAGGGCGGCGACCACCCACAGCACCATGATGCCGAGGCCGCCCCAGGGGCCGTAGGGGGTGTCGTCGTCGATCGGGGTGACCACCTGCATGACCTTGCTGCCCGCCTGGTCGGGCAGGTAGCGGCCGATCTTCTCGGTGGCCGAGACGTTCCCGAGGATGTTGGAGATGAGGAAGAAGAACGGCATCAGGATGCCGAGCGACAGCATGGGGGAGCGCAGCATCGCGGCGACCCCCATGGAGAACACCGCGATGAGGGTCATGTAGAGGCCGCCGCCGAGCACCGCGCGCAGCACGCCCGGGTCCCCGAGGTGCGCCCGCAGGTCGCCGAGCATCGCCTGGCCGAGGAAGAAGGTGGCGAAGCTGGTGGCCATGGAGACCACCAGCGCGAGCAGTGTGGCGACGGCGACCTTGCTGAACAGCAGGGTGCCGCGCTGCGGTACGGCGGCCAGCGAGGTGCGGATCATGCCGGAGGAGTACTCGTTGGAGACGACGAGCACCCCGAACACGATCATCGCGAGCTGACCGAGGCTCATCCCGGCGAAGCTGATGAAGGTGGGGTCGAAGGAGAGCTGGTCGCGTTCGCTGAGGTTGTCGAACTCGTTCTCCGACAGTGCGGAGATCAACATGCCGAGGGCGATGGTGACCAGTACCGCGAGGGAGAGCGTCCACACGGTGGACGCCACTGACCGGATCTTGGTCCACTCGGACCGCACCACCTGGGTCGCCGCCATGTCAGCCCCTCCTCCAGTCCTCGCCCCACTGCGCCCGCGCCTGCGGCTGCTCGGCGGCGGCGGGCGTCCCGTCGTGCGCGTGGTACTCCACCGACTCCGCCGTCAGCCGCATGAACGCCTCCTCCAGCGAGGCCCGCTGCGGGCTCAGCTCGTGCAGGACCAGGTGGTGCTGGGCGGCCAGCTCACCGATCAGCTCGGCCTTGTCGCCGTCCACCTCCAGGCTGCCGCCACCGGCCTCCACGACGGTGATCCCGGCGCCGTGCAGCACGTCGAGCAGCCGCTCGCGCTGCGGGCTGCGCACCCGCACGTAGCTGTGTGAGTTGGCGGCGATGAAGTCCGCCATGGAGGTGTCGGCGAGCAGCCGTCCCTGCCCGATCACCACCAGGTGGTCGGCGGTCAGCGCCATCTCGCTCATCAGGTGGGAGGAGACGAAGACGGTGCGGCCCTGCGCGGCCAGCGATTTCATCAGGTTGCGGATCCAGTGGATGCCCTCGGGGTCGAGTCCGTTGACCGGCTCGTCGAACATCAGGATGCGCGGGTCCCCGAGCAGCGCGCCCGCGATGCCGAGCCGCTGCCCCATGCCGAGGGAGAACCCCTTGGCCTTCTTCCGCGCGACCGCCGTCAGACCCACGGTGTCCAGCACCTCCCGCACCCGCTGCCGGGGGATGCCGTTGCTCTGCGCCAGACAGAGGAGGTGGTGGTAGGCGCTGCGGCCCCCGTGCACCGCCTTGGCGTCCAGCAGGGCGCCGATGTACGTCAGCGGGTCGCGCAGCTCGTCGTAGTGCCTGCCGTCGATGCGGACGTCACCGGCGGTGGGGTGGTCCAGGCCGAGGATCATCCGCATGGTGGTGGACTTGCCCGCGCCGTTGGGGCCGAGGAACCCCGTGATGATGCCCGGCCGGACGGTGAAGGTGAGGTTGTTGACGGCCACCTTCTCGCCGTACCGCTTGGTCAGCCCCGCCAGCTCGATCATGCGGCCCACGCTAGAACGGGACAAAGCCCTCTGCCACCGCAGTGACAGAGGGCTTCGCAGGTGTTCGTCAGCCGTACCCGGGCTGGTTACCGGGACTGCTGGGCGGGCACCCCACGGGAGATCGGCTCGTCCTCGGCCGGGGTACCGGCGGCGGCCACCGCGGCGCCCGTGAGCGTGGCGAGCATCTCGCGCACGTTCGTGAGCTGGGCGTTGATGGAGTCGCGGCGGTTGGTGAGGGCGGCCAGCTCGCGCTCGGACTCCGAACGGATGCGGTCGGCCTTGGCGTTGGCGTCGGCCACGATGTCCTCGGCCTGGCGCTGCGCGGTCTCCACCGTCTGGCGGGCCCGGCGCTCGGCGTCGGTGCGCAGCTTCTCCGCCTCCAGGCGGAGCTGCTCGGCGCGGTGCTCGATCTCGGCGAGGCGCTTCTCGGCCTTGGCCTGACGCGACGCCAGGTCACGCTCGGACTGCTCGCGGCGCTTGGCGAGGTTGGTCTCGAAGTCGGCGGCGGCCTGCGCGGCCTTGGCGCGGGTCTCCTCGAAGAGCGCGTCGGCCTCCTCGCGCTTGGACTGCGCGTCCTTCTGCGCCTCGGCACGGAGCTGGGAGGCGTCGGACTTGGCCTTCTCGACGATGCGGACGCCCTCGTCCTCCGCCTTGGCCTTGCGCTCGGCGGCGAACGACTCGGCGTCGTTGCGCACCTGCTGGGCGGCCGACTCGGCCAGCTCGCGGTGCTGCTCGGCCGCGCGGCGGGCCTCCTCGCGCAGGTCCTTGGCCTCTTCCTCGGCCAGGCGCAGGATCTTCTCGACCCGAGCGCCGAGACCGGCGTACGACGGCTCGGCGTCGGTCACCTGGGCCTGGGCGTTCTGCGTTTCGAGGTGCAGTTCCTCGATGCGCTTCTCCAGAGCGGTGATGCGGGCGAGAGCGCTGTCACGGTCGGAGACGAGCTTGGAGATACGTTCGTCCACCTGAGCGCGGTCGTATCCACGCCGCACAAGCTCGAAGCCGTAGGGGGAAGTGTCGCTCATGGGGTTCCTGTCGAATGAGACCGGTGAGGTGATAGGTGGAATCCTAGGGGTCAGAACGGCGTGTCATCGAGCGGATACGTGTTTGATCTGGAGAATGACACCCCTTTTGGGTGGCTGGGCCGCGGATCGCTTGCCAAAGAGTCGGTCAAATGCTCCATAAAACACCGGAATCGGACCTCGACGCTAGCCGTCCGACGACTTGCCACCCGATCGTGGGGCGCCCACCGTCGCGCCCGCCTTCACACCGTCCTTGGGCGCGGGCGGGGCCTCAAAGGACTCCAACGCCTCCAGCACGTCCTGGACACGGGAGATCTCCGCGTTGATGTCCTCGCGGCGGCGCACCAGCACCTCCAGCTCCCGCTTGCCCTCCTCGACCGTGCGCTTCGCCTCGCGGATCGCCTCGGCCTTCAGCTCCTCGGCCTCCCGGACGAGGGTGGCCTTCTTCTGCTCGGCCTCCTTCAGCAGGCCCTCGGCCTTCTTCACCGCGGCGATGCGGACCTTGCCCGCCTCGGAGTTGGCCTCCGACACCAGCTCCTTCGCCTTCGCCTGGGCCTTGGCAAGCTGCTCCTCGGCGGCCTTGATCAGCGCGTCGCAGCGGTCGCCGGTCGACTTCATCGTCTCCGCCGCCTCCCGGCGGGCCCGCTCGTGCAGCTCCTCGATCTCGCCGGTGATCCGGGCGCGCAGCTCCTCCGCGCGCTCCCGGATCGCGGTGGCGTCCCGGCGGGCGCCGACCAGCAGCTCGTCCGCGTCCGTACGGGCCTTCTCCACCAGCGTGTTGCCCTCGACGGTGGCCTCGGCGACCAGCCGCTCGGCCTCGGTGCGGGCCGCGCCCACCATGGTGTCGGCCTGCGCCTCCGCGTCCGCGGTCGTCTTCTGCGCCTGCTCCTGTGCCTCGGTGAGCAGCTTGTCCGCCTCGGCGGTGGTCTCCGTGATCAGCTTGTCGACCTGCTCGGCCGCCTCCGAACGCCGCTTGTTGGCGTCCCGCCGCGCCTCGTCCAGGGTCCGCTCGGCCTCCGCGCGCGCCGCCGACGTCAGCCGCTCCGCCTCGTCGGCCGCCGCCGCCCTGACCCGCTCGGCCTCAGCGCGCGTCCGCTCGGCGTGCTGGCGCGCGGAGCCGACCGTCTCGGCGGCCTCGGCGCGCAGCCGCTCCGCCTCGTCGGTGGCGTCCCCGACCAGCTTCTCCGCGCGGGCCTGCGCCTCGGCGCGCAGCCGCTCGGTCTCCGCCGCCGTGTCCGTCGTCAGCCGCTCGGCCTCGGCGCGGGCCTCCGTGATGAGGGTGTCCACCTGGGTCGCCGCGTCCGAACGGATGCGGTTGGCGTCCTCCCGGGCGTCCGCACGCGTGCGTGCCGCGTCCTGCTCGGCCCGCGCGATGGTGTCCGACGCCTCGGTGCGCACCCGCTGGGCGTGCTCGGAGGCGTCCGACCGCAGCCGCTCCGCCTCGGCGACCGCCTCCGCCATCGTCCGCTCGGCGAGCGCCTTCGCGGCCTCGGCCTCCTCGCTCGCCTCCCGCCGCACCCGGCCCGCGTCCTCGCTGGCGCGCTCCCGCTCGGCGTAGGCGTCGGCGCGGACCCGGTCCGCCTCCTCCTCGGCCTCCCGTCGGGTGCGCTCCGCCGCGTGCTCGGCGGCCGACCTGAGGCCCTGGATCTCGTCCTGCGCCTGCTCGTGCAGCCCGGCCACGGAGTCCCGTACCTGCTGGGCGTGCTGTTCGGCCGCCGACACCATCTCGGTGGCCCGCCGGTCCGCCTCCTCGACCAGCCGTACGGCCTCGGCCTGGGCGTCCTCCACGCGCTTGCGCGCCGACGCCAGCAGCTCCTCGCTCTGCTCGCGGGCCCGCTGCCGCTCCTGGTCGGCCTCCTGCCGGGCCGCGCCCAGCAGCTCCTCCGCCTCCCGGCGGCGCCGGGCGGCCTCCTCCTGCGCGGCGGCCAGCGTCTCCGACGCCTCCGTCGCCAGCCGCTCAGCGGCGGCCTGCGCCTCCGCCCGCACCCGGTCGGCGCTGTCCTGGGCCTCCGACTTCAGCCGCTCGGCCTCCGCCGCCGCCTCCGAACGCAGCCGTACGGCGACGGCCTCGCCCTCCGCGCGGGAGGCGGACGCGTCCGCGGCGGCCTCGTCGCGCAGCCGCTCGGCCTCGGTCTCGGCCTGCTGCTGGAGCGCCCGGATGCGCTCGGCGGCCTCGGTGCGCAGCCGCTCCGTCTCCTCGGCGGCCTCCCGGCGGATCCGCGCCGCCTCCTCGCGGGCGTCGCTCAGCGCCTGCTCGGCGGCGGCGAGCCGCTCCTCGGCCTCGGTGTGCAGCCGGGTCAGCTCCTCGGCCGCCTCCGCGCGCCGCGCCTCGACGGCCTGCTCGGCCTCCTCGCGCAGCTCACGCGCGGCCCGCTCGGCATCCGCGGTGATGCCCTCGGCCTGCTCGGCGGCCTCGGCGCGGTGCCGCTCGGCCTCGGCGCGGGTGCGCTCCAGGGTCTCCTCGGCCTGACGGCGCAGCGCCGTCGCCCGCTCGATGGCCTCGGTGCGGACCTTCTCGCTGTCCGTGGTCGCGGCCTGCCGCAGCTCGTCGGCGTCCGCCTTCGCCTTGGCGAGCAGCTCCTCGGCGGTCTTCGCGGCCTCCTCGATCTGCGCCACGGCCTCCTTGCGGGCCTCGGCGCGGATCTTCTCGCCCTCGCCGACCGCGTCGGCGCGCAACTGCTCGGCCTCGCCGCGCAGCCGCCGGGCCTCCTCCTGGAGTTCGACGGTCTTGGCGCGGTACTCCGCGGTGTCGTCCTTCGCGGCGCCCTTGAGCTGCTCGGCGATGTCGTGCGCCTCGGCGCGCAGCCGGTCCGCCTCGGCCTCCGCCTCGCTGCGGATCCGCTCGGCCTCCTCGGCGGCGGCCTTGGTGGTCTTCTTGGCGTCCTCGGACGCCTTGTTCAGCACGTCCTCGGCGGTCCTGGCCGTCTTGGCGAGCTGGCTGGCGGTCTCCTCGGCGGTGATCGTACGGGCCTTCTCGGCGGCCTCCGCGACGATCTTCTCGGCCTCCGCGCGGGCGTCGGCGATGAGCTGCTCGGCCTCGGCCTTGGTGGTCTCGGCCTCCTTGGTGGCCTCCGAGACCAGCCGGGCGACCTGCTCCTTCGCCGTGCGGGTGCGCGTCTCGTTGGCGGCCTCGGCGCTGGAGAGGGCCTTGCTCGCGGCCTCCTTGGCCTCGGTGACCAGCTTCTCCGCCTCGGACTGCGCCTTGCGCAGCGCCTCCTCGGCCGCCGCCATCCGCTGCTCGGCGGCCCGGCTCAGCTCCTGCGCCTGACGGCGCGCGGCGTCCGACTCGGACGCCGTCGTACTGCGCAACTGCTCGGCGTGGTCGGTGGCCTCCTGCGCCTGCGTGGAGGCCGCGTTCAGCAGCCGCTCGGCGTCGGCGCGGGCCCGCCGCAGCAACTGCTCGGCCTCCGCGCGCGCGGCCTCCGCCTCGCTCTGGAGGCGCTGGCGCGCCTCGGCGGTCAGCCGCTCGGCCTCCGCCCGCGCCGCCGCCATCGCCTGCTCGGCCTCGGCCCGCGACTCGTCCAGCAGGCGCCGCGCCTGCGACTCGGTGCGGGCCCGCAACTGCTCGGCCCACGCCACGTTCTCGTTGACGTGCGACTCGACGGTCTGCCGCCGCTCGGCCAGCTCCTGGTCGAGCTGCTGGCGCCGGGCCACCGCCTCCTGGTGCAGCTCGGCCTGGAGGCGGGCGGCCTGCTCGGCGTGCTCCTGGAGGATGCGCTGGGTCTGCGCCCTGGCCTGGCTCAGCTCGCGCTCGGCGTCGGCGCGGATCTGGTCGGCCTGCATCTGCGCGTTGCGCAGGAGCTGCTCGGCCTGGTAGCCGATGTCGGCGCTGTCGTAGGCAGGCCGGGTCATCAGGGTGCGGCGCGCCTCGTGCAGCTTGGCCCGCAGCACCTCGACCTGGTAGCCGAGGTCCTCGGCGTGCTGGATCGCCTTTTCCCGCTCGGTCTTCAGCCGCTTCATCTCGGCTTCGAACCGAGTGAGGTGGTCGACGTCAGCCGCCGGCTCTCGCTCCTGGCTCTCGTAGCCCCGCACTGCGCGGTCCCATCCGTCCCCTGGTCGCAGGTCTCTCCAACGAGCACCGTCCATCCGCCGAACGGGGCCCCCGGGGAATGGTGTCAGATCAACGGCGGAGCACGGGCTGTTGCCCCGGCGCTCGTCCCCCGAAACCCGGACCCCGGAATGCGGCCACCGCTGGGTGGGCGGCGACCGCACCCAACCCTACCGGCCCTTATGTACGAGCATCAGTGCTCAGGTGACTCAACCGGCGCCGAAGTGACCAGTTCCGTGAGAACGCCGTGGCAGTCCTTGGGGTGCAGGAAGGTGATCCGGGACCCCATGGAACCGCGCCGGGGCTCGTCGTACAGGACGCGTACGCCCTTCTCCCTGATGGCGTCGGCGTCGGCGTCCACATCCGCCGTACCGAAGGCGATGTGGTGCACCCCCTCGCCGTTCTTGGCCAGCCACTTCGCGACCGTGGAGTCCTCGCGGGTCGGCTCCAGCAACTGGAGGTAGGAGGCGCCGCCGTCCGACGTATCGTTGATCTTGAGCATGGCCTCGCGCACGCCCTGCTCCTCGTTGACCTCGGTGTGGAACACCTCGAAGCCGTACGTCGCCCGGTAGAACTCGACGGTCGCGTCGAGGTCGTGGCAGGCGATTCCGATGTGGTCGATTCGCGTCAGCATGGATTCAGTGCAGCGCTGTCGGGGTGGTTACGCAACGTGCCAGCGATCACACCGACGGCCCGGTGACGGCACGGAGTGCCATCAGTACATTCGAAGTAAACCCTCGTTCACTCCTCGGCTGTGCAGCCGGTAAGGGGATCGCAGCTCATGTCTTCTGCAACGAACGGCACGACGTCCGTCATCGTCGCGGGTGCCCGCACCCCGATGGGGCGGCTGCTCGGCTCGCTGAAGTCCTTCTCCGGAGCCGACCTCGGCGGCTTCGCGATCAAGGCCGCCCTCGACCGTGCGGGGATCGGTGGCGACCAGGTGCAGTACGTCATCATGGGGCAGGTGCTCACGGCCGGGGCAGGGCAGATCCCGGCGCGCCAGGCCGCCGTCAAGGCGGGCATCCCGATGAACGTGCCGGCACTCACCGTCAACAAGGTGTGCCTCTCCGGCCTCGACGCCATCGCGCTCGCCGACCAGCTCATTCGCGCGGGCGAATTCGAGATCGTCGTCGCGGGCGGCCAGGAGTCCATGACCAACGCCCCGCACCTGCTGCCGAAGTCCCGCGAGGGCGTCAAGTACGGCGCGGTGCAGATGCTCGACGCCATGGCGTACGACGGGCTGACCGACCCCTGGGAGAACATCCCCATGGGCGAGTCCACCGAGAGGCACAACGCCCGCCTCGGCCTCACCCGCGCCGAGCAGGACGAGATCGCCGCGCTCTCCCACCAGCGCGCCGCCGCCGCCCAGAAGAACGGCACCTTCGAGGCCGAGATCACCCCGGTGGAGATCCCGCAGCGCAAGGGCGACCCGGTCCTGTTCAGCCAGGACGAGGGCATCCGCGCCGACACCACCGCCGAGTCCCTCGGCAGGCTGCGCCCGGCCTTCACCAAGGACGGCACGATCACCGCGGGCACCTCCTCGCAGATCTCCGACGGTGCCGCCGCCGTGGTCGTGATGAGCAAGACCAAGGCGCTGGAGCTGGGCCTGGACTGGATCGCCGAGATCGGCGCCCACGGCAATGTCGCGGGCCCCGACAACAGCCTCCAGTCGCAGCCGTCGAACGCGATCCTGCACGCCCTGAAGAAGGAGGGCCTGGACGTCTCCGACCTCGACCTCATCGAGATCAACGAGGCGTTCGCCGCGGTCGCCGCGCAGTCAATGAAGGACCTCGGCGTGTCCACGGAAAAGGTGAACGTGAACGGCGGCGCGATCGCCCTCGGACACCCGATCGGCATGTCCGGCGCCCGGCTGGTGCTCCACCTCGCCCTGGAGCTGAAGCGGCGCGGCGGTGGCGTGGGCGCGGCGGCGCTGTGCGGCGGCGGCGGTCAGGGTGACGCGCTGATCGTCCGGGTACCCAAGGCGTGAGCGCCGTCCCGGCCGCCTCGCTGTAGACCCTCTCGTGATGAACTCGTGACCTCGTGAACGGAGCTGTGATGCAGGACGTCTCCACGCTGGTGGCCCAGGCCAGGGAGGGTCGGCCACGGGCCGTGGCCCGGCTGATCTCCCTGGTGGAGGGGGCGTCCCCGCAGCTCAGGGAGGTCATGGCGACACTGGCCCCGCTGACGGGCAACGCCTATGTCGTCGGCCTGACCGGTTCGCCCGGCGTCGGCAAGTCCACCTCCACGTCGGCGCTGGTGACGGCGTACCGCAAGCAGGGCAGGCGGGTCGGCGTCCTGGCCGTCGACCCGTCGTCGCCGTTCTCGGGCGGCGCGCTGCTCGGGGACCGGGTCCGGATGTCGGAGCACGCCTCCGACCCCGGCGTCTACATCCGCTCCATGGCGACCCGGGGCCACTTGGGCGGCCTCGCCTGGGCGGCGCCGCAGGCGATCCGCGTCCTGGACGCGGCGGGCTGCGACGTGATCCTCGTCGAGACGGTCGGCGTCGGCCAGTCGGAGGTGGAGATCGCCTCCCAGGCCGACACCTCCGTCGTCCTGCTCGCCCCCGGCATGGGCGACGGCATCCAGGCCGCCAAGGCGGGCATCCTGGAGATCGGTGACGTCTACGTCGTCAACAAGGCCGACCGCGACGGCGCCGACGCCACCGCCCGCGAGCTGAACCACATGCTCGGCCTGGGCGAGGCCCGCGCCCCCGGCGACTGGCGCCCGCCGATCGTCAAGACGGTCGCCGCCCGCGCCGAGGGCGTCGACGAGGTCGTGGAGGCGCTGGAGAAGCACCGCGCGTGGATGGAGGAGCACGGCGTCCTCACCGAGCGCCGCCGCGCCCGCGCCGCCCGCGAGGTGGAGACCATCGCCGTCACGGCCCTGCGCGAACGCATCGGCGACCTGCACGGCGACCGCCGCCTGAGCACCCTGGCGGAACGGATCGTGGCGGGGGAGCTGGACCCGTACCGGGCGGCGGACGAACTGGTGGCGGGACTGACGGAGTCGGGGGCGTAGGGGCGGGCGAGCCCGGCGGGCGGAGCGCTGCGCGCGCTCCGCCCGCCGATCGGTCAGGGCCCTCGGGTCAGGGCCTGCCGCGCTGGCCCCGCAGGTGCTCGGCGATGGGCTTGAGGGCCTTGTCGAGCTGGCTGAGGGCGTCCGGGTTGAGCAGATCGATGAAGTGCCTGCGCACCGACGCCACATGATGGGGCGCCACCTTCTTCATCGTCTCCATGCCGTGCTCGGTGAGCACGGCGTAGAGCCCGCGCCGGTCGGACTCGCAGTTCTCCCGGCGGACCAGATTCGCGTTCTCCATACGGGTGATCTGGTGGGAGAGGCGGCTCTTGGACTGGAGGGTGGCGGAGGCGAGGTCGCTCATCCGCATCCGCAGGTCCTCCGACTCGGAGAGATTCACCAGGATCTCGTAGTCGTTCATCGTCAGGCCGAACGGCTGGAGGTCCTTTTCGAGCTGGTAGGTCAACAGTCTGTTGACCTCCAGATGAGTGCGCCAGGCACACTGCTCCGCATCGGTCAGCCAGCGCGTGGCCGTCTCGGTCTCCATGAATGAAGTCTACCTAAGAGGTTGAAAGGCGAACTAATGAGGGTGGTGTGACAGTGCGCACGCGTTCGATGTCACACTCCGCAGACTACCGCTCACAGCCCGAAGCGACGCTGGAGGTCCCCCAGCTGTCCGGGAAGGCGCGGTGTCCCCGGCTGCGATCCATGCCCTCCGCCGGGCCCTCCGCCCGGCACCCCCGCCTGCTGCGGAGTCGCCCCGACGGACTGCTCGGCCATCAACGTCTCCGTCGACTGGAGCAGTACGGTGCCCGCCCCGACGAACTCGAACTGATGCTCCTCTCCGGACGCCCCGCCCAGGCCCGTCAGCGCACGTAGACCGCCCATCACACCCGTCATGTACCCGTGGTCGTAGTGATGGCACGGGGACGGGCAGTCGGCCCAGCCGACGAGCGCCTGCGGGTCCACCCGGATCGGGGGTTCCATGAACACCACCGGCCCGTTGGATGCGGCCACGAACTTGCCGGTTCCGATCAGCGTCAGAAAGCCCGGCACGATCGACTGCTTCAGCGCGAGACTTGGCTGAAAAGCGAGCAGATTGCCCGAGCGAATGGTCAGGTTGCCGTCCTCCAGGTCGTACGAGTTCACATCGAAGGCCCGGTCAGCGAGGAGCATCTTGCCCGAGCCCTCGGCCACCACCCAGTCGCTCGCGTGCAACGGCGAATGGAAGGAAGTCCGCACGAGCCGGTCCAGCCGCCCGTGCCCGATGCCGTTGAACTCGATCGACCCGTAGTAGGCGATCATCTTCCCCTTCTGCAGGAACCACTGGCTCCCCTTCAGCTCCACACAGAAGGTGTACGAGTTCACGTTGTCGTCGACCGGCAGGCTGGCCGGGTCATGGATCACGGGTGTCACAGCTTCTCCTCGGACGCCTGCACGAACACCGAACCGCTCCCGCTCAGTTCGAGCTGGAACGCCTCGCCCGACCCGCGCCCCACCATGTCGCGCCAGCCCAGCGCGGTGGAGAGCTTGTTGCGTACGTCGCCGTAGTGCGCGACGTACGCCTGCGGGTCCACGTGGACCGGCCGCTGCGGGGTGATCGGCACCTCGAACACGCCCCCGTGCGCCATCACCGCGACGGCGCCCTGCCCCTTCAGGGTGGTGGTGAACAGCCCCTGCCCGGTCACCTGCCCCCGGACCATGCCCATGACCCCGCCCTGCGAGCCCATGAACATCGTCCCCTGCTGGAGCGTGCCCTCGAAGGCGAGCAGCCGGTCCGCCTCCACGTACAGGGTGTCGCCGCTGAGGTTGATCACCTCGATGTGGTGCCCGCCGTGCCCGAACAACACGGTGCCGCTGCCCTCCACGGTCATCAGCGGGGTGTCCTCGTTGGCCACCCGCCGCCCGATCATGGACATCACGCCGCCCTGGCCGCCCTGCATGTTGGGCGTGAACGACACCTCGCCCTTGTAGGCGAGCATCGCGCCGCGCTGGCTGAACAGCCGCTGCCCCGGGACGACGGTCGCCTCGATCATCTTCGAGTTGATCTCACGGAACGCCATCTCACACATCCCCCGCGATCGTGTTCCGCTCGCTGGGCTGGACGTAGACCAGCCCGTCCCCCTCGAACCGCATCTGGAAGGCTCGCCGCCGCCCTCGCCCAGCAGGGTGCGGAACGTCACACCCGACTGGAAGGACTGCCGCAGGTTCCCCTGGTGCGCCACGTACGCCCCCGGGTCCACGGTCAGCGGGTACTGGGCGCTGACCCGCAGCACCACCGCCGGGCCGTCCGACATGATCGCCGCCTGCCCGTGTCCCTCGACGGTCGTCGTGAACAGCCCGTTGCCCTGTGAGGCGCCGCGCAGCCCCGTGAACTCGGTGCCCGTGCGCAGCCCGGCGTCGGCGGCGAGCAGGTTGCTCGACTCGACGTACAGCTTGTCCCCCTGGAGGCTGACCAGGTTGATCTCCGAGGCGCGGTCCGCGAACCAGCACGTGCCGTGCCCCTTCACCTCCATCACCGTCATCTGCTCACCCGTGAGCCGCCGGGTCACCATCCCCCGTAGCCCTTCCCCGCCCCCGCTCATCTTCTTGAACGCCATCTGGCCGTCGTACGCCACCATCGAGCCGTTCTTCGCCTTCACGGCGTCACCGGTCATCTCGACGGCCAGCACCTTGCTGCCCTGAAGTCGGAACATCGCCACGTTGTGACGGTAGCCCCAGCGGACCCCCCGCCAACAGGGCCCACGACCCTGTCTCCGCCCTGACCACCCCCCTAGGGGCACCGTCCCGGGGGCGTTTGCCACAATGAACGAACCTTTGTGCACCCCTTCACAAGGCATCGCCGAGACTCTCCTCCCACCCCGAAGGTGACCCGTGGACCTCAAGACCGCCTCCGCCCTCCGCAGGCTCCGCCTGGTCTCGACCCCCGAGGCCGTGTCCTTCCTCCTGCTGCTGGTCTGCTCGGTGCTCAAGCGCACCACGGACTTCAACGCGGTGCCCGTGATGGGCGCGATCCACGGGCTCCTCTTCGTCATCTACGTGATCTTCTGGGCGGACGCCTGGAACCGCGCGAAGTGGCCCCTCGGGACCGCCGCGCTCTACTTCGTCCTCTCCGTCCTGCCCACCGGCGGCTTCTTCGCCGACCGGCGGCTGCGCCGTGAGGCCGAGAGCGCGGTCATCGCCTCCCGCGCCCGCAAGGAAGGGATCGTGAACGCGTGATCGTCGCCTTCTCCGTGACGCCGCTGGGGGTCGGCGAGGACGTGGGGGAGTACGTGGCGGACGCGGTCCAGGTGGTCCGGGAGTCCGGGCTGCCCAACCGCACGGACGCGATGTTCACGTCCGTGGAGGGCTCGTGGGACGAGGTCATGGACGTCGTCCGCCGCGCGGTCGCCGCGGTCGAGGCACGCGCGCCCCGCGTCTCCCTCGTCCTCAAGGCGGACATCCGCCCCGGCGTGACGGACGGACTCACCTCCAAGGTGGAGACGGTGGAACGCCACCTGTCCCCGTGACGGGCCACGCGGCACTGTCCACGTGACGGGCCACGGCGTACGACGGCCCGCGGCCGGGCGGGCGTAGCGCTCGCGGCCACACCCACCTGGACGCGCCCAGTTCGACACGCCCTCAAAAGTGCACTTTCGTGGCGGTATCGACTCGTTCGATCAACCACTGGAGGGCGCTGTGCGGCCGGAGGGCTACGACTACGACACCCACAGCCAGCTCGCCGGACCGCTCACCGAGCCGTCCGGCGAGCCGTACCGGGTGGGGTACACGTCACTGCTCTCCCAGGAGCCCCGCCGAATACGAGCCGTCCTCCTGATGTCCCTCGCGCCGATCCTCACCGGCGCGCTGCTCGTCTACCTGGTCTGGCCGACCCACTGGGTCGAGCGCGAGGGCGGCGAACGCTGGCTCGTCGGCCTGGACACCACCATGCTGGTGGCCATCGGGTGCATCGAGCTGTTCATGCTCGTCAACGTCGTCTCCGTCGCCCACGCCACCATGGTCGCCCGCGACCCCGTCCCCGTGACGCCCGAGCCGGGCACCCGCGTCGCCTTCCTCACCACGTACGTCCCCGGCAAGGAACCCCTCGCCATGGTCCGGGCCACCCTGGAGGGCGCCACCCGGATCGAGCACACCGGCCCGCTGGACGTCTGGCTCCTCGACGAGGGCGACGACCCCGCCGCCAAGGCCCTCTGCGCCGAACTCGGCGTACGCCACTTCACCCGCCACGGCGTCCCCGAGTGGAACCGCCCCACCGGCGTCCACAAGGCGCGCACCAAGCACGGCAACTACAACGCGTGGATCGCGATGCACGGCGACGCGTACGACTTCTTCGCCTCCGTCGACACCGACCACGTGCCGCTCCCCGACTTCCTCACCCGGATGATGGGTTACTTCCGCGACCCGGACGTCGCCTTCGTCGTCGGCCCCCAGGTCTACGGCAACTACCACAACCCCGTCACCAAGGCCGCCGAGTCCCAGCAGTTCCTCTTCCACGCCCTGATCCAGCGCGCGGGCAACCGCTACCGCGCCCCCATGTTCGTCGGCACCAACAACGTCGTACGCATCGCCGCCGTCAAGCAGATCCGCGGCCTGTACGACTCCATCACCGAGGACATGGCCACCGGCTTCGAACTGCACCGCACCCGCAACCCCCGTACCGGCAACCACTGGCGCTCGGTCTACACCCCCGACGTGCTCGCCGTCGGCGAGGGCCCGGCCTCCTGGACGGACTTCTTCACCCAGCAGCTCCGCTGGTCCCGCGGCACCTACGAGACGATCATCAAGCAGTACTGGAAGGCCCCGTTCCGGATGCCCCCGGGCCGTCTCCTCTCCTACACCCTGATGCTCGTCTACTACCCGATGACGGCCGTGAACTGGCTGCTCGGCATCCTGTCCTGCTTCCTCTTCCTCTGGTTCGGCGCCTCCGGCACCCAGGTCGCCGCCTCCGTCTGGCTGATGCTCTACAGCGACGCCGCGGCCCTCCAGGTCGGCCTCTACCTCTGGAACCGCCGCCACAACGTCTCCCCGCACGAACCGGAGGGCTCCGGCGGCCTCGCGGGCATGGCGATGTCCGCCCTCTCCGCCCCGATCTACCTCAAGTCCCTCGCGGAGGCGGCCCTGCGCCGCCCCAGCCGCTTCGTCGTCACCCCCAAGGGCGGCGACGCCAGCCCCGACCGGCTGCTCACCTTCCGCATCCACCTGGCCTGGGCGGCCCTCCTCGCCGCCTCCCTCGCCGCGTCCGTCGCCTTCGGCCACACCCACGCGGCGATGCGCACCTGGGCGACCCTGGCCCTGCTGATCTCCCTGGCCCCGCCCACGGTCTGGCTCCTCACCCGCCACACCCAAGCCCAGGCCGAGCAGGCCGAGCAGGTCCAGCCGGTCCATCAGCCCCCGCAGGTCCAGCAGGCACCCCCCGGCCCCGCCCCCTCCGCGCCTCCGCCCCCCATCGTCAAACCGGCCCCCACCCCGCTCTCGGCCCCGGTCTCCAGCACCACCACAGGAGGTAACTAGGCCATGGCCTACCGCCCCTCGAAGAAGACCAAGAAGACCGTCCTCGGCATCGGCGGCGTCGCCATCCTGGCCAGCCTCAACGCCCCCGCCGCGCTGGACTTCGCGGGCGACAAGTACCACGCCTACAAGATCTCCCAGCCCGGCTACAAGGCCCGCTACGGCTCCTGGGCCCGGGTCGACATCCCGGAGGAGTACCGCACCAACGCCATCCACGCCGCCCTCCTGCACACCGGCAAGGTGCTGATCGTCGCGGGCTCCGGCAACGAGCAGCGCAAGTTCGACAAGGGCGAGTTCGAGACCGTCCTCTGGGACCCGGAGAAGAACACCTTCAAGAAGATCAGGACCCCCGAGGACTTCTTCTGCGCGGGCCACGCCCAACTCCCCGACGGCCGCCTCCTGGTCGCGGGCGGCACCGCGCGCTACGAACTCCTCGACGGCGAGGTGACCCGCGCGGGCGGCGGGATGCGGGTCAAGAACGAGAACCCGGACAAGGCGGTCTTCCTCAAGAAGGGCACCCGCTTCCGCTCCCCGGCGGGCGTCGAGTACGAGACGAAGTTCGACGTCACCGTCCCGAAGGCCAAACGCGGCTTCCGGGTCACGTACAACAGCCGCGGCGAGATGCAGCCCTGGCGCACCAAGGTCACCGCGAGCGAGGCGCGGGTGTTCGTGGAGGCGGTGGAGGAGGGCCCCCTCTCCGTCACCCAGCGGCAGGCGCAGTACGAGATCGTCGGCCTGAAGGGCAAGGACGCGGCCAACACCTACGGCCTCTCCGAGAAGATCACCCTGGACAAGCAGGACTACCAGGGCATCCGCGCCGCCTACGAGTTCGACCCGGTGGCGGAGAAGTACGTGCCCGTCGAGCCGATGGACAAGGCCCGCTGGTACCCGACCCTGGTCGGCCTGCCCGACGGCCGCGTCCTCGCGGTGTCCGGCCTGGACGACGTGGGCATGATCGACCCGGGCGACAACGAGTACTACGACCCGGAGACGAAGAAGTGGACGCCGGGCCCCAAGCGGTACTTCCCCACCTACCCCGCCCTCTTCCTCACCAAGGGCGGCAAGCTGTTCTACCCCGCCGCGAACGCGGGCTACGGCCCCGCCGACAAGGGCCGCGTCCCGGGCCTGTGGGACCTGAGGACCAACACCTTCCAGCGCGTCCCGGGCCTGAGGGACGCCGACCAGACGGAGACCGCGTCATCGGTCCTGCTGCCGCCGGCGCAGGACCAGAAGGTGATGCTGCTGGGCGGCGGGGGCGTCGGCGAGTCGAAGAAGTCCACGGCGCGCACGGCGGTCGTCGACCTGAAGAAGGACAACCCCGTCTTCGAGGACGGCCCCGACCTCCCCCAGGGCACCCGCTACCTCAACAGCGTGATCATGCCGGACGACCGGGTCTTCACCACCAACGGCTCGGTCGACTACCGGGGCCGCAGCGCGAGCAACGTCCTCAAGGCGCAGTTCTACGACCCGAAGGCCAACGCCTTCCAGGAGGCCGCCGCGCCCACGGTGGGCCGCAACTACCACTCCGAGGCGCTGCTGCTGCCGGACGGCAGGGTCGTCACGTTCGGCTCGGACCCGCTCTTCGACGACCAGCAGAACACCAAGCTCGGCCACTTCGAGCAGCGCATGGAGATCTTCACGCCCCCCGCGCTGCACAAGAACGCCGCGGCGCGCCCCGCGCTCCAGGACGGCCCGCGGAAGCTGCCCGCCGACCACCGGGTGACGTACCGCACGAACCACCCCGAACGGGTGGCGAAGGCCCGGCTGATGCGCCCCAGCGCGGTCACGCACACCACGGACGTCGAGCAGCGCTCGATCGAACTGACCGTGTCCAAGAAGGGCAGGTCGGTCACGGTGGAGGTGCCCAAGGACCGCACGCTGGTGCCGCCGGGCTGGTACATGCTGTTCGTGACGGACGGCAAGGGCACCCCGTCGGAGGCGAAGTGGCTGCAGGTGACGTGACGGGGACCGTCAGCCCGGCGACGCTGACGGGGGCCCTCAGCTCCCCGACGCGTTCCGGGCGAGGCCCAAGGCGTACTCCGCCCACCACCGCCCCGCCGCGGGCCCGCCCTGGCACGGGCCGTCCGACTCGCCGGGCCGCTTGATCCACAGGTAGGCGTCCACGGCGGGCAGCCCGGTGTCGGTGGTCGGCGCGGTGCCGAGCGCCCGCCCCGGCGGGTTGCACCAGACACCGGGCAGCGGGCCCTTGCCGTTGCGGCTGGTGTCGACGACGAAGTGCTTGCCGCCGAGCGCCTCGGAGAGCCGCAGCCCGTACGCCGTCGTCGTGTCGTTGGTCTGGAAGTTGGAGACGTTGAGCGCGAAGCCGTCGGCCTGGGCGATCCCGGCCCGCCGCAGCGGCTCGACGAGCTTGGACGGCTCCCGGATCCAGTCGGGGTTCCCGGCGTCCAGGTAGACCTGGGTGTGGGGCTGCGCCTTGAGCCGCTGGATCGCCTCACTGAGCAACTGCTCGCGCTCGGCGTGCAGTTCGCCCGGGGTGCACCCGTCGACGATGTGCGCGACCGCGTCGGGCTCCAGCACCACCAGGGCCCTGGCGTCACCGATGGCGTCGGCGAACCTGCCGATCCACTGCCGGTAGGCGCCCGCGCTCGCGGCGCCGCCCGCGGAGTGCTGGCCGCAGTCGCGGTGCGGGATGTTGTACGCCGCGAACACCACCGTGCGCCCGCTGCGCCGGGCCCCCGCGACGGCGGCGCCGACGAGCGGGGCGGGGTCGATCTCCCCGGCGGGCCAGAGGGCGGCGGGCCGCTGGGCGATGCGGTTGAGGAGGGCGGCGTCCGCGGCGCGGCCCTGGCGCTGCCACTGCCGTACCTGCCGTACGGCGGGACTGTCCGGCTCGACCCAGAAGGGGGAGTCGGCCGCGGCGGGCTCCCCCTTGGAGGCGGCCCCGGCGACGGACGCCTCGTCGACGTCGGAGGAGGACGAGCAGCCCGCGAGGAGGGAGAGGGCACAGAGGGCCGCGAGGGTGTGGATCAGCCGGGGCACGCGGGGCATGACGCGGGGCATGACGCTCCCTTGGGGCGGGGCAGTGGACGCGACGAGCTATGGATGACGAAACGCCAACAATCAATCACCAATCGTGACACAACACCCCAACCCACCCGCTGACCGAAACGCGAGACAGGGCTGACCGACATATGACCGGCCGGTAAGGTCTGGTGACGTGCCGAAGCCGCTCAGCCTCCCGTTCGATCCCATCGCCCGCGCCGACGAACTCTGGAAACAGCGCTGGGGCAGCGTTCCGGCCATGGCCGCGATCACCTCGATCATGCGGGCCCAGCAGATCCTGCTCGCCGAGGTCGACGCGGTGGTCAAGCCGTACGGCCTGACGTTCGCGCGGTACGAGGCGCTCGTGCTGCTCACCTTCTCCAAGGCGGGCGAGCTGCCGATGTCCAAGATCGGCGAACGCCTGATGGTCCACCCGACGTCGGTCACGAACACCGTCGACCGCCTGGTCCGCTCCGGCCTGGTCGCCAAGCGCCCCAACCCCAACGACGGCCGCGGCACCCTCGCCTCCATCACCGACAAGGGCCGCGAGGTCGTCGACGCCGCCACCCGCGACCTGATGACCATGAACTTCGGCCTGAGCGCGTACGACGCGGAGGAATGCCAGGAGATCTTCGCCATGCTGCGCCCGCTGCGGGTGGCGGCGCGGGACTTCGAGGACGAGGGCTGACAGCCGTCAAGCCGGAACGCCTCTTCCCACTTCACGGTGGTTCTCGCCCGCTGCGGGCCCTGAGCGCCGGGACGGCCGGTTCCTGCTGGGATTATGTGACCCGTTCACTATCCGGATGATCGACGTCCGGATGTTGAGTGATGGTGAGGGAGTCCCGTGAGTACTGCGCAGCGTGTCCGTGGCCTGGCGGCCGTCGTCTGTACGGCGGCGTTGACCGCCCTCGGGGTCCTCGGCGGCGCCGGGCCCGGTCATGCCAGCGCGACGGGGACCACGCCCCTCGGGACCTTCGACTACGACCTGCGCGGAGCCAACGTGCGGGTGCCTACGGGCTGCTTCCTGACGCACACCATCAAGGGCTCCGGCAAGCGGATCACCACGCAGTTCGCCGGTGTGGACTGCGCGGGGCTGGCGGTCACCTTCACCCAGTTCTGCAACTGGCGCATCGACTTCGCCTACGCGGACAGCGACAACAGGACGTACCGCACGTCACGTGGGGCGACGCACCACGAGTGCATCGGGAACCCGCTGCGGAAGGTGGCTCCGCAGACGCTGCCGAAGTACGGCAAGGCGTGCGCGAAGTTCTACGTCAACGGCAAGTTGCGGGGCGTGCAGTGCCACTACATCACCAGGTGACCGGCGAGCTGCCCTGACGCGGGGACGCGTCAGGCCGCGGCGGGACTGGCGTCGGTCTCCTTCTCGAGGAGCGGCTGGACCTCCCGGCTCACCTGGCGCTCCACGAAGAACGCGGCGGTCGGGATGGTGCCCGCGAGGAGGAGCCACACCAGGCGCCCCACCGGCAGCTTCGCCTTGCTCCCGAGGTCGAAGGCGAAGACCAGGTAGACGACGTAGAGCCAGCCGTGGGCGATGCCGACGGCGGTGGTGAAGCCGTCGAAGCCGTCCAGGTGCAGCAGGCGCTTTCCGATCACGCCGACCGTCAGCAGGATCAGCAGCACCGCGGTGACGTAGGCCATCACCCGGTAGCGGGTCAGGACGCTCTTCTTCATGGCGTCGAGCGTAACGGGTGCTCTCCAGCGTTCCGCGAGCGCGTCCTGACCAGCCCCGCTGTCATTTATTAGGACGTCCTAGTAAATTCGAAAGCATGGACGCTGACGCGATTGAGGAAGGCCGCCGGCGGTGGCAGGCCCGGTATGACGGTGCGCGGAAGCGCGACGCGGATTTCACCACGCTGTCCGGGGATCCCGTGGAGCCGGTGTACGGGCCGCGGCCGGGGACGTCTACGAGGGGTTCGAGCGGATCGGGTGGCCGGGGGAGTACCCGTTCACGCGCGGGCTGTACCCGACCGGCTACCGGGGGCGCACGTGGACCATCCGGCAGTTCGCCGGGTTCGGCAACGCCGAGCAGACCAACGAGCGCTACAAGATGATCCTGCGCAACGGCGGTGGCGGGCTCTCCGTCGCCTTCGACATGCCGACGCTGATGGGCCGCGACTCCGACGACCCGCGCTCGCTCGGTGAGGTCGGGCACTGCGGGGTGGCCATCGACTCCGCCGCCGACATGGACGTGCTGTTCCGTGACATCCCCCTCGGGGACGTCACCACCTCGATGACGATCAGCGGACCGGCCGTACCGGTCTTCTGCATGTACCTCGTCGCCGCCGAGCGGCAGGGCGTCGACCCGGCCGTCCTCAACGGCACGCTCCAGACGGACATCTTCAAGGAGTACATCGCCCAGAAGGAGTGGCTCTTCCGGCCCGAGCCGCACCTGCGCCTCATCGGCGACCTCATGGAGTACTGCGCCGAGCGCATCCCCGCCTACAAGCCGCTCTCCGTCTCCGGCTACCACATCCGCGAGGCCGGTTCGACGGCGGCGCAGGAGCTGGCGTACACCCTCGCGGACGGCTTCGGGTACGTCGAGCTGGGGCTCTCCCGCGGGCTCGACGTCGACGTCTTCGCGCCCGGACTCTCCTTCTTCTTCGACGCCCACGTCGACTTCTTCGAGGAGATCGCCAAGTTCCGCGCCGCCCGCCGCATCTGGGCGCGCTGGATGCGGGACGTGTACGGCGCCCAGACCGACAAGGCGCAGTGGCTCCGCTTCCACACCCAGACCGCGGGCGTCTCGCTGACCGCCCAGCAGCCGTACAACAACGTCGTCCGTACGGCGGTGGAGGCGCTGGCCGCCGTCCTCGGCGGGACGAACTCGCTGCACACCAACGCCCTCGACGAGACCCTCGCGCTGCCCTCCGAGCAGGCGGCGGAGATCGCGCTCCGTACGCAGCAGGTGCTCATGGAGGAGACCGGGGTCGCCAACGTCGCCGACCCGCTGGGCGGGTCCTGGTACGTCGAGCAGCTCACCGACCGGATCGAGGCGGACGCGGAGAAGATCTTCGAGCAGATCAAGGAGCGGGGGCTGCGGGCGCACCCCGACGGGCGGCACCCCATCGGGCCGATCACCTCCGGCATCCTGCGGGGGATCGAGGACGGGTGGTTCACCGGGGAGATCGCGGAGTCCGCGTTCCGGTACCAGCAGGCCCTGGAGAAGGGTGACAAGCGGGTGGTCGGCGTCAACGCCCACACCGGCTCCGTCACCGGGGACCTGGAGATACTGCGGGTCAGCCATGAGGTGGAGCGGGAGCAGAAGCGGGTGCTCGGGGAGCGGCGGGGCGAGCGGGACGACGCCGCCGTGCGGGCCGCGCTGGACGTGATGATCGCCGCGGCGCGGAGCGGGGGGAACATGATCGAGCCGATGCTGGACGCGGTGCGGGCGGAGGCCACGCTCGGGGAGATCTGCGGGGTGCTGCGGGAGGAGTGGGGCGTCTACACCGAGCCCGCGGGCTTCTGACACGCCCTGGAGGGAGCGGGGTGGGTGTGCGCGGCCCGGCGCTAACGGGTGCCGCTGCGCCCACCCGTGCCGCCCCAGCGGCACGACTGCCCGCAGCTATGGCGGCTGCGGTGGCTAACGGCGTCCGCCCGCCCCCGCCAGCCCCGAGATCAGTACCTCCGTGAAGCCGCGTACCCACGTCTCGTCCACCGGGCCCGCGCTGATCAGGCAGCGGTGGACCACCGCGCCCGCGACCATGTCGAAGATGAGGTCGACGGCGCGGGAGGACTCCACCGGGTCGGACTCCGGGGGGAGTTCGCCGCGGGCCTGGGCGCGGGCGCGGCCCTCCAGGACGAGGCGCTTCTGGCGGTCGACGATCGACGCGCGGATGCGCTCGCGCAGGGCGTCGTCGCGGGTGGACTCCGCGACGACGGCCATCAGGCCGCTGCGCGCCTCCGGGCGGGCCAGGATCGCGGCGAACTGGAGGACCACGCCCTCGATGTCCGCCGCCAGCGTCCCCCGGTCCGGCAGGCGCAGTTCGTCGAAGAGTTCGGCCACCGCGTCCACGACGAGTTCGTTCTTCCCGGGCCAGCGCCGGTAGAGGGTCGTCTTGGCGACCCCGGCCCGCGTCGCGACATCGCCCAGCGTCAGCTTGGACCAGCCCAGTTCGACCAGTGCCGCCCGCGTCGCGGCCAGGATGGCGGCGTCCGCGGCGGCGCTGCGCGGACGTCCGGCACGTCCGGCGGGGGCGGCGGGGGTGGGCATTTCCCGACCATAACCGGCCCTCGGCGAGGAGGCGTGAGGGGTCGCGAGTGAGCCATCTCACCGGCGACCCCTGTGCGTCGTACGCCTGTCCGTAATACGCTACGACCCGTAGCGAAAGCAGTCCGCGTGCGGTGCCCGCGGGCGGCAACCACACGGCGTGGGGTGGGGACCCGGCGCCACGCAGTACCGCGAGTCAGTACCGGTCCGGCCGTGCCGCCGGACCGGATTTCACGGCGTTTTTCACTCATGCGCGGGAACGGGGGAGGATAGGCGTATGCAGCCACGGAACATGTCCATGAGCGGCGTCGTCGACCTCGCCGCGGTGAAGGCGGCCCAGGAGGCCAAGGCCAAGGCCGAGCAGGCGCGCGCCGAAGCGGCCCGGCAGGGCGGGGGCGGGGCGATCTCCCCGGCCGACCTCGTCATCGACGTCGACGAGGCCACCTTCGAGCGTGACGTCCTCCAGCGCTCCGCCGAGGTCCCCGTCGTCCTCGACTTCTGGGCCGAGTGGTGTCAGCCCTGCAAGCAGCTCAGCCCCGTCCTTGAGCGGCTGGCCGTCGAGTACAACGGGCGCTTCCTCCTCGCCAAGATCGACGTCGACGCCAACCAGATGCTGATGCAGCAGTTCGGGATCCAGGGGATCCCGGCCGTCTTCGCCGTCGTGGCGGGGCAGGCGCTGCCCCTCTTCCAGGGTGCCGCGGGCGAGGCCCAGATCCGGCAGACGCTGGACCAGTTGGTGTCGGTCGCCGAGCAGCGCTTCGGGCTGACCGGTCTGGTCGTCGACCCGGACGCCGAGCCGGGCGGCGGCGGTGCCGGTGCCGAGCAGGCACCCGAGGTCCCCGCCGGTCCGCACGAGTCCGCGTTGAACGCCGCCGCCGAGGCGCTGGACGCCGGGGACCTGGACGGCGCCATCCGCGCGTACCAGAACGTGCTCTCCGACGACCCGGCCCACCCGGAGGCCAAACTGGGCCTGGCGCAGGCCGAGTTGCTGCGCCGGGTGCAGGACCTGGACCCGCAGAGGGTGCGCAAGGAGGCCGCCGAGCGGCCCGGTGACGCCGCGGCGCAGATCGCCGCCGCCGACCTGGACCTGGTCGGCGGGCACGTCGAGGACGCCTTCGGGCGGCTCATCGACACCGTCAGGCGGACCGCGGGCGAGGAGCGGGACGCCGTACGGGTGCGGCTGCTGGAGCTGTTCGAGGTCATCGGGGCGGACGACCCCCGGGTGGCCGCCGCCCGCCGGGCGCTCGCGAGGGCGCTGTTCTAGGGCGTCGTCATGACGGTGTCCGAGTGACGGAACCGGTCGACGGGGCCTCAAAGCGGCCGCGCTTTGCCAAAACTTGGTAATCGCGGCCGCTGTTACTTCAAGTAAGTCGAGGCCGGGGTTCTGTCGGATTCTGTCCATCGATCAAATGTTTTGTCCTCCCCCCTCAGGACACCCAGCGTCGCCGGTCGGGTCGTCTGCGTCGTGGGGCGGTTATCCGTCCGTTACTAGCGAGTAACGAACCCCCTTGTGCGCGCGGCGAGAATGCACCACGATCGGCCACGCTCGGTCCGTTCCCCTCTCCCCGACAGCCAATCGGGGCGCGGGTCTTCCAGGGTCCCCACCGAGCAGAGCCGGGGCCCGGTGGCACCGGCTCTTGGACAGGGGGGTCTTCGCCGCGTGGCGAAGCCTGTCCGGCAAGGTTGTGCGTGATGCGTGTCAGGCGCGACCAGTGGTTGTCGCTCGGGGGTGATCGCCGGTGATTCGGGCGCGGTTCGCGCCACCGAGCGCGGGCGCTCTCCTTCCCGAGGACGGAGCACTTCTCCCATCCCTGCCCGGCCGGGCCGCCTTCCGGGGGTCGGTCAGGACAGGAGATGTACGTCCGAGAAGGAGGAAATATGCAGTCCCAGGTGCGTGGTGGGACCAGATGGAAGCGGTTCGCTGTGGTCATGGTGCCCAGCGTCGCCGCCACGGCAGCAATAGGCGTCGCCCTGGCACAGGGCGCTCTCGCAGCGTCGTTCAGCGTCTCCGGTCAGTCCTTCAAGGTCACGACCAAGCAGCTCGACGGCGAAGGCTTCGTGCAGTACGGGGCCATGGACGAGGGCTACACGCTCACCGGTGACAAGACTCTGCACCCCGTCGCGGTCTCTGGCTTCAAGAGCGCGACCATCCAGAGCCTGTGTCAGTCCGTCGTCACCCCGAACGTCCCGGTGTTCGGGAACGTCAGCCTGATCCTGCGGGCGGGCGAGGGTGAGACCCCGGTCAAGGCCGAGAACCTGTACATCGACGTCGCCCAGCTCGAGGCCGACGCGACGTTCCGGGGCATCGACATCGGCGTGGCCGCCAAGGACGCCAACAAGGGTCCGGGCATGAAGTCGGGCGAGGTGGCCAACAAGCAGGCCAACCCGTACGGCTTCGCGCAGCAGGCCGACTCGGTGACCCTGAAGAACGTGAAGCAGACGGCGTGGGCGACCACCGCCGGAACCTTCAAGCTCAGCGGCCTGAAGATGTCGCTGTCGACGGGTGTCAAGGAGTGCTACTAAGCACTCGCTGACGGGCGGGGGAGCCGCTGACACCGGCGCCCCCGCCCGCTCTCTCCCCATCGGCATCCCCCACTTCCGCTGACGCGCCCGCGCGTCGGCAACCGCAGTACCTCTCTCCACCACAGCAACGCCGTTCCAGGGAGCTGTTTTCCATGAGCGCCGAGAATCCTGCCGCGCCCGGCCGAGACGAGCACTACCTCAAGGTCTTCCGGCGCCACTTCCGGGACTGGCGGGGTACACGGCCGTTCTGGGCCGGTCTGTTCGTCCTGCTCGGCGGCGTGCCGATCATGTACTTCCCGTACGCGAACCTCCAGGTCGGCCAGTTGACGCTGGCGATGGCGACCACCGCGGGCGCCGGTTCCCTGATCATCGGCGTACTGCTGGTGGTCCTCGGGATCAGCCTCTGGTTCCAGAAGCACGTCCGGGTCTTCGCGGGCGTCGCGGCCATCCTGCTGGCGCTGGTCTCCATCCCCGTGTCCAACTTCGGCGGCTTCGTCATCGGCTTCCTCTTCGCCCTCATCGGCGGCGCGATGGCCGTGTCCTGGGCCGAGGGCGTGCCGAAGCAGCCGCAGGCGGCGCAGCCGTCCGCGCCGGGACCGGAGGACGACGCCCCCGAGGCCGTGGACACCGGCACCGCGCGTGACGAGGTGCGGGAGAGCGACTACCTGTCCAAGAGCCCGGCCAACGAGGCGAACGGGAGGCACAGTGCCGGCTGACGAGGTGACCCACGGGACTGAGGTGGACGAGTCCCGTGTGAGAACCGGGCCGCGCCACGCGGCACCCAAGAAGCCGCTGTTCACCAGGTTCCACATGCCCGCGGGGAAGGCGATAGCCCTCGCGGCGATGCCCACCGCGGTCCTGATGGGGCTGGGCTTCACCCCGAAGCTCGCCCTGGCCGAGGACCAGCCCGCGCCGCGGAGCCTGACGGCCGACGAGTACAAGGACTGCGTACAGGCCCTGGAGGACGCCGAGAAGGGCGACTCCGCGGAGACCTCACCGACACCGTCCGCGACCGAGTCCGTGACGCCGACGCCGTCGGCGAGCGAGACCGGGTCGAAGGACACCTCGGACGGGGGCGACACCCCTTCGTCGGATTCAGGTTCCGACGACGGGGCCGAGCCCGAGCCCGAGTCCGCCGGGTCGCCCACCGGCGCGGCCCAGTCCTCCGGCACCGGCTCCTCCGGGAGCGGCTCCTCCGGTACGGCCACGGAGGACGGCGACGCGGCCACCGCGCCCGAACCGTCCGCCTCCGAGACCGACAAGGGCGTCCTGGAGGGCATCGGGGACGCCATCACCGGCGTCGTCGACGGTGTCGTCAACGGCATCACCGGCGGCGGCGACGAGGAGTCCGCGTCCCCGACGCCCACCGAGTCCGCCCCCGCGGACACCGGGACGACGGAGGAGTCCGGCACCGCCGACGACGGCGAGGACGCCTCCAGCCCCGTCAAGGACACCGCCGAGAAGGTCACCGGCGCGGTGGAGGACACCGCCGAGGACGTCACCGGCGCCGCCGAGGACGCCGGTGACGCGGTCGAGGAGGCGGCGGGCGAGGCCACCGCGTCCCCCACGCCGTCGCCGTCCGCCAGCGAGACGACCGACCTGGACGACTGCCCGGTCGCCACGGACGCGGAGGGCGGCGTCGACAACACCGTCCCGCTGCCCGACGACCCCTGGTACCTGAACGCCAGCTCGCTGCTGCTGAAGGGCGCCAAGTACGAGGGCATCGTCGAGGTGAGGACGGCCAACGGCACCGTCAAGAAGGTGCTGAAGTACGTCATATCCGGCGGCACCGACATAGGTGACCTGCACCAGACGGTGAAGGACGCGCAGTCCGGCAAGACGTACCACGTGCAGGCGGCCGAGGGCTCGACGTCCACGATCCGCGACGGCGACACGGTGATGTACACGGAGAGCATCTCGGGCAACCTGCTCGGGCTGATACCGATCACCTTCGACCCGGAGAACCCGCCGCCGCTGGACATCCCGCTGATCTACTTCACCAAGGTGAAGGTGGTGCAGGCCGGTCAGTTCGGCGGCACCCTGCACGTGCCGGGACTGCACCAGTACGTCACCGGCTGACGTCGCTGACGGACGGTCCCCCAGAGCCCATCCGGGAGCCGCACACAGCCGAGGGCGCCCCTGTCCGACCGGACGGGGGCGCCCTCGGCGCGTCGGTGACCAGGTCTCAGGCGCGGGTGTCGCCGCCCAGGTGGTGCACGCGGACCATGTTGGTGGTGCCGGGGACGCCGGGGGGCGAACCGGCGGTGATGACCAGGGTGTCGCCCGTGTCGAACAGGTTGAGCTTGGCGATCTCCTGGTCCACCAGGTCGACCATCTCGTCCGTGCTGTTGACGAACGGCACCACGTGCGGCTCCACGCCCCAGCTCAGGGTGAGCTGGTTGCGGGTGGCCTCGTCGGTGGTGAAGGCGAGGATCGGCTGGCTGGCCCGGTAGCGGGAGAGCCGCCGGGCGGTGTCACCGGACTGGGTGAAGGCGACCAGGCCCTTGCCGCCGAGGAAGTCGGCGATCTCGGCGGCGGCGCGCGCCACCGAACCGCCCTGCGTGCGCGGCTTCTTGCCCGGCACCAGCGGCTGGAGGCCCTTGGAGAGCAGTTCCTGCTCGGCGGCCTGCACGATCTTCGACATCGTCTTGACGGTCTCGATCGGGTAGGCGCCGACCGAGGACTCCGCCGACAGCATGACCGCGTCCGCGCCGTCCAGGATGGCGTTGGCGACGTCGGACGCCTCGGCGCGGGTCGGCCGGGAGTTGGTGATCATCGACTCCATCATCTGGGTCGCCACGATCACCGGCTTGGCGTTGCGGCGGCACATCTCGATGAGCCGCTTCTGCACCATCGGGACCTTCTCCAGCGGGTACTCCACCGCGAGGTCGCCGCGGGCCACCATGACGGCGTCGAACGCCATCACGACGTCCTGCATGTTCGCCACCGCCTGCGGCTTCTCCACCTTGGCGATGACCGGGACCCGGCGGCCCTCCTCGTCCATCACGCGGTGCACGTCGGTGACGTCCTTGGCGTCCCGGACGAAGGACAGGGCGACCATGTCGCAGCCCATGCGCAGCGCGAACCGCAGGTCCTCGACGTCCTTCTCGGAGAGCGCCGGGACGTTCACCGCCGCGCCGGGCAGGTTGATGCCCTTGTGGTCGGAGACGACGCCGCCCTCGATCACGATCGTCTTGACCCGCGGGCCCTCGACGTCCAGGACCTTCAGCTCGACGTTGCCGTCGTTGATCAGGATCTGGTCGCCGCGGGCGACGTCGCCGGGCAGGCCCTTGTAGGTGGTGCCGCAGATCGTCTTGTCCCCGGGCACGTCCTCGGCGGTGATGGTGAACTCGTCACCGCGGACCAGCTCGACCGGCCCCTCGGCGAAGGTCTCCAGCCGGATCTTCGGGCCCTGGAGGTCGGCGAGGACGCCGACGGCGCGGCCGGTCTCCTTCGCGGCGGCCCGGACGCGGTCGTACCGGCCCTGGTGCTCGGCGTGCGAGCCATGGCTGAAGTTGAAACGGGCAACGTTCATGCCCGCCTCGATCAGCGCGACAAGCTGTTCATGGGAGTCGACCGCAGGGCCGAGAGTACAGACGATTTTCGAACGGCGCATGGGGCGATCCTATCGTTTGTTTCGCCGCGGAATTTTCCATCTGGCGGAAGGTACAAGTGAGTTTGTGGGTGCTCAGTTGTTCTCAGTTGTTCTTTCCGACCAGTGCATAGGTCTGTGTGGCAATCTCCAGTTCCTCGTCGGTCGGCACCACCGCGACCGCCACCCGCGCGGACTCCGGCGAGATCAGCCGCGGCCGGTCGCCGCGTGCGGCGTTCAGCTCCTCGTCGACCGCGAGGCCGAGCTGCTCCAGACCGGCGACGGCGGCCTGCCGGACCGGCGCGGCGTTCTCCCCGACCCCCGCCGTGAAGGCCACCGCGTCCACCGTGCCGAGCACCGCGTAATAGGCGCCGATGTACTTCTTCAAATGATGAATGTAGATGTCGAAGGCGAGTCGCGCCTGTTCGTCACCCTCGTCCACCCGGCGGCGGATCTCCCGCATGTCGTTGTCCCCGCAGAGCCCGATCAGCCCGCTCTTCTTGTTGAGCAGAGTGTCGATCTCGTCCGTGGACATTCCGCCAACGCGTGCCAAATGGAAGATGACGGCGGGATCGAGGTCCCCCGACCGCGTACCCATCACCAGCCCCTCCAAGGGCGTCAGCCCCATGGAGGTGTCCACGCACCGCCCGCCGCGCACCGCGGAGGCGGACGCCCCGTTGCCCAGGTGCAGCACGATCACGTTCACCTCGGACGGGTCCTTGCCCAGCAGCTCGGCGGTCGCCCGGGAGACGTACGCGTGCGAGGTGCCGTGGAAGCCGTAGCGCCGGATGCGGTGCTCGTCGGCGGTCTTCACGTCGATGGCGTAACGGGCCGCCGACTCCGGCATGGTGGTGTGGAAGGCGGTGTCGAAGACGGCGACCTGCGGCAGGTCGGGCCGCAGCGCCTGCGCGGTGCGGATGCCGGTGAGGTTGGCCGGGTTGTGCAGCGGGGCGACCGGGATCAGCCGCTCGATCTCCGCGAGCACGGCGTCGTCGATGACGGTCGGCTCGGTGAAGTGCCGGCCCCCGTGCACCACCCGGTGCCCGATCGCGGCCAGCTCCGGCGAGTCGAGGCCGAGGCCGTCCTTGGCGAGCTCCGCCGATACGGCCTTCAGGGCGGCCTCGTGGTCGGCGATCGGCCCGTTCCACTCCCGGGTCTCCCCGCCGCCGTGCAGCGGGGTGTGCTTCAGCCGGGAGGTCTCCTCACCGATCCGCTCGACGAGGCCGACGGCCAGCCGGGCGTTGTCGCTCATGTCGAGGAGCTGGTACTTCACCGACGAGGAGCCGGAGTTGAGAACGAGGACGCGGGAGGGACTGACTGCACTCACTGCTGGGACGCCTTCTCGACGAGGGGGGACTGGGCCTGGATCGCCGTGATGGCGACGGTGTTGACGATGTCCTGGACGAGCGCGCCCCGGGACAGGTCGTTGACCGGCTTGCGCAGGCCCTGGAGGACCGGGCCGACCGCGATCGCGCCCGCCGAGCGCTGCACGGCCTTGTAGGTGTTGTTGCCGGTGTTGAGGTCCGGGAAGATCAGCACGCTCGCCTGCCCGGCGACCTCCGACCCCGGCAGCTTGGTCGCCGCGACCGTCGGCTCCACCGCGGCGTCGTACTGGATCGGGCCCTCGGTCCGCAGGTCGGGGCGGCGCGAGCGCACCAGCTCGGTCGCCGTGCGCACCTTGTCGACGTCGGCGCCGGTGCCGGAGGTGCCGGTCGAGTACGACAGCATCGCGATCCTCGGCTCCACCCCGAACTGGGCGGCCGTGGACGCCGACTGGATGGCGATGTCCGCCAACTGCTCGGCGTTCGGGTCGGGGTTGACCGCGCAGTCGCCGTACACCAGCACCTTGTCGGCGAGGCACATGAAGAACACCGACGACACGATGGAGACGTCCGGCTTGGTCTTGATGATCTCGAAGGCGGGGCGGATGGTCGCGGCCGTGGAGTGCACCGACCCCGAGACCATGCCGTCCGCGAGGCCCTCCTGGACCATCAGGGTGCCGAAGTAGTTCACGTCGGAGACCACGTCGTAGGCCAGCTCCACCGTCACCCCGCGGTGCGCGCGCAGGGCGGCGTACTTCTCCGCGAAGCCGTCCCGCAGCTCGCTGGTGGCCGGGTCGATGAGCTGGGCGTCGGCGAGGTCGATGCCGAGGTCCGCGGCCTTCTTGCGGATCGCGTCGACCGGGCCGAGGAGCGTGAGATCGCACACACCGCGCCGCAGCAGCACCTCCGCCGCGTGCAGCACCCGTTCCTCGGTGCCCTCCGGCAGCACCACCCGGCGCCGGTCGGAGCGGGCCTGCTCCAGCAGCTTGTGCTCGAACATCATCGGCGTCACCCGGTCGGTGGACGGCGCGCTCACCCGGGTGAGCAGGTCGGCGGTGTCGACGTACCGCTCGAACAGGCCGAGCGCGGTCTCCGCCTTGCGCGGGGTGGCGGCGTTCAGCTTGCCCTCCAGGGAGAACAACTGTTCGGCGGTGGGGAAGCTGTTGCCGGGCACGGACAGCACCGGCGTGCCGGGCGCGAGGCGGGCGGCCAGCGTCAGCACGTCGTCGCTGGGCGCCTCACCCAGCGTCAGCAGCACGCCCGCTATCGGCGGGGTGCCCGCGCTGTGCGCGGCGAGGGCGCCCACCACCAGGTCGGCCCGGTCGCCCGGGGTGACCACCAGCGAGCCCGGAGTCAGCGCGGCCAGGAAGTTGGGCAGCATCGCCCCGCCGAACACGAACCCGAGCGCGTCCCGGGCCAGCCCGGAGTCGTCGCCGAGCAGGACCTTCGCGCCGAGCGCCTGACTGATCTGGGACACCGTCGGCGCGGAGAGCGCGGGCTCGTCGGGCAGTACGTAGCAGGGCACCGGCAGCCGGGAGGTGAGCCGCTCCGCGATCTCGTCGCGGTCCTCGCGCGCCACCCGGTTGACGATCATCGCCAGCACGTCGCAGCCCAGGCCGTCGTAGGCCCGGTAGGCGTTGCGGGTCTCGGCGCGCACCGCCGCGGCGGGCTGGCGGCGGCCCCCGACGACCGGCAGCACCGAGGCGCCGAACTCGTTGGCGAGCCGCGCGTTCAGCGCCAGCTCGTCCGGGAACTGGGTGTCGGCGTAGTCGGTGCCGAGGACGAGGACGACGTCGTAGTCCCGCGCGACCAGGTGGAACCGGTCGACGAGGGTCGACACCAGCTCGTCGGTGCCGCGCTCGGCCTGGAGGGCGGAGGCTTCCTGGTAGTCCAGGCCGTAGACCGTCGCCGGGTCCTGGGCCAGCCGGTAGCGGGCCCGCAGTAGCTCGAAGAGCCGGTCGGGGCCGTCGTGGACCAGCGGCCGGAAGACGCCCACCCGGTCGACCTGCCGGGTGAGCAGTTCCATGACCCCCAGCTCGACGACCTGACGGCCGTCGCCGCGGTCGATACCGGTCACGTACACGCTGCGCGTCACGCGTGCTCTCCGTTCCGTCTCTGGTGGACGTTGCGTCCCTGGTGGACTTCGAGGTGGATTCGAGGTGGATTCGAGGTGTTCTGGAGGTGTTTCGGCCGCGTTGCCGGTATCCAGGGTTGCGAGAATCGCCCACCGAGGTGAGTAGAATTTCCTTGACAATACCCCCGCCGATGGATAAGGCACGCGTCAGGTGCTGCGCCGCACCGGGCTCCGAGCATGTAACAATCGGCACCGGCTCACCGGCATCGACACCGAGCAGGAGACACAGCACGATGCGTATCGGAGTCCTCACCGCAGGCGGCGACTGCCCAGGCTTGAACGCAGTGATCCGGTCGGTCGTGCACCGCGCCGTCACGCACTACGGCGACGAGGTGATCGGCTTCGAGGACGGCTACGGCGGTCTCCTGGACGGTCGCTACCGCACCCTCGACCTGAACGCCGTCAGCGGCATCCTCGCCCGCGGCGGCACCATCCTCGGCTCCTCCCGGCTGGAGCGCGACCGGCTCCGCGAGGCCTGCGAGAACGCCCCCGACATAGCCCGTGACTTCGGCATCGACGCGCTCATCCCGATCGGCGGCGAGGGCACCCTGACCGCGGCCCGGATGCTCTCCGACGCCGGTCTTCCGGTGGTCGGCGTCCCGAAGACCATCGACAACGACATCTCCTCCACCGACCGCACCTTCGGCTTCGACACCGCGGTGGGCGTCGCCACCGAGGCGATGGACCGGCTGAAGACCACCGCCGAGTCCCACCAGCGCGTGATGGTCGTCGAGGTCATGGGCCGTCACGCGGGGTGGATCGCCCTGGAGTCCGGCATGGCCGCCGGTGCGCACGGCATCTGCCTGCCCGAGCGTCCGTTCGACCCGTCCGACCTGGTGTCGATGGTCGAGGAGCGGTTCGCCCGCGGCAAGAAGTTCGCCGTCATCTGCGTCGCCGAGGGCGCGCGTCCCGCCGAGGGCACGATGGACTACGGCAAGGGCGAGATCGACCAGTTCGGCCACGAGCGCTTCCAGGGCATCGGCACCGCCCTCGCCCACGAGCTGGAGCGCCGCCTCGGCAAGGAGGCCCGCCCGGTCATCCTCGGCCACGTCCAGCGCGGCGGCACCCCCACCGCGTACGACCGCGTCCTCGCCACCCGCTTCGGCTGGCAGGCGGTCGAGGCCGCCCACCGCGGCGAGTTCGGCAAGATGACCTCCCTGCGCGGCACGGACATCGAGATGGTCCCCCTCGCGGAGGCGGTCACCGAACTGAAGACGGTCCCGAAGGACCGCATGGACGAGGCGGAGTCGGTCTTCTAGGTCCCCTCCCCGGCGGCCGGTCAGCCGCCGGAGCGGGACACCGCGTCCCAGAAGTGGTCGACGACGCGGTCCAGGAAGTCACGGCCGCGCTCGCCCGTGTCCCTGTCGCCGCCGCCCCAGCTCAGGGTCGCGGTCATCTGGCCCTGGTAGGTGCCGTGCAGTTCCTGGAGGACCCCCTCCAGGAGTGCCCGGTCCAGGGGGACCGTCTTGCTCACCGGGCGTACGTACCCCTGCCAGCGGGTGGTGACCGCGCCGCGCAGCAGTTCCGCGAGTTTCGGCTCGCGGCCGGTGACGGCGACGAAGTCGGGCAGGGCGAGCGAGAGCACGTCCGCGAGCGCGGCGGACTGGCGGTCGTTGCCGCGCCAGGCGTCGCGCTCCTCCATCCGCAGGTACGTCTGGATCTCCACGCCCACCGCCCGCGCCACGTCCTCCGGGGCGAGCGCGCGGGCGATGCGGTGTTCGCGCAGGGTGCGCGGGCGGCCGATGAGGTCACCGGGGGAGCACCACAACACGCCCGCGAGCGCGGTGAGTTCGGCTCCGTGAGGGCTCGCCGCCCCGCGCTCCCAGGCGACGACGAGGTCCGGGGTGACGTACGGCAGCCCGTACGAGGTCCGCATCCCGTGGGCGACGTGTTCCGGGTCCATGCCGAGTCCGGCGCGGAGTCTGCGGGCGGCGAGGGCGTCGAAGGGCGGGGACTGGTTCGGTTCGGTGGGGGGTTGGCGCACGGCCACAAGCTAGGGGGCGCGCGGAGGCGGTGGCTACGGTCTGTCCGGACACAATCACAGATCGTAGGAAGATACGGTTTTGGTCGGTGCGGAGGGTTACCGTCCGGTCTCCCCTTGACGGTCCGGCGTGATCCCTCATCCCTTCACCGCCCCGCCCAGCGCGAACCCCCCGCCCAGCCGCCGGGCCACCAGGACGTACAGCAGGACCACCGGTGTCGAGTAGATGATCGAGAACGCCGCGAGCTGGCCGTACACCACCGAGCCGCGGTTGCCGAAGAACTCGTTGATGCTGACCGCGGCGGGCATCTGGTCCGGGGTCAGCAGCAGCATGAAGGGGACGAAGAAGTTGCCCCACATCATCACGAACGAGAAGACCGTCACCACCGCCACCCCCGGCCCCATCAGCGGCAGCACGATCCGCAGCAGGGACTGGAGCGACGACGCCCCGTCCGTCCAGGCCGCCTCCTCCAGCTCCCTCGGGACGCCGTCCATGAAGTTCTTCATCAGCCAGATGGCGAACGGGAGTTGGGAGGCGGCGAAGAAGAAGATCGTGCCGCGCATGGTGTCGATCAGGTTGACCTGTACGTAGAGGGCGTAGACGGGGACCATCACCGCCGTGACCGGGAGGCAGGTGGCGAAGAGGATCGTCAGGAGGAACGGGCGGTTCAGGCGGGAGCGGAAGCGGGACAGGGGGTACGCCGCCAGCGCCGCGCACACCACCGTCAGCAACGTGCCCCCGCCGCACAGCAGCAGGCTGTTGAGGAGGGGGGTGAAGGTGATCTCGTCGGTGAGGACCGCGGAGAAGTTGTCCACGGTCAGCCCGTCCGGGAGCCTCACCCGGAGGTCGGCGTTCGGGTCCACGGCGGACAGGAGGACCCACGCCAGCGGGAGCAGGAACGCGGCGGCCAGGGTCAGCAGGCCCGCGTCGGCGGCCAGGCGGCGGGTGGTGCGGCGGGCGGAGAGGGTACGGGGTGCCACCGGGTTCAGACCTCCGTCCGCAGCAGGCGGAGGTACACCGCCGAGAACAACGAGCCGACCACCAACAGCAGCAGTGCCACCGCCGTGCCGTAGCCGATCATGCTCTTCTGGAACGCCTCCTCGTACATGAACAGCGGGAGCGTCTGGCTCTTGCCGCTGGGGCCGCCGCGGGTCATCACCCAGATCAGGCCGAAGACGGACAGCGTCTGGAGCGTGATCAGCATCAGGTTGGTGCCGATGGAGCGGCGGATCATCGGGAGCGTGATGTGCCACATCCGGCGCCAGCCGCCCGCGCCGTCGACCTCGGCGGCCTCGGTGATCTCCTGGGGGACCTCGTTCAGCGCGGCCGAGTAGACCAGCATCGAGAACGCCGTGCCCCGCCACACGTTGGCGAACGACACCGCGAGGATGGGCAGGGTGAACAGCCAGTTCTGGGCGGGGAGGTGGAGCCAGTCCAGGATCGCGTTCAGGGTGCCCTCGCGGCGGAAGAAGGCGTAGAGCAGGAAGCCCGCCACCACCTCCGGGAGCACCCACGCCGCGATCACGATCCCGCCCGTCAGCGTGCGCACCGGCTTCGACGCCCGCCGCATCAGCGCCGCCAGCGCCAGGCCCAGGGTGTTCTGGCCGATCAGCGCCGAGACGACCGTGAAGACGAGGGTGAGCCATACGGCGTTCAGGAACGCCTCGTCCCCGAACGCCGTGCGGAAGTTCTCGAAGCCGACGTAGGACTCCTCGGCCTGGCCGGTGAGCTGGAGGTCGGTGAAGGCGATGGAGGCGCAGTACGCGATCGGTCCGGCGAGGAAGAGCAGCAGCAGGACGACGGCGGGGGTGAGGGGGAGGAGCCGGGTGGCCCTCCTGCGGGCGGTCGACGGGGCGCTCACTTTTCGATCACTTGGCCGTCGGTGACCTCCCTGAGGGTCTCGTCATAGCCGCGCGCCGCGTCCTCGACCGACACGTCACCCGTCGTCACGCCCTCCATCGCCTCCTGGATGGCCGTGGAGACCTTCGGGTACGCCGGGTACGCGGGCCGGTAGTGGGTGCTCCCCACCAGCTCGGTGAAGAACCTGATGCCGGGCTGCGCGTCGGCGTACGCGGGGTCGTTCGCGACGTCCTCACGGACGGCGATGCCGGAGTTGGCGACGTACCACTTCTGCGCGTTCTCCTTCGTCTGCATCGTCTTGACGAAGTCGAAGGCGAGGTCCGGGTTGGCCGCCTTGGCCGGGATCGCCCAGGTCCAGCCGCCGGACATGCTGACCCTGCCCGGCGCCTGCCCGTGCTGGGTGGGCATCGCGGCCAGGCCCAGCTTCTCCGACCACTCGGGCCACTCGTGGCCGCTGCCCTCCAGCCAGTCCTGCGGCAGCCAGGAGCCGTCGAGGTCGATGCCGAGCTTGCCCCGCGGCAGGAGTTCGCCGCGGACCCGGGTGCCGAAGTTGGGGTCGAGGGCGTCGGAGACCTCGGGGCCGAGCTTCTCCCCGTACACCGTCTCCACGAAGGCGAGGGCGTCCCTGAAGCCCTGGCCGCCCGCGATCCACTTCTTCGACGCCTCGTCGTAGAGCGGGTCGCTGGTGCCGTCGCCGGTGCCGTACAGCAGCATCTGGAAGCCCTGCATGGTGGCCGCCTCGCCCGCCGGTTTGCCGGTGTAGACGTTGAGCGGGATGACGCCGGGGACCTTCTCCTTGATGGTGCGGGCCGCGTCGAGGACGTCGTCCCAGGTCTTCGGCTGCCAGTCGGCGGGCAGTCCGGCCTTGGCGAAGACGCCCTTGTCGTACCAGAGGCCGCGGGTGTCGGTGCCGTCCGGGACGCCGTACGTCCTGCCGTCCTGGCCGCGGGCCGCCGCCTTCGCCGTGTCGACGAACTGGTTCCAGTCCGGCCAGTCGGCGAGGTACGGGTCGAGGGGCTTCAGGTACCCGCTGGTGATGTCGGAGTTGATGAGGAAGGTGTCCTCGTAGACCAGGTCGGGGGCGGTCCTGGGGGAGCGGAGCATCTGCTGGAGCTTGGTGTAGTACTCCGAGTCGGGGGCCTTGATGGGGACGAACTCGACCTTCTTGTCCGGGTACTTGGCCTCGAACTCCTTCTTGACGTCCGTCAGGAAGGTGTCCAGCACCTTGATGTTGTTGTCCGTGGACTGTTTGAAGGAGACCCTCACGGTGTCGGGATCGCTGCCGGAGCCGCCGCCGCAGGCGGTGAGGGCGGTCGCGGCGAGGGTGGCGGAGGCGAGGATCAGGGCCGGGGTTGCGGTGGGGCGCACGGGCATGACCTCCAGCGGACGCACGTCGTTGTGGCCGAGAGACAACTGCCCGGTGAACGTAGGAGCCGTGCCTGGTCAGGTCAATGAGTCCGCCGCGGATTGGGCCTTGGCGGCCTCCTCGGCGGCGCCCGCCCTCGTGTACGCCTCGGCGGAGCGCAGGTAGTGGTCGCGGGACTCGGCGCGGTGACCGGCGATGTGGTGGGCGCGGCCCAGGTTCGCCAGGGCGTGGCCGAGGCCGTACCAGTCCTCGAACTCCCGGCAGATCTCCACGTCCACGCCGAACGCCTCGATCGCCTCGGCGGTCCGGCCCGCCTTCTGCAGCGCGAGCGCCAGGTCGTGCCACGCCGTGCCCTCGCCCTGCCGGTCCTGGGCGACCTCGTACAGCTCGCGGGCGCGGACGTGGGCGTCGACCGCCTCGTCGGTCCGGCCCGCGGCCTGGAGGGCGAGGCCCAGGTTGTTCCAGGAGAGCGCGACGTACCGCGGGTTGCCGATACGTTCATGCAGGTCGCGGGCGTTGGAGTGGGCCTCGATCGCCTCCGTGACCCGGCCCGCCTGCTGGAAGCAGAGGCCGAGGTTGTTCCAGGTGTGCGCCTCGTTCTGCACGTTCCCGGTGCGCCGGTGCAGGTCGCGGGCCTGGACATGGGCGTCGATCGCCTCCTCGGTCCGGCCCGCCTGCTGGAGGACACCGCCCAGGTTGGTCCAGGCGATGGCCTCGGACACCGGGTCGCCGAGCCGGTGGGCGGCCTCGCGCGCGATCCGCGCGACGGTGATCCAGTCGTCGAAGTACCGCCGCCAGTTCAGGTACGACGCCAGGTACGACGCCAGCCGTACCGCCGTGCGCGCGAACTGCGGTTCCTCCGCCCACCGCACGGCCGCCACCAGCAGCGTCCGCTCGCTGTCCAGCCACGCCAGCGCCAGCGCCCGGGTGGGGAACGGCGGGGTCTCCGGCATCCCCGGCAGCCAGCGCAGCCGGTCGTCGGCGGCGTTCGCGGCCATCGTGTAGCCCTCCAGCAGCCGCCGCCGGGCCGCCTCCCCCTCCTCCCGCGCCCGCGGATCCGCGGCCACCGCCCGCGCCCCGAACTCCCGCACCAGGTCGTGCACCCGCCACCGCGTCTCCCCGCCCGTCGGCACGCGCGTCACCAGGTGCGACGACGCGAGCCCCGCCAGCACCTCGACGGTCTGCGGCAGCGCGAGCCCCGCCAGCGCGCTCGCCGCCATGTCGGTCATCTCGGCCGTCGGCGCCAGGCATATGTGCCGCAGCACCCACGCCTGCACCGGCGACAGGTTCCCGAACGCCCGCTCGATCACCGGCCGCAACCCGAGGTCGTCCACCCGGTCGTCGGCCTGCCGCAACTCCGCCGCCAGGGAGGCGACCGTGCGGTGGCGGTCGTTGCGCAGCATCCCCACCGCCATCCGCAGCGCCAGCGGATGACGGCCGCACAGCGCGGCCAGCTCCGCCACGGCCTCCGGCTCCCGGGCGGCCCGGTCGTCGTCGGCCTCGCCCAGGCGCAGCGACCGGTCGATGACCTCGGCCGCGTCGGGGGGCGTCAGCACGTCCAGGCCGAGCGGCCCCGCGTCCAGGCCGGCCAGCCGGTCCCGTGAGGTGACCAGCACCCGGTGCCGGTCGCTGTCCGGGACGAGGGGGGCGACCTGGGCCGGATGCGAGACGTTGTCCAGGACCAGCAGCACCGGCTGCCGCTCGGCCAGCAGCCGCCGGTAGAGCGCGTACCGCGCGGACGTCGTCGGCGGCAGCTCGGCCCCCCGCACGCCCAGCCCGTCGAGCAGGGCGGTCAGCGCCTGGTCCGCGGTCACGGGATCGTCGTCGTAGCCGCGCAGGTTCACGAACAGGGTGCCGCCGGGGAACCAGCCCGCCGCGACCGCCCGGTGCGCGGCGCACAGCACCAGCGAGGTCTTCCCGACGCCGCCGAGCCCCGACACGACGCGGACGGGCACCGGCGGGGCCTGCGGGTCCAGTACCGCGACCAGCCGCGTCAGGTCCTCCGCCCGCCCGGTGAACCCGGCCGGTACCGGCGGCAGTTCGACCGTGGCCACCGGCACCGGGCCGTCTCCGTACTCCGCGCTGTCCATGCCGTCCGTCTCCCCCCTGCCCGCCTGCCTCTAAGGTACGTCCAAGTGGCCAGCGTGGACCGTGCGTTGGCCGTGAGGCGGGAACGACACGAGGGGGACGCGACGCACGTGCCTGACCAAGGCGGCATCACAGTCGGGGAGTTGCTCCTCGCCGAGTACCAGACCGTCAAGGACGAGCAGAAGGCCCGTATCGGCTTCCGCGACAACCTGCTGTACGTCACCCTCGCGGTCGTCGCCGCCGTCGTCGCCGCGGCGGCGCAGGCGGAGCGGGCCGCGATGCTGCTCGCGCTGCCGCCGGTGTGCGTCGTCCTCGGGTGGACCTACCTCGTCAACGACGAGAAGATCACCGCGATCGGGCACTACGTGCGGGACGAACTCGGGCCCCGGCTGGCCCGGTTGGCCGCGGCGGACGACACGTTCCCGACGTTCGGCTGGGAGGCGTACCACCGCGGGGACACCCGGCGCCGGGCGCGCAAGACGATCCAGGCGGCGGTGGACCTGACCGCGTTCTGCGCGGTGCCGCTGGCGGCGCTGACGGTGTTCTGGGCGAGCGGCGACGCCGGGGGGCCGCTGGTCGCGCTGTCGGTGCTGGAGGCGTTGACGGTGGCGGGGCTGGCGGCGCAGATCCTGCTCTACATGAGGCCCGCGCCGCCACGGGCGTGAAGGTCAGGGCGTCTGCTCCCGGACCCACCGGTACACCAGCTCCGGCCGCCCCACCTGGCCGTACTGCGGGCTGCGGTCCGCGCGGCCCGCGTCCACCAGGTGCTCCAGGTAGCGGCGGGCGGTGATCCGGGAGATGCCGACGTCCTCCGCGAGCGCCGACGCGGTCAGGCCCTCGGGGCGGTCGCGCAGCGCGCCCGTGACCCGCTCAAGGGTCGGTCCGCTCAGCCCCTTCGGCAGGGCCACCGGGCCCGGGGCGCGCAGGGTCGCGAGGGCGCGGTCGACCTCGGCCTGACCGCTCGCCTCCCCGGCCGCCGCCCGGAACCGCGCGTACCGCACCAGGCGGTCGCGCAGGGTCGCGAAGGTGAACGGCTTCAGCACGTACTGCACGACCCCGAGGGAGACGCCCTCCCGCACCACCGCCAGGTCCCGCGCCGAGGTCACCGCGATGACGTCCGCGTGGTATCCGGCGGCCCGCAGCGTCCGGGCGAGCTGGAGCCCGTGCACGTCCGGCAGGTGCAGGTCGAGCAGGAGCAGGTCGACCGGCGTCCGCTCCAGCGCCCGCCGCGCCTCCGCGCCGGTGTGCGCCTTGCCGACGGCGACGAAGCCGGGGACGCGGCCGACGTACAGCAGGTGCGCGTCGGCGGCGACGGGGTCGTCCTCGACGACCAGGACGCGGATGGGTGCGGAGGCGTCGGCGGTCATCTGTCGGCTCCCGCCGCCTGCGGGGGCAGGGCGCTGTGGGCCTGCGTCGGCACGGCGCCCTCGGCTCCCGTCGCCCAGGCGGTGTCGGCAGCCGCGGCTCCCGCCGCCTGCGGCTGGGCCCGCGTCGGCGCGGCGCCCTCGGCTCCCGCCCCCCTCGCAGATCCCGCGGCCCCCGCAGATCCCGGAGCCCCTGCGGCTCCCGCAGATCCCGGAGCCCCCGCGGCTCCCGCAGATCCCGGAGCCCTCGCAGCTCCTGCGGCTCCCGCAGCCCCCAACGGCAACCGTGCCTCGAACTCCGCCCCGCCGCCGTCCGCCCCCGTCACCGTCAGCACGCCCTGGTGTCGCTGTACCGCCTGCCGGACCAGGGCGAGCCCCAGCCCGCGACCGCCCTGTCCCGCCGTCTTGGTGGTGAAGCCGCGCTGGAAGACCAGGTCGGCGTGGGCCGGGTCGACGCCCGCGCCGGTGTCCGTCACCCGCAGCACCAGCTCCCGCTCCTCCGCGTACGCCGTCACCGTCACCCTCGCTCCCACGCTGCCCTGTGCCGCGTCCACGGCGTTGTCGATCAGGTTCCCGAGGATCGTCACCAGGTCCCGGGGCGGCAGGTCGGCCGGGAGCACCCCGTCGTCCAGACAGCTCTCCCCGGACACCACCAGCTCCACGCCCCGCTCGTGGGCCTGCGCCGTCTTGCCCAGCAGCAGCGCGGCCAGCACCGGCTCGCTGACCGCGGCCACCACCTGGTCGGTCAGCGCCTGCGCCAGCTCCAGCTCGGCGGTGGCGAACTCGACCGCCTCCGCCGCCCGCCCCAGCTCGATCAGGGAGACGACGGTGTGCAGCCGGTTGGCCGCCTCGTGGGCCTGGGAGCGCAGCGCCTGGGTGAAGCCGCGTTCGGAGTCCAGCTCGCCCATCAGGGACTGCAGCTCGGTGACGTCCCGCAGGGTGACGACCGTACCGCGCCGCTCCCCGCCCGACACCGGCGAGGTGTTGACGACCAGCACCCGGTCCGCCGTGAGGTGCACCTCGTCCACCCGGGACTCGGAGGCCAGCAGCGCCCCGGTCAGCGGTGCGGGCAGCCCGAGGTCGGCGACCGACCGGCCGACGACGTCCCCGGCGACGCCGAGCAGCTCCCGGCCGCCGTCGTTGATCAGCGCCACCCGGTACTGCCCGTCCAGCATCAGCAGCCCCTCGCGGACGGCGTGCAGGGTGGCCTGGTGGTAGTCGTGCATCCGGCTCAGCTCGGCCGCGTTCATGCCGTGGGTGTGGCGCCGCAGCCGGGCGTTGACGACGTACGTGCCGACCGCGCCGATGGCGAGGGCGCCCGCCGCCACCCAGATCAGGGCGGTGAGCTGGCCCTGCACCCGCTTGCTGATCGCCTCCACCTTGATCCCGGCGCTGACCATCCCGACGACCCGCCCGCCGTCCAGGACGGGCACGACCGCGCGGACGGACGGGCCGAGCGTGCCGGTGTAGGTCTCGGTGAACGCCGTGCCCGCCACCGCGGGCGCGGTGTGCCCGAGGAACCGCTGCCCTATCTCCTCCTCGCGGGGGTGCGTCCAGCGGATGCCGTCCGGGTCCATGATCGTGACGAAGTCCACGTCGGTGTCGCGCATCACGTCCACGGCGTACGGCTGGAGGACGGCCGTCGGGTCCGGGGTGGCGATCGCCGCCCGCACCGACGGGGAGTCGGCGACGGAGCGGGCGACGGACATGGCCTGGCGGCCCGCGGCCTCCTCGGCCTGGCTGCGGTCGCTGACGTAGGTGAACAGCGCGCACCCGGCGACGACCACGGCGATCAGCACCGCCTGCATGGCGAAGAGCTGACCTGCGAGGCTGCGGGGCCGGGCGACGGGAAGGCGCATGTCGTTCAGTGTGCACGGTGGCCGGAGCATGAACTCAATGAACGGAAGGGTGACCGGCCTCACAGGGCGCGACATAGTCACCGCGTTCCCCATCTCCCCGAGCCATCCCCCGGACGTGAGCCGCACGCCGGTGATGCCGACGAAGACGTCAAGGAGGGCAGCCGTGACCGCCAGCACCCCCGATACGGCACCTGCCGCACCCCGCGCGAAGCGGGACCGCACCCATTACCTCTACATCGCGGTGATCATCGCGGTGGCGCTCGGCATCGCCGTGGGCCTGGCCGCGCCGGACTTCGCGGTCGAGCTGAAGCCGATCGGCACCGGGTTCGTGAACCTGATCAAGATGATGATCTCGCCGATCATCTTCTGCACGATCGTGCTGGGTATCGGATCGGTCCGCAAGGCCGCCAAGGTCGGCGCGGTCGGCGGCATCGCGCTCGTGTACTTCCTGGTGATGTCCCTGGTGGCGCTGGGCATCGGCCTGGTCGTCGGCAACATCCTGGAGCCCGGCAGCAGCCTGGCCCTCACCGACGCGGTGCGCGAGACCGGGCAGGCCCAGGTGGAGGCCGAGGCCAAGGACACCACCGAGTTCCTGCTCGGCATCATCCCGACCACGATCGTGTCGGCGTTCACCTCGGGCGAGGTGCTCCAGACCCTGCTGTTCGCGCTGCTCGCCGGGTTCGCGCTGCAGGCCATGGGCAACGCCGGGCAGCCGATCCTGCGCGGCATCGAGCACATTCAGCGCCTGGTCTTCCGCATCCTCGCGATGATCATGTGGGCCGCGCCGGTCGGCGCGTTCGGCGCCATCGCCGCCGTCACCGGCTCCGCGGGCGTGGACGCCCTCAAGAGCCTCGCCGTGCTGATGCTGGGCTTCTACGTCACGTGTGTGCTGTTCGTCTTCGTGGTGCTCGGCGCGCTGCTGCGGATCGTCTCCGGCCTGAACATCTTCAGCCTGTTCAAGTACCTGGGCCGCGAGTTCCTGCTGATCCTGTCCACCTCGTCATCGGAGTCGGCGCTGCCGCGGCTGATCGCGAAGACGGAGCACCTGGGCGTCAGCAAGCCGGTCGTGGGCATCACCGTGCCGACCGGCTACTCCTTCAACCTCGACGGCACCATGATCTACATGACCATGGCGTCCCTGTTCATCGCCGACGCCATGGGCACGCCGATGTCGGTCGGTGAGCAGATCCCGCTGCTGCTGTTCCTGCTGGTCGCCTCCAAGGGCGCGGCCGGTGTCACGGGCGCGGGCCTGGCGACGCTCGCCGGTGGCCTCCAGTCCCACAAGCCCGCCCTGGTCGACGGCGTCGGCCTCATCGTCGGCATCGACCGGTTCATGAGCGAGGCCCGCGCCCTGACCAACTTCGCGGGCAACGCGGTCGCCACGGTGCTGATCGGCACCTGGACCAAGGAGATCGACCGGGCCCGGGTGGACCAGGTCCTCGCCGGTCACGCCCCGTTCGACGAGCAGACCCTGCTGGACGACGGCCACGGCGCCGCCCCCGCGTCCGACGTGCCCGGACAGCCGGGGCCTGGCGAGAAGGAGCTGGCCAAGACCTGAGCCTCCCCCCACGGGAGCGGTGTGACGCCGACGTCTTGCCCTGACGTCGGCGTCAAGCCGTACGTTCGTCGGTATGCGAATCGGCGAACTGGCCGCCCGGGCCGGGACCACCACGCGGACGCTGCGGTACTACGAGTCCCGTGGCCTGCTGCCCGCGCGGCGCGACGGCAAGGGCCACCGGACCTACGACGAGCACGACCTGAAGCTGCTGCGGCAGATCCGCACGCTCCAGGACTTCGGGTTCGACCTGGAGGAGACCCGGCCCTTCGTGGAGTGTCTGCGGGCCGGTCACCCCGAGGGCGACCTGTGCCCCGCCTCGCTCGCGGTCTACCGGCGCAAGCTGGCCGAACTGGACGGGCTGATCGACGAGCTGCGGGCCGTGCGGGCGAAGATCGGGCTGCGGCTGGCCATGGCCGAGGACGTGTCACCGTTGTGCGAACTGGGAGGGCGGGAACCGTGAGCAAGGCGACGGGTGTGGCCGAGGTGACGGACGCGGATTTCGAGGCGGAGGTGATCGGCGCGGACCTCCCGGTCCTGGTGGAGTTCACCGCGGACTGGTGCCCGCCGTGCCGCCAGATGGCGCCGGTGCTCAGCGCGCTGGCCGCGGAGGAGGCGGGGCGGCTGAAGGTGGTGCAACTGGACGTGGACCACAATCCGGAGACGACCAACGCCTACAAGGTGCTGTCGATGCCGACGTTCATGGTCTTCCAGGGCGGTGAGCCGGTGCGCTCGATGGTCGGGGCGCGACCGAAGCGCAGGCTGCTGGAGGAACTGGCGGAGGCGCTGCGACCGTAGGCGGTACATGAAGAAATCCCCCGGGCAATTGCGCCCGGGGGATTTCTCTGCGTATATTCAGCAGTTCGCGACCTGGGAATTCTCGTCGCGACACAGCCTGAGTAATGCAGAGTATATCCGGCCGGGAGCGGAATTGTCAAACGTCGAGTCAAACCCCGAATTTCGCGACGATGAAATGCGCACGGAGCAGGAATTCATCGACGGGCTGTACGCGCGCGTGGACGTGCTGCGCGGCGAGGCCGAGAGCGCGGTCACCGAGGCGCTGGCGCAGGGGGACAAGCCCATGCAGTCCCGGCTGGAGCGGGACATCCGCGTCGCCGAGCGCTCCATGCTGCTCGCCGCGCTCAACGCGGTCGACGGCTCCCTCTGCTTCGGCCGGATCGACCTCACCTCCGGAACGGACCACCACATCGGCCGCATCGGGCTGCGCGCCGACGACGCCGACCGCACGCCGATCCTGATCGACTGGCGCGCGGAGGTGGCCCGCCCCTTCTACCTCGCCACCGGCCACACCCCGATGGGCCTGCGCCGACGCCGTCACATCTCCACCGACGGCCACCGGGTCACCGCCCTGCACGACGAGATCCTCGACCTCGGCGACGCCACCCGCACCGGCCACGAGGACCCGACCGGGGACGCCGTCCTGCTGGCCGCGCTGAACTCCGCGCGCACCGGCCGGATGAGCGACATCGTGCAGACCATCCAGGCCGAGCAGGACGAGATCATCCGCGCCCCGCACCAGGGCGTCCTGGTCGTCGAGGGCGGCCCCGGCACCGGCAAGACGGCCGTCGCGCTGCACCGCGCCGCCTACCTGCTCTACGAGCACCGCGAACTCCTCGCCAAGCGCGCCGTCCTGATCGTCGGCCCCAACCCGGCGTTCCTCGGCTACATCGGTGAGGTGCTGCCCTCCCTCGGCGAGACCGGCGTGCTCCTGGCGACGGTCGGTGAACTCTTCCCCGGGGTGCGGGCGACGGCGACGGACACGCCCGAGGCCGCCGCGGTGAAGGGCGGCGCGGAGATGGCCGACGTGCTCGCCGCCGTCGTACGCGACCGGCAGGCGCTGCCCGACCCGGTGATCGCGATCGAGCACGACCGCGAGGTCCTGATGCTCGACGACGGCCTGGTCCGTGTCGCCCGGGAACGCACCCGCGCCACCAAGCTCCCGCACAACGCCGCCCGCGAGCACTTCGAGGGTCACATCCTCAACACCCTCACCGAGCTGTACGCCGAACGCGTCGGCACCGACCCCTACGACGGCTCCAGCCTCCTGGACGCCGCCGACCTCACCCAGATCCGCGACGAACTCGCGGAGAACCCGGAGGTCTGGTCGGCCGTGGACCAACTGTGGCCGGTGCTGACCCCGCAGCGCCTGGTCGCGGACTTCCTGGCCGCCCCGGAGGGCTACGTCGACGAGGCCGCCGCCGCGGCGATCCGCCGCCCCGTGACCCGCCGCTGGACGGTTGCTGACGTACCGCTGCTGGACGAGGCGGCCGAGCTGCTGGGCGAGGACGACCGCAGGGCCCGTGCCCGCGCGGCCCGCGAGTGGGAGACGCAGGTCGCCTACGCGCAGGGCGTCCTCGACGTCTCCTACGCCTCCCGCACCTACGAGTTCGACGACAAGGAGGAGGACGACCCGGAGGCGTCGGAGGTGCTGTCCGCGCACGACATCATCGACGCGGAGCGGTTCGCGGAACGCCAGGAGGAGGACGACCACCGCAGCGCCGCCGAGCGCGCCGCCGCCGACCGCACCTGGGCGTTCGGCCACATCATCGTCGACGAGGCGCAGGAACTCTCCCCGATGGCCTGGCGGCTGCTGATGCGCCGCAGCCCGACCCGCTCGATGACCCTGGTGGGCGACCCGGCCCAGACGGCGGAGGCGGCCGGGGTCGGCTCCTGGTCGGACATCCTCGCCCCCTACGTCGAGGACCGCTGGGAGCACACCCGCCTGGGCGTCAACTACCGCACGCCCGCCGAGATCATGGACCTCGCGGCGGCGGTGGTCCGCGCGGAGCAGCCCGACTTCGAACCCCCCAGCTCCGTACGCTCCACCGGCGTACACCCCTGGGTCCGCGCCACCGACGACCTGCCGGGCGCGGTCGCCAAGGCGACGGCGGAACTCACCCCGGCGGAGGGCCGCCTGGCGATCATCGCCCCCCGCGACCTCCACCGCGCCCTCGCCGCCCGCCTGGACGGCGTCACCGCCGACACCGAACCCGACCTCACCCACACCGTCGTCCTCCTGGACCCCCGCCAGGCGAAGGGCCTGGAGTTCGACTCGGTGCTGGTCGTCGAACCGTCGCGCTACGGCACCAGCGACCTGTACGTCGCCCTCACCCGCGCCACGCAACGGCTCGGCGTCCTGCACACGGGCACGCTGCCGCCGGGGCTCGTGAACGGTTGACGCGCGATGAGGTTCTGTCTGACCGCTGATGTCAGCGGTCAGACAGAACCGCCACGGGCATGAGCTGCCCCATTCTCCACGTCGTCGGGGTGCACGATGATGTCCGGAACGCCCATGTGATGCATCAGCGCCCTCGTGTGCACTTGCAGCTTGCGGCCCATGTATGTCGTTGGGCAGGGGAACGAGCCCGCTCGCACCATTCGATATGCCGAAGACGGAGGTATATCGAGGGCTTCTGCGGCCACTGGCAGACCAATGAATGCAGGGTAGAAGTCGGAGACATGATAGTAGTGGTCTCCGCCTGTAACGAAAGTTCGTGCGAGCATGGTTGGCGTGGTGAGGATGCTCGCCGAACGAGAGCGAGTACCGGCCCGGACCTCTTCATGAAACGCCGTTAAGACTTCCTGTGGTACGAACTTCTGAAGTCTGGCTCCGTGAGCCTCGCCTCGGACTTGCTCAGCGATAGCGGGATCCCGGAGGTCGGCGTTATGAATGATGGCCGACCTCGTGACAGCGAATGTCCTTGTGGTGTCTTCCGGCACGTGTAATTCGTCCAGATTCTCGAACTCGTACTCGCTGCTGTGAATCTTCGCGCTCCGGTAGGCCGCAGTGACCGACGCCTTAACCATGAGAGTGGGAACTTCCCTTGGCGCCACTCCCGTTGCCGTTTGCTTCCAGGTGTCCATCGCGGTTGTGATCATTTCGCTACGGATGTCGTGCAGGTCGGCATAGAAGGTGCGGGAGATCATTTCTGAACGCTTACGCAGGAACGGAGTAAGACAGTCCAGAAGAATCATTCGCCACTTGTCATCGCCACGCATGTCTGACAGTCGCCCCATGGCCACCATGGAGTCCCATAGGCGGGACTTGGTCGCGCGCGATGCTCGTGAAGCTACGGCCTTATGGCGAAACTCCTCATAAGAAGGGTGCCGCTTGACCTCACACTGCTGTGCATTGTCCACATGAACGCAGATCAGTTCATTCTTGCAAGCGGACCGAACGTGTGCTGCTACACAATCAAACGCGTCAGGCATGATCTGCGCTCCAAAGTTCTGTCCTTTGAGTCACGCAGCGTATGGCGCACCGCTCGGCTTTTTGGTCGCACAAACCTCCGGTGATAGAACATTTTCGTTCGTGTCACTTCCGAGTCATTCCGGTGATGTGTGTTGCCCCGGAATGGCGTCGTCCGCCGACGGAATGGGCACCATTACACGGGCCTCAGCCACACTGTCGCCAGTGGGGGCAGTGTCAGGCGGACGCTCGCCGCCCGTCCGTGCCACGGCACCGGCTCGGGCTTGACCGGGTCGGGGTGCGTGACGCCGCTGCCCCCGTACCGGGCCGCGTCGGTGTTCAGGACCTCGTGCCAGGCGGGGACGTCGTCCGGGACGCCGAGGCGGTAGTCCTCGCGGACGACCGGGGAGAAGTGGGAGACGGCCAGCAGGGGGTTGCCCTCCTCGTCGTAGCGGAGGAAGGCGAGGACGTTGTCGTCCGCGGCGTCGCCGACCACCCACTGGAAGCCCTCCGGGTGGGTGTCGCGCTGCCAGAGGGCCGGGGTCGCGCGGTAGGCGGTGTTCAGGTCGCGCACCAGGTCGCGGACGCCGCGGTGGTCCGCTTCGGCGCCGTACGCCGGGTCCAGGAGCCACCAGTCCGGGCCGTGCGCCTCCGACCACTCGGCGCCCTGCGCGAACTCCTGCCCCATGAAGAGGAGCTGCTTGCCCGGGTGGGACCACATGAAGCCCAGGTAGGCACGGTGGTTGGCGCGCTGCTGCCACCAGTCGCCCGGCATCTTCGACACCAGGGAGCGCTTGCCGTGGACCACCTCGTCGTGGGAGATCGGCAGGACGTAGTTCTCGCTGTACGCGTACACCATCGAGAACGTCATCTCGTGGTGGTGGTACCTGCGGTGCACCGGCTCGTGGGCCATGTACTGCAGCGAGTCGTGCATCCAGCCCATGTTCCACTTCAGCCCGAAGCCCAGGCCGCCGAAGCCGCTCGGGCCCTTGTGGTGGGTGGCGCGCGTGACGCCGTCCCAGGCCGTCGACTCCTCCGCGATCGTCACCACGCCGGGCGCCCTGCGGTACACCGTCGCGTTCATCTCCTGGAGGAACGCCACCGCGTCCAGGTTCTCCCGGCCGCCGTGCTCGTTCGGCACCCACTGGCCCGGCTCGCGTGAGTAGTCCAGGTACAGCATCGAGGCGACGGCGTCGACGCGCAGGCCGTCGATGTGGAACTCCTCGCACCAGTACACGGCGTTCGCGACCAGGAAGTTGCGCACCTCGCGGCGGCCGAAGTCGAACTCCAGCGTCCCCCAGTCGGGGTGCGCGGCCCGCAGCGGGTCCTCGTGCTCGTACAGCGGTCGCCCGTCGAACTCCGCCAGCGCCCAGTCGTCGCGCGGGAAGTGCGCGGGCACCCAGTCCATCAGCACCCCGACGCCCGCCCGGTGCAGCGCGTCCACCAGGTACCGGAAGTCGTCGGGCGTGCCCAGGCGGGCCGTCGGCGCGTAGAAGCCGGTGACCTGGTAGCCCCACGAGCCGCCGAACGGGTGCTCCGCCACCGGCATCAGCTCCACGTGCGTGAAGCCCAGGTCCTTGACGTACGCCGGGAGCTGCTCCGCCAGTTGGCGGTACGTCAGGCCGGGCCGCCACGACGGCAGGTGCACCTCGTACACCGAGAACGGCGCCTCGTGCGCGGGGCGGGCGGCGCGCGCCGCCATCCACTCCTCGTCCCGCCACTCGTGGTGCGCCGCGCACACGATCGACGACGTGGCGGGCGGGACCTCCGTACGGCGCGCCATCGGGTCCGCGCGCAGCGTCTTCGTGCCGTCCGGGCGGGTGATCTCGAACTTGTACAGCTCGCCCTCACCGATCGCGGGCACGAACAGCTCCCACACCCCGGAGGAGCCGAGCGAGCGCATCGGGAAGCCCGTGCCGTCCCAGAAGTTGAAGGTGCCCGCCAGCCGCACGCCCCGCGCGTTCGGCGCCCACACCGTGAACCGGGTGCCCGTCACGCCCTGGTGCGTCATCGGCTCCGCGCCCAGCGCCCGCCACAGCTCCTCGTGGCGCCCCTCACCGATCAGGTACAGGTCCAGCTCACCGATCGCGGGCAGGAAGCGGTACGCGTCCTCCGTCTCCTGGACCGTCCCCTCGTACGCCACCAGCAGGCGGTACTCCGGGACCTCCCGTAGGGGCAGCAGCCCGGAGAAGAAGCCATCGCCGTCGTCGTTCAGCTCCGCCCGCAGCTCCCCGGCGACGACCGTCACCGACAGCGCGTACGGGCGGAACGCCCGGAACACCACCCCGTCGGCCACCGGGTGCGCGCCGAGCACGGCGTGCGGGTCGTGGTGCGTGCCGGTGAGGAGGCGGTCGCGGTCGGAGGAGGCTAGGGCGGGGGAGACGGGGGAGGCGGGGGCGGCGGGGGCGGCGGTCGGTGAGGGCTTGGGCACCTTCTTCGTGGGCGCCTTCCGCGCGGCCGGTGCCTTCTTCGCTGACGCGGGTGCCTTCTTCGCGGGTGCCGGTGCCTTCTTCGCCGCCGCCTTCGGCGTGGCCTTCTTGGCGGGCGTCGCCTTCTTGGCCGTCGCGGTCTTCTTCGCGGCGGTCTTCGCGGTGGTCTTCTTGGCGGCCGCGGTCGCCTTCTTCGCCGTCGCCTTCTTGGTCGCCGCCTTCTTCGCGGTGGCCTTCTTCGCGGACGCCTGCGCGGGCACCTTCGGCTTCTCGGCGGGTGGCTGTACGGCCTTCTCGTCGGCCGGGGAGTTCGGGCTCGAACCGCTGGACGGGGGGCGGGGGGTCACGGACGGAGCCTCCTAGGGGATCAGGTCAGTTGCGGTGCGGCCAGGCGGCGTACCGCCGACAGCGGTACCGGGAGCCAGTCGGGGCGGTGCCGGGCCTCGTAGACCACTTCGTACACCGCCTTGTCGGTCTCGTGGGCGCGCAACAGCACCGGGTCGGTGCGCGGGTCGCGGCCGGTCACCTCGGCGTACCCCGAGCAGTAGGCGGCCCGGCAGGTGTCCGCCCAGCCGGGCACCCCGGGCTTGACCGAGTGGGCCGCGTAGTCGAAGGACCGCAGCATCCCGGCGATGTCCCGCGCCACCGGCTGCGGCATCCGGCGTTCGGCGAGCGGCCTGGCGGGCTCGCCCTCGAAGTCGATCAGCCACCACTGCCCGGACGGCGACCGCAGGCACTGCCCGAGGTGCAGGTCGCCGTGGATGCGCTGGGCGGTCCACGTGCAGCCCTCCGCGGCCAGGTCCGCCAGCGCCGTGAACACGCTGCGCAGCCCGGGGGCGTACGGCCGTAGCGCGGGCACCGCCCGCACGGCGGCCTCAAGGCGCTCGGTCATGCCGCCGACCAGGACGTCCAACTGCGGCGGCCCCAGCGTCACCGTGGGCAGCGCGCGCGCCAGCGCCGTGTGCACCTCGGCCGTGGCCCGGCCCAGCGCCCGCGCCTCCGCGCCGAAGTCCTCGCCCTTGGCCAGCTCCCGCAGCGCCAGCTCCCAGCCGTCCGCCGCGCCCTGGAGGTAGGGCTGGAGCACCCCGAGGACGTACGACTCCCCGGCCAGCTCGGCCGACAGCCACCCCGTCGGCGGCGGCACCCGGGGGCAGCCCTCGCGGGCCAGCGCGAGCGGCAGCTCCAGGTCGGGGTTGACGCCGGGCACGACCCGGCGGAGGAGCTTCAGGATGAACGTATCTCCGTAGACCACGGAGGAGTTGGACTGCTCGGCGGTGCCGACCCGGGGGACCAGGCCGGTGCGGATGTCCTCCCCCTCGTCCCGGTCGAAGCGCAGCGCGCCGATGCTGGCCCGGGTGCGCAGCGCCTCCAGGAGCACGTCGGCGGGCCGGGCGTCGTACAGGGCCTCGTACACCGTGCGTCCGGCGAGCGGGCCGTCGGTCACATGGCCGATCAGCGCGGGCGCCAGCCGGGGCGGCAGCGCCTCGCGCGCCCCTATGAGCAGTTGGTAGCAGTCACCCGGGACGGCGGACGCGGCGCCGTGCCCCGGCGTGAGCTGCTGGTGGACCCGGACCAGGAGGTGGTACAGGCCCAGCTTGCCCCCGGCCGGGAGCAGCTCGGTCGCCGCCACCAGCGAGAACCCGGCGATCGGACGGCCCTTGCCCGCGAACCAGCGTTGCCGTGGCAGCCACTCCCGCAACAGCGGGTCGAGGGACGCGAGGAGGGCGGGGCTGGGCGTCGGGACGGGGCGGGTGACGGCGTCCGACATGGCGTACGTCCTTTCCCCGGGGGCGAGGTCGGGGGTTACTCCTGCGTGCCCAGGGCGGGACGGTGGAAACCGCCCCGCGCCCGGGTTCTACACGGCGTCCTTGCGGAGCCGGAACCAGTAGAAGCCGTGGCCCGCCAGGGTCAGCAGGTACGGCAGTTCGCCGATGGCGGGGAACCGCACCCCGCCGATCAGCTCGACCGGGTGGCGTCCGGCGAACTCCCGCAGGTCCAGCTCGGTGGGCTGGGCGAAGCGGGAGAAGTTGTTGACGCAGAGCACCAGGTCGTCGCCGTGCTCGCGCAGGAACGCCAGCACGGCCGGGTTGGAGGACTGGAGTTCGGTGTAGGAGCCGAGCCCGAAGGCCGGGTTCTGCTTGCGGATCTCGATCATCCGGCGGGTCCAGTGCAGCAGCGACGAGGGCGACGCCATCGACGCCTCGACGTTGGTGACCTGGTAGCCGTAGACCGGGTCCATGATCGTCGGGAGGTAGAGCCGTCCCGGGTCGCAGGACGAGAAGCCCGCGTTGCGGTCCGGGGTCCACTGCATGGGCGTGCGGACGGCGTCCCGGTCACCGAGCCAGATGTTGTCGCCCATGCCGATCTCGTCGCCGTAGTACAGGATCGGAGAGCCGGGGAGGGAGAGCAGGAGGGCCGTGAACAGCTCGATCTGGTTGCGGTCGTTGTCCAGGAGCGGGGCGAGCCTGCGGCGGATGCCGATGTTGGCGCGCATCCGCGGGTCCTTGGCGTACTCCGCGTACATGTAGTCGCGCTCTTCGTCGGTGACCATTTCGAGGGTCAGCTCGTCGTGGTTGCGCAGGAAGATGCCCCACTGGCAGCCCGACGGGATCGCCGGGGTCTTGGCGAGGATCTCCGAGACGGGGTAGCGGGACTCGCGGCGCACGGCCATGAAGATGCGCGGCATGACGGGGAAGTGGAACGCCATGTGGCACTCGTCGCCGCCGGAGGCGTAGTCCCCGAAGTAGTCGACGACGTCCTCGGGCCACTGGTTGGCCTCGGCCAGCAGCACCGTGTCCGGGTACTGGGCGTCGATCTCCTTGCGGACCCGCTTCAGGAACTCATGGGTTGCCGGAAGGTTTTCGCAGTTGGTGCCCTCCTCCGCGTACAGGTACGGCACGGCGTCGAGGCGGAAGCCGTCGATGCCGAGGTCCAGCCAGAAGCGGAGGGCCGAGATGATCTCCTCCTGGACGGCCGGGTTCTCGTAGTTGAGGTCCGGCTGGTGGGAGAAGAACCGGTGGAAGAAGTACTGCTTGCGCACCGGGTCGAAGGTCCAGTTCGACGCCTCGGTGTCGACGAAGATGATCCGGGCGTCCTGGTACTGCTTGTCGTCGTCGGCCCACATGTAGTAGTCCCCGTAGGGGCCGTCGGGGTCGCGGCGGGACTCCTGGAACCACGGGTGCTGGTCGCTGGTGTGGTTCATGACGAAGTCGATGATCACGCGCATCCCGCGCTGGTGCGCGGAGTCCACGAACTCGACGAAGTCGGCCAGGTCACCGAACTCCGGCAGGACGGCGGTGTAGTCGGAGACGTCGTAGCCGCCGTCCCGCAGCGGGGACTTGAAGAACGGCGGCAGCCAGAGGCAGTCCACGCCCAGCCACTGGATGTAGTCCAGCTTGGCGGTGAGGCCCTTCAGGTCTCCGATGCCGTCGCCGTTGCTGTCCTGGAAGGAGCGGACCAGGACCTCGTAGAAGACGGCTCGTTTGAACCAGTCCGGGTCGCGGTCCTTGGCGGGGGTGTCCTCGAAGGTGTCGTGAACGGGCTCGTTGACGATCATGGTGTGGGTGACCCTCCGATCTGCGGGTTGGACGGTCGCAGGACGGTGAAGACGTGCGCGGGCCGTCGGCCCGGCTCAAGGCGCACATAGTTGGCCCTGCCCCAGTGATAGGTCTCGCCGGTGAGCTGGTCGCGCACCGGCACCGACTCGTGCCAGTCAAGGCCGAGTTGCGGCATGTCCAACGAGACCGTGGCCTCCTGGGTGTGGTGAGGGTCGAGGTTGGCGACCACGAGAACCGTGTTCGACCCGGCCCGCTTGCTGTACGCGATCACCGCTTCCTGGTCCACGTGGTGGAAGTGGATGTCGCGTAGCTGCCGCAGGGCGGGGTTCTGCCTGCGGATCGTGTTGAGCTGGGTGATCAGGGGGGCGATGCTGCGGCCCTCGCGTTCGGCCGCCGCCCAGTCGCGGGGCCTGAGCTGGTACTTCTCCGAGTCGAGGTACTCCTCGCTGCCCTCCTTGAGCGGGGTGTTCTCACACAGCTCGTAACCCGAGTACACCCCCCAGGTGGGCGACAGCGTCGCGGCGAGGACGGCACGCACCTCGAACGCGGGCCGTCCGCCGTGCTGGAGGTAGGCGTGCAGGATGTCGGGGGTGTTGACGAAGAAGTTCGGCCGCATATAGGCCGCCGCCTCACCCGACAGCTCCGTCAGGTACTCCGTCAGCTCCTGCTTGCTGTTGCGCCAGGTGAAGTACGTGTACGACTGCTGGAACCCGATCTGCGCCAGGGTGTGCATCATCGCCGGACGGGTGAACGCCTCCGCCAGGAAGATCACGTCCGGGTCACTGCGGCCGATGTCCGCCAGGACCCGCTCCCAGAACACCACCGGCTTGGTGTGCGGATTGTCCACCCGGAAGATCCGCACCCCCAGCCCCATCCACAGCCGCAGGATGCGCAGCGTCTCCGCGACCAGACCGTCCATGTCCGCGTCGAACGCGATCGGGTAGATGTCCTGGTACTTCTTCGGCGGGTTCTCCGCGTACGCGATCGTCCCGTCGGGGCGGTGGTGAAACCACTCCGGATGCTTCTCCACCCACGGATGGTCCGGCGAGCACTGCAACGCGAAGTCCAGCGCCACCTCCAGACCGTGCTCACCCGCCCGCCGCACGAACCAGGCGAAGTCCTCCATCGTGCCCAGCCGCGGGTGCACGGCGTCATGGCCGCCCTCGGGCGAGCCGATCGCCCACGGCACACCCACGTCGTCCGGACCGGGGGAGAGGGTGTTGTTGCGGCCCTTGCGGAACGTCGTACCGATCGGATGGACCGGCGGCAGATAGACGACGTCGAAACCCATCGCGGCGATCGCGGGCAACCGCCGCGCCGCGGTACGGAACGTGCCGTGCGGCTCCTCACGGGTGCCCTCGGAACGCGGGAAGAACTCGTACCACGCGCCGTACAACGCCCGCTCCCGCTCCACCAGCAGCGGCATCTCCGCCGAACGGGTCACCAGGTCCCGCAGCGGATAGCGGGCCAGGACCGCGTCCACCTCCGGCGTCAACGCCGCCGCCAGACGGGACGACGCGGGGAGGGACTCGTCGCGCAGGGTGTCGACGACGGCCTCGACGGTGGCGCGGGCGCCGTCCTGCTCGGGCACCCCGGCGGCGGCCCGCTCGTGCAGGCGCGCGCCCTCCTCCAGGACGAGTTCGGTGTCGATGCCCGCGGGGACCTTGATGCGCGCGTGGTGCCGCCAGGTGGTGACCGGATCGCCCCACGCCTCGACGGTGTACGTCCATCGGCCGGGCGCGCCCGCGGTGACGGTGGCGCCCCAGCGGTCGGTGCCGGGGGCGAGTTCCCGCATCGGCGTCCAGGGTCCTGGCCGTCCCTCGGGGTCCTTCAGTACGACATTGGCGGCGACGGCGTCGTGTCCCTCGCGGAACACGGTCGCCGACACCTCGAACGCCTCGCCGGTGACCGCCTTGGCGGGCCTGCGTCCGTGCTGGACGACCGGGCGGACGTCCAGGACCGGTATGCGCCCGACAGCGGTGTCATCGCCCGCGGAGGGTGGCTCCGGGGCGGCGGGACCGGCGTCGACGGGGCGCGTGGGGAAGGCGTCGTGGCCTTCCGCGCTGGCTGTCGGGGGTGCTGACGAGTGGTGCGTTGCGGGCATCACCGCTCCTGTCCGCGTCAACGTGGGTGGGCGGATGGCATGTGGGGAGGTGGGTCTGCGGGATGTCGTGCGTGAGGTGTCTGCCGGGCGTTCCGCTGGAGCCTTCCCACCCTATTCGGGTGAGCAATCAGGCACTTTGTTAACTCCTCACGCCTATGTCTACACACAAGACCGGCCCTCTCCGAGAGGCGCGGAGCCGGTAAGGGGACTGTGCCACGAACAGGACGGTATTGGGAGAAGTCCGTCAGATGGTATCCGCCCTGGTGGGCCCCGGGGCGTGCGCCGGGGGCGTGAGAACGGCTGGAACTCGTGCGTGCCGTCGGCGGCTTCGGCGGGGCCCGGCGCCGTATACGTCCGGCGTAACCCGCGGGTGGCTGGGCAGTCTCGTGGGCGGGGTGAGGTTTGCGGTGATTTCCAGACGAACTGCCGGGTGGCACTCCCAGCGGGAGCGGTGCCCGCGCCGGTACCGTTCTCGGTCAGACGACGAGACCGCCCCCGGCGGTCTTATCCACAACCACCGAGGTGGAATGTGAAGGCGATCCGTCGATTCACCGTCCGTCCCGTACTCCCCGAGCCCCTCCAGCCCCTCAGCGATCTCGCGCGCAACCTCCGCTGGTCCTGGCACCCGGAGACCCGCGACCTCTTCCAGTCCGTGGACCCCGAGTGCTGGGCCGCCTCGGGCGGCGATCCGGTACGGCTGCTGGGGAACGTGGCGCCGGAGCGGCTCGCGGAGCTGGCCGAGGACCGCCGCTTCCTGCGCCGCCTCGGCACGGCCGCGGCCGACCTCAACGACTACGTCACCGGCGACCGCTGGTACCAGAACCAGCCGCAGTTCGCGGAACTGCCCGCCGCCGTCGCCTACTTCTCCCCCGAGTTCGGCATCACCGCCGCGCTGCCCCAGTACTCCGGCGGCCTCGGCATCCTCGCCGGTGACCACCTGAAGTCGGCCAGCGACCTCGGCGTACCGCTGATCGGGGTGGGGCTGCTCTACCGGCACGGCTACTTCCGGCAGAGCCTGTCCCGGGACGGCTGGCAGCAGGAGCACTATCCCGTCCTCGACCCCAACGAACTGCCGCTCGCCCTGGTCAAGGAGGCGGACGGCACCCCGGCGCAGGTCTCCCTGGCGCTGCCCGGCGGCCGGTCGCTGCGGGCCCGGATCTGGCTGGCCCAGGTGGGCAGGATCCCGCTGCTGCTGCTCGACTCCGACGTGGAGGAGAACGCCGCCAGCGAGCGCGGGGTGACCGACCGGCTCTACGGCGGCGGCAGCGAGCACCGGCTGCTCCAGGAGATGCTGCTCGGCATAGGAGGGGTGCGGGCGGTGCGGACGTACTGCCGTCTGACCGGCCATCCGGCGCCCGAGGTGTTCCACACCAACGAGGGGCACGCGGGCTTCCTCGGCCTGGAGCGGATCGCGGAGTTGTGCGACGGCGGGCTGGAGTTCGACGCGGCGCTTGAGGCGGTGCGCGCCGGGACGGTGTTCACCACGCACACGCCCGTCCCGGCCGGGATCGACCGCTTCGACCGTGAGCTGGTCGCCCGGCACTTCGGCGCCGACGCCGAACTGCCCCGGATCGACGTCGAGCGCATCCTGCACCTGGGCATGGAGACGTACCCGGGCGGGGAGCCCAACCTCTTCAACATGGCCGTGATGGGGCTGCGGCTCGCGCAGCGCGCCAACGGGGTCTCCCTGCTGCACGGCGACGTCAGCCGGGAGATGTTCGCCGGGCTCTGGCCGGGCTTCGACCCCGCAGAGGTGCCGATCACCTCCGTCACCAACGGGGTGCACGCGCCCACCTGGGTGGCGCCGGAGGTGTTCCGGCTCGGCGCCCGGCAGGTCGGCGCGCAGCGCGCCGAGGACGCGCTGACCGTGGGCGGCTCGGAGCGCTGGGACGCGGTGGCCGACATCGCGGACCAGGACATCTGGGAGCTGCGGCGGTCGCTGCGGGAACAGCTCGTGGAGGAGGTGCGCGAGCGGCTGCGGGCGTCCTGGCGGCAGCGCGGCGCGGGCACGGCCGAGCTGGGCTGGATCGACGGCGTGCTCGACCCGGACGTGCTGACCATCGGGTTCGCGCGCCGCGTCCCGTCGTACAAGCGGCTGACGCTGATGCTGCGGGACCAGGACCGGCTGATGGACCTGCTGCTGCACCCCGAGCGGCCGGTGCAGATCGTCGTCGCGGGCAAGGCGCACCCGGCGGACGACGGCGGCAAGCGGCTCATCCAGGAGCTGGTCCGCTTCGCCGACGACCCGCGGGTGCGGCACCGGATCGTCTTCCTGCCGGACTACGGCATGGCGATGGCGCAGAAGCTCTACCCCGGCTGCGACATCTGGCTGAACAACCCGCTGCGGCCCCTGGAGGCGTGCGGGACGAGCGGGATGAAGGCCGCGCTGAACGGCTGCCTCAACCTGTCCGTCCTGGACGGCTGGTGGGACGAGTGGTTCCAGCCCGACTTCGGCTGGGCGATCCCCACCGCCGACGGCTCCGCGACGGACGCGGACCGGCGCGACGACATAGAGGCGGCGGCGCTGTACGACCTGCTGGAGCAGCGGGTGACGCCGCGGTTCTACGAGCGGGGCACGGGCGGGCTGCCGGACCGCTGGATCGAGATGGTCCGGCAGACGCTCAGCCTGCTGGGGCCGAAGGTGCTGGCGGGGCGGATGGTCCGGGAGTACGTGGAGCGGCTCTACGCGCCCGCCGCCCGCGCCCACCGGGCCGTCGGCCCCGACGCGGCGCGCGAGCTGGCGGGGTGGAAGGCGCGGGTGCGGGCGGCGTGGCCGCGGGTCACCGTCGACCACGTGGAGACCTCGGCGACGGCGGCGACCGCGGAGCTGGGCACCACGCTCACCCTGCGGGTCCGGGTCGGCCTCGGTGACCTGGGGCCGGACGACGTGGAGGTGCAGGCCGTCTCCGGCCGCGTGGACCCGGAGGACCGCATCGCCGACGCGACGACCGTCGCCCTGAAGGCCGCGGGCGGCCCCGACCTGGAGGGCCGCTGGGTCTACGAGGGCCCCCTCGCCCTGGACCGCACCGGCCCGTACGGCTACACGGTCCGCATCCTCCCCGCCCACCGCCTGCTGGCCTCCCCGACGGAGGTGGGCCTGGTGACGGTGCCCTCGGAGGAGGTCGCGGAGGGGGCGGGGGTGCTGATGCGGTGAGGGCGCGGCCCGCCGGGCGCCCGTCCGCTGGTCAGAACTCCGTGTGCGGGGCGCACAGGCGGCGCAGGACCGTGCCGCAGCGGTGGGCGTAGGCGTGCTGGAGGCCGCGGGTCGCGGGGCCGCTCGCGCGGGTGTACCACTTCGCCGGGCGGCTGAACGCCCTTATGGTCAGCCAGACCGTGCCGTCCCCGGTGCGGTCCACCACGAACGCCTCCTCGCCGCACTCCGGGTGGCCGTCCAGCGTGCCGTAGGCCCAGCCCGAGCGGCGGTCCTCGTCCACTGTCCACACCACCCGGCAGGGCGCCTTCACCAGCCCGGCGAGCCGGACGGTGACGTCGACGCCGGGGGCCGCCCGGTCGGCGCCGGTGTCCATGCCGACGCCGACCGTGCGGTGCATCTCCCAGGTGCCGAGCGCCTCGGCGGCCCGGCGGAACACCGCCTCGCCCTCTCCTATCCGGGCGCGCACGTGGAGCCGGTGGAACCCGGGCGGACAGAAGTCCGCGTCCCGGGTCGCGCCGACGTGGTCGTAGGTGAAATCCGCCCCGTCCGTGGCTGACATGGGACCCAAGACTACGGCGGCAGCCGGGGCCCGGGGACCCCGGCTGCCGCCGGGCGCGCTGCGGTGGGGGTTTACGGGAACGTCAGCTTCCAGCCGCTGATGTAGCCCGTGTCGTAGCGCGCCTGATCCTGCACCCGCAGTTGCCAGGTGCCGTTGGCGGTCTCGGAGGAGGCGTTGACCGTGTAGGTCTCCTGGACGTTGTCCGCCGAGTCGGAGGACGAGAAGTCCTTCAGGCGGTACGGCGTGCCGTCCGGGGCGAGCAGGTCGATCACCAGGTCACCGCGCCAGGTGTGCACGATGTCCACGGACACCTGGAGGTTGGCGGGCGCGGCGCCCGTGCGGCCGGTCACGGAGATCGACGAGGTCACCGCGGCGCCGTTGTCCGGGATGGACACGTCGGTGGTGGACTCGTAGGACGTGCCCCCGCCGCCCCCGCCACCGGAGCGGGTGCCGACGTTCACGGCGGCCCAGGCGTCCTGCACCGCCTTGTACTCCGCGCTCGTGGCGCCGTACAGCTCACCGGCGACCGCGAGGGTGCCGGTGCGGGCGGCGGCGTAGTTGGTGGTGGACGTGAACTTCGTGGTGAGCGCCTTGAACCAGATCTGCTCGGCCTTGGCGCGGCCTATGCCGGTCACCGGCAGACCGTCGGAGGTGGGGGAGTTGTACGTGACCCCGTTGATGGTCTTGGTGCCGCTGCCCTCGCTGAGCAGGTAGAAGAAGTGGTTCGCCGGGCCCGAGGAGTAGTGCACGTCGATCGAGCCGATCCCGGAGTACCAACTGTCCTTGGACGAGCCGTCCTTGCTGGGCTTGTCCATGTAGCGCAGCGGGGTGCCGTCGCCGCGGATGTTGATCTCCTCGCCGATGAGGTAGTCACCGACGTCGGAGGAGTTGGCCGCGTAGAACTCCACCGAGGTGCCGAAGATGTCCGAGGTGGCCTCGTTCAGGCCGCCGGACTCGCCGCTGTAGTTCAGGCCCGCGGTGTTCGAGGTCAGGCCGTGGGTCATCTCGTGCCCGGCGACGTCGATCGCGGTGAGCGGGTTGGCGTTGCCCGAGCCGTCGCCGTAGGTCATGCAGAAGCAACTGTCGGACCAGAAGGCGTTGACGTAGTTGTTGCCGTAGTGGACCCGGGAGTAGGCGCCGACGCCGTCGCCGCGGATGCCGGTGCGGCCGTGCACGTTCTTGTAGTAGTCCCAGGTCAGGGCCGCGCCGTAGTGGGCGTCGGCGGCGGCCGACTCGGCGTTGGCGGCGGTGCCGTCGCCCCAGACGTCGTCGGGGCCGGAGAACAGGGTGCCGGTGCCGGAGGTGCCCCGGTTGAGGTTGTACGTGCGGTGGTTGCCGCGGGCGCCGTCGGTGAGGTTGTACGACGACCCGGACTGGGTGGTGGTGAGCGGTACCGTACCGCTGTAGACGGTGTGCCCGGTGCCGGTCTCGATGGCCTCCCACTCGTACAGCTTGGCCCCGCTGGCGGCGTCGGTGACGACGTGCAGCTCCTGCGGGGTGCCGTCGTGCTGGAAGCCGCCGACCACCGTCTCGTAGGCGAGGACCGGCTTGCCGTCGGCGGCCCAGACGACCTTGCGGGGGGCGCGGCTGACGTCGGGGCTCTTGGCGTCCTCGGCCTTCGCGGCGTTCAGGGCCTGCCGCTCGGCGTGCGCGGTGCCGACCTCGGGGGTCAGGGTGGGCACCTTGAGGGTGGCGCGGGTGGCGCGGGCGACGTTCTCGACCTCGCCGGACGCGTCAGTCTCGACGACGACGTCACCGCCGAGCACGGGCAGCCCGGCGTAGGTGCGCTCGTAGCGGGTGTGCAGGGTGCCGTCGCGGTCCTTGAGGACGTCCTTGACGGCGAGCTTCTCCTTGGCGCCGAGGTTCAGTTCCCCGGCGGTCTCCGCGCTGCCCGCCTCGGCCTCGCGGATCAGCGCGGCGCGCTGGGCGGGGCTGAGCTTGACGGGGAGGGCGCCCGGGTCGGCCTTGCCCGCGACCGGGCGGGCCTGTCCGGCCTGCTCGGGGGCGGCGGTGGCGGCGCCCGCCTGGACGGCGGTGGCGACGAGCGCGGCGACACCGGCGAGGGCGACGGCGGCGGCGCGGCGGCGCGGGCGCGCGGAGGTGGGTCTGTGGGGGTGGCTGCTCACACTGGCTCCTTCTGCGTGGCCGCGGGTCGCGCGGCCAGGGGGAGACCGGACGACAGGTGGGCCGTCCGGGCAGAACGGTGGTGCGTGGGGTGCGGGGCCGTGGGGAAGCGTGTCAGGAGACCGCGGTTTCTGTCAGGGGCGCGTCAAGAGATTGGCTGGATATCGTCCGTTGTCCGGGAGTTCACGTTCGATAAACGGAACCGACCGCGTCGGGTCCTAGGACGGCTCCCCGTGCCACGTCCGCCACAGCCGCGCGTACGCCCCGTCCGCCGCCACCAGCTCCTCGTGCGTGCCGAGTTCGGTGAGCCGCCCGTCCTCCATCACCGCCACCCGGTCCGCGTCGTGCGCGGTGTGCAGCCGGTGCGCGATCGCGATGACCGTACGGCCGTGCAGTACGGCGGCGAGGGCGCGCTCGGTGTGCCGGGCGGTGGCCGGGTCCAGCAGGGCGGTCGCCTCGTCGAGGATCAGCGTGTGCGGGTCGGCCAGCACCACCCGGGCCAGCGCGAGCTGCTGCGCCTGCGAGCCGTCGGCGCGGTGGCCCTCCGCCCCCGGGTCGGCGTCCAGCCCGCCCGGCAGCTCGCGCACCCAGTCGTCCGCGCCGACCGCGGTGAGCGCAGCCCACAGCCGGTCGTCCGTGGCGGACGGCTCGGCGATCAGGAGGTTGTCCCGTACGGTGCCCAGGAAGACGTGGTGCTCCTGGGTGACCAGTACGACCTGACGGCGCAGCTGCTCCGGGCCGAGCGCCGCCACCGGCACCCCGCCCACCGTCACCGCGCCCCCGGTCGGCGCGTCCACCCCCGCCAGCAGCCTGCTCAGCGTGGACTTGCCCGCGCCGGACGGCCCGACCACCGCGAGCCGCTCCCCGGGACGCACGGTGAGGTCCACGCCGTGCAGGACGTCACCGCCACGGTCGTAGGCGAAGCGCGCCCCGCGCACGTCGATCCGGTCGTCCGCCGGGACGGGGGCACCCGGCGCCCCGGCCGCCGAGGGCACCCCCGCCAGCCCCTCCACCCGCGCGAAGGACGCCGCGCTCGCCTGCAACTGCTCGATCCTGATCAGCAGTTGGTCCAGCGGCTCCGTCAACTGCCGCAGGTACAGTGCCGACGCCACCACCGCGCCGAGGCTCAGCGCCCCCTCGGTGTACCGCCAGCCGCCGAACAGCAGCGCGGTGGACACCGGCAGGACGTAGCTGAAGTCCACCGCGGGGAAGAACGCGCTGCGCAGCCACAGCGTGTGCAGCCGGGTGCGCCGGGCGGTCTCCAGCGCCGCCCGGCTCGCCGCCGTCCGCTCCCGCTGGAGCCCGAACGCCTCGACCGTCCGCGCGCCCGCCGCCGTCGCCGCGAGGATCTCCGCGACGTCGGAGGTGGCCGCACCCTCCGCGAGATACGCCGTGCGCGCCCGACGCGTGTACCAGCGCACCGCGAACCACACGGGCGTCAGGGTGACCGCGGCGACCGCGGCCAGCAGCGGATCGATCACCACGACCGCGCCGAGCAGGAACGCCGCCTGGACGGTGGAGATCAGCAGCTCGGGACCGGCGTCACGCAGCGTCGTGCCGACCGTCGCCACGTCCGCGGTGCCGCGCGCCGTCAGGTCACCGGTACCGGCCCGCTCCACCACCGACGCGGGCAGCCGCAGCGCCCGGTCGACGAACTCCTCCCGGATACGAGCGAGCGTCCGCTCCCCGAACCGGTGCCCCGCGTACCGCGCCCAGCGCGCCAGCAGCAGTTGCGCCAGCGCACAGGCGACGAGGCCCACCGCCAGCCGGTCCACGACGCCCACCCCGGCCCCGCCGCGCACCTCGTCGATGATCCGCCCCAGCAGCCACGGCCCGACGAGCCCGACCCCGGCCGCCGCCGCGTTCAGCGCCAGCACCCCGGCGAACGCCCGGCCGTCGGCCCGCACCAGCCGCCCCGCGGCCCGCCGTACGTCCCGCCGCCCGGCGACGGGCAGCTTCCCGTCGAAGCCACTCACGACACGGCCTCCTCGGCGTCGGCGTCGGCGTCCTTGTCCTTGGCCTTGTTGTCGCCGTTGTCGCCGTTGTCGTCGGAGTCCCGCGCGACGAGCCCCCGATAGCCCGGGTCGTACGCCAACAGCCCCTCATGGCTGCCGCTCGCCGCCACCTTGCCGTCGACGAGGTGGTACACGACGTCGGCCTGGTCGAGCACGAGCGGCGAGGTGGTCGTCACCACGGTGGTACGACCCTCCCGCGCGACCCGCAGCCGCCGCGCCACCGTCGCCTCGGTGTGCGCGTCCAGCGCGGACGTCGGCTCCACGGCGAGCAGCACCTCCGGCTCCGCCAGCAGCGCCCGCACCAGCCGCACGCGTTGCCGCTGCCCACCGGAGAGGTTCCGGCCCTGCGCGTCGATCCGCGAGTCCAGACCGTCCGGCAGCCCGCGCACGACGTCCTCGGCGGCGGCGGCGCGCACGGCCCGCTCGACGGCGGCGTCGTCGGGCCGCCGTCTGCCGCTCACCACTTCCCGCAAGGTCCCCGCGAACAGGTCGGCCTCGTGGTCGGCGACGAGGATCCGCTCCCGCACCCGCGCCAGCGCGACCTCGTCCAACCGCACCTCACCCCACACCGCGTCCGAGGGGGCGTACCGCCCGAGCCGGTCGACGACCTCCGCCGCGTCCGCGGGCCGGGCGCAGGCCAGCGCCGTCAGCCGCCCCGGGAGCACCCGCACACCCGACGCCGGGTCGTACAGCGCGGCGGGCTCGGCGGGGGCGTCCCGCGCACCGGTGTCCGGCGCCGGTTCGAGCCGCAGGAAGCCCACGACGCGCCGCGCGGCGACCAGCCCCCGGCTGACCTGGTTGCCGAACTCCAGCAGGTACGACACCGGCACCACCAGCACCGCGACGTACCCGTACACCGACACCAGTTCGCCCACCGTGATGTCGCCGCGCGCCACCAGCCGCGCCGCCAGCCAGGTCACCACCGCGAGGAACACCATCGGCAGCCCGATCCCCAGCGCCTGGATCCAGCTCGTCACGGCGCCGACCCGGTACCCCTCGTCCCGCAGCCGCCGCGAGTCCCGCCGGAAGGCGTCGGCCACCAGCCGCTTCCCGCCCAGCCCGTTCAGCACCCGCAGCCCACCGGCGAGATCACCGATCCGCGCGGCCAACACGCCCTGCCGCTCCCGGTACACGCCCTCCACCGCCTGCAACCGCCCCATCAACGGCCCCACCGCCACCGCGATCACCGGCACCCCCAGCAACACCACCGCGGCCAGCAGCGGCGACACCGTCAGCAGCACCACGGCCACCAGCGCGTACGTGACGACCGCGCCGACCCCCGGCCCGATCACCGTCAGCGCGGTGGCGATGGTCTGCACGTCCCCCACGCCGATGGTCACGACCTCCCCGGCCGCGACCTGCCCCCGCAACGACGCCCCGAGCCGCACCGCCTGCGCCACCACCACCTTCACCGTCCGGAAGTTGGCGTCCATCCGCACCCGGGTCATGGTCCGGTGCCGCGAGATGTCCAGCCAGGAGGTCACGATCCCCGCCCCCACCAGCGCGCCAACCCACTGGCCCAACACCCCCATGTCCCCCGGCGTCAGCCCGTCATCGATCGCCCGCGCCAGCAGGTACGGCGCCACCGCCGCCAGCGCCAGCGACGCCACCCCCAGCACCGCGGCCCCCACCGACCGCCCCGCCTGAGCCCGCACCAGCCACCACAGATACCGCCCCCCACTACGACAGTCGGGCGTGCCGGGCTCCTCGTACGCGTCGATCACGACTCTCCTCAGGGACGACGACGGGCCACCACCAACTCACCGAAACGGGCTGCCCACCCGGTCCCGCCACCCTAAGAGCCCCCTCTGACCAGCCACAACGCAATTTCCACCACGACGGAACGCGACGAGCGAGACAGTCGCCACGGGGCGCCCCGTACCCTTCGAGCCGCCGCAGGACGGACAACGGGGGAGGAACCACGCATGGCGTGGGAGGAATGGGAACGGCTCAAGACCACATCAGGCCAGACCGACGCCGGGGACCAGGCCCCCCGGGGCGACCTGGTGGCGGGCCAGAAGGACCTGGCGGCCGTGGGCAAGGCGGCCCACGACCTGTTCGAGGACTTCCATGCCTACAGCGGCCACGCCCGCGTCGCCACGGAGGCCGCGGCGGGCGGCCTGCGCGCCGAGGGCTTCGCCCTGGGCCCCGCCCTGTCCCACGTCGCCGAGCGCTGGACCGAACAGACCCGGACCCTCCTGGACGCCTGCGCCCACATCTCCAACCACCTGCGCTTCACCCGCACCCAGCACGCCGCCGACGACACGTACATCGCCGGCGCGGTCAGCTCCATCACCCTCCTGGACGAGGGCTTCGACGACCGGAAGGGCTCCTGACCCCGATGGACCTCGACGCACTGCGCCACGGCGACTTCGCCAAGCTCGGCGAGGCGGTCACCGACTGGGAACAACTGACGAAGAAGCTCGCGGAGCTGAAGAAGTCCGCGGAGGACGACCTCAGGGCCAAGGCCCGCAAGGCCAAGTGGGCCGGGGCCAACGCCACCGTCACCCGCGAGTTCGTCGACAAGACGGCCGCGGAGTTCGCGGACGCGCACACCCAGGCCAGTTCCATCACGAAGATCCTCAGCGACACCCGCTCCGAACTCGTCGACTACCGCGCCCGCCTGAACGACGCCCTCGACCGGGCCGCCCGACAGCACCTGACCGTGGTCGACACCGGGGCGGGCACGTTCACGGTCACCGCGAACACCCGCCCCGACTGGGCGACCGACCCGACCGGCGGGACGAGCCCCGTCGCCTCATCCGCCGTCAACGCCCTCCGCGACGAGATCCAGGACGTCCTGACCAAGGCCACGGAGAGCGACCAGAGCGCCGCGAAGGTCCTGACCCTCCTGGTCGACCAGGCGAAGTACGGCTTCACCGACGCCCGCTACGCCGACCGCGACTCGGCGGCCGAGGCGGTCGCGGCGGCGGAACGACTGGCGAGGACGGCCGGGGACCCCTCGGAGATGACCCTCGACGAAGTGGAGAAGTTCACCCGCACCCTGACCAAGTACCACGCGGACCCGCTCTTCGCGGAACAGTTCGCCAGCCGCCTGGGGCCGAAGGCCACCCTCCAGTTCTGGACCGAGATGTCCCACGCCCACGCGGGCGCCCGGGGCGCGGAACTCGACACGATGCGGTCCCTCCAGAAGAACCTGGGCCTGACCCTCGCCACCGCCTCCTTCTCGGACTCCGACGCCATGCGGGCATGGAAACGCGACCTCCTCGCCTCAACCAACACCAGCTTCCACGCCAGCACCTCCCACAGCCCCGTGGGCGCACTGGGCTCCCAGGTCCTCAGCAGCCTGATGCGCCAGGGCCGGTACGACACCGAGTTCCTCGACGACTACCGGGAGCGGCTCTTCAAGGCCGACAAGGGGGCGGGGGAGTCGAGCACGGACGCGTTGTGGGTGAAGGGGTACGACGCGGTGGACCTGGTCTTCGGTGAAGGCAACGGCCGCGACCCGCTGGAAGGGCTGTTCGAGGGCCTCTCCCACAACCCCGAGGCGGCGACCCATGCGTTCACCTCCCCATCGGATCTGGACCACCTGCTGGGCACGACGGTGTACACGGACCGGGGTGAGTCGCTCGGCCGGGCCCTGCAGGCGGCGGTGACCGGAGTTGCCAACGGTGACACGACGTCGGTCGCTCCGCCGCACAGTGCGGAGCAGGTGGACATCATGACCAACGTCATGCGGGCGGTGGCCCAACCCGGGTCGAGTGCGAACCTGGTGCACCAAGGGCTGGGGGAAGCCTTCGGTAACATGGCAGCCGCCTATATGCCGGAGATCAGCAATGTCCTGGGCGGTAGCGGCGGTGACTCGGTCTTCCTCACGAACAGTGAGAAGCACCTTGCCCCGGAGGACGCAACCGATGTCGTCCGATTCCTCTCAGCCGTGTCTGAGGACCCCCTTGGGAGGGCCGGAATCGTTTTCGGCGAGGGCATGTACACCAGTGGCCTGATCGAGGCGCATCTTGCCGATCCGACTCTGTTCGACGGTCCGGATGTGAAAGCCCTGGAGACGATCGGAAGGAATGCGGGGATCGTAGAGGGCATCGTGGCTCAGTCCCTTGCTGACAACGACGTGCGCGCCGCTGTCGAAGGAGAGGCGAGCTACAACGAAGCCCTGAAGGCCAAGGGTGACTTCGCCAAGACCTGGATCGCCGTCGGTGTGACCTTCGTCCAGATCCCGGAAGCCTATGGGGGAGCCGCCATGGGAGCCGTTGTCGGCGGGGGCGTCGGAGCAGTCGCGGGAGCCGCCATCGACCGTGTGCTGCAAGGGCAGACCATGAGCGGCGCACTGGACGAAGCCCTGTACCAGAGCTCCAAGGACGTCTTCGCCGCCCGCGACTCCGCCAACACGCTGACTCAGTGGGCGGCGGAGGAGAGCATCGCTCGTTACGACGTCGACCTCCCGGTGGACTCTGCGAAGAACAGCATTCGCGTCGCCGTCAACGAGGGCTGGGACAACGCCAGCGCACTTCTGAGGCAGAGCAAGGAGCGGCCGAATGGTTAAGGCGCGGGAATGGCTGTGGACCTGGGAGACGCTGAGGCAGTTCTGCCTGGGAGCGGGCGTTCTCTGCGGCCTGGGAGCCGCCGTCTGGTTCGGCTACACACAGTTCTTCACCAAAGGGCTTGAGCGTCTTCCTGCGACGCTGTGCGACGGCACGGTGGAGCGGGACATGGTCACCCAGGTGCTGCCACCGGCCCGATACGCGGACGAGTACTCCCACGGCGTCGATGCGGGCCACCAGACCAGGTATTCCTGCTCGGTCGCGACCAGCAATGACGCGCGGGTCTGGAGCACGGTCGAAATCAGCTCCTCCACCTTCGAGGACATGCTCAAGAACCGGCCCCCCAATGCCCGGCTCATCCGCGCTTCCGCCGACGGCATAGAGGCGTACGCGGCCAGCGACAAGTCCACCTACGTCTATGTCCCCTGCACCCCTCCCGTCACCGACCCCTCCGACGACGAGTACGCGCTCGTCGCCAGGGTGGACGCCTGGGGTGACACCGCGATCACCGGCGCCCCCCTACGCCAGGCCCTCACCGACATCGGCTACCGCATAGCCCAGCACGTCTACAAGCTCGCCGAATGCCAGGACGACCGCACCTGGCCCGACCAATTGCCCCCCTACGACGCCAGCGAGGCTCCCCGCGAGCGTTAGCGGACGGCTGCCGCACCTCGGCGCGGGCCCCGTCGCCGTCGACGTCCGGACCGACGGTGACCTCGGGTTCGCGCTCCCGCTGCACCGCAGGGGTGACGGGTGCGTCACCAGCCAGGTGTACCACTCCCTCCGGGGAGGGGACCATCGGTGGACGGACGCCGAACAACTCTCCGGGGGGATCGTCGGCTTCGACCTGGAGAGCCCCGCAGCGGCCGCGGTGGTGGTGCTGTCGGCGTCCGAGTCCAGGGTGTTCACCGGCCACGGTGACGACGGTCGTCCCCGAAGGCGTGCCGACCCGCGTGGTCCTCGTCGCCGTGCGGCCCGGTGAGCGTCTGCGGGTCGTCCCGGTGGACGCGCGCGGGGCCACGGCACCCACCCGGAGCCTGGACCTGTACCCCGGCGTCCGCTGACCTCAGGCCAGGCTGTCCCGCCAAGCCCGGTGCAGGTCCGCGAAGCGGCCCGTGTCGTTGATCAGGTCTGCCGGGGTGCCGTCCTCCACGATTCGGCCGTGTTCCATGACCAGGACGCGGTCGGCGATCTCCACCGTGGAGAGGCGGTGCGCGATCACCACCGCCGTACGGCCCCTCAGGACCGTCGCCATCGCGCGCTGGACCGCGCGTTCGCCGGGCACGTCGAGGGAGCTGGTCGCCTCGTCGAGGATCAGCACCGCCGGGTCGGCCAGCAACGCCCGCGCGAACGCGACCAGTTGGCGCTGGCCCGCCGAGATGCGGCCGCCGCGCTTGCGGACGTCCGTGTCATAGCCGTCCGGGAGGGAGGCGATGAAGTCATGGGCGCCGATGGCCTTCGCCGCCCGCTCGATGTCCTCACGGGTCGCCTCCGGGCGGCCGATGGCGATGTTCTCCGCGACCGTGCCGGAGAACAGGAACGCCTCCTGGGTCACCATGACCACCCCGCGCCGCAGCTCCGGCACGGGCAGGTCGCGCAGGTCCACGCCGTCGAGGAGGACCCGGCCCTCCGTGGGGTCGTAGAACCGGGCGAGGAGCTTGGCCAGCGTCGACTTGCCCGCGCCGGTGGAGCCGACCACCGCGACCGTCTGCCCGGCCGGGAGGGTGAGGTCGAAGCGGGGGAGCACCTCACCGCCGGTGCGGTACGCGAAGCGGACCGACTCGAAGACCACCTCGCGGCCCGGCTCCCCGGACCGCCGCTCCGGGAGCTGGCGCGGCGCCGACGGCTCCGGCACCGACGGCGTCTGCGCCAGCAGCCCCGCTATCTTCTCCAGCGACGCCGCCGCCGACTGGGCGGAGTTCAGGAACATGCCGAGCCGGTCGATCGGGTCGTACAGCCGCCGCAGGTACAGCACCGCCGCCGCCAGCACACCCAGCGCCAGCGTGCCGTCCGCCACCCGGTACGCGCCCCACAGCACGATCCCCGCGACCGCCGTGTTGGCGACCAGCCGGGAGCCCACCACATAGCGGGCCATCTCAAGCAGCGCGTCACCGTTGGAGCGCTCGTGCCGCCGGTTCAGCACCCGGAAGTCGGCGTCGTTGGCGGCCTCCCGGCGGAACGCGCGCACCGGGCGGATGCCGTTCATCGTCTCCACGAACTTCACGATCACCGCCGCGATCGCCGTGGACCGCGTCCGGTACACCCGCCGCGCCCGGTGCTGGTACAGCCGCACCAGCCCGTACAGCGGCACGAACGACGCCACCGCGACCGCGCCGAGGCCCAGGTCGAGCCAGAGCAGCAGCGCCGCGATGTAGACGAACGACAGGATGACGGTGACGAGTTCCTGGAGGCCCTCGTCCAGCAGCTCGCGCAGGGACTCCACGTCCGTGGTGGAGCGGGAGATCAGCCTGCCCGAGGTGTAGCGCTCGTGGAAGTCGACGCTGAGCGCCTGCGCGTGGCGGAAGATCCGGCCGCGCAGGTCCAGCAGCACGTCCTGGTTCACGCGCGCCGCGGACACGATGAAGCCGTACTGGAGGACGCCCGACGCCAGCGCGCACAGGAGGTAGGCCACGCCCACCGCCACCAGCGGACCCCGGTCGTGGTCGCGGAACGCCGGTACGGCGTGGTCGATGGCGTACGCCACCAGCAGCGGGCCCGCCTGCACCGCCGCCTGCTGGAGCAGCAGCAGGAGTGTCGTCACCGCCACCCGCGCCTTCCGCGGGCCGAGCAGGGAGCGCAGCAGCGTGCCGGTGGCGCCGGGCGGGGTGGGCAGGGTGTCCTGGTCGAAGGGGTCGCCGCCGGGGGTGGCGGTGCCGGGTGTGCGGCGGTCGTTCGGTTCCTCGTCCGTGACGGGCGCGGATGTCGTCGGGGCCGTCATCGGTCGTCGTCCTCCCCGGACATCAGGTGGGCGTACTCGGCGTTGCCGTGCAGCAGTTCGTGATGGGTGCCCACGGCGGTGATCCGGCCGCCGGACAGCAGGGCCACCCGGTCGGCCAGCAGCACCGTCGACGGGCGGTGCGCCACGATCAGCGCGGTGGTGTCCGCGAGGACCTGTCTGAGCGCCGCCTCCACGGCGGCCTCGGTGTGCACGTCCAGCGCGGACAGCGGGTCGTCGAGGACCAGGAACTCCGGCTGCCCGACGACCGCCCGGGCGAGCGCGAGCCGCTGCCGCTGCCCGCCGGACAGGCTGAGGCCCTGCTCACCGACCTGGGTGTCGGTGCCGTGCGGCAGCGCGTGCGCGAACTCGGCCTGCGCGACGGACAGCGCCCGGTTCAGCTCGGCGGCGCTCCCGCCGTCACCGGCGCCCATGAGGACGTTCTCCCCGACGCTCGCCGAGAACAGCGTCGGCTCCTCGAACGCGACGGCGACCCTGGCGCGCAGCTCCTCGCGGCTGAGGTCCCGGATGTCGGTGCCGTCCAGCGTGATCCGGCCGGAGGTGACCTCGTGCAGCCTCGGGATCAGCGCGGTGAGGGTCGTCTTGCCGCTGCCGGTCGCGCCGACCAGGGCCATGGACTCGCCGGGGCGGATGTGCAGGTCGATGTGGTGGAGGAGGGGCGGGGAGTCGGGCGGCGCGTCCGGGTAGCGGAAGCTGACGTCGTGGAAGCGCAGGCCCCGGAGGTCCGGGGTGTCCGCCGCGCGCACGGACGCCGTCCTACGGGAGGCCCCGGCTGTCTCCTCGACCTCCTCGTCCATCACCTCGAAGTACCGCTCCGTCGCCGTCGCCGCCTCCTGGCTCATCGCCAGCAGGAAGCCGATGGAGTCCACCGGCCAGCGCAGCGCGAGCGCCGTGGAGAGGACGGCGACCAGGGTGCCCGCGGACAGCCCGCCGTCCGCCACCATGACCACGCCCACCACCAGCGCCGCCCCGATGGCCAGCTCGGGCAGGGCGACGATGACCCCCCAGATCGTCGCCAGCAGCCGCGCCTTGTGCAGTTCCGTCCCCCGCAGCGTGCGGGACAGCTCGCGGAACGCGTGCGCCTGGCTGCGGTGCCGGCCGAAGCCCTTGATGATCCGGATGCCGAGCACGCTCTCCTCGACGACGGTCGTCAGGTCGCCCACCTGGTCCTGCGCCCGGCGCGCCACGTCCGCGTACCGCCGCTCGAAGATCACGCAGGTGACCAGCACCGGTACCGCGGGAATCAGGACGACCAGCCCCAGCGTCCAGTCCTGCACCAGCATGATGACCACGCCGACGAGGATGGTGACGCCGTTGACCAGCAGGAACGTCAGCGGGAAGGCGAGGAACATCCGCAGCAGCATCAGGTCCGTGGTGGCCCGGGACAGCAACTGGCCCGACGCCCAGCGGTCGTGGAAGGCGACCGGCAGCCGCTGGAGGTGGCGGTACAGGTCGGCCCGCATCTCCGCCTCGACCCCGGCCAGCGGCCGGGCCACCAGCCAGCGCCGCAGCCCGAACAGCAGCGCCTCCGCGAAGCCGAGCAGCAGCAGGTACAGGGCGCCGAGCCACACCCCGGCCGGGTCCCGGTCGGCGACCGGGCCGTCCACGATCCACTTCAGGACGAGCGGGATCACCAGGCCCGTACAGGACGCGACGATGGCGATGAACGCGGCGGTGAACAACCGCGCCCGCACGGGACGGACGTACGGCCACAGCCGCAGCAGGGTGCGGACGGCGGAGCGGTCGGAGCGGACGGGTTGGTCGGCGGTGGCGGGTGTCGTGGGCATCAGGGGCGAGCCTACGGTTTGCCACTGACACTGCCCACCGAGTTTCCGGGCACCCGCAGGTCACCGCGGTCACCGGGCCCTCGCCACGGTCACGCCAGCACGCGCAGCAGCAGCACCGTCCGCGCCGGTACCGTCACCTCCGCCCACGCCGCGAACCGAACGCCCGGCGCCGCCGACTGCTCCTCCCGCGAGGTGTCGACGACCACCTCGTACCGCTCCGCCCACGGCGCCCCCGGCAGCACGAAGCGCACCGGCGCCTCCCCGGCGTGCAGCACGGCGAGGAAGCTGTCGTCGAGGACCGGCGCCCCGCGCTCGTCCCGCCCGGGGATGTCCCGTCCGGAGAGGTACATGCCCAGCGTGGCGGCGGGCGCGTACCAGTCGCCCTCCGTCATCTCCGTGCCCCGCGCGGTGAACCAGGCCAGGTCCCGCAGCCCGTCCGCCGAGTGCGCCCGCCCGGAGAAGAACGCCCGGCGCCGCAGCACCGGGTGGCGGTGGCGCAGCGCGATCAGCCGCGCGGTCAGGTCGGTCAGCGCCCGCCAACCGGGGTCGGCCAGCAGCCCCCAGTCCAGCCAACTGATCTCGTTGTCCTGGCAGTAGGCGTTGTTGTTGCCCCCCTGCGTGCGGCCCAGCTCGTCCCCGGCGACCAGCATCGGCACGCCCGTCGACAGCAGCAGCGTCGTCAGCAGGTTCCGCAGTTGCCGACGCCGTAGCGCCCGTATCCGCTCGTCGTCGGTCTCGCCCTCGGCGCCGCAGTTCCAGGCGCGGTTGTCGGCGGAGCCGTCCCGGTTGCCCTCGCCGTTGGCCTCGTTGTGCTTGCGTTCGTACGACACCAGGTCGCGCAGGGTGAAGCCGTCGTGCGCGGTGACGAAGTTGACGGAGGCGTAGGGCCGCCGCCCGCCCCAGGCGTACAGGTCGCTGGAGCCGGACAGCCGGTACCCCATCTCCCGCACGTCGGGCAGCGCGTGCCGCCAGAAGTCGCGTACGGCGTCCCGGTAGCGGTCGTTCCACTCCGTCCACAGCGGCGGGAAGGCGCCCACCTGGTAGCCGCCGGAGCCCACGTCCCACGGCTCGGCGATCAGCTTGACGCGCCGCAGCACCGGGTCCTGGGCGATGACCGCGAGGAACGGGGAGAGCATGTCGACGTCGTGCATGGAGCGCGCCAGCGCCGCCGCGAGGTCGAAGCGGAAGCCGTCGACGCCCATCTCGGTGACCCAGTAGCGCAGGGAGTCCGTGATGAGGCGCAGCACGTGCGGCTGGACGACGTGCAGGGTGTTGCCGCAGCCGGTGTAGTCGGCGTAGCGGCGGGCGTCCGGTTGGAGGCGGTAGTAGCCGCGGTTGTCGACGCCCTTCAGGGAGAGCGTCGGGCCCAGCTCGCCCGCCTCCGCGGTGTGGTTGTAGACCACGTCGAGGATGACCTCGATCCCGGCGGCGTGCAGCGCGCGCACCATCCGCTTGAACTCGCCGACCTGCTGGCCCGCCGTACCGGTGGCGGCGTAGGCGGCGTGCGGGGCGAAGTAGCCGATGGAGTTGTAGCCCCAGTAGTTGCGCAGGCCGCGGCGGAGCAGGTGGTCCTCGTGCGCGAACTGGTGCACCGGCAGCAGCTCCACCGCCGTGACGCCCAGTTGGGTCAGGTGCGCTATGGCCGCCGGGTGCGCGAGCCCGGCGTACGTGCCGCGCAGCTCCTCGGGTACGCCGGGGTGCAGCTTGGTGAAGCCGCGCACGTGCAGCTCGTAGATGACGGAGTCCGCCCACGGCGTCTTGGGGCGGCGGTCGTCGGCCCAGTCGTCGTCATCGTGGACGACGACGCCCTTGGGGACGTACGGCGCCGAGTCGCGGTCGTCGCGGACGGTGTCGGCGACGTGCTGCTGCGGCCAGTCCCGGACGTGCCCGTACACCTCCGGGGGCAGCCCGTGGGTGCCGTAGTCGCCGTCCACCGCGCGCGCGTACGGGTCGAGCAGCAGCTTCGCCGGGTTCCAGCGCCCGCCGGTCCACGGGTCCCAGCGGCCGTGCACCCGGTAGCCGTAGCGCTGGCCGGGCAGCACGCCCGGCACGAAGCCGTGCCAGATCTCGTGGGTCAGCTCGGTCAGCGGCAGCCGCCGCTCGGCGCCGTCCGGGTCGAACAGGCACAGTTCGACCGCCTCCGCCCCGCCCGCCCACAGCGCGAAGTTGGTGCCCGCCACACCGTCCGGGCCCACCCGGTACCGGGACCCCAGCGGCGTCGGCGCGCCGGGCCACACCGGCCCGGCGGCGGACGGCGCGGGGGGCGGTGCGCCGTTCACCACGGCGGCCGGACGGCCCCCTCCGGGCGCCGTCTCCTGTTCGGCTGCGCTCGACACCTGTCGGCCTCCCGCGGCTCGTGGGCATGACACCGTGAGGGGCCGTCGGTGTCCCGTCCGTGGCTCCCGTCGCGTCGTCCTCCCACTGTTCTGCCCAGAGCGTGGCTCGCACTCACGTTTCCCCAGGGCGGGGCGCGTCGTTGGGTTCGTTTGTGAGGCACGAACATGGGCGCGCGCGGCGCGCGAGGGCCGCTCTGGCCGCCGTAGTGACATGGGCAGGACTGCTGGCCGGAACCGCCTGTACCGCCGAGGGCGGACCGTCCGGCATCGGCGCGCTGGGCGCGCCGCCCGCCGCCGAGGACGTCATCCGCGTCACCCCCGGCGACGGCGTCAAGGACGTCGGGCCCGACGAGAAGCTGCTGGTACGCGTCCCCAGCGGGCGCCTTGAGTCGGTGCGTGTGGTCCGTTCGCAGGATGCCCGGCAGACGCCGGTGGCGGGCCGGATCTCCGACGACGGACTGCGCTGGGAACCCGCCGACGAGCGCCTGTCGCTGGCCGCCGAGTACACCGTCGACGTGGTCGCCCTCGACGGCCACGGCCGCCGCTCGGCCCGGCACACCACCTTCACCACCGCCGTCCCCGAGGAGCGCTTCATCGGCTACGTCACCCCCGAGGACCGCGCCACGGTCGGCACCGGCATGATCGTCTCGCTGGAGTTCAACCGGGAGGTCGAGAACCGCGCGGCCGTCGAACGGGCCGTACGCGTGAGCGCGCGCCCCGCCGTCGAGATCCGCCCGCACTGGTTCGGCAACGGCCGCCTCGACTTCCGCCCCGAGCACTACTGGAAGCCCGGCACGCGCGTGACGGTCGACCTCCGCCTCCGGGACGTCGAGGGCGCCCCCGGCGTCTACGGCCTCCAGGACCGCACGTTCACCTTCACCGTCGGCCGCGACCAGGTCTCCGTGGTGGACGCGGCCCGGCACACCATGCGGGTGCGCCGCGAGGGGGAGCTGCTGGGCACCGTGCCCATCACGGCGGGCGCCCCGAGGACGACGACGTACAACGGCAAGATGGTCGTCACCGAGATGCTGGAGATGACCCGCATGGACGGCGCCACGGTCGGCTTCAAGAAGAAGGACGGCAAGGGCGAGTACGACATCCCCGACGTGCCGCACGCCATGCGGCTGACCGAGTCCGGCACCTTCCTGCACGGCAACTACTGGGCGCCCGCGAGCGTGTTCGGACAGACCAACGTCAGCCACGGCTGCATCGGCCTCAGGGATGACAAGGGCGGCGGCTCGGACACCCCGGCGGGCTGGTTCTTCGACCGCAGTCTGGTCGGCGACGTGGTGGAGGTCGTCGGCAGCGAGGACCGGACGGTCGACCCCGACAACGGGCTCGGCGGCTGGAACATGGGCTGGGCGGAGTGGAAGGCGGGCAGCGCGCTGGGGTGACCTGGGACGACCCCGGGAACCAGGTCATGGATCTCGGTACGAAACAGTGACAAACGCGCGACACAGACCCCTCCGATCATCTGGTTAATATGCGCGGACGCGTGAGTAGCGCGGAACGCGCCGCGTGTACGGCGCTGGGGACCGGGCCTGTTCGGGCCCGAGAGGGTCCGGATGATCCCGGGCCCGCGGAGGGGAGAACGACGTGAACGTGCGACCGATATCGGGGGCGTCGGTTGACGCGCGCGGGGGGCGTGTCGGGAGAAACGGCTTGCTGGCGCTGCTGCTCGGCGCGCTGCTGCTGGCCGTCACCGCCTGCGGCGGCGGAGGATCGGGCTCCGGGTCCGGCTCCGACTCCGCGAACGGCGGCAAGGGCAAGAACGGGGACTCGACCAGCACGCAGAGCGCGCAGTCGGAGGCCGTCGTCTCCATCGCCCCAGAGAACGGCGCCGAGTCCGTCGACACCAGCGGCGCCCTGAAGGTCACCGCGGCCAAGGGCGAGCTGACCGAGGTCGTCGTCAAGGACGCCAAGGGCAAGGAGATAGCGGGGGAGATAGCCAAGGACGGCGCGAGCTGGACGCCGTCCACCCACCTCGCCGCGTCGACGAAGTACCAGGTGCACGCGGTCGCCAAGGACGCCGAGGGCCGGGAGGCCGCCGAGGACTCCTCCTTCACCACCCTGACCCCGCAGAACACGTTCGTCGGCTACTTCACCCCCGAGGACGGCGCCAAGGTCGGCGTCGGCATGACCTTCTCCCTCAACTTCACCCGGGGCATCACCAACCCCGAGGACGTCGAGAAGGCCATCGAGATCAAGACCGAGCCCGCCGTCGAGGTCGAGGGCCACTGGTTCGGCAACGACCGCCTCGACTTCCGCCCCGAGCACTACTGGGAGCCTGGCACCAAGGTCACCGTCAACCTCAACCTCGACGGCGTCGAGGGCCGCGACGGCGTCTACGGCGAGCAGTCCAAGACCGTCAGCTTCACCATCGGCCGTGGCCAGGTCTCCGTCGTCGACGTCAAGAAGCTGACGATGACGGTCAAGCGCGACGGCGAGGTCATCAAGACCATCCCCGTCACCACCGGTCAGGCGGGCATGGAGACCTGGAACGGCAAGATGGTCATCACCGAGCGGCTGCCGGTGACCCGGATGAACGGCGAGACGGTCGGCTACGGCGGCGAGTACGACATCAAGGACGTCCCGCACGCCATGCGCCTGACCACGTCCGGCACCTTCATCCACGGCAACTACTGGGGCGGCGACGCCTTCGGCAACTACAACGCCAGCCACGGCTGCATCGGCCTGCGCGACGTGCGCGGCGGCTGGGACGAGAAGGCCCCGGCGGCCTGGTTCTTCGACAACTCGCTGGTCGGTGACGTGGTCGAGGTGAAGAACTCCAACGACGCGGTGGTGGCCCCGGAGAACGGCCTCAACGGCTGGAACATGCCGTGGGAGGAGTGGAAGTCGTAGCCCCCGCTGAACCGGCCCCGGCCCCGGCGCCCGCTCCTCCGCCCTGTGAGGTACGGCACCGGGGCCGATGTCGTTAGTGGCCGTTAACCTGCTGGCATGACCGTGAATCTCGAAGTCGCCGAGGGCGTCGGCACGATCCGCCTCGACCGCCCGCCCATGAACGCGCTGGACATCGCGACGCAGGACCGGCTGAAGGAACTCGCCGAGGAGGCCACCCGCCGCACGGACGTGCGCGCGGTGGTGCTCTACGGCGGGGAGAAGGTGTTCGCGGCGGGTGCGGACATCAAGGAGATGCAGGCCATGGACCACACGGCGATGGTCCTGCGCGCCCGCGGCCTCCAGGACGCCTTCACCGCCGTCGCCCGCATCCCCAAGCCGGTGGTGGCGGCCGTCACCGGCTACGCCCTGGGCGGCGGCTGCGAGCTGGCGCTCTGCGCGGACTACCGGATCGCCGCGGAGGACGCCAAGCTGGGCCAGCCGGAGATCCTGCTCGGCCTGATCCCCGGCGCGGGCGGCACCCAGCGGCTGCCGCGGCTGATCGGCCCCTCCAAGGCCAAGGACCTGATCTTCACCGGCCGGATGGTCAAGGCCGCCGAGGCGCTGACGATCGGCCTGGTCGACCAGGTGGTCCCGGCCGCCGAGGTCTACCCGACGGCGCACGCCTGGGCGGCACGGCTGGCGCAGGGCCCGGCGCTCGCGCTGCGCGCCGCGAAGGAGGCCGTCGACACCGGCCTGGAGGCCGACATCGACACCGGTCTCGCGGTGGAGCGGAACTGGTTCGCGGGCCTGTTCGCCACGGAGGACCGCGAGCGCGGCATGAGGAGCTTCGTGGAGGAGGGCCCGGGCAAGGCGAAGTTCTCCTGAAACCACCCCCCCTTGGCCCTTGCCATTGACGCGGTGTCTGATCCGGTTCCCTCGATGGGGCGGTTTGTGGAAGCCTTGAGGCAACCTTGAGCCGGTGCCGTCGAGGGAGTCGGTCCATTGCCGCCAGCCGACCCGTTTCCGCAGCTCAACGAGGCCGCGGAGGATCCCGAAGTGCCATCGGTATATGCCGGGCGAATCCAACGGAACGTCAGCTTCCGGGGGGTGTATTCGTCCGGAACGGCCACGAAGGGACCGCTCGGCGGCCATGATGGGGGCATGGCGGGGCTGGAGGGCATCGAACAGCCACGGGGACACAGCCGTGCGCCCGCGGCGCGCTGGTCGCCCGCGGTCGAGGACGAACGAGCGCTCAGGGCCCTGGAGCTGTACGGCAACCCGGCCGACGCCGAGGTCACCCTGCCGTCCCGCCCCGAATCGGCGGCCACGGCACGGCGACTGGCCCAGGTGGTCGTCCTCCGCCAGTGGGGCCTGACCCCCAAGATGACCGAGGACGCCGTCCTGCTCGTCTCCGAACTCGTCGGCAACGCCGTACGCCACACCGGCGCCCGCGTCTTCGGCCTCCGGATGCGCCGCCGCCGCGGCATGATCCGCATCGAGGTCCGCGACCCCTCCCGCGGCCTGCCCTGCCTGCTGCCCGTCCAGGAACTCGACACCACCGGCCGCGGCCTCTACCTGATCGACAAACTCTCCGACCGCTGGGGCGTCGACCTCCTCCCCCGAGGCAAGACGACTTGGTTCGAAATGAGAGTGGCGGACCGGTAAGTCCCCATCCGTGTCCCTTAAATGGTGCGGGTGATCCGTCTCCTCCTCGCGGCGAGCCTCCTCCTCGCCACCGCCCTCGCCGCCTGCGCCCCCGCCCCCAGGCCCTCCGCCCCCACCGCGACCCGCCACCCCGTCGTCCCCGCGCCGCCCAAGAAGCCGCTCATCAAGGGCCTCCCCGGGATGCCCCCCGTCCTGGACCCCACCGACGTCTACGCCGCCGACCGGCCGAACAACCTCTCGCCGGTCGTCAGGGACTTCCCGTCCCGGGTCTACGTCCCCAACTCCGAGGCCGACACGGTCTCCGTCATCGACCCGGAGACGTACGAGGTCGTCGACACCATCCCCGTAGGCCGCCAGCCGCAGCACGTCGTCCCGTCCTGGGACCTCAAGACCCTCTGGGTGAACAACAACCGGGGGCACACCCTCACCCCCATCGACCCCGCGACCGGCGAGGCGGGCGCCCCGGTGGACGTGCACGACCCGTACAACCTCTACTTCACGCCCAACGGGAAGCACGCCGTCGTGATGGCGTCCCTCGACCGGGAACTGGTCTTCCGGGACCCGCACACCATGAAGCCCGTCAAGACCGAACCGGTCGACTGCTACGGCGTCAACCACGCCGACTTCTCCCTCGACGGCCGCTACTTCATCGTCTCCTGCGAGTTCAGCGGCGAGCTGCTGAAGGTCGACAACGAGAGGATGGAGGTCGTCGGGGAGCGGAAGCTGCCGTTCGAGGGCGCGATGCCGCAGGACGTGAAGGTCTCCCCGGACGGCAGGAGGTTCTACGTCGCCGACATGATGGCCGACGGCATGTGGGTGCTGGACGGCGACAGCTTCGACGAGCCGACCCTGCTCCCCACCGGCGAGGGCTGCCACGGCCTCTACGTCAGCCGCGACTCACGCGAGATGTACGTCTCCAACCGCGGCGAGGGCACCGTCTCCGTCTACGACTTCACCCAGGGCAAGCTGACCAGGAAGTGGCACCTGCCCGGCGGCGGCAGCCCCGACATGGGCGGCGTCTCCGCCGACGGCAAGGTCCTGTGGCTCTCCGGCCGCTACGACGACGAGGTGTACGCCCTCGACACCCGCACCGGCACCCAGCTCGCCCGCATCCCCGTCGGCAGCGCCCCGCACGGCCTCGCCGTCTACCCCCAGCCGGGCCGCTACTCCCTCGGCCACACCGGCGTCTTCCGCTGACCCGGCCGACCCGGCCGCCCAGGTCAGCGGGCCACGAACAGCGCCTCCGACCCCACCGGACGGTACCCGGCCGCCTGGAACGCCCGCAGACTGCGGGCGTTCCCCGCCGACACCTGCGCCCACACCGCCTCGCCCCCGGCCAACTGCCGCGCCGCCGTCGCCAGCGCCCGCCCCAGCCCCCGGTGCCGTACCGCCTCGTCCACCTCCACCGCCGCCTCCAGCCGCCCGGCGATCCCGCGCCCCAGCACCAGCACACCGCCGTCGGCGGCCCACACCCGCACCTCGTCGCGCCGCTTGCGGGAGCTGACGACCCGGGGATGGTCCGGGTCCGCGATCTCACGCAGCGCGAGGGACGGCGCCCCCGGCAGCGCGGCAGCGACCGTCATCACGTCGATGGTGTCGGTCCGCCGCCCCGTCCGCGCCATGAAGGCGGCGAGGAACCGCGGGTTCATCGTCGCGGCCAGCGCGTCGCAGTCCAGGGCCCGCAGGGTGTCGTACACCCACTCCGGGTCCTCGTCCGTGAAGACGACCGAGTGCGCGGTGAAGGCGAGCACCCCCGCGTCCCGGGGCGAGTCCTGCGGCACGACGGTCGTACGGCCGTCCGCGGGCGGGAAGACCCCGCGCGCCGCCGCGTCCAGAATGTCCCTCAGCCCCGCCACCGCACCCCTCCGCACCGCGCTTGAGTCTCCACCGACTGGAAGGCCCAGACTCGCAGACATGATCGACGACGGCACCGGACTTCTCACCATCGGGGAGCTGGCCCGCGCCACCGGACTGACCGTGCGCACCATCCGCTACTGGTCCGACGAGGGCGTCCTGCCCCCGGTCACCCGTTCCCCGGGCGGCTACCGGCTCTACGGCGCCGAGTCCGCCGCCCGGCTGGAACTCGTCCGCACCCTGCGCGAACTGGGCCTCGGCCTGGACGACGTCCGCACGGTGCTGGCCGGGGAGCGGACGGTCGCGGAGGTCGCGGCGGCGCACGTCGTGGCGCTGGACGCGCAGATCCGCTCCCTGAAGGTGACCCGCGCGGTGCTGTCGACCGTGGCGCGACGTGGTTCGACCACCGAGGAGATGACCCTGATGAACAGGCTGGCACGGCTGTCGGCCGCCGAACGGCGGCGGATCATGGACGAGTTCGCGGAGGAGGTGTTCCGCGACGTGGACGCCACCGTCGACCCGGACGTCGAGCACCGGCTGCGGCACACCGTCGTCGACCTGCCGGACGACCCCACCCCGCGGCGGGTCGACGCCTGGGTGGAACTGGCGGAGCTGGTGCGGGACCCGGGGTTCCGGGCCCGGATGCGGCAGATGGTGGAGTTCAACGCGCGGGGCCGCGGCCCGGACACCCCGCCGGGCGCCACGATGTGGTTCTTCAAGCGCCTGGTGGAGCTGGCCGGACGCGCCCGCGCGGAGGGCGTCGCGCCGGAGTCCGAGGAGGCGGAGCCGTTCCTCACCGAACTCCTCGGCCCGGACGCCGACCTGGCCGCCGTACGGGAACGCCTTGAGGCCACCTTCCACGCCGAGGCCAACCGCTACCGGGAGCTGATCGCCCTGGTCAACGGGCGTGAGCCGCAGCCCGCGCACGCCGAGGACTTCGCCTGGGTGGTCGCCGCACTGCGGTTCAGGACCGGCGGTTAATCTGATCACCGTCATCCAGACGGTCAGATTGACGGGATAAAAAGGGGCACATCGGTGGCGGACATCGAGGAAGCGCGCAGGCAGTTCGAGCGGATCGACACGGACGGGGACGGCGTCATCACCGCCGCCGAGTTCAAGACCGCCCTGGCGCAGGGCGGCGACTGGAACGTCACCGAGGCGGTCGCCGAGGCCGTCATCGCCGACCGCGACCTGAACGGCGACAAGGTGCTGTCGTTCGACGAGTTCTGGGCGCACCTGGACAAGTGACGCACGACGGAGGGGGCGCCCGGTGTCAGGGGCGCCCCCTCCCTTTTTCCCCGCCGGTCACCCGGATGCCGCACGCCCCGGAATAGCCCGCGCTGCCCCGGGGTTGACGCCCTTCACAAGCAGTGAATGCACATGCATCTACTCCGAAAGGGTCAGTCGTGAAGATCGGCATCATCGGCGCGGGCAACATCGGCGGCAACCTCACCCGGCGGCTCACCGCCCTCGGCCACGACGTCTCCGTGGCCAACTCGCGCGGCCCGCACACCCTCCAGGAGCTGGCGGCGGAGACGGGCGCGACCCCGGTACGGGCCGAGGAGGCCGCCCGGGGCGCGGAGGTCGTCGTGATCACCGTCCCGCTCAAGGCGGTGCCCGACCTCCCGCCGGGCCTGCTCAAGGAGGCCGCGGACGGCGTCGCGGTCATCGACACCAACAACTACTACCCGGCGCAGCGTGACGGCCGGATCAGCGGCATCGAGGACGAGGGCCTCACCGAGAGCCGCTGGGTCGAGCGGCAGATCGGCCACCCCGTGATCAAGGCGTTCAACGGCACCTACGCCCAGGACATCCTGGACCGCCACCGCCCGGTCGGCGCCCCCGACCGCATCGCCCTGCCCGTGGCGGGCGACGACGAGAACGCCAAGGCCAAGGTCCGCGCCCTCATCGAGGACCTCGGCTTCGACACCGTCGACGCGGGCACCATCGACGACTCCTGGCGCCAGCAGCCCGACACCCCCGTCTACGGCCTGCGCGGCGGCGTCACCGAGGTCGAGCGGGCCCTCGCGGAGGCGAAGCGGGACCGCTGACCGGGCGCGCGCCGAGCGGTGTTCAACACTCGATGATGTTCACCGCCAGCCCGCCCCGGGCCGTCTCCTTGTACTTGACGCTCATGTCGGCGCCGGTGTCCTTCATGGTCTTGATGACCTTGTCGAGGGAGACCTTGTGGGAGCCGTCGCCGCGCAGGGCCATGCGGGCGGCGGTGACCGCCTTCACCGCGGCCATGCCGTTGCGTTCGATGCAGGGGATCTGGACGAGGCCGCCGACCGGGTCGCAGGTGAGGCCGAGGTTGTGCTCCATGCCGATCTCGGCGGCGTTCTCGACCTGCTCCGGCGTGCCGCCCATCACCTCGGCGAGGGCGCCCGCGGCCATCGAGCAGGCGGAGCCGACCTCGCCCTGGCAGCCGACCTCGGCGCCGGAGATGGAGGCGTTCTCCTTGAAGAGCATCCCGATCGCGCCGGCGGCGAGGAGGAAGCGGACCACGCCCTCCTCGTCGGCGCCGGGGATGAAGTTGATGTAGTAGTGCAGGACCGCCGGGATGATGCCCGCCGCGCCGTTGGTGGGGGCGGTGACGACCCGGCCGCCCGCCGCGTTCTCCTCGTTCACCGCCATCGCGTAGAGGGTGATCCACTCCATGGCGTGCGCGAGCGGGTCGCCGTCGGCGCGGAGCTGGCGGGCCGTGACGGCGGCGCGGCGGCGTACCCGCAGGCCGCCCGGCAGGATGCCCTCGCGGGACATGCCGCGGTCCACGCACGCCCGCATCACCCGCCAGATCTCCAGCAGGCCCGCGCGGATCTCCTCCTCGGTGCGCCAGGCGCGCTCGTTCTCCAGCATCAGGGCGGAGATCGACAGGCCGGTCTCCTCGGTGAGCCGGAGCAGCTCGTCGCCGGTGCGGAAGGGGTACTTCAGGACCGTGTCGTCCAGCTTGATCCGGTCCGCGCCCACCGCGTCCTCGTCGACGACGAACCCGCCGCCCACCGAGTAGTACGTCTTCGACAGCAGCTCGGCGCCCGCGGCGTCGTACGCCCACAGCGTCATGCCGTTGGCGTGGTAGGGGAGCGCCTTGCGGCGGTGGAGCTTGAGATCCTTGTCGAAGTCGAAGGGGATCTCGTGCTCCGAGAGCAGACGCAGTCGCCGCCGCGTCCTGATCGCCTCGACCCGGTCGTCCGCCGTCTCCACGTCCACCGTGCGCGGCGAGGCGCCCTCCAGGCCGAGCAGCACCGCCTTGGGCGTGCCGTGGCCGTGGCCGGTGGCGCCGAGGGAGCCGTACAGCTCGGCGCGGACGGAGGCGACGGAGGGCAGCAGGCCCTCGTTGCGCAGGCGGCGGGCGAACATCCGGGCGGCCCGCATCGGGCCCACCGTGTGGGAGCTGGACGGGCCGATGCCGATCGAGAACAGGTCGAAGACCGAGATGGCCACGGTCACTCCTCAGGGGCGGGGCGGCGGCGCGTCCGGGGTCCGGGTCTCGGACCGGGCGCGCCGCCTGGGACTTACTTGGTCAGGCCGGGTACAGGGGGTGCTTGTCCGCCAGGGCCTTCACTCGGGACTTCAGGGACTCGACGTCGTAGGACGGCTTGAGCGCCTCCGCGATCACGTCCGCGACCTCCGCGAAGTCCTCGGCGGTGAAGCCGCGGGTCGCGAGGGCGGGCGTGCCGATCCGCAGTCCCGAGGTGACCATCGGGGGCCGCGGGTCGTTCGGGATGGCGTTGCGGTTGACGGTGATGCCGACCTCGTGGAGGCGGTCCTCGGCCTGCTGGCCGTCCAACTCGGAGTGGCGCAGGTCCACCAGGACCAGGTGCACGTCCGTGCCGCCGGACAGCACGTCCACGCCGACCGCCTTGACGTCGTCCCGCACCAGGCGCTCGGCGAGGATGCGGGCGCCGTCCAGGGTACGGCGCTGGCGCTCCTTGAAGTCCTCGCTGGCCGCGACCTTGAACGCGACCGCCTTCGCCGCGATCACATGCTCCAGCGGACCACCCTGCTGACCAGGGAAGACCGCGGAGTTGATCTTCTTGGCGAGGTCGGCCGTGGAGAGGATCACACCGCCGCGCGGACCGCCCAGGGTCTTGTGGGTGGTGGTCGTGACGACGTGCGCGTGCGGCACCGGGTTCGGGTGCAGCCCGGCCGCGACGAGGCCCGCGAAGTGCGCCATGTCGACCATCAGGTACGCGCCGACCTCGTCCGCGATCCGGCGGAACGCGGCGAAGTCGAGCTGGCGCGGGTAGGCCGACCAGCCCGCCACGATCAGCTTCGGCCTGCTCTCCTTGGCCAGCTTCTCGACCTCGGCCATGTCGACCCGGCCGTCCTCGCCGACGTGGTAGGCGACCACGTCGTAGAGCTTGCCGGAGAAGTTGATCTTCATGCCGTGGGTCAGGTGCCCGCCGTGCGCGAGGTTCAGGCCCATGATCGTGTCGCCGGGCTTCAGCAGCGCGAACATCGCCGCCGCGTTGGCCTGCGCGCCCGAGTGCGGCTGCACGTTGGCGTGCTCGGCGCCGAACAGCTCCTTGACCCGGTCGATGGCGATCTGCTCGACCACGTCGACGTGCTCACAGCCGCCGTAGTAGCGGCGGCCCGGGTAGCCCTCGGCGTACTTGTTGGTGAGGACCGAGCCCTGCGCCTCCATCACCGCGACGGGCGCGAAGTTCTCGGAGGCGATCATCTCCAGCGTGGACTGCTGGCGGTGCAGCTCGGCGTCGACCGCGGCGGCGACCGCCGGGTCCAGCTCGTGCAGGGGGGTGTTGAGGACAGACATCCGGATACGACTCCTCAGCCCGCGGTGTGCGCGGCGTACTCGTCGGCGGAGAGCAGGTCGGCGGGCTCGTCGGAGACCCGTACCTTGAACAGCCAGCCGCCCTCGAAGGGGGCCGAGTTCACCAGCGACGGGTCGTTCACCACGTCGTCGTTGACCTCGGTGACCTCACCGGACACCGGCGAGTACAGGTCGCTGACCGACTTCGTCGACTCCAGCTCGCCGCAGGTCTCACCCGCGGTCACCGTGGAGCCCACGTCGGGGAGCTGGGCGTAGACGACGTCGCCGAGCGCGTTGGCCGCGAACTCGGTGATGCCGACCGTCGAGACGCCGTCCTCGGCGGCCGACAGCCACTCGTGCTCCTTGCTGTAACGAAGCTGCTTGGGGTGGTTGCTCATGGCCTGAATTCTCCTGTACGAGGGTGAGTGCTGATGATGAGGGGGACTGCTGGCGGCGCTGGTGAGCAGGCCGGACACGTGCACGTCCAGCCAACGGTCCGACGCCCGGTGTGTCTACTTCCGGCGCTTGTAGAACGGCAGCGCCACAACCTCGTACGGCTCGTGGCTGCCTCGAATGTCCACGCCGACCCCGGCCGTGCCCGGCGCCGCGTGCGCCGCGTCGACGTACGCCATCGCGATCGGCCTGCCGAGGGTGGGGGAGGGGGCGCCCGAGGTGACCTCGCCGATCACCGCGCCGTCGGCGACGACCGGGTACCCGGCGCGCGGCACCCGGCGGCCCTCGGCGACCAGGCCGACCAGGACGCGCGGCGGGTTGGCCGCGGCCCGCTCCGCCGCCTGGGCCAGCGCCGTACGCCCGACGAAGTCGCCCTCCTTCTCGAACTTCACCACCCGGCCGAGACCGGCGTCGAAGGGCGTCAGGGACGTGGTCAGCTCGTTGCCGTACAGCGGCATACCCGCCTCCAGGCGCAGCGTGTCCCGGCAGGACAGCCCGCACGGCACCAGACCGGCCGCCTCGCCCGCCTTGGTCAGCGCCTGCCACAGCTCCACCGCGTGCTCCGGCCGCACGAACAGCTCGAAGCCGTCCTCACCGGTGTACCCCGTGCGCGCGATCAGCGCCGGGACGCCCGCGACCGTGCCGGGCAGCCCGGCGTAGTACTTCAGGCCGTCCAGGTCGGCGTCGGTCAGCGACTTCACGATCGCCGGGGACTCGGGGCCCTGCACGGCGAGCAGCGCGTAGGCGTCCCGGTCGTCGCGCACCTCGGCGTCGAAGCCCGCGGCGCGCCCGGTCAGCGCGTCCAGCACCACCTGGGCGTTGGAGGCGTTGGCCACGACCATGTACTCGGTCTCGGCCAGCCGGTAGACGATCAGGTCGTCCAGGATGCCGCCGTCCTCCTGGCAGATCATGGTGTAGCGGGCCCGGCCGACGCCGACGGAGGCGATGTTGCCGACGAGCGCGTAGTTCAGCAGGGCCGCGGCCTGCGGACCGGTCACCGTGATCTCGCCCATGTGGGAGAGGTCGAACAGCCCGGCCCGCGTGCGCACGGCGTTGTGCTCGTCGCGCTCGGAGCCGTAGCGCAGCGGCATGTCCCAGCCCGCGAAGTCGGTCATGGTGGCGCCCAGCGCGCGGTGCACGGCGTCCAGCGCGGTACGGCGGGGTTCGGTACTGCTCATCGGTCGGTCGTCTCCCAGGGCATGACGGCGGGGGCGAGGTCGGTCCTCCCCATCTGTCATCGGAACCTGAGAGGTTCGTCATGACCGCGCGCGAGCGGCGCGTACGACATGACTTGCACCTTGGGTGGGGCCACCGGCAGGGGCGGCCCGCTTTTCAGATGTGCCTCGCCCGCGCGGTAACGGGGCCTGAGAGATTCAAGGGAGGGACTTGCTCCTTCGGCGCCCCAGCGGCTGGCTGGGGACTCTCCCGCGCGGATTCAAACGGCCGGTATGCAGTTGGCGGGCACATCATTGCACGCATCGACCCCGGGCGGCAGGGGGAACCGGTGCGCAGCGCTCTGTAGCGGGCTTGTTGCGGGAAGCGCACGAAAACTGGGGAGACCCAGTATTACCTTCGCTTTACAGTCGACGGGCGGGAGCACGTGAACCGCCCACGGGGAGGACGATCACGGTGAACAGGACCACGGCGGCGTACGCCACCACCTCGGGTCCCGCACTGCCCGGACAGGCCACCGCCCCCGCACTGCCCGCACCCGTCGTCCGCGACCTGCGCGAGCGCGGCGGCCGCAGCCCGCACGCCCTGCTCTTCGGCCCCCGCGACCTCGTCGTCGTCACCGGCCTGCCCGGCAGCGGCAAGTCCACCCTGATGCGCCGCACGGTCCGCGCCACGCGCATCGACTCCCAGGACGCCCGCGACCGCTGGGAGAGCCGTACGCCGTCCTGGTTGCCGTACGCCGTCTACCGCCCCCTCGTCCGCGCCGCGCACTACGCCGGGCTGCGCCGCGCCCTGCGCCGTGGGGAGGCCGTCGTCGTGCACGACTGCGGCACCCAGGCGTGGGTGCGTGGCTGGCTGGCCCGCGCCGCCCGTCGCCGGGGCGGCGCCCTGCACCTGGTCATGCTCGACGTCACCCCGCGCGAGGCCCTCGCGGGCCAGCGCGAACGCGGGCGCGGCGTCTCCCGGTACGCGTTCCTGCGCCACCGCGGCGCCGCCGCCCGGCTGCTGCGCCGGGTGGAGCGCGGCGAACTGCCCGACGGCTGCGGCTCGGCGGTCCTCCTTGACCGGGACGCGGCGAACGCGCTGCGCCGCATCGGCTTCACCGGGTGAGGGACCGCACGACGGGTGCCGCTAGCCTTTCCAGCCACACGGCAGTACGGAGCAGGCGGTAACAGATGGACATCCCGGCGCAGGCGCACCCCCATCCGCACGGCGGATGGCCCGGCAACGAACTGGAGGAGGTGCTCTCCGCCTCCCTCGGCGTGCCCTCGGCGGGGGCCCGCATCGTCGAGGTCCTCGGCCGCAGCTCCCTGTGGGTGCCGCTGCCCAACGGCGGGGGTCCGCACAGTGGCCCCCTCGACCTGCCCACCCTGGAGATCGACGGCCAGGCGTACGTCCCCGTCTTCAGCTCCGAGGAGCAGCTCCGCCAGGTCACCGGTGCGCACATGTCGTTCACCGTCGCCCCCGCCGTGGAGTTCGCCCGCGGGCTGCCGCCGCAGGTCGGCCTCGCCGTCAACCCGGACGGCGTGGTCGGCGTCCCGCTGCCGCCGCAGGCCGTGGCCGAGCTGTGCCGGGCCGGGCGCACCCCGCTCGACGGCTTCGCCAGCGGCGGCCGGGTCCGGCTCTTCGAGCCCGACTGGCAGGACGACCCCGTCGACTTCCTCGCCGCCGCGTCCGCCGAGTTCGAGGCCACCGGCGTCGTCCGCACCGCCCGCCGCTGCCTCGCCGCCGTCGAGACCGGCGATCCGGTGATGTTCGTCGGCGTCGAACTCTCCCAGTGGGAGGGCGACCTCCGCCTGCGCCCCATGGACGCCCTCGGCCGCGCCCTCGGCCGGACCCCCGTCAAGTGGCCGGTCAACCTGGTCCTGATGGACGTCTCCGACGACCCCGTCATCACCTGGCTGAGGGAAAAGGTCCGGCCGTTCTATACAACGGGTCAGTAGCCGCGCCGGGCCGGACGGCCAACCCGCGCACGCCCCGGCCCCGCACCGCCGTCGGAGGCTTACGCTAGGGTCACAAGCTGAATCGGCGTTGTACAGAGGGGCGTAAAAAGGTGAGCGCTGGCACCGCCGCGGCCGGTCAGGTCGAGCACATGCTGCGCCAGGTGACACCCGGGCGCTACGACGCCTACGAGGCCCTCCTGCGCGCCCTCGCCACCCCCTCCACCGGCCGGATCTGGATGCTCCTGTGGCACGGCCAGTCCGGTTCCCCGGACGCCCAGTACGGCAACATGGACGTCGACGGCTTCGGCTACGCCCCGTGCGTCACCTCCGCACAGGAGCTGTCGGCCAGCGGCTGGAACCGTTCGTACGAGGTCATCGACGGCATCGACGTCGCCCGCGCCCTCTACCCCGACCACTGCGGACTGTGGCTGAATCCGCACGCCCCCGGCGGCGGCGTCGGCGTGCCGTGGCTGGATCTGCGCCGGATCGCCACCGGCCTGGACCGCCAGCCCGCCGGACCCCTGAGACTGTCCGAGCCCGGCATCGAGGTCCCGCAGTTCTACGCCCTGCTCGCGCAGAACGCCCACCGCACCCCCGCCGTCCGCTCGCTGCGCCGCGCCTGGGTGCAGCCCGCGCTCGGCGCGCCGTACCTCGCCATCGGCCTGGACGTGTACGACACCTCGCCGCCCGCCGTGGACGCGGTGCGCGCGATGATGCGGCAGTCCGTCAGCGCCGTACCGGACGGACTCCCCGTCTCCACCGTCGCGCTCTCCGACGAGCACGACCCGGTCGCGATGTGGATGCGGGCCAACGCCCGTCCGTTCTACGACCGCGAGGCGCACGCCGCCCCGTCCGCGCCCGCCCCGGTCAGCGGCTACGGCTACCCGCCCACCCCCGGCCACCAGCCCGGCGCGACGGCCCCGCACGCTTACTGAGCGCAGTCGCCCCATCACCTCTGGCCTGCGCAAACGCACTTGGCGGACGGGCCCTGAACTGCTGGGTGTATCAGGCAAGTTAACTTTCGCACCCGCGATGTACCAGTACTCTCCGATTTATCGACTGTTCAGATCTCGACTAGGTATCACCGCTATGCGGACTGTTCTCCGCGGCCCGTCGCGGTCTGTAGTGTTCTGGCGGTCAGTAGTGCATTCCCTTTTTCCAGCGGAACCCGGAGTGTCCTCCCTATGCGCATACCCAGATCCCGTGCCGCCAGGGCGATCACGGCCGCGTTGGCGGTCGGTCTGATCGTCACCGGCTGCGCCAGTGAGCGAGACGAGGAAGACAGCAGCGGTGCCAAGGACACGTTCGTGTTCGGTGCCCCAGGCGACCCCAGCTCGCTCGACCCGGCGCTCGCGAGCGACGGCGAGACCTTCCGCGTCACGCGGCAGGCCTTCGAGGCTCTGCTGGAGCACGAGTCGGGCGGCAGCAAGCTCGTCGGCGGCCTCGCCGAGAGCTGGGAGAGCAACCCCGAGGGCACGGTCTGGACCTTCAAGCTCCGCAAGGGCGTGAAGTTCCACGACGGCGAGACGTTCAACGCCGCGGCGGTCTGCACGAACTACGACCACTGGTTCAACTGGAAGGGCACCTACCAGTCCAGCGCGGTCTCGTACTACTGGCAGACCATCATGGGCGGCTTCGCGAAGAACGAGGACAAGGAGACGCCCGAGGCGAACTACAAGTCCTGCACCGCGAAGGACGACAACACCGCCGTCATCGAGGTCAAGGAGCCCTCCGCCAACCTCCCCGGCGGCTTCTCCCTGCAGGCCCTGGCGATCCACTCGCCGAAGGCCATCGCGGAGTACGAGAAGCAGGAGGCGACCGCCAAGGGCGACGCCATCACGTACCCCAAGTACAGCCAGGAGGCCGGCACGGTCGCCGGTACCGGCCCGTACAAGATCGCCAAGTGGAACAAGGGCAACAAGGAAGTCACCCTGACCCGCTTCGACGACTACTGGGGTGAGAAGGCCAAGGTCAAGAACCTGGTCATCCGCACCATCGACACCGAGGACGGCCGCCGCCAGGCCCTCCAGGCCGGTGACATCGACGGCTACGACCTGGTCGCGCCCGCCGACGTCAAGACCCTGGAGAACGACGGCTTCAAGGTCCCGACGCGTGACGTCTTCAACCTCTTCTACGTCGGCATGACGCAGACCGCCAACCCGGCGCTGAAGAAGAAGGAAGTCCGCGAGGCCATCGCGCACGCCATCGACCGGGAGAACCTGGTCAAGACCCAGCTCCCCGAGGGCGGCAAGGTCGCGACGCAGTTCATGCCGGACACCGTCGCCGGTTACTCGGACAAGGTGAAGACCTACGCGTACGACACCGCCAAGGCGAAGTCGCTGCTCGCGGACGCCAAGGAGAGCAAGCTCAAGATCGAGTTCTGCTACCCGACCGAGGTCACCCGCCCGTACATGCCCTCGCCGCAGGACCTGTTCGAGCTGATGAAGGCCGACCTGGAGAAGGCCGGTATCACCGTCACCCCGAAGCCGATGAAGTGGGCCCCGGACTACCTGGACGCCACCGAGGCCGGTTCCTGCGCCCTGCACATGCTCGGCTGGACCGGTGACTTCAACGACGGCTACAACTTCATCGGCACCTGGTTCGCGGGCTTCGACAAGCAGTGGGGCTTCAAGAACAAGGAGCTGTTCGACGCGGTGAACGCGGGCTCCAAGGTCGGTGACGAGGCCGCGCGCACCGCCGCCTACGAGAAGGCCAACGAGGTCATCATGGACTACCTGCCGGGTGTCCCGATCTCGTCCTCGCCGCCCGCCATCGCCTTCGGCAAGAACGTCAACCCGCCGAACGTCTCGCCGCTGACGCAGGAGAACTTCGCCGAAGTCTCCTTCAAGTAAGCAAGACAGGCATACGCACACGGTCCGTCCGGCTGCTGCACCTCGGCGGCCGGACGGACCTGTTCATGAGAAGGCACACACGTAAGAAAGGGGCTGCGGGGTGCTGCGTCTCGTCGTACGAAGACTGCTCCAACTCATTCCCACCCTGCTCGGCCTGTCGGTTCTGCTGTTCCTCTGGCTCAACCGGCTGCCCGGCGGACCCGCCTCAGCGATCCTGGGGGAGCGGGCCACCGAGGCCGAAGTGGCACGGATCAACCGTGCGTTGGGGCTCGACCAGCCCCTGTACGTCCAGTACTGGCGGTTCCTGAAGCGGATCGCCCAACTCGACCTGGGCACCTCGGTGCAGACCGGACAGCCGGTGTGGGACGAGTTCACGCTGCGCTTCCCCGCCACCGTCGAACTGTCCATCGCCGCGATGGTCATCGCCGTCGCCGTCGGTGTCCCGCTGGGCTACTTCGCGGCCCGCAAGCGCGGCGGCTGGCTCGACGTCACCGCCGTCTCCGGCTCCCTGGTCGGCATCTGCATCCCGGTGTTCTTCCTCGCCCTGATCCTCAAGGGCATCTTCGCCGTCAACCTGGGCATCTTCCCCAGCTACGGCCGCCAGTCCACCGGGATCAACGCCACCGACATCACCGGGTTCGCCGTCCTGGACGGCATCCTCACCGGGGAGTTCGACGCCTCCTGGGACGCGATCACCCACCTGGTGCTGCCAGCGATCACCCTGGCGTCCATCCCGCTCGCCGTCATCGTCCGGATGACCCGCGCCAGCGTGCTGGAGGTGCTGGGCGAGGACTACATCCGCACCGCCGAGTCCAAGGGCCTCAAGCGCTCCACCGTGCGCGGCCGTCACGTCCTGCGCAACGCCATGCTGCCGGTGGTCACCGCGGTCGGCCTGCTCACCGGCTCGCTGCTGTCCGGCGCCGTCCTCACCGAGTCGGTGTTCTCCTTCGGCGGCATCGGCTCCTTCATCCGGACCGCGATCGACGGCCGTGACTACCCGGTCCTCGTCGGCTTCATCATGTTCATCGCGATCGTGTACGTCCTGATCAACCTGCTGGTGGACGTGGCGTACAGCCTCATCGACCCGAGAGTGCGGGTGCACTGACGTGAGCACCACGAAAACCGAGAAGATCGAGCGCCTCGCGCAGCTCACCGCACAGACCGAGACCACGACCGGACTGAGCCTCTGGCGGGAGGCGTTCCGGCGCCTGAAATCCAGCAAGATGGCGATCGTCGGAGCGGTCATCATCGCCGTCTTCGTCGTGCTCGCCATCATCGGGCCATGGGTCGCCCCGCACTCGCCGACCGCGCAGACCTGGCGTGACGAGGTCCTGATCAACCAGGGCAAGTTCGTCGGACCGCGCGGCGAGAACTGGCTGGGCCTGGACCACCTCGGCCGCGACATGTTCTCCCGGATGCTGATCGGCGCCCGGCAGACCCTGCTCGTGGGTGTCGTCTCCACCCTCATCGGCCTCACCGTCGGCTTCCTCATCGGCGGCTTCTCGGGCGCCGCGGCCACCCTCGGCGGCGCCACCGGCAAGCGCGTCGACTCCGTGATCATGCGCGTCACGGACATGATGCTGGCGCTGCCGTCGCTGCTCCTCGCGGTGTCCGTGGCCGCCGTCCTAGGCCAGTCGCTGACCACGGTGATGATCGCCGTCGGTGTCGTCCAGGTGCCGATCTTCGCCCGGCTGCTGCGCGGTTCGATGCTCGCCCAGGGCGGCACCGACTACGTACTGGCCGCGCGCGCCCTCGGTGTCCGCAGGAAGCGCATCGTCGTCACCCAGGTGCTGCCCAACTCGCTCAGCCCGGTGATCGTCCAGGCGACGCTCTCCCTGGCCACCGCGATCATCGAGGCGGCGGCCCTGTCCTACCTGGGTCTCGGCAACCCCGACCCGTCGGTGCCAGAGTGGGGCGTGATGCTCTCCCAGGCGCAGCGCTTCTTCGACAACGCACCGATGATGGCGGTCTATCCGGCGGTCGGCATCATCATCACCGCCCTCGGCTTCACCCTGCTCGGCGAGGCCATGCGGGAAGCCCTCGACCCGAAGCTGCGAGGCTGAACCACCATGCCACTTCTCACAGTCGACGAACTGACCGTCACCTTCGGCGGACAGCACGGCCGCAAGGAGTCCCGCGCGGTCGACGGTGTCTCGTTCTCCGTCGACCAGGGCCAGGTCGTGGGTCTGGTCGGCGAGTCCGGCTGCGGCAAGTCCGTCACCTCCCTGGCGCTGATGGGGCTGCTGCCGCGCAAGGGCGTCACCGTCGGCGGCCGGGCCGACCTGGACGGCGCCAACCTGCTGACCATGAGCCGCGGTGCCCTGCGCGACCTGCGCGGCAGCAAGATGGCCATGATCTTCCAGGACCCGCTGTCGTCCCTGAACCCGGTCGTCCCGATCGGCGTCCAGGTCACCGAGATCCTCGAACGGCACCGGGGGCTCAAGGGCGAGGCCGCCCGCAAGGAGGCCGCGCACCTACTGGACCGGGTCGGCATCCCCGACCCGACCCGGCGGCTCAAGGAGTACCCGCACCAGATGTCCGGCGGTATGCGCCAGCGCGCGCTGATCGCCATGGCCGTCGCCTGCGCGCCGGGGCTCCTGATCGCCGACGAGCCGACCACCGCCCTGGACGTGACCATCCAGGCGCAGATCCTCGAACTGCTCAAGGAACTCGTGGACCAGGAGGGCACCGCCCTGCTGATGATCACCCACGACCTGGGCGTGGTCGCGGGCCTCTGCGACCAGGTGAACGTCCTGTACGCGGGCAAGGTCGTGGAGTCCGCCGGGCGCCGTGAACTCTTCGCCCACCCCACCCACCCCTACGCGCACGGGCTGCTGGGCTCCATCCCCCGCCTCGACGCCCCGCGCGGCGAGCCGCTCACCCCCGTGCGCGGCTCCATCAACGACCGGATCGCCTGGGCCGACGGCTGCGCCTTCGCGCCCCGCTGCGACCGCTACGAGGTGGACTGCCTGACCGGCACGCCCGCGCTCACCGAGCCGCGCGCGGCAGGGCACCAGGTGCGCTGCGTCCACCCCGTACTCGACGACGCCCCCCGGGCCGAGGAGGTCCCCGCATGAGCCTGCTCGAACTGGACGGCGTGAAGGTCCACTTCCCGGTCAAGAGGGGCGTGATCTTCGACCGTGTCGTGGGCCACGTCCACGCCGTCGACGGCGTCTCTCTCAAGGTGGAGGCGGGCCAGACGTACGGCCTGGTCGGTGAGTCGGGCTGCGGCAAGACCACCCTCGGGCGGGCCGTGCTGCGCCTGGTGGACATCACCGAGGGCGAGGTCGTGCTCGACGGCACCGACCTGGCGAAGCTGCCGGACGAGGAGATGCGCCGCTTCCGGCGCCGCCTCCAGATGGTCTTCCAGGACCCGCTGGGCTCCCTCAACCCCCGGCAGAACATCGAGTCGATCCTCACCGAGGGGATGCTCGCCCACGGCATCGGCGCCACCCAGGAGGAGCGCCGGGAGAAGATCAAGGCCATCCTGGCCAAGGTCGGACTGCCGTCCAACGCCCTCTCGCGCTACCCGCACGAGTTCTCCGGCGGCCAGCGCCAGCGCATCGGCATCGCCCGCGCGCTGGTCCTGGAGCCGGACGTGATCATCTGCGACGAGCCGGTCTCCGCGCTGGACGTCTCCATCCAGGCCCAGGTGATCAACCTCCTTGAGGAGCTCCAGGAGGAGCTGGGCCTCACCTACGTGGTGATCGCCCACGACCTGGCCGTGGTCCGGCACATCTCCGACGTGATCGGCGTGATGTACCTGGGCGCGCTGGTGGAGGAGGCCCCGAGCGACGCGCTGTACGCGGAGCCGAAGCACCCCTACACCAAGGCCCTGATGTCGGCGGTGCCGGTGCCCGACCCGGACGTGGAGGACCAGCGCGAGCGCATCCTGCTCACCGGCGACCTGCCCTCGCCCGCCAACCCGCCCGCCGGGTGCCGTTTCCACACCCGCTGCCCGTGGGTGCAGGAGACGCTGTGCGCGACGGAACGCCCCGTGCTGACCGACGTCGGCGGCGGTCACCGGGTGGCCTGCCACTACGCGGCCGAGATCGCCGCCGGGACGCTGAACCGGACCATGGGCGACGTGGTCCCGGCGGCGCGCGAGGAACTGGCGGAGGAGCGGCTGCCGGAGGAGGAGACGGTGGCGGACGAGACGGCCGACAAGGCGCCCGAGAAGACCGCGTAACCGGTACTCCGTGAGGGTGTGCACCTTTGTTCGCAAGGTGCACACCCTTCGGCACGTCAGAATGTTCGGGTGCTCCAGCAAATCTTCAGCCCGTCCGTCCAGCACACGCTCGACCTGGTCGGCATCTTCGTCTTCGCCATCTCCGGCGCGCTGCTGGCCGTCCGCAAGAACTTCGACGTGTTCGGCATCGCCGTCCTCGCCGAGGCCACCGCGCTCGGCGGCGGGCTGTTCCGGGACCTGGTGATCGGCGCCGTACCCCCCGCGGCCTTCACCGACCTCGGCTACTTCCTCACCCCCCTCCTCGCCACCCTCCTGGTGTTCTTCCTGCACCCGCAGGTGGAGCGCATCCAGGTCGGCGTCAACGTCTTCGACGCGGCGGGCCTCGGCCTGTTCTGCGTCGCGGGCACGACGAAGGCGTACGAGTACGGCCTCGGCCTCACCGCCTCCGCCGCCCTCGGCCTGGTCACCGCGGTGGGCGGCGGCGTGGTCCGGGACGTCCTCGCCAACGAGGTGCCGTCGCTGCTGCGCTGGGACCGCGACCTGTACGCCGTCCCCGCGATCGTCGGCGCCACGCTGACCGCGCTGTGCGTCGGCTACGACGCCCTCAACCCGCTGACCAGCGCGCTGGCCGCCGTCGTGGCCTTCGTGCTGCGGCTGCTGGCGATGCGGTACCACTGGCGGGCGCCGCGGGCGTGGAACCGCAGGTCGACGGTGCGGGAGGCACCGCCGGACCAGACGCCGCCCGGGACGCCCGGGACGCCCGGGCCGCCCGGGCCGCCCACCAAAGCTACCGCTTAGTATTTTCTTGTTGTACGGTACCGCCATGTCCCAGGCATTCCAGGCAACACCGGCGAGCATCGGCAGCAGCGAGTTCGACCGCGACACCGCCGTCACCCGCCGCGCACCCGGCGTCTACGACATCGACCTGTCCGACGGCTGGACCATCATCAACGCCGTCAACGGCGGCTACCTGCTGGCCGTCCTGGGCCGCGCCCTCGCGGACGCCCTGCCGCACCCGGACCCCTTCACCATCTCCGCGCACTACCTCACCGCCTCCCAGCCCGGCCCGGCGGTCGTCCGCACGGAGACCGTCCGCACCGGCCGCACCCTCTCCACCGGCCAGGCGTCGCTCTTCCAGTACGACGACCAGGGCGCCGAAGTCGAACGCATCCGCGTCCTCGCCTCCTACGGCGACCTGGGCGCCCTCCCCGACGACGTCCGCACCTCCGCGCGCCCGCCCGCGATCCCGCCGATGGACCAGTGCTTCGGCCCCGAGGACGGCCCCGCCCCGGTCCCCGGCAGCTCCGCCATCACCGACCGCCTGATGCTCAAGCTGGACCCCGCCACCCTCGGCTGGGCCCTCGGCGCGCCCTCCGGCAAGGGCGAGATGCGGGCCTGGTTCGGCCTGGCCGACGGCCGCGACGCGGACCCCTTCTCGCTCCTCCTGGCGGTAGACGCGCTCCCGCCCACCGCCTTCGAACTGGGCCTGACCGGCTGGGTCCCGACGGTCGAGCTGACCGTCCACATCCGCTGCCGCCCGGCCCCCGGCCCCCTGCGCGTCGCCATCTCCACCCGCAACCTCGCGGGCGGCTTCCTTGAGGAGGACGCGGAGGTCTGGGACAGCGAGGACCGCCTGGTGGCGCAGTCCCGCCAGTTGGCGCGGGTGCGGCTGTCCTGAGGGGGTCCCTGGACGCGTCGGCCGTCAGTCCAGCCAGTGGACGCGGCCGATGCTGATGAGCCGTAGGCGGCGGGTCGCGAGCTGGGCGACCCGCCGCTTCTCGTCTTCCGGGGCGTCCAGGGCCTCCAGGAACTGCGAGGCCGTGATCAGCATCTGGTCGACGTAGAGACCCGCGAGCATCAGCAGGTCGTCCGCGTTCCAGCCCGCCGACTCCGGGTCCGTGGCCAACTGCGCCCGCACCTCCTCGCCGAACAGCGCGAGCTGACCCCGGATGGCCTCCCGCACCGACTGCACCCCGCCGTGCCGCTCGCGGGCGATGAACCGGACGTGCGCGGGGTGGGCCGCCACGTGCCGGGCGATCAACTCCACGCTGCGCACTATGCGTTCGTCGCTGTCGCCCGAGGTGGCGACGATCGTGCGGATGGTGGCGTGCAGGCTGCCGAGCGCCTCCTCCACCAGCACCACGCCGAGGTCGGCGGTGGAGCGGAAGTGCCGGTAGAAGGCGGTCGGGGCGATCCCCACGGCCCGGGTGACCTCACGGAGTCCCAGACTGCTCAGGCTCTGCTCCTCCAGCAGTTCGAGCGCCGCGTCGAGGAGCGCCCGCCGGGTCTTCTGCTTCTGGGCCTGCCGGATGCCGAGGGTGTGACTCATGCCATGCAGTTAACAACTGTTCTCTCGAATGGGGAAGGTGTCGCGCGAGCTAGACTGGATAGTCAGTGAACAGTTGTTACCACACCAGAAGGCAAGACTCTGGGGGACCGATCCGATGCTGTTTCTCGTCGCCGCACTCCTGCTCCTCGGCCTCGTGCTGGGCACCGTCGCCCACGCGCCCCTGACGTTCAGCGTGGCCATGGGCGCCGTCATCGCCGTCTGGCTGGCCGTCTTCGCCCTGCGCGAGCGCCACGACCGCAGTCACCGCACCCCGACCACCGGGAGCTGACCACCATGCAACTGACCGCACCGGCCACCAGCGACACCGGCAAGCGCGACACCGACGGCATGGCCGTCGCCTCCTTCGTCCTGGGCCTGCTGGGCCTCCTGGTCCTGAACGTGTTCCTGGGCCCCGTCGCCATCACCCTGGCGACGATCGCCCTGTGGCGCGGCACGACCCGCCCGGGCCGCGCGTACCTGGGCCTGGGCCTGGGCGTGGCGGACCTCCTGGTCCTCGTCGCCTTCATGCAGGCGGACAACACGGTGTCCTGGAGCCTCTGAGAGGGCGCGGCCACCGACGCCGGGTGCCCCGGCACCCCCGGCACCGCACCGCGGTCAAGCCGCGCTCAAGGCCGACGAACAGACCGCCGTAGAATCGGCGACACCATGGCATACCTCGACCACGCCGCGACCACCCCCATGCTCCCGGAGGCGGCAGAGGCCCTCACCGCCCACCTAGGCAGCACGGGCAACGCCTCCTCCCTCCACGCCTCCGGCCGCGCAGCCCGCCGCACGGTAGAGGAAGCCCGCGAGACCCTCGCCGAAGCCCTCGGCGCCCGCCCCAGCGAGGTCGTCTTCACCTCCGGCGGCACCGAGGCCGACAACCTCGCGGTGAAGGGCCTGTACTGGTCCCGCCGCGACGCCGACCCGGCCCGCACCCGGGTCCTCGCCAGCCCCGTCGAGCACCACGCCGTCCTGGACGCCGTCCACTGGCTGGCCGAACACGAGGGCGCCACGGTCGAGTACCTCCCGGTGGACAAGTACGGCCGGGTCCACCCCGACGCCCTGCGCGAGGCCATCGCCCGCGACCCCGACGACGTGGCCCTGGCCACCGTGATGTGGGCGAACAACGAGATCGGCACGATCCTCCCCGTCCGCGAACTGGCGACGGTGGCCGCCGAGTTCGAGATCCCCCTGCACTCCGACGCGGTCCAGGCGTTCGGCCAGACGCCGGTCGACTTCGCCGCGTCCGGACTCGCCGCGATGACGGTCTCGGGCCACAAGATCGGCGGCCCGTACGGCATCGGCGCGCTGATCCTCGGCCGGGAGCACACCCCCGTCCCCGTGCTGCACGGCGGCGGCCAGGAACGCCACGTCCGCTCCGGCACCCTCGACGTGCCCGCGATCGCCTCCTTCGCGGTCGCCGGACGGCTCGCCGCCGAGCAGCGCGAGTGGTTCGCCCGCGAGATCGGCGCCCTGCGGGACCAGTTGGCCGACGCGGTCCTGACCGCCGTACCGGACGCGATCCTGGGCGGCGACCCGGCACCCGGCGGCAGGCTCCCGGCGAACGCGCACTTCACGTTCCCCGGCTGTGAGGGCGACTCCCTGCTGCTCCTGCTCGACGCCCAGGGCATCGAGTGCTCCACGGGCTCGGCGTGCACGGCGGGGGTGGCGCAGCCCAGCCACGTCCTGCTGGCCACCGGCACCGACCCGGACCTGGCGCGGGGCACCCTGCGCTTCTCCCTGGGCCACACGTCCACGGAGGCGGACGTGGAGGCGGTGGCGAAGGCGATCGGCCCGGCCGTGGAGCGCGCGAGGGCGGCGGGCCTGACCTAGGGCGTGTTGCGAAAGTCCCGCCTGCCGCCCGACGCCCGGCACGCACTCTCGCCGCACCGGACGAAAGCCCACGTACAACCAGTACGAGGGCTTCCGCCCGGCACGCCGAGAGCACGCACCGGACGCCGCTCGGCCCGCCCTCCGGGCGGACGACGGGACTTTCGCAACACGCCCTAGGTGGGCGTGGCGGAGGTGGGAGCCGTGGGCGCCGTACGAGCCCGCCGCACCAGCCGCATGTACCGCTCCCAGTCCCAGTGCGGCCCGGGGTCGGTGTGGTCGGTCCCCGGCACCTCCACGTGCCCGATGATGTGCTCGCGGTCGACGGGTATGTCGTAGCGGCGGCATATCCCGGCGGTGAGCCGGGCGGAGGCGGCGTACATGGCGTCGGTGAAGTCCCGCGGCCGGTCGACGAAACCGGCGTGCTCTATGCCGACGCTGCGCTCGTTGTACTCCCGGTTGCCCGCGTGGAAGGCCACGTCCAACTCGCGGATCATCTGGGTGATGTGCCCGTCCTCGCGGACGACGTAGTGGGAGGCGGCCCCGTGCGCCGGGTCCTGGAAGACCTGGACCGCGCTGTCGAAGCTGCCCTGTGTCACATGGATGATCACCATGTCGATGGCGTAGTCGTCCGGCCGGTCCGCGCGCCGCCAGTTCGCGGAGGAGGCCGCCACCCAGCGGGCGCCGCCGTAGTCGACGGCGCCCTCGACGCGCGGCTTCTCCACGCCGGGCATCCGCCACCACAGCCGCGACAGCTCGTCCCACGCCAGCGCCCCGGCGGTGCCGAGCCCGGCGGCGGCCACCCCGCCGACGATCAGCGAGCGCCGCCCGATGCCGCGGCCCGAGCCGCCCTCCGTCTGCCCCATGTGATCCACAACGGATACTCGCGGGCTCCGGTTCCCGCCTCCCCGTACCCTGGATGCGTTATGACTGACACCCCGCAGCCCTCCCGCCCCCTCCGCGTCCTCGCCGCCATGTCCGGCGGGGTCGACTCCGCCGTAGCCGCCGCCCGCGCGGCCGAGGCGGGCCACGACGTGACCGGCGTCCACCTGGCGCTCTCCGCGAACCCGCAGTCGTTCCGCACGGGCGCGCGGGGCTGTTGCACGATCGAGGACTCCCGGGACGCGCGCCGCGCCGCCGACGTGATCGGCATCCCGTTCTACGTGTGGGACCTCGCCGACCGCTTCCGCGAGGACGTCGTGGAGGACTTCGTGGCCGAGTACGAGGCGGGACGCACCCCGAACCCGTGCCTGCGCTGCAACGAGAAGATCAAGTTCGCGGCGCTGCTGGACAAGGCGCTGGCGCTGGGCTTCGACGCGGTCTGCACGGGCCACTACGCGAAGGTGATCGTCACGGCGGACGGCACGCGCGAGCTGCACCGCGCCTCCGACCTGGCGAAGGACCAGTCGTACGTCCTCGGCGTCCTGGACGACCGCCAGCTCGCCCACGCGATGTTCCCGCTGGGCGACACGGTGACGACGAAGGACGAGATCCGCGCGGAGGCGGAGCGCCGCGGCCTGGCGGTGGCGAAGAAGCCCGACAGCCACGACATCTGCTTCATCGCGGACGGCGACACCCAGGGCTTCCTCGCCCGCCGCCTGGGCCGGGCCGAGGGCGACATCGTCGACGAGGCGGGCAACAAGCTGGGCACCCACGAGGGCGCCTACGGCTACACGATCGGCCAGCGCAAGGGCCTGCGCATCGGCACCCCGGCCCCCGACGGCAAGCCGCGCTACGTCCTGGACATCTCCCCGGTCACCAACACGGTCACGGTCGGCCCGGCCACCGCCCTGGACGTCACCGCCCTGCGCGCCGTCAACCCCCGTTGGTGCGGCGCGGCCCCCACCGGCCCCGGCACCTACACGGCCCAGCTCCGCGCCCACGGCGACGAGACCCCGGTGACCGCCGAACTGGTCGACGGCACCCTGGAGGTCACCTTCACCGCCCCCGTCCGCGGCGTGGCCCCCGGCCAGGCGATCGTCCTGTACGACGACACGCGCGTGGTGGGCTCGGCGACGATCGCGTCTACGGTACGGGCGACGGCGGGGGTCTAGTGCCCGCGGGAGCTACCCCGCGAAGAACTCCGCCAGCACCGGTGCCAGTACGGCCGGTTCCACCATGTGGTTCTGGTCGGTGAGGACGCGGTACGTGCCCTGGGGGACCGCCTCCGCGACCGCTCGGGCCGACTGGCGCATCCACTCCTCGCTCGCGCCGCCCGCGAGGGCGAGGACCGGGCAGGTCACCGAGGCGAGGAGGCCGTGCGGTACGCGCCCGTCGGACATGACCTGGTCGTCGTAGGCGAGGGTGGGGGCGATGGTCTCCATCTCGGCCCACATGGGGGACTGGCGGGCGCCCTGGATCAGGGCGGGGGCCAAGCCCGTGAGGGAGAGGAACAGTTCGACCGCGTCGCCCCGGCGACCGTCCCTGAGGGCCGCCGTCAGACTTTCGGTGTACTCGGCGCGCTCCCGCGCGGACGTGTCGTCCAGGGCGTACGGCACCTCGTAGACGGCGACCTGACGGACCGGCAGTCCGCTGGCCGCCGCGCGCAGGGCGAGCGCGCCGCCCGAGGAGACGCCGTAGAGGGCCGCCTCGCCGCCCGCCGCGTCGATCAGGGCCGCGAGGTCCTCGATCTCACGGTCCACCGCGTACGGTGCCGTGTCGCCGCTCGCGCCGCGGCCTCGGCGGTCGTAGGCCAGGACGGTGCAGCGGTCCGACAGGGGCCCGGCCAGGGGTGCCACCGTGGCCCCCGTCGACATCGCACCGCTGACCAGGATCACGGCGGGGCCGTCCCCGGAGCGTTCGTACGCGATCGGTGTGCCGTCGCGCGAGATGGTCTGCTTGTCCATGCGGTGGAGACTGCCACGCGGCATGGAACTCAATCGCCTACAACACGTCGACCTCGTAGAAGCAGAGGTGGTCCTTGATCTGGGTGACGTCCGGCTTCGGCTCGGGGTAGGCCCAGACGAGGTCCGGGGCGTCCGGCAGGGACCAGTAGGAGGCGGTTCCCTTGAAGGGGCAGTAGGTGTGGGTGTCGGAGGGGGTCAGGAGGTCGAGGCGTACGTCCTCCGGGGGGATGTAGTAGCGGGGCGGACAGCCCGTCTCACGGAGGATCAACGGGCGGTGGCTTTCCGCCAGGACCTGTCCCTCGTGGACGGCCCTGACGTGCTGCGTGCCCTGCTCGATGGTGATCGTGTGTCCTTCGGCCATACCGGGACAGCGCCGCCGCGGGCGCGGTTTGTTCCCACGTACGGTGGGCCCATGAACATCTGCGTCTTCCTCTCCGCCGCCGACCTCGACGAGCGCTACACGCGTCCCGCGCGGGAGTTCGCCAAGCTGATCGGCAAGGGCGGGCACGCGCTCGTGTGGGGCGGTTCCGACGTCGGGCTGATGAAGGTGGTGGCCGACGGGGTGCAGGAGGCGGGCGGGCGGCTCGTCGGGGTCTCGGTGGACTTCCTCTCCGCCAAGGCCCGGCCCGGCGCCGACGAGATGGTGATCGCGCGGGATCTCGCCGAGCGCAAGAAGCTGCTGCTCGACAAGGCCGACGCCGTGGTGATCATGGTCGGTGGGACCGGCACGCTGGACGAGGCGACCGAGATCCTGGAGCTGAAGAAGCACGGAAGGACCGAGAAGCCGGTGGTCCTGCTGAACACCGCGGGCTTCTACGACGGGCTGAAGGAGCAGTTCCGGCGCATGGAGGACGAGGGCTTCCTGCCCCGGCCGCTGGCCGACCTGGTGTTCTTCGCGGAGGAGCCGGTGGGCGCCATGGCCTACCTGGAGGAGAGCCTCGGCATCGAGTGAGCCGCCCGGGGTGCGAGCATGGCGGGCATGGCTACACATGTGATCACCGGGGCCGGGTCCGGCATCGGCGCGGCCGTCGCCCGCCGCCTGCACGCGCGCGGGGACGAACTCGTGCTCCACGCGCGCGACGCGGGCCGCGCGAAGGAGCTGGCCGCGCGGTTCCCCGGCGCCCGCACGCTCGTCGGGGACCTCGCCGAACCGGACCGGCTCAGTTGGGCCTTCTCCCACCAGACCCTGCCCGACCGGGTCGACTCGCTGCTGCACGTCGCGGGTGTGGTCGACCTGGGTCCGGTGGGGGACCTGACGCCGAAGAACTGGCGGCACCAGCTCAACGTCAACCTGCTCGCCCCCGCCGAGCTGACCCGGCACTTCCTGCCCCAGCTGCGCACCGCCCGCGGCCACGTCCTGTTCGTGAACTCCGGCGCGGGACTGGCCGCCCACGCGGGCTGGTCGGCGTACGCGGCCTCCAAGCACGGTCTGAAGGCCCTCGCCGACTCCCTGCGCCAGGAGGAGCACGCCCACGGCGTCCGCGTCACCTCCGTCTACCCGGGCCGCACCGCGAGCCCGATGCAGGCCAAGGTCCACCAGCAGGAGGGCAAGGAGTACGAGCCCGGGAAGTGGATCGACCCCGAGTCCGTCGCCACCACGATCCTCATGGCGCTCGACCTGCCCCGGGACGCGGAGGTCAACGACCTGACCGTGCGTCCGGGCCGCTGACCGGTCGGGGGCGCTGGACCGGCCCGGGGGCGCTGACCAGCCCGGGGGCGCTGACCGGCCCGACAGGGCTGCGTAGGCTGCTCCGGTGAGCGAAAACAGCCAGACCAGCTTCGGTGCCGCCACCGGCGTCGGGTCCATGCCCGGCACGGACGCCCGGGAGGCCGCCAAGACCGTCACCGGGTCCTTCGAGGACTTCCCGTACCTCGCCGAGCTGCCCGCCCGCGGGCCCGGCGCCGACATGATCGGGCGGACCGCGGGGATGCTCGTCGAGCTGTACGCGCGCGTGGAGCCCAGCGGGTGGCGGCTCGGGGACCGGCCGGGGCGGGACACCCGGCGCGCCCGCTCCTGGCTGGGGGAGGACCTCGACGCCCTGGAGGAGTACACCCAGGACTACGAGGGGCCGCTGAAGGTGCAGGCGGTGGGGCCCTGGACGCTCGCCGCCGCGCTGGAGCTGCGCAACGGCGAGGCCGTGCTCTCCGACGCCGGGGCCTGCCGCGACCTCGCCGCCTCCCTCGCCGAGGGGCTCCGGGAGCACCTGGCCGAGGTACGGCGCCGGGTCCCCGGCGCACGCGTCGTGCTGCAACTCGACGAGCCGTCCCTGACCGCCGTACTGCGCGGACAGGTGAGGACCGCCAGCGGCTACCGCACGCACCGCGCCGTCGACCGGCAGGTCGTGGAGGCCGGACTGCGGGAGGTGCTGGGGGTGCACGGGGACGGGCCCACCGTGGTGCACTCGTGCGCGCCGGACGTTCCGTTCGCGCTGCTGCGCCGGGCCGGGGTCAAGGGCGTCTCCTTCGACTTCGCGCTCCTCACCGAGCGTGACGACGAGGTGATCGGTGAGGCCGTGGAAGCGGGTACCCGGCTGCTCGCCGGTGTGGTGCCGGGCACCGACGGCCCATTGTCAGACCCTGCCGGTAGCGTCAGTGGTGTCAGGACGCTCTGGCGCAGGCTGGGGCTGCATCCGGGTCTTCTCGCGGATGCCGTCACGGTCACCCCGGCGTGCGGACTCGCGGGCGCGTCCCCCGAGTACGCCCGCCGGGCGCTCGCCCACTGCGTCCGGGCGGCGAGATCCCTCGCGGACAACCCTGAGTAACGGGAGGACAACACGGTGGCCGGGGACAAGCAAGCGGAGACGACGGCGCCCGCCGAGGCGCGGGACAGGCACGCACGGCTCGCCCAGGAGGTGGAGGAGCACCGCCGCCGGTACTACGGGGAGGACGCGCCCGTCATCAGCGACGCCGAGTTCGACGAACTGCTGCGTTCCCTGGAGGCGCTGGAGGAGGAGTACCCGGAGCTGCGCACGCCCGACTCGCCCACCCAGAAGGTGGCGGTGGCGTACGAGACGGACCTCGCGGAGGTCGAGCACCGCCAGCCGATGCTCTCCCTCGACAACGTCTTCGACGACGACGGGCTCGCCGCCTGGGCCGAGCGGGTGGCGCGGGACGTCGGCGGCACCGACTACCACCTGCTGTGCGAGCTGAAGGTCGACGGCCTCGCCATCAACCTGACCTACGAGGACGGCAGGCTCGTCCGCGCGGCCACCCGGGGCAGCGGCCTGACCGGTGAGGACGTCACGCCCAACGTGATGACGATCGGGGAGATCCCGCACCGCCTCAACGGCGACCGCGTGCCCCGGCTCGTCGAGATCCGCGGGGAGGTCTACTTCCCGATGGAGGCCTTCCAGGACCTCAACGCCCGCCGGGTCGCGGCCGGTGAGAAGCCGTACGCCAACCCCCGCAACTCCGCCTCGGGTTCGCTGCGCCAGAAGGACCCCAAGGTCACGGCGACGCTGCCGCTGCACATGGTCGTCCACGGCATCGGCGCCCTGGAGGGGTTCGAGGGCCTGACCCGGCTCTCCGAGGCGTACGACCTGCTGAAGGAGTGGGGGCTGCCGACCTCCCCGCACAACCGCGTGGTCGACGACCTGGACGGCGTACGCGAGTTCATCGCCCACTACGGCGAGAACCGGCACTCGGTGGCCCACGAGATCGACGGCGTGGTCGTCAAGCTGGACGAGATCCGGCTCCAGGGCCGCCTCGGGTCGACCTCCCGCGCGCCGCGCTGGGCGATCGCGTACAAGTACGCGCCGGAGGAGGTCAACACCAAGCTGGTCAACATCCGCGTGGGCGTCGGCCGCACCGGCCGGGTCACGCCGTACGCGCAGGTCGAGCCGGTCACCGTCGCGGGCTCCGAGGTGGAGTTCGCCACCCTGCACAACCAGGACGTCGTCAAGGCCAAGGGCGTCCTCATCGGTGACACGGTGGTGCTGCGCAAGGCCGGTGACGTCATCCCGGAGATCCTCGGTCCGGTGGTCGACCTGCGCGACGGCAGCGAGCGCGAGTTCGTGATGCCGTCCGAGTGCCCCGAGTGCGGTACGCCGCTGAAGGCCATGAAGGAGGGCGACGTCGACCTGCGCTGCCCCAACGCCCGCGCCTGCCCGGCGCAGCTTCGGGAGCGGCTGTTCTACCTCGCGGGCCGCAAGGCGCTGGATATCGAGCACTTCGGGTACGTGGCCGCCGCCGCGCTCACCAAGCCGCTGGAGCCGGACACCCCGCCGCTGGCCGACGAGGGCGACCTGTTCGACCTCACGGTGGAGCGGCTGCTGCCCATCAAGGCGTACGTCCTCGACCAGGACAGCGGGCTGCCCAAGCGGGACCCGAAGACGGGCGAGGAGAAGGTCGTCACGGTCTTCGCCAACCAGGAGGGCAAGCCCAAGAAGAACGCCCTGGCCATGCTGGAGAACATCGCGGCGGCCAAGGAGCGCCCGCTCGCGCGGGTCCTGACCGGGCTGTCGATCCGTCATGTCGGTCCGGTCGCGGCCGAGGCGCTGGCCAGGGAGTTCCGTTCCGTGGAGCGGATCGAGCAGGCCAGCGAGGAGGAGCTGGCGGCGACCGAGGGCGTCGGGCCGATCATCGCCGCCTCGCTGAAGGAGTGGTTCGCCGAGCCGTGGCACCAGGAGATCCTCCGCAAGTGGCGGGCGGCCGGGGTCCGGATGGAGGAGGAGGGCTCCGGAGAGGACCAGGGGCCGCGCCCGCTGGAAGGGCTCACCGTCGTCGTGACCGGGACGCTGGAGCGCTTCACCCGGGACGGCGCCAAGGAGGCACTCCAGAGCAGAGGCGCCAAGGTGACCGGTTCGGTGTCGAAGAAGACGGCGTTCGTCGTTGTGGGTGACAACCCCGGATCGAAATACGACAAGGCGATGCAGCTGAAGGTTCCGGTGTTGGACGAGGACGGGTTCGACATCCTGCTCGAACAGGGCCCGGAGGCCGCCGCGGACGCCGCACTTCCGGCCGAGGAGTAGCGGTTGAAGGCCACCCGATCGGCGCATATCAGATGCATAAGGGTGGCGTGGGCGCAATCGGGCGACCGCCGTCGACCGCTGCCCGTGGAAGGCTTCTGCGGCCTACTGTTGAGGTGTGCGCCTGCCGTGCCCCGCTGCGGTTGGGGCACCTCCGTGCTCATGAAGGGCCTTGAAGGGCACGGGAAAGGGTTTTCCAACGCGGCGCCAAGGATGGTTGTCGGGCATCGGGCCGCGTGGCGTGGGCACCGCCGGCTGTGAGAGGGACGGGAATGGAACCGACCGAGAGCGCCGCGCCGGACTCGACGCTGCGCCGGATGGCGGGCGCGTGGCGTGCGGGCCGCCGCCCGCTGTGGCGGACGGGCGCGGAGGGCCGTACGGCCGCGGCGCCGCCGCACGCCGGACCCGGGCACGTCCGGCCCGGTCACGGCGGACCCGGGCACGCCGGGCCCGGCCGCGTGGGCGCGGTGCACGGCGGCTTCGGCGGGCACGTCATCGGACACCACGGCGCCGGGCACCCCGGCGGCGCGCACGGCGCCGGTCCGGGCGGCGACGCCGACCGCCAGATGTCCTGGCCCGCGCTGCCCGCCGCCGTCGTGGCCGCCGCCGCCTTCGTGCTCGGCGCCGGGTTCCTGCGGGCCTTCACCGGCAACCACGCGCTCTTCCCGTCCGGCACGGTCGGCTGGTCCCTCGCCGTCCTCACCGGCATCATCGTCGGCCACCTCGTCGCCCTCGGCCGCGCCCGCTGGTGGGGCGGCACCGGCTCCGGCGCCGCGCTCACCCTCGCCGTCCTGCTGCTGTACGGCTGGGTCGCCGCCGGGATGGTCTCGCTGACCGTCGTCGTGCTGGTCGGCGTCGCCAGGCGGCACCGCTGGCGGCAGGGCGTGCTGCACGGCGCGGTGGACATCCTCGGCATCGGCGTCGGCGCGCTGATCCTCGCCGCCTTCGGCCGGGTGCCGTCCGTCGAGCGCCCCTGGCCGCCGGACACCTGGACCGTCTACACCGCCCCCGGCGTCGTCCTCGTCGCCGTCGCCTACCTCGCGGTCACCCGCGCCCTGCTGTGGTACCTCCAGGCGCCCCGCACCAGCCGCGGACTGCCCACCATCGCCCGCACCGCCCTGGTCAGACAGGGCCTGGTCGCCGTCGCGCTGCTCGGCATCGCGCCGCTGGTCTGCGTCGTCGCCGTCGCCAAGCCGATCCTGCTGCCGCTGTTCGCCATCCCGCTCATCGCCCTCGACTCCACCCTGTGGATGGCCCGCGCCCGCGCCGAGGAGCAACTGCGCGACCCGCTGACCGGCCTGCCCAACCGGCAGTGGCTGCTCGAACGGATCTGGACGGCCCTGGACGACGCCGAACGCATCGGTGCCCGCTCCGCCCTGATGCTGATCGACCTCGACCGCTTCCGGTCCGTCAACGACACCCTCGGCCACCTCGCCGGTGACCGGCTGCTGCTCCAGACCGCCGACCGGCTGCGGCTCGCGCTGCCGCGCGGGGCGGAGGCCGCGCGGCTCGGCGGTGACGAGTTCGCGGTGTTACTGCCGGTCGCCGACTCCACCACGTCCGCGACCCGCATCGCCCGCGCCCTCGTCGCGGAACTCAGCTCCCCCCTCGACCTCGACGGGCTCACCCTGGTCCTGGAGGCCAGCGCCGGAGTGGCCGTCTTCCCCGACCACGCCGACGACGCCGAGGGCATGTTGCGCCGCGCCGACGTGGCGATGTACCAGGCCAAGCGGGACCGCACGGGCGTGGAGGTCTACGAGTCCAAGCGCGACTCCAACACCCCCGACCGCCTCGGCCTGCTGGCCGACCTGCGGCGGGCGCTCGACGCGCACGAGGTGCAACTGCACTACCAGCCCAAGGTGCGCTTCGACGGCAAGGTGGCCGGTCTTGAGGCGCTGGTGCGGTGGGTGCACCCGGAGCGCGGGAAGGTGCCGCCGGACGAGTTCATAGCGATCGCCGAGTCCTCCGGGCTGATGCAGCACCTCACCGAGTACGTCCTGGAGACGGCGCTCGGGCAGGTCGCCAAGTGGCGTGCGCAGGGGCTGTTCGTGCCGGTCGCGGTGAACGTCTCCCCGCGCGACGTGCACACCCCCGGCTTCGCCGGCTCCGTCGCCGCGCGCCTGGCCCGGCACGGGGTCCCGGCGGGCGCGCTCCAGTTGGAGATCACGGAGCACGTCCTGCTGGAGGACCCGCAGCGGGCCGCCGACACCCTCGCCGGGCTCACCGGGCACGGCGTGAAGATGTCGCTGGACGACTTCGGCACCGGCTACTCCTCGCTGGTGCACCTGCGGCGGCTGCCGGTGAGCGAGCTGAAGATCGACCGGTCGTTCGTGGCGCGGCTGGCCGTGGACACCGAGGACGCGGAGATCGTGCGGTGCACGGTCGACCTCGCGCACTCGCTGGGGCTGCTGGTCGTCGCGGAGGGCGTGGAGGACGACGAGACGTGGGAGCGGCTGCGGGACCTGGGGTGTGACGCCGTACAGGGGTGGCTGGTGGCCGCCGCGATGCCGCCGGACGAGATGACGGCGTGGTTGCTGGCGCGGGGGTCGCGGGGGTGGCAGCGGCCCGCCGCCGCGTTGCCCGCGGCGGCGACCGACGAGTGACCTGGGCTGACCGACGTCGGCGGCTGCGGGTCCGTGGGCCGGACACGCCTCTCCCACGCCGTCGGCGTGAGCGGGCGCGTCGAATCCGTTTCACGGCCACCGCCCCCCGCCCCATAGGATTGGGCCCCGAACCACTCACACTCACCCCAGAGGACCGCTGAATGCCTGGCATCACGCGCGAGGAGGTCGCCCACCTCGCCCGGCTGGCGCGTCTGGAGCTGAAGCCCGAAGAGCTCGATCACTTCGCTGGCCAGCTGGACGACATCATCGGCGCGGTCGCCCGCGTCAGCGAGGTCGCCGACCAAGACGTACCGCCGACCTCGCACCCGCTCCCGCTGACGAACGTCATGCGCCCGGACGAGGTCCGCCCCTCGCTCACCCCCGAGCAGGCGCTCTCCGGCGCCCCGGCCCAGGAGCAGCAGCGTTTCAAGGTGCCGCAGATCCTGGGGGAGGAGTAACCCACGATGACGGACAACCCCATCATCAAGCTGACCGCGGCCGAGATCGCCGACAAGATCGCCTCCGGCGAGCTGACCGCGGTCCAGGTCACCGAGGCCCACCTCGCCCGGATCGAGGCCGTCGACGAGAAGGTGCACGCCTTCCTGCACGTCGACCGCGAGGGCGCCCTCGCCCAGGCCCGCGCCGTGGACGCCAAGCGGGAGCGCGGCGAGACGCTCGGGCCGCTGGCCGGTGTGCCGCTCGCCCTGAAGGACATCTTCACCACCGAGGGCATCCCGACGACCGTCGGCTCCAAGATCCTGGAGGGGTGGATTCCGCCGTATGACGCCACCCTCACCAAGCGGCTGAAGGCCGCCGACGTCGTCATCCTCGGCAAGACCAACATGGACGAGTTCGCCATGGGGTCCTCCACCGAGAACAGTGCCTACGGCCCGACCGGCAACCCGTGGGACCTCACCCGCATCCCCGGCGGCTCCGGCGGCGGCTCCAGCGCGGCCCTGGCCTCGTACCAGGCCCCGCTCGCCATCGGCACCGACACCGGTGGCTCCATCCGCCAGCCCGCCGCCGTCACCGGCACGGTCGGCGTGAAGCCGACGTACGGCGCGGTGTCGCGGTACGGCATGGTGGCGTTCTCGTCCTCCCTGGACCAGGGTGGGCCGTGCGCCCGTACGGTCCTGGACGCGGCGCTGCTGCACGAGGTGATCGCCGGTCACGACCCGATGGACTCCACCTCCATCGACGCCCCGGTCCCGCCGGTCGTCGAGGCCGCCCGCAACGGCAGCGTCGCCGGGATGCGCGTCGGCGTGGTCAAGCAGTTCCGCGGCGAGGGCTACCAGGCCGGTGTCATCCAGCGCTTCGACGAGTCCGTCGAACTGCTGAAGGGACTGGGCGCCGAGATCGTCGAGCTGGACTGCCCGTCCTTCGACCTCGCGCTGTCGGCGTACTACCTGATCGCGCCCTCCGAGTGCTCCTCCAACCTGGCCCGCTTCGACGGCCTGCGCTACGGCCTGCGCACCGGCGACGACGGCACGCGCTCCGCCGAGGAGGTCACCTCCCTGACCCGCGAGGCCGGGTTCGGGGCCGAGGTCAAGCGCCGCGTCATGCTCGGCACGTACGCGCTGTCCAGCGGCTACTACGACGCCTACTACGGCTCCGCGCAGAAGGTCCGCACGCTGATCACGCGGGACTTCGAGCGTGCCTTCGAGCAGGTCGACGTGATCGTGTCGCCGACGACGCCGACCACCGCCTTCCCGATCGGTGAGCGCGCCGACGACCCGATGGCGATGTACCTCGCGGACCTGTGCACCATCCCGACCAACCTGGCGGGCAACGCCGCGATGTCCCTGCCCTGCGGCCTCGCGCCGGAGGACAACCTGCCGGTGGGCCTCCAGATCATCGCCCCCGCGATGCAGGACGACCGGCTCTACAAGGTCGGCGCCGCGGTCGAGGCCGCCTTCGTGGAAAAGTGGGGGCACCCGCTCCTGGAGGAGGCTCCGTCGCTGTGAGTGCACTGAACAAGGCCAAGGACTTCAAGAAGTCCAAGTCCGGTCTGTACGTCTCGATGGCCACCTCGGCGTTCGGCGCCGTCGGTGTCTACAAGCAGATCAAGAAGGCCCGGGGCGAGAGCGACACGCTGCGGCTGCTGGACGCCGTCCTGACCGGCGCCGCCGTCGTGACCAACCTCGCCATTCTCTACCGCGAGCTGAAGCGGCTGGGCGACGACGACGTCCTGCTGGGCTGAGAGGGAAGTTTTCACCGTGACCACCACGACCGACCTGGTGTCGTACGAGGACGCGCTCGCGTCCTACGACCCCGTCATGGGCCTTGAGGTCCATGTCGAACTCGGCACCGCCACCAAGATGTTCTGCGGCTGCTCGACCTCCCTCGGCGCCGACCCGAACACCCAGACCTGTCCGGTCTGCCTCGGCCTGCCCGGCGCGCTCCCCGTCGTCAACGCGACCGGCGTCGAGTCCGCCATCAAGATCGGCCTCGCGCTCAACTGCGAGATCGCCGAATGGTGCCGCTTCGCCCGGAAGAACTACTTCTATCCGGACATGCCGAAGAACTTCCAGACCTCCCAGTACGACGAGCCGATCGCCTTCGACGGCTACCTCGACGTGCAGTTGGAGGACGGCGAGACCTTCCGTGTGGAGATCGAGCGCGCCCACATGGAGGAGGACACCGGCAAGTCGACGCACGTCGGCGGCGCGACGGGCCGCATCCACGGCGCGTCGCACTCGCTGCTCGACTACAACCGCGCGGGCATCCCGCTCATCGAGATCGTCACCAAGCCGATCACCGGTGCCGGGGAGCGCGCTCCGGAGGTCGCGCGGGCGTACGTGCGGGAGCTGCGCGAGCTGATCCGCGCGCTCGGCGTCTCCGAGGCCCGGATGGAGATGGGCCAGATGCGCTGCGACGTGAACCTGTCGCTGATGCCGAAGGGCGCCGAGAAGTTCGGCACCCGCTCCGAGACGAAGAACGTCAACTCGCTGCGGTCCGTGGAGCGCGCGGCCCGCTTCGAGATCCAGCGGCACGCCGCCGTGCTCTCCTCGGGCGGCACGATCGTGCAGGAGACCCGGCACTTCCACGAGGACACCGGGTCGACGACCTCGGGCCGCGTGAAGGAGGAGGCCGAGGACTACCGGTACTTCCCGGAGCCCGACCTGGTGCCGGTGGCCCCCTCGCGCGAGTGGGTCGAGGAACTCCGCGCGGGCCTGCCCGAGCTGCCGCTGGTGCGCCGTAACCGGCTCCGCGAGGAGTGGGGGATCTCCGGCACCGACATGCAGGCGATCCTGAACGCCGGTGCGCTGGACCCGATCGTCGCCACCATCGACGCCGGGGCCGACGCCGCGTCCGCCCGCAAGTGGTGGATGGGTGAACTGGCCCGCAGCGCCAACGAGTCCGGTACGACGCTGGAGGGGCTGGCGATCACGCCGGAGCAGGTGGCCCGGGTCAGCGAGCTGGTGGCCTCCGGCGACCTGAACGACAAGCTGGCCCGCCAGGTCATCGAGGGCGTCCTCGCCGGTGAGGGCACCCCGGACGAGGTCGTCGACAAGCGCGGTCTGAAGGTCGTCTCCGACGAGGGCGCCCTCGGTGCCGCCGTCGACGAGGCCATCGCCGGGAACCCGGGCGTCGCGGACAAGATCCGCGGCGGCAAGGTGGCCGCGGCCGGTGCGCTGGTCGGCGCCGTCATGAAGGCGACCCGCGGCCAGGCCGACGCGGCCCGCGTGAAGGAGCTGATCCTCCAGAAGCTGGGCGTCAGCGAGGGCTGAGACCCGTACGCCCGAGGGGGCCGCACCGGCGTCGGACACTGCCCTGCACCAACAGTGTCCGGCGTCGGGGCGGCCCCCTCTGCGTGTTCAGACCCGGCGTCCCACGACCCGCGCGAAGCCCAGGTTCGCGCCCTGGTCGACGCGCAGCATCTCCGCCGACTGCCGCGCCATGCCCGCCATGAACTCGCTCGGACTCTCCTCGGCGCACACCTCGCTCCACAGCAGCCAGTCGCGCCAGCCGTCGTCCAGCCAGTCGGCCGCCTCGACCTCCACCGCGCCGCTGCGCGTCCAGTGCCGCCGCCACCAGGCGGGGGAGTGGAAGCACCAGAACGCGGGCTCCCAGAAGGGCTCCAGCGGCTCCGGCGGCTCGGTGCCGTCGATCTCCTCCCGCACCGCCGGGACGACCACCCCGATCCGCCCGCCCGGCCTGAGCAGCCGGGTCAGCGTCGGCAGGTAGAGGTCGTCGGTGCCGAAGTACTGGTAGGCGTCGATGGAGACGATCGCGTCGAAGGTGCCCTCCCCGAAGGGCAGCTCGTGGGCCTCGGCGGAGACCGGCAGCACCCGGTCGGCGACCCCCGCCTCGGCGAGCCGCCCGGCGTTGTCGTCGGGCTTGATCCACAGGTCGGCGGCGGTGACCTGGACGCCGTACTCCCGGGCCAGGAAGACCGAGGTCATCGCGCGTCCGCAGCCCAGGTCGAGGACGCGGGCGCCGGGGCCCAGGGCGTCCAGGCCGAGCGCCGGGGCGAGCCACTCAAGGAGCCACAGGGCGTGCGGGCCCATCTGGTTCTCGATGGTCCAGCGGGCGTCGTAGGCGTTGCTGCGGGGGTAGCGGGGGTGGGTCAGCCGGTGGGTGAGGTCGTTCGCGAGGTCGTCGGACACGCGCGGACGCTAACAGGGGCCCGCGCCGCGCCGCACCCGCTTTTGCGGTGGGACCGATCGGCTCGATTGACCTACAGATTTCACCTGATTGTCCTGTGAACCGCCTCCCGCTGTTGTGAATCGGCCCACGAATGCCACAAACGATCATTTTCGACTGCAAGAGTGGCAGGGCATTGCTCAAGCGTTCTTTGCGGGCTTTCAGTACATGGACGACTGTTCGACTGTTCCCGGACAAAGATCCACAAGAGTCACCTTGGGAGCTGGCACGTGGCAGTCCTCGCACGCTGGTGCGTCACGCACCGACTGGTCGCCGTCCTGCTGTGGCTGCTCGCCTTCGGCGGGGCCACCGCCGCCGCCTCCGTCGCCGGATCGGCGTACTCCAACGACTACAAGGTGCCCGGCACCGAGTCCGGCCGCGCGGGCGACCTGCTCCAGCACGGCTTCCCCGGCCTCGGCGGCGACAGCGACCGCGTGGTCTGGCACACCGACTCCGGCACCGTCCGCGCCGCCGACGTCGAACAGACGATGACCCGCACGCTCGACGAGATCGCGGAACTGCCCGGCATCGCCGCCGTCACCAGCCCCTACGAGGGTCAGAACGCCGCCCAGATCAGCGCGGACGGCCACACCGCCTACGCCACGGTCACCTTCGCCGACCAGGCCGGGGACGTCGACGCGGGCCGGGCGCAGGCGCTGGTCGACACCGCCGAGGCGGCCAGCGGCGACGGACTCCAGGTGGCGCTGGGCGGCAGCGCCATAGGGCTCACCGAGACCTCCGGCGGGCACGTCGCGGAGGTGGTCGGCGTGGCCGTCGCCGCCGTCGTGCTGTTCCTCGCCTTCGGCTCGCTCGCCGCCTCCCTGCTGCCCATCGCCACCGCGCTGGTCAGCGTCGGCACGGCCTACGCCGGGATAGTGCTCCTCGGGCACTTCATGACCGTCGCGGACTTCGCGCCCATGCTCGGCATGTTGATCGGGCTCGGCGTCGGCATCGACTACGCCCTGTTCATCGTCACCCGGCACCGGCGCGGACTGAAGCGCGGGCTCGGCGTCACGGAGTCGGTCACCAACGCCGTCGCCACCACCGGACGCGCGGTGGTGTTCGCGGGTGCGACGGTGTGCATCGCCCTGCTGGGCATGTTGATACTGCGACTGAGCTTCCTCAACGGCGTCGCCATCGCCGCCTCGCTGACCGTGGTCCTCACCGTCGCGGCCTCCGTGACCCTGCTGCCCGCCCTGCTCTCCCTCATCGGGATGCGGGCGCTCAGCCGCCGCGAACGCCGCCACCTCGCCGAGCACGGACCCGAGCCGGAGCTGCCCACGGGGTTCGCCGCGCGCTGGTCCGCCTTCGTCGAGCGGCACCCCAAGAAGCTCGGCGCGCTCGCGCTGGCCGTCATGGCGCTGCTCGCCCTGCCCACCCTCTCGCTCCACCTCGGCACCTCCGACCAGGGCAACAACCCCGAGACCTCCACCACCCGGCAGGCGTACGACCTGCTCGCCGACGGCTTCGGACCCGGCGTGAACGGGCCACTCACCCTCGTCACCGAGGTGCACGGCGGCTCCGACCGGCTCGCCCTCGACAACCTCGACAGCACCCTGCGCACCACCGAGGGCGTGGCGTCGGTGACCCCCGTCGTCTACAACTCCGGCGCCGACACCGCGTACCTCACCGTCGTACCGGAGTCCTCGCCGCAGTCGCAGCGGACCAGCGACCTCGTCGAGCGGCTGCGTGACGATGTGCTGCCGCGCGCCGAGTCCGGCACCTCGCTCGACCTGCACGTGGGAGGCGTCACGGCGGGCTACGACGACTTCGCGGACGTGATCGTCGGCAAGCTGCCGCTGTTCGTCGGCGTCGTCATCGGGCTCGGCTGTCTGCTGCTCCTGCTCGCCTTCCGGTCGGTCGGCATCCCGCTCAAGGCCGCCGCGATGAACGTCGCCGCCGTCGCCGCCGCCTTCGGGGTCGTCGTCGCGATCTTCCAGTGGGGCTGGGGCAGCGACCTGCTCGGCCTCGGCCGCGCGGGCCCCATCGAACCGTTCCTGCCCGTGATCATGGTGTCGGTGCTGTTCGGGCTCTCCATGGACTACCAGGTCTTCCTGGTCAGCCGGATGTACGAGGAGTGGCTGGAGACCGGCGACAACCGGCGCGCGGTCCGCGTCGGACTCGCCGAGACCAGCCGGGTCATCAACTCCGCCGCCGTGATCATGATCTCGGTCTTCCTGGCCTTCGTGCTCAGCGGGGACCGCGTGATCGCCATGTTCGGCATCGCGCTCGCCGCCGCCGTCGCCCTGGACGCCTTCGTACTGCGCACCCTGCTGGTGCCCGCCCTGATGCACCTGCTCGGCGGCGCCAACTGGTGGCTGCCGGGCTGGCTGGACCGCCGGATGCCGCGCATCAGCATCGAGCCGCCCGAGTGCCGTGCCGCCCTCGCCGATCATGAGAGGCTCTCGGACGTCGTGGACGTACTCGAGAAGGAGCGGCAGGCGGATGTACGCGATACCTCTGGGCGATGACGGAGCCGAACTGCGCCCGCTGGAGCCCTGGCACGCCGAGGAGTTCCTGGCCCACCTGGACCGGGGGCGGGAGTTCATCAACCGGCACATCCCGTTCGGGGCGAAGGCCACCGACGTCGACTCCGCGCGGGAGGTCATCCAGGCGTACGCCGACAAGCGCGCCGCCGACCGCGGCTCCATCCACGGCATCTGGCTGGACGGCACGCTCGTCGGCGGTGTGCTGTTCGTCTCCTTCGACGCCGCGACCGGCTGCTGCGAGATCGGCTGCTGGCTGGAGCCCGCGGCGGCCGGGCGGGGGCTCATCACGCGCGCGTCGCGCGTCCTGATCGACTGGGCCTTCGACGAGCGCGGGATGCACCGCGTGGCGTGGCACGCCGCCGCCGAGAACACGCCCAGCATCAATGTCGCGCGGCGGCTCGGCATGACCCGCGAGGGCGTGCTGCGGCAGAGCTACCCCTGGCGCGACGGGCGCCAGGACTACGAGATCTGGGCCGTCCTCGCGCCCGAGTGGCGTGACGCACGCGCGCGTGCCGCGCACAGCGATCATTAAGACACCTCTCAGACAGCGTCCGTACGGTGCGGGGCATGGGTACGAAGACTGACGACGAGACCGGCACCGAGACCGTCGACGAAACCACCGTCGGCGAGACCACCGTCGGCGAGACCGCGGCGGACGAGACCACCGTGGCCGAGACGGCCGTGGACGATTCGGCCAGCGGGGATGATGCGACGGAAGCCGCCGACGAGGACGGCGCTCCCGACGCCGACGCCGACGCCGACGCCGTCTCCGGCGCCGGTGCCTCCGGTGTCGGGCAGGGCGCGGGCGCCGTCGTCTCCGCCGCGCTCGGCGTCGTCTCGCTCACCGGGAGCTGGGTCGGCACGGTGGCCTCCGCCCGCCAGTCCCTCATCGGGCAGTTGGAGACCTCGCAGTCGTCCGACGTCGCGGAGATGGTGCGGCGCGGCTACGGCGACGCCTGGCAGGCCAACGCCCTGTGGGCCGGACTGTTCGCGCTGGCCGCGCTGGTCGTCGGCGTCGTGGTCCTCGCCCGGCCCGCGTTCGGCGTCCCCGGCAGGCCGCAGGCGCCGTGGATCAAGTCGGTCGCCTGGGCGGGCGTCTCCCTCGGCGTCATCGGCCTGCTGCTGGCCGTACTGAAGTACACCGACGTCCTGCTCGGACTGCCCGCCACGAGCTGAGTGAGCCACCGCCTGAGGGGTCTTAGGTCCAGCACCTGAGACCCCTCACCCGCATCTAAGGCCCCACCCCCACCCAAGATGCGGAACTCTCCCAATGCGGCCCACCCGCCTTGGAGACGAAGGTTGAGGCATCGCGAAACCGCGAAACCGAAACCCCCTCCAGACCGGGAGAAGCCATGCTTGAGTACGACCTCCACCAGCTCCGCGCCGCCGAACTGCTCCGCCGCGCCGAGCAGGAGCGGCTGGCCCGCGAGGCCGTCCAGGGACGTCGCGCGACGGTACGCACCGCCGAGAGCGAGAGCCATACCGGCCGGACCAGACGCCTCCGCTTCCCGCGCACCGCATGACCGCGGTCGGCCGCGCACCGCACCCGGCGAAAACCGGTGCCGCGCTGTCAGACCCCCGTGCGATGCTCTCGGCTGTGGAGACCAGGTCAGTCAGCCCCGTGTTCGTCGGCCGCACCGCAGAGCTGAACACCTTGCAGGACGCGCTCGCCCGCGCCACCGCGGGCGAGCCGCAGGCATTGCTGGTGGGCGGCGAGGCGGGCGTCGGCAAGTCCCGCCTGATCGAGGAGTTCGCCGCCACCGCCTGCCGCGCGGGCGCCGTCGTCGTGGTCGGCGGCTGCGTCGAGATCGGCGCCGACGGACTGCCGTTCGCCCCGTTCTCCACCGCCCTGCGCGCCCTGCGCCGGGAACTCCCCGCCGAACTGGCCGCCGCCGCCGAGGGCCAGGAGGAGGAGCTGTCCCGGCTCCTGCCCGAACTGGGCGAGGCACCCACCGGGCGCCACGACGAGGAGGGCATGGCCCGCCTCTTCGAACTCACCGCGCGACTGCTGGAACGGGTCGCCGCCGACCGCACCGTGGTCGTCGCCCTGGAGGACCTGCACTGGGCCGACACCTCCACCCGCCACCTCCTCGCCTACCTCTTCCGCACCCTGCACACCGGCCGCCTCGTCGTCCTCGCCAGCTACCGCTCCGACGACATCCACCGCCGCCACCCGCTGCGCCCGCTCCTCGCCGAACTGGACCGGCTGCGCACCGTCCGCCGCATCGAACTCGACCGCTTCAACCGCGCCGAGGTCGCCCGCCAGATCGCCGGAATCCTCGCCGAGGAACCCGACCCCGCCCAGGTCGACGACATCTTCGACCGCTCCGACGGCAACGCCTTCTTCGTCGAGGAACTCGCCGTCGCCGCCCACGAGGGCTGCTGCACCGGCCTCACCGACTCCCTGCGCGACCTCCTCCTCGTCCGGGTCGAGGCGCTGCCCGAGAGCGCCCAGCGGGTCGCCCGGATCGTCGCCGAGGGCGGCTCCACCGTCGAGTACCGGCTGCTCGCCGCCGTCGCCCGGCTCTCCGAGGACGACCTCATCGAGGCGCTGCGCGCCGCCGTCGGCGCCAACCTGCTGCTCGCCACGCCCAGCGGCGACGGCTACCGCTTCCGGCACTCCCTGGTCCGCGAGGCCGTCAGCGACGACCTGCTCCCCGGCGAACGCTCCCGGCTCAACCGCCGCTACGCCGAGGCCCTGGAGGCCGACCCCACACTCGTCCCCGCCGACGAGCGCGTCACCCGGCTGGCCAGCTACTGGTACCACGCCCACGACCCCGCCAAGGCCCTCCCCGCCGTCCTCGACGCCTCCGCCGCCGCCCGCCGCCGCCACGCCTACGCCGAACAGCTCGGGCTCCTGGAACGCGCGATGGAGCTGTGGGACAGCGCCCCCGAGGAGGTCCGCGCCACCCTGCGCCCCGCCGACTACACCGAGGGCTACCCGCCCTGCGGCTGCGACCCGGCGACCACCCCGCTGCGCCACCTCGACCTGCTCGCCGAGGCCGCCGTCGCCGGACGGCTGTGCGGGGAGCGGGAACGCGCCCTGAAGATCACCAAGCGCGCGCTACGGCTCCTGGAGGACGACGGCGACCCACTGCGCGCCGCCTGGTTCTGGACCCAGCGCTCCCGCCTCGTCCAGGCCCTCGCCCGCGGCGACGGCTGGCGCGAACTGGGCATCGCCCAGGACCTGGTACGCGGCCTGCCGCCCTCCGAGGTGCACGCCGAGGTCCTCACCACCGCCGCCAACTGGTCGATGCTGCACTGCCCCGGCCCCGAGGCCCTCGCCGCCGCCGAACGCGCGGTGGAGTACGCCCGGATGATCGGCGCCCGCGAGATCGAGCTGAACGCCCGCGTCACCCTCGGCGGCCTCGTCGTCGACTCCGGTGACCACGAGGCCGGACTCGCCCAGACCCGGCAGGCCATGGAGCAGGCCCTCGCCGAGGGCGTCACCGGCGTCGCGGGCCGCGCCTACGTCAACCTCCCCTCCGAACTCGAATCCGTCGGCCGCTCCAAGGAAGCCGCCGCCCTGCTCCGCGAAGGCGTCGACTTCACCCGCAGGTACGGCCAGCTCGACGCCGAGGCGTGGGTGTGGGGCAACCTCTCCGACTCGCTGTACTCCCTGGGCGACTGGGAGGGCTCCGTCGAGGCCGCGACGAAGGCGCTGCGCCGGGGCCACAGCGCCAAGCCCCAGGGCATGGGCGCGCTGTGCCTGGCCCATGTCGCCCTCTCCCGTGGCGACATCGCCGAGGCCGGGCGCCAACTCCGCGCCGCCCGCGACTACTTCGGCTCCCATGACCCCATGCCCCAGCAGCGGCTGCCGCTCGCCCGCATCGTCGTGGGCATCGCCGCCGCGGAGGGCCGGGTCACCGACCTGCGCGCGGCGGCGACCGACGCCCTCGACGGCGGTGTGCCCCTGGGGACCCACCGCTACGGCTGGCCCCTGCTGCTGGCCGCCGCCACCGCCGAGGCCGACACCCGCACCCTGCCCGCCGCCCAGCCCGGCCGCGAGGAGTTCCTCGAACAGCTCTGGTCGACGGTCAGGACGCTCACCACCGACGCCCCCATCTGGCTCGCCCACGAGCAGTGGGTCCGGGCCGAACTCCAGCGCGCCCAGGGCTCCGCCACCGCCGACGTCTGGTCACCGGTGGTCGCCGCCTTCGAGCAACTGGAGCGGCCCTACGACCTCGCCCGCGTCCGCTACCGGCTGGCCGAGGCCCTGCTCACCCCTGGCCCCGGCCGCGCCTCCGGCACCGAGGACGACCGCGACCGCGCCACGGAGCTGCTGCGCCTCGCCCACGCCGTCGCCGCGCACCTCGGCGCCCGGCCCCTCGCCGAGGCCGCCACCCAGCTCGCCCAGCGTGCCCGCCTCGCCCTGCGGCCCGCCGCCGACCCCGGCCCGGCGCCCGCCGCGGACCCGGTCACCGCCCTCGGCCTCACCAGTCGCGAGCGCGATGTCCTGCGGCTGGTCTCGGCGGGCCGCACCAACCGCCAGATAGCCGAGGAACTGTTCATCTCCCCCAAGACCGCCAGCGTCCATGTCTCCAACATCCTCGCCAAGCTGGGCGTCTCCGGGCGGGGCGAGGCGGCGGCGGTGGCCCACCGGCTGGGGCTGTTCCCGGCCGGGGCGGACGACCGTCTGGCCGCACGGTGACGGGTGGGGTGTGCGGTGACGGGCGGGCGGAGGCTTGCGGTGACGGGTGTGGGCGTGCGGTGACGGGTGTGGGCGTGCGGTGACGGGAGCTGCTAGCTCACCTCCACCTCCAGGATGCGGTCGTCGCCGTTCTCCGGGGAGCCCCGGCCGTCCGTCTCGCTGGTGATCAGCCAGAGCTTGTCGCCGCCCGCGGCGGCCACCGTGCGCAGTCGGCCGTACTCGCCCTCCAGGAAGGACTGCGGGTCGGCCGAGGCCTCCGTGCCCTTGAGGGGGATGCGCCACAGGCGCTCGCCGCGCAGGCCCGCCATCCATATGGAACCCTCCGCGTAGGCGATACCGCTGGGGGAGGCGTCGTCGGTGGACCACTGGGCTATCGGGTCGTGGAAACCGGACTCGTCGGCCTTGCCCTCCACCTCCGGCCAGCCGTAGTTGTCACCCGGCTTGATCGCGTTCAGCTCGTCCCAGGTGTCCTGGCCGAACTCCGCCGCGAACAGGCGCTGTCGGTTGTCCCAGGCCAGCCCCTGCACGTTGCGGTGGCCGTAGGAGTACACCGGGGAGTCGAACGGGTTGCCCGGGGCCGGTTCGCCCTCCGGGGTCAGGCGGAGGATCTTGCCGCCCAGCGACTCCTTGTCCTGGGAGAGGCCCTTCTCGCCGCTCTCACCCGTGCTCGCGTACAGCATCTTGTCGGGGCCGAAGGCGATCCGGCCGCCGTTGTGGATGAAGCCCTTGGGGATGCCCCTGAACACCGTGTCCGGGGCGCCCAACTGCTCGCCGGAGGGCCGCTCGGCGTCGTAGAGCATCCGGACGACGCGGTTGTCGGAGGCCGAGGTGAAGTAGGCGTAGACCATGTGGTCCGAGGCGTAGTCGGGGGAGAGCGCCAGGCCCATCAGGCCGCCCTCACCGGCGGGGGAGACGCCGGGCACCTCGCCCAGCACGGTCTTCTTGCCGGTCTCGGTGTCGACCCGGGTGATCGTCGCCTCGTCGCGGGAGGAGACCAGCAGGTCGTCGTCCGGCAGGACGGCCAGGCCCCATGGGCTGTTCAGGCCCTCGGCGACCGTCCGCACGACCTTGGCCGAGCCCTTCGCGGGCGGGGTCTCCTCCGCGGACTCCTCGCCGGACGGCGAGGCCCCCGTCGCCGTACGGTCCGGTGACGCGCTGCCGCCGAAGGGCGGTCCCCGCCCTCGTCGTCGCCGGAACAACCGGCTGTGAGCAGGAGGGCGGCCGTGGCCAGCACGGTCGGCACAACTCGACGTAGCACGATCAGGGTCCCTTCGACGCGGGCGTCCAGCGGCGGGTTCTACTTGTCATACACCGCCCGCGCCTCCCAGGTTCCCGATCACCGGAACGCAAATCAGCGGGGCGGCGCGGCACGCTCCGGCGAGGGGCGGGGGACCGGCGTGGGCGGGCGTGGCGGGGCGTACGTTTCCGGCCACGACGCGCACCAGCGGCTGCCGCCCGCTCTACGGCCAGCGCCCCTCGCCACCGCCCGTTTTCGGCCACCGCCCGCCATGGCCCGCCACACTCACCGACCGCGCCCGCCCCACCGACCGCGCCCCACCCGCCACCGAACCCAGCCCGACCGACCGCCCGTCACTCCCACGACCCCTGCGCCCCCGGCAGCCCCCCGACCGCCTCCAGATCCTCCGGCGTCAGCCGCACTCCCGCCGCCCCCGCGTTCTCCGTCACCCAGCGCGCCCGCTTCGTGCCCGGTATCGGGACCACGTGGGCGCCCTGGGCCAGGACCCAGGCGAGGGCCACCTGGGCCGGGGTGACGTCCGGGCCGTGGCGGGCGGCCACGCGGCGCAGACCGGCGACGATGGGCTGGTTCGCGGCCATCATCTCGGCGGTGAAGCGAGGGTGGCGGGCACGCATGTCGTCCGGTTCGAAGCCCTCGCCCGGCGTCAGCGTGCCGGTCAGGAAGCCGTTGCCGAGCGGCATCGCGGCGAGGAAGCCGACGCCGCGCGCCGCGCACCACGGCAGCAGCGCGTCCAGCGCCTCCGGCGACCACACCGACAGCTCCGCCTGCACCGCGCTCACCGGGAACACCTGCTGCACCCGCTCCAGTTGCCGGATCGTGGGGTCGTACAGCCGCCCACCGGACCGCCGTCCACCGCGCGCGCCGACCGCGCACAGCCCCAGCGACCGCACCTTCCCGGCCCGTACCAGGTCGGCCATCGCGCCCCAGGTCTCCTCGACCGGCACCTCGGGGTCGGCGCGGTGCAACTGGTAGAGGTCGATGACGTCGGTCTGGAGCCGCCGCAGGGACGCGTCGCAGGCCCGTCTGACGTACCCGGGGCGGCCGTTGGCGACGATGTGCTGCTCGCCCACCAGAAGCCCGACCTTCGTCGACACGAACGCGTCCTCGCGCCGCTCCTTCAACACCCGCCCCACCAGCAGTTCGTTGGTGAACGGGCCGTACATGTCGGCGGTGTCCAGCAAGTTCACGCCGAGGTCGAGAGCGCGGTGCACCGCCCGGAGCGACTCGTCACCCCGCTGCCGGGACGTGCTGTACGCCCAGCTCATCGGCATACACCCGAGTCCGACGGCCCCCACCGAGAGCGCCGCCGCGCCGATCGTCCTGCGCTCCACCTGGCCGTAACCCTCCCTCTGCTGGCCCCCCAACCTAACCTCTGCGCCCACGCGCCCCTGACATAGCCTCCTGGCCATGACTGCTGACGTGTGGCTGCCCATCCCGCCGGAGGAGATCGAGGGGCTTCCGGAGGGGCCGAACTACCTGTTCTGGAACGGTGCCGAGGAGTTCCCCGCGGACCCCGCCGACTGCGTCTTCTACGCCGTGCCGTACATGAAGCCCGTCGGGGTCAGCGTGCGGCCGCTGCCGGACATGCGTTCCGTGGAGGTCGTGCAGACGCTCTCGGCGGGCGTCGACCACGTGCTGCCGGGGCTCAGGCACCTGCGCCCCGGGGTCCTGCTGTGCAACGCGCGCGGGGTGCACGAGGCCAGCACCGCCGAGCTGGCGCTGGCGCTGATCCTCGCCTCGCTGCGCGGCATCCCCGACTTCGTGCGGGCCCAGGACCGCGGCGAGTGGCGCGGCGGTTTCCGGCCCGCGCTCGCGGACAAGAACGTCCTCATCGTGGGATACGGCTCCATCGGCGCCGCCATCGAGGACCGGCTCGCGCCCTTTGAACTCGCGCGGGTGGCGCGCCTGGCGCGCTCCCAGCGCACCACGGCGCGCGGGCCGGTGCACCCGCTCACCGATCTGCCCTCACTGCTCCCCGAGGCGGACGTCGTCGTGCTCTCCACGCCCCTCACCGAGGCCACCCGCCACCTCGTCGACGCCGAGTTCCTGGCCCGGATGAAGGACGGCGCGCTGCTGGTCAACGTGGCCCGCGGCGCTGTCGTCGACACCAAGGCGCTGCTCGCCGAGCTGGAAAGCGGGCGCCTCACCGCGGCCCTGGACGTGACCGACCCGGAGCCGCTGCCCGCCGACCATCCGCTCTGGCGTGCGCCGGGCGTGCTGATCAGCCCGCATGTCGGCGGGCCCACGTCCGCGTTCCTGCCGCGCGCCCAGCGGCTCCTGGTCGCCCAGCTACGACGTTTTCTGAACCGGGAGCCGCTGGGCAACGTGATCCTTACGACGGGCGCAATGGACGAGTAGGCGCGGGACGCGGCGGTCGGACCATCCGCTACGGGCACAGTCCGCAACCCTCCGGGTGCGGTCCGTGCCCGCGTTCCCGCTGATGGTCACGGAGCGTAGAGAAGCTATGTCCCTGAGTGACGAGACTGGTGTATCGTCCCGACAGGGGATGCGCCGTGACCCGTTCGGCGCCGGGGATGGACATTTCAGACTGCGAGGGGGGCGACGGGCGATGCACGGCCTATGGACCAACGATCCGACGCGGCAGGACCGCCGACGACGACCCTGGCGCACGGCCGCGCGCAGACGCGGCCCGCACCCGGCCGCCGACGGCCTCCAGGGCCCGTACCGGTGCGGACCACACCAGCACACGGGCCACCACAGTCAGCACCACAGCCAGCAGCACCACAGTCAGCACCGCAGGCACAGCAGCCGCAGGAGGCACGCGCGCCCGGTCGCCCGGGACCAGCGCGACCGGACAGCGGTGCGGACCGGGAGGCCCCGGTGAACTCGCCGCCGACCGTCACCACCCTCGACACGACACCGCGCGCCCACCCGGCCACCGGGGCCGCGCCGCCGCGCCGTCCGTCCGCCCTCGGCGGACGGGGCGGCCGGACCGGCGGCGGCACCCGGGGCGGATCGGGCGTGGTCCCCCAACTGCTGCTGGCCCTGGTCTGCGCGGGATACGCCGTCGGCGCCGCGCTCGGCTGGGGATCGGAGCGACTCGCGCTGGTCATGGGCGACTTCGGGCTGAGCGCCGCCGCGGCCACCGCAGCCGTGTCCTGCCTGCTGTACGCCCGCAGCCGCCGGGTCCCCTTCCGTACCGCCTGGCTGCTGTTCGCGCTCTCCTCCGCGATGGCAGCCCTCGGCAACGCGGTCTGGGGCTGGTACGAGGTCGTGCTGGGCCGCGAGATGCCCAGCCCCAGCTACGCCGACCTGTTCTTCCTGTGCTTCGCGCCGCCCGCCATCGTGGGCCTGCTGGTGCTGGCCAAGCGGCCGGTGACGAAGGCGGGCTGGGGCTGCCTGGCACTGGACGCCTGGCTGATCGGCGGCTCGCTGCTGACGCTGTCGTGGAGTCTGGCACTGGCCCAGGCGGCCCGCGTCGAGGGCTCAAGCGTCTCGCACACCGCGCTGTCGCTGGCCTACCCGCTGCTCGACATCGCCCTGGTCAGCATGGTCCTCGCGCTGCACTTCCGGCGCACCGGGACCAACCGCACCGCCGTCAACACGGCGATCGGCGCGCTGGCCCTGACCGTGATGTGCGACGCGCTGTTCACCTCACCGTTGCTGCACAACAACTACAGCTCCGGTCAGCTCCTGGACGCGGGCTGGTTCGCCGGATCCCTGCTCCTGGCGTACGCCCCCTGGGCCGCGCCCCGGCACGGACACGGCGCGGACGAGCAGCACACGCGCGTGGTGCACGAGCACGTGCCCGGACAGCGCCCGGCGCACCCCCTCCAGCACACCCCCGGCGCCCGCAGGCCCGTACCCGCGCCGGGCGCCGCGCCCAGCGTCGTACCCGGCGCCGGACCGGGCGGCACACCACCCGACGCACCACCCGGCCCACCGGGCGAGCACAGCCGGTACCCCGCCACCCGGCCCATCACCGGCTCGCTGGCCGCCCTCACGCCGTACCTCGCCGCCGCCGTGTGCACCCTGGGGATCCTCTACAACGTTCTCAACGGCCACAGCGTCGACCGCGTGGTGCTGTTCACCGGCGGCACCGTCGTGCTGGCCCTCGTGGTCCGGCAGGGCATCATGCTGCTCGACAACATCACCCTCACCCAGGAACTGGCCCAGAAGGAGAACCACTTCCGCTCCCTGGTGCAGGGCTCCAGCGACGTCATCATGATCGCCGCGCCCAACGGCATCCTGCGGTACGTCTCCCCGGCCGCCGCCGGGGTCTACGGCCGCCCCGCGGAGGAGCTGGTGGGCACCGAACTGGCCGACCTCATCCACCCGGAGGACCTGGGCTGCGTGGTGCACGAGGTGCGCCGCTTCCTCGCCGCCAGCCCGCTGGAGGAACCCACCACCCGCATCGAGTGCCGCTTCCGCTCCGGCGCGGGAGGCTGGCTGAACGTGGAGTCCACCGTCAACCGCCACCAGGGCGGACTGATCTTCAACAGCCGGGACGTCACCGAGCGCGTGCGCCTCCAGGCGCAGCTCCAGCACAACGCCGAGCACGACCCGCTCACCGACCTGCCCAACCGCGCCCTGTTCACCCGGCGGGTGCAGCAGGCGCTGTCCGGGCGCCGCGCCACCGACCGCGGGGCCGCCCTGCGCGGCACGGCGGTGCTCTTCATCGACCTCGACGGCTTCAAGGCCGTCAACGACACCATCGGCCACCAGGCCGGGGACGAACTCCTGGTGCACGCCGCCCGGCGGCTCCAGGACGCGGTCCGGCAGGGCGACACCGCCGCCCGGCTCGGGGGCGACGAGTTCGCGGCCCTGATCGTCTCGGACGGCGCCCGCGACCGCGCGGCCCGCGAACGGCACATCCTGGAACTGGCCGACCGGCTGCGGATCACCCTGTCCCAGCCGTACGCCATCGACGGCAACGACGTCCGCGTGGCCGCCTCCATCGGCGTCGCCTTCGCCGAACCGGGCCTCGGCGCGGGCGAGTTGCTGCGCAACGCCGACCTGGCGATGTACCGCGCGAAGGCGGCCGGAAAGGGCCGGGTCGAGCTGTACGCGCCACAGATGCAGCAGGACGTCGTACGCAAGGCGGAGCTGGCCACCCGGCTGCGGGCCGCGCTGCACGACGGCGAGTTCACGCTGCTGCACCAGCCGGTGGTGTCCCTGGCGGACGGCCGGATCACGTCGGTCGCCGCCCAGGCGCGCTGGCGGTCCTCGCAGGGCGTGCTGTTCACGCCCGCCGAGTTCCTGCGGGTGGCCGAGGACAGCGACAAGACCGCCGAGCTGGGCCGCTGGCTGCTCCAGGAGGCCGTGGAGCAGGCCGCCGAGCGCACCGCGACCGGGCTCGCCGTACCCGTGGTGGTCCGGATGACCGCCCGCCGTCTGCTGGACCGCTCCCTGCCGCTGGGCTCCGTGGAGGCGCTGCTCACCCGGCACGGGCTGCCGTCCGGGGCGCTGGTCATCGAGCTGTCCGACATCGACCCCCGGGTCAGCATGGACGACCTGGAGCGCCGGGTGACGGGCCTCAGGCGGCTCGGCGTACGGATCGCGCTGGACGGCTTCGGCGGTGGCTGCGCGGTCCTCGCGGCGCTGCGCAGGCTCCCCGTCGACGTGTTGAAGATCGACCGTTCGCTGGTCGACGGCGTCGTCGAGTCCGCCCGGCTCGCCAAGATCACCGGCGGGCTGCTGCGGATCGCCGCCGACCTCGGACTGCCGTCCGTGGCCGACGGGGTGGATCTCCCGGAGCAGGTGGCCGCCCTGCGCGCGCTCGGCTGCACCCACGGGCAGGGCATGGCGTTCTCCGGTCCGCTGGACGAGTACCGGCTGCGCCGGGCGCTCACTTCCGGCCACTGCCCGCTGCCGCACCCACCGGCCGAGCCCGCCTACGCGGGCGGCGGCGCGGGGGTGTACGCCACCGGCGTGGGCGGCGCGGTCACCGGCCTCGCCACCAGCGTGACCAGCGGAATCGGCGGCGGCATGACCGGCGGCAGGGCCAGTCTGCTCAGCGCCGGACCGACCCTCAGCACCCCCCTGCGCTCACATGATGAGACTCCCGTCCCACCCACTTGACAGTCGGTGCGTGCCGGGGGGAGGGTCTGTGCCATGCGCACCCGAATTCTCGTACTTGGAAAGCGCGTCGGCTGAAGCTGGTGACGTCCGGACGGACCCGGAACTCCCAGCGACCCCACCCGGCGCGCTCCCCTCGCTTGCCTTATGGCACGAGGGGTTTTTTGTTGCACAGGCACCTGCCGTGCGGCAGCCGCAGACCGTACAAAAACCGCACAGACCCTCAGCATCGAGAAGAGAATGCCGATGACCGAGCAGGCCACCGGGGCCCATCACCCGCAGCCGCGGCCCCGATCCGGAGGACACCACTCCGCCCCCGAGCGCGTCACGGGTGCGCAGTCCCTCATCCGCTCGCTTGAGGAGGTCGGCGCCGACACGGTATTCGGCATTCCAGGGGGCACCATCCTCCCGGCGTACGACCCGCTGATGGACTCCACCCGGGTGCGCCACGTGCTGGTCCGCCACGAGCAGGGCGCCGGGCACGCCGCCACCGGCTACGCCCAGGCCACCGGCAAGGTCGGCGTCTGCATGGCGACCTCGGGACCCGGCGCCACCAACCTGGTGACCCCGATCGCGGACGCGCACATGGACTCCGTGCCGCTGGTCGCGATCACCGGGCAGGTCGTCTCCAAGTCGATCGGCACCGACGCCTTCCAGGAGGCGGACATCGTCGGCATCACCATGCCGATCACCAAGCACAGCTTCCTGGTCACCAAGGCGGAGGACATCCCCCGGGCGATCGCGCAGGCGTTCCACATCGCCTCCACCGGCCGCCCCGGGCCGGTCCTGGTCGACATCCCCAAGGACATCCTCCAGGCGCAGACCACGTTCTCCTGGCCGCCCGTCATGGACCTGCCCGGCTACCGGCCCGTCACCAAGCCGCACGCCAAGCAGATCCGCGAGGCCGCCAAGCTGATCACCGCCGCCCGCCGCCCGGTGCTGTACGTCGGCGGCGGCGTCCTCAAGGCGGGGGCCACCGCCGAGCTGAAGGTCCTCGCCGAACTCACCGGAGCGCCCGTCACCACCACCCTGATGGCGCTCGGCGCGTTCCCCGACAGCCACCCGCTGCACGTGGGAATGCCGGGTATGCACGGTTCGGTCACCGCCGTCACCGCGCTCCAGAAGGCCGACCTGATCGTCGCCCTCGGCGCCCGCTTCGACGACCGCGTCACCGGCAAGCTGGACAGCTTCGCCCCGTACGCCAAGATCGTGCACGCCGACATCGACCCCGCGGAGATCGGCAAGAACCGCGCCGCGGACGTGCCGATCGTCGGGGACGCCCGCGAGGTGATCGCCGACCTGATCCAGGCCGTGCAGAAGGAGCACAGTGAGGGGCAGCAGGGCGACTACAGCGCCTGGTGGACCGACCTGAACCGCTGGCGCGAGACGTACCCGCTCGGCTACGACCAGCCCGAGGACGGCTCGCTCTCCCCGCAGCAGGTCATCGAGCGGATCGGCCAGCTCGCCCCCGAGGGCACGGTCTTCGCGGCCGGCGTCGGCCAGCACCAGATGTGGGCGGCGCACTTCGTGCAGTACGAGAAGCCCGCCACCTGGCTGAACTCCGGCGGCGCCGGGACGATGGGCTACGCGGTCCCGGCCGCCATGGGCGCCAAGGCCGGGGTCCCGGACCGCACGGTCTGGGCGATCGACGGCGACGGCTGCTTCCAGATGACCAACCAGGAACTGACCACCTGCGCCCTGAACAACATCCCGATCAAGGTCGCCATCATCAACAACGGCGCCCTCGGGATGGTCCGCCAGTGGCAGACGCTGTTCTACAACCAGCGCTACTCCAACACCGTGCTGCACTCGGGACCGGACGCGGACGGCAAGCAGCCGAGCGCGGGCACCCGGGTCCCCGACTTCGTGAAGCTGGCCGAGGCCATGGGCTGCTACGCGATCCGCTGCGAGGACCCGGCCGACCTGGACAAGGTCATCGAGGAGGCGAACTCCGTCAACGACCGCCCCGTGGTCGTGGACTTCATCGTCCACGAGGACGCCATGGTGTGGCCGATGGTCGCCGCGGGCACCTCCAACGACACGATCATGGCCGCCCGTGACGTCCGCCCCGACTTCGGCGACAACGAAGACGACTGAGCGAGAGAGACGCAACGAGACATGTCCAAGCACACGCTCTCCGTCCTGGTGGAGAACACCCCCGGCATCCTCGCCCGGATCGCCGCCCTGTTCTCCCGCCGCGGCTTCAACATCGACTCGCTCGCCGTCGGCGTCACCGAGCACCCCGACATCTCCCGCATCACGATCGTGGTGAGCGTCGACGACCTGCCGCTGGAGCAGGTCACCAAGCAGCTCAACAAGCTGGTCAACGTGCTGAAGATCGTCGAGCTCGAACCCTCGGCGGCCGTGCAGCGCGAACTCGTTCTGGTGAAGGTGCGCGCGGACAACGAGACGCGCTCCCAGATCGTCGAGATCGTCCAGTTGTTCCGTGCCAAGACCGTCGACGTCTCCCCGGAGGCCGTCACCATCGAGGCCACCGGTTCCAGCGACAAGCTGGAGGCGATGCTGAAGATGCTGGAGCCGTTCGGCATCAAGGAACTGGTCCAGTCCGGAACGATCGCGATCGGCCGTGGCGCCCGTTCGATCACCGACCGATCGCTGCGCGCCCTCGACCGGTCGGCGTAACCGACGAGAACGGGCGGTCGCCGCGCACGCGACCGCCCGTATGCCGAGACCCCCGAACTTCCCCCCTCCCCACCGGCATACGGTGGGACGCAACACCTGCACCCAAGGAGAGAACCCAAAGTGGCCGAGCTGTTCTACGACGCCGACGCCGACCTGTCCATCATCCAGGGCCGCAAGGTCGCGGTCATCGGTTACGGCAGCCAGGGCCACGCCCACGCCCTGTCGCTGCGCGACTCCGGCGTCGACGTGCGCGTCGGTCTGCACGAGGGCTCCAAGTCGAAGGCGAAGGCCGAGGAGCAGGGCCTGCGCGTGGTGAGCCCGTCCGAGGCCGCCGCCGAGGCCGACGTCATCATGATCCTCGTCCCGGACCCCATCCAGGCCCAGGTCTACGAGGAGCACATCGCCCCCAACCTGAAGGACGGCGACGCGCTGTTCTTCGGCCACGGCCTCAACATCCGCTACGGCTTCATCAAGCCCCCGGCCGGTGTCGACGTCTGCATGGTCGCCCCCAAGGGCCCCGGCCACCTGGTCCGCCGCCAGTACGAGGAAGGCCGCGGCGTGCCCTGCATCGCCGCCGTCGAGCAGGACGCCACGGGCAACGCCTTCGCGCTGGCCCTGTCCTACGCCAAGGGCATCGGCGGCACCCGCGCGGGCGTCATCAAGACGACCTTCACCGAGGAGACCGAGACCGACCTGTTCGGTGAGCAGGCCGTGCTCTGCGGTGGCACCGCCGCGCTGGTGAAGGCGGGCTTCGAGACGCTGACCGAGGCCGGTTACCAGCCGGAGATCGCCTACTTCGAGTGCCTGCACGAGCTGAAGCTGATCGTGGACCTCATGTACGAGGGCGGCCTGGAGAAGATGCGCTGGTCGATCTCCGAGACCGCCGAGTGGGGCGACTACGTCACCGGCCCGCGGATCATCACCGACGCCACCAAGGCCGAGATGAAGAAGGTCCTCGCCGAGATCCAGGACGGCTCCTTCGCTCGAGCCTGGATGGAGGAGTACCACAGCGGTCTGAAGAAGTACAACGAGTACAAGAAGCAGGACTCCGAGCACCTGCTGGAGACCACCGGCAAGGAGCTGCGCAAGCTCATGAGCTGGGTGAACGAGGAGGCGTAAGCCTCACGTCGAGGGGCTGTCGCCGCGTGGGCGACAGCCCCTTCGTGGGATACCGGGCGGCGCGCCACCCAGGGCGTTGTCCAACCTGTCCGGCCACGGACGGGTGATCCTTCCGCTGAGGCGCATAACGCCCTACGCCGCGCCACTACACTGCCGTACTACATACGCGTCAGGCCCACAGCGTCGTGCGTCTTCCACGCGGCTAGCCAACCTCCTCCGCCTGCGGCCGTCGGGACGGCCGTCCGCATGTTCTGGACTTGTGAGGACTCACGTGAGCTCGAAACCTGTCGTACTCATCGCTGAAGAGCTGTCGCCCGCGACCGTGGACGCGCTTGGCCCGGACTTCGAGATCCGGCACTGCAACGGAGCGGACCGAGCCGAACTGCTCCCTGCCATCGCCGATGTCGACGCGATCCTGATCCGCTCCGCCACCAAGGTGGACGCCGAGGCCATCGCCGCCGCGAACAAACTGAAGGTCGTCGCCCGCGCGGGCGTGGGCCTGGACAACGTGGACGTCTCCGCCGCCACCAAGGCCGGTGTGATGGTCGTCAACGCCCCGACCTCCAACATCGTGACCGCCGCCGAGCTGGCCTGCGGTCTGATCCTCGCCACCGCCCGCAACATCCCGCAGGCCAACGCCGCGCTGAAGAACGGCGAGTGGAAGCGCAGCAAGTACACCGGCGTCGAGCTGGCCGAGAAGACCCTCGGCGTCGTCGGCCTCGGCCGCATCGGCGCGCTGGTCGCGCAGCGGATGTCCGCGTTCGGGATGAAGGTCGTCGCCTACGACCCCTACGTGCAGCCCGCGCGGGCCGCGCAGATGGGCGTGAAGGTGCTGTCGCTGGACGAGCTGCTCGAGGTCTCCGACTTCATCACCGTCCACCTGCCCAAGACCCCCGAGACGGTCGGCCTGATCGGCGACGAGGCGCTGCGCAAGGTCAAGCCGAGCGTGCGCATCGTCAACGCCGCGCGCGGCGGCATCGTCGACGAGGAGGCGCTGTACTCGGCGCTGAAGGAGGGCCGTGTCGCCGGGGCGGGCCTGGACGTGTACGCGAAGGAGCCCTGCACGGACTCCCCGCTGTTCGAGTTCGACCAGGTCGTCGCCACCCCGCACCTCGGTGCCTCCACCGACGAGGCGCAGGAGAAGGCCGGTATCGCCGTCGCCCGCTCGGTCCGCCTCGCCCTCGCCGGTGAGCTGGTCCCCGACGCGGTGAACGTGCAGGGCGGTGTCATCGCCGAGGACGTCAAGCCGGGCCTGCCGCTCGCCGAGCGCCTCGGCCGCATCTTCACCGCGCTCGCCGGTGAGGTCGCCGTCCGCCTGGACGTCGAGGTCTACGGCGAGATCACCCAGCACGACGTGAAGGTGCTCGAACTCTCCGCGCTCAAGGGCGTGTTCGAGGACGTCGTCGACGAGACGGTGAGCTACGTCAACGCCCCGCTGTTCGCCCAGGAGCGCGGCGTCGAGGTGCGGCTGACCACCAGCTCCGAGTCGGCCGACCACCGCAACGTCGTCACCGTGCGGGGCACCCTCGCGGGCGGCGAGGAGGTCTCGGTCTCCGGCACCCTCGCCGGTCCCAAGCACGTCCAGAAGATCGTCGCCGTCGGTGAGTACGACGTCGACCTCGCCCTCGCCGACCACATGGCCGTCCTGCGCTACGAGGACCGGCCGGGCGTCGTCGGCACCGTCGGCCGCGTCCTCGGCGAGGCGGGCATCAACATCGCCGGGATGCAGGTGGCCCGCGCCGTCGCCGGTGGCGAGGCCCTCGCCGTGCTGACCGTCGACGACACGGTGCCCGCGGGCGTGCTGGCCGAGGTCGCCGCCGAGATCGGCGCGACGTCGGCCCGCTCGGTCAACCTGGTCTGACGCGTCTCACCCAGCGCCGGACGAGCTGAGTCCCCCTCGGCTCGTCCGGCGTTTGTCGTGCCGGGAGCGACTGGGCGGTCAGAGCCGGGCGCCCTTCAGGGCCATGTGCAGCAGCAGGCGGTCCTCGCCGTCGTCCAGGTCGAGGCCGGTGAGCTGTTCGACGCGGGAGAGGCGGTAGTACAGGGTCTGGCGGTGCACGCCCAGTTCGGCGGCGGTGCGGGTGGCCTGGCCCGCGCAGTCGAGGTACGTCTCCGCCGTCCGGGCCAGCTCGCGGTGGGCGGGGGAGAGCAGGTCGCGTACGACGGGGTCGTGGGCCACCTCCGGGGGCAGCGCCGTCAGCAGCCGGAACGGGCCGATCGACGCCCACTCGGCGACCGGTCCGAGCACCGGCTCGGCCAGCGCGGCCCGCGCCGCCGCCGACGCCTCCCGCCAGGCGGCCCCCAGCTCCGCGAGCCCGCCACGGGCGGTGGCGACCCCGGCGGCGGGACCCGGCGACGCCCCCGCCCGCCCGGCCGCCATGTCCGGCAGCGCACCCGCCTGTCCGGCCGCCCTCGCCGACGGCCCCCCCGCCAGCCCCCGCGCCCGCGCCAGCAGCCGTCCCGCCGCCGAGGTCGCCGGGGTCGTCACGTCCGTCGAGCGGAGCCGGATCAGCAGGGCGAGGGCGGTGCCCGCCGCTCCCCACGGCACCGTGCACAGCGCCGTCGCGCCCGGCACCGTACGCACCGAGGGCGCGTCGTCCGGGTCGGCGGACGGCCAGGGGGCCACGCACACCACCGTGTGCGGGGCGTCCGCGCGGGCGCCGAGGGCGGTGCGCAGCTCGGCGACGGCCATGTCCTGCTGCCAGCCGCGCTCGGCGCCGAGCGCCGCCCGCAGCTCCCGGCTGAGGTCGGCGCCGTGCTGGGCCTCGTCCGCGAGCAGCGCGCCGATCCGCACCGTCACCTCCATCGCCGCCGCGAGCTGCGGCGCGGTCGGGCCGGGGTCGCTGTCGAGCAGCCAGACGTAGCCGAGGACGACGCCCCGGTGCCGTACCGGCAGGCAGATGCGGCCCCGGTGCACCCCGGCCTCGGGGGTGCGCGGGATGCGCACGGGGCCGGTCGCGCGGGTGATGCCGAAGCCCTCGAACCAGGCGCGGACGGCGGCCGTGGAGCGCCGGGTGAGGATCGAGCGGGTGCGCACCGGGTCCAGGGCGGAGGGGTCGAGGTCGCCCTCGCTGTCGTACGCCCCGAAGGCGATCAGCTCGAAGTCGCGGTTCTCCAGGGTCGCCGGGGCGCCCAGCAGTTCCGAGATCTCGTCGACCAGCTCCTGGTAGTCGGCCCTGAATTCCGGCGTCACCCGGGCATTCTCCCCCATCCCCCGGCGGCTTTCATACATCTGTCTGAGATCCGTGGCACGGATGCGTGACAGGTGTCGATGGCCGACGATCGGAGTCATCCTTAGGTTTCACGGTGGTTCTCCGTGCCGTACCCGAATCGTCGGGAACGGCCCTTTCGTACCTGTGTCAGTGGAGGTGCCCCGTGCTGGGTCCCGTGATTCTCGCCGCCTCGCGCAGCGACCGGATGCGACGCCTGATCTCGGCGGCGCCCGGGACCAAGCAGGTCGTCGACCGCTTCATCCCCGGGGAGACGGTCGACGAGATCCTGCCGGTGGTGCGGGACCTCACCGACCGGGGCCTGGAGCTGACGCTCGACGTCGTCGGCGAGGACATCACCACCCCGGCGCAGGCCGCCGCCGCCCGGGACGCCTACCTGGAGCTGGTCGACCGGCTGAAGCCGCTGGACCTCGGCACCCGCGCCGAGATGTCGGTGAAGCTGTCGATGTTCGGACAGGCGCTGGAGGGCGGCCACGAGCTGGCGCTGGCGAACGTCCGCCCGGTGGTGGAGGCCGCCGCCGAGATCGGTACGACGGTGACGCTGGACGCCGAGGACCACACCACCCTGGACTCGATGTTCACCATCCACGACGAGCTGCGGAAGGACTTCCCGCAGACCGGCTGCGTCATCCAGGCGTACCTCTTCCGCACCGAGGCCGACGCCCGCCGCCTCGCCGAGAGCGGCAGCCGGGTGCGGCTGGTGAAGGGCGCGTACAAGGAGCCCGCCTCCGTCGCGTACCAGCAGAAGCACGAGATCGACAAGGCGTACGTCCGCGTCCTGAAGGTCCTGATGGACGGCGAGGGCTACCCGATGATCGGGTCCCATGACCCGCGCCTGATCTCCATCACCCAGGAACTGGCCCGCCGCGCCGGGCGCAAGCCGGACGAGTACGAGTTCCAGATGCTGTACGGCATCCGCGGCGACGAACACCTGCGCCTGGCCGCCGAGGGCCACCGGATGCGCGTCTACACGGCCTACGGCACGGACTGGTACGGCTACTTCATGCGCCGCCTCGCGGAGAAGCCCGCCAACCTGCGGTTCTTCCTGCGCTCGATGGCCAGCAAGGGCTGACCCGAACACCCGCTCACGTACAAGGAGTTACGGATCTCATGGACGCTGTGACCCAGGTCCCCACCCCCGTCAACGAGCCGGTGCACGGCTACGCCCCGGGGACGCCCGAGCGCGCCCGGCTCGAGGCCAAGCTGAAGGAGCTGGCCGACAACCCGATCGACCTGCCCTGCACCATCGGCGGCGAGAAGCGGATGGGCGGCGGCGAGCGGTTCGACGTCGTGCAGCCGCACAACCACAAGGCCCGCATCGGCACCTACGCCAACGCCACCCAGCAGGACGCCCAGGACGCCATCGACGCGGCCCTCGCCGCCGCCCCGGCCTGGCGGGCGATGTCCTTCGACGACCGCGCCGCGATCATCCTGCGCGCCGCCGAGCTGCTGGCCGGGCCGTGGCGCGAGACGCTCGCCGCCTCCACCATGCTCGGCCAGTCCAAGACCGCCCAGCAGGCCGAGATCGACACGCCCTGCGAGCTGGTCGACTTCTGGCGCTTCAACGTCTCCTACGCCCGCAAGATCCTCGCCGAGCAGCCCCCGGCCAACTCCCCGGGCGTCTGGAACCGCCTCGACCACCGCCCGCTGGAGGGCTTCGTCTACGCGATCACGCCGTTCAACTTCACGGCGATCGCGGGCAACCTGCCCACCGCCCCCGCCCTGATGGGCAACGTCGTGGTGTGGAAGCCGTCCCCGACGCAGACCCACGCCGCCGTGCTGCTGATGCAGTTGCTGGAGGAGGCCGGGCTGCCCAAGGGCGTCATCAACCTGGTCACCGGCGACGGCATCGAGGTCTCCAAGGTCGCCCTGGAGCACCGGGACCTCGCGGGCATCCACTTCACCGGCTCGACCAGGACCTTCCAGTACCTGTGGAAGACGGTCGGCGCCAACATCGAGAAGTACCGCACCTACCCCCGCCTCGTCGGCGAGACCGGTGGCAAGGACTTCCTCGTCGCCCACCCGTCCGCCGACCGCGCGGTGCTCAAGACCGCGCTGACCCGCGGCGCCTTCGAGTACCAGGGCCAGAAGTGCTCGGCCACCTCGCGCGCGTACATCCCCGCCTCGATCTGGAACTCCGGGTTCAAGGAGGAGTTCGCCGCCGAGGTCGACTACCTCACCATGGGCGACGTCACCGACCTGTCGAACTTCATCGGCGCCGTCATCGACGAGCGCGCCTTCGCCAAGAACAAGGCCGCGATCGACCGCGCCAAGGCCGACCCGACCTGCACGATCGTCGCGGGCGGCAGCTACGACGACTCGGTGGGCTACTTCGTCCGCCCGACCGTCGTCGAGTGCACCGACCCGGAGAACGAGGTCTTCACCACCGAGTACTTCGGCCCGTTCCTCGCCGTGTACGTCTACGAGGACGAGAAGTACGACGAGATGCTGACGCAGATGGAGTCCGTCTCCGACTACGCCCTCACCGGCTCGGTCATCGCGGGCGACCGCGCCGCGGCGGCGTACACGATGGACAAGCTCCGCTACGCCGCGGGCAACTTCTACATCAACGACAAGTCGACCGGCGCCGTCGTCGGCCAGCAGCCCTTCGGCGGTGGCCGGGCCTCCGGCACCAACGACAAGGCGGGCGCCCCGCAGAACCTGCTGCGCTGGACGCTGACCCGCGCCATCAAGGAGACGCTGGTCCCGCCGACCGACTACTCCTACCCGCACATGGGCTGACCGCCCGGGTGAAAAGGGCCGGTTCCTCCGGGAATCCGGCCCTTTTCTATGCCCTTGCTACGCCCGCCGTCTCAGATAGTAGGAAGTCCGAGTAATTGTGGAGACAGAAGCGGTCTCCTCGCTTAGCTTTGTAGGAGCCGAACGTCTCGCTGGACCCAGCGAATGGCGGTTGTGAGCCGGACCCCACGCAGGTCACCCCTGCGGTCCCGCCGCTCCCCGCCCCTTCCGGCGTCTCGTAACCCGCCCTTCCCGGTTCCTCGAAGGAGTCGATTCCCCATGGCCGAGACGACCGTCCGCCGCCGAGTCCGTCACCTCTCCCGCACCACCGACTCCGACCGCAAGAACGCCGCCGCCGCCCTCCAGCGCGCCCTCGACCGCCGCGACAACGGCGGCTCCACCGGCCACTGACCGGAGGTCCCGCGGTCCGCCTGTCCGTATCGCGGACGGTGCGTGTCATCCCATGGGACGGAGAGTAGGGTGCCGGTCATGTCTCGCAGCATCAATCTCGCAGTGATCCCCGGTGACGGCATCGGCCAGGAGGTCGTGACCGAAGGCCTCAAGGTCCTCTCCGCCGTCCTCCCGCAGGACATGAAGCTGGAGACCAAGGAGTACGACTTCGGCGCCCGGCGCTACCACGCCACCGGCGAGACCCTCACCGACGCCGACCTCGACGCCCTCAAGCAGCACGACGCCATCCTGCTGGGCGCCATCGGGGACCCGAGCGTCCCCTCCGGCGTCCTGGAGCGCGGCTTCCTGCTGAAGCTCCGGTTCGCCTTCGACCACCACGTCAACCTGCGGCCGAGCAGGCTGCTGCCGGGTGTCGAGACGCCGCTGAAGGGCCAGCCGGAGATCGACTTCGTCGTGGTCCGCGAGGGCACCGAGGGCCCGTACACCGGCAACGGCGGCACCATCCGCAAGGGCACCGAGTACGAGGTCGCCACCGAGGTGTCCGTCAACACCGCCTACGGCGTCGAGCGCGTCGTCCGTGACGCGTTCGCCCGCGCCCAGGCCCGCCCGCGCAAGAAGCTCACGCTGGTCCACAAGAACAACGTGCTGACCTTCGCGGGCCACCTGTGGACGAACGTCTTCAACGCGGTGGCCGCCGAGTACCCCGAGGTCACCACCGAGTACATCCACGTCGACGCGGCGACGATCTACCTCGTCACCCAGCCCGAGCGGTTCGACGTCATCGTCACCGACAACCTCTTCGGCGACATCATCACCGACCTCGCCGCGGCCGTCTCCGGCGGCATCGGCGTCGCCGCGAGCGGCAACATCAACCCCTCCGGCGCGTTCCCGTCCATGTTCGAGCCGGTGCACGGCTCGGCCCCGGACATCGCCGGGCAGGGCAAGGCCGACCCGACCGCCACCGTCCTGTCCGTCGCGCTGCTCCTGCGCCACCTCGGCCTCGACGCCGAGGCGACCCGGATCGAGGACGCGGTCGCCGCCGACCTCGCCGAACGCGTCGGCCGACCGGCCCGCTCCACCGCCGAGATCGGCGACGCCCTCGCCGTACGAGTAACCGGCTGACCCGTCGGTTCCTCCTCGAAGCCGCCGGGTCGCATCCGCACCCGGCGGCTTCCGCATGTCCCCGCCGGGTGCCACCATCAACCCCTGGGCCGCATTCACACCCTTTCTCCCCCGTTTCTTCCGCGGCGGGCCGCGCGCGATAATCGAACGCGGAGCCGCGGAATGAGGGAATGCTCGGACGTCCTAGCACTGGCCACTGGCAGTACGGGCGTGAGCGCGGCCCGTCACTACAACCGGTGAAGGACAACCACTCATGACGACGCCCACGATCGAGCTCAAGCCCTCCGCCAGCCCGCTCTCCGACGCCGAGCGGGAGGCCATACTGGCCAGCCCCGGCTTCGGCCGCCACTTCACCGACCACATGGTGACGATCAAGTGGACCGAGGGCCGCGGCTGGCACGAGGGGCAGCTCGTCCCGTACGCGCCGATCCCGCTCGACCCGGCCACCAACGTCCTGCACTACGCGCAGGAGATCTTCGAGGGCCTGAAGGCGTACCGCCGCCCCGACGGCTCGGTCGCCACCTTCCGCCCCGACCAGAACGCGCTGCGCTTCCAGCGCTCCGCCCGCCGTCTGGCGATGCCGGAGCTGCCGGTCGAGACGTTCATCGAGGCGTGTGACGCCCTCGTCCGCCAGGACCAGGCGTGGGTGCCCGCGCACGGCGGCGAGGAGTCCCTCTACCTGCGGCCCTTCATGATCGCCACCGAGGTCGGGCTGGGGGTGAAGCCCGCCAACGAGTACCTGTTCATCGTCATCGCCTCCCCGGCGGGCGCCTACTTCCCCGGCGGCGTCAAGCCCGTCTCGATCTGGCTCTCCGAGGACCGCGTCCGCGCCGTCCCCGGCGGCATGGGCGACGCCAAGACCGGCGGCAACTACGCCGCCTCCCTGCTCGCCCAGGCCGAGGCCGCCGCCAAGGGCTGCGACCAGGTCTGCTACCTCGACGCGGTCGAGCACCAGTGGGTCGAGGAACTCGGCGGCATGAACCTGTACTTCGTGTACGGCAACAAGATCGTCACCCCCACCCTCACCGGCTCCATCCTGGAGGGCGTCACCCGCGACAGCCTCCTCACCGTCGCCCGCGACCTCGGCTACGAGGCCGAGGAGGGCCGCGTCTCCATCGACCAGTGGCAGCGCGACGCGGAGAACGGCACCCTCACCGAGGTCTTCGCCTGCGGCACCGCCGCCGTGATCACCCCGGTCGGCACGGTCAAGCGCACCGGCGCGGAGTGGACCCACGGCGACGGCCAGCCGGGCGCGACGACGACCCGGCTGCGCACCGCGCTGCTGGACATCCAGCGCGGCACCGCCGAGGACACCCACGGCTGGATGCACCAGCTCGGCTGACCGCCACACCGCTGACGAGGCCCGCACCCGGAAGAGGGGTGCGGGCCTCGGCGCTGTGCGGGGGCGGGTTTAGAGCAACGTTCTAACGTCGTTTAGAGTGCTGCTCTAACACCGAGGGAGGTGCCCACCCGATGCGACTGACCCCCACCGAGCGGGACCGGCTGCTGCTCTTCGGAGCCGCCGAGCTGGCCCGCGCCCGCCGCGCCCGGGGGCTGCGGCTGAACGTGCCGGAGGCGACCGCGCTGATCGCGGACACCGTCTGCGAGGCGGCCCGCGACGGACGGCGGCTCGCCGAGGCCGTCGAGGCCGCCCGGTCGGTGCTCGGGCCCGACGACGTGCTGCCGGGCGTCGCGGACGTGGTCACCGAGGTGCACGTGGAGGCCGTCTTCGACGACGGCTCCCGGCTCGCGGTCGTCAGCGACCCCATCGGCGGCGGGCGGGGCGCGGCGGCGCCGGGCGCGCTGCTGCCGGGGCCCGCGCACGAGGAGCCGGTCGCGGCGGTGCGGCTCACCGTCACCAACACCGCGACCGTGCCGGTCTCCGTCACCTCCCACTTCCACTTCTTCGAGGCCAACCCGCGCCTGGACTTCGTCCGCGAACGCGCCTACGGGATGCGGCTCGCGGTGCCCGCCGGGTCGTCGGTGCGGTTCGGGCCGGGGGAGAGCGTCGAGGTCGGGCTCGTGCCCATCGGCGGCGCCCGGGTCGCCATCGGCTTCGCCGGGCTGGTCGACGGGCCGCTGGACGCGCCCGGCGCCAAGCGAGAGGCCCTGCGCAGGGCCGCCGCCTGCGGATACCTGGGAGCGTGAGCGTGGACCCGTACGAGTACGCCTCCGTGCACGGACCGCGCGCCGGGGACCGGATCAGGCTCGGGGACTCCGGGCTGGTCGTCCGCGTCGAGTCGGACGCGCAGCGCCCCGGCGACGAGTTCCTGGCCGGGTTCGGCAAGACCGCCCGGGACGGACTGCACCTCAAGGCCGCCGCCGTGCGCGACACCTGTGACGTCGTCATCAGCAACGTCGTCGTGATCGACGCCGTGCAGGGCGTCCGCAAGGTGTCCATCGGCATCCGCGAGGGCCGCATCCACGCCATCGGCCGGGCCGGGAACCCCGACACCCTCGACGGCGTGGACGTCGTGGTCGGCACCGGCACCTCCATCGTCTCCGGCGAGGGGCTGATCGCCACCGCCGGGGCCGTCGACACCCACGTCCACCTGCTGTCACCGCGGATCATGGAGGCGTCGCTGGCGTCCGGGGTGACCACCATCATCGGGCAGGAGTTCGGGCCGGTGTGGGGCGTCGGCGTCAACTCGCCGTGGGCGCTCGGGCACGCGTTCGGCGCCTTCGACGCCTGGCCGGTCAACATCGGCTTCCTCGGGCGGGGTTCGTCGTCCGAGCCGGCGCCCCTGGTGGAGGCCCTCGCGGAGGGCGGCGCGTCCGGGTTCAAGGTGCACGAGGACATGGGCGCCCACACCCGCGCCCTGGACACGGCGCTGCGCGTCGCCGAGGAGTACGACGTCCAGGTCGCCCTGCACAGCGACGGCCTGAACGAGTGCCTGTCGGTGGAGGACACCCTGCGCGTCCTGGAGGGCCGCACGATCCACGCCTTCCATATCGAGGGCTGCGGCGGCGGACACGTCCCGAACGTGCTGAAGATGGCGGGCGTCCCGAACGTCATCGGCTCCTCCACCAACCCGACCCTGCCGTTCGGCCGGGACGCGGTCGCGGAGCACTACGGCATGATCGTCTCCGTCCACGACCTGAAGACCGACCTGCCGGGCGACGCCGCGCTGGCCCGCGACCGCATCCGCGCCGGGACCATGGGCGCCGAGGACGTGCTGCACGACCTGGGCGCGATCGGCATCACCTCCTCCGACGCGCAGGGCATGGGCCGGGCGGGCGAGACCGTCCGCCGTACGTTCGCCATGGCGGGGAAGATGAAGGCCGAGTTCGGCGCCCCCGACGACGGCCACGACAACGAACGCGTCCTGCGCTACATCGCCAAGCTGACGATCAACCCGGCCATCGCGCACGGCCTCGCCCACGAGGTCGGTTCGATCGAGGTCGGCAAGCTGGCCGACCTGGTGCTGTGGCGGCCGGAGTACTTCGGCGCCAAGCCGCAGCTCGTGCTGAAGTCGGGGTTCCCGGCGTACGGCGTGGTCGGTGACCCGAACGCCGCCACCGACACCTGCGAACCCCTCGTCCTCGGACCGCAGTTCGGGGCGCACGGCGCGACCCCCGCCGAGATCTCCGTCGCCTTCGTCGCCCAGGCCGCCCTGGACCAGGGCCACGACCGCCTGCCGACCCGCCGCCGCCGGGTCGCCGTGCGCGGCACCCGCTCCATCGGACCGGCCGACCTGCGGCGCAACTCCCGTACCGGAGCGGTCGACGTCGACCAGCGCACCGGCCTGGTCACGCTGGACGGGGAGCCGCTGCGCTCGGAACCGGCCGACTCGGTCGCCCTGAACCGCCTCTACTTCCTCTAGGGCCGCAACCGCCCTTCCTTCCTCTAGGACCGCTGATGACCTTCCGTATGCCCCCCGAGTGGGCGCCGCACGAGCGCACCTGGATGGCCTGGCCCGGCGCCAACCCGACCTTCGACGACCCCGCCGGGCTGGCGGACGCCCGCGCCGCCTGGGCCGCCGTCGCCCGCGCGGTCCGCCGCTTCGAGCCGGTGACCGTGGTCTGCGGGCCCGGACAGTCGGCGGACGCCCGCGCCCTCCTCGGCGACGGCGTCGACACCGTCGAACGCGAACTCGACGACGCCTGGATGCGGGACATCGGCCCCACCTTCCTCACCAACGGACGCGGGGAACTCGCCGCCGTCGACTGGACGTTCAACGGCTGGGGCGCGCAGCACTGGGCCCGCTGGGAGCACGACGCGAAGATCGCCGCGTACGTCGCGGACCTGGCGGGCGCCACGACGACGTACACCTCACCGCTGGTCAACGAGGGCGGCGCGATCCACGTCGACGGCGAGGGCACGGTCCTGCTGACGGAGACCGTGCAGCTCGGCCCGGAGCGCAACCCCGGCTGGACGAAGGCGGAGGTCGAGGCCGAGATCCACGCCCGGCTCGGCACATCCAAGGCGATCTGGCTGCCACGCGGCCTCACCGCCGACTATCCCCCGTACGGCTACGGCACCCTCGGCCACGTCGACATCGTCGCCGCGTTCGCCCGCCCCGGCGTGGTGGTCGCCCACCACCAGCCCGACCCGGCGCACCCCGACCACGAGGTGACGCGGGAGGTCATCGGCCTGCTGCGGGCGCAGACCGACGCCCGGGGCCGCCCGCTCGAGGTGGTGGAGGTGCCCGCCCCGACCGTGCTTGAGGCCGACGGCCACTGGGCCGACTACTCCTACATCAACCACTACCTCTGCAACGGCGGCGTCGTGCTCTGCGGCTTCGACGACCCCCGCGACGAGACCGCCGCGGACATCTTCCGGCGCCTCTTCCCCGACCGGGAGGTGACCCTCGTCGACGCGCGTACGATCTTCGCCGGTGGCGGGGGCATCCACTGCGTCACCCAGCAGCAGCCGAAGACCTAGGAGCGAGCGAGATGGCCGGTGTGCGGCGCAGGCCCGCCCCGCCCCGCGAGGACGTCCTCGCCACCGCCATGGCGATGATCGCCGAACGCGGCCTGGAGAAGCTGACCATGGCCGCGCTCGGCCGCGAGGTCGGCATGAGCAGCGGCCACCTGCTGTACTACTTCGGCTCCAAGGACGAACTCCTGCTGCGCACCCTGGAGTGGAGCGAGGGACGCCTCGGCGCCGAGCGCGGACGGCTGCTGACCCGCGCCGCGCCCGCCCGGGAACGGCTCGCCGCCTACGTCGACCTGTACGTGCCCGACGGCCACCGCGACCCGCACTGGACGCTGTGGCTCGAGGTGTGGAACCGCTCGCAGAACGCCGACGACACCGCCCGCGAGCGCCAGGCCGCCATCGAGGGGGCCTGGCACCGCGACCTGGTGGCGCTGCTCACCGAGGGCGTCGCGGGCGGCGAGTTCCGCCCGGTCGACCCCGACCGCTTCGCCACCCGGCTGCGCGCGCTCCTGGACGGCTTCTCCATTCACGTCGCCATCGGCCTGCGCGGCACGGACCGCACGCGGGTCCTGGAACACGTACGGGAGTTCCTCGACGAGGCGCTGACCACTCAGCCCGGGAGCCACCACGGGCTGGAGTAGGCCACGCCCCAGTCGCCGTCGGCGGTGTCGAGCGGTCCGAGACAGGCGCCCGCATCCTGAGACAGCGGTGAGATCCGGTGACCGTCTGTGCCAGACTGCCCCCGTGCTCTCGTTCGCCATGATTATTGGCAGCAGGCGCGCCGGTCCGCAGTGACCGCCTCGTACGACCAGGTACGGGCGGCCACCGTCGTCCTCGACCCGCGCGCAGACCTCTCGCACCCGCGAGGGGTTTTTCTTTTGCCCGGACCACCACATACCGGGTGAGGAGCGTACGGGACCATAGAAGGACGGTGGAGCCGGTCATTCCGGTAGACCGAGATCAACTCAGGAGCCTTCACACCATGACCGAGACGGCAACCAGCGAGCTGGACGACTCATTCCACGTCTTCGACACCACCCTGCGCGACGGCGCGCAGCGGGAGGGCATCAACCTCACCGTCGCGGACAAGCTGACCATCGCACGGCACCTGGACGACTTCGGCGTGGGCTTCATCGAGGGCGGCTGGCCCGGCGCCAACCCGCGGGACACCGAGTTCTTCGCCCGCGCCCAGCAGGAGATCGACTTCCGGCACGCCCAGCTCGTCGCCTTCGGCGCGACCCGCCGCGCGGGCACCACGGCGGCCGAGGACCCACAGGTCAGGGCGCTGCTGGAGTCCGGCGCCCCGGTGATCACGCTGGTCGCCAAGTCCCATGACCGGCATGTGGAGCTGGCCCTGCGCACCACCCTCGACGAGAACCTCGCCATGGTCCGCGACACCGTCTCCCACCTCCGCGAGCAGGGCCGCCGGGTCTTCGTCGACTGCGAGCACTTCTTCGACGGCTACCGCGCCAACCCCGAGTACGCCAAGGCCGTCGTGCGCACCGCGTCCGAGGCGGGCGCCGACGTGGTGATCCTCTGCGACACCAACGGCGGGATGCTCCCGGCGCAGGTACAGGCCGTCGTCTCCACGGTGCTCGCCGACACCGGCGCCCGGCTCGGCATCCACGCCCAGGACGACACCGGCTGCGCCGTCGCCAACACCCTTGCCGCCGTCGACGCGGGCGCCACCCACGTGCAGTGCACGGCCAACGGCTACGGCGAGCGCGTCGGCAACGCCAACCTCTTCCCGGTCGTCGCGGCCCTGGAGCTGAAGTACGGCAAGAAGGTCCTCCCCGACGGCCGACTGCGCGAGATGACCCGGGTCTCGCACGCCATCGCCGAGGTCGTCAACCTCACCCCCTCCACCCACCAGCCCTACGTCGGCGTCTCCGCGTTCGCCCACAAGGCGGCCTGCACGCCTCCGCCATCAAGGTCGACCCCGACCTCTACCAGCACATCGACCCCGAGCAGGTCGGCAACACCATGCGGATGCTGGTCTCCGACATGGCGGGCCGCGCCTCGATCGAGCTGAAGGGCAAGGAACTCGGCATCGACCTCGGCGGCGACCGCGAACTCGTCGGCCGGGTCGTCGAGCGCGTCAAGGACCGCGAACTCAGGGGCTACACCTACGAGGCCGCCGACGCCTCCTTCGAGCTGCTGCTCCGCGCCGAGGTCCAGGGCGGCAGGCCGCCGCGGTACTTCGAGGTCGAGTCCTGGCGGGCCATCGTCGAGGACCGCCCCGACGGCACCCACGCCAACGAGGCCACCGTCAAGCTCTGGGCCAAGGGCGAGCGCATCGTCGCCACCGCCGAGGGCAACGGCCCCGTCAACGCCCTCGACCGCGCGCTGCGGGTGGCCCTGGAGAAGATCTACCCCCAGCTCGCCAAGCTCGACCTGGTCGACTACAAGGTCCGCATCCTGGAGGGCGTCCACGGCACCGAGTCCACCACCCGCGTCCTGATCTCCACGAGCGACGGCACGGGGGAGTGGTCCACGGTCGGCGTCGCGGAGAACGTCATCGCCGCGTCCTGGCAGGCCCTGGAGGACGCCTACACGTACGGCTTGCTGAGGGCGGGCGTACAGCCCGCGGAGTGACCTCGGCTTGAGCGGAGTGACCTCGGCTTGCAAGGTGCGGTGGCGCAGTCGCCCTAGGGGCGCGGGGAACTGCGCGACCAGCCACCGCCAGCCCGCACCCGGCAACGCGACGGCACCCACCCCCGACCCCCCGGCGCGAAGCGCACAATCCCGCGCCGGGGGCACGCCCGTTTCCCCCCACATTCGGGTAGCTTCGAATACATGAAGGCCGCACTGGTGCGCACCCTGCTCGCGCCGCTCGCCGCCCTGCTGGCAACCCTGGCCGCCCTGGCCGCCGTGGTGGCCCTGACGACGGCCGGTGCGCCGCCCGCACACGCCGCCACCGACCTCTCCGACGTGGCCAGGGCCCTCCGCGACGGCCCCGTCTACGTCGACCCCGCCGCCACCGACCAGCTCTCGTCCGCCGACGCGGACGCCCTGGCCGACAAGATCGAGGACGCCGACAAGCCGGTCTTCGTGGCGGTCCTCCCCGAGGGCTACCCGACCCAGAACCTCTTCCAGAACCTCCGCACGGAGACCGGCGTCACCGGCCTGTACGCCATCAGGCTCGGCGACCAGTTCGACGCCCGCGCCGACAGCGCCGTGCTGAGCCACCAGGGCGTGTCCAACCTGGTCACCTCCGTGCGGGGCGCGGGGGACGCCAAGGCCCAGCTCAACGACTTCGTCGACAGCGCGCTGCGCAACGTCGGCGGCTCGGCGCCGAGCAGTTGGAGCGGCGGCGGCGACGCCGAGGGCGTCTCCACCGGCGGCCTGATCACGCTCGGCGCGGTGCTGGTGGCCGGTGGCGCGGGCGCGTACACGCTGGTGCGCCGCAACCGCCGTCGGCACGCGGAGGAGCAGCGGATCGCGCTGGAGAAGCTGCGGGTGGTGGTCGACGAGGACATCACCGCGTTCGGCGAGGAGCTGGAGCGCCTCGACTTCCACCCCGGTGAGCAGGGCGCCACCGACCCGATGCGCGAGGACTACAAGCACGCCCTCGACGCCTATGAGAAGGCGAAGTCGCACATGGCGGCGGCGAGCAAACCGGAGGACGTCCGCCCGGTCACCCAGTGCCTGGACGACGGCCGCTTCGCGCTGGCCGAGCTGGCCGCCCGCCGTGAGCACCGCCCGCTGCCGCGGCGCCGTCCGCCGTGCTTCTTCGACCCACGGCACGGACTGTCGGTCGCGGACGCCGAGTGGGCCCCGCCGGGCGGCACCCCCCGTGACGTACCGGTGTGCGCGGCCGACCAGGTCCGGCTGGCGGACGGCCGGGACCCGCTGGCCCGCGAGGTGGTCACCGCCTCCGGCGCCCGCCGCCCGTACTGGGAGGCGGGCCCCGCCTACGGCCCCTGGGCGGGTGGCTACTACGGCAGTGGCCTGCTCCCGGCGCTGCTCGTCGGCACCCTGCTCGGCAACATGATGGCGACGTCCGCGTACGCGGCCGACTACGGCTCCGGGTACGGCGACTTCGGCGGCTACGAGGGCGGTGACGTCTCCGGCGCGGACTTCAGCGGAGGTGACTTCGGTGGCGGGTTCGGCGGGGGCGGCGACTTCGGCGGCGGGTTCGGGGGAGGGGACTTCGGCGGCGGCTTCTGAAGCCCCCTCGGGACCCGGCCCCGGGATCAGGCGCTCTTGATCGCCGAGATGTCGAAGTTCAGCTTGATCTTGTCGGAGACCAGGAAGCCGCCGGTCTCCAGCGCCGCGTTCCAGGTCAGGCCCCACTCGGAGCGCAGGATCGTGGCCTTGCCCTCGAAGCCGACGCGCTCGTTGCCGAACGGGTCCTTCGCGGCGCCGTTGAACTCCAGGTCGATGGTGATCGGCTTGGTGACGCCGAGGAGCGACAGGTCGCCGGTGATGCGGTAGTCGTCGCCGCCCAGCGCCTCGGCCGAGGTGGACCGGAAGGTCATGGTCGGGAACTCGTCGGTCTTGAAGAAGTCGGCGCTCTTCAGGTGGCCGTCGCGGTCGGCGTTGCCGGTGTCGATGCTGTCCATCGTCACGTCGATGGACGCGGTGGACTTGGCCGGGTCGTCGCCGTCCAGGTGCAGGGTGCCGCTGAAGTCGAGGAACTTGCCCTTGACGTTGGTGACCATGGCGTGCCGGGCGACGAAGCCGATGGTGGTGTGGGCGGGGTCGATGGTGTAGTCGCCGGTCAGCGAGGTGAGGTTCTGGTCGCTCATGATGTCTCCAAGGGGGTTGCGGGCGGTTCGGGGGAGAACCGCGGGCCCAGTAAGTTGAACATTCAACGAGCCCAACACGGTCGACCGTAGACCTATTCCCTTCAGCTTTCAACGTCATCGAGCGAGTGTCGCGATTGGGCCACCCGGCGCGGTGGTACCCAGTGCTCGTGCATTCGGTCGCCGTCCTGGTCGAACTGATGCGAAGCCCCCTGTCAGGCGGCCAGGTCAAGTGCTGGGAACGCTTCGCGGAGGCAGCCGCGCGGCTCCCGGACGGCCCGGTGCCCGACCTCACCGTCTACTTCCTGGGAGAGCGGAACCAGGTCGAGGCCCTGTCCCCGCACGTCCGGTTCGTGATGCTGCGGCCGGTGCTGAGCACGGCCGCGCTGACGTCCGAGGGGGCGGCGGACGCCTCCGACCTCGCGCCGTACCACCACCGGCTCGCCGCCCTGCTGCCCCAGCACGACGTCTGGCACCTCACCCACAGCTTCGCCTTCGCCACCACCGCCGTACGACTGGCCCGCGCCGCCGCCCGCAAGGGCGACCGGGTGCCGCGCCTGGTGGTGTCGGTGCACACCGACGTCCCCAGACTGGCCTCGGTCTACACCCGCTACCTCACCGACCGTCGGCTGCCCCTCGTCGGCGACCTCCTCGCCGACCAGGCCGAACGCTGGCTGCGGCGCCGCCGCGACCGGCTGCTCAACGCCTGCGAACGCGTCCTCGTCCCCACCCCGGCCGGACGCGCCGAGTTCGCGCCGCTGCTCGGCCCGCAGCGGGTCTTCCTGCTGCGCCGCGGCACCGACCACGACCGCTTCCGCCCCGACCCCGCCGCCCGCGCCCGGCTTCTCCGGCGCCACGGCCTGCCCGCCGACCGCCCGCTGGTGCTGTTCGCGGGCCGCCTGGACGCCTCCAAGGGCCTGCCCGCGCTGGCGCACGCCCTGCGGCTGCTGCGCGACCGGGGCGCGGGCGCGCACCTGGTGATGGCGGGCGCCGGCGCGGAGACCGACGCCGTGCACCGGCTGCTCGGCCCCGGCGCCACGCTGCTCGGCCCGCTCCCGCAGGACCGGCTGGCCGAGGTGTACGCGGGCTGCGACGTCTTCGCCTTCCCGTCCCGCACCGAGACCTGCGGCAACGTCGTCGCCGAGGCGATGGCCAGCGGCCTCGCGGTGCTGCTCCCCGAGGGCGCCGCCACCACCCAGTGGCTGCGCGCCCCCGGCCGGGACGGCGTCGTCGTACCCGGCGACGACCCCCGCACCTGGGCCGACGCCCTGGCCGCGCTCGTCACCGACCCGCACCGCCTGGCCACGGTCCGCCGGGCCGCCGCCAGCACCGCCCGCCGCCACCATCCCACCTGGACCCAGGTCCTCACCGAGGACCTCCTGCCGCACTGGACGCCCCCGCCCCGCACCCGCGTCACGCCCCCGGCCGACGCGGCGTGACCCCGGGGCCCGCGCCCCGCCCGTGCAACGCCGCGATCAGCCGCGAGGTGTCCAGGGCGACCACCCCCACCGCCACCCCCACCAGCCCCGCCACCGTCACCGCGCTCACCGGCCACCCGGTGCTGACCGTCTCCTCGAAGAGCAGGGTCCCGACGGTCACCGCGACCACCGGCTCGGTCGCGTCGATGACCGGCACGCTCGCCGCCAGCGGCCCCTGCTGGAACGCGCTCTGGATCAGCAGCAGCCCGCCGACGCTGGCGACGACCAGGGCGTACGTCTGCCAGGCGGCCAGCGCCGCGAGGAGCCCGTGCCGCAGCCGGTCGACGGTCGCCGCGAGCAGTACCGACTGGGTGCCCATCACCGCCCCCGCCGCCAGCGCCGTCGCCGACGCCCGCCACGGCCCGGACAGCGCCCGCCCCACCGCCAGCGCCAGCACCACCAGCGCCCCGGTCGCCCCCAGCACCAGCAGCCACGACGCCCACCCCGCCGCCTCCGGACGCCCGCCCCGTGGCCGCGCCGACGCCAGCGCCAGCGCCAGCCCCCCGGCCACCGCCAGCGTGCCCAGCCACTCCCGGCGCCCCAGCCGCATCCGGTACAGCCGCGCCGACAACGGCACCGCGAACACCAGCTCCGCCACGATCAACGGCTGGACGAGGCTCAGCGGCCCGAACGCCAGGGCCAGCGACTGGAAGCCGTACGCGAGCACCGCGAGGCCGATGCCGCACAGCCACCGCCGGTCCCGCGCCAACCGGCCGAGCAGCCGCGGGGAGAGCGCCTCGTCGTCCGGACGCGCCGCCGCCGCCCACTGCTGGAGCACGCCCGCGACGGCGAAGCAGCCGCCCGCCGCGAGCGACGCCGGGACGGCGACCGACAGCACCGCTGGCGCTACTCGGCGACCCGACGGCTCGGCGCGCCCTGCGTCGCCCCGCGCGTGTGGACGTACAACTGCCGCCGGTCGCCCACGTCGAGCCGCTTCGGCAGCGGCAACTCGTGGTGCACCGGCATCCGGTGGTCGGCGAGCTGCCGCTCGGGGTTGTAGACCTTGTTGAACTTCCACAGCATCCGGGCGAAGTTGGTCTGCCCGTGCAGCAGGTTCCGCCCGAGCACCCGGGCCGCCCCGAACGCCGTGCGCAGCCCCAGGTGCTTGCGGTTGATCACCGCCTGGGTGCGCACCAGCTCCTCGTAGAACCTCCCCAGCGGCAGCGTCGTCGGCACCACCGCGTGCTGGATGTCGAAGAGCCGGTAGTCGCGGGTGGTCAGCCGCCGCGACTCGGTGTGCCAGATCTCCGTGCCCGGGTACGGCGTCATCACCGTGAAGTGCACGATCTCCGGCACGGCCAGCGCGAACTCCCGCACCACCCGGAACTGCTCCTCGTCCCAGGCGGGGTCGACGATGAGGTTGATGGCGACCGTGATGCCGATCTTGCGGGCCGTCTCCAGCGCCCTGATGTTCTCGTCGGGGCTGATCCGCTTGCGGTACAGGTCGAGACCGGCCGCGTCGATGGCCTCCATGCCGAGGAACATGTAGCGCAGCCCCAGCCGGGCCCACCGCTCGAAGACCTCCGGGTGGCGCAGCAGCACGTCGCTGCGGGTCTCCAGGTAGTACCGCTTGCGGATGCCGCGCCGCTCCACCTCCGCGGCGATCGCGTTGCCGTGCTCCGGCCGGATGAACGCCACGTCGTCGACGATGAACACGTTCGGCTCCCGGATGCCCGCCAGCTCCGCCGCGGCGGCCTCCGGCGACGCCTTGCGGTAGCTGCGGCCGTAGAACGTCCACGCCGAGCAGAACGAGCAGTCCCACGGGCAGCCCCGGGTGAACTCGATCGACGCGCACGGGTCAAGCTCGCCGATGAAGTACCGCCGCCGGTTGCGCATCAGGTCCCGGGCCGGGAGCGGTGAGTCGATGCTGTGCAGCATCAGCGGCGCGGGCCCCCGCCCCGCCGCCGTCACGACGCCCGGCACCCCGTCCACCCCGCCGTCGCGTACGGCGTCCAGCAGCGGCGCGATGACCGGCTCGCCCTCGCCGCGCACCACGGCGTCCACGGCGCCGTCCGCCTGCTGGAGCACCTCCTCGGCGACGAAGGACACGCTGTGCCCGCCGAAGAAGACGAAGCAGCCCGGCACCACCCGCTTCACCCGGGCGGCCAGCTCGATCGCCTCGGGGATGTTCGCCAGGTAGTTGAGCGAGATGCCGAGCGCCTGCGGCCGGAACGACATCACCTCACGGCGCAGTCGGTCCTCACCGGCCACCTGGAGGTCCACCACCCGCACCGTGTGCCCGGCGTCGCGGGCCGCGCCCGCCACCCGTTCGAGGCCGAGCGGTTCGAGCCGCAGGAAGATCTCGGAGTACATCAGGGCGCTGGGGTGGACGAGCAGCACGCGCATGGTCACCTCGCCACGGGGGCCGACGGAAGGGTCTCCCCTTCGTATCCCGGTGGGCGGGCCCCCGCACCGCCCGTACCGCCGCCTGGCGGCACCGCGCGGCCCGCAGGGGTGGTCCGGCGCCCGCGGCGCTTCGGTCGCGGGACCCGGCCGGGTGGCCGATATTCGTACCAACGGCTCCACCGCTGGCGCCGGGCGCCCCGGTGGCGGTGTCCTGGGAAGCGGGGGGCCCGTATCCGGGACACCTCGGGCACGACCCCACCCCCCGCCCCGGCCGCCCCACCGGACCAACAGCCAGGGAGATCGCCAAGTGACCCACACCGGCTCCGGCCCCGGCCCCCTCCCCGAATCGGGCACCAGCGCCACCCGACTGCCGGGCCGCGCCCCCGGACCGCCCCCGCCGCCGCCCCCCGACACCCCCGTGGCGCTGGTCACCGGCGCCTCCTCCGGCATCGGGGCCGCCACCGCGCGGCGGTTCGCCGCCGAGGGCTGGCGGCTGGTGCTGACCGGGCGGCACCACGGGCGGCTCGCGGAGACCGCCCAGGGCACCGGCGCCGTCGTGCTGCCCGCCGACCTCACCGAGCCGGCGGGGCCGCGGCGGGTCGCCCGCGAGGCGCTCGGGGCCGCGGGGCGGATCGACGTGCTGGTGGCGGGGGCGGGCATCGGCTGGGCGGGGCCGTTCCTGACGATGCGGCACACGGACATCGACCACGTCCTCGACGTCGACCTCAACGCCACCCTCCACCTGGTCCGCGAGGTGCTCCCGGCCATGGTCGCCGCCGGGCGCGGGCGGGTCGTGCTGGTCGGCTCCGTCGCGGGCAGCGTCGGCGTGCGCGACGAGGCGGTGTACTCCGCCGCCAAGGCGGGCATGGCCGCGTTCGCCGAGGCGCTGCGCCAGGAGCTGCGCGGCACCGGCGTCGGCGTCACCCTCGTCGTACCCGGGCCGGTGGACACCGCGTTCTTCGACCGGCGGGGCACCCCCTACCTGCGTTCCCGGCCCCGCCCCACCTCCGCGGCCCGGGTCGCGGGCGCCGTCTGGGACGCGGTACGGCACGACCGGGACGATGTCTACGTGCCCGGCTGGCTCGCCCTGCCGGGGCGGGTGCGTGGTCTCGCACCCGCCCTGTACCGTCGGCTGCTGCACCGGTTCGGCTGACCGGGTGGTCCAGGGCGCCTCGATTGCGGCTCGATCCCGTTCCTTGTGCGGCTCCTACAACCGCAGACCCCCCTGACCAGTCGAAACAGCACTGTCTCTGGGTGGTTCTGTTCAGTCGTACCAGGAAAAGAGGCCGGAGACTGTACAGAGTCGACGGCCCCCTTTCCTTGCTCTGCTTCGTAAGGTCGCTACATGACCGTTTTGGATGAGGCACCGGGTGAGCCGACGGACGCGCGCGGGCGGGTGGCCGAGCTGCACGAGATCCGTGCGCAGGCGCTGGCCGGTCCGAGCGAGAAGGCGACGGCGGCGCAGCACGCCAAGGGCAAGCTGACCGCCCGTGAGCGCATCGAGCTGCTGCTGGACCCCGGCACCTTCCAGGAGGTCGAGCAACTGCGGCGGCACCGGGCGACCGGCTTCGGCCTGGAGGCCAAGAAGCCGTACACGGACGGCGTCATCACCGGCTGGGGCACCGTCGAGGGCCGCACCGTCTTCGTCTACGCCCATGACTTCCGCATCTTCGGCGGCGCGCTGGGCGAGGCCCACGCCAAGAAGATCCACAAGATCATGGACATGGCCATCGCGGCCGGGGCGCCGCTGGTCTCCCTCAACGACGGCGCGGGCGCCCGCATCCAGGAGGGCGTCGTCGCCCTCGCCGGGTACGGCGGCATCTTCCAGCGCAACACCAAGGCGTCCGGCGTGATCCCGCAGATCTCCGTGATGCTCGGCCCGTGCGCGGGCGGCGCGGCCTACAGCCCCGCCCTCACCGACTTCGTCTTCATGGTCCGCGAGACCTCGCAGATGTTCATCACCGGCCCGGACGTCGTCAAGGCGGTCACCGGCGAGGAGATCACCCAGAACGGCCTCGGCGGCGCCGACGTGCACGCCGAGACCTCCGGCGTCGCGCACTTCGCCTACGACGACGAGGAGACCTGCATCGCCGAGGTGCGGTACCTCCTCTCCCTGCTCCCGCAGAACAACCGCGAGAACCCGCCGCGCGCCGAGTCCCACGACGCCCCCGACCGCCGCTCCGACGTCCTGCTCGACCTGGTCCCGGCGGACGGCAACCGGCCGTACGACATGGCCAAGGTCATCGAGGAGATCGTCGACGACGGCGAGTACCTGGAGGTCCACGAGCGCTGGGCGCGGAACATCATCTGCGCGCTGGCCCGGATGGACGGCCAGGTCGTCGGCATCGTCGCCAACCAGCCCCAGGTCCTCGCGGGCGTCCTGGACATCGAGGCGTCGGAAAAAGCTGCGCGCTTTGTCCAGATGTGTGACGCTTTTAACATTCCGATCGTCACGTTCCTGGACGTCCCCGGGTTCCTCCCCGGCGTCGACCAGGAGCACGGCGGGATCATCCGGCACGGCGCGAAGCTGCTGTACGCCTACTGCAACGCCACCGTGCCGCGGATCTCGCTGATCCTGCGCAAGGCGTACGGAGGTGCGTACATCGTGATGGACAGCCAGTCCATCGGCGCGGACCTGACCTTCGCCTGGCCGACGAACGAGATCGCCGTGATGGGCGCCGAGGGCGCCGCGGGCGTCATCTTCCGCCGTCAGATCGCCTCCGCCGAGGACCCCGAGGCGATGCGCCAGAAGATGGTCAAGGAGTACAAGTCCGAGCTGATGCACCCGTACTACGCGGCGGAGCGCGGCCTGGTGGACGACGTCATCGATCCGGCCGAGACCCGCGAGGTGCTCATCAGGTCGCTGGCGATGCTGCACAGCAAGCACGCCGACCTGCCGTCCCGCAAGCACGGCAACCCGCCGCAGTAACCGGACGTTCCCAGCACGGCAACCCCTCAGACGTCTGACTCCCGGAGACTGACATCCATGAACGCCCCTGACATCCGCGTAGAGAAGGGCCACGCCGAGCCCGAGGAGGTCGCCGCCCTCACGGCCATCCTCCTGGCCCGCGCCGCCGCCCACAGCGCCACGCCGACCCCCGCCCACCGGGGCCGGGCCAGGGCCCCGTGGCGTCGCCTGGAACGCGAGAACGGCTTCCGCGCCCCGCACAGCTGGCGCTGAGGACAAGCACACGAATGGGCCCCTCTCCTTCTCGGAGAGGGGCCCATTCGCACACCTGAGGGGCGCGGGGAACTGCGCGACAAGCCACAGACTGCCCGCAGCCGGCGATGAAACCGCCCGGGGCAGCCCAGTGGCCGCCTCGGCAGACCTACCGCAACCGCGCCATGAGCGCGTGCTCAACCAACGTGATCAACGTCGACTTCGCATCCGCCCGGTGCCGCGCGTCCGTCGTGATGATCGGCGTGTCAGGCCCGATCTGCAACGCCTCCCGCACCTCTTCCGGCTGGTACGGCTGCTGCCCGTCGAACCCGTTCAGCGCGATCACGAACGGCAGCCCGCTGTTCTCGAAGTAGTCGACCGCCGGGAAGCAGTCGGCGAGGCGCCGGGTGTCCACGAGCACCACCGCGCCGATGGCACCGCGCACGAGGTCGTCCCACATGAACCAGAAGCGGTCCTGGCCGGGCGTACCGAAGAGGTACAGGATCAGGTCCTGGTCCAGGGTGATGCGGCCGAAGTCCATGGCGACCGTCGTGGTCGTCTTGTCCCCGGTGTGGGTGAGGTCGTCGATGCCTGCCGAAGCAGACGTCATGACGGCCTCCGTGCGCAGCGGATTGATCTCCGAGACGGCGCCGACGAACGTGGTCTTGCCCACGCCGAAGCCGCCAGCCACCACGATCTTCGCGGACGTGGTGGAGCGGGAAGGCCCTCCGCTAGAGCTTGCGAAGTCCACTGAGCACCCTTTCGAGCAGTGTCACGTCTGGCTGGCCGCCGGCGTTCTCGTCGCCGCCGGGCTGATGGATGGCGACCAGTCCCGCCTCCGCCAAGTCGGCGACGAGGATCCTGGCCACGCCGAGAGGGATCGTGAGCAGGGCGGAGATCTCCGCCACCGACTTGATCTCCCGGCACAGGTTGCAGATCCGCTGATGCTCGGGCAACTGGCCCTGCATCTGGTGCGGCTGCGCTGTGGTGTGCACCAGCGCCTCGATGGCGAGCTGGTACCGCGGCCTGGTACGACCGCCCGTCATGGCGTACGGGCGCACCAGGGGGTTGTTCGACGCCCCGGCGGGCGCTGGCTCAGGGGTGCGGCGGTGCGGCTGCACGGGCTGGATGCGCGGCGCCTGCGGCTGGTCGTACGGGCCGGGGCCGGGACCCTGGGGCGCGTACGGCTGCCGGTGGCTGGGGGTGGAGGGGAAGTTGTACCGGTTCTGGGACCCGTCGTGCTGGCCCTGGGCAGAGCCGTACGACCAGTCGCCCGTAGATGAACCGCCTGGGGGTGTTGCCACTTTCTCTCCTCCTCCGACTGTGCCGGGCACCCATCCCTGTGAGGCCGCGTCCCGAAACCTTACGGCCCCGGGACCCGAAAACGCACCGTCTGTCTGTTAGTTGAGAAGGCTCCCCTGGAGCTCCGCACGGAGATCCGGGGTCAGGACCGTGCCCGCACGGTCGACCAAAAGGGCCATCTCGTACCCGATGAGACCGATGTCCGCTTCGGGGTGTGCGAGAACGGCGAGCGAGGAACCGTCGGAGATGGACATGATGAAGAGGAATCCCCGCTCCATCTCCACAACCGTCTGGTTCACGCTGCCGCCCTCGAAGATCCGCGAGGCACCCGCGGTCAGCGAGGTCAGACCGGAGGCGACGGCCGCGAGCTGGTCGGCGCGGTCGCGGGGAAAGCCTTCGGACATCGCCAGAAGGAGTCCGTCGGCGGAGACCACCACCGTGTGGGACACACCGGGGGTGTTGTCCACGAAGTTGGTGATCAACCAGTTCAGGTTCTGTGCCGCCTGGCTCATCGGGCTCACACTAACGCTCCTGGTTGTAGGTGCTGTCAGGACCGAAGCCCTGGCCGTTCGTTTCACTTCCCGCGCTGCGTCCCCGCTGGACGCCCCGGCGCAGGTTGCTCAGCCTGCCCCGGACGTCCTCGGGAGCGCGGGAGACCTGGGGGCCGCCCTGCGGGGTCGACTCCGCGGCGCCCTCGACCAGGTTGGCCTTGGGCACCCGGCGCGGCAGGCCGGAGGCTGTCACTCCGCCCGCCTTGGGCTTCTTCAGGCGTGATGCCTGCTGCCAGCGCTCGTCGTTGGCCGAGCGCCAGCCGTCTTCGGTGTTCGCCGACGGGGAGGGCGCCGCCTGGGCCGTGGGCCGTTCCGAGCCCGCGCCGCCCGTGCCGCTCGCGCCGCCCGCGGTGGATCCGCGGCGGGGGAGACCGGCGTCGGTCAGCTCGTGGCCCTGCGTCTGGCCCGCTTCCGGACGGTCGAAGCCTACGCTGTCCCGCTCACCGGCGTCAGCGGCCTGCGTGGGTTCCGCTTGGGGAGCGTACTCGTCCGGGTAGCCGTTCTGGTAGCCGGACGTCTGCTGCCAGTTCTGCTGGTAGGACTGCTCGTCGTAGCCCTGGAAGCCGTCCGCCGCGGCGGCGGGCGCGGCCTGCGTACCCTCCGGGGCCGACTCCGGATAACCGGATTCCGGGTAGCCGCCGGTCGTCGGGAAGCCGTTGTCCGAGGTGAATCCGTCGTTCTGCGGCAGGCCGTCGTCCGGCGCGTAGTACTGCTCGTCGTACGCCTGCTGCCGCGGCTCCTCGTACCCGGCCTGCTGGCCGTACGCCGACTGCTCGGGGTAGCCGGTACCGCCGTCGTCGTAGGAGGGCTGGGCGTCCGGGAAGCCGTCCGCGTAGGCGGCCGACTCCGGGGACTGCTGCTCGGGCTGGTGGGTCTGGGCCTCCAGCGCCGCCCGGCGCTCCTCGCGCATCAGGGAGCGGCCGACCGGGTCCAGCTCGCGGATGTCGTCCGGGATCTCGGCGTAGCGGCTGTCGTCGAAGCCGAGTTCCGCGGCCGTGCGCAGTTGCTGCTGCTGCGGCTGCTGCTGCACCCCGAGGTTCTCACCCTGGAACTGCTGCTCCGGGATGATCTGCGAGACGGTGAACTCCTCGCGCTCCAGCGGCTGTTCGCCACCGCCGCCGTGGGTGATCGCGTCCGGCAGCATGACCAGCGAGGTGGTGCCCGCCTGCTCGCCCGAGGGGCGGAGCTGGACGCGGATGCCGTGCCGGTCGGAGAGGCGGCCGACCACGAACAGGCCCATGCGCTGGGAGATCGCGGCGTCCACGGTCGGCGGGTTGGCCAGCTTGTGGTTGATGTCCGCGAAGTCCTCGGCGGTCAGGCCGATGCCCTTGTCGTGGATCTCGATCATCACCCGGCCGTCGGGCAGCCGGGTCGCGGTGACGCGGACCTTGGTCTGCGGGGAGGAGAACGTGGTGGCGTTCTCAAGGAGCTCGGCCAGCAGGTGCACGAGGTCGGTCACGGCGCGGCCGTGGATGTCCGCCTCGGGGACGCCGGACAGCTCGATGCGCTCGTACTGCTCCACCTCGGAGGAGGCGGCGCGCAGCACGTCGACGAGCGGCACCGGCTGGTCCCAGCGGCGGCCGGGCTCCTCGCCCGCGAGGACCAGGAGGTTCTCGCCGTTGCGGCGCATACGGGTCGCCAGGTGGTCCAGGCGGAAGAGGTTCTCCAACTGGTCCGGGTCGGCCTCGTTGTTCTCCAGGTCGGTGATGAGGGTGAGCTGGCCCTCGATCAGCGACTGGTTGCGGCGCGAGAGGTTGGTGAAGATCGCGTTGATGTTGCCCCGCAGCAGGGCCTGCTCGGCGGCGAGCCGGACGGCCTCGCGGTGCACCTGGTCGAAGGCGCGGGCGACCTCGCCGATCTCGTCCCGGGTGGTGATCGGGATCGGCTGGACGCGGGTGTCCACGCGGCCCGGGTCGGTCCGGGAGAGCTGGTCGACCAGCATCGGCAGGCGCTGCTCGGCGATGCCGAAGGCGGCGTTGCGCAGCTGGCGCATGGCGCGGCTCATCTGGCGGGCCACCATGCCGGCGAGCACGAACGCGGCGAGCAGCGCGATGACGACGGCGGCACCGGTGATGAACGCGTCCCGCTTGGCGTCGTCGGCGATGCCGGACGCCTCGGTCACCGCGGCCTCGGCCATGTCCGACTCGATGGTGCGGTAGGCGTCGTACTTGAGGGTGTTGACCGCCCACCAGTTCTCCGCCGTGACGCCCTGCTCGGCGAGGGCGGCGCGCTCGGTGGGGTCGACCGACTTCAGGCCCGCGACGGCGGCGACCATCTTGGCCGGGTCGGACGGCGGCGCCTGGTAGTCCGGGTTCTGCGCGAGGGCTTCCTTGGCCTGTTCCTTGGCGTCGGCCTTCAGCTTCTCCTGGAGTTCCTCCAGCTTCCGCACGTCGGCCTCGGTGCCACCGCCCCGGTACTCCTCGATGGCGATGCGCTCCAGGTAGGCGTACGAGGTGAGCGCGACCTTCTGGCTGGCCAGGCTGCCCTCACCGGGGCCCGGCTTGACCAGCAGGTGCATCCCGATGGACCGCTCCAGCGACAGCGCCGACTTCGTCAGCGAGATCGCGTAGACGGTACGGCCGTAGCTGGTGATGTTGCCGGTGCCGAGACCCAGCTCGTTGGCGAACTCAAGGAGCGGGTGGGCGACGTTGAGGTAGCCCTCCTCCGTCATCACCCCGGTGAGCTTGGGGGAGACGTAGGCGCCCTGGCGCAGCGTCGGGAGGGTGGTCTCCGCCTCCCGGAACAGCTTCAGTCGGCGTTCGAGGCCGGGCTTGGAGGGCATGTTCTGCGCGGCCTGGTCGAAGGCGTCGGCCGCCTCGTCGGTGGTCGCGCGGGCCTTGCTGACGGTGGCCTGGTCCTCGTTGCTCTTGGATTCGAGGAGCAGCGGGGCGGCGGTCACGTCGCGCTCGGTGTAGAGCGCGTCGGCGTAGGTCAGGGCGGCCTGCACCAGCCGGGCGGTCTTCTTGGCGTCCTCGGCTTCCTGCCAGGTGTCGATCGAGCTCTTCACCTGGAAGCCGCCCATGACGAGGCCGACCAGCACGGGTATAAGCAGGATCGCGTTCAGCCGGGTCGGCACCCGCCAGTTGCGCGGCGAGAACCGGCCGCCGCTGGGCGTGGGGGCGGCCGTCGGCTCCGGGCCGGGCACGGGGGCGGGCGCCGCTCCGCGCGGCGGCGGGGTGAAGTTGCCCCGCGCGGGCGGCTCGGGACCGTTCTTGCTTCGCCTCACTCGACCAACAACCTCTCGGCGGCGGGCACCAACGTTGTGCCGCAGTGTCTCAGAGCCCAGTGCGCCATCGACCAAGGAGTACGTCTTTGACTATTGGGCAGTTCAGGCATTCCAGCACGTCAGTCAGCGCTCTTCCAAACATGGGAAAGCGCTGGTTCCGTTCGATGTAAGTCCCAGATAAAACGGTCATACAGAACGAGCCCCGGCAAAAGACGGGGCATTCGTGCGCGCAGCGACACCGCACGACCGCGACGCGTGGTGGCATCACCCGATTCCTCTGCCGAAACGTTATGAACAGCGGAGCCGACCGTGTCAAAGGCCACAGTCGGCTCCGGGGCGCCTACGGCAACTGCCGTAGGCGGCTGATCATTTGCGGCCCGCCGCGGGGTTACCGCAGGCGCGCCATGAGCGCGTGCTCCACCAGGGTGATCAGCGCGGACTTGGCGTCCGACCGGTGCCGGGCGTCCGTGGTGATGATGGGGGCGTCCGGTCCGATCTGGAGCGCCTCGCGCACCTCCTCCGGCGTGTACGGCTGGTGGCCGTCGAAGCCGTTGAGGGCGACCACGAACGGCAGGCCGCTGTTCTCGAAGTAGTCGACCGCCGGGAAGCAGTCCGCGAGGCGCCGGGTGTCGACCAGCACGACCGCGCCGATCGCGCCGCGCACCAGGTCGTCCCACATGAACCAGAAGCGGTCCTGCCCGGGCGTGCCGAACAGGTACAGGATCAGGTCCTGGTCGAGCGTGATGCGGCCGAAGTCCATGGCCACCGTGGTGGTGGTCTTGTCCCCGGTGTGGGTCAGGTCGTCGATGCCCGCGCTGGCGGACGTCATGACGGCCTCCGTGCGCAGCGGGTTGATCTCCGACACGGCTCCGACGAACGTGGTCTTGCCCACGCCGAAGCCGCCCGCCACCACGATCTTCGCGGAGGTGGTGGAGCGGGAGGCGGCAACCTGCCCGCCGCTAGAGCTTGCGAAGTCCACTGAGCACCCTTTCGAGCAGTGTCACGTCCGGCGCACCGGTGGTTTCGTCGCCGCCTGGCTGGTGGATGGCGACGAGTCCGGCCTCCGCCAGGTCGGCGACCAGGATCCGGGCCACGCCGAGCGGCATGGCCAGCAGCGCCGACACCTCGGCGACGGACTTCACCTCACGGCAGAGATGGCAGATGCGCTGGTGCTCCGGGAGGAGCCCCATCAGCGCTGCCGGGTCGGCCGTGGTGCTGATCAGTGCCTCGATGGCGAGCTGGTAGCGCGGCCGGGTCCGGCCGCCGGTCATCGCATAGGGACGGACCAGCGGCTGGTCGCCCTCGTCTCCGTACGGATCTGAGTACGGATCATGAGAGGCGGTGGGCGGGGTCATGAATCCTCCGGGCGGACAGCAAGTCGGTCAGTCGAGCCGTCGGACGGGGCCGGTGGGGGGATTGTGGCGGCCGGACGGTGATTTGGTGAGACGGGTGGATCCGGGGCCGGTCAGTGAAGCAGACTGCCTTGGAGCTCGGCGCGCAGGTCGGGGGTGAGCACCGCGCCCGCGCGGTCGACCAACAGGGCCATCTCGTAGCCGACCAGGCCGATGTCGCACTCGGGGTGCGAGAGGACGGCCAGCGACGAGCCGTCCGAGATGGACATGAGGAAGAGGAAACCCCGCTCCATCTCGACGACGGTCTGTGCCACCGTGCCGCCCTCGAAGATGCGGGACGCCCCGGCCGTCAGCGAGGTCAGTCCGGAGGCGACGGCCGCGAGCTGGTCCGCGCGGTCACGGGGGAAGCCCTCGGACAGCGCCAGCAGGAGGCCGTCGGCGGACACGACGACGGTGTGGGACACCCCGGGGGTGTTGTCCACGAAATTCGTGATCAACCAGTTCAGGTTCTGTGCCGCCTGGCTCATCGGGCTCAACTAACGCTCCTGCTGGTGAGTGGGGCTGGGGAAGCTGCCCGTCTGGCCGGATCCGGCCTGGCGTCCCTGGGCGATGCCCCGACGGAGATTGGTCAACCGGCCGCGAACGTCCTGAGGAGCGCGCGAGACCTGCGGACCACTCTGGTGCTGTTGCTGCTGAGCCGTGCCCGGGACGAGGTTCGCCCTGGGCACCCGGCGCGGCAGGCCGGAGGTGGTGACACCGCCCGCGGCGGGCTGCCGTACGCGCTCTGCCTGCCGGACGAGATCGTCGTTCGGCGAGCTGCGCCAGGCGGCGGTGGACCGCTGGGGGGCCGCGGGGCTCTGCGGCGCCTGCGGGGCGGGAGCGGAGTCGGTGCTCTGCTGACCGCCGCGCTGGCCGTGGAACCAGTTGGTCTCCAGCGTGTCGTACAAGGGGGTACGTCCGTCCCCGGCACCCGGCGCCGGGGGCAGGGCCTCCGGCTCGGGGCGGGCGGGACGCTGCGGCCGCTGCGGGGCCGACGGGCGCGGGGCGCCGAAGTCGGACCCGGGGGCGGCCGGGTTGGCGTGGCTCTGGCGGCCCGGCATCTGGTGCTGGCCGGTGGAGCTGTTGTCGTAGTGCGGGGCCTGCGGCTGCTGCGGGGCCGGGAACTGGCCGGTGGAGCCGTTGTCGTAGCCCTGCGGCGCCTGCGGCGTCGCGAACTGGCCGGTGCCGGACGGGTCCTGCTGGCCGCCCGGAGCACCGAAGAGGTCGGCGCGCCGGAACGGGTCGGCGGCGTCCTGGCCACCCGGCCGGGGGAACTGGCCCGAGTCCTGCCTGCCGACCGCGCCGGGACGCGGGGCGTCGAAGTCGGGGCGGGCGAACTCCGAGGTCGAGCCCGGACCCTGCCGGTCGTCGATCCGGGGGAAGCCCGAGGTGGCGGCGGGACCCTGGCGGTCGTCGATCCGCGGGAACTCGGAGGTCGAGCCCGGGCCCTGGCGGTCGTCGACCCTCGGGAACTCCGAGGTGGCGGCCGGTCCCTGGCGGTCGTCGATACGGGGGAACTCCGACGTCGAGGCGGGACCCTGGCGGTCGTCGATCCGCGGGAACTCCGAGGTCGAGCCCGGTCCCTGGCGGTCGTCGTAGCGAGGCGCCCGCCCGTTCTGGGAGACGTCCGGCTCGTCGTGGCCGCGCGGCGCGTCCAGCGAGGCGCGCGGCACCGGCGGCTGGGCGTTCTCGTCGCTCCAGCTCGGCCGGGACTGCTGGTCACTGCCGCCCGGCAGCTCGGCCCGCGGCCCGCCGCGCGGCGGGAGCTGCGGCTGCTGGCCCTGCTGCTGACCGCGCCGGAGCCGCCCGCCACCGAGGTTGCCGCGCTGCGGCGGCACACCCCCGCGGTTGTCCTGGCCCTGCTGCGGCGCGCCCGTGTCGGACGGCGGCTGGAAGCCCTGCGGCGCCGCCTGCGACGGCTGACCGAACCCGGAGCCCGCGCCCACCGGAGCGGGCCTGCCACCGGGAGCACCCTGGGGACCGCCCTGCGGACCCCGCGCGCCACCCGGCGCACCGGGACCCGCCCCCGGACGGCCACCCGCGCCGGGCAGCGCGGCCCGCGGCCCCTGACCGGCACCGAGCAGACCGCCGCCCGCCTGGGCACCGGCGCCCACGGCACCGGCGTTGCGACGCGCGGCGGCGACACCGGCGGAGGCCGCCGCGGCGGCCGAACCGCCACCGGGGCCACCGGCGCCCTGGCCCTGCTTGGGCTGCGGCTTGGCGCCGCCCTGGGCGACGTCGACGGGCAGCATGACCAGCGCGGTCGTACCACCGGAGTCGGACGGGCGGAGCTGGATGCGGATGCCGTGGCGCTGCGACAGACGGCCGACCACGAACAGACCCATGCGGCGGGAGACGGAGACGTCCACCGTGGGCGGCGAGGCGAGCCGCTCGTTGATCGCGGCCAGGTCCTCCGGCGACAGACCGATACCGGTGTCGTGGATCTCGATCAGCACCCGCCCGTCGGGCAGGGCGTGACCGGTGACCTTGACCTTGGTCTGCGGGGAGGAGAACGAGGTCGCGTTCTCCAGCAGCTCGGCGAGCAGGTGCACGAGGTCGTTGACGACACGACCGGCGACCTGCGTGGTCGGCACGGCGGCGAGTTCGATGCGCTCGTACTGCTCCACCTCGGAGGCGGCGGCGCGGAGCACGTCGACCAGCGGGACCGGGCGGGTCCAGCGGCGGCCGGGCTCCTCACCGGCGAGGACGAGGAGGTTCTCGCCGTTCCGGCGCATACGGGTCGCGAGGTGGTCCAGCTTGAACAGCGAGGCGAGCTGGTCGGGGTCGGCCTCGCGGGACTCCAGTTCGGAGATCAGCGAGAGCTGGCGCTGGATCAGACCCTGGGAGCGGCGCGAGAGGTTGGTGAACATCGCGTTGACGTTGCCCCGCAGCAGGGCCTGCTCGGCGGCGAGGCGGACCGCCTCGCGGTGCACGTCGTCGAAGGCCGCGGCCACGCGGCCGATCTCGTCCCGGGAGTGCACACCGACCGACTCCACCGAGGTGTCGACGTCCTGCGGGTCGGTCTCGGAGAGCTGCTTGACCAGCTCGGGCAGGCGTTCCTGGGCGACCTTGGTGGCCGTGTCCTCCAGGCGGCGCAGCGAGCGGATCATGGACCGGGCCACGACGAACGCGCCGACCAGTGACACGCCGAGCACGATCAGGATCAGCGCACCGGAGATGATGGCTTCCTGCTCGGACTCCTTGCGGAGTTCGCGGGCCTTCTGCTCCATCTCCTCCAGGAGGCGGCGCTCGATGTTCTTCATCTGCTGGATCTTGGTGGAGCTGTCGTCCAGCCAGTCGCGGTAGGACCGCTTCTCCAGGCCCTCGAGGCCGTCCGAGCCGCTCAGCGCGCGCTTGGCGAACAGGTCGGTGGCCTCGATGATCGCGTTGCCCTGGTCGATGGGCCGCAGGAGTTCGTCGGTGGCGTCGCCGTAGATGCTGCTGAAGCTGCGCAGCTCGGACGCCTGGCTCTGCAGGGCCGCCTCGGCGTACAGGCGGTCGTTGTCGGACAGCTCACCGAAGGTGGTGTTGCTCGCCGGGAGCGCCGCGGCGAGCACCGCGCGCTGCACCGACGCGTACTCCTTGGCGGAGGAGAACGCCGCCAGCGAACGGGTCCGCTGGATCATGTCGGGGTTGCTGGTGGCCTCGGCCATGTCCTGGGAGAGGTCCAGCAGGTGGGTGATCAGCCGGTGGTACGCCTCGACCGTCTGGGTGGAGTTGCCCTCGGCCTCGTACGCGGTGTTGCGGATCTTGTTGAGGCCGTTCAGGTCGCTCGCGAGGCCCACGAGGCTGTCGCGGACGCCCTGGAGGTTGCCCTCCTTGCTGGCCGCGTCGACCTCTTCGGAGGCGGTGAGGAAGTTGTCCAGGGCCCGGTCGGTGCGGTCCCGGTAGCCCTTGACCAGGACGGCGCTGGTGGTCGAGCCGTGCGCCAGCGGTCCGGCGGAGTTGTCGCGCTCCTCCTGGAGGGCGGCGGCCAGCTCGGTGGCCTGCTTGGTCATGTCCGTCAGCAGCTTCATGTTGTCGAGCTGCTGGATGTCGTCCATGGACTGGTTGATCCGCAGTGCGCCCAGCGAGGTGGCCGCGACCACCGGCAGCGCGAGCAGCGACACCAGTCGGGTCGAGATGCGCCAGTTGCGCAGGGCTATTCGCGGGCCGGGGCCCACCGGGCCCTGCGGCGGCTTCACGTCCGGGCTCGGGGCCTTGGGCGACGCCGGGGCGCCGGGGCGCCCGGAGCGGGCACCGCCGTCACCGGTCGGGGCCGGACCCTGGTTCTGGGCGTGCTGGGGCGAGGAGCTGCCGGCCATGGAGCCAGTCCCGCCGTGCGGCTCCGGCTCCGCCGAAGCACTGCCATCCCTCTTGAAACGTCCCTGCACTAGCGTCGCAACCTCTGGACCAGGCGCCCCTCCGCGTGAACGGAAGGACGGTGTCGGCGTTGTCGGGAACGCCCTGAATACGTTCCCGGGTGGTCGTGAGTGACCGGCGCTGGTTCCCCCTATCTCGCCGCCACTCGGCGCTGTAGCGCCCCCTGCGCGCCGGCTCGATCCTGCGGCGGTCCGTGGAATTCCAGCACAGTGCAGGATCTCCAACAAGGCCAGTTGGTCAGGCTGTGACCTACGTGACTGCTCGTGAGGGGCGGGTCACGGGTGGTAGACGGAGGTTCCGCTGATACCGGGCGTATCACCGCGAGTCGCCAGGGTGGGGCCGTGGGCGGTGTCGTGTCCCAGTCGCCATGATCAGGAGCGGAATGTTGGGTTCAGGTGGCTATTGTCCCTTTCGCCGGTATGGCGGAGCCGCCTGAATTGCCCTTTTTGATCTCAGGATCGTGAGCAAACTCACACCGAATTCAGGGGAGCTTCTTGTCTTCGGTGGGGAACGGGATGTTTAGCCTGACGCTTTACATCAGGCGACATTCTGTCAACCGGCGCCCCCGCGCCCCGTACACGACAAGGTTCCGTACAACCGTGAAGACGACGACGATGTTCCGTACGACGGCCAACCCGCGACGCACCACGCTGGCGCACCTCACCGACGCCGACGCGCTGCGGACCCCGGTCCGCGAGGAGAACTCCGTCGAGCTGCCCACGCAGACGGCCAACCCCCGGCGCACGGTCCTGATGCACACCCCGGAACCGGCCGCCGCCGCGCAGTAGTAGCACACGGCCCCCGCACCAGGCCGACCGGGCGCCCCGCGTTGACGCGCGAGGCGCCCGTCCTTTTGGGGCGATAGCCTGAGGCGTCAGACTCCAGCCGCTCTTCAGTCAAGGGGCAAAGCAACCCGTGCGCATCGCCAGGTTCTCCATCGACGGGAACGTCGCCTTCGGCGCGGTCGAGGGTGACAAGCCGGACGAGCTCGTCCTCGACATCATCAAGGGCATCCCGTTCGCGGACTTCGAACTCTCCGGGACGAAGGTGCCGGTGAGCAAGGTCCGGCTGCTGCCCCCGGTGCTCCCCAACAAGGTCGTCGCCTACGGCCGCAACTACGCCGAGCACGCCCGTGAACTGGGCAACGAGGTGCCCGACGCCCCGTTCGCCTTCTTCAAGCCGTCCACCTCGGTGATCGGCCCCGGCGACGAGATCCAGTACCCCTCCTTCTCCGCGGACCTGCACCACGAGGCCGAGCTGGCCGTCGTCATCGGCCGCATGTGCCGCGAGGTCCCGCGCGAGCGCGTCAAGGACGTCATCCTCGGCTACACCTGCGCCAACGACGTCACCGCCCGCGACGTGCAGAAGCGCGAGAAGCAGTGGGCCAGGGCGAAGGGCTTCGACACCTCCTGCCCGCTCGGCCCCTGGGTGGAGACCGACCTCGATCCGGCGGACCTGACCATCCAGCTCACGGTCAACGGCCAGCAGCGCCAGCTCGGCCGCACCAGCGAGATGATCCACCCCATCGAGGACCTGATCGTCCACATCACCGAGGCCATGACGCTGCTCCCCGGCGACGTGGTCCTCACGGGCACCCCCGCGGGCGTCGGCCCGCTCGCTGTCGGCGACGAGGTCTCCGTCAGCATCGAAGGCATCGGCACTCTCACCAACAAGGTTGTCAAGCGTGGCTAGCGCACCCGGCTCCCCCGTACGCGTCCGTTTCTGCCCCTCGCCCACCGGTAACCCGCACGTGGGCCTGGTCCGCACCGCCCTGTTCAACTGGGCGTTCGCCCGCCACCACCAGGGCACGCTCGTCTTCCGCATCGAGGACACCGACGCGGCCCGCGACTCCGAGGAGTCCTACGAGCAGCTCCTGGACTCGATGCGCTGGCTGGGCTTCGACTGGGACGAGGGCCCCGAGGTCGGCGGCCCGCACGCGCCGTACCGCCAGTCGCAGCGCATGGACCTCTACAAGGACGTCGCCGCCAAGCTCCTGGAAGCCGGGCACGCCTACCACTGCTACTGCTCGCAGGCCGAGCTGGACACCCGCCGCGAGGCCGCCCGCGCCGCCGGCAAGCCCTCCGGCTACGACGGCCACTGCCGCGACCTGACCGCCGAGCAGGTCACCGCCTACCAGGCCGAGGGCCGCGAGCCGATCGTCCGCTTCCGGATGCCCGACGAGACGATCACCTTCACCGACCTGGTCCGCGGCGAGCTGACCTTCACCCCGGAGAACGTCCCGGACTACGGCATCGTCCGCGCCAACGGCGCCCCGCTCTACACGCTGGTCAACCCGGTCGACGACGCCCTGATGGAGATCACCCACGTCCTGCGCGGCGAGGACCTGCTCTCCTCCACCCCCCGCCAGATCGCCCTCTACAAGGCGCTGATCGAGCTGGGCGTCGCCAAGGAGATCCCCGCCTTCGGGCACCTGCCGTACGTGATGGGCGAGGGCAACAAGAAGCTCTCCAAGCGCGACCCGCAGTCCAGCCTCAACCTCTACCGCGAGCGCGGCTTCCTCCCCGAGGGCCTGCTCAACTACCTCTCCCTGCTCGGCTGGTCCCTCTCCGCCGACCAGGACATCTTCACCATGGCGGAGATGGTCGCGGCCTTCGACGTCGCGGACGTCAACCCCAACCCGGCCCGCTTCGACCTCAAGAAGTGCGAGGCGATCAACGCCGACCACATCCGCCTGCTGGACGTGAAGGACTTCACGGCCCGCTGCGAGCCCTGGCTGAAGGCCCCGTTCGCGCCCTGGGCGCCGGAGGACTTCGACCAGGCCAAGTGGCACGCCATCGCCCCGCACGCGCAGACCCGGCTGAAGGTGCTCTCCGAGATCACCGACAACGTCGACTTCCTGTTCCTGCCGGAGCCGGTCTTCGACGAGCCGAGCTGGACGAAGGCGATGAAGGAGGGCAGCGACGCGCTCCTGCGCACCGCCCGCGAGAAGCTGGCGGCGGCCGACTGGACCTCGCCTGAGTCCCTGAAGGAGGCCGTCCTCGCCGCCGGTGAGGCGCACGGCCTCAAGCTCGGCAAGGCCCAGGCCCCGGTCCGGGTCGCCGTCACCGGCCGCACGGTCGGCCTGCCGCTCTTCGAGTCCCTGGAGATCCTCGGCAAGGACACCACCCTGGCCCGGATCGACGCCGCCCTCGCGAGGCTCGCGGGCTGACGCACGGCGGAGTCGACGCGCTACCGTCGGTGCCATGGTCATCCACGCCGTCGTCTGGGACGTCGACGACACCCTCTTCGACTACACCACCGCCGACCGCGAGGGGATGCGGGCGCACCTCGTGACCGAGGGCCTGCTCCACGGAGACGCCTCCGTGGAGCAGGCCCTCGCGCGTTGGCGGGAGATCACCGACGCCCAGTGGGCCCGGTTCGCCGCCGGTGAGGTGGACTTCGTCACCCAGCGCCGGGACCGCACCCGGGTCTTCCTCGGCCGGGACCTCACGGACGCCGAGGCCGACGACTGGTTCGACCGCTACCTCGCGCACTACGAGGCCGCCTGGGCGCTCTTCCCCGACGTGCTGCCGGTCCTCGACGCCCTCGCCGCCAGCCACCGGCACGCGGTGCTCTCCAACTCCAGCCTCACCGTGCAGGACCGCAAGCTGCGCGTCCTCGGTGTCCACCACCGCTTCGAGACCATCCTGTGCGCCGCCGAACTCGGCGTCTCCAAGCCGGAGGCCGCCGCCTTCCGCGCCGCCTGCGACGCCCTCGGCCTCGCCCCGCACGAGGTGGCGTACGTCGGTGACCACCCGGAGATCGACGGCCGGGGCGCGGCGGACGCCGGGCTGCTGTCGGTGTGGATCGACCGGGCGGACGCGTCCGCCACGGTGGCCCCGCCGGGTGGCCCGCACCGCATCGCGTCCCTCGCCGAACTGCCCGCCCTGCTCGGCGGGGATACTCGTTTTGGAGCCCCGTCCACCTTCGGGTAATGTTCTTCCTGCGCCGCGGGGAGCGGGCCGGAAGGCCGGAACCCCCCAGCGTCAAACTAGAACAAGAACCCCTCAGGGGCTTGCGTTCCAGTGGCCTATGGTGTAATTGGCAGCACGACTGATTCTGGTTCAGTTAGTCTTGGTTCGAGTCCAGGTAGGCCAGCTCGCAGAGCTTGATCTGCACCGCGGATACCAGTCCGCAAAGCCCCCGTTGTGTAGCGGCCTAGCACGCTGCCCTCTCAAGGCAGTAGCGCCGGTTCGAATCCGGTCGGGGGTACGGTGATCTCACCCATGGTGATCGCTAGGGCCCCCGTTGTGTAGCGGCCTAGCACGCCGCCCTCTCAAGGCGGTAGCGCCGGTTCGAATCCGGTCGGGGGTACTGACTGGTCTAAACCACATTGGTCTATGGTGTAATTGGCAGCACGACTGATTCTGGTTCAGTTAGTCTTGGTTCGAGTCCAGGTAGACCAGCTCGGACCTGCGGAAACGCAGAGTCCACGCCCCCGTTGTGTAGCGGCCTAGCACGCCGCCCTCTCAAGGCGGTAGCGCCGGTTCGAATCCGGTCGGGGGTACGTGTCACAAGGGGCCCACGCTTCGGCGGGGCCCCTTCGTCGTGTGCGCCCCCGGAGTGCGGCTCCGTCGGGGAGCACCTGCCGCGGCGTTGGGGCCGGTGCTCTCCGGACGGAGGGTGACTGAAGGTTTCAGCCCGTGCGGCGCAGCGCCTCCGAGAGCCGGCCCGCGGCGTCGATGACCGCCTGGGCGTGCATCCGGCCGGGGTGCCGGGTGAGGCGCTCGATGGGACCGGAGACCGAGACGGCGGCCACCACCCGGTTCGACGGGCCGCGCACCGGCGCGGAGACGGACGCGACGCCCGGCTCGCGCTCGCCGATCGACTGCGCCCAGCCCCGGCGCCGTACCCCGGACAGGGCCGTGGCCGTGAAGCGGGCGCCCTGGAGGCCGCGGTGCAGCCGCTCCGGCTCCTCCCAGGCCAGCAGGATCTGGGCGGAGGAGCCCGCCTTCATGGTGAGCGTGGAGCCGACCGGGACGGTGTCCCGCAGGCCGGACAGCCGCTCCGCCGCCGCGACGCAGATGCGCATGTCGCCCTGGCGGCGGTAGAGCTGCGCGCTCTCGCCCGTGACGTCGCGGAGGTGGGTGAGCACCGGGCCCGCGGTCGCCAGCAGGCGGTCCTCGCCCGCCGCCGCCGCGAGTTCGGCCAGGCGCGGGCCGAGGATGAAACGGCCCTGCATGTCGCGCGCCACCATACGGTGGTGTTCCAGCGCCACGGCCAGGCGGTGGGCCGTGGGTCGTGCCAGTCCGGTGGCCCCGACCAGACCCGCGAGGGTGGCCGGACCGGACTCCAGAGCGCTCAGGACGAGGGCCGCCTTGTCCAGAACGCCGACGCCGCTACTGTTGTCCATGCAACGATATTCGCGTCTCACTCTGTGAAACGCAAGTTCAATTTTCCGTGGAACGCGCCACTCTGGAAGACACAGCGGCCCGCCCAGCGGCGGGCTCGGCGGCGGATGCCCGGAACAGGGGCACGGGCCCGCCTCCTCACAGTCTCTAGTTGGGTCGGCGCACCATGCCGACCGGAGGGAAAGCGATGGGTAGGACACTCGCGGAGAAGGTCTGGGACGACCATGTCGTCCGGCGCGCCGAGGGCGAGCCCGACCTCCTCTACATCGATCTGCACCTGCTGCACGAGGTGACCAGCCCGCAGGCGTTCGACGGGCTCCGCAAGAGCGGCCGGACGGTGCGTCGCCTGGACCTGACCATCGCCACCGAGGACCACAACACCCCCACCCTCGACATCGACAAGCCGATCGCCGACCCGGTCTCGCGGGTGCAGCTGGAGACGCTGCGCAAGAACTGCGCCGACTTCGGGGTGCGCCTGCACCCGCTCGGCGACGTCGAGCAGGGCGTCGTGCACGTCGTCGGCCCGCAGCTCGGGCTGACCCAGCCCGGCACCACCGTGGTCTGCGGCGACTCGCACACCTCCACGCACGGTGCGTTCGGCGCGCTGGCGTTCGGCATCGGCACCTCGCAGGTCGAGCACGTGCTGGCCACCCAGACGCTGCCGATGGCCCGCCCGAAGACCATGGCCATCACCGTCGAGGGCGAGCTGCCCGAGGGCGTCACCGCCAAGGACCTGATCCTGGCGATCATCGCGAAGATCGGCACCGGCGGCGGCCAGGGCTACGTCCTGGAGTACCGCGGCCCGGCCATCGAGAAGCTGTCGATGGAAGCGCGGATGACCATCTGCAACATGTCCATCGAGGCCGGTGCCCGCGCGGGCATGATCGCCCCCGACGACACCACGTTCGCCTACCTCAAGGGCCGCCCGCACGCCCCCGAGGGCGCCGACTGGGACGCCGCCGTGGAGTACTGGCGCACGCTGCGCACCGACGACGACGCCGTCTTCGACGCCGAGGTGGTCATCGACGCCGCCGCGCTGTCGCCGTTCGTCACCTGGGGCACCAACCCCGGCCAGGGCGCACCGCTTTCGGCCGCCGTCCCCGACCCGGCTTCGTACGAGGACGCCTCGGAGCGCCTGGCCGCCGAAAAGGCGCTGGAGTACATGGGGTTGACCGCCGGGCAGCCGCTGCGGTCGATCGGTGTGGACACCGTCTTCGTAGGTTCCTGCACCAACGGCCGCATCGAGGACCTGCGCTCCGCGGCGGAGATCCTCAAGGGCCGCAAAGTCGCCGACGGCGTACGGATGCTGGTCGTGCCGGGCTCCGCGCGGGTCGGTCTGCAGGCCGTCTCCGAGGGTCTGGACGTGGTCTTCAAGGAGGCCGGGGCCGAGTGGCGGCACGCGGGCTGCTCGATGTGCCTGGGCATGAACCCCGACCAGCTCGCCCCCGGTGAGCGCTCGGCGTCCACCTCCAACCGCAACTTCGAGGGACGGCAGGGCAAGGGCGGCCGTACCCACCTGGTGTCGCCGCAGGTCGCGGCGGCCACCGCGGTCCTCGGCCACCTCGCCTCCCCGGCCGACCTGTCCGACGCCGCCGACCGTACGCCCGCTGGAGTCTGATCAACCATGGAAGCCTTCACCACCCACACCGGCCGGGCCGTTCCGCTGCGCCGCAGCAACGTCGACACCGACCAGATCATCCCCGCCCACTGGCTCAAGAAGGTCACGCGGGACGGCTTCGAGGACGGGCTGTTCGAGGCGTGGCGCAAGGACCCCGAGTTCGTGCTCAACCGCCCCGAGCGGCAGGGCGCCACGGTGCTGGTCGCCGGGCCCGACTTCGGCACCGGCTCCTCGCGTGAGCACGCCGTCTGGGCGCTCCAGAACTACGGCTTCAAGACGGTCATCTCCTCCCGCTTCGCCGATATCTTCCGCGGTAACTCGCTGAAGAACGGCCTGCTCACGGTCGTCCTGGAGCAGAAGGTCGTGGACGCGCTGTGGGAGCTGACCGAGCGCGACCCGCAGGCCGAGATCACCGTCGACCTGGAGAGCCGTGAGGTGCGCGCCGAGGGCGTCACCGCCTCCTTCGAGCTGGACGAGAACTCCCGCTGGCGGCTGCTGAACGGGCTGGACGACATCTCCATCACCCTCCAGAACGAGGCGGACATCGCCGCGTACGAGGCGGAGCGCCCCGCCTACAAGCCGCGGACCGTCCAGGTCTGAGCCACCGGCGCGCGGGCCGGGTGAATCCACGGTTCCGCAAGGTCGAGTTTCGGCCACCGGAGATCTACGCTGTACCCCCGATCGGTCCGATCGGGGGTACAGCTATGTCTGGGCCCGTCTCGCCCCGCCCGCCCGGTCGGTGGTGCGCAACGTCCCACGTTAGAGCGGGTGTTGACGGGGTACGTGTGGTCTGACCCGAAGGCCGCCGCGCCGCTCGGGAGGGCCCGTTGAGGCGGCAGTTGCACCCCGAGCAGGCGACAACTCGCCCCAGATGGCACAATCTGTGCATGGAACACGACGGCCAACTCAAGCTGTATGCGGCGGTCGCGAGCCAACTCAAGGAAGCGCACGCAAGGGTGCGCGCACTGCAAGTCCCGGAGGGCGTACGGATGGCGCTGACCCGGAAGCTGCTGGTCATTACGGCCGCGGCCAAGCACGATCTCGCCGGCGCGACAAGGCGTCTGGAGCGGTTCAACGCGGACCTCGACGCGGGGCGATTCCCCGAAGAGGACGGCTGAACAAGTCCGGAACGACCGAGTCGGTTGCGGCACAAGGGTGATTAGCCCGTTTCGTGTTTGATTTGCGGTATATATCTGCCTAACGTGCGAAAAAGCTTGAACAGTTTCGTTCTGGCGATGTCTCCGAAGGGGAAGACGTGAACAAGGCGCAGCTCGTAGAAGCGATTGCCGACAAGATGGGTGGCCGCCAGCAGGCCGCCGATGCTGTCGACGCGGTACTGGACGCCATCGTCCGCGCGGTCGTCGCGGGTGACCGGGTCTCGGTCACCGGCTTCGGTTCCTTCGAGAAGGTGGACCGTCCGGCCCGTTACGCCCGCAATCCCCAGACGGGGGAGCGGGTTCGGGTCAAGAAGACCTCGGTGCCGAGGTTCCGCGCGGGCCAGGGGTTCAAGGACCTGGTCAGCGGGTCGAAGAAGCTCCCGAAGGGTGACATCGCCGTCAAGAAGGCGCCGAAGGGCAGCCTGACCGGCGGTGCTTCCGCGACGGTCAAGAAGGCCGCCGCGAAGAAGACCACCAAGGCCGCCGCGGCGAAGAAGGCCACGGCCAAGAAGGCGCCCGCCAAGAAGACCACCACGGCGGCGGCGAAGAAGGCGACGACGGCGAAGAAGGCCCCGGCCAAGAAGACCACGGCCACCGCCAAGACCACCGCCGCGAAGAAGACCACCGCCAAGAAGGCCCCGGCGAAGAAGGCGACCGCCAAGAAGGCGCCCGCCAAGAAGTCGACGGCCCGCAAGACCACCGCCAAGAAGGCCACCGCCCGCAAGAAGTGACGGGCACGGGCACAGGGCACTCACGCGCCGGGCCGGACTCCCTCGGGAGCCCGGCCCGCGGCCTGTTCGCGGCGCTGACAGGGTCTTTCGCGGCGCTGACAGGGTCTGCCTAGGGTCTGCCTACAGGGTCTGGAGCGTCACCAGCGTGATCCGCAGGGCCTCGCCCTCGCCCTCCGTCTCGATCCGCACCCGCTGACCGGGCCGCAGCAGCCGCAGCCCGCCCGCGTCGAACGCGGCGGCGTCGAAGGGGACGGGCGTGCCGTCGTCGAGCAGCACCTGTCCGCTGCGCGTCCCGGCGTCGTACGTGTATGCGGTGGCGTGCATGACGGCCAGCCTACTGCCCGGGAATGAGCAGCCGCGCGCTCACCGCCGCCGTATGGGGACCCACTCCCAGCGCCAGCGCCGCACGCAGATCCTCGCCGGTGTCCACGTCCTGGCGTACGGAATCCACCCCCGGCAGCCGGAGTTCCGCCGCCCCCGAGGCGCGGTGCCTGGCCCGGGAATCCACGCCGAACGCCGGGCGCAATTCCTGCCCCGGGGCCGCCGCCAGCAGCGTCGTACCGACCTCGGCGGCATCGGGCAGAAAAGCGCGCGGGAATGTGGCGGCGGCGTCCAGGACCCGGGCCAATTCCGCCGGGCGCAGCGCCGGGAGATCGGCGTTGACGGCGGCGACGGCGCGGTCGGCCCGCGGCCCGCGGACCACCCTCGCGGCGTGCGCCAGCGCGGCGTTGAGACCCCCCGCGGGCTCGTCGGGGACGATCCGGGCGCCCAGCGCCGCCAGCTCCCGCCCGGCCAGCGCGTCGTCCGTGACGACGGCCACATCACGCACCGCCGCCGCGGCCAGCGCCGCCGCCACCGTGTCCTGCGCGAACGCGAGGGCGAGGCCCGGGCGCACGCCGTCCGCCGCGGTGTCCGCGAGCCTGCTCTTGGCCCGCGCCAACGGCTTCAGGGGGATGACCAGGGTCCACTGCACGGGCGCTCCGTCCCTCTCTTGTCGCGGCCATTGTCACCCGGCCCCCACGGGCGCCCGCGCGCCGGGGCGTACGGTGTTCTCGACAGACCGGCGGCCTGGGGCGACACTTGTGCGGCCCCCCAGGCCCTAGAGGAAGGTGTTCGCGTGCCCCGCCGCAGAATCGGCTTCTGGTACCGCTTCGCCGCGGTGATCTGCAAACCGCCGCTGGTGGTTCTGCTCAAGCGGGACTGGCGTGGAATGGAGCACATTCCGGCCGAGGGCGGATTTATCACCGCGGTGAACCACAATTCCCACGTCGACCCCTTCGCGTACGCGCACTTCCAGTACAACACCGGACGGGTTCCGCGATTCCTGGCGAAGAGCGGGCTTTTCAAGAAAGGATTCGTCGGGGCCGCGATGCGCGGCACCGGACAGATCCCCGTCTACCGCGAGAGCACCGACGCGCTGAGCGCCTTCCGGGCCGCCATCGACGCCGTGGAGCGCGGCGAGTGCGTCGCCTTCTACCCCGAGGGCACCCTCACCCGCGACCCGGACGGCTGGCCGATGACCGGGAAGACCGGCGCCGCGCGCGTCGCCCTCCAGACCCGCTGCCCGGTCATCCCGGTCGCCCAGTGGGGCGTCAACGAACTGCTGCCGCCGTACGCCAAGAAGCCGCACCTGCTGCCCCGCAAGACCTCCCACGTGCTGGCGGGCCCGCCCGTGGACCTCTCCCGCTTCTACGACCAGGAGATGACCGCGGAGGTGCTGAAGGAGGCCACCGAGGTCATCATGGCCGCCATCACCCGCCAGCTGGAGGAGATCCGCGGCGAGAAGGCGCCGGAGACGGTGTACGACCCGCGCGAGGTGCGCATCCAGCAGCGGCGCAAGGCCCGGGCGCGGACCGTCCGGGACAGCCAGGGCAGCGGAACAGGGGAGAGCGGCAAGTGAGCAAGCCCGTCAAGGCGGCGGTGTTCAGCGCGGGTTCGTGGGGCACGGCGTTCGGCATGGTGCTCGCCGACGCGGGGTGCGAGGTCACCCTGTGGGCGCGCCGCCCGGAGGTCGCCGACGCGATCAACTCCACCCGTACGAACCCGGACTACTTCCCCGGCGTGGAGCTCCCGCAGAACCTGCGCGCGACCACCGACCCGGCCGAGGCCGCCGCCGGAGCCGACTGGACCGTGCTGTCGGTGCCGTCGCAGACCCTGCGCGCCAACCTCGCCGCGTGGACGCCGCTGCTGGCGCCCGGCACGGTCCTCGTCTCCCTGATGAAGGGCGTCGAACTCGGCACCACGATGCGGATGAGCGAGGTCATCCAGGACGTCACCGGCGTCGGCCCGGAGCGGGTCGCCGTGGTCACCGGACCCAACCTGGCCCGCGAGATCGCCGCCCGGATGCCCGCCGCCGCCGTCGTGGCCTGCACGGACGAGCAGGTCGCCCGGCGCCTCCAGGCCGTCTGCCACACGCCGTACTTCCGCCCGTACACCAACACCGACGTCGTCGGCTGTGAACTCGGCGGCGCCGTCAAGAACGTCATCGGGCTCGCCGTCGGCATCGCGGACGGCATGGGCCTCGGGGACAACGCCAAGGGCTCGCTCATCACGCGCGGGCTCGCGGAGACCACCCGGCTCGGGCTCGCCATGGGCGCCGACGCGCTGACCTTCTCCGGGCTCGCCGGGCTCGGTGACCTGGTGGCCACCTGCTCCTCGCCGCTGTCGCGCAACCACACCTTCGGCACCAACCTCGGCAAGGGCATGACCCTGGAGGAGACCATCGCGGTCACCCGGCAGACCGCCGAGGGCGTCAAGTCCTGTGAGTCCGTGCTGGATCTGGCCCGCGGCCACGGCGTCGACATGCCGATCACCGAGACGGTCGTCGCGATCGTGCACGAGGGCAAGTCCCCCGTGGTCGCGGTGAAGGAGCTGATGTCGCGCAGCGCGAAGCCCGAACGACACTGAGCGACGCCCGGCGACGCGAGCGCCGCGCACGCTGTCTCGGCGTCCTACCACCGGGTACTCTCAACCCGATATGAGCACCGAGAACCTCCCCCAGAGCCCCGAGCAGCAGCCCCGCAAGCCGCGTGTGGCCGTCGTGTTCGGTGGCCGCAGCTCCGAACACGGGATCTCCGTGGTCACCGCCGGCGCCGTCCTGCGGGCCATCGACCGCAGCCGCTACGAGGTGCTGCCGATCGGCATCACCCAGGACGGCCGCTGGGCGCTCACCGCCGACGAACCGGAGCGGATGGCGATCACCGAACGCCGTACGCCCAGCGTCGACGAACTCGCCGAGTCCGGTGAGGGCGGCGTGGTGCTCCCCGTCGACCCGGCCAGCCGCGAGGTCGTCTACACCGAGCCGGGCTCGGTGCCCAAGGCGCTCGGCGAGGTCGACGTGGTCTTCCCGGTGCTGCACGGACCCTACGGCGAGGACGGCACCCTCCAGGGGCTGCTTGAGCTGTCCGGGGTGCCGTACGTGGGCTCGGGCGTGCTGTCCTCGGCCGTCGGCCAGGACAAGGAGTACATGAAGCGGGTGTTCACCTCCTTCGGGCTCAAGGTCGGCCCCTACCTGGTGATCCGCCCGCGCGAGTGGGCGCGCGACGAGTCCGCCGCCCGGCGCCGGATCGCCGACTTCGCCGGGGAGCACGGCTGGCCGCTGTTCGTGAAGCCCGCGCGCGCGGGGTCGTCGATCGGCATCACCAAGGTGGACTCCTTCGACGGCCTGGACGAGGCGATCGCGGAGGCCCAGCGGCACGACCCGAAGATCCTGGTGGAGGCCGCGCTGCGGGGCCGCGAGATCGAGTGCGGGGTGCTGGAGTTCGAGGACGGCCCGCGCGCCTCCGTCCCCGCGGAGATCCCGCCGCCGGACGCGCACGCGTACTACGACTTCGAGGCCAAGTACATCGACTCCACCCCCGGCATCGTGCCCGCCCCGCTCACCGACGAGGAGACCGCCGAGGTGCGCGCCCTCGCCGTCGAGGCGTTCGAGGCGGCGTCCTGCGAGGGGCTGGTCCGCGCGGACTTCTTCCTCACCGAGGACGGCGAGTTCGTCATCAACGAGATCAACACGATGCCCGGCTTCACCCCCATCTCGATGTACCCCCAGATGTGGCAGGCCACGGGCGTGAGCTACCCCGAACTGGTGGACCGCCTGATCCAGGCGGCCCTGCGCCGCCCGACGGGACTGCGCTGACGCTCCCACCCCACGGCGGCTAGTCGGCGATCCCAGAAGGGATCGCCTTCTTCACCGCTCCGGCGAGACCGACGAGCACCGCCGCGCTGTCCCGCCCCTTCGGCACGGTCACCTCGACGTACGCCTTCCGGTTCGCCGTGGTGAAGCGGAACGCCCCGTCGCCCGCGTCCTCCTGGAGCCAGTCCACCCCGTTCACCCCGCCCGCGACCGCGTCCGGATCACGGCCCTGCGCCACCTTCGGGTCGGTCATCTTCGGCGGCCGGACGACACCGCAGCGCAGTATGATCGCCGGGTTTCCCCAGCCCGCCGTCAGGGCGGACCGGGGCTCGGGATCACGGCGTTCCACACCGGCGACCTCGCGCGGCAGCGCCTTGTCCAGGTTCTGGCACAGCTCGGTGACCTCCGTGTCCGGGCTGGGAACCGCGGTGGCGGTGCTGTCGTCGCTTGAGGAGCAGCCCGCGACGGCGATCAGCAGCGCGAGCGCGGGCAGACTGGGGCGCCGGTGACGGAAGGACTTCACCGGCCAAGGGTAGACGGGGGCTACAGATGGACGACCGGGCAGGTCAGGGTGCGGGTGATGCCGTCCACCTGCTGGATCCTGGCGACCACCATCCGACCCAGGTCATCGACGGTGTCGGACTGGGCGCGCACGATGACGTCGTAGGGTCCTGTCACGTCCTCGGCCTGGATCACCCCAGGGATCTTGCTGATCGTCTCGGCGACGGTCGACGCCTTGCCGACCTCCGTCTGGATCAGGATGTACGCCTGTACCACGGAACCTCCAGGGCGGCCACGAGGATCATGTGGGGAAAAGGAACGCCACGGTATCGCGTCGCCGCTCGCCGCGGGGAGACCCGCGGACACCGGGACGGGCGCGCCGGGGTGCGGACGCCATGGGGATGGACCTGGATGACTGGTATAGAAGGGGCGAAAGGGCGATGAAGGGCACTGTTGGTGAGCTGGGGGAATTCGGGCTCATCAGGGAGCTGACCTCCCGTCTCACCACCACCCCCGCGGTCCGGGTCGGTCCCGGCGACGACGCCGCGGTGGTGGCCGCGCCCGACCGCAGGGTGGTCGCCAGCACCGACATCCTGCTGGAGGGGCGGCACTTCCGCCGCGACTGGTCCACGGCCTACGACGTCGGACGCAAGGCCGCCGCGCAGAACCTCGCGGACATCGCCGCCATGGGCGCCGTACCGACCGCGCTGCTGCTCGGTCTCGTCGTGCCCGCCGACCTGCCGGTGACCTGGCCGACCGAGCTGATGGACGGGCTGCGTGACGAGTGCCAGGTCGCGGGCGCCTCGGTGGTCGGCGGTGACGTCGTCGGCGGCGACACCATCATGATCTCCATCACCGCCCTCGGTGACCTGCGCAACCAGGAGCCGGTCACCCGCGCGGGCGCCCAGCCCGGCGACCTGGTCGCCGTGACCGGCTGGCTGGGCTGGTCCGCCGCCGGGTACGCGGTGCTGTCGCGCGGCTTCCGCTCCCCGCGCGCCTTCGTCGAGGCGCACCGCCGCCCCGAACCGCCGTACCACGCGGGCCCCGCCGCGGCCGGGCTCGGCGCCACCGCCATGTGCGACGTGAGCGACGGGCTGATCGCGGACCTCGGGCACATCGCCGAGGCCAGCAAGGTCCGCATCGACGTCCGCTCCGCCGCGATCGACATCCCCTCCCAGATGAACGACATCGGGCAGGCCGTCGGCGTCGACCCCATGCAGTGGGTGCTGACCGGGGGAGAGGACCACGCGATCGTGGCGACCTTCCCGCCGGACGTGAAGCTGCCCGCCCGCTGGAAGGTCATCGGGGAGGTCCTCAACCCCTCCGCGCTGCCCCAGGTGACCGTCGACGGGGCGCCCTGGACCCGCAAGGGCGGCTGGGACCACTTCGGGGACATCGAGTCATGACCGCCCCGCCCCGCGTGCTCACCGTCGCCGGGTCCGACTCCGGCGGCGGCGCGGGAATCCAGGCCGACCTGAAGACGATGCTGGCGCTCGGAACCCACGGCATGAGCGTGATCACCGCGGTGACCGCGCAGAACTCCCTCGGGGTGCGGGGCGCCTGGCCGCTGCCGGTGGAGGCGGTGCGGGCCCAGTACCGCAGCGTCGTCGACGACATCGGCGTACAGGCGGTCAAGACCGGGATGCTGGCCTCGGCGGAACTCGTCGAGGCGGTCGCGGACCTCGTCGGCGGCACGGAGGCGCCCGTCGTCGTGGACCCGGTGGGCGTCTCCAAGCACGGCGACTCCCTGCTCGCCGCGTCCGCCCTGGACTCCGTCCGCACCAGGCTGCTGCCGCTCGCCACCGTGGCCACGCCCAACCTGGACGAGGTGGCACAGCTCACGGGCGTCCGCGTGGAGTCGGAGGAGCAGTTGCGGGAGGCCGCCGCGGCCGTGCTGGCGTACGGCCCCCAGTGGGCGCTGATCAAGGGCGGGCACCTGTCCGGGGACGCCGTCGACCTGCTCACCGACGGCACCGAGGAGCACTGGCTGCGGGCCCCGCGCCTGGACAACCGGCACACCCACGGCACCGGCTGCACCCTCGCCTCCGCGATCGCCGCGGAGCTGGCGAAGGGGCGGCCCGTGCCGGAGGCGGTCACCGCGGCGAAGGAGTACGTCACCGGGGCGATCGCGGCCGGGTTCGCGCTCGGCGGCGGGATCGGGCCGGTGGACCACGGGTGGCGGCTGCGGGGCTGAACACAGCAAGAAGCCGGTCCACGTTCCGTGGACCGGCTCTTACAGCGAACCGACGGTGGTCGCGCGCTTAACTGGGCGTCAGCGCGAGACCTTGCCGGCCTTGATGCACGAGGTGCAAGCGTTCACGCGCTTCGGCGTCCCGCCGACCACGGTACGCACACGCTGGATGTTCGGGTTCCAGCGGCGGGACGTACGGCGGTGCGAGTGCGAGATGTTGTTGCCGAAGCCCGGCCCCTTGCCGCAGACGTCGCAGTTGGCAGCCACGGGTCACTCCAAAGACTTCAGATGCACTTACGGTGGATCCCGGCATGGCCGGAATCAGGATCACGGACTCGCGGAGACCGTGGCGATCTGAGTGGCGCTGCCAGGGGGAATGGCCCGATCAGGATCGGGCAACCGGAGCAGCATACAACGGCTGCGCCCGTACAACGAAACTACCATGACGGGGCTACGCTGCGTCCCACGTCCAGCCAGCTCAGGGAGGCGCAGGTGGCGCAGGTGCCGCAGACGTTCTTCGATGCTCTCGCGGTGCGTACCTGGTGCGGTCTGGCGCTCGCCGCGCTGGGCCGGGCGCGCGAGGAGATCGACGCGATCAACGTCTATCCCGTCGCGGACGGCGACACCGGCACCAACCTGTACCTGACCGTCGAGTCGGCCGCCGCCGCGGTGGAGGCGGTGTTCACGGCCCACGAGGTGGACAGGGCGGAGGCGGCAGCCGGGCCGGGGAAGCCCTCGGTGGCGGAGGCCGCGCGGGCGATGGCGCACGGGGCGCTGATCGGTGCCCGCGGCAACTCCGGGACGATCCTCGCGCAACTGCTGCGCGGCATGGCGCAGGTCCTCGCCGCCGACGACGACACCCCGCACACCGACGGGCACGGGCTGCGGCAGGCGCTGCGGCACGCCGCCGAGTCGGCCCGGCAGGCGGTGGCCCACCCCGTGGAGGGCACGGTCCTGACCGTCGCGTCCGCCGCCGCCGACGCCGCGGAGGCGCTCGCCGCCGCCGTCGGGGACTGCGGGACGGTCGCGCGGGCCGCCTACCGGGGGGCGCGGGACGCCCTCGCCGCGACGCCTGAGCAGCTCGCCGTGCTGGCCAGGGCGGGCGTGGTGGACGCCGGGGGGCGGGGTCTCGTGGCGGTGCTGGGGGCGCTGGTGGAGACGTTCACGGGGGAGGCGCCGGGGAGCGTGACGGGGGCCGGTGCGGCGGCCGCGAACGGCCACGCGCGCGTGGCCGACGACGTCGACGACGAGGAGGAGTGCGCGGCGGACCCCGACGGCGACGGGCCCGCCTTCGAGGTCATCTACCTGCTGGAGGCCGACGACGACGCCGTGGCCCGGCTGCGGGAGCGGCTCGACCCGCTCGGTGACTCGCTCGTCGTGGTCGGCGGCGACGGGCTGTGGAACGTCCACGTGCACGTCGACGACGCGGGCGCCGCAGTGGAGGCGGGCGTCGAGGCCGGACGGCCCTACCGCATCCGCATCACCCACTTCGGCGCCGGGGACGTGCACACCGCGCGGGGTGAACGCACGCCCCGCGAGCGCGCCCAGCGGGCCGTGGTCGCGGTCGTGCCGGGGGAGGGGCTGGCGGGGCTCTACGCCGAGGCGGGGGCGACGACCGTACTGGCGCGGCCCGGGGAGCCGCCCGCCAGCGGGGAACTCCTCCAGGCCGTACGACGTGCCCACGCGCGCGAGGTCGTGCTGCTGCCCAACGACGCCGACCTGCGCCACACCGCCGCCGCGGCGGCCGAGCAGGCCCGCGAGGAGGGCGTCCGGGTGGCGCTGATCCCGACCCGGTCCGCGGTGCAGGGCATCGCCGCGCTCGCCGTACACGAGCCGGGGCGCCGGTTCGACGAGGACGTGGTGTCCATGACCTCCGCGGCGGGCGCCACCCGCTACGCCGAGGTGACCGTCGCCGAACGGCAGTCCTGGACCACCGCCGGGATCTGCCAGGCCGGGGACGTCCTCGGCCTCATCGACGGGGACGTCGCCGTCATCGGCGCGGACGTCACCGCCACCGCCGGGACCGTCCTGGACCGGATGCTCGCGGCGGGCGGCGAGCTGGTCACCATCGTGCTCGGCGACGAGGCCCCCGAGTCCGTCGCCGAGCACCTGGAGAACCGGGTGCGGGAGGCGTACCTCGCCGTCGACACCGTGGTCTACCGGGGCGGACGGCAGGGGGCGCTGCTGCTCATCGGGGTGGAGTGAGGGCCCTCACGGCCATCCTCACGCCCCCTGCTCCGTCGTGAGCTGGAGCATCTGCTCCGCCTCGGCGCGACGGGACCGTACCGTCTCGTCGTCGTCCGGGGCACCGGCGTAGACCTGGAGCACCGTACGCGCGCGTGCCGTCGCGTCCGCCGGGCGGCCCAGGTCGGCCTCCAGCCAGCCCGCGGCGAGTTCGGCGCCGGTGCGGCTGTGCAGGGCGTCCGGGCCGAGCGCGGCGAACGCCTCCGCCGCCCGCGTCATCTGCGCCAGGGCCCCCTCGAACGCCTCCTGGATCGAGCCGTCCTCCGCGTCCTCGGCGGACGAGCGGGCCAGCAGGTCACCGAACTGGCGGTGGGTGTGCCCCAACTCCTCGGTGAGCCGCTGCCGGGCCTCCTCGTCGGCCGCGTCCGCCAGCGCTGCCGCGCACACCCCGAGGGCGTCCGCCATCAGCTCCCGCGCGCCGTCCGTCCCGTCCGGTGTGCGCAGCGCCAGCCACGCGCGGGCCCGCAGCGAGCGGACCAGGCCGTGCACATTGCCCAGGGAACGCCACAGCTCGCCCGCGCGCGCGTACGCCCGGTCCGCGGCGGCGGTCTCCCCGGCGTGCCCGAGGGACTCGGCGGCGAGGTGCGCGAGGGTGGCGTGGTCCTGCTGCTCCGGCCAGTGCCGGGCGATCTCGGCGGCTTCCAGGCGCCGCTCGGCCGCCGCGCGGTGCTCGCCCAGCTCGCTCAGGCAGTCCCCGAGCCACCACTGCGTCTGCACGACCGCGCCGTCCCCGTGCGTCTCGGCGCTCAGGTCGGGCAGCGCCGACTCCAGCACCTCGGCGGCCTCCGCCCAGCGGCCCTGCCGCAGCAGGAACCCGCCCAGCAGGTGCCGCGCCCACGCCCCGAGCGCCGGGCCGCCGCCCGCCTCGTCGGCCCAGTGCGCCGCCTCCAGGGCGTGCTCCGCGGCCTCCCCGGGCCGTCCCGTGGCGCCGAGCACCTCCGCCAACTGCAGGTGCAACTGCGCCCGGCCGGGCGGCTCGACGTACGGGCCGCCGTGCTCCAGCGCCGACCGCAGCGCCCGCTCCGCGCCGTCGAGGGCGCCGAGCTGCTGGTGGAGGGCGGCGAGCTGGGCCTCGTACTCCACGGCGAACCAGGGCAGGCCCGCGGCCACGAAGTCCGCCGCCGCCCGCGTGAGCCGCTCCACGGCGGTGGACGGGTCCCCGCCGAGCGCCGCCAGCTCGCCCAGCATGGCGCGCGCCTCGGCGGCCCGCGCGGCGAGCCGCACGTCGTCCCCGCCGTAGCCGTCGACGAGGGCCAGCACCTCCCGCGCGGCGGCCTCGGCGTCCGCCACGGCGGGCGGGTCGTCGCCGCGCGCGTGCGCCGCCCGCAGCAGGATCCGGGCGCGGCCCATCAGCACCGACGCGGTCTGCCGCAGCCCCGTCGCGCCCTCCGCGTACAGGCCGAGGATCTCCTCGTACGGCTCCGCGACGGCCGTCAGCGCCGCGTCCACGTCACCGGCGAGGGCCCGCACGAACGCCCCACGCGCGCGTGCCGCCAGAGCCTCGCCCGGGTCGCCCGCCTCGGCGTACAGGGCGGCGGCCCGCTCGAACTCCCCGACGCCCTCGGGGCCGAGGCCCATCGCCCGGTGGTCGGCGATCTCCGCGCGGGCACGGGCGTCCAGCTTGGTGCCCTCGGCCGCCCGCGCGAGCGCCGCCCACGCCTCGACGGCGTGCGGCCGCAGGTTCTCCGACAGCTCCCGCGCCTTCGCCAGCAGGGCGGGCACCTCGCCTCCGGCGGGCTCCGCGGCGGCGGGCGGCGGCGCCGGGGCCACGGTCGCCGGACGCGTCGCGCGCACCCCCAGCGGCAGCCGGTCGGCCAGCGGACGCCGGTCCATCCGCGCGCGTGCCTGCTCACCCACGTACGGCGTGCCGTTGCGCCGGTCGAACCGGGCCGCCAGCTCCAGGGCCTCCCCGCGCGCGTGGACGGCGAGTTCGGCGGCGGTCCAGTCCCGGCCGGGCGGCCCCGGCACCCGCCGCTCGGCGAGGCCAAGCTCCGTCAGCCGGTCCATGAGCAGGGCCACCACGCTCAGGAACTCCATCCGGCTGCGCGGGTTGCCGGTGTCGGTGAAGTACGCCGGGCGCTCCGCGAGCAGCTCCAGGCCGCGCGCCTCGTTGCCGGTCAGCGCGCAGAACTCCACGTGGTCCGCGTACGCCTCGCGCATACTCTCCATGGCCCGCACCAGCCGGAAACCCCGCAGGTGGTTGGCGCGCGCCTCCTCCAGACGGCCGAGCCGCAGCAGCGGCAGCAGCGACGACGCCAGCGCCGCGTGCGGCTCGTGGGCGCAGGTGTACTCGCCCTGGAGGACCGGCGCCCACAGCCGCAGCGCCTCCTCGTCCCGGGCCCGCTCCGCCTGCCACCAGCCCTGCGAGTGCAGCTCGCACGCGTGGCAGTCGGACATGGAGTCCCGGTCCGCGGCCAGCCATGCCGCGTAGGCGCGCTCCGCGCGGGCGACGTCGCCCACGTGGGCGGCCACCCCGAACTCGGCGCTCCGCACAGCCCGTTCGGAGTGCCCCGCGAGCCGGTAGCGGTGCTCCATCTCGGCGAGCCACTTCTCGATGGACGCCAGCGGGATGTGCGGCTGGCTCACCATGCCCGCCGTCATCCACTTGAAGACCCAGTGCAGGGAATGCGTCTCGTACTCGTCGAAGTCCTCGGGGCTCTCGTCCCACATGCGCAGCAGCCGCGCGAAGGGGACGAACATCTTGTCCTTCTCGGAGCTGTAGTTGTAGACCTGCAACTGGTGCCCGAGCGCCTCGATCACCGCCAGCGGGACGCCCAGCTTCTCGGCCTCGCCGAGCAGTTGCTCCGCGCGCGCGTTGCGGGCCGGTCCCTCCGGCTGCTCGGAGTTCTCCGCCATCGCCCTGCGCAGCGCGTCGAAGTCCGTGATCTCACTCATGCCTGACCGCCCCCCGTGGAGTCAGAGTCGCTGTGGGTGGCCCACTCAAGCAGGCCGATGAAGGCGCGGTTCAGCAGCGCCGAGTCGGCGGGCCTGAGCGGGCGCTGCGCCATCAGCAGGGCCTGCCCGTACAGGGACTCCGTGGCGGTGCCGACCAGTTCCCGGTCGCTGAGCGAGCTGATCCTGCGGACCAGCGGGTTGAGGTGGTTGAGCACCAGCCGCGCGCGCGGGGCGCTGCCGCGCAGCGAGCCCAGGATGCCCGCCCACAGGTCGTCCGCCTGCTCCTCGGCCGCCGCCCGCGCCTGCTCGTGCCGGGCCGCCCGGTCGTCCAGGTGCAGCGCGGGCACCGACAGCGGGTGGAAGGCGCGCAGGACGACATCGCAGCCCAGCGGGTCGAGGGCGGCCCGCGCGGCGGCCAGGAAGCCGGACAGGGCCAGCTCCTCCGCCGGGTCCACGGCGTCCAGGTGCGCGGTCACGGTGTCGGCGTCCAGCTCCGTCACCGCCGTACCCGGACGCACCGAGGGCAGCGCCTCCACCAGCTCGGTGTCGTAGGTGTAGCCGCCGTTGACGACGCCGATGCCCTGCGCGGAGGCGATCGGCGCGACCTGCCGGAACTCCTCCACGGTCCGCGTGAAGTGCACCACCGGGTGGCGCCGTGCGAACTCCTCCAGGGACAGCCGCCCGTCCGTCGTCTCGAACGGCAGCCACGGCAGCATCGTGCGCAGCATCTCCCGGTCGTGCCGCGCGAGCGACTTCACGCCCAGGTGGTGCACGCCCAGGAACGCCGCCAGCCGCTCCGGGTCACCGGCGGCGAGACCGGTCAGCCAGCCGCGGATGCGCTCGCCGAGCGCCTCCCGCACGGCGGCGAGGGTCTCGTCCTCGTACAGCGACTCGCGCGAGGCGGTGGGGCGCAGACTGTCCGTGTCCAGCACGCAGCGCACGAAGAACGCCCAGTCGGGCAGCAACTGCTCGGCCCGCTCGGTCAGCAACATGCCCTTCAGGTGCACCCGGTGCCTGGCCCGCTGCGCGGGGCTGACCGCGGTGGGCAGCACGTACGCCACGCCGCGGATACCGGCGAGCGGCACGTCCAGCTCGATCGAGTCCAGCGGGGTGAACCCGAACAGCTCGTGGCAGTGCCGGGCGAGGGCCACCCTGCGGTTGGCGGGGGAGGGGTACGGGCGGTCCCAGGGCGCGGGCAGGTCGGTGACCGCCTCCTCGCCCACCCGGACGTCGTACGGCAGCAGTGAGCCGAAGTCCCGCGCCAGGGCGAGGACCCGCTCCTCGGTGAGCCACTCCCCGGCACCGGCGCGCGCCACCAGGTGCACGGTGGTGCCGGGTTCCGGGCGGGCGTCGTCCGGCAGCGTCCGCACGGTGTACGAGCCGTCGTCGGTCGCCGTCCACTCCACGGGCCGGGCGTCCGGCGTACGGGCGCTGCGGCTGACGACGCGGATCCGCTCGGCCACCACGAAGCACGCCAGCAGCCCGATGCCGAACTGCCCGAGGAAGTCGGCGCGGGCCTCCTGGAGCCCATCCGCGGCGTCGGCGCGCTTGGAGCTGCGGCCGATCGTCGCCAGCAGGCTGTGCACATCGGCCTCGGTGAGCCCGACACCGGAGTCCTCCACCCGCAGCGCGCCGCCCTCCGCGACCAGCCGCACCCGGGCCGGGGCGTCGGGCTGTATGGCCCGCCGGGCCGTGACGGCGTCCACGGCGTTCTGGAGCAGCTCCCGCAGGTAGACCCGGGGACTGGAGTAGAGGTGGTGGGAGAGCAGGTCCACCAGGCCGCGCAGGTCGACCTGGAACGTGTGAGGTGACTGGGGTGCCTGGGATGACTGTGAGGTCTGGGAGTCCATCGTCGCTGCGCCGGTGGGGGGACGGGCGACGGCGCGGGGTCGGGCGGCCCCGGTGAGGCGGTGACCGCGGGAAGGATGGCCGGAGCGCGCCATCCTAGGGCCCCAACCAGCCGCCTGACCAGGGGTTTCCCGAGACGTATACGGCGATGTCAGTGGCGTGGTGTGCAATGGATCTCGTGCCCGCACTGGAAGAACCCCTCAAGAAGGTGCTCGGCCCCGCCACCGCGAAGGTGATGGCCGAGCACCTCGGCCTGCACACCGTCGGCGACCTCCTGCACCACTACCCCCGCAGATACGAGGAGCGCGGCCAGCTCACCCACCTCGCGGACCTCCCCATGGACGAGCACGTCACGGTGGTCGCGATGGTCGCCGACGCCCGCCTGCACACCTTCGCCTCCAGCAAGGCCCCGCGCGGCAAGGGCCAGCGCCTGGAGGTCACCATCACCGACGGCAGCGGCAGGCTCCAGCTCGTCTTCTTCGGCAACGGCGTGCACAAGCCCCACAAGGAACTCCTGCCGGGCACCCGCGCGCTCTTCGCGGGCAAGGTCTCCGTCTTCAACCGCCGCCTCCAACTCGCCCACCCGGCCTACGAACTCCTGCGCGGCGACGGCGCGGAGGAGGCCGTGGACGCGTGGGCGGGCGCCCTCATCCCGATCTACCCGGCCACCGCCAAGCTGGAGTCCTGGAAGATCGGCAAGGCGATCCAGACGGTGCTGCCCAGCGCCCAGGAGGCCGTCGACCCGCTGCCGGACACCCTCCGCGCGGGCCGCGGCCTGGTCCCCCTCCCCGAGGCCCTGCTCAAGATCCACCGCCCGCACACCAAGGCCGACATCGCCGACGCCCGCGCCCGCCTGAAGTGGGACGAGGCGTTCGTCCTCCAGGTCGCCCTCGCCCGCCGCCGCCACACCGACGCCCTGCTCCCCGCCACCCCCCGCCGCCCCGGCCCCGACGGCCTCCTCACCGCCTTCGACGACCGCCTCCCGTTCACCCTCACCGACGGCCAGCGCAAGGTCTCCGAGGAGATCTTCACCGACCTGGCGACGGACCACCCGATGCACCGGCTCCTCCAGGGAGAGGTCGGATCGGGCAAGACGATGGTGGCCCTGCGCGCCATGCTCGCCGTCGTCGACGCGGGCGGGCAGGCCGCGATGCTCGCGCCGACCGAGGTGCTCGCGCAGCAGCACCACCGGTCGATCGTGGAGATGATGGGCGAGCTGGCCGAGGGCGGGATGCTCGGCGGCGCGGAGCGGGCCACCAAGGTGGTGCTGCTCACCGGGTCCATGGGCGCCGCCGCGCGACGGCAGGCGATGCTCGACCTCGTCACCGGCGAGGCCGGGATCGTGATCGGCACCCACGCGCTCATCGAGGACAAGGTGCAGTTCCACGACCTCGGCCTGGTCGTCGTCGACGAACAGCACCGCTTCGGCGTCGAGCAGCGCGACGCCCTGCGCGGCAAGGGCAGGCAGACCCCGCACCTGCTGGTGATGACCGCCACCCCCATCCCGCGCACCGTCGCCATGACCGTCTTCGGTGACCTGGAGACCTCCGTCCTCGACCAGCTCCCCGCCGGTCGCTCCCCGATCGCCAGCCATGTCGTCCCCGCCGCCGACAAGCCCCACTTCCTCGCCCGCGCCTGGGAGCGGCTGCGCGAGGAGGTCGGCAAGGGCCACCAGGCGTACGTCGTCTGCCCCCGGATCGGGGACGAGGAGGACACGCCAGGCAAGGGCAGGAAGAAGCCCGCCCCGGACGACGCCGACAAGCGCCCGCCGCTCGCCGTCCTCGACGTCGCCGACCAGCTCGCCAAGGGCCCGCTGCACGGCCTGCGGGTGGAGGTGCTGCACGGCAGGATGCCGCCCGACGACAAGGACGCCGTGATGCGCCGCTTCGCCGCGGGCGACACCGACGTCCTGGTCGCCACGACCGTCATCGAGGTCGGCGTCAACGTGCCGAACGCCACGGTGATGGTGATCATGGACGCCGACCGCTTCGGCGTCTCCCAGCTCCACCAGTTGCGCGGACGCGTCGGCCGGGGCGCCGCGCCCGGCCTGTGCCTGCTGGTCAGCGAGGCGCCGGAGGCGAGCGCGGCCCGGCAGCGGCTGAACGCCGTCGCCGCCACCCTCGACGGCTTCGAGCTCTCCCGCATCGACCTGGAGCAGCGCCGCGAGGGCGACGTCCTCGGCCAGGCCCAGTCCGGCGCCCGCACCAGCCTGCGGATGCTCGCCGTGATCGAGGACGAGGAGATCATCGCGGAGGCCCGCGAGGAGGCCACGGCGGTGGTGGCGGCGGACCCGGAGCTGACCAAGCTCCCCGGCCTGCGCACCGCCCTGGACGCCCTCTTGGACGAGGAGAGGGAGCAGTACCTGGAAAAGGGGTGAACGGGCCCGACCCCGAGGGCGCGGGGCACCCCGCGACCAGCCACACTGATACCGGAAGCCGCCCACGACCAAGGACCACAGATGACCCGCGTGATCGCTGGCACCGCCGGCGGACGCCGCCTCGCCGTCCCCCGGGGACCGGAACCCGCCCCACCTCCGACCGCGCCCGCGAGGGCCTCTTCTCCACCTGGCAGTCCCTCCTCGGCGGCCCCCTGGACGGCGAACGCGTCCTCGACCTGTACGCCGGTTCCGGCGCCGTCGGCCTGGAGGCCCTCTCCCGTGGCGCCGGTCACACCCTGCTGGTCGAGGCCGACGCCCGCGCCGCCCGCACCGTCCGGGACAACGTCAGGTCGCTGGGCCTGCCCGGCGCCGAGGTCAGAGCGGGCAAAGCGGAACAGATCATCCGCGCCGCCCCACCCGAGCGGCCGTACGACCTGGCCTTCCTCGATCCGCCGTACGCCGTAACCGACGACGATCTTCGGGAGATCCTCCTCACACTCCGCACGGAGGGGTGGCTCACGGCCGACGCCCTCGTCACCGTGGAGCGCAGCACCAGAGGCGGTGAATTCCGGTGGCCCGACGGTTTCGAACCGATCCGGGCCCGCCGCTACGGCGAGGGAACGTTTTGGTACGGTCGCGCCGCCTCTACGTGCGAAGACGCACGATGACCGGACCGGAGAGCGAGGGATCACAAGTGCGCCGCGCCGTCTGCCCCGGGTCGTTCGACCCGATCACCAACGGACATCTCGACATCATCGCCCGCGCCTCCCGTCTGTACGACGAGGTCTACGTCGCGGTGATGATCAACAAGTCCAAGAAGGGCCTGTTCGACATCGACGAGCGGATCGACCTGATCCGCCAGGTCACCAGCGAGTACGGCAACGTGCGCGTCGAGGCGTTCCACGGCCTGCTGGTGGACTTCTGCAAGCAGCGCGACATCCCCGCCATCGTCAAGGGCCTGCGCGCCGTCAGCGACTTCGACTACGAACTCCAGATGGCCCAGATGAACAACGGCCTCACCGGCGTCGAGACGCTCTTCGTGCCCACCAACCCCACCTACAGCTTCCTGTCGTCCTCCCTGGTCAAGGAGGTCGCGCAGTGGGGCGGCGACGTCTCCCACCTGGTGCCGCCGCAGGTCCTGGCCGCCCTCGCCGAGCGGCTGCGCGGGGACTGAACGGCTGACGGGCCGTCACTCGGTGTCCCCCGGGCGCCCCATGGCCGTACAGTCGTCCCGTTGGTCTCCATCACAGCTGTAGAGAGTGGCGAGCACACGGTGGACGTGCAGAAGAAGCTCGACGAGATCGTCGCCTCGGTCTCCAGTGCCCGGTCGATGCCCATGTCGGCGTCGTGCGTGGTCAACCGCGCCGAACTGCTCTCGATGCTCGAAGAGCTGCGCGCGGCCCTGCCCGACTCCCTCGCCGAGGCCCAGGAGCTGATCGGCGGCCGGGAGCAGCTCGTCGAGCAGGCCCGCCAGGAGGCCGAGCGGATCATCTCCGGCGCGCACGCCGAGCGCGGCTCGCTGATCTCCGACACCGAGATCGCCCGCCGCTCCCAGGCCGAGGCCGACCGGATCCTCGCCGAGGCCCGCAAGGAGGCCGAGGACATCCGCGCCGAGGCCGACGACTACGTCGACTCCAAGCTCGCCAACTTCGAGGTCGTCCTCACCAAGACCCTCGGCTCCGTCGGCCGGGGCCGCGAGAAGCTCCTCGGCACCGGCCCGGGCCTCGACGAGCAGGGCTACGAGGACGAGGACGCCCCCGAGCGCAGCCACGACCCCGAGACCCTGCGCCGCACCGCCGACGAGTACGTCGACGTGAAGCTCGGCGCCTTCGAGGCGGTCCTCGCCAAGACCCTGGACGCGGTCGGCCGCGGCCGACAGAAGCTGCACGGCCGGATCGCCACCGACGACCTCGGTGCCCTCGCCGACGACACCAGCACCGTCCAGCACAGCAGCGACGCCGACTACCTCGCCGACCTCGCGGCCCTGTCCCAGCGCGAGACCGCCGCCGAGCAGCAGCAGTCCGCCACCGTCCCCGCCCAGCCGTCGTACGCCGCCCAGGACGACGGCTACGCCAGCCGCGACGACTCCTACGGCACCCAGGCCGAGCCCTACCAGGACGCTTACGCCTACCAGCAGCAGGCCCAGCAGGCCGACCCGTACGGCTACCAGCAGCAGTACGCCCAGCAGCAGGACCCCTACGGCTACCAGCAGGCCGACCCGTACGCGGGCTACCCGCAGCAGCCCGCTTACCCGCCCCAGCAGCCCCAGCAGCCCCAGCAGGGCTACGCGCAGGACCCGCAGGCGCTCGACGAGACCAGCCTCTTCGACACCAGCATGATCAGCGCCGAGCAGCTACGGGCGTACGAGCAGGGCCGCGGCAACGGCTGAGGGTGCCGATTGGGCCGTATGGGAAAGGTCCAGTATCCTGGCTCTTCGGTCGCGCGTGCGCTCACGCCTTTTCACAGGGTCCGCAGGCGTCCGCGATCAGCGCTGCCCGCACAGCAAGGACGGGCAGTGTCCCCCCAGCTCACAGATCGAAAGCAGGAATGGCCTCCAACGCCCGCCTCGACCACCGCAACCCCCTCGTGTTCGACACGCACGAGCTGGGCAGGCGGCCCGGCGCGCTCCAGCGGCTCTCCCGCACGGTCGACGCCCCCAAGGACCTCGGTCTGAAGGACGTCATCGGAGTGCCCGAGGGCGCCCCGGTGGAGCTGGACCTCCGCCTGGAGTCGGTCATGGAGGGTGTGCTCGTCACCGGCACCGCCCGTGCCCGCGCCGAGGGGGAGTGCGTAAGGTGTCTGGAGCCGCTCCAGCAGGAGCTGGAAGCGGACTTCCAGGAGATGTTCTCGTACCCTGACGCCGACGACCGGGGCCGCGTGAAGGCGGAACCGGCCGACGACGCCGAGGAAGACGAGGACAGGCTCTTCATCGAGGACGGCCTGTTCGACCTCGAACCCGTGCTGCGCGATGCGGTGGTGCTCGCACTGCCGATGCAGCCGGTGTGCCGGGAGGACTGCCCGGGTCTGTGCGCCGAGTGCGGGGCACGGCTCCTGGACGACCCGGACCACCACCACGACGCCGTCGACATCCGTTGGGCGGCATTGCAGGGACTCGCCGGTTCGCTCGAACCTGGCGACAAGGACGACACGAGCGGCGCCGAGACGGGCGTCGACGAGAAGCAGGAGAAGTAGCCGTGGCTGTTCCGAAGCGGAAGATGTCGCGCAGCAACACGCGCCACCGCCGGTCGCAGTGGAAGGCTGCGGTCCCCACCCTGGTCGCGTGCGAGCGCTGCCACGAGCCCAAGCAGCAGCACATCGCGTGCCCGTCGTGCGGCACCTACAACAAGCGCCAGGTCCTCGAGGTCTGAGCGGCTGGTGAGAGGCACTGTGTCCACGCCGAAGAAGAACTCTGGCGACAACCATGCCTCGTCCCACACGCTTCTGGAAGGGCGGCTCGGCTACCAGGTCGAGTCCGCCCTTCTGGTGCGAGCGCTGACCCACCGTTCCTACGCGTACGAGAACGGCGGTCTGCCGACGAACGAGCGGCTGGAGTTCCTCGGGGACTCCGTGCTCGGCCTCGTCGTCACCGACACGCTGTACCGCACCCACCCCGACCTGCCCGAGGGCCAACTGGCCAAGCTGCGGGCCGCGGTGGTCAACTCGCGTGCGCTGGCACAGGTGGGACGCTCGCTGGAACTCGGCTCCTTCATCCGGCTCGGCCGCGGTGAAGAGGGCACGGGCGGCCGGGACAAGGCGTCCATCCTCGCCGACACCCTCGAAGCGGTGATCGGCGCGGTCTACCTCGACCAGGGCCTGGACTCGGCGGCGGAGCTGGTGCACCGCCTGTTCGACCCGCTGATCGAGAAGTCCTCCAACCTCGGAGCCGGACTGGACTGGAAGACCAGCCTCCAGGAGCTCACCGCGACCGAGGGGCTCGGCGTGCCCGAGTACCTGGTCACGGAGACCGGCCCCGACCACGAGAAGACCTTCACTGCTGCCGCCCGCGTCGGAGGCGTCTCGTACGGCACCGGCACCGGCCGCAGCAAGAAGGAGGCGGAGCAGCAGGCCGCCGAGTCCGCCTGGCGCGCGATCCGCGCGGCGGCTGACGAGCGCGCCAAACGGGCCGCCGCGGACGGCTCCCCGGTCACGGGAGCCACCGACGACGACACCAAGCCCGACGACCCGGACGAGGACGGCTCGGCCGAGCCGCAGGTCCCCTCCGTCTGACCGCCGGGCCCCGTCACACCGCGTCTGAGCGCCCGTCCCGCCCCGGGGCGGGCGCTCGGCTCATTCACCCTGCGGAGCACACATGCCCGAGCTGCCGGAGGTCGAGGTCGTACGCCGCGGCCTGGACCGGTGGGCCGCCCACCGCACCGTCGCCGACGTCGAGGTGCTGCACCCGCGCGCGGTACGCCGCCATGCCGCCGGGGCCGAGGACTTCGCGCACCGTCTCAAGGGCCACCGGATCGGCACCCCGCGCCGCCGCGGCAAGTACCTGTGGCTGCCGCTGGAGGACACCGACCAGTCCGTCCTCGCCCACCTCGGCATGAGCGGCCAGCTCCTGGTGCAGCCGCACACGGCGCCAGACGAGAAGCACCTGCGCATCCGGGTCCGCTTCTCGGACGCCCTCGGCACCGAACTCCGCTTCGTCGACCAGCGCACCTTCGGCGGCCTGTCCCTGCACGACAACACCCCCGACGGGCTGCCCGACGTCATCGCGCACATCGCCCGCGACCCGCTCGACCCGCGCTTCGACGAGGACGCCTTCCACCAGGCCCTGCGCCGCAAGCGCAGCACCATCAAGCGCGCCCTGCTCGACCAGTCCCTGATCAGCGGCGTCGGCAACATCTACGCCGACGAGGCGCTGTGGCGCGCCCGCCTCCACTACGACCGCCCGACGTCGACGTTCACCCGCCCCCGCACCCGGGAACTCCTCGGCCACATCAGGGACGTCATGAACGCGGCCCTCGCGGTCGGCGGCACCAGCTTCGACAGCCTCTACGTCAACGTCAACGGCGAGTCCGGCTACTTCGACCGCTCCCTGGACGCCTACGGCCGCGAGGGCGAACCCTGCCGCCGCTGCGGTACGCCGATGCGCCGCCGCCCGTGGATGAACCGCTCCAGCTACTACTGCCCGCGCTGTCAGCGCCCGCCGCGCGTCTCGTCGTAACGGCCACGGGCCGCGAGGACGTCGTCCATCCGGCCCTCCACGAACTCGATCAGCGCCATCAGCCGCTCGGCGACGCCCCGGCCCAGCTCGGTCAGTTCGTAGTCCACCCGCGGCGGGTTCGTGGGGTGCGCCTCCCGGTGCACCAGGCCGTCGCGCTCCAGCGCGTGCAGCGTCTGCGACAGCATCTTCTCGCTGACCCCGTCGACCCGCCGCCGCAACTCGTTGAACCGGAACGACCCGTCGTACAACGCGCCCAGCGTGAGCGCGCCCCAGCGCCCGGTCACATGCTCCAGCGTCCCGCGCGACGGGCAGGCCCGCGAGAACACGTCATACGCGAGATCCCGCTCCGCGGCGCGCTCCGGCGTGGTGGTCATGCCCCCAGCGTACGGGAGCGCAGGGGGAGTGGGCCGGGGGCTAGTAGCCGAAGTTCTGCGTCCACCACGGGCCGCCGTCCCCGAAGTGGACGCCCACGCCCAGTGTGGTGAAGTCGCAGTTCAGGATGTTGGCGCGGTGGCCGGGGCTGTTCATCCAGGCGTCCATGACCGCGGCGGCGTCGGCCTGGCCGCGGGCTATGTTCTCGCCGCCGAGGTTGTCTATGCCCGCCGCCTCCGCGCGGTCCCACGGGGTGGCGCCGCTGGGGTCGGTGTGGTCGAAGAAGTCCCGCGCGGCCATGTCGGCGCTGAAGGCGCCCGCCAGCGAGGCGAGGGCGCTGTTCGCGGCGACGGGGCTGCAACCGGCCTGCGCCCGCTCCTGGTTGACGAGCTTGAGCACCTCGGCCTCGGCGGCGGCCTCGCGGGAGACCGTCACCGGCGCGCTGCTCTCCTCCGGCGCCTGCGTCGCCGCGTTGGACGGCGGGGTCACCGGCTTCGGCTGCTTGGTCTTCGACGGGTTGGCCTGGGGCTCCTTCTCCTTCGCCGGGGCCTCCGTCGGCGCGGCCGACGACGTCGAGGGCGACGGCTTGGCGGAGTCGGACGCGCCGCTGGAGGCGGAGCCGGTGCCGGAGCGCTGGCCGCCGGGGCTGGTGGCGGTGCCCTCGGGGTACTCGGCGCTGCCCGAGGCGCCGCCCTGCTGGGTCGCGGAGTTGCCCGGGGTGTCGGCGGACTGCACCTTGTCCCCGCCGCCACCGCCGAGCTGGTAGTTCTCGGTGCCGGGGATCACGCCGGTGGCGACCGCGACGGTGCCGAGGGCGACCGCGGCGGAGACCCCGAGCAGGCCGTTGCGGACCGGCGCCCCGGCCTTCTTCTTACGGCGCCGGTGCGTCCCGGCGCGCCGGGCGCCCTCGTCGGGCGTGAACCCGTCGGAGGCAAACGCGGTGGTGGTGAGGCCGTCGGCGGCCGTGAAGTCGTCGGTGGCGAAGTCGTGGGACAGGCGGTCGTCGACAGAGAAGTCGTGGGACAGGCGGTCGTCGGCCGGGAAGCCGTGGGGGCGGTAGTCGGCGGACGGCCGGTCGCTGGACAGGTGGTCGCCGGTCGCGAAGTCGTGGGACGCGAGCGCCTCGGTCGTGAACCGGTCCGGCGCGGGCCCGCCGACCCGGCGTCCACCGGCCGGGAACCCACCGGCCCGGTAGCCGTCGGCCGGGAAGCCCACGGTCTCCGCGGCGGCCGGGTAGCCCCCGCCGTCCGTCATGTACGCGTCCGGGGCGTAGAGGTACGCCTCGCTGCGGGCGCGGGCGTCGGCGTACGCCTCGGGGTGGAGGTAGGGGGCGATCCCGGTGGTGCCGTACTCGGCGGCGTGCGGATCGCGCGGGTCGTACTCCCGCGTGGACGAGCCGTGCGGTGGTGCGACCTCCCCGGCGCGGCCCGTGGCGGCGCGGCCGGCGGCGATGCGTCGGTGGCGTCCCATGTCCTGGCCTTCCTCGTCCTTGCGGTCGGCGCGTCCCCCCACGGCCCACCAGACTCACACTCACACGATCGAGTGAGTTTCATATGAGATTCATTGGGTGGGGACGGTACCGCATGGCGCGCGATGCGGAAGTGCTCCGAGAGACATTGGCCCGTTAGGTTGCACCCATGAGCGAGGATGTACGGCTGGTGGCCTGGGTGCGGGGAAGCGTCCAGGGTGTGGGTTTCCGCTGGTTCACGCGGGCCAAGGCGCTGGAGATCGGCGGCCTGAGTGGCTTTGCTCTCAATTTGGCGGACGGTCGGGTCCAGGTGGTCGCCGAGGGTCCGCGCAAGGGCTGCGAGACGCTCCTCGACTGGCTCCAGAAGGGCGACACGCCCGGCCGCGTGGACGGGGTCACCGAGATCTGGGACACACCCCGCGGCGGCTACGACGGCTTCGCGATCCGCTGACCCACGACCGCCCGGCACCCACCGGCGCCACCGCCGGGGCGGTGCTCGCGCGCCCGCGCGGGAAGAAAACCGCTGGTGGTTGCCGAGAACCGCTTGCGCGGCCGGTCCTCGCGCGCAAAGATGATCGCCACGCCCCAGGGCCCCGTAGGAGTCGCAGCGCCGCCGTCACCCGGCCGCGTGCCCCCGGTTCGCCCCCCAATACGGGGCGTGATCGTGTTGACCGTCAAACTTTTTGGTGAGACGCTGAAAGCCCCGCGCACCTTAGCTGTTTGGCATGGATTACCGGCAGCACAACTCCACAGTGCCAAGCACCGCGGGTGCGAATCCCTCACGACCCACACCGCATCGGTCGGTCACTCAGTGTGGAGGACCATCCATCATGGCAAAGGCGCTTCTCGGTTACGTCGGCGGCTCCGACCCTCGACTCCTCGCCGAGATGCGACGGCTCCAGCAGCGCGTCCAGGACCTGGAATCCGAGCTCGTACGGATCCAGGCCGAGAACGACGCCCTGACGGCTGCCGCTTCTCACGACAGGATCATGGAGAGCGTTGACGCACACCAGGCGGAGCCTGCGCTCACCTGATCACTGCATCGCACCACGACAGCAGTGGTTGGGCCGCCCGTAATCAACCGCTCAGTTGTCAGAAATGGCAAGGGACGCTTCGGCGTCCCTTCTTCTTCCCCGGCCCCCGGTCGCCCGCGGTCTCCTTGACCCGCGCATCCTTTCACCCTGTTTAACTTTTGGTGTGCCCTGCGACTCCCAGGGCGAAACCGCCGGTTCATGGAGTGAGACAACCCCGGAAGGTAGAGTCCAGCGCCGTGCACCTCAAGGCCCTGACCCTCCGAGGGTTCAAGTCGTTCGCCTCGGCGACCACACTCCGGTTCGAACCGGGCATCACGTGTGTCGTCGGACCGAACGGCTCGGGCAAGTCCAACGTCGTGGACGCGCTCAGTTGGGTCATGGGCGAGCAGGGCGCCAAGTCGCTGCGCGGCGGCAAGATGGAGGACGTCATCTTCGCCGGGACCACCGGCCGCCCGCCGCTCGGCCGCGCCGAGGTGTCGCTGACCATCGACAACTCCGACGGGGCGCTGCCCATCGAGTACGCCGAGGTCACCATCACGCGGATCATGTTCCGCAACGGCGGCAGCGAGTACCAGATCAACGGCGACACCTGCCGCCTGCTGGACATCCAGGAACTCCTCTCCGACTCCGGCATCGGCCGCGAGATGCACGTCATCGTCGGCCAGGGCCAGCTCGACTCCGTCCTGCACGCCGACCCCATGGGCCGCCGCGCCTTCATCGAGGAGGCCGCGGGCGTCCTCAAGCACCGCAAGCGCAAGGAGAAGGCGCTCCGCAAGCTCGACGCCATGCAGGCCAACCTCGCGCGCGTGCAGGACCTCACCGACGAACTGCGCCGCCAGCTCAAGCCGCTGGGCCGCCAGGCCGCCGTCGCCCGCCGGGCCGCCGTCATCCAGGCCGACCTGCGCGACGCCCGGCTGCGCCTGCTCGCCGACGACCTCGTACGGCTGCGGGAGGCGCTCCAGACGGAGGTCGCCGACGAGGCCGCGCTGAAGGAGCGCAAGGAGGCCGCCGAGCAGGAGCTGAAGAAGGCGCTCCAGCGCGAGGCCCTCCTGGAGGACGAGGTACGGCGGCTCGCCCCCCGCCTCCAGCGCGCCCAGCAGACCTGGTACGAGCTGTCCCAGCTCGCGGAGCGGGTGCGCGGCACCGTCTCGCTGGCCGACGCCCGCGTCAAGAGCGCCACCTCCGCCCCGCCCGACGAGCGGCGCGGCCGGGACCCCGAGGACCTGGAGCGCGAGGCCGCCCGGGTCCGCGAGCAGGAGGCCGAGTTGGAGGCCGCCCTGGAGGCGGCGCAGCGGGCGCTGGAGGACACGGTGTCCCACCGTGCCGAACTGGAGCGCGAACTCGCCGCCGAGGAGCGGCGGTTGAAGGACGCCGCCCGCGCCATCGCGGACCGCCGCGAGGGGCTGGCCCGGCTCAACGGCCAGGTCGGCGCCGCCCGCTCGCGCGCCGCCTCCGCCCAGGCCGAGATCGACCGCCTGGCCGCCGCCCGCGACGAGGCCCAGCAGCGCGCGGTCACCGCGCAGGAGGAGTACGAGACCCTCAAGGCCGAGGTCGACGGCCTCGACGCCGACGACGCGGACCTGGCCGACAGGCACCGCGCCGCCAAGGAGGCGCTCACCGAGGCGGAGGCCGCCCACTCCGCCGCCCGCGAGGCGGTCACCGCGGCGGAACGCGCGCGTGCCGCCACCCAGGCCCGCCACGACGCCCTGGCCCTGGGCCTGCGCCGCAAGGACGGCACCGGCGCCCTCCTCTCCGCGCAGGATCGTCTCTCCGGCCTCCTGGGCCCGGCGGCGGAACTGCTGACCATCACCCCGGGATACGAGATCCCGCTCGCGGCGGCCCTCGGAGCGGCGGCGGACGCCCTGGCGGTCACCTCCCCCTCCGCGGCGGCCGAGGCGATCCGCCTCCTCCGCAAGCAGGACGGCGGAAGGGCAGCCCTTCTCCTCGCGGGCACCCCCGCCGACCTGAGGGGCGCGGGGAACCGCGCGACCAGCCACGACACACCCGCAGACGCCGTACAAGCCAGCGGGGCACCCCTCGCCGCGGACTTCGTCCGAGCCCCCGCGGACCTCATGCCCGCCGTACGACGACTGCTCCACGGCACCGTCGTGGTCGACACCCTCGAAGACGCCGAGGACCTCGTCTACGCCCACCCCCACCTCACCGCCGTCACCGCCGAAGGCGACCTCCTCGGCGCCCACTACGCGCACGGCGGCTCCGCGGGCGCCCCCAGCCTGCTGGAGGTGCAGGCGTCCGTGGACGAGGCCGCCGCCGAGCTGGCGGAGCTGGCCGTACGGTGCGAGGAGCTGGCCGAGGCCCAGCGCGCGGCGCAGGAGCGGCGCCGGGAGGCCGCCGCCACCGTCGAGGAGCTGGCCGAGCGGCGCCGCGCCGCCGACCGGGAGAAGTCCTCCGTCGCCCAGCAGCTCGGTCGGCTCGCCGGGCAGGCCAGGGGCGCCGCCGGGGAGGCCGGGCGCGCCGTCGCCGCCGCGGCGCGGGCGCAGGAGGCGCTCGACAAGGCGCTTGAGGACGTCGAGGTGCTCGCGGAACGGCTCGCCGTCGCCGAGGAGATGCCGGTCGAGGAGGAGCCGGACACCTCGGTGCGGGACCGGCTGGCGGCCGACGGCGCCAACGCGCGGCAGACCGAGATGGAGGCCCGCCTCCAGGTCCGTACGCACGAGGAGCGGGTGAAGGGGCTCGCCGGACGGGCCGACTCGCTCGACCGGGCCGCCCGCGCGGAGCGTGAGGCACGCGCGCGTGCGGAGCAGCGGCGGGCCCGGCTGCGGCACGAGGCCGCCGTCGCGGGCGCCGTCGCTTCCGGTGCCCGGCAACTGCTCGCGCACGTCGAGGTGTCGCTCGCGCGGGCCGACCGGGAGCGGACGGCGGCCGAGGCGGCGAAGGCGCTGCGGGAGCGGGAGCTGGCCCAGGCCCGCGCCGAGGGGCGCGATCTCAAGGCGGAACTCGACAAGTTGACGGATTCGGTCCACCGCGGGGAGGTACTCGGCGCCGAGAAGCGGCTGCGGATCGAGCAGCTGGAGACCAAGGCGCTGGAGGAACTCGGTGTGGAACCGGCGGGGCTCGTTTCCGAGTACGGACCGCACCAGCCGGTGCCCCCCTCGCCCCCCGCCGAGGGCGAGGAGCTGCCCGAGGACCCGGAGCACCCGCGCAACCGGCCCCGGCCGTTCGTGCGGGCCGAGCAGGAGAAGCGGCTGAGGGCGGCCGAGCGGGCGTACCAGCAGCTCGGCAAGGTCAACCCGCTGGCGCTGGAGGAGTTCGCGGCGCTGGAGGAGCGGCACAAGTTCCTCAGTGAGCAGCTTGAGGACCTGAAGAAGACCCGCGCGGACCTGCTCCAGGTCGTCAAGGAGGTCGACGAGCGGGTCGAGCAGGTCTTCACGGAGGCGTACCGGGACACCGCGCGCGAGTTCGAGGGCGTCTTCGGCAGGCTGTTCCCCGGCGGTGAGGGGCGGCTGCTGCTGACCGACCCGGACAACATGCTCACCACCGGTGTGGACGTCGAGGCCCGGCCGCCGGGCAAGAAGGTCAAGCGGCTGTCGCTGCTGTCCGGCGGGGAGCGGTCGCTGACCGCCGTCGCGCTGCTGGTGTCGATCTTCAAGGCGCGGCCCAGCCCGTTCTACGTCATGGACGAGGTCGAGGCGGCGCTCGACGACACCAACCTCCAGCGGCTGATCCGGATCATGCAGGAGCTCCAGGAAGCCTCGCAGCTCATCGTCATCACGCACCAGAAGCGGACGATGGAGGTCGCCGACGCCCTCTACGGCGTCTCCATGCAGGGCGACGGTGTGTCGAAGGTCATCAGTCAGCGGCTGCGCTAGAAACCGGTGCCCTCTACACGTACCGCGACCTGCGCTTTTGTCTGACGATAGAGCCACTCACTTCAACTCTTGAACTAACACCTCCATCCCCTCGCCCTGAACTGAGTCGTTAGGCCCTATTGACTTCGAAACTTGAAGGCATAGTCTCTGCAACGTTGCTTTTACCTTCAGGACCAAGCGCCTCGAAGGGCCGATCCCCACGCCCGGCAGCGACGCCGGGCGGCCCGAGGAGTACACGTGACCAGCACTGCGCAGGCAGCATCCAAGTCAGGAGCCCCCACGGTTCCGCCCGACCACCTCGGGCACGTCATCTTCATCGCGGCGGCGGCCGCGATGGGCGGTTTCCTCTTCGGCTACGACAGCTCCGTGATCAACGGCGCCGTCGAGGCCATCCGGGGCCGGTACGACATCGGCTCCGCGGCGCTGGCCCAGGTCATCGCCATCGCCCTGATCGGCTGCGCCATCGGCGCCGCCACCGCGGGCCGGATAGCCGACCGCATCGGCCGGATCCGCTGTATGCAGATCGCCGCCGTGCTGTTCACCGTCAGCGCCGTCGGCTCCGCGCTGCCGTTCGCGCTGTGGGACCTCGCCTTCTGGCGGGTCGTCGGCGGCTTCGCCATCGGCATGGCCTCCGTGATCGGCCCCGCCTACATCGCCGAGGTCGCCCCGCCCGCGTACCGCGGCCGTCTCGGCTCCTTCCAGCAGGCCGCGATCGTCGTCGGCATCGCCGTGTCGCAACTGGTCAACTGGGGCATCCTGAACGCCGCCGACGGCGACCAGCGCGGTGAGCTGCTGGGCCTGGAAGCCTGGCAGGTCATGCTCGGCGTCATGGTCATCCCGGCCGTCCTGTACGGCCTGCTGTCCTTCGCTATCCCCGAGTCCCCCCGCTACCTGCTCTCCGTCGGCAAGCGCGAGCGCGCCCGCGCGATCCTCGCCGAGGTCGAGGGCCAGGACGTCGACCTGGACGCCCGCGTCGACGAGATCGAGCAGGGGATGCGGAGCGAGACCAGGTCCAGCTTCCGGGACCTGCTCGGCGGCAGCTTCTTCTTCAAGCCGATCGTCTGGGTCGGCATCGGCCTGTCGGTCTTCCAGCAGTTCGTCGGCATCAACGTCGCGTTCTACTACTCCGCCACCCTGTGGCAGTCGGTCGGCGTCGACCCGTCGGACTCGTTCTTCTACTCCTTCACCACGTCGATCATCAACATCGTCGGCACCGTGATCGCGATGATCTTCGTCGACCGGATCGGCCGCAGGCCGCTGGCCATCATCGGCTCGGTCGGCATGGTGATCGGCCTGGCGCTGGAGGCGTGGGCGTTCTCCTCCGACCTGGTCGACGGGCAGCTCCCCGCCACCCAGGGCTGGGTCGCCCTGATCGCCGCCCATGTGTTCGTGCTCTTCTTCGCCCTGAGCTGGGGCGTGGTCGTCTGGGTCATGCTCGGCGAGATGTTCCCCAACCGGATCCGCGCCGCCGCGCTCGGTGTCGCCGCCGCCGCGCAGTGGATCGCCAACTGGGCCATCACCGCGAGCTTCCCGTCGCTGGCCGACTGGAACCTGTCCGCCACCTACGTGATCTACACGGTCTTCGCCGCGCTCTCCATCCCGTTCGTCCTGAGGTTCGTCAAGGAGACGAAGGGCAAGCGCCTGGAGGAGATGGGCTGACCGGCCCCCCGAGCCCGAGGAGAAGGGCCAAGTCCCCGCTGCCCCTCTCCTCGTCCCCGTAAGGGGTACTGCCCCGGATCACCCGCTGATCCGGGGCAGTACGCCGTCGCGGAACAGCCGTAGACAGCGCCACCCCTCCGCCACCGTCAGCCCGCCGCACAGCGGACGCGGTACGAGGTGGTCGAGTCCGCGTGCGACGCACTCGTCCGGCGTGAGCACCCGGTGCACGCCCTCCGCGCGCAGCTCCTCGACCGTGCGACGGCGGCCAGTTGTTCGCGGCGCCCTGGTGCTCGTCGGTCCGCACGGCGGGGGAGGCGTCGGGGGCGACGAGGTCGAAGCGTACGACCGTGACGGGCATGGGGGTTCCCTTCGGCGGCGGGTGGTGTGCGCCGTGCGCGCGGGGACCGTAGCGGACACTGCGTCAGATGCTCAGAGACGCGACCCGTACCCCTTGGAGGAACCCACAAGCTGGGTCCGGCCGACCCCCATGGCTGATACTGGACGCGTTATGGACATCGTCATCCTTACTGTAGTCATCGCCGTGGTCGTGCTCGGCGCGATCGGCGGGCTCGTCGTCGGCACCCGGCGGAAGAAGGCCCTGCCCCCGCCGCCGCCCACGACCCCCGACCTCACCGCCCCTCCGGCCGAGCCGCACGTCGGCGACGAGGCCGAGACGCCGCGTGAGGAACCGCGCCGCACCATAGAGGAGGTGGACCTCCCGGAGGGCGGCGCGCCCGTCACCGTGGAGGAACCCCCCGTCGAAGAGCTGCCGGTACCCGTCATCGAGGTACCGGAGCCCACCGCGGGGCGGCTGGTCCGCCTCCGCGCCCGTCTCTCCCGCTCGCAGAACGCCCTCGGCAAGGGGCTGCTCACGCTCCTGTCGCGCGAGCACCTGGACGACGAGACCTGGGAGGAGGTCGAGGACACCCTGCTCACCGCCGACGTCGGCGTGCAGCCCACCCAGGAACTGGTCGAACGGCTGCGCGAACGCGTCAAGGTGCTCGGCACCCGCACCCCGCAGGAGCTGCGCGGCCTGCTGCGCGAGGAGCTGCTGACGCTCGTCGGCCCCGACCTCGACCGCACCGTGAAGACCGAGCCCGAGGGCCGCAAGCCCGGCATCGTGATGGTCGTCGGCGTCAACGGCACCGGCAAGACCACCACCACCGGCAAGCTCGCCCGGGTCCTGGTCGCCGACGGCCGCACCGTCGTCCTCGGCGCCGCCGACACCTTCCGCGCCGCCGCCGCCGACCAGCTCCAGACCTGGGGCGAGCGCGTGGGCGCCCACACCGTGCGCGGCCCCGAGGCGGGCGACCCCGCCTCCGTCGCCTTCGACGCCGTCAAGGAGGGCAAGGAGATGGGCACCGACGTGGTGCTCATCGACACCGCGGGACGGCTGCACACCAAGACCGGCCTCATGGACGAGCTGGGCAAGGTCAAGCGCGTCGTCGAGAAGCACGCCCCGCTCGACGAGGTGCTGCTCGTCCTGGACGCCACCACCGGGCAGAACGGCCTCGTCCAGGCCCGCGTCTTCGCCGAGGTCGTCGACATCACCGGCATCGTGCTGACCAAGCTCGACGGCACCGCCAAGGGCGGCATCGTCGTCGCCGTCCAGCGCGAGCTGGGCGTGCCGGTCAAGCTGGTCGGGCTCGGGGAGGGCGCGGACGACCTCGCGCCGTTCGAGCCGGAGGCGTTCGTGGACGCCCTGATCGGCGACTGACGGACCGGAGAGGCCCCGGAAGAGCGCGTACGACGAGGCGCCCGCCCCTGACAAAGAAGAGGCGCCCGCCCCCTGACAAAGAAGGGGACGGGCGCCTCGTCGTACCCGGGGCTACGCCCAGGGCTGCGCGGGGGACCGGTGGGCGACGTACGCCAGCGTGCCCAGCAGCAGCCGTGCCGCCGGGGGCCTGGTGGCCGAGTCCAGCGCGGGCGGGCGCAGCCAGCGCACCGGGCCGAGGCCCGCGCGGTCGGAGGGCGGGGCGGTGATGTGCGTACCGGCGCCCAGGGCGCGCAGGTCGAGGGCCGGGTCGTCCCAGCCCATGCGGTACAGCAGCGCGGGCAGCTCGGCGGCGGCGCCGGGGGCGACCAGGAACTGGGCGCGGCCCTCGGGCGTGACGGTCACCGGGCCCAGCGGCAGGCCCATGCGCTCCAGGCGGACCAGCGCGCGCCGCCCGGCGGGCTCGGCGACCTCGATGACGTCGAACGCCCGGCCGACCGGCAGCATCACCGCGGCGCCCGGCGTCTCGCCCCAGGCGCGCGTCACCTCGTCCAGGGTGGCCCCGGCGGGCACCTCGGGGGCGAAGTCCAGGGGGTGCGCGCCCGGCGCGCGGCAGTCCGGGCGCCCGCACGAGCAGACGCCCGCGGCGGCCCGCGCGCCCGGCGCCACGGCCCAGCCCCACAGGCCCGTGTACTCCGCGACCGCGGTGCACTCCGAGGTGCGACCGCGGCGCCGAGTGGTGGACCGGATGTCGCGGATGCCCCGACTGCTGCCGATCGTGAAGCCCATGCCCCCTCCAACGGGTCCGACGCACCGGTGGTTACGAGACGGACGCGGAACGTGACGCTGCGTTCCCGCCTTCCCGTTGGCGGTCGAACCAGGCGACCGATCCATGCGGCGCGTTGAAGCGCCTCGGGGGGTGTGCTCGGCCGTGCGCGCCCTTTTGTGCACCGCTCCGCTCACTTCCCACCGTCCTGTGTCAAGTGAATCGCGAGCAGGCCACCGGGAGTTCATTCGAAGGGGTGGCGAATGGTGGCGATTCGGCGTTCGCCGTGGCTGGATGGGTGATCGTAGGATTACTTTGAGTGCACGGACCCTGGAGGCACATGCTCGCCCGGGTATGCCGGAGGCAAGTCGGCTCCCCGTTCGAAGTGTGGCAAGTGCCATACGGGCGGCTGGTTTGACGGGCATTCTGATAGGGCTTGGCGCACTCGGCGGCAGGCGGTCGACACAAGGGGATGGGGGCGTTCCAGTGGGCGGCAACGGCGGCGGCGCGAACGCTGACAAGCGCCCGAACGAGCTGCTGGGCTCATGGTTCGTGCGCAGCGGCTGGTCCAAGGGCGAGCTGGCCCGTCAGGTCAACCGCAGAGCACGCCAGTTGGGCGCCAACCACATCTCCACCGACACCTCCCGCGTACGCCGCTGGCTCGATGGCGAGAACCCGCGCGAGCCGATCCCCAGGATCCTCTCCGAGCTGTTCTCCGAGCGGTTCGGCTGCGTCGTCTCCATCGAGGACCTCGGCCTGCGCACCGCCCGCGCCACCCCGTCCACCACCGGCGTGGACCTGCCGTGGACGGGCCCGCAGACAGTGGCCCTGCTCAGCGAGTTCTCGCGCAGCGACCTGATGCTGGCGCGGCGCGGCTTCCTCGGGACGTCGCTGGTGCTGTCCGCGGGCCCGGCCCTCATCGAGCCCATGCAGCGCTGGCTCGTCCCCGCGCCGCCCTCCCCGCACCGCCCCGACCCCGAGCCGGTGCCCACCAGTCGCGCGCGCGGGCGGCTGTCCAAGCCCGAGCTGGACCTGCTGGAGTCCACCACGGTGATGTTCCGCCAGTGGGACGCCCAGTGCGGCGGCGGCCTGCGCCGCAAGGCCGTCGTGGGCCAGCTCCACGAGGTCACCGACCTCCTCCAGGAACCCCAGCCCGAGGCCACCACCCGCAGGCTCTTCAAGGTCGCCGCCGAACTCGCCGAACTGGCCGGGTGGATGAGCTACGACATCGGCCTCCAGCCCACCGCCCAGAAGTACTTCGTCCTCGCCCTGCACGCCGCCAAGGAGGCCGGTGACCGCCCCCTCGGCTCCTATGTGCTCTCCAGCATGAGCCGCCAGATGATCCACCTCGGGCGGCCCGACGACGCCCTCGAACTGATCCACCTCGCCCAGTACGGCAGCCGGGACTGCGCCAGCCCGCGCACCCAGGCGATGCTGTATGCGATGGAGGCCCGCGCGTACGCCAACATGGGCCAGCCCGGCAAGTGCAAGCGCGCCGTGCGGATGGCCGAGGACACCTTCGCCGACGCCGACGAGTGGGACGAGCCCGACCCCGACTGGATCCGCTTCTTCTCCGAGGCCGAGCTGTACGGCGAGAACAGCCACTCCTTCCGCGACCTCGCCTATGTCGCCGGTCGCAGCCCCGCCTACGCCTCCCTCGCCGAGCCGCTGATGCGGCGCGCCGTGGAGCTGTTCGCGGAGGACGGCGAGCACCAGCGGTCGTATGCGCTCAACCTCATCGGCGTGGCCACCGTGCACCTGCTCCAGCGCGAACCGGAGCAGAGCACGGTCTACGCCGAGCGCGCCATGCGCGTGGCCAAGAAGGTTCGTTCCGAGCGCGTGAACACCCGTATCCGAAAGACCGTCGACACCGCCGCCCGCGACTTCGGTGATCTCGCCGAGGTCGTCGACCTCACCGAGAAACTCGCCGTGGAGCTGCCCGAGACCGCCGAGGCGGTCTGACCACCGCCACCAGACCCCGGCCGCGGCCGGCCTTCCCGAACTGCCCGACTCGGCTCCCCCGCGCCAGGTCATCGGAAGGCCGCCCGCGGCCGGTTTCCGCGTTTCGCGCGCCCGCGGCGGAGAAGGTTGCGCCACGATAACGATCCGGTCGCCGAACATCAGGCAGTTCATCGACGCGTAACACGTCAGGTGCCCTTGTCACGCCCGCGAAACAACGCGTGGCCTCCATCGAAACGGCGCTACGCCAATCTCGTGCCGCATAACCGGCCCGCCCCCCGCAGTCCGCTCAGGCTTCGCCCGCACGGGGCCGTATCCAAGACGAGGAGATACCGGCATTGAACGGCACAGATACCGGATTCGTATTGATCAGCGCGGCGCTCGTCATGGTGATGACGCCCGGCCTGGCCCTCTTCTACGGCGGCATGGTCCGGTCCAAGAGCGTCCTCAACATGCTGATGATGTCCTTCATCTCACTGGGCATCGTCAGCGTGATGTGGGTGCTCTACGGACACTCCCTCGCGTTCAGCGGTGACTCCGGCGGGTTCATCGGCAACCTCGACATGATCGGGCTGAAGGGCGTCGACGCCGACTCCACGATGGAGTCCTTCACCGGCAACGACATCTCCCTCTTCGCCTTCTCGCTCTTCCAGATGCTGTTCGCGGTCATCACCGCGGCCCTCATCAGCGGCGCCCTCGCCGACCGGATCAAGTTCGGCGCCTGGATGCTCTTCATCGGCGTCTGGGTCACCGTCGTCTACTTCCCCGTAGCCCACTGGGTCTGGGGCGGCGGCTGGCTCTCCCAGCTCGACCCGGCCGTGATCGACTTCGCCGGTGGTACGGCGGTCCACATCAACGCCGGTATCGCCGCCCTCGCCGCGGTCCTCGTCGTCGGCAAGCGCGTCGGCTTCAAGAAGGACCCGATGCGCCCGCACAACCTCCCGCTGGTCCTGCTCGGCACCGCCCTGCTGTGGTTCGGCTGGTTCGGCTTCAACGCCGGGTCCGAGCTGGGCGTCGACGGCGTCACCGCCCAGATGGCCATCAACACCCAGGTCGCCACCGGCGCCGCCATGCTCGGCTGGCTGATCTACGAGCGCATCCGGCACGGCGCCTTCACCACGCTGGGCGCCTGCTCCGGCGCGGTCGCCGGCCTGGTCGCCATCACCCCCTCCGGCGGCAACGTCAACGTCTTCGGCGCCCTGCTCATCGGCGTCGTCGCCGGCGCGGTCTGCTCCTGGGCCGTCAGCCTCAAGTACAAGCTGGGCTACGACGACTCCCTCGACGTCGTCGGCGTTCACCTGGTCGGCGGTGTCCTCGGCACCCTGATGGTCGGCTTCCTCGCCATCGACGGCACCGGCGGCGGGGACCAGTTCCTCTCCCAGGCCATCGGCGCCTTCTCCGTCATGGGCTACACCTTCGTCGTCACCTACATCCTCGCCTTCGCCATCCAGAAGACGATCGGCTTCCGGGCCTCCGAGGACGACGAGGTCACCGGCATCGACCAGAGCGCCCACGCCGAGACTGCATACGACTTCAGCAGCGCCGCCGCCGCGCACATCTCCGCCGCCACGGCGCCCGCCCCGAGCAGCAACGCTGCTGAGAGCAAGAAGGTTGAGGCATGAAGCTCATCACCGCCGTCGTCAAGCCCCACCGGCTCGACGAGATCAAGGAGGCCCTTCAGGCCTTCGGAGTCCACGGACTGACGGTCACCGAAGCCAGCGGTTACGGTCGACAGCGAGGCCACACCGAGGTCTACCGCGGTGCCGAGTACACCGTCGACCTGGTGCCCAAGATCCGCATCGAGGTGCTGGCCGAGGACGACGACGCCGAGCAGCTCATCGACGTCATCGTCAAGGCCGCCCGCACCGGCAAGATCGGTGACGGCAAGGTCTGGTCCCTCCCGGTCGACACGGCCGTACGGGTCCGGACCGGTGAGCGCGGCCCGGACGCGCTCTGACACGCGAGAACAGGAGTCGCTGGGTGACGAGTACGGACGTGCACAACGAAGCAGAGGACTCGGGACCCAGCGGCTACGCGGCGGCCCGGCTGCGCCTCCTCACCGAGGGGGCGCGGTCCGGGCCGCCGCGCCGTGCCGCCCTCTCCGAACTGACCGACGAATGGCTGACCGGCCTGTTCACCGCCGCGGCCGAGGGTCTGCGCGGGGTCTCCCTGGTCGCCGTCGGCGGCTACGGCCGCGGCGAGCTGTCGCCCCGCAGCGACCTCGACCTGCTCCTGCTGCACGACGGCGCCGACAGCAAGGCCATCGCCGCCCTCGCCGACCGCCTCTGGTACCCCGTGTGGGACCTCGGCCTCGCCCTCGACCACTCCGTGCGCACCCCCGCCGAGGCCCGCAGGACCGCCGGGGAGGACCTGAAGGTCCAGCTCGGCCTCCTCGACGCCCGCCACCTCGCCGGAGACCTCGGCCTGACCACCGCGCTGCGCACCGCCGTCCTCGCGGACTGGCGCAACCAGGCGCCCAAACGCCTCCCCGAACTCCAGGAACTCTGCGCCGAACGCGCCGAACGCCAGGGCGAGCTGCAGTACCTCCTCGAACCTGACCTCAAGGAGGCCCGCGGCGGACTGCGCGACGCCACCGCCCTGCGCGCCGTCGCCGCCTCCTGGCTCGCGGACGCCCCGCGCGAGGGCCTCGACGACGCCCGCCGCCGCCTCCTCGACGTCCGCGACGCCCTCCACCTGGCCACCGGACGCGCCACCGACCGGCTCGCCCTCCAGGAACAGGACCAGGTCGCCGCCGAACTGGGGCTGCTGGACGCCGACACCCTGCTGCGCCAGGTGTACGAGGCCGCCCGCGTCATCTCGTACGCCAGTGATGTCACCTGGCGTGAAGTGGGGCGCGTGCTGCGCTCACGCGCCGTGCGGCCACGGCTGCGCGCCATGCTGGGCGGCGGCAAACCCGTCGCCGACCGTTCCCCGCTCGCCGAGGGCGTCGTCGAGCAGGACGGCGAGGTGGTGCTCGCCCGCGCCGCGCGCCCCGACCGCGACCCCGTGCTGCCGCTGCGCGCCGCTGCCGCCGCCGCCCAGGCCGGACTCCCGCTCTCCCTGCACGCCGTACGCCGCCTCGCCGCCACCGTGCGCCCCCTGCCCACGCCCTGGCCCGCCGAGGCCCGCGAACAGCTCGTCACCCTGCTCGGCTCCGGACGGCCCACCATCGAGGTCTGGGAGGCGCTGGAGGCGGAGGGGCTGATCACCCAGCTCCTCCCCGACTGGGAGCGGGCGCGCTGCCGACCGCAGCGCAACGCCGTGCACATCTGGACCGTCGACCGGCACCTCATCGAGACCGCCGTACGCGCCTCCGAGTTCACCCGCCGCGTCAGCCGCCCCGACCTGCTCCTCGTCGCCGCGCTGCTGCACGACATCGGCAAGGGCTGGCCCGGCGACCACTCCGTCGCCGGGGAGATCATCGCCAAGGACGTCGCCGCCCGCATCGGCTTCGACCGCGAGGACGTCACCGTGCTCGCCACGCTCGTCCGCCACCACCTGCTCCTCATCGACACCGCCACCCGGCGCGACCTGGAGGACCCCGCCACCGTGCGGTCCGTCGCCGAGGCCGTCGGCACCCCGTCCACGCTGGAGCTGCTGCACGCCCTCACCGAGGCCGACGCCCTCGCCACCGGCCCCGCCGCCTGGTCCTCCTGGCGCGGCTCACTCGTCGCCGACCTGGTCAAACGCGTCGCCGCGGTGCTCGCCGGGGACGACCTCGACGAACCCGAGGCCGCCGCGCCCACCGCCGAGCAGGAACGGCTCGCCATCGAGGCCGTCGCCACCGGCGGACCCGTGCTCGCGCTGCGCGCCCAGACCGAACCGCCGACGGAGGAGCAGGCGACCGCGTCCGGCGCACCGGAACCCCTCGGCGTCGAGCTGCTGATCGCCGTACCCGACCAGTCGGGCGTGCTGCCCGCCGTCGCCGGGGTCCTCGCCATGCACCGGCTCACCGTCCGCACCGCCGAGCTGCGCGCCCTTGACCTGCCGGACGGCGTCGACGGCTCCGTCCTGCTGCTGAACTGGCGGGTCGCCGCCGAGTACGGCTCCCTGCCGCAGGCCGCCCGGCTCCGCGCCGACCTGGTGCGCGCCCTGGACGGCTCCCTGGACATCGCCGGGCGCCTCGCGGAGCGGGACGCGGCCTACCCGCGGCGCCGGGGCGTCGTCGCCCCGCCCGCGCGGGTCACCGTCCACCCGGCCGCCTCCCGCCTCGCCACGGTCATCGAGGTCCGCGCCCAGGACGCCCCCGGCCTCCTCTTCCGCATCGGCCGCGCCCTGGAGGACGCGGCGGTACGCGTCCGCAGCGCCCACGTCAGCACCCTGGGCGCGAACGCGGTGGACGCGTTCTACGTCACCGGCCCCGAGGGCACCCCCCTGCCGGGCGACGAGGCGGCCACGGTGGCGCGGAAGCTGGAGGAGACTTTGCGCGGCTGAGCGGATACGGCGACTTGTGGAGCCGGGATACCCTGGAAGACGCTCAGACTGCCCCCTACTCCCGAGGACCGACGTCGCCGTGTTCGATACTCTCTCCGACCGCCTCTCAGCGACCTTCAAGAACCTGCGCGGCAAGGGGCGTCTGAGCGAGGCGGACATCGACGCCACCGCGCGCGAGATCCGCATCGCCCTGCTCGAAGCGGACGTGGCGCTCCCCGTCGTCCGCACGTTCATCAAGAACGTCAAGGAGCGGGCCCTCGGCGCCGAGGTGTCCCGGGCGCTGAACCCGGCCCAGCAGGTCCTCAAGATCGTCAACGACGAGCTGGTCACCATCCTCGGTGGTGAGACCCGGCGGCTGCGGTTCGCCAAGAACCCGCCCACCGTGATCATGCTCGCCGGTCTCCAGGGTGCCGGTAAGACCACCCTCGCGGGCAAGCTCGGCAAGTGGCTCAAGGACCAGGGGCACTCGCCCATGCTGGTCGCCGCCGACCTCCAGCGGCCGAACGCCGTGAACCAGCTCAGCGTCGTCGCCGAGCGCGCCGGGGTCGCGGTCTACGCGCCCGAGCCGGGCAACGGCGTCGGTGACCCGGTCAAGGTCGCCAAGGACTCCATCGAGCACGCGCGGACCCGCGTCCACGACATCGTCATCGTCGACACCGCCGGTCGCCTCGGCATCGACCAGGAGATGATGCGGCAGGCGGCGGACATCCGGGACGCCGTCAGCCCCGACGAGATCCTCTTCGTCGTCGACGCCATGATCGGTCAGGACGCCGTCAACACCGCCGAGGCGTTCCGCGACGGCGTCGGCTTCGACGGCGTGGTGCTCTCCAAGCTCGACGGTGACGCCCGCGGTGGTGCCGCGCTGTCGATCCGGCAGATCACCGGCAAGCCGATCATGTTCGCCTCGAACGGCGAGAAGCTCGACGACTTCGACGCCTTCCACCCGGACCGGATGGCCTCCCGCATCCTCGACATGGGTGACCTGCTCACCCTGATCGAGCAGGCGGAGAAGACGTTCAGCCAGGAAGAGGCCGAGAAGATGGCCTCCAAGCTGGCTTCCAAGAAGGGCCAGGACTTCACCCTGGACGACTTCCTGGCCCAGATGGAGCAGGTCAGGAAGATGGGCAGCATCAGCAAGCTGCTCGGGATGCTGCCCGGCATGGGGCAGATCAAGGACCAGATCAACAACCTCGACGAGCGGGACGTCGACCGCACCGCCGCGATCATCAAGTCCATGACGCCGGGCGAGCGCCAGGACCCGACGATCATCAACGGCTCGCGCCGCGCCCGTATCGCCAAGGGTTCCGGTGTCGAGGTCAGCGCGGTCAAGGGCCTGGTCGAGCGGTTCTTCGAGGCCCGCAAGATGATGTCCCGGATGGCCCAGGGCGGCGGGATGCCGGGAATGCCCGGGATGCCGGGCATGGGTGGCGGCCCCGGCCGCACCAAGAAGCAGCCGAAGAAGGCCAAGGGCAAGCAGCGCTCCGGCAACCCGATGAAGCGCAAGCAGCAGGAGCAGGAGGAGGCCGCCCGCCGCGCGGCGGCGGCCCAGGGCAACGCCTTCGGCGTCCCGGGCCAGCAGGCCGGTCAGGACTTCGAACTGCCGGACGAGTTCAAGAAGTTCATGGGCTGACAGCCCGCAGGGTGACGACGCCGGGCGTTCCCGGCGTCGTACCACGTCGAGTCGTGCCGCCTAGCGCACGCGGGCGATCAGGTAGCGGAACACGTTCGGCATCCACACCGTCCCGTCGCTCCGCTGGTGCGGGTGCAGGGCCTCGGTGAGTTCCTTGTCGACCTGCTCCCGGTCGGTCGCGGTGATCGCCGCGTCGAACAGGCCGGTCGACAGCAGACCCCGTACCGCGCTGTCGAGGTCCGCGTAGCCGAACGGGCAGGCCACGCGTCCGGAGCCGTCCGGGGCGAGTCCGGCGCGCTGGGCGACCTCCTCCAGGTCGTCGCGGAGCGCCGGGCGCCAGTTGCCCGCCGCGCGCACCGGGTCCGCGAGCTTCGCGGCCACCCGCAGCACCGAGGCGGTGGCACACCGCTCCGGCGGACCCCAGCCCGCGAGCACCACCGGGGCGCCCCGCTCGGCGAGCGGCACCGCGGCGGAGAGCAGTTCACCGAGCCCCTCCGCGTCGCCCGCGAGACAGCCGATCGGCTCGAAGGCGGTCACGAGGTTGTACGGCGCCCGCGGCGCGTCGGCCCGCTCCGGGGCGTCGGCGGCGGCGTGCGGCGGCCCGTCCACGAGCCGGACGCGTGCCTCACGCGCGCGTGCGCCCCGCGTGTCGGCGGGCCCGGGGGCCAGCCGCTCCCGGGCGAGGGCGAGCCGTTCGGGGGAGGAGGGTTCGACGCCGGTGATGGCCGCGCCCCGGGAGGCCGCCATCAGCAGGGCGAGTCCGCTGCCGCAGCCGAGCCCCAGCAGCCGGGTGCCAGGGTCCACTTCCAGTCGCTCGTAGACGGCCTCGTAGAGCGGGACGAGCATCCGCTCCTGGATTTCCGACCAGTCACGCGCGCGTGCACACAGGTCCACGGGGGACGCCGGTCCCGCGTGTTGCAGGTGCTGCCGCACGAGCGTAGGTGTCATCGATAGCGCCCCAATCCGCCATGTGTTGCCGTAGTGCCGGTCTGTCTGGCCCCCGTGACGTGCGCTCGCAACTCCCCCCGTACTGCCAGGAAACTCCGGGCTCGCGGTGGCGTCCAGTGCTGGAGGGGGCTGGTTTGGGCGTTCCGGCGCCATGTGGCGAGATTTCACATTCCGGCAACGTGGGCCCGTACCATCGCGCCATGGCCAAGGCACCCGTTCTCACGCCGCGGGCGGACGACTTCCCGCGCTGGTACCAGGATCTGATCGGCAAGGCCGAGCTGGCCGACAACGGCCCGGTGCGCGGCACCATGGTGATCCGACCGTACGGGTACGGCCTGTGGGAGCGGATGCAGCAGGAGATGGACGCGCGGATCAAGCGCGCGGGCGCCTCCAACGCCTACTTCCCGCTGTTCATCCCGCAGTCGTACCTGACCCGGGAGGCCGAGCACGTCGAGGGGTTCGCGCCCGAGCTGGCGGTGGTCACGCACGGCGGCGGCAAGGAGCTGGAGGAGCCGGTCGTGGTGCGGCCCACCTCCGAGACGATCGTCAACGCCTCCTTCGCCAAGTGGGTGCAGAGCTACCGGGACCTGCCGCTGCTGATCAACCAGTGGGCGAACGTGGTGCGTTGGGAGATGCGCCCGCGCGTGTTCCTGCGTACGACGGAGTTCCTGTGGCAGGAGGGCCACACGGCGCACGCCACGTACGAAGAGGCGCGTGCGTATGCGGAGTACATCCACCGGGAGGTGTACGCCGACTTCATGGTGAACGTCCTCGGCATCGATGTCGTCCTGGGCCGCAAGACCGCGCGGGAGCGGTTCGCGGGGGCGATCAACACCCTCACGCTGGAGGGGATGATGGGCGACGGCAAGGCCCTCCAGATGGGCACCAGCCATGAGCTGGGGCAGAACTTCGCCAAGGCGTTCGGCATCCAGTACCTGTCGGGGGACGGCCAGCAGGAGCACGTCTGGCAGACGTCCTGGGGGTCGTCCACGCGGATGGTGGGTGGCCTGATCATGGCGCATGGTGATGACAGCGGGTTGCGGGTGCCGCCGCGGCTGGCGCCCGTGCAGGTGGTCGTCCTCGCGATCAAGGAGGACGAGGCGGTTCTGGCCAAGGTCCGCGAGGTGGGCGAGCGGCTCTCGGCGGCGGGGCTGCGGGTGCGGGTGGACGACCGCACCGACACGCCGTTCGGGCGGCGGGCGGTGGACTGGGAGCTGAAGGGCGTGCCGGTGCGGGTCGAGATCGGGCCCCGTGACCTGGAGGGCGGCACCGCGATGCTGGCCCGGCGCGTGCCCGGGGGCAAGGAGCCGGTGGCGGTCGACGCGCTCGCCGGGCTGCTGCCCGTCGTCCTTGAGGAGGACCAGGCGCTGCTCCTGCGGCAGTCCCGGGAGCGGCGCGAGGCGCGGACGGCCGACGTGCGCACGGTCGAGGAGGCCGTGGCGGCGGCTGCCGCCGGGGGCTGGGCGCGGATCCCGTGGGCGGTGCTCGGCGAGGAGGGCGAGGCCAGGCTGGCGGAGCAGGGGGTGACGGTGCGGTGTCTGGTCGCCGAGGACGGGTCGGTGCCGGACGCCGATGACGCGCCCGGTAACGTCGCGGTTGTCGCGCGCGCTTATTGAGGTGCCGGGGCGCGGACGAGTGCGACCGAAACGCCTCTTGCGCCCGCGCGCACCGCACGCCTCCCGGCGCGGGTACGTCATTCACGCGCCGGTTCGTACGTCAGGCTACGTACCACCTTGGGAGGAGCTGCGCCGCTTCTCCGCAGATCAGCGCACCCGCCCTCGTCGGCACGCATCAGCGGCAACTGACGGGTACGTGCAAATTATTTGGGATGGCCCGGAATAGGAACACAGCGGGCCCCCGGCTCGTTGTCATTACGTGAGCACGACACCACCTGTTCTCGCCGCAGAGCTGGCGCAGGCGTGGGCCGACATTCAGCGGTACCACCCCGAGCTGCCGGATCTTGCCGCGCCCGAGTCACTGATCGGAGAGTCGTCGTCCGCCTGCGGTCACGAACTCTCCTTCGAGCGACTGCTCCATGAGGCAGTCCATGGCATCGCCGCCGCCCGCGGAATCCGCGACACCTCCCGGGCGGGCCGGTACCACAACCGCAGATTCCTCGCGATCGCCGAGGAGCTGGGCCTCGACCACCCCGAGGAGCCGCACCCCAGCAGCGGCTTCTCGCTGGTCACGCTCAACCCCGAGGCGAGGCGGCGCTACCGCCCGACGATCGAGCGCCTCCAGCGCGCGCTGAAGGCGCACACCGCGGCCACCTCCGCCGACACGGCCCGCAGCTTCCGCGGTCCGGCGGCCCGGCACGGCTCCTCCGGGGGCGGCGTCCGGGTCAAGGCGGTGTGCGACTGCGGCCGCAACGTGCGGGTCGTGCCGTCGGTGCTCGCCCAGGCGCCGATCGTGTGCGGGGGCTGCGGGAAGCCGTTCCGCATCCCGGAGGTCGTGGGCGCCGCGGCGGGCTGAGGACGCGGCTGCTCGTGGCAGCCGCGTCGGCTCCGTCCCGGACGCCAGGCCGCGCACGCGGCGCCGGTTCAGGCGGCGCCGCGTGCGGGTCAGGCGTGCCCTCGGCGGCCCTCGGTCGGAATCCCGCCCCGGGGTGTGGCAGAATGGGCGGCTGTACTCGACAGCCGCACAGGACCCCTCTCTCCTCCGGCTGACGCGTCCATCGGGCACTCGGGTACCGCAACCCCACGCGGCAGTTCCGCCGTGCCCACCCACGTCAAATCCAGGAGAACCCACTCCCGTGGCAGTCAAGATCAAGCTGAAGCGTCTGGGCAAGATCCGTTCGCCTCACTACCGCATCGTCGTCGCCGACTCCCGTACCCGCCGTGACGGCCGGGCCATCGAGGAGATCGGCAAGTACCACCCGACGTACAACCCGTCGGTGATGGAGGTCGACGCCGAGCGCGTGGCGTACTGGCTCTCCGTCGGCGCCCAGCCGACCGAGCCCGTGCTCGCCATCCTGAAGAAGACCGGCGACTGGCAGAAGTTCAAGGGCGAGCCCGCCCCGGCGCCGCTGCTCGTCGCCGAGCCGAAGTCCGCGCGTCCGTCGTTCGAGGCGCTCGCCGGTGACGACGAGGGCAAGGGTGAGGCCATCACCCAGAAGAAGAAGGCCGACAAGAAGGACGAGGCCGCGGCTGAGTCCGAGTCGACCGAGGGCTGATGATGCTCGAGGAGGCTCTTGAGCACCTCGTTAAGGGCATCGTCGACAACCCTGACGATGTACAGGTCGCCTCGCGCAACCTGCGTCGCGGGCGGGTGCTCGAGGTCCGGGTCCACCCCGACGACCTCGGCAAGGTGATCGGCCGCAACGGCCGCACCGCCCGTGCCCTGCGCACCGTCGTGGGCGCCATCGGCGGCCGCGGTGTCCGTGTCGACCTCGTCGACGTGGACGACGTTCGCTGACGTCACAAACAGCACCGGCTCGGGCCGGGGAGGGCCACTCTGGGCCGTCCCCGGCCCGTGGTCGTATGACAGGAGATCTAGGACAGTGCAGCTCGTAGTCGCGCGGATCGGTCGTGCCCATGGCATCAAGGGCGAGGTCACCGTGGAGGTACGCACCGACGAACCGGAGCTGAGGCTGGCCCCCGGCGCCGTCCTCGCCACCGACCCCGCCGCGGTGGGGCCGCTGACCATCGAGACGGGCCGGGTGCACAGCGGGCGCCTGCTGCTGCGCTTCGAGGGCGTCCGGGACCGCACCGGCGCCGAGGCGCTGCGCAACACCCTGCTCATCGCCGACGTCGACCCGGACGAGACGCCCGAGGACGAGGACGAGTACTACGACCACCAGCTCATCGACCTCGACGTGGTCACCACGGACGGCACCGGGATCGGCCGGATCACCGAGATCTCGCATCTGCCCTCCCAGGACCTGTTCATCGTCGAGCGGCCCGACGGCAGCGAGGTGCTCATCCCGTTCGTCGAGGAGATCGTCACCGAGGTCGACCTGGCGGAGCAGCGGGCCGTGATCGACCCGCCGCCGGGACTGATCGACGACCGCGCGGAGACCGCCTCCGACAGGGACGAGGCGTGATGCGGCTCGACGTCGTCACCATCTTCCCCGAGTACCTGGACCCGCTGAACGTCTCCCTCGTCGGCAAGGCACGCGCGCGTGGCCAGCTCGACGTGCGCGTCCACGACCTGCGCGGGTGGACCCACGACCGCCACAACACGGTCGACGACACGCCCTACGGCGGTGGTCCCGGCATGGTCATGAAGACCGAGCCATGGGGCGAGGCCCTCGACGACGTGCTGGCCGACGGCTACGAGCGGGGCGCCCGGCAGCCCGTCCTGGTCGTCCCCACGCCCAGTGGCCGCCCCTTCACCCAGGAACTCGCCGTCGAGCTGTCCGAGCGGCCCTGGCTGGTCTTCACGCCCGCCCGCTACGAGGGCATCGACCGCCGCGTCATCGACGAGTACGCCACCCGGATGCCGGTGTACGAGGTGTCCATCGGCGACTACGTCCTCGCCGGGGGCGAGGCCGCCGTCCTCGTCATCACGGAGGCCGTGGCCCGGCTGCTGCCCGGCGTCCTCGGCAACGCCGAGTCGCACCGCGACGACTCCTTCGCGCCCGGCGCCATGGCGAACCTCCTGGAGGGGCCCGTCTACACCAAGCCGCCGCTCTGGCGGGAGCGGGGCATCCCCGAGGTGCTGCTCAGCGGCCACCACGGGAAGATCGCCCGCTGGCGGCGCGACGAGGCGCTGCGCCGGACCACCGCCCACCGGCCCGACCTGATCGAGCGGTGCGACCCCAAGGCCTTCGACAAGAAGGACCGCGAGATGCTCTCCATCCTGGGCTGGGCACCTGACCCGCAGGGTGAGCCGTACGGCCGATTTTGGCGCAGGGTCGGGGACGTGGAAGAATAGGCCGCTGTTGTGCGCCGTCCGGCGTGCGCCCCTGCCACAGGGGGACACGACGCCCGCCCCGACGCGCACGGCCCCTCTACCGAAACACCTAGTTTCCGTTGATGACCTGTGGCATCAGCGAGGAAAGCAGACCTCATGTCTCACCTGCTCGACACCGTCGACTCCGCGTCGCTGCGCAGCGACATCCCGGCCTTCCGCCCGGGTGACACCGTCAACGTCCACGTCCGCGTCATCGAGGGCAACCGCTCGCGTGTGCAGCAGTTCAAGGGCGTGGTGATCCGCCGCCAGGGCTCCGGTGTCCGTGAGACCTTCACGGTCCGCAAGGTGTCGTTCTCCGTCGGCGTCGAGCGTACGTTCCCGGTGCACACCCCGATCGTCGAGAAGATCGAGCTGGTCACCCGCGGTGACGTGCGTCGCGCCAAGCTGTACTACCTGCGCGAGCTGCGCGGCAAGGCCGCCAAGATCAAGGAGAAGCGCGAGAACTGAGCGCGCCTGAGAGGTGCTCGTCGGGGCCGGATAGCATCTGGCCTCGATGGACACCGAAGCACAGCCGACGGAGCGCGACCGCTCCTCCCACCCCGGCGGACCCGAGCAGGACTCGGAGCCGGGGGAGCCGGAGGGGCGGTCGCGCTTCGCGTTGCCGAAGCGGCTCGGCGACTGGCTCCCCGGCGGGCGGACCACGCTGACCGCGCTGTTCTGCCTGCTCTTCCTGCTGTTCCTGCACGCGTTCGTGGCCCAGCCGTTCCAGATCCCCAGCGGATCCATGGAAAGCGGATTGAGGATCGGGGACCGCGTCGTCGTAAACAAGTTGGCGTACCGTTTTGGTGCCGAGCCGCGGCGCGGTGATGTCGTCGTGTTCGACGGCACGGGGTACTTCGGGAACGCCGACTACGTCAAACGCGTCGTGGGCGTGGGGGGAGACCGCGTGGTGTGCTGCGACCGGAAGGGGAGGATCGAGGTGAACGGGGAGTCCGTCGACGAGTCGGCTTTCCTGTACCCCGGTGACAGCCCGTCCGCGGTCCGCTTCGACGTCGTCGTGCCGGACGGCGCGCTGTTCGTCCTCGGTGACCACCGTGCCGCCTCCAGCGACTCCCGCGACCACCTCGGCTCACCCGGCGGCGGCATGGTCCCGGTGGACCAGGTGATCGGCCGGGCCGAGTGGATCGTGTGGCCGCTGGACCACCTCACCCGGCTGGAGCGTCCCGGCGCCTACGCGCGCGTGCCCGCGGCGGACGGCGCCCATGGGTAGCCGTGGCAAACCGCGCGGGTCGGGTGGCAACGCCGACAACCTGCTGCCCACCGGCACCCGGCGCGCGGCGGCGCCGTCCGGTGGCCGCAGCCGCGCGGAGCGGCGCAAGCTGCAGCGCAAGGTCAAGCGGCGCAGGCGCCGCTCCGCCATCAAGGAGATCCCGCTCCTCGTCGGTGTCGCCGTCCTGATAGCGCTCGTGCTGAAGACGTTCCTGGTGCAGGCGTTCGTGATCCCGTCCGGCTCGATGGAGCAGACCATCCGGATCGGTGACCGGGTCCTGGTCGACAAGCTCACGCCCTGGTTCGGCTCGGAGCCGGAGCGCGGGGACGTCGTCGTGTTCAAGGACCCCGGTGGCTGGCTGAAGGACGAGCAGACCACCCAGAAGAAGGACGACCCCGTCGTCATCAAGCAGATCAAGGCGGGGCTCACCTTCATCGGGCTGCTGCCGTCCGACAACGAGAAGGACCTCATCAAGCGGGTCGTCGGCGTCGGCGGGGACCACGTCACGTGCTGTGACCCGCAAGGGCGAGTCACCGTCAACGGCGTTCCCCTGAACGAGGACTATCTCTTCCCCGGCGACGAGCCCTCCCGGGAGGAGTTCGACATCACCGTCCCCGAGGGGCGGCTGTGGGTGATGGGCGACCACCGGGGCAACTCCGCGGACTCCCGCTCGCACCAGGCCACCGACTACGGCGGCACCGTGTCCGTCGACGAGGTGGTCGGGCGGGCCGTCGTCATCGCCTGGCCGCTGGGCCGCTGGAGCACGCTGGAGGAACCGAACACCTATGCGTCGGTGTCCGACGCGTCGCCCGGCTCGACCGCGGCTCCCCGGCCGTCGCATAGGGTTGCCCCCGACCCGGGGACGACCCCGGACGGAATGATGCAGCTCCCGAGCCCTGCGGAACTCCCGCTCGTTATGGGAGTGGTGGGCCTGCGCCGGGTATGGGGTGGCAGGCGGCAGAGAGTGAGGAGTTGGCGTGGGGGATGTGGCGGTTGGCGCACGGTCCGGGCACGACGGCGAGGAGCACCGCGGACATCCCGTGGCGGCGGCCCCGGCCGCGGACGGCGCCGGAACCCCCGGGAGTGACACCCGGGCGACCGAGGACGGCAAGGTGACGGACGAACAGGGCCAGGGCCCGCGGCCGAGCGGCGGCCAGACCGGGGATCAGGAACCGGAGCGGGAGCCGGACCAGGAGCCGGAAGGCGCGGCGGACGGGCAGCGGGCGCAGCGCAAGCAGCGCTCCTTCTGGAAGGAACTGCCCATCCTGATCGGTATCGCGCTGGTGCTGGCGCTGCTGATCAAGACGTTCCTGGTGCAGGCGTTCTCCATCCCCTCCGACTCGATGCAGAACACCCTCCAGGAGGGTGACCGCGTCCTCGTCGACAAGCTCACCCCCTGGTTCGGCTCGGAGCCGGACCGCGGCGAGGTCATCGTCTTCCACGACCCCGCGGACTGGCTGGCGGGTGAGCCCACGCTCGACCCGAACGCCCTGCAGACGTTCCTGAGCTGGATCGGCCTGATGCCGTCCGCGGAGGAGAAGGACCTGATCAAGCGGGTCATCGGGGTCGGCGGTGACACGGTCGAGTGCAAGGGCACCGGCCCGTTGAAGGTCAACGGCAAGGCGCTCAACGAGCCGTACGTGTACCCGGGCAACACCCCGTGCAGCCAGGACGACAACGGCGGCCAGTTCAAGGTGAAGGTCCCCGAGGGCTACGTCTGGGTGATGGGCGACCACCGGCAGAACTCCCGCGACTCGCGGTACAACCAGGGCGACAAGAACAAGGGCATGGTCCCGGTGGACGAGGTCGTCGGGCGCGCCATCGTCAAGGCGTGGCCGATCAACCGCTGGGGCACGCTGCCCGTCCCGGACACCTTCGACCAGCCCGGTCTGGGCGACCCGGCGCCGTCCGCCGCGGCCCTGACCAACGCGTCGAACGCGCTCGCCCTCGCCGGTGTGGTGCCGGTGGCGCTGTGGCGGCGCAAGCGGAGCCAGGTGGTCCGTACGCGCTGAGCGCGGCGGTCCGGGGTCGGGCGGAGGGCTGACCGGGGACCGTACCGCCGGGTAGGGTGCGGACCCATGGGTGGCGAGAGCGCGACACGGACGGCCCCGCGCGGCGGGGGCACAGGCGAGGCGGGCCCGGCGGGCCGCCGGACCGGACAGGTGCTGTCCGGGCTGGCGGTGGCGCTGGGCCTCGCGCTGTTCCTCGGCGGTTTCGTCTGGGGGGCGGTGGTCTACCGGCCGTACACCGTGCCCACCACGTCCATGTCGCCGACCATCGGCGCGGGCGACCGGGTGCTGGCGCAGCGGGTCGACGGCGGTGAGGTGCGCCGTGGGGACGTCGTCGTCTTCAAGGACGCCACCTGGGCCGACGCGCCCGTGCTGAAGCGGGTCGTCGCGATCGGCGGTGACACGGTCGGCTGTTGCACGGACGGCAAGCTGACCGTCAACGGCAAGCAGATCGACGAGCCCTACCTGCCCGCGGGGCAGGCCGCCGAGACCGGGAACTTCCCCGAGGTCACGGTGCCGAAGGGGCGGCTGTTCCTGCTCGGTGACGAGCGGCACGGCTCGCTGGACTCCACGGCCCACCTCGCCGACGCCGCCCAGGGCACGGTGGCGCGCTCGGCCGTCACCGCGAAGGTCGACGCCGTGGTCTGGCCCATGGACGGGGTGCTGGAGCCCGCCGACGGCTTCGAGGCGCTGGGCCCGGTCTCGGGTCCCGGGCCGCTGCGGACCATCGGCGCGCTGGTCGTCGGCGGTGCGGCGCTGGTGCTGGGCGGCGCCGCCTACGGGCCGGTGGCCAAGCGACTGGGCGCCCGCCGTCGGGCGCGGACGGGGACCGCCGGTGTCGGCTGAGGTCACGGCGGGGGCGGAGGAGCTGGACGGACGGCCGCTGCGCAGGGTCGCCCGGGTGGTGCTGCTCGACCTCGAGGACCGCATCCTGCTGCTGCACGGGCACGAGCCGGACGATCCGGCCGACGACTGGTGGTTCACGCCGGGCGGCGGTCTGGAGGGCGACGAGACCCGTGAGGATGCGGCGCTGCGGGAACTCGCCGAGGAGACCGGGATCACCGAGGTCGAGCTGGGTCCGGTGGTGTGGCGGCGGACGTGTTCGTTCCCGTTCGCCGGGCGGCGCTGGGACCAGGACGAGTGGTACTACCTGGCCCGCACCACCCAGACGGCGACCGAGGCGGTGGCGCTGACCGAGCTGGAGCGGCGCAGTGTCGTGGGAGCGCGGTGGTGGACCTGTGAGGAACTGGCCCGGGCGCATGAGACGGTGTACCCGACCAGACTCGCCGAGCTGCTGCGCAGACTGCTCGACGAAGGTCCCCCCGCCGGTCCGGAGGTCCTTAACACGGAAATCGTCTAGGGGCGCACGGGACTGGCGCACAATGGTGGGATCGCACGGCTGAAGGGGAACATGCCATGAGCGCCGAGGACCTCGAGAAGTACGAGACCGAGATGGAGCTGAAGCTCTACCGGGAGTACCGCGATGTCGTCGGTCTGTTCAAATACGTGATCGAGACCGAGCGGCGTTTCTATCTCACCAATGACTACGAGATGCAGGTGCACTCGGTTCAGGGCGAGGTGTTCTTCGAGGTCTCCATGGCGGACGCGTGGGTGTGGGACATGTACCGGCCCGCGCGGTTCGTGAAGCAGGTCCGGGTGTTGACGTTCAAGGACGTGAACATCGAGGAGCTGAACAAGAGTGATCTGGAGTTGCCGGGCGGGTGAGGGCCGTCTCCGCGAGGGCGGGCTCTCGATGGGTTTCCCTGGGTCTGACTCGTGTGGGTGATGGGTTTGTCCACATCCGCCGGGCTGTCCACCAAGATCCACTAGCGTGCTGAGCCGCCTTCATCGTGGGTGCCGGAGGTGGTGCCCACATGAACACGCATCTGGCACGCGGCGCACTCGGCAGGTACGGCGAAACGCTGGCCGCACGGCGGCTGGCCCAGGCCGGGATGACGGTCCTGCAGCGCAACTGGCGCTGCGGCCGGTCTGGTGAGATCGACATCGTCGCCCGCGACGGGGACGTCCTGGTCGTCTGCGAGGTGAAGACCCGCAGCGGCGGCCGGTTCGAGCACCCGATGGCCGCGGTGACCCCCGAGAAGGCGGAGCGGCTGCGCGACCTCGCCCAACGCTGGATCCAGACCCATGGCGGAGCGCCACCCGGCGGCGTCCGCATCGACCTGGTCGGAGTGGTGCTGCCGCCGCGCGGTGCCCCCGTCGTCGAGCACGCCCGGGCGGTGGCGTGATGGCCTTCGCGCGTACGTGCTCCGTGGCCCTCGTCGGCGTCGAGGGCGTGGTCGTCGAGGTGCAGGCCGACCTGGAACCCGGCGTCGCCGCGTTCACCCTGGTCGGGCTGCCCGACAAGAGCCTCACCGAGAGCCGGGACCGGGTGCGGGCGGCGGTGGTGAACTCCGGCGCCGAGTGGCCGCAGAAGAAGCTCACCGTCGGGCTGAGCCCGGCGTCGGTGCCCAAGGCGGGCAGCGGGTTCGATCTCGCCGTGGCCTGCGCGGTGCTCGGTGCCGGGGAGCGCATCGATCCGCGGGTGCTCGCCGACATCGTGATGATCGGGGAGCTGGGCCTCGACGGCCGGGTGCGGCCGGTGCGGGGCATCCTGCCCGCGGTGCTCGCCGCGGCGGACGCGGGCTACGAGCAGGTGGTGGTGCCGGAGTGCGCCGCCGCCGAGGCCGCCCTGGTGCCCGGGGTGTCCGTGCTCGGGGTGCGCAGTCTGCGGCAGTTGATCGCCGTCCTGGCCGACGAGCCCGTGCCCGACGAGGAACCGGACGAGCCCGGCCGCCCCGACCCGCTGCTCGCCGGGCTGCGCGTGCCCGGCACCGGCGCCGCCACCGGGATGCACAGCGTCGGGGCCGCCCAGCACGACCAGGGGCACGACCTCGCGGACGTCGTCGGCCAGTTGTCGGCGCGGACCGCCGTGGAGGTGGCGGCGGCCGGGGGGCACCACCTCTTCTTGGAGGGTCCGCCGGGCGCGGGCAAGACGATGCTCGCGGAGCGGCTGCCCGGACTGCTGCCGCCGCTCACCCGGCAGGAGTCCCTTGAGGTGACCGCCGTGCACTCGGTGGCGGGCCTGCTGCCGCCCGGCAAACCCCTCATCGACACCGCCCCCTACTGCGCCCCGCACCACTCGGCCACCATGCAGGCCCTCGTCGGCGGCGGTCAGGGCATCGCCCGGCCCGGCGCGGTGTCGCTGTCCCACCGGGGCGTGTTGTTCCTGGACGAGACCCCAGAGTTCAGCAGTCACGCCCTCGACGCGCTGCGGCAGCCGCTGGAGGCGGGGCACGTGGTGATCGCGCGCAGCGCCGGGGTGGTGCGGTTCCCGGCGGCCTTCCTGATGGTGCTCGCGGCGAATCCCTGCCCCTGCGGCCGGTTCTCCCGGACGGACGACTTCTGCGAGTGCCCGCCCGCGGCCATCCGCCGCTACCAGGCCCGGCTCTCGGGGCCGCTCCTTGACCGGGTCGACCTGCGGGTGGAGGTCGACCGGGTCACCCGCGCGGAGTTCGCCGACCTCGGTTCCCGGGGTGAGTCCACGGCGACGGTCGCCGACCGGGTGCGGGCCGCGCGGGAGCGGGCGGCGGTCCGTCTCGCGGGCACTCCGTGGCGGACGAACAGCGAGGTGCCCGGGCGTGAGCTGCGCGGCCGCTGGCGTGCCGTGAGCGGCGCGATGGACGAGGCCGAGCGGAGCCTGGAGCGGGGGGCGCTGACCGCCCGGGGGGTGGACCGGGTGCTGCGCGTCGCCTGGACCGTCGCTGACCTCGTGGGCCATGACCAGCCCGACGCCGGGGACGTCGCCCTCGCCCTGCAACTGCGGACGGGTGTGCCGCGCGGGGTGCCGATGGCCATCGGGGCGCTGACATGAGCCAGCACGGCGGCGACGGTGAGCTGCTCGACCGGGTGCTGCTGACGCGGGTGATCGAGCCGGGGGACGAGATCGGCGGGCGGTGGGTGCGCGAGTACGGGGCGGGGGAGGTGGTGCGGCGGTTGCGCGCCGCGGACGGGGCCGCCCTGCCGGGGGCGAGTCCGAAGCGGTGGGGCGGGCTGCGGGCGCGGGCCCGGCGGGCCGAGCCGGAGCGGGACCTCGCGGTCGCGGCGGCGGCCGGGGTGCGGTTCGTGTGGCCCGGGCAGGTGGAGTGGCCCGGCCAGCTCGACGACCTCGGGGACGCGCGGCCGGTCGGGCTCTGGGTGCGGGGGCGGCCCAGTCTGCGTACCTGGGCGCTCAGATCGGTCGCGGTCGTGGGCGCGCGGGCCTGCACCGAGTACGGCGCCCATATGGCGGTCACGCTCGCCGCCGGGCTCGCCGAGCGCGGCTGGGTGGTGGTGTCCGGTGGTGCCTACGGCGTCGACGGGGCCGCGCACCGGGGGGCGCTGGGGGCGGGCGGGGCGACCGTCGCCGTCCTCGCCTGCGGTCTCGACCGGCCCTATCCGCGCGGGCACGTCCAGTTGATCGAGCGGATCGGGGAACAGGGGCTGCTGGTGGGGGAGTTGCCGCCCGGGGACCATCCGACGCCGAGCCGGTTCGTGCTGCGCAACAGGGTGATCGCCGCGCTGACCCGGGGCACCGTGGTCGTCGAGGCCGCCTACCGCAGCGGCTCGTTGGTGACGGCGCGGGCCGCCCAGCGGCTGGGCCGCCACACCATGGGCGTACCGGGACCGGCGACCAGCGGGCTGTCGGGCGGCGTGCACGAACTGCTGCGGCAGGACGCCGTGCTGGTCACGGACGCGGCGGACGTGGTGGAACTGGTCGGTGACATGGGCGAGCTGGCCCCCGACCGGCGCGGTCCCGTGCTGCCGCGGGACCTGCTGGAACCGGCCGCCCGGCGGGTCCTGGCCGCGCTGCCGGGGCGCGGGTCCGCGGCGGTGCCGGACATCGCGTGCGGCGCGCAGACCAGCGAGGACGACACGATCGCGAGACTGTACGAACTGAGGGCACTTGGATACGTCGAACGACATGGCGATGACTGGAAGTTGACACGCCAGGCGATGATCTCCGCGCGGGGCGGAAGGGGGGCGTGCTGACCGACGGTGTTCGGCCGTCCGGGGGAACGCCGAAACCCTTGGGAAATCTGGCAGTTGACGGCAACCGGTGGTCACTCACAGCGACGGGTGGGACCCGGTGGGGCGGCAAGAGGAACGTATCTGCGTACGGGGTCAGGCACGTTCTTCGCACACTGCGACACCGCAGTCACGCTACGCTCACGGGATCTAGACACAGACCGGCAACTTCCGCACCACACCGACAGCTCACCCAGGAACCATCCTTCACGGCAGAACGGCACAAGGCGACGAATGCCCCAGCACACCTCCGGGTCCGACCGGGCGGCGCTCCCCCCAGCCGCCCGCGACGGTGGCAGCGTACGGCCGCAGGCTCCTTCGACGCTCGACGAGCTGTGGCGGTCATACAAGGCGACAGGAGACGACCGGCTGCGCGAGCAGCTCATCCTGCACTACTCGCCGCTGGTGAAATACGTGGCGGGACGGGTGAGCGTGGGGCTGCCGCCCAATGTGGAACAGGCCGACTTCGTCTCCTCGGGCGTTTTCGGGCTGATCGACGCGATCGAGAAGTTCGACGTCGACCGGGAGATCAAGTTCGAGACGTACGCGATCACCCGGATCCGGGGCGCGATGATCGACGAGCTGCGGGCGCTGGACTGGATCCCCAGGTCGGTGCGGCAGAAGGCGCGCAACGTGGAGCGGGCGTACGCCACCCTGGAGGCCCGGCTGCGGCGCACCCCTTCGGAGGGTGAGGTGGCCAGGGAGCTGGGGATCGCGGTGGACGAACTGCACGCGGTCTTCAGTCAGTTGTCGCTCGCCAACGTGGTGGCCCTGGAGGAGCTGCTGCACGTCGGCGGGGAGAGCGGGGACCGGCTGAGCCTGATGGACACGCTGGAGGACACCGCCGCGGACAACCCGGTGGAGGTGGCCGAGGACCGGGAGCTGCGGAGGTTTCTGGCGCGGGCGATCAACACGCTGCCCGAGCGGGAGAAGACGGTGGTGACGCTCTACTACTACGAGGGGCTCACCCTCGCGGAGATCGGCAACGTGCTCGGGGTGACCGAGAGCCGGGTCAGCCAGATCCACACCAAGTCGGTGCTGCAGTTGCGGGCGAAGCTGGCGAGTTTCGGACGCTGAGGGCGTGGGCCGGGGTGAGGGGGTGGGGACGCGGAGGACAGGGGGAGCCGGGGGAGTCGTTCCCGTTGGGGGTGAAGCGTCCGTAGAGTGGTTGACGTGCCAAGGATTCGAGCGGCCTCCGTGGCCGAGCACCGGTCGATGCAGCGAGCCGCCCTGCTGGACGCGGCCCGCTCCCTGTTGTCCGAGGGTGGGACGGAGGCGCTGACCTTCCCGGCCCTCGCCGAGCGGACCGGGCTCGCCCGGTCGTCCGTCTATGAGTACTTCCGGTCGCGCGCCGCGGTCGTGGAGGAACTGTGCGAGGTCGACTTCCCCGTGTGGGCGGCGGAGGTGGAGGCGGCGATGTCGCGCGCCGCGACGCCCGAGGGCAAGGTCGAGGCGTATGTGCGGCAGCAACTGGCGTTGGTCGGGGACCGGCGGCACCGGGCCGTCGTCGCGATCTCCGCGAGTGAGCTGGACGCCGGGGCGCGGGAGAAGATCCGGGCCGCGCACGGGTCGCTGGTGGCGATGATCGTCGCGGCGCTGGGGGAGATGGGGCACGGGGAGCCGCGGCTGGCGGCGATGTTGCTTCAGGGGGTTGTGGACGCGGCGGTGCGGAGGATTGAGCTGGGGGCGGCGGAGGTGCCGTCGGCGATCACTGAGGTGGCTGTGTCCATGGCGTTGCGGGGGGTTGCTGGCGGGGGGCGCTGACCCTTCTGCGGGTGGCTGTTGCGGGGCGTTTGCGCGGCCCGGCGCTGGTGTGGTGCGGCCGATGCGCGTGCTGCGGGGTGGGCCGCGCGCCCGGCGCGGCGGGGTGCCGCTGCGCCCACCCGTGCCGCCCCAGCGGCACGACTGCCCGTAGCTATGGCGGACGGCAGTCCCAGTGCCAAGCCGCTGCTGGGTGGGCTCCGTCTCAGCGGTACGACTGCCCGCGGCTATGGCGGACGGCAGTCCCAGTGCCGAGCCGCTGCTGGGTGGGCTCCGTCTCAGCGGTACGACTGCCCGCGGCTATGGCGGACGGCAGTCCCAGTGCCAAGCCGCTGCTGGGTGGGCTCCGCCTCAGCGGTACGACTGCCCGCGGCTATGGCGGCGACGGCGAAGGCACGACTGCCCGCAGCTAAGAGAGCGGTAAGAGCCTTGATGCGCCGCTGCCCCTTAGATGCGGGGGGAGCAGGGTCAAGGGGTTCAGGTAGGTGGCGCCTCTGCGTAGGCCCCAGTGGAGGCATGAGGTCGGGCAGTGAGGGGTGGTGGGGGTGAGGGTGCCCAGGGGTTGGCCTGGGGATACTTCGTCGCCCTTGTGGACCGTTGGCGTCACCGGCTCGTACGTCGTGCGGAGCGGTGGGTTGCCGGTGGCGTGGAGTTCCACCGTGATCACGCCCCGGCCCGCCACCCGGCCCGCGTAGGTGACGCGGCCCGGGGCCACCGCGCGCACCGGGGCGCCCGGGGTGGCGCGGAGGTCGACGCCGCGGTGGCCGCGGGCGTACGGGGTCGGGGGCGGGTCCCAGCCGCGGAGGACCGGTGGGCGTGGGGTCAGGGGCCACGTCGTGGCGACCGGGGGTGTCGGCGCCGGGAGGAGCGGCAGGGTCGCGAGCAGGGGCAGGAACAGGGCGAGCAGCAGGCGTGGGTGCATGGTCGTAGCGTCCCGCGGTGACGCTGAGCAGGGCGTGGGGCTGTGGAGTACCGCCCGGTTGTGGACAGCGGCGTCACCCGGTGCTCCGTCGGTCCCGTACACTTCTGGTGGCGACCCGGGCCACCGGGTCGACTTCGCACGCCCCGACATCGAGAGGCCGACAGCGGTCGGTCCTTCGAAGTCAGCGCCCCTCGGTCCCTTGTGGCACGGCGCACGTGGGCGTCAGGCGCGGACGCCGACCGGTGTCCGCGGCACAACCGAGAAACACGAGGAGAACGGCCATGGCCGTCGTCACGATGCGGGAGCTGCTGGAGAGCGGCGTCCACTTCGGTCACCAGACCCGTCGCTGGAACCCGAAGATGAAGCGCTTCATCTTCACCGAGCGCAACGGCATCTACATCATCGACCTGCTCCAGTCGCTGTCGTACATCGACCGCGCCTACGAGTTCGTCAAGGAGACCGTCGCCCACGGCGGCACGGTCATGTTCGTCGGCACGAAGAAGCAGGCGCAGGAGGCCATCGCGGAGCAGGCCACCCGCGTCGGTATGCCCTACGTCAACCAGCGTTGGCTGGGCGGTATGCTCACCAACTTCTCGACCGTCTACAAGCGTCTGCAGCGCCTGAAGGAGCTCGAGCAGATCGACTTCGAGGACGTCGCCGCGTCCGGTCTGACCAAGAAGGAGCTTCTCGTGCTCTCGCGCGAGAAGGCCAAGCTGGAGAAGACCCTCGGCGGTATCCGCGAGATGCAGAAGGTGCCCAGCGCCGTCTGGATCGTGGACACCAAGAAGGAGCACATCGCCGTTGGTGAGGCCCGGAAGCTGAACATCCCGGTCGTCGCGATCCTCGACACCAACTGCGACCCCGACGAGGTCGACTACAAGATCCCGGGCAACGACGACGCGATCCGCTCCGTCACCCTGCTCACCCGCGTGATCGCCGACGCCGTCGCCGAGGGCCTCATCGCCCGCTCCGGTGGCGCCGGTGAGGGCAAGGGCGAGAAGGCCGCGGGCGAGCCGCTGGCCGAGTGGGAGCGCGACCTGCTCGAGGGCGAGAAGAAGGCCGACTCCGAGGAGACGGCCCCCGCCGCCGAGGCCGCCCCGGAGGCCGAGAAGCCCGCCGAGGCTCCGGCCGCCGAGGAAGCCCCCGCCACCGAGGCCCCGGCCGCCGAGGGCGAGCAGGCCTGACCGTCAGCGTCAGCCGTTGACGGCGGGAGCGGTACCGCAGCTCACAGCGCCCCCGGCGCCGTGAACCCCGCTCCCGCCGTTCACCCGTAGGTCAGTGGCAGGACAGCGGCCTTTGCCCCAATGGAGGCCGTACCCCGCAGATCTTCGATCTTCCAGACTTCGAGAAAGACTCACAGACTCATGGCGAACTACACCGCCGCCGACGTCAAGAAGCTCCGCGAGCTGACCGGCGCCGGCATGATGGACTGCAAGAAGGCGCTGGACGAGGCCGACGGCAACGTCGAGAAGGCCGTCGAGGCGCTCCGCATCAAGGGCCAGAAGGGCGTCGCCAAGCGCGAGGGCCGCTCCGCCGAGAACGGCGCCGTGGTCTCGATCATCGCCGACGACAACTCCTCCGGCGTCCTCGTCGAGCTGAAGTGCGAGACGGACTTCGTCGCCAAGGGCGACAAGTTCCAGGCCGTGGCCAAGACCATCGCCGAGCACGTCGCGAAGACCTCCCCGGCCGACCTGGAGGCCCTGCTCGCCTCCGAGATCGAGCCCGGCAAGACCGTCCAGGCGTACGTCGACGAGGCCAACGCCAACCTCGGCGAGAAGATCGTCCTGGACCGCTTCGCGCAGTTCGCCGACGGCTACGTCACCGCGTACATGCACCGCACGATGCCCGACCTGCCCCCGCAGATCGGTGTCCTCGTCGAGTTCGACAAGCCCAACGCCGAGGTCGCCAAGGGCGTCGCGCAGCACATCGCCGCGTTCGCGCCGAAGTACCTCTCCAAGGACGACGTCCCGGCCGACGTGGTCGAGGCCGAGCGCCGCATCGCCGAGGAGACCACCCGCGCCGAGGGCAAGCCCGAGGCCGCCCTGCCGAAGATCGTCGAGGGTCGCCTCAACGGCTTCTTCAAGGACGCCACGCTGCTGGGCCAGCCGTACGCGCTGGACAACAAGAAGTCGGTCCAGAAGGTGCTGGACGAGGCCGGTGTCACCCTGAAGCGCTTCACGCGCATCAAGGTCGGCATCTGAGTCCGTACCGCGATCGACGCGCGACCCCGGGCGGAAACCCGCTAGGGTCGAACGCAGTCGGCCGCTGGCACCGCGCACGTCATGACCGAGACGTACGCGCGCGTGGCGGACGACAGCAGATCTGACAAGGAGGCCATTGCCGAGCATGGGATGCGAACCACGCCCCACCGGCAATGGCCTTCTTGGTATGTGCAACACGTAACAGAGGCGGGATTGCCATGACCACCAAGGCCGAGAAGAGCGACGACGGCAAAGGACGCCGCCGGTTTCTGCTGAAGCTGTCCGGAGAAGCCTTCTCGGGCGGCGGGGGTCTGGGCGTGGACCCCGACGTGGTGCACGCCATCGCCCGCGAGATCGCCGCCGTCGTCCGGGACGGCGCCCAGATCGCGATCGTCATCGGCGGCGGCAACTTCTTCCGCGGCGCGGAGCTCCAGATGCGCGGCATGGACCGGGCCCGCTCCGACTACATGGGCATGTTGGGCACCGTGATGAACTGCCTCGCCCTCCAGGACTTCCTGGAGAAGGAGGGCGTGGACTGCCGGGTGCAGACCGCCATCACCATGGGGCAGGTCGCCGAGCCGTACATCCCGCTGCGCGCCGTGCGCCACCTGGAGAAGGGCCGCGTGGTCATCTTCGGCGCCGGTATGGGGATGCCGTACTTCTCCACCGACACCACCGCCGCCCAGCGCGCCCTGGAGATCGACGCCGAGGCGCTGCTGATGGGCAAGAACGGGGTCGACGGGGTCTACGACTCCGACCCGAAGACCAACCCGGACGCCGTGAAGTTCGACGCGCTCGGCTACGGCGAGGTCATCACCCGTGACCTGAAGGTCGCCGACGCCACCGCCGTCACCCTGTGCCGCGACAACAAGCTGCCGATCGTCGTCTTCGAGCTCCTGAAGGAGGGCAATATCGCCCGCGCCGTCAAGGGTGAGAAGATCGGCACGCTGGTCGGTGACCAGGACGGCCGGGTCTGACCGAAGGACACCCCGGACGCTGACCGGGGGATGGACAATGTCCTGCCGGTCGGGAACCGTGCAGGAAGAAGACGCGACGCAGCCGGCCGCCGACCGCAGCCAAGAGACGCAGCCGGGCCTACTCAAGACACGCAGGAGCAAGTGGTGATCGAAGAGACCCTCCTCGAGGCCGAGGAGAAGATGGAGAAGGCCGTCGTGGTCGCCAAGGAGGACTTCGCCGCGATCCGCACCGGCCGTGCGCACCCGGCGATGTTCAACAAGATCGTGGCCGACTACTACGGCGCGCCGACGCCGATCAACCAGCTCGCCTCGTTCTCCGTGCCCGAGCCGCGCATGGCCGTGGTGACCCCGTTCGACAAGAGCGCGCTGCGCAACATCGAGCAGGCGATCCGCGACTCCGACCTGGGCGTCAACCCGAGCAACGACGGCAACATCATCCGGGTGGTGTTCCCCGAGCTGACCGAGGAGCGTCGCCGCGAGTACATCAAGGTGGCCCGCGGCAAGGGCGAGGACGCCAAGATCTCGATCCGCTCCGTGCGCCGCAAGGCCAAGGACGCCATCGACAAGCTGATCAAGGACGGCGAGGTCGGCGAGGACGAGGGCCGCCGCGCGGAGAAGGAGCTGGACGACACCACGGCGAAGTACGTCGCCCAGGTGGACGAGCTGCTCAAGCACAAGGAGTCGGAGCTGCTCGAGGTCTGATGAACGACTCTTCCTGGGGGACGCCGCCGCCAGCCGGGTACTGGGGGCCGTCCGGACAGGGACCTGTTCCGGGAGCCGTCCCGGCGGGTCCCACGTACGATGCGCATGACGCGCAGCAGACTCGCCCCATGCCGTTCGTGCCCGACGTGTCCGCAGCAGGCGGAGACCAGGATGACGACCGGGACCGGGGGGCCGCTCGGCTGGGCGGCCCCTTGTTCCGCGACGAAACACCAGCGGCACAGCCCTACGCGACACCCGGGGCAGTGCCGCAGAATCCGGAGCCCATGTCCGACGCCCCGCAGCCGGTCTCCCGGCAGAAGAAGAGCGCGGGGCGCGACCTGGGCGCCGCGATAGGGGTCGGCGTCGGCCTCGGCGTGGTGATCATCGCCTCGCTGTTCGTCGTCAAGGCCGTCTTCGTCGGCGTCATCGCGGTCGCCGTCGTCGTGGGCCTGTGGGAGCTGACCAAGCGGCTCGACGAACGCAAGGGCATCAAGGCGCCGCTGGTGCCGCTCGCGGTCGGCGGCGCGGCGATGGTCGTCGCCGGGTACGTGCGGGGTGCCGAGGGTGCCTGGGTCGCGATGGCGCTCACCGCGCTCGCGGTCCTCGTCTGGCGGATGACGGAACCGCCGGAGGGCTACCTCAAGGACGTCACGGCGGGTGTCTTCGCCGCGTTCTACGTGCCGTTCCTGGCGACGTTCGTGGCGCTGCTGCTGGCCGCGGACGACGGGCCGTACCGGGTGCTGACGTTCCTGCTGCTGACGGTGGTCAGCGACACCGGGGCGTACGCCGTCGGGTGGCGGTTCGGCAGCCACAAGCTGGCGCCGCGGATCAGTCCCGGCAAGACCCGCGAGGGCCTGCTCGGCGCGGTGAGCTTCGCGATGGTGGCGGGCGCGCTGTGTATGCAGTTCCTGGTCGACGACGGCGCCTGGTGGCAGGGGCTGCTGCTCGGCCTCGCGGTCGCGGCCAGCGCCACGCTGGGCGACCTCGGCGAATCCATGATCAAGCGGGACCTCGGCATCAAGGACATGGGCACGCTCCTGCCGGGCCACGGCGGCATCATGGACCGGCTCGACTCGCTGCTGCCGACGGCGCCGATCGTGTGGCTGCTGATGGTGGCGTTCGTCGGCTCCACCTGAGGATCGCCTGACGCGCCTGACGCGCCTGACGCGCCTGACGCGCCTGACGCGCCTGACGCACCCGACGTGCCCGCCCCGGCTCATCACGGAGCCCCCGTCCCCCTCCCGGGGCGGGGGCTTCGGCGTCGTTGGCGGGTCCGCTGACCCGGTGAGACGATGCAAGATGAGCCCGGACAAAGGGGGCAGACATGCACGCCATACGCGAACAGATCGATGTCGACCGCAGCCCCGAGGACGTCTACGCCTACGCCGTCGACCCCGCCCACCTGCCCGACTGGCAGCTCAGCGCCCTGCACGCGGAGCCCCTGGACGAGGGCCCGATGGGCACCGGCTCCCGGGTCAGGGTCACCCGGCGCGTCGGCAGCCGCGAGATGCCGATGACCATGGAGGTCACCGAGTACCAGCCGCCCCATAGCTGGCGGGTCCAGACCATCGACGGCCCCGTCCGCGCCTTCTTCCACGGCGAGATCGAACCCCTCGACGGCGGTCGCCGCTCCCGGGTCACGATGGAGATGCACTTCGTCGGCCACGGCATCGGCAAGGCCCTCGTCCCCCTCGTCGTCCGGCCCCAGGTCCGCCGTGAGCTGCCCCGCAACGAGCAGCAGCTCAAGGAGCAGGTGGAGCGGATGGTCGCCTGACGGACGCCGGGCGGGCCACCCCAGTGGATCTGCGACACTGGATGGACCATGCCCAAGCCCGGAGAACTCACCTTTGTCGCGCCGCGCGGAGCCCAGAAGCCGCCGCGGCATCTCGCTGATCTGTCGCCCGCCGAGCGGAGGGAGGCGGTGGCCGCGGTCGGGGAGAAGCCGTTCCGTGCCCGGCAGCTCTCGCAGCACTACTTCGCGCGGTACGCGCACACGCCGGAGCAGTGGACGGACATCCCCGCCGCGTCGCGCGAGAAGCTGCGGGACGCGCTGTTCCCGGAGCTGATGACCGTCGTACGGCATCTGTCGACGGACGCGGACACCACCCGCAAGACGCTGTGGCGGCTGTTCGACGGGACGCTCGTCGAGTCGGTGCTGATGCGGTACCCGGACCGGGTGACCATGTGCATCAGCTCGCAGGCCGGGTGCGGGATGAACTGCCCGTTCTGCGCGACCGGGCAGGCCGGGCTCGACCGGAACCTGTCGACCGCCGAGATCGTGCACCAGATCGTGGACGGGATGCGGGCGCTGCGGGACGGGGAGATCCCCGGGGGCCCGGCGCGGCTGTCGAACATCGTCTTCATGGGGATGGGGGAGCCGCTCGCCAACTACAAGCGCGTCGTCGGCGCCATCCGCGCCCTCACCGACCCCGAGCCGGACGGGCTCGGGCTGTCGCAGCGCGGGATCACCGTGTCGACGGTCGGGCTGGTGCCCGCCATCCACCGGTTCGCCGACGAGGGGTTCAAGTGTCGGCTGGCCATTTCGCTGCACGCCCCGGACGACGAGCTGCGGGACACGCTCGTACCCGTGAACACGCGGTGGAAGGTCCGGGAGGTGCTGGACGCCGGGTGGGAGTACGCGGCGAAGACCGGGCGGCGGCTGTCCATCGAGTACGCGCTGATCCGGGACATCAACGACCAGGCGTGGCGTGGGGACCGGCTCGGACGGCTGCTGCGGGGCAAGCCCGTGCACGTGAACCTGATTCCGCTGAACCCGACTCCGGGGTCGAAGTGGACCGCCTCGCGGCCCGAGGACGAGAAGGCGTTCGTCGAGGCGATCGCCGCGCACGGGGTGCCGGTGACCATCCGGGACACCCGGGGGCAGGAGATCGACGGGGCGTGTGGACAGCTCGCCGCCACCGAACGGTAATCTGACCGCCGTAGGAACACATCTTCATATTCCGACAGGGGAGCGCCACAGCGCTGAGAGTGCGGCACACGGCCGCAGACCCTCCGAACCTGGCCCAGGTCATTCTGGGTAGGGAGATCGGTCACCACTCAAGCTGTTGCGCCCTGCCCGGGAACCCTCCGAGGTCCCGGGCGGGGCCGCGTCTTCTCCTGGTCCATCCCAGGAGGAATCCAGTGAACAGGAAGTACGTAGGGGCCCTGGCCGTCGGGCTCGGGCTCGGGCTCGTCGCGGTCACCGGGTGCGGGTCGTCGTCCGACGACGAGTCGGGCTCCGGGAGCAAGACCGTCACGCTCGTCAGCCACAACTCGTGGGCCGTGTCCAAGGACGTCCTCGCCGCCTTCGAGAAGCAGTCCGGCTACCGGGTGAAGGTTCTCACCGACGGCGACGCCGGGCAGGCCGTCAACAAGGCGATCCTGACCAAGGACAACCCGCAGGGCGACGTCCTCTTCGGCGTCGACAACACGCTGCTGTCGCGCGCCCTCGACAACGGGCTGTTCCAGCCGTACGAGGCGAAGGGCGCCGACCAGGTCAAGGCCGAGTACCGGCCCGCCGAGGGCGCGGACCGGGTCACCCCGATCGACACCGGGGACATCTGCGTCAACTACGACAAGGCGTACTTCGAGAAGCACGACCTCGCCCCGCCGACGTCGTACGACGACCTGGTCAAGCCCGCCTACAAGGACCTCCTCGTCACCGAGAACGCCTCCTCGTCCTCGCCGGGGCTCGGCTTCCTGCTCGGCACCGCGGCCGAGTACGGGGACGACGGCTGGGCCGACTACTGGGAGAAGCTCAAGGCCAACGGCGTGAAGGTGGTCGAGGGCTGGGAGCAGGCGTACAACGAGGAGTTCTCCGGGTCCGCCGGTGGCAAGGAGGCGGGCGGGGACCGGCCGCTGGTCGTGTCCTACGCCTCCTCGCCGCCCGCCGAGGTGATCTACGCCGACCCGCGGCCCGAGACCGCGCCCACCGGGGTCGCCGCCGACACCTGCTTCAGGCAGGTCGAGTACGCGGGGCTGCTCAGCAACGCCCGCAACAGCGAGGGCGGCAAGGCGCTCATCGACTTCCTGGTGGGGAAGGAGTTCCAGGAGGACATGCCGCTGAACATGTTCGTGTACCCGGTGCGGGAGGGCGCCCAGGTGCCCGAGGAGTTCGTCGAGTACGGGCCCCAGGCGGAGGACCCGCACACCATGGACCCGGCGAAGATCGCCGACAACCGTGACCCGTGGGTCAAGTCGTGGACCTCGCTCGTCCTGAAGTGACGGCAGTGAGTCCGCGCGTGCGCAGCGGCGCGGCGCGGCTGGGACTGCTGGCCCTGCCCGTCGCGTTCTTCGGCGTCTTCTTCGCCTACCCGGTCGTCGCCATCGTCTCGCGCGGGCTGCGCGCCGGGGGCGGCGGCTGGGAGTTCGGGCGGCTGTGGGACGTGCTCGGGGACTCCGGCATCCGGCAGGTGCTGTGGTTCACCACCTGGCAGGCGGCGGTCTCCACCGCGCTGACGCTGCTGGTCGCGCTGCCCGGCGCCTATGTCCTCGCCCGCCTGGACTTCCCCGGCAAGCAGGTCCTGCGGGCCGTCGTCACCGTGCCGTTCGTGCTGCCGACCGTCGTCGTCGGCACGGCGTTCCTCGCGCTCGTCGGGCGCGGCGGGCCGCTCGACGAGCTGTGGGGCGTACGCCTGGACACCACCGTCTGGGCGATCCTGCTCGCGCACGTCTTCTTCAACTACGCCGTCGTCGTACGGACCGTGGGCGGGCTGTGGGCGCAGCTCGACCCACGGCAGGAGGAGGCGGCGCGGATGCTCGGCGCCTCGCCGCTGCGGGCGTGGCGGACGGTGACGCTGCCCGCGCTGGGGCCCGCGGTGGCCGCCGCCGCGCTGATGGTGTTCCTGTTCACCTTCACCTCCTTCGGGGTGGTGCAGATCCTCGGCGGGCCCACCTTCTCCACCCTGGAGGTGGAGATCTACCGGCAGACCTCCGAGATCTTCGACCTGTCCACCGCCGCCGTGCTGACGCTCGTCCAGTTCGCGGCGGTCGGCGCGGTCCTCGCCGTGCACGCCTGGACCGTACGGCGCCGGGAGAGCGCGCTGCGCCTCGTGGACGCCGCCAGCACCGCGCGCCGGCCCCGGGGCGCCGGGCAGTGGGCGCTGCTCGGCGGGGTGCTGGTGTCGGTGGCGGTGCTGTTGGTGCTGCCGCCCGCGGTGCTGGTGCGGCGGTCGCTGGGCGCGCCCGACCTCGGCTACTACCGGGCGCTGACCGAGGACGACGGCGGGGTCTTCCTGGTCGCGCCCATCGAGGCCGTCGGCAACTCGCTGTCGTACGCGTTCGCCGCGACCGCCATCGCCGTCCTCGTCGGCGGGCTCGCGGCTGTGGCGCTGACGCGGCGGGACGCGGGGCGGCTGGTGCGCGGGTTCGACGCGCTGCTGATGCTGCCGCTCGGGGTGTCGGCGGTGACGGTCGGGTTCGGGTTCCTGATCGCGCTCGACGAGCCGCCGCTCGACCTGCGCGCCACCTGGATCCTGGTGCCGCTGGCCCAGGCGCTGGTCGGGGTGCCGTTCGTCGTACGGACCATGCTGCCGGTGCTGCGGGCGGTCGACGTACGGCTGCGGGAGGCGGCGGCGGTGCTCGGGGCGTCGCCGTGGCGGCCTGGCGCGAGGTGGACCTGCCGCTGGTGCGGCGGGCGCTGCTGGTGGCGGCCGGGTTCGCGTTCGCGGTGTCGCTGGGGGAGTTCGGGGCGACCGTCTTCATCGCCCGTCCCGACAACCCGACGCTGCCGGTCGCCGTGGCGCGGCTGCTCGGGCGGCCCGGCGATCTCAACTACGGGCAGGCGATGGCCCTCTCGACGATCCTGATGGTGGTGTGCGCGGTGGCCCTGCTGGTCCTTGAGCGGGTGCGGGTGCCGGACCGGACGGGGGAGTTCTGATGCTGCTGAGCGTGGAGTCCGCGACCGTCCGCTTCGGCGGGCGGGCGGTGCTGGACGGTGTCGGCCTGGAGGTCGCCGAGCACGAGATCGTGTGTGTGCTCGGGCCCAGTGGCAGCGGCAAGTCGACGCTGCTGCGGGCCGTCGCCGGGCTCCAGCCGTTGGACGAGGGGCGGGTGCTGCTCGACGGGCTCGACCAGACGGGGCTGCCCGCGCACCGGCGCGGGGTCGGGCTGATGTTCCAGGACCATCAGTTGTTCCCGCAGCGGGATGTCGGCGGGAACGTCGCTTTCGGGCTGCGGATGCACGGCGTGGGGCGGGCCGGACAGCGGGAGCGGGTGCGGGAGTTGCTCGACCTCGTGGGGCTGCCGGGGGCCGCCGGGCGGGCCGTCGCCGGGCTGTCCGGCGGGGAGCAGCAGCGCGTCGCGCTCGCCCGGGCGCTCGCTCCCCGGCCCCGGCTGCTGATGCTGGACGAGCCGCTCGGGCAGCTCGACCGCTCGCTGCGGGAGCGGCTGGTGGTGGAACTGCGGGAGCTGTTCGGCGCGTTGGGGACGACCGTGCTGGCGGTCACCCATGACCAGGGGGAGGCGTTCGCGCTGGCCGACCGGGTGGTGGTGATGCGGGACGGGCGGATCGCCCAGACCGGTACGCCGCTTGAGGTGTGGCAGCGGCCCGCCGACGAGTTCGTCGCCCGCTTCCTCGGCTTCGCCAACGTGACCGGTGCGACGGTCACCGGGCAGGCCGCGGCCACGCCATGGGGGAAGCTGCCCGTCCCCGAGGGCGCTCCGCAGGGCACGCGCACCCTGCTCGTCCGGCCGGGCGGGGTCCGGCTCGCGTCCGCGGACACCGGGCTGCGCTGCACGGTCGTCGGGCGCACCTTCCAGGGCACCCATGTCGCCGTGCACCTCCAGCCGGAGGACGACGCGCCGCGGCTTGAGGCGGCGTGCGCGCTGCGGGGGGCGCCGGGCGTGGGGGACGTGGTGGGCGTGGAGTTCGACGTGGGGGAGGTCGTGGTGCTGGGGTGACGCGTCGTCGGTCCTGGCAGACGTGACGGCCGGGTGGCGGTGAGCCACCCGGCCGTCGTGTGTGGTGCGTGTGCTCCGTGCTAGCGGTTGCTGTTGCGGCGGCGCAGGCCGAAGAAGACCGCTCCACCACCGGCGACGACCAGCGCGCCAGCGATCCCGGCGATCATGCCGGTGTTGGAGTTGGCGCCGGTCTCGGCGAGGTTGGACTTACCGGCCGCGGGGGAGGGCGCGTTGCTGCCCGTGTCCGCGGGGGCGGTGGTCCCCTCTTCCGGGGCCGACGGGGACTCCGGCGCGGGCGAGCTCTCGGAGGGGGTCTCCGAGGGCTTCCCCGACGGCTCCGGGGAGGACTCCGAGGGGGACGGGCTCGGGGACTCGTCCTTGGCGCAGCCCTTCTCCGGGGTGGTGAGGTTCGGCTTGATGTCCTCGTCGACCTGGTTCCCGGCCTTGACGTGCACGCGGTAGGTGGCGCCCGGCTTCCAGTCCTCCTGGAAGGTGATGGTGACACCTTCGCGGGAGCCCTTGACCACCTGGCTGCCGACCTCGCGCTCGCCGGAGCCCGCGTTCTGCTCGTAGACGGTGACGGTCGCCGGGACCCCGCTCGGGTCCTTGTCGGTGACCGCGATGACGCCGTTGGTGCCGTCGCACAGGGCTTCGGCGGAGAACTCGCTGATGTTGCAGGCGAGCGCGCTGTCCGTGATCCCGAGGACCAGGGCGGCGGAGGTGGCGGCGACACCGAGGGCACGCACGGAACGGCCGGTCGTGCGGCGGGTGTCGCTACGTGCGTTGTGGCGGAATATGGACACGTTTGTCCTTCACAAGTTGCAAATGCGGGGGGCTACGGAGGAGTTGGGGCGACACCTCGGTGTGACACGTCGGTGCGCGTCCCACGCCTCCAGGAACACTCAGGTCTATAAGCGCTCCATAAGCAGTGTCAATGCGCAACCGCAACAGCGGCGTTGGCTTTGCCCGGTTATTAACCGCCGAGACGTTTCAACGCCTCCGGAACCTCATCGATCCGGTCGACCAGGGCGATGCGCGCCTCCATCGACCGCTCCCGCGCCAGCGCCCGCAGCAGCGGCCAGGCGGGCAGCCGCTCCGTCCAGTGCGCGCGGTCCACCAGCACCATGGGCGTGGGCTCGCCGCGTGACGCGTAGTAGTTCGGCGTGGCGTTGTCGAAGATCTCCTGTACGGTCCCGGCGGCGCCCGGCAGGTAGATCACGCCCGCGGTGCAGCGGGCCAGCAGGCCGTCCTCGCGGGTGGCGTTGGCGAAGTACTTGGCGATGTGCGAGGCGAACGGGTTCGGCGGCTCGTGGCCGTAGAACCAGGTCGGGATGCCGACCGAGAGGCCGCCCCGCGCCCAGCGGGCGCGCACCTCGAACGCGGCCCGCGCCCAGTCGGTGATGGACGGGGTGAACTTGGGGGCGGCGGCGAGGAGTTCGAGGGCGGCCGGGAGCATCTCGTCGTCGTGCGGGGCGGCGTACGCGCCCAGGTTGGCGGCCTCCATCGCGCCGGGGCCGCCGCCGGTCGCCACCGTCAGCCCGGCGCGGGCGAGTGCGCGGCCGAGGTGGGCGGCACCGGCGTACGCCTCCGTGCCGCGCGCCATGGCGTGGCCGCCCATGACACCGACGACGCGGGCGCCGACGAGGAGTTCGTCCAGGGCGTCGGAGATCGCGTCGTCGTGGAGGGCGCGCAGGGTGGAGGCGTAGATGTCGCGGTCCGCCTTCGTCCGCTGGAACCAGGCGTAGGCGCGGGCGTCGGGGGTGGCCTCGTAGCCGCCGTCCGCGAGGGACGCGAACAGCTCGTCCGGGGAGTAGACCAGGCCGCGGTACGGGTCGAACGGCAGGTCCGGGACGGGCGGGAAGACCAGGGCGCCGTCGGCGCGGACCTTCGCGGCGGCGTTCTCGCGCATCGGGCAGCCGAGGAAGACGGCGCCGGTGGTGGGGGTGGTGAGGAGTTCGCGGGTACGGTCCGTCAGGTCGACGGCCTGGACGCGGTATCCGGCGAGGGAGCCCCGCGCGGTGACCGTCGCGTCGAACTCCTCCAGCGTCTCTATCTCGCGGTCGTCGTGGTGGGCGGCATGGGCGGGCATCGTCTGCACGCGCCCATGCTGGCACGGGTGTGCGTCAGCCCTGCACCGCGGCCGGGTCCATCCAGACGACCTCCCAGGTGTGGCCGTCGAGGTCGTCGAAGGCGCGGCCGTACATGAAGCCCATGTCCTGGATCTTCTCGGAGGCGGTGCCGCCCGCGGCGACGGCCTTCTCCACCAGTTCGTCGACCTTCTCGCGGCTCTCGGCGCTCAGGCAGACCAGGACCTCGCTGGTCTTCGTGGCGTCCGCGATCTCCTTGTCGGTGAAGGTGGCGTAGAACGGCTTGGTGAGCAGCATCGTCACGATGGTGTCGCTGATCACGACCGAGGCGGCGTTCTCGTCGCTGAACTGGGGGTTGATCGTGTAGCCCAGCTCCGTGAAGAACTTCTTCGACGCGTCGAGGTCGTTCACGGGGAGGTTGATGAAGATCATCTGCTGGTACTGGGGGGTGGTGGTCATGGGGCTCTCCCTCGGTGCGTGCGCTGTGTTCCAACGTGTTCGTGGGGTAGACGCCGGAGGGTCCGTGGACTCATCGGTCCTCGGGAGACTTTTTTCGAATTGGTTCAGGCCCGCAGGGGCTGGGTCGCCAGTTCGGCCACCAGCAGGGTGAGGGGGGCGAAGACCGCGAGCAGGGCGGCGGTGCGCAGGGCCGCGGCCGTGCGGAGCATCGTGGCGGGGGCGCCGATGCGGAGCAGGGCCGCGGTGGTGTCGGCGCGGGTCTGCTTCGTCTCCACGGCGGCGGTGAGCAGGGTGGCGACCGTGCAGCCCGCCACGACGACGGCGCCGAGGGTGGTGAGGGGGCCGAAGGGGGTGGCGGCGGGGTCGTACAGGGCGGTGGTGGCGTAGGCGGCGGAGGCCACGGCGCAGGCCACGCCCAGGGGGCGGCCGATGCGGGGGGCCTCCGTCATGAGGATGCGGCCCGCGAGGAGGCGGAGGGCGCCGGGGCGGGCGGCCTGGAGGAGGCGGCCGGTGAGGTGGGTGAGGCCGGGGCCGGTGAGGGCGAGGCCGAGGGTGGTGAGGAGCCAGCCGGTGAGGAGGGTGGTGGGACTGGCGGTGAGGCCGCCGGGGAGGTGGACGGGGGTGTTCGTACGGCTGCTGGCGTACGTCTCCACGGCCAGGCCCGCGGCGAGGGTGGCGATGCCCCAGGGGAGGGTGGCTACGGGGTTGGCGGCGGCGGGGGTTTCGGGGGTGCCCGGCGTGGGTGCGGGCGGGTGGGTCGCGCCGCCCCGCGCTGGAGGGGTGCCGCCCTGGTTTGGGTCGGCAGCCGTCCAGGCGGCACGGCTGCCCGCGGATTGACGGGGGGATCGGGCGGTGACCGGCGCTGGTGGGGTGCCGTTCTTCTGTGGGGCGGGAGCCGTCCCCGTGGCACGACTGGCGGGGCGGTCCTGGCGGGGGCGCAACGTCCAGGCCGTCGCTGTTGAGGCTGTGGTGGGAACGATGGCCAGCAGGGTGAGGGTGGCCGGGATGGGGAGGGGCTGGTGGGGGGTGAGGAAGTCCGGGGCCGTCGCGGTGGTGCGCAGGTGGAGGTAGAGCAGGAGGGCGGCGGCGGAGCCCAGGGTGGTGGCCAGGGCCGTCGTCGTGGCGGAGACCAGCATCAGGCGGGCCGGACCCAGGCCGATCGCCGAGAGTCCGGGGCGTGGGGTCGTGCCGGGGTCGGTGCGGGCGACGGCGAGGGAGAGGTAGACCGTGGCCGCCAGCGGCGGGGTGCACCAGGCGAGGCGGGTGAGGGACGCGGTCGGGTCCTCCGGGTGGCTCAGGGCGTGGCCCAGCGCGCACAGCAGCAGGAAGCCGGTGCCCGCCGAGGCCGCCGTCACCAGCAGGCGGCGCAGGTGGACGGCGGGCTGGGCGCCGCGGGTCAGACGGAGAGCGAGCACGCGGCCCGGCCTTCCGTCTCGCTGACCGCGGGCAGGTGGACGGTGTTCACCCGGCGTCCGTCGAGCAGCGCGACCGTGCGGTCAGCGAGCGCCGCCGTCTCCGCGTCGTGGGTGGCGAGGACCACGGTGAAGCCGTGCGAGCGGGCCGCCGCGGTGAGCGTGCGCAGCACATGGGCGCGGTCGGCGCGGTGCAGCGGCGCCGTCGGCTCGTCGGCGAACAGCACCGCCGGCGCGGGCGCCAGGGCGCGGGCGAGGCAGACCCGTTGGCGGGCGGCGAGCGGGAGTTCGTGCGGGCGCCTGCGGGCGGCGTCGTCGACGTCGAGGCGCTTGAGCCACTCCAGCGCGGCGGCCCTGGCCCGTCGGCGTCCGGTGCCGCGCAGCATCAGCGGCAGGGCGGCGTTCTCCCAGACGGTCAGCTCGGGCACCAGGACGGGCAGCGGGTCGATCCAGCCGAAGCGGTCGCGGCGCAGCCGTTCCCGGGCGAACTGGCCCATGGTGTGCACGGGGACGCTGTTGAACCAGACCTCGCCCCGCTGGGCCCGCAGCAGCCCCGACAGACAGCCGAGGAGCGTGCTCTTGCCGCTGCCGCGCGGTCCGCTGACGGCGAGGATCTCGCCCTCGCGGACGCCGAGCGAGACGCCGTTCAGGCCCGGGGAGCCGTCGGCGTGGGTGTGGTGCAGGGAGCGTGCCCAGAGCACGTCGTTGTCCGGCGGAGCCTCCATGGGCGTACACCTCGGTTCAGATCCGTAGTTCCCGTGCCGTTCCCCCGTCCGGGGGAACGAAGGCAGGGCCGATCGGTCACTGGCACGCTAGGCAGTGGGCGCCGGGTGGCCGGACAGCACACGGCCCCGGACCGCCGTTTCTCACTCGAACGGCGGTCCGGGGCCGGGATCTGATCAGGGCATCGGATGATCAGAGCTTGGTCCACGCCTCCGTCAGCGTGGCGCGCAGGATCTGCTCGATCTCGTCGAAGGTCTCCTGGTTGGAGATCAGCGGCGGCGCGAGCTGGACGACCGGGTCGCCGCGGTCGTCGGCGCGGCAGTACAGGCCGTTGTCGAACAGCGCCTTGGAGAGGAAGCCGTACAGGACGCGCTCGGTCTCCTCCTCGTTGAAGGACTCCTTGGTCGCCTTGTCCTTGACCAGCTCGATGCCGTAGAAGAAGCCGTTGCCGCGGACGTCGCCGACGATCGGCAGGTCGTGCAGCTTCTCCAGGGTGGCGCGGAAGGCGCCCTCGTTGTCGAGGACGTGCTGGTTGAGGCCCTCGCGCTCGAACAGGTCGAGGTTGGCGAGGCCGACGGCGGCGGAGACCGGGTGGCCGCCGAAGGTGTAGCCGTGCAGGAAGGTGTTGTCGCCCTGGTAGAACGGCTCGGCCAGGCGGTCGGAGATGATGCAGGCGCCGATCGGGGAGTAGCCCGAGGTCATGCCCTTGGCGCAGGTGATCATGTCCGGGACGTAGCCGAACTTGTCGCAGGCGAACGTCGTGCCGAGGCGGCCGAAGGCGCAGATGACCTCGTCGGAGACGAGCAGCACGTCGTACTGGTCGCAGATCTCGCGGACCCGCTGGAAGTAGCCGGGCGGGGGCGGGAAGCAGCCGCCCGCGTTCTGCACCGGCTCCAGGAAGACCGCGGCGACCGTGTCGGGGCCCTCGAAGAGGATCTGCTGCTCGATCTGGTCGGCGGCCCAGCGGCCGAACGCCTCGGGGTCGTCACCGAAGATCGGGGCGCGGTAGATGTTGGTGTTCGGGACCTTGTGGGCGCCGGGGACCAGCGGCTCGAACGGGGCCTTCAGGGCGGGCAGGCCGGTGATGGACAGGGCGCCCTGCGGGGTGCCGTGGTAGGCGACGGCGCGCGAGATCACCTTGTGCTTGGTGGGCTTGCCGACCAGCTTGAAGTACTGCTTGGCCAGCTTCCACGCGGTCTCCACGGCCTCGCCGCCGCCGGTGGTGAAGAAGACCTTGTTCAGGTCGCCGGGCGCCTCGTGCGCGAGCCGCTCCGCCAGCTCCACGGCCTTGGGGTGGGCGTACGACCACACCGGGAAGAACGCCAGTTCCTGGGCCTGCTTGGAGGCGGTCTCGGCGAGTTCCGTGCGGCCGTGCCCGGCCTGGACCACGAACAGGCCCGCGAGGCCGTCGAGGTAGCGCCTGCCCTTGTCGTCGTAGATGTAGGTGCCCTCGCCCCGGACGATGGTCGGGACGGGGGAGTTCTCGTACGAGGACATGCGGGTGAAGTGCATCCACAGGTGGTCGTACGCGGTGCGGCTGAGGTCCTTGCTGCTCACGGTTATCGGGTCCTCATGGTTATCGGGTTCCCCACATGTAGGTCTGCTTCTTGAGCTTGAGGTAGACGAAGCTCTCGGTGGAGCGGACGCCGGGCAGCGCCCGGATGCGCTTGTTGATGACGTCCAGCAGGTGGTCGTCGTCCTCGCAGACGATCTCCGCGAGGAGGTCGAACGAGCCCGCGGTCATCACCACGTACTCGACTTCCGGCATGTCGGTCAGCGCGTCGGCCACGGACTCCGTGTCGCCCTCGACGTTGATCCCGACCATCGCCTGCCTGCGGAAACCCACGGTCAGCGGGTCCGTGACGGCGACGATCTGCATCACGCCCTGGTCGAGCAGCTTCTGGACGCGCTGGCGCACGGCCGCCTCCGACAGGCCGACGGCCTTGCCGATGGCCGCGTACGGACGGCGGCCGTCCTCCTGGAGCTGCTCGATGATGGCGAGGGAGACGGCGTCCAACTGGGGACTGCCGTTCCTCGGGTCTGCGCTTCGACTGGCCACGACCTCACTCTGCACGAGGACTCGTCAGTTTCGCAAGGTCGGATCAATGAAATCCGTCGTTTACGAGATTGAGGCTTGCGGATTTCGCAGATCTGGCGCGGTGGGGGGTGTTGAAACCGTCGGGGGAGCGATTAGGGTGGGCATCTCAAGGATTGGACACCTACAGGAGGGCCGGGCAGTGACCACCGAACTGCGTCGTCTGCGCAACTACATCGACGGAGAGTTCCGGGACGCCGCCGACGGACGGACCACGGAGGTGGTGAACCCCGCCACCGGTGAGGCGTACGCGACCGCGCCGCTGTCCGGGCAGGCCGACGTCGACGCCGCCATGGCGGCGGCCGAGGCGGCGTTCCCCGCCTGGCGCGACACCACCCCCGCCGAGCGGCAGCGCGCCCTCCTGAAGATCGCGGACGCGTTCGAGGAGCGCGCCGAGGACCTGATCGCCGCCGAGGTCGAGAACACCGGCAAGCCGGTCGGGCTCACCCGCTCGGAGGAGATCCCGCCGATGGTCGACCAGATCCGGTTCTTCGCGGGCGCCGCGCGGATGTTGGAGGGCCGCTCCGCCGGTGAGTACATGGAGGGCCTGACCTCGATCATCCGCCGCGAGCCGGTCGGCGTCTGCGCCCAGGTCGCGCCGTGGAACTACCCGATGATGATGGCCGTGTGGAAGTTCGCCCCGGCCATCGCCGCGGGCAACACGGTCGTGCTGAAGCCCTCCGACACCACCCCCGCGTCGACCGTGCTGATCGCGGAGATCCTCGGGGAGATCCTGCCCAAGGGCGTCTTCAACGTCGTCTGCGGCGACCGTGACACCGGCCGCCTGATGGTCGAGCACCCCGTCCCGGCGATGGCCTCCATCACCGGCTCGGTGCGCGCGGGCATGTCCGTCGCCGAGTCCGCCGCGAAGGACGTCAAGCGGGTCCACCTGGAGCTGGGCGGCAAGGCGCCGGTCGTCGTGTTCGAGGACACCGACATCGCCAAGGCCGTCGAGGACATCTCCGTCGCGGGCTACTTCAACGCCGGGCAGGACTGCACCGCCGCCACCCGCGTGCTGGTCCAGGAGTCCATCCACGACGAGTTCGTCGCCGCGCTCGCCAAGGCCGCCGCCGAGACCAAGACCGGCCAGCCCGACGACGAGGACGTCCTCTACGGCCCGCTGAACAACCCCAACCAGCTCAAGCAGGTCGCGGGCTTCATCGAGCGCCTCCCCGCGCACGCCAAGGTCGAGACCGGCGGCCAGCAGGTCGGGGAGAAGGGCTACTTCTACGCCCCGACCGTCGTCTCCGGCCTGAAGCAGGACGACGAGATCATCCAGAACGAGGTCTTCGGCCCGGTCATCACCGTGCAGTCCTTCACCGACGAGGACCAGGCCGTCGAGTGGGCCAACGGCGTCGAGTACGCCCTCGCCTCCTCGGTGTGGACCAAGGACCACTCCCGCGCCATGCGGATGTCCAAGAAGCTCGACTTCGGCTGTGTGTGGATCAACACCCACATCCCGCTGGTCGCGGAGATGCCGCACGGCGGCTTCAAGAAGTCCGGCTACGGCAAGGACCTGTCGGCGTACGGCTTCGAGGACTACACCCGCGTCAAGCACGTGATGACGTCGCTGGACGGCTGACGGTCCCGTTCCCGGGCCCCCGGGCCAGCCCGGCCCGGGGCGGCGCCGCCCTTCCGCCTCACGGAAGGGCGGAGGACGGCCAGTTCTCGCGCGCCGCCTCCGCCAGGCGGTGGCCGTCCTCGGTCATGCCGTTCTCCGCCAGCCACCGCAACTGCTCCAGGACGGCGGACCGCACCGCCGGGTCGGACGACTCCGCCGCCTGGCAGGCGAGCAGGTGGGCGGTGCGGGTCCGGTCGGGCGGCATCAGGGTGGTCAGGGCGCGGGCCGTGTGCCGGGAGGTGGCGCGTTCCTCGGCCGACATGGAGTCGCGCAGGAGGGTGCTCACCAGGCGGTGCACCTGGAGGGTCCCGGCCCGGTGGTCGACGCGGGCGAGCGAGTGCCGGTTGAGGGCGCGGATGGCGCGGGACAGGAGCAGGGCGTCGCCCGCGGTCGCGCGGGTGAACAGGTCCCTGGGCACCGGTTCGGGCGCCAGCCAGGCGAGCACGTGCAGCAGTCGTACGGCGCGCGGGTCGTCCTGGCGCAACCGCTCCACGGAGAGCCGCCACGCCGCGCTGACGGTGGTGCCGTAGTCGTACGACGGTGTCGCGTCGAGGAGTTCCGAGCGCCGCGCTTCGAACAGGGCGAGGTACTCGCTGACCGGCATCCCGGTGTCGTGCAGCCAGACCGCCGCCTGCTCCAGGGCGAGCGGGAGGTCGCCGAGCGTCTCGGCCAGGGCGTCGGCCGCGTCCGCGTCGATCCGGGGGGTGCGGTGGCGCAGCAGCGCGACGCTCTCCGCGCGGGAGAAGACGCCGACGTCCAGGGTCCGCGCCACATGCGCCCACTGCGGGGAACGCGAGGTGACCAGGACGGCTCCCGGGCCGCCGAGCGGCAGGAAGGGGCGGACCGTCTCGATGTCCTCCGCGTTGTCGAAGACCAGCAGCCAGCGCCGGTAGAGGTCGCCCGCGCGCAGCGCCTCCCGCACGCGGGGCACCGCGTCGTCGCGGCCGGGCGGGGTCGGCAGGCCCAGCGCGGTGGCCAGCTCCCGGAAGCCGGAGACCAGTCCCGCGCGCTCGTGGGCGCCGAACCACCAGACGAGGTCGTGGTCGTGGGCGTGGCGGTACACGTACTCGACGGCTGTCTGGGTCTTGCCGACGCCGCCCATGTCCGTCAGCACCTGGGGGATCTCCGCCGCCCCGTCGGCGGTCAGCCGCTCGCGCAGGGTCCGCAGGAGGCCCTCCCGCCCGGTGAAGTGCGGGTTGCGGGGCGGGACGCCGCCCCAGACCGTGGGCGGCGGGCCGCTCGGACGGGGCTCGGGTGCGGTGTCCGGGCGGGGCAGCGTCTCGCGGACCGTGGCCACGCTGAGGGTGTCCGGGAACTGGGGGTCCAAGGTGGGGTGGGCCGTGGTGAGGGCGTCCGGGAACTGGGGGTCCGTGGTGAGGCGGGCCGACGTGAGGGCGTCCGGGAACTGGCGGTAGAAGGTGGGACGGGCCGCGGTGAGGGCGTCCCGGGTGCGCAGCGCGGCCTGGCGGTACGGCCCGGACAGGGCGTTCAGCACCACCGCCGCCACCGCGACCGAATCCCGGTTGGCGTCGGTGATCTCGGGCATGGAGGGCTCCCGGCCGTCGAGCGCCTCGATCAGCAAGCGCTGGCCGTCGCTCCACCGCTCGGCGGGCAGCAGGCGGCTCACCGCCCGGACGGCCCGGGTGGTGCCCAGACGGGTGCCGTGCGAGAGGAGTTCCTCGCGGACGCCGTCCCGGAAGTCGAACGGGAAGGGCGCCGGGGCGCCGTTGGGCGCGTACCGCAGCAGGCCGCCCGCGAGCAGTTCGCTGAGGTGGTGCGGGGCCGAGCCGGGCAGCAGGGCGCCCTGCACGCGCTGGACGGGCCCCGCGGTCAGCGGCACCGCCGCGAGCTGGACGGCGAGCTGGAACGCGGTCGGTGACAGGTCGGCGCGGGCCCGCCGGACGAGTTCCCGGCCGGAGAGCACCGGCTGCTCGGCGACGGGGGACGGCGGCGGCGCCCCGCCGGACGCCATGATCACCGGCAGCGGCTCGGGGCCGGTGACGCTCCGCCCCGCCATCAGCCGCGCCCACCGGTGCAGCCAGCGGGCGTCGACCTCCAGGACCGGCACGGGGACGGGTGCTTGGTCCGCTGTTCCGGTGGGCTCCACGCCGGTTCCGGTCCGGACGGTCAGGGAGGCGTTGCTGGCCGGGGGCCTGTCGGTGCTCAGCCGGGCCGGGGTGGTGGCCACGCCGGTGCGGCGCCACAGCCCCTGCGGCAGCAGGTGCAGCACCGCCAGCGCCTGGGAGCGGCCCAACTGGTGCAGGAGCGGGGTCATGGCGCCGGTGAGCCAGGCCGGGCCGAGGCCGTCGGTGACGACGAGGGTGAGCCTGCTGCCCGCCGGGGAGCTCAGCGCCTCCGGCGGCAGGTCGCGGGTGGGCCCGCGCAGCCTGGGCGCGGAGTCGGCGGCGGTGTCGTCGGGGCCGGTCGTCACCCGGACGGTGCGCACGGAGCGGAAGACGCCGACGCGCGCCAGCAGACCGGTGAGCTGCCGGACGGTGTCCCGCCACCACAGCATGGACGGGCTGTCGTCCACGATCAGCACCACTTCGGACCAGGCCCGGTCGTACTCGGGACGGAACACCGGCAGCCACAGCCCCGCCTCCACGGCGCGCTCGGCGGTCGCGTCCTCGTCAAGGAGCAGCCTGCCCGTCGCCGAGCCCCGCCCGCGCAGCGGGCGCAGCGCCCGCTCCAGCACGAGGGCGTCGGTGAGCGGCCGGGGCGGTCCGGCCAGCGCGTCGGCGCCGGGCGCCGCGCCCGGCGAGGGGGAGGGGAACGGCCGCACGCCGGGCGGGCGCCCGGGAGCGGTGTCCACCGCGCGGGACGGAGGCGGCGGGGGCGGCGGTTCGAGGGCGTCCGGGGACTCGGGCTCCGGGCCGGGCGCGGGGCCGGGCGGCTCGGCGTCGGGGAGGCCGTCCACGGGCGGGGCGGGGGCCGGTCCCGCCAGCGCCGCCAGCCACAGGACGTCGGCGATCTCCGTGGCCGTCAGGTCGCCCGGGGGCACGGGCTGCCGCTCGTTCACCAAGTGCCTCCCGGTCTGTGTCGGTGCGTCAGCGACTTTCGCATGGGGCGCGCTCCGCGGCGGACCATAGTGGGTGTCTCAGGAGCCGTTCAGCCGCCGCCAGACCGAGGCCATCAGCTCGTCCCAGGGGGCGCCCTGCGGCTCCGGGCCCCCGTTGGTCATGAGGTGGACGGCGTTGAGGAGCTGGTCGATGGCCAGGGTGCCGCTGTCCAGGCTGCGTTCGTGGAAGGCGGTGATCAGAGGCAGGGCCTCCTCGGCGACCTCCGCGGAGAAGTGGGCCGCCACCATGGCCGCGAGCTGCGGGGGCTCGGGGTGGGGCAGCTCAAGCCGCAGACAGCGCCGCAGGAACGCGGCCGGGAACTCCCGCTCCCCGTTGCTGGTGATGACCACGACGGGGAACGCCCGGCACTGGACCCGGCCCTCCCACACCGGCGCCTGGGCGTCGGGGTCGTCGGTCCGGACCTCCACCCTCGGCTCCCGGGCCCGGACGCGGACGAGTTCCGGGATCGTGTACGTGCCCTCCTCGAACACGCTCAGCAGGTCGTTCGGCAGGTCCATGTCGCTCTTGTCCAGCTCGTCGACCAGCAGCACCCGGGGCAGCTCGTAGGGGAGCAGGGCGGTGCCCAGCGGGCCGAGGGCGATGTAGTCGCCGACGGGATGCGGCTCGGCGGGCTGGCCGGGGCCGCCGGGCGCCTCCGTGGAGGCCCGCAGGACGGCGGTGTCCTGGACCCTGCCGATGGCGTCGTAGGCGTACAGGCCCTGTTGCAGGGTGGTGCGGCTGCTGATGGGCCAGTACAGCACCCGGCCGAGGCCGAGTTCATGGGCGATCTGGTAGGCCAGCGTGGACTTGCCGGAGCCGGGCGGTCCGGTCACCAGCAGCGGACGGCGCAGACACAGCGCCGCGTTGACGACGTCCACGCCCGCCGGGTCCAGCGGCGACGCCTGCGCGTGCCCGCCGAGCCTGCGGGCGGCGTCCCGCTCCTCGGGGTACCGCGGGGGCAGCGGCGGGCCGCCGTGGAACGTCCGCCAGGGCGGCGGCGGGGGCAGCGCGGTGGCCGCGTGCGGCCGGGCCACGCCGTCGCCGTGGAAGACCCGCCACTCACGGGCGGGCCGCCGTGGCCCGGTGGTGTCGTCTGAGATGGGCGCGGTCACGGGTTCCTCCCCTGCCAGCGGTGTGGCTGCGCGAGTCCGCCCCCGCCGACCGGCGGAGGCGCTCGGACCCTCCATCCTTCCCGAGAAGAACGGTCAGCGACCACCCGTGCGGAAAAGGATCACGCCCCGTCACCCGCGGACCACCGCGCCAACTCCCCCTCAAGACGGCGAGCGTGGGCCTCGTAGGGCTGTCCGGACAGGGCCTTGAGCACCGCGAGCTGGACCCGCAGGAACGGCTCGCTGCGCTCCGTCACCGGGCCGGTCTCCACGGCCTGCGGGGCGCGCAGCAACCGGTCCCAGCCCTGCACCTCCGGGACGCCCAGGTCGTGTTCGAGGAAGTGGGCGGCGTCCCGGAACGCCTCCGCCGTGGTCGACTTGTGCAGCGACGCCAGCAGCAACTCCCGTACGCCCTCCGGAAAGTCGAAGGTCACCCGGTCGTGGCCGCGGATCTCGGCGCGGTCGACGACGGGCACCAGCAGACCGGCGATGAAGATCTCCGACAGCAGGTCGGGCGCCGAACCCGGCAGCAGCCGGGACTGCGTCCGGCGCATCACCGGCAGGTTCAGCGGCACCCCGGACAGCCGGGTCGCCAGCGCCTGCGCGCCCGGTGAGGCCGACGCGAAGTCCCGCAGCAGGTCCTGCGCGGTGGCCGCGGGCTCGGCGGGCCGGGTCGGCGGGCCGGGCGGTCCGGGGGCGTCCGCGGAGACCAGGACCGTCGGCAGGCTGGTCCAGCCCTCCGGACCCCGCGCCAGGAACCGCGCCCAGCGGTGCACGTGCTCCTCGTGCAGGGCCAGCACCGGCACGGCGACCGCCCCCGGCGGCGCGCCCTCGCAGTCGACGTCGGCGGCCGGGGCGCCCACGAGCGGGGAGCGCAGCGCCCGCAGCCGGGGCACGAGCGCGGTGCTGGGCCACAGCTTCTCCGGCAGTAAGTGGACGACGACGACCGGGTTCCGCAGCGCCCACGCGTGCAGCCGGGGGAGCACCTCGCTGGTGCGCCAGGCCATCGCCAGCCCGTCGGTGAGCAGGAGCACCGGCCGGGACGCGGTGGCCGTGCCGTCGCCCTCTGGGACGGGTACGTCGGTCTCCGGGGCCGCGGACTCCGTGTCCAGGGTGGGGATGGACTCCTGACGGCACAGCCCCACCCGGCGCAGCAGGACGACGAGTTCCTCCACCACCGGGCGCCAGAACTCCATCGACAGCCCGCCGTCGGCCACCACGGTGATGTCCCAGGCGGCCGACTCGGCGGCGTGCCGCTCCTCCGCCTGCCAGGCCGGGCCCGGTGCGGACGGCCAGGACGGCCAGCCGACCTCGCGCGGCGCCGCGCCCAGGGCGGGCGGTCCGGTCGGCTGGGGCAGCAGCGGCTGGAGCGCGGCGGCGATCCGGCGCTCCACCAGCAGCGCCGCCGCCGGGGAGGTGTCCGGCGCGACCCAGGCGGGGCGGCGCAGCGCCCGCGCCATCACCCACGGCCGGGGCCCGTCCGGGTCCTCAGGTCCGTCCGGGTCCTCAGGTCCGCCTGGGTCCTCAGGTCCGCCTGGGTGCTCCGGCCCGTTCGGTCCGCCCGGTCCGTCCGGACCGTCCGGCTCCTCGGTTTCCTCTGGCTCCTCCGGCTGTGCCGTCGTCGTGTTCACGCACCGCTCCAGAGCATCCCGAGGGGGCCACCCGCGTCGGGCAGCCGGTTCGGGTCGTCCCAGAAGACGACGAGGTGCCGGTCAAGGTGCCCCTCCCGGCGCAGCCGGGCCACCCGCTCGGGCAGCTCGGCCAGCCGCCCGTCCGCGAGCAGCGCCCGCGCCGCCGCGCGGAACTCCGGCCGCAGGCAGTCGTTCCGGTCCCACACGAGCACCGGCAGCCCGTGGTGGAGCGCCGCGTGGACCTCCGCCGTCCCCACCCCGTCGTCGGTGCCGGGCGGTCTGCTCAGGACGCACCCGACCAGGGTGGGGTCGCTCCGCAGCGCGTCCCTCATCCGCTCGACGCTGCCGCGCCCGTTGGACGCGCTCCACAGCACGTGCTCCTCGTTCTCCTCGGTGCGCGCCAGCCGCGCCCAGCGGTCGTGCCAGGGGCGGTGCAGCTGGCGGGCGCGCATCCGCTCCAGACTCCGTACGACGACCAGACGCACCCCCGTGGAGTCCGGGAGCGCGGGGCCCTCGCCGTCGTGCCACTCCTCGACGGGCGAGTTGAGCAGCTCCGTCGGCAGGATGAACTCCAGCGCCACGTCCGACGCCTGCCAGCGCACCCGCTCCTCCGCCTCGGCCAGGGCTCGGGACACCGTCCGCTCCAGGTCGGCGCGGTGGGTCACGGTCTCCCGCAGCCGCTGCGGCGCCCACTGCTCGGGGTCCGTCTGCGCCCAGCAGGTCAGGTGGAAGCGGTCGGCGTCCAGGGCGTCGGGGGCGATCTGGAGGACGATCGCCTGGGCCAGCGGCCCGGGCCGGTCGACGGCGGGCTCCTCGTCGTAGGCGTCCCGCTGACGGTCGTACTCCTCCGTGAGACCGCACTGCCGGGCCCAGGTGCGGGCCCAGGTCTCCAGCCGCCGGTGGTGGTCGGGGCCCAGTTCGGCGCGGACGGCGGGGGAGTGGGCGAGCAGCAGCAGGAAGGCGAGGGCCGGGGGCAGGCCGGTGGGCGGGGCGTTCCACGTCGTCAGGTGCACCAGGGCGTGCCAGGCCGTGTCGCCGGGGGGCCGCTCACCGGGCGCGAGCCTGCCCTCCGTCGCCCTGCTGACCAGCCGGGGCAGTTCGGCCGGGGCGAGGCCGGTGAGCAGCGGGCGCAGGGCGTCCCAGTCGGCGTCCGGGTAGAACGCCACCGCCTGCCACTCCTCCGCGAGCCGCCGCACGGCGTCCGTGGTCCGGTCGGAGGCCCCCATGAACTCCAGGCCGCCCACCAGGTCGGTCAGCCCGAAGGGCTGCTCCATGCAGGTCCGGACGATGCCGACGAGGCCCGCGCGCGCGGACACCCCGCGCGGGACGGCGGCGGCGACGTGCTGCCCCAGGTAGTCGGGCAGCTCGGCCACCAGCGCGGGCCCGTGGCTGGCGAGGACGGCGTCCGCCAGCAGCACGTCGACCACCTCGACGGCGAGGCGCACGTGCGAACCGCCCGTCAACTGGTAGCCCTTCGGGGGCGGTTCGCCGCTCACCGTGACCACCGCCCGTCCCCGGCACGCCCCGACGGCTCCTCGATGTACCGGCCGAGCCGTCTGCTCAGCGCCGTCACCATGCCCGCCAGGACGTCCTTGACCTCACCGCTGGTGACCTCGCCGGAGGCGAGCCGTTCGGTCAGCCAGGCGGCCACGCTCCGGGGATCGTCCGGCGGGCTGGTCTCCCACGGCACCGGCAGCCAGTGCAGCACCACCGCCGTGGCGGCCTCGTGCAGCACCGGGTCCCCGGGTTCCAGGCCGCGCAGCACCGGCAGCCAGTCGCCCAGCAGCCCGAGCCCGACCAGCCGGGCCCGCTCCACGCTGGGGTGGCGGCCCCGGGTGTCCAGTTGCCGCAGCCAGGAGTGGGCCCGCCGCATGACGTCCGGTTGCCGCCGCTCTCCCGCCAGCCGCCCGAACCAGCCCACCGCGGTGACGGCGTGCGCGGACAGCGCCAGTTCGACGACGCCGTGGTGCGAGTGCCCGAACGTCACCAGCGTCCGCGCCGCCTCCTCGGACCGGGCCACCGCCGCCACGAAGGGCTCCGCCTCGGTGATCCCGGCGTAGGCCACGGCCTGCACGAAGCGCAGCACGTCGGCGGGGGAGGCGGCCGAGGCGTCCGGCTGGTACGCCAGCACGCGGGCGCGGGCCCCGGGAGTGAGCGTCAGCGGCTCCGGGCGTCCCACCGCCGTGAGCAGGAAGTCCATGCCGCTCATGTGGTCGAGGGCGAGCTGGTGGCCGTCCTCGTCGTCGTGCTCCAGGAGGGCGGCCAGCACCTCGTGGTCGATGTCGGCGGCGTAGTACGCCTGGGCCCACGGCCCGCGCATCGCCAGCGCCGGGCCGCCCGCCGCCACCACCCGGGCCGCGGCGTGCAGCAACCGCACGTGCAGCACCCGCGACTGCTGCCCCACCGCCCCGACCAGCGCGGCCAGCCCCTCCAGCCACTGCGGGTCAGCCGCCCGCGGCCGGTCCACCAGACCCCGTACGAGCTGTTCCGCCAGGCCCAGTTCCGCGGCGGCGAGGCCCTCCACCACGGCGGCGGCGGCGAGCAGCCGGGGCCCGGAGGAGTCGGGGCCGACGACGTCCAGCAGGTCCCGGGGCGGGACCTCGCCGTCGGACAGCAGCCGGTGCGCGGCGGCCACCGCCTCCCGGTCCGACCCCTGCGCGAACGCGTCCAGTGCCCGGCGCTGGCCGTCCCCCCGGGTGTCGGTGAGCAGCAGCCCGGCGAGGGGGTCGGCGGCGGCGGTCGCCCGGCGCTGGCGGGCCGCGTCGGACAGCAGCCGTGACCAGTGCGGCAGATCGGCGAGGCCGGGCTGGAACCGGTGCTCAAGGAGCAGCTCCAGCGCGTCCGGAGCGTCCGAGCGGGCGACGACGGCGAGCAGTTCGCCGCGCTCCCGCGCCAGTGCCGCCCCGTCGGTCAGCCGGGTCGCCTCCCGCGCCTCCCGGTCCGCGGCGGCGAGCCGGGCGCGGCAGGCGGCGTCCCGGGCCGCGCGGGCGACCGGGGTGAGTTCGACGCCGAGCGCCTCCAGCGCCGCCGCGGCCTCCCGTACGACCGGCCAGGGCCGCCCCGCGTCGACGCGCTCGGTCAGATAGCCGGAGAGCGCGACCAGCCGCCCCTGCCCGACCGCGCGCACGGCGGCGGCCTCCACCGCGACCGGCGCCGCCCGCCCCAGCACCGCCGCGACGGCACCGCGCAGCGCCGCCCGCGCCGCGTCCCCGCCGTCACCGCGCCCGGGGGGCGCCCCGTCGCCGCGCACGGCGGCGCCCATGGCCCGCAGGCACGCCACCGCGGCCCCGGGCGCGGCGTCGGCGGACCCCGCCACCTCGCCCAGCGCCGACCAGGCGGCGTCCGTGCGCAGCAGGGTGAGCGCGACGGCGGCCCGGTCCCACTCCTCGACCGCCGCCGACGCCGTACCGAGGACGGCGCGCTGCCGGGCGAGGAACTCCCGCGTCAGCTCGTCCGGCACGGTGGGCGCCTCGCGCATCAGCCACGCCGCGTACCGGGCGTCCGCGCGGGCGGCGCACCGCCACACCCGCTCGCGGACGTCCGCGCCGACGTCCGGGAGGCCGACCAACATGCGCGCCGGTTCCTGCCACTCGAACCGCAGCACGCGGCGCAGCAGTTCCGCCTCGTCCCGCGCCGCGAGGCGGGCCAGGACGCGGCCCGCGCAGTACGCCTGGAACAGCTCGTGCCGGAACCGCACCAGCCCGTGGGACACGTCGAGGAACTGGGTGGCGACCACCTCGTCCAGGACGTCCCGCCAGTCCGGGCGCACCTCGGCCAGCCGGGGCGCCATGCGGGCCAGCGGCACCGGGCCGTGCTCGACGAGCTGCTCGGCGACCGATTCCAGCACGTCGAGCCTCTCCTCCGCCGTGAACCGGGAGTCCGGGCCCGCGCCCGTCTGGTGCCGGTGGTGTCGCTCTGTCAGATACCACGTCGTGAAGACGGCGAACAGATCACCGGCCGTGCCCGGCGGCGCCTCGGCCTGACCGTGCGACTCGACGGCCATCCACAGGAACAGCGGCGTGTGCAGCAGCTCCGGCAGCCCGCTGGCGGCCAGGCCCTCGCCGGTGCCGCCGCCTCCGGTGCCGCTGCCTCCGGTGCCGCCGCCCCGGCGCCCGTCGTCGAGGAGCGACGCGAACCAGGGGGCGGCCGTCCCGCCCGGCAGCCGCTCCGCCGCGTAGCGCCGCGCCTGCTCCGTGGTGACCGGGTGCAGGGTGAGCACGGGCACGGGCAGCGGACCGGCCGCCGCCGCGGTGGCGTACGCCGACGTCCGCTGGCACAGCACCACCGGGGTGTCCCGGTGCGCCGTACGCAGCTCCCGCAGCCAGCGCAGCACCGCCGCGCGCCGGGGCGGCGGCACCTCGTCCAGGCCGTCCACCAGGAGCTGGATGCCGCGCAGGACCAGCAGCCGCGCGCAGGTGGCGGCGCCGAGCTGGGCCCCGGCGGTGCAGGCGCGGGCCAGCACCTCGCCGTACCCGCCGGGCGTGCCGAGCGCCGCCGCGAGGTCCGCGGCGTGCGTCGACAGCGGCATCCGCGGCGGCAGCGCGGGGTCGGTGGTCTCGCCGGTGACGGCGCGCACGTACAGGTACTCCAGCTCGCCGAGCAGTGTCGACTTCCCGGCCCCGGCCCGGCCGACCACGGTCACCGACTCGTGGGCGGCGGCCAGCCGCAGGGCGTCGCCGGGCGACGGCGGCCCGGGTTCCGGGCCCGTCACGGAGCCGTGCAGCGCGATGTACGCCGTCCTGCCGAGCAGCAGCCGGTGCAGCCGCTGCTCCCCGGCCGCGGCGCACAGCACGCGCACCGCCCGGTCGCAGGCCGCCCGCACCGCCTCCCGCACCGTGGCCTGGGAGCGGCCACCGGGCCGCTGGTCGAGGGCGGCGAGGAGCTCCAGCAACAGTCCGAGTTCGTCGGGGCGTTCGGGGTCGAGGCCGGGCAGCACCCGCGCGGCCACGTCGTACAGCTCCCCGGGCGGCCAGTAGGCGAAGCGGTCCGCCTCGCCGCCCAGGAACTCACCGGCCACGCCCGCCGCGACCAGCGCCGCCGTCACGCCGTGCGCGTCCTGGTCCGCGCGGGACCACTTCAGGGTCCGGCAGGCCGCGAGCGTCAGTTGCGCCAGGTACTCCCGCCACCACGGCTGCCGTCCCTCGGGCGGGTAGCCGTCACGGGCGGCGGCCCGTACCCGCCACAGCAGCCCGAACGCCACCCGGAAGGCGTCCGACTCCCCGTCGTCCGGCGTGGCTTCCCCGTTGGTCCCGTCGGTCCCGCCGTAGCGGCAGGCGACCGCGAGGCGCCGGTTCAGCCGGACCAGCTCCGCCCGGCTCAGCACCGGCGCCACCACGGTGCGCAGCAGGTTCACCTCCAGCCAGGCCGGGTCGCCGAGGAGGGGCAGATCGCCGTCGGCGCGCGCGTGGTCGATGAGGAACGGCTGGTCGTCGGCCTTGGACACCTTCCGGTCGGCGCCCTCGTCGTCGGCCGTGAGCACGTTGCGCGGATTGAGGTCGTCGTGGACGGTGGCGGACACCCAGCCGTCCGTGTCGTCGCACAGGATCGACCACAGCCGGGCGAAGGGATGCCCGATGAGCTGCTCCCCGAGCCGCAGCCCGCGCGCCTCCCGCGACACCTCCCCGTCGCCGAGCAGTTCGCGGACGAGGTCCCAGTGGCGCAGGGCGCGGGTGCTCACCACCCGGGCCCGCAGCGGCCCCCGCACCTGGCACGTCCCGTCCGGCCGCACGTCGGAGACGGCCAGCGCCCTGGCGGCCTCAGCGGCCGGGCGCACCTCGATCCGGGTGTCCTCCGAGGGGTGCACCACCAGCACCCCGTCCTTGTGCCGACCGCCGCGCACCGGTACGGAGATCCAGGAGCCGACCGCGAACCGGGGGTCGTCGGTGCCCGGACCGGCCGAGCAGGACGCCGCGACCAGGTCAGCCGGGAACACGTTCCGCACCGCGTCACCGGGGTTGGCGTCGGGGTCCAGCTCCACCACCAGGTCGGTGCCGAGCCGGGGGTTGAGCCGCCGTAGCCGCCTGCTCGTCGGGTGGGGCCGCGCCGCCCGCGAGAGGGTCGCGCGCAGCCGCCGCAGCAGCCGGTCGACCAGCAGTTCCGCGCGGCGCGCCGCGTCCGGCGACCCCGCCATGGCCCGGTGCGCGAGCTGCTCCAGGGTGACCAGCGGCAGCCCCGGCTCCCCCATCCGCTCACTGACGTGCAGGTAGACGACCGCGGCGCGCTCCCCGGCGTCCGGTTCGGCGTCGTCGAGCAGCGACTCGCTCACGGCGGTGATCTCGGTGAGGTACGCGGCCTTCAGCTCCGACATGTGGGCGCGGTAGGCCCGCCACTCGGCCCACGCCACCCCGGCGTCCTGGAGCTTCACGACGTACCACACCTCGGACTCCGGGCTGCCGCGCAGCACCTTGATCTCCAGGACCTGCGCCCCGCTGCGCCCGCCGGAGATCTGCCGTACGACCTCCACGCCGTGCACCGGGGACGGCAGACGGCCGGGGCCGTCGCCCGTGCCGATGCCGAGGAGCAGCCACTCGATCTCGGGCTCCTTCTCCGCCGGTATCCCGCAGCCGGGCGGAAATCGCACCTCCACCTGTTGCCCGCCCCCCAGAACAGTCGGTTGACTGTAGTTTGGCATCGCGGGCGGGCACGGGGGGACGGGGACGCACGTGCTGGAAGCCATCTGGACCGGCCTGCTGGTCGCACTGCTGGGCTGGGTCGCGTCGGTGTTCTGGAACAACCGGCGCAGACTGCCCGTACTCCTCGCCGCCCTGCGGCTCTCCGGTGAAGTGCGCGTCTCCGTCGCGTCGTTGCTGCGCGTCCAGGACGACGACCGGTACGTGCTGGTGCACTCGCCCTACCGTCCCGACTCGTACGGCCCACCCGGCGGCGTCGTCAAGTACCACCCGGCGGCCCGCGCGGCCCTGGACCGGCTGGGGTTCCGCGAGGAGTTGCGGGTGGACCAGCGGATGCGCGGCGACCTGCGGGGCTTCCTGCCGGGCCGGGCGCTGCCCGGGTTCGTGCGCTGGCTCGACCGGCAGGAGGACCGGGAGTCGGCGCTGGAGTGCGTGCGCCGTGAACTCGCCGAGGAACTGGGCGAGATCGGCCACCCGGAGCTGGCGTCCGGCCTGGACCGGCTGCACTTCACCCACGTACGGCAGGTCGTGGACGGACCGCTGCGGGTGCCGGGGCGGCCGTACCGGGTGGTCCGGCTCTTCGACGTGTGGGACCTGAGCCTCGACACCGCCGAGGCGGCCCACCTGCGGGACGCCCTGACGGCGCTGGCCGCGGACCCGGCGGAGCACGGTGTGCTGGTGGCGACGGCCGACGACATCGTGCACGGCCGCCGCCAGCGCTCCTACCTGGCACCGCACTCGGCCTACCTGATGGGCGAGCGCCGCTTCCACGCGGACCTGCCACCGCTGAGTTCCTAGTCTCCGTGGCCGTGGGCGGACCCGGGAGCGCCCTCCTCCTCGTGGGTCTGGTCCTCGTGCGTCCGGTCCCCGCCCCCGACGTGCACCGTGAAGGCGGCGGTGTGGACCTCGCCGTCCACCTTGAAGTCCAGGAAGAGCCGGTAACCGCCGCCGCTGGGCGCGGTGCTGGCGAAGGCGACCCCGGGTCCGGAGGTGGCGGCGCCGTGGGCCTCCTCGTGCGGGTGGACGTGCAGGTAGGCGAGGTCGCCGGAGCGCAGGGCGACGAGGTGGCCGTAGGCGCCCAGGTAGGGCTGGAGGGTGGTGACGGGGCGGCCGTCGCGCCGGACGGTGAACGTCAGGTCGCTCTCCCGGCCCGCGGTCAGCTCGCCGTCCAGCTCGACGGTGTAGCCGTCCACGGTGGCCGTCGTGGACGCGGGCGGCAGCGCGGCCGGTGCGTACGCGCCGGAGACGGCGAGGTCGGCGCCGAGCGTCAGGCCGTCCCGCCCGGCGGCGGGCGTGAAGTCGGCGAGGACGCGGTAGCCGCCGGGCTCGGGCAGCGTGGTGGTGGTGCTCCAGGTGCCGTCGGCGGCGCGTACGGGGTGCAGGTGGCGGTAGGTCGTGAGGTCCCGGGAGGCCACGATGAGGTGCAGCTCCTTCTCGTGCTCGCGCCGGTAGTCGGTGACCGGGCGCCCGTCCGCGTCCCGGATCACGAACCGCAGCCCGGTCTTCTCGCCCGCCCGCACCCGCGGGGTCTCCAGGTCGAGGGCGTAGCCGTCGGCGGCGATCTGTAGCCCGCCGGGGGTCTCCGGCGCCGCCGCGGCCTTCCGGTCAGCGCCGCCGCCGTGCCCGGAGGAGGCGTGGGCCGCCTGCTCCGGGGCGGTGTCCACCGGGGAGACGGCGGTACCGACGCCGTACGCGGCGGCGAAGGTCGCGGCGAGCGCGGTGCCGAAGGCGCCGATCTTCGTGAGGGAGTTCATGGCGGGCTCCTGGGGTCGTCGGGGTGGCCGTGACTGCTTGCGTTACATACCCGGAGGGGGTATACATGGCCGCAGCTTATACCCCTCGGGGGTATGAAGTGAAGAGGAGAACCGATGAGGAGTGATGAGGCAGTGACCAGCGCCCCCGCCACCACCGCCCCCGCCCAGGTGGAACTGGCCATCGGCGGCATGACCTGCGCCTCCTGCGCGGCCCGCATCGAGAAGAAGCTCAACCGCATGGACGGCGTGACCGCCACCGTCAACTACGCGACGGAGAAGGCGAAGGTGTCGTACGCCGGGGAGGTGTCCGTCTCCGACCTCATCGCCACCGTCGAGGCCACCGGCTACACCGCGCGCGAGCCGGAACCCCCGAGGGCGGACCCCCCGGACACCGCGGCCCCCGACGAACTCGGGCCGCTGCGCGACCGCCTCGTCACCGCCGTCGTCCTCGCCGTCCCGGTGATCGCCATGGCGATGGTCCCGGCGCTCCAGTTCACGTACTGGCAGTGGCTGTCCCTCACCCTCGCCGCGCCCGTCGTCACCTACGCCGCCTGGCCCTTCCACCGCGCCGCCTGGACCAACGCCCGGCACGGCGCCGCGACCATGGACACGCTGATCTCGGTCGGCACCTCGGCGGCGTTCCTGTGGTCGCTGTGGGCGCTGTTCCTCGGCACCGCGGGCACGCCCGGCATGAAGCACCCCTTCGAGCTGACCATCGCCCGCGGCGACGGCGCCGGGAACATCTACCTGGAGGCCGCGGCCGGGGTGACCGCCTTCATCCTCGCCGGGCGCTACTTCGAGGCCCGCTCCAAGCGCCGGGCGGGCGCGGCCCTGCGGGCGCTGATGGAGCTGGGCGCCAAGGACGTCACCGTGCTGCGGGACGGCGGCGAGACGCGGGTACCGACAGCCGAGCTGAAGGCCGGGGACCGCTTCCTGGTCCGCCCCGGCGAGAAGATCGCCACCGACGGCACGGTGGTCGAGGGCTCCTCCGCCGTCGACGCCTCCACGCTGACCGGCGAGTCCGTTCCCGTGGAGGTCGGCGTCGGGGACGCGGTCACCGGCGCCACGGTCAACGCGGGCGGCCGACTGGTCGTCGAGGCCACCCGGGTCGGCGCCGACACCCAGCTCGCCCGGATGGCCAGGCTGGTCGAGGACGCGCAGAACGGCAAGGCGGCGGCCCAGCGGCTCGCCGACCGGATCTCCGGGGTGTTCGTGCCGGTCGTCATCGCGCTCGCCCTCGGCACGCTCGGCTTCTGGCTCGGCAACGGCGCCGGGCTCACCGCGGCGTTCACCGCCGCCGTCGCCGTACTGATCATCGCCTGCCCGTGCGCGCTCGGCCTGGCCACCCCGACCGCGCTGCTGGTCGGCACCGGGCGCGGCGCCCAGCTCGGCATCCTGATCAAGGGCCCGGAGGTGCTGGAGTCCACGCGCCGGGTCGACACCGTCGTCCTCGACAAGACCGGCACCGTGACCACCGGCCGCATGACCCTCCTGGCCGTCCACACCGCCGACGGCGTGACCGAGACCGATGTGCTCCGCCTGGCCGGGGCCCTGGAGCACGCCTCCGAGCACCCCGTCGCCCGCGCCGTCGCCACCGGCGCGGCGGAGCGCACCGGCGCCGCCCTGCCGGTGCCGGAGGACTTCGCGAACGTGCCCGGACTCGGCGTGCAGGGCGTCGTCGACGGCCACGCCGTCCTCGTAGGCCGCGAGAGGCTGCTCGCGGAGTGGGCCATCGAGCTGCCCGCCGACCTCGCGGCGGCGAAGGCGGCGGCCGAACGCGCCGGGCGCACCGCGATCGCCGTCGCCTGGGACGGTGGCGCACGCGCCGTCCTGGAGGTCGCCGACGCGGTCAAGGACACCAGCGCCGAGGCCATCGCCGAGCTGAGGGCGCTCGGTCTGCGCCCGGTCCTGCTCACCGGCGACAACCGGAGCGTCGCGGAGGCGGTCGCGGCCGAGGTCGGCATCGAGGAGGTGATCGCGGAGGTGCTGCCCGAGGACAAGGCCGCGGTCGTCAAGGGCCTCCAGGCCGAGGGCCGCTCGGTCGCCATGGTCGGTGACGGGGTCAACGACGCCGCCGCCCTCGCCCAGGCCGACCTCGGCCTCGCCATGGGCACCGGCACGGACGCCGCGATCGAGGCGGGCGACCTGACCCTGGTCCGCGGCGACCTCCGGGCGACGGCCGACGCGATCCGCCTCGCCCGCCGCACGCTGACCACCATCAGGTCCAACCTGTTCTGGGCCTTCGCCTACAACGTCGCCGCCCTGCCGCTGGCCGCCGCGGGCCTCCTCAACCCGATGATCGCCGGAGCGGCCATGGCCTTCTCCTCGGTCTTCGTGGTGGGCAACTCGCTGCGGCTGCGCGGGTTCAGGGCCGGGGCGTGAGGCGGTCCCGCAGGGCGCACAGGACGTCGACCCGGTTCGTGGTGATCGAGTCGACGCCCGCCGCGATCAGACGGCGCATCGTGCGGGCCGTGTCCGCCGTCCAGACGGAGAGCAGGTAGCCGTCGGCGTGGACGCGGTCCGCGAGGGCGCGGTCGACCAGCGGGAAGCGGTAGTTGAGCCAGCGCGGGCGGACCGCCGTCAGCAGGGCCGGGCGGGGCGGGGCGAGGGTCGTCCAGGTCAGGGCGATCTCGGCGGCCGGGTCGGCGGCGCGGACCGCGAGCATCGCCGCGGCGCCCGCGCAGTAGTAGACGCGGTCCGCCGCCCCGGCCTCGCGCACCGCGCCCACCACCTGCCGGGCCGCCCTCAGGTCGGGGGCGCCGGGCAGGTCGACCATCACCCGGTGCCCCTCGGTCGCCGCGAGCGCGTCCGCCAGCGTCGGCACCCGGCCCGCCGTCAGCCCGTCCACCTCGGCGGCGGACAGCGCCAGCAGCGGACGGTCGTGCTCCCACAGCCGCTTCAGGGTGCCGTCGTGGAGCAGCAGCGGCACGCCGTCCCGGGTGAGCCGTACGTCGATCTCCACGGCGTCCGCGCCCCGGTCAAGCGCCGAGGCCAGCGACGCGAGCGTGTTCTCGCGGAAGCGGTAGGGGTCGCCGCGGTGGCCCACCGCGGTCAGCGTGCGTACGGGCATCAGTCGGTCAGCCAGTCCTTGGTGTAGGCGTCGATCTCGGCGGCCAGCCGCGCCTTGCCCGCCTCGTCCAGGAAGGACGCCGTCACGGCGTTCTTCGCCAGGTCGGCGAGGCCGCGCTCGTCCAGCTCCAGCAGCCGGGCGGCGACCGCGTACTCGTTGTTCAGGTCGGTGCCGAACATCGGCGGGTCGTCGGAGTTGACCGTGACGAGGACCCCGGCCCGGGTGAACTCCTTGATCGGGTGCTCGTCGAGGCTGGTCACCGCCCGGGTGGCGATGTTCGACGTGGGGCACACCTCCAGCGGGATGCCGTGCTCGGCGAGGTGCGCCAGCAGCTTGGGGTCCCGCGCGGAGCTGGTGCCGTGGCCGATCCGCTCGGCGCGCAGGTGCGTCAGCGCGTCCCACACCGTCTCCGGGCCGGTCGTCTCCCCGGCGTGCGGCACCGACCGCAGCCCCGCCGCGATCGCCCGGTCGAAGTACGGCTTGAACTGCGGTCTCGGTACGCCGATCTCCGGCCCGCCGAGCCCGAAGGAGACCAGGCCCTCGGGGCGCAGCCGGTCGTCGGTCGCGAGCCGCGTCGTCTCCTCGGCGGCGTCCAGACCGGCCTCGCCGGGGATGTCGAAGCACCAGCGCAGCACGGTCCCGAACTCGGCCTCCGCCGCCTTGCGGGCGTCCTCGATCGCGTCCATGAAGGACGCCTCGTCGATGCCGCGCCGGGTGGAGGAGTACGGCGTGATCGTCAGCTCGGCGTACCGCACCTGCTGCCGGGCCAGCTCCCGCGCCACCTCGTACGTCAGGAGGCGGACGTCCTCCGGGGTGCGGATCAGGTCGACCACCGACAGGTACACGTCGATGAAGTGCGAGAAGTCGGTGAAGGTGAAGTAGTCGGCCAGGGCCTCGGGGTCGGTGGGCACCTTGGAGTCGGGGTGCCGGGCGGCCAGGGCGGAGACGATGCGCGGGGAGGCGGAACCGACGTGGTGCACGTGCAGTTCGGCCTTGGGCAGTCCGGCGATGAAGGCGTGCAGGTCGCGCGGGACGCGCGGCTCGACGAGACGGTCGGTCAAGGTTCCTCCCCGGGAACGGCGCCGCCCCGGGCGCACTGGGGGCCGGGCGGCGCGGATGATCGGCTGATCGGTGACTCGGGATCATCGTAGGCCGGGCCCGCCCGAGTGCGTGCCGCGCCGTAAGCTGACGGCACCGATGACAGAGGGGGCCCACGTATGTCCGACGACCCGCGGCCGTCCGCCGACGGCGCTTCCCCGCAGGGGCCGGGCGCCACTCCGGACCCCTGGGCACCGCCCACCGAGGACACCCCGCCCGGCGGCGGCCCGGTGCCGCCCTCCGTCCACGACCAGCTCACGATCACGTCGATGCCGGGTGCGGGCACCGGTGGTGCCGGGACGGGCTACCCCGGGCCGCCGCCCGCTCCCGCCAACCCGTTCGCGCCCCCGGCGCAGGACCCACCGGTCCCGCCGCCGCCCGTCGCACCCGGCGGTCCGGGCATTCCCGCGGGTCCGGGAGGCCCCGGGGCCCCGGGGTACGGCTATCCCGGCGCCTACGGCTACCAGGCCGCCCCGCCCGGCCAGCCACTCCCCGGCCACCCCGCCGCACCCGGCTACCCCGGCCAACCCGGTCCCGGCGTCCCGTACCCGCCGCCCGGCTCGGGGTACTCCGCCCGGTACCCGGGCTATCCGGGCTGGCCCGGTACGCCCCCGATGCTCAGCAACGGCATGGGCACGGCCGGTCTCGTGCTCGGCATCGTCGCCTCGGTCCTCTTCTGTCTGTGGCCGCTGGCCTTCATCCTCGGGCTGCTCGCCGTGGTCTTCGGCGCGATCGGCCGGAAGAAGGCGGCGCGGGGCGAGGCCGACAACGGCGGCCAGGCCCTCGCCGGGATCATCTGCGGCGTGGTGGGCATGGTGCTGGCGGTGGGCCTGGGCGCGGTAGTGATCTTCGTCCCCTGACCCTTACCGCTTACCGCTTACCGCTTGCCGCTTGCCGCTTGCCGCTTGCCGCTTGCCGCTTGCCGCCGCACCGCCGCACCGCCGTCCTGAGTACGGCTACTCATGACGCCCCCCGCCCACGCCGGGAACCATGGTCCGTGCCCGTACACGGACGGACCGACCCTGGGGGTGGGGGCATGGGCAAGTTCCTGGCCGCGCCGGTGGCCGTGGGGGCGGCGGGAGCCGCGTTGGTCGTCGCCCACGCGGCGGGGGCGCCGCCCGAGGTGGTGTTCGCCGCGGGCGCGGGCGTCCTGAGCCTGCTGTGGCTGCTGCTCCTGCTCACCCTGCCGTGGAACCTGTACTTCCGTGCGCACGCGGTGCTCGCGGAGATCGCCGTGAGCCGGGAGAAGGGCATCGTGGTGTCCGAGGCCCGGGACGACGAGGCCGCGCGCATCGCCCGCACGATGCTGCGGGCGGCCGTCGCGGGCCACGTCCTGACGGCGGGGCTGGTGCTCGCGGTGACCTGGGCGACGGGGGAGTTCACCGGGTACTGGTTCGCCGCGTTCTTCCTGCTGAGCACCTTCTTCCGCCCGGCCGGGGCCTACTTCGGGCAGCTCAGGCAGCGCCTCGGCACCCTGCTGAAGGACGTCACCCACCCTCGGGACGACGTGGTCGAGCTGCGCTCCCGGCTGGGCCGGGCCGAGCACGGCACGCGGGTGCTGGAGGAGAAGGCCGAGGAACAGTACCGGGCCCTCGCGGAACTGCGCCGCACCGTGGACGCGCTGGCCCTGAGCACCCACCAGCGCGCCGAGGAGACCGACCGCAAGGTGGTGGCGCTGGGCCGCGAGTTCGAGGCCACGGTCAACCGCCTCACCGACAACCGGGAACTCATCGCGGGCGTCAAGGCGTTCCTCCGCCTCCTCCGCACCCCGGACCCGACCAGCCTGTCCGAACAGCGGTCCTAGGGCCGGTCGCCCCGCAACCGCTCACGCGCCGCCATCAGCGCGAACCCCAGCAGGTTCTCCCCGCGCCACCGCTCCGGGTCCGACGCCCCCTCGTCGGTGGCCGCGAGTCCTATCCCCCACACCCGGTCCACGGGGCTCGCCTCCACCAGCACCCGGTCGCCCGTGCGCAGCAGGTACTCCCGCAGCTCGGTGTGGGCCGCGAACTTGTGGACGTTGCCCTCCGTCACGAGGGCGAGGCGCTCCCGCCGCCACACGGCCTCCTCGAAGCCGCGCACCAGCCGCCCCGCCTTCTTCGCCTCCGACGGATGCCCCGCGGCCAGCGCCGCCCGTTCCGCGTCGGCGTCGCCGAAGAGGCGGGCCTTCGCGGCCATCATCCAGTGCTCCGCCGTCGCGTACCGCACGCCGTCCACCTCGAACGGCGATGGCCACCACTGGCTCAGACAGCTCGCGCCCACCCGCCCGTCGGCGGTCGGCCGGTGCCCCCAGAAGTGCAGGTACTTGATCGCCGCCCCCGCGCGGACCGCCCTGACCAGGGCTTCCCGTGAACCGATCTTCTCCATGCAGCCGAGTGTGGCAGGCGCCACTGACAGTCCGTCCCTCCTTTTCCACCCTCACTCGACACCTGGTCGACAGATTCCGTCGCGTAACCAAAAGGCAACAACGGAATCCCTTGTTGGAGTGGCACTCCTCTGTCAGGATCGGCACTCAAATCGAGCTGGAGCTACGCCACCCGTCCCCGGTCACGGGGCGACGGCGGAGGAGAGCGACATGCACAACCCGGGCACACCGACCCCGGAACGATTTCCCGCGGGGGAACGCTTCGCGGCGGGCGCGCAGTACATCGCCGGACGCCTGACGAAAGGCACCTCCGGCCGCACCCACGCGGTCGTCGACCCGGCCACCGGCGAGGAGGTGTACGGCTACGAACTCGCCGCGGCCGCCGACGTGGACGCCGCCGTCGCCGCCGCCCGCGCGGCGTTCCCGGGCTGGTCCGGGGCCACCCCGGGCGAGCGCTCCGACGCCCTGCACCGGTTCGCCGCCGTCCTCGCGGACCGCGCCGAGGACCTCGCCCGCGCCGAGTCCCTCCAGTGCGGCAAGCCGCTGAAGCTGACCCGCGAGTTCGACGTCCCCGGGACGATCGACAACACCGCGTTCTTCGCGGGCGCCGCCCGGCACCTCCAGGGCCAGTCGGCCGGTGAGTACTCAGGCGACCACACCTCGTACGTCCGCAGGGAGCCCATCGGCGTCGTCGGCTCCATCGCGCCCTGGAACTACCCCCTCCAGATGGCCGCCTGGAAGATCCTCCCGGCGATCGCCGCGGGCAACACCATCGTCCTGAAGCCCGCCGAGCTGACCCCGCTCACCTCGCTGCTCTTCGCGCAGGCCGCCACCGACGCCGGAATCCCGGACGGGGTCGTCAACATCGTCACCGGCACCGGCAAGGAGGCGGGCGAGCACCTCGTGGGCCACCCCGACGTCGCCATGACCTCCTTCACCGGCTCCACCGCCGTCGGCAGGCGCGTCGCCGAGATCGCCACCGCCACCGTCAAGCGGCTCCACCTGGAGCTGGGCGGCAAGGCGCCCTTCGTGGTTTTCGACGACGCCGACCTGGAGGCCGCCGTACACGGCGCGGTCGCGGGCGCGCTCATCAACACCGGGCAGGACTGCACGGCCGCCACGCGCGCGTACGTACAGCGTCCCCTCTACGACGCCTTCGTGGAGCGGACCGCCGCGCTGATGGAGACCGTCCGGCTCGGCGACCCGTTCGCCCCCGGCACCGACCTCGGCCCGCTGATCTCGCACGCCCAGCGGGACCGCGTCGCCGCCTTCGTCGACCGGGCGCGCGGCTACGCGCGCGTGGTCACCGGTGGGGAGGCACCGGGGGAGGGGCTGAAGGACGGCGCCTACTACCGGCCCACCCTCGTCGCGGACGCCGCCCAGGACAGCGAGATCGTCCAGTCGGAGATCTTCGGTCCGGTCCTCGTCGTCCTCCCCTTCGACGGCGACGACGAGGGCCTCGCCCTCGCCAACGACACCCCGTACGGCCTCGCCGCCTCCGCCTGGACCCGGGACGTCTACCGGGCGGGCCGCGCCACCCGCGAGATCAAGGCGGGCTGCGTGTGGGTCAACGACCACATCCCGATCATCAGCGAGATGCCGCACGGCGGGTACAAGGCGTCCGGCTTCGGCAAGGACATGTCCGCCTACTCCTTCGAGGAGTACACGCAGATCAAGCACGTCATGTACGACAACACGGCGGTCGCCAGGAAGGACTGGCACCGCACGATCTTCGGGGACCGATAGCAACTAGGCCGTCTGACCCACGGCCGCCTACCCTCCCGAAAGGGCACCACGGTATGGAGCAGTACGAGCCCGACCGCCTGTCCCCGGCCCAAGTGGCCGCCATGCGGCGCAGTTTCCGACGTGGCAGGGCCTCCCTGACCCGCCGTTCGCTGCTGCGCGCCTCCGCTGGCGGCGCGCTCACGGTCGGCGGCCTGGGCGCGCTGAGCGCCTGCGGCATCCCCGCGGCCGGACAGTCGCAGGGCGGCGTCTCCGCGGAGGACCACTCGGACAAGGAGAAGACCGTCAGCTTCTCCAACTGGACCGAGTACATGGACGTCGACGAGAGCGAGAAGCACCACCCCACGCTCGACGCGTTCCGGAAGCGGACCGGCGTCACGGTCAAGTACACCGAGGACATCAACGACAACGTCGAGTTCTTCGGCAAGATCAAGCCGCAGCTCGCCGCGGGCCAGGACACCGGACGCGACCTGATCTGCGTCACCGACTGGCTCGCCGCCCGGCTGATCCGCTTCGGGTGGGTCCAGAAGCTGGACCCGTCCCACCTGCCGACCGCGTACGCCAACCTCTCCCAGCAGTTCCGCAGCCCCGACTGGGACCCGGGACGGGCGTACTCCTACCCGTGGACCGGCATCTCCACCGTCATCGCCTACAACAAGAAGGCGCTCGACGGCGTGGAGGTCACCTCGGTCTCCGACCTGCTCGACAACCCCAAGCTCAAGGGCAAGGTCGGCTTCCTCTCCGAGATGCGCGACAGCGTCGGCATGACCCTGCTCGACATGGGCAAGGACCCCGGCGAGTTCGGCGACGACGACTTCGACGCGGCGATCGCCCGCCTCCAGAAGGCCGTCGACAAGGGCCAGATCCGCCGCTTCACCGGCAACGACTACACCGCCGACCTCACCAAGGGCGACTTCGCCGCCTGTCTCGCGTGGGCCGGTGACGTCGTCCAGCTCAAGGCGGACAGCCCCGACGTGGACTTCCTCATCCCCGACAGCGGCTACATGACGTCGTCGGACAACCTGCTGGTCCCCAACAAGGCCCGGCACAAGACCAACGCCGAACGCCTCATCGACTTCTACTACGAGCCCGGCCCGGCCGCGCAGCTCGCCGCGTACATCAACTACGTGTGTCCCGTCGACGGGGTGAAGGAGGAGCTGGCGAAGATCGACGAGGACGCGGCGAACAACCCGCTGATCCTCCCCGACAAGGAGATGGCCGCCAAGTCCCGTGCCTTCCGCTCGCTCACCGCGAAGGAAGAGACGGCGTACGAAGAGAAGTTCGCGAAGCTCACAGGGGCGTGACGAGATGACGACGACAGACAACAGCGGCGACGTCCGCCTCTCCGGTATCAGCAAGACCTACGGCGCCTTCACCGCCGTACAGCCGCTCGACCTGACCGTCCCGCAGGGCTCGTTCTTCGCCCTGCTCGGCGCGTCCGGCTGCGGCAAGACCACCACCCTGCGGATGATCGCGGGCCTGGAGGAGCCGAGCGCGGGCACCGTCCACCTCGGGGACCAGGACGTGACCCGGCTGCCGCCGTACAAGCGGCCGGTGAACACCGTCTTCCAGTCCTACGCGCTCTTCCCGCACCTGGACATCTTCGAGAACGTCGCCTTCGGGCTGCGCCGCCGCGGCATCAAGAGCGTGAAGAAGCAGGTCGAGGAGATGCTCGACCTGGTGCAGCTCGGTGAGCAGGCGCGCAAGAAGCCGCACCAGCTCTCCGGCGGCCAGCAGCAGCGCGTCGCGGTCGCCCGCGCGCTGATCAACCACCCCAAGGTGCTCCTCCTCGACGAGCCCCTCGGTGCCCTTGACCTGAAGCTGCGCCGCCAGATGCAGCTCGAACTGAAGCGCATCCAGACCGAGGTCGGCATCACCTTCATCCACGTCACGCACGACCAGGAGGAGGCCATGACCATGGCCGACCGCGTCGCCGTGATGAACGCGGGCCGCGTCGAGCAGCTCGGCGCCCCCGCCGACCTCTACGAGAACCCGTCCACCACCTTCGTCGCCAACTTCCTCGGCACCTCCAACCTGATCGAGGCCGAGGTCGACACCACCAGCGGCGACGAGATCGTCCTCAAGGCGGGCGGCGGCAAGCTCGCCCTGCCCACCGGCCGCTGCGCCGCGCCCACCACGACCGGCGGCAAGGTGCTGGTCGGCGTGCGCCCGGAGAAGATCTCCCTCACCCACGCCGACGACGCGGGCGAGATCCCCGCGGGCCGCAACCGCGTCACCGGGAAGATCGCCGACGCCAGCTTCATCGGCGTCTCCACCCAGTACGTCGTGGACAGCCCGGCCGGTGCCGAACTCGCCGTCTACGTGCAGAACGTCGACCGCGACGCCCGCCTCGTGCCCGGCGCCGACGTCGTCCTGCACTGGAGCCCGGCGCACACCTTCGGTCTGGACGCCAGCCAGTCCGTTCTTGCTGGCAAAGAGGACGCGGCCGGAGTGGAAGAGGCGGTGTGATGACGACGACCCTCACCGAGGCGCCACCGCCGCTCAGCCCCACCGCGCCGGAGGCCAAGCCGCCCCGCAAGCGGGGCCGCTGGACGCCGTACCTGCTGCTGCTCCCCGGCATCCTGTGGCTGCTGGTCTTCTTCGCCCTGCCGGTGATCTACCAGGCGTCCACCTCCGTGCAGACGGGCTCCCTGGAGGAGGGCTACGAGGTCACGTGGCACTTCGCCACCTACTGGGACGCCCTGACCGACTACTGGCCGCAGTTCCTGCGCTCGGTGCTGTACGCCGGGACCGCCACCTTCCTGTGCCTGCTGCTCGGCTACCCGCTGGCGTACCTGATCGCCTTCCGCGCGGGCCGCTGGCGGAACCTGATCATGATCCTGGTGATCGCGCCGTTCTTCACCAGCTTCCTGATCCGCACCCTCGCCTGGAAGACGATCCTCGCGGACGGCGGCCCCGTCGTCGGCGCGCTGAACTCGCTGCACGTCCTCGACGTCACGAGCTGGCTCGGCATGACGGCGGGCGACCGGGTGCTGGCCACCCCGCTGGCGGTGGTCTGCGGTCTGACGTACAACTTCCTGCCGTTCATGATCCTGCCGCTCTACACCTCCCTTGAGCGCATCGACCCCCGGCTGCACGAGGCCGCGCACGACCTGTACGCGCGCCCCGCCACCACCTTCCGCCGGGTCACCTTCCCGCTGTCGATGCCCGGCGTGGTCTCCGGCACGCTGCTGACCTTCATCCCGGCCACCGGCGACTACGTCAACGCCGACCTGCTCGGCTCCACCGACACCAGAATGATCGGCAACGTCATCCAGTCGCAGTTCCTGCGCATCCTGGACTACCCGACGGCGGCGGCGCTCTCGTTCATCCTGATGTTCGCGATCCTCATCATGGTCACGCTCTACATCCGCAGGTCGGGGACGGAGGACCTGGTCTAAATGCCCTTCGTCAACTGGCTCAGGCGCCACCTCGTCGTCATCGCCGGACTGTGCACGCTCGGCTACCTGCTCCTCCCGAACGTCGTCGTCACGGTCTTCTCCTTCAACAACCCCAAGGGCCGCTTCAACTACGAGTGGCAGGAGTTCTCGCTGGACGCCTGGAAGGACCCCTGCGGGGTCTCGGGCCTGTGCGACTCGCTCACGCTCAGCCTCCAGCTCGCCTTCTGGGCCACCCTCGGCGCCACCGTCCTCGGCACGATGATCGCCTTCGCGCTGGTCCGCTACCGGTTCCGCGCCCGCGGCCCGATCAACTCGCTGATCTTCCTGCCGATGGCGATGCCCGAGGTCGTCATGGCGGCCTCGCTGCTCACCCTGTTCCTCAACATGGGCGCCCAGCTCGGCTTCTGGACGATCCTGATCGCCCACATCATGTTCTGCCTCAGCTTCGTCGTCGTCGCCGTCAAGGCGCGCGTGATGTCGATGGACCCGCGCCTCGAACAGGCCGCGCAGGACCTCTACGCCGGTCCGGTGCAGACGTTCCTGCGGGTGACCCTGCCGATCGCGGCGCCGGGCATCGCGGCGGGCGCGCTGCTCGCCTTCGCGCTCTCCTTCGACGACTTCATCATCACCAACTTCAACTCGGGCGCCACCGTCACCTTCCCCATGTTCGTCTGGGGCTCGGCGCAGCGCGGTACGCCCGTGCAGATCAACGTCGTCGGCACGGCCATGTTCCTGATCGCCGTCCTGCTGGTGGTCGTCTCCATGGTTGTCGGCAACCGCCGCAACAAACAGAACGCGTGAGATGAGCCGCAACGCACAGCACCACTGGACGACCGCCCTGTCCGACGCCCAGCCGGTCCCGTACTGGCTGGACGACCCGGGCAGGCCCCGCCCCGAACCCGCGCTCACAGGCACCGAGACCTGCGACCTGCTGGTCGTCGGCGGCGGCTACAGCGGGCTGTGGACCGCCCTCAACGCCAAGGAGCGCGACCCGGGGCGGGACGTCGTCCTGGTCGAGGGCCGCGAGGTGGGCTGGGCCGCCTCCGGCCGCAACGGCGGCTTCTGCGCCGCCTCCCTCACCCACGGGCTGCCCAACGGGCTCACCCGCTGGCCCGGCGAGATCCACAAGCTGGAGGAGCTGGGCGCCCGCAACCTCGACGAGATCGAGGCGGCGGTCGCCCGGCACGGCATCGACTGCGACTTCGAACGCACCGGCGAGATCGACGTCGCCACCGAGCCCTACCAGGCCCGCGAACTGCGCGAGTGGCACGAGGAGACGCGCCGCCACGGCCTCGCGGGCGGCGTGGAGTACCTGGACGCCGACGCCGTGCGCGAACAGGTCGCCTCCCCCACCTTCCAGGCGGGCCTGTACGACCGCGACGGCGTCGCCATGCTGCACCCCGCCAAACTGGCCTGGGGCCTGAAGCGCGCCTGCCTGCGCCTCGGCGTCCGCCTCTACGAGCACACCCCCGCGCTCACCCTGAAGGCGTACGGCGGCGGGATGGCCGTCACCACCCCGTACGGCCGGATCAGCGCCCGCCAGGTCGCGCTCGGCACCAACGTCTTCCCGAACCTCGTCCGCCGGGTCCGCCCGTACACCGTCCCCGTCTACGACTACGCCCTGATGACCGAGCCCCTGACGGACGCCCAACTGGCGTCGGTCGGCTGGCAGAACCGCCAGGGCCTCGGCGACAGCGCCAACCAGTTCCACTACTTCCGCCTCTCCGCCGACAACCGCATCCTGTGGGGCGGCTACGACGCGATCTACCCCTACGGGGGCCGGGTGCGCGCCGAGTACGACCACCGTCCGGAGACCTACGCCAAGCTGGCCCGGCACTTCTTCACCTGCTTCCCGCAGTTGGAGGGCGTCCGCTTCTCGCACGCCTGGGGCGGCGCCATCGACACCTGCTCCCGCTTCTCGGCGTTCTTCGGCACCGCCCACGGCGGCCGGGTCGCCTACGCCGCGGGCTACACCGGGCTCGGCGTCGGCGCCACCCGGTTCGGCGCCGACGTGATGCTGGACCTGCTGGCGGGGGAGCGCACCGAGCGCACCGCACTGGAGATGGTGCGCACCAAGCCGCTGCCGTTCCCGCCGGAGCCGTTCGCCTGGACCGGCATCGCCCTCACCAAGTGGTCGCTGGCCCGCGCGGACGCCCACCAGGGCCACCGCAACCTGTGGCTGCGCGCGCTGGACCGCCTGGGCCTGGGCTTCGACAGCTAACGCGGCTGTGACCTTTGCACAGCTCATGTGGCTGTGACCTACGTCACCTCTTCGTGAACCCGCGTAATGCGGACCCCGTGACCTCCCTCTCCCTCCCGGCGCGACCGCCGCGCCCACGGAGAGAAAGGGAGGTCCCGTATGACCGGGACGAAGACGGCCGTCGAGTGGCTGGCATCCGTAGCGCCGGACCCGGAGGGCTGCCGCTGGGAGTGGGAACGCAACCCCCACGGGGTGGTGCTGCTGCCCGCGGGCCGGGCCTGGGACGTGCTGATCCTGCCGGGCGACCTCGGCTACCCCACCCTCGACGTCCTCACCCGCTTCCTCGACCAACCGGGCCCGGTGCTCGTCGACTTCGGGGACGCCCGCATGGGCTTCTTCGTGCCGCCGGGCACCGCGGCCCGCTGGCTGGGCACCGGTATCCGCGCGGCCGGTGCGGGCACCTGGATCGTCGTCCCGTACCCCGGCCGCTCCACCGGCGGGGTGCGCTGGCTGATTCCGCCGGACGGCTCCGGCACCCTCACCGACCCCGCCCTGCTGGAACTGGCCATGCACGAGGCGGCGGCGGGCCTGGCGGCGCGTCGGGCGGACGGCCGGACCGGGGACGCCGGAGGTCTTGACCCCTAAATTGGTCTGGACCAAGCTGTGAGCGCTCAGTCCTCCAATTCCCCCATGCCCGGAGGCACTTGTGAACCGCAGACCCCTGGTCGCCCTGCTCACGGCGACCGTCCTGGCCCTGCCCGGCCTCACCGCGCTCTCGTCGGCCGCCCGTGCGGCCGACGCGGACCTCGTCCGCAACGGCGGCTTCGAGACGGGCCTCGACGGCTGGACCTGCGCCGCCGCCACCACGGTCACCTCCCCCGTCCGCACCGGCACCGCGGCGCTGAAGGCCACCCCGGCGGGCAGCGACAACGCCCGGTGCGCGCAGACCGTGACGGTACGCCCGGACGCCCAGTACACCCTGACCGCGCACGTCCAGGGCACGTACGTCTACCTCGGCGCCACCGGCACCGGCACCACCGACGTCTCCACCTGGACCCAGTCGGCCCCGACCTGGCAGCAGCTCACGACCACCTTCCGCACCGGCCCGAACACCACCCGGGTCACCGTCTACACCCACGGCTGGTACGGCACCGGCGCCTACCACGCCGACGACGTCTCCCTGGTCGGCCCGTCCGCCGACCCCGGCCAGCCGCCCGCCCCGCCCACCGGCCTGACCACCGGCACCGTCACCTCCACCAGCGTCGCCCTGTCCTGGTCCCCGGTACCGGGCGCCACGGGCTACGCGGTCTACCGCGACGGCACCCGGCTGCGCACGGTCACCGGCACCTCCACGACCGTGACCGGCCTGACCCCGCAGACGTCGTACGCGTTCCAGGTGACGGCGCTGAACGACGCGGGCGAGTCGGCGCGCTCCGCGACGGTGACGGCGACGACGCCCCCGACCACCGGTGGCGGCTCCTCCGACCTCCCGCCGCACGCCCTGGTCGGCTATCTGCACGCCAGCTTCGCCAACGGCTCGGGCTACACCCGCCTGGCCGACGTCCCCGACAGTTGGGACGTCATCGACCTCGCCTTCGGCGAACCCACCTCGGTCACCTCGGGCGACATCCGCTTCAACCGCTGCCCGGCGACGGAGTGCCCCGGCGTGGAGAGCGACGCCGACTTCAAGGCGGCGATCAGGGCGAAGCAGGCCGCGGGCAAGAAGGTCCTGATCTCCATAGGCGGCCAGAACGGCCAGGTCCGTCTGACGACGGCGGCGGCGCGCGACACCTTCGTCTCCTCGGTCTCGAAGATCATCGACGAGTACGGCCTGGACGGCCTGGACATCGACTTCGAGGGCCACTCCCTCTCCCTGGACGCCGACGACACGGACTTCAGGAACCCGAAGACGCCCGTGATCGTGAACCTCATATCGGCCCTGAAGACCCTGAAGGCCAGGTACGGCGACGACTTCGTGCTGACGATGGCCCCGGAGACCTTCTTCGTCCAGCTCGGCTACCAGTACTACGGCACCGGTCCGTGGGGCGGCCAGGACCCGAGGGCGGGCGCCTACCTCCCGGTCATCCACGCGATGCGCGACGCCCTCACGCTCCTCCACGTCCAGGACTACAACTCGGGCCCGATCATGGGCCTGGACAACCAGTACCACTCGATGGGCGGCGCGGACTTCCACATCGCGATGACCGACATGCTCCTGACGGGCTTCCCCGTCGCGGGCAACGCCAAGAACGTCTTCCCGCCGCTGCGCCCCGACCAGGTCGCCATCGGTATGCCCGCGACGACCAACGCGGGCAACGGCCACGTGGCCCCCGCCGAGGTGGTGAAGACCCTCGACTGCCTCACCAGGAAGCAGAACTGCGGCTCCTACGCCACCCACGGCACCTGGCCCGACCTGCGCGGCCTGATGACCTGGTCGGTCAACTGGGACCGGTTCGGCGGCTGGGAGTTCCAGCGGACGTTCGACGGCTACTTCGGCTGACGAGCCCCGCGTAGGCGGTGAGTAGCACGGCCCCGAGACACCAGCTCCCCACCACGTCCAGGGGCCAGTGGTAGCCCTGCCGCACGAGCCCCACCCCGACCCCGAGGTTCACCACCGAGCAGACCCCGACGAGCACCCACCGACCACCGCCGCGCACCCACGGCAGCACCAGCAGGGTGGCGCAGCCGTAGGCGACGGCGGCGGTGGCGGTGTGCCCGGACGGATAGAACCCGGTCCCGGGCGTCACCGCCGTCCCGGGCCGGTCGAGCAACTCCTTGAGCGGTACGACGACGGCGGGCACGAGCCCCGTCATCCCCACGGCCACCGCCCCCGGCACCCACCACCGCAGGGCGCCCCGCCGCCGGGCCCACCAGCCGACGGCCACGGCGACCGCGACGACCACGGGCACGGCGACGTACACGGCCCCCAGGTCGGCGAACAGCTCCGCGAGCCAGCCCCGCCGCACGAAGTGCCGCCCGACCCGCTCGTCCACGCCCACCAGGGCGCCGTCGACGGCCACCTGCCAGGTGACGACGGCGAAGACGACCAGGGCGACGGCGACGACGAGCACCGGAACCCGCCCGCGCACTGTCCCTGCCACGCCGTCCACTACTCCGAGCCCGTCGCCTTCAACGCCAGCCACAGCTCCATCCGGACGTCCGGGTCGTCCAGGGAGCGGCCCAGGATCTCCTCCACGCGGCGCATCCGGTAGCGGAGGGTGTGCCGGTGCACGCCGAGGTCCGCGGCGGCGGCGTCCCACTGGCCGTGCCGGGAGAGCCAGGCGCGCAGGGAGGCGACGAGGTCGCCGCGGCCGGTGGCGTCGTGCTCGTGGAGCGCGCGCAGCAGACCGTCCGCGAAGGCGCGTACGGCGTCGTCGGCGAGGAGGGGCAGCACCGAGCCCGCGGCGAGCTGGTCGTGCTCGACCAGGACGCGGCCCCGGCGGCGGGCCACCGACAGGGACTGCTCGGCCTGCTTGTAGGCGGCTGCCGCCGCGATCGGGCCCGCGGGGGCGGAGAGGCCGAGGACCACGTCGTCCTCCTCGGTGGTGGCCTTGCGGGCGGCCTCCCGGTCGGCCGCGTACTCGCCGCAGGACGCCACCGCCGCGCCGCCGTCCGCGGCCAGCACCACCAGGCGGTCGCCCTCGGGCACGACCAGCACCGCCTCACCGGCGCGGGCCGCGGCGGCCTCCACCGCCTCGGTGAGGGCGACCAGGCCCGCCTGCGCGGCGTCGCTCTCCGCGACCATGATCCGGAAGGGGGCGTCGAGGAGACCGCCGTACAGGTCACCGGCGACGGCGCGGGCGTGGTCCGGCTGTCCGGCGAGCAGCATCCGCAGGACCGCCGCGCCGATGCGCTGCTCGGCGGCGTGCAGGGAGCGGGAGCGTTCCGTGGTGAGGGTGAGCAGGGCGATGGCGGAGTGGACGGCGTAGCGCTCGGCGGTGCCGAGGGCGGCGGCGGTGCCGACGGCGAGCGCGGCGCGGGGGCGGCGGCCGGTGCCGAGGGAGTGCAGCTCGACGCGGTCCTCGTGGTCGGGACCGCCGACGACGGACGAGGCGGGGGCCGGGCGTTCGCGCAGCCGCTCCACGTCGGCCGTCAGCCGCGCCGCCCTGCGGCCCGCCCACTCGGGGGCGGTGGCGACGACGGCGCCCGAGGCGTCGTACAGCGCCGCCCAGCCGTCGACCTGCGCGGCGAGCGCGGTGAGCAGGCCCTCCGGGCCCTCGGCGAGCGCCTGCCGGGTCAGCTCGCGCTGGGCGGCGAAGCCCGCGGTCACCGCCCGGTACTGGTCGGCGGCGATGGCGGCGGAGACGGCCTTGCTGATGGCGAGGAAGGGGGTGCGACGCGGTACCTCGAGGAGCGGCAGGTCCTCCGCCTCCGCCGCCTCGACCAGCGCCGCCGGGATGTCCTCGTAGTTGACCCCGACCGCGAACCCGAGCCCGACGACCCCCGCCCCCACCAGGCGCTTCACATACCGGCGCATCGCCTCGGGGTTCTCCGCGTCCAGCTTCAGCGCGGTGATCAGCAGCAGCTCCCCGCCCTCCATGTAGGGCACGGGGTCGGCCAGCTCACTGACGTGCGCCCAGCGCACGGGCACGTCCAGACGGTCCCCGCCCGCCCGCACCCTCAGTTTCAGCGCGGAGTGGTGGACGAGGGAGGCGAGCGTGGGGGGCATGGGACCTTCAGGTCGATGTGATCCTTTGGCCGCCGTGTATGAACGACCTGCCCCGATTCTGCCTCACCGTACGGTCCCCACGAGACCACGAACCCACCCGGGCGTCACTTACCGGCCATTCACCGGCACGTGTCACGCCCGGTTGTCCCGCAGATCGACCAGCAGGGGCGGGGCGTGCTCACCCGTCACGTGCGTCACGGACAGCACCGCGTGCCCCGGCGGTACCGAGTGCGCCAGCTCGGAGGCGGACCAGCGTTCGCGCTCGACCGTCCGTACGGTCACGGCGTCCCGCGTCACCGCCTTGCCCGTGACCATCTTGCGCAGCGCGTGCAGGGCGCGTGTCATCGGCTGGTCGGCGAAGACGGTGTGCTTGGCGACCTCCTCCGTCTCGATCCACTCCGTACCCCACGCCTCCGCGAACCCCCGGCCGTCCCAGGTGGTGACGCCGGAGAACGCCATCCGGCAGCCGACCGCGCTGAGCAGCGGCCCGTGCAGCGGCTCGGGTACGTCGCCCAGGGTGCGCAGGGTGAGGACCACACCGGCGTTCAGCGACCGCAGCCGCTGCACGCCCCGGACGGTCTCCGTGGTCAGCGCGCCCGTCGCGTCGTCCAGGACCAGCCCGGCGAAGTGGCCCCGGGTGCCGCCGCTCGCCCGGGCCACCGTGGTGAACTGCGCCAGGACCAGACGGGTGAGGAGCCGGGACGCCTCCTCGTGGCCTCGCTCCGGCAGGTCGATGCGGACCCGCAGCGGATGGTGGGCGATCGCCCGCAACGAGAAGTGCCGCGCGCCGCCGCCCGCCCCGAAGAACCCGGCGAACACGGGCCGGTCGAGCAGCGCCAGCCGGTCCGCGAGCACCGGCCCGGGGTCCGCCGCGCCGCCCATCTGCCGGATCCGCGCCTCCAGCTCACGCCGCATCGCCGGGTGCTCACCGGCGTCCAGCGCCCCCCGCAGCGCGTCCAGCGCGTCCGGCACCCCCTCCAGCAGCTCCCGCAGCGCGGGCACGGTGGGGAAGCGCCCGTGCACCGCCCGGTACGGCCCGAGCAACTGGGCCAGCACCGTGGCCGCCCGTCGGCTGTCCACGGCGGCCAGGTCACCGACCAGGCCCTCGGCGAGGAAGGAGGCGGCCTCGTCGGGGTCGGTGGCGTCGGCGTACAGGTCCAGGTCGTGCACGGAGGCCGGGTCACCGACGCGCACGACGACGTCGTACGCCCCGTCGGGGCCCAGGGCCGCGCCCGCCGCGCCGACCACGACGACCGCGCAGCTCCCGGTGAGCGCCTGGAGGGCGAGCGACTCGGCGACGGGCCGGACCAGGCAGCGCGTCTTGCCCGCACCGGACGGGCCGACGGCGAGGAGGGAGGTGCCCAGCGCCGCCGGTTCGAGCGCGACGCCGACCCCCTGCCGCGCGGGCGGGTTGGGCTCGGCCTCGGCGCACGCGCCGATCCGCACCTGGCCCACGACGAGGTCGTGCGGGGCGGTCCGCGCGGGCAGGTCCCGGTCGCCGGAGGGGTGCGTCCAGGCGGCGGCGCCCTCGCGGAGCACCGTGTCCGTGAAGGACGCCGCGCCTCCGGCGTCCCGGCGCGCCGCGCTCCAGGCGTGCCGGACGCGCGCGCAGTCCACGTCGTTCATCCGGCCGCTGAGCACCTCGGCGGAGAGCAGGTCCGCGGCCTCGTACTGCCCGGCCTCCCTGAGCCGCGGCCAGTGCGCCTCGGGGACCGCCGGGGCGGGCCGCGGCTCGGCGGCGCGCTCGGCACGGCGCTGCCGGGCGAAGCCCCTCCAGTCACCGAGCCGGGCGAAGGGCCACAGCACCGCCGCGGTGATCAGGGCGTAGAGGCCGTAGGTGAGGGCCTCGCTCTGGAAGATGTCGTAGCCGCCCGCGAGCAGGGTGACCAGGGACAGCACGGGGTCCGCGACGGGCAGCGCGTCCCAGGGCTCGCCGGGCACCACGTCCGGCCAGACGAAGCCCAGCGCGGCGAGCGCGGCCAGGAGCGTCACGGCGGCGCGGCGGGCGGGGGAGAGGCGGTCGAGGTAGAAGCGGATCGCCTTCGGCCAGCTCCCGAGGCGGCCCGCCGTCCAGAAGATCAGGACGAAGAACACCCCGTCGTAGAGGATGCGCGCCTCGTAGCCGTGCCAGTCCGTGGGCCACACCGTGCCCCGGTACCACCAGTCGGTCGGCGTCAGCCAGTGCAGCAGGAGCCACTGCTTGGGGACCGTGCCCTGGCGCCACATCGTCCACAGCAGCAGCGACACGGCCAGCGGGATCAGCGCGCCGACCAGGGAGGTGGTGTCCAGCCGCCGCGACTCCCCGTCCGGCTGGCGCGGGGTGTACCCGAACCGCCACACGCCGGGCTCGGCCGCGGGCCGCGGGGTGTTGAGCCACTCCGCGACCGTGGCCCTGGCGGCAGGGGGGCGCTGCGGCACGGGCGGGGTCCCGGGCGCCGTGGGTGCCACGGGGGGCCGTGGCGGCACCGCGGGCATCTCGGGAGGTCCCGCCGGACGCGGCACGGCGTTCGCCTGTGTGCCCCGTGCGTCCCGGTTCCCGTCGGTGTCCATCGCGGTTGCCCCCTGACCAGCCGTTCCGTGCGGTGCGTGACCCGTCCGTGAGTCATCCGCGAGTCAATCTAACGCCGTCCGCAAGGGAGTTCACCGCTTACGCGGCCGGTCCCACCCCGATGGACCGGGTACGGCTATGTCCACCACGGACAACCACCCTCCCGCACAACGCCCAGATGGAGCATCCCCACCCCCCGCCGCCCGCCCTAGCCTGCGAAAAGAGGAAGCAAGCGTCCGTAACACCCCCAGGAGCCCCGCATGACCGCACTTCCGCAGGAGCGCCGCGTCGTCACCGCCATCCCCGGTCCGAAGTCGCAGGAGCTTCAGGCCCGCCGTACCGCCGCGGTCGCCCAGGGCGTGGGCTCCGTGCTGCCGGTGTTCACCGCGCGCGCGGGCGGCGGGATCATCGAGGACGTCGACGGCAACCGGCTCATCGACTTCGGCTCCGGCATCGCCGTGACCAGCGTCGGCGCCTCCGCCGAGGCCGTCGTACGCCGCGCCGCCGCGCAACTCGCCGACTTCACCCACACCTGCTTCATGGTCACCCCGTACGAGGGGTACGTCGAGGTCGCGGAGGCCCTCGCGGAGCTGACGCCCGGCGACCACGCCAAGAAGTCCGCGCTGTTCAACAGCGGCGCCGAGGCCGTCGAGAACGCCGTCAAGATCGCCCGCGCCCACACCAAGCGGCAGGCGGTCGTCGTCTTCGACCACGGCTACCACGGCCGCACCAACCTCACCATGGCGCTGACGGCGAAGAACATGCCGTACAAGCACGGCTTCGGCCCCTTCGCGCCCGAGGTGTACCGCGTCCCCGTCGCCTACGGCTACCGCTGGCCCACCGGCCCGGAGAACGCCGGTCCGGAGGCCGCCGCGCAGGCCATCGACCAGATCAGCAAGCAGGTCGGCGCCGAGAACGTCGCCGCGATCATCATCGAGCCGGTGCTCGGCGAGGGCGGCTTCATCGAGCCCGCCAAGGGCTTCCTGCCCGCGATCCGCGAGTTCGCCACCGCCCACGGCATCGTCTTCGTCGCCGACGAGATCCAGTCCGGCTTCTGCCGCACCGGCCAGTGGTTCGCCTGCGAGGACGAGGGCATCGTCCCCGACCTGATCACCACCGCCAAGGGCATCGCGGGCGGCCTGCCGCTCGCCGCCGTCACCGGCCGCGCCGAGATCATGGACGCCGCCCACTCCGGCGGCCTCGGCGGCACCTACGGCGGCAACCCGGTCGCCTGCGCGGGCGCGCTCGGCGCCATCGAGACGATGAAGGAGCTGGACCTCAACGCGCGGGCCAAGGCCATCGAGGCGACCATGAAGGCCCGCCTGACCGCCATGGCGGAGAAGTACGACGTCATCGGCGACGTCCGCGGCCGGGGCGCGATGATCGCCATCGAGCTGGTCAAGGACCGCGCGACCAAGGAGCCGAACCCGGAGGCCACCGCCGCCCTCGCCAAGGCGTGCCACGCCGAGGGCCTGCTCGTCCTCACCTGCGGCACGTACGGCAACGTGCTGCGCTTCCTGCCCCCGCTGGTGATCGGGGAGGACCTGCTGAACGAGGGCCTCGACATCCTGGAGCAGGCGCTCGCGGGGATCTGAGCAGGGCCTCTTCTCTGGCGGACCATGTGAAGAACGTGTGCGGGGTGGATGTGAGGACGCCGATCCGGCTGTGCTGGGTCCACCCCCTGCCGTAGGTTCTCCCCAGATGAGAGATACACCCGCTCACGGGGCACCGTGGGCGGCATCAGGCCGGGGCCTCCCCAGCTTCGACCTGGTCGTGCCTCGCGCACACAACCGGGGCTGTCGGCTCCGGGTCTCCTCACCGATCGGACGGTCGCCCGCCCCAGACCCCCCGGGGCGCGCGACGTTCCGATCCGGACGGCCGCCTCGGCGCCGCCCACTGAAGGGCCAGCGCAAACCCCCCCTTGCGCTGGCCCTTCAGGCGTTTGCGCACGACTGCCGGTGGAGCGCCAATCTGGCGCGGGCGCGCCCCCCACTGCTACGGATCGGACAACCGACGGCCCCGCCGCCCGCCCCTACCGTGGGACCAGCACAGCAGCACTCCTCCAACGCGGAAGGGCCGGGATCCCATGACCTCCACCCACGCCTTCTGGCTCGCCGGGCGCCAGGCCACCGGCGAGGACAGCATCGACGTCACCTCCCCGTGGGACGGTCGCCTCGTCGGCACGGTCAGCGTGCCGACGGACGCCCAGGTCGAGGAGGCCGTGGCCGCCGCGTACGCCGTCCGCGACACGTTCGCCGCGACGCCCGCGCACGTGCGCGCCGCCGCGCTCGACCACGTCAGCCGCCGTCTGGCGGAGCGCACCGAGGAGATCGCGCGGCTGATCTCGGCGGAGAACGGCAAGCCGGTCAAGTGGGCGCGCGGCGAGGTCGGCCGGGCCGTGTCCGTGTTCCGGTTCGCGGCGGAGGAGGCCCGCCGCTTCAACGGCGGCGAGGCGCAGCGGCTGGACACCGACCTCGGCGGCCAGGGACGGCTCGCGCTCACCCGCCGCTTCCCCAAGGGCGTCGTGCTCGGCATCGCGCCCTTCAACTTCCCGCTGAACCTGTGCGCGCACAAGGTCGCCCCGGCGATCGCCGCGGGCGCCCCGATCATCCTGAAGCCCGCCCCGGCCACCCCGCTGTCCGGGCTGCTCATCGGGGAACTGCTCGCCGAGACCGAGCTGCCCGCCGGGTCCTGGAGCGTCCTGCCGGTCGCCAACGACCGGATGCCCGCGCTCGTCCAGGACGAGCGGCTGCCGGTGATCTCCTTCACCGGGTCCGAGAAGGTCGGCTACGCGATCATGGACTCGGTGCCGCGCAAGCACTGCACCCTGGAGCTGGGCGGCAACGGCGCGGCGGTCGTCCTCGCCGACTACGCCAGCGACGCCGACCTGGACTGGGCGGCGCAGCGCATCGCCACCTTCTCCAACTACCAGGGCGGCCAGTCCTGCATCTCCGTGCAGCGCGTCATCGCGGACGCGTCCGTGTACGACCGGCTGCTGCCGCGGATCGTCGCCGCCGTCGAGGCCCAGGTCACCGGCGACCCGAACGACGACGCCACCGACGTCGGCCCGCTGGTCAGCGAGGACGCCGCCAAGCGCGTCGAGGCGTGGGTGCGGGAGGCCGTGGACGCGGGCGCCACGCTGCTCACCGGCGGCAAGCGCGACGGCGCCGCGTACGCGCCGACCGTCCTGACCGACCTGCCCGCCGGTACCACCCTGGCCTGCGAGGAGGTCTTCGGCCCGGTCCTCAGCGTGCAGAAGGTCGACGGCGAGGAGGCCGCCTTCGCCGCCGCCAACGACTCCAAGTACGGCCTCCAGGCGGGCGTCTTCACCCATGACCTCCAGGCCGCCTTCCGCGCCCACCGCGCGCTGGAGGTCGGCGGCGTCGTCATCGGTGACGTCCCCTCCTACCGCGCCGACCAGATGCCGTACGGCGGCGCCAAGCAGTCCGGCGTCGGCCGCGAGGGCGTGAAGTTCGCGATGGACGACTACACCTACGAGCGGGTGCTGGTGCTCACCGGTCTCGCGCTCTGACCCCGTCACCGTCGTCGGCCGCCTTGGACCCCCCACCGGAGAAGCCGACGTGCGCCAGCCGCAGGGGGCCGCGCAGTCTGACGTGGACGTCGTGGACACCCGCGGCCGTGATCGGGGCCGTGAGAGTGGTGTAGTCGTAGGGGCTGGACGTCGGGGCGGTCGGTGACAGGGTCGCCAGCGGTTCGGTGCCGTCGAGGGCGATGTCCAGGGAGCCCCCGCCCGCCACCGACACCGTCAGCCCCGCGGCCCCGGCGCCGAAGTCGCAATCCCGGTAGAGGAGTTCACCGGTGCCGCCGCCCACCGGGGTCACCGCGTCGCCGGACACCTTCGAGCGGTCGACGATCTCGATGCCGCCCTGCTCGTCGAAGTCGGCGGCGGACAGGCCGCGTTCGAGGACCGGGCGGGGGGTGGACGGCTCGCCGTCCAGGTGAAGCGTCAGACGGAGGCGGACGTCCTCGCTGGAGGCGCCGATCAGGAGGTCGTAGGGGCCGGGGGCAAGGCGCCAGCGGGAGTGGGAGACGTCCCAGAAGGCGAGGGCCGTGAGCGGGACCTCGAAGGTCACCGTGCGACTCTCGCCGGGTGCCAGCGACAGCCTCTCGTGGGCGAGGAGTTCCCGGCGCGGGCGCGGCGTCGGTGACTCCTGTGCCGCCCGGGCGTAGAGCTGCGCCACCTCGGCCGCCCGCCGGTCGCCGGTGTGGGTGACCGTGAAGCTCACCCGCACCGAGTCGCCGTCCACCTCCGCTCTCGGGTCGCCGTAGCCGAAGGACGCGTACGACAGGCCGTGGCCGAAGGGGTAGAGCGGGGTGCCCTCGAAGTACAGGTACGTCTGGCGGGAGCCGATCACGTCGTAGTCGAGGAGGCCGGGCAGGTCCGCGTCGGAGGCGTACCAGGTCTGCGGGAGGCGCCCCGAGGGGGAGACGTCACCGGCGAGGACGCGGGCCAGGGCGGTGCCCGCGGACTGACCGCCGTGCGCGGTCCACAGGGCGGCGGACAGCGGGGCCGGGTCGAACGCGTAGGGGTAGGCCGAGGTCAGGACCAGCACCGTGCGCGGGTTGGCGGCGCGGGCCGCCCGGAGCAGGCGCTCCTGGTGAGGGGGCAGGCGCAGCGTCGTACGGTCCTCCGTCTCCCGCCCGTTGATGTGCGGGTCGTTGCCCGCGACCACCACGACCACGTCGGCCCCGGCGGCGGCCCGGGTGACCGCCTCCTCGCCGCGCTCGGCGACCACCAGCTCGAAGACGGTCGGGTCGGCCTCGGCAACCTTCACGCCGTCGGCGGCGACCTGGACGTGGTGGCCCGTGCCGAGGTGCCGGAGGAGGTGGCCATGGCCGTACGGCTCCAGGCGGAACGTCTCCTGGACCACCCAGCCGCCGGGCTGGTCGGCGGAGGCGCGGACGTAGCCGTCCTCGGCGACGGAGAGGTAGCGGCCGTCCGGGGCGCGCAGGGTGAGGACGCCGCCGTCCCAGTCGACCAGGGCGAGTTCCGTGCCGACCGGGTCGTGGGTCAGCGGGGGCAGGTCGGTGCGGCCCGCGACCAGCGCCGGGTCGAGGGCGGCCACTCCGGACGGCACGGACGCGGGGTCCTCGGGGGCGGGGAGCACGTGCAGGTAGGTGCCGTCCGGGGTGCGCAGGCGGACCCGGTCCACGCCCTCCGCGAACGTGACGTGGTCGGCGCCGAAGCGGTCGTAGATCCCCTCCAGCGGGGTGGTGCGGTGCAGCAGGGAGCCGCTGTACCAGTCGAGCTTGCACTCGTCGGCCAGGAGGCCGACCACCGCGACGCGGGTGCCGGGGGCCAGCGGCAGCAGGCCGTCGTTCTTCAGCAGGACGACCGCCTGCTCCGCCGCCTCCAGGGCGAGGGCGCGGTGTTCGGGGGTGTCGAAGGCGCCGGGCTCGTCGTGGTCGTCGAACTCACCGAGGCGGAAGCGGACGGAGAGCTGGTGGCGGACGGCGGTGTCGACGTCCGCCTCGGTGAGCAGGCCGCGCTCCAGGGCGCCGTGCAGCCGGGCGGCGATCTTCGAGCTGTCCGTGCCGTGGTCGGTGAAGCTGTCGACGCCCGCGAGCAGCGCGGCGGCGGTGGCCTCCTCGTGGGTGTCGAAGTACCGCTCGGAGTCGACCAGGTTGGACGGCGCCCCGGCGTCGGAGCAGATCAGCAGGTCCTCGTCGGTCCAGGTGCGCAGGTGCTCGCGCAGATACGGGGAGAGGTGGTTGGGGCGGCCGTTGACCAGGTTGTACGCGGGCATCACCCCGGCCACCGCGCCCGCCTCGACCGTCTCCCGGAAGGCGCGCAGGTCGTACTCGCGCAGCACGCGGGGGCGGACCGAGGCGGAGGAGGTGTCGCGGTCGGTCTCGTTGTTGTGGGCGAGCCAGTGCTTCAGGACGGGCGCGGTGCGCCAATACGTCGGATGATCACCGCGCAGGCCCCGGGTGTACGCCGTCGCGATGGCCGAGGTCAGCCCGGGGTCCTCGGAGTAGCCCTCCTCGTTGCGGCCCCACAGGGGGTTGCGCAGCAGGTTCACGGTCGGGGACCAGACGTTGAGGCCGACCCGGTCGTCACGGGCGCGCATCGCGCGGGCCTCCTTCGACACCGCGTCACCGACCCGGCGCACCAGCTCCGGGTTCCAGGTCGCGCCCAGGCCCACCGCCTGCGGGAACACCGTCGCGGGGCCCATCCACGCCACGCCGTGCAGGGCCTCCTGGCCGGTGCGGAAGGCGGCGACGCCGAGCCGCTCGACGGCCGGGGCGAACTGGTGCAGGAAGGAGACCTTCTCGTCCAGGGTGAGCCGCGACAGCAGGTCGTCGACGCGCTTGGCGAACGGCAGCGTCCGATCGCGGAAAGGGTGGCGGAGCGGCGGCGTGGACGGCGGCTGAGCGGTCACGTGGGATTCCCCTTGGCGTGGAGCGGCGAGACGCTTTCGAAGCGCTTCGATGCTGGTTCGACGAGAGGGTGGGTGTCAAGACATCCCACCGCAACAAGTCCGTGCCCTCGCTGTTATCTCGGGGGATGGATCGGCCCGTTCGGATCGGCCACGGCGCCGCCAAACATCCGAGGAATCTGGCAATCGGCCCTTGTGTACCCCCCGGCGTTCACTTAACCTCGCAGCAACATCGAAGCGCTTCGACAGCCTCGACGGACTCGGCGGGGCGACCGTCGACAGCCGCTTCGCATCGGCCAGTTCCCATGAAGACACCTCAGCCGACGGCTCCACCGCCGGGTGTCCTGGTGCGCCACGAAGGGTTGACGCAATGACGCCGAACGCCGCTTCCGCCCCCTCCGCCCCCAGCCGGAGAAGTTTCCTCGCCTCCACGGCGGTCGCCGCCGTCGCGGTCGGCGGGGGAGCCCCGCTGCTCACCGCCTGCGGCGGCTCGGACAGCGGTTCGCGAGAGGGGACCACCTCGGGCAAGGACGCGAAGAAGCTGCTGCCCGCCTTCGTGGCCAGCAACGTGGTCGCGCCGGACATCCCCGCGAAGAACGGTTCGGCGGCCGGGTTCACCCGCAAGCTCGCCCTCGCGGACCTGAAGACCTCGGTGCCGAAGAAGCTCGGCAAGGGCGGCAAGGTGACGATCATGTCGCCGTTCTGGGGTTCGCCGCCCAAGAGCGACAACGCCTACTACAAGGCGATGAACGACCTGATCGGCACCGACGTCCACTGGCAGAACCAGGACGGCAACACCTACGAGCAGAAGCTCGGCGCGGTGCTCGCCTCCAGCGACGTCCCGGACGTCGTGGTCGTCCCGAGCTGGAACCTCAACGGCCGCATACCCAGCGCCATCATCAGCAAGTTCGCCGACCTCGGCCCCTACCTCTCCGGCGACGCGGTCAAGGAGTACCCCAACCTCGCGGCGATCCCCACGGACGCCTGGCAGCGCTCGATCTTCGGCGGCGCCCTGCGCGGCCTGCCCATGCCGCAGCCGATCGTCACCGGCATCGTCCCGCTCTACCGGCAGGACATCTTCGAAGCCGAGGGCTACGAGGTCCCCACCTCCGCCGACGCGTTCATGGCCTGGGCGAAGGACGCCACCAACGCCCGGGCCAAGCGCTGGGCCTGCATGGACATGAAGTGGACGGCGTTCCAGTCCTTCGGCGTGCTGTCCGGCAACGAGAAGCCGCTCGGCTGGAACCTCGTCGACGGCAAGCTGGTCAACCGCGTCGAGACCGAGGAGTTCCTCGAAGCGCTGGAGTGGACCCGCAAGCTGTTCGCCGCCGGTGTCGTCCACCCCGACGCCGAACTGGGCAAGAGCCAGGCCACCGACCCCGGCCCCAAGTTCGCCAAGGGCGAGTTCCTCGTCTACGCCAACAACATGAGCCAGTGGTGGAGCCGCACCGCCGAACAGGCCGTCCAGAACCCCGACTTCAAGGTCTGGGGCATGGACATCTTCGGCCACGACGGCGGCGACCCGGTGCTCTGGGCCGAACAGCCCGCCGGAATCTGGTCCTTCGTCAACAAGAAGGCGTCCGAGGAGGTCGTCCGGGAGGTGCTCGCCGTCGCCAACGTCACCGCGGCGCCGTACGGCACCAAGGAGTTCATGATGACCAACTACGGTGTGGAGGGCACCCACTACACCGTCAAGGACGGCGTCCCCACCAAGACCGACCAGGGCAACCTCGACGTCCTCAACGCCTACGTCATGGTGGCGAGCCCCGCCCCGACCGTCGCCCACCCCGACTTCCCCGACGTCGCCCGGGGCCAGGTCGAGTGGCAGCAGCGGATGGGCGCCTTCACCCGCAAGACCCCGTTCTTCGGGATGCAGATCACCGAGCCCAGCCGGTACGCCAACCTCTCCTCCAACTTCGAGCAGTTGGAGGACGACATCACCCGCGGCCGCAAGAAGATCAGCGACATGCAGCAGGCCGTCTCCGACTGGAAGAGCAAGGGCGGGGACAAGCTCCGCGACTGGTACCAGAAGATCCTCGACGAGAACGGCTCCGCGGCCAACTGACCGGGCAATCGAGGCGAGGAGAACGGCCGTGTCCCACAGCACGGTGCCTCGGAGCAGGTCCGAGGCCGATACGACGGAGCAGCCAGCGGGGATGCCCGAGGGCGCCCCCGGCCCCGGGAGGAGACCCCCCGCGGCCAAGCTCAGCCTGCGGCACCGGTTCCGGCGCGACCGCGTGCTGCTGCTGATGACCCTGCCAGCCGTCGTGCTGCTCCTGCTCTTCAACTACGTGCCGATCCTCGGCAACGTCGTCGCCTTCCAGGACTACGACCCGTACATCAGCGACAACGGCGTCGTCTCCATGCTGCACAGCCTCTGGGTGGGCGTGGAGAACTTCGAGCGGATCTTCGCGGACTCCGCGTTCTGGCAGGCGGTGCGGAACACGCTGGTGCTGTTCTTCCTCCAGCTCGTGCTGTTCTTCCCCATCCCCGTCCTGCTCGCGCTGCTCATCAACAGCGTGGTCAGGCCCCGGGTGCGGGCCGTGGCCCAGGCCGTGCTGTACCTGCCGCACTTCTTCTCCTGGGTGCTGGTCATCGCCGTCTTCCAGCAGATGTTCGGCGGCGCCGGGATGCTCTCCCAACTGCTGCGGGAGAACGGCTACGACGGCCTGAACATCATGACCAACCCGGACACCTTCCCCTTCCTGCTCACCGCGCAGAGCGTCTGGAAGGACGCCGGGTGGGGGATCATCGTCTTCCTCGCCGCGCTGGCCTCGGTCAGCCCCGACCTGTACGAGGCCGCCGCGATGGACGGCGCCGGACGCTGGCGCCGGATGTGGCACGTCACCCTGCCCGCGCTGCGGCCGGTGATCGCCCTGCTGCTGGTGCTGCGCGTCGGTGACGCCCTCACCGTCGGCTTCGAGCAGATCCTGCTGCAACGGGACGCCGTCGGACCGGGCGCCGCGGAGGTGCTGGACACCTTCGTGTGGTGGAACGGCGTCCGCAACCAGGACTTCGGCTACGCCGCGGCGGCCGGACTCGTCAAGGGCGTCATCAGCATCGGCCTCGTCCTGGCCGCGAACAAGGTGGCCCATCTGATGGGCGAGCAGGGGGTGTACAAGAAGTGACCGCCGTGATCGACAAACCGGCGAGCCGCCCTTCACGGTGGGCCGCGCCGCCCCGGCCGGTCTGGGAGGAGCCGCCCGGGAAGGCCGGGCTCGCGGCCAAGGGACTCGTCCTCGGACTCGCCTGCCTCGCGATCCTCTTCCCGCTGTGGATCGTCGTCGTCACCAGCCTGTCCTCCCGGCAGACCATCGACGAGGCCGGTGGCCTGGTGATGGTGCCGAAGGGCGTCACCTTCGTGGCGTACCAGGAGCTGCTCAGCGGCGGCCAGGTCACCCGCGCGGCGGTCATCAGCGTGCTGGTCACCGCCGTCGGTACGGCGTTCTCCATGACGGTGTCCGTGCTGTGCGCCTACGGGCTGTCCCGCAGCGGCTCGCTGGGACACCGCTGGATCCTGATGACGCTGCTGGCGACGATGTTCTTCAGCGCCGGGCTCATCCCGACGTACCTGCTGGTGCAGACGCTGGGGCTGACGGACAGCTATCTCGCGCTGATCCTGCCGAGCGCGATCAGCGTGTTCAACATCCTCGTGCTGCGCGGGTTCTTCATGGGCATCTCGCCGGAACTCACCGACAGCGCGCGGATCGACGGGGCCGGGGACTTCCGCATCCTGTGGCAGATCGTCCTGCCGCTGTCGCGGGCGGTGATCGCGGTGATCACGCTGTTCTACGCGGTCGGGTACTGGAGCGCCTGGTTCAACGCGTCGCTGTACCTCAACGACCAGGAGATGATGCCGCTCCAGAACGTCATGATCCAACTGGTGCAGAAGCAGGAGGCGCCGGTGGGGCTCGGGCAGGCGATCAAGACGGGGCAGTTGTCGGGGCTGGCGGTGCAGATGGCCGTGATGGTGATGGCGTTGTTGCCGGTGGCGGTGTTGTCGCCGTTCGTGCAGCGGCACTTCAAGAAGGGGATGTTGACGGGGGCGGTCAAGGGCTGAGCCCTGGGTGCGGGTGCGTTGTTCTCTCTCTTACAAGGCGAGGTATGTCATGCGCATGTCTAGGCGAGCCGTTCTCGGTGGAGTCGCCGCCGTCTCCACTCTGCCGCTCCTCGGCGCGTCCCCGGTGTCCGCCGCCCCAGCCGGGGGCGCCTACCGCTGGCGCAACGTCACCATCGGCGGCACCGGGTTCATCACCGGCGTCCTCTTCCACCCCGCCGTCCCCGGGCTCGCCTACGCCCGGACCGACATCGGGGGCGCCTACCGGTGGGACGAGCGGCGCGCCCGCTGGACCCCGCTCACCGACCACATCGGGTGGGACGACTGGAACCTCCTCGGCGTCGAGGCGATGGCCGTCGACGCCGCGCACCCCGACCGGCTCTACCTCGCCGTCGGCACCTACGCGCAGTCCTGGGCCGGGAACGGTGCCGTCCTGCGCTCCGAGGACCGGGGCGCGACCTGGGCCCGCACCGACCTGACCGTCAAGCTCGGCGCCAACGAGGACGGGCGCGGCACCGGCGAACGCCTCCTCGTGGACCCGCGCGACAGCGACACCCTCTGGCTCGGCACCCGCCACGACGGCCTGCTGAGGTCCACCGACCGGGGCGCCACCTGGACCCCGGCGACCGGCTTCCCGGCCACGGCGCGGGACCCCGGCCAGGGCGTCACCCTCCTCGTCGCCGCCGGACGGGCCCTGTACGCCGGGTGGGGCGACGGCGCGCCGAACCTCTACCGCACCCTCGACGGCAGCACCTGGGAACCCGTCCCCGGCCAGCCCACCGGCACCGCCGCCCGGGTCCCCGTGCGCGCGGCGTACGACCGCCACACCCGCGCCCTCTACGTCACCTACGCCGACGCCCCCGGCCCCAACGGCCAACTGGACGGCAGCGTGCACCGGCTCGACACCGTCGGCGGCCGGTGGACGGACGTCACCCCGGCCGCCCCGGGCGCCGGGGACACCTTCGGCTACGGCGGCGTCGCCGTGGACGCCCGCCGCCCCGGCACGGTCGTCGTCTCCACCAACAACCGCTGGGCCGCCGTCGACACCCTGTACCGGTCCACCGACGCCGGGCGCACCTGGACGTCCCTGAAGGACTCCGCCGTCCTCGACGTCTCCGAGACGCCGTACCTGAGGTGGGGCGGCGACGCGCCCAAGTTCGGCTGGTGGATCCAGGCGCTCGCCCTCGACCCGTACGACTCCCGCCACCTCGTCTACGGCACCGGCGCCACCCTCTACGGCACCCGCGACCTCGTCCACTGGGCGCCGCGGGTCAGGGGCCTGGAGGAGGCGTCCGTACGGCACCTCGTGTCGCCGCCGAGCGGGCGGGCGCACCTGCTCAGCGGGCTCGGGGACATCGGCGTGATGTACCACGAGCGGCTGACGTCGTCCCCGTCCCGGGGCATGGCCGCCAACCCCGTCTTCGGCACCGCCACCGGCCTCGCCCAGGCCGCCGCCGAGCCGTCGTACGTCGTCCGCACCGGCTGGGGCGACGGCGGCAACGGCGCCTCCTCCACCGACGGCGGGCAGACCTGGGCGCCCTTCGCCGCGCAGCCCGCCCTCGCCAAGGACGCGCCCGGCCCGATCGCCGTCAGCGCGGACGGCGCCGTGCTGCTGTGGAGCTTCGTGCACGGGGACGGCACCCGGTACGCCGCCCACCGCAGCGACGACGGCGGCGCGAGCTGGGCCGAGGTCGGCACCTTCCCCAAGGGCGCCACGCCCGTCGCCGACCCGGTCGACCCGGCGCGCTTCTACGCCTACGACACCGACGCCGGGACCCTGTACGCCAGCACCGACGGCGGGCGCACCTTCGCCGCGCGGGCCGACGGGCTGCCGTCCGGCGACAGCCAGTTCAAGGTGGTCGCGGCGCCCGGGCGCGTCGGTGACCTCTGGCTCAGCGCCAAGTGGAACGGGCTGTACCGGTCCACGGACGGCGGCGTCGGCTTCACCAAGCTGACGAGCTGCTGGGCGTCGTACACCCTCGGCTTCGGCAAGGGCGCCGCCGACTACCCGGCCGTCTACCAGGTCGGCGCCACCGACGCCACCACCGCCGTGCTGCGCTCCGACGACGCGGGCGCGAGCTGGACGCGGATCAACGACGACCGGCACCAGTGGGGCTGGACCGGCGAGGTCATCACCGGCGACCCGCGCGTGTACGGCCGGGTCTACCTCGGCACCAACGGGCGCGGCATCCAGTACGGGGAGCCCGTCTGATGCCCGGACTCGGCGACGCCACGCGCGGTCGGCTGCTCTTCGGCGGGGACTACAACCCCGAGCAGTGGCCGGAGGAGACCTGGCACGAGGACGTCCGGCTGATGAAGGACGCCGGGGTCAACTCCGTCACGGTCGGCGTCTTCTCCTGGGCACGCCTCGAACCCCGCCCCGGGGCACGGGAGTTCGGGTGGCTGGACCGGCTCCTTGACCTGCTGCACACGCACGGCATCGGCGTCGTCCTCGCCACGCCCACCTCCGCGCCGCCGCCCTGGCTGGGCAGGCTGCACCCGGAGACGCTGCCCCGGGACGCCGACGGGCGGGTGGAGTGGTGGGGCGGGCGGCAGCACTTCTCGCACTCCAGCGCCGTCTACCGGCGGCACGCCGCCGCCATCACCGAGGACCTCGCCGCCCGGTACGCGGACCACCCGGCGCTCACCCTGTGGCACATCAACAACGAGTACTGCACGCCCGACCACGGGGACGAGGCCGCCGCCCGCTTCCGCGGCTGGCTGCGCGCCAGGTACGGGACGATCGACGCCCTCAACACGGCGTGGGGCACGGACTTCTGGAGCCAGCGCTACGACGACTGGGCCGAGATCCTGCCCGCCCGGCACACCCACTACCTGAAGAACCCCGCCCAGGTGCTGGACTTCCGGCGCTTCACCTCCGACATGCTCCTGGAGTGCTTCACCGCCGAACGGGACATCGTCCGCCGCCACACCCCGCACCTGCCGGTCACCACCAACTTCATGCCGCTCTTCTTCGGCCAGGACGCCTGGCGCTGGGCCGAGGAGGAGGACGTCGTCTCCGTGGACCTGTACCCCGACCCGCGCGATCCCGTGGGGGGCGCCCGGCACGGCGCCCTGGTGCAGGACCTCACCCGGTCGCAGGCGCGCGGCCCGTGGATGCTGATGGAACAGGCGGCCGGGGCGGTCAACTGGCGGGGCGTCAACCACCCCAGGCCACGCGGCCTGAACCGGCTGTGGTCCTGGCAGGCCGTGGCCCGGGGCGCGGACGCCGTCTGCTACTTCCAGTGGCGGCAGTCCCGGCAGGGCGCGGAGAAGTTCCACTCCGGGATGGTCGGTCACGCGGGGGAGCACGGGCGGACGTTCCAGGAGGTCAGACAGCTCGGCGCCGAACTGGCCCGGATCGGCGGCGAGGTCGTCGGCCGGGACGTCACCGCCGAGGTGGCCGTCCTGCACGACTGGCACGCCTGGTGGGCCGCGGAGCAGGACGGCCGCCTCTCCACCCGCGCCGACCACCCGACCCTGCTCGCCGCCTGGCACCGGGCGCTGTGGGAGGCCGGTCTCACCACCGACCTCGCCCACCCCGAGCACGACCTCACCGGCCGCAAGCTGGTCGTCGTACCGCAGTCCTACCTGCTCACCGACGCCGCGATCGAGAACCTGCGCGCCCACGTCGACGGCGGCGGCACCCTCGTCTGCGGCTTCCTCACCGGCACGGCCGACCAGGACGACCGGGTGCGCCCCGGCGGCATGGACCCCCGGCTGCGCGCGCTGTTCGGCATCCGCACCCTGCACGAGTGGTGGCCGCTGGACGAGGGGGAGGCCGCCGACTGCGACGGCTTCCGCGGCACGCTCTGGTCGGAGGAGATCGAGGCCGCCGACGACGTCGACGAGCGGATCGACTACCGGGGCGGCGAACTCGACGGACTGCCCGCCGTGCTGCGCCGGGGGCGCGCCTGGTACGTCTCCACGCTCCCGGAACCGGACGCGCTGCGGGCGCTGCTCGCGCGGATCGCCACGGCGGCGGGCGTGCGGCCGGTGCTCGACGCGCTGCCGGAGGGCGTGGAGGCGGTGCGGCGCGGTGAGCTGCTGTTCGTCCTCAACCACGGGCGCGAGCCGGTCACCGTCGCCGTGCCGGGGGCGTACCGGGAGCTGCTGACCGGCGCGGACGTCCAAGGCGAGGTCCGGCTCGAACGCTTCGGAGTGGCGGTGCTGAAACCATGACGTGCGGACCTGTCAGCCCCGTCAGCCCTGGCGGACCCGTGCACGGAACCTGGGAGCCGCACCCCGCCGCCCGCTGGGAGGACGCCTTCCTGAGCGGCAACGGCCACCACGGCGCCCTGGTGTTCGGCGACCCGAACGCCGACCGTGTCATCGTCACGCACCACACCCTCGTACGCCCCACCGGCCCGCACCCCGGGCCCCCGCGGCTCGCCGGGCGGCTGCGGGAACTCCAGGACCGGCTGCTGGCCGGGGACGCCGCCGCCGCCGAGGAGTTCACGGACGGGCGGGAGCTGCACTGGGTGCGCGCCTTCCACCCCGCCTTCCAGCTCCGCCTCGACCGGCCCGACGGGGATACCCGCGACTACCGCCGGGCCGTCGACTTCACATCCGGCGAGGTCACCGCCCGCACCGGCGACTGGACCAGCCGCCTGTTCGTCTCCCGCGCGGACGACGTGCTCGTGCACGAGATCGCCGGTCCTGGACTCGACCTGCGGGTCCGCCTGGACCACCAACTCGCCGGTGCGCCGCTCGGGTTGGGCGTCGGCAACGGAGTGCTGCGCACGCCCGAGGGCGCCGTCCTGAGCCTGCGTGCCGGGTACCCGAACAGCGACCTCGCGTACACCGGCGTCACCCTCGCCGTGGTCGACGGCGGCCGGACCACGCTCACCCCGCCCGGCGTGCGCGTCACCGGCGCCGGGTCCGTGCTGCTGCTCACCCGGGTGCGCCGCCACACCGGCGAACTGGACGCCGTCGCCGAGACCCGCGCCCTGCGCGACCTCGCCGCCGGGTACGACACGCTCCTCGCCCGGCACCTGACCGCCCACCGCACCGCCTACACCCGCGTCACCCTCGACCTCGCCGCCGACCCGGCCGAGCGCGCGCTGCCCGGCTCGGAGCTGCTGAAGCGCCCGCGGAGCCCCGCGCTCCTGGAACGCCTCTTCGCCGCCGGGCGCTACCACCTGCTCTCCGCCAGCGGCCACCACCCGCCCCGCCTGACCGGACTGTGGACCGGCGAGTGGAACACCGCCTGGTCCGGCGCCCTCACCTACGACGCCAACCTCAACCTCCAGACCGCCTCCGCCGCCTGCGCCGCCCTCCCCGAGGTGACCGAGGCGCACGCCGCGCTCGTCCAGCGGCAGCTCCCGGACTGGCGCGACAACGCCCGCGAGGTCTTCGGCGCCCGAGGCGTCGTCGCCCCCGGCCACAGCGACGGCGAGTCGGGACACTCGTACCACTTCAGCCGCGCGTACCCGCTGCACCTGTGGACCGCGGGCGCCGACTGGCTGCTCAAGCCCCTCGTCGACCACGACGAGACCCACGGCGGGCGCGACCCGCGCACCGCCGCCGCGCTCGCCGAGGTCGCGGAGTTCTACGAGGACTTCCTCACCCGCGCCGACCACGACGGCCACCTCGTTGTCGTGCCCTCCTACTCACCCGAGAACCGGCCCGCGAACGCCAGTTGGGGCGCGGTCAACGCGGCCATGGACCTCTCCGCCGCCCGGCACGCCCTGCGCACCGCCGCCGCCTACCACCCCGAGCGCGCCGACCGCTGGCATGCCCTCGCCGACCGGCTCCCCCCGCACCGCGTCAACGCCGACGGCGCGCTCGCGGAGTGGGCCTGGCCGGGACTCGACGACTCCTACGACCACCGGCACCTCAGCCACCTCTACGGCGTCTGGCCGCTGGACGAGATCAACCCCTACGACACCCCCGCCCTCGCGGCGGCCGCCCACCGCGCCCTCGCGCTGCGCGGCCCCGAGAACGACTCCGCGCACGGCCACCTCCACCACGCCCTGATCGCCGCCCGGCTGCGCGACCGCGACCGGGTCACCGCCGCCCTCGCCCGGGTCCTGGAGGGCGACTTCTTCCACGCCTCCCTGATGAGCGCCCACTACCCCCACCGCGACGTCTACAACGCGGACGCCGCGCACACCCTCCCGGCGCTGCTGATCGAGGCGCTCGTCCAGTCCACGCCGGACCGGCTGGTGCTGCTGCCCGCGCCGCCCTGCCCGCGCGGCGCGCTGCACGGCGTGCGCACCCGCTTCGGCGCGGAGCTCGACCTCACCTGGACCCCGGAGGGCGCCACGGCGCTCCTCCGCCCGCGCCGCACCCACCGCGTCGAACTCAGGACTTCCTCCGGCGCCGAGATGCTCGACCTCGTCGCCGGGGAGGACCGCGTCCTGACCCTCGGGGCGCGGTAAACCCCCCGCACCATCCCCCCACCCATGGAAGGGACACCATGGCAACCAGCACCCTGAGCAGGGCCGCCAAGGCCCTGCTGGCCCCGGCGCTCGCGCTCGGCGTGACGCTCGGCCTGGCCTCCGCGCCCGCGCACGCCGCGATCTGGAGCACCTGCGACCAGTGGGGCAACACCACCCTGAACGGCTACACCCTCTACAACAACATCTGGGGCTCCGGCGCGGGCGGCCAGTGCGTGTGGGCCAACTCCGGCACCAACTGGGGCGTGTGGGCCAACCACCCCAACACCGGCGGCATCAAGTCCTACCCCAACGCCAAGAAGGTGATCAACAAGCCGATCACCTCCCTCACCTCGCTGACCAGCAGCTACAACGTCACGGTCCCGTCGGCGGGCGCGTACAACACCTCGTACGACATCTGGGACACGGACTACGACTACGAGATCATGCTGTGGGTCAACTACAACGGCGCGGTCGGCCCGCTCGGCACCGCGCAGGGCAGCGTCAGCCTCGGCGGGCACACCTGGAACGTCTACAAGGGCAGCAACGGCAACAACGAGGTCTTCTCGTTCCTGCGCACCTCGGACTCCAGCTCCGGCACCGTCAACATCCTCCCGATCCTGAAGTGGATCAAGGACACCAAGGGCTGGATGGGCAACGAGACCATCGGTGACGTCCAGTTCGGCTACGAGATCACCTCGTCCTCGGGCGGCCTGGACTTCGTCACCCACAACCTGACGGTCAGCGGCGGCTGAGCACGCCGCTCAGGCCCGGTCGACCTCGGCCCGCAGGGCGTCGTACTCGGCGAACACCGACTCGACGGCGGCGCGGTCGAGGCCGTACCGGGCCAGGTCGTAGCCGTGCGGCCGGGCGCCCCTGGGGCGGGCCGCCACCTCCGGCAGCCGCGCGGCGTCCGCGTCCGTCCAGCGGGCGCCGACCGCCGCGTACAGCTTCGGGGCGCCCGCGGCCGGGTCGGTGCCCAGCCATGAGTACGGCACGTCCACGAGCTGCTCCGCCGGGATCGCGGCCCGCGCGGCGAGCGCCCGGCGCATGGCCCGGCCCAGCAGCTCCAGCCAGGTGGCGCCGATGGCGTGCGGGTCGACGGGGTCGGTGCTGACGGTCATGCCGTGCTCGACCAGCGAGCAGAACGACGCCAGGACGGTGACCGGGTCGCGGTGCGTCCACACGACGGTCGCGTCCGGGAACACCCGCAGCAGCGCGTCCAGGTTCTCCAGGTGCATCGGCGACTTCAGCACCCAGCGGCGCCGGGGACGGCCGTACTGGAGCACCTGGTAGACCCGCTTGAGGTGCTCGTAGTCGGCGGTGAAGTCCCGGCCGCAGTGCCACTCCTGGTACGCCGGTATGCGGGCCTGGGACAGCGGCATCAGGGCGTGCGGCAGGGCGAAGGTGCACTCCTCGGGGCCCTCCGCGACCATCGGGTGGATGTCCCGGAAGCGCGGTACGAACAGGTCGGTGCCCCGCACCATCCGGCGCGCCGTCGCCACCGCCTTGCGCTGCCGCACCGGCGTGGTGTGCAGGTCGGGGGTGAGCAGCTCCCACAGCAGCGGGCCGCGGTGCGCCTTAGCCAGCGACAGCACGCCGTGCGTGAGCGTCGTCGCGGTGCGCGGCAGCCCGACCACGAACACCGGCCGCTCGATCGGCTCCCGCGCGATCGCCGGGTGCTCGGCGACCAGTCGCCGGACGCGGGCCCGGTTGGTGAGGTGCCTGCGCACGTGCGCCTGCGCCGACTGCCAGCCCACCGGGGTGAGGCCGTCGGCCGCCGCCCAGTGCCGCAGCAGCAGCCGGAACCCCTCGGTGAACTCCTCGTCACCCCCCAGCTCCTCCCCGAGCGTCCGCCCGGCCTCCCGCCGCACGGTCCGCCCCGCCTCCGCGAGCAGCCGCTCGAAGACCTGGTCGGGATCCCGACGGGACCGGAACATCGGCCGCACCAGCACATTGGCCAGGGCGAGGGGACGGGGGACGGTGGTCACGGGGCGGCTCCTCTCCACACAGGGACCTTAACCGGGGCCCCACGTCGGGGCGTTGGGCCGCCCTACTCCGCTACGGGCAGGCTCGCCCCGTCCCGCAGGAACAGTGGGATGCGGTCCAGGGGCGCGTCGACCGTGACCGTCGTACCGCCCTCGTACGACTCCCCGGTCCACGCGTCCGTCCAGCGCGCGCCCGCGGGGAGGTAGGCCGTGCGGGTCGTCGCGCCCGCCGTCAGGACCGGGGCCACCAGGAGGTCGGGGCCCAGGAGGTAGGCGTCGTCGACCCGCCAGGCGGCGGGGTCGTCCGGGAACTCCAGGAACAGCGGGCGCATGACCGGCAGCCCCTGCTCGTGGGCCTCGCGCATCACGTCCAGCACGTACGGCCGCAGGCGCTCGCGCAGCCGCAGGTACTTCTCCAGCACCGGGTACGCCGCCTCGCCGTAGGACCACACCTCGTTCGGGCCGCCCGTCATCTCCGGGCCGAGCGGCATCCCCGGGTCGCGGAAGCCGTGCAGCCGCATCAGCGGGGACAGCGCGCCGAACTGGAACCAGCGGACCAGTACCTCGCGGTACGCCTCGTCGTCCGGGTCGCCGCCGTGGAAACCGCCGATGTCGGTGTTCCACCAGGGGATGCCGGACAGGGCCGTGTTCAGCCCGGCCGCGATCTGGCGGCGCAGGGTGGCGAAGTCGGTGCCGATGTCACCGGACCACAGCGCGGCGCCGTGCCGCTGGCTGCCCGCCCACGCCGAGCGGTTCAGCGTGATCACCTCGTCGACGCCCGCCGCGCGCAGGCCCTCGTCGAAGGTGCGGGCGTTCTCGGCCGGGTAGAGGTTGCCGACCTCCAGGCCGGGGCCCGCCCAGTAGCGCAGGTTCTCCGGGAAGCCCGGCTTCAGCTCCGGCTCGCAGGCGTCCAGCCAGAACGCGGTGATGCCGTACGGGTCCAGGTAGTTCTCCTTGATCCTCGACCACACGAACTCCCTGGCCTCCGGGTTGGTGGCGTCGTAGAAGGCCACCTGGACCGTGGACGCCACCTCCTTGTCCGGCCAGTCGGCGTGCGCGAGCGGGCCGTACTGGGTGCCGATGAAGTAGCCGCGCTGTTCCATCACCGGGTGGTTCTCGGAGAGCGGGGACACCGACGGCCACACCGAGACGACGAGCTTGATGCCCAGTTCCTCCAGCTCGCGGACCATCGCGGCGGGGTCGGGCCACTCCTTCGGGTCGAACCTCCACTCGCCGAGGTGGGTCCAGTGGAAGAAGTCGCACACGATCGCCGAGATCGGCAGGCCACGCCGCTTGTACTCCCGGGCGACGGCGAGCAGTTCGTCCTGGGTGCGGTAGCGCAGCTTGCACTGCCAGAAGCCCGCCGCCCACTCCGGCAGCATCGGCGTGCGGCCGGTCACCGCGCTGTAGCGGCGCTGGGCGTCGGCGGGGGAGCCCGCGGTGATCCAGTAGTCGATCTGGCGGGCCGAGTCCGCCACCCACCGCGTCCCGTTGTGGGCCAGCTCCACGCGGCCGATCGCCGGGTTGTTCCACAGCAGGGTGTAGCCGCGGCTGGACGTCAGCACCGGGATGGACACCTCGGCGTTGCGCTGCACCAGGTCGACGACCAGCCCCTTCTGGTCCAGGAACCCGTGCTGGTGCTGGCCGAGGCCGTACAGCTTCTCGTCGTCGTAGGCGGCGAACCGCTGCTCAAGGCGGTGGTGGCCGCCTCCGACCGCCGTGTACAGGCGCGGGCCCGGCCACCAGAAGTGCGCCCGCTCCTCGGCGAGGAGTTCCCCGCCGTCGTCCGTGCGCAGGAAGCGGACCAGGCCCTCGGCGTCGACGGTGACGGTCAGCGCCCCGACCGTCAGCCGCCCGTGGCCGTCCTCGACCTTGACGGTGGCCTCGGTCGGCGGCGCCTGCGCGAGCAGCGCGCCGGGCAGGTCGTCGAGCACCGGGCCGCCGAGCCGGGCCCGCACCCGGACCGCGTCCGGCCCCCAGGGCTCGACGCGTACGGTCTCCTGACGGCCGCTCCACTCCAACGCGCCGTCCCGCTCACGGATCGTGCCGACGGTGGGGGACGACTGGGCGAGGCTGACCTTGGGCTGGTTCACGTGGGTGCTCCTGGGCAGGGGTGGCCCGGGCGGGCCGTACGGGGGAGGGCGGGACTCAGGACGCGGTCGGCGCAGGGCCCGAGCTGGCGCGGACCGTCAGCTCCGGGGCGATCAGCACGACCTCGTCCGTGCCCCGGCCGTCGAGCTTGGCGACCAGCCGCTCCACGGCGTTGCGGCCCATCTCCTGCGCCGGGATGGCGACCGACGTCAGCCGCACCGACGCCTGGGTGGCGACCTGGTCGGGGCAGATCGCGACCACCGACATGTCCTCCGGCACCGCCCGGCCCTGCTGGCGCAGCAGCGCGAGCAGCGGCTCCACCGCCGACTCGTTCTGCACCACGAACCCGGTGGTGCCGGGCCGTTCGTCGAGGACCCGGGCGAGCGTCACGGCCATCGCGTCGTACCCGCCCTCGCAGGGCCGGTGCAGCAGCCGTACGCCCAGCTCACGGGCCTGGGAGCGGAGTCCGTCGAGGGTGCGTTCGGCGAAGCCGGTGTGCCGCTCGTAGACGGCCGGGGCCTCCCCGATGACGGCGACGTCGCGGTGCCCGAGCCGCGCCAGGTGCGTCACGCACAGCGCGCCCGTCGCCGACCAGTCCAGGTCGACGCAGGTCAGCCCGGCGGTGTCGGCGGGCAGCCCGATCAGCACGGACGGCTGGTCGGTCGCCCGCAGCAAGGGCAGCCGCTCGTCGTCCAGTTCGACGTCCATCAGGATCATGCCGTCCGCGAGCCCGCTGCCGGTGACCCGGCGCACGGCGTCCGGGCCCTCCTCACCGGTGAGCAGCAGGACGTCGTAGCCGTGGGTGCGGGCGGTGGTGGCGACGGCGATGGCGATCTCCATCATCACCGGCACGTACAGGTCGGTGCGGAGCGGGATCATCAGCGCGATGATGTTCGACCTGCTGCTGGCCAGGGCGCGGGCACCGGCGTTCGGGTGGTAGCCCAGCTCGCGGATGCTCTGCTCGACCCGCAGCCGGGTGGTCGCGGAGATGGACCGCTTGCCGCTGAGGACATAGCTCACCGTGCTCGCCGACACTCCGGCGTGCTGGGCGACCTCGGCGAGGGTGACCATCCGGCTCTCCAAGGGTTGTGAAGCGCTTCGACAGTGGCGCGTGGCCGATGACGGGCGGTGAGGGTGGTTCGACAGTAGCTTCAGTGCGAGTGGGTGTCCATAGCCGTCGAAGCGCTTCGATGACTTTCTCACCGTCGACGCGCCTCGCGCTCCTCAAAGTAAGCGGGCGGCCGGACCCCGGCGCACCGTCCGCCGACATCCGTACCGACACGCGTGCCGAATCCGCCGAACGGCTGCGCGCGGGGTGGTGGCCTCGCCCGGGATCGGGTACATACGATCGGGTAGCACCCGTCGGTAACCAAAACGGTCCATGATCCCGATTCGCGGCGAGGTGAGCCTCATGTCCGCAGCTCCCACCACCCGACCCACCGTCACCGAACGTGAGGCCCGCCAGGTGGCGGAGGCCGCCCGGGAACAGCACTGGCGCAAGCCCAGCTTCGCCAAGGAACTGTTCCTCGGCCGCTTCCGGCTCGACCTCATCCACCCGCACCCCCTCCCGGCCGACGAGGACGTCCAGCGCGGCGAGGAGTTCCTCGCCAAACTCCGCGACTTCTGCGAGACGAAGATCGACCCGGCCCGCATCGAGCGGGACGCGCAGATCCCCGACGAGGTCATCGACGGCCTCAAGGAACTCGGCGCCCTCGGCATGAAGATCGACACCAGGTACGGCGGCCTCGGCCTCACCCAGGTCTACTACAACAAGGCCCTCGCCCTGGTCGGCTCCGTCAGCCCCGCCGTCGGCGCGCTGCTGAGCGCCCATCAGTCCATCGGCGTCCCGCAGCCGCTGAAGATCTTCGGCACCCAGGAGCAGAAGGACGCGTTCCTGCCGCGCTGCGCCCGCACCGACATCTCCGCCTTCCTGCTCACCGAGCCGGACGTCGGCTCCGACCCGGCCCGGCTGGCGACGACGGCGGTCCCCGACGGCGACGACTACGTCCTCGACGGGGTGAAACTCTGGACGACCAACGGCGTCGTCGCCGACCTGCTCGTGGTCATGGCCCGCGTCCCCAGGTCCGAGGGCCACAAGGGCGGCATCACCGCCTTCGTGGTGGAGGCGGGCTCGGAGGGCGTCACCGTCGAGAACCGCAACGCCTTCATGGGCCTGCGCGGCCTGGAGAACGGCGTCACCCGCTTCCACCAGGTCCGCGTCCCGGCCGCGAACCGCATCGGCCCCGAGGGCGCTGGCCTCAAGATCGCCCTGACCACCCTCAACACCGGCCGCCTCTCGCTGCCCGCGATGTGCGTGGGCGCCGGGAAGTGGTGCCTGAAGATCGCCCGGGAGTGGTCGGGCGCCCGCGAGCAGTGGGGCAAGCCGGTCGCGCTGCACGAGGCGGTCGGCTCGAAGATCGCGTTCATCGCGGCCACCACCTTCGCCCTGGAGGCGGTCCTCGACCTGTCCTCCCAGATGGCCGACGAGGACCGCAACGACATCCGCATCGAGGCCGCCCTCGCCAAGCTCTACGGCTCGGAGATGGCCTGCCTGATGGCCGACGAACTGGTCCAGATCCGCGGCGGCCGGGGCTTCGAGACGGCCGCCTCCCTCGCGGCGCGCGGTGAGCGGGCGGTGCCCGCCGAGCAGGTCCTGCGCGACCTGCGCATCAACCGCATCTTCGAGGGCTCCACCGAGATCATGCACCTGCTGATCGCCCGCGAGGCGGTCGACGCCCACCTCTCCGTCGCCGGGGACCTCATCGACCCCGACAAGTCCCTCCAGGACAAGGCGAAGGCGGGCGCCCAGGCGGGCGTCTTCTACGCCAAGTGGCTGCCGAGGCTCATCGCGGGCCCCGGCCAGCTCCCGACGTCGTACACCGAGTTCAAGCGGGAGGTCGACCTCTCCGCGCACCTGCGCTACGTGGAACGCACCGCCCGCAAGCTGGCCCGCTCCACCTTCTACGCCATGTCCCGCTGGCAGGGCCGCATGGAGACCAAGCAGGGCTTCCTCGGCCGGGTCGTCGACATCGGCGCCGAACTCTTCGCGATGAGCGCGGCGTGCGTCCGCGCCGAACTGCTCCGCTCCCAGGGCGACCACGGCCGCGAGGCCTACCAGCTCGCCGACGCCTTCTGCCACCAGGCGCGCATCCGCGTCGAGGAACTCTTCGGCCGCCTGTGGACCAACACCGACGACCTGGACCGCAAGGTCGTCAAGGGCGTCCTCTCCGGCACCTACACCTGGCTGGAACAGGGCGTCCTCGACCCCTCGGACGACGGCCCGTGGATCGCCGACGCGACCCCAGGACCCGCCACGAAGGAGAACGTGCGCCGTCCGATCAGGTGACGTGGGACGGGACGCCCTGTCCTGTGCACACCGTCCTTGCGGCCACAATGGGGGGATGAGCGACAGCCCATCCCCCCTCGCCGACCCGCATCTCGTCTACGACCCCGTAGCGGGCGGCGGCCCGAAGGACGTGGTGATCCTCGGGTCCACCGGGTCGATCGGCACCCAGGCCATCGACCTGGTGCTGCGCAACCCGGACCGGTTCCGGGTCACCGGACTCTCCGCCAACGGCGGCCGGGTCGCCCTCCTCGCCGAGCAGGCGTACCGGCTGCGGGCGCGGACCGTCGCCGTCGCCCGCGAGGACGTCGTACCGGACCTCCGGGAAGCCCTGCGGGCCGAGTACGGCGCCGGGGAGCCGCTGCCCGAGATCCTCGCGGGCCCGGACGCGGCCACGCGGGTCGCCGCCTCGGACTGCCACACCGTCCTCAACGGCATCACCGGCTCCATCGGACTCGCCCCCACCCTCGCCGCCCTGGAGGCGGGCCGCACCCTCGCGCTCGCCAACAAGGAGTCGCTCATCGTGGGCGGCCCGCTGGTCAAGGCGCTCGCCAAGCCCGGCCAGATCATCCCCGTCGACTCCGAGCACGCCGCCCTCTTCCAGGCGCTGGCCGCCGGAACCCGCGCCGACGTGCGCAAACTGGTCGTCACCGCCTCCGGCGGCCCCTTCCGCGGCCGTACCAAGGCCGACCTCGCGCACGTCACCGTCGAGGACGCCCTCGCCCACCCCACCTGGGCGATGGGCCCGGTGATCACCATCAACTCCGCGACCCTCGTCAACAAGGGCCTGGAGGTCATCGAGGCGCACCTGCTGTACGACATCCCCTTCGACCGCATCGAGGTCGTCGTCCACCCGCAGTCGTACGTCCACTCGATGGTGGAGTTCACCGACGGGTCCACGCTCGCGCAGGCCACGCCCCCCGACATGCGCGGGCCGATCGCCATCGGCCTCGGCTGGCCGGAGCGGGTGCCCGACGCCGCGCCCGCCTTCGACTGGAGCACCGCCTCCACCTGGGAGTTCTTCCCCCTCGACAACGACGCGTTCCCGTCGGTCGACCTCGCCCGGCACGTCGGTACGCTCGCGGGCACCGCCCCGGCGGTGTTCAATGCCGCCAACGAGGAGTGCGTGGACGCGTTCCGGCGCGGGGCCCTGCCCTTCAACGGGATCATGGAGACCGTGACCCGGGTGGTGGAGGAGCACGGCACCCCCCGCACGGGAACTTCCCTGACCGTGTCGGACGTCCTCGAAGCGGAGACCTGGGCCCGCACCCGGGCCAGGGAACTGACGGCACTGACGGTGGAGGCGCGTGCATGACGAGCTTGATGATGATCCTCGGCATAGTCGTCTTCGCGGTCGGCCTGCTGTTCTCGATCGCCTGGCACGAGCTGGGGCATCTCTCCACGGCCAAGCTCTTCGGCATCCGCGTGCCCCAGTACATGGTCGGCTTCGGCCCCACCATCTGGTCCCGCAAGAAGGGCGAGACCGAGTACGGCGTCAAGGCCGTCCCGCTCGGCGGCTACATCCGCATGATCGGCATGTTCCCGCCCGGCCCGGACGGCAAGATCGAGGCCCGCTCCACCTCCCCGTGGCGCGGCATGATCGAGGACGCCCGCTCCGCCGCCTTCGAGGAGCTGCGCCCCGGCGACGAGACCCGCCTCTTCTACACCCGCAAGCCGTGGAAGCGGGTCATCGTGATGTTCGCGGGCCCGTTCATGAACCTGGTCCTCGCGGTGGCGCTGTTCCTCACCGTGCTGATGGGCTTCGGCATCACCCAGCAGATCACCACCGTCAGCTCCGTCTCGAAGTGCGTCATCGCCCAGAGCGAGAACCGCGACAAGTGCCAGGACGGCGACCCCGCCTCCCCGGCCGCCGCCGCGGGCCTCAAGGCCGGGGACAAGATCGTCGCCTTCGACGGCGTCCGCACCGACGACTGGAACGAACTCTCCGACCTGATCCGCGCCCACCCCGGCGAGTCCGTGCCGATCGTCGTCGAGCGCGACGGGCAGGAGCGCACCCTCCAGGCGACCATCGCCACCAACCAGGTCGCCAAGAAGGACTCCCACGGCCAGATCGTCCAGGGCGAGTACGTCACCGCGGGCTTCCTCGGCTTCAGCGCCGCCACCGGCGTCGTCAAGCTGGACTTCGGGGACTCCGTGGTCTGGATGACCGACCGCGTCAGCGAGGCCGCCGACGCCCTCGCCGCCCTCCCCGGCAAGATCCCCGCCCTGTGGAACGCCGCCTTCGACGGCGCCGAACGCGAACCGGACTCCCCGATGGGCGTCGTCGGCGCCGCCCGCGTCGGCGGTGAGATCTTCACCCTCGACATCCCGCCCACCCAGCAACTGGCCATGGCCCTGATGCTGGTCGCCGGGTTCAACCTCTCCCTGTTCCTGTTCAACATGCTCCCGCTGCTCCCACTCGACGGCGGGCACATCGCGGGCGCGGTGTGGGAGTCGGTGCGGCGCAACATCGCCCGGGTGCTGCGCCGTCCCGACCCCGGCCCCTTCGACGTGGCGAAGCTCATGCCCGTCGCCTACGTGGTCGCCGGGATCTTCGTCTGCTTCACGATCCTGGTACTGATCGCGGACGTGGTTAACCCGGTGAGAATCTCGTAGCCACACGCCGTTCCAGGCGGCCCGGCACCCTCGGTGCCGGGCCGCCTTCCATCGGGTGGGTTTCGCGGGGCGTGATGTGCCCGGCGTGCTGCCCGTGCCGTAATCTCGGACTCCGGAGTCCGCCGCTGACGGAACCGGACCTTGATCCACGACTTGGGGTTGCACAGCAGATGACTGCGATTTCTCTCGGTATGCCGTCCGTTCCGACCAAGCTCGCCGAGCGCCGCAAGAGTCGGCAGATCCAGGTCGGAACCGTGGCGGTCGGCGGCGACGCCCCGGTGTCGGTGCAGTCGATGACGACGACGCGTACGTCCGACATCGGCGCCACCCTCCAGCAGATCGCCGAACTCACCGCCTCCGGCTGCCAGATCGTCCGCGTCGCCTGCCCCACCCAGGACGACGCCGACGCCCTCGCCACCATCGCCCGCAAGTCGCAGATCCCGGTCATCGCGGACATCCACTTCCAGCCGAAGTACGTCTTCGCCGCGATCGAGGCGGGCTGCGCCGCGGTCCGCGTCAACCCCGGCAACATCAAGCAGTTCGACGACAAGGTCAAGGAGATCGCGCGGGCCGCCAAGGACCACGGCACCCCGATCCGCATCGGCGTGAACGCGGGCTCCCTGGACCGCCGCCTGCTCCAGAAGTACGGCAAGGCGACCCCGGAGGCGCTGGTGGAGTCGGCGCTGTGGGAGGCGTCGCTCTTCGAGGAGCACGACTTCCGGGACATCAAGATCTCGGTCAAGCACAACGACCCCGTGATCATGATCGAGGCGTACAAGCAGCTCGCCGCGCAGTGCGACTACCCCCTCCACCTCGGCGTCACCGAGGCGGGCCCGGCCTTCCAGGGCACGATCAAGTCGGCCGTCGCCTTCGGCGCGCTGCTCTCCCAGGGCATCGGCGACACCATCCGGGTCTCCCTGTCGGCGCCGCCCGCCGAGGAGGTCAAGGTCGGCATCCAGATCCTGGAGTCGCTGAACCTCAAGGAGCGCGGCCTGGAGATCGTCTCCTGCCCGTCCTGCGGTCGCGCCCAGGTCGACGTCTACAAGCTGGCCGAGGAGGTCACCGCGGGCCTGACGGGCATGGAGGTCCCGCTCCGCGTCGCCGTCATGGGCTGCGTCGTCAACGGCCCCGGCGAGGCCCGCGAGGCCGACCTCGGCGTCGCCTCCGGCAACGGCAAGGGTCAGATCTTCGTCAAGGGCGAGGTCATCAAGACCGTCCCCGAGTCCAAGATCGTCGAGACCCTCATCGAAGAGGCGATGAAGCTCGCCGAGCAGATGGAAGCCGCGGGAACCGCCTCCGGCGAGCCTTCGGTGTCGGTCGCGGGCTGAGCGGCGCGAACCTCCGCCGGACCACGGGAAGCGAAGCGGGAGCCCGCCCTGGGCGAGGCGCCCGCCTTTGAGGAAGCGGGAGCCCGCTCCTCGGGGGAAGTCGGAGCCCGCCTCTCGGGGCCAAGTCGGGCCCCGTCCTCTGGGAGAGGCCGGGGCCTGCCTCTCGGGGCAAGTCGGGGCCCCCTCCGGGGAGGCGGGAGCCAGCCCTGGGCGAGGCGCCCGCCTTTGAGGAGGCGGGAGCCCGCTCCTCGGGGGAAGTCGGAGCCCGCCTCTCGGGGAAGTCGGAGCCCGCCTCTCGGGGCCAAGACGGGCCCCGTCCTCTGGGAGAGGCCGGGGCCTGCCTCTCGGGGCAAGTCGGAGCCCCCCTCCGGGGAGGCGGGAGCCAGCCCTCGGCTAAGCGCCCGCCCTTGAGGAAGCGGGAGCCCGCCCCTCGTGGCCAAGTCGGGGCCCGCCCCCGGGGGGAGTCGGGCCCGCCCCCCGGGGGAAGTCGGGGCCGCCGCCCGGGGCAAGCCGGAGTGCGCTTCCCCGGGAGAAGCCGGGGCCCGCCCCCCGGGGTGAGCTGGGGGCCTGCCCCCCGGGAAGGCGGGAGCCAGTCCTCGGGGACGACGCCGTGGGAATTCGGCAGGTACAGTGCGGAGATCGGCAGATCCCCCTGTGAGGCCCCGCACCGTGTTGACCCAGACGACCTCCCGGGTCCTCGAACCGAGCGACCTGGACGCCGCGCTCGCCGTCCTCGACCGCGAGCCGGTCGCGAACGCCTTCGTGGCCTCCCGGGTCCAGATCGCTGGGCTCGACCCCTGGCGCCTCGGCGGCGAGATGTGGGGCTTCTACGAACACGGGATGCTGACGTCCCTGTGCTACGCGGGCGCCAACCTCGTCCCCATCTGCGCCACCCCGCGCGCCGTGCGCGCCTTCGCCGACCGCGCCCGCCGCGCCGGACGGCGCTGCTCCTCCGTCGTCGGCCCCGCCGAGCCCACCGCCCTGCTGTGGCGCCTGCTCGAACCGCACTGGGGCCCGCCCCGCGAGATCCGCGCCCACCAGCCCCTCATGGTCACCGACCGGCTGCCGTCCGACATCACCCCGGACCCCTACGTCCGCCGCGTCCGCAAGGACGAGATGGAGACGATCATGCCCGCGTGCGTGGCGATGTTCACCGAGGAGGTCGGCGTCTCCCCGCTCGCCGGTGACGGCGGACTGCTCTACCAGGCCCGCGTCGCCGAACTGGTCGGCTCCGGCCGCTCCTTCGCCCGCTTCGACGAGCACGGCAAGGTCGTCTTCAAGGCGGAGATCGGCGCCGCCACCGACCGCGCCTGCCAGATCCAGGGCGTCTGGGTCGCCCCCGAGCACCGCGGCAGGGGCCTCGCCGCCCCCGGCATGGCCGCGGTCCTGCGCTACGCCCTCGCGGACGTCGCCCCCGTGGCCAGCCTCTACGTCAACGACTACAACACGGCGGCGAGAAGGACGTACCAGAGGGTGGGGTTCCAGGAAGTCGGCGCGTTCATGAGCGTGCTGTTCTAGTCGGCTGTTCCGATCGGACGTCCTGCCTCGGACGTCCTGCCTCGGACGACCTGCCTCGGGCGTTCTGATCGGCCACACTCCCGCTACACCCGGCGAACACCGAGAACACCCCTGTAGGCTCCGCACATGCTTCGCGACACCGTGATCAGCACCCTCGATCTGCCGACCCACGTCGACGAAGCACTCACCGTGCAGGCCCTGGCCTTCGGCCTCGGCGCCGACGAGATTGCCGTACGCCGCCAGATCGTCCTGCGCCACATGACCTACCCCGGCGCACGGGCCTACGGCGCCACCACCGCCGACGGCGCCCTCGTCGGGTTCGTCTACGGGATGCCCAACAGCCGCGCCCACTGGTGGTCCACGGTCGTGGAGCCGTACCTCCGCGCCGAGGGCCACGACGCCTGGCTCGACGACTCCTTCGTCATCACCGAACTGCACGTCCACCCCGGCTACCAGAACCGCGGCATCGGCCGCGCCCTGATCACCACCATCACGGACACCGCGACCGAACCCCGCTCGATCCTCTCCGCGATCGACACCGACAGCCCGGCCCGCGGCCTCTACCACTCCCTCGGCTACCGGGACCTCGCCCGCCGCGTCCTGTTCCCCAGCGCCCCCAAGCCGTACGCCGTGATGGGCGCCCCACTGCCGCTGCGCCGCCGGGGCGACAGGCCCTAACCGATTTCCGCCGCCGCGCACCGCCCGGCTAACCTCCTGGCATCACACTCACGCAGCAGGAGATACGACAACCATGGCGAACGCACCGGTCCAGCGCATGTCCCAGTTGATGGCGAAGACGCTGCGCGACGACCCGGCGGACGCCGAGGTGCTCAGCCACAAGCTGCTGGTCCGCGCGGGCTACGTACGCCGTACCGCCGCCGGGATCTGGAGCTGGCTGCCGCTCGGCAAGAAGGTCCTCGCCAACGTGGAGCGGATCGTCCGCGAGGAGATGGACGCGATCGGCGCCCAGGAGGTCAGCCTCCCCGCCCTGCTGCCGCGCGAGCCCTACGAGGCGACCGGCCGCTGGAACGAGTACGGCGCCGAACTGTTCCGCCTCCAGGACCGCAAGGGCGGCGACTACCTCCTCGGCCCTACCCACGAGGAGATCTTCACCCTGCTGGTGAAAGACCAGGCGTCCTCGTACAAGGACCTGCCGGTGATCCTCTACCAGATCCAGACCAAGTTCCGTGACGAGGCCCGGCCCCGCGCGGGCATCCTGCGCGGCCGGGAGTTCCTGATGAAGGACTCCTACTCCTTCGACACCGCCGACGAGGGCCTCGCCGAGTCCTACGCCCTGCACCGCGCGGCCTACCAGCGGATCTTCGAGCGCCTCGGCCTCGACTACCGCATCTGCGCGGCGACCGCGGGCGCGATGGGCGGCTCAAAGTCGGAGGAGTTCCTGGCCCCGGCGGAGGCGGGCGAGGACACCTTCGCGGACTGCCCGAACTGCGACTTCGCCGCGAACACCGAGGCGATCTCGTACGCGCTGAAGCCGGTGGACGCCACCGGTGTGCCCGCCGCCGAGGACATCGACACCCCCGACACCCCGACCATCGAGACCCTCGCCGCCTCGCTCGGCGTCCCGGCCTCCGCCACGCTGAAGAACCTGCTGGTGAAGGTGGACGGCGAGATCGTCGCCGTGGGCGTGCCCGGGGACCGTGAGGTCGACCTGGACAAGGTCGAGGCGCACTTCGCGCCCGCGGTGGTCGAGATGGTCACCGAGGCGGACTTCGCGACCCGCCCCGACCTGGTGCGCGGCTACGTCGGCCCGCAGGGCCTGGAGAAGGTCACCTACCTCGCCGACCCGCGCGTGGCGCCCGGCACGTCCTGGATCACCGGCGCGAACAAGGTGAACACGCACGCCAGGAACGTGGTCGCGGGCCGGGACTTCGAGGTCGACGAGTACGTCGACGTCGTGGTCGTCGAGGAGGGCGACCCCTGCCCCCTCTGCGGCACCGGTCTGAAGCTGGACCGCGCCATCGAGATCGGCCACATCTTCCAGCTCGGCCGCAAGTACGCCGACGCCCTCAAGCTGGACGTCCTCGGCCAGAACGGCAAGCCGGTCCGCGTCACCATGGGCTCCTACGGCGTCGGCGTGTCCCGCGCGGTCGCCGCCCTCGCCGAGCAGAGCGCCGACGACAAGGGCCTGTGCTGGCCCAAGGAGGTCGCCCCGGCCGACGTGCACGTGGTCGCCGCGGGCAAGGCCCTCCAGACCGAGCTGGCCCTCGACGTCTCCGGGCAGTTGGCCGCCGCGGGCGTGCGCGTCCTGGTCGACGACCGGGCGGGTGTCTCGCCGGGTGTGAAGTTCACCGACGCGGAACTGATCGGCGTACCGAAGATCCTCGTCGCGGGCCGCCGCGCCGCGGAGGGCATCGTCGAGCTGAAGGACCGCCGCACGGGCGACCGCGAGGAACTCCCCGTGGCCGACGCCGTCGCCCGCCTGACGGCGTAACGACGGTTCCTGCTTGGGGGCGCCCTGGATCACCGGGGCGCCCCGGACCGCTTTCCGCCGGGACGGATTGTCGCCGGGCTACAGCCAGCCCGCGAACTCCAGGAGGAGTTCCGCGTCCTGGGGGCGGCCCACCCGGCGCGCGCGGACGCCTGACTCCACCGCGCGGAACAGGGTCCAGCCGCGCAGGCGTTCCTGGTCGACCTCCAGGGACTCCGCGAGCCGCTTGACGCGGCGGCGGGTCGTCGACGCGCCGGACGGGGAGGCGATGAGGTCCTCCACCCGGTCCCGCACCAGCCGCGCCAGGTCGAAGGCGCACTCACCGACCACCGGGTCGGGACCCACCGCCAGCCACGGCATCCGCTCCGCGCCGAGCACCTTGCTCTGCCGGAACGTGCCGTGCAGCAGCCGGTGCTCAGGCGGCGCCACCAGCAGCTCGTCGCGGGCCGCCAGCGCCGCGTCGACCAGCGGGCGCAGCTCGGGATAGGCGTCGGCGTCCGCGCGCATCGCCGCCGCCTGCCGCCCGGTCCGCCCGGCGACCGTCTCGAACTCGGGCCCCCGCGGCGGCTCGACCCACAGCCGCCGCAACGTCCCCGCCGCTTCCAGCAGCGCCTTCGCCTCCGGCAGCGACCGCACCGACACATCCGGATGCAGTCGCTCCAGCAGCAGCGCCCCGTCCTCGGAGACCGCCTCCAGGAGCAGTACGGCACCCCGCCCGCCCCAGTGCGCCAGCGCCGCCCGCTCACTCGCCGGACGGGCCCGCGGCGGCGCCAGCTTCAGCACCGCGGGCGTGCCGTCCGCCCGCCGCACCAGCGCCACCAGGCTGCTCCGGCCGCCCGGCACCTGCACCCGCTCGACGGTCAACCCGCGTAGCGCGGCGGCCTGGTGGACCGCCTCCGGCAGCTTCTCCAACCAGTCGTCACCGTCCGGTGCCGTCTCACCGAGCGCCCTGACCAGACGCCGCGGCGGTTCGAAAGCCATGCGCGAGTCGTTCCCTTCTCCTGAGGACCACGGGCCGGGTACGGCCGGGCGGGGGGCCGTCACCCGGGCGGTCCCGCCGACGCCGAGGCCGCGGACCGCTCGGCGAGACCAGGGAAGGCTACGCTCCCGCCGCGCCAGCGCACCGCCCGCACCGCCGCCTCCCGCAGCGCCTCCACCGCGGCGGCCCGCTGCGCGCCCGACGCCGCCCGCACCAGATCCGAGTAGACCCCGGCGACCCGCTCCTCCAGCACCACCGCGAGCCGTACCGCCGTCGCGGTGTCCGACACCGGGAACGGCAGCGCGTACCCGGCGGCGGCCGCGACCGGCTCGGCGTCCAGGTCCCGCAGGTCCCGCGCCAGCGCGTCCCGGCGTGCCCGGTGGGCGTCGTACGCCGCCCGCGCCTCGGCGCGCCGACCCTCGCCGATCCGGCCGCCGACCACCCCGTAGCCGTACACCGCCGCGTGCTCGGCGGCCAGCGCCGCCTGGAGCGCCGTCAGCTCCCCGTCCTCGTCCTTGTCCTTCGCCCCGCTCATCCGGCGTCGTCCTCCTTCGGCGTCCCGGTCAGCAGATACGCGTGCGCCGACCCGGCCGCCGCCACGGAGGCCAGCAGCCGCGCCGTCTCGCCTGGCAGTTCGAGCAGCGCCTCCGCGCGCCGGTCCGCCAGCGTCCGCTCGACGGCGGCCAGCTCCGCGAGCGCGGCCTCCTCGGTGCCGGGCACGGCGGCCCGCCCGGTGGACGACGCGGACGGCGACTCCGACGGCGACGCGGACGCCGACGGGCCCGGCACGCCCCCGAACGCCTTCACGTGCCGTACGACCTCCTCCCGCAGCGGACGCAGCCGCCCGGCCAGCGCCGGATGGGCGGCCAGTACGGCGTCGTACCGCTCGGCCAGCGCCTGGCTCTCCCGCGCCGCACGCGCGCGTGCCCGGTCGGCGGCCGACGGGCGGGCGCTCCGCGCGTCCCCGGCGTCCTCGGACCCGCCGGAGCAGCCGACGAGGAGGGCGGTGCCCGCCGCCGAGGCGAGCAGGCTCCTTCTGCGCGGCCCCGAGGGGGTGCGCTGCGGTGGGGAAAACGGCACGGCGGACGTCCTCGGAGGGCTCGTACGGATGAGGGGTCGGGCGGCACGCCCGTGATCACGGTACCCGCGCCCCCGCCCGGCGCACCCACCGGCGGGGCGCCGGGTGGACGGCAACACCCCCTGGGACCGGATACCCTTTGAGCCAGACACACGACCCATCCCACAACAGCACACGCGGCCGAGGAGTCACCCGGATGAGCACCACCCAGAGCGAGAGGCTGCGAGAACTGCTGGAACCGCTCGTCAGCGCTCATGGCCTGGATCTGGAAGAGATCGCGGTGGACTCGGTCGGACGCAAGCGGGTGCTGCGCGTCGTCGTCGACTCCGACACCGGAGCGGACCTGGACCGGATCGCCGATGTGAGCCGCGCGCTCTCGGCGAAGCTCGACGAGACGGACGCGATGGGCGCGGGTGAGTACACCCTCGAGGTCGGAACCCCGGGCGCGGAGCGCCCCCTCACCGAACCACGGCACTACGAACGCGCCACCGGACGGCTGGCGAAGTTCCAGCTCGCCCAGGGCGGGGAACTGGTCGCCAGGATCCTCACCGTCGACGCCGAGGGCGTCGACCTGGAGGTGCCCGGGGTGAAGGGGCGCAGGCCCACGGCACGCAGACTCACCTTCGAGGACATCGCCAAGGCGCGGGTCCAGGTCGAGTTCGGCCGCAAGGACGACAAGAACAGCAGCACGAGCAGCGAGAACGACAAGGAAGAGGAGGAGGCGTAGCCGTGGACATCGACATGAGCGCCCTGCGGGGCCTGGTGCGGGAGAAGGAGATCTCCTTCGACCTGCTGGTCGAGGCGATCGAATCGGCCCTCCTCATCGCCTACCACCGCACCGAGGGAAGCCGCCGCCACGCGCGCGTGGAGCTGAACCGGGAGACCGGGCACGTGACCGTGTGGGCGAAGGAGGACCCCGAGGACCTGGAGGAAGGCCAGGAGTCGCGCGAGTTCGACGACACCCCGTCCGGGTTCGGACGGATCGCCGCGACCACCGCCAAGCAGGTCATCCTCCAGCGACTGCGCGACGCCCAGGACGACGCGACCCTCGGTGAGTACGCCGGCCGCGAGGGCGACATCGTCACCGGCGTGGTCCAGCAGGGCCGCGACCCGAAGAACGTGCTCGTCGACATCGGCAAGCTGGAGGCCATCCTGCCGGTGCAGGAGCAGGTGCCCGGCGAGACCTACCCGCACGGGATGCGGCTGCGGTCGTACGTCGTCCGGGTGGCGAAGGGCGTACGCGGTCCCTCGGTCACGCTTTCCCGTACCCACCCCAATCTGGTGAAGAAGCTCTTCGCCCTTGAGGTGCCGGAGATCGCCGACGGGTCGGTGGAGATCGCCGCCATCGCGCGTGAGGCCGGTCACCGTACGAAGATCGCGGTCCGCTCCACCCGTTCCGGACTGAACGCCAAGGGCGCCTGCATCGGCCCGATGGGCGGCCGAGTCCGCAATGTCATGGGCGAACTCAACGGAGAGAAGATCGACATCGTCGACTGGTCGGACGACCCGGCCGAGATGGTGGCGAACGCGCTCTCCCCGGCCCGGGTCTCCAAGGTGGAGGTCGTGGACCTGGCGGCCCGCTCCGCGCGGGTGACGGTCCCGGACTACCAGCTCTCCCTGGCGATCGGCAAGGAAGGCCAGAACGCCCGGCTCGCGGCCCGGCTGACCGGCTGGCGGATCGACATCCGGCCGGACACCGAACCGGCCGGGAACGGCGACGAGGCCGGGGAGCGAACCGGGAACGGGGCCGGGAACCGGTCCGGGAACCGGTCCGGGGAATAGATCCAGGCCGTACGGCGCTGAGATCACGACAACCCCCTGACAACAGCCGTTCGATTCTTGCCCCAAAGGGGTGAGGTCGGTGCGGGGAGGTAGACTGAGGAGTGTCTGGCCGGACGCAGGCCCGCCCCTGCCCGGAACGCACCTGTGTGGGGTGCCGGGAGCGAGCGGCCAAGACTGATCTGCTGCGCATCGTGGCGATCAAGGACGAATGCGTCCCTGATCCTCGCGGTACGCTGCCCGGCCGGGGTGCCTATGTGCACCCGGCACCGGTCTGTCTCGACCAGGCGGTACGCCGCCGGGCGTTCACGCGGGCACTGCGCGCCCCGGGAGCGCTCGACACAAAGGCGTTGCGCCGGTACGTCGAGCGGGCAACAGTTGCCGAGCAGGCAACACGGTAGAAAGACATGCCGTACGGAACCCCGTGCGGTCTGGTACCTCGCGAGTCGAAAGCAGGTCGAGATTGCGATGAGCACTCGATGAGTACGCGATGAGTACGCCCATGAACTAGCGACGGTCCGGCCGCAACCCGGACCTCAAAGGAGCGAAGTGGCTAAGGTCCGGGTCTACGAACTCGCCAAGGAGTTCGGTGTGGAGAGCAAGGTCGTCATGGCCAAGCTCCAGGAACTCGGTGAATTCGTCCGATCGGCGTCTTCGACGATCGAGGCGCCCGTAGTACGCAAACTGACCGACGCCTTCCAGGCGGGCAGCGGCAACGGCAAGTCCGCCGCGAAGCCCGCCCCCCGGAAGGCCTCCCCCAGGCCCGCCGCGCCCTCCCCGGCGCAGGCGGCCCGTCCGGGTGCCCCGAAGCCGGGCGCCCCCAAGCCCCCGACGGCGCAGCCCCCGGTGGCACAGCCTCCGGCGGCCCAGCAGCCCGCGGCCCCCGCCGCACCGGCGGCGTCCCCCGGTCCGCGTCCGACGCCGGGCCCCAAGCCCGCGCCCGCGCCGCGTCCGGCCCCGGCCGCGCCGACCACCCCGGAGTTCACGGCGCCGCCGTCGGCTCCCGCCCCGTCCCCGGCCGCGCCGCGTCCCGGCGCGCGCCCCGGCGCCCCCAAGCCCGGTGGCCGTCCCGGCCCGGGTCAGCAGGGCGGCGGCGGTCAGGGCCGTGGCCAGGGTGCGCGTCCCGGTGGTGCCGCGCCGCGTCCCGGTGGCCGTCCGGCTGGTCCGCGCCCCGGTAACAACCCCTTCACCTCCGGTGGCTCCACCGGCATGGCCCGTCCCCAGGCGCCGCGTCCGCAGGGCGCCCCGCGTCCCGGCGGCCCCGGTGCCCCCGGTGGCGGTCCCCGTCCGCAGGCGCCCGGCGCCCAGGGCGGCGGTCCCCGTCCCCAGGCTCCCGGTGGCGGTCGTCCGAGCCCCGGCTCGATGCCCCGTCCGCAGGGCGGCGGCCCGCGTCCCGGTGACGGTAGCGCCGGTCCGCGTCCGAACCCCGGCATGATGCCGCAGCGTCCGGCCGCGGGTCCGCGTCCCGGTCCCGGCGGCGGTCGCGGTCCGGCCGGTGCCGGTCGTCCCGGCGGCGGTCGTCCCGGTGGCGGCGGCGGCTTCGCCGGTCGTCCCGGTGGCGGTGGCGGCGGTGCCCGTCCGGGTGGCGGCGGCTTCGCCGGTCGTCCCGGTGGTCCCGGCGGCGGTGGCGGCTTCGGCGGTGGCGGCGGTGGCCGTCCCGGCTTCGGCGGTCGTCCCGGCGGTCCCGGTGGCCGTGGTGGCACGCAGGGCGCCTTCGGCCGTCCCGGTGGTCCCGCGCGTCGTGGCCGCAAGTCGAAGCGGCAGCGTCGCCAGGAGTACGAGGCCATGCAGGCCCCGAGCGTCGGCGGCGTGATGCTGCCGCGCGGCAACGGCGAGACCATCCGTCTCTCCCGCGGCGCGTCGCTCACGGACTTCGCGGAGAAGATCAACGCCAACCCGGCGTCGCTCGTCGCGGTCATGATGAACCTCGGCGAGATGGTCACCGCCACGCAGTCGGTCTCCGACGAGACCCTCCAGCTCCTCGCCGACGAGATGAACTACACGGTTCAGATCGTCAGCCCGGAGGAGGAGGACCGCGAGCTGCTGGAGTCCTTCGACATCGAGTTCGGCGAGGACGAGGGCGACGAGGAGGACCTGGTGGTCCGCCCGCCGGTCGTCACCGTCATGGGTCACGTCGACCACGGTAAGACCCGGCTCCTGGACGCCATCCGCAAGACGAACGTCATCGCGGGCGAGGCGGGCGGCATCACCCAGCACATCGGTGCCTACCAGGTCGCGACCCAGGTCAACGACGAAGAGCGCAAGATCACCTTCATCGACACCCCGGGTCACGAGGCGTTCACCGCCATGCGTGCCCGTGGTGCGAAGTCGACCGACATCGCGATCCTGGTCGTCGCGGCCAACGACGGCGTCATGCCGCAGACGGTCGAGGCGCTCAACCACGCCAAGGCGGCCGACGTCCCGATCGTCGTCGCGGTCAACAAGATCGACGTCGAGGGCGCGGACCCGACCAAGGTGCGCGGCCAGCTCACCGAGTACGGCCTGGTGGCCGAGGAGTACGGCGGCGACACCATGTTCGTCGACATCTCCGCCAAGCAGGGGCTGCACATCGACGACCTGCTGGAAGCGGTCATCCTGACCGCCGACGCGTCGCTCGACCTGCGGGCCAACCCCCACCAGGACGCGCAGGGCATCTCCATCGAGTCCCGTCTCGACCGCGGCCGTGGTGCCGTGGCGACGGTCCTCGTGCAGCGAGGCACCCTCCGCGTGGGCGACACGATGGTCGTCGGCGACGCCTACGGCCGCGTCCGTGCCATGCACGACGACCTCGGCAACAACGTCGCCGAGGCCGGTCCGTCCACCCCGGTCCAGGTGCTCGGTCTCACCAACGTGCCCGGCGCCGGTGACAACTTCATCGTGGTCGACGAGGACCGCACGGCCCGCCAGATCGCGGAGAAGCGCGCCGCCCGTGAGCGCAACGCGGCCTTCGCGAAGCGCACGCGCCGCGTGTCCCTTGAGGACCTGGACAAGGTGCTGAAGGCCGGTGAGGTCCAGCAGCTCAACCTGATCATCAAGGGTGACGCCTCTGGTTCGGTCGAGGCCCTGGAGTCCTCGCTGCTCCAGCTCGACGTCGGCGAAGAGGTCGACATCCGCGTCCTGCACCGCGGCGTCGGTGCGGTCACGGAGTCCGACATCGACCTGGCGATGGGCTCGGACGCCATCGTGATCGGCTTCAACGTCCGGGCGGCTGGCCGCGCGGCGCAGATGGCCGAGCGCGAGGGCGTGGACGTCCGCTACTACTCGGTCATCTACCAGGCGATCGAGGAGATCGAGGCGGCCCTCAAGGGGATGCTCAAGCCGGAGTACGAAGAGGTCGAGCTGGGCACGGCGGAGATCCGCGAGGTCTTCCGCTCGTCCAAGCTGGGCAACATCGCGGGTGTGCTCATCCGCTCCGGCGAGGTGCGGCGCAACACCAAGGCGCGCCTCATCCGCGACGGCAAGGTCATCGCGGAGAACCTCACCATCGAGGGCCTGCGTCGCTTCAAGGACGACGTGACCGAGATCCGCGAAGGGTTCGAGGGCGGTATCAACCTCGGCAACTTCAACGACATCAAGGTCGACGACGTCATCGCGACGTACGAGATGCGCGAGAAGCCGCGCGCGTGACCTGACACGCGACTGGGGCCGGTCGGCGGGAGTTATTTCCGTCGATCGGCCCCGGCCGTTGCGTGTACGGTTCCCGTATCGGCGTCGACGCGTGACGCCCGTACCCCGGACCGGCGGGACATCCGGACACACACATGTACGTGGGGACACTGTCCTTCGACATCCTCCTCGGCGACGTACGGTCGCTGAAGGAGAAGCGCTCCGTCGTCCGCCCGATCGTCGCGGAACTCCAGCGGAAGTTCGCGGTCAGCGCGGCCGAGGTGGACCACATGGACCTCTACCGCCGCGCGGGCATCGGACTGGCGGTGGTGTCCGGTGACGCCGGGCACCTCACCGAGGTGCTCGACCGGTGTGAACGGCTGGTCGCCGGGCGTCCCGAGGTGGAGCTGCTGTCCGTGAGACGCCGCTTCCACGGTGACGACGACGACTGACCACAGAACGTAATGACAGGAAAGAACGGGAGACGGACCAGTGGCCGACAACGCGCGGGCTAAGAGGCTGGCGGACCTCATCCGAGAGGTGGTGGCCCAGAAGCTGCAGCGCGGGATCAAGGACCCGCGGCTCGGCTCGCACGTCACCATCACCGACACCCGGGTGACGGGCGACCTGCGGGAGGCGACCGTCTTCTACACGGTGTACGGCGACGACGAGGAGCGCGCGGCAGCCGCCGCGGGCCTGGAGAGCGCCAAGGGTGTGCTCCGCTCCGAGGTCGGCCGGGCGGCCGGGGTGAAGTTCACCCCCACCCTCACCTTCGTCGCCGACGCCCTCCCGGACACCGCCCGCACCATCGAGGACCTCCTCGACAAGGCGCGGCAGTCCGACGCCAAGGTGCGCGAGGCGTCCGCGGGCGCCCGCTACGCCGGTGAGGCGGACCCGTACCGCAAGCCGGACTCCGAAGACGGCACCGACGAGGCCGACGACGCCGACGAGACGGACGACAGCACCGCATGACCCAGCAGCACTCCACGCCCGACGGCCTCGTCATCGTCGACAAGCCGTCGGGCTTCACCTCGCACGACGTGGTCGCCAAGATGCGCGGCATCGCCCGCACCCGCCGCGTCGGCCACGCGGGCACCCTCGACCCGATGGCGACCGGCGTCCTCGTCCTCGGGGTGGAGCGGGCGACCAAGCTCCTCGGGCACCTCGCCCTCACCGAGAAGGAGTACCTCGGCACGATCCGGCTCGGCCAGACCACGGTCACCGACGACGCCGAGGGCGACGTCACCGCCTCCACCGACGCCTCCCGGATCACCCGGGAAGCCATCGACGCCGGGATCGCCAAGCTGACCGGCGACATCATGCAGGTGCCGTCCAAGGTCAGCGCCATCAAGATCAACGGCGTGCGGTCGTACAAGCGGGCGCGGGAGGGCGAGGAGTTCGACATCCCCGCCCGGCCGGTGACCGTCTCGTCCTTCGCGGTGTACGACATCCGCGACGCCGTCGCCGACGACGGCACCCCCGTGCTCGACCTGGTGGTGTCGGTGGTCTGCTCCTCCGGCACCTACATCCGCGCCCTCGCCCGCGACCTGGGCGCCGACCTCGGCGTCGGCGGCCACCTCACCGCGCTGCGGCGCACCCGCGTGGGCCCGTACAAGCTGGACGCCGCGCGGACCCTCGACCAGCTCCAGCAGGAGCTGACCGTGATGCTGGTCGCGGAGGCGGCCGGAGCCGCGTTCCGCCGCTGGGACGTCGACGAGCGGCGCGCCCGGCTGCTGACCAACGGGGTGCGGCTGGAGATGCCGGACGAGTACGCGGGGGGCGGGCCGGTGGCCGTGTTCGGTCCCGGCGGTGTCCTGCTGGCCCTGGTCGAGGAGCAGCGGGGGAAGGCCAAGAGCCTCGCGGTGTTCGGCTAGCGGGGCTCGGCTCGTGCCTTGTCGCGGGTCCGCCCGTGGAGCGGCGATCACGGGGTTCGCCTGTCGCCGCTCCACGGTCCCCCCTCGGTTCCCCCACCCCTAGGGTGTATCCACCGGTCACCGCCCTTTCACCCGTCCGGGCAGGCGCTCGGAGTGAACCGGGGGAGCGGAAGGGGGCGCGTTCGCCCGGCGATCTGTCGCCCTGATCATCCCGCGCCTAACGTCGACGGTGTCGAGGACACAGCGCGGGTGTACGGGTGCAGGGCAGGGGGTTCGACCATGGTGGCCGACGACGCCCTCGTGTACGTCCGTGATCCGGCCGGTCGGCCGCGCGGCACCGGCTTCGCGGTGGACCATCACGGCACCGTCCTCACCAGCCACGGGGCCGTGGACGGCCTGTCGCGGGTGACGCTGTGCGCCGCCAGGGGCGGCGGTCGTACCGTCACCCTCACCGCTGCCGCGGTCACCCCGCTGACCGGCCTCGGTCTCACCGTCGTCCGCGCCGAGGGCCTCGGGCTCGACCCGCTGCCCCTCAGCGTGCGGGAAGGGGCCGCCCAACCCGGCCGCTACGTGCGGTTCTTCGCGGGCCGGTGGTGGGAGGCGCGGGTGCTGGGGATGGCCACGGGCGGCGGTCACCTGCCCGACGCCGTGCTGGAGCTGGCCATGGGCACCGCCGCGCGGGACGCGCTGCGGATGGGGGGCGCCGGGATGGCCGGGGGGCCGGTGGTGGACGCCGCCACCGGTGCGGTGGTCGCCGTCCTGGGGACCGTACCGCCGTCAGGGGAGCGCGACGGGGGGTTCGCCGTGCCGCTGTCGGTGTCGTGTGCGGGGCGGGGGCCGCTCGCGGAGCTGTTCTCCCGTAACGCCGCGACCGTCCCCGCGTACGGCGCCGACCTCAATCTCGCCGGAGCGCTGGAGCTGACGGCCACCTCCCTGGGCTGCGACGGCGTGCCGGAACCGGGGCCGGTGGCGCCGGTCGAGCGGGCGGAACCAGCACGGGAGTTCGCCGCGTTCACCGCGGGACCGGTCACGGGACCGGCCGTCGTGCTCGGTCTCGTCGGACCGCCCGGCAGCGGTCGTACGACGGAACTCGCCGCCCTCGCCGCCCGCCGCGCCCGGGGCGCGGAACCGGCGCCCACGCTGTGGCTGCGCGGCGCCGACCTGCGGGACGACGACGCCTCCGTGGCCGACGCCGCGCGCCGGGCACTGCACCGCGCCGCGCGCGTCTTGGCCGCCTCGCCCCACACCCCGGCCGCCGTCGAACCCCGCGACCTCACCCCCGAACGCGTCGCCCGCCTCGCCCGCTCCGTCGGCCGTCCGCTGCTGCTGCTCCTGGACGGCCCCGAGGAGATGCCGCCCGTGCTCGCCCACCGGCTGGCCGACTGGACCGACCGCACAGTGCGGTGGCTGCGGGAGAGCGGCGTACGGCTGGTGGTGGCGTGCCGGGAGGAGTACTGGGAGGGGGCGGGGTTCCCGGCGGAGGCGGTGTACGGCGGGGGAGGAGGCGTGGACCGCGCTCGGGCCGGTGGTGTTCCGCTCGGTGACCTCGGTGCGGGCGAGGCCCTCGTGGCACGCGCGCGTTACGGTCTCGACGAACGGGACCTCGACCCGCGCGACGCCCGGCACCCCCTCACCCTCCGGCTGGCCGCCGAGGTGCGGGCCGCCCTGCCCGGCGTGCACCTCGGCGGCGCGCGGCCCGACCGCTACGAGGTCTTCTCCGCCCACCTGGACCTGATGTGCCTGCGGATCGCCGTCCGCCTCGCCGCCGTACAGGGCCTGCGCGGCACCGCCGTACGCCGTCTCGCGGCGAAGGTCGCCGGGCAGGTCCACGAGGCCGCCCGGCGCAGCCTCGGCCCCGGGCAGGGCGGTCTCGACCGGGAGGCGTTCGAGGCGGTGTTCCCCTGGGGGACCGCCCCGGACCGGCTCGGCGGCGGCACCGGCTGGGCGTCCGCCGTCCTCGCCGAGGGCCTCCTCGTCCCGGCGGGCGGCGGCTACCGCTTCGCCCACGAGGAGCTGGCCGACTGGCTCCAAGGGCTGCACCTCGATCTGGACGGGGCCCTGCACGCCCTGGTGCACCGCCCCGGCGGCGCGGGCGGCGGTCCCGCGGTGCCGGTGCCGCGCCACCGTATCGGCCCCGTCGTCGAGGCGCTGCTGCTGCTCGCCCGGCCACCGTACGGCGGACCCGAGCGGCTCACCGTCCGGCTGGCCGAGCTGGTGCGGGCGCTGGCCGCCGAGCCGCGCTCCTGGTGGGCGGCGCGGCTGCTGTCCGGCACGCTGCGGCGGCTGCCGGACGCGACGCCGTACACGGACGTGCTGTGGGTGCTCGCCGATGTCGTCGGCGGCGGGCAGGCACCCCTCGTGGCGGAGTTCGGGCCGGAGTTCTGGAACAACCTGGCGTTGTCCACCGGAGACCGCTGCGCGCTCCTCGGGCGTCTCGTCGTCGCGGACGGGCCGCCGCACGCCCCAGGACCCCGCTACCTGGACGCCGCCGCCCGGCTCCTGGACGCCGATCCCGCCGCCGTACAGCCGCACCTCGTGCGCTGGTTCGCGGACGGGAGGCCGCTGCCCGCCGCCCCGGACGCGACCGTGGCGACGGCCGCGCAGGCGCTGCTGCACACCCACCGGCACCGGGCCGTCGACGGCCTGACGGAGGCTCTGGTCGACAGCGCGCACCGGCACGCCGACGAGCTGCTCGCCACGCTGGCCGAGGAGGAGCCCTCCGCCGTGTGCCGGGCCGTCGACCGGTGGGCGCGGGACGAGCGGCCCGCCCGGCGGGTGGCGGCCGTCGTGCACGGCCTGCGCGCCGCGCCGCACGCGCGCGGCGATGCCGACCGTGAGCTGCTGCGGCAGGCCGCCCTCGCGCTGCTCGCCCGCCCCGCCGACGCCAGCCTGCACGGCGGCGCCCTCGCCCTCCTCGTCCGCGACCCGCAGACCCGTGACCGCCACCTGCCGCGCGCCCTCGGCCACTTCACGGCGGGCGATCCGCAGGTGCCGCCCGGCGCGCTGGTCGACGCCCTCGCCACGCACCCCGAAGCGGTCCTGGACGCGTTCCGGGCCCGGCTGTCCTCGGGGGACCGGGCGGACGCGGACACGGTGCTGGGCGTCGCGCTGGACGCGCTCGTGCCCGGGGCGGAGTGGCGGGCGGTGGCGCTGGTGCGGGAGGTGGCGGCACGGCGGCCGGAGATCGCCGGGGCTCTCGCCGCGTACGTCGACCGGCGCCTCGACGACGGGCCGCTCGCCGGGGTCCGCGCGCTGGTCGGCGGGTTGCTGGACGGCTCGGCCCCGGAGGCGCTGCGGTGCGCGCTGGCGGGGGTGCTGGTGGCGCCGGGGACGGCGGGCTCGCGCGGGCTGCGGCGGGAACTGTGCGGAGGGCTGCTGGCGCGGGAGGAGTCACCGGCGGTGCTGGAGAGCGTGCTGCGGGAGGCTGTGCGGTGGGCCGGTGAGGGGGGCGAGTGTGTGGAGTCTCTGCGTGATCTCGTCCGTCGGGTCGGGCTGCTGCTCGTGCGGACTCCGCGGGGGGCCGCGCGGTACGACCGTGCGCTGGTGGAGCTGGCCCGCGGGGACGCCGGGTTCGCGGTCCGGCTGGCGGGGTGGCTGGCGCGGGAGCCGGGGGAGTGGGCGGCGGTGGTCGGGCCCAGCGCACGCCGGATGATCGAGAACCTGGCGGGGGTGCGGGTACCCGCGTGAGGGGCGTGGGGCCTCGGGACGTGGGCGTCGCGTGCGCCGGATCACAGCTCAGGACGCCGATGCGGGGCGACGGCACCCGGCATGGCACCCTTAGTCCTGCATCAGAGGCAGACGGCAAGTACCGACACGGGTTCGAGGAGCGGTCACAGTGCAGCGCTGGCGTGGCTTGGAGGACATCCCCCAGGACTGGGGGCGCAGCGTCGTCACCATCGGCTCCTACGACGGAGTCCACCGCGGACACCAGTTGATCATTCGGCACGCCGTGGACCGCGCCCGCGAGCTGGGCGTCCCCGCGGTCGTCGTCACCTTCGACCCGCACCCCAGCGAGGTCGTCCGCCCCGGCAGCCACCCGCCGCTGCTCGCGCCGCACCACCGCCGCGCCGAACTGATGGCGGAACTGGGCGTGGACGCGGTGCTGATCCTGCCCTTCACCACCGAGTTCTCGAAGCTGTCCCCGGCCGACTTCGTCGTCAAGGTGCTGGTGGACAAGCTGCACGCCAAGGCGGTCGTCGAGGGCCCCAACTTCCGCTTCGGCCACCGGGCCGCGGGCAACGTGGAGTTCCTCACCGAGCAGGGCAAGGTGTACGACTTCGAGGTCGAGGTCGTCGACCTGTACGTGACCGGCGAGGCGGGCGGCGGCGAGCCGTTCTCCTCGACCCTGACCCGGCGCCTGGTGAGCGAGGGCGACGTCGGGGGCGCCGCCGAGATCCTCGGCCGTCCGCACCGGGTGGAGGGCGTGGTCGTACGGGGCGCGCAGCGCGGGCGCGAACTCGGTTTCCCGACCGCCAACGTGGAGACCCTGCCGCACACCGCGATCCCGGCCGACGGGGTGTACGCGGGCTGGCTGCACGTCGCGGGGGAGGCGATGCCCGCGGCGATCTCCGTCGGCACCAACCCGCAGTTCGACGGCACCGAGCGGACGGTGGAGGCGTACGCCATCGACCGGGTGGGCCTGGACCTGTACGGCCTGCACGTCGCCGTGGACTTCCTCGCCTTCGTGCGGGGGCAGGCCAGGTTCGACACGCTCCAGGCGCTGTTGGACCAGATGGCCGACGATGTGCGGAAGTGCCGGGAGTTGGTGGGGGCGGCGGAGGCCGCGGAGTAGTTCCCGGCAGTGGGTGACGACGGCGCGGCCGGTGCCTGTGAGGCACCGGCCGCGTTCGTGTCCTACTACTGCTGGGGCGGCGGCGGGGGCGGCTGGGTGCCGTCCGGCTGCGGGTACGGCTGGCCCGGGTACGGCTGCTGCGGGTGCTGTTGCGGGTACGGCTGGCCGGGGTAGGGCTGGGGCGGCTGGCCGGGCGCTGGTGCGTACTGGCCGGGCACGGGGGGTTGGCCGGGCTGGCCCGGCTGTCCGGGCTGTCCGGGCTGGCCCGGCTGGGGGCCCTGGCCCGGGACCGGTGGCTGGCCCGGCATGGGCTGGGCGCCCGGCATCGGCTGGCCGGGGTAGGGGTGGCCGGGCAGCGGCGGGGCGGCGACCGGGGGCGGGTTGCCGTCGGACGTCCACAGGCCGTGCGCCTGCTGGTGGCGGACGAAGTCCTCCGCGACCAGCGCCGCGAGGTTGAAGTACGCCTCCCGCACCTTCGGCCGCATCATGTCGAGGTCGACCTCCGCACCGGCGGCGAGGTGCTCGTCGAACGGCACGACGACCACGCCCCGGCAGCGCGTCTGGAAGTGCGCCACGATGTCCTCGACCTTGATCATCTTGCCGGTCTCGCGGACCCCGGAGATCACGGTGAGCGAGCGTGAGACCAGATCCGCGTACCCGTGCGCGGACAGCCAGTCCAGCGTCGTACTGGCGCTGCTCGCGCCGTCCACGGACGGCGTGGAGATGATGATGAGCTGGTCGGCGAGGTCGAGCACGCCGCGCATGGCGCTGTAGAGCAGACCGGTGCCGGAGTCGGTGAGGATGATCGGGTACTGCTTGCCGAGCACGTCGATCGCGCGCCGGTAGTCCTCGTCGTTGAACGTCGTCGAGACCGCCGGGTCGACGTCGTTGGCGATGATCTCCAGACCGGACGACGCCTGCGAGGTGAAGCGGCGGATGTCCATGTACGAGTTCAGGTACGGGATCGCCTGGACGAGGTCACGGATGGTCGCGCCGGTCTCGCGGCGCACCCGGCGGCCGAGCGTACCGGCGTCCGGGTTGGCGTCGATCGCGAGAATCTTGTCCTGCCGCTCGCTGGCGAGGGTGGAGCCGAGGGCCGTGGTCGTCGTGGTCTTGCCGACGCCGCCCTTGAGGCTGATGACGGCGATGCGGTAGCAGGACAGCACTGGGGTGCGGATCAGCTCCAGCTTCCGCAGTCGCTCGGCCTCCTCCTTCTTGCCGCCGAGCTTGAAGCGGGAGGGCGCGGCGGCGGGCCGTCCGCTCTTCGCCTTCTGCTTCTTGTTGTTGAGCAGCCGGTCGGAGGACAGCTCCACGGCCGCCGTGTAACCGAGCGGCGCGGCACCGGGGTTGGTCGGCTGCCGCTGGTCGTGCTGGATGGGCTGCGGCCAGGCGGCACCGGTACGGGGGTCCACGGGCGGCTGTGCCTGGGGCTGGGCCTGGGGCTGCGGCTGTGCCTGCGGCTGTACGGGGGGCTGCGCCTGCGGGGCCGCGGGGTGCGGGTAGCCGTAGCTGACGGGCTGCGCCGGGGGAGTGGGGCCTGGCTGGGCGGGCGGGGCGTCCGGAGTGGGCGCGGGGGGTTGCGGGAAGCCGTAGCCGGGCTGGGGGGTGGGGGTCTGGGGGACCTGAGGGGCCTGGGGTGCTTGGGGTGCCGGGGGCGTCGGAGTGGGGCCCTGCTGGGGGAAGCCGTAGGCGCCGGGTTGCGGCTGCGGCTGTGCCTGCGGTTGGGCCTGTGCCTGCGGCTGCGGCTGCGGTTGCTGGGGGACGGCCGGGTTCTGCTGCCACGCTGCCGGGGCGGGCTGCGGTGCCTGCGGCTGGAAGGTCGGCTGCTGTGGCTGCACGGGCGGCTGGACCGGCGCGGCCGTCGGCTGGGGCTGCGGTGGCGTGGGCAAGGGCGCCACGGGCTGTGCGGGGGCCTCGGGTTGGGCGGACGGCGCCGGCTGCGCGGGTGCCTGAGGCTGGGGCTGGGGCTGCGCGGGCCACTGGGCCGCCGATGCCGGGGCCGCGGGCTGGTACGACGGCGGCAGCGGCGGCATACCCTGCGGCAGCGGCGGCGCGGTCCAGCCGGACGGCGCGTCCTGCGGCCCACTCTCCTCAGCACCCACGGCGTCCGCGGGCTCGACGGCGTCGTCACCCGGAACGTCGGCCTCCGACGCCACGGCGTCGTCGTCACTCTCGTCGGTGTCGTCCCCGGCCTCAGCCTCGGCGTCCACCGCCTCCGGCGCCTCGGTCACGGCGTCGTCGACGTCACCACCGGTCTCCTCGGCGGCGACGGCGTCCGGTGCGTCGGTCGCGTGGGCTTCGTCCGCCTCGTCCGCCTCGTCCGCCTCGTCCGTCTCGTCGGCGGGGTCGGCCGAGGGCTCCGTGGGTGCCGCCGCTGCCGCAGCTTCCGCCTCCGCCTCAGCCGTACGTTCCGCGATCTCCCGCTTCAGGGCGACCGCGGAGAAGCGCATGGTCGCACCGCTCTCCAGATCCCCGTTCCCGGGCCCCTCGGCGTCACCGGCATCACCGTCCTCGACGGAGCCCACCGGCGCGGCGACGGGCGGTGCAACGGGCGGTGCAACGGGCGGGGCCACCGGCGGCGCGACCGGCGCGGCGACCGGCGCGGAAGGCTCCCCGGAGGGGGCACCCCCGGCGCCCTCGGGACCCTCGGCACCCGTGGCCTCTCCGGCACCCCCGGTCTCCCTGGTCTCCCCGGAAGGCTGCGGCTCGAACCCGCTGCCCACCGGCAGGCCGGGCACGGCGACCGGTGGGCCCACCGGTGGCGCGGGCGGTGCCGCCCCCGGCTCCGCCGCTCCCGAGGAGTTCTGCGTGTACCAGGCGGGCGGCGCGTAGTCGATGGTGAACTCGCCCGTCGCCTCGACGGAGGACTCCGCGTCGGGCTGGTCGTCGCCGGGCGTCGCCCAGCCCCCGCGGATCCCGTCCCGATCGCTGCTCACAATTCCTCCTGGTGTGGTCGAGCACCGTCGTGCCGTGCCGGTGGCGACCATGTGCTGTCGTCCGAAGTCGTTCGAGGTGCCCTGGGCCCTCTCGTGGGACGCCGACGCCCGGTCCACGGGTTCTGGCGACGCGCCCCCGCTCCCAGACTAGTCATCACCACCGGCACCCCGGCAGGCCCATCCACCGCTCGGTGCGACAAGAAGACCAGACCGGGACGTCAGTCCATCCGCCGCGGCGTCCCCAGCAACCCGACCTCGGCGTCGGTCGGCTGGGTCATCACGTACTGCCGGTCGCGGTCGGCGCACCACAGCGTGACACCGTCGGCGAGCGTCGGCAGCGAGTCCACGTCGGCCCGCGGCAGCGCCATCGTGCGCCCCAGCTCCGCCGCCTCGTCCGGCGATATCCGCTGTACGCCGACCAGTCGCGCCTGCCGCACCAGCCGGGGCGCGACGGGGCTGAGGTACGGCAGCAGCGTCAGCACCGACTGCCAGGGCCCGGACACCACCCGCCCGCGCGGGGGCCGCATCCCGCAGTCCCGCACCACCAGCACCGGCGTACCGGCCGAGGCGCCCTGTGGGGGCACGCGCCCCACGTCGTACACCGCGAGCCCGTTCTGCCCGCCGCCCATGGCGTGCACCATCTGCGTCCAGGACTGCGCGCGGCCCGTCTCCACGGCCACCCGCGCCCCCGTCGCCGCGGCGCGCAGCGCGAGCACCTGCGCCGTCCACAGACCGCCGATCAGCACGACGTCGTACGGCGTCGGACGGTTCAACCCGAGCACCGCGGGCTGGCCCTCGGCGTCCACGCCGATGACGACGCCGTCGTCCCCGATGGGCAGCGCCAGCGTGTCCAGTTCGGCCGCGGGCAGGGTGTGCCGCCCGTGGCGCGGGCCGAGCAGCCCGAAGCCGGTGCGCAGCAGGTCGGCGGCGCGGCGGCCCGCCGAGTCCGGGGTGCCGCCGCCCGGGACGGTGCCCGCCGGTGTGCCGTACCCGGCGCCGCGTCCGCCGCCCGGTCCGTCAGCCGTGTGGGTGGTCATGGCCGTCACCGAACACCTCCGAGGGGCAGGGTGGCCAGTACACCGGGCAGTTGCTCCCGGTCCAGCCGGGCCAGGGCGGCGCCCGCGTGCCGTGCGGCGCCCTCCAGCGCGCGCCTGGCGGCGGTCAGTTCCTCGGCGCTGCGCCCGGTCACCCGCAGATGACCGGTGAGCGCCATCTCCTGCCGGTCGGCGCGCGCGAGGGTGAGACTGATGGTGGTCGCGAGCGCCGGTATCGCCGTGACCAGCGCCACGAACTGCGGCAGCGACGGCGCCCGGTCACCGCCCAGTTGGGGCCACTTGCGAATCCAGTACGTGGTGTGCCTGCGGTTGTCGCAGCGCCAGCTCCGGCTGGACTCCTCGGTGCGCCGCTCCTGCCGGTCGGTCCGCCCGGCCTCCGCCGTCACCAGCGGGTTGGCGCACGCGGAGGTGGCGATGGCGGCGGTGAGCTGCTCCTCGTCCAGCACCGTGGTGCGGAACCCGGCGCCGGTGAGCCTGCTGGCGAGGTGGTCGGCGGCCCGGACCACGCACTTCTGGGCGCCCGTCAGACCGCCCCCGCGCGCCGCCACCGCCTCCGGGCACAGCTCGGGGTCCAGCTTCAGCGCGATCCAGGTGATGCGCACCGCGGGGGCGCCGGTCTGCTCCTGCAACGGCGCGTAGTTGGTGACGGCGACGGACTGCCGCGGCAGGTGCAGCGCGGGCGCGGGCTGGGTGTGCAGCACGACCTGCGCCGACTCCAGGCGGATGCCGTCCACTTCGAGGGCGTCGCGCACCAGGGCCAGCGGCAGCGGACGTCTGCCGCGCTCGGCGCGCAGCGCGGTGGCGTCGGCCTCCACCTGCACCACCGCCGTGACGAAGGTGCCGTCCCCGATGATGCCGACCGGGCGCCGCTCCCGGCCGCCGTAGGCGTAGGTGCGCAGGCTGGGGTCGCACTCCACGGCCGGGGCCAGCCCCGGTTCCGTGCCGGGCGGCACCACCCGCTCCGCGGCGCGCTTCTGCCGGGCGCGTAGGGCCCGTGCCGTGGCCAGCCACTCGGGCAGGGAGCGGCCCCGGCGTCGTACGAAGGCCAGCAGGACCAGGACCACGGCGACGACGGCGGCGGGCACCATCGCGAGCGTGCCGATCACATAGCCCGTGACGAGGACGGCGGCGGCGAGTTCCACCAGCACGAGCCGTTGCAGCCGGGACGAACCGGGCCGCCCGCCGCGCACCTTGAGGTGGAGACCGCCACGCGCGGACGGCTGCCGTGCCGCACGCCCGGCGGGCTCGGCCGAGCGGCGCGCCCGGGTCCGGCCCCTCCCCGAGGTCCGCGTCGCGGAAGCCATCACTCGATCCCCCCAATTCGCTCACAACTCGCGGCAATCCCAGCACCGCACCGGCCCGTGAAGGCCCAGGCACCCTACCCGCTCCGCGCACCACTCCCGACACCAGGCATAGTAGGGGCCCGGTCTGACATCGGCGGTCGGGGGACGACGGCCCCGCGCACGAAGTGAACGACGCGGACGAGGCACGGACAACCGCGCACAACGGGGAGAGACACGGACCCATGGCATCTCGGCGGGACCAGCTCAACGCCTACACCTTCGCGAAGCGCCGCCTGCTCGCGGCCTTCGTGCTGTCGTCCCCGCACGGCTCGGAGGAGGGCGCGCCGCGCCCGCTGCGCGGGATCGTGCCGGGGCTGGTCATCGGCGTGATCGTGATGGCCGTCTTCGGTGCCTGGGGCATGTTCCGGCCCACCGCGCCCTCCGGCTGGGACACTCCCGCCGAGAAGGTGATCATCGCCAGCGAGTCGACCACCCGGTACGTCATCCTGAAGACCGGCGACGAGGTGCAGCTCCACCCCGTCCTCAACATGGCGTCCGCCAAGCTCCTCCTCGCCCCCAACAAGGGCGACGTGGTCACCGTCAAGGAGTCGCTCCTCGACAACGGCGAGATCCCGCACGGCGTGACCATCGGCATCCCCTACGCGCCCGACCGCCTGCCCTCCGACGAGGAGGCGGGCGCGGCCAAGCGGTGGGTCGTGTGCGAACGCCCGGGCGCGGGCGGCCGGTCCATCCAGAAGGCGGCGCTGGTCCTCGCCGACCGCGAGCGCGACCTGACCGAGGGCAGGCAGAAGCTGACCGGCGGCGAACTGCTCTACGTCGTCGACCCCAAGGGCGACCGCTACATCGTGGACACGGGCGGCACGGCGTACCAGGTCGACAAGATCGACACCGGTGACGACCTGGAACTGCTGCTGCGTACGGTCGTCGGCTCTGGCCGCGAGCCGCAGCGGGTCTCGACCGAGTGGCTGAACACCCTCCACCAGGGCGACCCGGTCACCTTCCCCGAGATCGAGGGCACCCCGGGCGCGCCCGCGAACGCCCCCGGCCAGCTCGGCGCGGCGGCCGACAAGGTGGGCACGGTCCTGAAGGCGTTCGACAACAACGAGGAGCAGTACTACGTCGTCCTGCCCGGCCGGGTCGCGCCGGTCTCGGCGTTCGTCGCCCAACTGCTGCTGTTCAGCAAGGAGCTGGCGCAGGTCGGACAGGCCGGTCAGGCGCTGGAGATGAGCCCCGGCGCGATCGTGCCGGGCAAGCCCTTCGGCACCGAGCACCGCTGGCCGACCGGCACCCCCGAGGCCGTCAACGAGGCGTCGGACGCCAAGGGCAGCCGCAACACCGTCTGCAACGTCCTGCGCGGCGTCAGCGCGAACGGCGCCACCACCCTGAGCACCTGGGCGGGCACCGACTTCCCGGCCGACCTGCCCGCCGGTTCCTCCAGCGCCTACGTGACGCCCGGCTCCGGCCAGCTCTACCGGCAGTTCAAGGGCGCGCAGACCAAGGACGGCCCCGTCTTCCTGGTCACCGACACCGGGCTGCGCTACGTCCTGCAGTCCAACTCCGACAGCGCCACCGACGACGCCGGGATCGGCATGTCGCCCGAGGAGCGCAAGCAGTTGGAGCAGGAGGCCCAGCAGGCTCAGTCGCGCCTCGGCTACGCCGACGTGGACCCGGCGCCGATCCCGGACGTCTGGTCGGCGTTCCTGCCGACGGGGCCACGGCTGTCGACGGCGGCGGCACGCCAGCCGCAGGGCTCGTAAGGGGTGACCGGGATGACGACGCGCCTGACCGCCGCCCTCTGCCTGGCGACCGCGGCGACCCTCCTGACGGCGTCCCCGGCCGGTGCCGAGGACGACTTCTCCAACCAGTGCGAGTACCCCAACGCCAGCTACCCCGGCCGCCCCTGGGCCCTCCAGCGCGTCCTCCTGGACGAACTGTGGAGCGAGTCCCAGGGCAAGGGCGTGCGCGTCGCGGTCATCGACACGGGCGTCGACGTGAAGAACCCGCAGTTGAAGGATGCCGTGGACGTCAAGAGCGGCCGCAACTACCTGCCCAGGGGCCTGAAGGACGAGAACGGCGACCCGATCGAACGCGGCAAGGAGAACGGCACCACCGACACCGTCGGCCACGGCACCAAGGTCGCGGGCATCATCGCCGCGCGCCCGGCGAGGAACACCGGCTTCGTGGGCCTGGCCCCCAAGGCGACCATCATCCCGATCCAGCAGAACGACGCCGAGGGCCACGGCACCACGGAGACCCTCGCCAAGTCGATCCGGTACGCCATCGACGCGGGCGCCGACGTCATCAACATCTCCCAGGACACCTCGGACGCCGTCGAGCCCGACCCCGACCTGGAGGCGGCGGTGGACGAGGCGCTGGCCGAGCAGATCGTGGTGGTGGCGTCGGCGGGCAACGACGGCCTGGGCGGCAACGTCAAGAAGACCTACCCGGCGTCGTACGAGGGCGTCCTCGCGGTCGCCGCCTCCGACCGCAACAACGAGCGGGCGTCGTTCTCCCAGTCCGGCGACTTCGTCGACGTGGCGGCACCCGGCGTCGACATGATCTCGACCGTCCCGCGCGGGGGCCACTGCTCCGACAACGGTACGAGCTTCTCGGCGCCGTACGTCGCGGGCGTCGCGGCGCTCCTGAAGGCCAAGCACCCCGAGTGGACGCAGCGGCAGATCGTCGCCCAGATCGAACAGACCGCGGAGCGCACCGTCGCCACGCACGACCGCCTGGTCGGCTGGGGGGTGGTCGACCCGGTGCGCGCGCTGACGGCGGACGCCGAGCCGGTCGAGTCGCCGAACCCGCAGGAGGGCCTGGGCGGTGCCAGGACACCGGCCGCCGCCCCGTTCCCGCAGGGCGAGACGCCCGACGAGCGCAACGCCCGCCTCGCGACGTACGTGGCCGTCGGCGCGGCGATCCTCGTAGCGGGCCTCGGCGGTACGGCGGTGGCGATCCGGGACGCCCGCAGACGGGCGCGCGGCGCGGGGGTTCGCAGTGGCCACGCCGCAACGTGAGTCGCCGGGATGTGACAAACGCCGCTCGATTGTCACCCGGTTCCCGCAACCCGGGCGGCGCACGTACCGTCGTGTAAGGAGTGGCGTGGCGAAGCCGGTGGCCCATATGCCAGTTGGGACTGTCGGTGCGAGTCACTAGAGTGGTGGTGATTGCGGTCATGAACCGCCGTCATGAACGCTTGCAAGGCGTTAACGGGGACGACGGGGACAACGGGGAGGGATGACTTCGTGCTTCCTGCGGACATGGGCGGAGGTGCGTCGGCGGCGGACGTGCGCCGGGGCGTGATGGCGCTGTCGACCTTCAAGAAGCGCGTGGACGATCTGCTCGCGGCGTTCGAGGGTTCGGCGGGCGGCGCGTCCAAGGTGGCGTCCCACAGCCTGCCGGAGTCCGCCTTCGGCGGCGGGGCGTTTCCCGAGGGCAAGCAGCTCCACCTGGAGTACGAGCGCGTCCACGAGCGCATCACCGCGCTGTCCAAGTCGCTGGGCCTGCAACTGGAGGCCATGCAGATCGCGGTGCACGGCGTCGACGTCACCTTCGACAACCTCGAGGACGAGCAGCGCTACCGGTTCCACGAGATCCGGGCCGAGGTCAACCAGACGCGTGAAGAGATGCTGAACGAGCACAACAAGCGCGACAACCGAGCCGACCACACGGACGCGGGGTACTGATGAGCGGCCACGGGGACAAGAACAAGCCGGACCTGCACGCGGCGGAGCGCCAGGAGGCCGCGAGCCAGAACGGCACGCTGGACGCGGTCATGAACATGACCCGCCTGTTCAGTCCGTTCGGCTCCAGCCGGGGCATCCACTTCGGCTCGACGAACTTCGAGGGCTACGACCTCAACCAAATGATCGACATCGTCGAGTCCGCCAACCCCGAACTCCTGGAGACCGCGGGCACGGCCCTCGTCGACGCCCGCGACGCCATCAACGACGCCGCGGAGGAACTGAGCCAGAACCTCGGCCAGATCGACTGGCAGGGCGAGGCCCACACCGCGTTCACCGACTGGGGCGACAGCCTCATCAAGACCGCCCAGGGCATCGCCGCCTACGCCGACACCATCGGCACCCAGGTCCTGGCCGCGGGCTCCGGCCTCGCCTCCGTCCGCAAGTCCATGCCACCGCGCGACAACCGCACCGACCCCAAGTCCGTCGACGACATCCCCGAGGCCAAGCGCGTCGACTCCAACGACGAGTACACGGCAGCGGTCAAGGCAGAGGCCCACCGCCAGGAGGCCATCAACCAGATGTACCGCCTGGCGTCCTTCTACACGGTGTCAGCAGGCACGATGCAGTCGGCCGAGGAGCCGGTGTTTCCGAAGATGCCGGATGTGGGGGTGCCGGAACCGCCGCCGGGCTTCGGTCCGATCAAGGAACGCCCCACTACCCCGGCTTCGCTCACGTCGGTCAGTGAGACGTCGGCTTCCCACCAGGGCCCGGTGACCGCTGCCGCGGAGAGGGAACGTCCGGCGGAGGTGCTGGCGCCGCAGCAGACCGCCGACGGGAACGTCACGACGCCGCGACAGCCTGTCGGCACAGAGATCGACAGTGTGGGGACGCTGCCATCTCAGGACACCGTGAGACCGATCACGGTCACTCCGCCACCGACGACCGCTCCCCCCGCTACCCCGCCGGGGCCCGTCCCTCCGATGGTGCCGAGCGCGACGCCGCCCGCCATCAGGCAGGCCACCGGCCGCACCACACGTCCCGGTGGTATCAACGTGCCGAAGGTGCCGCCCATGGCTCAAGGGCGCACCGGGGCTCCCCCGGGCCCCACGAGCCAGACAGGGCGTCCAGGCATCGGTCCTACGAGTCAGGCGGGGCGTGTCACCCCTCCCGCGCAGGCGGGAGGCCGCAGGGTCGGCCCCGTGGGCCCCCTGGGACAACCGGGGCGCACGGTCGCACCCACGCCTACCGGCAACCGCGGCGCCGCTCCTGTGCAGCGTGGCATCGTCGGTGGGAAGCCACTGCCGACCGGACCCGTCAACGGTGCCGCCCGGGCGCCGAAGGGCGTCGTCGGTGCACCGCCCGCCGCTGGTCGCGGTGGCGCGGGCACTGGGCGTGCGCCCAACGGGGTCGTCGGCGGGCGCCCTGTCACAGGGCCCACTCCTGGCGGCAATGGATCCAAGCTGCCGCGCGGCACGGTCGTCGGCGCCGAGGGCGCACGGGGCTCCAGTTCGACAGCGCAGAGGCCCGGCCAGCGTGGGGTGATCGGGACACCTCCCACCACATCGGGCGCGGCGCCGACCGCTCGCCGTCCTACCGGCGGCTCCCACGGTGTGGTGGGCACTCCGAGCGGCCGAACTCCGCGCACTGCGAACGGCGGTGCCACTGACGGCGCTGGCACGCCGCGTGGTGCCGTAGGCAACCGAGGGTCCGGTACGAACCGTCCGCGTCGCGATGAGCGGCGTGGCGAGGCGCCGACGACCGACTGACAGGACAGAAGCGAGGACGAGCAGAGCATGGTGTCAGGGATCAGGCGGGGCGACAGGTCGAGCACGCTCGCGGGGCGGTACGCGAGAAGGGCCGCGACCATCTGTGCGGCACTTGGCGCTGCCTCCGTCTTGTCGGCAGGTCTTGCTCCCGGTGCCGTAGCCGCAGACGTCCAGTCGCAGCAGTGGTACCTGTCAGCGATGCAGGCCAGCGAGATGTGGAAGGTCAGTACTGGCGAGGGCGTCGAGGTCGCGGTCGTCGATACCGGAGTCAGTGACACCCCGTCGTTGCAGGGCAGGGTCACCACTGAGGGTATTCCACAGGATCTGGGATACAAGGCCACCGAGGATTACGACGGCCACGGAACCAGCATGGCGGAGCTGATCGCAGGGACCGGCGCCGACAGCTCCTTGAAGGGACTGGCTCCGGACGCCAAGATCGTGCCCTACCGGATCGCGATGGACGGCTTCGACAACAAGTCCGAGCGGGCGAAGGCACCTGACCTGGCTGCGGTCATCAGGGCCATCGCCGACAGTGATGTCGACATCATCAACATGTCCTTCACCACGAGCATTGACCACTCGGCGGTCCGTGATGCGATCGACTACGCCCACAGCAAGGGCAAGTTGATGTTCGCGGGTACCGGCAACGACGCTGAGACGAAGAACTTCATCGGCTATCCGGCCGCCTACCCCTACGTCATCGGAATCGCCGCATCCGACGAGTCAGGCGCGGTCGGCAAGTTCTCCGAGCACGGCAACTACGTCGACTTGGCCGCCCCCGGGCTCGACGTGCCCACTTGGTGCGACGAAACACTTCGTTCCTACTGCGTTGGCCAAGGTACGAGTATGGCCACCGCCATCGCCTCCGCCTCCGCCGCCCTCGTCTGGTCCGCTCACCCCGACTGGACCGCCAACCAGGTCCTCGCCAGCCTCATCGACACCGCCGGGCGGGACTGGGCGAAGGACGACCCGAGTACGTACCTCGGGTACGGCCTGATCCGCCCCCGCAAGGTGCTGGAGGACAGCGACTACAACCCGGGCGCCGCGGACACCGACCCCCTCGCCAGGGAGAACGCCGCGGGAGTCGTCGACGAGGAGGGCAACCCGGCGACCCCCGCCACGTCCGCGGCCCCGTCCACGTCCCCGTCCACCGAACCGTCCGGCAAGGACACCGCAGGCGGTCAGACCTCCGCGGCGGCCGAGCCGGACGCCTCCGACGACACCACCCTCTGGGTGGCCCTGGGAGCCGCCGCCGCGGTGCTGGTGATCGGGGGCGGCGCAGTCGCCGTGGTCCGCTCCCGCCGCCGCGCATGACCCCCGTACACCGACACCGACACCGACACCACCACTGACCACCACACGAAAGGGACTGCCGACATGGCCATGGACCGCAAGCTCTACGAGGCCCAGGTACAGAAGCTCCAGACGAACGTCATCGACCGGTACGACTCCATCCGGCAGTCTCTCGCCCGCCTCCAGGGCACGATCGACATGATCGAGAAGAGCTGGACGGGCCAGGGCGCCCTCGCCTTCGACAAGAAGCAGTCGGAGATCAACAGCCACATGGCCGCCATCGGCCGGATGCTGGACGACTTCCTCCAGGGCATCGACCTGAACCGCAAGGACAAGCAGAACCTCGAAGGCCAGATCGACGCCGACATCACCAAGATCTCGGTGGAGGACCTCGGCGGCAAGACCTCGGCGCTCAGCAGCTACTGACGAGCCGCTCAACACCGACGCGCCACCGACCACCACCTGCTGACCTCCAAGAAACGAGGAAACCATGTCCGGAGCCCACTACGACGAACTGGCCGTCTCCTACGGCACCATGGACGCCCTCGCCACCGAACTCGGCGACCAGGCCAAGAAGCTCGAAGAGGACCTTGAGGCCCTGAAGAAGGCCGTGCTCGACGCCGCCTCGGGCTGGGGCGGCGAGGCGTACGAGGAGTTCACCAAGAAGACCAAGGAGTGGGACCGTCACGCGACGGGCATCCACCAGGCCCTGGTGAACATCTCCCAGCGCGTCCACACCGCGGGCGGCGACTACCGCGGCGGCGACCTGAAGGGCGCCAGCTACTTCATGTAGCACCGACGGCAGGGCGGCACGCACAGGGTGGACACGCGCGGGAGGTGTCCACCCTGCCGCTGTCTTGCGGTAGGGCGGCGCCGAGCCGCCCTACTCCTGCACCTGCCCGGCCAGTGCCTCGGTCAGCGCGGCGAGCTGCTTCCGGTCCAGCGCCGCGTCCGGTTCCCCGGACTCCCCGTCGACGGTACCGACCAGCAGGGCCGCGTCCCCCTCACCGTCCAGCTCAAGCCGTACCGTCGCGACACTGCCGGTGTCGGCGGTGACGACCTTGCCCGTCTCCTCCGTCGTGGCGGCCTCGTTCGTGAAGGCGACCACGTCGTCGATGGCCACCTGGGTCAACTCGGAGACCACCGGCGCCAGGATGGTGACCGCGTTGCGCTTCTCCGTGGCGATGGTGTGCACCCGCACGTCGTCCTGACCGATGTGGAAGGTGCAGCTCACCAGCGCACCGGGGTTCTCCGCCAAAGCCTCCTTGCCCTCGGCGCGCTTGCCCCCCTCACCCGTGGCGACGGGCGTCTCCGCGTCCTTGCGTACCGGCCCGGGACCGGCCTCGCCGTCCACGCCCGCGGCCTTCGCCGCCGCCGCGATGTCGTAGGGCAGCGGACAGGTGTCCGCGCCGTCCTCCGGAACGCCGTCCGCGGTCGCGACCAGCCCGTCCAGACTCAGCGCCGCCGCACCCCCACCACCGCTGTCACCCTCACTGTCACCGTCACTCTGGCAGCCGGTCATCAGGACGGCCGCGGCCGTCAGGGCGGCGGCGATCGCCAGCCGGTGTCGTACGTGTGTCACGTGTCTCGTGTCCTCAGTGCTCTCGGGGTGGGGTCAGGGTGCGGTACAGCCGAACCGCTCTTCGGCGACGTCGACGAAGTTCTCGAACAGCTCCCCTAGGCGCGGGGCGCCCGGTCCCTCAAGGGCGGAGAGGTAGTCACGCCCGGCCGCGAGGGAGAAGTACGTCGGTGTGCCCGCGCAGTCGGCGACGACGTGCTGGGGGTCGAAGCCCGACACCTGGTGTCCGGCCACCCGCGGCTGCTCCTCGTACCCGGAGGAGGACCGGATGCCCGCGACGATGTGCGGCTCCTGGGTCACGGTGTAGGTGGCGTAGTCGTGGACCGCGCAGGCCCAGGTGGGACCGGTGCCGTCCTGGACCGTCTCCCGCGCTCCGGTCACCCCGTCCGGCCCGGGGAACCTCAGCCCCCTCAGACCGCAGACCGTCCCGGCGTCCACCTGGCGTGCCTTCGGGGCCGAGGTGAGGGCGGTGGGCGCGGTGAGGGGCCGTTCGGCCGCGCAGTCCGCCCGCTCGGCCGCCTTGTTGGCGACCTCGGTCAGGAGCCGGGCGACCCGGACCGGGTCGGAGCCCTCGGGGGCGTACCCCTCGATGATCGCGGGCCCGTCGGCCGTCGTACAGGCGTCGGGCAGCAGCACCCAGCCGTGGTCGGAGCCGATGGCCCCCGTGGCACCGCTGCCGTCCGTGTCGCCGTCGGGGAAGAAGGACATGGTGGCCGGGTTCGGCCACCGGCCGTCGTCGGTGAACGGGAAGTCGCCGCGCTCGCGGGTCGCCGAGATCGTCAGGTGCTCGTCGTCGGCACCCGGGAGGAAGGACGACGTCTCCACCCGGCAGGTGAAAGCGAGCCGGTCGCCGGGCCGGTCGTCCAGGCCGTCCCGGTCGGAGATCCGCCCGGAGTGGGAGAACACGTCCCCGGCCGTGTCGGCGGAGACCAGCCCGCCGCACACGTCGTCGTCGCCGAAGAGGTTGGTGTTCAGCCACAGGTGCGCACCCACCGCCAGGACGACGACCGCCAAGGCCGGTGCGATGATCTTCCGTCCGAGACGTGCCCGGCGACTTCCGTTCGTCATCTCACTTCCTCGTGCGCAGCGCGGAGTACGCGTCCTCGCGCCCCGTGATGAAGCTCTGCTTCGCCTCACCCTTGGCGTGCTCGTGCGCCTCGCTGCCGCTGATGCCGTGCTCGCCGCCCCAGGCGTCCAGGAGGGCGTTCGTACCGCCGATCCCGGCGGAGGTGGCGGTGCTGTCCTGGGACCGGGCGACGTCCTCCGCGGCGGCCGTGACGTCCTTCTGGTACTCGTACGTGGCCGCGTCGACCATGCGCTGCACCGGGTCGCCCACGACGGGGATCTGGGTGAACAGACCGCCGACCCCGTGGTACGTGTAGCGCATCTGGTCGCTGATCGTGCCGACCTTGGTGTCCCGGTCGTCGAGGATCATGTCGGACCCGATGGCGGTCATGGAGCCGTACACCTCGCCGACGTGACGGGCCTTGTTGTCCCAGTCGCCGACGACGTTGGCCTGCTGGTCGGGGGTGGCGGCCCGGGTGGAGTCCAGGTACTCGGCGGAGTACAGCTTCTGGTTCTCGTACAGCATGTCGTAGACGAGGACGGGCTCCCCGTCGGCCGTCGTCCCGTACGCCGCGTCGGAGACCCCGCGCATCACCCGCAGCAGGCTGTGCTTGCTGTTGGTGATGCTGGAGTCGTCGCCGTTGGCGTTGATGCCGGAGCCGCCCTCGGGGCTGCTCGGCTCGATGCCGCTGAGGATGGCGTGGGTGTCGACGGTGTAGTCGGCGAGGGCGCGGCCGAGGGGTACCTTCAGGTTCTGCGGGATGGAGTCGCCCTTGCCGTCCTTGTCGAGCTGGGTGATGGTCTCCTGCATGACGCGGGCCTGGGCCTCGGTGTGGTGGTCGAAGGCGGCGCCCTCGGAGTTGGGCTCGCGTCCGGTGGTCGCCGCCTCCAGGGCCGCGCCGAGGCCGGTGCGGTTGAGCGGGTCGTCCATGGTGATGACGGAGGGACCGGCGACAGTGCTGTGCTGCGGCCACTCCCGCTCGTGCAGCAGGTACTTCAGGTGGTCGTTGGAGACGTGGTCGGAGCCGGAGCCGTTGCCCGCCGGGTCGAAGAAGGCGGTGGCGGCGTCGGGGTTCTTGCTCATGACGCCGAGGAGCCCGTCGAGGGCGTCCGCGCGGATGCCGTCGTGGCCCGCGCCCCACTCGGTGAAGATGCTGGGCTGCTTCTTCTCGGCGGCTATCAGGTCGTCGCCCAGCTCGTAGAGGAACTGGTCGTCGTACTTGGCGTCGGCGTGCTGCATCATGCTGACGAACGACTGGTAGCCGTACATCGGCTGGGTGTTGGAGCCGTAGTTCTTGGTGCCGTACTTGTCGAGGCCCTCGGTGAACTGCCGGTAGAACCTGCCGTCGTCGCTGGCCAGCCAGTCCTTGAACTTCTGCGACCCCGGCGGCGCGTCCGCGACCGAGCCGGGCACGTGGGTGGCGTTGGCGACGGTGTCCGCGAGGCCGCCCTGGAGTTCCAGGTACTGGGCCTTGTTCTTCTTGTCGTCGTCGTAGGCGAGGTCGTTCAGCTCGTTGGTCAGCTTGATGGTGCCGTCCGGACCGAGCCCCGTCAGCAGCGACTGGGTGAACACCTTGTTGCCGGAGTTGTCCCGGAACGCCCGGTCCAGCTCGGCGAGTTCGGCGGCGGAGACCTTCTTGCCGTCCGCGAGGCGGCTCGCGATGTCCTCGGCGTTCTCCGCCTCGTACTTCTCGATGTCGCCCTGCGCCTGCCCGTTGAAGCCGTTGCTCGTGCCGTCCATGAGGTTGGAGTCCACGACGACCGCGTTGAACGCGATCTCCACGCCCTTGTCGGCGTCGGTGACGTCCGCGACGACGCCGTCGATGCGCGCCTGCCAGGAGCTGACCGACTTGCGCACGCTCTCCTGGTAGTCCGGGTCATGGTGGTACGCGGTCCGGGTGCCCTCGTCCAGCCGCGCCGTGTCGAAGGAGACCCGCCCCTGCTCGGACACGGCCATCCCGGCGTCGATCGCCTCCTGCCGGGCCGTCTTGAGCCTGCCCTGCATGTCCACGAACTGCGTGTGCGCGTCGCGCAGCAGCGAGGCGATCGCCTTCGCCTCGACCTGGGCGTTCTGGTACTCCTTCAGCGTCACGTCGAACCGCCGGTTGGCGGCGTCCGCGCTGAGCCCCAGCCAGAGCGGCCCGATGGAGATGCCGTGCACGTCCCGCTTGTACGCGGTCTCCTGCTCGTGGAACTTCTTCGCCATGTCGTCCCAGGCTTCGGCAGCCGTGGTGAGCGTGGCCAGATCGGTCGTCATGATCTCGTGGTACGTCGGCATGGGTCCCCGTTGGTACGCGCTGGCGGAAAGGGTCGGTGGCTGGCGGACGGCGACTCAGAAGCCGTCGAGGCTGGATGACTTGCGCACACCGTTCCCGACGCCGATGTCGGTGTTCAGGAACAGGGTGTTCGTGCTGCGCAGCGCCGTCTTCTCGGACCCCAGCCGGTTCATCAGGTTCTGCACCTGCTCACCCCACGTCTTGTGCGCCTTCTTCAGCGCTGACGACGTGACCCAACCGTGCCCGTCCTTGGCGGCGAACGCCTTGACCGCGGCGTTCGTCTCCTCGTCCGCCACGTCACCGGCCTTCTTGGTGTCGGGTTCGATGTGGTCCTCGATGGCCTTGGCCGCGGCCTTCTTCTCCGTGGGGCTGGACCCGAAGTCCGGCAGCCCGCCCGGGCCCGGCCCCGTGGATCCGCCGGGCGAGCCGCCAGGGTCGGCCGGATACTGGTTGAGTCGCATACCGACCGGCTCTGTCATGTCTTCCTGCCCCCGTCCAGTTGATTGGCGTGCACCCGCCAGGCTAACAACTTGGCCGGATCTCGGGGGCGCGGGGGATGCGCCCCGTGGCCACCCGACCCACCGTCGAACGTCTTTTCCGCAGGCCACTCCTTGCCCGCAGGGTGATCACGATCGACAGCCGAGCTTTTCCTTGTATGCGTCGAAATAGTCAGGAACGAACTCCTCCAGCACGGGTCAGGCGTACCTGTATCCACGCTCATGCCACTGGCCGTCGCTGACCACTGACTCGTTTCCGTCGACGTACATATGGCAGAACCGACCGTCCTTCAGGTCGAAGAAGCCGGGGCCCTGCTTCAACTCGTCGCCCTCGTCGAGCAGGGCCTCCAGGAGGACCTTGTCCGCGGGGACCCCGCGGATGTTGTCCGGGACGGGATACGACAGGCCGCCGTCCGAGGAGGAGGCTGACACCCGCCTGGGTGCGGACCCCTCGTTCGATGGCGTCCTGGGTCTCGGCGTCGTAGCCCTCATGGTGGGCGAAGTGCGCGTCGTCGAGGACCTGGTAGATGCCGGTCGCCTCGGTGTGGAGGTCCGCGCACTCCTTGGCGGTCTAGTCCGTCCCGGGCGTCGGTCTCCAGTTGCCTCAGAGCGTCGACCGCCTTCTTCCAGTCGGCCACCGCGGTGTCCAGTGGTCCCAGATCGACCTGCATCAGGTCGTGATACGTGATGGACGGCACCCCCCAAGCTCCCCCGCGCCTACGTGAAGTACTTGCCGAGTTCGGACGCGGGCAGTGCGGAACCGTCTCGCTGCGCGATCTCGGCGGCGATCTCGGTGTCGTCGTTGGCGTGCGGTTTCTTGCTGAAGTCCAGGTGGTTCGAGATGTGGGCACATGGCTGACGGACCGCCTTCACCTGGCTCTCCCAGACCGACAACGTGGTCATGAGCTCGTCGCCCATGCGGAAGTTGGAGCGGGAGAGCGCCGCTGCCGCCTGGTGGGTGGAGCCCGCGTGGTCGGAGTTCATGCCGGCGCCCGCGATGTCCACCTTCTTCACCAGGTCACCGTGGAGGACGAAGGCTTCGTGCCCCACGGCACCGAGATCGTCCTGTCGTACGACCAGATCCGCGTCCGCCACCGGCGCCCTGGCCCTCCGCGGACACCTGGTTCAACCACGTCCGTGTCGGCTGCCGAGCGGCGGCCTGAGCCTTTGACTCCTGTCGCTCGTCCCATCCCATCCGGGACCTCCGCTTCCTCGCCTTCGGATCCTGTCCGGGCCGGTGACACCGAGCTGCCGTCATCGACCCGCGTCAGTCGGTCTCCTCCGCCACCAACCCCACCTGCACCAACGGCCGCCCCCGCCGCCGCGACACGAACACACCGCGCCCCGCGGGCATCGGGCGGGGGCGGACCCCGCCGAGGATGTCGCCCTCGGCCGGGTCGCCCGCGAGGACGACGCCCTGGGCGCCCAGTTCCTTGATCCGCTGCATGAACGCCTCGTAGGAGGCCCGGCTCGCGCCCGCCGAGGAGCGGGCGATGATGAAGCGGACGCCGACGTCGCGGGCGAAGGGGAGGAGTTCCGTCAGGCCGCTGAGCGGATTGCCGCTGGACGTGGAGACGAGATCGAAGTCGTCGATCACGACGAACACCGTCGGGCCCTGCCACCAGCTCCGCTCCCGCAGCTGCTGCGCGGTCACCTCCGCGGTCGGCGTCCGGCGCTTCATCAGGTCCGCCAGGGCGACCATGTGGTGCTCCATGGCGTTGGACATGGGGATGTACTCGGCGAGATGGGAGTCCGGGGTGACGCCGAGCAGGGAACGCCGGTTGTCGACGACGAACAGCTTGCACTCGTCACCGGAGTAGCGCCGCGTGAGCTGGTTGATCAGCAGCCGCAGCAGGTTCGACTTGCCGGACTCGCTCTCGCCGAAGACCAGGAAGAACGGGTCCTGGTCGAAGTCGACGAAGACCGGCTCCAGGTTGTTCTCGTCCAGGGCGAACGCGACGCCCTGGCGCGGGAAGCGGTCGCCCGGCGGCAACTGCTCCGCCGGGAACGCGCGCGGCAGCAGCCGCACCTTGGGCGCCCCCGGCCCCTCCCAGTGCCGGGTCACCTCCGTCGCCAGCGCCGCCGTCGCCTCCGCGAGGTCGGTGTCGGAAGTGAGGCCGTCGATGCGCGGCACCGCCGCCATGAAGTGCAGCTTCTGCGGGGCCTGACCGCGACCCGGCACGCCCGTGGGCACGTTCGCGGCGACCTTGCGGTCCAGCTCGGAGTCCATCGTGTCGCCGAGCCGCAGCTCGAGCCGGTTCAGCAGGTTGTCCTTGAGCGCCGCCCGCACCTCCATCGAACGGGACGCCGAGATCACCAGGTGGATGCCGTAGCCGAGACCGCGCGCCGCGATGTCCAGGACGACCTGGTCCAGCGCCTCGTAGTCGGCACGGAAGTTCGCCCAACCGTCGATGACCAGGAACACGTCGCCCCACGGCTGGTCCGTGACGGAGATGTCGCCCCGCGCGCGCCGGGTGCGGAACTCCGCGATGGACGAGATGCCCGACGCCCGGAAGTACTCCTCACGGCGCGCCAGGATGCCGTAGACCTCCGCGACCGTACGCCGCACCTTCTCGGGGTCCAGGCGGGAGGCGACCCCGCCGACGTGCGGGAGTCCGGCCACCGCCGACATGCCGCCGCCGCCGAAGTCCAGGCCGTAGAACTGCACCTCCTGCGGGGTGTGCGTCAGCGCGAAGGAGCAGATCAGGGAGCGCAGGAGCGTCGACTTGCCGGACTGCGGGCCGCCCAGGACCTGCATGTGGCCCGCCGCGCCCGAGAAGTCCACCCACAGCGGGTCCCGGCGCTGCTCGTACGGCTTGTCGACGATGCCGACGGGGACGACCAGCCGTCCCGCGCCCTCGTAGCCGGGCTGGGTCAGCCCGCGGCCCGCCACCCCGGTCAGACCCGGCAGCAGCGCGTCCAGCGACGGCGGGCTGTCCAGCGGCGGCAGCCACACCTGGTGCGCCGCCGGACCCTGTGCCTCCAGACGCCGTACGACGACATCCAGCACGGTGTCCGCGAGCGCGTCGTCCACCTCGTCGGAGCCAGAGCCCCGCGCCCGCGTCGGCTGCTGCGGTACCAACGTCACCGGCACCTCCGCCGCCGTGAACAGCACCGGCCGCCGGTCCACCGGCAGCGCGCCGTCCGTCGACGACGACCGCTGGGCACCAGAGCGGTAGACACCGGAGACGTACGCCGCCTTGAACCGCACCATCTCGTCCGTGCCGAACTTCAGGAACCCGGAACCCGGCACGTTCGGCAGCTCGTAGGCGTCCGGCACCCCCAGCGCGGCCCGCGACTCGGCGGCGGAGAAGGTCCGCAGACCGATCCGGTACGACAGGTACGTCTCCAGACCCCGCAGTCGGCCCTCCTCCAGGCGCTGCGAGGCCAGCAGCAGGTGCACGCCCAGCGACCGGCCGATGCGGCCGATCTGCACGAACATGTCGATGAAGTCCGGCTTGGCCGTCAGCAGTTCGCTGAACTCGTCGATCACCAGGAGCAGCGACGGAATCGGTTGCAGCGGCGCGCCCGCCGCGCGCGCCTTCTCGTAGTCGTGGATGTTGGCGTAGTTGCCCGCGTCCCGCAGCAGCTCCTGGCGGCGGTTCAGCTCACCGCGGATGGAGTCGCCCATGCGGTCGACGAGCGTGAGGTCGTCCGCCAGGTTGGTGATCACCGCCGCGACGTGCGGCATCTGCGCCATCCCGGCGAACGTCGCACCGCCCTTGAAGTCCGCGAGGACGAAGTTCAGCGTCTCGGAGGAGTGCGTCACCGCGAGCCCGAGCACCAGCGTGCGCAGCAGCTCCGACTTGCCGGAACCGGTGGCGCCGACGCACAGCCCGTGCGGGCCCATGCCCTCCTGCGCGGCCTCCTTGATGTCCAGCATCACCGGACGGCCGTCCTCACCGACGCCGATCGGCACCCGCAGCCGCTCCGCCTGCGACCGTGGCCGCCAGGTGCGCCGGGTGTCGATGGAGGCCGCGTCGCCCAGGTTCAGCAGGTCGGTGAACTCCAGGTTCGCCAGCAGCGGTTCGTCGTCGTCCCCGCCGGAGGCCATCCGCAGCGGCGCGAGCTGCCGGGCCAGCGCCTCCGCCGACTCCTGCGACAGCGCGTCCGGCGTCCCCTCGTAGACGACCCCGTGCGCCGACTCAAGGCGCAGCGCCTGCGGCCGTACGGCGATCGACAGGTCCCCGCGGACCCCCGCCTGCTCACCGGGCACGATCTCGACGACCGTCACCCCTTGCAGCCCCTCCGGGCTCGCCAGCATCGAGTCCTGCGGCAGGGACACCCCGTCGAGTACGACGACCAGGTGCGCGGTGTCCGGCAGCGGCGCGGCGTCGGGGTGGAAGCGCGGGCGGCCGGTCAGCCGGGAGGACAGCAGGTCCTCCAGCTCACGCGGGTCGGCGCTGATCAGACGGCGCGATCCGGCGCCGTCCGTGACGCCGGGGAGCTGCACGTGCGGCAGCCACTTGGCCCACTCCCAGTGCGCCCACGACTCGCGGCCCGCCGCGACCGCGACGACCAGGTCCTCGGGGGAGTGCAGCGCGGCCAGCGAACCGGTCAGGGCGCGGGCGCAGGAGCGTACCGACTCCGGCTCGCCGCTGAGGGTGACGTGGTAGAAGGCGCGCAGGGACACCGCCATCGGCAGGTCGTCCAGGGTGGCGTGGGCGGCGAGGAAGCGCTGCATCGCGCTCGCGGTGAGCGGCTCCAACTGCTCCACGGGACCGGTGTCGGGCGCGACCAGCGCGGTCGCGAGGGACTGCGGGCCGAGGCCGATGCGGACCTGCGCGAAGTCCTCGTCGCCGGGCCGCCGTTCCCACACCCGGCTGCCCTCGGCGACCAGCGCCCAGAGCTGCTCGGGGGAGGGGTGCAGGTAGTACTGCGCGTCACGCTGCGCCCGCGCGGTGTCCCGCGTGGCGCGGCGGGTCTGGGAGAGGTAGCTCAGGTAGTCGCGGCGCAGGTCCGCCAACTGGCCCTGGGAGCCGCGGCGGAAGCGGACCACCATCGCGATGGACATGGCGATCGTCGACGCGATCATGATCATGCCCATGATCCGCATGAACGGCTGCCCGCTCGTGAAGAAGAACACCACCGAGCCGCCCATGCCCAGCGTCGGCAGCAACTGCATCATGACGCTGTCCTGGTGACCCCGTGGCAGCTCGGGCGGCGGCTGTACGACGACGTCGCCCGTGGGCACCTCCGGCGGCAGCGCCCGCGGCGGGCGCTTCACGACGATCTGGCTCACTGCTCACCAATTCCCTTGTCGGCCCGCGCCGTTTCCGTCCGCCTCCCCGTGTCAGGCGAACGGGGGCCGCCGCGCGATCCTACTGATCCCACCACACACCGGCGGGCGGTAGGGTGCCGGATGTTCGCGTGAGCACAGGGGGACCCGGCCGGAGATACGGGACACACACGGCGTACATACGGGACTTTCCGTGCGATGTGGCGCGGCGCGGTACGCCCGGTACGGCCGGACGGTCGCCCCGCCGCCCGCCCGGCGACGGGCACCGGCGGAACCGGCGCGGAACCTTCACGCCGCCACCACACGAGTGACACCGAACCGGAGCGTCACCGAACCGAAGACAGCGAATCGAAGACAGCGGACCGAAGACACCGGACCGATGAGACAGCAGCGGAACTGAGGGGGAGCACCAGGTGAGCATCACGGCCTCCACGGCGGCCACCGGCGCGGGCGGACCCGGCGGACCGGGCGGACCCGGCCAGGCGGCCACACCGGGAACGGGCGGCGCGGCGATCACCGGCCTCGGCTTCTGCCGGGTCACCATCGTCGCCCCGGACAGCCGGATCGACGTGGCGCTGCCCGACGACATCCCGGTCGCCGACCTCTACCCCGAGATCCTCCGGCTCTCCCGGCAGACCGCCGCCGAGGGCGCCCCGGTCGGCTACCACCTCGTACGCCGCGACGGCACCGTCCTGGACAGCTCCCGGTCCTTCACCGCGCAGCGCATCCTCGACGGCGAACTCCTCACCCTGCGCCCGTTCTCCGAGTCGCTGCCGCCCGCCGTCTTCGACGACGTCTCCGAGGCCGTCGCCTCCGCGGTCACCCGCGACCGCTCCCTGTGGCACGCCGACCTCACCCGCGCCGCGGGCCTGACCGGCGGCGCCGTCCTGCCCGCGCTGCTCGCCTTCGTCGCCTGGACCGCCGACCCACGGCACGACATGCACAGCCTGCCCGGCATCCTCGCGGGCGTCGCCGGGGTGCTCCTCGTCGTCCTCGGCTGCGTCCGCGCCCGGGTCTACGACGACCGCGCCTCCGCCGTCGCGCTGGGCCTGGGCGCCCTGCCGAACGTCGGCGTGGCCGGGTCCGGGCTGCTGTCGCTGTCCGAGGGGCAGGGCATCGGCAAGCTCCAGTTCCTGCTGGCCTGCGCGGCGGTGCTGGTGGCCTCGGTGATCCTCACCCTGTGCTCACCGCGCGGCGACGGCCCCTTCGTCGCCTTCGCCGTCGCCTCCGGCCTCGGCCTCGTCACCACCTGCGTCGCGCTCTACAAGCACTGGACCCCGGCCGAGATCGCCGCCCTGTGCGCCCCCGTCGCCATCGGCGCGCTCGCCTTCCTGCCGGGCATGTCCATGCGCTTCGCCCGGCTGCCCATCGGCTTCGAGGCCCCGGACACCACCCCGCGCAGCGTCTACGGCGCCGACCCCGAACCACCCGAGCCGGTGGACGCCGAACGCATCGAGGCCCAGGCCCGGCGCGGCCACGAACTCCTCGTCGGCCTCGTCGGCGGCTGCTCCCTCGTCGCCGTGGGCTCCGCCCTCGTCCTCGGCTTCACCGACGACCTCTGGGCCCAGCTCCTCGCCCTGGCCACCGGCGTCGCGGCACTGATGCGGGCCCAGCTCTTCCGCTACACCGCGCAGGTCGCCGCCCTGCTGGCCGCCGGGCTCGGCTCCCTGGTCGCGCTCGGCCTCGGCCTGGCGCTCAACCCGCCCGGCGCCCTGGTCCGCGACGCGCTGACGGGGGACCGCGCCGACCTCGACATGCGCACGGTCTGGCTGGTCGCGGCGATCGCGGCGGCAGCCGCCCTGATCACCGGCCTCGGCCTGGTCGCCTCCCGCAGCGGGCTCACCCCCTTCTGGGGCCGCTTCCTGGAGATCGCCGAGGGCTTCGTCCTGCTCACCCTGGTGCCGCTGGCGCTCGCGGTCTTCGACGTCTACGCGACGGTGCGCTCACTGACCAGTTGACGGCCCCAGGACGAACGGACAAACGGGGGCGGGACCCACGCGCGCGTGCGTCCCGCCCCCGTTTTCTATGACGGCACTCAGTCAGCCTTCGGCTCCGGCTCCGGTTCCGGTTCCAGATCGAACTCCCCGTCCCGCGCCCCCAGCACGAAGGCCCGCCACTCCGCCTCCGTGTACCGCAGCACGGTGTCGGGGTCCAGGGACGACCGCATCGCCACCGCGCCCTCGGGCAGGTAGGCGATCTCGACCCGCTCCTCGTGCTCCTCGGTGCCCGGCGCGCTGTGCCACTCGACGCCGGAGATGTCGAGCGCGTACAGCTCGTCCCGCTCCCGTTCCTTGCGTGCCTTCATCTCGGCTTCCGTCTCCGCCATCGCTGGGCGACCCCTTCCAGACGCACGTACAGTCCAACCCGTCACCCTAGTGGCCGCGCCCCCTCCCCCCGGGCCCTTCGCCGACCGCGGTAAGAGGCGGGCGAACCTGCTGGTACTCTGGGTGACGGCCGTTTGTGTACGCGCCCCCGGAGCCCCGTGCCCTGGAGGCCGCGCCCAGCGGATCCCCGCCTTCCGAGTCACGGAAGCTCCCCCGAGACACAGACCGGGGGCACTCGGTGGCCCTTTCCAGACCATAGAGGAGTACGCGTGTCGCTCGACGCCGCCACGAAGAAGCAGATCATCTCCGAGTTCGGCACCAAGGAGGGTGACACCGGCTCCCCCGAGGTCCAGGTCGCCATGCTGTCGCGTCGGATCTCCGACCTGACCGAGCACCTCAAGACCCACAAGCACGACCACCACTCCCGCCGTGGCCTGCTGATCCTCGTCGGTCAGCGCCGCCGCCTGCTCCAGTACCTCGCCAAGAAGGACATCCAGCGCTTCCGCGCGCTGGTCGACCGTCTCGGCATCCGCCGGGGTGCGGCGGGCGCCAAGTAAGACGCCGTGGAGGGAGCGGTTCCCGCAGTTCGGGGACCGCTCCCTTTGCTGTACGTGCGGAGTGTCACCGCCCCTTTGTAGTGTGGTAGCACCACGAACGAAGTGGTACCAGAACGAGGAGAAGCGCACCTCGCCGCCGCCGGTCCTCGGTAGTGGCCCCCGGGAAGACCGAATCCCGGGAGCTTCGATCGAAGACCGGCTTGCACCAGGAGCGGCGCTTCTCCGACACCGTCCCCCGCCACACGGGCGGCCGGGACAAAAGACGACAAGTAACGGAGAAAACGCTAGTGGAGAACGAGACCCACTACGCCGAGGCCGTCATCGACAACGGCTCCTTCGGCACCCGCACCATCCGCTTCGAGACGGGCCGCCTGGCCAAGCAGGCCGCCGGTTCCGCCGTGGCGTACCTGGACGACGACACCATGGTGCTGTCGGCCACCACCGCCTCCAAGAACCCCAAGGACCAGCTCGACTTCTTCCCGCTCACGGTCGACGTCGAGGAGCGGATGTACGCGGCCGGGAAGATCCCCGGTTCCTTCTTCCGCCGCGAGGGCCGCCCCTCCGAGGACGCCATCCTCACCTGCCGCCTGATCGACCGCCCGCTGCGCCCGTCCTTCAAGAAGGGCCTGCGCAACGAGATCCAGGTCGTCGCCACGATCATGGCCCTCAACCCCGACCACCTGTACGACGTCGTGGCGATCAACGCCGCCTCCGCGTCCACGCAGCTCGCCGGTCTGCCCTTCTCCGGCCCGATCGGCGGCGTCCGCGTCGCGCTGATCCGCGGCCAGTGGGTGGCGTTCCCGACCCACACCGAGCTGGAGGACGCCGTCTTCGACATGGTCGTCGCGGGCCGCACCCTGGAGGACGGCGACGTCGCGATCATGATGGTCGAGGCCGAGGCCACCGAGAAGACCATCAAGCTGGTCGAGGGCGGCGCCGAGGCCCCCACCGAGGAGGTCGTCGCGGCCGGTCTGGACGCCGCGAAGCCCTTCATCAAGGTGCTGTGCAAGGCGCAGGCCGACCTCGCCGCGAAGGCCGCCAAGCCGACCGCCGAGTTCCCGATCTTCCTCGACTACCAGGACGACGTCCTGGAGGCGCTGACCGCCGCCGTCCGCCCGGAGCTGGCCTCCGCGCTGACCATCGCGGGCAAGCAGGAGCGCGAGGCCGAGCTGGACCGCGTCAAGGCGCTCGCCGCCGAGAAGCTCCTGCCGGAGTTCGAGGGCCGCGAGAAGGAGATCTCCGCCGCGTACCGCTCGCTCACCAAGACCCTGGTCCGCGAGCGCGTGATCAAGGAGAAGAAGCGCATCGACGGCCGCGGGCTGACGGACATCCGTACGCTCGCCGCCGAGGTCGAGGCCATCCCGCGGGTGCACGGCTCCGCCGTGTTCGAGCGTGGCGAGACCCAGATCCTGGGCGTCACCACCCTCAACATGCTCCGCATGGAGCAGCAGCTCGACACCCTCTCCCCGGTGACCCGCAAGCGCTACATGCACAACTACAACTTCCCGCCGTACTCCACCGGCGAGACCGGCCGCGTCGGCTCCCCGAAGCGCCGCGAGATCGGTCACGGCGCCCTCGCCGAGCGCGCCCTGGTGCCGGTCCTGCCGACCCGCGAGGAGTTCCCCTACGCGATCCGCCAGGTGTCCGAGGCGCTCAGCTCCAACGGCTCGACGTCCATGGGCTCCGTCTGCGCCTCCACCATGTCGCTGCTGAACGCCGGTGTGCCGCTGAAGGCCCCCGTCGCCGGTATCGCCATGGGCCTGATCTCCCAGGAGGTCGAGGGCGAGACGCACTACGTCACCCTCACCGACATCCTCGGCGCGGAGGACGCCTTCGGCGACATGGACTTCAAGGTCGCCGGCACCAAGGAGTTCGTCACCGCCCTCCAGCTCGACACCAAGCTGGACGGCATCCCGGCCTCCGTCCTGGGCGCCGCCCTCAAGCAGGCCCGCGACGCGCGTCTCCACATCCTCGACGTGATGATGGAGGCCATCGACCGGCCCGACGAGATGTCCCCGAACGCGCCGCGGATCATCACCGTGAAGATCCCGGTCGACAAGATCGGTGAGGTCATCGGCCCCAAGGGCAAGATGATCAACCAGATCCAGGAGGACACCGGCGCCGAGATCACGATCGAGGACGACGGCACCATCTACATCGGCGCCGCCGACGGCCCCTCCGCCGAGGCCGCCCGTACGACGATCAACTCGATCGCCAACCCGACCATGCCGGAGGTCGGCGAGCGCTACCTGGGCACGGTCGTGAAGACGACCACGTTCGGCGCGTTCGTCTCCCTGCTCCCCGGCAAGGACGGCCTGCTGCACATCTCGCAGATCCGCAAGCTCGCCGGTGGCAAGCGCGTGGAGAACGTCGAGGACGTGCTCGGTGTGGGCCAGAAGGTCCAGGTCGAGATCGCCGAGATCGACTCGCGCGGCAAGCTCTCCCTCATCCCCGTGATCGAGGGCGAGGACGACGCCGCCGCGGACGACAAGAAGGACGACGCCGACAAGTGACGTCCCGTAGCCCCAAGGTGACGGCCCGCTCCTCCTCGGAGGCGCGGGCCGTCGCCCGTACCCAAACCCTCATCAAGGGCACCAACGGCATCGGCACCGTCCGCAAGACCACCCTCCCCGGTGGCCTGCGCGTCGTCACCGAGACCCTGCCGTCCGTGCGCTCCGCGACCTTCGGCATCTGGGCGCACGTCGGCTCCCGCGACGAGACCCCGGCCCTGAACGGCGCCACCCACTACCTCGAACACCTCCTCTTCAAGGGCACCGCTCGGCGCAGCGCCCTCGACATCTCCTCGGCGCTCGACGCCGTGGGCGGCGAGATGAACGCGTTCACGGCGAAGGAGTACACGTGCTACTACGCGCGCGTGCTCGACGCCGACCTGCCGCTCGCCATCGACGTCGTCTGCGACATGCTGACCGGCTCCCTCATCCGTGAGGAGGATGTCGACGTCGAACGCGGCGCCATCCTCGAGGAGATCGCGATGACGGAGGACGACCCCGGCGACTGCGTGCACGACCTGTTCGCGCACACGATGTTCGGCGACAACGCCCTCGGCCGCCCCGTGCTCGGCACGGTCGACACCGTCAACGCCCTCACCGCCGACCGCATCCGCCGCTTCTACAAGAAGCACTACGACCCCACCCACCTGGTGGTCGCCTGCGCGGGCAACGTCGACCACAACAAGGTCGTACGGCAGGTCCGCGCGGCCTTCGAGAAGGCGGGCGCCCTGAAGGACCCGGCCGCCCAGCCCATCGCCCCGCGCGCGGGCAGCCGCGCCCTGCGCACCGCGGGCCGCGTCGAGCTGATCGGCCGCAAGACCGAGCAGGCGCACGTCGTCCTCGGAATGCCGGGACTGTCCCGCACCGACGACCGCCGCTGGGCGCTCGGCGTGCTGAACACCGCCCTCGGCGGCGGCATGTCCTCGCGCCTGTTCCAGGAGGTCCGCGAGAAGCGCGGCATGGCCTACAGCGTGTACTCGTACACCTCGGGCTTCGCCGACTGCGGCCTGTTCGGCGTCTACGCGGGCTGCCGTCCGTCGCAGGTCCACGACGTGCTGAAGATCTGCCGCGACGAACTCGACCAGGTCGCCGAGCACGGCCTGTCCGACGAGGAGATCGACCGCGCCATCGGCCAGCTCCGCGGCTCCACCGTCCTCGGCCTGGAGGACACCGGCGCGCTGATGAACCGCATCGGCAAGAGCGAGCTGTGCTGGGGCGAGCAGATGTCCGTCGACGACATGCTCGCCCGGATAGCCTCGGTCACGCCGGACGACGTCCGCTCGGTCGCCCGCGACGTCCTGGGCCGCAGGCCGTCCCTGTCGGTCATCGGCCCGCTGAAGGACCGCCAGGCGTCCCGGCTGCACGACGCCGTCGCCTGACCCCTGCCGTACCTCCCGTTCCTCCGATTGGAAGCAAGAAGATGAGCAAGCTGCGCGTGGCGGTCCTCGGCGCCAAGGGCCGGATCGGGTCCGAGGCGGTACGGGCGGTGGAGGCCGCCGACGACCTGGAGCTGGTGGCCGCCCTCGGCCGCGGCGACAAGCTGGAGACGCTGGCCGACACCGGCGCCCAGGTCGCCGTCGAGCTGACCACACCGGCCTCGGTGATGGGCAACCTCGACTTCTGCGTCCGGCACGGCATCCACGCCGTCGTCGGCACCACCGGCTGGACCGACGACCGCCTCGCACAGTTGCGGACCTGGCTCGCCCAGTCCCCGGAGACGGGCGTACTGATCGCCCCCAACTTCTCCATCGGCGCCGTCCTCACCATGAGGTTCGCCCAGCTCGCGGCGCCCTACTTCGAGTCCGTCGAGGTCGTCGAACTGCACCACCCGAACAAGGTGGACGCCCCCAGCGGCACCGCCACCCGCACCGCCCAGCTCATCGCCGAGGCCCGCGCCAGGGCGGGCAGCGCCCCCGCGCCGGACGCCACGGTGACCGCCCTGGACGGCGCCCGCGGCGCGAACGTCGACGGCGTCCCCGTGCACGCGGTGCGGCTGCGCGGTCTCCTCGCCCACCAGGAGGTCCTGCTCGGCGGCGAGGGCGAGACCCTCACCATCCGCCACGACTCCCTGCACCACAGCAGCTTCATGCCGGGCATCCTGCTGGGCGTCCGCCGGGTGGTGACCACTCCGGGCCTCACCTTCGGCCTGGAGCACTTCCTGGACCTCGACTGAGCCACCTCGACCGAGCCCGGGACCACACCACCATGCGCGCGAAGATCACCTACACCGTCACGGCCGCCGTCCTCGTCTTCTACTTCGTCCTGGTCGGCAGCCGCGGCGTCCTGCTCATCCGCACCGGCACGCTCCTGACCGTCACCTTCGGGGTGGCGGTGCTGATCCTGCCGGTGATCGGGCTCTGGTTCCTGTGGAAGAACACCCAGTTCGTCCGCAGGGCCAACCAGCTCGCCGCCGAGCTGGAGGCCGAGGGCGGGCTGCCCGTCGACGAGCTGCGCCGCCTGCCCAGCGGCCGGATCGACCGTGACTCGGCCGACGAGGTCTTCGCCCGCCGCAAGGCCGAGACGGAGGACGCCCCCGAGGACTGGCGCACCTGGTTCCGCCTCGCCGTCGCCTACCACGACGCCCGCGACACCCCGCGCGCCCGCAAGGCGATGCAGCGCGCCATCGCCCTGCACGACGGCAAGCCCGTCGAGGTCTGACGGACGGCGAAGGGGCCGCCCGCGACATCGCGGGCGGCCCCTTCGTCCGTCAAGCGCCGCGGCTCAGCCCCGCCGGTACTCGTCGGCCCACACCTCCACCGAGTCCGCCGCCCGGTCGAAGGACTCCGGCCGGGCCAGGAAGTCGGCGTTGTGGGTGGTCAGCAGCGGCGGCGTGTCCTGCTCCGACCGGTCCCGCTGGGTCAGCAGCACCGCCTGCCCCTGCACCGTGCGCGGCAGCCCCAGCCAGCGCACCGGCTGCTGCACCGTCCGCACCGCGACCACCCGGTCCCAGGGCACCGTCCGCGTGGCCAGGAAGCCCACGCGGCGCAGCCCGTGCGCGCTCACCCACACGCCCATGCGCAGCATCCGCAGCGCCGCGACGATCATCACCAGGGCGATCACGAACACGGTGCCCGCGGCGGACACGGTGTCGGTCAGCGCGATGATGACCCCCGCGAACAGCACGTACGAGGCGAGCAGCAGCGTGATCGCGGCGGCGCCGACCCGCCAGGGACCCGGGCGGTAGGGGCGCCGCCAGCGGTCTCGGTCGTCGAACGGCAACGCGACGTCGTCCGCGGCGTCAAAGGCGCGGTCGGCCGTCAGGAAGGGCAGGGGCACGGCTGGTCCTCACTCGTTCCATCCACGGGTGGTGCCCGGTGAGGCTATCGAGCCGTGTCCATGCCCACCACCTCCGGGGGCCCGTACGAGTCAGCCCGTAAAGTGGGCGCGCACGCAGGACGCGATCGGAAGGACCCCTGTGACCGCCGCCGACCACGATCGGAACCCGACCCCCCACAGTGACGTCGAGACGCGCAGCGACGTGACCGTCGAGCTGGTGAAGTCCAGCGCCTCGGACGCCGACGTCCTGTTCGCCGCCCGGGTCTCGACGCTCGGTGAGCACTCGCTGGACGAGCTGCGGAAGGACCCCGAGCGGTCCAAGGGTCTGATCAACTACCTGATGCGGGACCGGCACGGCAGCCCCTTCGAGCACAACTCGATGACCTTCTTCGTCAGCGCCCCGATCTTCGTCTTCCGGGAGTTCATGCGGCACCGGGTGGGCTGGTCGTACAACGAGGAGTCCGGGCGCTACCGCGAGCTGCAGCCGGTCTTCTACACCCCGGACGCGTCCAGGAAGCTCGTCCAGGAGGGCCGCCCCGGCAAGTACGTCTTCGTCGAGGGCACCCCGTCGCAGCACGCGACGGTCCGCGACGTCCTGTCCGACTCCTACCAGCAGGCGTACGCCGCCTACCAGAAGCTGCTGGCGGAGGGCGTCGCCCGCGAGGTCGCCCGCGCCGTCCTCCCGGTCGGCCTGTTCTCCTCGATGTACGCCACCTGCAACGCCCGCTCGCTGATGCACTTCCTCGGCCTGCGCACCCAGCACGAGCTGGCCAAGGTGCCGTCCTTCCCGCAGCGGGAGATCGAGATGGTCGGCGAGAAGATGGAGGCCGAGTGGGCGCGCCTCATGCCCCTCACCCACGCCGCCTTCAACGCGAACGGTCGTGTGGCGCCGTAGCGCACACCGGTTTCACCAGCCGGGACAGATGTGCGGTTCAGCCGCATGAAGTGTCCGTATTGCGGCATTAAGTGAAGTTCATCTAGCCTGATCAAACGGGTCCGGCACTGCTTGAACCCCCGAGCAGGCAGTGCCGGGCTCCCCTTTATCCGGACTTTGTCCGGACTTTTCGCGCCCCCCGAGGGCAGACCCACGGATGAGCAACGAGTAGCGTGTAACCCATGGCTCCGACCTCCACTCCGCAGACCCCCTTCGGGCGGGTCCTCACCGCCATGGTCACGCCCTTCACGGCGGACGGCGCACTTGACCTCGACGGCGCCCAGCGGCTCGCCACCCACCTGGTCGACGCGGGCAACGACGGCCTGATCATCAACGGCACCACCGGCGAGTCGCCCACCACCAGCGACGCGGAGAAATCGGACCTGCTGCGAGCGGTACTGGAGGCCGTCGGCGACCGCGCCCACATCGTGGCCGGAGTCGGCACCAACGACACCCGGCACAGCATCGAGCTGGCCCACGCCGCCGCCCAGACCGGCGCACACGGCCTGCTCGTCGTCACGCCGTACTACAACAAGCCCCCGCAAGAGGGCCTGTACCGCCACTTCACCGCCATCGCCGACGCCACCGACCTCCCGGTGATGCTCTACGACATCCCCGGCCGCAGCGGCGTCCCCATCAACACCGAGACGCTCGTCCGCCTCGCCGAGCACCCCCGCATCGTCGCCAACAAGGACGCCAAGGGCGACCTCGGCCGCGCGAGCTGGGCCATCGCCCGCTCCGGCCTCGCCTGGTACTCCGGCGACGACATGCTGAACCTGCCCCTGCTCTCCGTCGGAGCGGTCGGCTTCGTCTCGGTCGTCGGCCACGTCGTCACCCCCGAGCTGCGCGACCTCGTGGACGCGTTCACCGCGGGCGACGTCCAGAAGGCCACCGAGATCCACCAGAAGCTGCTCCCGGTCTACACCGGCATGTTCCGCACCCAGGGCGTCATGACGACCAAGGCCGCCCTCGCCCTCAAGGGCCTGCCCGGCGGCCCGCTGCGCGCGCCCATGGTGGAGCTGACCGCACAGGAGATCGAGCAACTCAAGATCGATCTTGCCGCTGGCGGGGTACAGATCTGACAACAGACTTCGCCCGCCGCGCCGGGCAGTGACTTCACAACTGAATAGGCGGGCCACCGGTGCCCGCATCCACACGACAACTGCTTCTGCACGAACGTCACGCGCGCCACGTGCCCTACCGGTACGTGGCGTGTGTGGTGAGGAGAGTCTTTTGAGTCATCCGCATCCTGAACTGGGCCCGCCCCCGCCGCTCCCCGACGGTGGCCTGCGCGTCACCCCGCTCGGCGGCCTCGGCGAAATCGGCCGGAACATGACGGTCTTCGAGTACGGGGGCCGTCTGCTGATCGTCGACTGCGGAGTGCTCTTCCCCGAGGAGGAGCAGCCCGGAATCGACCTGATCCTGCCGGACTTCTCGTCCATCCGGAACCGTCTCGACGACATCGAGGGCATCGTCCTCACCCACGGGCACGAGGACCACATCGGCGGCGTCCCCTTCCTCCTGCGGGAGAAGCCGGACATCCCCCTGATCGGCTCCAAGCTGACCCTCGCCCTCATCGAGGCCAAGCTCCAGGAACACCGCATCCGCCCGTACACCCTCGAAGTCGCCGAGGGCCACCGCGAGCGCATCGGCCCCTTCGACTGCGAGTTCGTCGCGGTCAACCACTCCATCCCGGACGCCCTGGCCGTCGCCATCCGCACCCCCGCGGGCATGGCGGTGCACACCGGCGACTTCAAGATGGACCAGCTCCCGCTGGACAACCGCCTCACCGACCTGCACGCGTTCGCCCGGCTGAGCGAAGAGGGCATCGACCTCCTCCTCTCCGACTCCACGAACGCCGAGGTCCCCGGCTTCACGCCGCACGAGCGCGACATCTCCGGCGTCCTGCGCCAGGTCTTCGGGGCCGCCCGCAAGCGGATCATCGTGGCCAGTTTCGCCAGCCACGTCCACCGCATCCAGCAGATCCTGGACGCCGCCCACGAGTACGGCCGCCGGGTCGCCTTCGTCGGCCGCTCCATGGTCCGCAACATGGGCATCGCCAGGGACCTCGGCTATCTGAAGGTCCCCCCGGGCCTGGTGGTCGACGTCAAGACCCTCGACGACCTCCCCGACCACCAGGTGGTCCTCGTCTGCACCGGCTCCCAGGGCGAACCGATGGCGGCCCTGTCCCGGATGGCCAACCGCGACCACCAGATCCGGATCGTCGAGGGCGACACGGTGATCCTGGCCTCGTCGCTGATCCCCGGCAACGAGAACGCGGTCTACCGCGTCATCAACGGCCTCACCCGCTGGGGCGCCAACGTCGTCCACAAGGGCAACGCCAAGGTGCACGTATCCGGCCACGCCTCGGCGGGCGAGCTGCTGTACTTCTACAACATCTGCCGCCCGAAGAACCTGATGCCCGTCCACGGCGAATGGCGCCACCTGCGCGCCAACGCGGAGCTGGGCGCCATGACCGGCGTCCCGCACGACCGCATCGTCATCGCGGAGGACGGCATCGCCGTGGACCTCGTCGGGGGCAAGGCGAAGATCTCGGGCAAGGTCCAGGCGGGCTACGTCTACGTCGACGGCCTCTCCGTCGGCGACGTCGGCGAACCGGCCCTCAAGGACCGCAAAATCCTCGGCGACGAGGGCATCATCTCGGTCTTCGTCGTCATCGACTCCACCACCGGCAAGATCAACGCCGGTCCCCATGTCCAGGCCCGCGGCTCGGGCATCGAGGACGCCGCCTTCGAGGCGGTGATCCCCAAGATCACCGAGACCCTGGAACGCTCGGCCCAGGACGGCATCGTGGAACCCCACCAACTCCAGCAACTGGTCCGCCGCACGCTGGGCAAGTGGGTCTCCGACACCTACCGCCGCAGGCCGATGATCCTGCCCGTCGTCGTCGAGGTCTGACCCGGCGTACGGCCCTGGCCACGCGTCAACTCCGGAGCGGGGCGCCTCGATTTGCATCCTGGCGCCCCGCTCCAGTACGTTTACGGCTCCGCCCACCCGGGAACCCGGTCGCCTCAAGCACCGGAGCACGTTGCCCGGAGCGGGTGGAAATTCCGACGCAGAACTTCTGATAAAGTCGGAACCGCCGGAAAGGGAAACGCGAAAGCGAACACCTGGAAAGCGCCGAGGAAATCGGGTCGAGAAAAGATCTGATAGAGTCGGAAACGCAAGACCGAAGGGAAGCGCCCGGAGGAAAGCCCGAGAGGGTGAGTACAAAGGAAGCGACCGTTCCTTGAGAACTCAACAGCGTGCCAAAAGTCAACGCCAGATATGTTGATACCCCGTCTCCGACTCGTATGAGTTGGGGCGAGGTTCCTTTGAAAAAACACAGCGAGGACGCTGTGTGCGAGAGGATCATTCCTCCTCTTGCACCGCTCTCGTGGTGTTGCACCCGATTACGGGTAAACATTCACGGAGAGTTTGATCCTGGCTCAGGACGAACGCTGGCGGCGTGCTTAACACATGCAAGTCGAACGATGAAGCCCTTCGGGGTGGATTAGTGGCGAACGGGTGAGTAACACGTGGGCAATCTGCCCTTCACTCTGGGACAAGCCCTGGAAACGGGGTCTAATACCGGATACGACCATCTTGGGCATCTTTGATGGTGGAAAGCTCCGGCGGTGAAGGATGAGCCCGCGGCCTATCAGCTTGTTGGTGAGGTAACGGCTCACCAAGGCGACGACGGGTAGCCGACCGAGAGGGCGACCGGCCACACTGGGACTGAGACACGGCCCAGACTCCTACGGGAGGCAGCAGTGGGGAATATTGCACAATGGGCGAAAGCCTGATGCAGCGACGCCGCGTGAGGGATGACGGCCTTCGGGTTGTAAACCTCTTTCAGCAGGGAAGAAGCGCAAGTGACGGTACCTGCAGAAGAAGCGCCGGCTAACTACGTGCCAGCAGCCGCGGTAATACGTAGGGCGCAAGCGTTGTCCGGAATTATTGGGCGTAAAGAGCTCGTAGGCGGCTTGTCACGTCGATTGTGAAAGCTCGGGGCTTAACTCCGAGTCTGCAGTCGATACGGGCTGGCTAGAGTGTGGTAGGGGAGATCGGAATTCCTGGTGTAGCGGTGAAATGCGCAGATATCAGGAGGAACACCGGTGGCGAAGGCGGATCTCTGGGCCATTACTGACGCTGAGGAGCGAAAGCGTGGGGAGCGAACAGGATTAGATACCCTGGTAGTCCACGCCGTAAACGGTGGGAACTAGGTGTTGGCGACATTCCACGTCGTCGGTGCCGCAGCTAACGCATTAAGTTCCCCGCCTGGGGAGTACGGCCGCAAGGCTAAAACTCAAAGGAATTGACGGGGGCCCGCACAAGCGGCGGAGCATGTGGCTTAATTCGACGCAACGCGAAGAACCTTACCAAGGCTTGACATACACCGGAAAACTCTGGAGACAGGGTCCCCCTTGTGGTCGGTGTACAGGTGGTGCATGGCTGTCGTCAGCTCGTGTCGTGAGATGTTGGGTTAAGTCCCGCAACGAGCGCAACCCTTGTTCTGTGTTGCCAGCATGTCCTTCGGGATGATGGGGACTCACAGGAGACCGCCGGGGTCAACTCGGAGGAAGGTGGGGACGACGTCAAGTCATCATGCCCCTTATGTCTTGGGCTGCACACGTGCTACAATGGCCGGTACAATGAGCTGCGATACCGTGAGGTGGAGCGAATCTCAAAAAGCCGGTCTCAGTTCGGATTGGGGTCTGCAACTCGACCCCATGAAGTCGGAGTCGCTAGTAATCGCAGATCAGCATTGCTGCGGTGAATACGTTCCCGGGCCTTGTACACACCGCCCGTCACGTCACGAAAGTCGGTAACACCCGAAGCCGGTGGCCCAACCCCCTTGCGGGGAGGGAGCTGTCGAAGGTGGGACTGGCGATTGGGACGAAGTCGTAACAAGGTAGCCGTACCGGAAGGTGCGGCTGGATCACCTCCTTTCTAAGGAGCACATAGCCGACTGCAAGCGCATGTCTTGCACGGTTGCTCATGGGTGGAACGTTGACTACTCGGCACGGTCTTGAAGGCTTCTTCTGTTAGTACTGCTTCGGCGTGGAACACAGGGAGGGCTGAGAGGACGTGTCGGGCACGCTGTTGGGTGTCTGAGGGAATGATTTTTCCTTCAGTGCCGGTCCCAGTGAACTCGCCTGTTCAGGGTGGGGTGGTGGGTGGCTGGTCGTTGTTTGAGAACTGCACAGTGGACGCGAGCATCTGTGGCCAAGTTTTTAAGGGCGCACGGTGGATGCCTTGGCACCAGGAACCGATGAAGGACGTGGGAGGCCGCGATAGTCCCCGGGGAGTCGTCAACCAGGCTTTGATCCGGGGGTTTCCGAATGGGGAAACCCGGCAGTCGTCATGGGCTGTCACCCGCTGCTGAACACATAGGCAGTGTGGAGGGAACGCGGGGAAGTGAAACATCTCAGTACCCGCAGGAAGAGAAAACAACCGTGATTCCGGGAGTAGTGGCGAGCGAAACTGGATGAGGCTAAACCGTATGTGTGTGAGACCCGGCAGGGGTTGCGCATACGGGGTTGTGGGATCGCACTTGATCAGTCTGCCGGCTGGTCGGTGAGTCAGAAACCGTTGATGTAGGCGAAGGACATGCGAAAGGTCCGGCGTAGAGGGTAAGACCCCCGTAGTCGAAACATTAGCGGCTTGCTTGTGCGACACCCAAGTAGCACGGGGCCCGAGAAATCCCGTGTGAATCTGGCGGGACCACCCGCTAAGCCTAAATATTCCCTGGTGACCGATAGCGGATAGTACCGTGAGGGAATGGTGAAAAGTACCCCGGGAGGGGAGTGAAATAGTACCTGAAACCGTGTGCCTACAAGCCGTGGGAGCGTCGGAGTGGAGCTTGCTTCACTCTCGTGACTGCGTGCCTTTTGAAGAATGAGCCTGCGAGTTTGCGGTGTGTTGCGAGGTTAACCCGTGTGGGGAAGCCGTAGCGAAAGCGAGTCCGAATAGGGCGATTCAGTAGCGCGCTCAAGACCCGAAGCGGAGTGATCTAGCCATGGGCAGGTTGAAGCGGAGGTAAGACTTCGTGGAGGACCGAACCCACCAGGGTTGAAAACCTGGGGGATGACCTGTGGTTAGGGGTGAAAGGCCAATCAAACTCCGTGATAGCTGGTTCTCCCCGAAATGCATTTAGGTGCAGCGTCGTGTGTTTCTTGCCGGAGGTAGAGCACTGGATAGGCGATGGGCCCTACCGGGTTACTGACCTTAGCCAAACTCCGAATGCCGGTAAGTGAGAGCGCGGCAGTGAGACTGTGGGGGATAAGCTCCATGGTCGAGAGGGAAACAGCCCAGAGCATCGACTAAGGCCCCTAAGCGTACGCTAAGTGGGAAAGGATGTGGAGTCGCAGAGACAACCAGGAGGTTGGCTTAGAAGCAGCCACCCTTGAAAGAGTGCGTAATAGCTCACTGGTCTAGTGATTCCGCGCCGACAATGTAGCGGGGCTCAAGCGTACCGCCGAAGTCGTGTCATTGCAGCATGAGGGCTAACGCCCGCTGTGATGGGTAGGGGAGCGTCGTCTGCCGGGTGAAGCAGCCGTGGAAGCGAGTTGTGGACGGTTGACGAGTGAGAATGCAGGCATGAGTAGCGATTCACACGTGAGAAACGTGTGCGCCGATTGACTAAGGGTTCCTGGGTCAAGCTGATCTGCCCAGGGTAAGTCGGGACCTAAGGCGAGGCCGACAGGCGTAGTCGATGGATAACCGGTTGATATTCCGGTACCCGCTGTGAAGCGTCAAACATCGAGCATCGTGATGCTAAGGCCGTGAAGCCGCCCGGTTTCAGCTTTGCTGTTTCTGGGAGTGGTGGAGCCGCTGAACCAAGCGGTTAGTAGGTGAGTGATGGGGTGACGCAGGAAGGTAGTCCATCCCGGGCGGTGGTTGTCCCGGGGTAAGGGTGTAGGACGGTGTGTAGGTAAATCCGCACGCCATTAAGTCTGAGACCTGATGCCGAGCCGATTGTGGCGAAGTGGATGATCCTATGCTGTCGAGAAAAGCCTCTAGCGAGTTTCATGGCGGCCCGTACCCTAAACCGACTCAGGTGGTCAGGTAGAGAATACCGAGGCGTTCGGGTGAACTATGGTTAAGGAACTCGGCAAAATGCCCCCGTAACTTCGGGAGAAGGGGGGCCATTTCCGGTGAGGGAACTTGCTTCCTGAGCTGGGGGTGGCCGCAGAGACCAGCGAGAAGCGACTGTTTACTAAAAACACAGGTCCGTGCGAAGCCGTAAGGCGATGTATACGGACTGACGCCTGCCCGGTGCTGGAACGTTAAGGGGACCGGTTAGCTTGGATTCGTCCAGGCGAAGCTGAGAACTTAAGCGCCAGTAAACGGCGGTGGTAACTATAACCATCCTAAGGTAGCGAAATTCCTTGTCGGGTAAGTTCCGACCTGCACGAATGGCGTAACGACTTCTCGACTGTCTCAACCATAGGCCCGGTGAAATTGCACTACGAGTAAAGATGCTCGTTTCGCGCAGCAGGACGGAAAGACCCCGGGACCTTTACTACAGTTTGATATTGGTGTTCGGTTCGGCTTGTGTAGGATAGCTGGGAGACTTTGAAGCGGCCACGCCAGTGGTTGTGGAGTCGTCGTTGAAATACCAGTCTGGTCGTGCTGGATGTCTAACCTGGGTCCGTGATCCGGATCAGGGACAGTGTCTGATGGGTAGTTTAACTGGGGCGGTTGCCTCCTAAAGGGTAACGGAGGCGCCCAAAGGTTCCCTCAGCCTGGTTGGTAATCAGGTGTTGAGTGTAAGTGCACAAGGGAGCTTGACTGTGAGACCGACGGGTCGAGCAGGGACGAAAGTCGGGACTAGTGATCCGGCGGTGGCTTGTGGAAGCGCCGTCGCTCAACGGATAAAAGGTACCCCGGGGATAACAGGCTGATCTTCCCCAAGAGTCCATATCGACGGGATGGTTTGGCACCTCGATGTCGGCTCGTCGCATCCTGGGGCTGGAGTCGGTCCCAAGGGTTGGGCTGTTCGCCCATTAAAGCGGTACGCGAGCTGGGTTTAGAACGTCGTGAGACAGTTCGGTCCCTATCCGCTGTGCGCGTAGGAGTCTTGAGAAGGGCTGTCCCTAGTACGAGAGGACCGGGACGGACGAACCTCTGGTGTGCCAGTTGTTCTGCCAAGGGCATGGCTGGTTGGCTACGTTCGGGAGGGATAACCGCTGAAAGCATCTAAGCGGGAAGCCTGCTTCGAGATGAGGACTCCCACCCACTTGATGGGGTAAGGCTCCCAGTAGACGACTGGGTTGATAGGCCGGATCTGGAAGCACGGTAACGTGTGGAGGTGACCGGTACTAATAGGCCGAGGGCTTGTCCTCAGTTGCTCGCGTCCACTGTGTTGGTTCTGAAACCACGAACAGCCGTTTCCGGTTGTCTGTTTCATAGTGTTTCGGTGGTTATAGCGTGAGGGAAACGCCCGGTTACATTCCGAACCCGGAAGCTAAGCCTTACAGCGCCGATGGTACTGCAGGGGGGACCCTGTGGGAGAGTAGGACGCCGCCGAACAATTATTAGAAGGGTTGGACCCGGAACTTCGGTTTCGGGTCCAACCCTTTTTTGCGTTCCGTCACTTGGCGTTCACGTTCCGCGCCCAGCATCCCCAGCATGGGTACTGCTGCAATACTCAGGGCCGCCGGTATCGGAGTCGGCGACGAGGTCGTGGTTCCGGCCTTCGGGAACGTGGAGGTCGCCCGGGCCGTGGCGCTGGCCGGAGCGCGGCCGGTGTTCGCCGAGGTGGATCCGGTGACGTACTGCCTGGACGCCTCGGCGGTCGATGCCGTCGTGGGTCCACGGACGTCGGCTGTCATAGCCGTACACCGGTTCGGGCGGCCCGCCGATGTGGGGCTGCTGCGGGCCGTGGGGCAGCGGCGCGGGCTTCTGGTGTTGGAGCAGGGGGAGTCCGAGGCGCCGTATGACGAGGTGGCTCAGCGTAGGCAGCGGGCCGCTTATCTCGATGGGAAGTTGAAGGGGGTGCGCACGCCCGAAGGGGGCGTGGGCCACACCTATCAGCAGTACGTGGTGCGGGTGCCCGGTAATGGGCGGCCGGATCGGGATGCTTTCGCGCGGGCCTTGCGGGTCAGGGGAGTTGACTGCCGGGTGCCGGTGAAGACGCCGGTGCACCGGTTGCCGGAATTCCGGCAGTGCGTGTCCCTGCCGGAGACGGAGCGGGCGGCGGACGAGACGCTTTCGCTGCCGGTGGACGCGTCGTTGACCAAGCGGGACATGCAGCGGATCGCCTCCGCGTGCAATGCCCTCGGTGGGCTCTTGCAGGTGGGTTAGGAGCACGCGGATGTTCGGGGTATGATCTATTCCGTTGCTGCGGGGGAAACCGCGCGAGTGACAGGCCCCTATAGCTCAGTCGGCAGAGCGTCTCCATGGTAAGGAGAAGGTCAACGGTTCGATTCCGTTTGGGGGCTCGAAGATTGCGAAAGGCCCCGCCCGGTTGGGCGGGGCCTTCTTCGTGTGCTCAGGAGTTGTGCGGGCCCGGCACCCGCATCGCCAGGATGGCCATGTCGTCGGACGGGGCGTCGGAGGCGAAGCGTTCCACGGCGCGCATGATGCGGGCGGCCACCGCGCCCGCGGTGAGGCCCGTGCAGGTCGTGAGGACGTCGGCGAGGCCGTCGTCGCCCAACATGCGCGTGCCCTCGCGGCGTTCGGTGACGCCGTCCGTGACGCAGAGGAGGACGTCGCCCGGCTCCAGGGTGACCGTCTGCTCGTACAGCTCCAGGTCGTCCAGGACGCCGAGGAGCGGCTGGGGTTCGGCGGCTGCCTCGACCGTGCCGTCCTGGCGGAGGCGGAGCGGGAGGGGGTGGCCCGCGCAGACCACCTTCAGTTCGGCGCTGCCGTCCTCCTGCGGGCGCATCTCGCCGTAGAGGAGGGTCAGGAAGCGGCTGCGGGCGCCCTCGTCGAGGATCGCGGAGTTGAGGCGCTGGAGGACGGCGGGGCCGCTGAGGCCCTCGCGGGCGAGCAGGCGCAGGGCGTGCCGGGCGAGGCCCGTGACGGCCGCCGCGTTGGGGCCCGTACCGCAGACGTCGCCGATGGCGAAGCCGTAGGCGCCGTCGCGGATGGGGAAGACGTCGTAGAAGTCGCCGCCGACCTCGTTGCCCTCGCCCGCGGCGCGGTAGATGACCTCGACCTCGACGCCGTCGATCTGGGGCAGCTCGGGCGGCAGGAGGCTGCGCTGGAGGGACTGGCTGATGGCGGTGCGCTCGGAGTAGAGGCGGGCGTTGTCCAGGGCGAGGGCGGCGCGGCGGGAGAGGTCCTCGGCGAGTTCCAGGATCTCCTGGCGGAAGTGTTCGTCGGTGGGCTTGCCGAGGGTCAACATGCCGATGACGCGGTTGCGGGCGACCAGCGGGAGGACGACGGTCTCGCCGCCGACGGCTCCCGCGGTCGCGAGCGTGGTGCCGATGCCGGAGCTGACGGTGGCGGGTTCGCCGAGGCCGAGGCTGCGCATGGAGGTGCGCAGGGCGGCCTGGTGGGCGACCTCGGCCGGGGCCGACCAGACGCGGGCGCCGGGGGTGGGGACCGGGTCCGGCGGGGGGATCTTGGAGAGGAGGGACTTGATGCCGTCGATGAGTTCCTCGTCCTCGTGGAGGACGTAGGACAGGTACGGCTCCGACGCCTGGTCCGCGATCGTGTAGACCGCGCACCAGGTGGCCAGGGTCGGGACCGTCATCTGCGCCATCAGGGCGAGGGTCTGGTCGCGGTCGAGGGTGCCCGCGAGGAGGTCGGACGCCTCGACGAGGAAGCTGAGGGAGCCGCGGCGCAGCCGTTCCAGCTCACCGAGGCGGGCGGACTCGACGGCGAGGGCGATGCGGTCGGCGGCGAACTGGAGGCGGAGGGCCTCCTCGTTGGAGTAGCGGCCGGGGGCCTCCGCTGCGACGCCGAGGGAGCCGGTGAGGCGGCCTTCCACCTTGAGGGGGACGGTGACGACGGAGCGCATCCCGGTGCCGTTGAGGAGGGGGACGGCTCCGGAGACGGCGGTGAGGTCGTCGTGGACGGCGGGCATCCGGGCCGAGCCGTAGCGGCCCGAGCCTCCTTCGACGGGGACGCGGGCGAAGCGCTGGCGGGCCGAGGGCAGGCCGGTGGAGGCGCGCACCTCCAGTTCGGTCTCGTCGTCGGTGGCGAGCAGCAGGAAGGCGGCGTCGCCGTCGAGCATGTCGCGGGCGCGTTCCACGGTGCGCTGGAGGAGGCCGTCGAGGTCGTCGGGGGCGGGGGAGCCGATGAAGACCTCGAAGGGGTCGGTGCTCTGCCCCTCGGACGTACTACCTGAGTCGGAGGCGGCGGTCACCCGCGTGGGCGTCTGGAGGACGGCGCGTTCATGGTCCCGTACCAGCAGGCAGACGGTGGAGGGGTCGCCGGAGGTGTCGCGGACGCGCAGGTGGGAGGCGTAGACGGGGGTCACGCGGCCGTTGGCGGCGCGGATGCCGTAGCTGCCCTCCCAGCGGGACAGCCGCAGGGCCTCGGCGATGCCGGTGCTGGTGCCGGGGGTGTGCGGCCAGGCGGCGAGGTCGGTGAGGGGCTTGCCGATGACCAGTTCGGCGGGGTAGCCGAAGAGGTCCTCGGCGTCGTCGTTCCAGGCGGTGATGGCGCCGCCGCGGTCGATCTGGATGACGGCGACGCGGACGCGGCCGTCGGCGAGGGGGAGGAGGTTGGCGGGGAGGGAGGGGCCCGCGGTGCGGGTGCCGACGGAGCGCTGGGGGAGGTCGAGCTGGAACCAGACCTGCTTGTGGGTCGGGGTGTACTCGACGCCCCAGCGGCCCGCGAGGGCGGCGCAGAGCTGGAGGCCGCGCCCGCCTTCCCGGTCGGGGCTGCCCATGTTGACGGGGGAGCCCTGGAGGGGAACCTCGCGCTCGGGGTAGCGGTCGGCGACCTCGATGCGGACGCCGTCCCCCGAGCGCAGGCACAGGACGTCCGCGGCGGTGCCCGCGTGGACGACGGCGTTGGTGACCAGTTCGCTGGTGAGGACGACGGCGTCGTCGACGATGTCGCCGAAGCCCCAGCCCTGGAGCGTGTCGCGGACGAAGGAGCGGGCCGACGCGACCGAACGCCCCACGGGCTCGAAGCTGGCGGTCGCGCGCGCGGTGATCACGGAACTCCTCGACCTGCTTTCGACGTGCTGGCCCCCCGGATCGACCGGCTCGCGTCGCGTCTGCGACGGCAGGACGCCCGTCGGCCGGGGGTCCGGGGGCTGTCCCCCGGGATCAGTCCGGTGGTCATGTGTGCGGCCGCCCCTCCGATGCCCGCTCGTACTCCGTGCCACCGCCCAGGCCGGACCGGACCGGCGTGGCTGGACAGCCTCATGCAAGGTTACTTACCTTCGCCGTCCATGCGGATGCCGGTCACCAGTGTTTCCGTCCGGAGGGTGTGCGGACGATGTGCGAAGCTGCCGAACTGTTATGGCCGGGTTCAGCATGGGTGAAACACTGGGCAGGCTTCCGGTGAAGGTCCGGGCGGACCGAGTGTGAGCCGTGTACGGCGGGCAGCAGCACCCGAGCACAGCAGTGATGGTCGACCCCTGCGGGAGGGACACAGTGGAGTCTGGCGCAGCGACGCGGGGCACGAAGGCGCGCGCGAAGGGCGGACGGTCCCTGGGCGGTCGGAACGGGACCACCGAGGTCGACACGGCTTCCCTGAACCGGTTGCTGGCGGCTCTGGTGGCGATGCGGGACGGCAACTTCCGCAAGCGCCTCACGGTGTCAGGCGACGGCGTGATGTCGGAGATCGCCGCCGTGTACAACGAGGTGGCGGACCGCAATCTCCACCTCACGGGTGAGCTGTCGCGCGTACGTCGCATGGTGGGGCGTGAGGGAAAACTCACGGAGCGGCTGGAGACGGGCGCCAGTGAGGGGTCCTGGGCGGCGGCGATCGACGCGTCCAACGCGCTGGTCGACGACCTGGTGTGGCCGGTGTCCGAGGTCAGCCGGGTGCTGTCGGCGGTCGCGGACGGTGATCTGTCGCCGCGGATGGACCTGCGGACGCAGGCGCCGGACGGGACCGGGCATCCGCTGCGGGGCGAGTTCCTGAAGGTCGGGCGGACGGTCAACAACCTGGTCGACCAGTTGTCGACGTTCACCGACGAGGTCACGCGGGTGGCCAGCGAGGTCGGCACCGAGGGCAAGCTGGGCGGGCAGGCCCGGGTGCGCGGGATGTCGGGTTCGTGGAAGGACCTGACCGAGTCCGTCAACACGATGGCGTACCGGCTGACGGCGCAGGTGCGGGACATCGCGCTGGTGACGACGGCGGTCGCGAAGGGTGATCTGTCCCGGAAGGTCACGGTTCACGTGGCCGGGGAGATGCTGGAGCTGAAGGAAACCGTCAACACGATGGTGGACCAGCTCTCGGCGTTCTCCTCCGAGGTGACCCGGGTCGCGCGCGAGGTGGGCACCGAGGGTGAGCTGGGCGGTCAGGCGCAGGTGCCCGGGGTGGCCGGGGTGTGGAAGGAGCTGACCGACTCCGTCAACACCATGGCCGGGAACCTGACGGCCCAGGTGCGCGGGATCGCCGAGGTGACGACGGCGGTGGCCAGCGGTGATCTGTCGCGGAAGGTGACCGTGCCCGCGCGGGGCGAGGTCGCGCAGCTCGCCGAGACGATCAACCAGATGACCGAGACGCTGCGGATCTTCGCGGACGAGGTCACGCGGGTGGCCAACGAGGTCGGTGGCGAGGGGCGGCTCGGCGGGCAGGCGAACGTGCCGGGGGCGGCCGGGACGTGGAAGGACCTGACGGACTCCGTCAACACCGTCTTCCGGAACCTGACCACGCAGGTGCGGGACATCGCCACGGTCACCATGGCGGTCGCGGGCGGTGACCTGTCGCAGAAGGTCACCGTGGACGTGGCCGGGGAGATGCTGGAGCTGAAGAACACCGTCAACGGGATGGTGGACCAGCTTTCCGCGTTCGCGGCCGAGGTCACGCGCGTGGCGCGCGAGGTCGGTGTCGAGGGTGAGCTGGGCGGTCAGGCGCAGGTGCCGGGGGCGGCGGGGACGTGGAAGGACCTGACGGACTCCGTCAACACCGCGTTCCGCAACCTCACCGGTCAGGTGCGCAACATCGCCCAGGTGACGACGGCGGTGGCCAACGGCGACCTGTCGCAGAAGGTCACCGTCGACGTGTCCGGCGAGATGCTCCAGCTCAAGAACACCGTGAACACGATGGTGGACCAGCTCTCGTCGTTCGCGGAGCAGGTCACGCGGATGGCGCGGGACGTGGGCACCGAGGGGCGCCTCGGCGGGCAGGCGCGGGTGGACGGCGTGTCCGGCACCTGGAAGGAACTGACGGATTCGGTCAACTTCATGGCCGGAAACCTCACGTCCCAGGTGCGGCAGATCGCCCAGGTGACGACGGCGGTGGCGCGCGGTGACCTGTCGCAGAAGATCGACGTCGACGCGCGCGGGGAGATCCTGGAGCTGAAGAACACCATCAACACGATGGTCGACCAGCTCTCCGCCTTCGCGGACCAGGTGACCCGGGTGGCCCGTGAGGTGGGCACCGAGGGGCGCCTCGGCGGGCAGGCGCAGGTGCCGGGCGTCGCGGGCGTGTGGCGGGACCTGACGGACTCCGTGAACGGCATGGCGTCCAACCTGACCGGTCAGGTCCGCAACATCGCGCAGGTCGCCACCGCGGTGGCGCGCGGTGACCTGTCCCAGAAGATCACCGTGGACGCGCGCGGGGAGATCCTGGAGCTGAAGAACACCCTGAACACGATGGTGGACCAGCTCTCGTCGTTCGCCGAAGAGGTCACGCGGGTGGCCCGTGAGGTGGGTACCGAGGGCATCCTCGGCGGTCAGGCCGAGGTGCAGGGGGTCTCCGGCACCTGGAAGGACCTCACGCAGTCCGTGAACTTCATGGCGAACAACCTGACCATCCAGGTCCGCAACATCGCCGAGGTCACGACCGCGGTCGCCAAGGGCGACCTGTCGAAGAAGATCACTGTCGACGCCAAGGGCGAGATCCTCGAACTGGTGACGACCGTCAACACGATGGTCGACCAGCTCTCGTCCTTCGCGGAGCAGGTCACGCGCGTGGCGCGCGAGGTGGGCACCGAGGGCATCCTCGGCGGGCAGGCGCACGTGCCCGGCGTCGTGGGCATCTGGAAGGACCTCAGCGACAACGTCAACCTGATGGCCAAGAACCTGACCGTGCAGGTGCGGAACATCTCCCAGGTCGCGGCGGCGGTCGCCAACGGCGATCTGACGCGGACGGTGACGATCGAGGCGCGCGGTGAGGTGGCGCAGCTCGCCGACACCTTCAACACCATGGTGAAGACGCTGAGTTCGTTCGCGGAGCAGGTCACCAAGGTGGCCCGCGAGGTGGGCACGGACGGCATCCTGGGCGGGCAGGCGCACGTACCGGGCGTGGCGGGCACCTGGAAGGACCTCACCGAGTCGGTGAACCAGATGGCGTCCAACCTGACCGGTCAGGTGCGCAACATCGCCATGGTGACCACGGCCATCGCCAAGGGTGACCTGACGAAGAAGATCGACATCGACGCGCGCGGGGAGATCCTCGAACTCAAGACGACCATCAACACCATGGTCGACCAGCTCTCCTCGTTCGCCGAGGAGGTCACCCGCGTGGCCCGTGAGGTGGGCACCGAGGGACAGCTCGGCGGACAGGCACGCGTGCGTGACGTGGACGGCACCTGGCGGGACCTGACCGAGTCCGTGAACGAGATGGCCGGGAACCTGACCCGGCAGGTGCGCGCCATCGCGCGCGTGGCGACCGCGGTGACCCGGGGCGACCTCAACCTCAAGATCGATGTGGACGCCTCCGGGGAGATCCAGGAACTCCAGGACTACATCAACAAGATGATCGCCAACCTGCGCGACACCACGATCGCCAACAAGGAGCAGGACTGGCTGAAGGGCAACCTCGCGCGGATCTCCGCCCTGATGCAGGGCCGCCGGGACCTGGAGGACGTCGCCTCGCTGATCATGAGCGAGCTGACGCCGGTGGTGTCCGCGCAGCACGGCGCGTTCTTCGTCGCCATGACGACGGGCGACGGCCAGGACCAGGGCACGGACGGCGACGACCGCTACGAGCTGCGGATGCTGGGGTCGTACGGCTACTCCATGGGGTCCATGCCGACGTCGTTCGCGCCGGGTGAGGCGCTCGTGGGCACGGCGGCCGAGGAGAAGCGCACGATCCTGGTGGACAACGCGCCCAGCGGCTACCTGAAGATCTCCTCGGGGCTCGGGGAGGCGCCGCCCGCGCAGGTGATCGTGTTGCCGGTGCTGTTCGAGGGGAAGGTGCTCGGCGTCATCGAGCTGGCGTCGTTCACGCCGTTCACGCAGATCCAGAAGGACTTCCTCAACCAGATCGCCGAGATGATCGCGACGAGCGTCAACACCATCTCCGTGAACACCAAGACCGAGGTGCTGCTGAAGCAGTCGCAGGAGCTGACCGAGCAGCTTCGGCTGCGCTCGGCGGAGCTGGAGCAGCGGCAGAAGGCCCTCCAGGCGTCCAACGCGGAGCTGGAGGAGAAGGCCGAGCTGCTCGCCCAGCAGAACCGCGACATCGAGGTGAAGAACACCGAGATCGAGGAGGCCCGGCAGGTCCTGGAGGAGCGCGCCGAGCAACTGGCCGTCTCCATGCGGTACAAGAGCGAGTTCCTCGCCAACATGTCGCACGAGCTGCGTACGCCGCTGAACTCGCTGCTGATCCTCGCCAAGCTGCTCGCCGACAACGCGGACGGCAACCTCACCCCGAAGCAGGTGGAGTTCGCCGAGACCATCCACGGCGCGGGCTCCGACCTGCTCCAGCTCATCAACGACATCCTCGACCTGTCGAAGGTCGAGGCGGGCAAGATGGACGTCTCCCCGACGCGGATCGCGCTCGTCCAGCTCGTGGACTACGTGGAGGCCACCTTCCGGCCGCTGACCGCGGAGAAGGGCCTGGACCTGTCGGTGCGGGTCTCCCCGGAGCTGCCCGCCACCCTGCACACTGACGAGCAGCGGCTGCTCCAGGTGTTGCGCAACCTGCTGTCGAACGCGGTGAAGTTCACCGACTCCGGGTCGGTGGAGCTGGTCATCAGGCCCGCGCGGGACGACGTTCCGCAGGCGATCCGGGAGCAGTTGCTGGAGGCCGGTTCGCTGACCGACCCGGAGGCGGAGCTGATCGCGTTCTCGGTGACGGACACCGGGATCGGCATCGCGGCCAGCAAGATGCGGGTGATCTTCGAGGCGTTCAAGCAGGCCGACGGCACCACCAGCCGCAAGTACGGCGGCACCGGCCTCGGACTGTCCATCTCGCGCGAGATCGCGCAACTGCTCGGCGGCGAGATCCACGCGCAGAGCGAGCCGGGCCGCGGTTCGACGTTCACGCTGTACCTGCCGCTGCACCCGAGCGAGCTGCCCCCGCACGGCTACCAGCAGCCCGTCGCGGCCCTGGACCCCGGGGACCTGATCGTGCCCCAGGGGCTGTCCGGCGTGGAGATCGAGACCCCGGCCGAGGTGAAGTCGTACCGCGAGACCCAGAACGGCGCGGCGGCCCTGTTCCGGCGGCGGCGCCGGGCGGCGGCGGCCGAGCCCCTCGCGCTGCCGCAGGGGCAGCCCGAGCAGTGGGCCGAGGGCGAGCTGGAGGGGGAGCCGCAGTCGGTGCGGGGCATGAGGTTCGGCGGCGAGAAGGTGCTCATCGTCGACGACGACATCCGCAACGTGTTCGCGCTGACCAGCGTCCTGGAGCAGCACGGCCTGTCGGTGCTGTACGCCGAGAACGGGCGCGAGGGCATCGAGGTGCTGGAGCAGCACGACGACGTGGCGGTCGTCCTGATGGACATCATGATGCCGGAGATGGACGGCTACGCGACGACCACGGCGATCCGGCGGATGCCGCAGTTCGCCGGGCTGCCGATCATCGCGCTGACCGCGAAGGCGATGAAGGGCGACCGGGAGAAGGCCATCGAGTCCGGCGCCTCGGACTACGTGACCAAACCGGTCGACCCGGACCACCTGCTGTCCGTGATGACGACGTGGATGCGGCAGGAGTGAAGGTGCCGTTCGGGGTCGGTGCAGGTGCGGCGGAAACCCTCGACAAGTGCGCGAAGTTGTTGACTCAGTGTGGTGGAGGGTGTGTGGAAGCGCGTGATTCGGGGAACCTTCTGGTCTCCCGCTACGTTTCTGCTACGTGCACAGTGACATCGCGGTGACAGGGTGTGGCGACAGGCGGGGTGCGGCTACGATGACCGGCACGAGGACGGGCGGCGCAAGGGAGTCGTCCCCTGGGGTGGCGCCGGGCGGTGCCGCGCCAAGTCCTGCGGACAGGGGAGGCCCCACGCCGGGGCGAGGAGGGCGGGCCATGGTGCAGAAGGCCAAGATCCTCCTGGTCGATGACCGGCCGGAGAATCTGCTGGCGCTGGAGGCGATCCTCTCTGCGCTCGATCAGACGCTGGTGCGGGCATCGTCCGGGGAGGAAGCGCTCAAAGCACTGCTCACGGACGACTTCGCGGTCATCCTGCTGGATGTGCAGATGCCGGGGATGGACGGCTTCGAGACCGCCGCGCACATCAAGCGGCGGGAGCGGACCCGGGACATCCCGATCATCTTCCTCACCGCGATCAACCACGGACCGCACCACACCTTCCGCGGCTACGCGGCGGGCGCGGTCGACTACATCTCCAAGCCGTTCGACCCGTGGGTGCTGCGGGCCAAGGTCTCCGTGTTCGTCGAGCTGTACATGAAGAACTGCCAGCTCCGCGAGCAGGCGGCGCTGCTGCGGCTGCAGTTGGAGGGCGGCGGCAAGACAGGCGTCGGCGGCGGCAGCAAGGAGCAGTCGGCCGGTCTGCTGGCCGAGCTGTCGGCGCGCCTCGCGGCGGTCGAGGAGCAGGCCGAGGCGCTGTCCAAGCAGCTCGACGACGAGTCGGCGGACGCGGCGGCGGTGGCGACGGCCGCGCACCTGGAGCGTAAACTCACCGGCCTGCGGCGGGCGTTGGACGCACTGGAGCCCGGCGTCGGCGGCACCGCCTAGCCGCCGTCGCGGAACCGGCGCCGCCCGCCCACGCGTTGGTCGGGCGGGCGTCCGGGGGCGTCGTGGTGGGTGGGCGTCAGCTTCGGGGCGCCGGGGGTGCGACACGAATGGGTGAAGCGGTGTCGGGTCGCGGGCGCACCGGTAACCTCACACCTATGGCCTCACGTCCCTCCGCAGCCAAGAAGCAGCCCGCGAAGAAGGCCGCCGCTTCCCCGAAGGCTCCGGCGAAGAAGGCCGCCGCCAAGAAGCCCCCCGCGAAGAAGGCGCCCGCCAAGAAGGCCGCGGCCAAGAAGGCGGCCCCGCCGAAACCGGCGCCGAACCCGACCGGCGGCGTCTACCGCCTCGTACGCGCCGTCTGGCTCGGCCTCGCGCACGCCGTCGGGGCGGTGTTCCGCGGCATAGGGCAGGGCGCCCGCAACCTCGACCCCGCGCACCGCAAGGACGGCGTCGCGCTGCTGCTGCTCGCGCTGTCCCTGATCGTCGCCGCGGGCACCTGGTCCAACCTGCGCGGCCCCGTCGGCGACCTCGTCGAGATGCTGGTCACCGGCGCCTTCGGACGGCTCGACCTGCTGGTGCCGATCCTGCTCACGGTGATCGCCGTACGGTTCATCCGGCACCCGGAGAAGCCCGAGGCCAACGGGCGGATCGTCATCGGCCTGTCCGCGCTCGTCATCGGCGTCCTCGGGCAGGTGCACATCGCCTGCGGCTCGCCCGCCCGCAGCGACGGGATGCAGTCCATAAGGGACGCCGGGGGGCTCATCGGGTGGGCCGCGGCCACCCCGCTGAACTTCACCATGGGCGAGGTGCTCGCCGTACCGCTGCTGGTGCTGCTGACGGTCTTCGGACTGCTGGTCGTCACGGCCACCCCGGTCAACGCCATCCCGCAGCGGCTGCGCCAGCTCGGGGTGCGGCTCGGGCTGCTGCCCGACCCCGAGGCGGCGGACGACGACCCGCTCGGCGAGGACGACGCGCGCTACGACGAGCAGTGGCGCGAGGCGCTGCCCGCGCGCGGCCGTCGACGTGCCCCGGCCCCGGAGGTCCACGACCCCGACCAGGCCGAGCAGGAGGCCCTCTCGCGGCGTCGCGGCCGCCCCCGGAGGTCCGCGGTACCGCAGCCCGACATGGAGCGTCAGATGGACGCCGTGGACGTCGCCGCGGCTGCCGCCGCCGCGCTCGACGGGGCGGTGCTGCACGGGATGCCGCCCTCCCCGGTCGTCGCCGACCTCACCCAGGGGGTCGGCGCCGGCGACCGCGAGGAGACCACCCCGACGCCGACGCCCGTCCCGGCCGCGCGCCCCCAGCAGGAGAAGCTGAAGCCGCGCCAGCTCAAGGCGGAGGTCCCCGACCTCACCAAGACCCCGCCGCCGGACACGCGCGAACTGCCGCCGCGCGCCGAGCAGCTCCAGCTCTCCGGCGACATCACCTACGCGCTGCCGTCCCTGGACCTCCTCACGCGCGGGGGCCCCGGCAAGGCGCGCAGCGCCGCCAACGACGCCATCGTCGAGTCGCTCACCACCGTCTTCACCGAGTTCAAGGTCGACGCCCGGGTGACCGGCTTCACGCGCGGGCCGACGGTCACCCGCTACGAGGTGGAGCTGGGCCCCGCCGTGAAGGTGGAGCGGATCACCGCGCTGACCAAGAACATCGCCTACGCCGTCGCCAGCCCGGACGTACGCATCATCAGCCCCATCCCCGGCAAGTCCGCGGTCGGCATCGAGATCCCCAACACCGACCGCGAGATGGTCAACCTCGGTGACGTGCTGCGGCTCGCGGAGTCCGCCGAGGACGACGACCCGATGCTGGTCGCCTTCGGCAAGGACGTCGAGGGCGGCTACGTCATGCACTCGCTGGCGAAGATGCCGCACATGCTGGTCGCCGGTGCCACCGGGTCCGGCAAGTCGTCCTGCATCAACTGCCTGATCACCTCGGTGATGATGCGGGCGACCCCGGAGGACGTCCGGATGATCCTCGTCGACCCCAAGCGGGTCGAGCTGACCGCCTACGAGGGCATCCCGCACCTGATCACGCCCATCATCACCAACCCGAAGCGGGCCGCCGAGGCGCTCCAGTGGGTCGTACGCGAGATGGACCTCAGGTATGACGACCTGGCCGCCTACGGCTACCGGCACATCGACGACTTCAACCGCGCGGTGCGCGAGGGCAAGGTCAAGCCCCCGGAGGGCAGTGAGCGGGAGCTGCAGCCGTACCCGTACCTGCTGGTCATCGTGGACGAGCTGGCCGACCTGATGATGGTCGCGCCGCGCGACGTCGAGGACGCGATCGTGCGGATCACGCAGCTCGCGCGGGCGGCCGGTATCCACCTGGTGCTGGCCACGCAGCGGCCGTCGGTGGACGTGGTCACCGGTCTGATCAAGGCGAACGTGCCGTCCCGGCTGGCGTTCGCCACCTCCTCGCTCGCCGACTCGCGCGTGATCCTCGACCAGCCCGGCGCCGAGAAGCTGATCGGCAAGGGCGACGGCCTGTTCCTGCCGATGGGCGCGAACAAGCCGACCCGGATGCAGGGCGCCTTCGTGACCGAGGAAGAGGTCGCGGTGGTCGTCCAGCACTGCAAGGACCAGATGGCGCCCGTCTTCCGGGACGACGTCGTCGTGGGCACCAAGCAGAAGAAGGAGATCGACGAGGAGATCGGCGACGACCTCGACCTGCTGTGCCAGGCGGCCGAGCTGGTGGTCTCCACGCAGTTCGGGTCGACCTCCATGCTCCAGCGCAAGCTGCGGGTCGGCTTCGCCAAGGCCGGGCGGCTGATGGACCTGATGGAGTCGCGGAACATCGTCGGGCCCAGCGAGGGGTCCAAGGCGCGTGACGTTCTGGTCAAGCCCGACGAGCTGGACGGTGTGCTGGCGGTCATCCGTGGGGAGGATGGTGCGTAGGGAGACGGTTGCCCGGCCCGGGTCGCGTGGCGGGGCGGTCGCGCGAACGGCGGACGGGGTTTCGGCCGGATGCGGGATCGTGACTCACCCGTAAGGGAGTAGTGAGCAACCGTTTCCCTGGGTCGCACGTCAAGTTGAGGGAAGCGAAAAGCATCTCACGCACCATCGGCATGACCGGCCATTCCGATGGCGTACAAAGTCCCTCCGCCCGGTTGCCCCACCCTTTCGCACCCCCCCTAGACTGAACCTCCAGCAGGTGGCTACACGCTCGAAAGGCGCCCCCGTGTCCATCGGCAACTCCCCTGAAGACGAGCGTCCGTTCGAAGGCGTTCCCCAGGAAGAAGCCCGCCCCTCCATCGGCCATACCCTGAAGCAGGCGCGCCTCGCGGCCGGGCTGACCGTCGACGACGTCAGTGCCGCCACCCGGGTCCGTATCGTCATCGTGCACGCGATCGAGGCCGACGACTTCGCCCCCTGCGGCGGGGACGTCTACGCCCGCGGTCACATCCGGACCCTCGCCAAGGCCGTCCACCTCGACCCGGGCCCGCTGCTAGAGCAGTACGACGCCGACCACGGCGGGCGCCCCGCACCCACCCCGGCCGCACCCATGTTCGAGGCGGAGCGCATCCGTCCCGAGCGCCGGGGACCGAACTGGACCGCGGCCATGGTCGCGGCGATCGTCGCCGTCGTGGGCTTCGTTGCGTTCACCGCGTTCAAGGGCGACGCCGACGGCGGCGGCTCAAACCAGCAGGTCGCTGAGGGCGGCGCGCCCGAGCAGAGCACCTCGCCGTCGCCGAGCGCCACGACCAAGAAGCCCGCCGACCCCAAGCCGGACCCGACCGAGAGCGCCATCGCCGCGGCGCCCCGCGACAAGGTCACCGTCCAGGTCGCCGCGGTCGACGGCCGTAGCTGGATCTCGGCCAAGGACCACAACGGCCGACTCCTCTTCGACGGACTGCTCGAACAGGGCGACTCCAAGACCTTCCAGGACAGCTCCAAGGTCAACCTCGTCCTCGGCGACGCCGGGGCGATCGAGCTGCACGTCAACGGCAAGAAGATCGAGGACGACTTCCAGCCCGGCGCCGTCGAGCGGCTGACGTACACCAAGGGCGACCCGCAGGTCGGCTAGCCCGTGGTCCGCGACGCGGGGCTGGACGCGCTCTTGAGGGCGGGCCAGCCCCGTCGACGTGGGCTGTCAGTCGGACAAAGTAGTCTTGAGCCCATGCCTGAACGCCGTACCGTCGCACTGGTCACCCTTGGCTGCGCCCGTAACGAGGTGGACTCGGAGGAGCTGGCAGGCCGTTTGGAGGCGGACGGCTGGCAGCTCGTCGAGGACGCCGAGGAAGCGGACGTCGCCGTCGTCAACACCTGCGGATTCGTCGAGGCCGCCAAGAAGGACTCCGTCGACGCCCTCCTGGAGGCCAACGACCTCAAGGGCCACGGCAGAACCCAGGCCGTCGTGGCGGTGGGCTGCATGGCCGAGCGGTACGGCAAGGAGCTGGCCGAGGCCCTCCCCGAGGCGGACGGCGTGCTCGGCTTCGACGACTACGCCGACATCTCCGACCGGCTCCAGACCATCCTGAACGGCGGCATCCACGCCGCGCACACCCCGCGCGACCGGCGCAAGCTGCTGCCGATCAGCCCCGCCGAGCGGCAGGAGTCGGCGGCGGAGGTCGCGCTCCCCGGGCACGGCCCGCTTGACCTCCCCGAGGGTGTCGCCCCGGCCTCCGGCCCGCGCGCGCCCCTGCGCCGCAGGCTGGACGGCTCACCCGTCGCCTCCGTGAAGCTGGCCTCCGGCTGCGACCGGCGCTGCTCCTTCTGCGCCATCCCGTCCTTCCGCGGCTCCTTCATCTCCCGCCGCCCCAGCGACGTCCTGAACGAGACGCGCTGGCTGGCCGAGCAGGGCGTCAAGGAGATCATGCTGGTCTCCGAGAACAACACCTCCTACGGCAAGGACCTCGGCGACATCCGCCTGCTGGAGTCGCTGCTGCCCGAGCTGGCCGACGTCGACGGCATCGAGCGGGTGCGGGTCAGCTACCTCCAGCCCGCCGAGATGCGGCCCGGCCTGATCGACGTACTGACCTCCACCCCGAAGGTCGCCCCCTACTTCGACCTGTCCTTCCAGCACTCCGCGCCCGGCGTGCTGCGCGCCATGCGCCGCTTCGGTGACACCGACCGCTTCCTGGAGCTGCTGGACACCATCCGCTCCAAGGCGCCCGACGCCGGGGTGCGCTCCAACTTCATCGTCGGCTTCCCCGGCGAGAGCGAGGCCGACCTGGCCGAGCTGGAGCGCTTCCTGAACGGCGCGCGGCTGGACGCCATCGGTGTCTTCGGCTACTCCGACGAGGAGGGTACCGAGGCCGCGACGTACGACAACAAGCTCGACGAGGACGTCGTCGCCGAGCGGCTCGCCCACATCTCCCGGCTGGCCGAGGAACTGGTCTCGCAGCGCGCCGAGGAGCGCCTCGGGGAAACCGTGCGGGTGCTCGTGGAGTCCGTCGACCCCGAGGAGGGTGTGTACGGCCGGGGTGCGCACCAGGCGCCGGAGACGGACGGGCAGGTGCTGCTCACCAGCGGCGCGGGCCTGCGCGTCGGCCGTATGGTCGAGGCGAAGGTGGTCGGCACGGAGGGCGTCGACCTGGTGGCCGAGCCCCTGCGGGGCACGCTCGTCGGCGGGCCCGGCGGCAGTGAGGAGGCGGGCAGATGACCGGAGTACCGGCGTCCGCCGCGGGCGGCTCCTCGCGGGCGCAGTCCGTCGGCGGGTCGCCGAAGGCGGGCGGGACCTCGGGGGGCGGCGGGGCGTCGAAGGCAGCCGCCAAGGCCAAGGGGGCGGCTGCCGCGGAGGCCGTGCAGGGGGCTGCCGCTTCTGATGCCGGGGCCGGTGCTGCTGGTGTTGGTGCTTCTGATGCTGGTGCTGGTGCTCGTGCTGGTGCTGCTGCTGGTGCGCAGGACGACGGGCGTCCGGCGCGGGGGGCGAAGCTGGCCGCCGCCGCGGTCAACCAGGCCAGCGTCTGGAACATCGCCAACCTGCTGACCATGCTCCGGCTGCTGCTCGTGCCCGGCTTCATCGCGCTGATGCTGGCCGACGGCGGGTACGACCCGGCCTGGCGGTCGTTCGCGTGGGCGGCCTTCGCCATCGCCATGATCACCGACCTGTTCGACGGTCACCTCGCGCGGACGTACAACCTCGTCACCGACTTCGGCAAGATCGCGGACCCCATCGCCGACAAGGCGATCATGGGCGCGGCGCTGATCTGCCTGTCCGCCCTCGGTGATCTGCCGTGGTGGGTCACGGCGGTGATCCTCGGGCGGGAACTCGGGATCACGCTGCTGCGTTTCCTGGTCATCCGGTACGGCGTCATCCCGGCGAGCCGGGGCGGCAAGCTCAAGACCCTCACCCAGGGCGTGGCCGTGGGGATGTACGTGCTGGCACTGACGGGGTGGCTGGCGACCCTGAGGTTCTGGGTGATGGCCGCGGCGGTCGTCCTGACGGTCGTCACCGGGCTTGACTATGTGAGACAGGCCATTGTGCTGCGCAGGCGGGGAATCGCGGAGCGCAAGGCCGCGTTGGAGGAGACGGAAGGGTGAGTTCCACGGCCGCCGACGTCGTGCGACTACTCAGCGTGAAGGACGGCACGGTCGCCGTCGCCGAGTCGCTGACGGGGGGCCTGGTGGCCGCGGAGATCACCGCGGTGCCGGGGGCGTCAAAGGTGTTCCGGGGCTCGGTGACCGCGTACGCCACCCCCCTCAAGCACGAGCTGCTCGGGGTCGACGCCGACCTGCTGGAGCGGCGCGGGGCGGTGGACGCGCAGGTCGCGGCCCAGATGGCCGCCGGAGCGCGGAAGCTCCTCGGCGCCGACTGGGGTCTGGCGACGACCGGCGTGGCCGGTCCCGACCCGCAGGACGGGCAGCCCGTCGGCACGGTCTTCGTCGCCGTGGCGGGGCCCGTGGGACCGGATTCCGGTTCCGCCGGTGGCGGAAAAGTGCGGGCGCTGCGGTTGAACGGCGACCGGGCGGAAATTCGTAGAGAGAGTGTACGGAGCGTACTCGCCCTGTTGATCGAAGAGCTTACGGGCGAACAGACCGGGAATGAGCGGGCACAGGATACGGAACAGAACGGGGGGTTTTGATGTTTGCAGCCCTGAGTGAACACGACATCGCTCCCCGCACGGCCGCGGCGCGAGGCGGTACGGTGGGGCGTGAAGGATGCGGCTACGCGGTCCGAGGAGGGAGCCACCGATGATTCTGCTCCGTCGCCTGCTGGGTGACGTGCTGCGTCGGCAGCGCCAACGCCAGGGCCGTACTCTGCGCGAAGTCTCCTCGTCCGCCCGAGTCTCACTCGGCTATCTCTCCGAGGTGGAGCGGGGGCAGAAGGAGGCTTCCTCCGAACTGCTCTCCGCCATCTGCGACGCGCTGGACGTACGGATGTCCGAACTGATGCGGGAAGTGAGCGACGAACTCGCCCTCGCCGAGCTGGCCCAGTCCGCTGCGGCCACACCGAGCGAGCCCGTGCCCACGCCGGTTCGTCCGATGCTGGGCTCTGTCTCGGTGGCCGGTGTGCCACCGGAACGGGTGACCATCAAGGCGCCCGCGGAAGCGGTGGACGTGGTCGCGGCGTAGGGATCGCCGCGCCGCGGATGCCGGTGAGCGGTTGACCGACGACGACTGTGAGGCCCCGGCCGGGGCTTCTCCGGGAGGACCCGGAGGGGCTGGGTCGGGGTTTTCGCGTTGCCGGATCAGGGGGCCGCGGTCATCGTGGAGTGACCGAACGGCCCGGCCACTGGAGGTGCGGATGTACGTCGTGAAGAGCCCGCTGCCCGAATCGGACCTGAAGACCGTCGCCGAGGCCCTGCAGGGCGCCCTGGTCGACCTGGTGGACCTCGCGCTGGTCGGCAAGCAGATCCACTGGAACATCGTCGGGCCGCGGTTCCGGTCCGTGCACCTCCAGCTCGACGAGGTCGTGGACACCGCGCGGACCCACTCCGACACCGTGGCCGAGCGGGCCGCGGCGCTGGGCGTCTCCCCCGACGGGCGGGCCTCGACGGTCGCCGCCGACAGCGGGATCGGGGCCGTGGCGTCGGGCTGGGTGAGGGACAGCGACGCGGTCGGCGTGCTGGTGGAGGCGCTGGGCGCGGTGATCACGCGGATGCGCGGGCGGGTGACGGCGACGGCGGAGGCGGACCCGGTGTCGCAGGACCTGCTCATCGGGATCACCGCCGATCTGGAGAAGCACCACTGGATGTTCCAGGCGGAGCACGCGTGAGGCGGGTGCCGTCCTGAGGCCGGTCGGCGGCCAGTGGTGAGCGGTGCGCCCTTGTGCCGCTGATGCGCCCTCCCGTGCGGTCAGGCGGCTCTCTAGCGTCGTCCTGGTGGGCGAGGACGGCTTACTGGCGTCGGGCTGGAGGTGACGGTGCCGTGGTCGGGCGGATAGCGCGCTGGGGGGCCGTCGCAGGGCTCGGGGCGGTGTGGTGGTGGGCCGTGCTGCGGCTGGCGGTGGCACCGGACGCCGGGCTGCTGGAGGCGGTGGCGGCGGCCGGGGGGTGGGGCTTGAGCCTCTTGCCGGTGCACTGCGTGGACAAGGGGCGGGCCGTGGGGGCCGTGGGGTGGCGGCGATGGGTGGCGGTCTGGCGGTGGGACGGCGGTGCTGGTGGGGATGGGGGTGCCTTCCGTGGGGACGGCGGTGCGAGTGTGCGGGCGGCTGGTGGGGGGCCGGTGGGGTCCCGGTGGAGGCGGTACGTCCGGTGAGGTCGTACGGCCTGCGTGTGCCGTGGGGGTCGCTTGTCAGGGGGTCGGGCCCGGCTGGCAGGTGGGGCACCAGTAGGTGGGGCGTTGGCGGGAGCCGTCGCCCTGGTCGGCGACCCGGACCGGGGTCCCGCAGCGCAGGCAGGGGCGGGGTGCGCGGCCGTACACGAACAGGTCCTGGCCGCGGCGGCCCGTGCCCGTGGTGGTGCGGATTGGGCGCTCCCGGTTGGCCTCCAGGAGCTTCTTGGCGAGCGGGGCGAGCCGTGCGGCGCGGTCGGCGGGGAGGCCGCCGACGGGGAGCCAGGGCGTGACGCCGAGCAGGAAGCACAGCTCGCTCTTGTAGACGTTGCCGATGCCCGCCAGATTGCGCTGGTCCAGCAGGGCCTCGCCGAGGGGGCGGCCGGGGTCCCTGAGGAGGTTGGCGAGGGCCCGGTCCGGGTCCCAGTCGGGGCCCAGCAGGTCGGGGCCGAGGTGGCCCACGGCGCGGTCCTCGTCGGTGGTGCGCAGGAGTTCCAGGACGGGGAGGCGGTAGCCGACGGCCGTGCGGTCGGCGGTGCCGAGGATGGCGCGGATCTGGTGGGCGGGGCCGCCCGACCAGCGCTGGCCGGGGGCGTACACCTTCCACGCGCCGTCCATGCGCAGGTGGGAGTGCAGGGTCAGGCCGCCCTGGACGCGGGTGAGGAGGTGCTTGCCGCGCGGGGTGACGTCCAGGACGGTGCGGCCGGTGAGGTCGGCGGTGGCGAACCTGGGGACCCTGAGGTCGGAGCGGGTCAGCGTCTTGCCCGCGAGCGCGTCGTGCAGCCGCTTCGCGGCCTGCCAGACCGTGTCTCCTTCGGGCATGGGTCAAGGGTGGCACGGACGGTCCGCGTCAGGCGCGCAGGCGCAGGCCGCGCGGGGTGGCGATGAAGCCCGCTCCTTCCAGGAGGGCGCCGAAGGGGGAGGTCAGGGCAGGGGCGCCGTTGACGCGTTCGACGGTGACCGTGCCCAGGGAGCCCGCGCGGGCTGCGGTGGCGAGGGCCTCCGCGGCGTCTCGCAGACGGGTGTCGTCGGCGGGTGTGCCGTGCGGGTCGGCGGGCCAGGCCAGGAGGGTCTTGCCGCCGCGCTCCATGTAGAGGGCCAGGTCGCCGTCGACGAGGACCACCAGGGAGCCCGCCTTGCGGCCCGGCTTGTGGCTCGCGCCGTCCGGTGGCTCGGGCCAGGGGAGGGCGGCGCCGTAGGCGTTGGCCGGGTCGGCGGCGGCCAGCACGACCGCGCGGGAGGTGGGCGACGGGCGGCCCCCGCGGGTGTCGTACGGGGCTCGCGGGTTGTGCTGCCAGGGCGGTGGGGTCTGCGGTGCGCGGTCGCGCGGGGAGACGTAGTCGCCCGGGGACGGTGCCGGGTGGGTGGACGGGGTGTCGTAGCCGCCGTCGAGCGAGGCGAAGGGGTCCGGGTCACCGAAGTCGTGGGTGGGGAACGCGCTCGCGGCCTCGGCCGCGCCTGCGGGGAAGCCGTCGCCGTAGTCGGGGACGGGTGGGGCGGCGCCGCGGTCGCGGGCGTTGGCGACCGCGCGGAGGCGGTCCACCGCGCCGTCCATCGCGAACTGGGCCGCGCCCAGGCCCTCCACCACATAGCCGCGGCGGGCCTGACCGGTCTCCTCGAAGGCGGACAGCACCCGGTACGTCGCGGAGAAGCCGCCCTCGACGCCCTCGGCGGCGACGGCGCCCCGGGTGACCACGCCGTGCCGGTCGAGGAGGGTGCGGGCCAGGGCGTGGGCGCGCACGGTGGTGTCCGGTTCGCGGGCGGGCAGCAGGGACCAGCGTCCGGCGACGGTCGGCGGGCCGCTGCGGGACGTGGGGCGGGCGGCGGCCGTGAGGGAGCCGTAACGCCCGCGCGGGACCGTGCGCTTGGCGCGGTGGGCCGTGGAGCCCGCGGTGCGGCCGGAGCCCAGCAGGGAGCGCATCGGTGTGAGCGTGTCGTTGGTGAGCCGCCCGGACCAGGCCAGGTCCCAGAGGACGTCGGCGAGTTGGGGGTCGGTGGCGTCGGGGTGGGTGGTGGCGCGGACCTGGTCGGCGATCTGACGGAAGAACAGGCCATAGCCGCCGGAGAGGGCGTCCAGGACGGACTGGTGCAGTGCCGTCAGCTCCAGGGGGTGCGGGGGCGGCAGGAGCAGGGGCGCGGCGTCCGCCACGTAGAGGGAGACCCAGCCGTCCTTGCCGGGGAGGGCTCCCGCACCGGCCCAGAGGATCTCGCCGGACGCGGTGAGTTCGTCCAGCATCGCCGGGGTGTAGTCCATGACGCGGGACGGCAGGACGAGCTTTTCCAGGGCGGAGGCGGGCACGGAGGCGCCCTGGAGCTGCTCCACCGCGCGGACCAGGCCGTCGGGGCCGCGGAGGGTGTGGCCCTTGCCGATGTGCTGCCACTGCGGCAGGAACTGGGCGAGCGCCGGGGGCGGCACCGGTTCGAGTTCGTGCCGGAGCGCGGCCAGGGAGCGGCGCCGCAGTCGGCGCAGCACCGCCGCGTCGCACCACTCCTGGCCGATGCCCGCCGGGTGGAACTCGCCCTGGACGATTCGGCCGCTCGCGGCCAGCCGCTGGAGGGCGCCGTCGGTGACCGCGACGCCGAGGCCGAAGCGGGCCGCGGCGGTGGCGGAGGTGAAGGGGCCGTGGGTGCGGGCGTAGCGGGCGAGGAGGTCGCCCAGGGGGTCCTTCACCGGTTCCGTGAAGGCTTCCGGGACGCCCACCGGCAGGGCGGTGCCGAGGGCGTCGCGCAGACGGCCCGCGTCCTCCACGGCCGCCCAGTGGTCGGCGCCCGCGATCCGGACCCGGATGGCGCGGCGAGCCCCGGCCAGCTCCCCGGCCCACCGCGGTTCGGCGCCCCGTTCGGCCAGCTCGGCGTCGGTCAGCGGGCCGAGGAGCCGCAGCAGGTCCGCGACGCCCTCCGCGTCCTTGACGCGGCGGTCCTCGGTGAGCCACTGGAGTTCCCGCTCCAATTCGGTGAGCACCTCGGCGTCGAGCAGTTCCCGCAGCTCCGCCTGGCCGAGCAGCTCCGCCAGCAGCCGGGAGTCCAGGGAGAGGGCGGCGGCGCGGCGCTCGGCGAGCGGGGAGTCCCCCTCGTACAGGAACTGGGCGACGTAGCCGAAGAGGAGGGAGCGGGCGAAGGGGGACGGCTCGGGGGTGGTGACCTCGACCAGGCGGACCTTGCGGGACTCCAGGTCGCCCATCAGCTCGACGAGGCCGGGGACGTCGAAGACGTCCTGGAGGCACTCGCGGACCGCCTCCAGGACGATCGGGAACGAGCCGAACTCGCCTGCCACCTGGAGCAGTTGGGAGGCGCGCTGGCGCTGCTGCCACAGCGGGGTGCGCTTGCCCGGGTTGCGGCGCGGCAGCAGCAGCGCGCGGGCGGCGCACTCCCGGAACCGGGACGCGAACAGGGCCGAGCCGCCCACCTGGTCGGTGACGACCTGGTCGACCTCGCCCTTGTCGAAGACCACGTCCGCGGCGCCGACCGGGGCCTGCTCGGTGTCGTACTCCGTGCCCTTGTGTACGGGGTCGGTGTCGAGGAGGTCCAGGCTCAGCAGGTCGGCGTCCGGGAGCCGCAGCACGATGCCGTCGTCGGCGTGCATGACCTGCGCGTCCATGCCGTACCGCTCGGAGAGGCGGGCGCCCAGGGCGAGCGCCCACGGGGCGTGGACCTGGGCGCCGAACGGGGAGTGCACTACGACGCGCCAGTCGCCCAGCTCGTCGCGGAAGCGTTCGACGACGATGGTGCGGTCGTCGGGGACGTGGCCGCAGGCCGTGCGCTGTTCGTCCAGGTAGGACAGGACGTTGTCCGCCGCCCACGCGTCCAGGCCCGCCGTGAGCAGGCGGAGGCGGGCGTCCTCCGGGGTGAGGGAGCCGACCTCGCGCAGGAACGCGCCGACCGCGCGGCCCAGCTCCAGCGGGCGGCCCAACTGGTCGCCCTTCCAGAAGGGCAGCCTGCCCGGGACGCCCGGCGCGGGGGAGACCAGGACCCGGTCGCGCGTGATGTCCTCGATGCGCCAGGAGCTGGTGCCCAGGGTGAAGACGTCGCCCACGCGGGACTCGTAGACCATCTCCTCGTCGAGTTCGCCGACCCGGCCGCCGCCCTTCTTGGGGTCGGCCCCGGCGAGGAAGACCCCGAAGAGGCCGCGGTCGGGGATCGTGCCGCCGGAGGTGACGGCGAGGCGCTGGGCGCCGGGGCGGCCGGTGATCGTGCCGGTGACGCGGTCCCACACCACGCGCGGGCGCAGCTCGGCGAACGCGTCGGACGGGTAGCGGCCCGCGAGCATGTCGAGGACCGCGGTGAACGCGGACTCGGGCAGGGCGGCGAAGGGGGCGGCGCGGCGGACCAGGGCGAGCAGGTCGTCGAAGTGCCAGGTGTCCATCGCGGTCATGGCGACCAGTTGCTGGGCGAGGACGTCGAGGGGGTTGGCGGGGATCCTGAGCGACTCGATCGCGCCGGTGCGCATCCGTTCGGTGACAACCGCCGACTGGACGAGGTCGCCGCGGTACTTCGGGAAGACCACGCCGGTGGAGACCGCGCCGACCTGGTGGCCCGCGCGGCCGACGCGCTGGAGGCCGGAGGCGACGGAGGGCGGGGACTCCACCTGGATGACCAGGTCCACGGCGCCCATGTCGATGCCCAGCTCCAGGCTGGAGGTGGCGACCACCGCGGGGAGGCGGCCCGCCTTGAGGTCCTCCTCGACGAGGGCGCGCTGCTCCTTGGAGACCGAGCCGTGGTGGGCGCGGGCGATGACGGGCGGGGCGCCCTGGGCGGCGCCCGAGCCGCCCATCAGTTCCGCCGGGGCGTGGTGCTCGTCGAGCGTCTCGCCGGTGGCCCGCTCGTAGGCGATCTCGTTGAGGCGGTTGCAGAGGCGCTCCGCGAGGCGGCGGGAGTTGGCGAAGACGATCGTGGAGCGGTGGGACTGCACGAGGTCGGTGATGCGCTCCTCGACGTGCGGCCAGATCGACGGGCGCTCGGCGCGGGTGGGGTCGTCGGGGCCGCTGGCCGCGGCGTCGGAGACCGGGGAGCCGCCCAGTTCGCCGAGGTCCTCCACGGGGACGACCACGGAGAGGTCGAACTCCTTGCCCGACTTCGGCTGGACGATCTCCACCTTGCGGTGGGGGGAGAGGAAGCGGGCCACCTCGTCGACGGGGCGGACGGTGGCGGAGAGGCCGATGCGGCGGGCTGGCCTCGGGAGGAGTTCGTCCAGGCGCTCCAGGGTGAGGGCGAGGTGGGCGCCGCGCTTGGTGCCCGCCACCGCGTGCACCTCGTCGAGGATCACCGTCTCGATGCCGGTCAGGGCGTCGCGGGTGGCCGACGTCAGCATCAGGAAGAGCGACTCGGGGGTGGTGATGAGGATGTCCGGGGGGCGGGTGGACAGGGCGCGGCGCTCGGCGGCGGGGGTGTCGCCGGAGCGGATGCCGACCTTGACCTCCGGTTCGGGCAGGCCCTGGCGGACGGACTCCTGGCGGATGCCGGTGAGGGGGCTGCGGAGGTTGCGCTCCACGTCGACGGCCAGGGCCTTGAGGGGGGAGACGTACAGGACGCGGCAGCGCTTCTTGGGGTCGGCGGGTGGGGGAGTGGAGGTGAGCTGGTCCAGGGCGGCGAGGAAGGCGGCGAGGGTCTTGCCGGAGCCGGTGGGGGCGACGACGAGGACGTCCGAGCCCTCGCGGATGGCCTGCCACGCGCCCGCCTGGGCGGCGGTGGGCGCGTCGAAGGCGCCCGTGAACCAGCCGCGGGTCGCGGGGGAGAAGCCGTCCAGGGCCTGGTGTGCGTCGCTGACCATGGTTTCTATCCTGCACCTCGGCACTGACATGTGGGCTGAGCTGGGGGGATGCGGTGCGATGCGGTGCCTGCGGCGGCCTGTTTCGGTTTGTGGCGGGCCCGGGGTGCGGTGCCTGCGTTCCGGTTTGTGGGGGTGCGCGGGGATGCGGTGCCTGCGGCGGCCCGTTTCGGTTTGTGGGGGTGCGGGGTGCGCCTGCTCGCCGGGTGGGGCGGGGCCGGGTCGGGGGTGTCCGTCCTCGGAACGGCGCGGAATCGGTTGGGGGTGAGGTGCCCGCGTTGACGCGCCAACCGCTGCGGGCGGACACCCCCGACCCGTCCCCTTCCGTCGTACGGCGGCCTCGCGTCGTCGCGGCTCCCGCGGGCCCTCAGTCGAGGGGGCGGCCGTGGGCTTCCAGGGTGCGCAGGGACTCGATCGTCACCATGGGGCGGGCCTCGATGGCGGTGGCGGGGGCCCACTGGTGCCAGCGGATGGGCCAGCCGCCGTCCTGTTGCTGGGTGGCGGCGAGGAAGTCCAGGGAGCGGGTCATCTCGTCGTCGGTGAACCACGCGCGCGCGAGGGAGCGCGGGGTGCGCGCGTAGTCGTGCGGGTAGTGGTGCTCGCCCGGGGCGTAGCCGGGGGCGACGGGGAAGGCGTCGGGGGTGTCCGGGTCGAGGACGGCCAGGCGGTGTTCGCGGACCAGGCGGCCCAGGCGGTCGGCGGCGGCCTCGGCGCGGGGGCGGTCGGGGACGGCGTCGAGGAAGGCCACGGCGGCCTCGACCTCGTAGGGGTGGGACCGCTCCAGGGACTCGACCGCCTGCCAGCAGAAGTCCGTGGCGCGGAACAGCCAGGCGTGCCAGACCTCGTTGCGGTGCAGCAGACCGACCACCGGGCCGGTGGCCAGCAGCGCGCCGGGCGGGTCGTCGACTACGGGGATGAACGGGGCCGCCGGGTAGCCGCGCTGGCTCGGGTCGACGGCCGGGAGCGCGCCCTCCGGAGTGGAGACGGCGGTCAGGTAGCGGCACACGCGCTCCACGCGCTGTCCGGTGCAGCGCCCGAGGGCGTCCAGGACGCGCAGGGCGTGCGCGGTGTGCAGCGGCTGGCTGACGGGGCCGCGCAGATCGGGCTCCAGGGCGTGGCCGTAGCCGCCGTCGTCGTTGCGGTAGGCGTCCAGCGCGGTCTCCACGGGGTCCGCGGCGCCGTCGCGGAAGTGGTGGGCGAACAGACGTTGCTCCAGCACCCGTGCGGTGAGCCAGACGAAGTGTTCGGCACGCGTGAGCGGGGAGCGCGCCGGGGGGAGTGGGGATGCTCCTGTTTCGGCCATGGAGCGACCGTAGGGGGTGGCGGCGGCCGACAGGCGGTCCGCGCGGGGGCGCCCACTCAGGCGCGGGATACTGGGGTCATGCGGTTGACGGTCTTCTGGGAGCGGATGGCGGAGCACTTCGGTGCGGGGTACGCCGACACCTTCGCGCGCGATCACGTGATGTCGGAGCTGGGCGAACGCACGGTGAACGAGGCGCTCAACGCTGGCTGGGAGGCCAAGGACGTATGGCGTGTGGTGTGCACGGTGATGAACGTGCCACAGGAAAGGCGCTGAGCCGTCACCAAGCTCCCGGGACGGTCCCGGATGTGGGCCGGGTGGGTGAGACTTGCTCCGTGGCATCCACAGACGAGACCGTGTCCGACCGTCCCCAGACCCCGGCGGCGTCCTCCGCGCGCGCTGACGACGCCGTCGCGCCCGGCGCGCGTATGCCGCGCTGGCTGCCGCGCGCGATGGTGCTGGCGCTCGCGCTCGTCGCGCTTTTTCAGCTCGGTAGCTGGGCCTTCCATCAGCTCATCGGCCTGCTGATCAACGTACTCATCGCGTTCTTCCTGGCGCTGGCCATCGAACCGGCGGTGAGCTGGATGGCCTCCCGGGGGATGCGCCGGGGGCTCGCCACCTTCCTGGTCTTCCTGGGGCTGGTCATCGCGGTCGCGGGGTTCGTCACGCTGCTCGGTTCGATGCTCGCCGGGCAGATCGTCCGGATGATCGAGGGGTTCCCGGAGTACCTGGACTCCGTCATCAACTGGGTCAACACGACCTTCCACACCGAGCTGCGGCGCGTCGACATCCAGGACAGCCTGCTGCACTCCGACTGGCTGCGGAAGTACGTCCAGAACAGCGCCACCGGCGTGCTGGACATCTCCGCGCAGGTGCTGGGCGGGCTGTTCCGGCTGCTGACGGTCGCGCTGTTCTCGTTCTACTTCGCCGCCGACGGGCCCCGGCTGCGGCGCGCGCTGTGCTCCGTGCTGCCGCCCGCGCGGCAGGCCGAGGTGCTGCGCGCGTGGGAGATCGCCGTCGACAAGACCGGCGGGTACCTGTACTCGCGCGGGCTGATGGCGCTGATCTCCGGCGTCGCGCACTATGTGCTGCTGGCGGCGCTGGACATCCCGTACGCGCCCGTGCTCGCCGTCTGGGTGGGGCTGGTCTCGCAGTTCATCCCGACCATCGGCACGTATATGGCGGGCGCCCTGCCGATGCTGATCGCCTTCACCGTGGACCCCTGGTACGCGCTGTGGGTACTGGTCTTCGTCGTGATCTACCAGCAGTTCGAGAACTACGTGCTGCAACCGAAGCTGACGTCGCGGACCGTCGACATCCATCCCGCGGTCGCCTTCGGCTCGGTCATCGCGGGCACCGCGCTGCTCGGCGCCGTCGGCGCGCTGATCGCCATCCCGGCGGTCGCCACGCTCCAGGCGTTCCTCGGGGCGTACGTGAAGCGGTACGACGTGACCGACGACCCCCGGGTGCAGGGGCATCGGCAGCGCGTGCCGGGGCCGGGGGTGGCCGAGCGGGTGCGGCGGCTGTGGGGGGCGCGGGGTCCGGCGGCGGGGTCCGAGGAGGGGCCTGCCTGAGGATGGGGCATGGGGGTGTGGGGCCGGTCCGCACGGGGGTGAAGTGCCCCGTGGTGCGCTTGACATGAAAATCGAACATCCATTCTTATGGAGGCTCCGGCGAGGTTCTCGACGGGGGTTCTGTCCCGGTCCGGGGCGGGATGTCCGGGAGTTATCCACAGGCCGGACCCGCGTCGGGGCGCATTGTCAGTGGCAGGCGTTAGCGTCTTTGACGTGAAGCGATCGACTCAAGCAAACCGGGTGGAACCCATGGCAGGAACCGACCGCGAGAAGGCGCTCGACGCCGCGCTCGCACAGATTGAACGGCAATTCGGCAAGGGCGCGGTCATGCGCATGGGCGAGCGGTCGAAGGAGCCCATCGAGGTCATCCCGACCGGGTCGACCGCCCTCGACGTGGCCCTCGGCGTCGGCGGCCTGCCGCGTGGCCGTGTCGTGGAGATCTACGGACCGGAGTCCTCCGGTAAGACGACCCTGACCCTGCACGCCGTGGCCAACGCGCAGAAGGCCGGGGGCCAGGTCGCCTTCGTGGACGCGGAGCACGCCCTCGACCCCGAGTACGCGAAGAAGCTCGGCGTCGACATCGACAACCTGATCCTCTCCCAGCCCGACAACGGCGAGCAGGCGCTGGAGATCGTGGACATGCTGGTCCGCTCCGGCGCGCTCGACCTCATCGTCATCGACTCCGTCGCCGCGCTCGTCCCGCGCGCGGAGATCGAGGGCGAGATGGGCGACTCGCACGTGGGTCTCCAGGCCCGGCTGATGAGCCAGGCGCTCCGGAAGATCACCAGCGCGCTCAACCAGTCCAAGACCACCGCGATCTTCATCAACCAGCTCCGCGAGAAGATCGGCGTGATGTTCGGCTCCCCGGAGACCACGACCGGTGGCCGGGCGCTGAAGTTCTACGCCTCGGTGCGCATCGACATCCGGCGCATCGAGACCCTGAAGGACGGCACGGAGGCGGTCGGCAACCGCACTCGCTGCAAGGTCGTCAAGAACAAGGTCGCGCCGCCCTTCAAGCAGGCCGAGTTCGACATCCTCTACGGCCAGGGCATCAGCCGCGAGGGCGGTCTGATCGACATGGGCGTGGAGCACGGCTTCGTCCGCAAGGCCGGTGCCTGGTACACGTACGAGGGCGACCAGCTCGGCCAGGGCAAGGAGAACGCGCGCAACTTCCTGAAGGACAACCCCGACCTGGCCAACGAGATCGAGAAGAAGATCAAGGAGAAGCTGGGCGTCGGCGTACGGCCGGAGGAGCCCGCCGCCGAGCCGGGCGCGGACGCCGCGGTCACCACCGCCACGGGTGATGCCGCCAAGCCGGTCACGGCCCCGGCGGCGACCAAGACGGCCAAGACCAAGGCCGCCGCAGCCAAGAGCTGACCGTGACACGACGAACCGACTGGGCCGAGTACGCGTACACGGCCTCCGGTGCCCCACGGGGGAGGGGCATCGGGGACGGTACGGACGGTACGGACCCGGTGTACGGGGATGACGGAGACGGCCCGCCTCCCGACGGCGATGTCTCCGGCGGTTCGCACGGCCCGGACGTGGGCGGTGGTCGGCGTCGCGGTGGCGGTGGGGCACGGGGGGTCCGTGGGCGCCGTAAGCGTGGCTTCGGCGAGGCGGACGCTCAAGGCGGGGACGCCGCCCCCTTGTCGAGGGCCGAGGAGGCGGCGTCCTCTGGGGATCCGGGTGAGCGGGCACGGGCGATCTGCCTGCGCCTGCTCACCGGGACCCCGCGCACCCGCAAGCAGCTCGCGGACGCGCTGCGCAAGCGGGAGATCCCCGACGAGGTCGCCGAGGAGGTGCTGTCGCGGTTCGAGGAGGTCGGGCTGATCAACGACAGCGCGTTCGCGGACGCCTGGGTGGAGTCCCGGCACCACGGCCGGGGGCTGGCCCGGCGCGCGCTCGCCCGGGAGCTGCGGACCAAGGGCGTCGACTCCGCACTGATCGACGAGGCCGTCGCCCAGCTCGACTCCGAGCAGGAGGAGGCCACCGCCCGCGAACTCGTCGCCCGCAAGCTGCGCGCCACCCGCGGCCTCGACCGCGACAAGCGGATACGGCGGCTCGCCGGGATGCTCGCCCGCAAGGGTTACCCCGAGGGCATGGCCCTGCGGGTCGTACGGCAGGCGCTGGAGGAGGAGGGCGAGGACGCCGGGTTCCTGGACGGCGAGGAGTACTGACGCGGGCGCGGGGGACGCGTTGTGCAGGCCTAGGGTGCGCGCCGGGCGGGGGTCGGCCGGTCTGGAGCGGGGTTGGCTTCGGCCGGTCCCGTCGTACGGCCTGAAGGGCTGCGCACTCCGTGTTCCTGCCTGCCCGCGCACGAAGACCCCTGCTCGCCTCGCTGGCCGGTGCCGGTCCGCGCGGCCAGCGTCTCGTCGGTGCCGTTGATCGTCACGATCCGCACCCCCGTGGCCCCGGCCGCTGGCCGTCGCGTCCCCGTCGTCCTACCCCGCCACCGGCAGCCCCGCCGAGCGCCAGGCCTGGAAGCCGCCGATCAGGTCGGTCGCGCGGTGCAGGCCCAGGCGGTGGAGGGACTCCGCGGCGAGGCTGGAGGCGTAGCCCTCGTTGCAGATCACGATGATGCGCAGGTCATGCCCGGTGGCCTCGGGGAGCCGGTGGTCGCCGAGCGGGTCGAGGCGCCACTCCAGTTCGTTGCGCTCCACGACCAGCGCGCCGGGGATGAGCCCGTCCCGCTCCCGCAGGGCCGCGTACCGGATGTCCACCAACAGGGCCTCACCGGCGCGGGCCGCGCGGTACGCGGCGTGCGGGTCCACGCGGTCGTACCCGGCGCGCACCCGCTCCAGCAACGTGTCGATGCCGACGGCCTGTTCAGGGGAGCCGCTCACTGCCAGTCCTCCGGACGCTCGACCTGCTCCAGGCGCAGGACCGATCCGCTGCGACTGTAACGACGGATGCGTGGCAGCGGCGGGTAGTAGGCGTGCACGGAGACGGCGTGTCGGTCGGTGGAGTCGTTGAGGACCTCGTGGACGTGGTGCCTGCCGAAGGAGCGGCCCCGCCCGGCCGGGAGCACCCGCTCGCGGTCCACGCCCTCGGTGAGTTCCAGCGTCCGCCAGCCGTCGGTGGGCAGCCGCGCGGCGAGCGAGAACTCCCGCAGCGCCCCGGCGGCGGTGGTGAAGGCGCCGATGGAGTCGGCGTGGTCGTGCCAGCCGGTGCCGGAGCCGGGCGGCCAGCCGATCAGCCACGCCTCGCTGCCGCCCGGCCCGTCCAGCCGCACCCAGGTGCGGCCCTCGGGGTCCAGGGGGAGTGAGGCGATCAGCTCGGCGTCGGCGGCGGTGCGCCGTACGAAGTCGAGGAGGTCCGCCTGCGTGGGGGAGGCGGCGGCAGGGGTCGCGGAGGCGGGGGTGGCGGGAGAGACAGACATGGGTACCGTCCTGTGAGCGTTCGCGAAAGGGCGCGCGGCGGCGCGGTGGGAGAGTGCGAGTTCAGCAGGACGGACGACACACGCAGCCCGCGTAGCGGACCAGGTCCATATGGACCCTCCGCCACAGGCGCACACAGGTGTCGGTCATGGGCCGGAGTACACCACGGCGGCCCCGGATGGTCAACTCGGCGTCAGCGGCCGGAAGTCAGCGCGATCCGGCCGCGGCCTCCGCCTCCGGCGCCGCGGTCGCCCCGCCCACCGTCGCGCCCCCGAGGGCCGCCTCGGCCGCCGTGTAGAGGTCGGCCGGGCGCACGCCGCCGAGCGCGGTGACCAGGTGGCCGTCGGGGCGCACGAGCAGCACGGTGTGCGCCGCCGCGCCCGGATAGCTCTCGGCGACCAGCAGCTCGGCCGGGAGCGGCAGCGCCGCCACCGCGGCGGCCAGCCGGGGCATGACCCCGGCGGTCACCCAGTGCTTGCGCTCCCACACGCCCGTCCCCGGCGCGACCAGGACGACGAGCAGCGCCCCGCGGCCGAGCCGGTCCCGCAGCCGTACGAACGTGCCGTCCTCCGCCGTCACCCGCACGTCCGTGACCGGCGCCCCCGGCGCCGTGCCGACCGGGACCGAGCCCTCCAGCCCCCGGGGCGTCAGCGGCGAGGCGGCGTACGACCCCGGCGCGCCCAGCGCCCCGCGCCCCAGGTGGCCGTCGGTGAGCAGCGCGTCATGGCCCCGGGCGGTGCCGGGGACGTAGGCGCGCAGGCCCTTGCCGCCGCGCAGTATCGGCAGCGCCTGGTCGGCGGCGCGCAGCCGGGCGGCGACCGCGCCGCGCCGCTCGCTCTGGTAGCTGTCCAGGAGCGTCTCCCTGGGCCCGTGGTGCCAGGCCAGCGCCAGCTTCCAGGCGAGGTTGTCGGCGTCCCGCAGCCCCTCGTCGAGGCCCTGCGTGCCGAGCGCGCCCAGGCAGTGCGCCGCGTCCCCGGCGAGCAGGACCCGCCCCGCCCGCCAGCGCCGCGCCAGCCGGTGGTGGACGGTGTGCACGCCGGTGTCGAGCAGTTCGTACGACGGTGAGGGCTCGCCCGTCCAGCCGATCAGCGTCTCCCGGATGCGCGCCACCAGCAGGTCGGGCGTGACCAGGTCCTTGCCGGGCGGCAGCAGCCAGTCCAGGCGCCAGACGCCGTCCGGCAGCGGACGCGCGGTCACCTCCCCGCCCGAGGGACCCGACGTCCGCCACGGGGGCGTCCTATGGAGCAACGCACGGCCGGGCCAGGGAAGTTCCGTGCGCAGCGCGGCGACGGCGTGCCGCTCCACCGCCGTACGGCCGGGGAAGCGGATGTCCTGGAGCTTGCGGACGGTGGAGCGGGGGCCGTCGCAGCCGACCAGATAGCTGCCGCGCCACCAGGTGCCCTCGGGGCCGCGGGTGTGGACGGTGACGCCGGACGGCTCCTGCTCGATGGCGTCGACACGGCTGTCGACGACGACCCTGGCCAGGTGCTGGCGGGCGAGGGCGGCGCGCAGGGCGCCGGTCAGGACGTGCTGGGCGAGGTGCAGCGGGGAGGGCCCGGCCGCCTCGGCGGGCTGCTCGCCGGGCTCCTCCTCGGCGGCGCCGAAGCCGAAGTCGTACTCCCGCGCCTCCGCGTCGTCGGCGGTGTCGAAGTCGACGGCGCGCATCACCTGCTTGCGCCGCATCGACCGCCATCCGGCCCAGTGCGCGCCCGCGTCGGCGAGCGGTGTGCCGGTCAGCCGCGTCAGCAGGGCGGCGGTGTCCTCGGGCAGGACGACCGTGCGCGCGAGCCGTGGCTCGTCCTTCCCCGGACCCTCGTCCAGGACCACGGACGGCACCTCCTGGCGGGCCAGCGCCAGTGCGAGCGTGAGCCCCACGGGCCCCGCCCCGACGATGATCACCGGGTCCACGGCGCGGCGCCCCCTGCCCGCGGCGGTGTCCCCAACAGGGACGAATGTGAACAAGAGGTTGGAGCAGGGTGCACGATCACAGAACGTATGCAACCCATTGCCGCTGCCTGCGTCAAGCGACGGAGGCAGCGGCGATCATGCCACTGCCTCCGATGTCGCCCCTGGGGTCCCTCAGGTCACTCGACGGGTCACTTCTCCGCGCCGGTGCCGTAGCTGCCGGGGACCTCGGCGGCGTTCAGCTCGTCCACGTCCTCCACGCCGAGCACCGCCCCCGTGCTGCGCTTGCTGCGCCGCAGCCTGGCCTCCAGCCAGCTCGCGAAGCTGGTGAGGAGGAAGTTGAGGATGATGTACATGATCGCCACCACGATGAAGCTCGGGATGACGTTGGCGTAGTTGGCGGCGAGCGTGCCGCGGGCGTTCAGCAGCTCGGTGAAGCCGATCATCACGCCGCCGAGCGCGGTGTCCTTCACGATGACGACCAACTGGCTGACGATGGCCGGGAGCATCGCGGTGACCGCCTGCGGCAGCAGGATGCTGGTCATCGTCTGGCTCTTGCGCAGCCCGATCGCCTGGGCGGCCTCCGTCTGCCCCTTGGGAAGGGCCAGGATGCCCGCCCGGACGACCTCGGCGAGGACGGAGGCGTTGTAGAGCACCAGGCCGGTGACGACGGCGTACAGCGGCCGGTCCGCGCTCTCGACGTCCGTGGAGCGGGCGTAGAACTCGTTGGCGAACAGCATCAGCAGCAGCACCGGGATGGCGCGGAAGAACTCGACCACCGCGCCCGCGGGGACGCGCACCCAGCGGTGGTCGGACATCCGGGCGATGCCGAAGACGGCGCCGAGCGGCAGGGCGATGACCATCGCCAGCGCGGCGGCCTTCAGGGTCTCCCCGAGTCCGGGCAGCAGGTACGTCGTCCACGCCTCCGACTGCGTGAACGGCTTCCACAGGGCCCACTTGAGCTGGCCCTTGTCGTCCATGACCCGCCAGACCCACCACAGCACCAGGGCGAGCAGGACGAAGAAGACCACCGAGAAGATGACGTTGCGCCGCTTGGCCCTGGGGCCGGGGGCGTCGTAGAGGACGGAGGTCACCGCTTCACCGCCAGTCGCTTGCTCAGCCAGCCGAGGAACAGACCGGTCGGCAGGGTCAGTACCACGAAACCGAAGGCGAAGACGGCGCCGATCAGCACGGTCTGGGCCTCGTTCTCGATCATTTCCTTCATCAGCAGGGCCGCCTCGCCCACGCCGATCGCCGCCGCCACCGTGGTGTTCTTCGTCAGCGCGATCAGTACGTTGGCCAGCGGGCCGATGACCGAGCGGAACGCCTGCGGCAGCACGATGAGCGACAGCACCTGGGTGAAGCTCAGCCCGATCGCGCGGCCGCCTCCGCCTGGCCGACGGGGACGGTGTTGATGCCGGAGCGCAGCGCCTCGCAGACGAACGCGGCGGTGTAGGCCACCAGGCCGAGCACCGCGAGCCGGAAGCCCTGGAGCTCGAAGTCGTCGGGGGCGCCCATCGTCACCCCGAAGATGTCGGCGAGGCCGAGGGAGGTGAAGACGATGATGACGGTCAGCGGGATGTTGCGGACGATGTTGACGTACGCCGTCCCGAAGCCGCGCATCAGCGGCACCGGGCTGACCCGCATCGCCGCGAGGATGGTGCCCCAGACCAGGGAGCCGATGGCCGAGAACACGGTGAGCTGCACCGTCACCCAGAAGGCACCCAACAGGGTTGGATTGTCATACTCAGAAAGAAAGTCGAACACGATCTCCCGCGCTTCCGGGTGGGTGGTGGCGGACGGGCGGGCCGCCGCCGTGATCGCGGCGGGCGGCGGCGCGCCGTGGGGACCCCGCGTGACAGGGCGGCGTCCGCGCTGGAACGCCGCCCTGGACGGACTCCGTTACTGGACGATGTCGCCGATCTTCGGGGCGGGCTCGTTCTTGTAGTTCGCCGGGCCGAAGTTGTCCTTCACGGCGGTGTCCCAGGCGCCGTCGCTGACCATCTTCTCCAGCGCCTTGTTGATCTTGTCCAGGGTCTCGGTGTCGCCCTTCTTCACACCGATGCCGTAGTTCTCGTTGCTCAGCTTCAGACCGGCGAGCTTGAACTGGCCCTTGTACTGGTCCTGGGCGGCGAAGCCCGCGAGGATCGAGTCGTCGGTCGTCACCGCGTCCACGGCACCGCTCTGCAGACCGGCGATGCACTCCGAGTAGGTGCCGTACTCCTTGAGCTGGGCCTTCGGGGCGAACTTGTCGGAGACGTTCTGCGCCGAGGTCGAGCCGGTCACGGAGCACAGCTTCTTCGAGTTGAGGTCCGTGGCCTCAGTGATGTCGGAGTCCGTCTTGACCAGCAGGTCCTGGTGGGCCAGCAGGTACGGACCGGCGAAGTCGACCTTCTGCTTGCGCTCGTCGGTGATGGAGTAGGTCGCCGCGATCATCTTCACGTCACCGCGGGCGAGGGCGTTCTCACGGTCGGCGCTCTTGGTCTCGACCCACTCGATCTGGTCGGCGTCGTAGCCCAGCTCCTTGGCGACGTACGTGGCCACGTCCACGTCGAAGCCGGAGAAGGAGCCGTCGGGCTCCTTCAGGCCCAGACCCGGCTGGTCGTACTTGATACCGATCTTGATCTTGTCGCCGCCACCGGAGCCCGAGCCGGTGCTGTCGCTGTCGTCGTCGCCGCCGCAGGCGGTCGCGGTCAGGGAGAGGACGAGGGCGGCGGCGGCCGCGGCGGTGACCTTGCGGAGCTTCATGGTGAACATCCTTTGCCTGATGAAGAGGGAACCGTCGGTGCGGGTGACGTGGGCGGGCCGCCGGGGGCGGCCGACGCCGTCAGTGGTGCAGGATCTTCGACAGGAAGTCCTTGGCACGGTCACTGCGCGGATTGCTGAAGAACTGGTCGGGCGCAGCCTCCTCGACGATGCGGCCGTCCGCCATGAACACCACGCGGTTGGCGGCCGATCGGGCGAAGCCCATCTCGTGGGTGACCACGATCATCGTCATGCCGTCCCGGGCGAGCTGCTGCATCACCTCCAGGACCTCGTTGATCATCTCGGGGTCGAGGGCCGACGTCGGCTCGTCGAAGAGCATGACCTTGGGGTCCATGGCGAGCGCCCGCGCGATCGCGACGCGCTGCTGCTGGCCGCCGGAGAGCTGGGCGGGGTACTTGTCCGCCTGGGTGGCGACACCGACGCGGTCCAGCAGGGCGCGCGCCTTCTCCTCGGCCTTCTTCTTGTCGGCCTTGCGGACCTTGATCTGGCCGAGCATCACGTTCTCGAGCACGGTCTTGTGCGCGAAGAGGTTGAACGACTGGAAGACCATTCCCACGTCGGCACGGAGCCGGGCCAGCGCCTTGCCCTCGTCGGGCAGCGGCTTGCCGTCGATCGCGATCGCGCCCGAGTCGATCGTCTCCAGGCGGTTGATGGTGCGGCACAGGGTGGACTTGCCGGACCCGGAGGGCCCGATGACCACGACGACCTCGCCGCGGGCGATCGTCAGATCGATGTCCTGGAGCACGTGCAACGCGCCAAAGTGCTTGTTGACGCCCTTCAGGACGACCAGTTCGCCGGTCGCGGCCACGTCTTCCTTGGCCACCGATACTTCGGTCATCGCTTACTGGCTCCGTCCTCCTCGGTTTCGGAGGACAGTAGCTACCCTACGCGACCTGCGTCATTACATCTGAGGCGAATTTGAGTATCACGATCCGATAGCAGCCGGACACGGCTGGTAGCCCCCGTTGACCTGCGCCGGTATCGGCCGGATAACGGAACCCGCCCGGGGAGCGGAACTCCCTTGACGCCGTCGTCGTCCATCAGCGTGACTGCCATGTGCACACGCGCGCGTGCGTGTGCCCTACCCGTGGGACCGGTCCGGCCGGTGACCCCGTTCCGTACCAGCGATGAACCGAAGGAGGCCAGGGTGAGACTGCTCCTCGTCGAGGACGACGACCATGTCGCCGCCGCCCTGTCCGCGGTCCTCGCGCGGCACGGCTTCGACGTCACCCACGCGCGCAGCGGGGAGGAGGCCCTCCAGGCGCTGGTCCCCGAGGGCGCCGGGTTCGGGGTCGTGCTGCTCGACCTCGGCCTGCCCGACCAGGACGGCTACGAGGTGTGCGGCAAGATCCGCAAGCGCACCACCGTCCCGGTGATCATGGTCACCGCGCGTGCCGACGTCCGCTCCCGCATCCACGGCCTCAACCTGGGGGCCGACGACTACGTGGTGAAGCCGTACGACACCGGGGAGCTGCTCGCGCGGATCCACGCCGTCAGCAGACGCACCGTGCCGGAGGATCCCGGCGGGGGCGGCTCGGCCGCGCTGCGGCTCGGCTCCGTGCACATCGAGCTGCCGACGCGGCAGGTCACCGTGGACGGTCTGGTCGTCCAACTGACCCGCAAGGAGTTCGACCTGCTCGCCCTGCTGGCGCAGCGCCCCGGCGTCGTCTTCCGCCGGGAGCAGATCATCAGCGAGGTGTGGCGCACGAGCTGGGAGGGGACCGGGCGCACCCTGGAGGTGCACGTGGCCTCGCTGCGCGCCAAGCTGCGGATGCCCGCGCTGATCGAGACCGTGCGGGGCGTCGGCTACCGGCTCGTCGAGCCCGCCGCCTAGCGGGGCTCGGTGCGCACACGTCTGCTGCCGCTGCTGATCATCCTGATGGCGGCCGTCCTGCTGGCCCTCGGCGTGCCGCTCGCCGTCAGCGTCGCCGCCGCCCAGCAGCAGCGGGTGGTCGTCGACCGGATCGACGACACGGCGTTCTTCGCGGCGCTCGCCCAGTTCGTCACCGACACCCCCGGCGGTGCGCCGCCCGCGCCCCCGAACGAGCGGCTGGAGACCCTCAGCCGGGAACTCGACAGCTACCACAAGGTCTACGGCATCCGGGTCGGCGTCTTCTACCGCAACCGCACCCCCATGGCCAACGCCCCGGTGGAGTGGCTCCTCCCCCAGTCGGGTGAGGTGCGGGACGCCTTCGACGAGGCGCTGCTGAGCCGCCGCAGCGACGACCCCGAGCAGGTGTGGCCCTGGCAGCGGGGGCGCCTGGTGGTGGCGTCGCCGGTGATCCGGGACGGGGACGTCGTCGCCGTCGTCGTCACCGACTCGCCCACCGGGCAGATGCGCTCGCGCACCCTGTACGGCTGGCTGGTCATCGGTGTCGGTGAGATCGCCGCGATGCTGCTGGCGGTCGGGGCGGCGCTGCGGCTGACCGGGTGGGTGCTGCGGCCGGTGCGCATCCTGGACGCCACCACGCACGACATCGCCACCGGACGCCTGAAGTCCCGTGTCGCGGTCGGCAGCGGGCCGCCGGAACTCAGACGGCTGGCCCGGTCGTTCAACGAGATGGCGGACAACGTCGAGGACGTCCTGGAGCAGCAGCGCGCCTTCGTCGCCGACGCCTCGCACCAGCTCCGCAACCCGCTCTCGGCGCTGCTGCTGCGCATCGAACTGCTCGCCCTGGAACTGCCGGAGGGCAACGAGGAGATCGCCTCCGTCCGGACCGAGGGCCGCCGCCTGGCCCAGGTCCTGGACGACCTGCTCGACCTGGCGCTGGCCGAGCACTCCGCGGCCGACCTCCAGCTGACCGACATCGGCGCGCTGACCGCCGAGCGCGTCGCCGCCTGGGCGCCGACCGCCGAGGCCAAGGGCGTACGGCTGGTGGGGGACTGCCCGCCGACGACCGCCTGGGCCGACCCCGTGGCGCTGTCCAGCGCCCTGGACGCGGTGATCGACAACGCGGTGAAGTTCACGCCGGAGGGCGCGGACGTCGAGGTCGCGGTCGCTTCCCACGGCGACACCTCGACCATCGTGGTCGCGGACCACGGGCCCGGTCTGACCGACGAGGAGCTGTCCCGCGTGGGCGACCGCTTCTGGCGCAGCGGGCGCCACCAGAACGTCAAGGGCTCCGGCCTCGGCCTGTCCATCTCCCGCGCCCTCCTCGCGGCGGGCGGCGGGCGGATCGCCTACGACCACCACCTGCCGGAGGGCACCGACGGGCCGCGGGGGCTGCGGGTGACGGTGACGGTGCCCCGGTCGGGCCGGCCGGGCGGGCGCCTACGGCTTGACCGAGCGGTAGTAGCGCCGGGCGCCGTCGTGCAGGGGCAGCGGGTCGGTGTAGATCGCGGTGCGCAGGTCGACGAGCTGGGCGGGGTGGACGTGCCTGCCGATGCCGTCGCGGCTGTCGAGGACGGTGCGGGTGACCCACTCGATCAGCGTCGGGTCGACGTCCTTGCGGGTGATCAGCACGTTGGACACCGCGATGGTGGGCACCGTCCCGGCCTCCCGCTGGCCGGAGCGGTAGGGCGACTGCGGCATGTTGGTGGCGCGGTAGTAGAGGGTGCCGGGGCCCTGGCGGTGCAGCCGGGTGACGAACTCGGCGTCGATCGGCACCAGCCGGAAGTCGAACGTCTCGGACAGCTCCCGCAGCCCGTCCGTGGGCAGTCCGCCGGACCAGAAGAACGCGTCGATCTCCCCGTCCCGCAGCCGGTCGGGGCCGGTGTCGATGCCGTCGGGCAGCGGGGTGATGTCGTGCTGCGGGCTGATGCCCGCCGTCCGCAGCACCCGCTCCGCGATCAGCCGTACGCCCGAGCGCGGCAGCCCGACGGCGACCCGCTTGCCCTTCAGGTCCGCGACGGACTCGATGTCCGAGCCGTGCGGGACGACGAGGTGCACGTAGTCGTCGTACAGCCGGGCGACCCCGCGCAGCCGGTCGGCGCCCTCCCCGCCGTCGAGCTGGTACGTCTCCACGGCGTCCGCCGCCGCGATCGCGAAGTCGGCCTCGCCGGTCGCCACGCGCGCGATGTTCTGCTGCGAGCCGTCACTCGTGACCAGCTCCACCGTCAGGTCCGGCATGTCCTTGTCCAGCTCGGTGCGCAGCAGGGTGCCGTACTTCTGGTACACCCCGCGCGGGGTGCCGGTGCTGAAGGTGATCGTGCCGCTCGGCGGTGTCTCGCCCAGCGGCAGCAGCCACCACAGCAGCAGCCCGAGCACCACGACGCCGACGGCCGCGCCCCGCAGGGCCCAGCGCCCGCCGAACCGGGGGAACACCTTGGACATGCGCGCGATCCTGCCAGCCGGTGCGCCGTGGTGACCAGGGCCGTTGTCACACCGCAACGCGGGCGGCCCCGGGCGGCCCGGTGCTGTCGGTGGCCGCGCGGCCAGCTCCGGACGGCGGCTGACCCGGGCCAACGCGCGCTGTCCAGCCGGAGTCGAGGGCGGACCCGCACAATGCGACGTCATGGCGCAGGTCGCGACCCTACGGGGGTAATCATGCGGTTCCGGATTCTGGGCACCGTCGCGGTCGGTACGGGCGGTGCCTACCACACCGTCCCGGGGCGGAGTCAGCGCGGTCTGCTGGCGAGCCTGCTCATCCAGGCGCCCGCCGTCGTGCCCGCCTCGACGCTGTACGACGAACTGTGGCCGCGGAACCCGCCGGTCAACGTCGAGAACGCGCTCCAGGCACACGTCTCACGGCTGCGCCGCACCCTGGTCCACGCGACCGGCGACCCGGCGGCGGGGGACGCGCTGCGCACCCAGGGCTCCGGCTACCGCCTGGACGTGGCGCCGGACGCCGTCGACCTCAACCGCTTCCGTGAGTACGTCCGCCGTTCCCGCCGGGCGCTGGCGGGCAACGACCTGCCCGCCGCACGGGCGCTCCTTGACCGGGCCCTCGCGCTGTGGCAGGGCGCGCCCCTGGGGGACGCGGCGGTGGGGCCGCTGTGCCGGGGCGCCGTGGCGGAGTGGGAGGAGGAGCACCTGGCCGCGCGGGAGGACGCCCTCGGGCTGCGCGTCCGCGCCGGGGAGGCGATGCGGGCGGTCGGCGAGCTGAAGCGGATGAGCCTCGCCCACCCGGGGCGGGAGCGGATCACCGAGCTGTTGATGGTGGCGCTCTGCCAGAGCGGTCGGCAGGCCGAGGCGGTCGGCGTCTACCACGCGGCCCGGCGGCGGCTCGCCGAGGAACTCGGCAGGGAGCCGTCCCCGAAGCTGCGCCGACTGTTCCGCCAGTTGCTCAGCCAGGACCCCGTCCTGCACCGCTCCACCGTGCCGCTGGGACGCACCGCGTGACCGGCGGTCCCCGCGACGCGGCCGTCCTACCGTCGGCCCCGCGGTTCCGGCGTCGGACCCGCGTGGGCCAACGCCTCCAGCGGGCCGTCCAGGATGCGGGAGAAGGCGAGTTCGGCGGCGCCGATGAGGGCGGCGTTGTCGCCCAGCTCCCCGACGCGCAGCCGCAGGTGCTCCCGCGCGGGCGTGAGGGCGTGGGTGTTGATACGGCTGCGGATCTGCGCGGCGGCGCCGAGGAACACCTCGCGGAGCGTGCCGCCGAAGACGACGGTGCGCGGGTTGAGGACGTTCACCAGGCTGGCCACGCCGATGCCGAGCCAGTCACCGACGTCGTGCAGGGCCGCGCGGGCGGCGATGTCGCCCCGGTCGGCGGCCTCGACGACGGCGCGCACGGCCTCCCGCCCGGTGGCCGAGGGGTCCCGTCGGGCGCCCTCCAGCAGGGCGCGCTCCCCGGCCTCGGCCTCCAGACAGCCCCGGGCGCCGCAGCCGCAGGGCCTGCCGCCGCGCGGGTTGACGACGAGGTGCCCGACCTCCCCGCCGTACCCGGCGTCACCGCCCAGCAGTCGGCCGCCGGAGATGACGCCGCCGCCGATGCCGATGTCGCCGTGCAGGTACAGCAGCTCCTGGCAGCCGGTGCCCGCGCCGCGCAGGTGCTCGGCGAGGGCACCGAGGCTGGCCTCGTTCCCGACCGCCACGGGCAGGCCGAGGTCCAGCCGACGGGTGAGGTCCTCCCCGAACTCCTCGTCCTCCCAGTCGAAGTGGAAGGCGGCGCGGACCAGGCCGTCGGGCTCGCGGACCAGCCCGCGCACGGCGGCCCCCACACCGACGCAGACGGTGCCCGGCCGCGCGCTGTCCGTCAGCTCACCGGCGAACCCCGCGAGGACCTCGGTCACCTCACCGACGCCGCGGTGACCGGCGGACAGGGCGGCCTCCCGCCGGTCGAGGAAGACCCCGCCGAGGCCGACGCGCGCCGCGGTCAGCCGGTCCACGCCGACGTCGAAGGCGAGGACGTACGCCCGGTCGTGCTCCGACCGTACGACCAGGGACGGCCGCCCCGCCCTGCCGGTGTCCCGGGGGAGTTCCTCGCGGACGAGTCCGGCCGAGGCCAGATCGCTGACCAGCCCCAGGATCGTGCTGCGGTTGAGGCCCATGCGGTCGGCCAGGACCGCCCGGGACAGGGCGCCGTCGATGTGCACGTGGCGGAGCAGGGTGCCGAGGTTGTGCCGACGGATCTCTTCCTGCGAGGGACCGGCTTTCATGGTCCCCCGAATCTCATCGTTGTGGGGCGCGGCGACGGGACAGCGCGTCCACGCCCGCGGCCACGAGCAGCACCGAACCCGTGACAGCGTACTTGACCCCCGAGCTGTACCCCATCAGACCCATGCCGTTCTGGATGACCGCGACGACCATGCCGCCGAGCACCGCGTCCACGACCCGGCCGCGCCCGCCGAACAGGCTCGTTCCGCCGATCACCGCCGCGCCGACCGCGAGCAGCAGCACGTTGCTGCCACCGGTGTTGGGGTCGACCGAGTTGCCCCGGGACGCGGCGATGATGCCGCCGACCGCGGCCAGCGACGAGCAGATGACGAACGCGGCGATCCGTACGGCGGCCACGTTGATCCCGGCCCGCCGAGCCGCCTCGGGGTTGCCGCCCACGGCGTAGAAGTGCAGCCCGAACGAGGTGCGCTGGAGCACGAACGTACCGGCGACGAGCAGGGCGGTGATGACCGGCACCACGACCGGGACGCCCTTGAGCGAGTCGACGATGACGTTGCGGCTGCGCTCCTGGTTGAGCAGGTGGACGGCGACCGCGCCCAGCACCGCGAGGCCGCCGATCCGCACCGCGAGCAGCGCGGGCGGGGCGGTGGAGAGCCCGCGCTGGCGGCGGTTGAGGTTCTGCCTCAACTGGATGGCCGCGTAGCCCGCGACGCAGAGCGCCAGGAACACCCAGCCGAGGGCGGGGGAGAGGTTGTCGTTGGCGATGGCCAGGATCGTCTGGTCCCGCACGGAGACGTTGGTGCCCTCCTTCAGCAGCATCAGCACGACGCCCTGGAAGCCGAGGAAGGCGGCCAGGGTGACCACGAAGGAGGGGATGCCGACCTTCGCGACCAGGACGCCGAGGAGCAGGCCGATGACCGAGCCGGTGACGATCGCCGCTCCCACGGCGCCGTACCAGGGCCAGCCGTGGTCGGTGAGCAGGATGGCCAGTACGGCGGCGCAGACCCCGCTGGCGTACCCCGCGGACAGGTCGATCTCGCCGAGGAGGAGGACGAAGACCAGCCCCATGGCGATGGCGATGCTGCCCGCGCCCTGGGTGAGCAGGTTGGCGAAGTTCAGCTCGGACAGGAAGACCGGGCGCAGCGCGGCGAAGAACACGCACAGCACGATCAGGCCGAGTACGGCGGGCAGGGCGCCCAACTCGCCGCCGCGCAGCCGCTCGACGTAGCCGTGGGCGATGGAGCGCAGGCTCGCGGGGTCGGTCGTGGCGGTCTTGCCGGGGGTTCTGGGGTCGTCCGGCATGTCCGGCTTCTCGGGGGCGACGGCGGCGGTCATGCGGTGGCTCCGTTGGTGGTGGCGAGGCCGAGGTCTCCGCTGCGGCCCGAGGTGATGAGTTCGACGACCTGGGAGTGCGTCACGTCGGACGCCTTGACCTGGGCGGCCATCCGGCCCAGGTAGAGGGCGGCGATCCGGTCGGACACGGCGAAGACGTCGTTCATGTTGTGCGAGATCAGGACCACGGCGAGGCCGTTGTCGGCGAGCCGCCGGACCAGTTCGAGGACCTGTGCCGTCTGGGCGACGCCGAGCGCGGCGGTCGGCTCGTCGAGGATGACGACCTTGCTGTTCCACAGCACGGCCTTGGCGATGGCGACGGTCTGCCGCTGGCCGCCGGAGAGGCTGGAGACCTGCTGGCGGATGGACTTGACGGTGCGGACGGAGAGCCCTTCGAGGGTCCTGGCCGCCATCTCCTCCATCGTCGCGTTGTCCAGGACGAGTCCGCGGCGCTTCTCACGGCCGAGGAACATGTTCTGGACGATGTCGAGGTTGTCGCAGAGCGCCAGGTCCTGGTACACGATCTCGACGCCCAGGGCCGCCGCGTCGCGCGGGTTGTGCACCTGGACCTGCTCGCCCTCGAACCAGTACTCGCCGCCGTCGATGGGATGGATGCCGCCGATGCACTTGACGAGGGTCGACTTCCCGGCGCCGTTGTCGCCGATGAGGGCGGTCACCTCGCCCTCGTGGACGTCGAAGTTCACGTCGTGCAGCACCTGCACCGGGCCGAAACTCTTGTCGATCCCGCGCAGTCGGAGGATCGGGGTCGCTGTCATGGAAGACGGCTCCTTACGGTCGTGAGGTCGCGGGCCGCGGGGGTCAGGTCCCGCGGCCCGCGGTCGGCTGGTCCGAACATCCGCCTACGGTTCGAACCCGCCCGTCAGGGGAGCTACTTGATGCCGGCCTCGGCGCACAGGGCGGCGTACTTGCCCGTGCACAGCTCGTCCTTGGTGACGAAGCCGTCGTCCACGACGTCCTTGACGTTCTCCTTGTAGATGGCCACCGGGGTCTCCAGCACGGCCGCGACCTCGCGCTTGCCCTCGGGGTCCTGGACGGTCGCGTTCGTCTCGCCCTTCTCGCCCTTGGCGAGCGAGATGGCCAGCTTGGCGGTGGCGTCCGCCTCCTTCTTGACCGCCTTGTAGACCGTCATGCACTGGTCGCCCGCCAGGATGTTCTGCAGCCCCTGCGCGGTGGCGTCCTGCCCGGTGACCGGGACCTCGCCGTTGCGGTTCTGCTTGCGCAGCACGGCGATGGCGGCGTTGCCCAGGCCGTCGTTGGCGGCGAGCACGCCGCCGATCTTGGGCTCGCTGGTGAGCATCTGCTCGAAGATGGTCCCGGCCTGCGCGTTGTCCCAGTCCGGGACCGACTGGTCCGGACCCTTGACGAACTCGCCCGACTTGTACTTCGGGTCGAGGACGCCGTTGTACCCCTCGGCGAACAGGGTGGCGTTGTTGTCGGTCGGCGAGCCGTTCAGCGTGGCGATGATCGGCTTCTTGGCCTTCATGTCGCCCAGGCACTTGCTGAGGCCCTCGCCCTGCAACTTGCCGACCTGGGTGTTGTCGAAGCTGACGTAGTACTGCGCGGAGCCGCCGAGGGTGAGCCGGTCGTAGTCGATCGTGGCGACGCCCTGCGCCTTCGCCTTGTCCAGCACGGCCTTGCCGGTGCCGCTGTCGAGGTTCACGATCACCAGGACGTTGACGCCGTTGGTGATCATCTGGTCGGCGATGGTCTGGAACTGCTGCTTGTCGCCCTGCGCGTTCTGGATGTCGTAGTCCACCCCCGCGGCCTTGAACGCCTCGCTGAGGTACTTGCGGTCCGCGGTCTCCCAGCGCGCCGAGGACTTGCTGTCCGGGAGGATCACGCCGATCTTCGGCTTGTCGCCGGCGGAGCCGGAGGAGCCGTCGTCGGAACCGCAGGCGGTGAGCGAGCTGGCCAGCGCCACCGAGGCGGTGATGAGCAGGAGTCCCTTGCGCATGGGCAGGGTCCTTTCTGGTGTTACGGCCGGACGACCGGACGCACGGAGATGAGGAGAAGACCGAGAAGGGTGCTCTCGGGAGGAATGCCGGATCTCGGATGATCCGCCCGGCTGAATGTTGTGAGCGGGAACTTACGGCGCTCCTCCGTCGGTGCGCCAGAGGTAGGCGGCGGCCATTTGTCATCCGCCATAACAATTAGGTGACGCCGCCGTGACACGGGGCGCGCGCCCGCGCGGGAGGGCGACCGGAGAGGCGTCCGCTCCGGCGAACTCACCGTGGGCCGGGGCGCTCCCGGCACCCCCTTACCCTTGAGCCATGACCAGCAGCAGCCACCGGAGCCCGGCAGTGGACGTTCCCAGCACCCAGACGTACGAGATCCGCACCTACGGATGCCAGATGAACGTCCATGACTCCGAACGTCTGGCCGGACTGCTGGAGGACGCCGGGTACGTGCGCGCCCCCGAGGGCTCGGACGGCGACGCGGACGTGGTCGTCTTCAACACCTGCGCCGTCCGCGAGAACGCCGACAACCGGCTCTACGGCAACCTCGGCCACCTCGCGCCGAAGAAGGCCAGGCGGCCCGGGATGCGGATCGCGGTCGGCGGCTGCCTGGCGCAGAAGGACCGCGACACCATCGTGAAGAAGGCGCCCTGGGTGGACGTCGTCTTCGGCACCCACAACATCGGCAAGCTGCCCGTCCTGCTGGAGCGCGCCCGCGTCCAGGACGAGGCGCAGGTCGAGATCGCGGAGTCCCTGGAGGCGTTCCCCTCCACCCTGCCCACCCGCCGCGAGAGCGCCTACGCGGCCTGGGTGTCGATCTCCGTCGGCTGCAACAACACCTGCACCTTCTGCATCGTCCCGGCGCTGCGCGGCAAGGAGAAGGACCGACGGCCCGGCGACATCCTCGCGGAGGTGGAGGCGCTGGTCGCCGAGGGCGTCTCGGAGATCACCCTGCTCGGCCAGAACGTCAACGCCTACGGCTCCGACATCGGCGACCGCGAGGCGTTCAGCAAGCTGCTGCGGGCCTGCGGCCGGATCGACGGCCTGGAGCGCGTCCGCTTCACCTCGCCGCACCCGCGCGACTTCACCGACGACGTGATCGCCGCGATGGCCGAGATGCCGAACGTGATGCCGCAACTGCACATGCCGCTCCAGTCCGGCTCGGACACCGTCCTGAAGGCGATGCGCCGCTCCTACCGCCAGGACCGCTACCTCGGCATCATCGAGAAGGTCCGCGCGGCCATCCCGCACGCCGCGATCACGACCGACATCATCGTGGGCTTCCCCGGCGAGACCGAGGAGGACTTCGAGCAGACCCTGCACGTCGTCCGCGAGGCCCGCTTCGCGCAGGCGTTCACCTTCCAGTACTCCAAGCGCCCGGGCACCCCGGCCGCCGAGATGGACGGCCAGATCCCCAAGGAGGTCGTGCAGGCGCGCTACGAGCGTCTCGTCGCCCTCCAGGAGGAGATCTCCTGGGACGAGAACAAGAAGCAGGTCGGCCGCACGCTGGAGCTGATGGTCGCCGAGGGCGAGGGCCGCAAGGACGGCGCCACCCACCGCCTCTCCGGCCGCGCCCCCGACAACCGCCTGGTCCACTTCACCAAGCCCGACCAGGAGGTACGCCCCGGCGACGTGGTCACCGTCGAGGTGACGTACGCCGCCCCGCACCACCTCCTCGCCGAGGGCCGGGTCCTCGACGTCCGGCGCACCCGCGCGGGCGACGCCTGGGAGAAGCGCAACCTGGAGACCACCAAGCCGAAGGGCGTCCTGCTGGGCCTGCCCACGATCGGCGCCCCGGCCCCGCAGGCGGTTCCGGCGGGCGGGGGGTGTGGGTGCGACTGAGGGGGGGTGCGGTGAGGTGGGGTGCGTCTTAGGCGGGGCCTGACCGGTGTCGGGGGTGGCCGGGCGTGGCGGTGACGGGCGTCGATGATGACGGCGCGTGGGCGGTGACCGGCGTCGGGGGGACAGGGTCTGGGCGGTGACCGAGGGCCTGGGGCGCGTTGGGCGCTGGTGACCGGCGTCGGCGGTGGCTGTGCGTCAGCGGTGACGGGTGTCTGCCGTGACCGGGCCTGGGCGGCGTTGGGCGTCGGCGGTGACCGGCGTCGGTGGTGGCCGGGCCTGGGCAGGGTTGCGCGTCGCGGGTGACCGGGCGTGGGCTGTGCCTGGTCCGTCCTGTGTGGGGGGCAGCCCGCGGCTGGCCTGGCGTTACGCTGCGGATCATGCTTGTCGTCGCCGCAGTCTGTCCCTGCCCGCCCCTCCTCGTGCCCCAGGTCGCCGCCGGTGCCGCCCCCGAGCTGGACGCCGCGCGAGCGGCCTGCGTGGACGCGCTGGGCGTGCTCGCCGCCGCCCGCCCGGACCTGCTGGTCGTGATCGGCCCGGACGACACCGACACCGACGCGGGCACCGACACCCGTCGGTACGCCCAGGGCGCGCCCGGCACCTTCCGCGGCTTCGGGGTCGATGTCGACGTACGCCTCGGGCGCCCGGCCGCCGAGCCCGGCGCCCAGCCCTCCCCGGCCCTCCCGACGTCGCTCGCGGTGGGCGCGTGGCTCCTGGAGCACACCGGCTGGTCGGACGCCCCGATCGAGGGACTCGCGGTCCGGGAACCGATCGAGGTCGACCGGTGTATCACAGTCGGAAGGGAAGTCGCCGCCCGAGCCGCCCGGGTGGCACTGCTGGTGATGGCCGACGCCAGCGCCTGCCGCACCCTGAAGGCACCGGGCTACCTCGACCAGCGCGCGGAGCCCTTCGACACCGCGGTCGCGCACGCCCTGGCGACGGCGGACACCACAGCGCTCACCACCCTGGACCCGGCCCTGGCCCACACCCTCAAGGCCGCGGGCCGCCCCGCCTGGCAGGTCCTCGCGGGCGCGGGCGAGACGGCGGACCTCGCCGGTGCCCTGCTGTACGAGGCCGCGCCCTACGGCGTGGGGTACCTGGTGGTCACCTGGTCGTAGCGGACACGCACGACGGCGGACGACCGCGGAGCCGGGGCTCCCGGTCGTCCGCCGTGGGACGTGGGGGACGCGTGCGTCAGGAGGCCGGCGGCGGCGTGCCGGGCCCGTCGCCCGAACCGGTGTCGTCCTTGTGCGCGAGCCGGTCCATGGCGTCCTTGGCCTTGCCCGTCCCCGTCTGGATCCTGTCGCTGTACTTGCCCTTGGTCCTCTCGTCGACGGCCTTCGCCGCCTTGTCGAGACCGTGCTGGATCTTGTCCCCGTGCTGCTGCGCGAGGCCCGAGACCTTGTCCCTGGCAGGGCTGAGCTTGGCCTTGAAGTTGTCGAACAGACCCATCGTTCACCTTCCCTCGCGGGCAGTTACGTGCGGGCGCCCTCACCGGCCTCGTTGTCGGCCGCCGCCTCGGCGGACTGCTGCTTGGGGATCTCGACGTCGGCACCGCTGCCCTCGGCACCGTCCGTCGTCGTCCCCTTCGTGCCCGTACCCGCGTCGGCCCCGGTGGACTCCTCCGTCACCGCCGCCTCCGTGGTCTCCGCCGCCTCGGCCGCCGTCGATCCGGCCTCCGAGGCCCCGGCGCCGGTCTCAGCCGCCCCGGTGCGGGTCTCAGCGGTCTCCGCCGCCTCCTCCGTAGCCTTCGACCTCCGGAAAAGCCGTGCAAAAACGCCCATATCAGCTCCATACGTTACTCGTGTGAGCGAAATCCCGCGTCGCCCGGGCCCGCCTGCGCGAACCACCCGTGCGAACCGCCAGCCCGAACCGGCAGCGAGAACCTCGCAACGGGCAACGAGACCGGACCCGCGCTGTCACGTAACTCGTTCGAGGGCACACGCGCAGGTTTGGGAGACTGGTGCGGTGAGCAGCGCAGCCCCCGCCCCCCGAGTCATCGCCGTCGTCGGACCGACCGCGGCCGGAAAGTCCGATCTGGGCGTCTTCCTCGCCCGACAACTCGGCGGCGAGGTCGTCAACGCGGACTCCATGCAGCTCTACCGTGGGATGGACATCGGCACCGCCAAACTGACGCCCGCCGAGCGCGGCGGCGTCCCGCACCACCTCCTCGACGTCTGGGACGTCACCGTCACGGCCTCCGTCGCCGAGTACCAGCGGCTCGCGCGGGAGCGCATCGACGCCCTGCTCGCGGCCGGACGCTGGCCCGTCCTCGTCGGCGGCTCCGGCCTCTACGTCCGCGCGGCCGTCGACAACCTGGAGTTCCCCGGCACCGACCCCGAGGTCCGGGCCCGCCTGGAGGAGGAACTCGCGCTGCGCGGCCCCGGCGCCCTGCACGCCCGCCTCGCCGCCGCCGACCCGGAGGCCGGACGGGCGATCCTGCCCAGCAACGGCCGCCGCATCGTCCGCGCGCTGGAAGTGATCGAGATCACCGGCCAGCCCTTCACCGCCAACCTCCCCGGCCATGACTCCGTCTACGACACCCTCCAGATCGGCGTCGACGTGGCCCGGCCCGAACTGGACGAGCGCATCGCCCGCCGCGTCGACCGGATGTGGGACCGGGGTCTCGTCGACGAGGTGCGCGCCCTGGAGGCGCAGGGCCTGCGCGAGGGGCGTACGGCGGGCCGCGCGCTCGGCTACCAGCAGGTCCTCGCGGCGCTCGCCGGTGAGTGCACCCTGGACGAGGCCCGCGCGGAGACCATCCGTGCCACCAAGCGCTTCGCGCGCCGTCAGGATTCGTGGTTCAGGCGTGACCCGCGCGTGCACTGGCTGAGTGGGGCCGCGACGGACCTCCCGGAACTTCCGCGACGGGCACTGACGTTGGTCGAACGACCGGTTACAGCCTGATCACGTCATGGCATCGGGACGCTCCGGCCGTCATCGGCGCCTGTGGTGCCGTGCCATCATCGACCTTCGATCGACCAGTGGAGTCCAAGTTGGGAGGGCGCGTGGCGATGGAGGCCAGCCCTCGCGACACCGCACAGGACACGGCGCAGAACGCCGAACACCTCGCCGAGCACGTCAGCGCCGCCGCGGCGGAGGGTGACGGACCCGAGCGGGACGACGACCGGTTGAGCCCCGACGGTCCGGACGACACGCACGACGGCGTGACCGCCGACGGCCCCGAACCGGACGAGATCTTCGTCGGCGGACCCGAGGTCGAGGTCGAACTGCGTCCGCAGCGCCGGATGCGGATCTGGCAGCTCGCGCCGATCGTCGGCCTGGGCGCGCTCGGCTCGCTGATGTTCGCCTTCCCGCTCGCCTTCGACTTCGGCGACAGCGGGGCCATGATCGCGATGCTGGGCCTGCTGATCTGCTCCTGCGCGGCGGGCTGGGGCATGATGGCCGCCCGCCGGGTCGGCTACACCTGGCCCGGCCTGCCCCAGCGCGGCTCCGGCCGCCGCCTGGACTGGCGGGTCGTCCTCGCGTACGTCGTGGTGGTCGCCGCGGTGGTCGTCCTCGCCGTGTGGCGCGTGGCCCGCCTGCGCTGACCGGACGTCCGCACCCACGGCTCAGCGGCACGGTCGCTGTCGTACCCACCCCGTACGATCGAGGAATGAGCACGCGGATCGCCTTCCTCAAGGGGCACGGCACGGAGAACGACTTCGTGATCGTCCCGGACCCCGAGAACGCCATCGACCTGCCCCCGGCCACCGTCGCCGCCCTGTGCGACCGCCGCGCGGGCATCGGCGGTGACGGACTGCTGCACGTGGTGCGGTCCGCCGCCCACCCCGAGGCCCGGGGGATGGCGGCCGAGGCGGAGTGGTTCATGGACTACCGCAACGGCGACGGCTCCATCGCCGAGATGTGCGGCAACGGCGTCCGCGTCTTCGCGCGCTACCTCCAGCACGCCGGACAGGTCACCGAGGGGGACCTCGCCGTCGCCACGCGCGGGGGCGTCAAGACCGTGCACATCGCCAAGGACGGCGACATCACCGTGGGCATGGGCAGGGCGCGGCTCCCCGAGGGCGACGTCACCGTGCGCGTCGGTGAGCGGAGCTGGCCCGCGGTCAACGTCAACATGGGCAACCCGCACGCGGTCGCCTTCGTGGCCGATCTCGCCCACGCCGGGGACCTGCACGAGGCGCCGCCGTTCAGCCCGGCCGCGGCCTACCCCGACGGCGTCAACGTCGAGTTCGTGGCCGACCGCGGCCCACGGCACGTGGCGATGCGCGTGCACGAGCGCGGCGCCGGTGAGACCCGTTCCTGCGGCACCGGCGCGTGCGCCGTGGCGGTCGCCGCCGCCCGCCGCGACGGCGCCGACCCGGCCGCCACGGGCACCCCGGCGACGTACACCGTCGACGTCCCCGGCGGACGTCTGACGATCACCGAGCGGCCGGACGGCGAGATCGAGATGACCGGTCCCGCGGTGATCGTCGCCGCGGGCGAGATCGACGCGGAGTGGCTGGCGGACGCCGTACGCGACAGACGCTGAAGGGGGCGCGGGGCGGCCCGTCGAGCGGCGCGGGCCGCATACGAGTTCGGCCCGCGGCCTTTCCGTGGCACGACAGAACGGTCGTAAACGTTCAAACCTTCGCTCGAATGGGTGATCCGTTTCACGCTCGACGAGAGGCGGTCAGTCGCGCGTGGTGGGCTCGATAGCATCAAGCACCGGCCCGGACGGGGGAGAAGTCGCCATCTCCTGAGCCGTGTCCGCCATGGGGCACCGCGTCCGCCGGTCCAGCAGCCGGAGGTGCCCATGAGTGCGGAGGCCACGAACCCAGCGACCCCAGGCCCCGTGGTGCCCACAGCCCCCCGCAGGCGGGCTCGCCCACGACTGGACCTGCGCCGCCTGGGCCGCGCCGCGCTGCTCGGGCCGGGCGCCCGCGACCGGCTGCCCGACGCCATCGGCCACGTCGTCGACGCGCACCGCGCCCACCACCCCGACGCCGACCTCGAACCGCTGCGCCGCGCCTACGTCCTGGCCGAGTCCTCGCACCGCGGCCAGATGCGCAAGAGCGGCGAGCCGTACATCACCCACCCGCTCGCCGTCACCCTGATCCTCGCCGAACTTGGCGCCGAGACGGTGACGTTGACCGCCTCCCTGCTCCACGACACCGTCGAGGACACCGACGTGACGCTGGATCAGGTGCGGGACGAGTTCGGTGAGGAGGTCCGCTATCTCGTCGACGGCGTCACGAAGTTGGAGAAGGTCGACTACGGCGCCGCCGCCGAGCCCGAGACCTTCCGCAAGATGCTCGTCGCCACCGGCAACGACGTCCGCGTGATGTCGATCAAACTCGCCGACCGGCTGCACAACATGCGCACCCTCGGCGTGATGCGCCCCGAGAAACAGGCCCGCATCGCCAAGGTCACCCGCGACGTCCTCATCCCGCTCGCCGAGCGCCTCGGCGTCCAGGCCCTCAAGACGGAGCTGGAGGACCTGGTCTTCGCGATCCTCCACCCCGAGGAGTACGCGCACACGCGCGAGTTGATCGCGGAGAACGCGGCACGCGCCGACGACCCCCTCACCGCGATCGCCGACGAGACGCGCGCCGTCCTGCGCGAGGCCGACATCCCCGCCGAAGTCCTCATCCGGCCCCGGCACTTCGTCTCCGTGCACCGCGTCTCCCGCAAACGCGGGCAGTTGCGCGGCGCCGACTTCGGGCGGCTGCTGGTGCTGGTGAACGAGGACGCCGACTGCTACGGCGTCCTGGGCGAGCTGCACACGTGCATGACGCCGGTCGTCTCGGAGTTCAAGGACTTCATCGCCGTACCCAAGTTCAACCTCTACCAGTCGCTGCACACCGCCGTCGCCCGCCCGGACGGTCAGGTCGCCGAAGTCCTCATCCGCACCTACCAGATGCACAAGGTCGCGGAGGCGGGCGTCGTGGCGCTCGGCAACCCGTACGCGCCCCCCGTCACCGACGAACCGGGCGACGGCGAGCGCGCCGACCCGACCCGGCCCGGCTGGCTCTCCCGCCTCCTCGACTGGCAGCGCGCGGCCCCCGATCCCGACACCTTCTGGTCGACCCTGCGCGAGGACCTCGCCCAGGACCGGGAGATCACCGTCTTCCGCCCCGACGGCGGCACCCTCGGCCTCCCCGAGGGCGCGACGTGCGTGGACGCGGCGTACGCGCAGTACGGCGAGGACGCGCACGCCTGCATCGGCGCCCGCGTGAACGGCCGTCTGGCGACGCTCAGCACGGTGCTCCGGGACGGCGACACCGTCCAGCTCCTCATGGGGCAGGACCCGGCCTCCGAGCCGTCCAGGGAGTGGCTGGAGCACGCCCACACGCCCGCCGCGCGGATTGCCATCCAACGCTGGCTCGCGACGCACGCGACCACGGAGACCGCGCCCCCACCCCCGTCAACGGCCAGCCCGGACGACGCGGCCCCCGCCGCCACCGCCCAGCGGACCGGGCGCCCCGACGCGCACCCCACCACCCCCCGTTCCGCCTCCGCCAGCGCGATCGTGGACCTGCCCGGCGCCAGCGTGCGCCTCGCGCGCTGCTGCACCCCCGTACCCCCCGACGAGGTCACCGGCTTCGCCGTACGCGGGGGCGCGGTGACCGTGCACCGCGTGGAGTGCGCGGCGGTGGCGCGGATGAAGAACGCGGGGCGCGCGGAGGTCGGCGCGCGCTGGGACGAGCCCACCGCGGACGGGACGACCGGCTGCCGGGTCACCCTGTTCGCTGAATCGTTCGGCCGCCCGCACCTGCTGGCCGACCTCACCGAGGCCATCGCCCTGGAGGGCGCCGAGATCGTCTCCGCCACCGTGGAACCCCCCAGCCAGCAGCGGGTCCGCCACACCTACACCCTGCAACTCCCCGACGCCGCCCTGCTCCCCGCCCTGATGCGCGCCATGCGCAACGTGCCCGGCGTGTACGACGTGAGCCGCGCGCAGCACCCGGTGTCGGCCTCCTGACCCGGCCCGCGCACCTCGTTCGGGTGCGCCCGGCGCGCGCCGTCGACGTACGGTACGCGCGCGCTGGTAGCCGTGGGACATGCTGCTCACCTCCCGTACCGGGCTCCGCACGTCCTCCCGACGGCTGAAGGCGGCGCTGCTCGCCTCGGCCGTCTCCGTCTGCCTCGTCGCCGCGAGCGCCCCGCCGACGCCGCTGGGCGTGGGCGACGCGCTCTTCCCGCACCTCGGCAACCCGGGGTACGACGTGGCGTCGTACGACCTCGCCTTCACCTATCCCGGCAGCAACAGCAAGCCCCTCCAGGCCGTCACCACCATCGACGCCTGGACCACGGCCTCGCTGGACCGCGTCAACCTGGACTTCGGCCGCGGCGAGGTCCGCTCGGTCGAGGTCAACGGGCTGCCCGCCGAGTACGTCGACGCGGGGGAGGACCTGGTGGTCACGCCCCCGACCACGCTGCCGGAGGGTAGCTGGATGAGGATCACCGTGCGGCACACCAGCCATCCCGTGCCCCCCAAGGGCGGCCGGGGCGGCGGCTGGGTGCGCACCGCGGACGGTCTCGCCATGGCCAACCAGGCCGACGCCGCCCATCTGGCGTTCCCCTGCAACGACCACCCCTCCGACAAGGCGATGTTCACCATCCGGGTCACCGCCCCGCAGGGCTACACGGCCGTCGCCAACGGTCTGCGCGGCGCCGTGAACCGGGCGGGCAAGGCCACCACCTGGACGTACCGCACCCAGCACCCCATGGCCACCGAGCTGACCCAGGTCTCCGTCGGCCGCTCCACCGTCCTGCACCGCACCGGCCCGCGCGGGCTGCCGATCCGCGACGTGGTGCCCACCGCGCACCGCGCGAAGCTGGAGCCCTGGCTGAAGAAGACGCCCGAGCACGTCGCCTGGATGGAGGAGAAGGTCGGCCCCTACCCCTTCGAGACCTACGGCGTCCTCGTGGCCGACGCCTCCACCGGCTTCGAACTGGAGACGCAGACCCTCTCGCTCTTCGAGAAGGACCTGTTCACCCACGACGCCCTGCCCGAGTGGTACGTCGACTCGATCATGGTGCACGAGCTGGCCCACCAGTGGTTCGGCGACAGCGTCAGCCCCCGCACCTGGTCCGACCTGTGGCTGAACGAGGGGCACGCCACCTGGTACGAGGCGCTCTACGCCGAGGAGAAGGGCGAGCGCACCCTCGCCACCCGGATGAAGGCGGCCTACGGGGCCTCCGACCTGTGGCGTAGGGCCGGGGGGCCGCCCGCCGCCCCCAAGGCGCCCGAGGACGGCGACCGGCTCGGCATCTTCCGTCCCAACGTCTACGACGGCGGCGCCCTCGTCCTCTACGCGCTGCGCCAGGAGATCGGCCGCACCGCGTTCGAGCGTCTGGAACGCGCCTGGGTCAGCCGCCACCAGGACGGCACCGCCACCACGGCCGACTTCGTCCAGCTCGCCTCCGACATCGCCGGGCGCGACCTGAACGGCTTCATGAAGGGCTGGCTGTACGGCGCCAAGACCCCGCCGATGCCGGGCCACCCGGACTGGAAACCGGGGGTGCCCGCCAAGGCGCCGAAGACGCGGCCGGAGGCGGGGCCGCACGCCGGTGCCCCGCACGGGGGCCGATGACGCGGTCGGCGGGCGGGCGATAACACGGTGACGAGACGGGGCGTCCCGTGCGACCATCGTCAGGTCGGCGGCGCGGTCCAGCCCCGCTCGGGCCACGGGCCACGGGAATCTCCCGGGGCGCTCGTGCGTTGTGAGGGGTGACGGACCAGCTCCGGAGCCCCGCGGCTCCGGCCCCCGTCGTCGGAAACGGAACCCCATCGACGTAAGGACCCAATGACCTCCTCTTCTTCCCCTTCCCAGGACACTCAGCGCGCCGCGCACACCTCCCCCGAAGGTCTTCGGGCCGATGCCCTGATGGAAGAGGACGTCGCCTGGAGCCACGAGATCGACGGAGAGCGGGACGGCGACCAGTTCGACCGCTCCGAGCGCGCGGCCCTGCGCCGCGTCGCGGGCCTCTCCACCGAGCTCGAGGACGTCACCGAGGTCGAGTACCGCCAGCTCCGACTGGAGCGGGTCGTCCTCGTGGGCGTCTGGACTTCGGGGACCGTGCACGACGCGGAGAACTCCCTCGCGGAGCTGGCCGCCCTCGCCGAGACCGCGGGCGCCATGGTGCTCGACGGCGTGATCCAGCGCCGCGACAAGCCCGACGCGGCCACGTACATCGGCTCCGGCAAGGCCGAGGAGCTGCGGGACGTGGTGCTGGAGAGCGGCGCGGACACCGTCATCTGCGACGGTGAGCTGAGCCCGGGCCAGCTCATCCACCTCGAAGACGTCGTCAAGGTCAAGGTCATCGACCGTACGGCCCTGATCCTCGACATCTTCGCCCAGCACGCCAAGTCCCGCGAGGGCAAGGCGCAGGTCTCGCTGGCGCAGATGCAGTACATGCTGCCGAGGCTGCGCGGCTGGGGCCAGTCGCTGTCCCGGCAGATGGGCGGCGGCAAGGGCGGCGGCCTCGCCACCCGTGGCCCCGGTGAGACCAAGATCGAGACGGACCGGCGGCGGATCCGCGAGAAGATGGCGAAGATGCGCCGGGAGATCGCGGAGATGAAGACCGGGCGCGACATCAAGCGCCAGGAGCGCCGTCGCCACAAGGTGCCCTCGGTCGCCATCGCGGGCTACACCAACGCGGGCAAGTCCTCCCTGCTCAACCGCCTCACCGGCGCGGGCGTGCTGGTGGAGAACGCCCTGTTCGCCACCCTCGACCCGACCGTGCGCCGGGCCGAGACGCCGAGCGGGCGGCTCTACACCCTCACCGACACCGTCGGCTTCGTCCGGCACCTGCCGCACCACCTGGTCGAGGCGTTCCGCTCCACGATGGAGGAGGTCGGCGACGCCGACCTGATCCTGCACGTGGTCGACGGTTCGCACCCGGACCCGGAGGAGCAGTTGGCCGCCGTACGCGAGGTGATCAGTGACGTCGGCGCCACCGGCGTCCCCGAGATCGTCGTGGTCAACAAGGCGGACGCGGCCGATCCGCTGGTCCTCCAGCGGCTGCTGCGGATCGAGAAGCGGTCCCTCGCGGTCTCGGCCCGCACCGGCCAGGGCATCGCGGAGCTGCTCGCCCTGATCGACAGCGAGCTGCCGCGGCCGAGCGTCGAGATCGAGGCGCTGGTGCCGTACACCCACGGCAAGCTGGTCGCCCGCGCCCATGACGAGGGCGAGGTGATCTCCGAGGAGCACACCCCGGAGGGCACCCTGCTCAAGGTGCGGGTGCACGAGGAACTGGCGGCGGAACTGACGCCGTACGCCCCCGCCTCGGCCGTCTGAGCCGAGAGTCACCACGGAGAACGGCCCGCCCCTCGGTGTGAGGGGCGGGCCGTTCCGCGTGCCGGTGCGCGGTCACTGACCGCCGTAGGTCTCGCTCATGTTCTCGTACAGCGCCTGCGCGTCCTGGCCGAGCTGGGGTCCGGCCAGCCAGGTGTTGTCCAGCGGGCCGATCGAGGTGTTGGAGACCAGCTTGGTCTCACCGTCGACCACCCGGAACCAGCCGCCGCCGGAGGAGCCGCCGGTCATGGTGCAGCCGATGCGGTACATCGTCGGCAGCGACGCGTCGAGCGACAGCCTGCCCGGCTCGTCGAGGCACTTGAACATCTTCAGGCCGTTGTACGGCGGTGCCGCCGGGTATCCCCAGGCGCCCATCTGCCCGGCCTCGGCCGCCGCCGGGGCGGAGAAGTCCACGTCCAGCGCCGCGCCGACGGTCTCCTCCAGCGACTTCGCGCCCTGCTCCGGCTTCACATGGAGCACCGCGTAGTCGTACGCCGCGCCCGCGCCGCCGGACTCCGAGCCGCCGTCGATCCAGCCGTTCGAGGTCGCGGCCCAGTCCGCCCACCAGTTGCCGTAGGGGGCGATCTCCTGCGGGTTGGCGTTGGTCAGGTCCGCCTCGGACCTGCCGTAGTCGTTGTACGCCGGGACGAAGGCGATGTTGCGGTACCAGCCGCCGCCCGCGCCCGCGTGCACACAGTGGCCGGCCGTCCACACCAGGTTGGACTTGCCCGGGTGGTTGACGTCCTTGATCACCGTGCCCGAGCAGACCATCGAGCCCTCGGGGGAGTCGAAGAAGATCTTCCCGACCGGCGCCGCGTTCTCGTGGTACGGCGTCCGCTCGGCCTCCGCCTCCACGGGCGCGGGCTCCGGGTCGCTGACGTCCTGGACGGCGGAGGCGTCCTTGACCGACATCGTCTTGTCGGCCTCCTGGGCGGACATCATCCGCTCCGGCTTCCAGAGGCCCTCGATGACCGGGTTGACGAAGTCCTTGGCCTCACTGAGCCACTTGTCCTTGTCCCAGTCCTTCCAGCCGCCGTCCTTCCAGTCGTCGACGTCGATGCCGTGCTCCTTGAGCCGGTCACTGAGGTCGGCGGGGATCTGGAGCTTGTCGCCGCCGTCCGCGGCCCCGGACGCCGACGCCGCGGCGCCGGGATCGCCGTTGGCGGTGTCCTCGTCGGAGCCGCCGCAGGCGGTCGCGGTGAGCGCGAGCGCGGCGACGAGCCCGGTCGCGGCGAGCAGTCGGCGCCGCCGCCTCCCGCCGGGCGCGACGAAGGACGTAGATGGTGAACGCATGGTGCGGTAACCCCCGTGGGAACGCTGACGTGAACGCGTCGGCGTCACGTCGGTGGTGTCACGTTGTCCTGTGACGGTGCTGATGGTGTTGGTGGTGCTGATGTTGTTCCGTGGTGCTCAGGGTGTTGGTGGTGCTCAGGGTGTTGGTGGTGCTCGGGGTGTTGGTGGTGCTGGTGTCATGCTCGTGCCAGGTCATCCTGCCGTACGGCCTGGGGCCGAACGGCGGCGGGACGGTGAAGGTTTCCGTGAGACACCCGCCGCCGTGCTGGCTTGGCCGCGCCTACCGGACGGTCACTGGCCTGCGAACTTCTCGCTGACCGAGTCGAACACGCCCTTGGCCTCCTCACCCAGCCGCGGACCCGCCAGCCACCCCGCCGTGACCGGGCCGATCGAGGTGTTGGACACCAGCGCGGGCTTGCCGTCCGACCCGGTGGCCACCCAGCCACCGCCCGACGAACCACCCGTCATCGTGCAGCCGATCCGGTACATCGTCGGGTCCGCCTCGTTCAGCGACAGCCGCCCCGGCTTGTCCTGGCACTGGTACAGCGTCTGACCGTCGTACGGCGGCGCCGCCGGGTAGCCGATCGCCTTGATGCTCTCGATCTCCGGCACCGCCGGGGCGTTGAACTCCACCGGCAGCGCCGAACCGACCGTCTCCTCCAGCGACTTGCCCCCGGCGCCCTCCTCCGGCGTCACATGCAGCACCGCGAAGTCGTACGAGGCACCGTCACCGCCGGTCGCGCCGCCCTGCTCGATCCACTGGTCCGAGGTCTGCGCCCAGTCGCTCCACCAGACGCCGTACGGAGCGACCTCCTCCGGGGTGGCGTTCGCCAACTCCTCGGTGGACAGGCCCGAGTCGTTGTACGACGGCACGAACGCGATGTTCCGGTACCAGCCGCCGCTCTTGCCCGCGTGCACGCAGTGGCCCGCCGTCCAGACCGTGTTCGACTTGCCCGGGTTCGCGGGGTCCTGCACCACCGTGGCCGAGCAGACCATCGTGCCCTCGGGGGAGTCGAAGAACACCTTGCCCGCCTCGGGCGCGTTGGAGTGGTACGACGCCGGGACGGCCTCGGCCTCCACCGGCGCCGGGGTCGGGTCCGTCACGCCCTGGTCGCCGGAGATGTCGTTGTCGACCTCCCGGTCGGGCTCCTCGGCGTCCCGCATCCGGTCCGGGTCCCAGAGGTTCTCGATGATCGGGTTGATGAAGTCGTCGGCCTCGCGCAGCCAGTCGTCCTTGTTCCAGTCCTTCCAGGCGCCGTCCCGCCACTTGTCGATGTCGATCCCGTGCTCCTTGAGCCGGTCCTTGATGTCGTCCGGCAACGGGAACTTGTCGTCGGCCCCGGCCGCCGCGGACGCCGCCGCGTCGACGTCCGTGTCGCCCGACTCGCACGCCGTGGCCGTCAGCGCGACCGCCGAGACGAGGGCGACCGCGGCCAGCACGGGGGACGTTCTGCGGCGCGTGCTCCTGGCCCGGCGAGCGGTGAACGACGGCCGTATGGATCGCATGGTGTGACTCCCCCTGGGGTGAACGGTCTCGGCGCTGCGGCCGTGATCCCCGCGGTAACCCGGCACCGCGCGGGCGCCGAACTCGCCAGGATCACCAGTGCCTGGGAACGGCCCCCCACACTATGCGCTCGCTGTGGGTGACTGCCGACGGAACGGCAACGGTTCGGCTACAAGGCGTCTGACCTGGCAATCGTCCGGGGTTTGGCGGTCTTTGGCGCATTGACGGCCTTTCATGTCGGTGGGTCGCTCCGCGAGGTGGGGCGGGGTCCGGGGGTGGGACCGGAGGTCTGGGTGGGGGGGCTGAGGGCGCGGTCAGCGGGTCGGAGCTGACCGACGCGCACACGGACTCGCTGCCGCTGGTCCTCGGCGACACCGACGCGGTCCCGCACACCGCCATGGGCGAGATCGTCGACGGCACCTACGTCGCGGCGGCCGGACCTTCCTGTCGTACCGCGAGATCGACGGGCATGGTGGGATCGACGGCACCAGCCCCGAACCGCCTCCGCGCTCGTCCCACTCGTCCATGGCGTCAACAGTGAGACGTGATCCCACCCCCTCCACCCGCGACGATCACCCGTTTGTCAGTGCCGGGCCGTAGGGTGGTCGCGCTATGACGAAGCCCTCACTCCCTGAACTCCTGCACGCTGCCGTCACCGCCGTCGGCGGCACGGAGCGCACCGGCCAGGTGACCATGGCCGAAGCCGTCGCGGAGGCGATCGACGGCGGCTCGCACCTGCTGGTGCAGGCCGGAACCGGCACCGGAAAGTCGCTGGGCTACCTGGTGCCCGCGCTCGCGCACGGGGAGCGGGTCGTCGTGGCGACCGCGACCCTGGCCCTCCAGCGCCAGCTCGTCGAGCGGGACCTGCCGCGGACCGTCGACGCCCTGCATCCGCTGCTGCGCCGCCGCCCGGAGTTCGCGATGCTCAAGGGCAGATCGAACTACCTCTGTCTGCACCGTCTGCACGAAGGCGTCCCGCAGGACGAGGAGGAGGGCCTGTTCGACCAGTTCGAGGCAGCCGCGCCGACCAGCAAGCTGGGGCAGGACCTGCTACGTCTGCGTGACTGGTCCCAGGAGACGGACACCGGCGACCGCGACGGCCTCACCCCCGGCGTCTCCGACCGCGCGTGGGCACAGGTCTCGGTGTCGTCCCGGGAGTGCCTGGGCGCCTCGAAGTGCGCCTACGGCGCCGAGTGCTTCGCCGAGATGGCCCGTGAGCGGGCCAAGCTCGCCGAGGTCGTCGTCACCAACCACGCCCTGCTCGCGATCGACGCCATCGAGGGCGCGCCCGTGCTGCCACAGCACGAGGTCCTGATCGTCGACGAGGCCCACGAACTGGTCTCGCGGGTCACCGGCGTCGCCACCGGCGAGCTGACTCCCGGCCAGGTCAACCGTGCGGTGCGCCGGGCCGCCAAGCTGGTCAACGAGAAGGCCGCCGACCAGCTCCAGACCGCCGCCGAGGGCTTCGAGCGGTTGATGGAGCTGGCGCTGCCGGGCCGTCTCGAAGAGATCCCCGAAGACCTCGCCTACGCCCTGATGGCGCTGCGCGACGCCTGCCGCACGGTGATCTCGGCCATCGGCTCGACCCGCGACAAGTCCGTCCAGGACGAGGACGCGGTCCGCAAGCAGGCGCTCGCCTCCGTGGAGAGCGTCCATGACGTCTCGGAGCGGATCGTGAACGGCTCGGAGTGGGACGTCGTCTGGTACGAGCGCCACGACCGCTTCGGCGCCTCCCTGCGCGTCGCCCCGATGTCCGTCTCGGGCCTGCTCCGGGAGAAGCTCTTCACCGACCGTTCGGTGGTGCTGACCTCGGCCACCCTGAAGCTGGGCGGCGACTTCAACGGCGTGGGCGCCTCCCTGGGACTCGCCCCCGAGGGGACGGAGGGCGAGGACGTCCCGCAGTGGAAGGGGGTCGACGTCGGCTCCCCCTTCGACTACCGCAGGCAGGGCATCCTCTACGTCGCCCGGCATCTGTCGCGGCCCGCGCGGGACGGCGACCGGGCGGACATGCTGGACGAGCTGACGGAACTGATCAAGGCGGCGGGCGGCCGGACCCTGGGGCTGTTCTCCTCGATGCGGGGGGCCCAGCTCGCCGCCGAGGAGCTGCGCTCGCGCGTCCCCGAGTTCCCGATCCTCCTGCAAGGCGAGGAGACCCTCGGGGAACTGATCAAGAACTTCGCCGCCGACCCCAAGACGTGCCTGTTCGGCACGCTGTCGCTCTGGCAGGGCGTCGACGTCCCGGGCCCCAGTTGTCAGCTGGTCGTAATGGACAAGATCCCCTTCCCGCGTCCCGACGACCCTCTGATGAGCGCCCGCCAGAAGGCCGTCGAGGAGGCCGGGGGTAACGGCTTCATGGCGGTGGCCGCCACGCACGCGGCCCTGCTGATGGCCCAGGGCGCCGGTCGCCTCGTCAGGGCCTCGGGGGACCGGGGTGTGGTCGCCGTACTGGATCAGCGTCTGGCCACCGCCCGCTACGGCAGCTATCTCAAGGCGTCCATGCCCGACTTCTGGTACACGACGGACGGTCAGCAGGTCCGTAAGTCCCTGGCGGCCATCGACGCGGCGGCCAAGAAGGCTGAGAGCGCTCAGAGCGAGACGTCGGAGGACGGCTGAGGGCAGGGGGCCGACAGCGGGCCGGTGGATGGCCGACGGCGGTGCGTGCGTGACGTGACCGCCTCGGCCGTCGCGCACGCACCGCCGTCAGCGACGAGGCCGGTGTCAGGTGTGCTGCCGGGCCACCGTGAGTCGGGAGACGCGCACGGCAGGACCCCGGAACCGGCGCAGGGGTCCCGGGGCCTGGTCAGGAGGGGCGGGTCGCTGGCCCGCCGGTCGTGGCGTCAGACGCGCCGCAGAACGGCCACCACCTTGCCGAGGATGGTCGCGTCGTCGCCCGGGATGGGCTCGTATGCGGCGTTGTGCGGGAGGAGCCAGACGTGGCCGTCCTCGCGCTTGAACCGCTTGACGGTGGCCTCGCCGTCCAGCATGGCGGCCACGATGTCGCCGTTCTCGGCGACGGGCTGGCGGCGGACGGTGACCCAGTCGCCGTCGCAGATGGCGGCCTCGATCATGGAGTCACCCACGACCTTCAGGACGAACAGCTCACCGTCGCCCACGAGCTGCCGGGGGAGCGGGAAGACGTCCTCGACGGACTCCTCGGCGAGGATCGGGCCACCGGCGGCGATCCGGCCGACCAGCGGGACGTACGACGCGGCGGGCTTGCCCGCGGTGTCCGTGGGCTGCGCGGTGGCGGCCTGGTCGGAGCCCCGGACCTCGTAGGCGCGCGGGCGGTGCGGGTCGCGGCGCAGGAAGCCCTTGCGCTCCAGTGCCATGAGCTGGTGTGCGACCGAGGACGTGCTGGACAGGCCGACCGCCTGGCCGATCTCGCGCATGGACGGTGGGTAACCGCGTCGCTGCACGGAGTCCCTGATGACCTCGATCACCCGGCGCTGCCGGTCGGTGAGTCCCGAGCTGTCCGCCCGGATGCCTGGAGGTCGGCCCGGCAGGGAGCGCTTGTGTCCCTCGGGATTCGCGGTCTCGTTCATCACATGCACCGGCTCAAGTCGGCCCTGGGAGCGGTCCTGGGCGGTAATGGTGGCACTGTCTGCGGTGGTGGTCACGTCGGCCCCTCTCGATGGTCTCCCTGCTGGACAACGGTAGTTGCTTTCGAAAGGTTGCGCCAAACACACGTTCGAGTGAAAAAACGCGAATCGCCTGACGTGATCTCGTGTCCAGGTGTATGGCTGACGCGTTGTCGCGCAGACAAAAGGGCTCATTGCTGTAGGCTTCACCGCCGAGGCGGCGCCCCTGTGGGGGCGCGCCCCAGTCTGCCATCCGGCGTCCCGTCAACCGGGCACCGGCTCTCGCCCGCGCGGAAGATCTGCGCGAGAGCCCCACGGCTCTTCCCGGTGGCGCTCACGGTATCTCCGTAAGCGCCTCCGCGGTACGCCCGCGCGGGTCCGTTTCCGCGGCCCGGCCGCCGGTCCGTCCACGCGCGCGTGCGGCGTTGTGGCCGTACGCCACCCGTGGTGAGGGTTCACGCGCGTGCGACACGCGCGATAGCTGTGGATGTACGGGCCAATCCCCACATCTAGTGGTTGGATGACAACAGCAGCCCAGAAGTTGTGGTCCCCCGGGTCTTGAGGCCCAGATCGATCGCCTATGCTGGTGGCTGCTTCGAGGGGCCCATGTGGCCCAGCGAGGCTATTGAGTCTGCTGTGAGGAGGGTTGGAGAACATGCACTGCCCCTTCTGCAGGCACCCCGACAGCCGCGTCGTCGACAGCCGTACGACCGACGACGGCACGTCGATCCGCAGGCGCCGCCAGTGCCCCGACTGCTCCCGTCGTTTCACGACCGTGGAGACGTGCTCGCTCATGGTGGTGAAGCGGTCCGGAGTCACCGAGCCTTTCAGCCGTACCAAGGTCATCAACGGCGTGCGCAAGGCATGTCAGGGGCGGCCTGTCACCGAGGACGCGCTCGCCCAGCTCGGCCAGCGGGTCGAGGAGGCGGTGCGGGCCAGCGGAAGCGCCGAGGTGGCCGCCCACGAGGTGGGGCTGGCCATACTCGGTCCCTTGCAGGAACTGGATCTCGTCGCGTATCTGCGGTTCGCCTCCGTCTACCGGGCGTTCGACTCGCTCGAGGACTTCGAGGCCGCGATCGCGGAACTGAGGGAACACACGGGACGCCCCGCCACGGACGACGAAGACGTGGCCGACGGGGGCCAGCGAGACGACCGCGGACCCGGGGGAGCCGGGCAGGTCCCCGAGCCCGCGGGCGCCGCCGACTGACCGGCGGGCCGGGGCCGCGCGAGACGTGCGGGCTCGGGCCACCGGTCAGCCGGCGGCGATCGAAGACCTGTCGCGGGCGGCAGCCAGAGGGTGCCCGCGACACCAGACAGAACACCGTGCCACGGGAACATCGGGGCACTTCAGGGCGTTTTAGCCCGTACAGGGAGGCGGCATGACAGAGACGGCGAGCGGTCCGGCAGCACGAGGTTCCCGGGCAAAGGGAGCGAAGGCCACCAAGGGACTGCGTATCGAGCGCATCCACACCACCCCCGGCGTGCACCCGTACGACGAGGTGGCCTGGGAGCGCCGTGACGTCGTCATGACCAACTGGCGCGACGGCTCGGTCAACTTCGAGCAGCGTGGCGTCGAGTTCCCCGACTTCTGGTCGGTGAACGCGGTCAACATCGTCACCAGCAAGTACTTCCGCGGTGCCCTCGGCACCCCGCAGCGCGAGACCGGCCTCAAGCAGCTCATCGACCGCATCGTGAAGACGTACCGGAAGGCCGGTGAGGACCACAAGTACTTCGCCTCGCCCGCCGACGCCGAGATCTTCGAGCACGAGCTGGCGTACGCCCTCCTGCACCAGATCTTCAGCTTCAACAGCCCTGTCTGGTTCAACGTCGGTACGACCCAGCCGCAGCAGGTCTCCGCCTGCTTCATCCTGTCCGTCGACGACTCCATGGAGTCGATCCTCGACTGGTACAAGGAAGAGGGCATGATCTTCAAGGGCGGTTCCGGCGCCGGCCTGAATCTCTCCCGGATCCGCTCCTCCAAGGAACTGCTGTCCTCCGGTGGCAACGCCTCCGGCCCGGTCTCCTTCATGCGGGGCGCCGACGCCTCCGCCGGGACCATCAAGTCCGGTGGCGCCACCCGCCGCGCCGCCAAGATGGTCGTCCTCGACGTGGACCACCCGGACATCGAGGACTTCATCGAGACCAAGGTCAAGGAAGAGGAGAAGATCCGCGTCCTGCGCGACGCGGGCTTCGACATGGACCTGGGCGGCGACGACATCACGTCGGTCCAGTACCAGAACGCCAACAACTCGGTCCGCGTGAACGACGAGTTCATGACGGCCGTGGAGCAGGGCGGCCAGTTCGGGCTGCGCGCCCGCATGACCGGCGAGGTCATCGAGGAGGTCGACGCCAAGGGGCTCTTCCGCAAGATCGCCGAGGCCGCCTGGGCCTGCGCCGACCCCGGCATCCAGTACGACGACACCATCAACACCTGGCACACCTGCCCCGAGTCCGGCCGCATCACCGCGTCGAACCCGTGCAGCGAGTACATGCACCTGGACAACACGTCCTGCAACCTGGCCTCGCTGAACCTGATGAAGTTCCTGAAGGACGACGGCGAGGGCAACCAGTCCTTCGAGACCGAGCGCTTCCAGAAGGTCGTCGAGCTGGTCATCACCGCGATGGACATCTCCATCTCCTTCGCGGACTTCCCCACCCAGAAGATCGGGGAGAACACGCGCGCGTTCCGCCAGCTCGGCATCGGCTACGCCAACCTCGGCGCCCTGCTGATGGCGACGGGCCACGCGTACGACTCCGACGGCGGTCGCGCCCTCGCCGGTGCCATCACCTCCCTGATGACGGGCACGGCCTACCGCCGCTCCTCCGAACTCGCCGCGGTCGTCGGCCCGTACGACGGGTACGCCCGCAACGCCGACGCCCACAAGCGCGTCATGAGGCAGCACGCCGACGCCAACGGCAAGGCCGTCCGCATGGACGACCTGGACACCCCGGTCTGGGCCGCCGCCACGGAGGTGGCAGGACGTGATCCGGCTCGGCGAGAAGAACGGCTTCCGTAACTCCCAGGCGTCCGTCCTCGCGCCGACCGGCACCATCGGCCTGGCGATGTCCTGCGACACCACCGGTGTCGAGCCCGACCTCGCGCTGGTCAAGTTCAAGAAGCTGGTCGGCGGCGGCTCGATGCAGATCGTCAACGGCACCGTCCCGCAGGCCCTGCGCCGCCTGGGCTACCAGGAGGAGCAGATCGAGGCGATCGTCGCCCACATCGCCGAGCACGGCAACGTGATCGACGCCCCCAGCCTCAAGCCCGAGCACTACGAGGTGTTCGACTGCGCCATGGGCGAGCGCGCCATCTCCCCGATGGGCCACGTCCGCATGATGGCCGCGATCCAGCCGTGGATCTCCGGCGCCATCTCCAAGACGGTCAACATGCCGGAGACGGCGACCGTCGAGGAGGTCGAGGAGATCTACTTCGAGGCGTGGAAGATGGGCGTCAAGGCGCTCGCGATCTACCGCGACAACTGCAAGGTCGGCCAGCCGCTCTCCGCCAAGAAGAAGGACACCAAGGAGGAGAAGGCCGAGGCGTCCACGGCCGTCGAGCCCACCAAGGTCGAGAAGGTCGTCGAGTACCGCCCGGTCCGCAAGCGCCTGCCCAAGGGCCGCCCCGGCATCACCACGTCCTTCACGGTCGGCGGCGCCGAGGGCTACATGACCGCCAACTCCTACCCGGACGACGGCCTCGGCGAGGTCTTCCTGAAGATGTCCAAGCAGGGCTCGACCCTCGCGGGCATGATGGACGCCTTCTCCATCGCCGTCTCGGTGGGCCTCCAGTACGGCGTGCCGCTGGAGACGTACGTCTCGAAGTTCACCAACATGCGCTTCGAGCCCGCGGGTATGACGGACGACCCGGACGTGCGGATGGCGCAGTCGATCGTCGACTACATCTTCCGCCGCCTGGCGCTGGACTTCCTGCCCTTCGAGACGCGCTCCGCCCTTGGCATCCACTCCGCCGAGGAGCGCCAGCGCCACCTGGAGACCGGCTCCTACGAGCCGCTCGACGACGAGGACATGGACGTCGAGGGCCTGGCCCAGTCGGCGCCCCGGCAGACCGACCTGAAGGCCGTCGCCACCCCCAGGGCCGAGGTCGAGGCGGCCAAGCCCGCCCCGCAGGAGGCCCACACCAGCGCCGAACTGGTGGAGATGCAACTGGGCATCCAGGCGGACGCCCCGCTGTGCTTCTCCTGCGGCACGAAGATGCAGCGGGCCGGTTCCTGCTACATCTGCGAGGGCTGCGGCTCCACCAGCGGTTGTAGCTGACGTCCTGCCGGACTGACCGCCCGACGGGTGGCGTCCAGTAGTACCTGAGGAGGAGGGCACCGGCCACATGGCCGGTGCCCTCCTCGGCGCTGTTCACTGTCGCAGCCGTTCACCGTCAGGCGCGGCGGGTCGCCCCCATGACCTGGGCGAAGGCGACGGGGTCGTCCTCGAAGCCGTGGACGCCCGGGTGGAAGTCCCACGCCCCGGTGTCCTCGCGGACGAACTCCGCGACCGTCGCCGCGGTCGCGCCGAGGACGGCGCCGAAGTCGTCCGTGGCGAGGTCGGTGTACCCCTCACGGATGCGCAGGGCGGGGTTGATGACACTGACGAACGTCCGCGGGCCGGGGCGCTGCTGGATGACGACACCGACCACCACGCGCGCGTACCGCTTGTCGATCCGGTCGAACTCCACCGTCATGACCTCGTCCCAGCCGAAGCCCAGGCCGTCCTTGCTGTCGCGGTTGAGATGGATCGTCCCGTCAGGGGAGCGGCTGTCGAAGTGCACCACATGGGCGGGATCGCCGTACGGATCGCTGGCGAGATAGGTCGCGGCGATGATGTCCAGATCGGTGGGCGGCTGCCCCGCCGGACTCGGATCCCACTTCAGCGCGATCTCGGCCTTGTGGATCCCCTTGATGAGGCCGTTCACCGGACTTCCCCCTTCTCCGTGTGCCTCGGTGCCAACTGGCGGTTCGTCAAGGCTGGTTGTCCATCGTGCCACGCGCGCGTGCCGTCCCGCGTGTGTGATCTCCACCCGACGTGACCGACGCCACGCTCCCTGGCCGTACGATGGCGCGGTGCTGGTCAAGTGGATTCGCTGCACCGTGGTGGACCGCCGCGGTTTCGAGCGGGGGCAGCGGAAGTGGGCGGGACTCCTGGGGGAGCCGGGATTCCGGGGGCAGGGCGGTGGCTGGAGCCGGGGGCGGCCCGGGGTGGCGCACGTCTTCGCCTTCTGGGAGAGCCGGGCCTTCTACGACTCGTTCATGGCCCGCTCCCATGACCGGCTCGCGTCGGCCCAGTCGGGCACCTTCAAGGACGCCCAGGTCAAACTGTTCGACTACCGCTTCGACGTCAAGACGGGCTTCGAGCCGCGCTTCACGGACTCGGACCTGGTCCGCGTGGCGCACTGCCGTGTCCATGAGGAGCGCGCCGAGCACTTCACGCTCATGCAGGAGAAGGTGTGGAACCCGGCGATGGCCGGATCGCCCGGCATGGTCCGCGGGCTGTTCGGAGAGGCACCCGGCAGCGAGTTCCTGATCCTGTCGATGTGGCAGTCGGCCGCGGAGCACGGCAAGTACCGCACCGAGCGGGTGGAGAGGCTCGCCCTGCGCGCCCAGACCGAGGCGGACATCGCCGCCCTCACGGGCGACATCGTGGACCTGGAGCCGAGCTGGACCGTCTGACGCCCGGCACCTGTGGGACACCGCGCCCCGTGTGGCCGCTGTGGTCCGAGGTGCAGAAAATGTGTGACCTACGCCGTATGGAGCCCGCACGAGTGCTCGAACGGCCGTCACCCGATCTAGGGTTTTGGCATGGCACGACCACGGCGCATCGTCCTTGTCCGGCACGGCGAGTCAAGGGGCAATGTCGACGACTCCGTGTACGAGCGCGAGCCCGACCACGCCCTGGCCCTGACCGAGCGCGGCTGGCGGCAGGCAGAGGAGACCGGCAAGAAGCTGCGGGAGCTGTTCGGACGGGAACGCGTCAGCGTGTACGTCTCCCCCTACCGCCGTACGCACGAGACCCTGCGCGGCTTCCACCTCGACCCCGAGCGGATACGGGTGAGGGAGGAACCGCGCCTGCGCGAGCAGGACTGGGGAAACTGGCAGGACCGCGAGGACGTACGGCTCCAGAAGGCGTACCGCGACGCCTACGGGCACTTCTTCTACCGCTTCGCCCAGGGGGAGAGCGGCGCCGACGTCTACGACCGGGTCGGCGGCTTCCTGGAGAGCCTGTTCCGCAGCTTCGAGGCCCCCGACCACCCGCCGAACGTACTGATCGTGACCCATGGCCTGGCGATGCGGCTGTTCTGTATGCGCTGGTTCCACTGGACGGTCGCCGAATTCGAGTCGCTGTCCAATCCCGGGAACGGTGAGATGCGGATGCTCGTTCTCGGAGACGACGACAAGTACGTCCTGGACAGGCCATTCGAACGCTGGCGTAATCCGGAGCCGTACGGGATCACCGGATAGAGTGGCAGGGCGATGACCGCTGACTCCTCACCCGACGGGCGCCTGGACCGCGCCCTGACCAGCCTGCGCGGACTCGCGGTGGGGGACGCGCTGGGCTCCCAGTTCTTCGTCCCGGCGCACTACCCGCTGCTGAAGCGCCGCGAGCTGCCGCCCGGCCCCTGGCAGTGGACCGACGACACGGAGATGGCGTGCTCCGTCGTCGCCGTCCTCGCCGCCCACCACCGCATCGACCAGGACGCCCTCGCTCACTCCTTCGCCCAGCACCATGACTTCGACCGCGGGTACGGCCCCGCGGTCAACCGGCTGCTGCGCCTCGTCAGGGAGGGCGGCGACTGGCGGGAGCTGGCCGCCGCGCTCTTCAACGGTCAGGGGTCCTGGGGCAACGGCGCGGCGATGCGGATCGCACCGCTGGGCGCCTGGTACGCGTCCGACCCGGAGCAGGCCACGCACCAGGCCGAGATCTCGGCCTACCCCACGCACCAGCACCGGGAGGCCGTCGTCGGTGCCATGGCCGTCGCCGCGGCTGCCGCGCTGGCCGCCGCCCCCGGCGGACCGCCGAGCGCCGAGGCGCTGCTCGACGGGGTCATCGCACTCGTCCCGAAGAGCGCCGTCGGCGCCGGACTGCGCCGCGCCCGGGACATGCTCGACTACGGTGACGCGGCCACGGTCGCGGCCGTGCTGGGCTGCGGGCGGCGTACGACGGCGCATGACACGGTGCCGTTCGCGCTGTGGTCGGCGGCCCGGTCGTTGGCCGACTACGAGGCCGCCTTCTGGACGACCGCCCAGGTCGGCGGCGATGTGGACACGACCTGCGCCATCGTCGGAGGCATCGTCGCCGCGGGCAAGGCGGGGGCGCCGCCCGCCTCGTGGGTGGAGCGGACCGAGTCGCTGCCCGGGTGGACGCCGACCTCTGCGTAAGGGTTTGCGTGGCGTGGAGCAGGTCTTGGGGGCGGGTCCGGGGCTCCTCTGAGCCTCACGCGTCCGGACGACGTGACCGCTCGGACTGGCCGCTCGATCGGGTCGGCGCGGGTCAGGCGCGCCGGGCGGCAGGCGTCTTGCGACTTTCCGTGAATGACGGGAACTCTCCGTGACCGCCCGCCCGTTGTCATCACAACCGCTGTGCGACGAGAGCGACCGGCGGGCACGGAGTGAGTGACGGGGGGTGTCATGGAGAGCTGGGTGGCTGTGGTCGCGCTGCTCGTGGCCGTCGGTGCCGCGGCGACCGCACTGACAGCGGGCGGGATGCCGCTGGCGTGCGCCGCCGCCATCATCCGCCCGCTGCTCATCCCAGGCCGACCCGGCGGTCACGGTCACGGTGGCGGGACGCCACCAGTGGTGCCCTTGTGTGAGCCGCCAGGGTCTTTCGGGGGCGCGGGTCTGTCACCCCACCATGGGACCGGTCGTGCCAGACAGGGCTTCCATGTCGCTCGCGCGTATCCGGATCACCAGCCATGCGGTGCCGAGGGCGAGCACCGCCATCGCGGCGGCTGGAATGAAGGCCGTCGAAATGCCCTGTGTGAGCACCTCGTGCCCCCAGGGCGCGGGCAACTGCTGCGTCCGCGCGAACTCCGCCTTCTGCTGCGCGGTGCCTTCGGCGAGGAACCGCGGGATCTGCTTCTCCGCCTCGTCCCTGCTCGCGGTGCCGAAGACGGTCGTGAGGATCGACAGCCCGAGCGACCCGCCGACCTGCTGCGTGGCATTGAGCAGGCCGGACGCCGCACCCGCTTCGTGCGGGGCCACGCCCGAGACCGCCGTGACCGTCGCCGTGACGAAGTTCAGTCCCATGCCGAAGCCGAACACGAGCATCGGGCCGAGTACGCCGCTCAGGTACGAGCTGTCGGGGCTGATGAAGATCTGCCAGGTGAGTCCGACCGCCACCAGCGCCGAGCCGACCAGCATGAACGGCTTGGGGCCCAGTGTGGGCAGGAACCGCTGCGACAGCCCCGCGCCGATCGCGATCGCCACCGTGACGGGCAGGAAGGCGAGACCAGCCTTGATCGGGCTGTAGCCGAGCACGTTCTGCACGAACAGCACGATGTAGAAGAACATCCCGAACATGGCCGCCGCCAGGCTCAGCATGATCACGTACGTCCCCGACCGGTTGCGGTCGGCGAACATCTTCAGCGGAGTGATGGGCTCCTTGGCCCGGACCTCGATGAACACGAAGGCCAGCAGGAGTACGAGCGCGGCGCCGAAGGACCCGACGGTCATGCCATCCCGCCAGCCGTCCTCCGCCGCCCGGATGAACCCGTACACGAGCGCGGCCATGCCGAGGGTCGAGGTCATCGCTCCCGCGATGTCGAAGCGGCCTGGGTGCCGCTCGGACTCGCTGATGTAGAGGGGAGTGAGCACGGCGATCAGCACACCGATCGGCACGTTGACGAAGAGCACCCAGCGCCAGTCGAGCCAGTCGGTGAGCATCCCGCCCGCGAGCAGCCCGATGGCGCCACCGCCCGCGGAGACGGCGGCGAAGACACCGAAGGCGCGGTTTCGCTCCGGCCCCTCGCGGAACGTGGTGGTGACGAGGGCCAGCGAGGTCGGCGACGCGATGGCACCGCCCACGCCCTGCAGGGCGCGCGCGGCCAGCAGTTGCCAGGGCTCCTGGGCGAGTCCGCCGAGCAGCGAGGCGAAGGTGAACAGCAGGATGCCGGTCATGAAGACCCGGCGGCGACCGAGGATGTCACCGGCCCTGGCACCGAGCAGGAGCAGACCGCCGAAGGTGAGGGTGTAGGCGCTGACCACCCACGTCAGGTCGGTAGTGCTGAACTGGAGCGCGGCTTGAATGTGAGGCAGCGCGATGTTCACAATCGTCGCATCGAGTACGACCATGAGCTGGCAGGCCGCTATGACGGTGAGGGCGATGCCGGGCCGTCCCGGTCGTCGAGCCGCACCCGGCTGTGTGTCTTTGATCAACTGAGAGGTTGTCACTATGGGTCCCCCACGAACCGTTTAGTGAACGGTGGCGTTCACTGTGGCGTCAACGGTAGTGAGTCCCCGGTAGGGAACGCAACCGTTCACTTTAGTTGTCCTCGTCCTGCGTGTCCCTCGCCGCCGCCGTCCGGCATACGCTCCGTCCCCGGAATTCCCGCTCACCCTGCTCGCTGGAGACAATCGAATGGTTACTTCGCGCTGGACGGCCGCCCGCGCTCAGGCGGCCACTCCCCGTCGGCGCGGTGCCGTGCTCGAACGCGCGATCCTCGACGCCGCGCTGGAGCAGCTCAGCACGGTCGGCTGGAACGGCCTCACGATGGAGGGCGTGGCCACCGGTGCCCAGACCGGCAAGGCCGCGGTGTACCGCCGCTGGCCGTCCAAGGAGGACCTGGTGGCGGACGCGTTGCAGGCGGGGCTGCCGCGGCTGGAGGCGGCGCCGGACCTGGGCGACGTCCGCGAGGACCTGCTGGCGCTGTGTCGGCAGATGCGCGAGGCGATGTACTCGCGTACCGGACAGGCTCTGCGGTCGGTCATTCACGAATGCGACTCGCTTCAGGCGGAGCGGTTTCACAGCGTGATCGTCGACGGTGTCGTGGAGCCCACGGTCAGGCACCTGCGCGATGTCATCAACCGTGGAGTCGAGCGGGGAGAGGTGCGGCCCGACGCGGCGAACGCATACGTCTGTGACGCCGTACCGGCCATGATGATGTACCGATCGAAGGTGTGCGACAGCGAATGGAGTGATCGGGAAATCGAGGAAATGGTCGACCAGTTGATGGTTCCCCTGCTGCGGCCGACGGGGGGCTGAGAGCGCGCCGTCCCGGTTGCGCGGCGGCTACGACGAACCGGGGTGTCGCCGGGGGATCCGGGCGGCGTACGCTAAGGGCGCCATGCCGTACGAACCGCCTACTCACACCGTCGAACGCTCCCTGCGGGCCACGACCGGAGCGAAGATCATTGCCGGTGTCGACGAAGTGGGCCGCGGGGCCTGGGCTGGTCCCGTGACCGTCTGTGCGGCGGTCACCGGACTGCGCCGCCCGCCCGAGGGCCTCACCGACTCCAAGCTCCTCACCGTCAAGCGTCGCACCGCGCTTGCCCTGGAACTCCAGTCGTGGGTGACGTCGTACGCCCTCGGGCACGCCTCCCCGGAGGAGATCGACGAGCGCGGCATGACGGCGGCGCTGCGCCTCGCGGCGGGGCGGGCCCTGGAGGGCCTTCCGGTCCGCCCGGACGCGGTGATCCTCGACGGCAAGCACGACTACCTCGGAACGCCGTGGCGGGTCCGGACGGTGATCAAGGGTGACCAGTCGTGTGTGGCGGTCGCGGCGGCGTCGGTGATCGCCAAGGTGCAGCGCGACAAAATGATGGCCGAACTGGGTATCGACCATGCAGACTTCGGTTTTGCGGACAACGCCGGGTATCCGTCACCCGTGCACAAGGCCGCACTGGCGGAGTGGGGGCCCACCCCGCACCACCGTTTGTCGTGGGCGTATCTTGATGCGCTGCCCCGGTGGCGGCACCTCAAGAAGGTCCGTAGCTGGGTGGAGGGAAACGTTCCGGAGATCGAGGGTCAGCTCGGCTTCGACTTCTGACGATTCCGCTCGCACGTATGTGCCACCCGCTGACGCGAGCCGCACCAACGTTTGATAAATATCAGCTCATGCCTCTCATCCCCGAGGAGCCTCAGATTTACGAGAGTGCCCAGGGTCCCCGCGCCACTCCGGCCAGTGGCCGTACCGCGCCGACCCCCCGTCCCGTACCCGGCCCCCGCCCCGCGGCTCCGCCCCGCCCCGGTCGTCCCGGTCCGCACCGGCCCGCGCCGCCGGTGCAGCGGACGCCACGCGACGTGGCCCCGGCCAAGCCTGGGCCGTCGGGTCCCGCTGCCCCCGCCCCCTCGGGCGGAGCCGCGCAGACCCCGCAGATCCAGCTCATCCCGGCCACCCGCACCGGTGCGCTCGACGCCGCCGAGGAGGCCGTGGACCTGCTGCTGGAGTCCGGGCGCGCCCCCGGCGACGTGCTGGTGATCACCACCGGCGAGCCGCACCCGTGGGCCACCCACGAACTGTCCTTCGGAGAAGCGTCGTACTGGGCGCAGCACGACGCGGGCGACGACGTCTTCTACGCGGACGCCACCGCCGCCGGTCGGGCCGCCTCCCGTCCGGTCGTGGTCGTCGCCGTCAACGGCGGCTCCGACGCCGCTGCGGCGACCGCTCTCCCGCTGGCCCTCAGCCGGGCCGGTGCCCTGCTGATCGTCTGCGGCGACCCGCAGCAGATCAACGCCGTGCTGGGCGCGGGCGTCTGAGCCCGTTCCGGCGGGTTCGAACAGGCCGACCGGCGGCTGCGGGGCGGGTTGCGGCAGGCGCGCACAGTGGTCGCTTCGGCGTGCGCTGAAGCGGCCGGACGGAGCGCACGCCCCTTGCTCGCACCCAGGCGTCGTACCGCGTGGGCCAGCGCCGGGCCGTGGCGTCAGGTAGGCGGTCACGCCTGCCTGGTCTCACCAGCCGTACATGCCCACGCGCGCGCCCGCGGCGGGGGCTGTCCGGGTCGGTGCCGCTTCGGGACGGTCGTACGCCCGTGACCGGCCACGCGCGCGGCCGGTGCGTTTCTCCTTGATGCCCGCGGCAGGGCGAGCGCCTTCCGCGTGAACGGCGTCCGGCGGGCAGTTCCGGGCTCTCAGCGGGCCGCCGCGCGGCGCAGGACCTCAGAGGCGGCGCCGCCGGTACGCAGCGGCGGGGGCGGTGCCTCCGCGGTGGCGAAGGGCTCCGGCGCGGAGTCCGCGCTCGGTCGCCGTCCGCCCCGGCCCTCGCCGAGGACCTGCCAGCCGTCGCGGGTCAGCGTGATGTACGCCCCGCAGCGCAGGCCGTGCAGCGTGCACGCGTCCCGCAGCCCCCACATCCACGCGCCGTCCTCCTCCGTCCAACGCGCGTCACCCTCACGGCAGTAGAGCAGCACGGCCGTCCGCACCGGGGTGCGGCGGCGCAGGTCGTGGGGTATGACCCGGCGGAGCTGGGAGAGCAGCGCGTTACGGAACATCCAGCCGTCGGCCGGGGCGGGACGGCGCAGGAACGAGGCGCTGGCCCGCAGTCGCTCGTCCGGGTCGAGGACCGCCACGATCGCGGTGTGCGGCCTGGGGCGATGTCGCGCGTGCAGTCCGCTGACCACCTCGCGCGGGTTGCGCAGCAGAGGGATCCCTGCCGCCGCCCACTCCGCGGGTTCGAGCATACGGGCCACAGGGTTGGCGGATGCGGCGGACAGGTCGGCGGACGTCGACGTGGATGCCGCGGAGGACGGAGCGAATCCGAAGGTCACGATCCTCCCTTCGGCTACGCGCCCACACTGCGGGCGCCATGGGGTTCGGGGGAGCGCACACCGCAGCGAAGCTCTGCCGGATCACGGCCCAGCCGTGCGGGGAGCGGACTTCAATTCTTCCTGTCGAACTGAGATGCGGCAACGAGCAATTGATGTCACTGGTCCTTATCGGGTGTTGAGTGGCTTATATCCCTACCCGTTGGTGCCCCGGGTGACGCGTCGGCGCCGATCACCGGTGAGGTGGCCGATTGTCAGTGCCATCGGGTTGCATGGGGGCATGGACGATCTGGAACTGCGCACCGAGGCCGACGCCATCCTCGCCGAGCTGGTCGGCGACCCGGGAGGCCCGGCGCGGCTGCGTGCGGACCAGTGGCAGGCCGTGGCGGCGCTGGTGAAGGACCGCAGGCGCGCGCTGGTGGTGCAGCGCACCGGCTGGGGCAAGTCGGCGGTGTACTTCGTCGCCACCGCCCTGCTGCGCCGCCGGGGGGCCGGTCCCACGGTGATCGTCTCGCCGCTGCTGGCGCTCATGCGCAACCAGGTCGAGTCGGCGGCGCGGGCCGGTATCCGGGCGCGCACCATCAACTCGGCCAACCCGGAGGAGTGGGACGCCATCCACGACGAGGTGGAGCGCGGTGAGACCGACGTCCTCCTGGTCAGTCCGGAGCGGCTCAATTCCGTCGACTTCCGCGAGCAGTTGCTGCCCAAGCTCGCCGCCACGACCGGCCTGCTCGTCGTCGACGAGGCGCACTGCATCTCCGACTGGGGTCATGACTTCCGCCCCGACTACCGGCGGCTGCGGGCGATGCTCGCTGAGCTTTCCCCGGTGTCCCGGTGCTCGCCACCACGGCGACGGCCAACGCGCGCGTGACCGCCGATGTCGCCGAGCAACTGGGCACCGGCGCGGGCGAGGCGCTGGTGCTGCGCGGACCGCTGGAGCGCGAGAGCCTGCGGCTCGGAGTGGTCCGGCTGCCCGACGCCGCGCACCGTCTGGGCTGGCTCGCGGAACACCTGGACGAGCTGCCCGGCTCCGGGATCATCTACGCGCTCACGGTCGCCGCGGCCGAGGAGGCCACCGCCTTCCTGCGGCAGCGCGGCTTCCCCGTGGCGTCGTACACGGGGCGCACGGAGAACGCCGACCGGCTCCAGGCCGAGGCCGACCTGCGGGCCAACCGGGTCAAGGCGCTGGTGGCCACATCAGCCCTCGGGATGGGCTTCGACAAGCCGGACCTGGGCTTCGTCGTGCACCTCGGCTCGCCGTCCTCGCCGATCGCCTACTACCAGCAGGTGGGGCGGGCGGGACGCGGCGTCGCGCACGCCGACGTGCTGCTCCTGCCGGGCAAGGAGGACGAGGCCATCTGGCGCTACTTCGCCGACACCGCCTTCCCGCCCGAGACGCAGGTACGGCAGACCCTCGCGGCACTCGCCGACGCCGGACGGCCGCTGTCCGCGCCCGCGCTGGAGGCCCTGGTCGACCTCCGGCGCACCCGTCTGGAGACCATGCTGAAGGTGCTCGACGTGGACGGCGCGGTCAAGCGGGTGAAGGGCGGCTGGATCTCCACCGGCCAGCCATGGGTGTACGACGCCGAGCGGTACGCCTGGGTCGCCCGGCAGCGGGCCGCCGAACAGCAGGCCATGCGCGAGTACGTGAGCACGGACCAGTGCCGTATGGAGTTCCTGCGCCAGCAACTGGACGACGAGGGAGCCGCCCCCTGCGGACGCTGCGACAACTGCGCGGGAGCCTGGGCCGACACCTCGGTCTCGGCGGAGACGCTCACGGGAGCGACGAAGGAACTGGACCGGCCAGGGGTGGAGGTCGAACCACGCCGGATGTGGCCCACGGGACTGCCCGCGCTGGGCATCGACCTCAAGGGGCGTATCCCGGCCGGGGAGCAGTGCGCCACCGGACGCGCCCTGGGGCGGCTCTCCGACATCGGCTGGGGCAACCGGCTGCGGCCCCTGCTCGCCGAGAACGCGCCGGACACGCCGGTCCCCGATGACGTCCTGCGCGCCGCGGTGGCGGTCCTCGCCGACTGGGCCCGTTCCCCGGGCGGCTGGGCGCCGAACGTCCCTAACGCCTCCGCCCGACCAGTCGGCGTCGTGGCCGTCCCCTCCCTGGCCCGGCCCCAGCTCGTCGGTTCCCTCGCCCAGGGCATCGCGGACATCGGCCGCCTGCCCTTCCTGGGCGCACTGACCCACACCGGGCCGGGCGGCGCGCACACGGCACGCCGCAGCAACTCCGCCCAACGCGTCAGGGCGCTCTCCGGCGCGTTCGCCGTCTCCGAGGAGCTGGCCGCGGCCCTGAAGGGCTCCCCGGGACCCGTACTGCTCGTGGACGACTACACCGACTCCGGCTGGACGCTCGCCATCGCCGCCCGACTCCTCCGGCAGGCGGGCGCCAAGGCGGTACTTCCGCTGGTCCTGGCAGCCGCTGGCTGATGTCCTGTTGACGCCAATTGATGTGACCCTGACCGGAGTTATCCACAGCCCCAAGCGGGATTTCGCGATCCGCGAGATCGTCAAGGCATGACGCATCATGGCGAAACCACAGGATCCTCTAACAACGACGACATTGCCGGACGGAAGGGAAGCAACCGCCCGGCAGCGCGCTCCGCCCACCCCACACCCACGACTCCCGTACAGCACCTCGCCCCCAGCGCCTACGGTGGCGACCTCAGCGCCCAGCAGGTGACCCTGCGCACCCCGGCCGAACTGGCCGACGCCCTGCCGTACCTGCTCGGATACCGCCCCGAGGACAGCATCGTGCTGGTCTGCCTCCACGACCGCGACGGACGCGGACGATTCGGCGGCCGGGCCCGCCTCGGCATCCCGGCGAACCCGGACGACTGGCCGTCCGTGGCCCGGCAGTTGGCGCAGGGCCTGGTGAAGGGCAGCGAGCGCAGGGGAGCACGGCCCGAGCAGATGGTCGCCTACGTCTGCCAGGAACCGTCGGCGGGCGAGACCGGCCAGCAGGTCATGGAACGCCTGCGACCACTCGTCCAGCAACTCCGCGTCGAATGCGGCCTGCTCGACGTCCCCGTGATCGACGCTCTCTGCATCTCCGACGGCCGCTTCTGGTCCTACTGCTGCGACATCAAGGGCTGCTGTCCGGCCGGGGGAACACCGATGGGCCTGCCGGGGACCTCCGTCCTGGCCGCGGCTGCTACGTACGCCGGGCTCCAGGTACGCGGCACACTGCGGGAACTCCGGGCCCGGCTGATTCCGTGGGAGACCGCCGCCGTACCGGACCAGGAAGCGGCGCTCGACACCGCCAGCCTGACCGTGGTGCGGCGTATCCTCGACGAGACGAGCCGCGCGCAGGTCGCCGAGGAGACCCTGGAGCTGGCTGAGCGGCTCATGGGCCGCCTCGCAGCGGCGCCACCCGCCGAGAGCACCGCCCCAGCCGACCTGCGGGACGACGAACTGCTCACCCACGACGAAGCCGCGACCTTGATCCTCGGGCTCCAGGACCGTACGACCCGCGACCGCGCGGCCGAGTGGATGGAGGGAGACGACGCGGCTCCCGCGATCCGGCTCTGGCGGGCCCTGGCCAGGCGCTGCGTCGGCTCCTACGGCGAACACGCCGCCGCGCCCCTCACCCTCGTCGGATGGGTCGCCTGGTCCACCGGCGACGACATCGAGGCCCGGGAAGCCCTCGCCATGGCCCTGGGCGCCGACCCGGACTACCTCTTCGCCCGGCTGCTGCACCAGGCGGTCAACGAAGGACTCGACCCGGAGTCGCTCCGACGCTGCCTGCGCGCCGAACGGGAGGAACGCGCACAGGACGACGAGGCGGGGCCGGACGGCAGCCGGAACGGCTCCAGCACCAGCAGTGGCTTCGACTCGGGCGCTGACCGCGGCACCGACGACGCGCCACCTAGCGGCAGCGTGGCGCGGCCCGCACCGGCTCCGGTACCGGCGGCGAGTACGACTCTGCGACGGCGCACCCGCCCTGGCACCCCCGCGTCGGGGACGAGCGTGGCCAGGCCCCTTCCGAAACCGTCGGGAAGCACCCGCCCGGGCGACGGACGGCCCGGAAGGACCCGGCCCGGCGACGGCCGCCCCAGTGGGGCCCGCCCCGGAGCCCTGGGGGAGGAGACGGCACGGCGTCGTGGCAGCCGTACCGGAGACGGGCGCCCGGCGGCGAGCGGCGGCACTGAGGAGGACGCATGAGGTGGCGCGAACCACGAGGCCACGGTCGCGCCGGGAGGAGCGGTTGCCGACGGTTGATCGTGGAGGCGGTGGCCATCCTTGCCGGATCACGGCATCGCCGCCGACGCGACTCCGCACGGAGGCCGGTGGGCAGCGGCGAGGCGGTCAGCGGCGAAGGCCAGACGCTGCGGTGCCGCCATTCGGTCGGCGTGCCGTGGTGTGGCCGTGACCCGCAGGAGCGCGGCTCCGTTCACCTGAGTGGCGGAACGCCTCAGCAGGGCGGGCCGCCGCACCGCCCATGTCCTTCCGGAGCCTCCGCCAGGCACCGATCGTGCCCGAGGCGCACCGAGCGCAGAGGAAGCCGCCCCATGCACCAGCCGACTCAGCCCTCCGCCACCGACGGCGACCGCGCCCTCGTCGGCGGATACCCAGCGGCGGTGCCGGAGCCTTCCGCGCCAGCGGTGACGGAGCCTTCCGCGGCAGCGGTCACGGGCTCCACTGCGGCAGCGGTCACGGGGCCCTTTGCGGCAGCGGTCAAGGAGCCCTCGGCAGCAGCCGTCACGGAGCCCTCCGCGGCGGCGGTCAAGGAGTTCTCCGCGGCAGCGGTCACCGCGGACACCCGACGGGAAGCGTTCCCGCCCCGCGCCACCGACCTGCCCCCCACCCACACCGCCATGATCTGCGTCGCCCTTCCAGGGCTGGCGGTCTCCACCGAGCACGGACAGTTGACGGGCCGCGGACTCGAGGGCTTCTACCGGGCCGGACGACGGGTGCTCTCCCGCTGCCAGGTCCGGGTGGCCGGGCGGGAGCCGCTCGCCGTGCAGGCCCGGATGGCCGGAGCCGACCGCGCCCGCTTCGTGGGAACGGTGCGTGCCTCGCCGCACACCGGTCCGGACCCTGACCTCCTCGTCGAGCGGACCCGTCACGCCGACGGCACCGAGCGGATCACCGTGCACAGCGCCGTCTCGCGCCCGCTGCGCCTGCCCGTCGAAGTCGCCCTCGGCACGGACCTGGCCGCCCTGGGCGCCATCGCGTCCGGCGGCGCGGGACCCGAACTGCCCGCCAGCGTCCATGACTCCGGCCTGCGTTGGTCCTGCCCCACCGGGGCCGCGTCCGTCACGGCCGACCCGCCACCCACCGATGCCCTCGCCTCCGCCGGACTGCTGCGCTGGGAGCTGGAACTGCCCCCGCACGGCAGCGCCAGCGTCGAACTCCGGGCCCGTCCGGAGGGCGCCGGGCCCCTCCGGGCGGCCGGGCACACGGCCACCAGTCCGCTGGCCCCCGCCCGAGCGGCAGGTGACGACCACAGAGCCGAGGCACTGCTGCGCGCCGGGATCGCGGATCTCCAAGGGCTGATCGTCCGCGACCCCGCCCACCCCGCGGACACCCACCTCGCGGCCGGGGCACCCTGGCGCTGCGGCCTGGCCCCCGCCGAGGCACTGGCCGCGGCCCGGATGGTGCTGCCCCTCGGCACCCGCCTCGCCGCGGGCACCCTGCGCACCCTCGCCCGCAGCCAGCGCACCGGCAGCGACGGACAAGAGTCCGGCATGATCCCCGGCCCCCGCCGGGACGCGGGCCCTCACCTGCCGCCCGGCTGCACGGGGACGGAGGCCACCCTGCTGTTCCCGGTACTCCTCGCCGAGGCCCGGCGCTGGGGCCTGCCCGACTCCGACACCGAGGACCTGCTGCCCACGGCCGAACGCTGTCTCCGCTGGCTGCTGGCCACGGTGGGCGACGGCACGTACCTGTGCGACCCGTGGCCCGGCGGACCGGCTCGGTGTGAAATCCAGGCGCACGCCCATCGGGCCGCCCTGCTCGGCGCCGACCTCCTCGACGTCCATGGCAGACCGGGCGCCACCGGGCTGCGGCAGTGGGCCCAGGCACTGCGGTCGGCGTTCCGGGAGGACTTCTGGATCGACACACCGGGAGGCGGACGCCCCGCCGCCGCCCGCGCCCCCGGCGGGCGTCTCCTGCCCCAGCTCAGCTCGGCTGCCGTCCACCTCCTCGACACCGGCCTGCTGGGCGGTGGCACCTACGCGCCTGGGCTGCTCGACGGCGCGCAGACCGGGCAACTGGCCCGGCTGCTCGGCAGCCCGGCCATGGACTCGGGCTGGGGACTGCGCGGTCTGGGCGCGAAGGAGACGGCCTACAACCCGTTCGGCCACCGCGGCGGGGCCGTGCGGGTGCAGGAGACCGCGACCGCCGTCGCGGGCCTGGCCGCGGCAGGCTACGAGAGCGAAGCGAGCGGCCTGCTGCGGGGCATCCTGTCGGCGGCCGAGGCCTTCGATTACCGACTGCCCGAGATGTACGCGGGGGAGCAGTGCACCGAAGGCGGCGCGCCGCTGCCCCACCCGGCGGCCTGCCGCCCCGCCGCCATCTCGGCAGCCGCCGCGACCCTGCTGCTGACCTCCCTCGCGGGCATCCGCCCGGACGCCCCGGGCGGCACGGTCACTCTGCGCCCCATACGCAGCGCACCCCTCGGCGAGATCGGACTGCGGGGCCTCAGAGTCGCGGGCGCCCCCTTCTCCGTTCGGGTCAGCCGACTCGGCCTCGCCATGGTCGAGGAGGCGGCGGACGGGCTGCAACTGGGCGCGTGACCGCCCGACAACAGCCCTATGACCTCGTATGACACGACAACGGACGACAGATCGAGGCGAGCCGCTGCCCGCTTCCGGGGGCACGCGGACCGGCCACTGACGAGGCTGGTGAAGGGAGTGTTTATCGTCAGGCAGACGACTATGATCGCCACATGCCCTACGACCCGTCAGCCTTTCCGCCTTTCGCCGTCACCGTGGACCTGGTCGTGCTGACCGTTCGCCGCCACGCCCTCTGCGCGATGGCCGTGCGCCGCGGTGAGCCCCCCTTCCAGGGGCGCTGGGCGCTCCCCGGCGGCTTCGTACGGGCTGACGAGGACCTGGCGCAGGCGGCGGCACGGGAACTGGCCGAGGAGACCGGGCTGCGCGTCCACGACCCCGCCGTCCCAGCCCAGGACAACGGCGCCCACCTGGAACAACTCGCGACCTACGGCGACCCCAAGCGTGACCCCAGGATGCGCGTGGTCAGCGTCGCCCACCTGGCACTCGCCCCCGACCTGCCCGCACCCCGGGCCGGAGGCGACGCCAGCAACGCGCGCTGGGCACCGGTCGAGGAACTGTTGCAGCACGGCGGCTACGGGCGGGACAGCGAACCACTGGCACCCCTCGCCTTCGACCACGCCCAGATCCTCGCGGACGGCGTGGAGCGGGCCCGCTCCAAGATCGAGTACTCCTCGCTGGCCACGGCGTTCTGCCCACCGGAATTCACCGTCGGTGAGCTGCGCCGCGTCTACGAGGCCGTGTGGGGCGTGGCGCTCGACCCGCGCAACTTCCACCGCAAGGTCACCGGCACCCCGGGCTTCCTCGTCCCCACGGGCGGCACCACCACACGCCAGGGCGGCCGACCCGCCCAGCTCTTCCGGGCGGGCGGAGCCACACTGCTCAACCCCCCGATGCTGCGGCCCGAGGTGTAGCACCGGGGCGCTAGGCGCCGCCGAGGACCGCCCGCCCGCCCCCCACACCCCGACGCCGGAACGGGCCCGGGGGGCGGACCCCACGGTGCCCGAAAAACCGGATATAGCACGCTATCTTGCTGAGAGTGATCCAGGCCATCGGATTGACCAGCAACCCCCGCAAGGGCCTTGCCCCCGCCGTCGACGACCTCTCCTTCGAAGCGTGCGCGGGCCAGGTCACCGCGCTGCTCGGAGCGGCCGACGCGGGTAAGACGACGGCACTCCGGCTCATGCTTGAGCTTCAACAGGGCCGGGGAATCACCTACTTCAGAGGCCGCCCGCTGCACCGCATCGCCCACCCCTCACGCGAGGTCGGCGTCCTCCTCGGCGATGTGCCGGGCCACCCGGCCCGCCCCGTCCGGGGCCATCTGCGCATGTTGTGCGCGGCTGCGGGCGTCCCCGTCCGCAGGGCCGACGAGGTCCTGGAGGCCGTTGGCCTCGTCAGCCTGCGCGACGAACGCCTCGGCACGCTCTCACGCGCCATGGACCGCCGCCTCGGCCTCGGCTGCGCGCTGCTGGCCGACCCGCACACCCTCGTCCTCGACGAACCGGCCGACGGGCTCTCCGCCCGCGAGAGCCGCTGGCTGCACAGCACGCTCCGCGCGCACGCCGCCCAGGGCGGCACGGTCCTGTTCACCACGGCCGACCCGAAGGAGGCCGCCCGCACCGCCGACCGGATCGTGACGCTGGACCACGGCCGACTCGTCGCCGACCAGGACGCCACCGACTTCGCGCGCACCAGACTGCGCCCTCGGGTCGCCGTACGCAGCCCGCACGCCGCCCGTCTCGCCGCCCTGCTGACCAAGGAGGCCCGCACCACGCACCGTTCGGTCGAGGTCGTACGCGAGGGCGGCAACCGCCTCTCCGTGTACGGCGGTAGCTGCGCCGACGTCGGCGAGACCGCGTTCCGGCACGGCATCCTCGTACACCAACTCGCCGACGAGATTGGGGACATGGGTCCCGGTGCCGGGAAGGACGCCGCCGCGGGCACACAGCAGCCGCAGGAGCCTCGCCCCCTCGCCTCTGAGCCACTTCCCGAAGATCCCCCCGCCCCTCCCTCCCCCCTCCCCACCCCGCCCCCGCCCCCCAGAGCCGCCCCCTCGAAGCCTCCCCCGCCCTCCCCGCTCTCCCGCCCCCCATCTCCGTGCGCCCCGCCCCCAGCCCCCTGCGCCCCCTGCGGTACGAGGTACGGCGGGCCCTCGGGATCAGTACCGGGTTTCTCACGGGGGCCGCCGTACTCGTCGTGTCCGCCGTCACCGCCGTGGTGCTCGCGCGGGTCGGGCACACCCCGCAGCCGCGTCTGCTGGCGGCGTGGCCTCGGGAACTGCCGTTGCCGCCCGCGGCGCTCGGGGCGGGGCTGCTGGGCGCGCTGGCCTTCGGTGACGAGTTCCGCCACCCCGCGCTGGCGGCGGATCGCGGCACCGTGCCCCGCAGGCTGGGGCTGCTGGTCGCGAAGCTCCTCGTGGCCGCGGTCACCGCGCTGACCCTGGCCGTCCTCACCGTGGGCTGCGACGCCGAGGTGCTCTACCTGTTCTACGGACGGGAGCTGGCGGAGGTTCCCGCTGACTGGCTTCCGCTGGGTGCCGGTTGGGTGGGGTTGGTCGTGGGGTGTGCCTGGTCGGGGGTGCTGGCCGCGGGGGTGTTCCGGTCCACGACCGCGGGGCTGGCGGCGGTGGTCGGTGTGCCGGTGCTCGTCGTACCCGTCGTACACAGGGTTCTGGAGGGGCCGTCCGTTCGGGCCGCGACGGGGTGGCCGGTGCGGTTCCGGGAGGTGCTCCTGTCGCAGTGGCCGTTCGGCGGGGAGCGGTACCTGGCAGCGCTGGCGCGGATGGTCGCCCAACCCGTGGGCAGCGCACTGACGTTGTCGCTGACCGCGCTGCTCTGCGCGTATCTGCTCACGACCCTGCGGAGCAGGGTCCGGTGACCGCGGTTCGCCCCCTTCCGGTCGTGGGCTGTGCGCAACTCCCCAGGGAACGCCCATTTCTTTCCGATAAGGCGTCAATTGGGACGAAGTGAGCGATCACCCTTTCGTGTGCTTTTCACCAAAGACCTCAAGGGAGTTGGAGACGGCGCCGACAAAGGATGCGTGAGTACCCTTGCGCACACCATGATGACCTCCGCCCGCTCCGCTGACTCCGGTCTCTCCGGTCCGGGCGAAATCGACCGCTACCCCTACGCCGAGGCCCCGGCCGTCGACCGCGTCGGAGTCCCCGCGTGGGAGGGCGCCGACCCCGAGCTGGGCCGCGCGGGACGGCGCGCCACGGGCAGCCGTGGCCGCGGCCTGCACGGCCAACTCGTTCAACAACTCGGCCAGATGATCGTTTCCGGCGACCTGGGTGCCGACCGTCCGCTGGTGCCCGAAGAGATCGGCCAGCGCTTCGAGGTCTCCCGCACCGTCGTCCGTGAGTCGCTCCGCGTCCTGGAGGCCAAGGGCCTCGTCAGCGCCCGTCCGAACGTCGGCACGCGCGTGCGCCCCGTCAGCGACTGGAACCTCCTTGATCCGGACATCATCGAATGGCGGGCCTTCGGGCCGCAGCGCGACGACCAGCGCCGTGAGCTGAGCGAGCTGCGGTGGACCATCGAACCGCTCGCCGCGCGGCTGGCCGCCGGGCACGGCCGGGAGGACGTCCAGCAGCGGCTCTCCGACATGGTCGGGATCATGGGCCACGCCATGGGGCAGGGTGACGCGCTCACCTTCTCCCGCGCCGACGCCGAGTTCCATTCGCTGCTGATCCAGATCGCGGGCAACCGCATGTTGGAGCACCTCTCCGGGATCGTCTCCGCGGCCCTCCAGGTCTCCGGCGGCCCGGTCACGGGCTGTGACCGGCCGAACGAGACCTCGCTGGCGCACCACGCCAGGATCGTCGACGCCCTCGCCGCGAGCGACGGCGCGGGCGCCGAGGCCGCCATGCGGCAACTGCTCACCGTCCATCCTGAGGTGGAGCGCGTGGTGCCCGCGCCGCGCGAGCACTGACCGGCGTCCCGCGCGAGCGTCGGCCCGCATCCCGTCCTCCCGCGCGAGCGCCGACGGCCGCCTTCCCGAGCACTGGCGGCTGCCGCCCCGAACCTCGCTGACCGCCTCTCGCGCGGGCGCCGCGGACCCTGACCGCATTCCGTGCGGGCGCTGACCGGCATCCCGCGGGGGCGCCACGGTCGGGAGGCGTTCCTCCTCCTGCGCCACCGCCCGGCTGGCGCCCCCTTCCGCCGGACCCCGCAGGGATCCTCCCGACCTGCGGGGTCCGACGGCGCGAGCGACCGTCGGCGATCGGGGGCAGCGGTCGATCGGGAACAGCGGCCAATCGGGCGGCCTGGCGGACAATGGTCGTACAAGGGTGAAACCATCTGCCCGTGTCTGACCGTTTTTGAGTGCTTACGGGGTGTGACTCGGGCCACGCGGAATGGGCGTAACGCTCGTGGAGGCAGCGCGATGACCTAAGAGGTGACAGCCGCGGAGGGAATACGGACGCCGTACAAGGCGCTGTGCATCTTCCCCGGCCCCGCCCGCGCCGTCGGCCCATCCCCAAGCCGGTGGTCGGCTCCTGTCCGCAATGGACGGGGCCGGAAGTCGTTTTCCAACGTTCCGAGAGGTTGTTCGTGTCGGCCAGCACATCCCGTACGCTCCCGCCGGAGATCGCCGAGTCCGTCTCTGTCATGGCGCTCATTGAGCGGGGAAAGGCTGAGGGGCAGATCGCCGGCGATGACGTGCGTCGGGCCTTCGAAGCTGACCAGATTCCGGCCACTCAGTGGAAGAACGTACTGCGCAGCCTCAACCAGATCCTCGAGGAAGAGGGTGTGACGCTGATGGTCAGTGCCGCGGAGCCCAAGCGCACCCGAAAGAGCGTCGCAGCGAAGAGTCCGGCCAAGCGCACCGCCACCAAGACGGTCGCGGCGAAGACGGTGTCCGCGAGGAAGGCCACCGCCAGCACCGCCGCCCCGGCCGCACAGTCCGACCCCGCAGTCGCCGAGTCCGCCGAGGAGACCGCGCCCGCCAAGAAGGCCGCCGCGAAGAAGACGACCGCCAAGAAGGCGGCCACTAAGAAGACCGTCGCCAAGAAGACGACCGCGAAGAAGACGGCCGCCAAGAAGGACGACGCCGAGCTGGTCGAAGAAGAGGTGCTGGAGGAGCCCAAGGCGGGCGACGAGCCCGAGGGCACCGAGAACGCGGGCTTCGTGCTCTCCGACGAGGACGAGGACGACGCCCCCGCCCAGCAGGTCGCCGCCGCCGGTGCCACCGCCGACCCGGTCAAGGACTACCTCAAGCAGATCGGCAAGGTCCCCCTGCTCAACGCAGAGCAGGAGGTCGAGCTGGCCAAGCGCATCGAGGCCGGTCTCTTCGCCGAGGACAAGCTCGCCAACTCCGACAAGCTGGCGCCGAAGCTCAAGCGCGAGCTGGAGATCATCGCCGAGGACGGCCGCCGCGCCAAGAACCACCTGCTGGAGGCCAACCTCCGCCTGGTGGTCTCCCTGGCCAAGCGCTACACCGGCCGCGGGATGCTCTTCCTGGACCTCATCCAGGAGGGCAACCTCGGTCTCATCCGCGCGGTGGAGAAGTTCGACTACACCAAGGGCTACAAGTTCTCCACGTACGCCACCTGGTGGATCCGTCAGGCGATCACCCGCGCCATGGCCGACCAGGCCCGCACCATCCGTATCCCGGTGCACATGGTCGAGGTCATCAACAAGCTCGCGCGTGTGCAGCGCCAGATGCTCCAGGACCTGGGCCGCGAGCCCACCCCGGAGGAGCTGGCCAAGGAACTCGACATGACCCCGGAGAAGGTCATCGAGGTGCAGAAGTACGGCCGCGAGCCCATCTCCCTGCACACCCCGCTCGGTGAGGACGGCGACAGCGAGTTCGGTGACCTCATCGAGGACTCCGAGGCCGTCGTCCCGGCCGACGCGGTCAGCTTCACCCTCCTCCAGGAGCAACTGCACTCGGTCCTGGACACCCTCTCGGAGCGCGAGGCGGGCGTCGTCTCCATGCGCTTCGGCCTCACCGACGGTCAGCCGAAGACCCTCGACGAGATCGGCAAGGTCTACGGCGTCACGCGTGAGCGCATCCGCCAGATCGAGTCCAAGACCATGTCGAAGCTGCGTCACCCGTCCCGCTCCCAGGTGCTGCGCGACTACCTCGACTAGGTCGCGCCGCCCCTGCGGTACGACGGTGAAGGCCCGGTTCCCCGAGTGGGAACCGGGCCTTCCGCGTGCCCGCGCGGGGTGCGGGGTGCCGCCAGGTGGATCACTCTGGGTGTTCCATGACCGCCCCAGAGTGAGGAGCTTGTATGCGTCGGTCTGTTGTCCGGGCACTGTCCCGACCGCTGGTCCTGGCCGCTGCCGCGGCCGTGCTGCCACTGGTCTCCGCCGCCCCCGCCGCCGCCGACAGCATCGTCATCGGCGGATTCCCCGTGGACGTCTCCCAGAGCCCCTGGACGGTGGCCCTGTCCAGCCGTGACCGGTTCGGGGGTACGCGGGCGGGTCAGTTCTGCGACGGGGTGGCGGTCGGCCCGACCACCGTGCTCACGGCGGCCCACTGCCTGGACGAGGAGGTGCTGAGCGGCCCCGTGGAGCAGGTGCGCGACCTCAAGGTCATCGCGGGCCGCACGGACCTGCGCGCGCGGGAAGGGCGGGAGATAGCCGTCCAGGACGCGTGGGTGAACCCGGACTACGACCGTGACAGCAACGCCGGGGACTTTGCGGTGCTCAGCCTCGCCGAGTCACTGCCGGAGAACTCGGCCATCCAGATGGCGCCCGCGGGCGACCCCGCCTACGAACCCGGCACGGCGGCCGTCGTCTACGGCTGGGGGGACACCAGCGGCACCGGGGACTACGCCACCGGACTGCGGGGGGCACGGCTGCACGTGCTGTCGGACGCCCTGTGCGAGCGCGCCTACCCGGGCGGGGGCGACGGGGAGTACCGGGCGGAGAGCATGTTGTGCGCCGGTGAGGTGCTGGGCGGGCGGGACGCCTGCCAGGGCGACAGCGGCGGGCCGCTGGTCGCGCGGGGGCGGCTGGTGGGGCTGGTGTCCTGGGGGAGCGGCTGCGGGCGGTCCGGCAGCCCCGGGGTCTACACGAGGGTGTCCGACGTGCTCACCAAGCTGGGCTGGGGCACGACGGCGCGGGCGCCGCGCGACGGGGCCTGACCGGAGCCCACGGACACGGACACGAGGACGGGCGGCCACCCCTGAGGGCAGGGGGGCCGCCCGCACTCCGGCCTGTGCCAGATCGGCTCGTCGTTGATCCGAGGTGTCAGCGCTCTTCTTCCGAAGCGGAAGCCGGAACGGTCGTCAGCCGCTCCGTCTCGTCCTGTATCTCAGCGGCGATCTTCTTGAGTTCCGGCTCGAACTTGCGGCCGTGGTGGGCGCAGAAGAGCAGCTCTCCGCCGCTGAGCAGGACGACGCGCACGTACGCCTGTGCGCCGCAGCGGTCGCAGCGGTCAGCGGCCGTCAGCGGGCTCGCGGGGGTCAGAACAGTAGTCACGTCGCCTCTTCTCTAGCTCGACGAGCTGTCGTACCAGGGTCAACATCCAACCAGGCCCAAAACGTTCCCGCTCGGGGCTTTTCCTCGAAAAATCTTTCCGAGGCCGGCCGTCTGCTGCCGGTTGGCGGCGAATGTGCCGTATTACGTGTCTGTGTGTCTTACGGTTTCGCGCTGTCGGTCATCATCGGTCCTCCCGGCTGGGTTGCCGGTTTGTTCATGAGGACGTGCCCGGAGCCTAAATGGTTCATGCCTCGAAGGGAACGTGATATGTACTTCACCCCATCGAGGGATCGAACAGGTATGCGATGGTGCACTAGGCTGAAACCGCAGACGAGGGTGGCGTTACAACGGCTCTACCAGGGCTCGGTACCCTCTGAGCGGCGACCGAAGCCGGGCCCGTACCCACCAGGGCCTCACCTGAAATTCAGCGAGGAGCGAACCGCGTGACCGCCGAGACGTCCGTGCCGTCCACAGCGCTGCTGGCAGGAGCAGACCGGGACGGTTCCAACTACACCGCGCGGCACCTGCTCGTCCTGGAAGGGCTGGAGGCCGTCCGCAAGCGCCCGGGAATGTACATCGGCTCGACGGACAGTCGAGGCCTGATGCACTGCCTCTGGGAGATCATCGACAACTCCGTCGACGAGGCCCTCGGGGGGTACTGCGACCACATCGAGGTCGTCCTGCACGACGACGGCTCGGTGGAGGTCCGGGACAACGGCCGCGGCATCCCGGTCGACGTCGAGCCCAAGACCGGCCTCTCCGGCGTCGAGGTCGTCATGACCAAGCTGCACGCGGGCGGCAAGTTCGGCGGCGGCTCCTACGCCGCCTCCGGCGGTCTGCACGGCGTCGGCGCCTCCGTGGTCAACGCCCTCTCCGCCCGCCTCGACGTCGAGGTCGACCGCGGTGGGCACACCCACGCGATCAGCTTCCGGCGCGGCGTGCCCGGTGCCTTCGCCGCGCTCGGCCCGGACGCGAAGTTCGAGGCCAAGAGCGGCCTGCGCAAGGCCAAGAAGATCCCCAAGACCCGCACCGGCACGCGCGTGCGCTACTGGGCCGACCGCCAGATCTTCCTCAAGGACGCCAAGCTCTCCCTGGAGAACCTCCACCAGCGCGCCCGCCAGACCGCCTTCCTGGTCCCCGGCCTCACCATCGTCGTCCGTGACGAGTACGGCCTCGGCGAGGGCGGCAGCAAGGGCGAGGAGTCCTTCCGCTTCGACGGCGGCATCAGCGAGTTCTGCGAGTACCTGGCCACCGACAAGGCGATCTGCGACGTCCTCCGCTTCTCCGGACAGGGCACCTTCAAGGAGACCGTCCCCGTCCTCGACGAGCACGGCCAGATGACGCCCACCGAGGTCACGCGCGAGCTGGGCGTCGACGTGGCGCTGCGCTGGGGCACCGGCTACGACACCACGCTCCGCTCCTTCGTCAACATCATCGCCACGCCCAAGGGCGGCACCCACGTCGCGGGCTTCGAGCAGGCCGTCGCCAAGACGATGAACGAGGTGCTGCGCGCCAAGAAGCTGCTGCGCGTCGCCGAGGACGACATCGTCAAGGACGACGCCCTGGAGGGCCTCACCGCGGTCGTCACCGTCCGGCTGGCCGAGCCGCAGTTCGAGGGGCAGACCAAGGAGGTGCTCGGCACCTCGGCGGCCCGCCGGATCGTGAACACCGTGATCACCAAGGAACTGAAGGCGTTCCTGACGGCCACCAAGCGGGACGCCGCCCAGCAGGCCCGCGTGGTCATGGAGAAGGTGGTCGCCGCCGCCCGCACGCGCATCGCGGCCCGCCAGCACAAGGACGCCCAGCGCCGCAAGACGGCCCTGGAGTCCTCCTCCCTGCCCGCCAAGCTCGCCGACTGCCGCAGTGACGACGTCGAGCGCAGCGAGTTGTTCATCGTCGAGGGCGACTCCGCGCTCGGCACCGCCAAGCTGGCCCGGAACTCCGAGTTCCAGGCGCTGCTGCCGATCCGCGGCAAGATCCTCAACGTCCAGAAGTCGTCCGTGACGGACATGCTCAAGAACGCCGAGTGCGGCGCGATCATCCAGGTCATAGGAGCGGGCTCGGGCCGCACCTTCGACATCGACGCGGCCCGCTACGGCAAGATCATCATGATGACCGACGCCGATGTGGACGGCTCCCACATCCGCACCCTGCTGCTGACGCTGTTCCACCGCTACATGCGGCCCATGGTCGAGGCGGGCCGGGTCTTCGCCGCGGTGCCGCCGCTGCACCGGATCGAGATCATCCAGCCCAAGAAGGGCCAGGACAAGTACGTCTACACGTACTCCGACCGGGAACTGCGCGACAAGCTCATGGAGTTCCAGAGCAAGGGCATCCGCTACAAGGACTCCATCCAGCGCTACAAGGGCCTCGGCGAGATGGACGCCGACCAGCTCGCCGAGACGACCATGGACCCCCGCCACCGCACCCTGCGCCGGATCAACCTCTCCGACCTGGAGTCCGCCGAGGGCGTCTTCGACCTGCTGATGGGCAACGAGGTCGCCCCGCGCAAGGAGTTCATCTCCAACTCGGCGGCGACGTTGGACCGGTCCCGTATCGACGCGTGACCGCGCCCGCAACCCCGCTTCCCGCCCCGCTCTCGCCTCGTCACCTGATGGGGTGAGAGCGGGAGGAAGAAGAGTCAGGGATCTTCCCAGTCTGTCCATGCTTGGACATGCACTCAAGCAACGCTAGGTACGGCGATCCCTGGTATGACGCGCTCGCCTCCGGCTGGGGCGAGACGAGTGGGACGCACGTACCGGCCGCGTCCGTGCCGCCCGCCCGCGCGGGAGGCGCGCGGGACACCGCGGCCGATGTCTACGTCGAGGTGTGGCGCAGCGCGGCCTTCCAGGAAGTACGCGGCCGGTACCGGCGGTTCGTGGTGCCCGCGGTCGCCGGTTTCCTCGTCTGGTACGTGGCCTACGTCGTGACCGCCACCACCGCGCCCGGCCTGATGGCCCGGCCCGTGGTCGGCGCGGTGAACGTGGCGATGCTGGCCGGGCTCGGCCAGTTCCTCACCACCTTCCTGCTGACCTGGGCCTACGCGCGGCACGCGCGGCTGCGCCGGGACCGGGCCGCGCTCGAACTGCGCTGGGACACCCAGGAACTGACCCGGGACGCGCGGGACGCGGCGGACGCACGCGGCGGTGCGGCGTGACGGGCGATCACCAGACGCTGGCGCTGCTGCTGTTCAGCGCGTTCGTCGCCGTCACCCTCGGGATCACCACCTGGGTGAGCCGCGACCGGCACGGCTCCGCGGAGGAGTTCTACGCCGGGGGACGCCTCTTCACCCCCTTGGAGAATGGTTTTGCCATCGCGGGCGACTACATGTCCGCCGCCTCCTTCCTCGGCATCTCCGGGCTCATCGCCCTCTACGGCTACGACGGGATGCTGTACTCGGTGGGCTTCCTGGTGGCCTGGCTGGTCGTGCTGTTCCTGGTCGCGGAACTGGTGCGCAACTGCGGCCGGTTCACCCTCGCCGACGTCGTCGCCGCGCGGATGCGGGAGCGGCCGGTGCGGATCGCGGCGGGAACTTCCTCGGTGACCGTGTCCGTTCTGTATCTGGTGGCGCAGATGGTGGGCGCGGGCAGCCTGGTCGCGCTGCTGCTGGGCGGGAGCAGCGACGCGGCACGGACCTGGACCGTGATCGGCGTCGGCGCGCTCATGGTGATCTATGTGTCGTGGGGAGGGATGCGGGCCACCACCTGGATTCAGATCGTGAAGGCGGTGCTGCTGATCGGCGGCACCATCGCGTTGACGGCGCTCGTCCTGGCGCGGTTCCACGGCGACATCAACCGGCTGCTCACCACGGCGGCCGAGCGCAGCGGGCACGGCTCGGCGTTCCTGGCGCCCGGGCTGCGCTACGGCGGGGACTGGACCGCCCGCTTCGACTTCATCAGCCTCGGACTGGCGCTGGTGCTGGGCACCGCCGGGCTGCCGCACATCCTGTCGCGCTTCTACACCGTGCCGACCGCGCGGGCCGCTCGGCGCTCGGTGGTCTGGGCGATCGGGCTGATCGGCGGCTTCTACCTGATGACGATCGTCCTCGGCTTCGGCGCCGCCGCGATCGTCGGTCCAGAGACGGTGCGCGGCTCCAACGTGGCCGGGAACACGGCGGTTCCGCTGCTGGCGCTCGACCTGGGCGGAGGCGCGGATTCCACCGGCGGAACGGTTCTCTTCGCGGTGGTCGCCGCCGTCGCCTTCGCCACCATCCTCGCCGTGGTCGCCGGGATCACCCTCGCCTCCTCCGCCTCCGTCGCCCACGACCTGTACGCGTCCCTGCGGCGCCGCCGGTCCGAGCCCCGCAGCGAGGTCGCCGTCGCCCGGGTCGCCGCGGTCGGCGTCGGAGTCGTCGCCATCGGCCTCGGGCTGCTCGCCCGGGACCTGAACGTCGCCTTCCTGGTCGGCCTCGCCTTCGCCGTCGCCGCGTCCGCCAACCTGCCCGTGCTGCTCTACTCGCTGTTCTGGCGCGGCTTCACCACCCGGGGCGCCGTCTGGGCCGTCTACGGCGGGCTCGTCCCGGCCGTCCTGCTCGTCGTCCTGTCACCGGTGGTGTCGGGCAGCCCCGACGCGCTCTTCCCGGGGCTCGACTTCCAGCTCTTCCCGCTCCAGAACCCCGGCCTGGTCTCGATCCCGCTGGGCTTCGCGGCGGGCTGGCTCGGCACGGTCACCTCGACGGAGGCGCCCGACGAGGCCAAGCACGCGGAGACGGAGGTGCGGTCGCTGACGGGGGCGGGGGCGGCGTAGCGAAGTGCGGACCCGAACGCCGGAGCGCGAGCACTCCGACCCCCGCAGCGTGAGCGCTCCGACCCCCGCAGCGCGAGCACTCCGACCCCCGCAGCGCGAGAACTCGCACTCCCGGAACGCGAGAAACAGTGGCCCGGCATCCGTAGGGAAGGAGGGCACGGTTCCTTCCCCCCGCCCCCGGGGCCGTGCCCTCAGGCGCGGGTCGCCCACACGTAACGGTGTTCCGGGCGGCCCGCGTCGCCGTACTTCAGGGTCAGCGTGGCCCGTCCCGTGCGCTCCAGGAGCTTCAGATAGCGCTGGGCGGTCTGGCGGCTCACCCCCGTGCGTTCGGCGATCTCCTGGGCGGACAGCGGGCCGTCGGCGTGCATCAGCGACTGCCGGACCAGTTCGGCGGTGGTGGGGGAGTGCCCCTTGGGCAGTCCGGGCTCGGTGGGCGCGGCCAGGGCGCCGAAGATGCGGTCCACCTCCGCCTGCTCGGCCTCGCCACCGCCGTCGAGGGTCCGGCGCAGCCGCGCGTACGCCTCCAGCTTGGCCCGCAGCCCCGCGAACGCGAACGGCTTGACCAGGTACTGGAGCGCCCCGTACCGCATCGCCGCCTGTACGGTCGCCACGTCCCGGGCCGCCGTCACCATGATCACGTCGGTCTGGTGGCCGCGCCGTCGCATCTCCTGGACGGCCCCGAGACCGGTCCCGTCCGGCAGGTAGTGGTCCATGAGGACCAGGTCCACGCGCGGCAGCTCGGCCAGCTTCCGCAGCGCCTCCGCCGCGCTGTGCGCCTGAGCGGCGACCCGGAACCCGGGCACCTTCCCGACGTACGCGGCGTTGACCCGCGCGACCCTGACGTCGTCGTCCACGACCAGGACCTCGATCATCCCGACTCCTCCTCGGCGGCCCCAGGGCCAGTCGACGGTACGGCGAGCACGGGTTCAGGGCCCGGCTCGGCCAGGGCTTCCGGCAGGACGACGGTGAACTCGGCGCCCCCACCGTCCGCCGCGCCCACCGTCACGGTGCCGCCCTGCCGCTCGGCGAGCCTGCGCACCAGGGACAGTCCGAGACCGCGCTCCCGGTGCGCGGGCGACCGCTTCGTGGACCACCCCTCCGTGAAGATCGCCTCCCGCTGCCCGGCCGGAACCCCGGGCCCGGTGTCCCGCACCGTCAGGACGGCCGTACGACCCTCGGTGCACAACTCGGCCTCCACGCGCGCGTGCGGTGTGCCCGCCACGGCGTCGAGGGCGTTGTCCACCAGGTTGCCGACGATCGTGACCAGCCCGCGTGGGTCGACCAGCCGGTCCGGCAGCCGGGTGCGGTCCGACACGCGCAGCGCGACCCCGCGCTCCGCCGCGACGGTGGCCTTGCCCACCAGCAGCGCGGCGAGCAGCGGGTCCCCGATTCGCTCGGCGACCTCCTCCGCCGTCGCCCGGTGCGCGCCGACCACCTCCCCGACGAACTCGGCGGCGTCGTCGTACATCTCCAGCTCCAGCAGCCCGAGGAGGGTGTGCATCCGGTTGGCGTGCTCGTGGTCCTGGGCGCGCAGGGCGTCGATCAGCCCGCGCGTGGAGTCCAGTTCCCGGCCGAGTTGCTCCAGCTCGGTGCGGTCGCGCAGGGTGACGACGGCGCCGCCGTCGTCGGTGGGCATCCGGTTGGCGACCAGGACGCGCTGGCCGCGCACGGTGAGCAGGTCGGTGCCGGTCACCCGCCCGGTCAGCACGTCAGCGGTGCGTCCGGTGCCGAGCGCCTCCTCCGGGGAGCGGCCCAGGGCCTCCTCCCCGAGGCTGAGCAAACGTTGCGCCTCGTCGTTGAGCAGCCGGACCCTGCCGTCGCGGTCCAGGGCCACCACGCCCTCCCGGATGCCGTGCAGCATCGCCTCGCGCTCCGCGAGGAGCCCCGCGATATCGGAGAAGGCCAGGTCACGGGTCTGCCGCTGCACCCGGCGGGAGATCAGCCAGGCCGCGAGCGCGCCGACCGCGAGCGCGCCCCCGGCGTACGCCAGCAGCTCGGGGATCGCGTGGATCAGCCGGGCGCGCACGCTGTCGTAGGCGATGCCGACCGAGACCGCTCCGACGATGGCGCCGTCGCCGTCCCGCAGCGGCACCTTGCCGCGGGCGGTGCGGCCGAGGGTGCCCTCGTCGATCTGCATGACCTCCCGCCCGGCGAGCGCCTGGCCGGGGTCGGTCGAGACGTGCCCGCCGATCCGCGCGGGCTCGGTGTGCGACCAGCGCACGCCCCGCGTGTCCATCACGACGACGTACTCGGCCCGGGTGGCCCTGCGGATCCGCTCCGCCTCGCGCTGCACCGGCCCGTCGGCGGTCGGCGGGGTGCTCGCGACCTCCTCGGCGAGCCGTGGCTGGGCCGCGGTGGTCTGGGCTATGGCCAGGGCGCGGCGCATGGCCTGGTCGTCGAGCTGGTCGCTGAGGGGCGCGAGGAACAGCCCGGTCGCGAGCACCGCGACCCCCGCGGCGATCGCCACCTGCATCAGCAGCACCTGCGAGAACACCCGGCGCGGCAGACCGAGGCGCAGGCGGCGTACGGCGGTGGTGCGGCTCATAGGCATTGACGGTACGTGCTGCCCGCGCGTGGTCGAAGAGGATGTGGCGCGGATCCCTGAACGAACGGTTCCGCGCGCCCGGCCGTCAGCAGGCGGCTGTCAGCAGGCGAGCGCCGCCGGTGCCAGCTCGCGGACCGAGAGCACGTCCATCCGCGCGGGCGCGCCAAGCACCGACGTGCCGCAGCTCTCCGGACGCGGCGGCAGGGACGCCCCCTGGGCGACCAGGACGCGCCAGTGCCGCCCGTCGACGTGCGCCACGGTCACCACCCAGCGCGGCGCCGCGCCGTCCGGCCGTACGACGCTCTCGGTGCGTACGACGCTCAGCGCGCCCGCCGCGTACTCGGCCGCCGCCGTCCGCACGGCCAGCTCGGCCGCCTGGCCGGGCCGCTCCCACGCGGAACTGCCCCGGCACCCCTCCAGCACGATCCGGCCCTCCCGGACGCCGTGCAGGGCCTCCTTGACGGTGTGCGCCTCCGCGCGCCCGTAGGCGTACCCGTACGGCAGCACGAGCACCGTCGGCGCGAACCGGTGCCCGCCCAGGTGGGTGACCTCCCACACCCCCGGCACCCCGGACGTGGCGAGTTCGGCGGCCAGCGGGCGGCCGAGCAGGGCGCAGCAGCGGTCGCGCCTGCCGTTGGTGCACACCAGCGCGAGCGGGTCGCCGGTGTGGGGGCGGCCCTCAAGGGCCCGGTCGAAGGTGCGGTGCTCGCCCCTGCCCAGGGCGGCGAAGTCGATGTCGAGCAGCTCGCGCGGGTCGGTCGTCGTGGCGGAGCGCAGCCACGCGTCGCCGGGCCGGGTGTGCGCCGCGTACACCTGGCGTACGGCGGGGGTGCCGGGGTCGGCGTGGCGGCCGGGGCGGCGGATGAGCGCCACGCGTACGCCCGTGCCCTTGGCGGCGGCTTCGAGGGCGCGGCCGAGCGCGGGGTCCAGATGGCTGGAGGTGAGCGCTCGCGGACCCCACGGGCCGGGCTGTTCCAGCAGCAGCCAGGTGGTCGCCGTGGCCGCGGTGCCGGAAACGGGCTCGTCGAGGTCGCGGGAGTCAGTCGCGCACGTACTCACAGAGGTGAGCCTAACCTGAGTTGTTCGGGAGTGACTTCCTGATGCCTCCGTGTCCAGTTCCCGGTTTCCCGCTCCCGCCCGGTTAAGGCATGGTTTGCGGTGGCCGCGGTCCCACGTACTGCCCGCTGGGCCGCATCCGCAGGGGGCGCTCGCCGTACTCCTCCAGGGCGTGGGCGATCCACCCCGCGGTACGGGCCACGGCGAAGATCGTCTCGCCTGCCGTGGCGGGCATCCCGCTGGAGGCGGTGAGGACGGCGAGCGCGAGGTCCACGTTGGCGTGCAGCGGGTGGTGGCGGGCGGCGGTGGCCTCGATGTCGCGGGCCGCGGCGAGCGCGGGCGCGGCGTGGGGCAGGTCGTCCAGGAGGGCGAACAGGGCACGCGCGCGTGGGTCCTCGCCGGGGTAGAGCCGGTGGCCGAGTCCGGGGATGCGGCGTCCGGCCCGCAACTCCTCGGCGATCACGGGTGCCGCGTCGCCGTGGTCCAGTACGTCGAGCAGCAGCCGGTGCGCGAGTCCGCTGGCCGCGCCGTGCAGCGGTCCCTCGATCACGCCGAGCCCGGCGGAGACGGCGGCGTAGGCGTGCGAGCGGGCCGACGCCGCGACGCGCACCGCGAGTGTCGAGGCGGCCAGGTCGTGGTCGCCGAGCAGGCCGAGGGCGGTGTCCAGGACGCGCAGGGACGCCTCGTCGGCCGGGCGTCCGCTGAGCCGCCCCCACAGGCGGTGCGCCAGCGGGCCCTCGTCGCGGTGGGTGAGCCGCACCGGTGGCAGCGCCGCGACGAGCGTGGGGATGAGCACGCGCGCGGTGCCGAGCACGGCCTCCTCCGACAGGTCGAAGCGCAGCGGGTCGGCGGCAGCGGCGGCGATCGCGGCGACCCGCAACCGGTCGGTGGGTGTGGTGTGTTCGGGCAGCGCGTCGACCGCGCGGCGGGCCACGGCGACGGCGGTCTCCGGGGCGGTGAAGGTGGCGCCGGGCCGCAGCCTGCCCGTCCACAGCCACTCGGCGACCTCCTCGTAGGAGTGCCGGGTGGCGAGTTCGGTCGCGTCGACGCCGCGGAAGTAGTACCGGTCCTTGTCGATGAGGGTGATCCGGGTACGCACCGCGAGTTCACCACCGGAACCGGCCGAACCGCCCGGACCGCCTGAACCGCCCGGTCCCGCCCCGCCATCCCGCCTGTTGCGCCGCGCGAGCGTCTCGACCTCGGCCGCGTCGAAGGTGCTGCCCCGCCCGCCGGGCGCACGTCTGCTGCTGAGCTGGCCGCGACTGACGTACGCGTAGACGGTCTCGGGCTTCACCCCGAGCCGTTCGGCGGCCTCCTTGGTGCTCAGCCGCCGCTCCGGATGGCCGGGCCCGGGTTCTTGATCGCGCATGGAGACCACCGTATAAGCCCTCCCTTCATGTTGACTCAATCAATATTGACAGAGAATAAGTCAACCATGGACAGTCGAATCAAGTGCAGGGAGGAAATCATGTCCGTCAACAGGTCCAAAACCACCCTCGTCGACGTACCGCGCGGACTCGCGGGGGTCGTCGTCGCCGAGACCCAGATCGGTGACGTCCGGGGACGGGAGGGCTTCTACCACTACCGCCAGTACTCGGCCGTCGAACTCGCCCGCACCCGAGGCTTCGAGGACGTCTGGCACCTGCTGGTCCACGGCGAACTGCCGGACGCCGCCCGCTCCGCCGCCTTCGCCGCCGAGACCGCGGCGCTACGCGAGCTGCCCGCCGGGGTCCGGGCCGCGCTACCCGCCATCGCGGCGGCCGGGGGCGGCTCCGGCCCCCTCGCCGGGATGCGCACCGCGCTGTCGCTTCTCGGCGCGGCGCACGGCTTCCAGCCGGTCTACGACATCGACGCGGACCGCCGCCGGGCGGACACGGTCACCGTAACCGCGGCCGTACCCACCCTGCTCACCGCGCTGCACCGGCTCGGCCAGGGCCTCGACCCGGTCGAACCGCGCGAGGACCTGTCGTACGCGGCGAACTACCTCTACATGTTGACGGGCGAGGAACCCGACGCCCGGCGGGCCCGGGCCATCGAGCAATACTTGATCTCCACCATTGACCACGGGTTCAACGCATCAACCTTCACGGCCCGCGTGATCGCCTCCACCGGCGCCGACGTGGCCGCCTGCCTCGCGGGGGCGGTGGGCGCGCTGTCCGGCCCCCTGCATGGCGGCGCCCCCAGCCGGGCCCTCGACACCCTCGACGCCATCGGTACCCCCGACCGCATCGACCCGTGGGTGCGTGACCGCGTCCTTGCCGGTGACCGCATCATGGGTTTCGGCCACGCCGTCTACCGCACCGAGGACCCCCGCTCCCGGATGCTCCGGGAGATCGCCCAGGACTTCGGCGGTCCTCGCGTCGACTTCGCCGTCGAGGTGGAACGCCGCGTCGAGGCGATCCTCGCCGAACTGAAGCCCGGCCGTGAACTCCACACCAACGTCGAGTTCTACGCGGGCCTGGTCATGGAACTCTGCGGCCTCCCGCGCGAGATGTTCACCCCGACGTTCGCGGCGGGGCGCATGGTGGGGTGGAGCGCCAATGTGCTGGAGCAGGCGGAGGACTCCAAGATCATCCGCCCGGCGGCGCGGTATGTGGGGCCGCGGGTGCCGGTGAAGGTGCCTGAGGTGGTCTGAGGCGCCGACCGCGGCGCACGCCCTGCGGACATGCGTGTGGCCTGGTGCCGTTCTGGCGCCAGGCCGCATCGGGGGCGTCGAGCAGGGACGGGGTGCCGGGTGCTCGCGGGTCGGCCGTCCGGCTCGGTCAACGGTGATGGAGGCCGGAGGCGTGAGTGACGGACGGTCTGGGTGGACGCGTGCTCGTGCGGGGCGTCAGGCGTCGGGGATGTCCGCCTTGGCGCGGATCAGGGTCTCCCGGCTGACGATGACGATGCGCTCGTAGTCAGCGCGGGCGGCGTCGGCGGGTAGCTCACCCTCCAGCGCCTCGGTGGCCTCGGTGCCGATCACGGCGAAGTTTCCGTCGCTCAGCTCGAAGACGTCCGGGCAGGTGGATCCTGAGTTACTGCCTCGGGCGCTGGGAGGCACACCGATGCGGCGCACGATCTTCAAAGGTACCGATCCTTACAGACAGGAATGCAGGTTGAACCCCACAGGCAGACTGGTCAGCCACAAACAGTTACGGTGGTGGCGAGAAAAGGGTATCGGTGCAGGTGTGTTCTGAGTGGCTGAACGGGGGAGAAACCCCCGTTCGAGTCGCTGATATCCGTCTGTTGACCTGAGGGCTTGAGCTGGCGGTCGGCGGGTCGCGCGGTCAGTCCGTCGGCGGTGTTCCGACCACCCACCACTCATCCGAGTCGGCTTCGTCCAGGTCGCTGACGAGACCGTCGACCATCTTGCCCAACTGCGCCTCCACCGAGGTCTCGTTGAGCGACGCGCGCATGTGCCGTGACGCCTCCCAGTACTCGCGGAAGATGGGGCTCTGGAAGAACTCCCGCAGATGCCGGTACATCTCCTCCCGGTCCAACAGCCCCGCGCGGTGGAGGTGGTAGAGGTGGATGTACCAGACGTTGGCGTAGAAGAACTGCCGACGCCGCTCCGCCGGGATGCTCTCGTCGTAGGTGTCTATCACCTCCGCCAGGGAAGGGTCGTCGAGCGCCCTGGACAGCAGCTCCCACTGCATACGCTGCTGGTGGGCCAGGGCCTTGCGCCGGATCGCCAGCTCCTCCAGTTCCAGTCGGCGCATCTGGAGACGGTGGGCGTCGAGCCGCCGCTGACGTGCGGCGACCGTGATCCCGGCAGCGGCGATCAGCAGACCGGCTGCGGCGGAGCCGAACCTCTCCGCGGTCTTCTTTCGTGTGGCCATGTCAACCCCCGATTCAGGCGGCCATCTGCCGGTCGTCGAATGCGGGTGGGCTGACGGGGACCGGCGAGCGATGGGCGGCGCTTGCCACCTCCAGGGTGCCGAGCGGCTCTGATCGGCAGGGAGGCGGAGAGGAGGCGCACGGAGGGAAGCAAGGGTCGCACACTCCGGCGTCTTGCCGAGTCCTCTGCCCCGCGCGGGGCGCTAACAATCGTTCACTGTTGAGTGATTCTTGAGCCTCGTATCCTGGGCGGCATTCCCTTTTCGTAGGTGGGCATGAGAGAGGTCGCACGGTGGCGCAGGAGCCGAGTCCGCAGCAGATCCCGGTCGTGGTGCTCGCCGGGTTCCTGGGCTCAGGGAAGACGACGTTGCTCAACCACCTGCTGCACCGCAGCGGCGGCAGCCGGATCGGCGCCCTCGTCAACGACTTCGGGGCGGTCGAGATCGACGCCATGGCGGTGGCCGGGGTGCTCGGGGACTCGACCGTGTCCCTCGGCAACGGGTGTCTGTGCTGTGCCGTCGACGTGAGTGAGCTGGACGCCTATCTGGAGCGGCTGACCCGGCCCGAGCTGGGGATCGACGTCGTGGTGATCGAGGCCAGTGGGCTCGCCGAGCCGCAGGAGCTGGTGCGGATGGTGCTGGCCAGTGAGAGCCCCCGGGTCGTCTACGGCGGTCTGGTCGAGGTCGTGGACGCGGCCGAGTTCGACGACACCCGCGCGCGGCACCCCGGGATCGACCGGCATCTGGCGCTCGCCGATCTCGTCGTGGTCAACAAGGTCGACCGGGCGGAGGACGGGGGAGAGCGGGTGCTCCAGCTCGTGCGGTCGCTCGCGGACGGGGCCGCCGTGGTTCCGGCTTCCTACGGTCGTATCGACCCGGAGTTCCTCTTCGACTGCCGTCCGAGCGCGGAGCGCGTCGGGCAGTTGTCCTTCGATGATCTGCGGGAAGAGGGCAGTGAGGACGGGCACCTCGGGCATCTGCACTGTGGGTACGACAGTTTGTCGTTCGTTTCCGAGGTGGCCCTCGATCCTCGGCGGTTGATGAGCTTTCTCGACAGCCGTCCCGACGGGCTGTACCGGATCAAGGGGTACGTCGACTTCGGCGCCCACGACGCGCGCAACCGGTACGCCGTGCACGCCGTGGGGAGGTTCCTGCGGTTCTACCCGGAGGCGTGGGGCGCCGGTGAGGCGCGGCTCAGTCAGCTCGTGCTCATCGGGGCCGGGATCGACGCCGACGCCCTGGAGAAGGAACTGCGGGCCTGCCAGAGCGACGCCCCGCACACCGCCGACGAGCACGGCATGTGGGGCGTCCTGCGCTACGTACCGGAAGCGGCCGTACCGGAAGCGGCCGTACCGGAGGCGTCCGAGCGCTCCTAGACCGGGCCCGCCACCGCCGCCACCGTCTTCGGCAGGGACACGCCCGAGCCGTCGCGGCGCGGGTCCAGCTCCGGGAGGTCGGCCGGGGTGCCGTTTCTCTGGGCGGCGAGGGCCGGGACCGGGCCCGCCCAGGCCAGGGCGAGGCAGTCCTCGCCCTTCAGGAAGCGCTGGCAGCGCACGCCGCCCGTGGCGCGGCCCTTGCGCGGGTACTGGTCGAACGGGGTCAGCTTGGCCGTCGTCTGGACGGAGTCGTCGAGCGTGCCGCGCGAGCCCGCGACCGTGAACACCACGGCGTCCACCGCCGGGTCCACCGCCGTGAACGAGATGACCCGCGCGCCCTCCGCGAGCTTGATGCCCGCCATGCCACCGGCCGGACGGCCCTGCGGACGGACCTGCGACGCCTGGTAGCGCAGCAACTGGGCGTCGTCCGTGATGAAGACCAGGTCCTCGTCGCCGGTGCGCAGCTCCACCGCGCCGACGATCCGGTCGCCCTCCTTGAGGGTGATGACCTCCAGCTCGTCCTTGTTGGCCGGGTAGTCCGGGACGACCCGCTTGACGACGCCCTGCTCGGTGCCGATGGCGAGGCCGGGGGAGGACTCGTCGAGCGTGGTCAGGCAGACCACGCTCTCGCCGTCGGTCAGGGAGACGAACTCCGCCAGCGGCGCGCCGCCCGCGAGGTTCGGCGCGGAGGGCGTCTCCGGCAACTGGGGGAGGTCGATCACGTTCAGGCGGAGGAGGCGGCCCGTCGACGTGACCGCGCCGATCTCCCCGCGCGCCGTCGCCGGGACGGCGGAGATGATCACGTCGTGCTTGACGCGCCGGGCCTTCGGGTCAGCCGCGAAGGGCTCGCCGTTCGCCGTACGCGCGAGCAGGCCCGTTGACGACAGCAGCACCCGGCACGGGTCGTCCGCGACCTGGAGCGGTACGGCGGCGGCCGGGACGCCCGCGGACTCCAGCAGGACCGTACGCCGGTCGGTGCCGAACTTCTTCGCGACCGTGGCCAGTTCGTTGGAGACCAGCTTGCGCAGCTCCGCGTCCGACTCCAGGATGCGGGTCAGCTCCTCGATCTCCGAGGTCAGCCGGTCCTTCTCCGCCTCCAGCTCGATCCGGTCGTACTTGGTGAGACGGCGCAGCGGCGTGTCCAGGATGTACTGCGTCTGGACGTCGCTCAGCCCGAAGCGGCCCATCAGGCGCTCCTTGGCCTGCGCGCTGTTGTCGCTGGAGCGGATCAGCCGGATGACCTCGTCGATGTCCACCAGGGCGGTGAGCAGGCCCTCGACCAGGTGCAGGCGGTCGCGGCGCTTGCCGCGGCGGTACTCGGAGCGGCGCCGCACGACCTCGAAGCGGTGGTCGAGGTAGACCTCCAGCAGCTCCTTCAGGCCGAGCGTGAGGGGCTGCCCGTCGACGAGCGCGACGTTGTTGATGCCGAAGGACTCCTCCATCGGCGTCAGCTTGTAGAGCTGCTCCAGCACGGCCTCCGGCACGAAACCGTTCTTGATCTCGATGACAAGACGCAGGCCGTGCTCGCGGTCGGTGAGGTCCTTGACGTCGGCGATGCCCTGGAGCTTCTTCGAGCCGACCAGGTCCTTGATCTTGGCGATCACCTTCTCCGGGCCGACCGTGAACGGCAGCTCGGTGACGACCAGGCCCTTGCGGCGCGCGGTGACGTCCTCCACGGAGACCGTCGCGCGGATCTTGAAGGTGCCGCGGCCGGTCTCGTAGGCGTCCCGGATGCCCGGCAGGCCGACGATCCGGCCGCCGGTGGGCAGGTCGGGGCCCGGGATGTGCCGCATCAGGGCGTCGAGGTCGGCGTTCGGGTAGCGGATCAGGTGGCGGGCGGCGGCGATGACCTCGCGCAGGTTGTGCGGCGGCATGTTGGTGGCCATGCCGACCGCGATCCCGGAGGCGCCGTTGACCAGGAGGTTCGGGAAGGCGGCGGGCAGCGCCACCGGCTCCTGCTCCTGGCCGTCGTAGTTCGGGGCGAAGTCGACGGTGTCCTCGTCGATCGACTCCGTCATCAGACCGGTGGCCTCGGTCATCCGGCACTCGGTGTACCGCATGGCGGCGGGCGGGTCGTCGTTGCCCAGGGAGCCGAAGTTGCCGTGGCCGTCGACCAGCGGGACCCGCATGGAGAACGGCTGCGCCATGCGCACCAGGGCGTCGTAGATCGAGGAGTCGCCGTGCGGGTGCAGCTTGCCCATGACCTCGCCGACGACGCGCGCGCACTTCACGTAGCCGCGGTCGGGGCGCAGGCCCATCTCGTTCATCTGGTAGACGATGCGCCGGTGCACCGGCTTGAGGCCGTCACGGGCGTCGGGCAGGGCTCGGGAGTAGATGACCGAGTAGGCGTACTCAAGGAAGGAGCCCTGCATCTCGTCGACGACGTCGATGTCGAGGATCTTCTCCTCGTACGGGTCGTCGGGCGGCGGGGTCTTCGTGCTACGGCGGGCCATCGCTGCCTGGCTCCTCTTTTCTGGTCGCTCGCCTGCGGGGGGCGCCTCACGCTCGCCCCCCCGTCGGCTCGCTCGTGCTGAAGCGTGGAACGGATCTGACGCGGACCATTGTGGACCGCGGCACTGACAACACCGGACGGGGCGGACGCTCCTGCCGCCCGGCCCCAAGCGGACGGCCCGGCGGCGGGCCTGCCGCCGTGGCCTGTCGAGAGGCTACGGGATCTCGCTGTCGGCGTACGCCCCGCGGGAACTTCACCGCTGGTCCGCGCGCTTGCATACAGTGGCAGGACGGCAGGAAATCCGCGGTCGAAGGACCGCGTCAGCGATCGAAGGGACGTACATGCCCATGGGTCACACGGCCACAGCCGAGGCAGGCTCCGGCGGCCTGACAGCGACCGAGCACCGCCTGGCCAACGGCCTGCGCGTGGTGCTCTCCGAGGACCACCTGACCCCGGTCGCGGCGGTGTGCCTCTGGTACGACGTCGGCTCCCGCCACGAGGTCAAGGAGCGCACGGGCCTGGCTCACCTCTTCGAGCACCTGATGTTCCAGGGCTCCGCCCAGGTCAAGGGCAACGGCCACTTCGAACTGGTGCAGGGCGCGGGCGGTTCGCTCAACGGGACCACCAGCTTCGAGCGCACCAACTACTTCGAGACGATGCCCGCGCACCAGTTGGAACTCGCCCTGTGGCTGGAGGCGGACCGCATGGGCTCGCTGCTGGCCGCCCTGGACGAGGAGTCCATGGAGAACCAGCGCGACGTCGTGAAGAACGAACGCCGCCAGCGCTACGACAACGTGCCCTACGGCACCGCCTTCGAGAGGCTGACCGCCCTCGCCTACCCGGAGGGCCACCCCTACCACCACACCCCGATCGGCTCGATGGCCGACCTGGACGCGGCGACCCTTGAGGACGCGCGCGCGTTCTTCCGCACGTACTACGCGCCGAACAACGCGGTGCTGTCCGTCGTCGGCGACATCGACCCCGAGCGGACGCTCGCGTGGATCGAGAAGTACTTCGGCTCCATCCCCGCCCACGACGGCAAGCCCACCCCGCGCGAGGGCACGCTGCCCGACATCATCGGTGAGCAGCTCCGCGAGGTCGTCGAGGAGGAGGTCCCGGCGCGCGCCCTGATGGCCGCCTACCGGCTGCCGCACGACGGCACGCGCGCGTGCGACGCCGCCGACCTGGCGCTGACCGTCCTCGGCGGCGGCGAGTCCTCCCGCCTCTACAACCGGCTGGTGCGCCGCGACCGTACGGCCGTCGCGGCCGGGTTCGGGCTGCTGCGGCTGGCCGGGGCGCCCTCGCTCGGCTGGCTGGACGTGAAGACCTCCGGCGACGTCGAGGTGCCCGTCATCGAGGCCGCCATCGACGAGGAACTCGCGCGGTTCGCCGCCGAGGGCCCCACCGCCGAGGAGATGGAGCGCGCCCAGGCCCAGCTCGAGCGCGAGTGGCTGGACCGGCTCGGCACGGTCGCGGGCCGCGCCGACGAACTGTGCCGGTACGCGGTGCTGTTCGGGGACCCGCAGCTCGCCCTGACCGCCGTACAGCGCGTCCTGGACGTGACGGCCGAGGAGGTACAGGAGGTCGCCAAGGCCCGCCTGCGCCCCGACAACCGCGCGGTGCTCGTCTACGAGCCCGTCGCCCCGGCGGAGACCGACACCGACGACACCGAAGCCGACGAGACCGAGGAGGCGGCCCAGTGACCGAGCTGGCCACCATGGAGTTCCACCCCCAGCCGCAGGCCGGTGAGCCCAAGCCGTGGGCGTTCCCGGCGCCCACGCGCGGGACCCTCGGCAACGGCCTGACGGTGCTGCGCTGCCACCGCCCCGGCCAGCAGGTCGTCGCCGTCGAGGTGCTGCTGCACGCGCCGCTGGACGCCGAGCCCGCCGGTCTGGACGGCGTCGCCACCATCATGGCGCGGGCGTTCTCCGAGGGCACCGACAAGCACTCCGCGGAGGAGTTCGCCGCCGAGTTGGAGCGCTGCGGCGCCACCCTCGACTCGCACGCCGACCACCCCGGCGTCCGGCTCAGCCTGGAGGTCCCCGCCTCCCGCCTGGCCAAGGGCCTCGGCCTGCTCGCCGACGCGCTGCGGGCGCCCGCGTTCGCCGACAGCGAGGTCGAGCGGCTGGTGCGCAACCGGCTCGACGAGATCCCGCACGAGCTGGCCAACCCCTCCCGGCGGGCCGCCAAGGAGCTGTCCAAGGAGCTGTTCCCGGCCGACTCGCGCATGTCGCGCCCGCGCCAGGGCACCGAGGAGACCGTCGCCGCCATCGACTCCGCGGCCGTACGCGCCTTCTACGAGCGGCACGTCCGCCCCGCCACCGCCACGGCGGTCGTCGTCGGTGACCTCACCGGCATCGACCTGGACGCCCTGCTCGGCGACACCCTCGGCGCCTGGACCGGCGCCCCGGCCAAGCCCCGCCAGGCGCCCCCGGTGACCGCCGACGACACCGGCCGCGTCGTCATCGTGGACCGCCCCGGCGCCGTCCAGACGCAGTTGCTGCTCGGCCGCGTCGGCCCCGACCGGCACGACCGCGTCTGGCCCGCGCAGGTGCTCGGCACGTACTGCCTGGGCGGCACCCTCACCTCCCGCCTGGACCGCGTCCTGCGCGAGGAGAAGGGGTACACCTACGGCGTACGGGCGTTCAGCCAGGTGCTGCGCTCCGCCCCCGACGGCACCGGCGCCGCGATGCTCGCCATCAGCGGCTCGGTCGACACGCCCAACACCGGCCCCGCGCTCCAGGACCTGTGGACGGTGCTGCGCACCCTCGCCGAGGGTGGGCTGACCGACGCCGAGCGGGACGTCGCCGTGCAGAACCTCGTCGGGGTGGCCCCGCTGAAGTACGAGACCGCGGCGGCCGTCGCGAGCACCCTGGCCGACCAGGTCGAGCAGCACCTGCCCGACGACTACCAGGCCACGCTGTACCGGCAGCTCGCCGCGACCGGCACGGTGGAGGCCACCGCGGCGGTCGTGAACGCCTTCCCGGTGGATCGCCTCGTGACGGTCCTCGTGGGCGACGCGGCGCAGATCAGGGAGCCCGTCGCGGCGCTCGGCATCGGCGAAGTCACCGTCGTGTCCGCCGAGTAGCGGCACGCGCGCGTGGGAGCCCTGGTGACCGATCCGTCACCAGGGCTCCTCTATACCCGGCTTATGCCCGTTTTCGTAGGAAGACTGGCTGTCTGCCCTGTGGGATGCGCTACAAAAACCGGGTTCTGTTTGGGAATTGAAAGCCGTCCCGCTTAGCGTCATCCGGGCTGTCCGTCAGGCAGTGCGCCGCGCCCGCGGCACCGGACAGTCATCGCCGAGTCCCCGTACGGCGCGAGCCAGGGGAGCCGGGGACCCAACCACACAGTCCCTGGGGTGAATCGGACGCCCGCGCGTGCCGCGAGGGGGCCCGTAGGAGACCTTCCTGCTCCGAACCCGTCAGCTAACCCGGTAGGCGAGAGGGAAGGAAAGGACCAGCCACTCCATGGCGTTCACCCGCCCCGTCGGGAAGCACCGCCGTACCGGCCGCACCAAGCGCACCACCGCCCACGCGGCGGGCGTCGCGGCCCTCACCACCACCGGCGTCGTCGGCACCCTGGCCGCCGCCCCGGCCCTCGCCGCCGAGCCCGTCGCGCAGCAGACCGGGCTCACCCCCGTCGTCAGCATCAACGACACCGTGGCCCAGCGGGTGGACGCCCAGGCCGCCGCGCAGCAGCAGGCCGCCGAACTCGCCGAGGCCAAGCGCGAGGCGCAGGAGGCCGCGCGCGAGCAGGCCGCCGCCGCGGCCAAGAAGGCCCGCGCGGCCAAGGAGCGCGCCGCCCGCGAGGCCGAGCGCAAGCGCCTGAACACCTACGTGTCGCCGATCTCCGGCTCCTATGTCTCCACCGGCTACCGCTCCGGCGGCGCCCTGTGGTCCTCCGGCAGCCACACCGGCATCGACTTCCACGCCGCCAGCGGCACCGCCGTGCACGCGGTCGGCTCCGGCACCGTCGTCGAGGCGGGCTGGGCCGGGGCGTACGGCAATCAAGTAGTGATCAAGATGGTGGACGGCACGTACACCCAGTACGGCCACCTGTCGTCCATCGCCGTCTCGGTGGGCCAGACGGTCACCCCGGGGCAGCAGATCGCCCTGTCCGGCGCCACCGGCAACGTCACCGGACCGCACCTGCACTTCGAGGCGCGCACGTCCGCCGACTACGGCACGGACATCGACCCGCTCGCGTACCTGCGCGCGCACGGCGTGAGCGTGTAGCACCACCAGGCACCGCCAGGCACCGCCAGGCTTCGGCCCACCCACCCCGCCCCGGCCCACGAGCCGGGGCTTTCGGTGTTTCAGGGGCTCGTTTGTCCAAAAAATATCCATGGTTTCCAGGCCGCCGTCGGAAATTCCGGCTCATTGCAATAGAGTCACTGAACACACGTCAATCGTCGACGTTTCACGGGGATTAAGACGGAGGTCGGTCATGCGTATTCCGGCGCACTCGGTGTGCACGGCGATCCGGGACGACATCGTCGCGGGTGTCTACGAGCGCGGCAGCCGGCTCACCGAGGAACTGCTCGCCCGCCGCTACGGCGTCTCCCGCGTCCCCGTCCGGGAGGCCCTGCGCACCCTGGAGGCGGAGGGCTTCGTGGTGACCCGGCGGCACGCGGGCGCGTGCGTCGCCGAGCCGACCGAGCAGGAGGCCTCCGACCTGCTGGAGATGCGGATGCTCCTGGAGCCGCTCGCCGCCTCCCGGGCCGCCCAGCGGCGCACCGAGGCCCATCTGAAGGTGCTGCGCGGGCTGGTCAGGCTGGGCCAGGAGCGGGCCAGGCGGGGCAACAGCGACGATCTGCGCTCCCTGGGCGGCTGGTTCCACGAGACGCTCGCCCAGGCGTCCGGCAGCCCCGCCCTGATCGCCATGCTGACCCAGTTGCGGCACAAGATCGCCTGGATGTACACCGTGGAGGTGCCCGCCGGGCCGGTGGAGTCCTGGGCGGAGCACGGCGCCATCGTGGACGCGGTGGCGCGCGGCGACGCGGAACGCGCGCGTGCGCTCACCGCCCTGCACACCGAGCGCGCGACCGGCGCGCACCGGCTGCGCTTCACCGTGGGCGCCGACCGCGCGGAACGTGTGAGGACTTCGCAACATCCCGTAAACATGCCGAGCCTGCGGCATTAACACGGGCGCCGTATACAAAGAGGGGATATTCGGTGGGGGCTCTTTCTGCTGCCCTTTTCCGACCGTGAACGTGCGCGTTAATTATCGCCCATGGGTAAATGCGGGCACGAAAACGTGGAGACTGGAAAAAACGGTGGAGCCGCGCCGCCCGGAATGGGCGACGCGGCTCCACCGCGTGCTGTCGAGCGCCGGTCAGACCGTCTCGGGCAGCTCTTCCAGGCCCTCGGCGACCAGCTTGGCCAGCCGGTCGAGAGCGGCGTCCGCGCCCTCGGCGTCGGACGCGAGGACGATCTCCTCGCCGCCCTGCGCGCCCAGACCCAGGACGGCCAGCATGGAGGCCGCGTTGACGGGGGTGCCCCGGCCTTGGCGATCGTCATCGGGACGCCTGCGGCCGTGGCGGCTCGGACGAAGATGGAGGCGGGGCGGGCGTGGAGGCCCTCGGCCCAGCCGACGTTGACGCGGCGCTCAGCCATGTGATGCTGCCCTTCGTGTTCAGGGTTGTCTAGACCAGTGTCCCACAACGTGAAGCATGTCCGGAACGGAACCGTGCCCGCCCCTTCCGGTGACGCCGGACCGCGGCCTCGGACCGGCTGACGCCCCCCACAGACTGCCCCGCGCCGTTGTCAGACGCGAGCCGTACGCTGGGGCCCATGCAGAACTCGGCGGACCGGCAGGAGTACCCAGCTCACTGGGAGGCCGACGTGGTGCTGCGCGACGGCGGCACCGCGCGCGTACGGCCCATCACCGTTGATGACGCCGAGCGCCTGGTCAGCTTCTACGAGCAGGTCTCGGACGAGTCGAAGTACTACCGCTTCTTCGCGCCCTACCCGCGCCTGTCCGCCAAGGACGTCCACCGCTTCACGCACCACGACTTCGTGGACCGGGTGGGACTCGCCGCCACCATCGGAGGCGAGTTCATCGCCACCGTACGCTACGACCGCATCGGCCCCGACGGGACGCCCGCCTCCACCCCCGCCGACGAGGCCGAGGTCGCCTTCCTCGTCCAGGACGCCCACCAGGGCCGGGGCGTCGCCTCCGCCCTCCTGGAACACATCGCCGCCGTCGCGCGCGAGCGCGGCATCCGCCGGTTCGCCGCCGAGGTGCTCCCCGCCAACACCAAGATGATCAAGGTGTTCACGGACGCCGGGTACACCCAGAAGCGCAGCTTCGAGGACGGCGTCGTCCGCCTGGAGCTGGACCTCGAACCCACCGACCGCTCACTCGCCGTGCAGTACGCGCGCGAGCAGCGCGCCGAGGCGCGGTCCGTACGACGGCTGCTGCTGCCCGGCTCGGTCGCCGTCATCGGCGCCGGACGCACCCCCGGCGGGGTCGGCCGCAGCCTCCTGCGCAACATCAAGGACGCCGGGTACACCGGCCGCCTCTACGCCGTGAACCGCGCCTTCGACGAGACCTGGCAGGACGTCGACGGGGTACCGGCCCACCGCTCCGTCCGCGACATCGCCGACCACGTCGACCTCGCCGTCGTCGCCGTGCCCGCCGAACACGTCCCCGAGGTCGTCACCGAGTGCGGCGAACACGGGGTGCAGGGCCTCGTCGTGATCTCCGCCGGATACGCCGAGAGCGGCCCCGACGGACGCGAACGGCAGCGCGAACTCGTCCGCCACGCGCGCGCGTACGGGATGCGCATCATCGGCCCCAACGCCTTCGGCGTCATCAACACGGCGTCGGACGTACGCCTCAACGCCTCCCTCGCCCCCGAGATGCCCCGCCCAGGCCGCATCGGCCTGTTCGCCCAGTCCGGCGCCATCGGCATCGCCCTGCTGTCCCGGCTGCACCGGCGCGGCGGCGGCGTCACCGGCGTGACCGGCGTCTCAGGTGTCTCGACGTTCATCTCCTCCGGCAACCGCGCCGACGTCTCCGGCAACGACGTCCTCCAGTTCTGGTACGACGACCCGGAGACCGACGTCGCCCTGATGTACCTGGAGTCCATCGGCAACCCCCGCAAGTTCACCCGCCTCGCCCGGCGTACGGCGGCGGCGAAACCGCTCGTCGTCGTGCAGGGCGCCCGCCACCGCGGGGCCGCGCCCCAGGGCCACGCCGTACGCGCCACCCGGCTGCCGCACGCCACGGTGTCCGCGCTGCTCCGGCAGGCCGGGGTGATCCGCGTCGACACCATCACCGAGCTGGTCGACGCCGGGCTGCTGCTCGCGCGGCAGCCGCTCCCCGGCGGGCCCCGGGTGGCGATCCTCGGCAACTCGGAGTCGCTGGGGCTGCTGACGTACGACGCCTGCCTCGCCGAAGGGCTGCGCCCGCACCCGCCGCTGGACCTGACGACCCAGGCGACGCCGGAGGACTTCGGGGCGGCGCTGGCGCGGGCGCTGGCGGACGACACGTGTGACGCCGTCGTCGTGACGGCGATCCCGGCGATCGGGGAGACGTCCACGGAGGACGCGGCGCTGGCGGAGGCGCTGCGGGCGGCGGTGGCGGCGGTGCCGACGAAGCCGGTGCTGGTGGTGCACGTGGAGTTGGGCGGGCTGGCGGAGGCGCTGTCGGCGGCGACGAGTACGGCTCCGCAGGTGGGCAAGGGCGGTGACGTCGGCACCAAGGCACCCGGCGTCGAGGGCGGTGCCCACGCGGTCCGCCCCGCGGAACGACTGCCCGCGACGGAGCTGGAAACCGACTCCCACCTCATCCCCGCCTACCCCGCCGCCGAGCGTGCCGTCCGCGCCCTCGCCGAGGCCGTGAAGTACGCGCAGTGGCGGCGGGAGGCCGCCGACCCCGGGCGGGTGCCCGAGTTCGAGGACATCGACGAGAAGGGCGCCGCGAAGCTGATCGGCGGTCTGCTCGCGCGGGGGCAGGGCCTGACCCTGGGCGCCGAGGAGACGTACGCGCTGCTCGGGCGGTACGGCGTCGACGTGCACCGCGCGCTGCCCGCCGCCACCCCCGAGGAGGCCGTGGCCGCCGCGCACGCCGTCGGCTACCCCGTCGCCCTCAAGGCCACCGCCCCGCACCTGCGCCACCGCGCCGACCTCGGCGGCGTCCGCCTCGACCTCGCGGACGAGGAGCAACTGCGCCGGGCGTACGCCGAGTTGACGGGGCTGTTCGGCAAGGCGGAGGAGCTGCGCCCGGTGGTCCAGGGCATGGCCCCGCGCGGGGTCGACACCGTCGTACGGGCCGTGATCGACCCGGCCGCCGGTGCCGTACTGTCGTTCGGGCTCGCCGGAGCCGCCTCCCAACTGCTCGGGGACATGGCGCACCGGCTGATCCCGGTCACCGACCGGGAGGCGACCTCGCTGGTCAGGTCGATCAGGACGGCGCCCCTGCTGTTCGGCTGGCGCGGCTCGGCGCCCGTGGACACCCCCGCGCTGGAGGAGCTGCTGCTGCGGGTCTCCCGGCTGGTCGACGACCACCCTGAGGTCGTCGCCGTCACCCTCGAACCCGTCGTCGTCGCCCCCGACGGCCTGAGCGTCCTCGGCGCCTCGGTCCGTCTCGCCCCGCCCCCCGCCCGCGACGACCTCGGCCCGCGCACCCTCCCGGTGTACTGACGCCCGCGGAACCCCGACGTACTGACGCGCGCCCCTCCGGAGGCACCGACACGCGCGCACCCTCCCGGCGTCTTGACAGGGTCCCGACCCATGCGCGCGAGCGGTGCCTCGCAGTCAGTGGGCCCCCGTAGGATGGACGGCATGGCCAAGACCAGTACGACGACCCAGGGGCTGCGCGCGGCGATCGAGCGCAGTGGCTACTACCCGGCCCTCGTGGCCGAGGCGGTGGAGGCCGCCGTGGGTGGTGAGCCCGTGCGGTCGTACCTGGTCCACCAGGAGACGACGTTCGACCAGAACGAGGTGCGGCGGCACGTGACCGTGCTGGTCCTCACGGCCAACCGCTTCATCGTCAGCCACACCGACGAGCAGGCCGCCGACAGCACCTCCCCGACGCCGTACGCCACCACCTCCACGGAGTCCGTGAAGCTCGGCCGGATCTCGTCCGTCGTGGTCAGCCGCGTCGTCGCCAACCCGGAGTCGTACAAGCCGGGCACGCTCCCGCGCGAGGTCGTGCTGACCATCGGCTGGGGGGCCGTCTCCCGCATCGACCTGGAGCCCGCCGCCTGCGGCGACCCCAACTGCGAGGCCGACCACGGCTACACGGGCAACTCCACGGCCGACGACCTCAGCCTGCGCGTCAGCGAGGCCGGGGACGGCCCGGAGACGGTGCGCCAGGCGCTCGTCTTCGCGCAGGCCATCTCCGAGGCGACCGCGGACATCACCCGCTGATGGCCCACCCCACCGCCTGGGAGCACCACTCCGAGCACCCCGAGCCCCTGCCCGTCGACTCCGCGCCGCGCCCCGAGTACGGCAGCGGCTCCCTCGCGGACCTGCTGCCCACCCTGGCCGCGGGCATGGGCGTCCCCGGCGCCACCGCGGCGATCCCGGAGCTGACCCCCGCCGACCGGGCCTGCGTCTTCCTGATCGACGGCCTCGGCTGGGAGCAGTTGCGGGCGCACCCGCAGGAGGCGCCCTTCATGACCTCCCTGCTCGCCAGCTCGCGCGGCGGCACCGGCCGCCCCCTGACCACCGGCTACCCCGCGACCACCGCGACGTCCCTCGCCTCCGTCGGCACCGGGCTGCCGCCGGGCGCGCACGGCCTGCCCGGCTACACCGTGCGCAACCCGGACACCGGCGAGCTGATGAACCAGCTCCGCTGGCAGCCCTACACCCCGCCGCGCCCCTGGCAGCCGTACCCGACCGTGTTCCAGCGCGCGCACGACGCCGGGGTGCACGCCGCGCAGGTCTCCTCGCCCGCCTTCGAGAACACCCCGCTGACCAAGGTCGCGCTCAGTGGCGGAACGTTCCACGGGCGGCTGTCCGGCGAGGACCGCGTGGACCTCGCGGCCGAGCAGCTCGCCGCGGGCGACCGCGCCCTCGTCTACACGTACTACGCCGAGGTGGACGGCGCGGGCCACCGCTTCGGCGTCGACTCCGACACCTGGCGCGGCCAGCTCATGTACGTCGACCGGCTCGTGCAGCGGCTGGCCGAGCAGCTCCCGCCGCGCAGCGCGCTCTACGTCACCGCCGACCACGGCATGATCGACGTGCCGTTCGACGAGGAGCACCGGATCGACTTCGACACCGACTGGGAGCTGCGCGCCGGGGTCGCCCTGCTCGGCGGCGAGGGCCGGGCGCGGCACGTGTACGCCGTGCCGGGCGCCCACGACGACGTGCTGACCTGCTGGCGCGAGGTGCTCGGGGAGCAGTTCTGGGTGGCCTCGCGGGACGAGGCGATCGCGGCGGGCTGGTTCGGCCCGCGGATCGACGAGCGGGTGTACGCACGCATCGGCGACGTCGTCGCGGCGGCCCGGGACGACGTGCTCATCGTCGCCTCGGAGCGGGAGCCCAAGGAGTCGGCCATGGTCGGCAACCACGGTTCGATGACCCCCGCCGAGCAGCTCGTCCCGCTGCTCGAAGTACGCTCCTGACGCCCACCCGCTCCGACCTCCACCGCCGAAAGGTGCCCAACCCCCCATGCCCGAGCTGGTCTTCTTCTCCGGAACCATGGACTGCGGGAAGTCGACGCTGGCGCTCCAGATAGAGCACAACCGCTCCGCGCGGGGCCTGGCGGGCATGATCTTCACCCGGGACGACCGCGCGGGCGAGGGCAAACTGTCCTCCCGGCTCGGCCTGGTCACCGACGCGGTGGAGATCGAGGACGGCATGGACCTGTACGCCTACCTCGTCGACCACCTCTCGCAGGGCGGGCGCGCGGACTACGTGATCGCGGACGAGGCGCAGTTCCTAGCGCCGGAGCAGATCGACCAGCTCGCGCGGGTCGTCGACGACCTCGGTCTGGACGTGTACGCCTTCGGCATCACGACCGACTTCCGCAGCAAGCTCTTCCCCGGTTCCCAGCGGCTGGTGGAGCTGGCCGACCGGGTGGAGGTGCTCCAGGTCGAGGCGCTGTGCTGGTGCGGCGCGCGGGCCACGCACAACGCCCGCACGATAGGCGGCGAGATGGTCGTCGAGGGCGCCCAGGTGGTCGTCGGGGACGTCAACCAGTCCGACGCCGTCGGCTACGAGGTGCTGTGCCGCCGCCACCACCGCCGCCGCATGACCGCGGCGACCGCCCGCGCGGCCACCCTCTCCCCGGACGTGCTGCCGGTACCGCCCGGCTAGCGCGACGACGGCCGCAGCAGCGCGAAGCGGGCGCCCTCCGGGCAGGAGACGGTGGCCACCCGGCCGTGCTCGCCGTCGCGGGCCGGGGCGATGACGTGGCCGCCCAGGTCGATGACCCGGGACAGCGCCTCCTCCAGGTCCTCGACCTCGAAGTACGTCACCCAGTGCGGCCCCCGGTCCCGCGGCAGGGTGTTGCCCACGCCGTGGATCCCGGCGACGGGGCGGCCGTCGACGAGGAGGGTGACGTAGTCGTAGTCGGCGGAGACGACCGCCTCCTCGTCGTAGCCGAAGACGGACTCGTAGAACTTGGCGACGCCGACCGTCTCGAAGGTGAGCAGCTCGTTCCAGACCGGCGTCCCGGGCACGCCGCTGACGGCCGTGCCCGGCAGGGCCACCGCCTGCCAGACGCCGAAGACCGCGCCGGACGGGTCGGAGCCGATCGCCAGCCGCCCGTCGTCGGCGGCGTCCAGCGGGCCCACACCGAGGGTGCCGCCGCACAGCCGGACCTGGTCGGCGGTCCGGTCGGCGTCGTCCGTGGCGAGGTAGGGCGTCCAGGCGACGGGCAGGTGCCGGTCGGGCGGGAGCTGGCCGATGCCCGCCACCTCCCGGCCGTCCAGCAGCGCCCGTACGTACGGGCCGAGTTGCCGGGGGCCCGGCCTGAACTCCCAGCCGAACAGGGCGCCGTAGAACTCCTGGGTGGTGGCCATCCCGTGCACCATCAGACTCACCCAGCAGGGTGTGCCGGGCGCGTACGGGGCGCGCGCTTCGCCGCTGCGGCCCACCGGCCCCCGTGCCTCGGTCATCGTCACTCTCTTCTCGGCCCCTCGCGGTGACCGCGTCGCTTCCGCCCTTCGACCCCCGTGCCGATGCTCGCACCACGCGCGGCGTCACGCGCTCCGGGCGCGCCGCCGCGGCCCGTCCCCGTGCCGTGCCTCTCGCCGCGCCCGTTCTGCGACCGCTTTTCGCTTGACGCGCGATTGCGGATGTCGGCCTGTTGCACAGCACGTGCCCGATCCCGTACGCGTGGTGACCAGACCTGCCCGGCGGGCAGAGTAGCCGGACACGGACGATGCGGCCACCCCGTGCGCGAGGATGGTGGCCATGAACGCCATCATCTCCGCATCCGAACTCGCGAGCGACCTGGCGGGCGAGAACCCGCCAGTACTGCTCGACGTCCGCTGGCAGCTCTCTCTGGCCAAGTCGGCCGGGGCGCCGCCCTTCGACGGCCACGCCGAGTACCTGACCGGGCATGTTCCGGGCGCCGTCTTCGTCGACCTGGACCGGGAGCTGGCCTCGGCGCCGGGTGCGGCGGGTCGGCACCCGCTGCCGGATCTGGCTCAGTTCGGTGCCGCGATGCGCCGCGCGGGCGTGACGGCCGGGCGGCCGGTCGTCGTCTACGACGGCGGGCAGGGCTGGGCGGCGGCCCGCGCGTGGTGGCTGTTGCGCTGGACGGGTCACCCGGACGTGCGGGTCCTGGACGGCGGGTTGCCCGCGTGGCAGGGGGAGCTGTCGACGCGTGAGCCGTCGCCTCCGGAGGGCGACTTCGAGCCGGTTCCGGCGTCGGAGGGTCTCCTCGACGCGGACGGCGCCGCCGCGCTGGCCCGCACCGGGGTGCTGCTGGACGCGCGCGCGGGGGAGCGCTACCGGGGTGACGTGGAGCCCATCGACCGGGTCGGCGGGCACATCCCGGGCGCGGTGTCGGCGCCCACCACCGAGAACGTCGGCCCGGACGGCCGCTTCCTCCCCAGGGAGGAGTTGCGGGACCGCTTCAAGGCCCTCGGCGCCACCGACGGCACGGCGGTCGGCGTGTACTGCGGCTCGGGCGTCTCCGCCGCCCACGAGGCGCTGGCGCTGGCGGTGGCGGGGATTCCGGCGGCGCTGTACGTCGGTTCGTGGTCGGAGTGGTCCTCGGACCCGGAGCGGCCGGTGGCCGTGGGGGCGGATCCGCAGTAGGGGGCGGCGCGCGAGGTGGCCTGCGTGGGGCGGCGCGCGTGAGGCGGCGTGCGTGGGGTAGTCCGTGCCACCCCACGCACCCGCGCTACTCCTGCTTCTTGCGCCGCGTGCCGAAGACGATCTCGTCCCAGCTAGGCACCGCCGCCCGGCGGCCCGGACGGACGCCGTCCGCCTCGGCCTGGCGGTCGGTGGAGCCGATGAGCCGGTCCCGGTGGCTGCCGACGGAGCGCGGCATGAGGACGTCCGCGTACGCCGATCCGGCACCGGCCGAGGCCGCGGGCGCCGCGGGTTCCTCCGCGGCGGGCTCCTCCTCCGGCTCCTCGACGGGCTCCGGCGCGGGCCGCTCGGGCACCACCAGGTCGCCGCGGAAGCTCGGCACCGCCTCCAGCAGGCTGGTCAGCGAGTCCCGTTCGGCCGCGCCGGGCTCCTCGACGGGGTCGGGCGGCGGGGGCAGGCTCGGCCGCTCGCGGTCGGCGCCGCGGTCCAGCGTCCGCTCGCGCGGGAGCCGGGCGATGCGTGGCACGAACGGAAAGCTGGGCTCCGGGGCGCCGAGGTCGTCGGACTCGCCGATCAGCGCGCGCGCCTCGTCGTCGACGGCCTGGACGAGCCGCCGGGGCGGGTCGTACGTCCAGCTCGCCGAGTGCGGTTCGCCCGCGACCCGGTAGACCAGCAGGACCTCCCAGGTGCCGTCGTCGCGGCGCCAGGAGTCCCACTGGACGGTGTCCTTCTCGGCGCCGCGCAGCAGCAGCCGCTCCTGGACGGCCTCGCCGAGCAGCGGACCGGAGTTCTCGCCGGGGCGGCGGACCGGGGTCTTGCGGGCCCGCTCGGCCATGAAGGCGCGCTCGGCGAGCACGGGGCCCTCGAAGCGGCGTACGCGGTCGACGGGGATGCCCGCCATCTGGGCGACCTCTTCCGCGGTCGCACCCGCGCGTATACGCGCCTGGATGTCACGGGGGCGGAGATGGCTCTCCACCTCGATCTCGATCTGGCCGAGGCGGGGACGGTCGCCGCGCACGGCGGCGCGGAGCCGTTCGTCAATCGGAAGCGTGTACTCCGTTGAGTCCGCAGCCTTCAGCACCAGCCGTGTGCCGTCATTGGAGACGGCCACGACACGCAGTTCGGGCATGGGGACCTCCCGGGTGGTGCCTGCCGACGTCACGTGCGTCGCTGCTTCCGCTAGTCGAGTGTGGCCTGCCCGGGTGCAGCCTGCCACAACCTTGCCGAGTTGCCCGGCGTGTCGGGCGCGGGCCCTGGATCGCCGTTATGGCACGGTTACCTATTCGCAACGCTAAGTGACCAACTCCGTCACCCTGTGCAACAAGCCCCCTCCTGGCGGTCCTTGATGGATCCGGACAGCCTGGCGGGAGTCCGGGCCCAGGGCTCGCAACAGTACTCCATTCGGGCCACGTGCGTGGATTGGCACGCCGCCCAACTTCTGACAAGGGCCGGTGTTCGCCGGGTTTCCCGATCAAGGAAGTGGCGTACTTCACGCGATCCGGGGACGTTTCCCGACTTCCCGCCTTTCCGTCACCGCCACCGGAACCCACCGGGCTACGCGGGTCTACGCGGGTCTACGCCCCCAGCACCCGCCTCAAGTAGGCGTTCTGGAACCGCCGGTCCGGGTCCAGCCGGTCCCGCAGCGCCGTGAACTCCCCGAACCGGGGGTACACCTCGGCGAAGTACTCCGCGTCGCGCGTGTGCACCTTGCCCCAGTGCGGCCGTCCCCCGTGCGCGGTGAAGATGCGCTCGGCGGCGGTGAAGTAGGCCCGGTAGGGCGTCCCCTTGAACAGGTGCACGGCGATGTAGGCGCTGTCGCGGCCGGAGGCGGTGGACAGGGTGATGTCGTCGGCGGGCGCGGTGCGCACCTCCACCGGGAAGCTGACCCGCAGCCCCGACCGCTCGATCATGGACTTCAGTTCACGCAGCGCGTCCGTCACCGCCGCGCGCGGGAGGGCGTACTCCATCTCCACGAAACGCACCCGGCGCGGCGAGGTGAAGACCTTGTAGGGGATGTCGGTGTACGTCCGCGCGGACCACGCGCGACTGGCGATCCGGGCGATGCCGGGGATGGCGGCGGGGACGCCGCGGCCGACCAGATTGGCCACCTGCCACACCCCGTTGGAGAGGAACTCCTCCTCCAGCCAGCCGCTGAACCGGCCCACGGGCTGCTCCGGGCCCGCGCTGCGGTTGTTGCGCTTGGTGCTGCACCGGTCGGTGTGCGGGAACCAGTAGAACTCGAAGTGCTCGTTCTCGGCCCAGAGTTGGTCGAAGTCGGCGAGGACCCGGGCGAACGGCATCGGCTCCTCGCGGGCGGTGAGCAGGAAGACCGGCTCCACGGCGAAGGTGATCGCGGTGACGACGCCGAGGGCGCCGAGGCCGACGCGCGCGGCGGCGAACACCTCGGGGTTCTCCTCCGCCGAGCAGGTGAGCACCGTACCGTCGGCGGTCACCAGCTCAAGGCCCCTGATCTGCGCGGCGATGGACGCGGAGTCCCGGCCGGTGCCGTGCGTGCCCGTGCTGACGGCGCCGGAGACCGTCTGCTCCATGATGTCGCCCATGTTGGTCAGCGACAGCCCCTCGCGGGCCAGGGCGGTGTTGAGCCTCTTGAGCGGGGTGCCCGCCTCCACGGTGACCGTCATGGCCGTACGGTCAATGTGGCGTATGCCGGTCAACAGTTGAGGGCGTATCAACACACCGTCGGTGGCCGCTATGGACGTGAAGGAGTGCCCCGTCCCCACGGCCTTCACGGTGAGCCCGTCCTCGGCGGCCCGGCGCACCGCGTCGGCCAGCTCGTCCACGGAGGCGGGCGTGACCTCCCGCGCGGGACGGGCGGTCACGTTGCCGCCCCAGTTACGCCAGGTGCCGCTCTTCCCGCTCAGTGTGGTGCTCAACGGTGCCTCCCCGCCCTGGGGCCGGCCTGCGCAGCCGGCGGTAACCGAGGAAACCGACCGCGACCGCGACGGCCCCGGACACCGCCGGAACCCCGTACCCGGCGCGCGCGCCAGCGGCGTCGATCACCCAGCCAGCCACCGAGGAGCCGACCGCGACCCCCACCGCGAGTCCGGTGCTCACCCAGGTCATGCCCTCGGTCAGTTGCGCGCGTGGTACGTGCTCTTCGATGAGGGACATCGTGGTGATCATCGTGGGAGCGATGGCGAGACCCGCGACGAAGAGCGCCACGGCCAGAAACGGCAAGTTTCCGACCAGTAGGAGGGGGATCATACTCACGCCCATCGCACAGACACCCAGCAGCCACCGGCGTTCCGGCGCACCCTTGACGTGCAGCAGCCCGAAGACGGCCCCTGCCACGCAGGAGCCCGCCGCGTACACCGCGAGGACGACGCTCGCGGCGCCCTTGTGCCCCTGCTCCTCGGCGAAGGCGACGGTGACCACGTCGACGGCGCCGAAGATCGCCCCGGTGGCCACGAACGTCGTCACCAGCACCCGCAGGCCCCGGGAGCGCAACGCGCTGCCGCCGCCCGCGCCGCCGTGCCGCTCGCGCGGGTGCGGCTCCGGCTCGGTGGCGCGCTGCGCGGTCAGCCAGAAGACGCCGACCGCCAGGAAGCAGGCCGCCAGCAGCGGCCCGGCCTCGGGGAACCACGCGGTCGACAGCCCGATGGAGATGATCGGCCCGAAGATGAAGCACACCTCGTCGATCACGGACTCGAGGGAGTACGCGGTGTGCAGTTGCGGGGTGCCCCGGTAGAGCGCGGCCCAGCGGGCCCGGACCATCGCGCCGACGCTCGGCACGCACCCGATGCCGACGCAGGCCGCGAACAGCACCCACTCCGGCCACGCGTAGTGCGCGGCGAACAGCAGCACGGCCGCCGCGGCCAGCGAGAACAGGGTGGCCGGGCGCAGCACCCGCCGCTGCCCGTACTGGTCGACGAGCCGCGACACCTGCGGGCCCGCGACCGCCGCCGACAGCGCGATGGTGGCCGACAGCGCGCCCGCGAGGCCGTACTCCCCGGTGAGCTGGGAGACCATCGTGACCACGCCGATGCCCATCATCGACAGCGGCATCCGCCCGAGGAACCCGGCGGTGGCGAACGCCTTGGCGCCGGGGGCGGCGAACAGGGCGCGATAGGGGCTGGGCACGGAAGTCTCCGGTGGGTCCGCGCCGCGGCCGAGGAGTCGGCGGTACGGCGGTGAAGGGGCGGCTCGTTCGCGGTGCCGCGGCGGCACCCGCGTCAGCGAGCGCTGAGCAAGCGTCGGTAAGGCGCGACCGTGGCCGATACAGCTTACGAGTTAGGCAACCCTAACGCACCCGTTCGGGCCAGCGGCGACCGCATCGGCCACCCCGCCGTTGTCCGGCTGTCAGCGGCGGGTGGCAGGATCGGTGCCATGCCTGACGTGCTCGACGCCACCCCCGACGCCACTCCCTATGACGCCCTCCTCCTGCTCTCCTTCGGCGGCCCGGAGGGACCCGACGACGTGGTCCCGTTCCTGGAGAACGTGACGCGGGGGCGGGGCATCCCCAAGGAACGACTCAAGGAAGTCGGCCAGCACTACTTCCAGTTCGGCGGGGTCAGCCCGATCAACGACCAGAACCGCGCCCTGCTGGAGGCCCTGCGCAAGGACTTCGCCGACCACGGCCTGGACCTGCCGGTCTACTGGGGCAACCGCAACTGGGCCCCGTACCTGACGGACACCCTGCGCGACATCGTCCGCGACGGCCACCACCGGGTCCTCGTCCTGGCGACCAGCGCCTACGCCTCCTACTCCGGCTGCCGCCAGTACCGGGAGAACCTCGCCGACGCCCTCGCCCAACTGGAGTCGGAGGGCCTCGACCTGCCGAAGGTCGACAAGCTGCGGCACTACTTCAACCACCCCGGCTTCGTCGAGCCCATGATCGAGGGCGTCCTGCGCTCCCTGGCCGACCTCCCCGAAGAGGTCCGCGACGGCGCCCACATCGCCTTCTCGACCCACTCCATCCCGGACAGCGCCGCCGACACCTCCGGCCCGGTGGAGGGCCACGGCGACGGCGGGGCGTACGTGCGCCAGCACCTGGACGTCGCCCGCCTGATCGCCGACGCCGTCCGCGAGCGCACCGGCGTCGACCACCCCTGGCGGCTCGTCTACCAGTCCCGCTCCGGCGCCCCGCACGTCCCGTGGCTGGAGCCCGACATCTGCGACCACCTGGAGGAGCGGCACGCGGCCGGGGTCCCGGCGGTCGTCATGGCCCCCATCGGCTTCGTCTCCGACCACATGGAGGTCCTCTACGACCTCGACACCGAGGCCACCGCCAAGGCGGCGGAGCTGGGCCTGCCGGTGCGCCGCTCGGCCACCGTCGGCGCCGACCCCCGCTTCGCCGCCGCCGTCCGCGAGCTGGTCCTGGAGCGCGCCGCCACCGAGAGCGGCCAGCGGACCACCCCGTGCGCCCTCGGCGCCCTCGGCGCCAGCCACGACGTCTGCCCCGTCGGCTGCTGCCCGGCCCGCGCCCCCCGGCCCGCCGCCGCGGGCGCCGACAGTCCCTACGCATGAGGAGCCCCATGACCGACCCCCTCCACGCCGAACTGCTGGGGCTCGCCCATGAGGCGGCCCGCCGCGCGGGCGCGCTGCTGCGGGACGGCCGCCCGGCCGACCTCGCGGTCGCCGCCACCAAGTCCAGCCCGATCGACGTCGTGACCGAGATGGACATCGCCGCCGAGAAGCTGATCACCGACCTGATCTCCGGCCACCGCCCCGACGACGGCTTCCTCGGCGAGGAGGGCGCCGCCACCGAGGGCACCTCCGGCGTCCGCTGGGTGATCGACCCGCTCGACGGCACCGTGAACTACCTCTACGGGCTGCCGACCTGGGCCGTCTCCATCGCGGCCGAGCACCACGGGGAGACGGTCGTCGGCGTGGTCGCCCTGCCGATGCGCGGGGAGACCTTCTCCGCCGTCCTCGGCGGCGGCGCCCGCGCCACCGGCGCCTGGACCGGCGAGCGCAGGCTGACCTGCCGTCCGGCACCGCCCCTGGACCAGGCGCTGGTCTCCACCGGCTTCAACTACGTCACCAAGGTCCGCGACCACCAGGCCGAGGTCGCCCGGGAGCTGGTCCCCCAGTTGCGCGACATCCGCCGCGGCGGCTCGGCCGCCGCCGACCTGTGCGACCTGGCCGCGGGCCGCCTCGACGGCTACTACGAGCGCGGCCTGCACCCGTGGGACCTGGCGGCCGGTGACCTCATCGCCCGCGAGGCGGGCGCCCTGACCGGTGGCCGCCCCGGAGAGCGCCCCTCCTGGGACCTGACGGTGGCGGCGACCCCGGGCGTCTTCGAACCCCTCCAGCGGCTCCTGGAGGACCTGGGCGCCTGGCACGACTGAACCGGACGGCACAGGAACGAGGAGCGGGCCCCCGGCGCTGGATTCGCCGGGGGCCCGCCTTCTCCTGAAGGAACGCTGGTCACGCGTTGAAGACGCTGACCTCCACGCCGTGCTCGGCGGCCAGGCGGCGGAGGTCGTCCAGCTCGCCCTGCTCCACCTCGACGAGGAAGTCGTCGCCTTCGTCACGAGCCCGCGTCAGATCCGACTCGGTCGCCCTTATGCGCTGCAGAAGTCCTGCCGTGAATGCGTCCATGCTGCGCCCCCTCGTCCTGGGTCGTGGGTCGATGGCACGGGGGTGTGCCGTTCGGAAGGGGCGATCACGTCTCCCGTAGGTGCCCAGCGCTGCCCAGCCGGGCGGCGACGGTGCCGGACACCCACGCCCACTCTGCGAAGCGGCCGCGGCGTACCGCATGGTGTTGCGGTACAAGCAGAGCGTGATCGCGGGGTGTAAAGCGTCCTCCCCCCACTCCCTCCCGCGGAAACCTCAACCGAGGGAGAAAATCCGGCATTCCCGCGCGCCCCGCGATCCGCCCCGCGCACCTCCCCGCGGGCGGATCTCCCGCCTTACAGCCGACTTATGGCCGAAAAGGGCAGGATGGAGGCAACACACCCCGAGAAGCCCTGCCCGCGCGCGCCCTGGAGCTACGCGGGTGGACACGAGGAAGGACCAGCGACGTGCGCGTACTCGTCGTCGAGGACGAGCAACTGCTCGCCGATGCGGTGGCCACCGGACTGCGCCGGGAGGCCATGGCCGTCGACGTCGTGTACGACGGTGCGGCCGCCCTGGAGCGCATCGGCGTCAACGACTACGACGTGGTCGTCCTCGACCGCGACCTCCCCCTGGTGCACGGCGACGACGTCTGCCGCAAGATCGTCGAGCTGGGTATGCCCACGCGCGTGCTGATGCTGACGGCGTCCGGCGACGTCAGCGACCGGGTCGAGGGGCTGGAGATCGGCGCCGACGACTACCTCCCCAAGCCCTTCGCGTTCAGCGAGCTGACCGCCCGCGTGCGCGCCCTGGGCCGCCGTACGAGCGTCCCGCTGCCGCCCGTGCTGGAGCGGGCCGGGATCAAGCTCGACCCGAACCGCCGCGAGGTCTTCCGGGACGGCAAGGAGGTCCAGCTCGCGCCGAAGGAGTTCGCCGTCCTGGAGGTCCTGATGCGCAGCGAGGGCGCGGTCGTCTCGGCCGAGCAGCTCCTGGAGAAGGCGTGGGACGAGAACACCGACCCGTTCACCAACGTGGTCCGGGTGACGGTGATGACCCTGCGCCGCAAGCTGGGCGAGCCGCCGGTGATCGTCACGGTGCCCGGCTCCGGCTACCGGATCTGATGCCCCGTGGCAGCCACCCCGGCGCCGCCCCAGGCGCCCCCGAAGCCCACCTGGGACCCCAGGCGGCCCGTCCAGCCGCCCTGGCTGCGCCCCACCATCCGGATAAGGCTCACGCTGCTGTACGGCGGCATGTTCCTGATCGCCGGGATCCTGCTGCTGTCGATCATCTACCTGCTCGCGGCGCAGGCGCTGAACACGGGGAACGAGCCCGCGTTCAAGATCATCGGCGCCAAGGAGATCAGCGTCACGAGTGACGCCTGCCCGGCCATCAACAACGTCAGCAGCATCCCGCTGGACCAGTTCAACCAGGCGATCAGCGACTGCATCGACCACCAGCGCCAGGCCGCCCTGGACAACCTCCTCAGCCGCTCCCTGCTGGCCCTGCTGGGCCTGGCGGTGATCGCGTTCGCCTTCGGGTACGCCATGGCCGGGCGCGTGCTCTCGCCGCTCGGCAGGATCACCCGCACCGCCCGCGCGGTGGCCGGGTCCGACCTGTCCCGGCGGATCGAGCTGGACGGCCCGGACGACGAGCTGAAGGAACTGGCCGACACCTTCGACGACATGCTGGAGCGGCTCCAGCGGGCGTTCACGGCGCAGCAGCGCTTCGTCGGCAACGCCTCGCACGAGCTGCGCACCCCGCTGGCGATCAACCGCACCCTCCTGGAAGTACACCTGTCGGACCCGGACGCGCCGGTGGAACTCCAGCAACTGGGCAAGACGCTGCTGGCCACCAACGAGCGCAGCGAGCAACTCGTCGAGGGGCTGCTGCTGCTCGCCCGCAGCGACAACCAGATCGTGGAGCGCAAGCCGGTCGACCTCGCCGAGGTCGCCGGGCAGGCCGTCGACCAGGTGCGCGCCGAGGCGGAGGCCAAGGGCGTGCGGATCCACGGCGAGCGGAAGCCCGCGGTGGTCCGGGGCAACGGCGTGCTGCTGGAGCGGATCGCGCTGAACCTCGTCCAGAACGCCGTGCGGTACAACGTCCCCGAGGGCGGCTGGGTGGAGGTCACCACGGACGTCCAGGCCGGTCACGCGGTCCTCGTGGTGTCCAACACGGGGCCGGTCGTCCCGGCGTACGAGATCGACAACCTCTTCGAGCCGTTCCGGCGGCTGCGCACCGAGCGCACCGGCAGCGACAAGGGTGTGGGGCTCGGGCTGTCCATCGTGCGGTCGGTGGCGCGGGCGCACGGCGGCCACATCTACGCCCGGCCGCGTGAGGGAGGTGGGCTGGAGATGCGGGTCACCCTCCCGGTCTGAGATCCTTTCGCCGCACACCCGGGACACACCGAGGATGTTCGCTTTGCGCGGAATTTTCTGGGCACTCGGTCTGCTACGTGGTGTGTGATCGATCACAGGGGCGATTTTCCGGCCATCTACTCTCCGTGATCATGCGGGGCGGTGGAAAGCCGGGAAAATCCGGGTTTTCCGGTGGCTTGATCACGGGAAGTACCCGGTGAGACCCCTTTGTAGTGCACGCTTCGGACCGTGTACGGTCCCGATCGCCATCCAAGCCGATCACTCATGAGGAGTCCGGTTGGGTGTCGATTGAGTAACAGACCTTGATGTGAGGCAAAATCTCCGCCTCGGGTCGGGCACAAGTCCGGCCTCTCACGCGTTACGTGCGCTGGAGACACCGCAGACACCCGGAGGGGGAGAGCGACATGGCAACCGATTACGACACTCCACGCAAGACCGACGACGACGTCGACTCGGACAGCCTCGAAGAGCTGAAGGCTCGGCGAAACGACAAGTCAGCCTCGACCGTCGACGTCGACGAGTTCGAAGCGGCCGAAGGCATGGAACTGCCCGGCGCCGACCTCTCGAACGAGGAACTGGCCGTCAGGGTGCTGCCCAAGCAGCAGGACGAGTTCACCTGCATGAGCTGCTTCCTGGTGCACCACCGCAGCCAACTGGCCCGGGAGAAGAACGGCCAGCCGATCTGCCGCGACTGCGACTGAGGCGGGGTCGGCCGTGACTGGCTCGACCCCACCTTGGAAGCGCCGTTCCCCCACCCGGGGAGCGGACTCGGGGCCGCCTGACGGCCCTCACGGCGTGCGTGACGACGAGCGGGGCTCATCCACGGCGGGCATCCCACCCGCGGGATCAGCCTCGCTCGAACCGGCCGGAGACGGGGGCCACACCCCGGTACCGGCCTCCCGGCCCGCACCCGTCGCCCGCAGAAGGGCGGCGGCGGTCCGGGGCAGGGCCAGACAACTGGCCCAGGAAGGCGTCCGCAGGGGCTCGGACCGGGCGCGGGCGGGCCTGGCCCACCTCACCGACCGGATCATCGACAACGCCCCGCGGATCCCCGTACGGGACCTCGCGACCCTGCGCAAGCAGTTCCCCGGGCTCGGCCCCGAGGAACTCGCCGACAAGCTCGTGGCGGGCGCGGTGAACGCGTCGGCGACGGTCGGCGCGGGCGTCGGCGCCGCGGCCATGCTGCCGGTGCCGCCCGCGATGCCGACCGAACTGGCCGCCGAGATCACCGGCGTGGCCGCGGTCGAGCTGAAGCTGATCGCGGAACTCCACGAGGTCTACGGCGTCCGGCCACTGGGCAACCTCAAGGACCGCAGCACCGCCTACCTCAGATCCTGGGCCGGTGAGCGGGAGATCGACGTACTGAAACCCGCCTCCGTCAACACCGCGCTCGGCGGGCAGATGAGACGGGAACTGCGGCAGCAGATCATGAAGCGCATGGTCCGCAACATGCCGAACCTGATGCCGTTCCTGGTGGGCGCCGCGGTCGGCGCGGTGATGAACCGCCGCGACACCAGGAAGCTCGCGGAGCGCATCCGGGGGGAGCTGCGGAAGATGCAGGTGCCGTGGGACGAACTGCCCGCGCTGCCCCCGCTGGAGCGCCCCGCCGACCCGCTGAGCGTCGAGGGCGCCCCCGACGCGGCCGGAGACCGGCGGCCCTGACGGCGCCGCCCGCAGGTCCCTACGCGGCGGCCGTCCTCGCCGCCGCCAGCGCCGCCGCCAGCCGCTCCGGCTCCCGGGTCGACAGGTACAGGTACGGCGTCGGGTCCTCGGGGTCCGTGACCACCACCCGCAGCGCCGTGGGGATGTAGGCGCGCAGCAGCAGGAAGGCGCGGGTGTCCGCCTTGTGCGTGCGCCAGGCGCGCGCCTCCTCCGCGTCCAGCACCTCCGCCTCGCCCAGCGCCGCCACCGGGATCTTCGCGTCGCCCGCGATCAGCGAGCCGCCCACCACCCGGATCCGCACCGAGCCGTACGAACTGGCCATCGTCGCCGCCACCGCCGTACCGCCCGCGAGGCCGCCCAGCATCGGCAGCGTGCCGAACGGCAGCAGGATCAGCGCCAGGGACAGCCCCACCAGGACACTGATCAGCCACCAGGAGCGGGGCGCGGTGAGACGTTCTTCGTACGGGGTGGCCGAGAGCTGCATACGGCCTAGCTTGACACGGTGTCCGGGAATCGCCGACGCGCGGGTAAGGTCTGCGCCTGTGAGTGGTACTTCCGCAGCTCTTCAGCCCCCGGCCGACGCCGTCGCGCCGGTACGGCACCCCGACGCCCCCGCCCCCGGCGAACTCCTCGGCGCGCACTACGGCCAGTGCTTCGGCTGCGGCGGCGACCAGCCGCACGGGCTGCACCTGGCGGCGCGGGCCGGTGAAGGCGTGTCGATCACCGCCGAGTTCACCGTGCGGCCCGCCCACCAGGGCGCCCCCGGCCTCGCGCACGGCGGGGTGCTCGCCAGCGCCCTGGACGAGACCCTCGGCTCGCTGAACTGGCTGCTGCGCACGATCGCCGTGACCGGACGGCTGGAGACGGACTTCGTCCGGCCGGTGCCCGTCGGCACCACCCTGCACCTGGCCGCCGAGGTGACCGCCGTGGCCGGGCGGAAGATCTACTCGACCGCCACCGGACGCGTCGGCGGCCCCGACGGCCCCGTGGCCGTGCGCGCGGACGCCCTCTTCATCGAGGTCAAGGTGGACCACTTCATCGACCACGGCCGCACCGAGGAGATCCGCGCCGCCATGGACGACCCGGACCAGGTCAGGCGGGCCCGCGCCTTCGAGGTGAACCCGTGAGCCGCGACCCCGTGGACGTGCTGATCCGGCGCGTCGACCCGGACGTACCGCTGCCGTCGTACGCGCACCCGGGGGACGCGGGGGCCGACCTGCGCACCACCGAGGCACGCGAACTGGCGCCGGGGGAGCGGGCCGTCCTGCCGACCGGGTTGTCTGTCGCGCTGCCGGAGGGGTACGCGGCCTTCGTGCACCCGCGGTCGGGCCTCGCCGCCCGCTGCGGTGTGGCCCTGGTGAATGCCCCGGGGACGGTTGATGCCGGGTACCGTGGGGAGATCAAGGTGATCGTGGTGAATCTCGACCCGCGCGAGTCCGTGCGGTTCGAGCGCTTCGACCGGATTGCCCAACTGGTCGTCCAGCAGGTCGAGAGGGTCCGCTTCCAGGAGGTGGCGGAGCTTCCCGGCTCGGCGCGGGCCGAGGGGGGCTTCGGGTCCACCGGCGGCCATGCCGCCGTGACCGGTGAGACCGGCGCGCCCCGTGGGACGGGTGTGTCCGGTAGGTCCGGTGAGGCCGCAGGTAAGAGCAGTACTAACGGTCGGGCCGCCGAGGGCGGCCAGGCGGGTGGGTATCGATACGCTTCGGTCGTATCCGACCGGGAAGGACAGTGACGTGTTCGGACGTCGCAAGAAGAAGGGCTCCGCTGACGGCGCGGCGGACGCGGCGAGCGAGGCCGAGCAGGTCGTCGACGGAGTCGGCACTGAGGCGGGCGAGGGCGAGCGCGAGCGGGTGCGGCTGGAGCCGGAGCCCCGGCCCGACGGGCCCTGGGACAGCACCGAGGTGCGCGAGCCCGGCGAGGGCCGGGTCGACCTCGGCGGGCTGTTCGTGCCGGGTGTCGACGGCATGGAGCTGCGGGTCGAGGTCGCCGGTGACGCGATCGTCGCGGCGACCGTCGTGCTGCGGGACAGCGCCATCCAGCTCCAGGCGTTCGCCGCTCCCAAGCGCGAGGGCATCTGGGGCGAGGTCCGCGAGGAGATCGCCTCCGGCATCACCCAGCAGGGCGGCATCATCGACGAGGTCGAGGGCCCGCTGGGCTGGGAGCTGCGCGCCCAGGTGCCGGTGAAGCTGCCGGACGGCACGGGCGGCTTCCAGGTCGTGCGGTTCGTCGGCGTGGACGGCCCCCGCTGGTTCCTGCGCGGGGTGATCTCCGGCCAGGGCGCGGTGCAGCCGCAGGCGGCCGGGCTCCTTGAGCAGATCTTCCGCGACACGGTCGTGGTCCGCGGCGAGGGCCCCATGGCGCCCCGCGACCCGATCGTCCTGAAGCTGCCGAACGACGCCCAGATGGTCCCCGAGGGCGTCCAACAGGAGGACCAGGCGTCCTCCCGCTTCTCCGGCGGCATGGGCCAGCTCCAGCGCGGCCCGGAGATCACCGAGGTCCGCTGAGCACGCGTACACCACCGTCGTACGTCGCACAGGGGCCGTACCCGAGAGGGACGCTGTTGGTTTATTCGGCCCCTGCTTGTGCCCCGTCGAGCGTCAGCTCGGCGGGGCACAGTGCTGCGAAGTGGCTGGTGCGGGTGCGGGCTCGTGGTGTGTCGGTGAGGTGGGCGTCGATGCGGGCGAGGTTGAGGGCGGCTCCGGTGAGCTGGTGCTGGAGGCTGGTCTTTGCCAGGCCCCGGTAGCGGGATCTGCGCAGGCCGCAACGCCCGACGGCCTGTGAGATGGTGCCTTCGACCCCGGCCCGGATCTTGTAGCGCTCTTTCCACGCATCGGTCTGCTGTTCGGCGCGGATGTGCCGGATGGCGTCGTGCTGAGCTTGCTGTTGCCGCAGCATGAGTTCCCGGCGGCGGCCGGTGGCCGAGCTGACGCAGGAGCTTAGGTGGGGACAGGGGCCGCAGCGGCTCGCGGGGAACCTGACGCGGATGACCGGCAGGCCCTTGGAGTCGTTGCGGGGATACCAGTCCGTGGCGGTGGCACCACCTGGGCAGGTCACCTGCTGGTGTTCCCAGTCGACGGCGAACGCGTCCAGCCCGAAAGCGCCCTTGGCCTGGGACGAGGTGTTGCCGGCCAGTGGCCCGTGCAGCTCGACGCCGTGCCGGGTGCGGGCGGCGAGGACGTGGGCGGCGGTGGGGTAGCCGGCATCCACCCAGTGCTCGCCGGGCAGGCAGTCCCGGGCGGCGAGGGAGGCGTGGATCTCCTCGTTCATCGCGTTGTCCGCGACGGTTGCCACGGTGGTGGCCACGTTGGTGACCAGGTTCGGAACGTCCACCTCGCCGCAGGTCTCGGTGAGGTGGACCTTGTATCCGTCCCACATGGTGTCCCGTTTGACGCCGACACGAGCCTCCGGGTCATAGGGGTTGACCAGGCGCGTCGTGCCCGGCGGCCGGTCTTTTGGGCCCCTGCGCGTCACCTCGCCGCCCACCCGGTGGAAGTGCTGGACCCAGACCCGGCGCAGAAACTCCACCTCGTCGAGTGCGCGGAGTTCTGCGGGGGCATCGGCAGCGAAGACCGCTTCCAACAGGCGTGTCCCATCCCGGCCGATCCGTGACCCCACCTCGTCCCGCTTCGCGCGGGCCTTGGGGAACCGGGAATCCTCGGCCCTGGTGGCGTAGTGACGGAACCAGTTCGGCTCAGCGATCTCGGTCAGCCAGTCCGGAGCTGCCTGCGCGAGGGCGTTCAGCGCCGCACGCAGCGTCTCGGCCACTTGCTCCAGCCAGCACAGCTCACGCGCCGACGACAGCACGTGCGAGGAGTCGGTCCGGGCCCGGCCCGCGCTCTTGAGCAGCCCTTTCTCGCGGGCTGCGACCAGCACACCGTCCATGACCCGGCGCCCGCCGTCAGCCCCGGCCAACCGGTCCCTGAACTCCGACAGCACCGAGAAATCAAAGCCGGGATCATCGAGTTGAAGCCCGAGCGCGTACTTGAAGTCGATCCGCGCCCGCACCGCCTCCGCGGCCTGGCGGTCGGTCAGCCCCTCCACGAACTGGAGCACCGACACCAGCGCCAGCCTGGCCGGAGACCAGGCAGGCCGGCCGCGTGAGGCAAACAGATCCGCGAAGTCCTCGTCGTGGAACATCGGCCCCAACTCGTCCCGCACCCGGATCGCCAGGCTGCCCTTCGGAAACGCGGCACGGGCCACCCGCACCGTCTCCGCCGGAATCTCCCCCGGACCCTTCGGCCGCAGCGACATCGACACCCACCCCCGTGCAAAAACGTCGGTCCCCACGACCACAACCGGGTCGTGGGGACCGACGTCACGCGAGGGGCCGAATAAACCAACAGCGTCCCGAGAGGGTGCGGCCCCTGACGTGTGCGTCGGAGTGTGCGTTGACGTGTGCGCCGGGGCGCGCGTCAGGGGCGCGTCAAAGTCGCCCGCCCGCCCCGCGCCCGTCCGATATGTCCCGAACATGGGTCGTAATCTCGATACCGCGTCAGCGACAGGGAACGAGACACGGACAATTGGGGCCATGGCACGCGGCAAGCTACGGATCTACCTCGGCGCGGCACCGGGCGTGGGCAAGACCTACGCGATGCTCTCCGAGGCGCACCGCCGCGTCGAGCGGGGCACGGACTGCGTGGTGGCGTTCGTCGAGCACCACGGCCGCGCCCGCACCGAGGTGCTGCTGCACGGCCTGGAGCAGGTCCCGCGCCGGGAGCTGACCCACCGCGGCGCGGTCTTCGCCGAGATGGACGTGGACGCCGTGCTGGCCCGGCGGCCCCGGGTGGCGCTGGTGGACGAGCTGGCGCACACCAACGTGCCCGGCTCCCGCAACGCCAAGCGGTGGCAGGACGTGCAGGAACTGCTCGCGGCCGGGATCGACGTCGTCTCCACCGTCAACATCCAGCACCTGGAGTCACTCGGCGACGTCGTGGAGTCGATCACCGGGGTGCGGCAGCGCGAGACCGTGCCGGACGAGATCGTGCGCCGCGCCGACCAGATCGAGCTGGTCGACATGTCGCCCGAGGCGCTGCGCCGCCGGATGGCGCACGGCAACGTCTACCAGCCCGACAGGATCGACGCCGCCCTGTCCAACTACTTCCGGCCCGGCAACCTCACCGCCCTGCGCGAGCTGGCGCTGCTGTGGGTGGCCGACCGCGTCGACGAGTACCTCCAGCGGTACCGCGCCGACCACCAGGTGTCGCGGATCTGGGGCTCCCGGGAGCGGATCGTCGTGGGGCTGACCGGCGGTCCGGAGGGCCGCACCCTGATCCGGCGCGCGGTCCGGCTGGCCGAGAAGGGCGCCGGGGGTGAGGTGCTCGCCGTCTACATAGCCCGCAGCGACGGCCTGACCAGCGCCTCACCGAAGGAACTCGCCGTCCAGCGCACCCTGGTGGAGGACCTCGGCGGCACCTTCCACCACGTCGTCGGCGACGACATACCCGCGGCGCTGCTGGCGTTCGCGCGCGGGGTGAACGCCACCCAGATCGTGCTGGGCTCCTCGCGCCGCACCGGCTGGCAGTACGTCTTCGGACCGGGCGTCGGCGCCACCGTCGCCCGCGAGTCCGGACCCGACCTGGACGTGCACATCGTCACCCACGAGGAGGCCGCCAAGGGCCGCGGACTGCCCGTCGCCCGGGGCGCGCGGCTCGGCCGGGACCGGACGGTGTGGGGGTGGCTGGTCGGGCTGGTGGCCCCGGCCCTGCTCACCGTGGTGCTGAACGCCCTCGACCTCGGCTTCGCCAACAACGTGCTGCTGTACCTCACCCTCGTGGTGGCGGCGGCGCTGCTCGGCGGGCTGCTCCCGGCGCTGGCCTCCGCAGCCCTGGGCTCGCTGCTGCTGAACTTCTTCTTCACCCACCCCGAGCACCGCTTCCTCATCTCCGACCCGCGCAACATCGTCGCCATCGTGATCTTCGTGGCGGTCGCGGTGTCGGTGGCGTCGGTGGTCGACCTCGCCGCCCGGCGCACCCACCAGGCGGCCCGGCTGCGCGCCGAGTCGGAGATCCTCTCCTTCCTCGCGGGCAACGTGCTGCGCGGCGAGACCAGCCTGGAGGCGGTGCTCGAACGGGTCAGGGAGACCTTCGGCATGGAGTCGGCGGCCCTCCTCGAACGGGCCGACGACCTCCAGCCGTGGACCTGCGTGGGCCGCGCGGGCGAGGGGCCGCCGCTGGACCGGCCCGAGGACGCCGACGTGGACATGCCGGTCGGCGGGCAGATGGCGCTGGCGCTGACCGGCCGGGTGCTGCCCGCGGAGGACCGCCGGGTGCTGGCCGCGTTCGCCGCGCAGGCCGTCGTCGTCCTGGACCGCCGACGGCTCAAGGCCGAGGCCGACCAGGCCCGCGCGCTGGCCGAGGGCAACCGCATCCGCACGGCGCTGCTGGCCGCCGTGAGCCATGACCTGCGCACCCCGCTGGCCGGGATCAAGGCCGCCGTGTCGAGCCTGCGCTCCGACGACGTGGCCTGGTCGGAGGAGGACCAGGCGGAGCTGCTCGCGGGCATCGAGGAGGGCGCCGACCGGCTCGACCACCTGGTGGGCAACCTGCTCGACATGTCCCGCCTCCAGACCGGCACGGTCGCGCCGACCATCCGCCCCACCGACCTCGACGAGGTGGTGCCGGTGGCGCTGGGCGGCGTGCCCGAGGACAGCGTGCGGCTCGACGTCCCCGAGACGCTGCCGATGGTCGCCGTCGACGCCGGGCTGCTGGAGCGGTCGGTCGCCAACGTCGTGGAGAACGCCGTCAAGTACAGTCCCGACGGCTCGCCCGTGCTGGTCTCCGCCAGCGCCATCGCGGACCGGGTGGAGCTGCGGGTGGTGGACCGCGGCCCCGGCGTCCCGGAGGAGGCGAGGGACCGCATCTTCGAACCCTTCCAGCGCCACGGCGACGTCCCGCGCGGCAACGGCGTCGGCCTCGGCCTCGCGGTCGCCCGCGGCTTCGCCGAGGCCATGGGCGGCACCCTCAACGCCGAGGACACCCCCGGCGGCGGACTGACCATGGTGCTCACGCTCCGCGCGGCGGGAGACCGGCCCGTGCCCGTTCCCCCCGAACCCGCGGAGAGCGCGCCCGTTCCCCCCGTACCCGCAGAAAGGCGGACTCCATGGTGACCTCCTCCGGGGGACCCGAGCGGACCCCGACGAGGGTGCTCGTCGTCGACGACGAGCCGCAGATCGTGCGGGCGCTGGTGATCAACCTCAAGGCACGCAGGTACGACGTCGACGCCGCCCACGACGGGGCCACCGCCCTGCGGCTCGCCGCCGCCCGCCACCCCGACGTGGTCGTCCTCGACCTGGGGCTGCCCGACATGGACGGCGTCGAGGTGATCCGCGGGCTGCGCGGCTGGACCCGGGTGCCGATCCTGGTGCTGTCCGCCCGGCACTCCTCGGACGAGAAGGTCCAGGCACTCGACGCCGGGGCCGACGACTACGTCACCAAGCCCTTCGGCATGGACGAGCTGCTGGCCCGGCTGCGGGCCGCCGTCCGCCGCGCCGAGCCGACCGGCGGCGGCGAGGACGAGGTGCTGGTCCAGACCGACGGGTTCACCGTCGACCTGGCCGCGAAGAAGGTCCACCGCGACGGCAGGGACGTACGGCTGACCCCCACCGAGTGGCACCTGCTGGAGGTGCTGGTGCGCAACACCGGACGCCTGGTCAGCCAGCGGCAACTGCTCCAGGAGGTGTGGGGGCCGTCGTACGGGACGGAGACGAACTACCTGCGGGTCTACATGGCACAACTGCGGCGCAAGCTGGAGGCCGACCCCTCGCACCCGAAGCACTTCATCACGGAACCGGGCATGGGCTACCGATTCGAACGGTAGTCCAGGGGGTACGTACGTCTCGGTACACCCCGGTAGGCTTCATACATGAGTGCTGTTCCTCGTTCCGACAAGCCGGTGGGCCGGTTCCGGCGTATGCTCGACCGGCTCTCCTCGTCGCAGGAGGACCTGGAGTCCGAGGAACTGCGGGAGGACGCCGACACCGCGGGCTGTACGCGCATCGGCGACTGCCACGACCGGCAGATCGTCACCGTTACTGGTACCTTGCGCACGGTCACCCTGCGGCCGCGCGCGGGTGTCCCGGCACTGGAGGCCGAGTTGTTCGACGGCTCCGCCGCGCTGGATGTGGTGTGGCTCGGCCGCCGCTCCATCAACGGGATAGAACCAGGGCGCAAACTGATAGCGTCCGGCCGGATCTCGATGAGCCGGGGCCGCCGGGTGCTGTTCAATCCCAAGTACGAACTCCGACCCCTCGGACGGGAGTAGCCGGTGACGTCGTTGGACAAGCCGACCGAAGCCACCGAAGACGCCGCTGGCGGCGCGCATGACTCCAGGGCGGTGACCGAGGCCGCCCTGTTCGAGGCGTTCGGCGGGATCCGGGGCACGGCCGAGACGGTGCTGCCCGGTCTGCTCTTCGTGACCATCTACACCATCAACAAGGACCTGCACGCCTCGGCCATCGCCGCGCTCGCGGTGTCCCTGCTGCTGGTGGTCGTCCGGCTGGCCATGAAGGACACCGTCAAGCACGCCTTCAGCGGCGTCTTCGGCGTGGCCTTCGGCGTCGTCTTCGCGATGATGACCGGCAACGCCAAGGACTTCTACCTGCCGGGGATGCTGTACACGCTGGGCCTCGGCCTCGCGTACATCGTCACGACCCTGTGCGGGGTCCCGCTGATCGGGCTGATCCTCGGCCCGGTCTTCAAGGAGAACCTCTCCTGGCGCACCCGCAACCCCGGCCGCAAGAAGGCGTACGCCAAGGCCAGCTACGCCTGGGGCCTGATCCTGCTCGCCAAGTGCGCGATCCTCTTCCCGCTGTACTGGTGGGCCGACACCACCCAGCTCGGCTGGGTCCTGGTCGCCCTGAAGATCCCGCCGTTCCTGCTCGCCGTCTGGCTGACCTGGGTCTTCCTGGCGAAGGCGCCCGCGCCGATCGACGTGTTCGCGGAGATGGAGGCGGAGGAGAAGGCGCGGGAGGCCGCGGCGAGGTCGGCCTCGGCCGAGTAGCGCCGGATGACCGGCTGACGCCAGGAGGCGTCGTGAGTACGGCGGTGGGGTGCCCGAGCCTCATGAGTACGGCGGTGGGGTACCCGAGCCTCATGAGTACGGCGGTGGGGTGCCCGGAGATCTCCCGGCACCCCACCGCCGTACCCGCGACCAGGCTCAGCTCGGCGCGTCCGCCCTGCGGACCGACAGCAGGTCCTCCAACTGCTCCTCCCGGGCCTGCGCCGCGACGAACAGCAGCTCGTCGCCCGCCTCCAGGGAGTCCTCCGGGGACGGCGTGAGCACGCGCGTGCCGCGGATGATGGTGACCAGCGAGGTGTCCTCGGGCCACTCCACCTCACCGACCCGGGTGCCCGCCAGCGCCGACTCCTCCGGCAGCGTCAGCTCCACCAGGTTGGCGTCGCCGTGGCTGAAGCGCAGCAGCCGGACCAGGTCGCCGACGCTCACCGCCTCCTCCACCAGGGCCGACATCAGCCGCGGGGTGGAGACGGCGACGTCCACGCCCCACGACTCGTTGAACAGCCACTCGTTCTTGGGGTTGTTCACCCGGGCGACGACCCGCGGAACGCCGTACTCCGTCTTGGCGAGCAGCGAGACGACCAGGTTCACCTTGTCGTCGCCGGTCGCGGCGATCACGACGTTGCAGCGCTGCAGCGCCGCCTCGTCCAGCGAGGTGATCTCACAGGCGTCGGCGAGCAGCCACTCCGCCTGCGGGACGCGCTCGACCGAGATCGCGGTCGGCGCCTTGTCGACGAGGAGGACCTCATGGCCGTTCTCCAGCAGCTCACCGGCGATCGACCGGCCGACCGCACCGGCCCCGGCAATGGCGACACGCATCAGTGACCGCCCTCCTTCGGACCCTCGGCGAAGGACGCCTCGACCTTCTCGACCTCGTCCGAGCGCATCATCACGTGCACCAGGTCCCCCTCCTGCAACACCGTCTGCGAGGTGGGCAGGACCGCCTCACCGAGCCGGGTCAGGAACGCCACCCGGACGCCCGTCTCCTCCTGCAACCTGCTGATCTTGTGGCCGACCCAGGCCGCCGAGGCGTGCACCTCGGCGAGTTGCACCCCGCCGGTGGGATCGCGCCACAGCGGCTCCGCGCCCGAGGGGAGCAGCCTGCGCAGCATCTGGTCGGCCGTCCAGCGGACGGTCGCCACGGTGGGGATGCCGAGCCGCTGGTAGACCTCGGCGCGCCGGGGGTCGTAGATGCGGGCCGCGACGTTCTCCACGCCGAACATCTCGCGCGCCACCCGGGCCGCGATGATGTTGGAGTTGTCGCCGCTGGAGACGGCGGCGAAGGCGCCCGCCTCCTCGATGCCCGCCTCACGCAGGGTGTCCTGGTCGAAGCCGACGCCGGTGACCCGGCGCCCGCCGAACGAGGAACCCAGTCGTCGGAAGGCGGTGGGGTCCTGGTCGATCACGGCGACCGTGTGCCCCTGCTGCTCCAGGGTCTGGGCGAGAGCGGAACCCACTCTGCCGCAGCCCATGATGACGATGTGCACGACCGTCCTTCCGGTGTCAAGAGTTGTCGACCTGGCCCCAGACCTGTCCAGACCTGTCAACAGGGTCTCAGACCGCCGCCCAAGCTACACACGCGCGGTCCGCCCCGGGGACCCCCGTGCACGGTCCGCCCTGCTCAGCGGCGGCTGATGCTCAGCACGCTGAACAGCGTCAGGACGCCGAGGCCGACGAGGGAGGCGGCGGCGCCGATCAGCTCTGCGGGGACGGACATGGACGACCTCCGGGGGTGAGTGGTGGGGGCAGGGCGGGGGAGCGTTTCTGTTCGGAACCGGGGAGCGTTTTGTCATATAGGCATGATTGGCGCGGGATGCGTGGAATCCGCAGCCATGACCGAACGCGATTTCACTCGTGAGGCAGATGAGGGCGGGGCGGTGGGCGGCAGCCTGTTCGAAGGCTTACGATCCTCTGTTGTGTCCAAACTGACCGACGTGCCCAAACGGATCCTCATCGGGCGCGCACTGCGCAGCGACCGGCTGGGCGAAACGCTCCTGCCGAAGCGCATCGCACTCCCCGTCTTCGCCTCCGACCCGCTGTCCTCCGTGGCCTACGCGCCCGGCGAGGTGCTGCTGGTCCTGTCCATCGCGGGCGTGTCGGCCTACCACTTCAGCCCCTGGATCGCCGTCGCGGTCGTCGTGCTGATGTTCACGGTGGTCGCGTCGTACCGGCAGAACGTGCACGCCTACCCCAGCGGCGGCGGCGACTACGAGGTGGCCAACACCAACCTCGGGCCCAAGGCGGGCCTCACCGTCGCCAGCGCCCTGCTCGTCGACTACGTCCTGACCGTCGCCGTCTCCATCTCCTCCGGCATCGAGAACCTCGGCTCCGCCGTCCCCTTCATCGTCGAGCACAAGGTGTTCTCGGCGCTGGCGGTGATCGTGCTGCTGACCCTGATGAACCTGCGCGGGGTCAAGGAGTCCGGCAAGCTGTTCGCGATCCCGACGTACGTCTTCGTCAGCGGCGTCTTCCTGCTGATCGCCTGGGGCGCCTTCCGGGGACTGGTGCTCGGCGACACCATGAAGGCACCGACGGCCGACCTGGAGATCGAACCCGAGCACCAGGGCCTCGCGGGCTTCGCGCTGGTCTTCCTGCTGCTGCGCGCCTTCTCCTCCGGCTGCGCGGCCCTCACCGGCGTCGAGGCGATCTCCAACGGCGTGCCCGCCTTCCGCAAGCCCAAGTCGAAGAACGCCGCGAACACCCTGGCGCTGATGGGCCTGTTCGCGGTGACGATGTTCTGCGGCATCATCGGCCTCGCCCTCGCCACCGATGTGCGGATGGCCGAGAACCCCGCCCACGACCTGCTCTCCAACGGCGTCCCGGTCGGCGCCGACTACGTGCAGAACCCGGTGATCACCCAGGTCGCCGAGGCCGTCTTCGGCAAGGGCAGCTTCTTCTTCGTGCTGCTGGCGGCGGCCACCGCGCTGGTGCTGTTCCTCGCCGCGAACACCGCCTACAACGGCTTCCCGGTGCTCGGCTCGATCCTCGCCCAGGACCGCTACCTGCCCCGCCAACTGCACACCCGCGGCGACCGGCTCGCCTTCTCCAACGGCATCGTGCTGCTGGCCGGGGCCGCCGCGCTGCTGGTGTGGATCTACGGCGCCGACTCCACGCGCCTGATCCAGCTCTACATCGTCGGCGTGTTCGTCTCCTTCACGCTCAGCCAGATCGGCATGGTCCGGCACTGGAACCGCCACCTCACCACCGAGCGTGACCAGGCCAAGCGCCGCCACATGTACCGCTCCCGCGCGATCAACGCCTTCGGCGCCTTCTTCACCGGCCTGGTCCTGATCGTCGTCCTGATCACGAAGTTCTCGCACGGCGCCTGGGTGGCCCTGCTCGGCATGGTGATCTTCTACGTCACCATGACCGCGATCCGCCGCCACTACGACCTGGTCTCCAGCGAACTCGCCGCCCCCGAGGGCCCCAGCGACGACAGCCTGCGCCCCTCGCGCGTCCACTCGGTCGTCCTGATCTCCAAGATCCACCGGCCCGCGCTGCGCGCCCTCGCCTACGCCAAGCTGATGCGCTCGGACACCCTGGAGGCGCTCAGCGTCAACGTGGACGCCGCCGAGACCAAGGCGCTGCGCGAGGAGTGGGAACGGCGCGGGATCGACGTACCGCTGAAGGTCCTGGACTCGCCCTACCGGGAGATCACCCGCCCGGTCGTCGAGTACGTCCGTGGCATCCGCCGTGAGTCGCCGCGCGACGCGGTCTCCGTGATCATCCCCGAGTACGTCGTCGGCCACTGGTACGAGCACCTGCTGCACAACCAGAGCGCCCTGCGGCTGAAGGGACGGCTGCTGTTCACGCCCGGGGTGATGGTGACCTCGGTGCCGTACCAGCTCGCGTCCTCGGAGGCGGCGAAGAAGCGCGCCCGCAAGCGGCAGGAGTGGAACGCGCCGGGTTCGGTACGGCGGGGACCGGCCGGGCCGCCGCCGAAGGACCGCGGGAACTGAGGGCGCGCCGAACACGTAGACTGGTGGGCTGTTGTCCACTACGTACTCTCCCCCCGTCTGGAGCACGCTCGCCATGCAGGCAGAACCGAAGAAATCGCAGGCGGGGTCGCTGGTGGGGACCGAGTTCGAGGTCGAGGTCGGGCCCGTCGCGCACGGCGGGCACTGCATCGCCCGTACCGAGGAGGGCCAGGTCCTCTTCGTCCGGCACGCCCTGCCCGGTGAGCGGGTCGTGGCCCGGGTCACGGAGGGCGAGGAGGGCGCGCGCTTCCTGCGCGCCGACGCGGTCTCCGTTCTGTCGGCGTCCAAGGACCGCATCGAGGCGCCGTGCCCGTACGCCGGTCCCGGGCGCTGCGGCGGCTGCGACTGGCAGCACGCCAAGCCGGGCGCCCAGCGCCGCCTGAAGGGCGAGGTCGTCGCCGAGCAACTGCGGCGGCTCGCCGGGCTCACGCCCGAGGAGGCCGGGTGGGACGGCACGGTGATGCCCGCCGAGGGCGACAAGCTGCCCGCCGGAGAGGTCCCGCAGTGGCGCACGCGCGTGCAGTACGCCGTGGACGCCGCCGGACGCGCGGGCCTGCGCCGCCACCGCTCGCACGAGGTCGAGCCGATCGACCACTGCATGATCGCCGCGGCGGGCGTCAGCGAGCTGGGCATCGAGCGGCGGGACTGGACCGGCATGGCCTCCGTGGAGGCGATCGCGGCGACCGGCTCCCAGGACCGACAGGTGATCCTCACGCCGCGACCGGGGGCGAGGCTGCCGATCGTCTCCCTGGACCGGCCGGTGTCGGTGATGCGGGTCGGTGAGAAGGACGGCGGCGTGCACCGCGTCCACGGCCGCCCCTTCGTGCGCGAGCGCGCCGACGGCCGTACCTACCGGGTCGGCAGCGGCGGCTTCTGGCAGGTCCACCCGAAGGCCGCCGACACCCTCGTCACCGCGGTCATGCAGGGCCTGCTGCCGCGCAAGGGCGAGATGGCCCTCGACCTGTACTGCGGGGTCGGCCTCTTCGCGGGCGCCCTGGCCGACCGGGTCGGCGAGACGGGCGCGGTCCTCGGCATCGAGTCCGGCAAGCGCGCGGTCGAGGACGCCCGGCACAACCTGGCCGACTTCCCCCGGGTCCGGGTGGAACAGGGCAAGGTGGAATCCGTCCTCCCCCGCACCGGCATCACCGAGGTCGACCTGATCGTCCTCGACCCACCCCGCTCCGGCGCCGGACGGTCGACGGTGGCACACCTGGCGTCGCTCGGGGCGCGCCGGATCGCGTACGTGGCGTGCGATCCGGCGGCGTTGGCTCGGGATCTGGGGTATTTCCGGGAGGGGGGGTATCGGGTGCGGGTGTTGCGGGTTTTCGATCTCTTCCCGATGACGCATCACGTGGAGTGCGTGGCGATTCTGGAGCCTGCCGCGAAGGGTCTGTGAGCTGCGGTTTTCCTGCGTTTGGGACTGACGGGCAACTCGCCCGACGTACCGGCCTGACGGCGCCACTCAGTCGTGACCTATGACGGCCAGCGCACCTGCCGGGCCCGCACCGACGCGTCCGGTGGCGTCTCCCGTGTGGCGTCTGGGAGGTCCGGCGGGCGTCCCACCAGCCATGGGCGAAGTCCGGTGCGGCGCACGTCCCCTCGGCGAACGCCTCCACCAGCGCGAGTTGCTGTGCTGTCGCGCGCGTTCGAGGAGAGTGCGTGCGTAACGGCCGAAGCGTGCGCGTGCCGTGTCCGCGCCCTCGCTGACGGCCGAGGCCATGAAAGCGGTACTTCCCGCGATCAGTGCGTAGCCCTCCTCGGGAAAGGAGGACGACTCCCTGGAGGTCGGGCGTGCGCAGGACGACCGGTGGGCGGATGCCCGTGCAGTCCGCGTCGGCGGGAAGCCGGGATGTCGTGGCGGGAGCGTCCCCGAGGCTCGTGGCGAGAAGGTACGAGGCTCCCACCGCGCGACAGCCGGTGGTGATCCTGCGCCACCCTTTGTCGATGATTCGTGCCGGAAGTCCTTGGCCTCGTCGGCGCGGAGCTCGGAGAACCCACAGTAAGGGACAGATTCCCAGGGACACCGTCGGGTCGCCCTATCCACACAGTCCCGTCGAGTGGTACGCCGTGGCCGGTCAGGCCGCTGTGAAGCCGCCGTCCGCGGCGAGTACGGCGCCCGTGACGAAGGCGGACCGTGGGGAGGCCAGGAAGCACAGGACCTCCGCGATCTCGTGGGGCTGCGCCACCCTGCCCAGGGGGTGGGCGTTCGCGAAGGACGCGAGGTAGGCGCGGCTGTCGGGGCGGAAGGTGTCGAGGAAGTCCGTCTCGACGACGCCCGCGGCGACGAGGTTGGCGCGGATGCCCAGCGGGCCGCCCTCCAGCGCCAGCACCTTGGTCAGTTGGGCGAGGGCACCCTTCGACGCGCTGTAGGCGATCCCTTGGGGCAGGCCGACGGTGGACGCGTACGAACCGGTACTGACGATGGCGCCTCCGCCGTTCCCCTCCATGGCCCGGAACGCCTCGCGGGCGAAGAGGAAGGCGCCGCGGGCGTTGACGTCCATCACGCTGTCCCAGTCCTGGGCGGTGGTGTGCGTGACGGGCTTGTTCAGGGTGCGTCCCGCGTTGTTGACCAGGATGTCGAGCCCGCCGAAGGCGTCGACGGCGGTCCCGACCGCACGGGTGGCGGTCTCTTCCGCGGTGACGTCTCCGGTCACTGTGACGACTCCGGGCAACTCGGCGGCCAGCAGGGCGATCTCGGGACGGGCGTCGAGGGCGACGACGTGCGCGCCCCGGGCGTGGAGGAGGGCGACGGTCTCCTTGCCGATGCCGCGTGCGGCGCCGGTGACGAGGGCCGTCTTCCCGGCGAACTCGGCGGCTTTGGTGGGTTCGGTGGACGCGGGTGTCGATGTCATTCGGTGCTCTCCAGGGGATCAGGACCGGGGTCGGATGAGGACGGCGGCGGCCAGGCCCGCGAGTACGGTGGCGACGATGACGCCGGTACCCAGGGCGTAGCCCGCCAGGGGATCAGCCCCGTCCCCCCGCCGTCCGGCCTCGACGACCGCGGTGACCAGGGCGAGGACGACGGCGCCGCCGATCTGCATGAAGGTGTTGAGGACGGCCCCCGCCAGGCCCTGGTCCCGGTCGGGCACCCCGGTCACCGCGCTCATGTTCAGCGCGGGGAAGGTCGCCGCGGTGCCGATGCCGTTGACGACCATGACGGGCAGGACCACGGTGAGGAACGGGCTGTCGGGGCCGATCCGGAAGAACAGCCCGTAGGACAGCGCGAGGAGCAGCATCCCGGCGGTGATCATCCTGTGCACGCCGAACCGGGCGGCGAGCCGCCCCGCGAACGGCGCCAGCGCACCGTTGGCGAGGCCCAGGGGGACGAAGGCGCCCGCGGTCTGGAGCGGCGTCCAGTCCAGTACGTTCTGCAGGTAGAGCGTCGCGAGGAACGCGAACGACGTGTACGCGCCCCACATGGCGAAGATCGTCAGGTTGGCGCCCGCGGTCGCGCGCCGGGTGAGGAAGGGGAGCGGGACCAAGGGCCTGCGCGTGCGTGACTCGATCCGGACGAACAGCGTGAGGACGGCGGTCGCGGTGGCGAGGAGGACGAGGGTGCGGGCGGACAGCCAGCCGTGTGCCGGGGCCTGGGTGAGGGCGTAGACCAGGAGCAGTAGCGCGGCCGTGGCCGTCAAGGCGCCGGGGACGTCGAGCCTCTCGCGGGTGTTGCCTCGGGGGTCCGCCGGGAGCAGGCGCCGTCCCGCGAGCAGCGCGCCCACGGCGATGGGGACCGGGAGCGCGAAGACCAGCCGCCACGACAGCTCGGTCAGGACGCCACCGAGGACGAGTCCGCCGACGAAGCCGCAGGCACCGGCGGTGGCGTACCAGCCGAGGGCACGGCCTCGCCGGGCGCCTTCCGGCCAGTTGGTGGTGATCAGGGAGAGGGCCGCCGGGGCCAGGAAGCCCGCGGCGATCCCCTTCACCAGGCGTGCCGCGATCAGGAGATCACCGGTCGGGGCGAGCGCACCCAGCACGCTCACCGCGCCGAAGACGGCGGTCGCGGTCAGGAAGGCCCGGCGTCGGCCGAAGAGATCGGCGACCCGGCCGCCCAGGAGGAGGAACCCGCCGTAGCCGAGGGCGTAGGCGGACACCACCCACTGCAGGGAGCCCGAGGCCATGCCCAGGTCACGCTGGATCGCGGGCAGGGCCACGCCCACGTCGGACAGGTCGATGGCGTCCATGAAGTGGGCCGCGCACAGCACCAGCAGGGCCAGGGCGCCGGGTGACGGGGAGGCCCCCGCGGCGGACCCGGCCGCGGCGGGCTCCGTGGGCTTCGTGGGCTCCGCAGGCCCCGTGCGCTCTGCGAACCCCGGCCGCTCCGTGGGCTTGGGGGCGAGGATGCCGTTGCGCTTCCGCATCAGGGCTTCTCCGTCCGGTCCTCGCGGTAGAGCACGAGGTGTTCGTGGTAGAGCACGCCGTCGCGGATGTCGCCCGTGGCCGTGAAGCCGGTGTCGTCGACGTAGTCGAGGTGGTCGCCGGTCACCGTGTACCGGCCGGTGTACGCGCTGCGCCGGTTCCCCCGGGCCTCGTCGTAGCGGCCGTCCGGCAGCAGCTCCTGCCGGATGTGCCCGTCCGCGGTCACCCACACGCCGACCACGTCGGCGTTGCGGCGGTCGCGATCGTTCCGTGTCTCGTCTGTCATCGCAGTGTCTTCCTCGGTGGGTACGGGGGTCTTGCCCGACCGAGTCTGCGCAGGTCAGCGAGGGGGTACCAGGGTGCTCTCCGGCTGGGTGCGACACACCCAGGCAGCGCGGGCGGCCACTGCCTAGCCTGGAGGCATGGACGACAACCACCTCGGCGAGTTCCTGCGCGCGTGCCGCGCCCGCCTGCTGCCGGAGGACGTCAACATGGCGAGCCACGGTGTGCGCAGGGTCGCCGGACTGCGCCGTGAGGAGGTCGCCGTCCTGGCCGGTGTCAACGCCGACTACTACACCCGGCTGGAGCAGGGCAGGGAACGCCACCCCTCGCCCCAGGTGCTGGACGCGCTCAGCCGGGCCCTGCTGCTCGACCCGGACGCCCGCGACCACCTGCACCGCCTCGCCGGGGTGTCACCGGACGTCCGGGGGTCCCTCCACACCACCGGACGGGTCAGTCCCGCGCTGCGCCAGCTCATGGACGGCTACCCGCACACCCCGGCGTTCGTGATGAGCCGCACCCTCGACCTGCTGGCCGCCAACGCGCTGGCCGACGCGCTGTACGCGCCCTTCACCCCCGCGGACAACCTGGCCCGCATGACCTTCCTCGACCCGGCCGGACGGCAGTTCTTCCAGGACTGGGACCGGGCCGCGCAGGCCGCCGTCGCCAACCTGCGCCAGGCGAGCGGCTTCGACCCCGAGCACCCGCGGCTGCGCGACCTCGTGGACACGCTGACCGAGCACAGCGCCGAGTTCCGGCGGCTGTGGGCGCGGCACAGTGTGCGCGGCAAGACCCAGGACGCCAAGCGACTCCTCCACCCGGACGTCGGCCCCCTCTCCCTCACCTACCAGTCCTTCGACGTCCGTGACGCTCCGGGCCAGCAACTGGTCATCTACCACGCGGAACCGGGCAGCCCCTCCGCCCAGGCCCTGGCCCTCCTCGGGTCCCTCGGACTGTCCCGGCCGGTCGGTGGCCCTCGGCTCAGGTGAGTGCCCTCTCGACCGGCAGCTCCTTGACGTCATTGACGAAGTCGGGGAGGAGTCCTCGAACATGGCGCGGCTCGTCAGCCTCAGGTAGCACGCGGTCGCGACCTGGGTTTGATGTGGGAGCGGTGGGCGGGCGCCGAGCATGGCCCTGTGGTCGAGACAGGGGCGGGTGTGGGGATGTCCTGGTTGGAGGTCGTGGTGGTGGCGAGTGGTGTCGCGCTCGTCGCCGCGCGCTGGCTGCCGCGGCGGGTGCGTCGGCCCGTCGGGTCCGGGGCGTCGGTGCTCGTGGTGTTGTCCGGTGTCGTGCTGGTGGGGACGGCGTTGCGGTGGCAGATGGTGCCCGTGCTGGTGGGGGCCGGGCTCGTCGTGCCGTTCGCCGTCGCGGGTGAGGTGCGGGCGCGGCGGGGGCGGGCGCCGCGCAGGAGTCGGTGGTGGGTGGCCCTGCCCGCTTCGGTGGGGTGTCTGTGTCTCATCGCCGTCGGTCCGGTCGGCGCCTGGGCGCTGCCCGTGCCGGTGTTTCCGGAGCCGTCCGGGGAGTTCGCCGTGGGTACCAGCGTGGTGCAGTGGACCGACGCTGCTCGGTCCGAGGGGGCGACCCCGGAGGAGAGTGACCGGCGGACCGTCGTCGTGCAGGTGTGGTACCCGGCGCGGAAGAGTCCGGCGGACGCGCGGGGTGCCGTCTATCTCGGGCGTACCGACCGGGAGGCGGGGATCGTGGCCGACGGGCTTGCCGACTACCTCGGCGTACCCGGGTTCCTGCTCGACGGCCTGACCCGGGCCCGTACCCACGCCGTGGTCGACGCGCCGGTGGCCGACGGCGGCGGGCGGTTCCCGGTGGTGCTCTTCTCCCCGGGGCTGGGCGGGGTGCGCACCCAGAACTCGGCGTGGGCGCAGGAACTCGCCAGTCATGGCTACGTCGTCGCGGCCCTGGACCATCCCTACGACTCCGCGGCCGTCGTCCTCGCCGACGGGCGGACCGTCCGGACGAAGGTCGCCGCCACGGGTGACGCCGACCGGGACGAGGAGCTGGCGGCCCGGTGGACCGCGGTCAGGGCCGCCGATCTGAGCTTCGTCCTCGGGCAGTTGGAGCGCGTCGCGCGGGGCGAGATACCCGGGCCGGTGGGTGGGCGGATGGACACCGGGCGGGTCGCCGCCACCGGGCACTCCCTCGGCGGGGCCGCCGCCTTGCTGGCGGCCCGTCAGGACGACCGGTTCGACGCCGTCATCGACCTGGACGGCTTCCCGCACGGCCCCGCCCCGACGCGGTTCCCGCAACCGGTGCTGGCGCTGACCCAGGACGTCCGGACGGACATCGATCCCGACTACCTGCCCCGCCTCACCCGAGTGCTCTCCCTGAGCGGTGCCACCAGTTACCGGCTCAGCGTCCCCGGCGCGGCACACCTCACGTTCACCGACGCGCCGCTGCACCTGCCGCCCGTGGAGTCGCTCGTGGGCGCCCGGGGCCGTACCGAGGGACCGCGCGTCACCAGCGCCGCGTCCCTGGCCTTCCTCAATGCCACGCTGCGCGACGCACCGGAGGGCTTGGCCGCCGCCCTGCGCGCCTACGGCGACCTCACGGTCCACCGGGCCGGAGCGCACCGTTGAGCGGGGGCGTGAGTGGGTACTCGGTGCCTCCAGCCTGTGGGTGTGACGACGACCGTCAGTGAGGAGAGCAGCGATGGACCACTCGCGTGTCCCTGTGCTGGAGGCGCTCCAGGAGTTCCGGCGCCGTGGTGACGTGGTGTACGGGCCTCCCGGGCACAAGCAGGGGCGGGGAGCCGATCCCCGGGTGGTCGACGTCGTCGGCGAGGGGGTGTTCGCCTCGGACGTCCTCTCCCTCAACGGGCTGGACGACCGCCGTGAGTCACAAGGGGTCCTCACCCAGGCCGAGGAGCTGATGGCGGACGCGGTCGGCGCCGACCGGACGTTCTTCTCCACCTGCGGCAGCTCCCTGTCGGTGAAGACCGCGATGCTGGCGGTGGCGGGGCCGGGGGAGAAGCTGCTCATCTCGCGCAACGCCCACAAGTCCGTGGTCTCCGCCGTGATCGTGGCCGGGGTGCAACCGGTGTGGGTGCACGCGAAGTTCGACCGTCAGCGGCACCTGGCGCACCCGCCCGAGCCCGACGACGTACGACGTGCCCTGCGGGCGCACCCGGACGCCAAGGGGATGCTGCTGATCACGCCCACCGACTGGGGCACGTGCGCGGACATCCGCGGGGTCGCCGAGGTCTGCCACGAGCTGGACGTGCCGCTGATCGTCGACGAGGCGTGGGGGGCGCACCTGCCCTTCCACTCCGGGCTTCCGGCGTGGGGCATGGACGTCGGCGCCGATCTGGTCGTCACCAGCGTGCACAAGATGGGCGGGGCGATCGAGCAGAGTTCCGTGTTCCACCTCCAGGGGGACCGGGTCTCCCCGGAGGTGCTCAAACAGCGCGAGGACCTGCTGGGCACCACCAGCTCCTCGTCCCTGGTGTACGCCACCCTCGACGGCTGGCGCCGCCAGATGGTCGAGCAGGGCCACGACCTGCTGGACGCGGCCCTGCGCCGCGCCGCACGCATCCGCGAGGCCGTCACCGACCTGCCCGGACTGCGCGTGATGGGCCCAGAGGTCGTCGACGAGGGCATGGCGGCGGAGCTGGACCCGCTGAAGATCTCCGTGGACGTACGGGAACTGGGCATCAGCGGAATGCAGGCCGCCGAGTGGCTGCGCGCCCACTGCCACGTCGACTTCGGCGCCTCCGACACCTGCCGCGTCAACGGACAGGTCACCCACGCCGACGACGAGCGGACGGAGAGCCTGTTCGTCGACTCCCTGACGCGTCTCGTCAAGCACGCCGACGAGCTGGAGACCCGGCCTCCCGTACGGCTTCCCGAACCGCCCGAGCTGGAGCTGGAGCAGGCGATGCTCCCGCGCGACGCCTTCTTCGCCGCCGCGGAGCACGTTCCGGCCCGGGAGGCCGTCGGGCGCGTCGCCGCCGAGATGATCAGTCCCTACCCGCCGGGGGTGCCCGTCGTGGTGCCCGGTGAGGTCATCACCACCCCGGTCGTGGAGTACCTGACGAGTGGGGCGGCAGCGGGCATGTTCCTCCCCGACGCGGCGGACGGGACGGCCGGGACCCTGCGGGTGGTCGCCCGGTAGCGGTCAGGCGAAGGCCGCCCCCCAGGTGTGGGGGCCGACGACGCCGTCCACCGTCAGGCCCCGGTCGGCCTGGAAGTCGCGGCACGCGGCGTCGGAGCCGGGTCCGTACTGGCCGTCCACGGACAGGGTGTACCCGAACCGGGTGTTCATCCGGTACTGCCAGGTCGCCACGCTCGCGTGCACGAACGTCGGCGGCTGCCGGAAGCTCACCCCGGGGTACGGCAGCGGGCCGCCGCCGGGGTTCACCTCGCCGCTGAGCACGCGCGCGTACAGGGCGCCGGGGCACTCCGTCGCGTGGTGGTCGCGGTGCCCGGTGATGGCGCGGGCCGCTCCGCCCGACACCCGCAGCCGGTTGACGCCGTACCGGATGGCGTCGATGAGCTGCGCGGTGATGGTGTCGTAGTTGGTGGAGGTGCCGCCGGTGAGCGCGCACACCGCGTACCAGTCGTCGTTGCCCTGGGTGGTGCCCTGGGCGGCGGTACGGACGTACTCGCCCCGGCCCTGGAAGAGGTAGCCGTGGACGCAGGCGAGGTGGCTGTAGGCGATGTCCGACCAGCCGCGGGTGTCCATGTGGTGGTTCTGGATGCCGCGCACCTGGGCGGCGCAGTCCGCGTGGTTGGTCCGGGCGACCCGGACCGCGTCGACGTGGTGCACGACGACGCCGCCCTGGGCGGGGGTGATGTTGTCGCTCACCTCCAGCGGCGCGCGGGCGCCCCACTGGGCGCGGGTGACGAAGGTGGCCATCAGTCGCGTTCCCCCTGGCCCACGGCGCAGCCGACCGTGGCGTTGAGGGGTTCCGCGTGCGCGCTGCGGGCCGCTTCGGGGGCGTACTGGGCGGCGGGGTGCCGGGAGTGGGTGGCCGGGCGCGGCACGCGCGGCGGCGCGGGGGCGGGGTCGGTCTGGGCGGTCGCGGTGGCGGGGTGGACGACGGGCAGGACCAGCGCGCAGCCGGTTGCGGCGAGCAGCGCGGCGCGGCGGGACGGGCCGTTACTCAACGGGCCTCCAGGTGACGGTGGGGGGAGGTGGGGGAGCGAGCCCCAGGGAGGGCGGGGAGGGTGGGGAGGGCGGCGGAGGCGGTGGGGGGTGACGCGGGGGAGTCCGCGTCCCGCCTCAGCCGAAGGCGCGTACGGCCTGGTAGTACGTCCACGCCGTGCTGTTGCACGAGGTCAGGGTGGCGCCGGAGTACCGGGAGCACACGCGCTTGAGATCCTCGTAGAAGGCGCTGTCGACGCGCGACTTGTTGGCGGAGAAGGTGCCCATCTCCTTGTAGTTGCGGTAGCCGAAGTCATGGCGCTGGCAGGCCTTGGCGAAGGGGAACCCGAAGGGGTTGTCGGGGGAGGTGCTGCAGTAGTCGGTGGACCAGTTGAAGGCGTACGCCGACCAGGCGGAGCGGTTGGCCTCGGCCGAGGCCCAGGCGTTGTAGCTGGTGGCGGTGGTCTGGGTCCAACTGGCGAGGACCTGGGCCTTGTCGGCGGGGACGGCCGTGGCGGTGGAGGCGGTGGCGAAGATGGTCGCCGAGGTGACGGCGGCGGCGACCAGACCCTTGAGCGCGGTGCGGGGCATGGGACTCCTCACGTGGGTGCACCGGGTCGCGGTGCGTGGCCTTGGGGGGAACGGCCCTACGGTCGTAGGGAGTTGCGTGCCGAACGGAGGGTGACGCTATGCGCGTAGCGTGGCGCTGGAGGAACTTTCCCTTGACATGCACCTGAAAACAAGGGGACGTGCGTGATCCCGCGTCCCGTTTCTAGTGGGCCTTGAGTCCGGGCGGTGGCAGGTCCGGGAGGGGTCTTTGGTCCTGCGGGTGGGGCCGAGGTGCCCATGCTCGGGAAGTAAGGCAAGGCTAGCCTCACCATCACTTGTGGTGGTGGGAGAGGCGGCAGATGAGCAGCGTGGAGCCGGAATGTGGCGAGGCCGGTGCCCGGACGGTCTCCGTCGCGGCACGTGGGGCACGTGGGGCGCTTTCCCTGGCCGACCTGGCGCCGGGGGCCCGGGCCACGGTGACGGAGGTCGTGGGCGCGCAGGCGCCCACCGTGGCGCGCCGGTTGGCCGACCTCGGGTTCGTTCCCGGCGCGGTGGTGGAGGTCGTACGGCGGGCCCCGCTGCGCGACCCGGTCGTCTACCGGGTCCAGGACTACGAGGTGTGCCTGCGGCGGGCGCAGTCCGCGTGGGTGCGCGTCACGGAGGCGGGAGCGTGAGCGGGGGGTGCCACGAGCCCGCCCCGGACGCCGCCGCCGGGACGGCCCTGGCCGAAGGCGCCGAGGATGCCGAGGTCGAGCGGATCGCCCTCGTCGGCAGCCCCAACGCGGGCAAGACCAGCGTCTTCAACGGGCTGACGGGGCTGCGCGCCAAGACCGGCAACTACCCCGGCGTGACCGTCGCCCGGTTCGTCGGAAGCTGCCGGGCGGGCGGGCGCAGGTACCTCGTCGAGGATCTGCCGGGCACCTACGGCCTGGAGCCGGTCAGCCCGGACGAGCGGATCACGGTCGACGTGCTGGAGGGCCGCCTGGAGGGGACGCCGCGCCCGGACGCCGTACTCGTCGTCGTGGACGCCACCACACTCCAGCGGTCCCTCGCCTTCGTCGCCCAGGTGCTGGCCCGTGGGCTGCCGACCTGCGTGGTGGTGACGTTCGTCGACGAACTGGCGCGCCGTCAGGGGCGGGTGGACGTGGACGCTTTGGGCCAGGCGCTCGGTGTGCCGACGGTGGCGGTCGTCGGCCACCGGGGGTACGGCATCGAGCGGCTGCGGGAGCGGCTCGCCCAGTGGCGTGCCTGGACGGCGCCGGTCGTGGCGCCGCCCACCGACCCGGGGGAACGGGACGCCTGGGTGCGGTCGGTGCTGGCCTTCGCCGACTACCGCGCCCCGGAACGGCACAAGGTCACCCGGCGCGTGGACGCCGTCCTGCTGCACCCGGTGTGGGGGACGGTGACGTTCCTCGCGGTGATGGTGCTGTTCTTCCAGACGGTCTTCACCGTGGCCGCCCCGCTCCAGGACGCCGTCGAGGCGCTCTTCGTACGGCTGTCCGGCCTGGTCGCCGAGCACGTCGGGCCCGCCTGGCTGGCCGGGCTGCTGGGCGACGCCCTGATCGGCGGCGTCGGCGGGGTCGTGGTCTTCGTACCGCAGATCGTGCTGCTGTTCCTGCTCCTCGCCCTGCTGGAGGGCGTCGGCTACCTGGCCCGCGCGGCGTTCCTGATGGACCGGGTGATGGGGCGGTTCGGGCTGGAGGGGCGGGCGTTCGTGGCGCTGCTGTCGTCCTTCGCCTGCGCGATCCCCGGCATCATGGCCACCCGCACCCTGCCCTCGGCCAGGGACCGCCTCGCCACCATGATGGCCGCCCCGCTGATGACCTGCTCGGCGCGGCTGCCGGTCTACGTCCTGCTCATCGGGCTGCTCGTCGACCCGTCCGGGCGGGTCGGCCCGTTCGGCGCGCAGGGCCTGGTCATGTTCGGCCTGTACCTGCTCGGCGCCGTGTCCGCGCTGCTGGCCGCCTGGGTGTTCAAGAGGCTCGGCGACCGGCGCGGCCAGACGGTGCCGTTCTACATGGAGATGCCGCCCTACCGACTGCCCGCCCCGCGCGCGGTGCTGGTGGCGGTGTGGTCGTCCGCGCGTGCCTTCCTGCGCAAGTGCTCCACCGTCATCGTCACCACCACCGTCGTCCTGTGGCTGCTGCTGAACCTGCCGCTGCACTCCGCCGCGCAGCTCCGCGCGGCGGGCGTCGACCCCGACGACCCCGTCGCCGTGTCCGCGTACTCCGTCGACCACAGCTACGCCGCCGACCTGGGCCGCTCCGTCTCCCCCGTCTTCGAGCCGCTCGGCTTCGACTGGCGGATCAACATCGGCGTCCTGTCCGCGCAGGGCGCCCGCGAGACCTTCGTCGCCACCCTGGGGCAGGTCGCGGCGGCCGAGGACCCGGAGGACCCGGCGCGGGCGCTGCGGACCATGACGTACGCCGACGGGCCGCACGCCGGGGAACCGGTCTTCACCGCGCCCACCATCGCCGCGCTGCTGGTCTACTTCGTGTACGCCCTCCAGTGCATGGCCACGGTGGCGGTCCTGCGCCGCGAGACCGGGACGTGGAAGTGGCCGGGGATCGCCCTCGCCTACCTCACGGCGCTGGCCTGGCTGATGGCCTTCCTGGCCCGGACGGTGACCGTTCTGCTGGGGGGCGGGTGAGGAGAGCGTGATTCCCCTTCACCCGCAGCGGGTTCCGGGTGAGCCCGAGGCGCTGCGCTGGATCATCCCCGCCGGGACACTGCCGTGCACCGGCGTACCGGCCGGGGTTCCCGGGCCGCTGGCCGCGCTGCTGGCCGACGGGACGCTGGGCCGGGTCGTGGTGGAGCCCGGGGCGGTGGTCACCTGCCTGGGTGCGGGGCGTGGTTGGGGTACGGAGGTCGCCCCGGTTCGTACGGCGCTGCACGCCGCGTTGGCCGATCCCGGGGGGTGGGTGGCCGGGGGTGGTGGTACCGACGGCGCTCGTGACGATGACGTACGGCTGCGCGGTGCGGTCCGTGAGGTTCTTGCCGGGGCCGTGGGGGACTTCGCCCGGTCGCACGGGGGCGGCATCGAACTGGTCGGCGTGGACGGGGGCGTCGTGACCGTCCGCCTCGCGGGTGCCTGCCACGGCTGTCCCGCCGCCTGGCTCACGCTGCACCGGCGCCTGGAGCGGGAGTTGCGCCGACGCCATCCTGGTCTGGTGGGGGTGCGGGAGGTGGGGGCGCGGTGACTTAGGGGTCGGCGCTGGTGACGTAGGAGTGGCGACAGGGGCCGGTGGGCCCTACTGCCGTGCCTGTTCGGCCCAGGCGGGTGGGTGTTCGGCATCGCCATGCTGGCGTGGGACCGGCCCGGGGCTGGTCAGGGGGCCGCCCCCGAACCGGCCGACCGTGACGTGAACCGCTGGAGACCCATGAGCAGTCCGGAGACACCGACGAGGGCCGTGGGGCAGTGGGGGTGGCCCAGGCGGCCCGCCGACCGCACCGCTCCGGCCGTCACGTCGACGAAGCACGGGGTGGTCGAGGACGTACTGGGCATCCTCACCGGCACCTTCCTCGCCTCGCTCGGGCTCTTCCTCCTCCAGGCCAGCGGGACCGTCACGGGCGGCACCGCGGGGCTGGCGCTGCTGCTCAGCTACGCGGTCGACGTGCCGTTCGGGGTGGTCTTCCTCGCCGTGAACCTGCCCTTCTTCGCGCTCGCCGTCCGGCGCAAGGGCTGGAGCTTCACGATCCGTACGGCGCTCTCGGTCGGCGTCGTCTCCCTGATGGCCTCGCTCCACCCCGCCGAGATCACCGAACTCGCCGTCGACCCGGTCTACGCCGCGCTCGCCGGGAACCTGCTCGCCGGGGTGGGGCTGCTCGTCCTCTTCCGGCACCGGTCCAGCCTCGGCGGCTTCAACATCCTCGCGCTGGTCGCGCAGGAACGGTTCGGTCTGCGGGCCGGATACGTGCAGATGGCCCTGGACGTCGTCATCGTGGTCGCGTCCCTGGCGGTCGTACCGCCGCTGAAGGTGCCGCTGTCCGTCGCCGGGGCGGTCGTCCTCAACACCGTCCTCGCCCTCAACCACCGGCCGGGGCGCTACACCGGTACCTGAAAGCCGTGGTGGGGGCTGGTGGCGGAGTGTGGCAGGATGCCGGGGACGGATGCGGAGGAACGCCGGTGCGGACCTGAGGGTCCAAGTCCGGGGCGGGCCCGCCACTGTGACCGGGGAGCCGTCTCCCGCTGATGGCCACTGGCGGCCGGTGTGAACCGGCGGCTGGGAAGGCCGGGAGCCGACGCCGGTAACCCTGCCGTACGCGCGGGGTGCCGAGAGCCGGGAGCCAGGATATTCCGGCCGTCCCGTAGCCGGGCGCTGCCTGCCCGGGGTGCGGCTCGTGCACGGCGGCGTGGAGAACCGCCGAGAGAGTAAGGACTGCCTTCGTGGTGCCTTCGACTGGCTCGGACCCTTCTAGCGGCCCTGCTGCCTTTGCCTTTGCCTCTGCCTCTGCTCTTGCGGTTGGTTCGTGGCTGGAACGCGCGCTGGCCGCCATCACCCCCGCGGACCCGGGCGCCCTCGCGGCGGCCCGGGACCGCCAGAACCGTCTGACCAAGCCGCCCGGCTCGCTCGGCCTGTTGGAGGAGGTGTCGGTCCAGCTCGCGGGCGTGGCGGGCAGTTGTCCGCCGCCGATGCCGACGCCCGCCGCGGTGGCCGTCTTCGCCGCCGACCACGGGGTCCACGCCCAGGGCGTGAGCGTCTGGCCGCAGGAGGTGACGGCGCAGATGGTCGCCAACTTCCTGGCCAGCGGCGCCGCCGTGAACGCGCTGGCCGCCCAGGCGGGGGCGAGGGTGGTCGTGGTGGACGTGGGCGTCGCGACGGACCTGCCGGTCCCGGACCCGACCCCGGACGGGCTGCTACGACGCCGGGTCCGGGCGGGCACCGCGGACATGACCCGCGTACCGGCGATGACACGTGAGGAGGCGGTCCGCGCGGTGGAGGTCGGCATCGGCGTGGCCTGGGAACTCGTCGACGACGGCTGCCGGTGCCTGCTCACCGGCGACATGGGCATCGCCAACACCACGGCCTCGGCGGCGCTGATCGCCGCGTTCACGGGCGTGGACCCGGACGAGGTGACCGGTCACGGGGCGGGGATCGACGCGGCGGCGCGCCGGCGCAAGGTGGGCGTGGTGCGCGCGGCCCTCGATCTGCACCAGCCGGACCCACGGGACCCGTTGGGGGTGGTGGCGGCGGTCGGCGGCCTCGAACACGCGGCGCTCGCCGGGTTCGTGCTGGGCGCCGCCGCGCGCCGGGTGCCGGTGATCCTGGACGGGGTGATCGCCTCGTCGGCGGCCCTGGTGGCGGCGGCGCTGTCACCGGACGCCGTGGCCGCGTGCGTGGCGGGACACCGCTCGGTCGAACCCGGCCACACCGTCGCCCTGCACCACCTCGGCCTGCGCCCCCTGGTCGACCTGGGGCTACGGCTCGGCGAGGGCACCGGTGCGCTGCTGGCCCTGCCGCTGGTGCAGGCGGGGGTGCGGGCGCTGCGCGAGATGGCCACGTTCGACTCGGCCGGGGTGACGAACAAGCACGCCTGACTCACGCGACCGGGCCCGGCTCAGCGGGCCCCGCGCCGGAGGAGAGGGGCAGGGCGCCGTGACAGTGCTCCTGCCCCTGCTCCATGGTGCCCGACAGCGCCGCCTCGCCACCGCGCGGCGAGGACGCCATCAGCCCTCGGGCCGCAGCAGACCACGCTCGTACGCCTTGGCCAGCCGCTGCGGAACCAGATGCGGCACACCGTCCACCGTCACCGACACGAGCTGCGGCGCGACCGCCTTCCACTGCGCGCGCCGGTGCCGGGTGTTGCTGCGCGACATCTTGCCTTTGGGTACGGCCATGGGGGCCTCCGGGTGGGGGTGATCGGTGAGCGGGACAGACGATACATGAAAATGGATGTCATTAACATCCCGGCTCAAGGGCTGCCGCATGGCTGGAAACCCTCGTCCGCGCGTTGCTCTTCCCTAAAGTCACTGTTCCTGCCGCGGGTACGGCGAAGGCCGTGCCGTGGCCGACGGAGGGCGGGAGTGAGGGAGTTCATGACCTTCGAGCAAGAGTGGGCCGCGCTGCGCACGGCGGCGGCCGAGCGTACCTCCACGCGGCTCAACAGCGTCCCTGCCGAGGGAGGCGGTGGCGACGGGAGGGATCTGGTCGTCAACCGGGACGACCTCGGCGCCATCGGCAATGACGCCTACGACCTGCTCGGACGGTTGGCGAAGGAGGGCGACATGGCCCGGCCCGCCACGTTCGACGCGGCGACGGCGTTGACCAACGGGAACTTCGTGAGCGGGGCAGCCGTGCTGAAGGTGCATGACTACTGGCAGACCCACCTGAGGACCCTGCTGGACGCCTGCGCGCAGATCTCGAACCACCTCGATTTCAGCAAGGCCCAGCACGCCAAGGACGAGGCGAAGATCGAGGGGCACCTGACGCGGATCTCCGTGCTCACGGAATACATGAAGTAGGGCTACTGAAACAGGGCTACATGGAGCAGGGCTAGGGGGAAGCGCTCGACGTGCTGAGGTACGAGGACTTGATCGACGCCCCGGTGGCGAAGCTGAAGGCCGCCGTCGACGACTGGTCGGACATGGCGCGGAAGCTGGACACACTCGCCACGGATGCCACCGACGGGATGAGGGCGAAGGCGGACAAGGCGTCCTGGGAGGGCGTCAACGCAGGCGTCACCAAGGCGTTCATCGGCAAGACGGCCAAGGAGTTCGCGGACGCCGCCGCCGAGGCCAAGGGCGTGAGGCTGATCCTGGAAGAGGGCTACGCGGCCATCAAGAAGGCCAGGGACGACCTGGTCAGCATCCGGGACCACGAGGCGCACGCGGCCGGTGTCCGCGTGGACGGCAAGGGCAGGGTCACGGCGCTGAAGCCGCTGTCCGAGGTCCCCGAGGCGCGGCGCGACCCCGACTACAACGACCTCCTGCGGGAGGAGAGGCGGAACATCGCGGCGTGGCAGAAGAGGATCGACCTCATCGTCGACAACTGCAACGACGCCGACCTCGCCCTCAAGAACGCCCTTGAGGCCAACGTCACCGACCGCAAGGACTTCAGCGCCCCGAAGTACACGAAGCTGGACCAGGAGGAGGCCGCCCGCGCCGCCGCTCTCGCGGCCAAGGGCCGGGACCTCACACACGTGGAGCTTCGGCAACTCAACGATCTGTTGAAGGACAACAGTTCGTCGATGGAGTTCGCCAAGGGCTTCTACGAGAAGCTCGGCCCCGAGAAGTCGCTCGCGTTCTTCGGTCAGCTCTCCACGGACACGTACGACCTGGGCAAGCTCGACGCGCAGCGACTCAAGGATGTCCAGGAACTCCAGAAGAACCTGGGCCTGAATCTGGCCACCGCCTCACACGACAAGGAGTTCACCGCCAAGTGGGGGCCGGAACTCCGCAGGCTGGGTACGGAGCACATTCCGCTGGCCAAGCACGAATACGGCGGGCCGTTCGGGTACCAACTGCTCGGCGGAATCATGCGGTACGGGAACTACGACGCCAAGTTCCTCAACCCGATCGCCCAGCACGTGGCGCAACTGCACCAGAAGCAGCCGGACCTGTTCGCCGGGAACAAGGTGGTGAACAGTTCGTTCAAGAACCCGTACAACCCCTCCGGCGTCAACGGGGCTGGCTATGACCCGGCCATCGCCATGCTGGAAGCGCTCGGCAACAGCCCGGAAGCGGCGAAGAAGTTCTTCACCGACGCGCCGACCGCGTGCAACGAGGACGGAACGGTCAATTACGAGGCCACGGCCGACCTCGGAAAGAACAAGTACGGGGAGGCGATCAACAACTACCTCGACTTCTTCACCAACGAGGAGTGGGAGTCCTTCCCCGACGTCAATACCCTCGACCAGAACGAGCTGGAGGCGTCCCTCAACCAGATGCCCGACGCCCTCGGCCACGCCCTGGAGGCGGCGACCCTCGGCTACCCGGCCGGGCACCCGGACGCCGACATGGTGCGGGACGCGGACAACGCCGCCGTCATGCGGCAGGTCATGGAGAAGTACGCCGCCGACCCGGGCCTGCTCAAGGAGCACCACGAGGCGATGGCCGACAGCCTGGGCGTCATGGGCGCCGGGTATGTCGACGACATCAACTGGGCGCTGGAAAAGAACCATACGGGCAGCGTGTTCGCCCCAGTGTGGAACGTGGACGGGCACCTCACCTTCGGGGACACCGTGGACGGGAACGGGCGGAGCGTCGTCCGGGGCTTCCTCAGCACCCTGGGCCAGCACCCGGACGCGTATGCGACGCTCTCGACCGCGGAGCAGGCGTACACCCGCAGCGTGCTGGAGGGGACAGTAGGCCCGGACGGGCGCATCCAGGAGGGCGCCGCGCGGGCGGCCGTGCGGGTGGGCGCCGAGGTGCAGGGGATGCTCGACCAGTCGCGGGCCGACCAGGTCGAGGCGACGAACCTCAAGGTCCACGAGGATTATGAGAAGGCGGTGGCCAAGCGGGCGGGCTGGGTCGAGTTCGGGGCCACGGCGGGCCTCGCGGCGGGCGTCGCCTTTCTGCCCGCGACGGCTGCGGTGGGTACGGCGGCGGTGCTCATCCCGCTGGCGACCGACACCGCCAGCGGTGCGGCCGAGCAGGTTATCGGCCAGATGGTGGGTGACATCTCCGGTAGCTCGGTGGAGAAGCACAAGGAGGAGATCGAGGAACTCACCGACACGGAAAGGAGGAGGGTCTTCGCCGCCGGGGAGAGCATGGCCGAGGCCCCTATGGAGGAGTTCACAGAGCGGCACGGCGTGGGCCGCAGCAGCACGCTCTGGGAGGACCTGCACTCAGCCATGCTGGACGGGTACGGGACCGGTAACGACCGGGAGAATCAGCAGGGCAACCGACCGGAGACCGGCTGAGGTCAGTGAATGGCCGAGGAAGCGTAAGGATGCGAACAGTGATCAGGCGTAGATCGGCACGCTGCGGACGCCTCGCTGCGGTCGTGGTCGGCTCGTTGCTTCTCGGGGCCACCGGCTGTGGAGGGGACGACGAAGCCCCGGCCGACAAGGACGTGGCAGGGACTGAACTCTGCGGCGGCAAGGCTGTTTCCGCCGAGGCGTCCAAAGCGCTGGAGGTGATCGCGGGGTCGTCGCGGTTCGAGGCGTCGGAGGAGAAGTACACCGTCGCGCAGACCGCTTCAGACCTGGTCGAGACGTGGCCACGAACCACCGTGGGCCGTGACATTGCCTGCCGTATCTTCACGTCCGGTTCGCCGCGGGTCCAGATCATCATCACCTGGGGCGTGGGCGACGGTCCTCCGACGGGCGCTCTGGGCCCGAGGTTCACTGTGCTGAAGATGGGGGAGCGGACCTTGGTGGCGGCGGACAAGGCGTCCGTCCACTTTGCGTGCCGCAGCGACAGGCTTCCCACTGCGAGGAAAACGGCCCACACCCTCATAGGCGTCGAGCGTTGGAGTATGCCGAAGGTGCCCGAGGGTGATGTCGAAGCCTTGAAAGACGCCTACGTGACCGTCGCCCACTCCTTCTCCCAGGCGATGGCCAAAGAGCTGCGCTGCGAGAAGAACGGTGGGCTTCCGGTGCGGCCCGTGCTCGATCCCGGGTAGGGCAGGGCCGGACAGCGGGTCGTGGGCCTTGAAGTGTTAAGTCATTCGACTGTCGCCCCCGGCCCGCCGCTCCACGAACCTGAAGCGGTCGTCGGCGTGCCGTAGCCGGATGGTCGTCATGCTCGGAGGAGCCCCCCCTGTGAACCACGCCCCCGTCGTCTTCATTCACGGTGCCTGGCTGCGCGCGCTGTCCTGGGAGACCTGGGCGGAGCGCTTCGCCAGTCGGGGGTTCCGCGCGTTCACGCCCGGCTGGCCCGGGGAGGCGGAGCCGTCGGGCGGGGCGTTCGCGGGGCTCCGTCTGGACGAGCTGGCGGAGCACTACGCCGGGATCGTCAGGGCCTTTGACACGGCGCCCGTGATCGTCGGGCACTCCGTCGGCGGGCTCATCGCGCAGCACCTCATCACCGCCGACATCGGCCGGGCCGCCGTCGCCATCGCCCCCGCCCCCCCTCGGCGGTGGCCGGTCGTGGACTCCTGGCGGCGAGCAGGACGCCGCCGGGCGACTGGTGTCCCTGTCCCCCGAGCGGTTCCACGCCGTCATCGCCAACACCTCCACGGCGCGGGAGTCGGCCCGGCTCTTCGAGCGTTACGCCGTCCCCGCGCCCCGCACCCTCCTCACCGACCTCGGCGACGCGGGCGCGGGACGCCCTCCCCGGCTCCCGGTCGACGTCCGCAACGCCGACCGCGGTCCGCTGCTGCTGGTCTCCGGGCAGGAGGACCTGCTGGTGCCCGACTCCGCCACGCGCGCCGTCTACAAGCAGTACGGCGACTCCACCGCCGTCACCGACCTCAAGCCGTTCGCGGACCGCGCCCACCACACCTAGGGGGTACGTCCGTCCCCTGGTCGCGGTGTGCGTGATGGTGTGGTCTTCGTCGATACTTCAGCCGGTGCGGTACGCGACGGAGCCTCTGCTGCCCGCCACAGGACCCGCATCCGCGCCAGGAAGGCTGAACCACGGTGACGACCGCCGCATACCAGGGTGAACCCGGATCCAACTCCGCCACCGCCGCGCGCGCCCTCTACCCCGAGGCCGACGGCGTACCCTGCACGAGCTTCGAGCAGGCCCTGGACGCCGTGACGCTCGGCGACGCCGACGTCGCCGTGATCCCGGTCGACAACTCCGCGGCCGGACGCGTGGCCGACGTACACCACCTGCTGCCCGAGTCGGGGCTGTTCATCGTCGCCGAGTACTTCCTCGCCATCCGGTTCGACCTGATGGGCGTGCCCGGGGCCACCTTCGAGCAGGTGGAGTGCGTCCGCAGTCATGTGCACGCGCTGGGGCAGTGCCGGAAGGTGCTGCGGGAGGGCGGCTGGCGCACCCTCGTCAGCGACGACACCGCCGGGGCGGCGCGCGAGGTGGCCGAGTTGGGCGACCCGCGGCACGCGGCGCTCGCCCCGCCCGCCGCGGCCGGGCTGTACGGCCTGGACGTGCTGCGCGCCGGGGTCGAGGACGACCCGGACAACACCACGCGGTTCGTCGTCCTCTCCCGGGACGCCGTCCTGGCCCCGCACAGCGCGGAACCGACGATGACGAGCCTGTTCTTCAGTGTCCGCAACATCCCCAGCGCCCTCTACAAGGCGCTCGGCGGGTTCGCCAGCAGCGGTGTGAACCTCACCAAGATCGAGAGCTACCAGATGGGCGCCGGGCTGGGCGCCAGCCGCTTCTACGTCGAGATCGAGGGCCACCCCGACGACGGACGCGTCGCCCTCGCCCTGCACGAACTGCGGTTCTTCTCCACCGAGGTACGTGTCCTCGGCGTGTACCCCGCACATCCGCACCGGCACCGGCACATGTGCCCGACGGGCCAGGGACACGTATAGGAGGGCTACGCCGCCCCGAGGCCGTTGAGCAGGGTGTCGACCACGACGTCCGCCGCCCGGCCCGCGCTCAGCTCGGGGAGTTGCCGGGAGACCAGGTGCATGAGCTGGGGCAGCAGCGCGCTCGCCCAGCCCTCCGGGAGGCCGGGGCGCAGGAGCCCCTCGTCGGTGGCGCGCCCCAGGAAGGCGTCGACCTCCGCGATGGCCGCGTCCCGACGGGCGTGGACGCTCTCGTCGGCGAGCATCCGGGCGAGGTCGACGGGCCAGGTGCGGTTGACGGCGATGATGTTCTCGACGTAGCGGTGCAGGGCGACGGCGACGGGGGCCTCGCGTAGCCGGGCGTCGGCGATGGCGGCCTCGATCGCGGTGAGGCGGGCTTCGTAGATGGCCGCGAGGAGTTCCTCGCGGGAGGAGAAGCGTCGGTAGACGGTGCGCCGGTCGACGCCTGCCTCGGCGGCGATGCTCGCGATGCTCGCGCCGGGGTCGGCGGCGAGCATACGTGCGCCGGTGGTCAGGACGGCTTCCAGATTGCGCGCTGCGTCAGCTCTCACCGCACCGATTCTAACCGCGGATCTAGCCGTGCAGTGTGATGCCTGAGACATCTAGCGTCTCGGGGGAGTAGAAGACTGAACTGTAAGCGCTACGATTGTGTGACAGTTAAATCGGATAGCGCCAGGCTTATGAGTCCTCTAGGAAGGTGTCCTTCGATGTCCAAGGTAGACAACTCCTCCTCAGCCAGGGCGGGGGGTGTCGCCGCCGCGATGAGCGCGCTGGTCCTGGCGGTCCTCCTCGCCGCCCTGGACCAGACGATCGTCTCGACCGCGCTGCCCCGGATCGCCGAGGACCTGCACGGGTTCGACGACATCGCGTGGGTCAGCGCCGCCTACCTGCTCGCGTCGACGGCGGTCACCCCGCTGTGGGGCAAGCTCGGTGACATGTTCGGCCGCAAGCGGCTCTACCTCGCCTCCACCTCGGTCTTCCTGGTCGCCTCCGTGGCCTGCGGCCTCGCCCGGGACCTGCCCGAACTGATCGGCGCCCGGGTGCTCCAGGGCGTGGGCGGCGGCGGCATGATCGTGCTGACCTTTGCCCTCGTCGGTGACCTCGTCACCCCGCGCGAACGCGGCCGGTACCAGGGCATGTTCGGCTCGGTCTACGGCGTCGCCAGCATCGTCGGCCCGCTGCTCGGCGGCGTCTTCACCGACCAGTTGTCCTGGCGGTGGGCGTTCCTGGTCAACCTGCCGGTCGGCGCCGTCGCCCTGGTGATCGCCGCGCGGGCGCTGCCCTCCGCCGACCGGAACACCCGGGGCACCCAGACACGTATCGACTACCTCGGTGCCACCCTGCTGGCCGCCCTCGCCACCGGGCTGGTCCTCGTCACGTCCTTCGGTGAGCGCTGGGGCTGGGGCTCACCGGCCATCGTCACCCTGGTCGTCGCCACCGTCGCGCTGGCCGTGCTGCTGGTGCCGGTCGAGCGGCGCGCCGCCGCCCCGGTCCTGCCGCCCGCGATGTTCGGCTCCCGGACCGTGGTGTTCTCGTCGCTGATCGGGTTCCTCGCCAACGCCGCGATGTTCGCCGTCCTGGTCTACCTGCCGACCTACCTCCAGATCGTGCGCGGCGTCTCGGCCACCCTCTCCGGCGTCCACATGCTGCCGCTGGTCGCCGGGCTGGTCGTCAGCCAGTCGCTGGCCGGACGCTGGGCCGCGCACGCCGACCGGCTGCGGGCGATCCTGCTGGCCGGGCTGGCCGCCAACCTCGCCGGGCTGCTCCTGCTCGGCACCATCGGGGCGGGCACCGGCACCCTCGTCCTGAGCGGCTACTTCCTGCTCACCGGCGTCGGCGTCGGCATGGTGCCGATGGTCGTGCTGACCACCGTCCAGAACAGCGTGCCCACCGCCGACCTCGGCGCCGCCAGCGCCGTCGTCACCTTCGCCCGCTCCATCGGCGCCGCCTTCGGGGTCGCCGTCTTCGGCACCCTCCTCAACACCGGCTTCGCCGACCGCACCCACGCCCTGCCGACCGACGGCGGCTTCGACGCCAGCCGTCCCGACACCGTCGGCCGACTGCCCGGCGCCCTGCGCGACACCGCCCTCGACGCCTTCGCCCACGCCACGGCCACGGGATACCTGTGGATCGCGCCCGCCCTCGCCGTCGGTGTCGTCCTCGCCCTCTTCCTGCGGCCCGCGCGGGGGACCGGTGCCGGGCACTCCGGTGCCGCGCCCGTCAGGGAGGACGCCCGCGCCGCCTGACCTCGTAGGCGACGCTAGCGGTGCGTGCTCCGTGCCGGGTCCGGGTCCACTCGCGCGTCCGGGTCCGGACCCGGTTGCGGGCGCCGCGCCGTCCAGGACGTGAGGATGCGCAGGGCGTCGTGCGAGGGGGTGCCGGGGGCGGCGGTCAGGACCATCAGGCGCTGGCCGGAGCCGTCGTCGCCGGACCAGGTGTCGCAGTCCAGAGTGAGGTCGCCGACCAGGGGGTGGCGGTACCGCTTGGTGCCGTACGTCGCGCTGTTGACGTGGTGCTCGGCCCACCAGGTGCGGAAGTCTGGGTCCTGGAAGGCCAGGTCGCCCACCAGACGGGCGAGGTCCGGGTCGTCGGGGTCGGCCGCCGCCTCCATCCGCAGCGCGGCCACCGCGTCCCGGGCGTCATGCGCCCACTCCCGGTGCAGTCCGCGGATCGCCGGGTCGGTGAACATCAGGCGCAGGTAGTTGCGGTGGTCGGCGGGGAGGGCGGCGAAGTCGGTGTAGAGGGCGGTGGCGGTGGGGTTCCAGGCCAGGACGTCGAGGCGTTTGCCGAGGACGAGGGCGGGGGTGTGCTTGAGCTGGTCGAGGAGGCGGCGCATGGCGGGCCGTACGCGTTGCGGGGTGGGGCGTCGGTGGGGGAGGTCGTGGGTGCGGTGGGCGAGTTCGTAGAGGTACCGCTGTTGGTCGTCGTCGAGGCGGAGGGCGCGGGTGAGGGTGGCGAGGACCGGGGCGGAGGCGCGGACGCGGCCCTGTTCGAGGCGGGTGTAGTAGTCGACGCTGATGGCGGCGAGCTGGGCGACCTCCTCACGGCGCAGCCCGGCCACCCGGCGGGGGGAGTCCGCGGCGGGCAGGCCGCACTCCCGTGGGTCCAGTTGTGCCCGGCGGGCCCGGAGGAAGGCGCCGAGGGCATGGGGGTCGGGTGCTGTCGGGCTCATGACGTCGATTCTCCTGCGGCGCGCGGACGTGTGCGAGGTGCCGGTGGGGCCGGGGCGGCGGGGGCCAGGTCGTCGCCCGCCGCCCTCCGGTGCGCTAGCGGACGGTCGCGCGGGCCGCGCGTTCGATCACGTCTACCACCAGGTGCGGGTGGGAGACGGCGACCGAGTGGGAGGCGGCGACCTCGGTGGTGTGGGCGGGCGCCCGCCGGGCCATGAAGCGCTGTACGGCCGGGGGGACGTTGAGGTCCGCGGTGGTGATGACGTCCCAGCTCGGGATGGTCTTCCAGGCGGCGGTCGTGGCCTTCTCCTCCAGCGCGGACCGGGCGATGGGGCGCTGTTCGGCGGCCATCAGGGCGGCCTGCGCGGCCGGGACGTCGGCGGCGAACTGGTGGGGGAACTCGTCCTGCCGGATGTAGAGGTCGGTGGCGGTGGAGCCGTCGGCCTGCTGGTAGGTGACCGGGTCGAGGGTGCCGGGGAGGGTGGAGCCCGGGTACTTGTTGGTCAGCTCCAGGGCGCTCTCGCCCGGCGCGGGCAGGAAGGCGGCGACGACCGGGTAGCCGTCGGCGCGCAGGTCGGCGATGACGCCGTTCCAACTGGAGCCGTCGGCGAAGGCGCCGTGCTCCAGGACGACGGTGGGCCTGACGTGCTTGCTGGCGTCCGCCGCCCCGGTCGCGCCGGTGGCCGTGCCGCTGAGGGCGAACGCACCGAGCGCGAGCCCCGCCGTGGCCGTCGCGACCACGCCCGTCAGCAGCCGCCCGCGGCCACCCTTGATGCTCACCACGACAGACCCTTCCAGGATCAGGAATGTTCTCGGTTCGTACGGTGTTCCGGTCTTACCGGCCATCGTCACTTGTCTGACTGGTGACGGTTCTGGCCGGTGACGAATCTTGCAGGAGCCTCGTCACCTGTCAATACGGTGACGAGGGTGGAGTCGTGTGCTGCTCGGGCCGCTGACGTGCGAGCCTGGAGACCTGCGCGAACGACGCGAAGTGAAAGGTGAGGTGCCATGAGCGACGTCGAGGAGAAGGCGCTGCTGGCGGGCGGCTGCTTCTGGGGTATGCAGGAGCTGATCCGGGCGCTGCCCGGGGTGACCCACACCCGGGTGGGTTACAGCGGCGACGACGACAAGCCCAACGCCACCTACCGCGACCACGGCAGGCACGCCGAGTCGATCGAGATCACCTACGACCCCAAGGTGACCGACTACCGCACGATCCTGGAGTACTTCTTCCAGATCCACGACCCGAGCACGAGGAACCGGCAGGGCAACGACATCGGCCTCAGCTACCGCTCCGCCATCTTCTACTACGACGACGAGCAGCGCCGCGTCGCCGAGGACACCATCGCCGACGTCGACGCCTCCGGGCTGTGGCCGGGGCCGGTGGTGACCGAGGTGGTGCCCGCCGGGCCGTTCTGGGAGGCCGAGCCGGAGCACCAGGACTACCTCCAGCGCTACCCGGACGGCTACACCTGCCACTTCCCGCGCCCGAACTGGCGCCTGCCCAAGCGCGACACGGTCTGATCAGAAGCGGTCGGCGTGGTCGACGCTGGCGAGGTGGGCCGCGTCGACCACCGCCTGGGCGAAGGCGCCGGGTGCCTCCTGCGGCAGGTTGTGGCCGATGTCCGCGATCGTGCGGTGCAGGTACGGGCCCGTGAAGTGGCCGCGGTAGGAGGCGCCGTCGCCCGGCGCGGTGAACGGGTCGAGGGCGGGGTCGAGGGTGACGGTGGGGACGCCGATGGGCGGCTGGGCGGCCAGTTGCCGCTCGTAGCGGTCGAAGCGCCGGTCACCCTCGATCAGGCTGATGCGCCAGCGGTAGTTGTAGAGGACGATCGCCGCGTAGTCGGGGTTGGTGAACGCCTCGGCGGTGCGCGCGAAGGTTGCGTCGGAGAAGTCCCAGTCGGGGGAGACGAGCGTCCACGTGTAGCGGCACAGGGCGATCCGCTCGTCGACGTTCTCCATGGCCTTCACCCCGCGGTCGGTGGCGAAGTACCACTGGTACCACCAGTTGTGCTCGACGCCCGGAGCGGCGGGCTCCAACTGCGCCTTGCGGTGGGTGATGAGGTAACCGCCGGTCGACACCAGGGCCGTGACCCGCTCCGGCCACAGGGCGGCGATGATGTCGGCGGTCCGTGAACCCCAGTCGAAACCGGCGAGGACGGCCTTGTCGACCTTCAGCGCGTCCATGAACGCGAGGACGTCCAGCGCGATGGCGGACTGCTCGGCGGTGCGGGGGGTGTGCAGGGACAGGAAGCGGGTGCCGCCGTGCCCGCGCAGGTAGGGGACGAGGACGCGGTACCCCCGTTCGGCGAGGAGCGGCGCGACGTCGACGTAGCTGTGGATGTCGTACGGCCAGCCGTGCAGCAGGATGACGACCGGGCCGTGCGCGGGACCGGCCTCCGCGTAACCGACGTCCAGGACCCCCGCCTTGACCTGCTTGAGCGTGCCGAACCCGGTGGGCGCGCCGGTCGGCTGACCGGTGGCGCCGGTCGCGGCAGACGCGTGGGTCGGCAGGCCGGACAGCGCGACCGCCGCCGCGCCGGTGCCCAGGCCGACGGCCTTGCTGAAGGTACGCCTGTTGATCATGTGAAGCCCTCCGCGGTGAGTCTCCGATTCCGTTGACGGACCACACTCTCGTCCGTCACGAAACCGGACACATCAGTCATGTGACGGTCGGCTGCGGAGGGCGGGGCACATGTGTCACGCGCCCTGGGGGTCAGTCATTCGACTGAGCCCTGGCGAGCGCGTCGCGGAGCGCGGCGCGCGAGGTGATGCCGAGCTTGGGGAACACGCGGTACAGGTGTGAGCTGACCGTGCGGGGGGACAGGCGGGTGCGTTCACCTATCTCCTTGTTGGTGAGGCCGGTGGCGGCGAGTTCGGCGATGCGGCGTTCCTGCCAGGTGAGGGCGGTGTGCGGGGTCGGCTGACCGGTGGCGCCGGTCGCGCGGGTGGCGCCGAGTTCGGCCCGGGTGCGCTCGGCCCACGGGGTCGCCCCGAGCCGTTCGAAGGTCCGGAGGGCCTCGGTGAGGTGCTGGCGGGTGGCCGGGGTGTGCGGTTGGTGGGTGGCGCGGGCGAGTTGGATGCGGGCGGTCTCGTAGGGGTGGGTGGCGGCGGCGGGGTGGTCCTGGGTGCGCTGGTGGTGCGCGGGGTCGGAGGTGGTGAGCGCGAGGGCGGCGTGGGTGAGGAGGTCGAGGCGGGGGGAGAGGCGGTGCAGGCCGTGGGTGTGGGCGGCCTGGGCGTGGGTGTGCGCCTGGTGGGTGCGTCCGGTGTGGAGGGCCGCCTCGGTCAGGTCGAGGAGGGTCCGCGGGGCCTGGTGGTTGTACGGGGTGAGGGTGCCGGGCGGTGTGATGCCGATGGCGTGCAGGTAGGCCGCCTCGTAGTCGCCCTCGGCCAGGGCGGCGGTGGTGCCGATGGTGTCGGTGACGTGGGTGAGGAAGCCGACGCCGCGGGGGCGGGCCGGTGCGCTGGAGGTACGGCCGGTACCGGCCGAGGGTGTCCACGTGGTAGGCGGCGACCCCCAGCCGGGTGATGTCCCAGGGGTCCAGGTCCGGAAGGCCGGTGAACTCGCGGTCCACCCGCTCCGCCACCCCGGCGCCGTGCCGCACGACGTCGCCCCACGCGTCGCGGTAGATCAGCGAGCGCGCCGGAACCAGCTCGCCCAGCGCGTCCAGCAGCGCGCGGGTCTCCTCCCACTGGGCCGGGTCGCTGGCGTACTGGTCGATGGCGAGCAGCAGGTTCACCAGGCGGGTGAGCGTCGTGGACGCCCGCCGCGGCGCGTCCGCGTGCAGCTTCTCGATCGCCGCCGTCACCTGCCGGTGCGAGTGCCGTACGTCGCCCTCCTCGAACAGCGCCAGGTAGGCGGTGGTGACCACGGAGGCGGGGGACTCGTCCGCGCCCGGCGCCCGGTCGGAGCGGACCAGCCGCTGCGCCTGGTCGGACAGGCCCGCGTGCCCGGCGACGAAGGCCGCGTCGGCCAGCCTGCGGGAGCGGTCCTCCTGTCCCTCGCTCAGCTCCGCGGCGCGGGTCAGCCAGGCGACCGCCGCCGCGGCGCCGCCCCGCCGGGTCGCGGACGTGGCCGCCGCTTCCAGTGCCGCCGCCACCTCCTCGTCCGGGTCGACCGTGGAGGCCGCGAGATGGGTGGCCCGCCGCTCGACGTCGTCGCGGTGCAGGCGGGCCAGGTCCGCGTGGGCGGCGCGCCGCTCGTTGGGGGTGGCCGTCTGCACCACGGTGGACCGCACCAGCGGGTGCCGGAAGACGAAGTCGCCGGTGAGCGGGTCGACGTCCAGCAGCCCGGCCGTGACCGCCTCGTCGGCGTCGCGCATCAGGTAGCGCGCCGAGCGGGAGGCGGACGCCGTACCGGGCGCCGTACCGGCACCGTCGAGGGCGCCGCGCAGCAGCTCCGCGCGGACCTGGGCGTCGAGCCGCCTGATACGTGTGCCGTAGACCTGCTGGAGGCGCCGGGGCAGGGGCAGCGCGGCATCGCGCAGCCCGAGGGCCCCGGCGGTCGTGAGGTCCGGTTGCCCGGCGCCGGGCGGGGCGGGCAGTTCGAGGAGGGCCAGGGGGTTCCCCCGGGCCTGGTCGAGCACGAGTCGGCGGCCGGGCGCCGCCAGCTCCGGGCGGCGCCGGTCGAGCAACTGCGCCGCCGCCGCGTCCGACAGGGCGGGGACCGGGAGTTCCGGCAGGGCGGCGGTGTCGAAGTCCGAGGCGACGTCGGAGCGCAGCGCCACCACCAGCCGCACCGAGCCGCCGGTGAGACGGCGCCCCACGAAGCCGAGCACCGCGACGCTGGCGGCGTCCAGCCAGTGGCCGTCGTCGAGGACCAGCAGCAGCGGCTGCGCCGAGGAGGCCAGGGACAGCAGGTCGAGGACGGCGATGCCGAGCGACATCACCGACGGGGGCTTCCCCTCGCTGCGCCCGAAGGCCGTGGCGAACACGGTGCGGTGCACCTGGTCCAGGCCGTCGACGGAGGGCAGCAGGGAGTACAGCAGTTGGTGCAGACCGGCGAACGGGAGCCCGGTCTCCGCCTCGATGCCCGCGGCCCGGACGACCATGTGCCCGGACCGCGCCGCGAGCTGGGCGACATGGTCGAGCAGGGCGCTCTTGCCGACACCCGTCTCCCCCTTGAGGACGAGGGACTGCCCATGATCCGCCGTCACGAACCCAGCCAGCACGCCCAGTTCGCCATCCCGGCCGACCATCGTCATGAGCGACCCGTCACATGTGTGCACGCCCTGAGCTTATGTGTGAGTGGCTCGCGTTTCTCGGTATCAGGGACCTGGATGCGGTGGATCTCACACAAGAGTGAGCGAATAGTTGAGTGAAGTGCTACATTAAAGTGACAGTTATGGAGAAGGAGAAACACCGCATGATCACCTACGACCGGCTCTTCATCGGAGGCGCCTGGACCGAGCCGAGCGACCCCGGGCTGCTCGACATCGCCTCGCCGCACGACCGGTCCGTGGTCGGCCGCGCCGCACAGGCCCGGCCAGCGGACGTCGACCGCGCGGTCGCCGCGGCGCGGGAATCCTTCGAGGCGGGCGCGTGGCGCCTGACCCCGCCCGCGGAACGCGTCGCCACGCTGCGCCGGTTCAACGCGCTGCGCGAGGAGGACGCCGAGCGGATCGCCCAGTTGATCTCGCTGGAGAACGGCTCGGCGGGCTGGTTCACCCGTGCCGGTCAGCCCGGTCTCACCCGGCAGGCCAACGCCTATCTGAAGGCGGCCGAGGAGTTCCCCTGGGAGGAGACGCTCGCCCCCTCCGACCCGGCGTCCCCGGTGCGCAGCGTGGTGCGCCGCGAGGCGGTCGGTGTCGTCGCCGCCGTCATCCCGTGGAACTCGCCCTTCTCCTCGGCCACTTCGAAGATCATCCCGGCCCTGCTCGCCGGTAACTCCGTGATCCTGAAGGTGTCCCCGGAGAACTCGCTCAGCATGGGCTTCCTGGCCGGGCTGCTGGAGCGGGTCGGTCTTCCCGAGGGCGTGGTCAGCGTGCTGCCCGCGGACCGGGAGACCAGTGAGTACCTGGTCTCGCACCCGGAGGTCGACAAGATCGCCTTCACCGGCTCCACCCGGGCCGGGCGCCGGATCGCCGCGATCGCGGGCGAGCGGCTCAAGCGGGTCAGCCTGGAGCTGGGCGGCAAGTCCGCCGCGATCATCCTGCCGGACGCCGACCTCGAACGGGCCGTGGCGGGCCTGAAGTTCGGCTCCCTGCTCAACAACGGCGAGTCCTGCATCGCCCAGACCCGCATCCTCGCGCCGCGCGGCCGGTACGAGGAGGTCGTGGCCGGACTCAGGACGCTGGTGGAGTCGCTCAAGGTCGGCGACCCGAGCGACCCCGACACCTTCGTCGGCCCGATGATCCGCCCCGACCAGCAGGACCGGGTACGCCACTACATCCGGCTCGGCATCGAGGAGGGCGCCCGCCTGGTCACCGGCGGCCCACAGATCCCCGAGGGCCTGGAGAAGGGCAACTACGTCACCCCCACGGTCTTCGCCGACGTCGACAACTCCATGCGGATCGCGCAGGAGGAGATCTTCGGCCCGGTCCTGGTGGTCATCCCCTACGACGACGAGGACGACGCCGTCCGCATCGCCAACGACTCCGAGTACGGCCTCTCCGGCGGCGTCTGGTCCGCCGACGAGGAGCACGCCCTCGCCGTCGCCCGGCGCGTCCGCACCGGCACCGTCACGGTCAACGGCGCCCCCGTCGCCTTCGACGGCCCGTTCGGCGGCTTCAAGGCCAGCGGCGTCGGCCGCGAGTACGGCGCGGTCGGCCTCGGCACCTACACCGAGTACCAGACCATCACCGTCTGAGCGTCACCGGCTTGACAGGTGACGCGAGAGGGGTCATGCTGAAGGCCGTCCCAGACGACGAGACGCCGTCCACGAGCGAAGAAGTGGAGCACGGTCATGAACAGCAAGGTCATGAACGAGGGGCCCGGCACGGAAGCCGTCGAAGCGGCGGTACGGCACGCGCGGTTCGGCGCGCTCCCCGAGCGCATACGCTTCGAGGACATGACCGAAGGCGTCGAGGCCACCCCCTCCGGCGGGGCGAACGCGTCGTACGACCCCGCGGGTTCGTGGAAGTTCTATTCCTGCCTCGCCCTCGACCTGGGCCTCTAGACCGCTCACACCCAGGTGTCGAGCCACATCCTGGCGTGCCAGTCGGCGTACGGAACCGTCTGCCCGGTGTACAGCGGGAAGAAGTGGACGAAGTTCCAGGCGATCAGCAGCACCAGCCCGCTCGCCGCCAGCGCACCGCCCACCCGCCGTCCCCTCGACGCGCGCGGCGAACCCCACAGCGCGCCCAGCAGCACCGTGACGGCCAGGCACAGGTACGGCACGAAGACGACCGCGTAGAACGAGAAGACCGTACGGTCCTGGTACAGGAACCAGGGCAGGTAACCGGCGCCCACCCCGCACAGGACGGCACCGGAGCGCCAGTCGCGGCGCAGCGCCCACCGGTGGAGCAGGTAGACGAGCGCGCAGCACGCCGACCACCACAGCGCCGGTGTGCCCAGCGCGAGGATCGTCTGCGAGCAGTCGGCCGTCGAGCGGCAGCCGTCCACGCCGGGCGGCGGTGACGCGTAGTGGAACAGCACGGGGCGGCCGAGGACCAGCCAGCTCCAGGGGTTCGACTCATACGTGTGCGGCGTGTGCAGCCCCACGTTGAAGTCGTACACCGCGTGCTCGTAGTGCCACAGGCTCCGCAGTGGCGCCGGGACCCACGCCCAGGTGCCGCCGCGGCCGTCGGCCCAGTGCCGCCCGTAGCCGCCGTCGGAGCGGAACCAGCCCGTCCAGGTCGCCAGGTACGTCACGGCGGCGACCGGGACGAGGGAGGTCACCGACCAGGCGGCGTCCCGGCGCAGCACCGCGCGCCACGGCCGGTACGCGCCCGCCACCCGCCGGGCGCCGACGTCCCAGAGCAGGGTGAGCGCCACGAAGAAGGCGAGGAAGTACAGGCCGTTCCACTTGGTCGAGGCCGCCAGCCCCAGGCAGACACCGGCCGCGAGCCGCCAGGGCCGCACACCTGTCCCGGCGTGGTCGCCGGTGTGCGCGTCCGGGCGCACCCGGCCGTCCGTGCCGACCGGGAGGGCCGCCGTGAGCCGGACCGCACGGCGTCCCGGTCGACGAGCAGACAGCCGAACGCGGCCAGCGCGAAGAACATCACGACGAGATCGAGCAGGGCGACGCGGCTCATCACCAGGTGCAGCCCGTCCAGCGCGAGCAGCAGCCCGGCCAGACAGCCCAGCGGCGTCGAGCGGAACAGACGGCGTCCGACGCGGCACAGCATCAGCACCGACAGCGTGCCGAGCAGTGCCGTCATGACACGCCAGCCGAACGGGTTGAGGCCGAACGCCCACTCACCCACGGCGATGACCCACTTGCCCGTCGGCGGGTGTGCGACGAAGGCCCCGGTGTCGGAGAGGGACGTCACCTGCGGGTCGGCCAGGAGCTGCGGGTCGGCGACCTTCCGGTCCGGCCAGGTGCCCTCGTAGCCGAGCCGCAGCATGGCCCAGGCGTCCTTGGCGTAGTACGTCTCGTCGAACACCACCGCCCGTGGACTGCCCAGCCGCCAGAACCGCAGCACCCCCGCGAGCAGCGCCACCAGCAGCGGCCCGCCCCACCCCGACCAGCGCGCCAGCCGCCCGCACGCGGACGTGTGAGGACCCACGGCGTCAGCCCGCCGCGCGGGAGGCGGGTGTCGGCAGCGGCACACCCTGGGCCGAGGCGCCGGGGCGGACGGTCGACGGCATCGGGGCCGACTCGGTCGAGGTGACCGGGCGGGGCCGCGGACCGCCGGAGCCGCCCTGCGCGAACGGCCCCGCCGCCAGCAGCAGTCCGACGGCGACCCCGGCGGCGGTCAGCACGGAGCCGGTGGCCATCCACACCCGCCGCGCCCGCCGCCGGGCCCGGACACCGGCCCGCAGGCGGGCCCGGTGCCGCTCCTCGTAGGGCGCTTCCCGCTGGCCGTCCCGCATCAGGCGGCTCAGCTCCCGCTCGAAGTGATCCATGGCTCCCTCTTCACTCAACCGGCTCGACGGGCTGGAGCGCGTCGCCGTGTCCGACCGCCTCGGTCGGCCCGACCGGATCGCCCGGCTCGGCCATCAGCTGCCGCAGCCGCGCCACGCCCCGCGCCGTGAGCGAGCGGGCCGTCCCCACTGGGCGTCCCAGCGCCTGCGCCACCTGCCGCTCGGGCAGGTCCTGGTAGTACCGCAGCACCACCGCGGCCCGCTGCCGCGCCGACAGTAGCGCCAACACGGCCTCAAGGCGGGTGCGTTCGGCCACGTCGGCGGCCTCGTCGTCCACGCCGGGCGGCTCGGGCAACTGCCCCACCGGCTGCTCGCCCCACCAGCGTCGGCGCGCCGACCGGGCCGCGGCCCGGACCAGCACCCGCCGCACATACGCCTCGGGCGCCTGCCCCGCCACCCTCGGCCAGGCGAACCACAGCTTGACCAGCGCCTCCTGGAGCAGGTCCTCCGCCCGGTGCCGGTCGCCCCCCGTGAGCAGCCGCGCCAGATGGAGCAGCGCCGACCAGCGTGCCGCCACGAACCGGTCGAACTCATCGGTCGGCAACCGCCCCATCGAGTCGACCCCTTGTCCTCCGCCGCCGCGCACACGCCCCCTGCACCTACTACAAAGACGCTGGCCCCCACCCCGCTATGCACTCCCGTCTGGTGGCGTGGATCACACACTCCTCCCCGCATACCCATCCGTCACCGCCTTGACTGGTGACGTGTCGCGCCGTCATGATTTCATCACCACCTGAACCGGTGACGAAAGATCAGAACAGATGGGGAGTACGGCCATGGCAGTCAGCTACACGGCAGTTGTCGACGTCGACGGGGAAGGCCGGAACGGCGGTCACGTCCGTTCCTCGGACGGCCTGTTGGAGACCGGCCTCGCCATCCCCAAGGAGTTCGGCGGCGCCGGTACGGCGACCAACCCCGAGCAACTCCTGGCCGCTGGCTGGGCCGCCTGTTTCCTCGGCGCCCTGCGCCGCGCCGCCGCCCTCCGTGAGGTCCGGCTCACCAGCACCAGCATCACCGCGGAGATCACCCTCACCCACGGCGACGACGGCGAGTTCTCCCTCGCCGCAGTCCTCAGTCCCGTCCTCGGCGGCGTCGACCAGGCCACCGCCCGGGAACTCGCCGAGGCCGCCCACCAGATCTGCCCCTACTCCAAGGCCACGCGCGGCAACATCCCGGTCACCATCGACGCCAGCGCGGCGGCCTGAGCCATGGCACACGTCTCCCTGTGGCGCTGGTGGAACTGGGCGGAGAGCGTGGTGTTCTCGGGGTACGGCCCGTCGGCCTCCCGTTTCCTGTGACCGTCCCCTACGACTTCCTGTGACCGTCCCCTACGACGGCGTCACGGTGTACAGGACCGAGCGCTGCTGCTTGTGGCGTTGGACGCGGCCCTTGGCGACCAGGGACTCCAGGGTGTTGCGCACCACCTGAGGGGTGGGGTTGCGGTCCGGGTGCTTCTGAAGGAGTTCGTCCCGCAGCTCCTTCGCCAGCCGGGGTTCCTCGTACTGGGCCAGCAGTTCCGTCAGCAGGTCACCGAGCAGCGGCGGGCGCGACTTCGTCTTCGCGCCCGCCTTCGGCATGTCCGGCTCGTCCTGGGACTGCTCGGGCGGCCGGGAGGGGTCCGCGGCATCCTCGTACCGCTCGGCGAGGGTGATGATGTCCGACAGGAGGGCCTCCTCCTGCTTCAGCGCGGTGATCCGCTCCGCCAGCTCCCGCTGACGCCGACGGTTCTCCTCCAGGTCCGCCGCGGCCTGTGCCACGTACCGCGCCCGGAGTGTGGCGGCGGATTGGCTGGTCACAACCGGTCACTCCCTCGCTATGGATGACGTGTGCGCATGGTACCCACGTAGGTGTGTGCGCACCCGTCCGAGGGTGTCAGCGGGTGGCGGTGGCGGGCGCGGACTTCTTGCGGGCGCGGTACGCCGCCGCCTTGATCTTGTTGCCGCAGGACTCCATGCCGCACCACTGGCGCCGCATACCCCGGGAGCGGTCGATGTAGACCCGGGTGCACTCGGGGTTGCCGCACTCCTTCATCAGCGGCACGTCCGGGCCGCTGAGCAGTTCCACGGCCTGCCGGGCGACCGTCGCCAGCGCCTCGGCGGGCGTCGCCTCCGTGTGGCGCCCGGCCGGGGTGAGCTGGGGGGTCACCGGCGTCCCGCGCGCGGCGGAGTTCAGCACATCGAGTGCGGCGGTGTCGAACTCCTCGCCCAGCCGACGGTCGGTGACGAGCCGGTAGATCGCCTCGCGCACGGTCGTCGCCTCGCGGACGTCGTCCTCGCCGCCGTCGGTGATGGTGTCCACCAGACCGGACTCCAGGTACCAGGCGTTCAGCCGCTCCGGGGTCACGAACATCTCGAACCGGGTCGAACGCCGGGCCCGGAGTGTGGCCGCGAAGTCGAGAGCCGGGTGCCCGCACACGAAGACATGGTCAAGATTCACATCACCATCTTGACAGGTGACTCGTGGCGGGCGCAAGGACGGTCACCGGCCTCACCCGATGTCAGAGCCCCAGCCGGACCTCACGCCCCTGCCAGCGGCGGCGCAGCCAGCGGTCGTGGCTGGCGACGACGATCGCGCCGGGGCCGCCCGGTCCGAGGGCCGCCTCCAGTTCGTCGCACAGGCGCGGCGAGAGGTGGTTCGTGGGCTCGTCGAGCAGCAGGAGCTGGGGCGGACGGGCGACCAGGAGGGCCAGCGCCAGTCGGCGCCGCTGCCCAACCGACAGGTGGCCGACCGGTCTGTCCAGGTCCGCCCCGGGCAGCAGGCCGAGCGAGGCCAGCGGCACCTTCTCCGCGCGCTCGGCGCCGAGCGACCGCTCGTAGGTGTCGCGGACCGTGCGGTCGGGGCGGGCGAACACGGTGTCCTGGGTGAGCAGCCCCACCGTCAGCCGACGCCGCCGACGCACCACGCCCTCGGCCGGGAGCCGCCCGGCGAGCACGGCGAGCAGCGTCGACTTGCCCGCGCCGTTGCCGCCCGTGACCAGCAGCCGGTCGGCCGACGGGATCTCCAGGCCGTCCAGCGCCAGCCGCCCCGGCACCCGCACGTCGGCCAGTAAGACCAGGGGCCGCTGGTCGTCCTCGCCGGGCGCGGCCAGGTCACCGGCCGCGAACCGCAGCGGGCGCGGCGGCTCGGCGACCTGGACGCGCTCCAGTTCCGTGAGCCTGCGGGTGGCGTCGCGGACCCGGCGGGAGACCTGCCGCTGCACCCGCCCGGCCCGGTGGCCGTAGCCCATCTTCTCGTTGTCGGTACGGCCCCGGTCCGGCGCGACCCGGTGCGCCGTCACCCCCGCCGCCTGCCGCAGCTCGGCCAGCTCCCGCTGCTCCTCGGCGTACCGCCGCTCCCAGCGCTCCCGCTCGGCGGCCTGCTCCGCCAGGTACGCGCTGTAGCCGCCGCCGTACCGGACCGGCCCGTCGGCGGCCGGGTCGAGGTCGATCAGGTCGGTGCAGACGGCGTCGAGGAACGCCCGGTCATGGCTGGCGACGACCACCGTGCCGGGCAGGGCGCGGAGCTGTTCCTCCAGGAAGGCGGCGGCGCCGTCGTCGAGGTGGTTGGTCGGCTCGTCCAGCAGCAGCGCCGCGGGACGGCGTACGAGCAGGGCGGCCAGGGCGAGACGGCCGCACTGGCCGCCGGAGAGCGAACCGAGGGTGCGTCCGGGCCCGAGGGCGCCGAGGCCGAGGCCCTCCAGGACGAGGGCGGCGCGGCGGTCGGCGTCCCAGGACTCGCGGTGCTGGGCCAGCTCCAGGCGCCTGCCGTAGGCGTCGAGGAGGCCGGGGTCCTCCGGGGCGCGGGCCAGCTCAGCGCCGAGCCGGTCCAGTTCGGCGAGGTCCTCGCGGGCCTCGCGCAGCGCCTCGTCCAGCACCGCCGCGAGGGTGGCCTGGGCGTCGTACGGCAGCTCCTGGTGGAGGAAGCCCAGGTCGGCGGGGCGGGTGACGGTGCCCGCGTCGGGCTGGTCGACGCCCGCGAGGACGCGCAGCAGGGTGGACTTGCCGACGCCGTTCTCCCCGATCAGGCCGATGCGGTGGCCGGGGGCGGCGGTCAGGGAGACGCCGTCGAGGACGCGACGGCCGCCCGGGGCGCGGACGACGTCGTGAGCGATCAGTGCGGACACGGGTGTTCCCCAGGAGGTGAGCGGTGGACGGCCCGCCGGGCGCCGGGCGCCTCGGACGCGGGCCAGGGCACACGTCACCGGCTCACACCTCGGGCGCCCCCGTCTCCTGGAGTGTGCCGTCCGCCAGGCGCAGCCAGCGGTTCACCCCGATCTCGGCGAGGAACCGCTCGTCGTGGCTGACCACCATGAAGGCGCCCCGGTAGGAGTTGAGCGCGCTCTCCAGTTGGCCCGCGCTGACCAGGTCGAGGTTGTTGGTCGGCTCGTCGAGCAGCAGCAGGTGCGGGGCCGGTTCGGCGCACAGCACGCAGGCCAGGGTGGCGCGCAGCCGTTCGCCGCCGGAGAGCACCCCGACCGGCAGGTGGGCGCGGGCGCCCCGGAAGAGGAAGCGGGCGAGCAGGTTCATGCGCTCCGCCTCGGGCCGCTCGGGGGCGTACGCGGCGAAGTTCTCCGCGACGCTGCGGTCCAGGTCCAGCAGGTCCAGGCGCTGCGAGAGGTAGGCGATCCGCCCGTCGTTGCGCCTGACCTCCCCGGCGTACGGGGTGAGGTCGCCGGTGACCAGCCGCATCAGGGTGGTCTTGCCCGCGCCGTTGGGCCCGGTCAGCGCGATGCGTTCGGGGCCGCGGACGGTCAGGTCGATCCCGGCCGGGGCGAAGACGTCCCGGTCCCCGAGCCGGACCCGCATCCCCGTGCCGAGGAACAGGTTGCGTCCGGCGGGCACCTGGGTGTCGGGCAGTTCCAGGGTGAGGCGCTGCTCGTCGCGCAGGGCGCGCCCGGCCTCGTCCAGGCGGGCCCTGGCCTCGCTGACGCGGGCGCCGTGCAGGGTGCCGGACCTGCCCGCGGCCTCCTGCGCGCCGCGCTTCATGGTGCCCGCGAAGATCTTGGGCAGTCCGGCGTTCTTGAGGTTCCTGGAGGCGTTGCTCATCCGGCGCTCGGCGCGTTCGCGGGCCTGCTGCGCCTCCCGCTTCTCCCGCTTCAGCTCCTGCTCGGCGTTGCGGACGTTCTTCTCCGCGACCTCCCGCTCGGCGCGCACGGCCTCCTCGTAGGCGGTGAAGTCGCCGCCGTAGAGGCGGAGTTCGTCGCTGCCGAGTTCCGCGACGCGTTCCATGCGGTCGAGCAGCGCGCGGTCGTGGCTGACCAGCAGCAGACAGCCGGTGAAGTCGGTGAGCACGTCGTAGAGCTGGTGCCGGGCGTCGGCGTCGAGGTTGTTGGTGGGCTCGTCGAGCAGCAGGACGTCGGGGCGCCTGAGCAGTTGGGCGGCGAGGCCGAGGGAGACGACCTGGCCGCCGCTGAGGGTGCCCAGGCGGCGGTCCAGGGTGAGGTCGGTCAGGCCGAGGCGGTCGAGCTGGGCGCGGGTGCGCTCCTCGATGTCCCAGTCGTCGCCGATGGTGGCGAAGTGCTTCTCGTCGACGTCGCCGGACTCCACGGCGTCCAGCGCGCGGATCACCTCGGCGACCCCGAGCACCTCGGCGACGGTGAGGTCGCCGGTCAGGGGGAGGCTCTGCGGCAGGTAGCCGAGGGTGCCGGTGACGGAGACCGAGCCGGTGGTGGGCCGCAGTTCACCGGCGATCAGCCTGAGCAGGGTGGACTTGCCGGAGCCGTTGGGCGCGACCAGGCCGGTGCGGCCGGTGGGCACGGTGAAGGACAGGTCGTGGAAGACCGGGGTGTCGTCGGGCCAGGCGAAGGTGAGGTGGGAGCAGACGATCGCGGCGTGGGACATGTGAGGTGACCTCGGAGATGACGAGGGCAGAGCTTGGACCTCTGCCCTGGGCAGACGTGGGGGAAGCGGGTACGACGAGCCCGACCACCTCGGCAGCGCCTCTGTGCGCGCCGGTGGCCGTCAGCTCCGGATCTCATCCGGAGATGTCGTCTTCACCCACCACGTCTGTGACTCCTCGATCGACGGTCAACGTCTTCCCCAGGCTAACACCCGCCTCGACTGACGGCGGTTGACCGCTCTCAGGCGTCGTTGAACAGCCCCATGGCCCCATGCAAGGATCGTCACCAGTCAAACCGGTGACGGCGCGAGCGCCGCACACGTGTGCCGCCATGTGTCTGCCGCACACCTACTTCTCCTCTGGATGGGAAATCATGAGACGACTGCTGACTGTCCTCGCCGCGGGTGTGCCGCTCGCCGCCGCCGTGTGTCTGCCGACCGCCTCGGCGCAGACGCAGGGCGCCTCCGCCACCACCCCGCCCTCCTGCTCGGCGCCGTCGGTGGAGGCGCCGACCGGGACCAGGGTCGAGTCGGTGACCGCGGCCAGCCAGGAAGGCGGCACCCTCACCGGCACCGGCGTCCTGGGCGGCTCGGTCTCCGGCGTCCCGGCCTACTGCGAGGGTTGGGCAGCGCGGGCCACATCCTTACGTCGCCGCAGCCGCTCATCGCCGTCAGGCCGCCGTGCAGGAGTTCCCGGCCGATGCGCCAGCTGACGCCCGGCCCGCGCTCCGCCAGGAACTCGACGGTGATCACCGCGGGAGTGGCCGGGTCGAAGCGGAACTCCGCGCGGATCGGCAGCGGCGTGAACTCGTCGAGCAACTGATCGACGTCCAGGGACAGCGGGGGCACGGACTCGGGCGCGGAACGCGCCTTGCGAACGGCACCCGCACATCGGTCAGTTGACGGTCGGGTGCCGTCACCGGTTGACCTAAGTCATCGGCGGACCTCCGCACAGGTGTGAGGGGGAAGGTTCTTTCCCAGGCAGAAACCTGTCTCTCCCGCGGACGGGACGGACACCGGATGGTGGAGGTGTGCCCGGCGGAGACCGGGCGCTCCACACCCCGTACGTCACCTTTCCTGAGGAGTGTTTCCCATGGCCAGGACCCGCGTCGGCTTCGACAGCGCCGGTATCGAGATCGCCGCCCACCTCTACGTCCCCGACGGCCCGGCCGTCGGCCCCCGTCCGGCGCTGGTGGTGGGACACCCCGGCACCGGGGTGAAGGAGCAGACCTCCGTGGGCTCGAGGACCCCGCCCAGCGCGTCGAGGACTTCAAGGCCGCCGTCTCCTACCTCACCACCCGCGCGGAGGTCGACCCCGACCGCATTGGCCTGCTCGGCGTCTGCGCCTCCGGTGGCTACTCGCTGGCGGCGACCGGCGGCGACCACCGCGTCCGGGCCGTCGCGACCGTCTCCACCGCCGAGCCCGCCCGCCAGTTCCGCTTCGGCGCCGACGGCTCCCAGGACCCGGCCGTCTTCCAGGCCCTCCTGGACGCCGCCGCCCAGGCCCGCACCCGCGCCGCGCGCGGCGAGGACCCCGGGGTGCTGACGATGTTCCCCGAGACCGCCGAGGAGGCGGGCGCCCTGGGCGGCGAGCACGGCGTCGAGGGCTGGGAGTACTACTGCGGTGCCCGCGGCTACCACGAGCGCTCCGCGAAGTTCCTGACCTGGGACAGCGTCGACAAGATGGCCGCCAGCGACGTCTTCCGCGCCGTCCCCCTGATCGGCCCGCGCCCCGTCCTCCAGATCATCGGCGAGCGCGCGGTGACCGCCTGGATGGCGGTCGAGGCGCACCGGGCGGCCACCGGCCCCGCGGAGCTGTACCGGATCCCCGGCGCCAGCCACGTCGACCTCTACGACAAGCGCGAGTACGTCGACCAGGCCGTCGACAAACTCGCCGACCACTTCACCGCCCACCTCGGCAAGTGACCCGGTGGGGGCGCCTACGGCACGCGCTACGGCAAACCGTAGGGCTCCCCCTATGGTCCGGCCGCGAAAGGGTTCGGCATCCTGGGGGCATGTGCATCAACATCGTCGTCGTCGACGACGACCCCGGGTTCCGCCGCGTCGCCGCGATGCTGCTGGCGGCGCGGGGCCTGCGTGTCGTGGCGGAGTCCGAGGACGGCGCCTCGGCCCTGGCCGCGGTGCGGACCCACCGTCCCGACGGGCTGCTGCTCGACCTGCACCTGCCCGACCAGGACGGACTGACCGTGGCGCGCCGACTGGCCGAGGAGGACGACCCGCCACGGATCGTACTGACCTCCACCGACAAGTCGTTCTGGTCGCCGGAGGAGCTGGAGAGGGCCGGGATCAGGTCCTTCGTCGCCAAGGACAGGCTCTTCGACGCCGACCTGCGGGGCCTGTTCGCGCCCGCCGCCGGTTCCTGAGACGGGCCGCGCCTACTGCCCGAGGTACCGCAGCACCGCCAGGACCCGCCGGTGCCGCCCGGTCGCCGTCTGACTGAGCCCCAGCTTCATGAAGACGCCGGTCACATGCCGCTCGACCGCCCCCGCTCTCCGACGGCTCGGCGCCGCCCCGCGGTGAGGCGGCCGCGCGGGTGGGTGGGCGGATGGTCGGGGTGCCGTCCGAGGGGTGAGCGTGGGCGGCCGGGCCGCGCTGACCGACGTTAGGGTGGCCGCATGGTCAGCGACTTACGGGCGGGTGCCGTGCGGCCCGCGGTGCTGTCCCCGGCGTTGCGGGCGTGGCTGGGGCCGGTCGCGGTCCTCGCCGCGCTGGTGGTCGCCCTGCTCGGGGGGCGGTACGCGGGCGACGGCGAGGCGGGCAGGGTGGACGAGCGGGTCTGGTCGGCGCTTGAGGGGGTGCCGTCGCCGTGGCGGGACGTCGCGCGCGCCGTCGACTTCCTCGGGGAGCCCGTGGGCGCGGCGGCGCTGGTCGCCGTCGCCGGGGCCGGTTGCCTGCTGCTGCGGCGTCCGCGCGCCGCGGTGCTCCTCGTCGTCGCCGTCACCCTGGCGGTGGGCGCGGCGACGGGGCTGAAGCACCTGGTGGGGCGCACCATCCACGGCGCCGACAACCTGTCGTACCCGAGCGGGCACACCGCCTTCCTCACCGCCGTCGCCCTCACGCTGGCGCTGCTCGCGGCCGGGCGGCTCGGCCTCGGCGGGGCCGCGGGGGCGGCGCTCGTGCTCGGCGCGGGAGTGGCCGCCGGGGCCGCCATGGGCTGGGCGCAGGTCGTCCTCGGCGCGCACTACCCGACCGACGTCCTCGGCGGCTGGTGCACCGCGCTCGCGCTGGTACCGGCGTCGGCGTGGTGCGTCGACCGGCTCGCGGACACCGGTCGGCGCCAGCGCGGCTGACGGTACGTCAGGCCCGGCGCCGGAACACCGGCTTCACCGGGCGTCCGCCCAGCCACGGCGTCGGGTCCGCCGCGTCCAGGGCCTTGCGGTACACCGCGCACGCCTGGGCCACCACGTCCACGGTGTGGTCGATGTCGGCCTCGGTGAGCGCGGCGCTCACCACGAACGACGGCGCCAGCACCCCGCCGGTCAACAGGCGGCGCAGGAACAGGGTGCGGTACTCCTGCGACGGCCGCCCCCGCTCGTCGAGGGTGGCGAAGACCAGGTTGCTGGCCCGGTCCCGGACGACGACGTGCTCATCGACGCCCATGCTGGCCGCCGCGTCCCGCACCCCGGCCGCCAGCCGCTCCCCGAGGGCGTGCAGCCGCGCCGTGACGCCCTCCTCGACGTAGGTGGCCTGCACGGCCATCGCGGCGGCCAGCGCGTGCGTCTCCGCGCCGTGCGTCGTCGACAGCAGGAACACCCGGTCGCCGGAGTGCCGCAGCCCGCCCCGCTCCATCAGCTCCCGGCGCCCGGCCAGCGCGGAGACCGCGAACCCGTTGCCCAGCGCCTTCCCGAACGTCGACAGGTCGGGCGTGACGCCGTACAGCCCCTGCGCGCCCGCCTCCGACCAGCGGAAACCGGTGATCATCTCGTCGAAGACCAGGACGCAGCCGTGCCGGTCGGCCAGCGCCCGCAGCCCCGCCAGATAGCCGGGCGGCGGCTCGGTGTGGGTGGCGGCCTCCAGGATCAGGCAGGCGATCTCACCCTCGTGCCGGGTGAGCAGCTCCTCCGTGGCGGCCAGGTCGCCGTACGGGAACGTCACCGTGAGGCCGGTGTCCGGGATACCGGCGTCCATCGGCGTCGTCCCGATGAACCAGTCGTCGGTCGAGAAGAACGGGTGGTCGGCGCAGAGGGCCACCTTGGCGCGTCCGGTTACGGCGCGGGCCAGCCGCACCGCCGCGGTCGTCGCGTCGGAGCCGTTCTTCGCGAACTTCACCATCTCCGCGGTCGGCACCGTCGCCAGGAAGCGTTCCGCGGCCTCGACCTCCAGCAGGGACGGCCGGACGAAGTTGCCGCCGCGGTCGAGTTCGCGCCGCACCGCCTCGCTCACCCGCGGGTGGGCGTGGCCGAGGCTGACCGACCGCAGCCCGGAGCCGTACTCGACGTACCGGTTGCCGTCGACGTCCCACACGTGGGCGCCCCGGCCGTGGCTGATGACCGGGGCCAGGCCCTCGGGGTACTGGTCGTCGCCCTTGGCGTAGGTGTGCGCGCCGCCGGGGACCAGGGCGTGCAGCCGCTCGTTCGCCGCCCGCGACCGGGGGAGCGAGAACTCTTCGGTGTCCATGCCGACTTACCTTTCCGTCTGTTCCAGGTCCAGCCGCTTCAGGACGGCGGCGAGGCTCGGCGCCTCCCGGTCCCGCTGGGACGCCGACGTCACCGGCAGCGGCCAGGGGATGGCGAGGTCCGGGTCGTCGTAGGCGATGGTCACGTCCTCGGCCGGGTCGTGCGGGCGGTCGATCCGGTACGAGGTGTCGGCGGGCTCGGTCAGCGCCTGGAAGCCGTGCGCGCACCCGGCCGGGATGTAGACGCTGCGCTGGGTCGCGTCGGACAGCTCGAAGAACGCCCGGCCCAGGTACGTCGGGGAGTCGGGCCGCAGGTCCACCACGACGTCGAAGATCCGCCCGTACGAGCACCGCACCAGCTTGGCCTCGCCCGCGCCGGACCGCAGGTGCAGCCCGCGCAGCACGCCGCGCGCCGACCGGGAGACGCTGTCCTGCACGAAGGCGTCCGGGTCGAGGCCCACCGAGCGGACCACCTCGGCGTCGAAGGTGCGGGAGAAGAAGCCGCGTTCGTCGGCGTACGGCGTCGGCTCGAACAGGTAGGCCCCGTCGATCGCCGGGACTTCGGTGGCCTTCATGACGTCTCCCGCGGGGTGGTGTCGGGCGCCGGGAACAGCGCCGCCGTGAGCGCGGCGAACTGCCGCTCCAGGTGCCGGGTGGTGGCCGCGTTCCGCTCGGCGAGGGTCCGGCGCAGCTCCGGTGCCCGCTTCTCCAGCTCCCGGAACCGCTCCAGGAGCCGGTCGGCGTCGACCTCGCGGGCCGGGTGGCGGAACTCGGCCAGGCCCATCCGCGCCATGAGCGCGTCGCTCTTCGCGGCGTAGCTGAGGGCGAGCGTGGGGGTGCCGGTCTTCAGCGCGCAGACCAGGTTGTGGTACCGGGTGGCGACGACGGTGTCGGCCGCCGCCGTCTCCCGCATCAGGTCGGCGAGCGAGCCCGCCTCGGCGGCGGTGACCAGCGGCGAGTCCACCGCGGCGCGGATCGCGGCGACCACCGGGGCGTCGCAGCCGTCCCCGGTGAGCAGCCGTACCGGCCTGCCCTCCGCGACCAGCGCGCGCACGAACGCGGTCGTGCCGTCGAGGTAGCGGCGGTGGATCTCGGCGGCGCGGGCGCGGTCGTCGTCGCCGCCGTGGAAGTCCATGACACCCAGGCAGACAGCGCCGGGGCGGGGCTCGGGCGCGTCCGGCGTGGGCAGCGCGAACGCCAGGTCCGGGTAGACCTCGTCGCGGGCGGTGTCGACGCCCATCGCCCGCATCGCGTCCCGGGACAGCTCGTCGCGGTAGGACCGGTACGCGGCCAGCCGCGCCGACCAGCGCACCAGGGCCCGCGTCGACCGGTTGCCGATCCGGGCGGCGCCGACGCTGACCAGCGCCACCCGGGTGCCGAGCAGCCGCCCGCTCGCGCAGAGCAGGAACAGCGCGTACGGGAACCCCCAGGGCCGCAGCGGCAGCGTGGCCTCCAGGACGCCCATGCCCGGCACGATCACCACGTCGTGCCTCCGCACCCAGGCCGCGGTGCGGAAGACGTCGACGAGCTTGCCGAGGCCCTTGCCCACGATCGCGCCCGCGCGGGACGCCGTGCGGTACTCCCCGCGGTACCAGTGCAGCCGCGTCGCGGGGATGCCGTACCGCGCGGTGACCGCCTCGGGTCCGCCGCACAGCGCGTCCACCACCGCGTCCGGGTGCGCGTCCCGCAGGTAGCCGAGGACGGCCTCCAGCGACCCGTCGTTGCCGAGGTTGCCGGAGCCGAGCAGCCCGAACACCCCGACGCGCACGGGCGAACTCACGCGTGCCTCCCCTCGCGGCCCGCCACCAGGGCGTCGACGGAGACGTCGAACCTGGCCGGGTCGACCGGGGCGCGGTCCTCGACCCGCTCGCCCGCGCCCGGCCGGACCCGGCTCGTCGCCCACGCCGCCAGGTGGCGGTAGCAGGCGCGCCGGTCGGCCGGGGACAGCGGCGCCCGCCGGACCGCCGACACGAACCCCCACACGTACTCGGCGAGCAGCCGCGGCGTCGGGTGCAGCGGGCCCGCGCGGCGCGGGTCCAGGTTGACGCACCGGGAGCGCTTGGAGGGGTTGGCCCGCTCGGCGCGGGTGGGGTGGTCGCGGCGGAAGTACAGCAGCTCCGGCACCTGGTGGAACGGCCCGTGCAGGGTGATCTCCGCGACGAAGACGCGGTCGGCGTGGTGGAAGCTGTCGTGCGGGCGCACCCTGCGCAGCATGTCCGCGCGCATCACGCCGTAGAAGTCGTCGCCGCCGGGCTCGAACAGCAGGCTGCGGAACCGCTCCGGCGCGTGCGGGGAGTCGGTGGCGAGCGTGTACGCGTACGGCACCTTCACCCGTCCGTCGCCGTCGATGACCGCCTGCTCGGCGTGGGCGAGGATCACCTCGGGACGCTCGTCGAGCGCCTCCACGCAGCGGCGCAGCAGGTCGCGGGCGTACAGGTCGTCGTGCGAGGCCCACTTGAACAGCTCGCCACGGCACTCGGTGAAGACGTAGTTGTGGTTGGGGGCGGCGCCGATGTTCTTCGGCAGCCTGAGGTACCGGATACGGGAGTCCTTCGCGGCGTACCGGCGGCAGATGTCCTCGGTCCCGTCGGTCGAGGCGTTGTCGGAGATGACCAGCTCGAAGTCCTCGTAGGTCTGCCCGAGCAGCGCGTCGAGGGACTCGGCGAGGTACTCCTCGCCGTTGTAGACGGGCAGGCCGATGCTCAGCCTGGGGTGGGCGGTCATGACGTCCTCACTTCGGAAGGGTTGGGGTGGTGCTCGCGCAGGCCGGACCGCAGGTGCAGCCACCACACGGCCGAGCCGCCGACGGTGGCGGCGGCGACGCCCCACGCCGAGCCGACCACGCCGCCCACGGCCGCCCCGCCGAGGCCGCCGCCGACGTAGCAGGCGGAGTTGAACAACTGGGCGCGCAGGCTGCGCCGGGCCGCGCCGAGCGCGCGCAGTCCGGCCGCCGCGCCGGTGCCGAGCCCGGCGCCCGCGACCCCGAGGGTGGCCGGGAGGATCAGGTCGGCGGCGGACGGCCAGACGTCGCCGCCGAGCACCAGCTCACCGAGCCGGTCCGGCATCAGCAGCAGCGCCGCGCCCCACAGCAGCGCGGCGACGGCCTGCCCGCCGCCGAGCAGGAGGCAGAACGCGCCCAGGCGGTGCGGGGACCGGCGCAGCACCCGCGCCGCCTCCGCGACGGTGACCAGCGAGAGCCCCATCAGTATGGCCAGGAATGGGCCGAGCAGCAGTTCGGCGCCGCGCACCGCGCCCACCGCGCCGACCCCGACGATCACGCCGAGCCCGTAGGCGCGCAGCTGGCTCGCGCCGCTGACGCAGGTGTTCTCGACGAGGTAGCGGTAGCCGAGGTCGCGGTGGTCGCGGACCCAGGCGCGCGCGCCGGTCAGCCGGGGCCTGATCCCGGACTGGACGCCGCCGTACAGCGCGGCGACCGCGGCGGAGGCGCCCCAGGCCAGCACGAACGCGGCGACGGTGCCGACCCGGTCCGCCACCACCATGGCCGGGACCAGTCCGACGCCCCACACCACGTCGTTGACGAACGCCTTGCGCCCGGCTCCGGCGGCGAAGAACGCGTACCGCCAGGCGTCCTGGAGCATCAGCCCCGGCAGCACCACGCCGAGGCAGGCGAACGCGTCGCCCACCGGGCCGCCGACCGCGAGCCCGGCGACGAGGCAGCCCGCGCCGACGGCGCCGCCGACGCCGAGCGCGGTGCCCGAGGAACGGGCCACCGCCGGACGCCAGGAGCCCTCCGGCACCCCGCTGAAGCGCACCACGAGCGGGTCGGTGGCGAGCCCCCGGGAGACGCTGAGCACCACGCCGTACGTCACCCAGGCCAGGCTGAACGCGCCGAACGCGGTCAGCCCCAGCGAGCGGGCCACGTAGATGCCCACGGCGAAGTTGGTCAGGCTGGACGCCGCCTGGTCGGCCAGTCCCCAGGACAGGCGGCCGACGACGGCCCGCCGGGCGGACCCGGCCGGACGCGTCGCCTTCCCCCCTTCGGCGGTCACCGGCGTCATGCCTTGATCAGCCCGGCGTCGTGCAGGGCGTCGGCCGCGGCGGCGACGGTGTCGAACGGCAGCCCGGCCCGCTCGGCCACGTCCAGCAGCGTGTGCTCGCCGTCGGAGAGGCTGAGCACCCACAACATCGCCATCTGGGCCTCCTTGGCGTCGCTGCGCCCGCCGAGCGAGTCGTACAGTCCCCGGCGGCCCAACTGCGGCTCCCCGTACGGGCTGAGGTTGACGTAGCGCCGGTTGCGGTCCAGGACGCCGAACGCCTCCCGGCAGACGGCGAGCGTGTCGGCCAGCGCCGCCGGGGTGACGAAGCCGAGGTCGTCCGCCGAGGTGTGGTACTCGGGGTAGCCCGCGTACGGGGTCCGGCTGAGCGAGCCCACGCCGAGGTCGAACCCGGGGGAACAGAACTGCCGCTCGTCGTAGCCGTACGGCGTGAACTCCCGAATTTCGTGCGGGCGTTCGGAGGCGGCCAGGACGTGCGCCAGCACCCGGTCGATCTCCGCGTCGCCGCGCCTGCTCTTCTTGTACGTGAGCTGGCCCGGGTCCCCGGCGCAGGCCAGCACCAGGCCGTGCCTGACCCGGTCGATCCGCTCCGCGTTGCGGGCCAGCCAGGTGATCGCCCCGATGGTGCCGGGCGCGAACAGGAACCGGTAGGTGTAGTAGGGCCGTTGGTCCGCCAGCCAGCGCGCCAGGTGCGTCGCCACCGCGATCCCGGCGAGGTTGTCGTTGGCCAGCGACGGGTGGCAGACGTGGCAGGAGACGATCACCTCGTCCGGGACCTGCCCGGGGACCACGTGCTCGGCGTAGGTGAGGTGGCCGTCGGCGAGCGTGGAGTCGACGCGGACCGCGTAGTCGCCGTCCGGCAGCGCGTCCAGGGTCTCCTGCGCCAGGCAGAACCCCCACTCCGGCTGGTAGTAGCTGGTGCGGTACGGCACCCACGACGGGTGCTCCGGCAGGGTGTGCAGGTGCGGACGCAGCTCGGCCAGGGGCATGGTCCGGTCCACCGGCACGCTGTAGCCGAGGACGTGCAGGCTGGACGCCCGGAAGTCGACGACGCGGTTGCCGTCGGCGTCCGCGACGTACGCGTCCCGGATGTTCCACTCCTGCGGCACCGTCCAGTCCAGCACCTGGGTGCCGGTCGGCACCTCGTGCACGTCCAGCGGGAGGTACTCGCCGACGATGCCGAGGGTGGCCCGCACCCCGTCGCCCGTGATGCTGCGGCACAGCGGGTACAGCCGCTCCACCAGCGCGTACATGGCCTCGCCCGGCGCGGTCACCGGCGCCACCGCAGGGTGTCGTCGACGGTCCCGGCGTCGGAGGCGGCGCGCAGCACGGCGAGCCGGGTGAAGCGCCGGTCGAAGTCCTCCTGGGTGAGCCCGTGCGCGCGGTAGGCGTCCGCGAGTTCGAGGGCGCCCCGCCGCACCGTCCACTCGCAGTCGTAGCCGGGAACCGCCTCGCGGAACCGGGAGAAGTCCACCCGGTACGACCGCGGGTCGGCGCCGTTCTCCCCGGTGATCCGCACCTTGGACCCGGACACCGCCTCCGCGACCTGCTCGGCGATCTCCGCGACGGTGACGTTGTTGGCCTCGCTGCCGATGTTGAACGCCCGGTCGTGCACGTCACGCCGGGGCGCCACCAGCGCGGCGGCGAACGCGCGGGCGATGTCCGCGGCGTGCACCAGCGGACGCCACGGCGTGCCGTCGGAGAGCACCAGCACCTCACCGGAGAGCAGCGCGTGCCCGACGAGGTTGTTCAGCACGATGTCGGCGCGCAGCCGCGGCGAGTAGCCGAACGCGGTGGCGTTGCGCAGGTAGACGGGGCTGAAGTCGCCGTCCGCGAGCTGGTGCAGGTCGTCCTCCACCCGCACCTTCGACTCCGCGTACGGCGTCACCGGGCGCAGCGGGGCGTCCTCGCCGACCAGCTCGTCACCGCCCGCGGCGCCGTACACCGAGCACGTCGACGCGTACAGGAACCGCTCCACCCCGGCGTCCCGGGCCAGCCGGGCGAGCCGCACGGACGCGTGGTGGTTGATGTCGTAGGTGAGGTCGGGCGCCAGCGCGCCCAGCGGGTCGTTGGACAGCGCCGCCAGGTGGATCACGGCGTCCACCCCGGCGAGGTGCTCGGTGGTGACGTCGCGCAGGTCGACGCGGTGGCCGGGCGGGTCGGCGGGCATGGGGCCGAGGACGCAGTCGGCGAACAGGCCGGAGTCGAGGCCGACGACCTCGTGTCCGGCGGCGGTGAGGACCGGGGCCATCACGGTGCCCAGGTAGCCCTGGTGGCCGGTCAGCAGTACGCGCAAGGTTCAATCCCCCAGGTTTAGAGTGAGTTTGGTGACGGCGAACGCCTCGGCGTACCGGGCGTGGCACTCGATGCCGCGGATGCGGGCGAGCCCGAGGAACGCCTCCCGGTCGTACCAGGGCCGGTGCCGCTGCGAGGGGTAGTGCTCCTGGAGCAGCCGCACCTTCCGCTCGGCGGTCTCCGGGGCCAGCGGCTGGTACGCCGTGGGGCGGCCGAGGTCGCCGTCCCACTTGACGATCTCGTAGCCGAGGACGAGGTGGTCCCGGAACGCGGTCGTCACCAGCTTCGCCAGGCCGCGGTGGTCCTGGTGCGCGTCGTCGGTGCGCGGGGCCAGCAGCAGGTCGGGGTCGGTGCGCTCGCGCAGCTCCTCGACCGCCGTCTTGGCCTCCTCCCAGTGCGCGGGCAGCCGCCCGTCCGGCAGCTTGAGCACCGTCAGCCGCAGGTCGGCGTCGGGGCAGAACGCGGCGAGCGCGGCCCGCTCCTCCCGCTCCCGTTCGCCGCCCCCGCCGGACAGCACCAGCGCGTCGACGCGCAGGCCCGGCCGCGCCTGACACAGCGTCAGCAGAGTGCCGCCCGCGCCGATGGCGATGTCGTCGCAGTGCGCGCCCACCGCGGCGACCCGGTCCAGGCGCCCGGCGCCGAGCCCGATCACGCCGTCCCCACGGCGGCGCCGTCCCGCTCCCACACGGCCCACGGCCGGTCACCGCGGGCGTAGGCGGCGTCCAGCGCGGCCCGCTCCTTCACGGTGTCGGTCGGCTTCCAGAAGCCGCGGTGCTGGTAGGCCAGCAGCCGGCCGCGCTTGGCGAGCTGGCCGCAGCCGTCCGCGACCAGGTCGCCGTCCTGCGGTATGTGGTCGAAGACCTCCTGGCGGAGCACGAAGTAGCCGCCGTTCTCCCACAGCGGCAGCTCGCTCACCGCGGTGATCCCGCCGACCAGGCCGTCGTCGCCGAGGTCCACGCAGTGGAACGACGACTGCGGCGGCACCACCATCATCGACGCGCCCGCGTCCCGCCGCGCGAAGTTCTCGATCATCGCGGGCAGCGGGGCGTCGGTGAGCACGTCCGCGTAGTTGGCGAGGAACATCTCGTCACCGTCGAGGTGGTGCCGCACCCGGCGCAGCCGCTCCCCGATGGGGGACTCGATGCCGGTCTGCGCGAACGTGATCGTCCAGTCGGAGATGTCCGTGGACAGCAGCTCCGTCTGACCCCGGCGCAGCACGAAGTCGTTGGACGTCGTCTCCTCGTAGTTGAGGAAGAAGTTCTTGATGTGGTGGGCGCCGTAGCCCAGGCACAGGATGAACTCGGTGTGCCCGAAGTGCGCGTAGTAGCGCATCACGTGCCAGATCAGCGGGCGCGGACCGACCATCGCCATCGGCTTGGGCACGTCGTCGGCGGTGCCGTTGCGCATCCGCATCCCGTAACCGCCGCAGAACAGGACGACCTTCATCAGTTGACCTCGACAATGCTCAGTTCCGGGATGGGGAAGACGAGTCGGCCGCCCCACTCGCCCACGTAGGAGAGCTGCTCGACCAGTTCGGCCCGCAGGTTCCAGGGCAGAACGAGGACGTAGTCCGGCCGGTCGGCGGCGATCCGCTCGGGCGGCAGGATCGGGATGCGGGTGCCGGGGGTGAACCTGCCGTGCTTGTACGGGTTCCGGTCGACCGTGTACGCCAGCAGGTCGGGGCGGATGCCGCAGTGGTTGAGCAGGGTGTTGCCCTTGCCCGGGGCGCCGTAGCCGACGACCGTCTCGCCGCGCTCGGCGGCCCCGATGAGGAACTTCAGCAGGTCCCGGCGCACCTTCGCGACCCGGGCGCCGAACTCGGTGTACCCGGACAGCTCCTCAAGACCGGCCGCCTTCTCCCGCGCCAGGACGTCGGTGACGCGCGCCGTCGGCTCCCCGGCCACCTCGGCCGGGCGGGCCCACAGCCGGATCGAGCCGCCGTGCGTGGGCAGCAGTTCCACGTCCACCAGGGCGAGTCCGCCGCTGGCCAGCGCCCGGCTCGCGGAGGCGACCGTGTAGTACTGGAAGTGCTCGTGGTAGATCGTGTCGTACTGGTTCTCCTCGATCAGCGTCAGCAGGTGCTGCACCTCGACCGAGACCCAGCCGTCGTCGGCGACCAGGGCGCGCAGCCCCCGCGTGAAGCCGACCACGTCCGGGATGTGCGCGTACACGTTGTTGGCGACCACCAGGTCAGCCGGGCCGTGCTCGGCGCGCACGGCGGCGCCGGTGTCCGGGCTCAGGAACTCCGTGAGCGTCGGCACCCCGGCGTCGCGGGCCGCGGCGCCGACGTTCACCGACGGCTCCACGCCCAGGCAGCGGATGCCCCGGTCCACCACGTGCCGCAGCAGGTACCCGTCGTTGCTCGCCACCTCCACCACGAACGCGTCGGACCCGAGGCCCAGCCGCGCCACGGCGTCCTCGACGAACACCCGCGCGTGCTCCACCCAGGACGTCGAGTACGACGAGAAGTACGCGTACTCCTTGAACGTCTCCTCCGGGGTGATCAGCGGCGGCAACTGCGCCAGCCAGCAGTCGGTGCACACCCTCAGGTGCAGCGGGTACGCCGGTTCCGGCTGGTCGAGCTGGTCCGCGGCGAGAAAGCTCTCACACGGTGGCGTCGCCCCCAGATCGACGACGCTCACCAGCGCCGCCGAGCCGCAGAGTCGGCATCGTGACATCTAAGTCCCCCCATTGGTCTTGATCGCGGTGCGGTACTCGTCCACCAGGCGCTCCAGCCCGACGGCCGGGCTGAAGTCCTGCTCGTAACGGCGCCGGGCCGCCTCACCCATCTCCCGGTTACGCGCCGGATCCGCGCTGATCCGGCGCAGGCTGGACGCCAGCGAGGCGGGCTCGCCGGGCCGGTGCAGCAGCCCGGTCACGCCCTCCTCGACCAGTTCGACGAAGGCGCCGTGCCCGGCGGCGACGACCGGCACCCCGGCCGCCATCGCCTCCACGACCACCAGCCCGAACGCCTCCAGCCACGTCGAGGGAGCCACCACGGCGACCGACCGCGCGATGGCCGCGCGGCACTGGGCGGGGTCGTACAGGCCCACGTACCGCACGTCGTCGCGGCCCGCCGCCCACGCGGTCACCTCCCGCTCCAGCGGCCCCGTCCCGGCGATCACCAGCGGCACGCCGACCCCACCGGCCGCGGCGAGTTCGTCCCACGCGGCCATCAGCAGCCGCACGCCCTTGGTCTCCGCGAGGCGGCCCAGGTACAGCAGGTGCTCCCCGGGGCCGGTGCGGCGGGCGTCGGGGTCGGGGACGAAGTTGTGCTTCACCGCCAGCCGTTCCCGTGGCATCCCGGAGCGCACCAGGACCTCCCGCTGCGCCGCCGAGATGCACAGGAACCGGGTCACGCCACTCCACCAGCGCCGCCGGTTCACCGACAGGCTCACCGCCAGCGGCACCGTCGCCAGCCGCGAGTCGCGGTAGCAGCCGTGCCGTACGGCGGGCAGCGGCGACCCGCCGACGCACTCCGAGCACGGCCGCCCGTCCCGCTGGAGCGTGCCCGGCGGGCAGACCTGCGTGTAGTTGTGCAGCGTCGCCACCGCGGGCACCCCGGCGTCGGCGCAGGCGGCCAGCACCGCGGGCGACAGCAGCGGGAAGACGTTGTGCACGTGCACCACGTCCGGCCGCTCCGCGCGCAGCCGCGCCGCCAACTGCCGGCGCACCGCAGGGTTCCACGGCACCAGCAGCGGCAGCGCGGCCTTGCCCGGCAGGGAGCGGGCGGCGATGTCGTCGCTGCGCCGCTCGAACACGCCGACCCGGTGGCCGCCCTCCCGCAGCAGCGCCACCTCCTGGTCGACGACCTTGTTCTCCCCGCTCGGCTGCGCCGAGGCGTAGCGGTTGTGCACCACGAGCACGTGCATGGTCAGGTCAGCTCCGATCTGCGGGCCCAGCGCGGTGCGCGGCGCCGGGTGGTGGCCTCGGGCGTCGCCGGGGCGGTGTCCGCGGTGGGCGCCGCGAGCAGCGACGCGGCCACCGCCAGGTGCAGCAGGTACGGCGAGGCGTCGCCGAGACCGGCCTCCGTGTACGACGCGATCCCGCAGTAGCTGATCAGGAAGATCGCGCAGGCCCGCGCCAGGGACGGCGGACGCAGCAGCGCCACCGCGCCCAGGACGAGGAGCGCCGCCGCGACCAGGGTGACGCCGGTCAGTCCCTGCTCGTGGTAGACGGCGAGCCAGCTGTTGTCGATCGGCAGCCCGCCGAACGACTTGTCGCCCAGGCCCGCCCCGAACAGGTACTCCGACGTGGTGCGGGGCGCCGCCAGCAGCGCGTCCCAGACCTTGGCCCGGCCGGTGAGGCTGGTGAAGTTCTCCTGGCTCTGCCCGCGCAGGAACCACGCCTGGAGCAGCGAGCCGAACGCGACCGCGACCACCGTCGCGGAGACCACCGCCGCCACGAAGAACCGGCGCGCGGCGGCGCTGGTCAGCACCAGCGAGAACACCGCCAGCGTCAGCCCGACGAGCAGCCCGACCGTCGCCGTGCGGGTGTGCGTCAGCGCCAGCAGCACCAGCGAGGGCACGATCACCACCGTCGCGCTGACCCGGTCGGTGCGGCGGCCGAGCAGCAGCAGCGCCGTCAGCCCGGTGATCACCGCGGCGTACTGGCCGATCTGCGGCGGCGTCAGCGGCCACAGCGCGCCGACCAGCCGCCCCCCGTACAGGTCGGGCAGCGCGGCCCCCGGCGAGATCGCCAGGCCCGCCGCGACCGACCCGAGCACCGCGTAGTACATCCGGATGTGGTGCCGTACGAACGTCAGACCGCCGTCCCACCAGCGGCTGAGCAGCCACAGCGTGCCGACGAACAGGGCCAGCCGGAAGCACCGGAACAGCGCGCCGAACCCGGAGTCCAGGCCCACGCTGGAGATCAGGCTCGGCACCAGCAGCAGCGTCAGCAGCAGCACGTAGGCGCTGGGCCGGATGCGCAGCCGCGGGTTGACCGCGAGGGCCAGCGCGAACGCGGCGACCAGGGAGCCCATGGTGACCATCTGGATCAGGGAGCGGGGCAGCGGCACGATGGTCTTCGCGCCCGCCGAGCCGAGCGTGTTGAGGACGAGCAGCCCCCACACCGCCCCGACGACCTTCGGGTGCCGGTCAGCGGCCATGTCAGCCCCCGCCCCGGGCGCGGAAGGTGCTCCCCGCGTCCTGCTCGTACGGCGGCCCCTGCCACTGCCAGGGGTCGAGGATGCGGCTCGGGTCCTGGACGACGAACTTCCACGGGCCGACGTAGACGTTGTGGTGCCAGCGGTTGTGCTGCCCGCGCGTGATCGCCTGGGCCACCGTGTCGCCCTGGTACGGCGACCAGTCCGGGTAGGTGCCGTAGTTCGCCAGCACCGCCATGCGGTCGCACTTCACCGCGCAGTCGACGACGGACTTGTCCAGGACGAAGCGGTTGTGGTGGACGTCCACGCGCTGGGTGCGCCACCGGCAGTCGGCGTACAGCGGCTGCGTCCCGATGCCCGGCTGGGCGCAGCGGGTGGTGTCCTTCACGAGTAACGTGCAGGCGCCGGAGGACGTGTTGGCGGGGCTGTTGCAGAACCGGTCGGCGTTCTCCCACAGGGTGATCCCGGACCAGTTGTTCTCCAGCACGTTCCGGTAGACCTCGATCCGGTCCGTGCGGGCCGGGACGCGGGGCTCGCCGCCGGACTCGGACACGTACACCGTCGCGAAGGGGAAGTTGTCGCCCTTGTCGGCGTACCGGCGGCCCTCCACCCAGTTGTTGCGCCGGATGGTGTTCCTCCGGATGACCGCGTTGTAGCTGGTCTCGTAGATCAGCGCGGCGCCGTCGTTGTCCTCCAGCACGTTGCCCTCGATGCGGAAGTCGTTGTTGTTGGTGTCCGCCCACAGCCCGGCCCCGCGGTTGTCGTGCACCCAGTTGCCGCGGATGTCGGCGCCGTCGACGGCCCAGAACTTGGCGCCCCCGGTGCAGCCGCAGCCCGGCCGCCGCCGCTCCCAGTCGCCGGTGTTGTTGCCGACGATCTCGTTGCCCTCGACCACCAGACCGGTGAGGGGGCCAGCGCCCTTGTACGCGTTGATGGCGTACTGCCCGTTGCCGCGCAGGCAGTTGGCGCGGATCTGCTGACGGGCCCCGGCCATCAGACCGGCGCCGGAGTTGTGCTGGATCGTCGTGTGCTCGATCACCCAGCCGTCGGCGGAGTCGTGGTTGACCACGCCCTCGTTGTGCGGCGCGACGAACCCCTGCACCGTCAGGTAGCGGAGGGTGACGCCCGGCGCGGTGCCGCCGAACGCGTACTGGTTGGTCCTGCGGCCGTCGAGGACCGCGCCGGGCGCGCCGAGGTAGGTGTTCCCCCGCTTCGGGACGACCTGGGCGTAGCGGTCCGGGTCGAGGCGGTGGGTGCCGGGGCGGAGCCAGAACGTGGTGTACGGCGGGTTGCTCCTGGTCTTCGCGGCCAGGTCACCGGGGACGTCGGGGTCCACCGGCACCGCGCCCGCGGGCGCCTTCGCCGGTCCGGCGGCGGGCTCGTCGCACACCCGGGCCACCGACGGGGACGGCGCGGCGGTCGGCTTCGCCCGCGGACCCGACGACGAGTCCTCGCAGCCGGTCACCGCCAGCAGCACCAGCGCCAGCGGCACCACGGGCACCGCCCAACCCCGCCACTTGGTCCCCACGCCTTCCCTCCCCTCTCTTCCCTGGCCGTCTCTTGCCTTGGCCGTCTCGTCTCTTGGCCGTCGCCTGCCTAGTCGCCGAACCCGAGCACGGTGGTGAACTCCTCGGCCCCGTCCGCGAAGCCGGTGCCGACCAGCGTGGTGGCGGGCTCCCTGCGGCCGAAGCCGGGGGAGTACCAGCCCAGCGGCGGCGCGGTCTCGCCGCGGTGCGCCCGCCAGTCGAGCCGCTCGGGCAGGTCGAGGGTCGCGGAGCGGTCCTCGCCGTCCCGGCTCCAGGTGAGCCGCGCCCGGTGCCCCGTCAGCTCCGCGCTGACCGTGGGCCCCAGGTGGAACGCCAGCCGTACGGCCCGGCGCGGGCCGCCGCGCACCTCGTCGACCACCCGCAGCTCGCGGCCCGCCGCCGTCAGCTCCACCTGGCGGCGGTGCGTCGTCGGCCGGTAGCCGTCGTGCTCGGCGGACCAGCGCGTGTCGTCCGCGGTCAGGACGCGGCTGACCGCGTGCCGGGTCCACAGGAACGGGCCACCGGACACCGACTGGTCGGTGCCGTCCAGCTCCAGGGTGTTGTGGCCGAGGGTGGAGCGGAAGTACCGCCGCCACTCCGGCTGCCCGTGGTAGCAGTACGTCCCCGGGTCCGCGAGGATGTCGACGCCGTCCTGCCGCACCTCGACCGACAGCGCGTCGGCGTGCGCGTGCGCGGCGATGGACAGGAACCCGTGCGGCCCGCCGTCGCAGCGGCACCACACGTCGCCGGGTCCGCGCAGGATCGTCATCCCGGCGTCCGCGAAGTGCCCCGGCCGTCGCGCCGGACGCGGCACGGACAGCTCCGTCGGCGTGATCAGCGCGGCCAGCAGCCCGGTGCGCACATCGGTGCCGGTCACCGCGGGCCACCAGTCCAGGCGGCCGAACACGGCGTCCCCGGTGGCCAGCAGCGAGCCCCAGCGGTCGGTGCCCGCGCCGTCCACGACCAGCCCGTGCCCGTCGTCCGCGTCGCCCTGGCGCGGCGGGCGCAGCCGGTTGTCGACGACGGCGGCGAGCGCGTCCGTCATCCGCAGCAGCGTCCCCCGCAGCGCCACCGGCACCGGCACCCCGGCCGCGTCCGCCTCCGCGACCGCCGCCAGGCCCAGCTCCAGCACCAGCCCGTGGTACTCGGTCGCCAGCTCCCGGTTCAGCCCCGAGCCGAAGGTGTTGGCGTCCAACTGCCGCGCCAGCGACCGCAGCGCGTCGTCCCGCCACCGCGCCGACTCCGGGAACCACCCGAACGCGCACGCCGCCGCGGACTGCCCCGCCGTCTCCGCGATGACGTGGTTGTTCGCCGACGACCCCCGGGACGGGAACGCGGCCAGCCACCGCTGGTGGTGCCAGACCTGCCGCCACGCCACCGGGTTCTCCTCGAACAGCGCGCCCGCGCCGGGCCAGCCGTCGAGCAGCCGCCGCACCCACACCCACGACAGCAGCCGGATGCCCAGCTCGATGCCGCTGGTCCAGTGCGCCCCGCGCAGCGGCGGGTTCGCCGCCCACCACGACCGCAGGTGCGCCGCCACCCGCTCGGCGTACCGCTCGTTCCCGGTGACCGCGTAGGCGGCGGCGAGCACGGTCAGGTACTGGTGCCGGGACAGCTCCCAGATCTGCTTGATGTCCCCGACCGTCTCCTCGTCCCGGTACGGCACGTCGAAGGCGTACCCGTCCGGTGTCCGCCGCCCGGTCTTCGGGTCGTACGACCAGTCGGGGTCGGCCAGGTCGGCGCGGGCCACGCCGAAGAACTCGGCGTGCCCGGCGAGCAGCCGGTCCGCCTCGGCGACCAGCCGCTTCGCGGCGTCCGGCGGCACCGCGGCGAGCGTCCCCGCGGGCAGTACGGCGGTGAAGCGGGCGCCGGTCACCGCCGGGACGTCCGGCCGCGCCGACCGCCACCGCCGTCGGCGCACCGCGTCCCCGACCCGGCCGCCGACCTCCCGCGGGCCCATCGCCGCCAGGCGCCGCAGGTACCAGCCCGCGCCCATCGTCATCGCGGGCCCGCCAGCGTCACCGGCGCCCCGCTGGCCAGGCTGGCCCGCACGGCGAGGGTGGCCGCCGTGGTGGCGACCAGCGACGCCAGCGGCACCGGCATCGGCCCACCGGTGCGCACCGCCGTCAGGAACGCGTCCAGCTCGGCCTTCTGCCCCTTGTCCCGGGCCTTGGGCAGCCGGGAACTGACCCACCGCTTCCGCCCGTACACCGAGGCGCGCACGAAGTCGTCGAGGCGCAGCGCCCGCCCGTCCGCGACCAGGTCGAGGGTCTCCTTCGGGAACGCGGACGGCCCGCTGGTGACGTAGCTGAGGGTGGCGGTGGAGCCGCCCGGGTAGCGCAGCACGACCTGGAGGTCCTCGTCGCCGGGCGTGGTGACCGCGTACACCGACTCCGGGTCGGCGCCCAGGAGCCAGCTCGCGGTGTCGATGAAGTGCCCGCCCTCGCCCGCGAACCGGGAGCCCTCGGTGCCCTGCTGGAGGTACCAGCTCCCGTGCTCCAGGCGGCCCGCGTTGACCAGGTAGCGCAGGTTCGCCGGACCGGACCGGGCGCCGAACCGCTTCCTCGCCTCCGTCAGCAGCGGCGCGAACCGCCGGTTGAAGCCCACCTGGAGCCGGTCGTTGCCGGACTCCTCGACCGCCTTCAGGACCCCGGCCAGCTCGTCCTCGGTGAGCGCCAGCGGCTTCTCCACGAACACCGTCTTGCCCGCGAGCAGCGCCCTGCGGGTCAGCTCGGCGTGGGAGCTGTGCCGGGTGACCACGAACACCGCGTCGACGGAGTCGTCCCCGAGGACGGCGTCCAGGTCGGTGGTCGCCCCGCCGAAGCCGAACTTCCGCTGGGCGTTGGCTCCGGACAGCGCCGTCGTGGTGACGACCGTCGACAGCTCGACGCCCTCGCGCCCCGTCAGGTGCGGCAGCAGCATCGACGTCGCGTAGTTCCCGGCGCCGACGAACGCGAGCCGCACCGGCCCGGCGACGGCACGCGCCGGGGCCCGCTTGACGGCCACCGCGGGCACGGCCACGGACGGCGCCTCCTGGTGGTCGGACTCCTTGACGTCGGGGTACCGGAACAGCACCGCCACGGCCTTCAGACCGCCGTCCTTCAGGTTCTGGTACGTCTCCACCGCGTCGTCGAAGTCCGCGACGTGCGAGATCAGCGGCTCCACGTCGACCCGGCCGCGGGCGACGAGGTCGAGGAAGCAGGCCAGGTTGCGGCGCTCGGTCCAGCGGACGTAGCCGATCGGGTAGTCCCGCCCCTGGAGTTCGTACTCCGGGTCGTAGCGACCGGGGCCGTAGCTGCGGGAGAAGCGGACGTCCAGCTCCTTCTCGTAGTACGCGTTCCACGGCAGGTCCAGACGGCACTTGCCGATGTCGACGACCCGGCCCCGGTCCCGGCTCAGCTTCGCCGCCAGCTCCACCGGCTGGTTGCTGCCGCCACCGGCCGCCAGGTACGTCTGGTCCACGCCGTGCCCGTCGGTGAGGTCCGCGACCGCGCCCGCCACCGCCGACGAGGCGGGGTCACCGCAGGCCACCGCGCCCAGCCGCTCGGCCAGTTCGCAGCGCGCCGGGTCCGGGTCGACGCCGACGACCCGGACGCCCGAGGCGGTCAGCAACTGCGTCACCAACTGCCCGATCAGCCCGAGCCCGATGACCAGCGCCACCTCACCGAGCCGCGGCTCACCTTGGCGGACGCCCTGCAACGCGATCGAGCCGACCGTGCCGAAGGCCGCGTGCCGGGGCGCGAGACCCTCCGGCACGCGCGCGTAGAGGTTCTTCGGCACCCAGTTCAGCTCGGCGTGCAGGGCGTGCTCGTTGCCCGCGCACGCCACCAGGTCGCCCACGGCCACGTCCTCGATGCCGGCGCCGACCTGCTCGACCACCCCGCACAGCGAGTAGCCGAGCGGCGTGTACGAGTCCAGCTTGCCCATCACCTTGCGGTACGTGGCGGGCACCCCGTTGGTGGCGACGCTCTGGAGCACCTTGGCCACCTGGTCCGGCCTGGAGCGGGCCTTGCCCAGCATCGACATGCCCGCCTCGGACACCTTCATCAGCTCGGTGCCCGTGGAGATCAGCGAGTAGGCGCTGCGCACCAGCACCCCGCCCGGCTTGCACCCCGGCACCGGCACGTCGAGCAGCGCCAGCTCGCCGCTCTTGTAGTTCTGTACGACCTGTTTCACCGAAGTCCCCTAATTTCCTACGCAGCCAAGTGAGCGTTCTGGCCGGACCCGGAGGTCGCGCCGCGGTACCAGTACTCGAGGGTCAGCACGTGCCAGAGGTGCTTGGAGAAGTCCGCCTGCCCGGCGGCGTCCTCGGCGACGAGCCGCTTGAGGGCGTCCCGGCGCAGCAGCCCGGAGCTGACCAGGACACCGTCCTCGACCACCTCGCGCACCAGGGGCGCCAGGTCCCGGCTCATCCACGCCCGCAGCGGGGCGCTGAACAGGCCCTTGGGCCGGTAGACGATCTCCCGGGGCAGCACGGACGTCGCCGCCTCCTTCAGCACGGCCTTGCCCTGCCGCCCGACGATCTTGCGGTCCCCGGGCACCGCGAACGCCGCCCTGACCACCTCGACGTCCACGTACGGCACCCGCACCTCCGTCGACGCGGCCATGCTCGACCGGTCGGTGTAGGTGAGGTTCAGCCCCGGCAGGAACAGCCGCGCGTCGGCCAGGCACATCCGGTTGACGAAGTCGTCGAGGGCGTTGTCCCGGTAGACGTCCGCGTGCTCGGTCAGCACGTCCTCCACCGTCCCCGCCAGGTCCGGGTTGAGCAGGCCGAGCAGCTCACCGCGGTCGTACATGGTGTAGCTGCGCCGGAACGCGGTCTCCTCCGGCAGGTCCGCGAAGGACAGGAACCGCTTCGCGAACCGCACCGACCGGTACCCGCGGCGCGCCGACGCCACCGGCAGCCGGTCCACCGCCGCGTGCAGCCCGCGCCGCAGGGGCCGCGGGACGCGCTGGTAGCGCAGCGCGAGCAGGTTGGCCAGGTGCTTGCGGTACCCGGCGAACAGCTCGTCCGCGCCCATCCCCGACAGCATCACCTTCACCCCGGCCTCCCGGGCGGCCGAGCAGATCAGGAACGTGTTGATCGCGGCCGGGTCACCGATCGGCTCGTCCAGGTGGTACGTCATCTCCGGCAGCAGGTCGAGCACGTTCGGCGCGATCTCGATCTCCTTCAGGTCGACGCCGAAGCGCTCCGCGACCTGCCGGGCGTAGCGCAGGTCGTCCGGCATCGCCTCGAACCGGGCGTCCTCGGCGCGGAACCCGATGGTGTACGCGGAGATCCCGGGCCGGTCGCGGGCGGCGAGCGCCGTCAGGTAGCTGGAGTCGAGCCCGCCGGACAGGAACGTCGCCACGGGCACGTCGGACAGCAGGTGCGCCCGCGTCGACTCCTCCACGACGGCGGCGATGTCCGGCAGGTCCCCGCTCAGCGCCCGCTCGCGGCCCTCGGCGGCGACGTCCCGCAGGTCCCAGTACCGCCCGCGCTCCACCTGCCCGTCCGGCCGCAGCCGCAGCCAGCTCCCCGGCGGCAGCTTCTCCGCCTCCCGGAAGGCGCACCGCGAGTCCGGCACCCAGTAGTACAGCAGCGACGCCACCAGCGCCGCGTGGTCCACCTCAAGGGACCCGCCGGTCACCGCGGCGAGCGCCTTCAGCTCCGAGGCGAACACCACGCCCTGCCCGCGCCTGAGCAGGAACAGCGGCTTGACGCCGAGCTGGTCCCGGGCGAGCACCAGCTCACCGGTGCGCTCGTCGAAGACGCCGAACGCGAACATGCCGCGCAGCCGGGGCAGGCAGTCCGTGCCCCAGCGCCGCCACGCCTCAAGCAGCACCTCCGTGTCGGAGGTCCCGCGGAAGCGCACCCCGGCCGCCGCCAGCTCGGCCCGCAGTTCGGGCGCGTTGTACAGCTCGCCGTTGTACGTCAGGACCAGGCCGTCGGAGACCATCGGCTGGGCGCCGGTCTCCGACAGGTCGATGATGGCCAGCCGCCGGTGCCCCAGGTGCACCTCGCCGTCGCCCACGGGATGGCTGTACCGGCCCGCGCCGTCCGGGCCGCGGTGGGCGAGGGTGTCGGTGAGCCGGTCGGTGACGGCCTTGCCGTCCGGCCACCGGTACGTGCCTGCGATGCCACACATGTCCTACCGCGCCTCCTGGTCGCTGTCCGGGACCCCGGCCGCCCACATCGGCTGTCGCTCCGTACGCCGTCGTCCGGTCCCGTTCTGCCGGGCCAGCCACTCGCTGTGGCCGCGCAGCGCGGTGTGCAGCCCGTCCCACAGGGTGCCGTCGGTCCGGTCCCGTGGGTCGGGGTCGATCAGCACCACGCCGAGCACCGGTATCCGCTGGTCGGCGAGCTGCCGGGCCACGGTGTGCAGCCAGGCGGCGCTGCCGTGCCCGGCGCGCACCACCAGCACCGTCTGGGTGCCGAGGTACCGCAGGTCGGTCCAGGCGGTGCCGGGCGCCACCGAGCCGACGCCGATCCTGATGTCCTGCGCCACGCTCGCCGCCCGCTCACCGCTGACCACGGTCGGCCCGCCCGGCTTGGGGCGGTACCGGGCCAGGTGCGGTCCCGGCAGCCCGTCGACGACGGCCACCGGCCCGTCCGCCGCCAGCGCCCCGGCGAGGTCGAGGGCGATCCCGCTGGTGGCGCGGGCGCAGCCCAGCTCCAGCAGCGACACCGGCTCCACCGAGCCCCGCACCGCGCGGGCCAGCGTCGTGGTGAGCCGGGTGCGCGCCGTGCGCGTCCTGCGGCGCCGCCACAACTTCCCCGAGCGCGGCGGAAGTTCGGCGATGACGGACGCGCCCAGGTGCGCCGCGATGTCCCGGCGCAGCACCGGCCGGTCCGCGACCACCGTGCCGACCGCAGCCAGCGCCAGCCCCACGAACAGGCCGAGGACGCAGCCGATCGCGCCGTTGGTCGCGGCGTTGCGCGGCACGGAGTTCGTCAGCGCGCGCGGCTCGTCCACGATCTGCGTGCCCGCGATGAGCTGCGGCGTGCCGACCCGGGCCTCGGCGGCCCGCTGGTCGAAGTCGGTGATGCGTGAGGTGAGTTCGGCCCGGCGGGCGAACAGGGACTCCATGTCCGCCGACGCCTTCGGGTCGTTCAGCGGTGTCGAGCCGTCCCCGATCGCCTCGTTGACCTGGGCGAGTTCCTCCCGCATCCGGTCCCGCTGCTCCAGCAGCGTCTTGGCCTCGGCGCTTGCGGCCTGCCTGATCCGCCGCACGTGGTCCGCGACGAACGCGTCCGCGATCGCCCGGGCGCGGGCCACCGCCTCCGCGTCGCTGTCCCCGGTGACGGTGATCTGGAGCAGGTTGTTGGTCAGCCCGAGACCCTCGTACTCCTCCATGAAGTCCTCGGGCCGCGTCCCGGACTCGTCGAGGGACCGCAGGGCGGCGTCCGCGATCCGCGTGGTGTGCAGCAGCGCCACGTCGGTGCGGATCAGCGTGCCGGGGTCGTTCGGCTGGTCCTCCTGGTGGGCGACCAGCACCTTGGTCACCGCGGTCGGCGCGGGCGGCAGCAGCACCGCCACCGCCACGCCGACGAGCAGCCCGAGCAGCGCCACCGACGCCCACAGGCGGCGCCGTCGGCGCACCGACACCACCAGGCCGTGCAGGTCGAGCAGGGGCGTCGCGGATGTCGGCTCCGGCGTCGTCCCCGTCGTCGTACCGGTCATCACCGGGCGCCTCCCCTCGTGTCGCCGCTCGCCGCGAGCGCCCGTGCGGCGGTGTGCCGGGGGCGGCCCGAGGCCCGCGTCGGCCGGGCCGCGCGGACCGTGCCCGCGACGACGACGCCGACGACCTCGTGCCCGGCGTCCGCGCACGCCTCGGCGATGCCGGTGAGGTCGACGGCGGTCCACTGGCCCGCGCTGAGCACGACCAGGACGCCGGACTCGTCATCGCGGTCCGGCACCAGGGGCTGGGCGGTCGGGACCCCCACCACCCGCAGCGCCGGGTCGCTCCCGGCCTCGGCGGCGAGTTGCCCCGCCGCCTCCCGGGCGGTGTCGTCGCCGTCCGGTACGACGACCAGCAGCCGCCGCGGAGCGGGCAGTTGGTCGCGGACGCGGGCGCACACCCGCCGGTAGCGGACCCGGCGGCTCGCCTCGTCGCCCGAGGTGCGCGGGGCCGGGGTGTCCCACCGGACGTCCAGGCCCAGCAGCCGCCGGACGCGGGCCCGCGCGCCGCCGTCCTTCGCCCGCCGCGCGCCCGGCTCGTCCGGTACGTCGACGATGCCCAGCGGCACCGTGCCCAGCGCCGCGGCGATCTCCGGTTCGGTGCGCAGTCGGCGGCTCATCCGCGCGGCGGTGAGGTGCCCGATGACCGTGAGCAGCAGGGACAGCAGCGCCCCGGCGACGATGAGCTGCGTCCGGGTCGGCGGCGCCTCGCCGGACGGGCGGGCCGCGGGCCCCATCACGACCATGTTGGCCTTGCTGCTCGCCGGGTCGACGTCCTCCAGCTTGTCGACCGCCTCCTGGAGCGTGGTGCGCAACTTCTCCAGCTCGGTGCGGGCCTGCACGCTCTCCACGGTCTGCCCGGGGTCGGCGGCGTTGGCCAGGTCGCTGATGCGGCGGCTGGTCCGCACCACGAGCTGGCGCAGTTCCTCGGGCCGCACGGACGCCTCGGAGTCGGGGTCGTCGCCCGCGATCCGCGCGGCGAAGGCGACGAACTGCTGGGCCACCACGTCGGAGAGGCGCTGCGCCTGCTCCGGGGTGTCGGCCCGGCCGGAGATCTTGATGATGTTGCCGTCGGCGGCCTTGGCGGTCACCCGGTCCCGCAGGTCGCTGCCGCTGACCCCGGCCCAGCCGAGGGTGTCCGCGGCGCGGTCCAGCACCACCGAACTCCGCGCCACCTCCGCCTGGGTGAGCAGCTCACGCTCCTCCCACGCCCCCGGCAGCAGGACCGACGCGGACGTGGTGTAGCGCGGCGGGAACAGCTCGGAGACGCCGTAGCCGACCAGGCCGCCCAGCACGGTGAGCACGGCGAGCAGCCGCCAGCGCCGCCGCAGGATCCGTCCTATGGTGGCGAGGCGTATGGTGTCATCGCTCAAGGACGCGACCTCCGCCCCGTACGCCCCCGGTGCCGTTTCCGGTCCAGGTCGCGGCCCCGGTGGTCACCCTGGTCGCCCGTGGCGGCCTCGTACGCGGCGAGCAGCGCCTTCTGCGAGTTCCGCCAGGACAGCTCCCCGCCGATCCGCTGCTGGCCGATCTCGCCCATCCGGGCCCGTCTGTCCGGGTCGTCCAGGAGCACCGCGATCAGCCTGGCGAACTCGGACTCGTCGTTCGCGGGCGCGTAGACGGCGGCGTCACCCGCGGAGACCCGCGCCTCCTTCAGCTCGAACGACACGATCGGCCGCCCCATCACCATGTACTCCAGGACCTTGTTCATCGTCGACACGTCGTTGAGCGGGTTGCGCGGGTCGGGGGAGAGGCACACGTCCGCTGTGGACAGGTAGCGCGCCAGGTCGGCGTCCGACACCCGCCCCGTGAACCGCACCTGGTCCGCCAGGCCGAGCCGCTCCGCCAGCTCCACCATCGCGTCGAAGGTGTCGCCGCCGCCGACGAACACCGCGTGCCAGTCGGTCCGCCCGACCTCGTCGCGCAGCTTCGCCAGCGCCCGCAGCGCGTAGTCCACGCCGTCCTGCGGGCCCATCACGCCCAGGTAGCAGAGCAGATGGGGCTTGCCGCCCTTCAGCTCCGGCTCCGGCGGCACCGGGTGGAACCGGTCGGTGTCGGGCGCGCTGCGCACCACGAAGACGTCCTCGGGCCGCCGCCCGCCGCGGCGCACCGCGACGTCCCGGTAGCTCTCGTTCGTCGCCAGGACGACGTCCGCCGCCCGGTAGGTGCGCCGCTCCAGCGCGCACACGGCGCGGTAGAGCAGGTCCTCGCCGCGGTCGAACCGGGACAGGTACAGCTCGGGCACCAGGTCGTGCTGGTCGAACACGAACCGCGCGCCGTGCCGCTTCAGCCACAGGGCGGGCAGGAACAGCAGGTCGGGCGGGTTGCAGGCGTGCACCACGTCGACCGGTCCGACCTTGCGGGCCAGCCGCGCCGTGTGCCACAGCGCCGCCCCGTACTCGCGCAGGTAGCCCGCCGGTCCGCCGGTCGCCGCGTGTAACGGGTACCGGTGGATGCGCACCCCGTCGATCTCCGCCTCCGCCTCGGTGTCCCGCTTGGTGCCCCGGGGGCAGATGACGTGCACCTCCCAACCGGCGTCGCGCAGGGTGGTGCACTCCTGCCAGACGCGCCGGTCGAACGGCACGGAGAGGTTCTCCACGAGGATCAGCGCGCGTCGTTGCCGACGGACGTCGCTGTGCGTTTTACCAGGCAAGGCCCATGTATCCCGGTTCGGCCCGGCGCGCCTCGGCGTCGGGGAGGCGGACGAGATCGACGATCACCGGGGTGCCGCCGTGCGGCAGCGCCGACACCACGGCCGGGTCCCTGGTGCCGACCAGGCACACCTCGGCGTGGTCGAGCACCTCCTCGACGGAGTCCGCGAGGAGCTGCGCGAGGTGCGGCAGCCGGGTCTCGATGTACTCGCGGTTGGCGCCGAGCAGCCGGGACAGGCTCACGTTGGCGTCGTAGATCTTCAGGTCGTACCCCTTGCCGAAGAGCCGTTCGGCCAGCTCGACGAGCGGGCTCTCACGGAGGTCGTCGGTGCCGGGTTTGAAGGACAGCCCGAACAGCCCCGCCCGGCGCTTGCCGGTGCGCTCCACCAGCTCCACCGCGCGCTGGAGGTGGTCGGCGTTGGAGGGCAGCACGTGCGACAGGATCGGCACCGACACGTCGGCCCGCCGCGCGGCGTGCACCAGGCTGCGCAGGTCCTTGGGCAGGCAGGAGCCGCCGAAGGCGAACCCGGGCCGCAGGTAGGCGGGGCTGATGTTGAGCTTGCGGTCGGCGAGGAAGACGTCCATCACCTGGTGCGAGTCCACGCCGAGCGCCTGGTACACCGCGCCCAGCTCGTTGGCGAAGCCGATCTTCAGCCCGTGGAAGGCGTTGTCGGCGTACTTGATCGCCTCGGCGGTCGGCACGGGCACCCGGAACACCTCGCCGGGCAGCCCCTCGTACAGCGCGAGGACGGTGTCGCCGCTGGCCGGGTCCAGCTCCCCGATGACGGTCTTCGGCGGGTCGAAGAAGTCCCGCACGCTGGTGCCCTCGCGCAGGAACTCCGGGTTGACGGCGACCCCGAACTCCACCCCGGCGGTGCCGCCGACGGCCTTCTCCAGGATCGGCACCAGCAGGTTGAGGCAGGTCCCCGGCAGCATGGTGCTCCGGTACACCACGGTGTGCCGACCGCCCCGTTCGGCGAGCGCGGCCCCGATCTCCTCGGTGACCCGCTCCAGATAAGTAGTGCACAGGCTCCCGTTGGGCTCGGACGGCGTCCCCACGCAGACCAGCGACACCTCGCTCGCCGCGATGGCCTCCCGGACGTCGGTGGTGGCGACCAGGGCGCCGCTCCGCACGACGTCGGCGATCAGCTCACCGATCCGCTCCTCGACGACCGGGGCCTTGCCGTCGTTGACCAGGTCGACCTTCACCTGGTTGACGTCCACCCCGACGACGTCGTGCCCCATGCTGGCCAGGCACGCGGCTGACACGCAGCCCACGTAGCCGAGCCCGAAAACGCTGACCTTCATGACCCGTTCCTCCCCCACACCAGGCCGGGACGGCCTGCGGTCCGCACGGGACCCTTGATTGGCGGCTGTCGGCGTATCAGTCGGCACATCAGTAGGCCCCCTGCCCGTAGAGCACCGCCCGCAGCGTCTTCCACAAGATGACGGTGTCCAGGGCGAGCGACCAGTCCTCCACGTAGCGGAGGTCCAGGCGGACCGCCTCCTCCCAGGACAGGTCGCTGCGTCCGCTGATCTGCCACAGTCCGGTCAGTCCGGGCTTGACCAGCAGCCGCCGCCGGATGTCCGGGTCGTAGGCGGCGCACTCCTCCGGTAACGGGGGCCGTGGCCCGACGAGCGACATCGACCCGGTGAGTACGTTGAAAAGCTGCGGCAGTTCGTCGATCGAGTACCGGCGCAGCACCCCGCCGACCCGGGTGACCCGGGGGTCCCGGCGGAGCTTGAACATCGGCCCGGCGCCCTCGTTGAGTTCGGCCAGCTCGGCACGGTCCGGTCGGCGCCGACGACCATGGTGCGGAACTTCAGCATGGTGAACTCGCGGCCGTCCTTGCCGACCCGGCGCTGGCGGTAGAACATCCCGCCCCGGCTGTCCATCATGACGAGCAGCCCGACGCACACCATCAACGGCGCGAAGAACAGCAGCAGCAGCGCCGCGCCCAGCCGGTCCACGACCCCCTTGACGGCCCGGCGCCCCCCGGTGAACGTCGGCATACTGACCCGCAGCAGCGGTATCCCGAGCACGGCGTCGACGTGCAGCCGGGGTCCGGCCACCTCCATCAGCACCGGCGCCACGACCATCTCGGCGTCGCTGCCCTCCAGGTTCCAGGCGAGCCGCTGCAACCGGTCGGGCGACCAGTGCGGATCGGGCGTCACGGCGACGACCCGGTACCCGTCCCGCCGCACGTGCAGCGCGACATCGGCGAGCCGCCCCACGACGGGCACCCCGTCCAGCCGCCCCCCGTCGAGCCCGAGCCCCCCGGTCGTGCACACGGCGTCCACCCGCCACCCCAGATGGGGGAACTTCCGCGTCCGGCTGATGAGGTCCCGCACGGTCGCCGGACTCCCCGCCGCGAGCACGGGTCTCAGACACCGCCCCGCCTTGCGCTGCTTGTGCAGCCGCAGCCGCAGCACATACCGGGCCGCCATGGTGACCAGCGCGATCGCCGGGATCGCCACGAAGATCCAGAGCTTGATGTTGCGCGAGGTCAGGGCGATCCCGCCGAGCGCCAGCACGACGACCGCCATGAACAGCGACCGCCCGAGCCGACGGAACTCCTCGGCCCCCTGCCCGAGCACGGCCGGGGCCCACGCCCGGCTCACGGCGAGCGAGCCCAGCACCAGCACCTCGGTGCCGAAGGCGAGGATGCCCCACTTCTCATGCCAGTTGGCCGCGTCCCGCACGCCGAAGAAGTTCCCGATCCCCGCCACCACGAAGGCGGTGGCGACGGTGTCGCTGATCACCACGGTACGGCGGTACCGCTGCTCCCAGTCGTTCGCGGGCTGGCTCGTTCTCCCGTTCCCCAGACGTCCGTTCGCGGACGGAAACGGGCTGACTGTTCCCCCTTGCCGCACAGAACCCCCCCAGGTCCCCAGTGGTACGACGCATTCCGCTGCACCCTGTTCGCTCCCCCCGGAAGGCCCCCGCCTCCCGAACCGCGCAGCACCGCCCCCTTCCCCTCTCCCCCTGGAGGGCCCCCGCCCCCCATCTGGCTTCGTGTGACGCGGACCTAAAGATCATTAACGGTCGGTCTGGTCCGAACGCCCGAAGCACGGTCAATCTAGACCATCGGGGGCCACCGTGGAGAGGGGATGTGTGGAAATTGTGTTGCGGCTTGAGACTGGGTGACTGATCGGTTATGGCGCGCGGAAGCCTTGACTCCACGCCCGGCGTGTTCACGGTTGCGCGGGGTCGGCGCGGGGCGCTCGGCGCATGGCCCTCACTCAGAGGCGCGCGTAGTCCTCAACGAGGTCGGCGACAAGGGAGCGCAGGGCATCCACCCGGTGCGGGTCCTCCGCCTGCCCGCACTGAGGAGCCGCCTGGTGGTGGCGGACGGGGGAGTACCGCTCGGCGTGGAGTACGGCAGCGTCAGGTATCGGGCGGGGTCGGTGAGGCTCCAGCCGACGACGGCCCCGCCCTGGACGAGGAGGGCCACGTCGGGCGCGATGCCGATACGGGCATCCAGCGGCTCGTCGAGGACGTCGAGGTCGCGCAGGCAGGCCAGTGCGGTGTCGCCAGGCGCGCGACACAGCACCATGCACATCTCGTGCCGGAAGTCGCGAACCTCGTCCGCGCGGAGTCCTCCGGGACGTGTCTCGGGCAGGACGGGAAGGTGGGGGATGGTTTCGTCGGCGTACGCGGAGACGTATGGCATCTGGAACTCGGCCCCGACCAGGTTCCGGGTGTCCGGGTCGAACCGGAGGACGTCGGGGTCGTCCCACAGCCAGTGCTGGCTGCCGAACGTGGCCGCCACGAACCGCTCGCGTTCCCTCACGTCCGCGTGGTGAGCGAGGTCCACGGAAGTGCCCGTGAAACGGGGCGTGAAAGACAGCGGTTCACCCGTGACCGTCGCGGTCCAGCCACCGTCGAACGCCAGCCTCATGGTCGTCGCCGTCACTCCGTCCCCTTCCTTCCAGCCCAGACCGCGCGTACGGCGGTCCGGAGCCCGGTGTCGTCGAGATCGCCGGGTTCGGCGAGGTCAGGGTCGACTGAGTAGTCCTCAAGAGTCCTGAACACTTCGTCCAGCAGATCACCGAGCGCGCCCCGGGCCCGCTCCCCGTTCGCCTGGGAGACCCGCCTCGCTTCCCACCAGCCCCGCGCGAACTCCGCCGCTCCGCACGCCCCGTCGACGAACGCGCCCAGCAACGCCAGTTGCCGGGCCACCCCGCTGTCCGGATCGGCCTCGCCGGGGTGGGACCAGGCGCGGTACCGGGGCGGGTGCGCGGACGCCACGGCCGTCAGCGCGGGGTGCCGCTCGCCAAGGGTGCGCGCGTACCGGCCGAACCGTGCGCGTGCGGTGTCCACGCCCTCGCTGACGGCTGCCGTCATGAACACGGTGGTCCCGGTGATCAGCGCGTAGCCCTCCGCGAGGAAGAGGACGACTCCCTCCGACCCGGGCGTACGCAGCACCACGGGCGGCCGTATGCCCGTGCAGTCCGCGTCGGCGGGCAGTGGGGAGGTCGTACCGGGAGTGTGGGTGAGATCCGTGACGAGGAATCGCGGGGCGCCGACGGTACGGCAGCCGACCGCGATGGCCGGGCCAGCGCGGCGTCGATCTGCGTGCTGACGGGCACCGGGACCACCACCTGACCGCTCCGCGCCCCTTCGATCGGCCCGGGGTCGTAGCGCAGTTCGTCCGCCGCGACCTCGTAGGGCGTCACCCACCAGTCCGGGACCAGTGCGTCCGGACAGTGCTCGAAGGTACGGCACGTGCCGCACCACTCCCACAGACGACCATGCCCAAGGAACCGACGCCCTCCTCGGACAACCGTCCGGCCGCTTTCCAGGACGTACCAACGGTGCAGCGAGGCAGCCGAACAGACCGGGCACGGACCGTCCACCCGAGGCCCCCGCCAGTCACCGTTGAAGAGCCGACGCCACGACGAGTGGACCCGCTCGCTGGCTTCGCACCAGCCGCCGCTCGCGGAGTTCCAGGAAGTCACTGACATAGGCGACTCAGAGCGAGTAGGGATAGGCGTTGATGCGGGGTGTCGTGAACTCGATGCGGGCGCCGAGTGGGGGCTTGTGGGCGGGCGGGAACTCCACCAGGAGGATGTCGGTGCCGCAGCGGACCGCCACCACGGGGTCGTCCTCGTCGGTGCTGGTGACGACGCCTCTGATCCGTACAGGTTCCTCTGGTGCGTGCGAGTGCAGGGTGTCTGGGCCGTCCGCCGGGGCCCAGTTGCCGACTTCGTCAGGGATGTCGAACTCGACGTTCGCGATGTCTCCGGCGCCCGGCCTTTCGGTGCCCGACCATTGTGCCCAGGCTTGTCCGAGTGGACTGCGGAACGTGATACCCGGTGCGCGGGTGTCGAGGAGGCTCAGGATCTCGATGCGCATTACTTCAGTCCCAGAGGTACGCGGACCATGGTGTTGTCCACGATCCAGGTGTTCGAGGGTGAGATGAATGTCCAGGTCTCCATGTGGAAGTGGAACTTGGTCGGCTTGCTGTTCATCTCGTGCGGCCCCATGCGGATACTGCGTTGGCCGTCGGCGGAGACCAGACGGTCCGGGTCCGGCAGGCCGGTGCGGGGATGGGTGTTCGTGTACGGACCCTCACCGAGGAACCTCTCCCACTCGTCCATGACCTGATGCGGCTTGAGGGGTTTCGGTGCGACCACCTCGGGGGTCTGGACGACCGTCTGTTGCGGTGGATACGGACTCAGGCCGAGAGGATCACTCCAGGTCAGCGGATTGTCGACGTACGTTACCGGATTGGGCGCGGGGGTAAGACCCAACGGGTCGGGGGAGGCGTAGCGCGCCGTCTCGGGGTCGTAGTGGCGGAAGTAGTTGTAGTGGAGGCCGGTCTCGGGGTCGTAGTACTGGCCGGGGAAGCGGAGTGGGGTGTAGGCGCTGCTGTCCCGGGGCCAGGCGGTCGTTCCCCACAGGGTGGCGCGGGTACGCCACGCGATGTCGCCCGTCTCGTCGACGAGTTCGGTGGGGGTGCCGACGAGGTCGGTGGCGATGGCGAAGAACCGCCGGTCGATCTCCGCCTGGCGGTCGTCGGCCGTGAGGATGCGTTCGGTCTGGGTGAGCGGCACGTGGTCGCGGTGGTCCCAGGTGAGGGCGACGGTGTGCGGGGAGTCCGGCTGGTGGCTGGTCTGTTCGCACAGGGTCGGGCCGTCCCAGGTGAAGCGGACCTCCTCGGCGACGTTTTCGCCGTCGGGCGCCAGGCGTTGTTTGGCGGTGCGGCGGCCCAACGGGTCGTAGCGGTACCGCCAGCGGGTTCCGTCCGGGGTGGTGACGGCGGTGAGGCGGTTCTCCGTGTCCCACTCGTAGCGCCAGGTGTCGGGTTTGCGGGACAGGCGGGTCTTCTGGCGCAGGACGATGCGGCCGAGGGCGTCGTGCTCGTAGCGGACGCCTCCGGCGCGGGTGAGGGTGGTGCCGTCGTACGTCCGGGGCCCGGTGGCTTCGTGGCCCGGGTGGGAGGCGGGCCAGGACGCCGCGGTCTGGTTGCCGCTCGCGTCGTGGACGTAGCGCTCGGTCCAGCCGGACGCGTGGACCGCGGTGACCCGGCCGACCGGGTCGAGGTCGAACGTGCGGGTGCCCGACGCGCGGTCGGTGACGGCGAGCAGGTGGCCGTCGGCGCGGTAGGTGTAGGCGCGGCTGTTGACGGAGCCTGCTTGGGCGGTGATGTCCTGACCGGTGAGCCGTCCGGCCGCGTCCCAGGTGGAGGACACGGTGAGGGCGTCGCCGAGGACGCGGGCGAGTTCGCGGCCGACGGCGTCGTGGGTGAAGTCGACGTGCTGACGGCCGGTGGTCAGGCGGTGTGGTGTTCCGTCGGTCCCGTAGGCGTAGGTGGTGACATGGCCGGTGGGGGTGGTGCGGCGGGTGCGGCGGCCGAGGACGTCGTAGGTGTGGGTGAGTGGGCGGCCGTCGACCAGTTCGGTCTTCACGTTTCCGCGGCGGTCGTACTGGTAGCGCAGATCGCTGTCCGGGCCGACCGCCTCCAGCAGACGTCCCGCCTTGTCATAGGCGTAGGTCGTCACCTTCCCGCTGGCGTCCTTGCGGACCACCCGCCCGAGCTGGTCGCGCTCGAAGGAGACTATTCCGCCGAGGGCGTCGACGCGGGTGGTGAGCTGCCCTGCGGCGTCGTAGCGGTAGCTGAGGGTACGGCCGTCGAAGTCGGTCTCGGCGACGAGCCGACCGGCCGCGTCGTACTCGTAGGCCCAGGCGAGGCCCTGCGGGTCGGTGACGCGGGTCAGCCGCAGGTATGGGTCGTGTGCGAACTCGTGGCGGGCACCGTCGGGCCCGGTGCGGGCGGCCAGCAGGTCGAAGTGGGTGTACTCGAAGTGGGTCACCCCGCCGACCGGGTCGGTGTGGGTGAGGCAGTTGCCCTCGCCGTCGTAGGTCCAGGACTCGGTGGCGCCGTCGGGGCCCGCGCGGCGGGCGAGTTCCCCGTCGGGGGTCCAGGTGAGGCGGGTGACCGCGCCCAGCGGGTCCGTGATGCGCACAGGGCGGCCCAAGGGGTCGCGCTCCGTACGCGTGACGGCACCCACCGGGTCGGTGACCTCCACGGGCAGTCCCGCCGCGTCACTCACCACGACCGTCGTGTTCCCGAGGGCGTCGGTGACGGAGGTCGGGCGGCCGTGGACGTCGTACGTGTAGTGGGTGGTGTGCCCGGCCGGGTCGGTGACCGCGGTGCGGTTGCCGCGTTCGTCGTAGGTGTAGGTGGTGCGGGCGCCGTCCGGTGCCACGACCTGTGTCGGCAGTCCGAAGAGGCCGCGTGTGATGCGTAGTTCGGTCCCGTCGGGACGTGTGACGCGGATCAGTCGGCCGTCGTCGTCGTAGGTGTGCGTGGTGGTGTGGCCGAGGGGGTCGGTGTGGGTGAGGGGGTTGCCGTGGGTGTCGTAGGTGGTGCGGGTGGTGTGGCCGAGTGGGTTGGTGGTGGCGATGACGCGGCTGTGGTGGTCGATGAGGTGGTGGGTGGTGTGGCCGTCGGGGGTGGTGAGGGTGGTGGTGCGGTGGCCTGTGTCGGGGTGGGGGTCGGAGTAGGTGAGGGTGATCTGGATGTGGCCCGCTTCGCCGCCTTCGGCGATGACGCGGTCCTGGTCGTCGTAGGCGTAGTCGTAGCGGCTGTGGTTGGAGTCGGTCCAGGAGGTGACGCGGCGGCGGTCGTCGTAGGTGAAGCGGGTCGTGGCGCCGGAGGGTTTGGTGACCGTGGTGAGGTTGCCGTCGGTGTAGCCGTACGACATCAGGGGGAGGTCGGTGCTCGCCTCGCCCGCGCCGGTCAGCAGCAGGGCCGTGATCAGGCCGTCCGTGGTGGTGAGTTTCAGCTGTGTGCCTGACGAGTGGGTCAGGGCCAGGGGGGTGCCGTCGTCGGTGCGGTCGAGGGTGATCGTGTGGCCGTTGCGGTCCGTGATCGACGTCAGCCAGGCGGTGCCGTCCGCGCCCGGTTCGGTGCCGGGTGGGGGAGTGAAGTGGCGGGTCAGGCCGGTGTCTTCGTCGGTGAGGGTGTAGTCGCCGTCCGGGGTGCGGGACAGCAGGGTGCGGCCATGAGCCGTGGGGGCGCCGGGGACCGGGTGCGGATACGGGATCAGGAGGCCGTCGGCGGTGATGTGGAGGACGCCGACGGGGTCGATGGTCAGGCGTTCGTCGGCGGTGGTGGTCCAGGACGCGCCCATGAAACGGCCAGCCAGGCAGCCGGATTCGGTGCGGCGGGTGAAGGTCAGGGGGAGGATGCCGGGGATCACCACGTCCGTCTGGGGCAGGAACATGCGGCCCGAGGCGAGGTCGACGGGGTCGGTGCCGTCGGTGGTGCGGTGGGGATCGGGGCGGTTGTGGGTGCCGTCGGGGGCGTCGTCGACGAGGCGGCGCAGGCGGGCGGCGTCGGCGGCCTCCTCGGCGATGCGTACGCCCTTCACCGCGGCGCCGCCCCCGCCCGTGGCCACCGTCAGCGCCACGTCCGGCAGCAGGCGGCCGAAGCCTTCGGCGGGGTCTTTCATGAAGTCGGTGACCATTTGTTTGCCGGTGCCGACGGGGTCGTTGGCGGCGACGACGAGTCCGGCGGCCAGACTGTTGAGAGACGTGGCGTATTCGGCGGGGTGGGTGAGGTTGTAGGGGTCCATCGGGTTGACGCTGCGCACGAAGTTCAGCAGTCCGGCGGTGCCCTTGATGACGCCGCCGCCGACGTGGTCGCCCATGATCTGGCCCTCGCTGAGGCCGTCACGGAGCTGCTGGGCGTAGGAGGGTTTCGCGGGGGCCTTGTCGCGGGCCGCGCGCACCGCCGACCGGGCCGTCTCGGCTGCCGTGTTGCGCTGCTTGCGGGCCTCGGTAAGAAGGTCCTGCGCGTCCTGCATCAGCTTCTTGCCCGGGTCGGTGAAGGTCGCGGCCGGTTTCGGGGGCAGGCTGGCGGGGTCGCGTTTGTCCGCCGGTAGAGCGTTGTAGCGGTCGACGGCGCTGTTGTAGTCGTCGACCTTCTTGCGGTGCGCGTCGGCGGCGTCCTCGGAGGCTTTGACGCCTTCCTTCCACTTGTCGATCGCGAGCTGGGCCTGGCCTTGCGCCCAGGTGACGGTGTCCGCGAAGGCTTCCAGCGCGCCCGCCGCCGCCTCGCAGGCGTCCGCGCCGGTGAACCACTTCGGCGGCTGGGTGCGCACGGCGGTGCGCAGGGCCTCGGCGGTCTCGCCTTTCAGGCGGGAGGAGTCCATGGCTTTGAGGCCCTCGCCCGCGCCGTCGAACGCCGTCTGGAAGGCACGCAGTTTGCTGGCGGTGGAGCGGATTTTGGAGGGGCTGCCGTAGATGAGTTTGGTCTTGTCGTCGGTCTGGCCGAGGTCCATCTCCTCGACCTCGGCGCCCATCCGGTTGGCGACCGAGCGAGACTGCTCACGCACCCAGTCCGCACCGGACTCCCAGCCGACGTCCTCCAGGCGGTCGGCGGTCCAGTTCCCGGCATCCTCGACACGGTTGCCGACCCACTCCACCCCGTCCTCGACGGCGTTCTCCACCGAGTCCGGGGTGATGTCACTGATGATGTCGCCCAGACCCATGGCTAGTTACCTTCCTGCTGGGAGGCGCGTTCCTCGGGGGACGGGCCGAAGGTGTCGTCCAACGCCTGGTTCCACTGGTCGTCGGAGATGCCGAGGGCGTTGTTCATCAGGTCCGCCTGCCTGCCGCCCTGCCCCTCGGTCATCAGGGTGCGGCCGGTGTCCTTCCACGTCTGCTCGATGTCCCGGCCCGACTGCTCGAACGACTCCCGGCTGTAGTCCGGGTTGAGGTAGTCGGGAGTGAAGACGTCGCCCCAGTCCTGCTGGGCGATCTCCTCCTCCGACGCGTGCGGGTTACCGCCCATCACCGAGTTGACGCCGACCTTCAACGCGCCCGCCACGTACTGGTCGTGCTCCCACTGCGTACCCGCCGCCAACCCCAGCCGGTTCGAGAGGGCGCTCGCGTCCGCGACCAGGGCCCGAACCCCCCACTCCCAGCGCTCGCAGAAGTCCTCGAAGTCCACCGACAGACCGTGATGCCCGGCCTCCATCCCCGTCATCGACAGCTCCGAGAACCCCTTGCCCATCACCGACCCGGTCGCCCCGCCCAGGTCCCCGAGCTGGTCGATGACCGCGCCCACGCCCTGCGTGAACTTCGCCACCGCCTCCCGGCCGAGCTTCAGGTCCACCCCGTCCTCACCCACGACCGCTCGCCTCCCCCGCGTCCACCGCCACCGCATCCGGCACGATCCCCACCACCGGCGGGAAGAACATCGACCCACCCTCCGACGCGATATCCACCGCCAGACCCGCGGGCTCACCCAGCGACGGCACGATCTCGTCCACGATCCGCGCACCCAGCAACGCCGCGTACTCCATGGGCTGGTCGCCGGGGCCGTGCAGCACCGCGAACCGCGCCAGTGCCCTCTCGTCCGTGAACCCGCAGATCCACCGCACCCCACCCTCGTGCGCCGACCACAACCCGCCGCCCACGACCGGCACCAACAGCACCGCCCGCCGCATCTCACCCACCAACGCCCGAGGATCGCCCACCCCCGCCCTGCGCTCCGCGATCCGCTCGGCCAGAACCGTCCCCGCCCGCTCCACGGCCCCTCCCTCACCCTCGGTCACTGATGGCACCGTAGGACAGACGCCCGGCGGCCTGCTCGTGGTTCTCCGGCGGACGTACAGTTGCCGTACCACCTGATCGCACTCGCGTTCGTGTGTCGTACCCCCGCCCTACAATGCCCTCCTGCGCGGCAGGGGGAAACGGGGGCGTTGGTGGGGGAACGGGCTGTGGTGGCGGGGGTGTTGCGGTTCGTCGGGCTGCGGGGGTGGGTGTACCGCGCGCTGGTCGGGGCCGCGCTGCTCACCGTGTTGCTGACGACGTCCGTGCTGGCCGTGCTCACCGCCTACTCGGGCGCGGTCGGGGATGCGGCGCTGCGGCGGTCGCTCGCCGAGCGGCGTACGGCGGCCGAGGCCGCGTTGGTGGTCAAGGCCGATGTGGAGGGCGGGCAGCGGAAGGCCGCCGACGAGGCCGTGCGGGACGGGGCCCGTACCGTCTTCGACGGGTTGCCCCTGCGGGTACGGACCCTGCTGCGGTCCGGGCCCTACGCCCTGCCGGGCGGGTCGTCGCGGTCGGATGACGGGAACCCCGACCTCACCTACTTCGCCGCCCTCGACCGCACCCAGGTGCGCATCGTCGCCGGACGGTTCCCGCGGGAGGCCGACGGCTCGACCGTCGAGGTCGCGCTGCCGCGCGTCGCCGCGCGGCGGCTCGGGCTGGCGACCGGCGACCGGCTGACCGTCGCCGACCGGCTGGACGGGCCCGCGGTGCGTGTCCTGGTCACGGGGGTCTACGAGCCTGTCGATGTCCGGTCCGGTTACTGGCAGTTGGACGATCTCGGGGGCCGTGGGGTCAAGGCGTCCGGCTTCACGACGTACGGGCCGCTGCTCACCGCGCCCGGGGTGCCCGGGTCGGGACGGGTGAGCGTCGGCGCGTCGGGGTGGCTGGTGACGGCGGACTACTCGGCGCTGCCGACGGAGCGGATCGGCGCGCTGCGGGAGGCCGTCCGCGTGGGGAGCGCGGAGCTGCGCGAGCGGCCCGTGCTCAGCGGGATGACCGTCGGTACGACCGCGCTGCCCGCGGTGCTGGACCGGATCGAACGCTCCCTCGTCGTCACCCGGTCCAGCCTGCTGATCGTCGCCGTGCAGCTCGTGCTGCTCGCGGGCTGCGCCCTGCTGTTGGTCGCACGGCTGCTCAGCTCCGAACGCGCCGCCGAGACCGCGCTGCTGCGGGCCCGCGGCGCCACCCGGGCCCGGCTGGCGGGGCTGGCCGCGCTGGAGGCGCTGCTGATCTCCGTACCGGCGGTCCTCCTCGCGCCGCCGCTGTCCGGGCCGTTGACGCGGCTGCTGGCCGGGCAGGGCGCGCTGGGCCGCACCGGCGTGCGCGTCGAGGTGCCCGGCGGCGGCCGACCCGAGGTGTGGGCGGTCGCCGCGGGGGTCGCCGTACTCTGCGCGGTCGCCGTGGCCGTACCGGCGCTGCGCGCGTCGCTCACCGTCGGCGCGCGGGCCGCCGCGCTGCCCGCGCCGTTGCGCGCCGGGGCGGACGTCGGGCTGCTCGCCGTCGCCGGGGTCGCCTTCTGGCTGCTCGGCAGCCAGCGCTCCGGCGCCGTCACCGCCGACCGCGACGGCGTCCTCGGCGTCGACCCGCTGCTGGTGGTGGCGCCCGCCCTGGTGCTGCTCGCCGGGACGGTCCTGGTGCTGCGGCTGCTGCCCCTGCTGGCCCGCGTCGCCGAACGGCTCCTGGACCGGGGGCGCGGGCTGACCGGCGCCATGGTCGGCTGGCAGTTCAGCCGCCGCCCGATGCGCGGCGCGGGGCCGGTGCTGCTGCTCGTCATCTCCGTGGCGCTGGGCGTGGTGGCCATCGGGCAGGGCGCCTCCTGGCACCGCTCGCAGGACGACCAGGCCGACTTCCGCGCGGGCGCGCAGGTGCGCGTCCTGACGGCCGGGCGCGGCGGGGTCGGCCGTACCGACGTCTACGCCGACCTCCCGCACGTCGACGCCGTCGCCCCGGCGGTACGGGGCACGGTCCCGCTCTCCGGTGGCCGCACCGCGACCGTCCTGGCGCTCGACACGGCGGAGGCCGCCGAGGGCACGGTCCTGGCGCGCGGCGACCTGACGGACGGTCCGCTGGTCGGCGGGCTCGCGCGGCCCGTGAAACTCCCCCGCGGTGACATCCCCGCGCACACCACCCGCCTCACCCTCACCGCCACCCTCCACAGCACCGACCCCGACGCCAGCCCCGGCGTCGACGTCACCCTCACCGTGCGGGACCGGTACGGCATCTCCTACGAACTGCCCGCCGGACGCCTCCCCACCGACGGCCACCCGCACCCCCTCACCCCCGAACTAGGCGGCGGACAGGGCGCGTTGGCCCTCACCGGCATCAGGCTCAGCACCCCGCAGCCGACCGGCCGCGCCCACCGCCACCGCCTGGTCCTCGGCCCGCTCACGGCCACGACGGCCGACGGCGACAACCAGCGGGTGGCGCTGCCGACGCGGTGGACGACCGCCGTCGAGGCCGACGACGCCGCCGTGTCCCCGGACGGCAGCGCCCGCCCGACCCGGCCCCGGCTCACCTCGACGGCGCCCGTCACGCTGACGTACGGCACCGGCTACCTGCCACCGGAGGCCCCGTGGCCCGCCACGCCGGTCGCGGTGCGGCTGGAGGTCGCGCGGCCCCCGGCGCCCGAGGTCGTCGCCGTCGCCACCGACCGGTTCCTCACCGCGTCGGGCGCCCGCGTGGGCCAGCGCGTGGAAGTACGGCTCGACGGCCACCCCGTACCCGTACGCCTCGTCCGCACCGCGAGCGCCCTGCCCACGACCGAGACCACCGCCGAGGACGGCGGGGCCCTGCTGGTCGACCTGCGCGCCGTCAACCAGGTGCTGCGCGCCCGCTACGGGACCGGTCTGACGCCCACCGAGTGGTGGCTGCGCACGGCCGAACCCGGCGCCGCCGCGGCAGCCGTGCGGGCGCTGCCCGACGTCGACCCGGAACAGGTCGTCGTACGCGACGAGATCGCGGCGCGACTCAGCGCCGACCCCTTCGGAGCGGCCCCCGAGACCGCGCTGCTCGCCGCGGCGGGCGTCACGGTGCTCTTCGCCTCGCTCGGCTTCGCGGTGAGCGCCGCGGGCGCGATCCGGGCCAGGGACGGCGAGTTCGCCGTGCTGCGCGCCCTCGGCACGCCGCGCCGACGGCTGGCCCGGCTGGTCGCCGTGGAGCACGGCGTGCTGGTCGCCCTGGCGCTGCTCGTCGGCACCGCCCTCGGCACGGTACTGACCCACGCCCTGGTCCCCCTCGTCGTCCTGACCGGGGAGGCCACCCGGCCGCTCCCACCCGTGCTGGTCCACCTCCCGCCCGCCCGGCTGGTCGTGCTGCTGGCCGCCCTCGCCGCCGGGCCCGCCCTCGTGACCGTGGCCCTCGCCCTGCGCCGGGCCAGACCCGTGGCGACCCTCAGGGACGAGGTGACACGGTGACCACATCATCCACAGTCGCCCGGCTGCGGGCCTTCGCCGGTACGTCCGTCGCGCTCGCGCTGCTGGTCGCGGTGACCGCCGCGCTCGCCGCCGCCTGCCCGCGCGCCGTCGACCGGTACGACGACGCGGGGCTGCGCCGGGCCGTCGAGCAGGCCCAGCCCGACCGGACGACCGTGCGGTTGCAGACCCCGCTGTCCGGGCCGGAGTCGATCGAGGCGGCGGAGGCCGCGCTGCGCCCCGCCCCGCTGGCCGCCGCGCGGGCCGAGGTGCTCGCCGCCGTACGGGCGCCGCTGGTACCCGACCGCGCGCAGTCCGCGTACGGCGTCCGCACGACCGTCAACCTGAAGGTGTCCGCCCCGTGGCTGCCCCGGCCCGCCGGGCTGCCCGCCCAACTGATGCTCGCCGCCCAGCAGGACCTGGCCGCCCACGCCCGCCTCACCGCGGGCCGACTTCCGAGCACCCACGGCGAGCCGGTCACCGCGGCGACGGCGCGCGTCGAGGCCGCCGTCACCACGGACACCGCCCGCGCCCTGCACGCCCGGGTGGGCTCGGTGGTCCACGTCCCCGGCTGGGCCCGCGGCCCGCTCGCCGTCCGCATCACCGGCATCGTCGCCCCACGCGACCCCGAGGGCGCCTACTGGTCGACGCTGCCGCTGCTGCGCGCCCCCGCCCTGAGCCGCCTGCCCGGCAGCGCGCCCACGGACGTGTTCTGGACCGGCGGCCTGCTCCTCGCCCCCGACGCGGGCCCCGCCCTCCTCGGCACCCCCGGCCACTCCCAGCGCTACTGGCACGTCGCCCCCGACACCGCCGCCCTGCACGGCCACGACCTCGACGGCCTTGAGTCCGCCGTGGCCGCCCTGGAGTCGGGCCCGGGAGCGCAGGCCCTGCGGACGGCGGTGGACGAGCGCCTGGAGACCGAGACGTCACTCGACGAGGTCCTCGCCTCCCACGCCCAACTCCGCTCCGGCATCCAGCCGTTGCTGCTGCTCGCCGCCGTGGGGACCGGCAGCCTCGCCGTGATCGTGCTGGCCATGGCCGGTGGCGTGGCCGCCGACCGCCGCCGCGCGGAACTGGCCCTGCTGCGGGCCCGCGGCGCCGCCCTGCCCGGCCTCGCCGCCCGGCTGCTGGCGGAGACGGCGGCGGTGGCCGTGCCGTCCGGCGCCCTCGGACTGGCCGCCGCGCTGCTCGTCCTGCCCGGCGCCCGCACCGCGCCCGCCGTCGCCGCCGCCCTCGCCGTCACCCTCCTCGCCTGCGCCGCGCTCCCGCTGCGCGCCGCCGTGGCACACCGCGCGGTACGGCTGCACGACGCCCGCGCCGACCTCGCCACCGCCCGCCCGTCCCGGCGCCGGACGGTGGCGGAACTGACCGTGCTGGTGATCGCGACGGGCGCGGTCGTCGCCCTGCGCCGCCAGGGCTCCGGCAGCACCGGCCTGGTCGCCGCCGCGCCGGTCCTGACGGGCGTCGTCGCGGCCCTGCTCCTCGTACGCCTGCACCCCCTGCCGCTCCGGGCGCTGAGCGGGGCGACGGCCCGGACGCGCGGCCTGGTGCTGCCCCTCGCCGTCGCCCACGCCGCCCGCGCCCCCGGCTTCGCCGTACTGCCGCTGCTCGCCCTGCTCACCGCCCTGACCACCGCCGCGTTCGGCGGCTCGGTCCTGGCCGGGGTCACCGCGGCCCGCGACCAGGCCGCGCTGCTCGCCGTCGGCGCGGACGCCCGCGTCGAGACCACCACCGGCACACTCCCGCCGTCCCTGCCCGACCGCGCCCGCCGACTCCCCGGCGTGCGCGGCGCGACGGAGGCGAGCGTCACCTACGAGGCGCGCCCGCAGCAGAGCACCCAGCCGGTCCCGCTCGCCGGGATCGACCCCGACGCCTACGCCCGCCTCGCCCACCGCACGGCCCTCGGCCCCTTCGACGCGCCGGACCTGAAGCACCGGGGCGACGGCCCCCTGCCCGCACTGGCCTCCCCAAGCGTTGCCGAGGAGTACGGCACCGGCCCCTACGCCGTCCAACTCCCGGACGGCACCTCGATCACCGTACGGATCACCCTGGTCCGCGACCGCACCCCGGCCGTCACCGGCGACGCCTTCCTCCTCGTGGACCGCGCCGCCCTGCCCCGCCCCGCGGCCCGTACGACGACCCTGCTGCTGACCGGCGACGGCATCGACGCCCACGCCCTGCGCGCGACGGCGAAGGACTCCGGGGCCGCCGTCCGGCTGCGCGCCGAGGAACGCGGACGGCACGCCGACTCACCGCTCCAGTCCGGCGCGGAACGCGTGTACGGCGCCGCCGTCGCCGCGAGCGCCGGGTACGCGCTCCTCGCCCTGCTGCTGACCGTGCTGCGCACCGCGCCCGAACGCCGCGCGCTGCTCGCCCGGTTGCGCACCATGGGCATGACCCGCGCCCAGGGCCGCCGCCTGCTCATCCTGACGGCCCTCCCGCAGGCGTTCCTCGCCACGGCGGGCGGCGTCCTGACCGGCTGGGCCGCCATCCACCTGCTGTCACCCGGCGTCGACCTCACGACCATCGCCCTCGCCTCCCCGTCCGCCCTGGAAGGCGCCGTCCTGCGCACCGACCCGCTGTCCCTGGCCGTCCCGGCGCTCACCGTGCTGCTGCTGGCGGTCGGCGTACCCGCCGCGCAGGCCTGGTGGACGAGCCGCCGCGGCTCGGTACGCGAACTGCGCCTGGGCGACGACTAGACCGCGCACCCGCCGAACTACGAGCCTGGAGCAGCCGATGACGAGCAGTCCCACCCTCGACGAACTCGCCGACCGCGCCCTGGCCGCGCGCGACGCCGCCGTCTACGGCCACGACGCCCTGATCACCTGCGACCGGCTGGTACGGATCTTCTCCGCCGACGGTGTGGAGGTGCAGGCGCTGCAAGGGCTCGACCTCCTCGTCCGGGAGGGGGAGCTGATGGCGCTGGTCGGCGCCTCGGGCAGCGGCAAGTCCACGCTGATGAACATCCTGGCCGGACTGGACCGGCCCACGGCGGGCGCCGCCCGGGTCGCCGGGCACGACCTGTTCGCGATGTCCGCCAGGGAACGCCTCGCCTACCGCCGCGAGACCGTCGGCTTCGTCTGGCAGCAGACCGCCCGCAACCTCCTGCCCTACCTGACCGCCGCGCAGAACGTCGCCCTGCCCCTGCAACTCGCCCGCTCCCGCGGCGGACGCCGGGCCCGCGCCGAACGCGCCCTGGAACTCCTCACCCTCCTGGAGGTCGCGGACTGCCGGGACCGCCGCCCGCACCAGCTCTCCGGCGGCCAGCAGCAGCGCGTCGCCCTCGCGGTCGCCCTCGCGAACGGCCCGGCGGTCCTGCTCGCGGACGAGCCGACCGGCGAACTCGACTCCCACACCGCGGAACAGGTCTTCACCGCGTTCCGCACGGTCAACGAGGAGCTGGGCACCACCATCGTGATCGTCACCCACGACCAGTCCGTGGCGGGCGAGGTGCGCCGCACGGTCGCCATCCGGGACGGCCGGACGTCCACGGAGGTGCTGCGCCGCAGCGAGGTCGACTCCGCCACCGGCCAGGAGAACCTGGTCGCCCGCGAGTACGCGATGCTCGACCGGGCGGGCCGACTCCAGCTCCCCGCCGAGTACATCAGGGCGCTGGGGATGCGCGACCGGGTCGCCCTGGAGCTGGAGCCGGACCACATCACGGTCCGCCCGGACGACGCCCAGGACTCCTAGGACCCTTCGCTGATCTCGCCGTCCCGCAGCTCCAGGACGCGGTCGGCGAGGTCGAGGAGGTTGGTGTCGTGCGTGGCCACCAGCGCGGTGATCCGCTCACTGCGGACGACGGCCCGCAGCAGCTCCATCACGGAGTGCCCGGTCTCCGCGTCCAGTTGCCCGGTCGGCTCGTCCGCGATGAGGATGTCGGGGCTGTTGGCCAGCGCGCGGGCGATGGCGACGCGCTGCCGCTGCCCGCCCGACAGCTCACCGGGCCGCTGCGCGCCGTGCTCGGCCAGCCCGACCAGCGCCAGCAGCAGTTCCACCCGCTCCCGCCGCTCCCGCGGGTCAGCGCCGCGCAGCCGCAGCGGCACGCCCACGTTCTCGGCCGCCGTGAGGATGGGGATGAGCCCGAACGACTGGAACACGAACCCGATCCGCTCCCGGCGCAGCGCGAGCAGTTCGTCCTCCCCGAGGTCCCGCAGCCGCTGCCCCTCGACGGTGACGGTGCCGTCGTCCGGCTCGTCCAGACCGCCGACGATGTTCAGCAGGGTGGTCTTGCCGGAGCCGGAACGCCCCTTGAGGGCGACGAGTTCCCCGCGGGGCACCTCGAAGGAGACGCCCCGCAGCGCGTGGACGGCGCCGGGGCCGCGACCGTACGACTTGTGCACGTCCGTCACTCGCAGCATGGCCGCGCCCCCGTCTGATGTAGGAATCCGCTGGTCTAGAAGTCCTCGGCGCCCATCATCGCGCCCGCGAAGCCGCCGAGCAGGTCCTCGACGTCCAGCTCGGTGGCGCCGCTCGGGGCGGTGACCGTCCCGCCGTCCTCGAAGCGCACCTTGAGCCCCAGCTTCTTCACCTTCGCGTTCTCGGCCAGCTTGGCGAGGTCGACGTGGACCTCGGTCAGCTCGCCGTCGTTGAGGGCGAAGTCGGCGGTGACCTTGGTGTTCGGGGCGTCCTTGAGGTCGTCGGCGGTGGGCAGCTCCATGCCGGGCGGGAACTTGTCCGCGAGCGGCTCGATCTCCTCCACCAGCTCCGTGAGCAGCGTGCGGAACGGCGCGGTCGCGGTGACGTGCTCGGCGCCGTCGTCGCCGTCGGACGTCCGGAACTCCACCTCGCGGGCGATGGTCGAACGGAGCGCCTTCACCAGCTTCTTCTGCGTCCTGGCGTCCAGGGAGGGTTCCGCCGAGGGCTCGTCCTCGCCGTCGCCGAGGCCCGCGGTGGCGTCCTCCATCTCCTTGCCGTCGAGCGTCACCCACTCACCCGAGAGCGCCTTCTTCAGCCCGTCCGCCTCCGGGGGCAGGTCGTCCGGCGACGGCAGGGGGAAGCCCATCGTCTCGCTGAGCGCCTCGGCGTCGGTCCGGATGTAGAGGTCGTCCCCGATGATCCGGTACTCGACGAGGTCGCCGTCCGCGGCGCTGACCTTGAAGGCCATCCCGACGTAGTCCTTCTCCTCGGACACGTCGAGCGGTTTCTTCGACTGCACGGTGAAACTGATCTTCACGCCACTGAGCAGCTCGGCGACCTCGTCGGGAAGCTCGTCGCCGGGCTCCGGGTCCGACGAGGCGTCCAGCGCCTTCAGGCTCCGCTCGTCCGTGTCGAGGTCCAGCTCGACGGAGAGCGACTTCTCCTTGCCGAGCTTCTCGAACGCCGCGTCGAGCTGCTGCCCGGCGGTGAGCTGCTCCACGGTGCCGCAGGCGGCCGTACCCGCCAGGACGGCGCCGACGACTGCGGTGGCGGTCAGGGTCTTGCGTATGGCGGTGATGATGGTCTCCTCGTCAGTGCGATCACCCACGTGATCGATGACAAGACCACCGAGCCGACCGAATGGTTGCCCTCTCAGGCGCGCGCGGTCTCCAGCTCCGCCCACACGGTCTTCCCGCCGCACCCGTACGGCTGGGTGCCCCAGCGGTCGGCCAGCGCCGTGACGATGCACAGCCCACGCCCGGACTCGGCCTCACCCGGCGGCCCCTCCTCCGCCGCCACCGGGAGCGCCTCACCCCGCGCGTCACTGACGGCGATCCGCAGCGCACCCGCCCGAGGGTCCAGCGCCAGGACAAGCTTGAAGTCCCGCCCCCTGACCCGGCCGTGCAGGGCCGCGTTGGCGGCGAGTTCGGCCACGATCTGCGCCGCGCGGTCAGTGACACTGGGTGACACCTCCCACGCCTGGAGCTGCGCCACGGCGAGCAGCCGCGCCAGGCGGGCGCCACGACGGGTGGAGGACAGGAGCTGGCCGAACACGCGCACGGTCGTCGGCAGTTGGGGGGTGATCGACGTCATGTGACCACGGTGACGGGCGCGCGGGGGTGTGCACCAGGAGCACGCCCCGTACGCTGCGTCAGCGTACGGGCACGATCGGTGGACAGTACGGCGATCGGGTCGTCACGCTGGGTGCATGGCGTACAGCGACGCGAACGAGCACGAGAACGGCGGCGAGCCCGACCCGTCGAACAGTCTGCGGACCTTTGGGGCCGTCGTCCAGGCCCTGAGGGAACACGCAGGGCTCAGCAGGGTGGAGTTCGGCCAACGGGTCCGGTTCTCCAAACACACGGTGGAGTCCGTGGAGTTGGGGCGGCGGATGCCGGACGACGACTTCGTGGAGCGGGCAGAGGAGGCGACTGGGAACACGGGGGCGCTGCGGAAGGCGGCGCGTCATATGGCGCGGGGGGAGGTGGGGCTGGCCACGTGGTTCCGAGAGTGGGCGCGCCGCGAGCGTACGGCGGCGAGCCTGTGCACGTACGAGTGCCGGTTGGTACCGGGGCTCTTGCAGTCGGAGGGCTACGCGCGGGCTGTGTTCGACAACAGCATTCCTCTGCTGACGGAGGACCAGGTGGAAGCGCAGGTCGCCGCGCGGATGGAACGGCAGAAGGCGTTGTACGAACGTCATGACGTGCCGTTCAGCTTCATTGTCGAGGAGCACGTCTTTCGGCGACGGCTTGGTGGAGTGCAGGTGATGAGGGGCCTGTTCGACCATGTGCTGGACCTGAGCACCCTGCGCAACGTAGCGCTGCAAGTGATGCCGTTGGACAGCGAGTTCCACGGATGCCTGGACGGTCCCATGCGACTGCTGGAGACGCCGGAGCGCAAGCGGCTGGCGTACTCCGAAGGGCAGCAGAACGGACGACTGATCTCTGCCCCGAAAGAGGTGAGCCTCCTCTACCAGCGCTATGACAGACTGCGCTCGCAGGCCCTGAACCCCAAAGAATCGTGGGGCCTATTGGAGCGACTGCGAGGAGAGCTGTGAGCGCAAGGGAACTCGCTTGGTTCAAGTCCAGCTTTAGCGGCACCCAGGGTGACGACTGCGTCGAGATCGCTGTCACCGAAGAGGCGGTCCACGTACGCGATTCCAAGGACATAGCCCGACCTACCCTCGCCGTCCGGCGCGACGGGTGGACCCGTTTCGTGAGGTTCGCGGCCGGGGGCTGATAAATCCGTTGGCGGGGGCGTACCCGCCCCTGCTACCTTCCGGGTGGCCGTGCGAGAGAGCGAGGAGGTGGTACCCGTGAACGTATTCACCTGGGTGCTCTCCTCTGGAGTCACGGTCGGGCGATAGGTCGTCGTCCGGGAGCGCCGTATCTGAGCCTCCCGAAAGGTACGACCATGTACTTCACCTCTGAACAGCAGCTCGACGACGGCACCCGGGAACGGGAGTTCAGCCTCGGCGAGATCCCCGGCGTCGTATGGACGCCCCCGTCCGTCACCGCCGCCGCACCGGTCCCGCTGATCCTCCTCGGGCACCCTCCGCTCGGCCTGCGCAGGATGTACCCGCGGCTGGTGGCGAGGGCGCGGTCCGCCGCGGCGGAGGGGATGGCCACCGCCACCATCGAACTCCCCGGGAGCGGTGACCGACCCCGTTGGCCCGCGCTGGAGCAGGCGCGCGCCGACCTGCGCCGGGTGATGGAGGCGGGGGAGCAGGTCAGCGACGAGATCGTTGACGCCCTCGTCCTCCCGCTCGTGGAGAGGGCGGTCCCAGAGTGGCGGGCCACGCTGGACGCCCTGCTGTCACTGCCCGAGATCGACGGTCCTGTCGGGTACTCGGGCGGGATCATCTCCGTCGGTATCCGGCTGGCGGTGGTGGAGCCGCGTATCGCCGCCGCCGGTCTCTTCGCGGGGAGCCTCGTGCCGCGCGTCATGTTCGAGGAGGCCCGCCAGGTCACCATCCCGCTACACGTCCTGCTCCAGTGGGACGACGAGGGGAACGACCGACAGGCGGCCCTGGACCTGTTCGACGCCTTCGGGTCAGCGGAGAAGACCCTGCACGCCAACATGGGCGGCCACTCCGGCGTCCCCCAGCACGCCGGGGAGGCCGCGAACCAGTTCTTCACCCGGCACCTGAGGGCCGCGACTCCCTCACGAACCCCCTGACGGGGCGACAGGGCGGCGGCCTCGGCCGACCGGTGCCCCGGCTCGCCTCGATAGTCTGCACGGCGTGACCAACGCATACGCGGTCCGTGCCCTGTACGGCCAGAACGTCACCCGCGTCGACAAGGGCGCGGGTGACTTCGCCACCGCCGCGGACCTGGACGCCGAGGAGAGGATCCTCGGCGTCCTCCGCGCCGCACGGCCCCATGACGCGGTGCTCGGCGAGGAAGGCGGCCAACGGGGCGCCGCCGACGCCGTACGCCAGTGGTTGGTGGACCCCTTGTGCGGCACGCTGAACTACGCCGTCGGCACCATGCTGGTGGCCGTCAACGTGGCCCTGCGCGGCGGCGCGGCGGCCGTGGCCGACCCGTTCACCGGCGAGATCTTCTTCACCGACGGCGAGCGGGCGTGGCTACGCCAGGACGACGCCGCCGACTCACTGCTGGCGCCCACCCCCGCGACCCGCTTGGTGGACGTCAACCTGGACCCACCGTTCCACCGGCGCCCCACTGAGCACGTCAGCCCACGGCCTGATAGCCACCGCCGACGCCGAGACACACGCCTCGCTGATGTCGATGGTGCGTGAAGCCCAAGTAGGCACGAGCGAGAGGAATTCGGGGTGAGCACCAGCGGGGCCCAGGCCACGGCCTTCTTCCGTGAGGTCGTTCAGACGCGCATCGTCTGGTGGGTCCGAGACGACGACGGCAGCCCGACCCCACCCTCAAGCTCCGGGCGCCCAGCCTTCCCCTACTGGTCGTCGGAGGCCCGCGCACACCGCGCCGCCCAACTGTGGGGTCCGCGGTTCCATGCCGTCCCCATGCCACTGGACCACTGGCGAAGCGCAGCTCTGCCGGATCTGGCGAAGGGCGACTTCCGGGTGGGCATCAACTGGACCGGGCAGCGCCTGACGGGCTGGGACTTCACGGTCCCCGAAGTGATCAACCGTCTCACCCACGCTGAGGATGACCAGTGAGCAGCGACTTCGGCTTCCGGAAGCACGGGGTCGGGGACCCTGCGGAGATCTTCGACCACCTTGCCGAGGGCGACACCAGCGACCTCCTCGCGAGCCCTGACGTGGTCCCTGCCGGGGGGAACTGCTGACTAGATGGCCTGATGTGCACGACGTCCTGAAGCAAGCGGAGTGGCAGGCGAGTCACTCTGGGCTTCCGCCGTTCGACCGGGATCAGGTCATTAGCGAAGGCGACGCGATCGTCCGTGCTCGGTCGTACAAGCCGAGCGCCGTCGCGTTCTTCAGATAGGGGCGCAGAAGACGGAGCATCGTCTTCACGCGGTCGTCGGCGCGGCCGGACTGCACCTTGGGGTATTCGTCGAGGGCTTGGTGCCAGGTGGCGCACGCTGCTTCTAGGTGGCCGAGTTCCAGTTGCCGCTCGGCCAGCAGACCGCGGCGGTGTACTCGTGTGCGCTGGTACGCGCTGGGGCGGAGCCGGTCCGCCTGTTGCATGGCGTCGACGGCTCCGGCCTTGTCTCCGAGTTCGTAACGTACCTGGCTGACATGGTAGTTGAGCGAGGATGGGTCATACGAGCCGAACGTCCTGCCGCGTGACTCGGCACGGTCCATGGCCGCCTCGGCCTGGCGGATGTAGCGCAGCGCTCCCGCCCGGTCGCCTGTCTGTGCGGCGGCGTGCGCCTGCTGGCCGACGAGAAAGGCCAGCATCCGAGGACCGGCTTTCGGAGAGGCTGCGGCAGCGGCGTCGGCCAGTTCCATGGCCTTCGCCCTGTGACGGAGGTCGACTGCCTGGACGCTCATGCCGCGCAGGGTGGTGCAGTACGTCAGGTGGTCCTCGGCAGCGCCCGCCAGCTCCAGGGCCTTGACGTAGTAGCGCTGCGCGAGGCCGTGCAGCCCTTCGTCCACGGCCATGTAGCCGGTCAGGTAGAGCAGGTCCGAGGCGGCGGACAGCATTGCCTTGCGCACGTCCTCGGGTGCGTCGGCGCGCAGGTAGGAGGCCACGGTGTTGACCAGGAACGAGGCTGCCATGGGACGTGCGTGACGGCCGCCGAACTCATCGTCCAGTTCCGAGACGCGCTCGGTCATGGCGACGACCATGTCCACTTCGTTCATGCCGATGCGTGCTGTGCGGCCGGACTGGACGGCTTCGGCACGTCCGACCACATCAGGCCAGCCGGGAATAGTGACGGCCATGGAGAACAGGCCGACGCCCAGGACACTGCGGCGGGACGGGTCCATATCCAGCCTCCCCAGGTCGATCACCCCTTCCACGGTATCCACAGCCGTGGAGGAGCGATCCCGTGGAACGGGCAGCCCGGCCTCGGCATGGGTGACGGGGCGGCCGAGGCGGCGGGAGAGGGCTTCGAGGATGCACGCGCGCACCGCACCGCGCGGGACGGTGCCGCCGAGCCAGTGGCTCACCGCCGACTCGTCGTAGCGCAGGGGGATTCCGGTCTCGGTGCCGACGCGGTTCACCGTCCGCGCGAACTGGCGGTGAGTCCAACGGCTCTCGGCGAGCAGGCGCCCGAGCGCCGCGTTCGGTGCACGCTTCGCCATATCTCAACTCCACGTGTTCTTGAGGACTTTCAAGGCTTTCAAGTCCTGACGCTACGGCAACGGTGCTGCTGATCGTGTCCGTGCGGTTACGTAGAGGCAGCGGGCTGCAGGTAGCGGCGAGTCCTCGTCGGCTTCGTCCTAGGCGTGGCCGCCGCACCCTCACCCACCGAACCCCTGTCCGGCTGCCTTCGTCGCAAGGGCCCGGGAGCGGGACAGGGCCAACTCCGCAGTATCAGCCGCGGAGTCCACTAAGAACCGTAAGGGAGAAAACGATGAACGTGGATGAGCTGTTCACCGGCGACCTGATCACCGGCGTCCCGGCCGTCGAGGCCACGCTGCTCGACAAGATGCCGGGCGGCGGCGACAACAACGGCGACCACTGCAGCAAGTGATCCAGGGCTGACACCAGGCGGGGCGGGGCCGCGTACGGCCTCGCCCCGTCACGCGACATGGAAAGGGATGACATGCTGTCGATGTGTCTGCGTCTGGCCGATTTCCAGGAGCCCAAGTGGAGATCAGACGGGAGTCGTTGGGTCAACGGAAAGAGCTGGATCGAGCCGGCGAACGTGTCCACGTTGGTCGTGGAGGTCAACGACGACCAGGCACCACGCGTACGGATTCGCGTGAAGGAGTGCAAGGGGGACGAGGCCGACTTCGTCGCACTCACCATGGAGCCGGGGGAAGTCCGTCTGTCGGCGGGTGCCTTCGGCACTGCCCCGCTCTATCTGGCAGAGGAGACCGGCGAGCTGCACGCCTCGTGGGACCTGACACAACTGCGACCGCATCTGCGGGCCGACCGCTTGGTGCCGCGTGTTGTCGCCCGCACGCTGACGAGGCGGCACCGCTACACGTCCGAGACGCTCTTCGCAGGTGTCCACCGCCTCACTGAACGGGCAACAGCCTCGTTCACCCCTTCGGGACTCACTATCCACTACCCCGACCCCGCTGAACACGTGCTTGTGTCACGCACGCTGCGGCCCGGCGTGGACCCGCTCATGGCTCTGGACGAGTTACTGGCCGACGTCATTCACCAGGCGCCGACGGCAACCGGACGCGTGGGTGTTGAGCTGTCCGGCGGCGCGGACTCCGGGAACGTCGCGCTGGCCGTGAAAGCAGCCCGCTTCCCCGAGGTCCACAGCTTCGGCCTGTTGGTGGGCGGGAGCACCGGCAGGCAGCAGTACGAGCGGCGTCGGGCTCTTGTGGAGCACTGCGGCTTCCGCGACACGGCCACCCCCGCCATGCAGCACCCACCCTTCTGTGCCGGAGGCGTGCGCGACCTGGGCCATCCGCACGATCCGGCGGGAGCCTTCTACCAGGAGGCGTTCGATGTGGTGCGCGAGCAGGCAGCCGCCCGGCGGTGCGAGGTCATGTTCACGGGCAGCGGTGGGGACGAGATCAACGCCCACCACTCCAGGACACAGGCCGAACTGCCGACGCCGGAATCCGTGCCGTGGCTCGGCGACGAAGCAATCCGAGCACTTGCCGAGGTCAACGAGCACCTGGCGCCTATTCCGGTGCTGCCCGTACCGACACTGATGGCGTTCGGGATGCACAACCCCGGATTCCTCCGGGCCGGAATCTGGCCCGTGAGCCCGCTCGCGCACCCACGGATCGTGCGGTTCATGGAGCAGCTACCGCACGAGTACAAGCGCGGCAAGAAGCTGTTCCGCGAACGGATCAGACGGGCCGGGCTACCCGGGTGGGTGGCCGCGCCGACCCACCCGGAGAACTTCCTGGCCGTCCTGGAGGAGGGACTGCGATCCTACGGTCTGCCCGTCCTGGACGACATGGTGAAGGAGTCCATCCTGGTGGACCTCGGCTACCTTGACGGCAAGGCTCTCGCCCAGGTGCGCAGGGATGCCGACTCAACGCCGGTCGTCCCCGATCTGCTGTGCGACGTACTCGCCTTGGAGGTCGGGCTGCGAAGCCTCACGTGACCAGCCCCGACACGGAAGCCGAGCCCGTGGAAGCCACCAACCTCCTGTACCGCGACCCGGCACTCTACGACGCCGTCCAGTCCGACAGCACCGGCGCCGAGATGTGCCAGACCCTGATCGAGCGGCACCGGCCGGACGCCCGGACCCTGGTCGACTTCGGATGCGGTACCGGCCGTGACCTGGAGATCCTGGCCCAGCGCTTCGAGTGCGTCGGTGTGGACCTCCAGCCTGGCATGGTCGACTACGCGCACCAAGCCCGGCCGTGGCTGGACATCCGTACCGGCGACATGCGCACGGTACGGCTCGGCACGCGCATGGACGTCGTGACCTGTGTGGGCAACAGCCTCGCCTACGTGCACGACAACGAGGAGATCGGCCGGGTCTTCGCCACCTTCGCCGCCCATGCCCGGCCGGGCGCGCTGCTCGTGCTCTGTTCCCCCGTCGCCCCGATCGCCCGGACCGAGCCGACCACCGCTACGGTCGACACCCCGACGGGACCTGCGACCGTCACCGTTTGCCACACATGGGACCTGCGGACCCAGATCAACACCACGCACCGGCACTGGGTGTTCCCCTCGGGCGACGAGGCCCGAGACGAGATCCGCAGGCGTGTCCTGTTCCCTCGGGAACTGGAACGCTACGCGGAGAGCGCCGGGTTCGAGGTCCTGGACATGAACGACGGCACGGAGACAGGGCTTACCGGCCCCACTGCGTACACGGTGGCCCGGGAAAAGGCGACCTGAGACGGGGTGCGGCGACGCTCGTGGAAGGTGCGGGCCGTCACAGCTCCCCGTCCGTGTCCCTCCGGGTCTGGGCCGCTCGGCGGAGGCGGTGGTGGCGGGCCGAGCGTTCGGAGACCGCGTCGCCGACCATCGTGCGGACGACATCGCGGAGGCCGTGGAGGGCCTGGTGGCGGGCCGGGCCCGCGCCGGGGTCCTCGCGGAGCTCGCGGAGGAGGGCCCAGCACAGGACCAGCATCACGGCCACGAAGGGGAGGGCGACCAGGATCGTCGCCGTCTGGAGGGAGTTCAGGCCGCCCACCACCAGCAGGACCGCCGCCACCGCCGCCATCAGGACGCCCCACATGACGACCAGCCAGGACGGGGGGTGCAGCGCGCCCCGGCTGGTGAGGGAGCCCATCACCAGGGACGCCGAGTCGGCGCTGGTGATGAAGTAGGTCATGACGAGGACCATCGCCACGTACGACGTCACCGTGCCGATCGGCAGCGCGTCCAGCATCGCGAACAGGGACGCCTCGGCCCCGTTCTCGACGGCGCCCGCGAGGTCCGCCTCGCCGGTGGACTGGAACCGCAGCGCGGTGCCGCCCATCACGCAGAACCAGATGACCGTCGCGCCGCTCGGCACCAGCAGCACGCCGATGAGGAACTCGCGGATCGTCCGGCCGTGCGAGATGCGGGAGATGAACGTGCCCACGAAGGGCGCCCAGGACAGCCACCACGCCCAGTAGAAGATCGTCCAGGCGCCCAGCCACTCGTGGTCGGAGAAGGCGCCGGTGCGGCTCGCCATCGGGAGGAGGTTGTCGAGGTAGCCGCCGACCGAGGCCGGGATCGTGTCGAGGACGTAGACCGTGGGGCCGAGGAGGAAGACGAACACCATCAGGGCCGCCGCGAGCACGATGTTCAGCGTGGAGAGCCACTTGATGCCGCGGTGCAGGCCCGAGAACGCCGACACCACGAACGCCGCCGACAGGGCCGCGATGATGACGAGTTCGGAGGTGCGGGTCGCGTCGATGTCGGCCGTGATGTCCAGGCCCTCCGCCACCTGGAGCGCGCCCAGGCCCAGGCTGGTCGCGGTGCCGAAGACCGTGGCGAAGACCGCCAGCAGGTCGATCACCCTGCCCGGCCAGCCCGCCGCCCGCCGGGCGCCCAGCAGCGGGACGAACGCCGCGCTGAGCCGGTTGCCGCGGCCCTTGCGGAAACCGGCGTAGGCCAGGGCGAGCCCCGCGATGCCGTAGATCGCCCAGGGGGTGAGCGTCCAGTGGAAGAACGAGTACTCCATCGCCGTACGGGCCGCGTCGGGCGTCTCCGGCCGTGCCCCGCTCGCCGGGGGCGGCGTCAGGAAGTGGGTGAGCGGCTCCCCGACGCCGTAGAACATCAGGCCGATGCCCATGCCCGCGCTGAACATCATCGCGATCCAGGCGAGGTTCCCGAACTCCGGCTCCGCGTCGTCCTTGCCGAGCCGGATGCGGCCGAACCGGCTGAACGCGATGACCAGGCACAGGACCAGGAACACGTCCGCCGCCACCACGAACAGCCAGCCGAAGTTGTCCAGCACCCAGGTCAGGCTCGACGACGACACGTCGTCGAAGGAGTCGTCCCCGATCCACGCCCACAGGACGACCCCCACGACGGCGGCCATCCCGATGCCGACGAGGGCGAGGTCCGGAGCGTCGGACTCCGGGGCGCCGGGCGGAGGACCGGGAGGGGCCTGATCGGTGTCGGTGGCATCCGTGCTCATATCGCCCACTATGGTGCGAAATCCCGGTGATCGGTGCGGGGCACGCCGTTCAGGCGCGGTCCGTGCCGCCGCCCGGCGCGCCCAGCGCCCCCGCCATGTTCCGCGCGATGCGGATGAACGTCTCGATCTCGTCCGCCGTCAGGCCCTGCACGGACGCCTCCTCCAGCGTCCGCCACATCGCCGCGATCGGCTCCCGCAGGGCGCGGCCCTTCTCCGTGAGGTGGACGACCATCACCCGCCGGTCGTGCGCGGCCGGTTCCCGGGTGAGCAGGCCCGCGTCCTGCATCCGGCGCAGCGACTTGGAGACCGTGGAGTGGTCGAGGCCGACGCTGTCGAGGAGTTCGGACTGGGTCTGGCCGTCCCGGTCGAAAAGCTGCATGAGCAGCAGCTCCTGCCCCGGGTGCAGCTCCATCTCGCGGAGCATGGCGGCGGCCTGGGCGCGGTGGACGCGGGCGAGCTGGAAGACGGCGTAGCTGAGCCGTCCGTCGCGCGCCGTGTTCGGGGTCGGGGGTACGGCGGTCATCTGTGGTTCCTCAACCGGAGTGGGTGGGGTAGTCGGTGTATCCGGCCGCCCCGCCGCCGTAGAACGTGGCGGGGTCGGGCGTGTTCAGCGGCGCTCCGGAGCGTACCCGCCCGACCAGGTCCGGGTTGGCCAGGGCCAGCGCGCCGACCGACACGACGTCGGCGCGGCCCTGAGCGACGTCCTTCGCGCGCGTCGGGATGTCGGCGCCCGCCCGGTTGAGGACCAGCGCGCCGGGCCACAGGCCGCGCAGGGTGTCGAGCAGTTCGTCGCCGCCGCCCGAGTGCAGCAGGTGCAGGTAGCCGAGGCCGAGGGGGGCCAGCTCGCGGACCAGTGTGGGGTACAGGGTGTCGGTGTCGTCCTCCTGGATGTCGTTGTAGGTGTTGCCGGGGGAGAGGCGGATGCCGGTGCGTCCGGCGCCGATCTCGTCGGCGACCGCCGACGCGACCTCCACGGCGAAGCGGACGCGGTTCTCCAGCGCGCCGCCGTAGCGGTCGGTGCGGTGGTTGGTGTTGCTGGCCAGGAACTGGTGGACGAGGTAGCCGTTGGCGCCGTGGATCTCCACGCCGTCGGCCCCGGCGTCCATCGCCGCCGCGGCGGCCCGGCGGAAGTCCTCGACCGTCGCGGTGACCTCGGCGGTGGTCAGGGCGCGCGGCGTCGGCATCTCCCGCGGGCCGGACGCGGTGAACATGGTGCCCGCGGGGCGGACGGCGGACGGGGCGACCGGCTGCCGCCCGTGCGGGGTGTTGTCGGGGTGCGCGATCCGGCCCACGTGCATGAGCTGGACGACGATCCGTCCGCCCGCCGCGTGCACCGCGTCGGTGACCTTGCGCCACCCGGCGACCTGCTCCGCCGAGTGCAGGCCGGGGGTGAGGAGGTACCCCTGGCCGTCCGGGGAGGGCTGGGTGCCCTCGGTGATGATCAGCGCGTGCGAGGCACGCTGGGCGTAGTACTCGGCGTTCATCTCGGTCGGCACGCCCTCCGGGGTGGAGCGGTCGCGGGTCATGGGGGCCATGACCAGCCGGTGCGGGAGGGCGATGTCACCGAGGGCCGTCGGGGTCCACAGGGCGTTGAGCACGGGGTTCTCCTGGGGGAGTCGGGGTGGGGAGGGGGTGGTCAGGCGACCGTGAGCACGAGCTTGCCGCGGCCGTGTCCGGCGTCGCTGACCCGCTGGGCCTCGGCCGCGCGGGCGAGCGGGAAGACGGCGCCGACGGTGGTGGTCAGCTCGCCCGCGGCGGCCAGCTCGGCCAGCTCCGCGAGTCGGGCGCCGGAGCGGCGCTGCGGGCCCTCGGCGAAGACGACGCCCAGCTCGGCGGCGCGGAAGTCGGCGGTGGTGACGATGCGGTCGGTGGAGCCGCGCAGGGTGATGGAGTCCTCCAGGGCGCCCTTCCCGGCCGCGTCGTACACGGCGTCCACGCCCTCGGGGGCGAGCGCCCTGACCCGCTCGACCAGGCCCTCGCCGTACGTCGTCGCGGTGGCGCCCAGCGCGGTGAGGTACTCCTGGTTGGCGGGCCCCGCGGTGCCGATGACACGGGCGCCGCGGGCGACGGCGAGCTGCACGGTGACCGTGCCGACCGCCCCGGCCGCGCCGTGGATCAGCAGGGTGTCCCCGGCGCCGACGTGCAGCAGGTCGAGCACCCGGTCGGCGGCGTCGCTCGCCACCGGCAGCGTGACGGCGTGCGTCCAGTCGAGGGCGGCGGGCTTCGGGGCGAGGGCGGTGGCGTCGGCGAGGGCGTACTCGGCGTAGGCGCCGGTGTCGGACCAGCCCAGCACCTCGTCACCGGCCTTCAGTCCGTCGACCCCTTCGCCCACCGCGTCGACCACCCCGGCGATCTCGCCGCCGGGGACGGCGGGCAGCGGCACGGGGAAGATCGCCGTCAGCGCGCCGGAGCGGATCTTGCCGTCCACCGGGTTGACGCCGACGGCGCGGACCCGGACGCGGACCTGGCCGGGGCCGGGCTGGGGGATGTCGAGGTCCGTCTCGTGCAGGACGTCGGTGCCGCCGAAGTGGTCAAAGGCGATGGCCTTCATGGTCTCTTCCTTCCGGTTCATGGTCGTCTCCGTGCGGAGAGCGGCGGCCGACCGTTAGTAGGTGGCCAGCCACATAAAGACCGTAGCACTCAATGTGTGGCTGGCCAAGTAATGCTCCGGAAGGGTGTCTCGGGCAACCAGTTCTGGTCATGTTCATGGCCGAGACCGGCCATTCCGCCCTGGTGCGCGGCTGATCCGCCCGCTACCCGACCGGTCCGGGCAGCGGGCGGCGTGCCACCTCGTGGGCCTCGGGTGCGGCGACGCCCAGCATCCGCAGGACCAGTTCGGCCATCCGGGCCGCCGTCTCGTCGCCGTCCAGGTCGGGGCGGGCGAACCGCAGCTCCACCAGGGAGAGCAGCGAACCGCCCATCGCGGACAGTGCCACGGTGGCGTCGACGGGCGTGAAGCGGCCGGTCGCGGTGCCGCGTTCCAGGTCGCGCAGGGCGCGCGGGGCGAGCCCGGTGCCGGAGTGGATGTGGCCGAGGCCGCGGTGGCGCAGGACGCGCATCAGCTCCGGGTGCGAGTCCGCCATCCGGGCGCTGAGCCGGAAACCGGCGGCGACCAGCTCCGCCGGGTCGTCGATGCCGTCCAGCCGCTCGTCGAAGGCGCGGCCGAACTCCTCCAGGGCGTCCGTGACCGCCGCGTCGAACAGCTCCGTCTTGGAGACGAAGTGGTTGTAGAACGAGCCGAAGCCGACGTCCGCGCGCTCGGCGATGGTCTGGATGCTCGCGCTGGTGTCACCGGTCTCCGCGAGGATCTGCCGCGCCGCGCGCACCAGCGCCCGCCTGGTCTCGGCGCGGCGGCGCTCGAACCGGTTCCGGGGCGCGGCGGACGTGGTCTCACGGCTGGACTGCGCGGTCATGCCGTGAGTCTAGTCGCCGGGTGGTGGGGCATCCCAGTTCTGATGGTGTCATCAGGGAACCTGTAGGGGGCGGTACGTTCACGCACCTCACCACCCCGTCCGCAACAGGTGGTTGACCAGCAGCGCCACCACCGCCTGCGCCGGGAGCCAGAGCCGCGGCCGGGGCAGGAAGGCGCACGCGGGCAGCAGCCACACGGCGAACGGCAGCCAGATCCGCTCCGTCTCCGCCTTGCTCATGCCGGACAGGTCGGCGATCAGCAGCGCGAGCAGCGCCGCGCACACCAGCAGCGCCAGCCGTACCTCCGGCACGGCCGGGGACGACTTCAGCGGCCCGCCCTGGCGCAGCAGCGTCACGCCGGTGCGGCGCAGGCCCGCGACCGTGGCGAGGCCGACCACCAGGACCGTGCAGGCGAGGTTGGCCCAGACCCAGTAGCCGTACGGGCGGAAGCCCCCCGCGCCCTGGTTGTAGCGGTCGACGAGGAGGTGGTACGCCTCCCAGTAGTCGAAGCCGTAGAGCGTGAACACCGTCGGTACGACCACCAGACCCGCCAGCAGGAACGGCGCCCCCGCGAGCAGCTCCCGCACCCGGTCCCGGGTGACGAGCACGACGCCCGCGAGGATCACCGCGCCCAGCGTGAGGCCGTAGGAGAGGTAGCAGGTCAGGCCGAACAGCAGGCCGGAGCCGAACAGCGCCGCCCGCCTGCGCCCCGCCGTCGGCGCGGTCGCCGCCAGCGCCAGCAGCGCCACCGACCAGGCGGCCACCGCCGCGAAGTAGGCGTCCGCCGAGGTGCCCATCCACACCGCGCCCGGCGCCAGCACCAGGAACGGCGCCGCCCGCCGCGCCAGCCGCTCCCCGGCCAGCGCCCGCACCGCGACCAGCACCGCGAGGACGGCGGTCGTGCCGCCGGTGACGCACCACACGCCCGCCCAGCCGCCGCCGCGCAGCCCGATCCGGTCCAAGAGCACGAAGGTGACCGTCGCCGCCGGGGGGTGCCCGGCGATGTGGGCGGGCCAGTGGTCCGTGCCGGGCTGGATGAGGATGTGGTCGGTGAAGGTGGCCAGGGCCGCGGGGATGTCGTGGAACCGGTCGATGACCTGGAGGTACTCGTAACGGGTGGTCAGGCGGCGGGCGACGCCGCGGTGCCAGCCGTCGACCAGGGCGAGAGAGAACGTCCACGCCAGCGCCGTCGCCCACGCCGTGGCGAGCAGCGCCCGCCACGGCAGCCGGGCGGCCAGTGTGGGGCCGTACGCCACCACCGCGACCGCCACCAGCAGCGCGGCCGGGGTGCCGGGGCCGAGGTGCGGGTCCCAGGAGGCGAGCAGGGGCGGCCAGTTGACGGACAGCGTGTGGTACGTGTCCTCGATGTGGCGGCCGACGAGGACCGCCGCGACGAACAGCGCGACCGCCGCCACCGCCGCGAGCAGGTCGGGCGCGCGGCGCGCGGCGGGCGGGGTGCGCTGGTCGGTCTCGGGGCCGAGCGAAGTGCGGGTCACACCGGAACGCTAGGCCGCCGCGCCCGGGACCGGCTGGTACGCGCGGCGGACGTCAGCGTTTCGTCATCGGTCACGGGCCGCCGACCCGGCCGGAGCGGGCCTACGGTCAGGGCATGGCACGGTCTCCGTTTCCTCCCTCCAACCCCGCCTTCTGGCGCAGCCCCGTCCGCGGCACCCGGTTCACCGCGGTGCTCGGCGTGGTCCTGCTCGCCGGGATCTCGGTGCTCCTGCTGACCGGGTTGCTGTCGTACGCGGCCTACAACCCGAACCTGTCGCCGGTCAACGACAAGACGCCGGACAAGGGGCTGCTGGGGTTCTACCTGTTCTCCTGGCCGACCAGTCCGCACTGGCTGTACCGGCTCAACCAGGGCGTCCACGTCACGCTCGGGATCACCCTGGTCCCGGTGCTGCTGGCCAAGCTGTGGTCCGTCATCCCGCGGCTGTTCGCGCTGCCCCCGGTGCGGTCGCTCGCCCACGCGCTGGAGCGGCTGTCGCTGCTGCTGCTCGTCGGCGGGGCGCTGTTCGAGTTCGTGACCGGGGTGCTCAACGTCCAGTTGGACTACGTCTTCCCCGGGTCGTTCTACCCGCTGCACTTCTACGGGGCGTGGGTGTTCCTCTCCGCGTTCCTCGCGCACGTCGCGCTGAAGCTGCCGCTGGCGCTGCGCAATCTGCGCCGGATGCGGGAGGGGGCGGCGGAGGGTGAGGACGCGGCGGAGGCGGCGGAGGCGGAGGCCCCGTTGGTGGCTCCGGCGCCCGATCCGGCGACCGTGTCGCGGCGCGGGGCGCTGTGGTTCGTCGGCGGTGGCTCGGCGCTGCTGTTCGTCACCAGCGCGGGGCGCTCCTTCGACGGGCCGCTGCGGCAGACCGCCCTGCTCGCCCCGCACGGCGGGCCGGAGCCGGGCGGCGGTCCCGGCGGCTTCCAGATCAACAAGACGGCCGCGTCCCGGGGCGTCCGCCCGGCCGAGACCACCGAGGACGCCTGGCGGCTGGTCGTCACCGGACCCACCGGCACGGTCCGGCTCGCCCGCGCCGACCTCCTCCGGCTGCCGCTGCACAGCTCGTCGCTGCCCATCGCGTGCGTGGAGGGCTGGTCGACGTCCGACCAGTGGTGGCGGGGCGTACGGCTGCGGGACCTCGCGGCGCTCGTCGGCTACGACGATCCCGACCGGGCGCCCGACGTGCTGGTGGAGTCGCTGCAACGCACGGGGGCGTTCCGGAAGGCCGCGCTCCGTGCCAACCAGGTCCGTGACGGGCGGTCGCTGCTCGCCCTGGACGTCAACGGGGAGCCGCTCACGCCCGACCACGGCTTCCCGGCGCGGATCATCGTCCCGGCGGCGCCGGGGGTGCTCAACACCAAGTGGGTGGGGCGGCTGGAGTTCGGGGACCTGTGAAGGAGACTGACATGCGCGTCCGGGTGACATCACCGCTGCCGGTGGGCAGCCCGCTGCGGATTCTTCTGCTGGCCTGCTCCTTCGCCCTCGCCGGGTACGCGGGCGTACGGCTGCTGGAGGGCGACTGGTTCCAGGTGCTGCTGTGGTTCGTGGGCGCGGCGCTCCTGCACGACCTGGTGCTGCTGCCGCTGTACGCGACGGCGGACCGGGCGGTGGTACGGGCGTTCGGCGCGGGCGCGCGCCGGGAGTGGACGGCGTACGTGCGGGTTCCGGCGGCGTTCTCCGCGCTGCTGCTGCTCGTGTGGTTCCCGCTGATCACCGGGCGGGTCGACGCCCGCTACCACGCCGCCACCGGCATGTCCGCCGACGGCTTCCTCGGCCGGTGGCTGCTGGTCAGCGCCGCGCTGTTCGCCGCGTCGGCGCTGCTGTTCGTGTGGCGGCTACGGCGGGCGGCGAGGGCGGCGCGGCCTCCGGCGGGGCGCTGAACCCCGGCCGGGTGCTGGATCCCTGGCCGGGTGCTGGATCCCTGGCCGGGTGCTGGATCCCCGGCCGGGTGCTGGATCCCTGGCCGGGTGCTGAACCCCTGGCCGAGCGCTGGATTCCCGGGTGCGCGGCGCTTTCCGTGTGTGCGGCGCCCCGGATGTGCGGCGCCTTCCGTGTGTGCGGCGCTCCGGATGCGTGGCGCCCCGCGTGCGCGGCGCCCGCGTGCGCAGCGCCTCCCGCGTGCGCAGCGTCCCCCTGGGCGCCGCGCCCCTCACGTGCGCAGCGCGACGAAGCGGCGCCCCCCGTCCGACCACTGGTCGACGGCGTGCCAGCCCGTCGCGTCGGCGTGCCGGAGGAGGGCCGGGGTGCCGAGCCGGGCCCACGGGAACGGGGTGCCCGCGATGCGGTGGGCGGCGGCCAGTTGGACGACCTGGACGTGGACGCGTTCGTCGATGTCGACGGGCGCGGTCTCGGCGATCAGCAGGCCGCCGGGGGCGAGGAGTGCGGCGAGGCGTTCCAGCAGGGCGCGCGGGTCGCCGCCTATGCCGACGTTGCCGTCCATGAGGAGGGCCGTGTCCCAGCCGCCCTCGCCGGGCAGCGGCTCGAAGACCGAGCGGCGCAGCGCCCGGCCGCCGTGCCGGACGGTGTGCGCGACGGCGGCCTCGCTGACGTCGATGCCCAGGGTGCGGCGCCGCCGGGCGACCAGCGCCGCCACCAGCCGCCCAGGCCCGCAGCCCACGTCGAGCACGGCGCCCTCGCAGCGGTCCAGGACGGCCAGGTCCACCGGGTCGGCGGCGGCGCACCACCGCTCCACGTCCAGCGGCAGCAGCCAGCCGTCCGACCGCTCAAGGAACAGCGGCCCCCGTCCGGCGCGCAGCGCCTCGGAGTAGGGGTCCCCGGTCTGCCAGGGGGCCGGGGCGGTGTCCCAGGCGGTGGCCGCGCGCTCCTCGGTGAGGTCGTGGGCCGTACTCATCGGACGGTCGGCACGGTCGGCACGGTCGTCGCGGTCGCGGCGGTCAGCCGGGCCAGCGTCGCGGCGAAGCGGCTCCCCGGCGCGGCGGCGGCGACCGCCCGGGCGTCGGCGGCGGTGTCGACGTCCCGCAGCCGCGGCAGCTCCCGCACCCGCAGCCCCGCGTCCGTCAGCCGCGCCCGCTGCACGGCCCCCGTCACCGGCGTCGACATGGGCACGCCCCGCAGCAGCGCGGGGTCGGGGGCGGCCAGGCCGAGCGCCCAGAAGCCGCCGTCCTCCGCGGCCCCGAAGTAGGCGTCGCAGTCCGCGAAGTCCACGGTGAGGAGGTCCGGGGTGACCTGCGGGGTGTCCATGCCGACCAGCAGGGCCGGGCCGCCGTCGCACCCGGCGAAGGCCGCGGCCAGCCGCTCGTCCAGGCCGCCCGCCACCTGCGGTACGACGTCGAAGCCGGGCGGCAGCCACGGCCCCGGCGCCCCGTCGAGGACCAGGACCCGCCGGGTGGCGGGCGTGGCGGCGACGGCGGCCAGGGTGTCCGCGAGGGCCGCCGCGGCGAGCGTCGCCGCCTCCTCGGGGATGAACGGCGGCGTCAGCCGGGTCTTCACCCGGCCGGGCCGCGGCTCCTTGGCGATGACGAGCAACGTGCTCAACTGGCTGTGCCTTCCCGGGTGGTGGTCAGGGGTCGTGCCGCGGGCGGTTCGGCCAGCACCCGGCTCATGTCGCGCACCGCCTGCCAGGTGCCGCGCCAGGTGCCGGTCACCTTGGACGCGCCGGTGCGCGGCAGGTACGGCACGTCGTGCTCGGTGACCCGCCAGCCCGCGTCGGCGGCCCGCACCACCATCTGGAGCGGGTAGCCGCTGCGCCGGTCGGTGAGGTCGAGGCCGAGCAGCTCCGTACGGCGGGCCGCGCGCAGCGGGCCGAGGTCGTGCAGGCGCAGCCCGGTGCGGCGGCGCAGCATCCGGGACAGGGCGAGGTTCCCGGCGCGGGCGTGCGCGGGCCAGGCGCCCCGGCCCTGGGGACGGCGCCGTCCGAGCACCAGGTCGGCGGCGCCCGCGCGGACCTCCGCGACGAACGGCACCAGCAGGCCCGGGTCGAGGGAGGCGTCGCAGTCGCAGAAGCAGACGATCTCGGCGGTGGCCGCCGTCAGCCCGGCGTGGCAGGCGGCGCCGAAGCCGCGCCGGGACTCGTGGACGACCGTCGCGCCCAGCTCGCGGGCGATCTGGGCGGAGCCGTCGGTGGAGCCGTTGTCCACGACCAGCGCCCGCCACCCGGCGGGGACGCGCTCCAGCACCCAGGGCAGCGCGTCGGCCTCGTCCAGGCAGGGCAGGACCACGTCGACGTCGGCGCTCACCGCCGCTCCCCGGCCATCCCGGCGCGGGCGAACTCGCGCATCCCCTCCTCGAAGCCGACCTCCGGCTTCCAGCCCAGCTCGGCGCGGAGCCGCGCGGAGTCGGCGGTGATGTGCCGGACGTCGCCGAGCCGGTACTCGCCGGTGACGACGGGCGCGGGCCCACCGCACGCGGCGGCCAGCGCCGCCGCCATCTCCCCGACGGTGTGCGGCTCGCCGCTGCCGGTGTTGTACGCGGTCAGCGCGCCGGGCGGCAGGTCGGCCTCCAGCGCGGTCGCGCCCGCCGCCGCGATGTCCCGTACGTGCACGAAGTCCCGGCGCTGGCGTCCGTCCTCGTAGACGCGGGGGGCCTCGCCGCGGGCCAGCGCGGAGCGGAAGAAGGAGGCGACCCCGGCGTACGGGGTGTCGCGGGGCATCCGCGGGCCGTACACGTTGTGGTAGCGCAGCGACACCGCCGCGCCGCCCGTGGAGCGGGCCCACGCGGCGGCCAGGTGCTCCTGCGCCAGCTTGGTGGTGGCGTACACGTTGCGCGGGTCGACCGGGGCGTCCTCCGCGACCAGACCGGGCGTCAGGTCGGCGCCGCAGGCGGGGCAGCGCGGCTCGAACCGGCCGCCGTCCAGGTCGGCCACGGCGCGCGGACCGGCCGCACCAGGCCGTGCCGGGGGCAGTCGTAGCGGCCCTCGCCGTACACCACCATCGACCCGGCGAGGACCAGCCGCCGTACCCCCGCGTCCGCCATCGCGGCGAGCAGGACGGCGGTGCCGAGGTCGTTGTGGGAGACGTAGTCCGGGGCGTCACCGAAGCCGGTGCCGAGGCCGACCATGGCGGCCTGGTGGCACACCGCGTCCACCCCGGCCAGGGCGCGGGCGACCGCGGCGCCGTCGCGCACGTCGGACCGGGCGTCCGCCCGCACGTCGTAGACGACGGGTTCGTGCCCGCGCGCCGTCAGTTCCTCCACCACATGGGACCCGATGAACCCGGCACCGCCGGTGACCAGTACACGCATACGGCCACGCTAGATCCGCGACCCGGCCGGACCGCAGGGCCGCGCCCGGCACGTCATGACTCCGTAAGAGGTCGCGGCTCCGGTTTCCGTCCGCCAGCGCCGGGGGCGGGGCCGGTACGGTCACCCGGGGGGCGTAGCCGGGACGGCGGCCCCGGGATTACTCCGTACAGGTGGCCCGGAGGCCGGGTTGTCCTGGGCCGTGGCCGGTCGCACACCGTGTCGCTGTTGGGCCGAACGGGTGACTTGGCGTAAGAATTGGCTGGTGCAGGAGATGAGCGCGAGTCAGATCGGGGGAGCCGGTGCCACGCCACGACGTCACCGATGAACAGTGGGAGGGGCTCGCCCAGGTCGTTCCGCTGCGCGGCCGGGACGCCTGGCCGTCCGCGGTGGACCACCGCGCCCACCCGGAGGCGGAGACGGAGGCGCGGCGGCGGTTCGTCGTGCTGCGGGTCAACGTCTTCGCGGACGCCCGGGAGGTCGCCGAGACGCTGATGTCCGGCATCCCGGTGCTCCTCGACCTCTCCAGTGCCGAGACCGAGGTCGCCAAGCGCGTCCTCGACTTCAGCACCGGCGTGGTCTTCGGGCTGTCCAGCGGGATGCACCGGGTGGACCGGAACGTCTTCCTGCTCACCCCGCCCGGCACGGAGGTGCAGGGGCTGATGCGGGGGGTGGGGGTGCCGGGGGTGTGAGGGGAGGCCGCGGTGTACACCTGACGCCGTGACCGAACCCCTTGACGTGGCGGGACTCCAGCGCAGGCTGGTCGAGTTCGCCGCCGCCCGCGACTGGCAGCCGTACCACACGCCCAAGAACCTGGCCGCCGCGCTCAGCGTGGAAGCCTCCGAACTGCTGGAGATCTTCCAGTGGCTGACGCCGGAGGAGTCGGCCCGGGTGATGTCCGACCCCGGTACGGCGCACCGGGTCACGGACGAGGTGGCGGACGTCCTCGCCTATCTGCTCCAGCTCTGCGCCACCCTCGGCGTCGACCCGCTGGCCGCCCTCGCCGCGAAGATCGAGCGGAACGAACGGCGGTTCCCGGTGCCGGGCGGTGGCGGGCCCGAAGCGACGTGACGGGCGGGCGACGGGACGGCGACAACCGGTGGAACGATGGGCTCCACTCTCACTCTCCGTATCGAAAATCGGCTCTGGGTCCGAATTGTTGTCCATAATTTTCCGCCTTCCTCTGGTATTTGGACTCAAGCACCCTCACGCTGGGTAGTGAACAAGGGAGTTCGGGCGGACGCGCGGGAGCGTGTCATGACGACGGGGCGAGCGCATGGACGCGGTGCGGCTCATCGTGACGAGCAGACGTGCCCTGGCGGGCAGCGGCGAGGTGCCGCACATCCTCACGGAGGTGTGGCAGGCGCAGGCGCTGGCCCAGGCCATAGGCAGCCGCCTCGCGGTCACGGGCCCGCCCGAGCTGCGCGGCGAGGCCCTCGGCCTGACCGAACTGGCGGGCCGCGGCTGCGGCGTGCTCGACACCCCCGAACTGGCCCCCGGCGAACTGCGCGCCGCCCAGCTCACCGAGCTGGGCGACGCCCGGCAGACCCTGCTGCGCCTCGGCGGACTGCTCGGCGAGGTCGGTATCGCCCTGGTCGGCATCACCTGCGCCGCGCCCGACGAGGGCACGTACTGGCAGTGCATGGAGGCCATCGACGCCGCGGACGAGTCCCGCGACCGCGTCGTGGAGATGCTCAGCAAACTCGCCGACCGCGAGCAGGCGTTACGGCAGCAGGCGCTGTCGGAGCGGGAGGCGGGATGACGACGACCGGCCGCGGGCGGCGGCCGGTTCCTGTCCCCCCGCTCGCGGCGGCGCGCGGTGGACCCGGTGGGCGGCCCTAGGGCCTGTCGTTTGGATCAGGTCGCAGGGCATCGGCGGTGGATGATCAGTGCCGGTGAGCGGGGTCTGGTGCGTGCGGCTGCAAGGCGGAGGAGGGCGGCGACGCGGAGCGTCGGCAACCGACGACAACGCGGCAGACGTGCGTGCCAGACCCCGCGTCTGCGGCATGATCCAAACGACAGGCCCTAGGTGCGGCGGCGGGGCGCCGGGCCGCCGCTCTGGAGGTGCAGGGCGCGCAGGGCCGCCTCCAGGGCGAAGCGGTGGTCCGGGTCGGCCAGGCGGTCGCCGAGGTGGGCGTCGAGGTTGCGCAGGCGGTAGCGCACGGTCTGGGCGTGGACGCCGAGCATCTCACCGACCTGCTCGGCCGGTGCCCGGGTGGAGACGTGCACGCGCAGGGTCTCCACCAGCCGGTCCCGGCGGCTGGCGGGCATCCCGTCCAGCGGGGCCAGTTCGCGGGCGGCGAGCTGGGAGACCAGGGGCGCGTCGGACAGCAGCCAGATGGTGACCAGGTGGTCCTCGCAGCGGACCAGGGGCGCGTCGGCCACCGCGCCCTCGTCGACGAGCTGGAGCACCCGGCGCGCCCAGCGGATGGAGTCGGCGGCCTGCGTCAGCGGCACCGTCAGGCCCACCGCGGCGTGGGTGCCGGACAGCGCCGCCTGGAGCATCGTCAGCCGCTCCGGGGTCAGCGCGCCCGGGATCAGCAGGTGCGGGTGCGGGACGTCGAGGTCCACGAGGACGTCCCCGGCCAGCCCGGCCTCCAGGTGCTCCGGCACCGGCGTGCGCAGGGCGACCATGGTGACCTCGGCCGGTAACTCCCAGGCCGCGGTCTCACAGAGCCGGGGCAGCTCGTGCGGCAGCGGCGGCGCGGCGAGGATGAGGTGCAGCAGCCGTCTGCGCTGCGCGGACACCTCCGAGTTGGCCCGTGACAGCACCTCCACGTAGCCCTCCCGGGAGACCGCCTCCAACTCCTCGACGTAGGCGAACAGCGCGTCCGCGAAGGCGAGGACGAGGGTGGGGGAGAGCTGGTACTGCTGGCCCACCGCCTTGGCGCGGCGCAGCGCGATCCGCGCGCCGAGCCGGAACGCCCCCTGGAGGGTGTCCAGTTCGCGCCCCTCATAGGCTTCGACGCGGCCGAACTTGCGCAGGAGCTGGTCGCGGAGGGCGGAACTCTTGCCGGGCTCCGCGACCCGGTCGACGAAGGCGGACAACGCCTGCTCCACGCCCTGGCGGATGGCGCCCGAGTTGGGGCCGTTCAGTAGTCGGCCGTAGACGGGGTAGGCCCGGGTGACCTCGGTGCGGATCTCCTTGATGAGGCCGGGTAACTCCGGTCTCATCAGGGCGGCGAACTCCTTGGGGAGGGGCCCGATAGGTTCACCGACCTCCGGCGGGTGCGTGATGGAAGACATGAGGTGCCCCTTGCTCTCCGTTGCGCCCGTGATGGGGGGAACCGGCCGTGTGCCGCCGCCCACCGCGGTGGGCGGCGGCACACGACCGGCCGTCAGGTGCTGCCTGTCTGGGCTGATGAAGTTAAAACAACTTCTTTTCCCCGTACACAGCTTGTGCACATTTCGGTGCGGAGGGACGGGACGGGACTGCGGGGACGGCTGAGAATCGCCCGTGGGCGGCCATTAGTCGACGGCCGAGTGCCATGCCTGGGAGAGCACCTTGCCCGCGTTCGGCGCGACCGTGCCGGGGGCCGTCAGACCGGCCAGGTAGGTCTGGCTGTTGTTGAGGGTCAGGCTGTTCTTCCCGGCGGCGGAGGGCAGGCCCGTCTTGGCGTTGACGGCCGCGTCGATCAGCCCCAGCAGCCCGAGGCCGCAGCCGCTCGCGCCGGGCACCGCGAAGGTGCTGTCGTTCTGGGTGGACCCGGTCAGCTCGATCCGGGTCAGCGCCCCGTCGTCGGCGGCGGTGCCGTCCCCGTTGAAGAAGGAGATGCCGAAGTCGGGGAAGGTGAGGTTCTGCGGGCGCAGCACGATCGGCGCGCTGCGGGTGCCGATGTAGCAGTTGCTGCCCAGGAACGGGTTCTCCAGGTGGATCCGCACCGGTATGGCGACGATCGGCTCGCCGGTGACGATGCCCGCGGTCTGGTTGAACGCGTACGGCGTGCCCACGGACTCCACCGTGGCGGTGATCTTGTTGAGCGTGCTGTTGGTGAGCTGGTCGCAGATGGCCGTGACGAAGGGGATGTCGCTCGGGCACATCAGCCCGAGCAGTCCGCCGGGGACGGTCGCGGAGTCCGCGACGAGCGCGCCGCCGGACGGGGCGATGACGGTGCTGGTGCCGTCGTCGTTCTGCACCACGCCCATCTGGAGGTTGGTCTTCCCGGTGGTGACGACGGTGTTGCCCAGCTTGATGGAGCCGCTGGGCGAGGACGCGACCACGCACTGCGGGGTCTTCACCAGGCCGTCCGCGGCCAGCATCGCCGGGGCGTCCACGGGGCAGCGGGTGAACGGCGCCCACGCGCCGTTCGGCGTGACCGCGGCGGTCGCGGTGCCGGTGGCGGCGAAGGCGGTGAGGGCGGTGCCGAGGGCGGTGACGGTGGCGAGTCGGGCGCCGAGGGCGGTGCGGTTCATGGGTGGTGGCCTTCCGTGTCGTCGGAGGGGAAAGGAGGGGAAAGGAGGAGACCGGAGGAGAGGGGGCGGGCGGAGCGGATCAGCGTTCGGGCTTGGGGACGATCCGGGGCTGGAGGTCCTCGGTGCACTCGTTCGGGTTCGGCACCAGCGGGGCGCAGGTCTGGCCCTGGATCAGCTTGATGTAGTTGCCGGGGCCGGAGACCGAGGCGGTGAGCAGCCGGTCGAGGTTCTCGCCGCCCGCCGTGCAGCCGGTGAACGCGGGGATGGCGAACTCACCGGTCAGCGGGCCGCCGGAGGACAGCAGATAGCCGGTGGCGACCTCGCCGCCGATCTGCTCGCCGCGGCCGTACAGCACCACGTGCTTGCCGGGGTGCTGCTCCGGGTCCGGCTCCTCGGACGTGAGCTCTTCCCGGGTACGGCAGTCGGGGCCGACGTCCAGCGGGGTGCCGTTCACCTCCAGCGCGGTGACCCGGAGGACCACCGGCACCCGGACGTAGGTGTCCAGGCTGATGAAGTTCTGCAGGAAGTCGTAGAACCCCGACGAGTCGATGGTGATCGGGCCGGTCTGCTCCAGCACCATCGTGGCCGTCGTCGGCGTGAAGTCGAAGGTCAGGAAGGTCGACTTGAAGGGCCCGATGCGCTGGCGCCCCTCGTCGTACAGCTCGCCCGTGGACTTCTGGCTGAGCTTGGCGCCGGAGAAGTCGGGCAGGAAGTCCAGGTTCAGCTCGCCCTGTTCGAGCATGGTGCACGACAACGGGATGAGGGACGCGCCCTTGAGCTTGCGCACGTTGGAGTAGCCGGTGATGTACGCGACCATCGAGGACGGCGTGGCGGGGTGCGCCTCGTCGTACTTGCAGGTCGGCCCCTCGGCGGTGGACGTCGCGCCGCCCGGCGCGGTCTCGGTGATCTCGGGGGCGCGGTTGCCCTGCCGTTCCTCCTCCTCGGGAGCCTCGGAGGCGGAGGGGGAGGCGGACGGCGTCCCGCTGGGTGACTCCGTGCCGGTGCCCGGCGCGGTGCCGACGGCCACGGTGGCCAGCCGTCCGCCGTCCGGGGCGTCCTCGGCGAGGGCGCACTCCACGGTGACCGCGGCGGGCTCGGTGGGGGTGCCGTCGGCGGTGGCCGGGGCCAGGTCGAGGGTGAGGCTCCCGGCGGTGAAGGTCAGGTCGCCCGCGCCGTTCGCGGTGACCGTGGCCACGTCGCCCGTCGCGGTCAGGGTCAGCGGGCCGGACGGTGGCACGGTGACCGGCTCGGCGGTCCCCCGCCAGGTCGCCTGGGCGGTGGTGTCGCGCTGGGCCACGCCGATGTCGAGCCGGGTCGCCGCCTGGGCGCTGGCCGCGCCGAGCGCGGCGAGGTCGGCCGCCGCCTGCTCGGGCAGTTCCACGGTGGTGGTGACGTCCGTCGGCTGGACCGGCTCACCCGGCGCCACCTGGGCGGGGAACGCGGCCGTGACCCGTACGGTGGCGGGCTGCTGACCCGACGGCAGGGCGCAGACGTAGGGCAGCGCGGCGTCGACCGGCTGCGACTGCGCGGCGAGGGCCTGGGCGGGCAGGGTGGCCGCCAGCACCACGAACGCGGCGACCACCGCGTTCCGCGCCCGGCCGCGGGCGGGGCGGCGCGGGGCGCGGCGAGGGTCTGTCATGGAGTACTCCGCTGGGTCGTCGGGCGGTCCGCGCGGGCGGTCGTGGGGCACGCGCGGGCAACTCGCGTGCGCCCGGCCGGTGGCACCGGCCGGGCGTTGCTGGCGAGGGCTACGATCACGGAGGGTTGGAGCCCACCACCTTCGGGATGGTGGTGGTGCCGGTCACCTTGACCGCGTAGTTGCCCTTGAAGATGGGCTTGGTGGCGGTGGTGACGACCGTGCCGCAACCGGAGGGCGCGGAGACGGACAGTTCACCGGAGACGCTGCTGACCGCGAGGATGCCGGTGGAGTTGGTGTAGGTGCCGGACGCCTTGCCGGTCACGGTGAACGAGCAGGTCCCGGCGGTCACCTTCGCCGAGATGTTGTCGACGTAGCCGGTGGTCACCCCGGTCGAGGCGTTGTAGTCCACCGCCTTGATGGTCCAGGGCAGGGTCGCCACCGTGGTCACGTTGCCCAGGACGCTGGTGCACGGCTGGGCGGCGGTGCCGAAGTTGATGGCGCTGATGGTGGCGACCGTCGCGGGGTTGCCCGTGGCGCTCTGCATCGTGCCGGACGCCGTCGACGTCGTACACGTCATCGGGATACCGGCCGTCATGACGATGTTGCCGCTGTTGGGTGCCGTGAAGCTGGCCGGGGACGGCGTGACGGTCCAGACGGTGGACGCCACCGCGGAGGACGGGGCGACGGCCATACCGAACGCGGCCGCACCCGCGCCCGCCACGACGGCGATTCTTTGCGTGGTTTTCTTCATGGTTCGGGGACTCTCCTTGTGGATTGAGGGCAGAGGTCCACGGCGCGGAAAACTCCGGCCGACGAACAGGGACGTTACTTGCGGGAAACTTAGCCGAACAATGCCGCCGACCATGATTCTTTGTACGGGGTAAGAATCCTGTCCCGCAGGTGAGCGATCCGCGCCGGGCTTTAGTCAGACCGGTGCTAAGGGCGGGGGTTCCGGGCGTCCGGTACCGGCCGTCGCGACTTTCGCACTGGATGACAAAACCGGGTCCCCGATTTGGGTTCGCGGTGACAGGTTCACGGGCGTCCGGCGATTTTCGAGGGAAAACTCGGAACCCGCTCTTGCCTGCCTAGGTTACTCAGCCGTAGCGTCCGGGTGTCAGGCCCCGTCCGGTCTGTGACCGGGGAGACAAGTGCCGGGGCGCTGTTTGTCTGCTCGGTGACAAAGAGCGCGACGGTGGCTCGAATGTGTGGTCCGGCCTGTTGTCAGTGCACCGCGCACCGGCTTAACGTGCGCTCCGCGTGCACGCCGACGCACCCTTTTTGGAGGTGATGTGGGAATCGAAGTGGCGGTCGAGGGGCTGACCATGTCCTTCGGCAAGCAGACGATCTGGAGGGATGTGTCCCTCACCCTGCCACCCGGCGAGGTCAGCGTCATGCTGGGCCCGTCCGGCACCGGAAAGACGGTGTTTCTGAAATCGCTCATCGGGCTGCTCAAACCACAGCACGGCCGGGTTCTCATCAATGGCGTCGACATGGTGAACAGCCCTGCCCGCGACATTTACGAGACCCGTAAGGTATTCGGGCTCATGTTCCAGGACGGCGCCCTTTTCGGGTCCATGTCCGTCTTCGACAACATCGCCTTTCCGCTGCGCGAGCACACCCGCAAGAAGGAGTCCGAGATCCGCCGCATCGTCATGGAGCGGATCGAGGTCGTCGGGCTGCTCGGCGCCGAGGGCAAGCTGCCCGGCGAGATCAGCGGCGGGATGCGCAAGCGGGCGGCCTCGCCCGCGCCCTGGTCCTCGACCCGCAGATCATCCTCTGCGACGAACCCGACTCCGGGCTCGACCCGGTGCGCACCGCCTACCTCTCCCAACTGCTGATCGACCTGAACGCGCGCACCGACGCGACGATGCTGATCGTCACCCACAACCTCGACATCGCCGCCCAGGTCCCCGACAACATGGGGATGCTCTTCCGGCGCGAACTGGTCACCTTCGGCCCCCGTGAGGCGCTGCTGACCAGCGACGAGCCGGTGGTGGCGCAGTTCCTCGACGGCTGCCGCGAGGGCCCGATCGGGATGTCCGAGGAGAAGGACGCCGCCACCCTCGCCGCCGAGGCCGCCGGTCCCGCCACCCTCGTCAAGGCGCGGCCCCGCGTGATCGTCCCGCAGTTGGAGCCCTCCGAGGGCCTGCCGCCGCGCCGTGCCGTCGCCCGCCACCGGGAGCGGGTCAGGGGCATGATCGACACCCTGCCGCCCGCCGCCCAGGAGGCCATCCGGCAGTCCTACGCCGCCCACCCCACCGCGCCGCTGCCCACGGCCGGGAGCGGCGCATGATCACCGCCGCGCTGCGGGAGACCGGTCACCTCTTCGCGCTCGCCGCCGAGGTGGCCCGGGGCATCTTCCGACGGCCGTTCCAGTTCCGGGAGTTCATCGAGCAGTTCTGGTTCATCGCCAGCGTCACCATCCTGCCCGCCGCCCTCGTCTCCATCCCGTTCGGCGCGGTCATCGCCCTCCAGGTCGGCTCGCTCACCCAGCAGCTCGGCGCGCAGTCCTTCACCGGCGGCGCCAGCGTCCTCGCCGTCGTCCAGCAGGCCAGCCCGCTCATCGTCGCCCTGCTGATCGCGGGCGCGGGCGGCTCCGCGATCTGCGCCGACCTCGGCTCCCGCAAGATCCGCGAGGAGCTCGACGCCATGGAGGTCATGGGCATCTCGCCGGTGCAGCGCCTCGTCGTACCGCGGGTGCTGGCCACCATGGGCGTGGCCGTGCTGCTCAACGGGCTGGTCTCGGTGGTGGGCATCCTCGGCGGGTACTTCTTCAACATCTTCCTCCAGGACGGCACCCCCGGCGCCTACCTGTCCAGCTTCTCCGCCCTCGCCCAGCTGCCCGACCTGTACGTCAGCGAACTCAAGGCGCTCGTCTTCGGGTTCCTCGCGGGCCTGGTCGCCGCGTACCGCGGACTCAACCCGCGCGGCGGGCCCAAGGGCGTCGGCGACGCCGTCAACCAGTCCGTCGTCATCACCTTCCTGCTGCTCTTCTTCGTCAACATGGTGATGACGAGCGTCTACCTCCAGATCGTCCCGCCGAAGGGAGGCTGAGGCCGGTGGCCTCCCCGCTCGTCTGGCTGGACCGCTCCGGCGACCAGCTCCTGTTCTACACCCGCGCCCTGCTCTGGGTGCCGCGCACCCTGCACCGCTACCTCAGGGAGGTGCAGCGCCTCCTCGCGGAGGTCGCGTTCGGCACCGGCGGCCTCGGCGTCGTCGGCGGCACCATCGGCGTGATGGTCGCGATGACCCTGTTCACCGGCACCGTCGTCGGACTCCAGGGGTACGCCGCCCTCGACCAGATCGGCACCGCCGCGTTCACCGGGTTCGTCTCCGCCTACTTCAACACCCGCGAGATCGCCCCGCTGGTCGCCGGGCTCGCCCTGTCCGCCACCGTCGGCGCGGGGTTCACCGCGCAGCTCGGCGCGATGCGCATCAACGAGGAGGTCGACGCCCTGGAGGGGATGGGCGTCCACTCGATGCCCTACCTCGTCACCACCCGCATCATCGCCGGGGTCGTCGCCATCATCCCGCTGTACGCGATCGGGCTGCTGTCGTCCTTCCTGGCCTCCCGGTACGTCACCGTCTGGTTCAACGGCCAGTCCGCGGGCACCTACGACCACTACTTCAACCTGTTCCTGTCACCCACGGACGTCCTGCTGTCCGTACTGAAGGTGTTCCTCTTCAGCGTGATGGTGATCGTCGCCCACTGCTACTACGGCTACCGCGCCACCGGCGGCCCGGCCGGGGTCGGCGTCGCCGTGGGCCGGTCGGTGCGCAACGCGATCGTGCTGATCAGCGTCACCGACTTCTTCCTGTCGCTGGCGCTGTGGGGCGCCACCACGACCGTGAAGGTGGCGGGCTGAGATGCGCGGTGCCGCGACCGTGAACCGGCGGCTCGCCGGAGTGGCGTTCTGGCTGGTCCTCGCCCTGCTGGTGTGGCTGGCCGTCGCCGTCTACGACAAGGAGTTCACCGACTCCGCGCCGGTCGTCGTCGAGACCGGCAGCGTCGGCAACGAGATGCACCTGGGCGCCGAGGTGAAGCTGCGCGGCGTCGTCGTCGGCGAGGTCCGCGAGATCGACGCCACCCCCGACGGCGCCCGCCTCACCCTCGCCATGAAGCCCGGCTCCCTCGACGACATCCCCGCCGACGTGCGCGCCCAGATGCTGCCGACCACCCTGTTCGGAGAGCGGTTCGTGGCCCTCGTACCCACTGGCGGGGCGTCCGGCGAGACGCTCACCGCCGGGACCGTCATCCCGCAGGACCGGTCCGCCAACGCCGTGGAACTCCAGCAGGTCCTCGACAACGTGCTGCCCACGCTCACCGCCGTGCAGCCGCAGAAGCTCGCCGCGACCCTCTCCGCCGTCTCCCAGGCCCTCGAAGGACGCGGCGACGACCTCGGCGCCACCCTCACCCGACTCGACGCGCACCTGAAGAAGTTCAACCCCCAACTGCCCACCCTCAACCGCGACCTGAAAGAACTCGTGAAGGTCAGCCACCTCTACGCCGACGCCGCCCCCGAGGTCCTCACCGCCCTCACCGACCTCACCACCACCAGCGGCACCCTCGCGGAGAAGGACGGCGACCTCGCCGCCACCCTCGGCACCACCACCACGGCCGCCGAGGACACCACCGCCTTCCTGCGGCAGAACAAGGACAACATCATCCGCCTCAGCGCCGCCTCCCGCCCCACCCTCGAACTCCTCGCCGAGTACTCCTCCGCGTTCCCCTGCACGCTGCGCACCCTCGCCGAGTTCGTCCCCAAGATGGACAAGGCGCTCGGCAAGGGCACCGACCGCCCCGGGCTGCGCGTCGACGTCACCACCGTGACCTCCCGCGGCGCCTACCGCCCCGGCCGCGACACCCCGGTGTACGACGCCACCGGCGGACCGCGCTGCTACCCCGTGCCCTACCTCGGCGTGCCCGCCCGGCCCGCCGCCGAGGCCCCCGCCACCGGCGACCAGGACCTCGGACCGGCCAACTCACCGCAGGAGAACGACCTCGTCAACGAACTCCTCGCCCCCGCGAGCCCGGACGCCGACCTGCCCGACTGGAGCAGCCTGCTCGCCGGACCCACCCTGCGCGGCACGGAGGTGACCCTGCGATGAGCCCCCGCCGCGACCCGCACACCCGCCGCCGCCCGCTCACCGGCCCGGTGCTCAAGTCGCTCGCCTTCCTGGTGGTCACCGCGCTCGCCACCACCGTCCTCGCGCTGAGCGTCTCCGGCACCGGCGTCGGCGACGACACCCTCACCTACCGGGCCGTCTTCAGCGACGCCACCGGCGTCACCGACGGCGACAGCGTCCGCATCTCCGGCGTCGAGGTCGGCGAGGTCACCGACGTCCGCGTGGTCGACCGGCGGCTCGCGCAGGTCACCTTCACCGTCCGCGAGGACCGGGCGCTGCCCCGCTCCACCACCGCCGCCGTGAAGTACCTCAACATGGTCGGCCAGCGCTACATCGCCCTCGACCGCGGCACCGGCGACCTCACCGGCACCCTGCACGGCGGCGACACCATCCCGCTGGACCGCACCGCGCCCGCCCTCGACCTCACCCTGCTCTTCAACGGCTTCAAGCCGCTGTTCGAGGGGCTCGACCCGAAGGAGGTCAACGACCTCGCGGGCTCCATCGTGCGGGTCCTCCAGGGCGAGGGCACCACCGTCGACAGCCTCATCCGGCACATCGGCTCCCTCTCCACCACCGTCGCCGCCAAGGACGAGGTCATCGGAGAGGTGGTGGAGAACCTCAACACCGTGCTGACCACCCTCAACGACCGCGAGGCCGACTTCGACGACCTCGTGGACACCCTCCAGAAGCTCGTCAGCGGCTTCAACGAGGACCGCGAACCCCTCGGCCGCGCCGTGGAGGCCATGGGCGACCTGACCACCGTCACCGCCGACCTCCTCCAGGACGGCCGGGAACCCCTGAAGAAGGACATCCGCGAACTCGGCCGCCTCTCCGACCACCTCGGTGACGCCACGCCGCAGATAGAGGACTTCCTCGCCAGGACCCCCGCCAAGCTGACCGCCCTGGCCCGGCTGTCGTCCTACGGCTCCTGGTTCAACCTCTACCTCTGCGAGGCCCGGGTGGACGGCGTGACCACCTCCGACGGCTCCCGGCCGCCCACCGGCATCGCGGTCACCGAAGCGAGGTGCGGCGCATGAGACGCCTCAAGCCCGTCCGCGAACGCAACCCGGTCCACGTCGCGCTCGTCGGCCTGCTCCTGCTGGGCCTGCTCACCGTCGCCGTCTACAACGCCGGACGACTGCCCCTGCTCGGCGGCGGCACCGCCTACAGCGCCGACTTCTCCGAGGCCGCCGGGCTCGACGCGGGCGACGAGGTGCGCGTCGCCGGGGTCAAGGTCGGTGAGGTCACCGGCGTCTCCCTCGACGGCGACCGGGTCAAGGTCACCTTCGAGGTGGAGGACGCCTGGATCGGGGACCGCACCACCGCCGCCATCGCCATCAAGACCCTCCTCGGCGACAAGTACCTCGCCCTCGACCCGCTCGGCACCGCCCGCCAGGACCCCGGCACCCGCATCCCGCTGACCCGCACCACCTCCCCGTACGACGTCACCCAGGCGTTCCAGGACCTCAGCGGCACCGTCGACGCCCTCGACACGCAGAAGATGGCGGAGAGCTTCGAGACCATCTCGGAGACCTTCGCGGACTCCCCGCCGCACGTCCGCAAGGCCGCCACCGGCCTGTCCGACCTGTCGAAGTCGGTCTCCAGGCGCGACCGCGAACTCTCCCGGCTGCTGCGCGGCGGCAACCAGTTCACCCGCACCCTGAAGGACCAGAAGTCCAGCTTCGAGACCCTCATCGAGGACGGCGGCTCCCTGCTCGGCGAACTGGAGGACCGCCGCGACGCCATCAAGGCCCTCCTGGAGGGCAGCCGCGACCTCGGCACCGAACTCAGCGGCCTCGTCGAGGACAACGACGCCCAGCTCAAACCCACCCTCAAGGCGCTCGGCCGGGTCACCAAGGTGCTCCAGAAGAACACCAAGCAGCTCGACCGGACCCTCGCCCTCGCCGGGCCCTACTACCGCCTCGTCGGCAACACCGTCGGCAACGGCCACTGGTTCGACAGCTACCTGTGCGGGGTCGTCCCCCGCGACTACCTGCCCGCGCGGTCCCAGCCGGAGAACGGATGCATTCCGCCCAAGTCCTCGCCGGGAGGTGAGCGATGACCCAGCGCCGCAGGCTCCTCGCGGCCGTGATCGCCCTCGCCGTGGTCGCCGCCGGACTGGCCACGGCCCGCGCCCTCGACGACCCCGGGCTGCGCCTGACCGCCTACTTCGACCGCGCCACCGGCATCTACGCGGGCTCCGACCTGCGCGTCCTCGGCGTCAAGGTAGGAGAGGTCGAGTCGGTGGACCCGCAGGGCACCCGCGTCCGCGTCGACCTCGCCCTCGACGACGGCGTACGGGTGCCCAAGGGAGCGCGCGCCGTCGTGGTCGCCCCCAGCGTCGTCGCCGACCGGTTCGTGCAGCTCACCCCCGCCTACCGGTCCGGGCCCGCCCTCGCCGACGGCGCCGTGCTGCCCGCCTCCCGCAACCGCACCCCCGTCGAGATCGACCAGCTCTACGCCTCCCTCATCGACCTCAGCGAGGCCCTCGGCCCCGACGGCGCCAACTCCACCGGCGCCCTGTCCGACCTGCTCACCACCGGCGCCGCCAACCTCGACGGCAACGGCGAGGCCATCGGGGACAGCGTCGAGCAGTTCGGCAAGGCCGCCCGCACCCTCGACGGCTCCAGCGACGACCTGTTCACCACCCTCAGCCAGCTCCAGACCTTCACCACCATGCTCAAGGACAAGGACGACGACGTACGCACCGCGCAGGAACGCCTCGACACCGTCGTCTCCTTCTTCGCGGACAACAAGGACGACCTCGCGGGCGCCCTCGACGAACTCGGCACCGCCCTCGGCCAGGTGAAGACCTTCATCCAGGACAACCGCGGCGAACTCAAGGACAACGTCGACCGCCTCGTGCCCATCACCCAGACCCTCGTCAGGCAGCGCGCCTCCCTCGCGGAGACCCTCGACACCGCCCCGCTCGCCGCGGACAACCTCGTCGGCGCCTACGACCTCGGCACCGGCCGGATCGACGGCCGCGCCAACCTCAACGAGATCAGCGTCGGCGGACCGCTGCTGCCGCTGCCGGTGGCCGGGGAGGAGACGCGGTGAGACTGCTCCAACGCGGTGCGCTGGGCGTGGGCGCCGGACTCGGCGGACTGCTCGCCCTCGGCCTCGGCTTCACCCTGGCGGTGGGCGCGTTCTCCCTCTCCCCGCCGCGCTTCGACGGCCTGGAGGACCTGCCGCTGCCCGGCGGCGCCGACCTCGGCTCCCACCCCTACACCGTCACCGCCGAACTCGACGATGCCCTCAGCCTCGTCCCGCACGCCGCCGTGAAGGTCAACGACGTCGCCGTGGGCCGGGTGACCGACATCCGCCTCGACGACGACTGGACCGCCCGCGTCACCCTCAAGATCAACGGCGATGTGACGCTGCCCGCCGACGCCGGGGCCCGCCTCGAACAGTCCAGCCTGCTCGGCGAGAAGTACGTCCAGCTCGTCGCCCCCGCCAAGACGACCACCACAGCCCGCCTCTCCGACGGCAGCGTCATCCCCGTCTCCCGCACCGGCCGCAACACCGAGGTCGAGGAGGTCTTCGGGGCGCTGTCGATGCTCCTCAACGGTGGCGGCGTCAACCAGCTCAAGACCATCACCCACGAACTCAACGCCGCGCTCGGCGGACGCGAACCCCAGGTCCGCTCCACCCTGCGCCGGGTCGAGGAACTCGTCTCCGACCTCGACGAGCACCGCGGCGACATCACCGACGCCCTCGACGCCGTCAACCGGCTCTCCGCCACCCTCGCCGGACGCGACGACGACGTACGCACCGTCCTCACCGGGCTCTCACCGGGCCTGAAGACCCTGCACGAACAGCGCGGCTCCCTGCTGACCATGCTGCGCTCCCTCGACACCCTCTCCGACGTCGCCGTCACCACCGTCGACGCGAGCAAGGACGACATGGTCGCGGACCTCAAGGCCCTCGCCCCCACCCTGAAGGCCCTCGCCGACGCGGGCACCGACCTGCCGGACTCCCTCCAGGCGCTGGTCACCTACCCGTTCACCGACGAGGTGCTCAACGGGGTGAAGGGCGACTACCTCAACGTGTACCTGAACATGACCGCCGTGCCCGGCACCCAGGTCATCCCGCCGCTCGTCCCCGGCGACGGCGACGGCACGGAGACGCGGACGGCGACGACGGCGGACCCGCTGCCCCTGCCCGCGACGGAGGGAGCGGCCCAGTGATCACCCTCGCGATCCGGCTGAAGAACCTCGCCTTCCTCGTCATCGCCGTCCTCGTCCTCGGCTTCGTCGGCATCCGCTACGCCGACCTGGGCCGCTACGTCGGGGTCTCCGACTACTACACGGTCGACGTCGAACTCCCCACCACCGGCGGCCTGTTCACCCACTCCGACGTCACGTACCGGGGCGTCTCCGTCGGCCGGGTCGGCCCCATCGACCTCACCGCGGACGGCGTCGTGGCCCACCTGCGCATCAGGAAGTCCGCGCCGGACATCCCCGCAGACACCCGGGCCGTCGTCGCCGGACTGTCCGCGGTCGGCGAGCAGTACATCGACCTGCGCCCCGCCAGCGACACCGGCCCCTACCTCGCGGACGGCTCCCGCATCGAACGCCCCGACACCGAGGTCCCGGCGCCCGTCACCGACGTCCTCACCAGCGTCAACGCCCTCACCGAGTCCGTACCCCTGGACGACCTGCGCACGGTCGTCGACGAACTCGGCAAGGCCTTCGAGGGCCACGGCGACGACCTCCAGGTCCTCCTCGACAGCGGCAGCGACTTCGTCGACGCCGCGGACCGGGCGCTGCCGTCCACCACCCGGCTGCTCACCGACGGCGAGACGGTGCTGCGCACCCAGGCCGAGGAGGCCGACGCCATCCGCGGCTTCGCCGACGGCGCCGCGGAACTCGCCCGCACCCTCAAGGGCTCCGACGCCGACCTGCGCCGCCTGCTCACCGTCACCCCCGGCGCGGCCACCCAGGTCAGCGGCCTGCTGCGGGACCTCGACCCCAGCCTCGGCGTCGTCCTCGCCAACCTGCTCACCACCTCCGAGGTCGCCGTCACCCGCCAGCGCGGCCTGGAGGAACTCCTCGTCACCTACCCGGCGGCCATCTCCGCCGGGTCCACCGCCGTGGACGGCGGCCGGATGAACCTCGGCCTCGCGGTCACCTTCTTCGACCCGCTGCCCTGCACGTCCGGCTACGAGGCCACCCGCTACCGCAACGGCCTCGACCTCGGCACGACGCCCGCCCTCAACACGGCGGCGTCCTGCACGGCCCCGGCCTCCAGCGGCGTCAACGTCCGCGGCTCGGCCCACGCGCCCAAGGGCGGCCCGGTCCCGGAACCGGCCCGCCCCGGGTCCCTCCCGTCCGGCGCCACGACGGCCACCACCAGCGCCGGGTCCGGCGGCCTGCCGGGGGCGCTGGCCCTGCCCGGCACGGGCGACACCGCACGCCCGGACCTGGCGGACCTGCTCTCTCCCACGGGGCGGGGGGACGCCCGATGACCGGACTCCCTCCGCGCGTCGCCGAGCCCGACTCGCCGGACCCCTGCGCCCCCACGCTCCGGGAGGACGCCCGATGAACCGGCCCCGCCTCCTCACCGCCGCGGCCCTCGTCCTCGCGCTCGGCTTCTGCGGGACCGGCGCGTGGACCTACGCCCAGGCCCGCGGCGACGACTCCCTCGCCTACGGCCACGCCCGCGACGAGGCGCTGGCCGACGGGCGGGAGCGGCTCGCCGTACTCAACACCCTCGACGCCTCCACCGCGGAGACCGCCCGCGCGGGCGTCCGCGCCTGGCGCGCCGCCGCCACCGGACCGCTCCGCGACGAACTGGCCCGCACGAAGCCGACGGCGGGCGCGTCCGCCCGGGGCACCGTCACCGAGGCCGCGATCACCGCCCTCGACGACCGCGCGGGCACCGCCAAGCTGATCGCCACCGTCCGCGTGGAGGTCACCCGCCCCGGCGCCAAGTCCCCGACGACGGACCGCAAACGCCTGGAGGCCGTCCTGACCCGCACCGCCGAGGACGACTGGAAGGTCAAGGCCCTGAGCGCGATACCACTGGCCCGCGTCGAGGAGGGGGAGGACGGCTGATGGCCCACTTGCTGCGCGGCAGACGACCACGGGCCACGGACGAGGAGCCGACGGCGCCTGACGCCGCCGGGTCGTCCGACGCGCCTGACGCCGTCGAGACCCCCGACGAGGCCGCCACCGCCGAGCAGTCCGACGTCCCCGACGCTCCCGAGGCGACCGGCGCTCCCGAGGCGACCGGCGTACCCGAGGCCGCCGACGACGCCGACCCGCCCCGCCGCACCCCCCGGCACCGGGTCCGCGTGGCCGCCGTCGCGGTGGTCTGTGCCGTGCTGCTGGTCGCCGGGGGCTGGTTCTTCCACGCCGCCCACGACCTCCGTACCGACCCCTCCGCGCGGAACACCGCGCTGACCGACGCCGAGGCCACGACCCGGGTCGAGGGGGACGTCGGCAGCGCGCTCGCGCGGGTGTTCTCGTACACGCCGGACGGGCTCGCGACGACGGAGCGCTCGGCGCGGGACGTCCTCGGCGGGCGGGCGGCACGCCAGTACGCCGCGCTGATCGACCGCGTCCGCGAGGACGTCGCCCGGCAGGGCGTCACCCTCAGCACCCAGCCCGTCCGCACCGGCGTCATCGAACTCGACGGCGACAGCGCCCGCCTCCTGGTCTTCCTCGACCAGATCTCCCGCCGCGGCGAGGACAAGCCCACCGCCGCCGCGGCCCAGCTCACGGTGACCGCGCGATGGGAGCAGGACGAGTGGCACATCGTCGACATCACACCCCGCTGACCCCGTCCACGCCCGGGAGAGGAGACAGCCCCATGAGCCGTACGCGCCGCGCGGTGTCCGCCGCCGCCCTCGCCCTCACCCTCGTCGCGGGCGGCTTCGCCGCCTGGGCGGGCTGGGACTGGTACGCCGCCGCCCACGACGACTCCACGGCCTACGCCACCCAGCGCGACCGCGCCCTCGCCGCCGGGGAGCAGGCCGTCCAGAACCTCAACACCCTCGACCACCGCGACCTGGACCACGGCCTGGACCTCTGGGAGTCGTCCACGACCGGCGACCTCCATGACCAACTGGTCGAGGGACGCGACGAGTTCGCCAGCCAGGTGAAGGCCGCGAAGACGGTCACCACGGCCAAGGTGCTCTCCGGCGCCGTCACCGAACTCGACGACCGGGCGGGCCGCGCCCGGGTCCTCGTCGCCCTGCGGGTGACCGTCAAGGCGCCGGACGGCCCGAGCACCGACAAGGACAGCCGTCTGCTCGGCGAACTCACCCGCACCGGCGACCACTGGAAGCTCAGCGCCCTGGGGCAGGCCCCCGTCGGCGGCACCCCGGCCAGCTGACCCGGCCACCGCAGGAGAGGACGACACCGATGCCGACGACCACCCGCCACCACATCAACAGCCGTCGCCGCCGCCAGGCCCGCGAGGCGGTCCGCCCGCAGCCCACGGACGCCGCCGATCGCGTGGACTCCCCGGCTCCAGCGGACACCCCCACGCCCCCCTCCATCCCGAAGGCCGAGGACCGCCGCCGCCCCCGTCGCCCCCGCCGAGTCCCCCTCCCCGCCCTGCTCTGCCTCCTCACCCTGCTCCTCGGCGGCTTCGCGGGCTGGGCGCACGGGCGCGCCGAGGCGCTGCGCGACGACCCGGCGGCACGCAACACCGCGCTCACCGACATCGCCCGCACCAGCGAGATCAAGGGCCAGACCGCGAAGGCCGTCGCCTCGCTGTTCTCCTACGACCACGCCCACCCCGCCGCGTTCGAGAAGGCCGCCCGGGACCTGCTGACCGGCGGGGCCGTCGCCCAGCACGAGGCCCTGCTCGGGGACGTCCGCGCCAACGCCGCACGGCAGAAGGCGGTCATCACCACCACCGTCACGGACAGCGCCGTCGAGCGCATCGACGGCGACCGCGCCCGGGTGCTGGTCTTCGCCGACCAGAGCAGCGTCAGCACCGCCGGGGACAAGACGAAGAAGGCCAGCGACGACGGCACGTACGCCGGAGCGATGCTCGCCGTGGACGTCGTACGGCGCGACGGCCGCTGGCTGGTCTCCGGCATCGACACCTTCGGCCGCTGAGACCGCGACAACAGCCGCCCGCACCCAGGAGGGACCGCCCGCCATGCCCGCACCCCGCCCCCGACGCCTCAACGCCCGCACGCGGCAGGGCCTGCGGACCACCGCCGTCGCTGTGGCCGCGGTGGCCGCCCTCACCGCCTCCCAGGCCCCGAACCCGGCCCAGCGCCACGAGGCCCGCCCGACCGCCGACGACGAACCCGCCGCCCCCGCGGTGGACATCCCGCTCGCCGAACTCGACCCGCCCGGCGACTCCTCGTACCACACCGAACTACCGCCTCTGGTCACCCCGGAGTTACCGCCGCGCCCCGCCCAGGCGGAACGCGTCCGCGCCGAGTCCGGCATCCCCGGCACCGTGCTGCGCGCCTACCGCGCCGCGGAACGCTCCGTGGCCCGCACCGACCCGCGCTGCGCGCTGCCCTGGGAACTGCTCGCCGCGATCGGGAAGGTGGAGTCGGGACAGGCACGCGGCGGCGCCGTCGACCGCCACGGCACCACCCTCGGCCGGATCACCGGCCCCGCCCTCAACGGCGACGGCTTCGCGCTGATCCTGGACACCGACGGCGGCGTCCACGACGGCGACACGGTGTACGACAGGGCGGTGGGCCCGATGCAGTTCCTGCCGTCGACCTGGGCCCACTGGGGCACCGACGGCAACGGCGACGGCCGCGCCGACCCGAACAACGTCTTCGACGCCGCGCTGGCCGCCGGACACTACCTGTGCGCGGGCGACCGGAACCTCGGCCGGGCCGCCGACCTGGACCGGGCGATCCTCAGCTACAACTACTCCGAGTCCTACCTCCGACTGGTCCGCTACTGGCTGGAGTTCTACCGCGGCGGCGTGCACCCCGTCCCGGACGGCAAGGGCGTCATCCCGACGTCCCCCGGCGCGGGCGGCACCACCCCGGCGACCCGGCCGGTCGACGAGGCACCCGGCGGCGGGGGCGGCGGCATCGTCGTCGGACCCGACCCCAGCCCGTCGTCCGGGCCCAGGCCCCCGGCACCCTCCCACACCCCCACGACGTCCCCGACGCCGTCGCCGTCCGGTGGCTCGCCCGACCCGACGCCCGACCCGTCCGGCTCCCCGAGCGACTCGCCCTCACCCACCCCGGACCCCACCGACTCGCCCGATCCGAGCCCCGACCCGAGCACCGAGCCGACCCCGGACCCGACGACCGCCGACCCCACGGACTGCGCCACGCCGTCACCGAGCCCGACGCCCACCCCGCCCGAGGGCGAGCCGACCTGCGCACCGGAGACGACCCCGGAACCGGAGATGAGCTGAGCCAGCGTGCAGGATGGGGGTATGGATCTCCGCATCTTCACCGAACCCCAGCAAGGCGCGACCTACGACACCCTGCTCACCGTGGCGAAGGCCACCGAGGACCTCGGCTTCGACGCCTTCTTCCGCAGCGACCACTATCTGAGGATGGGGTCCGTGGACGGCCTCCCCGGCCCCACCGACGCCTGGATCACCCTCGCCGGGCTCGCCCGCGAGACCCGGCGCATCCGGCTCGGCACGCTGATGACGGCCGCCACCTTCCGGCTGCCCGGCGTCCTCGCCATCCAGGTCGCGCAGGTCGACCAGATGTCCGGCGGCCGGGTCGAACTCGGCATCGGCGCGGGCTGGTTCGAGGAGGAGCACACGGCGTACGGCATCCCCTTCCCGAAGGAGAAGTTCGCCCGCCTGGAGGAGCAGCTCGCGATCGTCACCGGGCTGTGGGCGACCGAGCCGGGCAAGACCTTCGACTTCCACGGCACCCACTACGACCTCACCGACTCGCCCGCGCTGCCCAAGCCCGCCCAGCGCAAGGTCCCGGTCCTGATCGGCGGCCACGGCGCCACCCGCACGCCCCGCCTCGCGGGCCAGTACGCCGACGAGTTCAACATGCCCTTCGCCTCGGTCGAGGACTCCGAGCGGCAGTTCGGCCGGGTCCGGGCGGCGGCGGAGAAGGCGGGCCGCAAGGGCGACGACCTGGTGTACTCCAACGCCCTCGTCGTCTGCGTCGGCAAGGACGACCAGGAGGTCGCCCGCCGCGCCGCCGTGATCGGCCGCGAGGTCGACGAGCTGAAGGCCAACGGCCTCGCGGGCACCCCCGCCGAGGTCGTCGACAAGATCGGCCGCTACGCCGAGGCCGGCTCCCAGCGGATCTACCTCCAGCTCCTCGACCTGTCCGACCTGGACCACCTGGAGCTGATCTCCGCCCAGGTCCAGTCGCAGTTGAGCTGACCCGGCGGGGGCGGTGACCACCGGAAAAACCAGGTGGTCACCGCCCCCGGCTCTGGAACACTCGAGCACATGTTCCTGACCCTCACCACCACCGGCACCCCCGAACGCCCCGCCACCGACCTCGGCTTCCTGCTGCACAAGCACCCCGATCGGGCGCAGGCGTTCTCCACCTCCTACGGCACGGCGCACGTCCTCTACCCCGAGGCGCGCGCCGAACGCTGCACCGCGGCGCTGCTGCTGGACGTGGACGCGGTGGCGCTGGTCAGGCGCGGCAAGGGCAAGGGCCGCGGCGGCGCGCCCGACGCGGCGCTCGCGCAGTACGTCAACGACCGCCCGTACGCGGCCTCCTCGCTGCTCGCGGTGGCGCTCAGCGCCGTCTTCTCCAGCGCGCTGCGCGGCGTGTGCAAGGCCCGCCCGGAGCGCGCCGCCGAGCCGCTGCCGCTGCGCGTGGAGGTGCCCGCGCTGCCCGCCCGCGGCGGCGTGGACCTCGTACGGCGGCTGTTCGAGCCGCTCGGCTGGGCGGTGACCGTCGAGCCGGTGCCGCTGGACACCGCGTTCCCGGAGTGGGGGGACTCGCGGTACGTCAGCCTGACCCTGGAGTCGGCGGAGCTGACCCTCGCGGAGGCGCTGCGGCACCTGTACGTGCTGCTGCCGGTCCTCGACGACGCCAAGCACTACTGGGTCGCGCCCGACGAGGTCGACAAGCTGCTGCGGGCGGGCGAGGGCTGGCTGCCGGGCCACCCGGAGCAGAAGCTGATCACCAGCCGGTACCTGTCCCGGCGCTGGTCGCTGACCCGGGAGGCGATGGAGCGGCTTGAGCTGGTGCGGCTTGCCGAGACCGACGACACCGACGTCGCGGAGATCGACAACGCCGTCGAGGCGGAGACCGAGACGGAGGAGAAGCCGACGCCGCTCGCCGTGCGGCGCCGGGACGCCATCGTCGCCGCGCTGCACGCCTGTGGCGCCGCCCGCGTCCTCGACCTGGGCTGCGGCCAGGGGCAGTTGGTGCAGGCGCTGCTGAAGGACGCCCGGTTCACCGAGATCGTCGGCGTGGACGTGTCGATGCGGGCGCTGACCATCGCCTCCCGGCGGCTGAGGCTGGACCGCATGGGGGAGCGGCAGGCCGCCCGCGTACGGCTGTTCCAGGGCTCGCTCGCCTACACCGACAGCCGCCTCAAGGGTTACGACGCCGCCGTGCTGAGCGAGGTCGTCGAGCACCTCGACCCGCCCCGGCTGCCCGCTCTGGAGTACGCGGTGTTCGGCGCGGCCCGCCCCCGCACGGTCCTCGTGACCACCCCGAACGTCGAGTACAACGTCCGCTGGGAGTCCCTCCCGGCCGGACACGTCCGGCACCGCGACCACCGCTTCGAGTGGACCCGCGCCGAGTTCCGCGCCTGGGCCGAGGCGGTCGCGGCCCGGCACGGGTACGCCGTCGCGTTCCAGCCCGTCGGCCCCGACGACCCCGAGGTGGGCCCGCCCACCCAGATGGCCGTGTTCACCGTCGAGACGATCACGAAGGAGGCGAAGGCAGCGTGAGCGAGAACCGCACCGAGGGGCGTGTCCTGCCCGTCACCGACCTCTCCCTCGTGGTGCTCGTCGGCGCCTCCGGCTCCGGCAAGTCCACCTTCGCCCGCAGGCACTTCAAGCCCACCGAGGTGATCTCCTCGGACTTCTGCCGGGGCCTGGTCTCCGACGACGAGAACGACCAGGGCGCGACCAGGGACGCCTTCGACGTGCTGCACTACATCGCGGGCAAGCGCCTCGCCGCCGGTCGCCGTACCGTCGTCGACGCCACCAGCGTGCAGCAGGACTCCCGGCGCCAGCTCGTCGAGCTGGCCCGGCGGTACGACGTGCTGCCCATCGCCGTCGTCCTCGACGTGCCCGAGCAGGTGTGCGCCGAGCGCAACGCGGCCCGCACCGACCGCGCCGACATGCCGCGCCGGGTCATCCAGCGCCACATCCGCGAACTGCGCCGCTCGATACGCGGCCTGGAGCGCGAGGGCTTCCGCAAGGTGCACGTCCTGCGCGGCGTCGAGGAGGTCGAGCACGCCACCGTCGTCACCGAGAAGCGGTTCAACGACCTGACCCACCTCACCGGCCCGTTCGACATCATCGGCGACATCCACGGCTGCGCGTCCGAACTGGAGGCGCTGCTCGGCAAGCTCGGCTACACCGACGGCGTGCACCCGGACGGCCGCACCGCCGTCTTCGTCGGTGACCTCGTCGACCGCGGTCCGGACAGCCCCGGCGTGCTGCGCCGCGTGATGGCCATGGTGAAGTCGGGCAACGCGCTGTGCGTGCCCGGCAACCACGAGAACAAGTACGGCCGCTTCCTCAAGGGCCGCAACGTCCAGCACACCCACGGGCTCGCCGAGACCATCGCGCAGATGGAAGGGGAGAGCGAGGAGTTCCGCGCCGAGGTGCGGGAGTTCATCGACGGGCTCGTCAGCCACTACGTCCTGGACGGCGGACGCCTCGTCGTCTGCCACGCCGGGCTGCCCGAGCGGTACCACGGCCGCACCTCGGGCCGGGTCCGCAGCCACGCCCTGTACGGCGACACCACCGGCGAGACCGACGAGTTCGGGCTGCCGGTGCGCTACCCGTGGGCGGAGGAGTACCGGGGCCGCGCCGCCGTGGTCTACGGGCACACGCCCGTCCCGGAGGCGAGCTGGCTGAACAACACCATCTGCCTGGACACCGGCGCCGTCTTCGGCGGCAAGCTGACCGCGCTGCGCTGGCCGGAGCGGGAGCTGGTCGACGTACCGGCCGAGCGGGTCTGGTACGAGCCGGTGAGGCCGCTGCGCGCGGAGGCGCCCGGCGGGCACGACGGACGGCCGCTGGACCTGGCGGACGTGCACGGGCGCCGGGTGGTGGAGACCCGGCACCAGGGCCGGGTGGCGATCCGGGAGGAGAACGCGGCGGCGGCCCTTGAGGTGATGAGCCGGTTCGCGGTCGACCCGCGGCTGCTGCCGTACCTCCCGCCGACCATGGCGCCCACGCCGACCTCGCACGTCGACGGCTATCTGGAGCACCCGGCGGAGGCGTTCGCGCAGTACGCGGCGGACGGGGTCGCGCGGGTCGTGTGCGAGGAGAAGCACATGGGCTCGCGGGCGGTGGCCCTGGTGTGCCGGGACGCGGCGACGGCGGCCCGGCGGTTCGGCGTGGACGGCGGCCCCAGCGGGTCCCTCTACACCCGCACCGGGCGCCCGTTCTTCGACGACGACTCCGTCACCGAGGAGATCCTCGGCCGCCTCCGCACGGCGGTCGGCGAGGCCGGGCTGTGGGAGGAGCTGGACACGGACTGGCTGCTGCTCGACGCGGAGCTGATGCCGTGGTCGCTGAAGGCGTCCGGGCTGCTGCGGTCGCAGTACGCCGCCGTGGGCGCCGCGTCCGGCGCGGTGTTCCCCGGCGCGCTGGCCGCGCTGGAGGGCGCCGCCGCGCGGGGCGTCGACGTGGCCGGGCTGCTGGCCCGGCAGCGGGAGCGGGCGGACGCGGCGACCGCGTTCACCGAGGCGTACCGCCGCTACTGCTGGACGACGGACGGCCTGGACGGCGTCCGCCTGGCCCCGTTCCAGATCCTCGCCGTACGGGGCCGCAGCCTCGCCGCCCTCCCGCACGACGAGCAGCTCGCGCTCCTCGACCGCCTCGTCGAGCACGACGGCACCGGTCTGCTCCAGACCACCCGGCGGCTGTACGTCGACACCGGCGACCCTCAGTCGGTGGCGGCCGGGGTCGACTGGTGGCTGGAGATGACCGGCCGGGGCGGTGAGGGCATGGTCGTCAAGCCGCTCGGCGCGCTGGTCCGCACCCCGGAGGGCCGCCTCGTGCAGCCCGGCGTGAAGTGCCGGGGCCGCGAGTACCTGCGGATCATCTACGGCCCCGAGTACACCCGCCCCGACCACCTCGAGCGCCTGCGCAAGCGGTTCCTGAACCACAAGCGGTCCCTCGCCGTCCGCGAGTACGCCCTCGGTCTGGAGGCCCTGGACCGGCTGGCGGAGGGCGAGCCGCTGTGGCGGGTCCACGAGGCGGTGTTCGGGGTGCTCGCCCTGGAGTCGGAGCCGGTCGACCCCCGGCTGTGACGCCGGAGCCGGGGCCGGTCGCCCCCGGCCGTGACCCCGCGTCCGTTCAGTCGGCCCGCGTCCGTGACGTGGGCTGGCTGGGCAGGGAGCGGGCGTGCGCGGGGTGCGGTTCCGTCAGCGGCCGGTCGCGGTCGGCGAGGTGCCGGACCAGGTGGAGCAGGGGCTGGGTGAGGAGCGTGGTGGTGAGCGCCATGAACACCAGCACCGTGTAGAGGGGGGTGCTCAGCAGGCCCGCGTGCAGGCCCGCGTTGAGGGCGATCAGCTCGGTCAGCCCGCGGGCGCTGAGCAGCACCCCCACGGTCCGCGCGTCATGCCGGTCGAGCCCGCCGAGCCGGGCGGCGGCCGTACCGCTGCCCACCTTGGTCACCACCGCCAGCACCGTCACCACGGCGAGGGTGGCCCACCCGGCGCCGTCGATCCCGGTGAGCACGACGGACTGCCCGGACAGCACGAAGAAGAACGGCAGCAGCAGTTGCCCCACCTCGTGCAGCGGCCGGACGAGGTCCGGGTCCAGGGTGCCGCCCTGCTCGCGGGGGGTGACGACACCCGCGAGCAGGGCGCCGAAGATGACGTGCAGGCCCAGCGAGTGGGTCACCCACGCCGAGCCGAGCGCGAACCCGATCAGCAGCGCCAGCCGCAGCGACGGGTCCACCCGGGGCCGCCACAGCAGCCATCGCAGCACCGGCCGGGCGAGCAGCAGCATCAGGGCCGTGAACCCGGCGGCGAGCCCCGCCCGCGCCGCCCACCCGAGCCCCTCACCCTCACCGCCGCCCCCGTCGAGCAGCGTCCCGGCGAGCACGGTCCAGCCGATGACGTCCAGCAGCCCCGCGGCGGAGACCGCGACCACGCCGGGCACGGTCGGCGCCAGCCCGTTCTCCCGCACGATCGCCGTCAGCACCGGCACCGCCGTGATCGACAGCGCGACCCCGGCGAACACCACCATCGACGGCGACAGCTCCCGGGGCATCCCCAGCCCGTGCAGCCAGTCGGAGAACAGCAGCGCGCAGCCGCCGCCCACCGCCATCGGCACCAGGAACGCGGCCAGCGCGACCCCCACCGCCGTACGCGCCCGGTCGCCGAGGAGCCGCAGGTCCAGTTCGTAGCCGACCGCGAACAGGAACACCACCAGCGAGAACTGCGCGAACCCGGTCAGCGCCGGACCGATCTCCGCGGGGAACAGGGCGTCGTACGCGCCGGGCGCCAGGGTGCCGAGCAGGGTCGGGCCGAGCGCGATGCCCGCCGTCAACTGGCCCACGATGTACGGCTGCCGCAGCCGCCGGGCCAGCCAGCCGCCCGCGTGGGCCGCCACCAGGACCACGGCGGCGGCCCCCACGAAATGGCTGATCAGCGCGTCAGAACCCACCCGGTTCCCCTCGTCGTCGTGCACCTCGCCCGGTCCGTCCCCCCGAGCCTAGGAGCGGCGGGGGCCCGCTGTGACGTCTCACTGACCGTCGTACGCGGACTGCGTCAGGGGCACGGGGAGCACGGTCCGCGGGCCGTGCCGGTCACCGGGCCGCGGCGTGCGCGGCCCGGACCCCGATGCGCCCGAGGGGCGCGGGCCCCTTCCGGTACAGCGGGTCTCTCCCGATACAGGGGTGAACAGGCGACCGATTGGTCAGGATGGAGGCATGGCATTCCATGTGGACTCCGAGGCCGGGCGGCTGCGCCGCGTCATCCTGCACCGACCCGACCTGGAGCTGAAGCGGCTCACCCCCAGCAACAAGGACGCCCTGCTCTTCGACGACGTGCTGTGGGTGCGGCGGGCGCGCGCGGAGCACGACGGGTTCGCGGACGTCCTGCGCGACCGCGGTGTCACCGTGCACCTCTTCGGCGACCTGCTCACCGAGACGCTGGCCGTCCCCGCGGCGCGTGCGCTGGTCCTGGACCGGGTCTTCGACGAGAAGGAGTACGGGCCGCTCGCCACGGCGCACCTGCGCGCCGCCTTCGACGCCCTGGACGCCCGGGAGCTGGCCGAGGCGCTGGTCGGCGGGATGACCAAGCGGGAATTCCTGGAGGGCCACACGGAGCCGGTGTCGGTGCGCTTCCACGTCATGGAGCTGGACGACTTCCTGCTGGACCCGCTGCCCAACCACCTGTTCACCCGGGACACCTCCGCCTGGATCTACGACGGCGTCTCCATCAACGCGATGCGCTGGCCCGCCCGGCAGCGCGAGACGGTGCACTTCGAGGCGATCTACCGGCACCACCCGCTGTTCCGCGAGGAGACCTTCCACCTCTGGTCACAGGGGCAGGCCGACTACCCCTCCACCATCGAGGGCGGGGACGTCCTGGTCATCGGCAACGGCGCCGTCCTCATCGGCATGAGCGAGCGGACCACCCCGCAGGCCGTGGAGATGCTCGCGCACAAGCTGTTCGCGGCGGGCTCCGCGCGCACGATCGTCGCGCTGGACATGCCCAAGCGGCGGGCGCTGATGCACCTGGACACAGTGATGACGATGGTCGACGGCGATGTCTTCACCCAGTACGCGGGGCTCGGGATGCTCCGCTCCTACACGATCGAGCCGGGCGCCGGGGACAAGGAGCTGAAGGTCACCGACCATCCACCGGAGCACATGCACCGGGCGATCGCCGCCGCGCTCGGCCTGAGCGAGATCCGGGTGCTGACCGCCACCCAGGACGTGCACGCGGCCGAGCGGGAGCAGTGGGACGACGGCTGCAACGTGCTCGCCGTCGAGCCGGGCGTCGTCATCGCCTACGAGCGCAACGCCACCACGAACACGCACCTGCGCAAGCAGGGCATCGAGGTGATAGAGATCCCCGGCAGCGAACTGGGCCGGGGCCGGGGCGGCCCGCGCTGCATGAGCTGCCCGGTGGAGCGGGCCGCCGTGTGAGGTCGGCCCGCACCGCACCTGCTGCTGTATATAAATGCTGATGTGCGTATAGACTTCCAAGGTCACTGCACCCCCGCCCCCTCGGAGCCCTCTCATGGCGACAGTCCCGACCGCCCTCACCGGCCGCCACTTCCTCAAGGAGCTGGACTTCACCGGGCAGGAGCTGCGCGGCCTGATCGAGCTGGCCGCCGAGCTGAAGGCCGCCAAGAAGGCCGGGACGGAGACGCGGTACCTCAGCGGCAGGAACATCGCCCTCATCTTCGCCAAGACCTCGACCCGCACCCGCTGCGCGTTCGAGGTCGCCGCCGCCGACCAGGGCGCCTCCACCACCTACCTCGACCCCTCCGGCTCCCAGCTCGGCCACAAGGAGTCGGTGAAGGACACCGCCCGCGTCCTCGGCCGGATGTTCGACGCCATCCAGTATCGGGGCGACGAGCAGTCGGCCGTGGAGGAGCTGGCGGCCCACGCGGGCGTGCCGGTCTACAACGGCCTCACCGACGACTGGCACCCCACGCAGATGCTCGCCGACGTCCTCACCATGACCGAGCACACCGCCAAGCCGCTGCCCGAGGTCGCCTTCGCCTACCTCGGCGACGCCCGCTTCAACATGGGCAACTCCTACCTGGTCACCGGCGCCCTGCTCGGCATGGACGTCCGGATCGTCGCCCCGAAGTCGTACTGGCCCGCCCAGGAGATCGTCGACCGCGCCCGCGAGCTGGCCGAGGGCAGCGGCGCCCGGATCACCCTCACCGAGGACGTCGCCGAGGGCGTGCGCGGCGCCGACTTCGTCGCCACCGACGTGTGGGTGTCCATGGGGGAGCCGAAGGAGGTCTGGGACGAGCGCATCACCGCCCTCGCGCCGTACGCCGTCACGATGGACGTCCTGCGGGCCACCGGCAACCCCGGCGTGAAGTTCCTGCACTGCCTGCCCGCCTTCCACGACCTCGGCACCAAGGTGGGCCGCGAGATCTTCGAGACCCACGGCCTGGACTCCCTGGAGGTCACCGACGAGGTCTTCGAGTCGGCCCACTCGGTCGTCTTCGACGAGGCGGAGAACCGCCTGCACACCATCAAGGCCCTGCTGGTCGCGACGCTCGCCTGAGCGGCCCCGGCGCTACGCGGGCCGCGTCCGCTGCCGCGGTACGACGGGCAGCCGGAACCACACCGCCTTGCCGCTGCCGGTGGGGCGGTGCCCGCAGGAGGCGCTGAGGGTGCGGATCAGCAGCAGCCCGCGCCCGTGCTCCTGCCAGGGGTCGGGGGTGCCACCGGAGGGCCGGGTGAGGTCGCCGGGCGGCGCCGGGTCCGGGTCGTGCACCTCCACCTGGCAGCCGGTCGGCAGCAGCTCGACCACCAGCTCTATCGGGGACCCGCCTGTGGTGTGCTCCACGGCGTTCGCCACCAGCTCCGCCGTCAGCAGTTCGGCGGTGTCCCGGTCGGCGCCGTGCTCCAGCTCGGTCAGCGCGGTGCGGACCAGGGCGCGGGCCACCGGCACCGCCGCCGCGGTGTGCGGCAGTGCGATGCGCCAGGAGGCCGAGGCGGCGGGGTGTTCGTGCACGGTGCGGTCCGATCATGGCGGCAGGGCGTGGTCAGGGTGTCGCCTTGCCTTCAACGTGATGAATGGTACGGGGCCCGTCGCCCTGACCGCCCGACGGGCGCCCCGCACCCGGCGGCTTACCCCGGTGAACGCCCGCCCTCGCCCGGCCGGTCCCGCTGTTACGGCGTTATTGACGTCCGGTGACGTTGTGACAAGCCGGGCCGCTGTCCCCGCACAATGGCTGTATCGCGCCCTCGTGACGACAGTCACGAACCGGTGATAACTTCAGGGAGCAGGCAACTCCGAGGAGCAGAGGCCATGAGTCCCTTCACCGGCTCCGCCACCCCCACCCCCCGCTGGCAACACCTGCGCGTCGACCACACCGACTCCGTCGCCACGGTCACCCTCGCCCGCCCCGACAAGCTCAACGCGCTCACCTTCGGCGCCTACGCCGACCTGCGCGACCTGCTCACCGAGCTGTCCCGGGAGCGGGCCGTGCGCGCCCTGGTGCTGGCCGGGGAGGGCCGCGGCTTCTGCTCCGGCGGCGACGTGGACGAGATCATCGGCGCCACCCTCGCCATGGACACCGCCCAGCTCCTCGACTTCAACCGCATGACCGGGCAGGTCGTCCGCGCGGTACGGGAGTGCCCGTTCCCGGTGATCGCCGCCGTGCACGGGATCGCGGCGGGCGCCGGGGCGGTCCTCGCCCTCGCCGCCGACTTCCGGGTGGCCGACCCCACCGCCCGGTTCACGTTCCTCTTCACCCGCGTCGGCCTCTCCGGCGGCGACATGGGCGCGGCGTACCTCCTGCCGAGGGTCGTCGGCCTGGGCCACGCCACCCGCCTGCTGATGCTGGGCGAACCGGTGCACGCCCCCGAGGCCGAGCGCATCGGCCTGATCAGCGAACTGACGCAGGAGGGCCGGGCCGACGAGAGTGCCCGGGCCCTGGCCCACCGCCTGGCCCAGGGCCCGGCCCTGGCGTACGCCCAGACGAAGGCCCTCCTGACGGCGGAACTGGACATGCCGCTGGCGACGGCGATCGAACTGGACGCGGCAACCCAGGCGCTGCTGATGAACGGCGACGACTACGCGGAGTTCCACCGGGCGTTCAAGGAGAAACGCCCTCCCAAGTGGCAGGGACGGTAGGGATGCCCACCCCGCACCGCACAGCGGTCATCGGCGGCGGCCCAGGCGGCCTCTACGCCGCCGCCCTCCTGAAACGACTCGACCCGACCCGCCACGTCACCCTCTGGGAACGCGACGCCCCCACCGACACCTTCGGCTTCGGAGTCGTCCTCTCCGACGAGACCCTCGGCGGCATCGAACACGCCGACCCCGCCGTCCACGACGCCCTCCAGCCCCACTTCACCCGCTGGGACGACATCCACGTCACCCACCGCCGCACCCACCACACCTCCGGCGGCCACGGCTTCGCCGCCCTGGGCCGACACCGTCTCCTCAAGGTCCTCCAGGACCGCTGCCACGCCCTCGGCGTGGACCTCCGCTTCCGCTCCGAGGCCCCGTACCCGACCTGGCTGGCCGAGACCCACGACCTCGTCATCGCCGCCGACGGCGTGCACAGCGGCACCCGCGAGGCGTACGCCGACGCCTTCGGGCCGCGGGTCACCCCGCACCGCTGCCGCTACATCTGGCTCGCCACGGACTTCCCGTTCGACGCGTTCCGCTTCGACATCGCGGAGACCGACCACGGCGTCCTCCAACTGCACGGCTACCCCTACGCCCCCGACGCCTCCACGGTGATCGTCGAGATGCGCGAGGAGGTCTGGCGGGCCTCGGGCCTGGCGGAACTCGGCGTCCAGGAGTCCGTCGACCGCTGCGCCAAGATCTTCGCCGACGCCCTCGAAGGGCACCCGCTGCGCGTCGGCACCTCGGCGTGGACGACGTTCCGCACGGTCGTCAACGACCGCTGGTCGCACGGCAACGTCGTCCTGCTGGGCGACGCCGCCCACACCGCGCACTTCTCCATCGGCTCCGGCACCAAACTCGCCGTCGAGGACGCCCTCGCGCTCGCCGCCTGCCTCCAGGAGCAGCCGACGACGGCCGACGCGCTCGCCGCCTACGAGGCCGAACGCCGCCCCGTCGTCGCCTCCACCCAGCGGGCCGCCCGCGCCAGCCTGGAGTGGTTCGAGGACCTGGCCCGGTACGTCGACCAGCCGCCCCGGCAGTTCGCGTTCAACCTGCTCACCCGCAGCCGCCGCGTCACCCACGACAACCTCAGGCTCCGCGACGCCCGCTTCACGGAGTCCGTGGAGCGCGCCTTCGGCTGCCCGCCCGGCACGCCCCCGATGTTCACGCCGTTCCGGCTGCGCGGCCTGACCCTGCGCAACCGGGTCGTCGTCTCACCCATGGACATGTACTCGGCCGTCGACGGCGTGCCCGGCGACTTCCACCTCGCCCACCTCGGCGCCCGCGCCCTCGGCGGCGCCGGGCTGGTGATGACGGAGATGGTGTGCGTCAGCGCGCACGGCAGGATCACCCCGGGCTGCGCCGGACTGTGGAACGGCCGCCAGACGGAGGCGTGGCGGCGGATCACCGACTTCGCGCACACCCACGCCCCGGGCACGGCCATCGGCGTCCAGCTCGGCCACTCCGGACGCAAGGGCTCCACCAAGCTGATGTGGGAGGGCATGGACGAGCCCCTCGACGACGGCAACTGGCCGCTGGTCGCCGCCTCACCGCTGCCGTACCGGCCGGACAGCCAGACCCCGCGCGAGCTGACCCGCGCCCAGCTCACCGACCTGCGCGAGGAGTTCGCCGCCGCCGCGCGCCGGGCCGCCCGCGCCGGGTTCGACCTGCTGGAGCTGCACTGCGCGCACGGCTACCTGCTCTCCGGGTTCCTCTCCCCGCTGACCAACCGCCGCACCGACGCCTACGGCGGCTCACTGGAGCGGCGGCTCCGCTTCCCGCTGGAGGTCTTCGACGCCGTACGCGCGGTGTGGCCCGAGGACCGGCCGATGACGGTGCGGATCTCCGCCACCGACTGGGCCGAGGGCGGCACGACGGCGGCGGAGTCCGTCGCCGTCGCCCGCGCCTTCGCCGCGCACGGCGCCGACGCGATCGACGTGTCCACCGGGCAGGTCGTCACCGGCGAACGCCCGGAGTTCGGCCGCTCGTACCAGACGCCGTACGCCGACCGCATCCGGCACGAGGCGGGCGTCCCGGTGATCGCGGTCGGGGCGATCTCGTCCTGGGACGACGTCAACTCCCTGGTCCTCGCCGGACGCGCCGACCTGTGCGCCCTCGCCCGCCCGCACCTGTACGACCCGCACTGGACCCTGCACGCGGCGGCCGAGCAGGGCTACGAGGGTCCGGGCGCCGTCTGGCCCGCCCCGTACCGCGCGGGCAGCCGCCCGCCCCGCACCGGCCGCACGGACGCCCCCAAGCCCCGCCTGACGCTCGCCGACCGCCCGGACTGAGGTCGGCAGGGTCACAGTCCGGCGAACCGGGCCCCCGCGTGCCGCAGCCGCTCGTGCAGCTCCCGGAAGACGGCGGCCGAGCGGGCGCCGGGCCAGTCGGCGGGGAGCAGGTGCGCCGGGAGGCCGGGGTCGGCGTAGGGGAGGTGGCGCCAGGCGTCGAGGGCGAGGAGGTAGTCGCGGTAGGCGTCCTCGGGCGGGGTGTCGGCCCGCCGCCGCCAGGCGTCCCGCACGGGCGCGTGCCGGTCGAGGAACGCCTCGTGCTGCTTGGCGATCGCGGCCAGGTCCCACCAGCGGGCGACGGCCTCCACGGTCGGCGTGAAGCCGAGGTGCTCGCCGCGGAACAGGTCGACGTAGGCGTCCAGGCGCAGCCGCTCCAGGGTGTGCCGGGTCTCGTCGTGCAGCCGGGCGGGCGCGATCCACACGCCCGGCGCGGCGGTGCCGAAGCCGAGCCCGGCCAGCCGGGAGCGCAGGACGTGCCGCTTCTGCCGCTCCGACTCCGGCACGGAGAACACGGCGAGCACCCAGCCCTCGTCGTCCGCGGGGGCGGTGGCGTAGATGCGCCGGTCGCCGTCGTCGAGCAACTGCCGGGCCTCGGCGGAGAGTTCGTACCCGGCGGTGTCCTGGGCGGTGCGGGCGGGTGCCAGCAGGCCGCGCCGCTTGAGGCGGGAGACCGAGGAGCGGACCGAGGGCGCGTCCACGCCCACCGCCGCCAGCAGGCGGATCAGCTCCGCCACGGGCATCGGGCCGGGCAGGAACCGGCCGTAGGCGCCGTAGAGCGTGACGATGAGAGACCGAGGAGCAGGGTGGTCGGACACGTTGATCATCTTACGGCGTGTGCCCTGACGTCCGGATCACCGCTGGTCATCCGGGGTGCGCAGCAGGAACCGCTGGAGCTTGCCGGTGGCGGTGCGGGGCAGCGCGTCCAGGAAGACGACCTCGCGCGGGCACTTGTACGGCGCCAGCTCCGCCTTGACGAAGGCGCGCAGCGCGTCGCCGTCGCGCGGTGCGCCGTCCCGGACGACGACGTACGCCACGACCGCCGTGCCACGGGCCTCGTCGGGTCGGCCGACGACCGCCGCCTCGACGACGTCGGGGTGGCGCAGCAGCGCGTCCTCGACCTCGGGACCGGCGATGTTGTACCCGGCCGAGATGATCATGTCGTCGGCGCGAGCGACGTAGCGGAAGTAGCCGTCGGGTTCCCGGACGTAGGTGTCGCCGGTGATGTTCCAGCCGTCGCGGACGTACTCCCGCTGCCGGGGGTCGGCGAGGTAGCGGCAGCCGACCGGCCCGCGCACCGCCAGCAGTCCGGGCTCCCCGTCCGGCACGGGGTGCCCGTCGGCGTCCTGCACGCGCGCCTGCCAGCCGGGGACGGGCAGGCCCGTGGTGCCGGGGCGGATGCGCTCGTCGGCGGCGGAGACGAAGATGTGCAGCAGTTCGGTGGCGCCGATGCCGTTGATGATCCGCAGCCCGGTGCGCTCGTGCCAGGCGTGCCAGGTGGCGGCGGGCAGGTTCTCGCCCGTCGAGACGCAGCGGCGCAGGGACGTCAGGTCGTGGCCGTCGAGTGCGCCGAGCATCGCCCGGTACGCGGTGGGCGCGGTGAACAGCACGGAGACCCGGTGCTCGGCGATCGCGGGCAACAGCCGGTCGGGACCGGCCTGTTCGAGCAGCAGCGCGCTGGCCCCGGCCCGCAGCGGGAAGACGACCAGCCCGCCGAGCCCGAAGGTGAACCCGAGCGGCGGGCTGCCCGCGAACACGTCGTCCGCGCGGGGTCTGAGGACGTGCCGGGAGAAGGTGTCGGCGATCGCGAGGACGTCCCGGTGGAAGTGCGCGCACCCCTTGGGGCGGCCGGTGGTGCCGGAGGTGAACGCGATCAGCGCGACGTCGTCGGCGGCGGTGTCGACGGCCCGGTACGGCGCCGTCGGCACGGCCTGGTTGAGCAGGTCGTCGGGGCCGTCGCCGCCGTAGGTGGCGATCCGCAGGTCCGGCACCTCCGCCTTGGCGAGGTCGTCGACGAAGCGGCTGTCGCACACGGCGTGCCGGACCCGGGCCAGCTCGCAGATCGTGCGCAGCTCGCCGGGGCGCTGCTGGGCCAGCACGGTCACCGCGACCGCGCCCGCCTTCAGCACGGCCAGCCAGCACGCCGCCAGCCACGGCGTGGTCGGGCCGCGCAGCAGCACCCGGTTGCCGGGTACGACGCCCAGTTCGTCGGTGAGGACATGGGCGAGCCGGTCGACGCGGGCGCGCAGGTCGCCGTAGGTCCAGGTCGGACCGGCGGGGGTGCGGAAGGCGGGGCGGTCGGGCGGGGCGCCCGCCAGCAGCTCGGCGGCGCAGTTCAGCCGCTCCGGGTAGCGCAGTTCCGGCAGGTCGAAGTGGAGGCGGGGCCACTGGTCGGGGGGCGGGAGGTGGTCCCGCGCGAAGGTGTCGACGTGGGCGGAACGGGTGGGACCGGCCATGGGGTGCGCCCCCTCGGGTGGGCGGCGTGGGGTCAACTGGAGCGTAGCGCGTTGGTGACGACAGTCAACGGAGCGCGATACGGTCGGGGAGGCCCGTTGTACGAACGGTTCGGCGGAACCGACGGGCGGAACGGGCGGTGTGCGCGGTGCGGGCGGCCCGCCCGAGCGCCGGGTCGCGAGACCGCGCCACCCGCGTACGGATGGCCGTAGGAACCCGCTTCGCGGGAGGACGGAGTTCGCAGTGTCCGCGTTCTCGCTCGACCCCGACCAGGTCCGCTGGTGCGCCGAACTGCGCGCCCTCGCCGAACGCCACCTGCGCCCCCTCGTCGACGACGGCGAACCCGGCCGCGTCAACCGCCCGCTCCTCACCGAACTCGGCCGACAGGGGCTGCTCGCCCGGCTCTTCACGTCCGGCGCGCTCGACCTCTGCCTGATGCGGGAGTCCCTCGCCCGGGTCTGCGCCGCGGCGGAGACCGCCCTCGCCCTCCAGGGACTGGGCGCCCACCCGGTGCACGCCCACGGCACCGCCGCCCAACGCGCCCGCTGGCTCCCCGAGGTGAGCGCGGGCACGGCGGTCGCGGCCTTCGCCCTCACCGAACCGGACGCGGGCTCCGACGCGGCGGCCCTGGCGCTGCGCGCGGCACCGGACGGCCCCGGCCGCTGGCGTCTCGACGGCGACAAGTGCTGGATCTCCAACGCCCCCGAGGCCGACGTCTACACCGTCTTCGCCCGCACCACCCCCGACGCCGGAGCCCGCGGCGTAACGGCCTTCCTCGTCCCCGCCGACCGCCTCGGCCTGACCGGCACCCCCCTCGACATGCTCTCCCCGCACCCCATCGGCACCCTGCGCTTCGACGCCGTACCGGTCACCGCCGCCGACGTCCTCGGCGAGCCCGACCGCGGCTTCCGGGTGGCGATGGGCACCCTCAACCTGTTCCGCCCCAGCGTCGGCGCCTTCGCCGTCGGCATGGCGCAGGCCGCCCTCGACGCGACCGTCGCCCACACCGCCCGCCGCGGGGCGTTCGGCGGCACCCTCAGCGACCTCCAGGCGGTGGCCCACCAGGTCGCCGAGATGGCCCTGCGCACCGAGGCGGCCCGCCTGCTGGTGTACGCGGCGGCGACGGCGTACGACGAGGGCGCCGCCGACGTGCCACGCCGCGCCGCCATGGCGAAACTCCTCGCCACCGAGACCGCCCAGTACGTCGTCGACACCGCCGTCCAACTGCACGGCGCCCGCGCCCTGCGCCGCGGCCACCTCCTCGAACACCTCTACCGGGAGGTCCGCGCCCCGCGCATCTACGAGGGCGCGAGCGAGGTCCAGCGCGACATCATCGCCCGTCACCTGTACGCCAGCCAACGGGAGGAACAGTGACCGCCGAACGCGTCAACCCGCCCGGCCTGTCCCCGCCGACGGGCTTCTCCCACGCCGTCGTCGCCACCGGAGGCCGCGTCGCCTTCCTGGCGGGCCAGACCGCGCTCGACGAGCACGGCGAGATCGTCGGCGCGACGCTCCCGGAGCAGTTCCGGCGGGCCCTCGCCAACCTCCTCACCGCCCTGCGCGCCACCGGCGGCACGCCCGCCGACCTGGCCCGCGTCACCGTCTACACCACCGACCTCGCCGCCTACCGCGCCCACGCCGCCGACCTCGGCCGCGTCTGGCGGGAGCTGGCGGGCCGGGACTACCCGGCGATGGCGGTCGTGGAGGTCGTCCGCCTGTGGGACACGGCGGCGCTGGTGGAACTCGACGGCTTCGCGGTGCTGCCGTAGGGCCCGGTGGCGCGGGACTCGCCACCGAAGGGGTGACGGTCACGGCGGTCGGCGCGGGCGGGAGGTACCAGTGGAAGCCCCCTCGCCCTTCCCCCACCCCAGGAGGACCCCCGATGCCCCTACGCGCCGCCCGCGCCGTACCCGCCGTGCTCGCCACGGCCGCCGCGACACTCCTGCTCGCGGCCCCCGTCTCCGCCGCCCCCTCCGAGACGGTCACCGTCGACACCGCCGCCCGGGTCGCCGCCGACGGCACGGTCACCCTCACCGGCACCTACCGCTGCACCGCGGGCACCGGCCCCGTCTTCGTCAGCTCCGCCCTGCGCCAGGGCACCGACGAGGTCCGGTACGGCATCAACGGCAGCCACGCCGTCTGCGACGGCACCCTGCGCCGCTGGACCAACACCGGCCAGCCCTCGAACAAGACCTTCCAACCGGGCACCGCCACCGTCGAGGCCACCCTCGTCGAACTGACCACGGACACGGGCCTCCCGCTGCCCCGCATCCACGCCCGCCAGCAGCAGGACGTCACCCTCAGCCGCAGCTGACCCACCGTCAGCTCAGCGCGCGGGTACGGCGACCAGGGCGACGGCGCCCAGGCGGGCGCGGTGACGGCGCAACACCGCCCGCGTCCGCACCCTCGGCCGCAGCGGGGCGGTGTGCCGAGCGGTGACCGTGAAGCCCTCCGCCGCCAGCAGCGCCGCCCACCCGGCCGGGGTCAGGAGGCGGGCGCCGAGTCCGGTGGCGACCCCGGCGGCCAGCGCCGCGTCGAGGCCGTCGGGGAGCAGACACGGCTCGTGGATGCCGTAGCGGCCCGTGGCCGGGTCGAGGAGGCGGTGGGCCTCGCGGACGATCTGGTGGCGGGCACGCTCCGGCCGGGGCGTCAGCGCGCCCTCGCCGTAGACGACCGTGGCCCAGCCGGACGGCTGGCCCGTCGCCGTCACGTCCGACCGGACCGCCCGCACCCCCGCCCGCCCGGCCGTGGTGAGCGTGCTCAGCGCCGCCACCGCCGCCGGGTCCCGGTCCACCCCGGTGTACGCGGCCGGACGGCGGGCCAGCGTGAGGCGGGCCGTGGTGCCCAGGCCCGCCCCCAGTTCCACCACCCGGTCGGCCGGGCCGGGGGCGAGGGCGTCGAGGAGCCAGCGGGTCAGCGGCGTGCCGCCGGGCCCCGGCGCGGTGTCCGGCGCGTGCGTCGGCAGGGTCGGGGCGCGGGTCACAGCAGACTGCTCCAGTACGTCCAGAAGCGGGTGCCGACGAGGACCACGATCACGCCGTACCAGCCCGCCAGGATCAGCCAGTGGCTCTCCCGGACGACCGCGCCCACGCGGTCCCGGAAGTTGAACAGGGTCAGGTACCAGAACAGGGCGATGGTGACGACCCACACCAGCGCGCAGTACGGGCACAGGCGGTTCAGGGAGTACAGCGACTGCCAGATCAGCCAGTGCACGAAGACCACCCCGGCCAGCGCCCCGGCGTTCAGCGCCAGCCACAGCGCCCGGTGCAGCCGCGACCCCGTCACCACCGCCACGCCCAGCGCGGCGACCACGGCGAACGCGGCCAGGCCCAGCAGCATGTTGGGGAAGCCGAGCAGGTTGCCCTGCGGGCTGGCCATCGCCGTGCCGCAGCCGATCACCGGGTTGATGTCGCAGGACGGGTGGTAGGCGGGGTCCCGCAGCACGCGCCAGTCGTCGATGGTGAGCCGGAGCGACGCCAGCCAGCCGATCAGGCCCGTGACCGTCATCAGCCAGCCGACGCGCCGCCCCGGCCCGGCGGCGCCCGGCGCTCTCATGCGGCGCGGCCGTGCTGCCGTGCTCGCGAAGGGCTGTTCGGGGTGGTGCCCTGGGTGCTCGCCCGGCGCCGGTAGACGACGTACGGGCGGGCCAGGTAGCCGACCGGCGCGCTCCACACGTGCACGAGTCGGGTGAACGGCCAGGCCGCGAAGAGCAGGCACGCCGTCAGCGCGTGCAGTTGGAACAGCAGCGGCGCGCCCGCGATGGCCTCCGGCTGCGGCTGGAGCGTGAACAGGCCACGGAACCAGACGGAGACGGTGGAGCGGTAGTCGTAGCCCCCGCCGAACACGTTGTGCGCGGCGGTCGCGGTGATGCCGAGCAGCACGGTCGCCGAGAGGAGGGGGAAGAGGAGCTTGTCGCTGCGGTCGGTGCCGAGGCGGATCCGCGGGGTCAGCAGGCGGCGTGCGCAGAGCATTCCGAGCCCGGCCACCATCGCGACCCCGGCGACCGAGCCCGCCCAGACGGCGGTGGTGTGGTAGGCGTGCTCGGTGATGCCGACCGCCTCCGTCCAGGACGCGGGGACGGCGAGGCCCACCACGTGACCGGCGATCACCATGAACGCGCCGATGTGGAACAGCGGGCTGCCGAAGCGCAGCCAGCGGTGTTCGAGGAGCTGGGTGGTGCGGGAGGTCCAGCCGAACTGGTCCTGCCGGTAGCGCCACACGTGCCCGACCGCGAACACGGCCAGGCAGATGTAGGGCACCGCGACCCACAGCAGCAGGTCGGCGCCGCTGGCGGCGGAGAGGGTGGCGGTTTCTGCGGCGCTCATCGAGGGCCTTCCAGGGACGACGGGGACGACGAGGGTGTCGGGGGCGACGGGGGCGTCAGGGGCGTCAGGGGCGGCATCAGGGTCGGCGGGGCCTGCTCCGGCGGCACGAACGCGTCCGGCGGCGCGAACTCGCCCATCCCGTACGGGTCCAGGCCGACGTCCTCGTTCGGCGGGCCCTGCGCGGCCAGCTCGGCGACCGCCGCGAGGTCCGCCTCGGTGGGCGGCGGCAGCAGCGAGACCAGCGCGCCGAGGACGTGCCGGTACGGCGAGTCCGTGTCGGTCAGCGCCCGGTGGATCAGCTCGATGCCGCGCCGGTGCTGCCGCAGCGGCGCCTCACCGGCGCGCGGCCCGGCCAGCGCGGCGTACTCAAGGACCACCGGCAGGTGGTCGGGCAGCTCGCCGCCGTCGGTGTCCCAGCCGGTGGCGCGGTACCGCTGGGCCAGGGTGAGCAGCGCCATGCCACGGCGGCGGGTGTCGCCGTGCAGGTAGTACGTCAGGTAGAGGCTGCTCTTGCGGCGCAGGTCGAACATCTCGACGTAGTGCCGCTCCAGCGCGTCCGGCTCCTCCCCGGTGAACCAGCGCAGGAACTCGGCGAGTTCCGTCGCGGCCTGGGACGGCGGCAGCGCCTCGACGGTGGCCGTCAGCACCGGGCGGGCGGCGGCCAGCGCGTCGTCGGGGTACTGGAGCAGCAGCGACATCAGCCGCAGCAGCAGGGCGCGGGTCTCCTCCTGCTCGGGGGGGAGCGGGGCGGCGTCCCGGTGCGGGCGGCGCAGGGCCGCCTTCACGCGGGTGCGGACGATCCCGGGCACGGTGGTCGGCAGCGGGGTCACGGGTTCCCTCCGGTCGAGGCGCGGCGCAGGGTCGGGATGCCGAGCATCACCCGGCGGCCGTCGGTGGGCTGCGGGTCGCCGGACGTCTCCACCGGGCAGCGGTCCTCCATCGCGGACAGCGCCGCCGCGTCCTCCTTGTGCGCGGCCGGGACGACGTACCGGTCCTCGTACTTGGCGACGGCGAGCAACCGGTGCAGGTCCTCCGCCTCCCGGGCGGTCATCCCGACCGCCTTGACGACGGTCTCGTCGCCGGGCTCACCGAGGGTCCGCTCCCGCATGAAGGAGCGCAGCGCCGTCAGCTTCATCAGCACCCCGCCCACGACGTCGGTGTCCCCGGCGGTGAACAGCTCCGCCAGGTACTCCAGCGGGATGCGCAGCCGGGTGACCGCCGCGAACACGTGGTCCGGGTCGTCCTGGTTGCCGCCCGCGCTGGTCACCGCGTCCAGGACGGGCGAGAGCGGCGGCACGTACCAGACCATCGGCAGGGTGCGGTACTCCGGGTGCAGCGGCAGCGCGACCTTGTACTTCGACACCAGCGCGTACACCGGGGAGCGGCGGGCCGCGTCCAGCCAGTCCTCGGGGATGCCGGACTCCCGGGCCGCGGCGATCACCTCGGGGTCGAACGGGTCGAGGAAGACGTTCCGCTGGGCGTCCAGCAGGTCCTTCTCGTCCGGCGTCGCCGCCGCCTCGCCCACCCGGTCGGCGTCGTAGAGGAGCAGGCCGAGGTAGCGCAGCCGTCCGACGCAGGTCTCCGAGCACACCGTCGGCTGTCCGGCCTCGATGCGCGGGAAGCAGAACGTGCACTTCTCGGCCTTGCCGGTGGCGTGGTTGACGTACACCTTCTTGTACGGGCACGCCGTCACGCACATCCGCCAGCCGCGGCACTTGTCCTGGTCGACCAGGACGATGCCGTCCTCGACCCGCTTGTACATCGCGCCGGACGGGCACGCGGACACGCACGCCGGGTTGAGGCAGTGCTCGCACAGCCGGGGCAGGTGGAACAGGAAGGTCTGCTCGAACTCGAACTTGACCTTCTGCGCCCACTCACCGCTGAGGTTCGGGTCGCCGCCCGCGTTCTCGGGCGCGCCGCCCAGGCCGTCCTCCCAGTTGGCGCCCCAGGTGATCGCGGTGGGCTTGCCGGTGAGGACGGAGCGCGGGCGGGCGACGGGGACGTCCTTGCCCGCGGGGGCGTTGACGAGGTTGTCGTAGTCGTAGGTGACCGGCTCGTAGTAGTCCTCGAGGGAGGGCAGGTCGGGGTTGGAGAACAGCGACAGCAGGCGCCGTACCCGGCCGCCGGAGCGCAGGACCAGACGGCCCTTCTTGTCCAGCGTCCAGCCGCCCTTCCACTGGTCCTGGTCCTCGTAGCGGCGCGGGTAGCCCACGCCGGGTTTGGTCTCCACGTTGTTGAACCAGGCGTACTCGACGCCGGTGCGGTTGGTCCACGTCTGCTTGCAGGTGACCGAGCAGGTGTGGCAGCCGATGCACTTGTCGAGGTTCATCACCATGGCGATCTGAGCCATGACGCGCATGTCAGTACTCCACGTCCTGCGAGCGGCGACGGATGACCGTGACCTCGTCTCGCTGGTTTCCGGTCGGGCCGTAGTAGTTGAAGGCGTAGGTGAACTGGGCGTAGCCGCCCGCGAGGTGAGTGGGCTTGAGGAGCAGCCGCGTCAGCGAGTTGTGGATGCCGCCGCGCCTGCCGCTGACCTCGGTCTTCGGCACGTTCACGTTGCGGTCCTGGGCGTGGTACATGTACACCGTGCCCTCGGGCATCCGGTGCGTGACCACGGCCCGCGCCGCGACGACGCCGTTGCGGTTGTACGCCTCGATCCACTCGTTGTCCCTGACGCCGACCTTCTCGGCGTCCTCGACGGACATCCAGATCGTGGGGCCGCCCCGGGACAGGTCGAGCATGTACTTGTTGTCCTGGTAGTTCGAGTGGATGGACCACTTCGAGTGCGGGGTCAGGTAGCGGACGGTGACCTCCGCCCGGTCCCGGTCGTGGAGCTGCTCGTCGCCGTAGTGCCGGGGCGTGTTGAGCGGCGGCCGGTAGACGGGCAGCTGCTCGCCCAGCTCGGTGATCCAGTCGTGCTGCACGTAGAAGTGCTGCCGTCCGGTGAGCGTGTGCCAGGGCTTGAGGTGCTCGACGTTGATCACGAAGGGCGAGTAGCGGCGGCCCCCGGTCTCCGAGCCCGACCACTCGTACGACGTCATGACGGCCCTGGGCTGGGTGCGGGTGTCGGCGAAGGTGATCCGCTCGGCCTCCCGCTCGGCGGCGAGTTCCACCAGGCCCTCGCTGCCGGTCTGCCGCTCCAGCTCCCGGAAGCCCTCGGTGGCCAGGCGCCCGTTGGTGGTGCCGGACAGGGCGAGGATCGCCTCGCACATGTGGGTGGCGGTCGCCAGCGACGGGCGTCCGGCGGCGATGCCGTCGCGGACGGTGCCGTTGCGGTGGCGCAGCTCCTCGATCTCCTTGTCCGGGTGGACGGTGACGCCCTTGGTGGTCGTGCCGAGCTTGTCGAGCAGCGGGCCGACGGCGCGGATCTTCTGCGCGACGGCGGCGTAGTCCCGCTCGATGACGACGAGCTTCGGCATGGTCTTGCCGGGGATGGGCTCGCACTCGCCGGTCTTCCAGTCCCGTACGACACCGCCCGGCTGGGCGAGTTCGTCGGGGGTGTCGTGCAGCAGCGGCACGGCGAGGACGTCGGTGCGGGTGCCGAGGTGGTCGGCGGCCAGCTCGCTGAACCGGTCGGCGATGGTGAGGAAGGTGTCGTAGTCGGTGCGGGCGCCAGGGCGGCGCGATGGCCGGGGTGAAGGCGTGCACGAAGGGGTGCATGTCCGTGGAGGACAGGTCGTCCTTCTCGTACCAGGTGGCCGCCGGGAGGACCACGTCGGACATCAGGCTGGTCGACGTCATCCGGAAGTCCATGGTGACCAGCAGGTCGAGCTTGCCCTCGGGCGCCTCGTCCCGCCACACCACGTCCTGCGGGCGCCCCTCGGGCGGGGTCTCCGCGGAGCGGACGGCGGCGTCGGTGCCGAGCAGGTGGCGCAGGAAGTACTCGTTGCCCTTGCCGGACGAGCCCAGCAGGTTGGCCCGCCACACGGTCAGCACCCGCGGGAAGTTGGCGGGGTCGTCGGGGTCCTCGGCGGCGAACTTCAGGTTCCCCGACTTCAGCTCGTCGACGATGTGCTCGGGAACGCTCTTGCCCTTCTCGGCCGCCTCGTCGGTGAGGTCGAGCGGGTTGCGGTTGAAGCCCGGCTGGCCCGGCGTCCAGCCGAGCCGGACCGCCTGTGCCAGCACGTCGGCGGTCGCCTTGCCCGCGAACCGGCCCTCGCCCAGCGGCGACGCCAGCTCGTCGGGCCCGAACGCCTCGTACCGCCACTGGTCGGTGTTGAGGTACCAGTAGGAGGTGCCCGCCATGTGCCGGGTCGGCCGCTGCCAGTCGAAGGCGAACGCCAGGTGCTGGAGTCCGGTGATCGGACGGATCTTCTCCTGGCCGACGTAGTGCGCCCAGCCGCCGCCGTTGACGCCCTGGCAGCCGGTCATCGTCACCAGCGCCAGGAACGCCCGGTAGATGGTGTCGGAGTGGAACCAGTGGTTGGTGCCCGCGCCCAGCGCGATCATCGACCGCCCGTTGGTCCGCTCCGCGTTGCGCGCGAACTCCCGCCCGATCCGCGCCGCCTGCTCGGCGGGCACGGAGGTGATGGTCTCCTGCCAGGCCGGGGTGTACGGCTGCGAGGCGTCGTCGTACGACGTCGGCCACACGCCGGGCAGGCCCGGCCGTACGACGCCGTACTGCGCCAGCATCAGGTCGAAGACGGTCGTCACCAGCCGCCCGCCGACCCGGCGCACGGGCACCCCGCGCACCATCGTGGAGCCGCCCTCGGTGGCGCCCTCGTCGAAGCGCGGCAGGGTCACCTCGACGGTCTCCTCGGCCCGCTCCAGCAGGCTCAGCTCCGGCACGGTGTCGCCGAGGTCGAGGTTCCAGCGGCCCTGCTCGGCCTTCTCCCACCGGTGGCCGAGGGAGCCGTTGGGCACCACGGGCTCACCCGTGACCGAGTCCAGCAGGACGGTCTTGGAGTCGGCGTGCTCCTCGTCGCGGCCCAGGTCGGCCGCCGTCAGGAAGCCGTCGGGCACGTGCCCGTCGCCGCGCTTCTTCAGCGCGACCAGGAACGGCGCGTCCGTGAACTTCCGCAGGTACTCGCGGAAGTACGGCACCTCCCGGTCGACCAGGAACTCCCTGAGGATCACATGGCCCATCGCCATCGCCAGCGCGCCGTCCGTGCCCGGGTGCGGGGCCATCCACTCGTCGGCGTGCTTGACGTTGTCGGCGTAGTCGGGGCTGACGGCGACGATCTTCGTGCCGTTGTAGCGGGTCTCGGTGAGGAAGTGCGCGTCGGGCGTGCGGGTCACCGGGATGTTGGAGCCCCACATGATCAGGTAGCCCGCGTTCCACCAGTCCGCGGCCTCCGGCACGTCCGTCTGGTCGCCGAAGACCTGCGGGGAGGCGATCGGGAGGTCCGCGTACCAGTCGTAGAACGACAGCAGGGTGCCGCCGATCAGCGACATGAACCGGGCGCCCGACGCGAACGACGCCATCGACATCGCCGGGATCGGGGAGAACCCCGCGACGCGGTCGGGCCCGTACTCCTTCACCGTGTGCACATGGGCGGCGGCGACCATCTCGGACACCTCGTCCCAGTCGGCGCGCACCAGGCCGCCCTTGCCGCGGGCCCGCTTGTACGCCCGCGCCTTCGCCGGGTCCCCGGTGATCTCCGCCCACGCCGCGACCGGGTCGCCCAGCCTGCGGCGGGCCTCCCGCCACAGCTTCAGCAGGGCGCCGCGCACATAGGGGTAGCGGACCCGGCTGGGGGAGTAGGTGTACCAGGAGAACGACGCCCCGCGCGGGCAGCCGCGCGGCTCGTACTCGGGACAGTCCGAGCCGATCGACGGGTAGTCGGTGGCCTGGTGCTCCCAGGTGATGATCCCGTCCTTGACGTACACCATCCACGAGCAGGAGCCGGTGCAGTTCACGCCGTGCGTGGAGCGCACCACCTTGTCGTGGGCCCACCGGTCGCGGTAGAAACCCTCCCACTTGCCGTCGTTCTCACCGAACACCGCGCGGCCGTCGGCCGACGTCTCACGACGGGTCAGCAGCCGCCGGGCCGCCAGCGGCCAGTCCTGGTCGACGCGCGACTGCTTCGGCCGAGCGTTCTGGTCGTTCTCCATGAGGCAAGACCGTAGGTTGCGGCGATGTTTCTGAACTGGGGCCGAAGGTCCCTGGTCGGGCGACCTACCGGCCCGAACCCGGGCCCGGAGAAGGGGTCCTCCGGGCCTTCGGCAGTGAGGGTGCTCACACGGGGCACGCCTCACGCGTACAGGTCGGTGCTGAGGTACCGCTCGCCGGTGTCCGGCAGGACGACGACGATCAGGGCCCCCTCGTGCCGGGGATCGCGGGCGACGGCGGCGGCGGCGTGCAGGGCGGCGCCACCGGACACCCCGGCGAGGACGCCCTCGGTGCGGGCCAGCCGACGGGCCGCCTCCTGGGCCTGGGTGAGGGAGACCCGTCTGACCGCGTCGTATACGGAGGTGTCCAGGACGTCCGGGACGAACCCGGCGCCGAGGCCCTGGATGCGGTGCGGGCCCGGGTCGCCGCCCGACAGCACGGCCGACTCCGCCGGTTCCACGGCGACGACGGTCACCTCCGGCTTCTTCTCCTTCAGCACCTGCCCGACGCCGGTGACCGTGCCGCCGGTGCCGACCCCGGCCACCAGGACGTCGACCCGGCCCTCGGTGTCCTGCCAGATCTCCTGGGCGGTGGTGCGGCGGTGGGCGTCGGGGTTGGCCGGGTTGCGGAACTGCTGCGGCATGAACCAGCCGTTGGCCTCCGCCATCTCGGCGGCCCGCTCGACGGCCCCGCGCATCCCCGCCGCGGCCGGGGTGAGGACCAGGTCCGCGCCGTACGCCCGCAGCAGCGCCCGCCGCTCCACGCTCATGCTCTCCGGCATCGTGAACATCACCGGGTGGCCCAGCGCGGCGGCCACCATCGCCAGGCCGATGCCGGTGTTGCCGCTGGTCGGCTCGACGATCCGCTGACCGGGGCGGAGGGCGCCGCTGTCCCGGGCGTCCTCGATCATCGCCAGCGCGATCCGGTCCTTGACGCTGCCACCCGGGTTCGCGGACTCCAGCTTGGCCACCAGCCGCGCCGGGAGGCCCTCACCGAAGCGGCGCAGCTCCACCAGGGGGGTGCGGCCGATCAACGCGGTCACGGAGGGGTGTATCGAGGTCATGGTCAGTCCTTCTGCTCAGGTGCGGTGGGTGCTTCGGTCGGTGGGTGGCCAGCGGGGAGCGGACCGTGGAGTGCGCCGGGACGTCCCGCAGGACGAGGGAGTGGGCGCCGACGAGCGTGTCGTGGCCGATGTGCACGGGGCCGAGGACGGTGGCGCCGACGCCGAGCACGACGCGGTCCCCGACGCTGGGGTGACGGCGCGCGGTGGGGGTGTCCGTCCACCAGCCGGTGCCGCCGAGGGTGACGCGGTGGTACAGCATCACGTCGTCGCCGACAACGGCCGTCTCGCCGATCACCACGCCCATGCCGTGGTCGATGAAGCAGCGGCGGCCGATCACCGCGCCCGGGTGGATCTCGATGCCGGTCAGCGAGCGGACGGTCTGCGACAGCAGCCGCGGCAGGAACGGCAGTCCGAGCCGGTGCAGCCGGTGCGCGACCCGGTGCGACCAGATGGCCCACAGCCCCGGGTACAACAACACCTCGACCCGCCGCGCCCCCCGCAACGCCGGGTCCTTGGCACAGGCGGTCCGAAGATCTTCGAGCAACATACGCGTCCTTCTGCGGGTAAGGGGCCCGCCAGTTCCCCTAGCTGCGGGCAGTCGTGCCGCTGGGGCGATGGGGGTCCCCCCTGCTCGAGCGAAGTCGAGAGCTTGGGGGAGGGTGGGCGCAGCGGCACCCTGTCAGCGCCGGGTGCGCGACCCACCCGCGGCGCCAGCGCAGCCGGGCCGCGCCCATGCGGTGCCGCTCAGCGAGAGGCAGTGAAGAGAACGGGCGCCTACAGAACGCCACCCGAGCGGACGCGACATCGCAGCGCCCGCCCGCCGCCGCGGAACAGTCGCCGCGCGCGCAGACCGGGAAGAAGGGGCAGGCTGCCGTAGTCCATGGGACGCGACGCTAGGACAGCCACCCCACACCCCCGCTTGGGCCGACCAGCCCCACCCGCCCCGCCGTTGGACCCTGTCCGCCCCGCCACCCGGGGACCGGTGGGCGCGGACGCGGGGACCGTCCGGCCCACGCCCCCGCCACCGCCGTACGACGAGACTGTTCACGACCGGCCGGGAGCTGACGCCACGACCGCCGCACGGCCGCCGGGCCCCGTCTTCTCTGCCCGGGGCCGCGGCCCGCGGGGCGCGCCCCCGGCACGGTCACCGTCCGGCCCCCCGACTGACACGGCCGGACACCCGTCCGCCACGCCCCACCCCGGCGCCTGGCCCGCCCCGGCCGCAGCCGCCGGTTCCCTCCGGGGCGTGGCGGACAAAACCCCGCCACCGGCCGGTCCGCACCGGCCGTGACCCACTGGAGACGACCTCGATGAGCGCACTGACCCTCGCGTCGGCCCCCGAGGACGCCACGGCCCTGGAGGCCGCCGAGGCCCACCACGCGCGCCTGGCCGGGGAACTGGCCGGACGCGTCGCGCTGCTGCTCACCGCCACCGGCCGCGACCACGTCGCCGCCGAGCGGCTGCACGCCGGGCTCGTCGCCTTCTGCGACCGTGAGCTGCTGCCGCACACGGCGGCCAAGGAGGCCGTGCTCTACCCGGTCGCCCGGCGGCTGCCCGACACCCGGCTGCTGATCGAGGGACTCGTCGGCGAGGACCGCTGTCTGGCCGCGCTGGTCGAGGCGCTGCGCGACTCCGGCGACCTCGCCCTCGCCGCCGCCGAGGCCCGCGCGCTCCAGGTCCTCTTCGAGGAACACCTGGCGAAGGAGAACGGCCTGGTCCTGCCGCTGCTCGCGGCGGCCCCGGACGTCCCGCTGCCCGCACTGCTCGCGGACGTTCAGGAACGTACCGCGCCATCCGGCGCCCCCACGGTCGCCGCCCCCCGCACGAAAGCCGAGGACATGACCGACGACCCCACCAACCAGGACGGCTGCGGCGGCTGCGGCTGCGGCGCGCGGGAGACCGGCGACCCCGAACTCGACGTACGGACCGTCCCGCACGCCGTCCGCCACGCCACCGTCTTCCGCACCCTGGACACCCTGCCCGTGGACGCCGCCCTGGTGCTGGTCGCCTCCCACGACCCGCTGCCGCTGCTCGCGCAGTTGGAGGAGCGCCGTCCCGGCGTGTTCGCCACCGAGTACCTGGAGCGCGGCCCCGAGTCCTGGCGGCTGCGGTTCACCCACCGGGCCGCGCTCGGTGTCGTGGAGGTGACGTCATGAGCGCCGCCCGGGGCCGGAGCGGCGTGCTGGCCACCGCGGTCGGCGCGGGACTGCTCGCCGCCGGTCCTGTGATGCTGTGGCGCGCCAGCGGCGGACGCAGGGAGATCCGCGGCGAACTCGCCGCCCAGAAGATCACGTTCCCGCTCCACGGGCTGCCCGCCCACCTGAGCCGGTACGCGGGCGTGGCCGTGGAGACAGGACCGCAGGCGCACGCCTACGCCGAGCTGATCAAGGACCATGTCGCCAAGGCGACCGGTGGCCGCACCTACGCCGAGGTGACCGAGGAACTCCACGCCACCGGCGGCGACGACGAGAAGCTGACCAGGCTGCGGCAGACCGCGTTCATGGGCGAGACCCTGCGCGCCTCCCTGCTCTCCGCCTACCAGGCGTGGGAGATCACCACCCTGGTCGCGGGCCTGGGCGCCGCCCTGACCGGCCTCGGCGCGGCGACCCTGGCCACCGCGAAGGCCCTGCGCCCACCCCGCGCCTGATCCGCCCACAGCGGTCCGCGCCCGCCCACCCACCGGCCCACGCCGCGGCGGCACTGGCCACGGCGAAGGCCCTGCGCCCACCCCGCGTTTGATCCGCCCACAGCGGTCCGCGCCCGCCCACCCACCGGCCCACGCCGCAGCGGCACTGGCCACGGCGAAGGCCCTGCGCCCACCCCGCGTTTGATCCGCCCACAGCGGTCCGCGCCCGCCCACCCACCGGCTCATGCCCGCCCAGCACACCCGGCGGCCGATGAGGGACCTTCGGCCCAGCGCCGAGGGCTCATCGGCCGCCGCGCCGTGTGCCTCCCATGGCGGAGGCTGATCCACGACCGACCCGGAGGAGCCTTTCCGTGTACGACCGCAACCCGCGCCCCTGCGGCTGTCTGCCCCGACACTCCCCGCGACGGGCGCCGTACCGGCTCCGGGCCGGTCACCGTCCGGCCGCCCACCTCGTCTGCCCGGCCTCCCGGGCGGCCGGACACACCCCCCGCACCCAGGTCACGCGGTGGCACCGGTGAACGCCGTCCGGGCGATCCGCCGCCAGCACCAGGACGTCGCCGAGAAGCCGTTCATCGTCATCTGGGAGTCCACCCGGGCCTGCCCGCTGGCCTGTCTGCACTGCCGCGCCGAGGCCGTCCCCGACCGCGACCCGCGCGAGCTGGACACCGCCGCCGCCAAGGACCTGCTCCACCAGGTCGCCGCGTTCGGACACCCCGCCCCGATCTTCGTCATCACCGGCGGCGACCCGTTCCAGCGGCCCGACCTCCTCGAACTCATCGGGTACGGCGAGCAGGCGGGCGTCCGTGTCGCCGTCTCCCCGTCCGGCACGCCCACCCTCACCCCGGAACGCCTGCGCGAGGTGCACGAGGCGGGCGCCGTCGGCCTCTCCCTCAGCCTCGACGGCTCCACCGCCGCACTCCACGACGGCTTCCGCGGCGTGCCCGGCGTCTACCGCTGGACCCTGGACGCCTGGGACGCCGCCCGCGCGCTCGGCATGAAGGTGCAGATCAACACCACCGTCAACCGGCGCAACCTGCGCGACCTGCCCGACGTCGTCCGCCTCGTCCACGAACACGGCGCGATGCTGTGGAGCGCCTTCTTCCTGGTGCCCACCGGCCGGGGCCGCCAACTCGGCGTGCTCACCCCGCAGGAGGCCGAGGACGTCCTCAACTTCGTCTACGACGTCGGCCTGACCGTCCCCGCCAAGACCACCGAGGCGCACCACTTCCGCCGTGTCGCCCTCCAGCGGAAGATCCTCACCGACCTCGGCGAGGACCACGTGAGCGCGCTCGGACTCGGCTCCCTCTACCGGGAGTTGCGGTGGCGCGCCGCCGACCTCGGCCTCGACAGCGGAGGGCGGCGCGCCCGCAGGCCCCCGCTGGACGTCAACGCCGGACGCGGCTTCGTCTTCGTCTCGCACACCGGCACCGTCCACCCCAGCGGCTTCCTCCCGCTGGGCGCGGGCAACGTCCGCCGCACCCCGCTGCCGGAGATCTACCGCACCTCGGAGCTGTTCACCGGGCTGCGGGACGCCGACCGGCTCGGTGGCAGGTGCGGGGCGTGCGAGTTCCGCCGGGTCTGCGGCGGCTCCCGGTCCCGCGCCTACGGCGTCACCGGCGACCCCTACGCCGAGGAGCCCTGGTGCGGCTACCGCCCCGGGAGCTTCCCCCACCAGCGGGAGCTGGCCGCCGTACTGGCCGCTGGCCCGCCGCCCCCACAAGGAGCGAAGTGACCGGCAAGCCCCTCGACCTGGCACCACCGCCCGCCCGCGGGGGCGGGTTCGGGCCGACCGGCGTGAAGGCCCGCCACCTGCGCGCCCACGTCCTCGTCGTGGCCTGGCTGGCGCTGGCCCTGGTCGCCGCCCTCGCCCAGCCGCACCTGCCGATCGCCCGCTGGCTGGCCGTCCACCTGTTCCTGCTCGGCGCCGCCACCACCGCCCTCGTCATCTGGAGCGAGCACTTCGCCACCGCGCTGCTGCACGCCCCGTACCCCGACGCACGCTGGAGCACCGCCCGGCTCGCCGCCGTCAACACCGCCGTCGCCGGACTCCTCACCGGCGTCTGGGCCGACCTGCCGGTGCTCACCGGCGCCGCCTGCGCGCTGCTCGTCGCCGCCGTCACCGCCCACCTGGTGGTGCTGGCGCGGATGGGCCGCGGCGCGCTCGGCGGACGGCTCGCGCCCGTCGTCGGCTTCTACCGGGCCGCCACCGTGGCCCTGCTCGGCGGGGCGGTCCTGGGCTGGCTGCTGGCCTCCGGGCACGCCGGGACCGGCACGTACGCCGGGCTGCGGCTGGCCCATGTGCACCTCACCCTGCTCGGCTGGATCGGCCTGCCCGTCCTCGGCACCCTGTTCATGCTCTGGCCGACCGTGCTGGGCGTCCGGATGGCCGAGCACACCCCCCGGGTCGTCCGGCGCGTGCTGGTCCTCACCGGCGCCGGTCTCCTCGTCGCCGTCGTCGCGCTGGCGGTCGGCTGGCGCTGGGCGGCGGTGGCCGGGATCGCCGGGTACGCCGCCGGACTGGCCGTCGCCGTCGACCTGTTCGCCCGTACGCTACGGGGCCGTGACCCCGTCTCCGCGGCGGCGGCCTGGACGCTGGCCGCGTCCGTCGGCTGGCTCTGCGTGGGCGTCGTCGCCGACGCGGGCGTCCTGGCCGCACAGCCGCTCGCCGAGGCGCAGGACGGCGTGGGGGACCTCGTCCCGGCGCTGCTCGTCGGCTTCGTCGCCCAGGTGCTCATCGGCGCGCTCACCCAGCTCCTGCCGGTCGTGCTCGGCTCCGGCCCCCAGGACCGCGGCCCGCTGCGGGCGGTGTTGGAACGGGGCTGGCCGCTGCGGCTGACGGCGCTCAACGCGGGCGTCGCCCTGCTGGTGCTGCCCGGCCCGTTCGGCCCGGCGGGGCTGGTCCTCGCGGCCGTCGCGGGCGGCGCGTTCGTCGCCCTCACCGCGACGGTCCTGGTCCGCGCGGCACGGGGCGCCGGACGGTCGGCGACGGCGACGGCCACGCGGCTGCCGGTGCTGCTGGGCACGGCGGCCGGGGCGGTGCTGACCGTGCTGGCGGTCGTGGTCGCCAACAGCGGCGGCGTCGGCGGCACCCCGTCCGTCGCGGCGGGCGCGGGCCACGGCGGCACCACCGCCACCCGCACCGTCGAGGTCACCCTGGCCGCCATGCGTGTACGGCCCAGCCGTGTCGAGGTCACCGCGGGCACCGCCCTGCGCCTGAAGGTCAGCAACGACGACGCCCAGCGCCACGACCTCAAGGTCGAGGACGGCCCCGGCACCCCGCTGCTCTCCCGCGGCCAGTCCCGCACCCTCGACCTCGGCCCGGTCACCGCCGACCGGCAGGCGTGGTGCACCCTGCCGGGCCACCGCGCGGCCGGGATGACCCTGGACATCGTGGTGAAGGACGACGGCGGGGGGAGCGCCGGGCACGCCGACGGACACGCCGCCATGGCGGACAGCGGCACCGGCCCGGACCTCGCCGCCGACTTCACCGGCGGCTGGCGGCCCGCGACGCGGAACTCGCCCCCGCGCCCGGCGGCACCGTCCACCGCGTCACCCTGCGCGCCGCGCACACCGACGTCGAGGTCGCGCCCGGCGTCACCCAGCAGATGTGGACCTTCGGCGGCACCGCACCCGGCCCCACCCTGCGCGGCAGGGTCGGGGACGTGTTCGAGGTGACCCTCGTCAACGACGACGCGGGCATGGGCCACGGCATCGACTTCCACGCCGGGTCCCTCGCCCCCGACGGGCCGATGCGCACCCTCCAGCCCGGCGAGAGCCTCGTCTACCGGTTCCGCGCCGAACGGGCGGGCGCCTGGCTCTACCACTGCTCCACCGCCCCGATGCTCCAGCACATCGGCAACGGCATGTACGGCGCCGTCGTCATCGCCCCGCCGGACCTGGCCGAGGTCGACCACGAGTACGTCCTCGTCTCCTCCGAGCTGTACCTGGGCACCCCCGGCTCCACCGCCCAGGTGGGGAAGATGCGCGACGGCACGCCGGACGCGTGGGCGTTCAACGGCGTCGCCGCGCAGTACGCCAAGCAGCCGCTGAAGGTGCGGGCGGGGGAGCGGGCACGCTTCTGGGTGGTGTCCGCGGGGCCCAGCGACGGCATCGCGTTCCACGTCGTCGGCACGGTCTTCGACACCGTCTACAAGGAGGGCGCCTACCTGCTGGAGCCCGACCAGCCCGGCGGCGCGCAGGTCCTCGACCTGGCCCCCGCGCAGGGCGGCTTCGTGGAGACCACGTTCCCCGAGGCGGGCCACTACTCCTTCGTCGACCACGACATGCGCCACGCCGAGTCCGGCGCGCACGGCGTCGTGGAGGTGAGCGGGTGATGGACACCGTCACCTGGTGGTCGGTGGTGCGGTTCCTGCACGTCGCCGGGGCCGCCCTGTGGGTCGGCGGGCAGCTCGCGCTGTCCCTGGTGATCCTGCCGCTGGCCCGCCGCACCCTCGCCCCCGAGGCGAAGGACCGCTTCACCGCGGAGGCGGGCCGCCGGTTCGGCATCCTGACCGGCGCCCTCTTCCTGCCCGTACAGCTCGGCACCGGCTGGGCCATGGCCGTCCACAAGGGCGTCACCTGGTCCTCCCTCGCCGACCCCGGCTACGGCCGCACCCTCGCCACCAAACTCGCCCTGTTCGTCCTCGTCATGCTCGCCGCCGCGGCGCACGGCCTCGCCCACGCCAAGGGCCGCCCCGAGCTGGCCAAGGCGCTTGCGGTGGCGTCCCTCGTGGGCTCCCTGGGCGTCGTACTCCTGGCGACGGCGCTGCCCGCGACGTGAGGCGGACCCGAGCCCGGTACCCCGGCCCCGATCCCGGCCCTCAGGGCCCCGAGCCGGGGCCGGACGGCCCTCGCACCAAAGAGGGCCCGCAGCGGACCCTTGAGGCCGAAGGACAGAGCTAGGGAGTCACCATGCAGACCCGGGAGATAGACGCCACCGTGCTGGAGACGCTGCTGGCCGCGGCCGTGGCGGCGCCGTCGATCCACAACACCCAGCCGTGGCGGTTCGGCATGGAGCCGCACACCCGGACCGTCACGGTGCGCGTCGACCGACGGCGGGCGCTGCCGCTGATCGACCCCGACCGGCGCGCCCAGTACCTGTCCGTGGGCGCCGCCGTCTTCAACCTCCGGGTCGCCGTCGCCCACCTCGGCTGGGAGCCGCTGGTCCGGCTGCTGCCCGACCACCGGGACCCCGACCTGCTGGCGACCGTGCAGCTCGCCACCGCCGTGGAGGGCCCGCCCGACTACACGGGGCTGTACCCGGCCATCGCCCGGCGGCACACCAGCAGGCTGCCGTTCACCGGCCGCCCGGTGCCCGAGCCGGTCGTGATGGACATGGCCGCCGCCGCCCGGGCCGAGGGCGCCCGGCTTTACTTCCCCGACATCAGCGGCACCCGCAGGCTGCTGCGGCTCACCGCCGCGGCCGAGGCCCGCAACCGCACCCTGCCCGAGCGCGCCGCCGAGGCCCGCACCTGGATCACCGCCCCCGACCCCGACCAGCACTACGGCATCCCCGTCACCGCCCTCGGCCCGCAGGACCGGGCCGGACGGATGCCGATGCGGGACTTCACCGGCCCGCTGCGCTCCCTGCGGCTGCCCGCGCTGCCCTTCGAGCGGCACGTCCAGCTCGGCCTGCTGTGGACCCCGCGGGACCGCGCGGAGGACTGGCTGCGCGCCGGGCAGGGCCTGGAGCGGGTCCTGCTGACGGCGACCGCGCACGGCGTGCGCACCTCGATGCTGCACCAGGCGATGGAGTGGTCCGACCTGCGCGCCGGAGCCCGCCTCCCGCAGCGCCGCTGCGCCCCGCACGGCGTCATCCGCTTCGGCTACGGCCCCGAGGGCGCCCCCACCCCCCGCGCGGAACCCCAGCCCGACATGCCGGACCCGACGCCCCCCACGCTCCCGGAGTAGGAACGCCGTACGGACGCTCCCGGAGCGGGAACGCCGGACGGACCCGCCCGGAGCGGGAACGCCGGACGGGGGCGGCTCCCGCTCCCGCCCCCGTCCGTCCCTCCCCCCCCGGCAATGGCTCAGTCCCCCTCCGCCCCGCCGTCCACCACCCCGGCGATCTCCCGCCCCGTGACGAGCCCCGGCTCCACGCGGAGGAAGATCCCGTTCCGGTCGGCCACCCAGGAGCGGGGCCCCGTGCGCACCAGACGTTCGTGTTCCGCGGGGTCCGTGACCACGCTGGCACGGCCGGTGACGACGACGCTCCAGCCGGTCTGCGCCTCGGCGTCGAAGTCGTCGACCTCGAACGCCACCACCACGCCGTCCACGGCCCGCACGAGGTCGGAGTCCGGCGCGGTGCGCAGCACCACGGAGCCGTCGGTGTCCAGGGCGAAGTTGACGGGGAGCACCGCGGGCAGTGCCTGCCGGGTGTAGACGATGCGGCCCACCGGGGCCTTGGCCAGCAGACGCAGACACTCCTGCTGGTCGAGAGCGCGGAAGCGGTTGTTGCCGAACATCCCCCCACCATCCCTCGTGGGGCCCTCCCGGCGTTAGGGCCCAACGGCCCTGATCCGCCCGACCCGGGCCGCGACGTTTCGGTCGCCCCGGGCGGGGTGACGCGGACCCCGGAAAGCGTCCCGGCAACCCGGGACCGCCGGGCCCGCCGATTAGGACCGTTAGGCCCACCCGGGCGGACCACCGCGGCGCCGATATTGGCTGAGGGTCACCGGTGAGCACCACGCCACCGGGGGGCCCGCGGCCCCGGCACCCGCACTCGGGGACGTCCACTCGAACAGGAAGGAACGGACGGATGCTCCAGCCGTCTGTACAGCAGAGCGAGGCACCGGCAGGGGCCGTGTCCCGGCAGGCCTGGCTGATGCTGACCCTCGCCACGGTCGGTTTCGCCGTCAACTTCTGGGCCTGGGCGCTGCTCAGCCCCCTCGGCCCGCGCTTCAAGGAGTCCCTCGACCTCTCCTCGTTCGAGCAGTCGCTCCTGGTGGCGGTGCCCGTGATCGTCGGCTCGCTCGGCCGGATACCGGTCGGCGCGCTGACCGACCGCTTCGGCGGCCGGGTGATGTTCCCGATCGTGTCCGCGGTCACCATCGTCCCCGTCCTCTTCCTCGGCCTCGCCGGTCACGACTCGCTGGCCGCGCTCCTGGTGGGCGGCTTCTTCCTCGGCATCGGCGGCACCGCCTTCGCCGTCGGCGTGCCCATGGTCAGCGCCTGGTTCCCGCCCGAGCGGCGCGGTCTGGCGATCGGCATCTTCGGCGTCGGCATGGGCGGCACCGCGATCAGCGCCCTGTCCACGGTGAAGCTGGTCGACGCGCACGGCATGTCCACCCCGTTCCTGATCACGGCCGCCGTCCTCGCGGTGTTCGCGGTGGTCTCCGCGCTGCTGCTGCGGGACGCTCCCGGCCGCGCCGTGCCCACCGAGCCGCTGACCAGCCGCCTCGGTGCCACCCTGCACCTCGGGGTGACCTGGCAGGCTGCCGCGCTGTACGCGGTCGCGTTCGGCGGGTACGTCGCCTTCTCCGTCTACCTGCCCACCTACCTGAAGACCGGCTACAGCCTGGAGCAGGCGGACGCCGCCAACCGCATGGCCGGGTTCGTGCTCCTCGCGGTCGCCATGCGGCCGGTCGGCGGCTGGCTGTCGGACCGCGTGGGCGCCGTACGGGTGCTCGGCGGCTCGCTGGCCGTGGTGGTCGTCGGAGCCCTAATCCAGTCCCTCACCCCGTCCCTCGCCCCGGTCGGCACGATCGCCTTCCTCACCATGGCCGCCGCGCTCGGCGCGGCCAGCGGCGCCGTGTTCGCGCTGGTCGCCCTGCTCGCCCCGGCGAACAAGGTCGGCTCGGTCACCGGTGTCGTCGGCGCCGCGGGCGGCCTGGGCGGCTTCGTACCGCCGCTGGTGATGGGCGCCCTGTACGGGGCCCTCAGCAGCTACGCGATCGGCCTGCTGCTGCTGGCCGCGGTCGCGGCGGCGGCGCTCGCCTTCACCTGCACCGGGGTGCGGCAGGCCGTCGCCCGGCGCCAGGTGCCCGTCCAGTCCCACTGAAACCCGCCGAGACCCGGGGGAGACCCACACCATGTGCGAGTACTGCGGCTGCCAGTCCCTGACCACGATCGACGAACTCACCCAGGAGCACGAGACGGTCGTCGGGCTCATCGCCCAGGTGCGTGACGCCCACCGGGACGGTCACATCGCGCGCATGGCGGAGCTGGCCCGGCGCATCACCGAGGTCCTGGTGCCGCACACGCAGGTGGAGGAGGGCGGCCTGTTCCCGGCGATGGCCGCCGAGTTCCCCGAGCAGATCGCCGCCCTGGAGGCCGAGCACCGCCGCGTCGAGGCGGTGCTGGCCGAGGCGGAGGGGCCGTTCCTCGCCGACCCGACCTGGCCGGGACGGCTGATCGACACCCTCAACCTGCTGCGCGAGCACATCCTCAAGGAGCAGGACGGCGTCTTCCCCGCCGCCCTGGCGTTCCTGGACCCCGAGCAGTGGGAGGCGGTGGAGGCGGTCCGCGCCCGCGTGGGCAGCGCCGTACCGCAGCCCTCCCCCTGAGCCCCGCTCTCCCCTCCCGGCTTCCCGTCCGCCCGGCGCGACCCCCGCGCCGGGCGGACGCGTCTGCCGTGCGGGCCCCCGGCCGACGGGGTACGGATGGTGTGACCCCCGTGTCGACAGGGCCGTGCAGGCCCGGGAAGGGGTGGCACCGTGGCCACGGAGACCGGACCTGCGGCGGGCGAACGACGAGCGGGCATGGACGGCGAACTCGCGGAGGCCCTGGTCCGCTCCCGCCGGTTCTTCAGTAGGGCGGAGGTCTCCGAGGACCTGCGCACCCTGCGCAAGCGCGGCGGACGGCAGGCCGACGACTTCTACCGGGACCGCTGGTCGCACGACAAGGTGGTCCGCTCCACGCACGGCGTGAACTGCACCGGCTCCTGCTCGTGGAAGGTGTACGTCAAGGACGGCATCATCACCTGGGAGGCCCAGCAGACCGACTACCCCTCCGTCGGCCCGGACCGCCCCGAGTACGAGCCGCGGGGCTGCCCGCGCGGGGCGGCGTTCTCCTGGTACACCTACTCACCGACCCGGGTCCGCTACCCGTACGTGCGCGGCGAGCTGCTGCGCCTGTACCGCGAGGCGAAGCAGCGCCTCGGTGACCCGGTGGCGGCCTGGGCGGACATCGTCTCCGACCCGGAGCGCGCCCGCCGCTACAAGTCGGTGCGCGGCAAGGGCGGCCTGGTCCGCGCGAGCTGGGAGGAGGCCGTCGAACTCGTCGCCGCCGCGCACGTGCACACCATCAAGGAGCACGGCCCGGACCGGCTGGCGGGCTTCTCCCCGATCCCGGCGATGTCGATGGTGTCGCACGCGGCGGGCGCCCGCTTCTACTCCCTGCTCGGCGGCGTGATGCTGTCGTTCTACGACTGGTACGCCGACCTCCCCGTCGCCTCCCCGCAGGTGTTCGGCGACCAGACCGACGTACCGGAGTCGGGCGACTGGTGGGACGCGGGCTACCTGATCATGTGGGGCTCCAACCTGCCGGTGACCCGCACCCCCGACGCGCACTGGATGGCGGAGGCCCGCTACCGGGGCCAGAAGGTGATCGCGGTCAGCCCCGACTACGCCGACAACGTGAAGTTCGCCGACGAGTGGCTGCCCGCGCAGCCCGGCACCGACGGGGCGCTGGCGATGGCGATGGGGCACGTCGTCCTCAAGGAGTTCTTCGTCGACCGCGCCACCCCGTACTTCACGGACTACGTCAAGCGCTTCACCGACCTGCCCTTCCTCGTCACCCTCGACGAACGCGAGCCGGGCACCTACACGCCGGGCAAGTTCCTCACCGCCGCCGACCTCGGGGGCGGCGAGGAGCACGCCGAGTTCCGTACCGTCCTGCTCGACGCGGCCACCGGCGCGCCCGTCGTCCCCAACGGCACGCTCGGCGACCGCTTCTCCGACGCGGGCGCCGGGAAGTGGAACCTCGACCTGGGCACGACCGACCCGCTGCTGTCGGCCGAGGGCTCCACCGAGGCGCCGGTCGCCGTGGAACTGCCCCGCTTCGACGCCCCGGACGGCACCGCGGACCGCACCCTGCGCGGGGTGCCGGTGCGTCGGGTCGGCGGGCGCCTGGTGACCACCGTCTACGACCTGCTGCTGGCCCAGTACGGTGTCGCACGCCCGGGCCTCCCCGGCCAATGGCCCGCCTCGTACGAGGACGCCTCCGAGCTCTGCACCCCCGCCTGGCAGGAGGCCCTCACCGGCGTCCCGGCGGCGAAGGCGGCCCGCATCGCGCGGGAGTTCGCGGCGAACGCCGAGGAGTCCCGCGGCCGTTCGATGATCATCATGGGCGCGGGCACCAACCACTGGTTCCACTCCGACACCATCTACCGCGCCTTCCTCACCCTGACCACCCTCACCGGCTGCCAGGGCGTCAACGGCGGCGGCTGGGCGCACTACGTCGGCCAGGAGAAGGTCCGCCCGATCACCGGCTACTCCGCGATCGCGACCGCCGCCGACTGGAACCGCCCGGCCCGGCAGATGATCCAGACGGCGTACTGGTACCTGCACAGCGACCAGTTCCGCTACGACCCGTTCTCCGCCAACACCCTCGCCGCCCGGCCCGGCGACGGCGGCGGCCCGTTCGCCGGGAAGGCCACCGCCGACGTCATCGCCCAGTCGGCGCGGCTCGGCTGGATGCCGTCGTACCCGACCTTCGACCGCAACCCGCTCGACCTCGCCACCGAGGCGGCCGAACGCGGCAAGAGCGTCCCCGACCACATCGTCGACGAGCTGAAGTCGGGCACCCTCAGGTTCGCCGCCGAGGACCCCGACGACCCCGCCAACTTCCCGCGCGTGCTGACCGTGTGGCGGGCCAACCTGCTGGGCTCCTCCGCCAAGGGCAACGAGTACTTCCTGCGCCACCTCCTCGGCACCGACTCCAACCTGCGCGCCACCGAGGCGCCCCCCGACGCCCGCCCCCGGGACGTGGTCTGGCACGAGGAGGCCCCGGTCGGCAAGCTCGACCTGCTGCTCACCCTCGACTTCCGGATGACCAGCACCACCGTCTACTCCGACGTCGTCCTCCCGGCCGCGACCTGGTACGAGAAGCACGACCTGTCCTCCACCGACATGCACCCCTACGTGCACGCCTTCAACCCGGCGATCCCCCCGCCCTGGCAGACCCGCACCGACTTCGACGCCTTCCACACCCTCGCCGCCGAGTTCAGCCGCCAGGCCGCCGACCACCTCGGCACCCGCACCGACGTCGTCGCCGCGCCGCTGCTGCACGACACCCCCGACGAACTCGCCACCCCGCACGGCAGGGTCCGCGACTGGAAGACGGGCGAGTGCGAACCCGAGCCCGGCCGCACCCTGCCCAAGCTGGTCACCGTCGAACGCGACTACGGCGCCGTGGCCGAGAAGATGGCCGCCCTCGGCCCGCTCCTCGACACCCTCGGCGCCACCACCAAGGGCGTCACCTTCAAGCTCGACCGCGAGCTGGAGTACCTGCGCCACAAGAACGGCACCGCACGCGGCCGGGTCAACGCCGGGCGCCCGTCGATCGCCCGGGACACCCAGGTCTGCGAGGCGATCCTCGCCCTGTCCGGCACCACCAACGGGCACCTCGCCACCCAGGGCTTCCACACCCTGGAGGCCCGCACCGGCACCCGGTTGGCCGACCTCGCCGCCGAGCACGAGGGCAAGCGGATCACCTTCGCGGACACCCAGGCCGCGCCCGTACCGGTGATCACCTCACCGGAGTGGTCGGGTTCGGAGACCGGGGGCCGCCGCTACTCCCCGTTCACCGTCAACGTCGAGCGCGCCAAGCCCTGGCACACCCTCACCGGCCGCCAGCACTTCTACCTCGACCACGACTGGATGGCCGCCCTCGGCGAACAGCTCCCCGTCTACCGCCCTCCGCTGCACATGGACGCCCTCTTCGGCGAACCACGCGTCGGGGACACCGGCGAACTCGGCGTGACCGTGCGCTACCTCACCCCGCACAACAAGTGGTCCATCCACTCCGAGTACCAGGACAACCTGTTCATGCTGTCGCTGTCCCGGGGCGGCCCCACGATCTGGATGTCCACCCAGGACGCCGCGAAGATCGGCGTCCACGACAACGACTGGATCGAGGCCGTCAACCGCAACGGTGTCGTCGCCGCCCGCGCCGTCGTCTCGCACCGGATGCCCGAGGGCACCGTCTACATGCACCACGCCCAGGACCGCCTCATCGACGTCCCCCGCACCGAGACCACCGGCAGGCGCGGCGGCATCCACAACTCCCTCACCCGGCTCCTCATCAAACCGAGCCACCTCATCGGCGGCTACGCGCAGTTGTCGTACGCCTTCAACTACCTGGGCCCGACCGGCAACCAGCGCGACGAGGTGACCGTCATCCGGCGCCGTACGAACCAGGAGGTGACGTACTGATGCGCGTCATGGCCCAGATGGCGATGGTGATGAACCTCGACAAGTGCATCGGCTGCCACACCTGCTCGGTCACCTGCAAACAGGCGTGGACCAACCGCACCGGAGTCGAGTACGTCTGGTTCAACAACGTCGAGACCCGCCCCGGTCAGGGCTACCCCCGCCGCTACGAGGACCAGGAGCAGTGGAAGGGCGGCTGGGAGCTGAACAGGAACGGCCGCCTCACCCTGAAGGCGGGCGGCCGGTTCAAGAAGCTGGTCCAGATCTTCTCCAACCCCAAGCTCCCGCCCCTGGACGCCTACTACGAGCCCTGGACCTACGACTACGAGACCCTCACCAACGCCCCGCTCCAGGACCACACCCCCGTCGCCCGGCCCAAGTCCCTGATCTCCGGCAAGGACATGAAGATCTCCTGGTCCGCGAACTGGGACGACAGCCTCGGCGGCTCCGCCGACCACGGCGACAAGGACGTCCTGCTCCGCGACGTCTCGGAGAAGATCAGGTTCGAGTTCGAGCAGACCTTCATGTTCTACCTGCCGCGCATCTGCGAGCACTGCCTCAACCCGTCCTGCGCGGCCTCCTGCCCCTCCGGCGCCATCTACAAGCGCGAGGAGGACGGCATCGTCCTCGTCGACCAGGACCGCTGCCGGGGCTGGCGGATGTGCGTCACCGGCTGCCCGTACAAGAAGGTCTACTTCAACCACCGCACCGGCAAGGCCGAGAAGTGCACCTTCTGCTTCCCGCGCGTCGAGGTCGGCCTGCCCACCGTCTGCTCCGAGACCTGCGTCGGCCGCCTGCGCTACATCGGCCTCGTCCTCTACGACGCCGACCGGGTGCTGGAGGCCGCCACCACCCCCGACGACACCGACCTGTACGAGGCCCAGCGGCGCGTCCTCCTCGACCCGCACGCCCCCGACGTGATCGAGGCCGCCGAACGCTCCGGCATCCCCCGGGACTGGATCGAGGCCGCCCAGCGCTCCCCGGTCCACGCCCTGATCAACACCTACAAGGTGGCGCTGCCGCTGCACCCGGAGTACCGCACGCTGCCCATGGTCTGGTACATCCCGCCGCTCTCCCCGGTCGTCGACGCCGTGCGCGACACCGGCCACGACGCCGAGGACCACGGCAACCTCTTCGCCGCCGTCGACGCCCTGCGCATCCCCGTCGACTACCTCGCCCAGCTCTTCACCGCCGGGGACCCGGTCCCCGTCGACACGGTGCTGCGCCGCCTCGCCGCCATGCGCTCCTACCTGCGCGACATCAACCTCGGCCGGGAACCCGACGACACCATCCCCGAGGCCGTCGGCATGACCGGCGAACAGCTCTACGACATGTACCGGCTGCTGGCCCTCGCCAAGTACGACGAGCGGTACGTCATCCCGCCCGCCCACGCCGAACAGGCGCACCGCCTGGAGGAACTGGCCACCGAGTGCAGCCTCGACTACGAGGGCGGCCCCGGCATGGGCGGCTCAGGGCCCTTCGGGGAGGCGTCCGGGGGCGCGGCGCCCATCGCGGTGGAGAACTTCCGCGCCCTGCGCGACCGCCAGACCTCCGAGACGCCCGCCGCGCCCGTCGACAAGGAGACCCGCGTCAACCTCCTCAACTGGGACGGCAAGGGCTCACCACCGGGCCTGTTCCCACCCGGCCCGGACGAGGAGAAGGAGTCGCCATGAGGTGGCGGAGGAACCCGGGCGGCCCGGAGAGCTGGCCCCCCCACGCCTGGCAGACCCAGTCCCTGCTGCTGGCCTACCCCGACGACGACCACCCGGCCCGCCTCGCCCTGGCCCGCCGCGCCGCCGACACCCTGCCCGCCCCGGTCGCCGACCCCCTGCGCGCCTTCCTCACGGACGCCGAACGCACCCCGCCCGACGACCTGGCCGCCGCCTACGTCGCCACCTTCGACCACCGCAAGCGCTGCTGCCCGTACCTCACGTACTACGGCCACGGCGACACCCGCAAGCGCGGCCTCGCCCTGCTCCGGCTGAAGCGGACCTACGCCGACGCGGGCTGGCGGCTGGCCGACGACGAACTCCCCGACCACCTCGCCGTGGTCCTGGAGTTCGCCGCCGCCGAACCCGCCACCGGCCACCGGCTCCTCACCGAACACCGCGCGGGCCTGGAACTGCTGCGCCTCGCGCTCACGGACGACGGCTCCCCGTGGGCCGCCGTCCTCACCTCCGTCGCCGCGACCCTGCCCGCCCTGAAGGGCGACGACCGCGCGGCCCTGGCCCGACTGGCCGCCGAGGGCCCACCGGAGGAACAGGTCGGCCTGGCCGCGTACCCGGGGGCCGGGTCCGCCCCGCTGTTCCTGCCCGACCCCGTCTTTCCGGGAGGCCCGCGATGACCCCACCGACCCTGACGATGACGATGACGACGGCGGCGGAGACCGGGACCGGCGGGGTCCTGCTGTGGGTGGTGCTGCCGTACGTGTCCCTCGCGGTCTTCGTGCTCGGCCACGTCTGGCGCTACCGCTACGACAAGTTCGGCTGGACCACCCGCTCCTCCCAGCTCTACGAGAACCGGCTGCTGCGGATCGGCAGCCCGCTGTTCCACTTCGGCATCCTCGTCGTGCTCGTCGGCCACGTCGTGGGCCTGCTCATCCCCAAGAGCTGGACGGAGGCGGCCGGGGTCGGTGAGGACGCGTACCACGTCGTCGCCGTCGCCCTCGGCACCGTCGCGGGTGTGTGCACGCTCGGCGGCGCCGCGATCCTCGTCTACCGCCGCCGAACCGTGGGCCCGGTGTTCTCCGCGACCACCCGCAACGACAAGGCGATGTACCTCTCGCTGGTGGTCACCATCGGCCTCGGGCTGGCGGCGACCGTCGCCGCGAACATCGTCGGCGGGGGCTACGACTACCGCGAGACCATCTCGCTCTGGTTCCGCTCGATTTTCGCCTTCCAGCCCGAGCCGGACCGCATGACCGGCGCCCCGGTCCTGTTCCAGCTCCACGCCGTCAGCGCCCTGCTGCTGTTCGCGTTCTGGCCGTTCACCCGGCTCGTGCACATGCTCACCGCGCCGGTCGGCTACCTGACCAGGCCGTACATCGTCTATCGCAGCCGCGACACGCGGCTAGGGGCGCGGGCGCCGCGCCGGGGCTGGGAGCGCGTGGGGTAACCCACCCGAGGCCCGTGGAAGGGGCCTCCCTGACCGTTTGGATACCCCCGGGGGTACTCTGCTACCGTCGAGTACATACCCCCTGGGGTAATTCTCCACGGAAGGGAGTGCCTCGTGTTCTTCGTCGACACGATCGAGGTGTCGGGCCTCGGCAACCGGAGCTACCTCGCGGGCGGCGCGCGCACGGCCGTCGCCGTCGACCCGCCCCGCGACATCGACCAGGTGCTGGCGGCGGCCACCCGCCGCGGCGTGCGGATCACCCACGTCGTCGAGACCCACGTCCACAACGACTACGTCACCGGCGGCCTCGACCTCGCCCGGATCACCGGCGCCGCCTACCTGGTCCCCGCCGGGGCCCGGGTCTCCTTCGCCCGCACGCCCGTCCACGACGGCGACCGCACGGAGATCGACACCGCGCTCACCCTGCGCGCCCTGGCCACCCCCGGCCACACCCCGCACCACACCTCCTACGTCCTGGAGGAGGACGGCACGGCCGTCGCCGTCTTCACCGGCGGCTCCCTGCTCATCGGCACCGTCGGCCGCCCCGACCTCGTCGAACCCCGGCTCACCGAGCACCTGGCGCGCGCCCAGCACGCCTCCGCGCACCGGCTCGCCGCCGAGCTGCCGGAGGAGACGGCGGTCCTGCCCACGCACGGCTTCGGCAGCTTCTGCTCCGCCACCCAGGCCGAGGGGGACGCCACGACCATCGGCAAGGAGAGGACGTCCAACGACGCCCTCACCCGCGACGTGGACACCTTCGTCGCGGACCTCCTCGCCGCCCTCGACGACATCCCCGCCTACTACGCCCACATGGGCCCCGCCAACGCCGCGGGCCCCGCGCCCGTCGACCTCACCCCGCCCGCCGTCGCGGACGCCGACGAGATCGCCGCCCGGCTGGCGGCGGGGGAGTGGGTAGTCGACCTGCGCCACCGCGTCGCGTTCGCGGAGGGCCATGTCGCGGGCTCCCTCAACTTCGAGGCGGAGGGCCAGCTCGCCACCTACCTCGCCTGGCTGATCCCGTGGGGCAAGCCGGTCACGCTGCTCGCGGAGTCCCCGGAGCAGGTGGCCGCCGCGCAGCGCGAGCTGGCCCGGGTCGGCATCGACCGCCCCGCCGCCGCGGCGACCGGCGCCCCCGCCGACTGGCTGCGGCCCGGCGAGACCCCGGCCGCCTTCCGCCGCGCGACGTTCGCCGACCTGGCGACCGCGGGCGACGTGACCGTCCTCGACGTCCGCCGCGCCTCCGAACGCGCCGCCGGACACGTCGCGGGGTCGCTCTCCATCCCCCTGCACACCCTCCACCAGCGCATCGGTGAGATACCGGCCGGTGAGGTGTGGGTGCACTGCGCGGGCGGGACGCGCGCGGCGATCGCCGCCTCACTCCTGGACGCCGCCGGACGGGACGTCGTCGCGGTGGACGACTCCTTCGACGCCGCGGTGCGGGCGGGGCTGACGACATGACGCCCCCGACCCCCGGCCGGGTCACCGCCCGCGAGGCGGACCGGCTGGCGACGGCCACCGACGCCGTACTCCTGGACGTCCGCGAACTCCCCGAATGGCGGGCGGGCCACGCCCCCGCGGCCGTCCACCTCCCCCTCTCCGCCCTCACCGCGGGCGCGCCGCTGCCCGCCGCCGCGCAGGCCCGCCCCCTGCTGGTGGTCTGCCGCTCCGGCCACCGCTCCCAGCACGCGGCGGAGATCCTCGCCGCCCGGGGCGCGCACGCCGTCGACGTGATCGGCGGCATGGTGGACTGGGCGGCGGCCGGGCTGCCGGTGGTGGACGCCCACGGCGGGAACGGCGCCGTCGCGTGAGTGTGCTGCTCCTCGCCCTGACCGCCGGGGCCGTGATCGGCCTGGCGCTCGGCGCGCTCGGGGGCGGCGGCAGCGTGCTGGCCGTCCCCGCCCTGATCTACCTGCTCGGCTTCACCCCGGTCGCGGCGACCACCGCGAGCCTGGTCATCGTCACCCTCACCTCCGTCACCGCGCTCACCGCACACGCCCGCGACGGCCACGTCCGCTGGCGTACGGGGCTGCTGTTCGCGGCGGCCGGGATCGTCCCGGCGATGCTGGGCGGCGCGCTCGCGGCCCGCGTCCCCGGGGAGCTGCTGACGGCGGGCTTCGCCCTGCTCGCCGGGGCGGCGGCCCTGCGGATGCTGCGCGCCCGGACGACCACCGAGGCGCGGGTCCGCCCGCTCCCGGCGGCGGGCGCGGGCGCGGGCCTCGGCGGCGTCACCGGCCTGCTCGGCGTCGGCGGCGGCTTCCTCGCCGTACCCGCGCTGGTCGGGGTCCTGGGGCTGCGGATGCGGACGGCGGTGGGCACCAGCCTGCTGGTCATCACCGTCAACTCACTCGCCGCCCTCACCACCCGCGCGGACACACTGACCGGCCTGGACTGGTCCGTGGTGGCGCCCTTCACCGCCGCCGCGATCCTGGCCGCCTGGGACGGCGGACGCCTGGCGACGAGGATCAGGGCCCAGACCCTCCAACGCACGTTCGCGGCGGTCCTGCTGCTGGTGGCGGCACTCATGCTCGCGGAGGCGGCATGGTGACGCCCTCACGCCAGCGACAGGAACAGCTTCTCCAGCCGGGCGCGCATCGCCTCGGTGTCCTCACCGGTCTTCCGCCCGGACTCGATGTCCGCCACGCACTGCTGGAGCCCGGTGGCGATGATCGCGAACCCGGCCCGGTCGAGGGCGCGTGAGGCGGCGGCGAGTTGCGTGACGACGTCCTCGCAGTCCCGTCCCTCCTCGATCATCCGGATCACACCGGAGATCTGTCCCTGTGCGCGGCGCAGCCGGTTCAGTACGGCCTTCAGCTCCGCACCCGCAAGCTCAAGCTCCACGATCACTCCTCCACGGATACCCCTAGGGGTACTGTACGTCCCTTTTGGGACGGAGGTCGACCACGAAGGGAAACAGCCATGACCCACACCCTGCCCCCCGCCGAGGCGAGCGCCCGCCTGCACGAGTTCACGGTGATCGACGTCCGCACCCCCGCGGAGTACGCCTCCGGCCACCTCCCCGGCGCCCAGAACATCCCCCTGAACCGCGTGCGTTCGGCCCTGCCCTCCCTCCGCGAAGCGGCGAGGGACGGCGAGATCCTGATCGTCTGCGCCTCCGGCCCGCGCGCCCAGAACGCCTGCGAGCTCCTGGCCGCGGAGGGCATCCGCACGGCCACCCTGACCGGCGGCACGACGGCCTGGGCGGCGCAGGGCCACCCCCTGCACCGCCCGGCGGCCTGCGCCACGCGCTCGGTCTGGACCATGGAACGCCAGGTCCGCTTCACCGCGGGCACCCTGGTCCTCCTGGGCCTGCTCCTGGCCGCCCTGGTCCACCCCGCCCTCCAACTCCTCTCGGCGGCGATCGCGGGCGGCCTGGTCTACTCGGCCCTGACCGACACCTGCGGCATGGCGAGCCTCCTGGGCAGGCTCCCCCACAACCGCTGACGACCGCTAACCCAGCTCGATGTCGACGCCGGGCGGGCGCTTGAGGGTGTGGTGCACCGTGCAGTGCGAGGCGACGGCGAGCAGCGCGTCCCGCCGCTCCGGGGGGAACCCGGGCGGCGGTACGACGACGACCCGCAGCGACTCGACCCGCGCGGGCCGGTCCGCCATCACGAACTCCGTCCGCACCCGCAGCCCGTCCCGCGCCAGCCCGTGCCGGTGCAGGAAGCGCCCCGCGTAGAAGGCGACACAGGCCCCGAGTGAGGCGGCGAACAACTCCACGGGCGTCGGCGCGGTGTCCGCCCCGCCCACGGTACGGGGCTGGTCCACCAGCACCCGGTGACCGCGCACGTCGACGGCGTAGGCGTCGCCGTCCACGTGCACGACGTCAAGACGGTGGAGATCGATGTCCTGCGGCACGGTGTGTCTCTTCCCTGGTGTCCCTACTTGTCCTTGGCACCAGTCGACCGCACTTGGGGGTGCGGACCCTAGAGCCCCGGGGGGTCGAGTGAGGGACCATCGGCCCCTATACCCCGGGGGGTATAACTACCTGGTGACGCTCGCTATGAACGCCGCCCAGGCTTCTCGCGGTGACGGCGTACCTCCGCGCCGAAGAGGTCGCGGGCGGAGCGGTCGGGGAGAAGCTCGCGCGGCTGAAAGGTCATCGGTCTGCCCCTTTGGCGTACTCAGGGAGCTGTTCGCTGTCGATGTGTCGATGTGCCGATGCACGACACTGTGTCCCCCTAGGTCGGCGGTCCGTTACTCGGGCCTGTCAGCATGTCGGCGCGGGATTCCCTCGGCGCGGGCGATTTCGGTCGAAGTGGGCTTCCTGTGGCGAACACCGCACCCCTGCCACCCGTCACCCCTGGCGTCCGGCCGGGCGCCAGGGGGACGGCGTTCGGGCTACTTCAGGTAGGGACCCGGCGTTCCGATCTGGCCGGGGCCGTTCAGGACGTACACCCGGAGGTTGCCCTTGCCCGGGGCGGCGACCGTCAGCCTGCCGTCGGTGACGGTACGGGTGTCGCCGGTGACCGCGTCGCGGTACGTGCCGTTCGGGACGCCGGTGAAGGTGGCGCCGCCGGAGACGGTGACCAGGGCGAAGCTGTCCGTGGAGCCGTTGGTGTAGCGGCGCTTGAAGGCCATGTCGCCGCTGATGCCGTCCGTGGAGTACTGGCCCGTCTGGAGGGCGGGGACGGCGCGGCGGATCTGGTTCAGGCGCTGGACGTGCTGGGCGAGGGGCCGCGCCAGCGTGGTGGCCACCGTGCCGGTCGCGGAGTCCACCTCGGAGAAGTCGGAGGACCTCACCTCACCGGCGAGGTGGTCACCGTAGTAGGCGCGGCCGGTGGTGGCGAGGGGGCAGGTCGGGCCGCAGTCGATCTTCGCGCCCTTCTGGAACTCGATCTCCGAGCCGTAGTACAGGGTCGGGATGCCGCGGAAGGTCCACATCAGCGACATGTTCTCGGCCCAGGCGTCGGTGCCGCCGGTGTAGCGCTCACCGCTCTTGTTGGGGCCGTAGTCGTGGCTGTCGACGTAGACGACGTTGTACGTGGCGTCGTTGTGGCTGTCGTCGGAGTCCCTGCCGTTGTGGAAGGCGTTGCTGGCGTCACCGAAGTTCATGTGCATCCGCATGTCGATGACGTTCATGCCGGAGAACCGGCTGTGGTCGGGCGTGTGGTAGGCGTTGCCCTCCAGGAAGGCGTTGGTGGAGGTGGGCTGGTTGCCGGTGCCCTGCTGCTGCTCGTACTCGTACATCTCCAGTGCCGCGCGCTCGTCGTCGGCGCTGTACTCCCCGCGCTCCTTCCACGTGTAGAACTGCGCGGAGTGGTTGACCGAGCCCCGGTTCCACTTGTCGTTGACGAAGGCGGCGACCTCACCGAAGACGAAGAAGTTCCTCGCCGCCTCAATGCCGTGCTGCTGGGCCACGCGCTCCTGGATGGCGGGGAGGAAGCGGCGGTTCCAGGTGGTGCGGGGGATGTGGACGGCGGTGTCCACGCGGAAGCCGTCCACGCCCATGTCGATGTACTTGTTGTACGCGCCGATCAGGTAGTTCTGCACCTGCGCGTTCTCGGTGTCGAAGTCGGCGAGGTCCTCGTGCAGCCAGCAGGAGCGGGAGTCCTCGCCCTCCCAGTTGCCGATCCAGCAGTGGTGGTAGAGGGCCTTCGGGAACATGCCCGACGTCGGGCTGGGCCACTGGCAGTTGTAGATCGTGTAGCCCTCGGGGCTCTTGGCGCCGGTGGGCTGGCCCCAGTTGACGCAGGTGTTGCCGGACGGTTCGGCGGTGGACCAGAGGTCGCCGTTGTAGTACGACTTGCCGCTCTTGGGGTCGACGGTCAGGCCGTCGTACTCGAAGCCGGGCTGCCTCTCGTCGTAGTACCAGCTCCACTGGGCGTCGCGGACGCCGTACACGGTCGGGGTGAACAGGCCCTTGGCGCCCCAGCGGGAGGAGTGGTTGTAGACGACGTCCTGGTAGATCTTCATGCCCTTGGCGTGGGCCGCGTTGATCAGGTCCTGGTAGGAGGCGCCCGCGGACTCCAGGCGCGGGTCGACCTGGTAGAAGTCGTAGCCGTGGTAGCCGTGGTAGTCGTAGTCCGAGCGGTTGAGGACGACCGGGGTGACCCACACGGCGGAGAAGCCGAGGCCCTTGATGTAGTCGAGCTTGTTGATCAGTCCCTTGAAGTCGCCGCGGAACATCGGGTCGTTGTTGGCCGCGTTGCCGGACTTCACGTGCTGGCTGCCGCCTCGGTTGTTGCTGGTGTCGCCGTCGTTGAAGCGGGCGGTGAGGACGAAGTAGATCGGGTCCTTGCGGGGGTCGGTGCCCAGGGGGCTGCCCGCGGTGGGCGTGGGGGGCTTGGTGCCGGTGGTCGCCTGGACGGCGGCCGAGGCCGGGGAGACGTTGCCCGCCGCGTCCAGGGCGCGGACGGTGTACGTGTAGGTGGTCCTCTCCTCCAGGCCCGCGTCGGAGAGGACGGTGGAGCCGACGGTGGTGACCGTGTCGCCCTTGGTGCCGCCGGTGCGGGTGACCTGGTACGCCGTCACGCCCCGGTCGTCGGTGGACGGCTCCCAGGTCAGCACGACGGAGACGCCGTCCGCCTGGGTGCTGACCCTGGTGGGGGCGGTGGGTGCCTGGGTGTCGGGGGTCTGCTCGGCGCAGGGGTCGGCGGCGTTGGCGGTGACCTTGTTGTCGGCGACGGTGGTGACGCCGGTGGGGAGGGTGTAGTCGGCGCCCTTGTTGTTGTCCCAGACGCCGTTGCCGTTGTTGAACGCGGCCTTCATGGACGTGGCCGTGCCGAGGTCGACGTCCTTCTTCCACCAGCCGGTGCAGGCGGCCCGCATCCCGACGCCGGGGACGGCGGTCCAGGCGCCGCCAGCGGGCTGGTAGTGGAGGTTGGCGGTGGTCCAGCCGAGGGTGCGGGTGGAGAAGTAGACGGTGGCCTTGTTGCCGTCACCGGAGCCGGGGTCCTCCGTACCGGCGCAGGGGTCGGAGTGGGCGATCACGCCGTCCTTGACGGTGATGGCGCCGGTGCCGAGGGCGTAGTTCCTGCCGGAGTTGTTGTCCCAGGTGCCGGAGCCGTTGTTGAAGGTGGCCTGGAGACCGGTCGCGCCGCCGAGACTGACGGTCTTCTTCACCCAGTCGGTACAGGCGGCCTCCATGGCGACGCCGGGGACGGGGGTCCAGGCGCCGCCGTCGGGGGCGTAGTGCAGGTTGTACCGCGTCCAGTTCTTCGTCTTCGTGTAGTAGAAGACGGTCGCGGTGGGGTCGGTGGTGTCGGTGGTGGCGGCGGAAGCGGTGGGGAGCGGGGTGGGGCCGGAAACCAACCCCAGGACGGCGCCGACGGTCACGGCGGTGGCCAGCAGCCGTCCGGGCAGCCGCGTGCGGGTGCGTCTCATGCGTGTCTCCAGGGAGGAGTGGGGGACGCCGCGTGAAAGGGCTGACGGCAACTTGCAGAAAACCCTTACGGCAGCGCGAAGTTACTCGCGCGTGACGGCGGCGTAAAGGGGTCTCGCGACACCCGTCTCCGGAGGACGTGCCTACGGGTGGCGAGAGTTGACGCAGGTTGCGGGCTCACCTTGGGGCCACGCCCGCAATGGCTTGCGGTCGTCTTGCTGCAAGCACTTGCGGGCTGGCCCGAGGTGCGCGGCGCGGTCGTCCTCCGCCCACGGCGACATCACCGCCCGAAGCCTCCGCACTGCCAGAAGCTGACCAGCACCTCAACGCCCCTACACAGACGGGTCGGACACGTGTGGCGATGACGGCGAGGGCCGTGCCGTCGACCGGCTCCATGCCGGTCCACTGTGGGTTGTCCCCAGCATCAGGGTCCACCACGGGCCATCCGGCGAGGGCACGACACCGAGGCCGATGTCGAGGTAGGCGCAGTTGAGAAGGGCGCGGCGGTGTGGCGGGCTCCGCATCCAGGCGGTGACGACCTGGGCGGCGGTGCGCTGGCCGACCGCGATGTTCTCCGCGAGCCGGGACGGACGGTAGCCCGCCGCGCGGGCCCGGTCGCTGGGCCCCGAACCCCGGGCGCCGCGGTGGGAGAAGACGCCCCGACGGGACATCTCCGCGCTGTGACGCTGGGCCGCCCGGCGCAGCGCCGGACTGGGGCGCACGGCGCGGCACCCGGCGACGGCACGGTGGTCGTTCACCAGCGTGAGGACCCGTGCGCGGCTCTCCGACAGGTCCGTGGCGTAGGCGGGGGCGGGGGCCGCTGACGACGACAGCCACAGCAGCGCCGTGACGGCGCACACGGCCGCCCGCGCGGGTCGGCGCGTGACGGGGGTGCCCGAGGGCCGGGCCCGTCGGCGGCTCAGCGGCGGCCGTCGCCCCGGTGACGGCTGACGCGGTGATCGACTGGTCATCTCTCATTCTCCTCGGAGGTCTCCTCGGTGGTGGTTCTCGCCGTGGTGAAGGCCCCCGGTGGGGGCGGTACGCGCTCACCGGGGGCCTTGCTCCAGGTGCTCACCCGGCCTTGAGGGGCCTGGTGGTCCGGGTCGACGGGGGTGGTGCGCCGTCAGTCGCACTGCGCCGGGTTGCCGTCCTTGTCCTTGACGACGAAGGTGGACCGGCCGCTCTGACCCGCGATCTGCCACGTCAGGGACGGGAACTCGCAGACCTTCAGGTCCGCGCTGGTGCCCACCTCGGTCCGTAGTTCCACCGACTGACCGGGGTCCAGGTCCAGGCCGACGCCGGGGCAGTGCGAGACGGTCGCGTCCTCGTCGTCCTTGGTGCACTGCACCTCGTTGGTCTGGCCGTCCTTCTCCCAGTAGACGACGTTGTAGGCCCAACGCACGCCGGAGGGGCCGAGCTTGAGGGTGACGTCCTCCTTCCCGACGTGGGTGCTGCCGGTGTTGGTGACCTTGACACGCGGTACGGCGTTGCGGCCCGCGACCGTCCATACGTGGGGTACGTCGGCGATCTCCAGGTCGGTGTACGGGTCGGGGTCGCCGCTGCCGCCGACGGGCACCCCGACGCCGGCGAGGCGCCAGACGTCGCCCGCGTCGTTGCCGAGGTAGAGGTTGCCCTGGCTGTCCATGGTCAGGGCCCCGTCGCGCTGGGCCTTCATACCGGTCGCCACCTTCTCCGGCTGCGTACTACCGGCGGGGAGACGGTAAAGGTCGCCGCCGCCGACGTAGAAGAAGTTGCCAGCACCGTCCCGGACGAGACCGTAGGTGTCGTCGCTGCCGAGGTCGGCGACCTTCTCCACCCTGTAGCCGGACTTGTCGATCCGCTGCTTCCACAGCGCGCCGTCGTCGACGACATAGACCGCGTTGCCCTCCACCACCAGCGACCTGTCCGTGGGCAGGTGTCCGACCACCACCTGGCTGCGGAGTTCCTCCGCCGTGAGGTCCACCGTGCGGATCTGGTCGTTGACCGCGAGGTAGAGCGTCCCGTCCCGGAGCGCCAGACCGTCGATGACGTGGTCGTACAGCTCGTCCTCGTCGAGGATCCGCTCTGGCTTCGGGTTCTCGGCGTCGAGTGCCAGCTTGTTGATGTCGCCGCCGCCGTCGCCGAAGTACAGGATGCGGCTGTCCTCGTCGAAGGCCACCGCCGTCACCCAGCCCAGGCCGCTGGCCAGTTGACGGATGCCGTCGGAGGAGATCTCCCAGGCCGTGCCGCTGTTGTCGATGGAGTACACCCGGCCCTGGGAGTCCGCCACCGCGGCGTACGTACCGCCGTCCATCTTCGCCAGGCTGACGCACGTCGTCCTGTCCTCCGTCGGGCACTCGATGACCGTGCGGCCCTCCTCCGCGGCGCTCGCGCCCGGTGCGGAGGCCAGGGCGGTCCCGGTCACCGCCGCCACCGTCAGCGCGGCGGAGACGATCCGGGCGGTCCGGCGGCTCCCGCGGTCACCCTGCCGTGCCGCTGCACGGACCAGTTCCTTCGCCATGTGCCTTCCTTTCCGTGCCGGTCCGCGCCCGACGGGGCCACCCCCGCGATCTGTCCGCGGCCGTGCACAAGGAGGGGATGCGCTCCGCGAGTCACGCATAAGCCGTATCAGCGCACTTGTTGGACAGTGCGGCCAGCTAGTCGCCTGGTGTCGTACACCTCGACGGCTCCGGCGGTCGGGCCCGTCTCCGTGTGCACCAGGCGTGCCCGGCGCCGCAGTTCCGTGCGCAGGGCCGGGTCGATGAAGGCGTAGCCCTGTCGCACCAGCTCCCGGGTGACCAGCACGTAGTCGGTGTCGGGGAGCCGGGGGGACTTGTAGTGGGTGCGGCCGTTGTCCCAGTCCGGTGGGCGGGCCTCGGGGAGCAGCACGGCCAGGGTGTCGTCCGTGGCGCGGACCGTCTCGTCCTGGCCGACCCGGGCGTCGATCCAGGAGATCGTCCGCCGCAGCGCGTCGTCGTGCCGCCCGTGCGTCCGGCTCCAGACCACCGTGTCGGCGCAGAGGGCGGCGGTGGTCAGCGCGCAGACCGCGCCCAGGCACACCGTGCGGCGGTGCCGGGGCCGGGTCCGTGACCCTGGGTGCCGCCGCGGACGCGCGGGCAGGAGCAGGTCGGCGGTCACGGCCAGGGCGAGGGCGCACACGAGCAGCGCCGGGTAGAACATCTGCTCCTCGACGGTGCCGAGGAGAGCGGCGTACAGCGGCGTCGGCAGCGAGCAGGCCGCCCATACCGTGACCACCGTCCGCCCGGGGCGTCTGGTGAACAGGCGGGGGCGGTTGAGCCGTTGCCACACCAACCAGCAGGTGGCGCAGGCTCCGAGAGCGAGAAGGGCGTAGGACACCCCCAGGTCGCCGAGGCGGGCATGGAGCCGACCGGAGAGCACGGCGGTGTTGTCGGGGCTGCCGAACCCGGTGAGCCGGTCCAGGCCCGCCGCCCGTCGCAGCCCGTGGAACCGTTGCGACCGCCAGTCGGCCCAGTGACCGGTGGCGATCGTCGCCGCCAGGTAGCCGCCGTAGCCCCCGGCCGCCACCGCCGCCGCGGTCAGGTACGTCCGGCGCACGGCTCCGCGTGAGAGGACCGCGAGGACGACCACGGGCAGCAGGGTCGCCAGCACGTACCAGTCCTTGGTGGTGAGGGAGACGGCGAACAGCAGCCCCGCCGCGCACCCGGCGCCACGGGCACCGCCCGGCCGCCCGGCCGCGCGGGTGAGGACGAGCATCCCGAGGGCGGCGGCGGCCATCGTCGGGGTCTCCAGGAACACGCGGCTGTCGAACCGGTTCAGGAAGGGGTCGAGCGCGAGGAGGAGGCCGGTGGCCCAGGCGACGGACGGGCGTACGGTGCGCAGCAGCAGTGCGGTGAGCGCGGTGACCGACAGCGCCCCGATGACGGCGATGACCGGCCGCAGGGCCAGGACCGCGTCAGCCAGGTCGGGCGGGCCGTGCGTGGCGCGCAGGACGCCCGCGAGCAGGGCGAACAGCGCGGGAGGGTGCAGTGCGAAGTACCCGCCCTCGAAAGCCGGTTCGCCGTCGTCCGCCAGGCTCTGGCTGATGGCGACGTAGTAGCACTCGTCCACGTGGATGTCGTATGCCTGCCGCACCGCTGTGAGCCGTAGGGTGAGCGCTCCGCCGAACAGCGCGAACAAGGCGGCCGGGCGCCGGGCGCCCGGGTGGTGGGACAGGGCGCGGAGCATGACACGTGGTCCTTTCGCCGATGGGTGTGCTGGCCGTTGTGGCCGATTCCGTTCCGCGGCAGGACCCGGGTACGGTCCTGCCGCGCGGGGGACGTCACACGGTGCGCGTGTGGCGGGCCACCGTGCGGTAGAGCGCGAGTTGCCGGTGCGCGGTCTCCCGCCAGTCGAGGTGGCGCACGGACGCCGGGCCCGCGGCTCCCAGCCGTCGGCAGCGCTCGGGGTCACGGGCGAGGGCGGCGAGGGCGTCACCGTAGGCGGTGGTGTCGCCGGGCGGCACGCGCACTCCGGTCTCCCTGGTGACCAGGTCCCGCAGGCACGGGATGTCGAAGCACAGCACCGGGGTGCCGCACGCCAGTGCCTCGGCCGCCACCAGACCGAAGGTCTCGTACCGGCTCGGCACGCACACCAGGCGGGCCGAGGCCAGGAGCGCGAAGCGCGCGTCCCCGTCGACGCGTCCCAGCCATCGCACGCGACGGCCGGTTCCCAGCCGGTCGGCCAGCTCGCGCAGGGCCCGCGCGTGCGGACCGTCGCCCGCGATCCACAGGTCGGTGTCCACCTCCCCGGCGACCCTGGCGTAGGCCCGCAGCAGGACGTCGAGCCCCTTGGAGGTGTGTTCCAGTCGCCCGAGATACAGCAGGTGGTTCCCGTCGCGCGGTGGCCGGGCGGCGACCGCACCGGCGTCCAGGCCGTTGGGCAGGGCGACGACGTGGGCCTGTGGCCGACGGCGGCGCACCTCCTCCGCCAGACCCTCACTGACCGTGACGAGGGTGGTGTGCGACCGCAGGCCCAGGCGCTCCACGGCACCGAACGGCAGGCGGTAGTCCCGGGCCTTCTCCCGCGCGGCCAGCCACTGTACGACGCCGACCACGGGGCGCCGGGTCCACCACGGCACACAGACGGAGGAGAACGGGGCGGCGAAGTCCTCGACGACGAGGTCCGGGTCCGTGCGGCGTACCAGCAGGGGCAGACCTACGGTCACGGCCGCGAAGTACGCCAACTGGCAGGGGAACCGGTGGCGCAGGACGGGGGCCAGACGGCGGAGCACGGGGACGTAGCGCACGCCGTCACGCGTCGTCGGCGTGCACCCGGGCCATGGCGCGCAGACCGCGGTGACCCGTACGCCGCTGGCGGCCAGACGTCGGTTGACCTGGTGGGTGCGGACCGAGCCGCCGCCCGCCCCGGGCGCGCGGGGGTCCTCGAAGGCGAGGTGCAGGACCCGTAAGGGGCCCGCGCGCCGCTGCCGCCGGGTGACCCACCCGGTGGCGGCACCGGCGAGGGCGACCGCGGCCAGGCACCAGGGCAGCGGATGGGGGCGCAGGGCTCCCAGGACAAGTGCCGGGACGGGCACGGCGAGCAGGGAGCACCCCGCCCCGCGGCCGGGGCGGACGCGCCCGGCCCGGCGCCACGCCAGCACCGCCACGGCACCGGCCGTTGCCACGGCGACGGCGGCCGACGTCCAGGCCAGTGCCCGCGTCCCGCTGGCGGCGACGCCGTAGCCGAGAGCGGCGAACGGGCACACCAGGGCGAGGGTGACCGCCACCGGCAGCAGCGGACCCCAGGCCAGGAAGACGGTGACGAGCAGGACGAGGGTGGCGTGTCCGCCCGCCGCGATGCCCAGCGGAACGAGGAGGTCGGCTGAGGCGGCGTAGGCCGGGGGAACGGCGAGGGCGAGGATCTCGGGAGGACAGGTCGCCGTCGCGGCGACCAGGACGGACACGGTGGCCGCGTGTTGCCGCAGCGCCTGCCCCAGCGCCCCGTGGGTCGGGCCCCACGCCGGGCACCGGGTCAGCCGTGGCAGCAGCACGGCGGCGAGCGCGGTGGCGACGAACACGGGCACCCTGGCCGGCAGCAGCAACGCCTGGTACGGGGCGAGTGCGGCGTCCCCCTCCTGGACGGCGGCGGCCACCACCACGTCCAGCGCGGGCAGCAGATACACCAGCGCCTGGAGGAGGCCGATGGCCAGAGCCTGTCGCCACATCGGTCCGGTCGTGGATGCCGCGGTCGCACCCGCCCCTTCCGGCCCCCGTGCCCGGTCGTCGGTGCGGTGCTTCGGCACCGCCGCGGTGTCCGGCCCGCTGGTCCGCCGCGGTCGTACGGCCAGCGCGGCCAGCGCCGTACTCCCGGCCGCGGCGGCGAACCCGGCGATCGCGCCGGTGTCGCCGCCGCCCGTCGCCGCCGCCACCGCTGTCACGGCGGCGCGCAGCACCGCCTCCGCCGTCCACAGCACCGCCAGGGAACGGAACGCCTGACGGCTCTGCGTCAGCCCGAGGCCGGTCGCGTTCACCCACAGGGCCGCCACCGCCACGGCGATCACGGTGAGGAGACCGGGCGTGGCGTACGGAAGGGTCACCGCGCCCGCGGCGACCGCGCACACCAGCGCCGCCGCCACGGCGATCCGCAGACAGGGCCCGGTCACGGACGAGACCTGCCCCGCCGTGGCCTGGCGCGCGGTCACCCGTGCCACCAGGGGCGGCATGGTCGCTCCGGCGAGGGCCCCGACCACCAGCAGGACGGCGGCGACGGCGGCGTAGCGCGCGTACTCGGGCGGCGTCAGCAGGCGCATCGCGAGCACGGAACCGCCGTAGTTGACCGCGCCGGTCAGCAGCGCGGAGCCGGTGAGGAGGACCGCGGGCCGTGGGGTGCGGCGTGGCGCGTCGGCGGCGGCCGACGGGGGAGCGGGTCGGGAGCCGGGCCGACGGGTGGTCATCGCCCGCTCGTCGGCCGTGCCGACCGGACCCCTGTCGCCCGCGGCCCACCGGGCCCGGGCGCCGCTGGCGGCCGTGGCGCCGGGGGGTGCCGTTCCCAGCCCAGGAGGTCGCTGTGGCGGGCGAGCCGGGTCCGCACGTGAGGGTCGGACGGGTCGACCCCGGTCCGTGCCACGATCTCCCGGGCGCCTTGCTCGTCGACGCCGGTCAGAAGGAGTGCGGCCCGTGGGCCCCGGGTGTCCATCAGGTCGGTGACGCGCAACGCGCTCGTGTCCGCCCGTCGCAGCAGGCTGTGGGGCAGGGTGACCACGGTGCAGGAGTCGGACACCCGCTCGGGGACGTTCGCGGACAGGCGGTCGCGTTCGGCCGTGAGGGCGGCCAGCAGGTGCCCCGTGGTGGCGGTCCAGGTGAAACGCGACGCCCACGCTCGGCAGGACCTGGCGTACCTGTCCGCGCGTGCCGTGTCCGCCACCGTGCGCAGCGCCCGGGTGACGGCGGCGCCGAGGTCGGTGCGGCCTTCCGGCAGGAGCCAGCCGGTCTCTTCGTGGTGGACGACGTCGCGCAGACCGGGTACGTCGTGCACCAGCGCCGGGACACCGGCCGACGCGGCCTCCATGACGGCGATGCCCCAGCCCTCGCGCAGGGAGGGGTAGACGGTCAGCCACGCGGAGGCGACCAGCGCGTCGCGGTCCGGGGTCGGCAGGCGCCCGTGGAACACGACGTGGTCGTGGACGCCCACCTGACGGGCGAGCGCCTCCAGTTGGGTCCGGCAGCGGCCGTCGCCGATGAGGTGCAGCTCGGTGCCGGGTACGGCCGCGCGGACGGCGGGGAGGGCGCGCAACAACAGGTGCAGACGTTTCTGCGGGGTCAACCGTCCGACGTGCACGATGCGCGGGCGCGAGGCGCGGGCGCCGGGCGCCACGGGCGTGTGGCCCGGCGGTGCCAGCCGGATCGGGCCCTTCAACCCCAACTCGCCGCGGATCTGCGCGCGGGACGACGGCGAGACGGTGCAGACGGCCCGGGATCCGTAGACGACGCGGCTGCCGGCCGACTCCAGCCAGCGGCCCAGCGCGGCGAGCGGCCGTGGCAGGAGGAGGGCGAACTGCCGCTGGTGGACGTGGTGGATGAGCAGGAGGACGGGGGTACGGCGCCGCACCGCGAGCGGGGCGAAGAAGGGAACGCCGTTCTGGGAGTCGATGACGGCGTCGACGCGGCGGCGGTGCCGGGCCAGCCACAGGAGGGCGAGCGGGTAGACGCCGAACCGTCCGCCCACGCGGACCACGGTTCCGTGGTCGGTGCCCTCACGGCGGGGTGCGCCGCGCGGGCGGGCCGTCAGGTAGGTCACGCGCACTCCCGCGGCGACGAGCCGTCGGGCCACCTGTTCGCAGTAGACCTCGGCGCCTCCCGCGTCGGGATGCCGTTGGTCGCGCCAGTTGCACAGCACCACGTGCCGGCCACGCCACTGCGCCACGCCGGGGAACAGCGACGCCAGGCTGGGGGCGGTCACGGCGTGGGCCTCTGGGTGCCGTGGCGGGCCCGGTGCAGGTGCCACAGTTCGCCCGCGACCCGCAACCCGTCCCGCCCGGCGCGGAATCTCGAACCCGGCTGGTCGCTCCAGGCCACGGGGAACTCCACGACCTTCACGCCGAGGGTCCGGGCGCGGGCGATCGCCTCCACGTCGAACGCGAATCCGGTGCACGAGACACCCGCGAACAGTTCCCGGGCCACGGACGTGCGGAAGAACTTGAGACCGCACTGCGTGTCCGTCACCCGACCGGAGAGGCGTCTGGTGAGCAGCCGGAACCCGGCCCCTCCCAGTCGGCGGTGGAGCGGCTGCCGCACGGGGAGCTGGGCGCCGAGGCAGCGGCGGGAGCCGACGACCACCGGCCAGCCCTCCAGCAGCAGGCGTACCGCGTGGTCCACCGCTGTCACGGGCGTCGGCAGGTCGGCGTCGCAGAAGCCGGTCCAGCGGGCCGGGGAGGTGGTCACGCCGCGTTTGACGGCGGCTCCCTTACCGCGCTGCGCGCACCCGGTCACGGTCACGGGCACCCCCTCGGCCGCCACGCGGTCAACCGCCTCCGCGGTACGGTCACTGCTGCCGTTGTCGATGACACGGAGCGCCGTACGCAGGGGCAGGCGGCTCAGGTGGGCGCCGAGCGCCCGGAGCGTGGTCGGCAACCTGTGTTCCTCGTTGTAGGCGGGGATGAGGATCTCCAGCTCCGGGGGCCGTGTCCCGGCGGGGCGTGGTGTGGTGGGGACGGGCTGCGTCATGTTCGGGCTCCTGTCGGCCCCGGCACCGGGCCGGGCGCGTGTCGACCTGCGGCGGACGCCGGACCGTCCGTGCGTCGGCCGCGCGTCGGGGTGGTGTCCGCCGACTGTTCTCTGGTGGCCTGTTCATTGCAGCGGCGCCACGGAATTCGGAGAAGCGATTCGAGTACGCTTCGGCCAAGAGGTACAAAGCCTGGCGATGACGCGGCGAGCTACTTTGTATGCCCATATGAACCGCGCGGAATGTGCGACTGTTCGACCGCCATCCTCATTCGGTCACGCTTACCCGGAAGTCCCCACTCGCAAGCCGCGGGGAGCGGATTATGCGTCTTCTTTCGCGTAATTCAGTCAGGAGGAATAAAGAAACGATTCGCCTGTCGAACTTTTTCATGCAGAGTGTCCATTGGTTCACGCCAACCCGGAATGCAATCTGGTTCTCATCGGAACCAGAACGTCTTACCGGAGTCACGATTCCTACGAGGAGTATTCGTGGAAGACCTTGCATGTGCGGTGGAGAGCGGTCCCCGGCAGCGACACGCCCTCGCGGCCGCGGTCGCCCAACTGCTGCCCCACATCGACCAGATCACCCGGGAAGTGCTGGCGCGGACCAGTCCGGGCCGGTCGGCGGACCAACCTTCCCTGACCGCACTGGTCAGAGAGGACCTCGCCGCCTGGACGACCGCGCTCGCGCGGCCCCTGCCCGGAGCGCGGCTGGGCGCGTTGTTCGCCGCGCGTGCGGGCGCCCACCAGCGGGCCGGGTTCACCTGCGAGGAATCCCTGCTCCAGCAACATGCCTGTGCCGCCGCGTTGCTTCCGGCGCTGCGCCGGTCCGGCCCGCGGAACCGGGCGGGAGAGGACACGAGGAGGCGGACTTCAGTCATCGGGTGCTGTGTGTGTTCGGCCTGGCGTCCAAGGCCGTCGTCCGCCAGTACGGGGCGCCGCCGACCGCCCTCCCCGCCCCACGGCGGGGCCGGGTCACCACGACACCCGCCTCTGGTCGCGAACGCACCGGCTCCCCCCGGTGGTGTCTGGCGGCGGCGCAGTTGGGACCGGGGGCCAAGGAGTCGCTCAACGAGTTCCGGGCGGCCAATCCCACGGCGATGATCGCGGTGACGGGTGAACACCTCACCGCCTTCACCGATCAACGCCCCCATCGGGCCGACCTGTTCGGTCCGCACGGGGTGGTGCCGGTCGAGGACGGCGACACCAGCCGCGCCGCCCGCCTGGCCGCCGTGGCCGCGATCATCGCCCGACACTACGGTGTGAGCGTGGACGGCGAACAGGCACTCCCGCTCATCACCGCCCTGGACATGCCGCCCGAGAAGCGGCAGGAGTTCATCACCTCGTGTCTGGGCCCGCTCCACACCTCCGGACGACACCGGTACCTCCTGGACACCCTCAATTCCTACCTCGCGCACAACTTGTGCGTCACGGCGGCGGCCAGAAGCCTCTACGTGCACCGGCACACCTTCACCTACCGGCTACGTTCCATCGAGCACCTCGCCGGCCTGGACCTCGGCAACCCCTACGACCGGCTGCGCGCGGAACTCGCCCTCATCCTGAGCCGGACGTCCTACTGGCCCGTGCCTCGGCGGCGCGCTGTCCGACCCGACCGTGAGCGGCGGTGAGGAGCGGCGTATATCCCTGTGGGTGTTTCTGGGCGCCGACGGCCATTGCCTGAGCGGTTGTCCGCGCCTCGGGAAGGAAGTTATCGCAATACGTTATGGGTGCACGGCGTTGTGGCGCTGGCCTCCCTCACGGGCGAGGCCCCCGCGGCGGTGTGGTGGAGACGTCCGATGTCTCGACCGACTGCCCGGGGGCCTCTCCTATGGCGCTTGGCGGGCGTCACCTCACCGGGGACCGGCTCGGAGGAGCCCACTCACCGGGAGGACGAGTCAGCCACCCGGCTGCCGCGGGGTGTCAGCGCTGCGCGTCGCCGGACCCGCCCCGGGCGGAACGGGCGCACAGCGGGTCCAGGGGGGCGGTGGGAGGCGCGAACTGGACGCAGCTCGTCAGCGGCGCGACGCCTCCGACGGCTTCGACGAGCCGGAAGCAGGCGTTGATGTCGGTCACCTTGTCGATCGGCCCCAGGACGAGGTCCGGGAAGAGCAAGGGGCTGATGACGTAGCAGCCGTCACACAGGTCGCGGATGTACCAGCGCTGCGCGTCGGCCTGCTGACCGGACTCGTGCAGGGGGCGGGCGTCCTGGAGGAGCACACCGGTGCCGGTGGGGTTGTTCGGGTCGATGGCCATCTGCTTCTTGTCGGCCATGGCGCTCTGGAACCGGTAGGTCACCAGGCCGTCGGCTGAGTCCTCGCAGATGACCTGCCACAGGTGCCGCTTGTCCGTGTTGGCCTTGAGCGGGTAGGCGCGGATCTGGAGGTCGGCCTCCTTGGTGATGTATCCGCCACTGAGCACGTGCACGATCACCACGGGCTTCTCCTGGCAGACGGAGTTGACCACGGCGTCGAGGCTGTTGCGACTCATCGGGCTGTTCCTTTCGTTGACCCCTTCGGTCAGGGGCGTATGCCCAAGTGGTCCCCGCCCGGTGGTACGGCACTCCGGAGGCGGGAGAGGACGGGACACAGTGTCCTGCGAACGGGGCGGACCATGCCGAGCAGGGCGGGGTCCACCGCGTACGCGCTGTTCAGCGGGCGCGGGCAGCCCGGCCCTCGGGGACCGCGCGGAGCGCCTCGGCGGCCAGCCTCCAGGCCCGGTTGACCGCGTCGGGCGTCCCGGCGCCGACCGACACCCCGGCGGTGGGGAACGGGTGTGCGGTCTGCCCGGCGAGCGGGACGCGCCCGACCCGGTACCACCGGCAGGCGCTGAGGTGTCCGCGAAGAGGCGTGCCCGTCCCTTGCGCGAGAAGCTGTTGTCCAGCGCCGCTCCAGGGCCCGAATCGCCCGGGGGCGCGCTCCTCGTCCGCGGCCGGTCAGACGTTGGTGAGGTCGAACGACTCGGCGGGGCCGATCGTGGTGCGGTTGGCGGTGAGGGGGGTGGTTCCGGCGTTTCCGGCGCTGACGTACATGTTGTTGGCCTGTGCGCGCAGGCTGGTGGTGCCGTCGGAGTTGTTCACGCGTTGGAAGGTCTCCCAGGGGCCGATGGCGGTGCGGTTGGCGATGAGGGGGTTGGCACCGGCGTTTTCGGCGCAGACGTATCGGCCGTTGACGCGGGCGCGCAGTGCGACGGCGCCGCCGCCGAGGTCGAGCAGGTCGAATCGTTCCCAGTCGCCGATGGCGGTGCGGTTGGCGATGAGTGGGTCGGCTCCGGCGTTCTCCGCGCAGACGTACTGGTTGTTGGCCCGGGAGCGGAGGCTGACCACAGGTGTCGGGTTGGTGGTGGGCTGGGCGGCCAGTTCGAAACGGGCGATGCGTACGGTGCCGCCGAGGGCCTGGGTGGCGTGGTTGAAGAGGGCGAAGCGGTAGCCCATGAAGAACTGCCAGTCGTTCTTGAGGGTGAAGCCGGGGCCGAGGCGGGTGTAGTTGGCACCGTCGGTGCTGTAGGAGAAGAGGGCCTGGCGGCCGGCGCCTGGGCGGATGTCGGCGGTGGCGCGCAGCCAGATGCGCCCGCCGGAGACGGCGGTGCCAGCGACTTCGGTACCGGTGTTCGTGGTGTTCCAGTTGGTGTCCATGGTGATGTTGTTGACCATCACCACTCTGGTGGCGCCGTTGTCGCGTTTGATGCCGATCCAGGCGGAGGAGTCGCGCAGAAGGGCGAGCCCGGTGCGGTCGCCGTCCCGCATCGCGGAGTAGTCGAGTGTGACGGTGGCGGTGGAGGTGGGGCCCTGGATCCGGTGGGTGAGGGTGTTGCGGGCCGAGTAGAGGTCGCCGGTGACGGTGGCGGTCTGCAGGGTGAGTCCGTTGTTGACGGTGTACCTGGTGGTGTCCGGGTTGTGGTTCCACTCCCACTTCGGTTTGAGGGTGGTGCCGTCGAAGGTGTCGACGCCGGTGAGGGGTTCGACCTGGCGGGGTGGTGGAGGGAGGCTCGGAGCGGCGTAGGTGGTGCCCCAGGCGCCGTTGACGAGCTGCAGTTGCGGCCAGCCGTCCGAGGTCCAGGCGATGGGGGCGAGGACCGGGACGCGGCCGCCGGGGTAGGCGTCGACGAAGGCCATGTAGTACCACTGGCCGTTCTGGGTCTGTACGAGACCGCCCTGGTGGGGGACGCCGCCGCCAGCGATGGGCCCGGGGAGGTCGAGGAGGAGTTGCCGCAGCGTGTAGGGGCCGAAGGGGCCGGAGGTGGATCTGAGGATGTACTGGCCGTTGGCGGGGCGGGTGAGGAAGATGTAGTAGTTCCCGTTGATCTTGTAGAAGCGGGAGCCTTCCAGGGTTCCGATGCTGGACGGCGTGCTGAAGACCTGCTGCGCGCGGACCTGGGTGCGCGCGTCCGCGGAGAGCTGGGCGACGCTGATCTGGGTGTTGCCGTAGGCCACGTACATGGTGTTGTCGGTGTCGACGAGGAGCCCGGCGTCGTAGTAGGTGGGCAGGGTGGTGTGCCGGGTCCAGGGCCCTTCGACGGCGGAGGCGGTGTAGACGTACGTCTGGGCGAAGTCGATCTGGCCCAGCCAGTAGAAGGTGCTGTTGCTGGGGCGGTAGGCGAGGGACGACGCCCAGACGCCGCGGACGTAGCCGCGCCCGCCGTTGAGGTCGTACTTGGCGCCGAAGTCAAGGCGGGGCAGGGAGTGGCCGGCGAACTCCCAGTTGACCAGGTCGTAGGAGCGCAGGATGGGCGCTCCGGGGGAGTAGTGCATGGTGGAGGCGGAGTAGTAGTAGGTGTCGCCGACGCGGATGATGTCGATGTCCGCGAAGTCCTGCCAGATGACGGGGTTGGTGATCTGCGTGGCGGCGGGCCCGACGGACGGCGCGGCCGTGCCGGTGGACGCGGTGGCGGCGCGGGCCGCCGTGGGGTGGACCAGAGGTGCCGCGGCCGCCGCGGCGAGTCCGGCCGCGGAAGCGAGCACCCCCCTGCGGCTGTGAGGACGGTCGGGCCAGGACATGGGCGGGTGTCTCCTTCGGTTGGCCGGACGGAACGTCGGCGGGCTGAGTCAGAGGTTGGTGAGGTCGAACGACTCGGCGGGGCCGATCGTGGTGCGGTTGGCGGTGAGGGGGGTGGTTCCGGCGTTTCCGGCGCTGACGTACATGTTGTTGGCCTGTGCGCGCAGGCTGGTGGTGCCGTCGGAGTTGTTCACGCGTTGGAAGGTCTCCCAGGGGCCGATGGCGGTGCGGTTGGCGATGAGGGGGTTGGCACCGGCGTTCTCGGCGCAGACGTATCGGCCGTTGACGCGGGCGCGCAGTGCGACGGCGCCGCCGCCGAGGTCGAGCAGGTCGAATCGTTCCCAGTCGCCGATGGCGGTGCGGTTGGCGATGAGCGCGTTGGCTCCGGCGTTCTCCGCGCAGACGTACTGGTTGTTGGCCCGGGAGCGGAGGCTGACGATCCGCCCGGCGGGGAGGGGGGTGAGGACGGCTTCCCAGGTGGTGGTGCTGGTGTTGGAGGTGGCGTCGGCGGGGAGGCGGTCGCGGGCGGCGGTGTCGGCGTAGAGACTCCAGCGCATCCAGTCCACGTAGGTGGCGACGGTCTGGGTGTGGTTGTAGCCGCTCCATATGTACTGGTCGTGGCCCGTGCCGCGGTGGGTGAGGAACGCCTTGGGCGCGGGCAGTTCCCCGTAGGCCTGGCGCGCGGAGGAGTACTGGCAGACGGGGTCCTGATCGCCGTGGACGAACAGGACCTTGGCCGTGACCGTGGTGCTGGGGTTGCCCATGTCGACACAGGCGAAGGGCACGGCGGCGGCTATCCGGCTGTCCGGCCAGGCGGTCAGCAGCCCGTGGGTGGTCATGCCGCCCAGCGAGTGACCGGCGACGCCGACGCCGGTGGTGGTGTCGAGGTGCCCGGCGAACGGGTCGCCTGCCGTGGTGTTGAGGGCGAGGGTGTTGGTGATGACCTGGGAGACGTCCATGGACTGGTTTCCGTTGTAGACGTCCTGGATGTTGCCCGAGGTGCCGCTGGAGGTGGTGGGGAAGACGGGTGCGGGGACGACGAATCCGGCCTCGGCCAGGGGCCGGACCAGCGGTGCGTAGCTCTCCGGGTTGCCGCCGAGGCCGTGGCTGAACTCGCAGATGGGGAAGACGCCGTCCGCGACGGGGGCGTTGACGACGGGGTTGCCGCCCGGGGTGCCGGTGGCGGGGTAGAAGATCCGGGTGGTCAGCCGACGGTTGCCGCGGCTCCAGGCGTACTCCCTCACCCCGATGGCGAAGCGCTGGGTCGGCGCGGCCACCGGGGCGAGCGGGGACGCCGTTGCCGCGGTGGTGCCGTACGCATGGACGGCGGCCACGGCTCCGGCTGCGCCCAGTCCAAGGAAGGTACGCCTGTTCACGGTCATGTTGTGCTCCTTGTCGGATGGTGGGGGGTGGACAGGGGAGTTCCGGGGAGCGGGCCTGCCAGGAGGCGAGCGGGCCCGCGGTTGAAGCCCCGTCGGTGGGAATTCGCCGATGGGCCTCGTCGCCGCCGTCCGGGTTTCAGACCTGGTGAAGGAGCCGGACGTCTCAGGGGCCGATGGTCGGCGGCGCCGACGAGGTGGAGAGCGCCATGACGCGCCACGTTGGCCGCGTGCGCGGTCCGGGCGGCGATGACATCGTGTGACGGCGCGTGATGCTACCCATGGGATTCCTCTTCTGTGTTCGCGCTGGCGCCGAAGTGCGGAAGGCGGCGATCAGTGGAGGTGTACGGGCGGGCGACGCGTGCTGTTGGACCACGGTCCGGAGACCAGCCGTGTCGGGGGCGGCTCTTGACCGACGCTGGAACCGACGTGACCACGATTGTTCGATATACCGTTCAACGTTCGCCAACCTGAACGGAGAGTAGGTTGGGGCTGACGGGGTGTCAATCGCGGGATGTGACGCCTTACGGTCACCTTTTGCGCGGCTCTGAGGCGACGTTCGACTAGGTCGCCCTTGAGCGGAGCGTGGGGAGCTACGAAATACCAACGAAACCCGAAGCGGGCGCCGACGATGCGGGGGATAGTTACCGGTTTATCGGCGCTCCCGCAGGGTGCCACTTCCGAAACTCAACGAAATGGACCTTCCCGCTTGGTGTCCGAAAGTGTTCCACGGCAGGAAGGCAAGGCTCCGGACCGCTCCGCGGTCGGCTGCGGCGATCGGCTGACCCAGAACACGCCCGCCTGAGCCGAACGCGAGTACCCGCAGGTCAGCTTGCATGTCGTGGTGTCGTGCCCCTTGTCTCCAAGGGGCACGACACCACACCGGTCAGATGTCCCGAAAAATTTCGATCTGCGCCCCGATCGAGTTCAGTCGCTCCGCCAGGTCCTCGTACCCCCGGTTGATGACGTACACGTTGCGCAGCACCGACGTGCCCTCCGCCGCCATCATCGCCAGCAGGACGACGACCGCGGGGCGGAGCGCCGGAGGGCACATCATCTCGGCGGCGCGCCAGCGGGTGGGGCCCTCGACCAGGACGCGGTGCGGGTCGAGGAGCTGGAGTCGGCCGCCGAGCCGGTTGAGGTCGGTGAGGTAGATGGCGCGGTTGTCGTAGACCCAGTCGTGGATGAGGGTCTTGCCCTGGGCCGTCGCGGCGATCGCGGCGAAGAAGGGGACGTTGTCGATGTTCAGGCCGGGGAACGGCATCGGGTGGATCTTGTCGATCGGCGCCTCCAGCTTGGAGGGGCGGACCGTCAGGTCGACCAGCCGGGTGCGGCCGTTGTCGGCGAAGTACTCCGGGGTGCGGTCGTGGTCGAGGCCCATCTCCTCCAGGACCGCCAGCTCGATCTCCAGGAACTCGATGGGCACCCGACGGACCGTCAGCTCCGACTCCGTGACGACCGCCGCGGCGACCAGGCTCATCGCCTCCACCGGGTCCTCGGAGGGCGAGTAGTCCACGTCGACGTCGATGTTCGGGACGCCGTGCACGGTGAGGGTGGTGGTGCCGATGCCCTCGACCCGGACGCCCAGGGCCTCCAGGAAGAAGCACAGGTCCTGGACCATGTAGTTGGAGGAGGCGTTGCGGATGACGGTCACGCCGTCGTGCCGGGCGGCGGCCAGCAGCGCGTTCTCGGTGACCGTGTCCCCGCGCTCGGTCAGCACGATCGGCCGGTCCGGGCGGACCGTGCGGTCGACGACCGCGTGGTACTGGCCCTCCGTCGCCGCGATGTCCAGCCCGAACCGGCGCAGCGCGATCATGTGCGGCTCGATGGTCCGGGTGCCGAGGTCGCAGCCACCGGCGTAGGGCAGCTTGAAGCGGTCCATGCGGTGCAGCAGCGGGCCGAGGAACATGATGATCGAGCGGGTGCGCACCGCGGCGTCCGCGTCGATGGAGTCCAGGTCGAACTCGGCCGGGGGGCACAGCTCCAGGTCCACGCCGCCGTTGATCCAGCGCGTACGGACGCCGATCGAGCCGAGCACCTCCAGCAGGCGGTAGACCTCCTCGATGCGCGCGACCCGGCGCAGCACCGTGCGCCCCCGGTTGAGCAGGGAGGCGCACAGCAGGGCCACGCAGGCGTTCTTGCTCGTCTTGACGTCGATGGCACCGGAGAGGCGACGGCCGCCCACCACCCGCAGGTGCATCGGACCGGCGTAGCCCAGTGAGACGATCTCACTGTCCAGCGCCTCACCGATGCGGGCGATCATCTCAAGGCTGATGTTCTGGTTACCGCGTTCGATGCGGTTGACGGCGCTCTGCGAGGTGCCGAGCGCCTCCGCGAGTTGCGCCTGCGTCCAGCCCCGGTGCTGCCGGGCGTCGCGGATGAGCTTACCGATGCGTACGAGGTAGTCGTCTGCCATGAGGTTGAGGCTATCTCAGATATGAGATGGCGCCTCCCGGGGGGTCCATTCGGGTGACGGACCGTCAACGCCGCCTGCGTGACGTCGTACGACGCCATCCGAAAGGTCCGGGCAAATCCATCGATGTCGTACGACGTCCCGTGCTGCTGTGGGTGTGGCGCGGGCCCTTCCTGCCGCCGGTCGTGACGGACCATGAACGCTTGTTGATGTTCAGCCTTACTCCGGGGAGTATCCGGAAGCTCTTGCGGAACGTGAGGGGCATCCTGCCTCCCGCCGAGATGGGGGTATCCGTACTGCCAGTCCGGATACCCCCATAGGGGGCACTCATGGCCGCGGCTCGGCCTCCGCGCCGTCGGCCGCCGCCGCGGCCTCGGCGATCGGGTCGCGCATCTCGCCGCTGACCTTCTCCAGCACCACGACGACGGCCACCGCCGCGACGGCGAGGACCACCGCCCCGATCCGGAACGCCAGCGCGTACCCGTCGCTCTGCGCCACCCGCGGAAGCGTGCCGTCGGCGACGTGGTCGTCGACGTAGCGGAAGGCGAACGGGACCAGGGTGGCCAGACCGAGGGCCGCACCGGTCTGCTGCATCGCCGTCTGCACGCCGGAGGCCAGGCCGGAGTCCTGGCCGGTGACCTCGTGCAGCGCCCCGTTGACCAGGGCCGGGTAGGCCAGGCCGTTGAAGAACCCGAACAGGACCAGGCCGGGCAGGAACCCGCTGGCGAAGGACGCGTCGGGCGCGAAGCCCGCGGCGGCGACGAACAGGGCCACCGCGGCGCCGGAGAAGGCGACGGTCAGGACCGCCTTCACCCCGATCCGGGGCATCAGCACGGTGGAGGTGCCCGCACCGGCGAGCGCGGTCAGCGTCAGCGGGATGTACGCCAGACCCGTCCTCAGCGGCGAGTAGTCGTGCACCTGCTGCACGTACAGGGTGAACAGGAACATGTAGGTGAAGAAGGCCGCGAAGATGGCCACGCTCACCGCGTTGGTCGTCACCCGGGTGCGGTTGGTGAAGAACCGCAGCGGGATCATCGGGTCGGGGGTGCGGGCCTCCCAGGCCACCATCAGCAGCAGCAGGGCGACGCCGCCCAGCAGCGGCAGCAGCACCCGCCCGGAGCCCCAGGAATGGTCGGCGGCCTGGAGCAGGCCGTAGACCACCGCGACCAGGCCGCCGGTGGCCGTCACCGCCCCGACGGTGTCCAGGCGGCGGCTGTCCCGGGCCATCCGGCTCTCCGGCATCACCCGCGGCACCAGCACCAGCGCGACCACCGCGATGGGGACGTTGATGAAGAAGATCCACCGCCAGTTCACCAGGTCGGTCACCATGCCGCCGACGACCGCGCCGATCGAGCCCGCCACCGCCGACAGCCCGCCCCAGATGCCCAGGGCCTTCATGCGCTCCTTGCGGTCGGGGAACAGCACCGGGATCAGCCCGAGCGCCGCGGGCCCGGCCAGCGCCTCGCCCAGCCCCTGCACGAAGCGGCTGGCGACCAGCGTCCCCGACACGGTCGCGGCACCGCACGCGGCCGACGCCAGCCCGAAGACCAGCACACCGGCCAGGAAGATCCGACGTCGGCCGAACATGTCCGCCAGCCGCCCGCCCAGCAGCAGGAAGCCCCCGGCCACCAGCACATAGGCGTTGACCACCCAGGCCAGACCGCCCGGGGAGAAGTCCAGACCGGACTGGATGTCCGGCAGGGCGACGTTCACCACGGTGATGTCCATGATGAGCATGAACTGCATGGCCGCCAGTACCGCCAGCGCCAGCCAGCGCCGCGGATCGGCCCCGGCCGCGCCCCCAGTTCCTTCGGCCCCGTCGGCCCCTCGGGGCAGGTCCTTGTCCACGGCTGTCATCGCCCTGCGTCTCCTCTGAACGGTCCCTGGCCGAAGGAGGCCCCGCGCGCGTGAGGCCGCGCCGTCGCCGTCCCCCGTGCCCTCATCGCGCCGCACCCGCGCCCGGCGTGGCCACGGCGGCGCCGTCCCCGGACGGACGGGGACCGGCGTAGTCGTGCCAGGCGCTGACCAGCCCGCCCGCGAACCGCAGGACCGCCACCGCCTCCCCGCCGTCCGCCTGCCCGGCCGCCCCGGCGCGCGGGCGGTACTGCACGCACACGGCGTCGGAGTTCACGGCCGCGTGCACCCCCGTCACCTCGACGCCGAACGACTCCTTACCGGCGAGAAGTTCGCGGCAGGCGGCGACGATCTCGGCCCTGCCCTCGACGGGGTGGGGAAGCCGCCCGGGGGCGTACGGCGCGTTCCAGGTGCCGTGCGGGTCCCACAGTTCGCCCCACGCCTCCAGGTCACCGCCGTCCAGCAGGGCGAAGAACCGGTGCGCCGTGGCGGCGCGGGCGGAGAACAGCGCCAGGAAGGCGGCGGTGTCGACGTGCTCGGTGAAGTGTGTGATCAGCCCCCGCTCAAGCTGGAAGACGGACGTGCCCCGGTTGCGGTAGGTGCCCCCGGCCAGCAGCTCGATCTCCATCTCCCAGGTCGCCAGCACCCGCCGCGGGTCGGCCATCGCCTCCGCCTGCCAGGTGAAGCGGACCTCGCCGAACAGCGAGAAGAACCCGCCCAGTCCGGCGACGATCGCCGCGCGCCCGGTGAACTCGCCGGGCACGCCGTCCGGGGTGACCGGCACCCGGTAGACGGCGTCCGCCGCCCACAGGCGCGCGAACGCGTCGAGGTCCTTGGCCTGGAGGGCGCGGTAGAAGTCGTCGACGACGCGGACACTTCGCTCAGCACTCTGTTCGGTCATGGGCTCGCTGAACTCCTAGCTCGGGAAGGGTCCTAGCTCGGGAAGGGTCCTAGCTCGGGAAGGGGGCGATGGGCGCTCGGGCGGGCGCCTCACCCGCGGATCTTCTTGAACACCTCGCGCTGCAGCGGCCCGAACTGGTAGTAGGAGCCCGCGTTGAACCACTGGCCCTCCGGGGACCACTTCACGATCGAGATGCTGAACCGCTCACCGTCGTAGGTGTAGGGGCTGCCGGTCAGGAAACGCACCATCTCCGGCTCCGTCCGGGCCCTGATCAGCGGCATGTCCGCCGGGCGGGCGAAGCTGATCCGCTCGATCCGCGAGGAGTCCCAGCCCAGCGTGAAGTAGACCCGGAACGTCTTGCGGACGGACTCCAGCAGTTCCTCATCCGGCTCCGGCAACCCCATCTCCTGGAGCAACGACAGGACGGTCTTCGGCTCCATCCCGCCCGGGGTGGGGAAGTACAGGTTGACCGTCTCGTGCCGGTAGTCGATCGCGATCATCGCGACGCCGTCGAGGTCGTGCCGGGCGAAGAAGTCGGCGTTGGCGGCCAGCGCCGACGGCATCGACGGCACCGAGGAGAGCGCGGCCACCCCTTGCACGGCGTGCGGGAAGTGCACGTAGACCTTGTTGAGCCCGCCGACGACCCCGACGTCGATCAGGTACTCCTCGACGAAGCCCCGGCCGTCGAGGTCGGACAGCAGCGAGCCGACGGGATGGCCGGTGCGCGGCAGCAGGCCGCGCTCCAGGGCGTGGGCGTAGGGGTCGGGGATCGCCCGGGGCACCTGGATGGTCAGGTCGAGGTCGCCGCCCCGTTCACCGGCCGTCGCACTGAAGATGAACCCGCCCTCGAACGGCGCGAACGCCTCCAGGACCGGCCCGACCTTCTCCCGCGCGCAGGGCACGTTCAGCAGCCCGGCGGTCTCCTCGACGGCCGCGTACACGTCTTCCGGTTCGGCCACGGACATGCGTCCTCCTCGTCGGTGCGGTGGTGCGGCGCCGCGGAGGGAGCGCCCCCTCCGGCGGTACGGCGCGCGAAGGGGCCGTCGCGTGGCAGGTGCCGTGCCCGCCCCGGGACCCGCCCGGGTGGCGCCCGCCGGTCGCCTCCCGGCGGGCGGACGGCGCACGCCCGAAGGACCCGGCCGTCGGTGTCCGCGGCCTCGTCCGGAGTGACCCCCGCTGTGTCGTCAGAGCATCATGCGGGCTGCGCGACGCCGACGGCAGTGCTTTCCGTGCCCCGCGCGCGCCCGCAGCCGCCCGCGGCACGATGCGAAGGCCGTCCGCCGCGGCCGTTTTCCGCCATGAACCACCAGGTGGGGCCGCCGCCCGGGGCCCCCTGCCCGCACCGCGCGCCGCCGCGTGCGGCCCCGCCCGTTCCAGCGGCGTTCCAGCCACCCGCGACGTCACCCTGAGCAGCCGTCAAGCACCGGGAACCCGGACTCGTGCCGGGCCCCGCGTCTGCGGCCTGCTCCATAGGGGCAGGCCCGGGGCGCCCGATGCCGCCCGGATTCCAACTCCGGGGAGACAGACGGCGGTTGATGTGACCCGCGTCACGCCTGAGCACTGTTGGCGCGAAGTTGTCGTCCGTGTCACGCTGGCCGAACGCTCCCCCTGCCCGAAAGCGGTCGTATGGCAGTGAATGGGAGCTGCTGCCTTTTTCGGCCCGTTCTGTGGAAGTGGAAGCCACCGGAATCCGGGTTCGCACCTCTCGGTGCTCGAACTGGAGATCGACCGGGTTGGCGGTCCCCCCTCTCGCGATCTTCGCCGTGCGCGGCGGCGCCCTGCCGTACGCGGGGCGCCGTCCGGAACTGGAGAACCCATGAAGATAGCCGTGTCCGGAACCTACTCATCAGGCAAGACCTCGACGGTGATGGCGCTGTCGCACTACACCGGCGTACCGCGCTCGCTCGCCCGCACGATCAGGGAGATCATGCCGGAGGCCCTGCCGGGCGTGAAGCTCGCGGACGTGACGCCCGCGCAGTTCCTCCAGCTCACCATGCGCCGCCACACCGGCCGCGCGGTCCAGGAAGCCCTCCTCGGAGACCACTTCATCTCCGACGGCTCCTCCCTCCAGGAGTGGCTCTACGGCGCCGCCCGCCTCCGGTACGGCATGAACCCCAACGCCACCGCCGCAGGGGGAACGGCCTGTCGACGACGACGCCGGAGGAGATGGCCTTCTTCGCCAAGGTCGTCGACCAGTACGGGCAGGCCTTCAAGCAGCACGTCAAGGCCACCTACGACGCCTACGTCCACCTGCGCCACGAACTGCCGATCGCCGCGGACGGCCACCGGCCGATGAACGACGAGTTCCGCACGACCATCGACGGGATGCTGCTCGCCACCCTGGACGAGCTGGAGATCCCGTACCACGTGGTCGGCGGCACCGTGGCGGAGCGCCTTGAGGCCATCGCCGGGATCTTCGACCTCACCCCCGTCATGAGCACGGACGAGGCCATCGAACTGGCCCGCGAGGAGTACGGCCGCCAGGACTTCCGCATGGAGCACGAGCGGGTCCCGGCGGGCGCCTGAAACCCCGCGTTCCGTCAGTCATCTGACGTCATCTCACACGCCCCTCCGGTCGAAGGAGAACAGCAGAATGGGAAAGCCACCCCTGATCGTCGTCGCCTACCACTCGGGCAGGGGGCACACGGACGTACTGGCACAGTCCGTGCGGGCCGGAGCGCTGGCCGCGGGCGCCGAAGTGAACATGCTGACCGTCGACGCCATGGACGACACCAAGTGGGAGACCCTCGACAAGGCCGACGCGATCATCTTCGGCGCGCCCACCTACATGGGATCGGCGTCGGGGAAGTTCCACACCTTCGCCGAGTCGACCAACAAGCGCTGGGCGCGGCAGGCGTGGAAGGACAAGCTCGGGTCGGGGTTCACCATCGGCGCCTGCAAGGCGGGCGACAAGGACTCCACCCTCGGCTACTTCGCGACGCTGGGCGCCCAGCACGGCATGATCTGGGTCAGCCTCGGCCTGCTCCCGGGCTGGCACCTCAGCCACGAGAGCGAGGACGACCTCAACCGGCTCGGCTACTTCAACGGCGCCGCCGCCACCCTGCCCGGTGACCTGCCCCCTGACCTCATGCACAAGGCGGACATCGCCACCGCCGAGCACCTCGGCGAACGCGTCACGCAGATGACGGCGATCCACCTGGCGGGCCGCGCGGCCCTGGCGGCCGAGCGGTCGAGCGGTCCAGGGCGGAGTGACGTGAGATGACGACAGCGCAGCAGCGGAGCACCGCGGCGGTCGTGGACGCGTTCTTCGAGAGGTTCGGGTCGGGGGACCTGCCCGGGCTGCTCGACCTGTTCGCCGACCGCGTGGACTTCCGCGTGGCGGGGAGCCCGCGGGTGCCCTGGACGGGCACCCGGTCCACCCGGCCGGAGATCTCCGAGTTCTTCCAGGTCTTCCCGGAGGTGCTGACCGCGCCGCGGGGCTTCACCCTCCACGCCCGCCTCGTCGACGGGCCCCACGCCGTGGTCATGGCCGAGTCCGCCTTCGGGGTGCTGGCCACCGGAAAGACCTTCACCAACGCCTACGCACTGCACTTATCGGTAGAAGACGGACAGATAGTCCGTTATCACATGTACGAGGACAGCTATGCCATCGCCGAAGCCTTCACCGCAGTCAGCGGCGAGTGAGCGAACCGCTCCCGCCGTTGAACGTGGCGGGGTTCTTCGGCGGGAACAGGAGCACCTGTGCCTTCCCTGGAACTCGCGTCCATCGACGACTTCTTAGGACCACGAGACAGCAGATTCCTCGGTGAGGGGTTCAAGCGCGTCGAACACTCGCTGACCGACCTCACGATCACGCCCGCCGACGCCGGGGCCGTCGGAGCCGTCGAGGCCACCGCCCACCTCGCCATCCCGGGCGTCTGGTCCCGCAAGGGCGGCCAGAACCAGAGGCCCCACCTCAGCTCCATCGACGTGATGCTCTTCGCCGCCCGGCTCACCGGCCTGTACGCGGCACACACCTACGGCCTCGCCCCGGACGCCCGCTTCGAGGTGCGGTCGATCGAGATGAAGGCCGGGTCCAGCCCGGACGAGGAGGGCCTGGCGAAGGTGCCGGTGAGCGGTCGGCTCGTCGCCGCCGAGACGGCCGGTGAGCAGTGGTCGACCACCCTGGACTGCCGGGTCGGATCACTGTCGGCGCGGGTACGGGCCCGGCACAGCCCCGGCCGTCAGCCGGTCGGCGGCCCCGGCGCGTACTACCTGGAGGAGGAGCTGCCCGGCCCGTGGATCGACGCGCCCTACGGCGTCCCGCACGCGGCCCGTCGGCAACTGCTCACCGGGGTGCGCGTCACCGGCGACGACGAGGACGACCCCCGGGCGTCGGCCCGGGTGGCACTGGTCCCGGACGGGGCGGGGGACGCCCGGGGCGACGCGTCGGCCAGCATGATCGACACCCTGGTCGCCGTGATGCAGCTGGGCCAGGTCATGCTCTACACACTGGACGGCGTCGACCGTGCCCACAGCAACAACCTCTGGATGCGGCGGGCGACCCTCACGCTCGACGACGGCACCCCGCCCCCGCCCGACGGTGAGGTGACGGCCCGTCTGGAACAGCCCCTGCTGCTGCCCACGGCGGCCGGGACCTGGAGGTCGGCCGAGGTGGTCGGGGCCCTGCACGGCGTACGGACCCGGGTCGCCGTGGCACACCTCCTCAAGGCGCCCGCCCAGCACGCGGGCGCGGGAGGTGACGGACGATGAGCGCACCCGCCGCCGTCCTCGCCGGGCTCGGCACCCATGTGCCCCGGCGGGTCGTCACCAACGACGACCTCACCCGCAGCCTGGACACCAGTGACGAGTGGATCGTCCAGCGGACCGGCATCCGGCAGCGCCACTGGTCCGACCCGGGCGTGGCCACGAGCGACCTCGCCGTCGAGGCGGGACACCGGGCGCTGAAGTCGGCGCAGGTCGACGCGCCCGGGGACATCGGCCTGCTGGTCGTGGCCACCTCCACTCCGGACCGGCAGGTCCCCGCCACGGCGCCGGAGGTGGCGGCCCGCCTCGGCCTCGGCACGGTCGCCGCCCTGGACGTGGGGGCGGGCTGCTCGGGCTTCGTCTACGCGCTCGCCACCGCGTCCGCCGCCCTGGTGGCCGGGCACGCCGAACGCGTGCTCGTCATCGGAGCCGAAACCTTCCGCCCCTACCTCGACCCCGCCGACCGCACCACGGCGGTGATCTTCGGCGACGGCGCCGGAGCGGTGGTGCTGCGCCGCGGCACCACCGACGAGGCCGGTGCGCTGCTGGGCTTCGACCTGGGCTCGGACGGCACGCTCCACGACCTGGTCGTCATCCCGGGCAACGGCTCCCGGCCACGGTCCACCGACCGCGCGCTGGCACCCGAGGACCAGTACCTGCGGATGAACGGCCGGGAGGTCTTCCCGCACGCCGTCCGCCGGATGGCCCAGTCGTCGTCGGCGGTGCTCGCCACCGCGGGCTGGGACCTCGACCAGGTCGACCACGTGGTGGGGCACCAGGCGAACCTGCGCATCCTGTACGCGCTGGCCCGGCAGTTGGGGGTGGACCCGGAGCGCGTCGTCACCCACCTGGAGCAGGTGGGCAACACCTCGGCCGCCTCGATCCCGCTGGCCCTGGCCGACGCCGCCGCCCAGGACCGCTTCCGGCTCGGTGACCGGCTGCTGCTGACCTCCTTCGGCGCCGGTCTGACCTGGGGCTCCGCCGTACTGACCTGGCCGGGGACCACTCCCGCCTGACCACAGCTCTGCGAAAGGAAACGCCATGACAGGGCGAGTCACCCTCGACCCGGAAGCCGTGCTCGACCTCCTCAAGACGCACTTCGACGTCCCCGCCGACACGGGCGTCGACACCCGGTTCGACCACCTCGACCTGGACTCCCTGGTCCTGATCGAGCTGAGCGTCATCCTCGCCAAGCGGTACGGGGTGGAGGTGGCCGGAGACGAACTGGCGGCCGCCGGAACCCCCGCCGGGGCGGCCGAGATGCTGTCGGAGAAGGGCGCCACCGGCTGATCCGGCGCCCAGGGCCCGGCGACCGCGCGCAAGCGGTCGCCGGGCCCTTTTTTCGTGCGCTCCCGGAGGGTTCTTAGTGATGCCCACGCGTCACCGCACCGGCCGACACCGGGTACCCGGGGAGCCGGGCATGACCATCCCGCCCGCATGTACTAGAGTTATCTCGACATCGAGATATCTGCCGAGGCGCACCGTGCCCGCCACCCCAGTAAGGGTTACCTAACTTAGCCTTACCTTAGCGGATCGGCCAAGACGGCGTGGCGGCAGGATTGCGGTGGTACGCGCACATAAATGAAGGAGACTGTCGTGTCGGCGAACAGCTTCGACGCCCGCAGCACGCTGAAGGTGGGCGACGAGTCGTACGAGATCTTCCGCCTGGACAAGGTGGAGGGCTCGGCCCGGCTCCCCTACAGCCTGAAGGTCCTGCTGGAGAACCTGCTGCGCACCGAGGACGGCGCGAACATCACCGCCGACCACATCCGCGCGCTCGGCGGCTGGGACTCCCAGGCCCAGCCCGCGCAGGAGATCCAGTTCACGCCCGCCCGCGTGATCATGCAGGACTTCACCGGCGTGCCCTGCGTCGTGGACCTCGCCACGATGCGTGAGGCCGTGAAGGAGCTGGGCGGCGACCCGAACAAGATCAACCCGCTCTCCCCGGCCGAGATGGTCATCGACCACTCCGTCATCGCCGACAAGTTCGGCACCAACGACGCCTTCAAGCAGAACGTCGACCTGGAGTACGGCCGCAACAAGGAGCGCTACCAGTTCCTGCGCTGGGGCCAGACCGCGTTCGACGACTTCAAGGTCGTCCCGCCGGGCACCGGCATCGTCCACCAGGTGAACATCGAGCACCTCGCCCGCGTGGTCATGGTCCGCGACGGCAAGGCGTACCCCGACACCCTGGTCGGCACCGACTCGCACACCACCATGGTCAACGGCCTCGGCGTCCTCGGCTGGGGCGTCGGCGGCATCGAGGCCGAGGCCGCGATGCTCGGCCAGCCGGTCTCCATGCTCATCCCGCGCGTCGTCGGCTTCAAGCTCACCGGCGAGCTGCAGCCCGGCACCACCGCCACCGACCTGGTGCTCACCATCACCGAGATGCTGCGCAAGCACGGCGTCGTCGGCAAGTTCGTCGAGTTCTACGGCGAGGGCGTGGCCGCCACCTCGCTCGCCAACCGCGCCACCATCGGCAACATGTCGCCGGAGTTCGGCTCCACCGCCGCGATCTTCCCGATCGACGACGAGACGCTGAACTACCTGCGCCTGACCGGCCGCAGCGACCAGCAGGTCGCGCTCGTCGAGGCGTACGCCAAGGAGCAGGGCCTCTGGCTCGACCCGCAGGCCGAGCCGGACTTCTCCGAGAAGCTGGAGCTGGACCTGTCGACGGTCGTGCCGTCGATCGCCGGTCCGAAGCGCCCGCAGGACCGCATCGTCCTCGCCAACGCCGCCGAGCAGTTCAAGCAGGACGTCCGCAACTACGTCGACAGCGTCGACGAGGCCGGTGTCGAGTCCTTCCCCGCCTCCGACGCCCCGGCGGTCGCCCCGAACGGCGCCCCGTCCAACCCGGTCACCGTGACCGCGCCCGACGGGTCGTCGTACGAGATCGACCACGGCGCCGTCACCGTCGCCGCGATCACCTCCTGCACCAACACCTCCAACCCGTACGTCATGGTCGCCGCCGCGCTGGTGGCCAAGAAGGCGGTGGAGAAGGGCCTCACCCGCAAGCCGTGGGTGAAGACCACCCTCGCCCCGGGCTCGAAGGTCGTCACCGACTACTTCGACAAGGCGGGCCTCACCCCGTACCTGGACAAGGTCGGCTTCAACCTCGTCGGCTACGGCTGCACCACCTGCATCGGCAACTCCGGCCCGCTGCCGGAGGAGGTCTCCAAGGCCGTCAACGACCACGACCTCGCCGTCACCTCGGTGCTCTCCGGCAACCGCAACTTCGAGGGCCGGATCAACCCCGACGTCAAGATGAACTACCTGGCGTCCCCGCCGCTGGTCGTCGCGTACGCCATCGCGGGCTCCATGAAGGTGGACATCACCAGGGACGCCCTCGGCACCGACCAGGACGGCAACCCGGTCTTCCTGAAGGACATCTGGCCCTCCGAGGCCGAGGTCAACGACGTCGTCGCCAACGCCATCGGCGAGGACATGTTCTCCAAGTCCTACAGCGACGTCTTCGCGGGCGACGCCCAGTGGCAGGCGCTGTCCATCCCGACCGGCAACACCTTCGAGTGGGACCCCGAGTCGACGTACGTCCGCAAGCCCCCGTACTTCGAGGGCATGACGATGGAGACCACCCCGGTCTCCGACATCACGGGCGCCCGCGTCCTCGCCAAGCTCGGTGACTCGGTGACCACCGACCACATCTCCCCGGCCGGTGCCATCAAGGCCGACACCCCCGCGGGCAAGTACCTCACCGAGCACGGCGTCGAGCGCCGCGACTTCAACTCCTACGGTTCCCGCCGCGGCAACCACGAGGTGATGATCCGCGGCACGTTCGCCAACATCCGCCTGCGCAACCAGATCGCGCCGGGCACCGAGGGCGGCTACACCCGCGACTTCACCCAGGACGGCGGTCCGGTGTCGTTCATCTACGACGCCTCCCGCAACTACATCGAGCAGGGCATCCCGCTCGTCGTCCTCGCGGGCAAGGAGTACGGCTCCGGCTCGTCCCGCGACTGGGCGGCCAAGGGCACGGCCCTCCTCGGCGTCAAGGCCGTCATCGCCGAGTCCTACGAGCGCATCCACCGCTCCAACCTGATCGGCATGGGCGTGCTGCCGCTCCAGTTCCCGGAGGGCGCCTCGGCCGCCTCCCTCGGCCTGACCGGCGAGGAGACCTTCTCCATCACCGGCGTCACCGAGCTGAACGACGGCACCACCCCGCGCACGGTCAAGGTCACCACCGACACGGGCGTCGAGTTCGACGCGGTCGTCCGCATCGACACCCCCGGCGAGGCGGACTACTACCGCAACGGCGGCATCATGCAGTACGTGCTGCGCAACCTGATCCGCAAGTAAGCGGTACAGGACGGTCGTCGAGGGCCGCGCTCCCGGGGCACCCCGGGGGCGCGGCCCTGCGTCGTACGTGCCCGTGTCCGGTCCGCCCTGTTTACATCCGGCGCTCCCGGCGATACCTTCCACCCCCAAGGGGTGGGAGCGCTCCCATTGACGCTGCGGACCGGAACCCGTCGCGCCTCTCCGCTTCCACCCCGCCAGCCCCTCACCCCGCCAGCACCCCCGCCGCCCAGTCCAGTTGGCGGCGGACGTGGGCCGCGTCGCCGCCCTCGTGGCCGTTGTAGGGGTAGGCGTGGATCTCCCGGCGCGGATCGGTGCCGGTGAGTTCCGCGTAGCGGTGGTACGCGGCGTACGCCCCGCTCGGTGGGCACACCGTGTCGCGCAGGCCGACGCCGAAGTGCGCGGGCGCGTGCGCGCGCCGGGCGAAGGAGACGCCCTCCAGGTAGGCGAGCGTGCGGTGCGCGGAGCGTTCGGCGCCCCGGTGGACGGCGAGGTACGCGGCGATCTCGCCGTAGGGCCCCGTGTCGGAGAGGTCCAGCGCGCGCCGGATGCCGCACAGCAGCGGGGCGGTGACCAGCGCCGCGGCGAGGTCCGGGACCAGGCCCGCCACGGCCAGCGCGAGGCCGCCGCCCTGGCTGTTGCCCACCGCCGCGACCCGCGCCGGGTCCACGCCGGGCAGGGCGCGCACCGCCGTGACCGCGCGCACGGCGTCGGTGACGAGACGCCGGTAGTGGTGGTCGTGCGGCGAGAGCAGCCCCCGGACCGCCGGTCCCGGGCCGCCCGGCGCGGTGGCGTGCGGGTCGGGGGTGGCGCCGCCGCTGCCGTACTGGTCGCCCTGGCCGCGGTTGTCCATCAGCAGATGGGCGTACCCGGCGTTCACCCAGGTCAGCCGCTCGTGCGGATAGCCGCGACCGCGCCCGTACCCCGCGTACTCGACGACCGCCGGGAGGGCCTCGGGTGCGTCGGCGGGGCGGCTGAACCAGGCGCGCACCGGGTCGCCCGCGAAGCCGCGGAAGGTGACGTCCCAGGTCCGGACGAGCCGCAGACCGGTCGGCACGGGCCGCGCGGAGAGCACGGGTTCGCGCTCGGCCGCCGACGTCAGCGTCCGCCGCCAGAAGTCGTCGAAGTCGTCGGGTTCGTCGACGTCCGGGCGGTACCGCTGCAGCTTTTCCAGTGGCAGGTCGAAGGCGGGCACGGGACCTCCTGGTGCGTTCGGGGCGGGTTCGGGAGCAAGCGTCCGATCGTTGCGGCTATGAAGGTGAATGTTTCGCCTCGGGAGTGGCTTGAAATCCCTCCGGTTCATCCATCCATCCCCTCGCCTCACCCATTGACACCCCTTACAGCCGCCCCTAACTTTGCCGCAAAGTTACCGGAGCGCGTCCGAAAGTTTCGAAGAAAGACCGGGAGGCCCATGCATGAGCACTTCCGCGACATCGACCAGTTGGCGACGGGCGCTGCGCCGGGACTGGCAGCTCTACTCGCTGGCCGTACTGCCGTTGCTGTTCTTCCTGGTCTTCCGCTACCTGCCGATGATCGGCAACGTGATCGCCTTCCGCCGCTTCGAGCCGGGCGGGTCGATCTTCGGTGAGGAGTGGGTGGGGCTGCGCTATGTGGAGATGTTCCTGACCGACCCCACCTTCTGGCAGGTCTTCCGGAACACCCTCTGGCTCGGCGGGCTCACGCTGGTGTTCTGCTTCCCGATCCCGATCGTGCTCGCGCTGCTCCTCAACGAGGTCCGCCGTCGCTCGCTCAAGCGCTTCGTGCAGTCGGTGTCGTACCTGCCGCACTTCCTGTCGATCGTGATCGTCGCGGGCATCACCATCCAGATCCTCGCCACGGACGGCCCGGTCAACCACGTCCTCGGCTGGTTCGGCCACGACCCGGTCCGCTTCATCCAGGAACCGGAGTGGTTCCGCGCCGTCTACGTCGGCTCGGAGATCTGGCAGACCGCGGGCTGGGGCACCATCCTCTACCTCGCCGCGCTCACCACCATCGACGAGGACCTCTACGAGGCCGCCCGCATCGACGGCGCGGGCCGCTGGCGGCAGATCTGGCACGTCACCCTGCCCGGCATCCGCCCCACCATGATCACGCTGCTGATCCTCAACATCGGCACCTTCATGGCCGTCGGCTTCGAGAAGGTCCTGCTGCTCTACAACCCGCTGACCTACCCGACCGCCGACGTCATCTCGACCTACCTGTACCGCACCGGCCTTGAGTCCAACAGCTTCAGCTACGCCGCCGCCATCGGCCTGTTCGAGGCGGTCATCGGCCTGGTGCTGATCACCTCCGCCAACCAGCTCTCCCGGCGCACGGTGGGAACGAGCCTGTGGTGATCCGGCCGAGCCGCTCCTACCGAATCTTCCAGGGCGTCAACGGCGTGATCCTCACCCTCGTCGTCGTGGTCACCCTCTACCCCTTCGCCAACATCGTCGCCCGCTCCTTCAGCGGGGAACGGCAGATCCGCGCCGGTGAGGTCACCCTGTGGCCCAAGGGGTTCAACCTCACCACGTACGAGATCGTCTTCAAGGACGCGATGTTCTGGCGGAACTACGGCAACACCGTGCTCTACACCGCCGTATCCACCGTCATCGCGATGGTCCTCACGACGTGCTACGCCTACGTCCTGTCCAAGCGGCACCTCAAGGGCCGCGGACTGCTCGTCGGCATCGCGGTGTTCACCATGTTCTTCACCGGCGGGCTGATCCCGAACTACGTGCTGATCACCAGCCTCGGCATGAAGAACACCCTCTGGGCGCTGGCCGTCCCGAACGCGATCAGCGTCTTCAACCTGCTCGTCATGAAGGCGTTCTTCGAGAGCCTGCCGACCGAGCTGGAGGAGGCCGCGCAGATCGACGGGCTGAGCACGTACGGCATCCTGCTGCGGATCGTGCTGCCGCTGTCGAAGGCGGTCGTCGCCACGATGGTGCTGTTCTACTCGGTGTCCTTCTGGAACTCCTGGTTCGGCGCGTTCCTCTACATGGACCGCTCGGAGCTGATGCCGGTCACCGTCTACCTGCGCAACCTGATCGCGGGCGCCACCGGCGGCGGCAACGCCGGGGCCACCACCGAGCAGCTCACCCAGGTCGCCGCGAACATCCAGGCGGTGACGATCGTGCTCACCGCCCTGCCGATCCTCTGTGTGTACCCGTTCATCCAGCGCTACTTCGTCTCGGGCGTGATGCTCGGCGCGGTCAAGGGCTGAGCGCGTCCCCCCATGACTCACCTCAGGGAGCCCCGATGAACCCCGGACCACTGTCCCGCCGACAGCTCCTCGCCGCCGCGGGTCTCACCTCGCTCACCGTCCTCACCGGCTGCGGCGGGGGCGACGACGGCGGCGACCCCAAGGACCTCAGCAAGAAGCAGGACGGCGCGATGCGGAAGTACCGCGTCGGCGACCAGTTCAAGGCCGCCAAGCCGCTGTCGTTCTCCGTCCTGCACAACGACAACCCGGCCTACCCCATGAAGGACGGCTGGCTGTTCTGGAAGGAACTCACCCGCCGCACCGGCATCACCCTCAAGCCCGTCAACGTCCCCCTCAGCGACTACGAGAAGAAGCGCAGCCTCCTCATCGGCGCGGGCGACGCCCCCGTACTGATCCCGAAGACGTACCACCCCTCCGAGGTCGCCTTCGTCTCCTCCGGCGCGATCCTCCCGGTCAGCGACTACACCCACCTGATGCCCCACTTCCAGGCGGCGGTGAAGAAGTGGGACCTGGCCCCCGAGCTGGACTCCATCCGCCAGTCCGACGGCAGGTTCTACCTCCTGCCCGGCCTGCACGAGAAGGTCAAGTCCGGCTACTCCCTCGCCCTGCGCACCGACGTCCTGGACCGCCTCGGCCTCACCGCCCCCACCACCTGGGACGAGGTGTACGACGTCTTCAAGGCGATCAAGGCCGAGTACCCCGACCGCTACCCCCTCTCCGACCGCTGGAGCACCAACACCCCCTTCCCCGCCGGGGCCCTCACCCGCTGCCTGGGGCAGGCGTACGGCGTCAAGGCGGGCTGGGCCTACGACAACACAAGCTGGGACGCGCAGGAGAAACGGTTCGTCTTCACCGGCGCCACCGACCGCTACCGGCAGTTCGTGGAGTACCTGCGCACCCTCGTCGCCGAGAAGCTGATGGACCCCGAGAGCTTCACCCAGACCGACGACGAGGCCGTGCGGAAGCTCCTGTCGGAACGGTCCTTCGCGATCAGCGCCAACCCGCAGGAGCTGGTGCAGAACTACCGCTACAACCTCGGCAAGCAGGTCAAGGGCGCCACCATCGACATGATCCCCGTCCCGCTCGGCCCCGCCGGACCGGTCGTCCTCGGCGGCTCCCGACTGGAGAACGGCGTCATGATCTCCAGCAAGGCCCTGGACGGCGACGACTTCGTGGCGCTGATGCAGTTCGTGGACTGGCTCTGGTACTCCGACGAGGGCCAGCGCTTCTGCAAGTGGGGCGTCGAGGGCACCACGTACACCCACGCCGACAGCCGCTACCAGCTCGCCGACGGCATCAGCCTCATGGGCTCCGACCCCGACGCCCCGAAGGACCTCCAGAAGGACTACGGCTTCTTCAACGGCGTCTTCACCTACGGCGGTAGCTGGGACCTGGTCTCCTCCTCCTTCGGCCCCGACGAGAAGGAGTTCGAGGACGCCATGTCCCAGCGCGAGCAGCTCCCCGTCGACCCCGCCCACCCCCTGAAGTCCACCGAGCAGGAACAGGCCACCCTCTGGGACACCCCGCTCAAGGACCACGTCACCCAGAACACCCTCCAGTTCGTCCTCGGCAAGCGCCCGCTGTCCGAGTGGGACGACTACGTCTCCGAACTGAAGGCGAAGAACATGGACCGCTTCATCGAACTGCACAACGCGGCCCATGACAGGTTCCAGAAGGAGCACGCATGATCCACGTCCCCGCCGAGCCCCAGGGCACCTTCCCCGACGCCTGGCGCCAGTGCGTCGGCACCGGCCGCCTCGACCTCGCCCTGCGCCACGACTACCAGCAGTCGCTGCGCCTCCTCCAGCGCGACATCGGCTTCCGGTACCTGCGCGGCCACGGCCTGTTCAGCGACGGCATGGGCATCCACCGCCCCTACGACTGGCAGGGCACCCGGCACGTCCACCACAGCTTCACCTACGCCGACCAGGTCGTCGACGCCCTCCTCGACACGGGCATCCGCCCGTTCCTCGAACTCGGCTTCATGCCGTCCGAGCTGGCCTCGGGCGACGAGACGGTCTTCTGGTGGCGCGGCAACATCACCCCGCCCGCCGACCACAAGGAGTGGGCCGCCCTGGTCCGCGCCACGCTCACGCACTTCATCGACCGCTACGGCCTCGACGAGGTCCGCACCTGGCCCATCGAGGTGTGGAACGAACCCAACCTCCCCATGTTCTGGCTGAACACCGACGAGGAGGCGTACCACCGCCTGTACGAGATCACCGCGCACACGGTGAAGGAGGTCGACGCGGAGCTCCAGGTCGGCGGCCCCGCCATCTCACCCGCGGCGGACGAGTGGCTCGTCTCGTTCGCCGACTTCGCCGACCGCCGCCGGGTCCCCGTCGACTTCGTCTCCCGGCACGCCTACTCCTCCGGCCCCGGACAGCACGTCCCCTTCGGCACCCACCAGACCCTGGCCCCCGCCGACGACCTGCTCGACCAGTTCGCCGCGCCGCGCCGGGTCCTGAAGGACACGCTGCTGGCCGACCTCCCCGTGCACATCACCGAGTTCAACTCCTCCTACTGCCCCGACAACCTCATCCACGACACCGCCTTCAACGCCGCCTACCTCGCCCCCGTCGTCACGGCCGGGCACGCGCACGCCGACTCCTTCTCCTACTGGACCTTCAGCGACGTCTTCGAGGAGGCGGGCGTCCCGACCGCCCTCTTCCACGGCGGCTTCGGCCTCCTCACCCACCGCCAGCTCCGCAAGCCGACGTACCACCTGTACGCCTTCCTGGCCCGCTCGGGGGAGGAGCTGCTGGCCCACGGCACCGACCACCTCGTCACCCGGCACCGCGACGGCCGCGTCACGGTACTGGCCTGGGCGCCGGTCGACGCGTCCGGCGAGACACCCGGCCCGGAGCGGCACACGGTACGGCTGTCGGTGCCGGTCGCGGGCGGTTCGTGGGCCTTCCTGCGGCGCTCCTCCGTCGACGAGGAACGCGGCAACGCCTACACCGCCTGGCGGCACATGGGCAGCCCGCGCTCACCGAAGCCCGCCCAGCTCGACGTCCTGCACGAGGCGGCCGAGCCCGCCCACAGCCACGCCCGCGTCCCGCTGGCCGAGGGACGCGCCGACCTGACGCTCACCCTGGCCCGGCACGAGATCACCCTCGCCGAACTGACGCCGGTGGTGGAGGAGGCGCCGTCGTGGTGGGACGAGGGACGGCTGCTGGGCAGGCAGCCCACGGCACGATGACCGCGACTCCATGACCTCGACGACGGATTTCGGCGCGGGGCCGCTGTCCCGCGCCGTCGCCCTGGTCCACACCCTGGTCACCGTGGAGGCGCTGCTGCTGGCGGCGGCGCTTCCGGGCCTCGCCGGGCTGTTCCTCCTGTCCCCGGACGCCGCGAACCTCCCCCTGGCCGCCCTCTGCCTCCTCCCGCTCGCCCCGGCCCTGTCCGCCGCCCTCTACGCCCTGCACCACCGCGACCGCGACCTCACCGACCTGCACCCGGCCCGCGCCTACGGGCGGGGTTGGCGCCTCAACGCGTGGCCCGCGCTGAAGCTGTGGACCCCGCTGCTGGCGTGGCTGACGGTGATCGCCTTCACCCTGACCCACTTCCCGGCCACGGGCCTACCGGGCTGGTGGGCGGCGCTCCTGGCGCTGATCGGCGCGGCCTCCCTCCTCTGGGGCGCCCACGCCCTGGTCCTGACCTCCCTGTTCACCTTCCGCGCCCGCGACACCGCCCGCCTCGCCGCCTACTTCCTGCTCCGGCACGTCCGCGCCACCCTCGCGGCGGCGTCCCTGCTGCTCCTGACGGCGGTGTCGACCGCCCTGCTCACCGAGGCCGCCCCCGCCCTGCTGGCCGCCCCGTTCCTGCTCTCCCTCCTGCACGGCAGCCGCCCGCTGATCGCCGAGACGGAGGAGCACTTCACGGCGTGACGGCACGTCAGGGCGGGTCAGTGGATGCGCCGTCCGTGGGCGTCGGGCACCCCGGACTTCCGGAAGAAGTAACTGTTGACCTGATCCCGCCACTCCCGGGCGGACCGAAGCTGCTCCTCGTACAGCTCCGCGACGCGCGCGTGCCGAGAGGGCTCGACGAGGTCCCGGAGGGAGGCCCACGTGTCCCGGGCCGCCGTCACCTCCGCCACCCCGTCGAAGTGGGTGTCGTAGATGTGCTGGATGACGGTGGAGCCACCGCGCAGGAGGTGCCCGTAGGGAAGGTGGTGGAAGAAGAGCACAAGCTCGTCGGGACAGCTCGCGGCCGACTCGTAGACGTCGGCCCACACCTTGGCGTACTGGGCGGCGTACCCGGTGCCGGTGGCGGCGGTGCGGTCGACGCCGACGCCGTCGCGGTCGGCGAAGTGGTAGGTGCCCCAGGGGCTGTACTCGTACCCGTCGACGCTGGGCCCGTAGTGGTGCCCCGGCTGCACCATGAACCCGACGCCGAGGGGAGCGGTGTACTTCTCGTACGACCGCCAGGACCCGTCGAGGACGGCGTGCAGCCCGCTGACCAGGGCGTCGGGGGCGCCGGGATGGGTGAGGGCGATCCACTCGTCGAGGACGCGCCGGGGGTCGGCGCCGGGGTCCCAGGCGAGCCGCCCGAAGGTGTAGAGGTTGGCCTGGGCGAGGGGGTGGCCGGTCCAGTAGGGGTCGTCCCCGACGTTGGACACACCGACGAGCCCGTCCGCGAGCTGTCCGACCGGGGTCTCCCCGTCGAGCCGGAACCGCAGCACCTCGCTCCACATCTGCCCCAGCCAGCAGACGTGCCGCTGCTGCCCCGTGTACTCCTGGGTGACCTGGAGTTCGACCGCGAGCCGGGTCCGGGGCAGGGCCCCGATGACGGGCGACACGGGTTCCCGTACCTGGAAGTCCATGGGCCCATGCTTGACCTGGAGCACGGCGTTCGCGGCGAACTCCCCGTCCAGCGGGGCGAAGTGGTCGTAGGCGGCCCGTGCCCGGTCGGTGGACCGGTCCCGCCAGTCCTGCCGGTGGTCGTAGACGAAGGCCCGCCAGTGCACCGTACCGCCGTGGGGTGCGAGGGCGGCGGCGAGCATGTTGGCCCCGTCGGCGTGACTGCGCCCGTAGGCGAAGGGTCCCGGCTGCCCCTCGGAGTCGGCCTTGACGACGTACCCGCCGAAGTCGGGGATGACGTCGTACACGCGCCGGGTGGCCTCGCCCCACCACTCCCGCACCTCCGCGTCCAGCGGATCGGCGGTGGCCAGCCCACCCAGCACGATCGGCGCGGCGAAGGTGACGGAGAGGTGGGTGCGGATGCCGTAGGCACGGAACTGCGCGGCGAGCGCGGCGACTTCACCGATCCGGTCGGTGAGCAGACGCGCCTCGGTCTCGTGCACGTTGACGTTGTTGACAGCCACGGCGTTGATCCCACAGGCGGCGAGCAGCCGGGCGTAGGCGCGGACGCGCTGAGGCTCGTGACGGGCACGCCCGTCCACCCAGAAGATCGAGCCCCCGGCATACCCCCGCTCCACCTGCCCCATCACCGGGTGCACGTCGACGTTGTCCCAGTGGTCGAGCATCCGGAGCGGCAGGGCGGGACGGTGGACCTCGGGCTCCCACCGCCCCCGGAAGGCGCCCTCGCCCAGCCGGAGCAGGTGAAAGAGCCCGTGGAGCAGCCCACGCCCACCGGACGCGGTGACGGTGGTCGGGCCGTCGGCGTCGCGGACGAGGGTGAACGACTCGTCGTCGCCCGCCTCACCAGCAACGTCCAGCACCAGGTCACACGCCGCCCCGCCGCCCCACCCCACCGACCCCCCGAACCGAGCACACGCCTCCGCGACCTCCCCGTACACCGTCTCCACCAACGGCCCCCCACGCCCCCGGATCAGCGTCCGCCGGGACCCTAGGGGGCGGAAGGCGGCGGGGGGTAGCCAGGCCGGGTCTATGCCGTCGGGCGGGACGGGCGGGGGCATGGGGACTCCAGGCGGGTGGGCGCGGCTTTACGCAGGCATTCGGTTGAGCATTACCCGAGCGGTCGGCGCTCACGCAGGCCGAGGCCATAGTCGTCGCCCTCCCCGGCCTTGGACGCACGCGGGGCCCCGGAGCCGAAGCCCCGGGGCCCCGCCTCAGTCGGTACTCACGCCAGCAGCTCCACCTCCGCCAGCGTCACCGCATCCCCCTCCAGCACCAGCCGGTACTGCCCATACGCCCCCGGTCGGTCCACCGTGAACGCGCGCAGTTGGCGGTCCCAGGCGAAGGACTCCCCGCTGCGGGTGTCCAGCGTGCGCCAGGTCGTGCCGTCGTTGGAGCCCTGGAGTTTCCAGGCGGACGGCGCCTTCGAGTGGTCCGTCGGAGACGTGAGCGTGTACTGGGTCGCCTTCGTGGGCGTCGGGACCGGCAAGGTCACCGCACCCGTCACCGCCGTCTCCGTCGCCGACGTGTTGTCGAAGAGGGCGCCGTCGCCCTTCAGGGCGTCCGCGCGCGGGGTCGGCTTCTGGTTGCCCTTGGTGAGGGAGACCGGCGTCGCGTCGTCGCCGGTGCCCCAGGAGGACGGGCGCGGGCCCATGTCGAACTCCAGGACGCCGCCCTTGGCCAACAGCGCGTGCGGGAGTGACGTCGACTTCCAGGTCTTGCCGTCGAGCTTCACGCCCTGCACGTACACGTTCCGCGCGCTGTTGTGCGGGGCGCGGACCACCAGGTCCCGGCCGTTCTCCAGGTGCACGGTCGCCTTGGTGAAGAGCGGGGAGCCGATCGCGTACTCGCCGCTGCCCATGACCAGCGGGTAGAAGCCGAGGGCGGAGAAGAGGTACCAGGCCGACTGCTCGCCGTTGTCCTCGTCGCCGTGGTAGCCCTGGCCGATCTCGCTGCCGGTGTAGAGGCGGGAGAGGACCTCGCGGACCTTCTCCTGCGTCTTCCAGGGCTGCCCGGCCGCGTCGTACATGTACGCCGCGTGGTGGGCGACCTGGTTGGAGTGGCCGTACATGCCCATCCGGACGTCCCGCGCCTCGGTCATCTCGTGGATGACGCCGCCGTAGGAGCCGACGAACTCGGGGGACGCCGTCTCCGGGGTGGAGAAGTACTCGTCCAGCTTGTCCGCCAACGCGCCCCGGCCGCCGTAGAGGTTCGCCAGGCCCCGGCTGTCCTGGGGGGCCGTGAAGGCGTAGCCCCAGCCGTTGGTCTCCGTGTAGTCGTGGCCCCAGACGCGCGGGTCGTACTTCGCGGAGTCCACGCGCCAGTTCCCGGCAGCGTCGCGGCCCTGGAAGAAGCCCGCCTTCGAGTCGAAGAGGTTGACGTAGTCCTGGGCCCGGTCCAGGAAGTACTCCGACTCCTCCTTGTAGCGCTTCTCGCCCGTCTCGCGGTACAGGGTCTGGCCCATCCGCGCGATGCCGTAGTCGTTCAGATAGCCCTCCAGGGCCCAGGACAGGCCCTCGTGGGTCGCCGTGCTGGTGTAGCCGAGGAAGGGGGACGTCGTCATGCCCTTGCGGCCGACGCCGCCCGAGGGGGGCACGACCGTCGCGTTCTTCAGGGCCGCCTCGTACGCCGCCTTCGCGTCGAAGTCGACGCCCTTGACGTACGCGTCCGCGAACGCCACGTCCGACGACGTGCCGGTCATCAGGTCGGCGTAGCCGGGGGAGGACCAGCGTGAGGTCCAGCCGCCGTCCTTGTACTGCTGGACGAAGCCGTCGACCAGCTCGCCCGCCTTGGTCGGCGTCAGCAGCGAGTACGCGGGCCACGTCGTGCGGTACGTGTCCCAGAAGCCGTTGTTGACGTACACCTTGCCGTCGACGATCTTCGCGCCGGTGTGGGTGGACGTGTCCGGGTTCGGCATGGGGGAGAACGGGGAGGCGTACTTGTCCTTGCCGTCGACCTTCTCGAAGCCCGAGTTGGGGTAGAGGTAGAGGCGGTAGAGGCTGGAGTAGAGGGTGGTGAGCTGGTCCGGCGTCGCGCCTTCCACCTCCACCTTGCCGAGGATGCCGTCCCACTGGGCGCGGGCGGCGTCCCGGACCGACTCGAACGTCTGGCCCTCCGGGATCTCCTGGCGCAGGTTGTCCTTCGCCTGGTCGACGCTGATGAGGGAGGTCGCCAGGCGCAGCGTCACCGTGCGGTCCGCGCCCGCGTCGAAGCGGAGGTGGCCCTTGACGCCGCTGGCGGCGCCGTCCGTCACCGGCTTGTCGAAGACGCCGTGGACGAAGAGGCGGGTGGCGCCGGTGGACAGGCCGGACTTCACGTCCGAGTAGCCCGTGAAGGTGCCGCTCTCCTTGTCGAGGGTCAGACCCGCCTGGTCGGTGACGTTGTCGAAGAGGACGCTCGCGTCGTCGCCGGGGTAGGTGAAGCGGAGCATCGCCGCGTGGTCGGTCGGCGTCATCTCCGCCTTGACGCCGTTCTCGAAGCGGACGCCGTAGTAGTGCGGGCGGGCCGTCTCGTTCTCGTGGCGGAAGGCGAGGGCGCGGGCCGCGCGGCCGGTGTCCGGGGTGCCGGACGCGGCGGACGGCATCACCTGGAACGTCTGCCGGTCGCCCATCCACGGGCTCGGCTCGTGGCTCGCGCTGAACGCCTGGATCGTCGGCAGGTTGTCCGCGTTGTTCGCGCGCGCGTAGTCGTACAGCCAGCTCAGCGTGCCCGCGTTGGTCACCGGCGTCCAGAAGTTGAAGCCGTGCGGGACGGCCGTCGCCGGGAAGGTGTTGCCGCGGGAGAAGCCGCCGGTGGAGTGGGTGCCGCGGGTGGTGACCGCGTAGTCGGAGAGGTGGGCCTTCGGCTTCTCGGGGGCGACCGGCCGCAGGGAGACGTCGTCGATCCAGCCGCGGAACTTCGCCGGGCCCTTCGGGGAGTCGTAGGCCACCAGTATGCGGTCGACGGTCTTGCCCGCGGCGACCGAGCCGACGCGGGAGACGACGTTGTTCCACTGGTTGACGTACAGCACCTTCGCCGCGCCCTGCCCGCGCGGGGAGAGCGGGAAGCCGTGCTGGTCGGTGGCGCGCAGCTCACTCAGCGAGGTGCCGTCCGTGAAGACCAGGTCGACGGAGACGTTCGTGGCGTCGTAGTCCAGGTCACCGTCGGCCATGGAGGGGAAGATCTTGTAGGAGAGTGAGGTGTTCCGGTCCACGGCCACGTTCACGTCGAAGATCTTGTTGTACGAGTACGCCCTGCCGTCGGCCGTGTGCTGACCGGCGTACTTCAGGGCCCGCTTCCCGGTGAAGCCCGCCCCGGCCTTCGCGGTGGGCGAGCCGGTCGGGCCGCGGTCGGTGAGGGACAGCATGTCCGGCGGTACGGGGCCGTCCTCGTCGCCCGTGGAGAACTGCACGTCGGCGAGCTGGAGGATGCCGGAGGCGCCGTTGTTGCGGGTGATCTCCAGGCGGAAGTGGGAGTACTCGGCCGGTTCGGCGAGGTCGAAGGTGCGGGTCTGGAAGCGCTCGGCGAAGGTCTCGCCCGCGCGGGTGTCCAGGGTCTGCCAGGTGGTGCCGTCCGTGGAGCCCTTCAGGGTCCAGTCCCGGGGGTCGCGGGTGGCGAAGTCGTTGGCGGAGGTGAGCGCGTACGTCTTCAGCCGCACCGGCTCCTTGAGGTCGAACTCGGCCCAGCCGGTGGACTCGAAGACCAGCCACTTGGTGCCGGGCTCACCGTCGACGAGGTTCTCCTTCACCTCGCCCGCGCCGGAGTTCTCGCCGTTGGCGCGGACGTCGGTGACCTTGTCGGTCACGTTGCCGGGGATGCCGCTGCTGTAGCCGCCGTCGACGCCCGAGGCGCGCTTGGTGCCGTCCGGGGCGGTGTCCACGGTGTTGCGCCAGCCGGGCGCCGGGTCGTCCGCCTCGAACGAGGACGCGAACTCCCGGTCCGGCGCCGCGGGGGCGCCGGGCAGGGCGACCGCGGCGCCCTGGGAGCCCACGGCCATGACGAAGGCGGCCGTCAGCACGACCGCCGTACTCCATCCGGGCCCACCTCTGGGCCGGGTTCTGCGCTGCATTACCGAGTACCTCCCTGCGCTGCGGACAACGTTGTCACCTTGGGGGCGCAAGGATCAGTAGGTGGTCAAGTGGACAGCGATGTCAAGGGTGTTGCTCGTGGCATTCGAGGCCAATGTCGCGGATTTTTCCGGCAAGCCACCCACAGGTGGCTCATATTTCCGCGAGGTCTCAACTCGGAAAAGACCAACGGCGAACCTTGCATTCGATCTTGCTCCGCTGGCGGGAAGTGGACTATACCTGTCGGCACTTCGCACGCACGGTACGACCCGCACGACACGCCGCGAGGCTTCCCGCACGTTCCCGTACCACTTGCTATACCGCTTCCTGCACGACTTCCTGCACGGCTTCCCGCAAGACCCTGCAAGACCCCACCGCGGTGCCGGGGAGGATCCGGTTCACCGCCTGAGTCCTGGAAGAAGGCGAGGACTTGAGCATGGGATCCACTTCCGCCGAGAACAACGGTTCCGTCGAGCCCACCGGCAGCACGGGCGTCGGCCGACGCTCCCTGATCAAGCGGTCCGCGGCGCTGGGCCTGGTCTCCGTACCCGCGATGAGCTTCCTGTCCGCCTGCGCGAGCGGCGGCGGTGACGACTCCGGTGACGACGACTCCCAGGGCAAGGTCTCCAAGGAGAACCCCTTCGGGGTGAAGGACGGCAGCAAGCTCGACGTCGTCATCTTCAAGGGCGGCTACGGCGACGACTACGCCAAGGCGTGGGAGGCCGCCTTCCAGAAGAAGTGGGGCGTGACCTCCAGCCACACCGGCACCCAGGAGATCACCGGCAAGCTCCAGCCCCGGTTCAACGCGGGCAACCCGCCGGACATCGTGGACAACTCCGGCGCCCAGAAGATCAAGATCGATGTGCTCTACAAGAACGGCCAGCTCCTCGACCTCGCCGAGGTGCTGGACGCCCCGTCGGTCGACGACCCGGCCAAGAAGGTCCGCGACACCGTCATCCCCGGCACCCTCGACCCGGGCCTGCAGGAGGGCAAGGTCGTCGCCCTCAACTACATCTACACGGTGTGGGGCCTGTGGTACTCCGGAAAGCTCTTCGCCGAGAAGGGCTGGGAGGCGCCCGAGACCTGGGACGACTTCCTCGCCATCTGCAAGGACGCCAAGGCCGAGGGCATCGGCGGCCTCGCCCACCAGGGCAAGTACCCGTACTACATCAACGTCGCCATCATGGACCTGATCGCCAAGAAGGGCGGTCTGGACGCCATGAAGGCGATCGACAACCTGGACCCCAAGGCGTTCGTCGGCTCCGACGCCGCGCAGGCCGCCGTCGAGGCGATCTACGACGTGGTCGAGAAGGGCTACCTGATGCCCGGCACGAACGGCCTGACCCACACCGAGTCGCAGACCCGCTGGAACCAGTACAAGGCCGCCTTCATCACCTCCGGCTCCTGGCTGGAGAACGAGCAGCTCAAGCAGACCCCGGACGACTTCGACATGAAGTTCCTGCCGATGCCCCTGCTTGAGGGCAGCGCGATGCCGTTCGAGGCGATCCGGGCCGGTTCGGGCGAGCCGTTCATCATCCCGTCCAAGGCCAGGAACCTCGCCGGGGCCAAGGAGTTCATGCGGATGATGCTCTCCAAGGAGTGGTCGACGCTGTTCGCCAAGGAGGCCAACTCGCTCACCATCCTCAAGGACGGCGTCGACCCGAGCGTGCAACTGCGGCCGGGCACCCAGTCCACCGTCGAGGCGTCCAAGGCGGCCGGTGACAACACCTTCCGGTACCTCTACACCGAGTGGTACAGCGAGATGGACACCGCCATCCAGAACGCGTCCAACGAGCTGATGGCCAAGCGCATCCAGCCCAAGGAGTGGCTGAAGCGGGCCCAGGCCGCCGTCGACAAGGCCGCCAAGGACCCGGCCGCCAAGAACAACCGCCGCGAATAGCGGCGAGGGCCTGTTGTCCGGATCAGGTCGCAGGACACCGGCGGGCGCCCTACCACGCCGGTGAGCGGGGGCGTGGGTGCCCCTGCCCGAGCGCAGCCGAGAGCTTGGGGGAGTCGGCGAGTGACGACGACGCGGCGGACGCGGGTGCCAGGCCCCGCGTCCGCGGCATGATCCAGACGGCAGGCCCTGTGGGGGACGTCAGGTCACCATCGGGAACACCAGGGGCAGGCAGGAACGCCAATGCGCAAAGGGCAGTATCGGTTCGTCGCGGGATTTCTCTTCGCTCCCGTGGCGCTTTACCTGATCTTCGTCATCTGGCCGTACATCCAGACGTTCGGCTATTCGCTGACCGACTGGAAGGGCCAGTCGCAGACCTTCAATTTCGTCGGCCTGGACAACTACAAGGCGCTGTTCCAGGACGACGTCTTCATGCGGGCCATCTGGCACAACATCCTGTTCCTGGTGTTCATCCCGGTGATCACCATCCTGCTCGCCCTGTTCTTCGCGTTCATGCTGAACGCGGGCGGGCGCGGCAGGGCGGGCGGCGTTTCCGGCGTCGCCGGTTCCCGGTTCTACAAAGTCGTCTACTTCTTCCCGCAGGTGCTGTCGCTGGCCATTCTCGCGGTGCTGTTCGAGGCGGTGTACCGCAGCGACGGCGGCGGAATGCTCAACGGCCTGCTCATCAAGGTGGGCCTGGTCGACGCCAGCGAGCCGGTGGAATGGCTCAACGAGCCCGACCTGGTGCTGTGGATGCTGATCGCCGTGGTCGTCTGGCACGGCGTCGGCTTCTACCTCGTGCTGTTCTCCGCCGCCATGCAGTCCATCCCCAAGGACATCTACGAGGCCGCGCTCATCGACGGCGCGGGCCGCTCCCAGTCCTTCTTCCGCATCACCCTGCCGCTGCTGTGGGACTCCGTGCAGACCGCCTGGGTCTACCTCGGCATCGTCGCGATGGACATGTTCATCCTCGTCTCCACCATGACCGTGCCCCGCGGCGAGTTCGGCGGCGGCCCCGACCACCACAGCGAGGTCATGGCGACCGTCCTGATGCGCAACTTCCTCATCTACGGCAAGAGCGGCTACGCCTGCGCCATGGGCGTCGTCATGCTGCTGCTCACCCTGATCCTGTCCGTCGTGATGCTGCGCGCCACCCGTCGCGAGCGCGTCGAGTTCTGAGGAAGGAGGGAGACCACCATGAGCGCACCCACCAAAGAGGCCGAGCCGCCCGCCCCCGTCCGGGGCACCGCGGACAAGGCCCCCGTCCGCACCGGGGAGCGGCGCGGCGAGGGCGTCGTCCTGAACGCCTTCTCGCACGGTTTCCTCGTCCTGTGGGCGGTGCTGATCGTCCTGCCGCTGCTGTGGCTGGTGCTCAGCTCCTTCAAGACGGACGCCCAGATCGGCGGCTCGGCCTTCGGCTGGCCGCAGAACTGGGACCTGGACGTCTTCTCCCGGGCCTGGGAGAAGGGCATCGGGGACTACTTCCTGAACACGGTCATCGTGCTGGCCTTCTCGGTGCCGCTGACGATGCTGCTGGGCTCGATGGCGGCGTACGTGCTCGCCCGCTACGAGTTCTGGGGCAACCGGCTGCTGTACTACTTCTTCGTCGCGGGCGCGATGTTCCCGGTGTTCCTGGCGCTGGTGCCGCTGTTCTTCATGGTCCGGCGGCTGGACATGCTCAACACCTACCAGGGCCTGATCCTGGTGTACGTCGCCTACTCGATGCCGTTCACGGTCTTCTTCATGCACGCCTTCTTCCGGACCCTGCCGACGGCGGTCTTCGAGGCGTCGATCCTGGACGGCGCCTCGCACACCCGGACGTTCTTCCAGGTGATGCTGCCGATGGCCAAGCCCGGTCTGATCAGCGTCGGCATCTTCAACACGCTCGGCCAGTGGAACCAGTTCATCCTGCCCACGGTGCTGATGCAGCCGCAGAGCGGCGACGACCCCGAGCGGTACGTCCTCACCCAGGGCCTGATCCAGCTCCAGCAGCAGCAGGGCTACGCCTCCGACCTGCCCGCCCTGTTCGCGGGCGTCACGATCGCGATGGTGCCGATGCTGGTGGTCTACCTGTCCTTCCAGCGCCAGGTCCAGGCGGGCCTGACCTCGGCCACGCTCAAGTGAGCCGCCCGACCTCTGCTTCTGGAGACAATCGCCCGTAGCCCTCCGCAGTGCCCCGTGCGCACGCCGTTCCCGCCCCTGGTGACGGCGTGCGCCGTTCTGTGCGTGTTCACGGAAACTGTTCAACCTCTTGACGGGCGGCACCCCGAACGGCTCAGCTTAGAGTTCACTAGTTGGACATGGACGGGGCCTCATAGAAGCGGCCCCGCGCGCAGGAGGTCGTCGTGGAGACTCCGGGGTCGCAGTCGTCGCTGCACCGAGCCAACCTGGAGCGTGTCGTACGGGCCGTGCGGCTGGCCGGATCGCTGACCCAGGCGGAGATCGCCAGGACGACGGGGCTGTCCGCGGCGACCGTCTCCAACATCGTCCGGGAGCTGAAGGAAGGCGGGACCGTCGAGGTCACGCCGACGTCGGCGGGGGGCCGCCGGGCCCGCAGCGTCTCGCTGAGCGGCGACGCCGGGATCGTGGTCGGCGTCGACTTCGGGCACACGCATTTGCGCGTCGCGGTCGGGAACCTCGCCCACCAGGTACTGGCCGAGGAGTCCGAGCCGATGGACGTCGACGCCTCCGCGGCCCAGGGCCTGGACCGGGCGGAACAGCTGGTCAACCGGCTGATCGCGGCGACCGGCGTGGACCGCTCCAAGGTCGCCGGGGTGGGCCTTGGCGTGCCGGGTCCGATCGACGTGGAGTCCGGGACGCTGGGCTCGACCTCCATCCTGCCGGGCTGGGGCGGCACCAAGCCCGCCGAGGAGCTGCGCGCCCGCCTCGGGGTGCCGGTGCACGTGGACAACGACGCCAACCTCGGCGCCCTCGGCGAGCTGGTCTGGGGCAGCGGCAAGGGTGTGCGGGACCTGGCGTACATCAAGGTCGCCAGCGGTGTCGGCGCGGGTCTGGTGATCGACGGGAAGATCTACCGCGGCCCCGGCGGCACGGCGGGAGAAATCGGGCATATTACACTCGATGAGTCCGGCCCCGTCTGCCGCTGTGGAAACCGCGGCTGTCTGGAGACCTTCGCGGCGGCACGCTATGTGCTCCCGCTGCTCCAGCCCAGCCACGGCACCGAGTTGACGATGGAGGGCGTGGTGCGGCTGGCGCGGGACGGAGACCCGGGCTGCCGTCGGGTGATCGCCGACGTCGGCCGCCACATCGGCAGTGGAGTCGCCAACCTGTGCAATCTGCTGAACCCGAGCCGGGTGGTCCTCGGCGGCGATCTCGCCGAGGCCGGAGAACTGGTGCTCGGGCCGATCAGGGAGTCCGTCGGCCGCTACGCGATCCCCAGCGCGGCGCGTCAACTCTCCGTTCTCCCGGGGGCCCTCGGTGGCCGTGCGGAGGTGCTCGGGGCGCTCGCCCTGGCACTCAGCGAGATGGGTGATTCAACCCTTCTGGACGGAAGTGCGGGGGGCACCCTGCACACCGCGGCACCTGCCTTCACTTAGAGAACGGATGGCACCGTTGCCAACCCGTTAAGGATTTACTTCTTGACGTCGCACGTGTGGCCGAGTTGACTTCCAGCCACCTCGGCCGCAACGACGCGGCCTCGTCAGGGAGGTTTCTGAAGTGAACACGCGTATGCGTCGTGCCGCCGTTGCCATCGCCGCCGGTGCGATGGCCGTCTCGCTCGCTGCCTGTGGCAGCGCCGAAGAGGCGGACGGCGGCAGCGGCGACTCCACCAAGTCGGCCGCCAAGGGCGACAACATCAAGGTCGGTCTCCTGCTTCCGGAGAACAAGACCGCGCGGTACGAGAAGTTCGACCGCCCCCTGATCGAGAAGAAGATCAAGGAGCTGACGAACAACAAGGCGGAGATCCAGTACAACAACGCCCGCCAGGACGCCAACCTCCAGGCCCAGCAGGTCGACACGATGATCACCAACAAGGTGGACGTGCTGATCCTGGACGCCGTGGACGCCAAGGCGATCAAGAACTCCGTGCAGAAGGCCGTCGACCAGGGCATCAAGGTCGTCGCCTACGACCGCCTCGCCGAGGGCCCGATCAGCGCCTACACGTCCTTCGACAACGTGCAGGTCGGCAAGACCCAGGGCGAGGCCCTGCTGGAGGCGCTGGGCGACAAGGCCGGGGACGGCCAGATCGTCATGATGAACGGCTCCATCACCGACCCGAACGCCGCCATGTTCAAGGAGGGCGCGCACTCCGTCCTCGACGGCAAGGTGAAGGTCGGCAAGGAGTACGACACCAAGGAGTGGTCGCCGGACAACGCCAACGCCAACATGGAGGCGGCGATCTCGGCGATCGGCAAGGACAAGATCGTCGGCGTCTACTCCGCCAACGACGGCATGGCGGGCGGCATCATCACCGCCCTGAAGGCCGCGGGCATCGACGTCCCCGTCACCGGCCAGGACGCCGAACTCGCCGCCGTGCAGCGCATCGTCGCCGGTGAGCAGTTCATGAGCGTCTACAAGCCGTACGCCCCCGAGGCCGAGGCCGCCGCGGCCATGGCCGTCGCGCTCGCCAAGGGCGAGGACCTCGGCGCCATCGCCAAGGACAAGGTCGACAGCGACAGCGCCAAGGCCGTCCCGTCCGTCCTGGTCGACGTCACCTCGCTGACGCAGGAGAACATCAACGACACCGTCATCAAGGACGGCGTCTACACGGCCGACGAGATCTGCACGGCCAAGTACAAGGCCGCCTGCGACAAGCTCGGCATCAAGTAACACCAGCCGCCGCGCGTCCGCCCCGAGCCGGTACGGGAATCCCCGCAGGGTTCCCGTACGCGGGCTCGCGAGGGTCCGGGTACCCGGCCGGTACGGGAGTTCCCGCAGGACTCCCGTACCGGGCCGCCGTACCACCCCCGGGACGGCGCGGCGCCCAGGCTCCTTCCGGCGCCCCGTGTCAGACAGCCCCGCAAGCTACCCGCGGGGCGCCGGACGGAACATCCGCGGGTTTCCCCCGCCCCCCACCCGCATTCCTGCACAACCTCCCGCCGGGTCAGGCGGCGAAGGAGATGGTTCACGTGTCCGCTACGCCCGTGCTGGCGTTGCGCGGGGTCTCCAAGCGGTTCGGTGCCGTCCAGGCGCTCACCGACGTCGAGCTTGAGGTCCACGCCGGTGAAGTGGTCGCCCTGGTGGGCGACAACGGAGCCGGAAAGTCCACGCTGGTCAAGACGATCGCCGGCGTGCACCCCATCGATGAGGGCGTCATCGAATGGGAAGGCAAGGCCGTATCGATCAACAAGCCGCACGACGCCCAGGCCCTCGGCATCGCGACCGTCTACCAGGACCTCGCGCTGTGCGACAACATCGACGTCGTCGGCAACCTCTTCCTCGGCCGTGAGCTGAGGAAGTTCGGCGTCCTCGACGAGATCGAGATGGAGCGCCGCTCCCGCGAGCTGCTCCAGACGCTCTCCATCCGCATCCCCAGCGTGCGCATCCCGATCGCCTCGCTCTCCGGCGGTCAGCGCCAGACCGTGGCCATCGCCCGCTCCATGCTCGGCGAGCCCAAGCTGGTGATCCTCGACGAGCCCACCGCCGCCCTCGGCGTCGAGCAGACCGCCCAGGTCCTCGACCTGGTCGAACGGCTGCGCGAGCGCAACCACGCGGTCATCCTCATCAGCCACAACATGGCCGACGTGAAGGCCGTCGCGGACAAGGTGGCCGTGCTCCGCCTCGGTCAGAACAACGGCGTCTTCGAGGTCAAGACGACCTCGCAGGAGGAGATCATCTCCGCCATCACCGGCGCCACCGACAACGCCGTGACCCGCCGTGCGGCGCGCACGACCGGGGAGGTTTCCCAGTGAGCACCGACAACACCTCCACCAGCCTCGCCAAGGACGACCACGTCGTCGAGAACCCCGAGGCCGCCGCCGCCGCGGTCACCGCCGTCGACCCGCGCCTGCTGGTCCGCGAACAGGGCCTGGCGGGCTACGTCGGCGAGTTCAAGCGGAAGATGAAGGCCGGTGAACTGGGCTCCCTCCCGGTCGTCCTCGGCCTGGTCATCATCTGCGTCGTCTTCCAGAGCCTGAACTCGGCGTTCCTGTCCGCGCAGAACATCAGCGACATCACCGTCACGATGGTCGGCACCGGCATGATCTCCGTCGGCATCGTCTTCGTGCTGCTGCTCGGCGAGATCGACCTGTCGGTGGCCTCGGTCTCCGGCGCGGCCAGCGCCATCGCCGCCGTCCTCGCGGTCAACCAGGGGCTGCCCGAGTGGCTGGCCGTGGTCATCGCCGTCGCGGCGGGCGCCGCCATCGGCGCGGTGCACGGCTTCTTCTTCGCGGTCCTGGGCGCCCCCGCCTTCGCGGTCACCCTCGCCGGTCTGCTGTTCTGGCTGGGCTTCATGCTCCAGACCCTCGGTGAGAACGGCACCATCAACCTGGACAGCGACGGCCTCATCGGCCAGCTGACCACGTACTTCTTCACCGACATCGCCGCCGCCTACGTGCTGGCCGCCGTGGTGACCGGCGTCTTCTTCGTCAGCTCGTTCCTCGGCAACCGCCGCCGCGAGGCCGTGGGCGTGCCCTCCCGGCCGCTCAACGACACCATCCTGCGCACGGCGCTGCTCGCGGTGGTCTCGTTCGCCGCGGCCTACATGTACAACCAGTACAAGGGCCTGCCGCTGGCCACCGTGATCTTCCTGGTGTTCCTGATCGCGACGGACTTCCTGCTGCGCCGCACCACCTACGGCCGCAAGGTGTTCGCCCTCGGCGGCAGCGTCGAGGCGTCCCGCCGCGCCGGTATCAACGTCACCGCGGTGCGGATCTCGGTGTTCGCGATCTCCGGCGGCTTCGCGGCGATGGGCGGCCTCTTCCTGGCCTCCAAGATCGCCTCAGCCAACCAGAGCGCCGGTACCGGTGACCTGCTGATGAACGCGATCGCTGCGGCCGTCATCGGCGGCACCAGCCTCTTCGGCGGCCGGGGCCGCACCTGGAACGCGCTGCTCGGTGTGCTGGTGATCGTCTCCATCCAGTACGGCCTCCAACTGGAGTCCATCGCCGAGCCGGTCAAGTACATGATCACCGCGGGCGTCCTGCTCACCACGGTCGTCATCGACTCCGTGACCCGCAAGACCCAGCGGACGGCGGGCCGCGCCTGACCTCCGCTCCGCACGACCCTGTGCCCGGCACCAACGGCGGTGCCGGGCACAGTCGTGCCGTACGGCCATCCGGAGCGATACGGCCATCCGGAGCCGTACGGGCGGACGCGTGACGTACGACGCACCACCTGCGGTACGTCGGCGCGGGCGGAACATTAGACTCGACAGGCCCGGCAACAGCTCGATCAGCTCTACTGCAAGGAGGCACGGGTGCCGCTGCTGACCCGCATCACGGGACCGCGCGATCTGGACCGGCTCACCCCCGAGGAGCTGGACCGGCTGGCCCAGGAGATCCGTACCTTCCTCGTCGACTCGGTCTCCAAGACCGGCGGCCACCTCGGACCCAATCTCGGCGTGGTCGAGCTGACCATCGCCCTGCACCGGGTCTTCGACTCCCCGGCCGACCGGGTGCTCTGGGACACCGGCCACCAGGCGTACGTCCACAAGCTGCTCACCGGCCGCCAGGACTTCTCCAGGCTGCGCGGCAAGGGCGGCCTCTCCGGCTACCCGTCCCGCGCCGAGTCCGAGCACGACGTCATCGAGAACAGCCACGCCTCCACCGTCCTCGGCTGGGCCGACGGCCTCGCCAAGGCCAACCAGCTCCTCGAACGCGACCAGCACGTCGTCGCCGTCATCGGCGACGGCGCGCTCACCGGCGGGATGGCCTGGGAGGCGCTGAACAACATCGCCGAGGCCAAGGACCGCCCGCTGGTCATCGTCGTCAACGACAACGAGCGCTCCTACGCGCCCACCATCGGCGGCCTCGCCAACCACCTGGCGACCCTGCGCACCACCGACGGCTACGAGCGCTTCCTCGCCCGCACCAAGGAACTCCTGGACCGCACCCCGGTCGTCGGCAAGCCGCTCTACGAGACCCTGCACGGCGCCAAGAAGGGCCTGAAGGACTTCATCGCCCCCCAGGGCATGTTCGAGGACCTCGGCCTGAAGTACGTCGGCCCCATCGACGGCCACGACATCGAGGCCCTGGAGTCGGCCCTGACCCGCGCCAAGCGGTTCAACGGCCCCGTCATCGTGCACTGCCTCACCGAGAAGGGCCGCGGCTACGAGCCCGCCGAGCAGGACGAGGCCGACCGCTTCCACGGCATCGGCCCCATCCACCCCGACACCGGCCTGCCCATCAAGGCCGCCGCCGCGAGCTGGACGTCCGTCTTCGGGGACGAGATGGTCAAGCTGGGCCGCGAGCGCGAGGACATCGTCGCCATCACCGCCGCGATGCTCCAGCCGGTCGGCCTGAAGAAGTTCGCCGACGCCTTCCCCGACCGCATCTTCGACGTCGGCATCGCCGAGCAGCACGCGGCGGTCTCCGCGGCGGGCCTGGCCACGGGCGGCCTGCACCCGGTCTTCGCCGTCTACGCCACCTTCCTCAACCGCGCCTTCGACCAGGTGCTCATGGACGTCGCCCTGCACCGCTGCGGGGTCACCTTCGTCCTCGACCGGGCCGGGGTCACCGGCGACGACGGCGCCTCCCACAACGGCATGTGGGACATGTCGATGCTCCAGGTCGTCCCCGGCCTCAGCATCGCCGCCCCGCGCGACGCCGAGCAGCTCCGCGCCCAGCTCCGCGAGGCCGTCCAGGTCGAGGACGCGCCGACCGTGGTCCGCTACTCCAAGGGCGTCGTCGGCCCCGCCGTACCCGCCGTGCGCCGCGTCGGCGGCATGGACGTGCTGCGCGAGCCGGGCACCGACCGCCCGGACGTCCTCCTCGTCTCCGTGGGCGCGCTCGCCCCGATGTGCCTGGAGATCGCGTCCCTCCTCGACAAGCAGGGCATCTCCACGACCGTCGTCGACCCGCGCTGGGTCAAGCCGGTCGACGAGGCCATGGCCCCGCTCGCCGAACGCCACCGCGTCGTCGTCACCGTCGAGGACAACTCCCGCGTCGGCGGCGTCGGCTCGGCCGTCTCCCAGTCCCTGCGGGACGCGGGCGTCGACGTCCCGCTCCGCGACTTCGGCATCCCGCCGCGCTTCCTCGACCACGCCTCCCGCGCCGAGGTGATGACGGAGATCGGCCTGACGGCCCCGGACATCGCCCGCCAGGTCACGGGCCTGGTCTCGAAGCTGGACGGACGCTACGACCGCACGGAGACCACCGAGGTGGAGGCGGCGAGGGACTGACGGGACTTATACATCGCCGTAGGGGGCAACGCCCGAGGGGCGCGGGGCTGTGCCGATGTGCGGCTCCGCCGCGTGGGCGCGATCAGCCCCCACGGCGCCGCGGACGGCGAACAACCCGCACCGCCCGCGGCGCCCGGCCGTCAACGAGGTACCGCTCGGGGCCCGAGCACCTCCGCCCCCAACGCCCCCACCCGCCGCCGCAACTCCCGGTCCGCCGTCACCACCAGGCACCGCCGTTCACCCGCTCGGGCGACCAGCTCCACCATGTGGTCATCCCCGCTGCCCGGCGCCGACTCCACGTGGACGCCGGGCACGGACGCCACCCCGCGCGCCGCGCCCTCCACGACGAGGACGATCTCCACGGGCTCCGCGTGACCGGGCAGACCCTCCGTGGCCAGCCGGTCCCGCAGCCGCTCCGCCGCCCCGCGCCGGTCCCGCCACCACCCGTCGGGCACCGACCCGACGACGTTCGCGGCATCGACGATCACCAGCAGCGGGTCACTCATGACACCCAGGGTCGCACGGGCCCACGCCACCGACGCCGTGCGGTGCCCGTTTACAGTGGGCGGGTGTCAAAGGTCCGCACAGTGAACGGCGGCTGGCTGATACGAGGCCGCGACGGCCGGATCGCCGCCTACGCCCCCGGCGACGACGCGGTGTGGTGCCGGGCGGAGCAGCGCCCCGGCGGCCCCTTCCTGCCCGCCCGCAGAACGGGCGGCGACCAGCGGCTGCACCCGGGGTTCGCGGTCGGTCAGGGCGCCGACGGCTACGCGCACCTCGTGGCCTGGCGGCCCACCAGGGACGGCGAGTCCGGTCTGGTGCACTCCACCCACTTCCGCGGGCACCTCGCCGCCCTCGACTGGCTGCCGATCGGCCACCCCCACCGGCGGGGCGACCGCACGGCCCGCCCGCCGTGGCCGTCGACGCGGAGGGGCGCGCGTTCGTCTTCGTCCGCAACCGCGGCCTGGGCGTGCACACCGTCAACCAGAAGGCGCGCGGCGGCTGGAACGCCTGGCACGACCTCAAGGGCTCCAAGGTGGACGAGGAACTCGTCGCCGTCACCGGGGAGTCGGGCCTCGTCGAGGCGTACGGCACCAGCCCGGCGGGCATCCTGCGCTGGGCCCAGGAGGAGCCCGGCGCCCGGCCCGTCGCCGCCGATCCGCTGCCGGTGCGGGCGGTGCCGGGCACGCTGACCGCGCTGGCCACCTCCAAGGAGGCCACGACGCTGTTCTACGCCGACCAGGACGGCACCCTGTACGCCTGGCGTGCGGGCGGCGACCCGGTCCCGCTGACCCCGGCGGCGGGCCCCGGCCCGGTGGCCGCCCTGCGCTGCGTCCTCGGCGGCCACGACTGCACGGTGCTGGCCCAGCGCTCCGCCTCCGGCCGGGTCGCCTTCGCCGCGTACCCGACGGAGCGGGAGTCGGCGGGCCTGTGGTGGACGGAGTCGGGCCCCCAGCTCCCCGCGGACACCAGGGTCGCCCTCGCGGAGGACGCCGAGGGCCGCGTCATCGCCGCGACGACGACCCCGGACGGGACGCTGCGCCTGACCCGCCAGAAGGAGGAACCGGGGCTGGCGCTGGCGGCCTGGCAGGAGGTCTGACGGGGTGCCTCCGCAGGCACCGGGCAGGCGTGTCCCAGCCCGTCCGGCGCTTGCGGACGAGGCCGTGCGGGCCGGTACGGGGCTTCGGGGGCGGAGCCCCGACACACCGACGCCGGTGCCCTCGCACACCCACAGGCGTGCGAGGGCACCGGCGGAACCAGCGGAGCGCTACGCGGGGACGCTCGCCACGCCCGGCTCCAGGAACCGCTTGCCGTTCACCCGCTCGGCGACGCCCTCGCGGTCCAGGTACGGCGTGATGCCGCCCAGGTGGAAGGGCCAGCCCGCGCCGGTGATCAGGCACAGGTCGATGTCCTGGGCCTCGGCGACGACGCCCTCGTCGAGCATGAGCCCGATCTCCTGCGCCACCGCGTCCAGCACGCGCGCCCGCGTCTGCTCCTCGGTGAGGACGGTGTCGCCCTGCTTCAGCAGCGCGGCGACCTCCGGGTCCAGCTCGGGCTTGCCGCTGTCGTAGACGTAGAAGCCGCGCTTGCCCGCCTCGACGACCGCCTTCAGGTTCGGGGAGACCGTGAAGCGGTCCGGGAACGCCCGGTTGAGCGTCTCGGAGACGTGCAGGCCGATCGCCGGGCCGACCAGCTCCAGCAGCACCAGCGGGGACATCGGCAGGCCCAGCGGCTCGACCGCCTTCTCCGCGACCTCGACCGGCGTGCCCTCGTCGATGACGTTCTGGATCTCGCCCATGAAGCGGGTCAGGATGCGGTTGACGACGAACGCCGGGGCGTCCTTCACCAGCACCGCGGTCTTCTTCAGCTTCTTGGCCACCGCGAACGCGGTCGCCAGCGAGGCGTCGTCGGTCTGCTCGCCGCGGACGATCTCAAGGAGCGGCAGGATCGCGACCGGGTTGAAGAAGTGGAAGCCGACGACCCGCTCGGGGTGCTTCAGCTTCGACGCCATCTCCGACACCGACAGCGAGGACGTGTTCGTCGCGAGGATCGCGTGCGCCGGGGCGACCGCCTCGACCTCCGCGAACACCTGCTGCTTGACGCCCATCTCCTCGAACACGGCCTCGATGACGAAGTCCGCGTCCGCGAAGCCCTCGGCCTTGTCCAGGACACCGGTCACCAGCGCCTTGAGACGGTTGGCCTTGTCCTGGTTGATGCGGCCCTTGCCGAGCAGCTTGTCGATCTCGGCGTGGACGTAGCCGACGCCCTTGTCGATGCGCTCCTGGTCGATGTCCGTGAGGACGACCGGCACCTCGAGGCGGCGCAGGAACAGCAGGGCGAGCTGCGAGGCCATCAGACCGGCGCCGACCACGCCGACCTTGGTGACCGGGCGGGCGAGGTTCTTGTCCGGGGCGCCCGCGGGACGCTTGCCGCGCTTCTGCACCAGGTTGAACGCGTAGATCCCCGCGCGCAGTTCACCGCCCATGATGAGGTCGGCCAGCGCCTGGTCCTCGGCGTCGAAGCCCGCCTGGAGGTCGCCGTCCTTGGCGGCGGCGATGATGTCCAGGGCGCGGTAGGCGGCCGGGGCGGCGCCGTGCACCTTGCCGTCCGCGATGAAGCGGCCCTGGGCGACGGCCTGGTCCCACGCCTCACCGCGGTCGATGACCGGGCGCTCGACCTTGGTGTCGCCCTTGAGGACGCTCGCGGTCCACAGCAGCGACTGCTCCAGGAAGTCGGCGCCCTCGAAGATCGCGTCGGCGATGCCGAGGTCGAAGACCTGCTCGCCCTTGAGCTGCTTGTTCTGGTTGAGGCTGTTCTCGATGATGACCTTGACGGCCTTCTCGGCGCCGATCAGGTTCGGCAGCAGCGCGCAGCCGCCCCAGCCGGGCACCAGGCCGAGGAAGACCTCGGGCAGCGAGAACGCGGGCACCGACTTCGACACCGTGCGGTAGGTGCAGTGCAGGCCGACCTCGACGCCGCCGCCCATCGCCGCGCCGTTGTAGTAGGCGAAGGTGGGGACGGCGAGGGAGGAGAGGCGCTTGAAGACCTCGTGGCCGCCCTTGCCGATGGCGAGCGCGTCCTCGTGCCTCTTCAGCAGCTCGACGCCCTTGAGGTCGGCGCCGACGGCGAAGATGAACGGCTTGCCGGTGACGCCGACGCCGACGATGTCGCCGTCCGCGGCCTCCTTCTCGACCTGGTCGATCGCGGCGTTGAGGTTCGCCAGCGACTGCGGGCCGAAGGTGGTCGGCTTGGTGTGGTCGAAGCCGTTGTCCAGGGTGATCAGCGCGAACCGGCCCGCGCCGAACGGCAGGTCGAAGTGGCGTACGTGCGCCGTGGTGACGACCTCGTCCGGGAACAGCTCGGCCGCACCCTTCAAAAGCTCAGCGGTGGTGCTCACTTGCTGCCTCCGGCGTTCTCGAAGTGCGGGTTCTCCCAGATGACCGTCGCGCCCATGCCGAAGCCGACGCACATGGTGGTCAGGCCGTAGCGGACGTGCGGCTGCTCCTCGAACTGGCGGGCGAGCTGGGTCATCAGGCGGACGCCGGAGGAGGCCAGCGGGTGGCCGAAGGCGATGGCGCCGCCGTACTGGTTGACGCGCTCGTCGTCGTCGGCGATGCCGTAGTGGTCGAGGAAGGCCAGCACCTGGACGGCGAACGCCTCGTTGATCTCGAACAGGCCGATCTCGGAGATGTCCAGGCCCGCCTTGGCGAGCGCCTTCTCGGTGGCCGGGATCGGGCCGTAGCCCATGACCTCGGGCTCGACGCCCGCGAAGGCGTAGGAGACCAGGCGCATCTTGACCGGGAGGTTGTTCTCCCGGGCGAAGTCCTCGCTGGCGATGATGGAGGCGGTGGCGCCGTCGTTGAGACCGGCCGCGTTACCGGCGGTGACCCGGCCGTGCACACGGAACGGCGTCTTCAGGTTCGCCAGGTTCTCCAGGGTCGTCCCCGGGCGCATCGGCTCGTCGGCGGTGACCAGGCCCCAGCCGGTCTCCCCGGCCTCCGCGTTGGTGCGGCGCACCGAGATCGGCACCAGGTCGGCCTGGATCTTGCCGTTGGCGTACGCCTTGGCGGCCTTCTCCTGGGAGCGCACGGCGTACTCGTCGGCGCGCAGCTTGGTGATGTGCGGGTAGCGGTCGTGCAGGTTCTCCGCGGTCATGCCCATGAACAGGGCGGACTCGTCGACCAGCTTCTCGCTGACGAACCGCGGGTTGGGGTCGACGCCCTCGCCCATCGGGTGGCGGCCCATGTGCTCGACACCGCCCGCGATGACGGCGTCGTAGGCGCCGAAGGCGATGGAACCGGCGGTGGTCGTGACGGCCGTCAGGGCGCCCGCGCACATCCGGTCGATGGAGTAGCCGGGGACGGACTGCGGCAGCCCGGCGAGGATGCCCGCGGTGCGGCCGATGGTGAGGCCCTGGTCACCGATCTGGGTGGTCGCGGCGATGGCGACCTCGTCGATCTTCTTGGGGTCGAGACCGGGGTTGCGGCGCAGCAGCTCCCGGATCGCCTTCACGACCAGGTCGTCGGCGCGGGTCTCGTGGTAGATGCCCTTCGGGCCCGCCTTGCCGAACGGGGTGCGGACGCCGTCGACGAAGACGACGTCCCTGACGGTACGAGGCACGATGGCTCTCCTCCAGGATGCGGGACGGCACTGCTGCGATGCGCTGAGCGCGCGCTCAGGCCCATGCTACTTGTGGGTAATGTAGCTGCCCAGTCCCCCCGCCCTTAGCGGCGAAGGTCACACTTCCGGCGGAGCCGTCGACCCCCGGGGCGTCAGGACCGGCGTCGGGACCGGATGCGAGCCCGGCCCCTCGCCCGTGAGCACGCCGAACAGCGTGCGGGCCACCTCCGCCCCGAAGCCGTGGACGTCGTGGCTCATCGCGGAGAGGGTCGGGTGGGTGAGGCGGCAGAGCTGGGAGTCGTCCCAGGCCAGCAGGGAGACGTCGGCCGGGACCCGCAGGCCCATCTCCGCGGCGACCGAGAGACCGGCGACCGCCATGATGTCGTTGTCGTAGACGACGGCCGTGGGGCGGTCCTGCGGGGCCGCCGCCAGCAGGGAGCGCGTCGCCCGCGCGCCCTCGGCGCCGGAGAAGTCGGTGGCGAGCTGCGCGGCCCCGGCCAGCCCCAGCTCGCGGGCCGCCTCCTCGAAGGCGGCGGTGCGGATCGCGGTGTGGCCGAGGGCCGCCGCGCCGCCGACGCGGGCGATCCGGCGGTGCCCGAGCGCCGCGAGGTAGCGCACCGCCTCGGTGACGGCGGTGGCGTCGTCCGTCCACACCGACGTCAGACCGCCGGTGAGGGACGGGTGCCCGACCGCCACCACCGGCAGCCCGAGCCGTTCGGCGACCGCCACCCGGGGGTCGTCCGCGCGGAAGTCCACCAGGATCGAACCGCCGATCTGCCGCGCCTGCCACCAGGAGTCCAGCAGCCCGGCCTCCTCCTCCACGCTCTTGACCAGACGCAGGAGGAGGGAGCAGGAGTGCTCGGTCAGGACGCTCTCCACGCCCGACACGAACTCCATGTAGAAGGGCTCCAGGCCCAGCAGCCGCGCCGGACGGCACACCGCGAGCCCCACCACGTCCACCCGCGACCCGGCCAGCGACCGCGCGGTCAGGTTGGGCGCCCAGCCCAGCTCCCGCGCGGCCCGGAAGATCCGGTCCCGGGTCGCCTCCGACAGCCCCGGCTTGTGGTTGAAGGCGAGCGACACGGCACCCTTGGACACCCCGGCGCGCGCGGCGACGTCCTTGATGGTGACGCGGGCGGACGGCGTCGATGTCATCGAGTGGGCTCCACGCAGTACAGGGCGGACCGGGCGGTGGCCGCGTCCGGAGTCTCCCAGCCGGAGACCCCGATGGTCACCTCTTCCCCCGGAAGCAGCGTCACCAGCCCCCGGTCGGCCCGCGCCCCCGGCGCCAGCCGGTCCGCCTGGAGCAGCAGGTCCCGTACGAGGGTACGGGCCCGCACGGTGACCCCGCCCGGCGCCAGCGCCACCTCGAACTCCGGCCGGGGGTACGGGATCTCCCGGTCCGGCGCCGGGAAGCGCAGGGCGCGCAGCCCGTCGGCGTCCGCGACCAGGAACTCCTTGGCCCCGTCCGGCACCAGCTCCACCGGCACCGGCACCTCGGCCACCGCCCGCCGCCCGGCCGTGAACGCGGCGCGTACGGAGCCCAGTACCGCGCCGTCCACGGACATCCGGCGCAGCACCACCTCCCCGTCCCACCCGTCCGCCGCCTGGTTGACGGCGACCAGCGTCAGCCCGCCGCCCGGCGCCGCCCGCAGCGTCAGCAGCCGGTCCGCGTACAGCCGTCGCAGCTCGTGGTAGAGCGGCTTCTCCCGTCCGTCGCCGTCGACGGCGGCCCACGAGGTCACCGGCCAGCAGTCGTTGAGCTGCCAGACGACCGTCCCCGCGCAGACCGGCCAGTGCGACCGCCAGTGCTCGATCCCGGCGGCGACGGCGCGCGCCTGGTTGACCTGGGTGAGGTAGTGCCAGCGGTCGAAGTCCCCTTCCGGGAAGGCGAAATGCCGCTCCAGGCCCCGGCGCAGCTTGCCGTTGCCGTCGTCGGCCTTCTGGTGGTGCAGCATCCCCGGGGAGTCCGGCGCCAGCGCCTCGCCCGGCAGCGCCCGCCGCAGGGTGACGTACGCGGGCGGCGCCTGCCAGCCGAACTCGGCCACGAAGCGCGGCACGTCGCGCCGGTAGTCGGCGTAGTCGGCGCGGTTCCACACCTCCCAGGAGTGGTGCGTGCCGTGCGCCGGGTCGTTCGGGTGGTGCCGCCAGGACCCCGACCAGGGGCTGCCCGCCGTGTACGGCCGGGTCGGGTCGAGTTCGGCCACCACGCGCGGCAGCAGCCCCAGGTAGTACCCCTCGCCCCAGGAGTCCCCGGCCAGCTTCCCCTCCCACTCCCAGTCCCGGAACCCCCACAGGTTCTCGTTGTTGCCGTTCCACAGCACCAGCGACGGGTGCGGCATCAGCCGTACGACGTTCTCCCGCGCCTCGGCCTCCACCTCGCCGCGCAGCGGCTGCTCCTCGGGGTAGGCGGCGCAGGCGAACGGGAAGTCCTGCCAGACCAGCAGGCCCAGTTCGTCGCAGGCGGTGTAGAAGTCCTCGCTCTCGTAGATCCCGCCGCCCCAGACGCGGACCAGGTCCACGCCCGCGTCGGCCGCCTGCCGCAGCCGCCGCCGGTAGCGCTCGGCGGTGATCCGGGACGGGAACACGTCGTCCGGGATCCAGTTCACGCCGCGCGCGAACAGCCGCTCCCCGTTGACGACCAGCGTGAACCCGGTGCCGTGCGCGTCGGCGGAGGTGTCCAGCTCCACGCTGCGGAACCCGACCCGCCGCCGCCAGTCATCGAGCGGGTCGGTGCCGTGCAGCAGCGTCAACTCGACCTCGTACAGCGGCTGTTCGCCGTAGCCGCGCGGCCACCACAGCTCGGCGTCTGGCACGTCGAGGCGTACGGTGCCCCGGGTGCCGTCGACGCGGCCACGCGCGCGGACGTCACCGATCCGGGCCTCCAGCGTCAGCCCGGCCTCCACCCGGCTGCGCTCCACGTCCACGACGAGTTCCACGCGCCCGGTGCCGTCCTCGACGGTCACCAGCGGGCGTACGCGGGCGATGCGGGCGGTGGACCACTGCTCCAGGCGCACCGGCCGCCAGATCCCGGCGGTCACCAGGGTCGGGCCCCAGTCCCAGCCGAAGGAGCAGGCCATCTTGCGGAGGTACTGGTACGGCTCCGGGTACGCGCCGGGGCGCTCGCCCAGCCGTCCGCGTACCGCCTCCGCCTCGGCGTACGCGGAGGCGAACCGGACGGTCAGCAGCCCCTCCAGGCCGGTCACGTCGAAGCGGTACGAGCGGTGCATGTTCCGTACCCGGCCGAGGACCCGCCCGTCGAGCAGGATCTCGGCGGCGGTGTCGAGGCCGTCGAAGACGAGGTCGGTCTGCTCGTGCCCGGCCCCGGCCCGCAGCCGCCGCTCGTACGTCCACTCCCGGCGCCCCACCCACGCCACCTCGGTCTCGTTCGCGCCGAGGAACGGGTCCGGGATCAGCCCCGCCGCCAGCAGGTCGGTGTGCACACAGCCCGGCACCGTCGCCGGGAGCACGGCCCCCGCGTCGTCGGGGTGCCGCAGGACCCATCCGTCGGTGAGCGGTGTGGCCTGGAACATGCACACTCCTTAACCGGTCTAGTCCACGACCTCAATCGACCTCGATACTTTTCCGCAACCTTGGCGGAATAGGGACTTTACCGGTTCAGTCCCGGCTGTCAGAGTGCCGAACCAGCCAACTCGCACGTGCTCGTCCGTCCCACGAACGGAGCTGACGCACATGAACCGCCGCACATTCCTGGCCGTGACCGCCACCACCGCCGCGCTGCTGCTCGCCGCCTGTACCGGTACAGCGGGCGACTCCGGCGGCGCCGACGCCGACGCGCCCGACGACCCGCAGCAGGTCAGCGGCACCATCACGGTCCTCACCCACCGCACCGACCTGGTGCAGGACGGGACGATGGAGAAGTACGCCGCCGCGTTCAACAGGACCTATCCCAAGGTGAAGGTGAAGTTCGACGGCATCACCGACTACGAGGGCGAGGTCAAGATCCGTATGAACACGGAGAACTACGGCGACGTCCTCATGATCCCCGGAGTGGTCGAGAAGAAGGACTACCCGAGGTTCTTCGCCTCCCTCGGCACCGCCGAGGAGCGTGGCGCGAAGTACCGCTTCACCGACTACACCACCGTCGACGGCAAGGTGTACGGGCAGAGCCCGCTGGGCGCGGTCCCGGGGTTCATCTACAACAAGCGGGTGTGGAGCGAGGCCGGGATCACCGACTGGCCCACCACACCGGCCGAGTTCCTCGACGACCTCAAGGCGATCCGGTCCAGGACCGACGCCATCCCGTACTACACCAACTTCAAGGACATGTGGCCGCTCAGCCAGTGGACCCAGGTCAACGGCTCGGTGAGCTGCGACGACCAGGCCACCACCCGGCTCGCCGAGGGCGACCCGTGGGCCGAGGGCTCCGACCTGCGCACCGCCGACACCCTGCTGTACGACATCGTGCGCGAGGGGCTGACCGAGAAGGACCCGACGACCACCAACTGGGAGGCGTCCAAGCCCCGGATCGCCAAGGGTGAGATCGCCACCATGTGGCTCGGCTCCTGGGCGGTCATCCAGATGCGGGGCGCGGCCGAGCAGGCGGGCGCCGACCCCGACGACATCGGCTTCATGCCCTTCCCGTCCAGCGGGACGGCGCGTTCTGCGCGGTGACGCTCCCCGACTACAACCAGGCCGTCAACATCCACTCCGACCACAAGGCCGCCGCCCGCGCCTGGATCGACTGGTTCACCGACGAGTCCGGCTACGCCGCCGACAACCTGGCGCTGGACCCGCGCAAGGACGCCCCGCTGCCCGACGTGCTCAAGCCGTTCGAGGAGGCGGGCGTCAAGCTGCTCGACCTCGACGACACCAAAGGCGCCCAGGTGAAGTCCATCGACAACCAGTCGGAGGTCGGCATCAACAAGCCCGACTACCGCCAGGACCTCGTCGACCTCGCCCGCGGCGCCACCAAGGGCAGCCTGGACGACTTCCTCGCCGACCTCAGCAAGCGGTGGACCGACACCCAAGCGTCCCTGGGGTCCTGATGGCGGAGACGACCCACAAGGCGGCCGTCGGCACCAGCGCGGGGGCGGCTCCACCGGCCGTCCCCGCGCCCGCCCCGGCCCCGCGCCCGGCGCGGCTGTGGCGCGGGATCACCCCCTGGCTGTTCCTGCTGGCCCCGCTCACCCTGCTGACCGTCTTCACCTACGCGCCGATCGCCAACATGGTGGCGTACAGCTTCACCGACTGGGACGGCCTCAGCCCCGAACTGCACTACACGGGCACCGAGAACTACACCGAACTCCTCACCCGCCCCGACCTGTTCGAGGTCTTCTGGGTCAGCGGCTACTACCTGGCCGCCTCCGTCGTGCAGATCGTCGCCGCGCTGTACTTCGCCACGGTCCTCAGCTTCAACGTCCGCTTCCGGAACTTCTTCAAGGGCGTGCTGTTCTTCCCGTACCTGATCAACGGCGTCGCGATCGGCTTCGTCTTCCTCTACTTCTTCCAGGACGGCGGCACCCTCGACTCCGTGCTCGGCCTGCTCGGCGTGGAGAGCGACCGCGCCTGGCTCGGCACCCCGGAGTCGGCGAACACCTCGCTGGCCGCCGTCTCCGTCTGGCGCTACCTGGGCCTGAACTTCGTGCTCTTCCTCGGCGCGATCCAGTCCATCCCGGGGGAGCTGTACGAGGCGGCCGAGCTGGACGGGGCCAGCCGCTGGCACCAGTTCCGGTACATCATCGCGCCGGGCATCAGGCCGGTGCTGTCGCTGACGGTGATCCTCTCCGTCTCCGGCTCGCTGGCCGTCTTCGAGATCCCGTACATCATGACCGGCGGGGCGACCGGCACCGAGACCTTCGTGATCCAGACCGTGAAGCTGGCCTTCCAGTTCAACAAGACGGGGCTCGCCTCCGCGGCGGCGGTGGTGCTGCTGCTCATCGTGCTCGCGGTGACCTGGGTGCAGCGGCGCCTCGTCCCCGACGACAAGGTGGACCTCACATGACGCGCCGCGCGGTGGCCCGCACCCTGGTGTACCTGTCCCTGATCGGCGCGACGGTGGTCGTACTGCTTCCGCTGACCGCCGTCCTCCTCACCTCCCTCAAGTCGGAGCGGGAGATGGCGGACGGCAGCGGCGCGCTCGCGCTCCCCGACGACCCGCTCAACTTCGCCAACTACGTCACCGCCTTCCAGGACGGCGAGATGCTGCGGGCGTTCGCCAACACCGCCGTCATCCTGGCCGTCGCCATCGGCGGCACGGTCCTCATCGGCTCGATGACGGCGTACGCGATCGACCGGTTCACCTTCCGCTTCCGGAAGCTGGTGGTCGCGCTCTTCCTGGTCGCGGCCCTGGTTCCCGGTGTCACCACGCAGGTGGCCACCTTCCAGATCGTCAACAGCCTCGGCATGTTCGACAGCCTCTGGGCGCCGATCGTCCTCTACATGGGCACGGACATCGTCTCGGTCTACATCTTCCTGCAGTTCGTCCGGTCCATCCCGGTCTCCCTGGACGAGGCGGCCCGGCTGGACGGCGCCAACGCCTTCACCATCTACTGGAAGATCATCTTCCCGCTGTTGAAACCGGCGATCGCTACGGTGGTGATCGTCAAGGGCATCACCACCTACAACGACTTCTACCTCCCGTTCCTCTACATGCCCTCCGAGGACCTGGGCGTGATCTCGACGTCCCTGTTCCGCTTCAAGGGACCCTTCGGCGCCCACTGGGAGACGATCTCGGCGGGGACGGTCCTGGTGATCCTCCCGACGCTGATCGTCTTCCTGTTCCTCCAGCGGTTCATCTACAACGGGTTCACCCGGGGGGCGACGCGGTGACGGCGCTCCTCAACCGGCCTGCGCGGCCAGCGCCTTCGCCAGGACCGGTGTCACCAGCTCCACCTGCCAGGGCCGGGCCCCGTAGCCGGTGAGGACGGTGGCGACCGACTCGGGCGTGGTGTCGGCCGGGGGCTCCCAGCAGACCCGGCGGACGGTGTCCGGGGTGATCAGGTTCTCCTGGGGCATGTTGAGGCGTTCGGCGAGCGCGGAGACCCCGGCGCGGGCCGCGGAGAGCCGGGCGGCGGCGGCCGGGTCCTTGTCGGCCCAGGCGCGCGGCGGCGGGGGCCCCTGCACCGGCTGGCCGGGCTGCGGGAGCTGTGCCTCGGGCAGGGCCTTGGCGCGGTCCACCGCGGCCTGCCACTGTTCGAGCTGGCGGCGGCCGGTGCGCGGGCCGAAACCGTTCAGCGCGCCGAGCGCCTGCGCGTTGGTCGGCAGCGCGAGCGCGGCCTCCACGATGGCCGCGTCGGAGAGCACCTTGCCGGGGGAGATGTCCCGGCGCTGCGCGATCCGGTCCCGGGTCTGCCACAGCTCGCGCACCACGGCGAGCTGGCGGCGCCGCCGCACCTTGTGCATCCCGGAGGTGCGCCGCCAGGGGTCCTTGCGGGGCTCCGGCGGCGGCGCCGAGGCGATCGCGTCGAACTCCTGCCGGGCCCACTCCAGCTTGCCCTGCCTCTCCAGCTCCTTCTCCAGCGCGTCCCGCAGGTCGACGAGGAGTTCCACGTCGAGGGCGGCGTAGCGCAGCCAGGGCTCGGGCAGCGGCCGGGTGGACCAGTCGACGGCGGAGTGCCCCTTCTCCAGGACGAAGCCCAGGACGCCCTCGACCATCGCGCCGAGCCCGACCCGCGGGAACCCGGCGAGCCGCCCGGCCAGCTCGGTGTCGAACAGCTCGCTGGGGACCATGCCTATCTCCCGCAGGCACGGCAGGTCCTGGGTGGCGGCGTGCAGCACCCACTCGGCACCGGCGAGCGCCTCGCCGAGGCCCGACAGGTCGGGACAGGCCACGGGGTCGATGAGCGCGGTCCCCGCGCCCTCCCGGCGGAGCTGCACCAGGTAGGCGCGCTGGCCGTAGCGGTAGCCGGAGGCGCGCTCGGCGTCGACGGCGACGGGGCCGGAACCGGCGGCGAAGGCGGCGACGACCTCCGCGAGGGCCGCTTCGTCCGCGACCACCGGCGGAATGCCCTCCCGTGGTTCCAGCAGCGGGATCGGCGCCTTGGTCTCCGCAGATCCGGCGTCGTCCGGAGGGGCGCCCCCGGTGGTTCGCAGTGAAGTGTCTGCTGCGGTCTCTTGGGCGTCGGTCACCTGTCAAGGGTATCCGGATGTTCGACCCGCTGACCTGCGCGTTCCGGCCATTGGGTGGCTGACCTGCCGAAACGCTGCCGGAATCCATGATCGGCCCGGTGGGGGCGGCGGCGGTCACGGGGCCGGGGCGTCCCGTTGCTCTCCGCAAACCGGTGGCCCGCGGTCGCGGGGCTGGTCGGGGCGGGGCGGGCGCGGCCGGTCCGGCGTCGTCCGGCGGGGAGGTGGCTGGAACAGGTCCATGGCCAGGGCGGGCGCGGACACGGGTGCGCCCGTCGACGGTCCAGGCCCGTCGGCGGGCGCGGTGAGCGGTGGGTGGGGTCAGTGGATGATGCCGGTGCGCAGGGCGACCGCCACCATTCCGGCGCGGTCGCCGGTGCCGAGCTTGCGGGCGATGCGGGCGAGGTGGCTCTTGACGGTCAGGGCGGACAGGCCCATCGAGACGCCGATGGCCTTGTTGGACTGGCCCTCGGCCACCAGCCGCAGCACCTCCACCTCGCGCCCGGACAGCTCGCGGTAGCCGCCGGGGTGGCTCGGGGCGCCCGGGGGGCGGCGGTGCAGCCGGGCGGCGGCGGCACCGATCGGGGCGGCGCCCGGACGGGTGGGGAGGCCGATGTTGGTGCGGGTGCCGGTGACGACGTAGCCCTTCACGCCGCCCGCGAGCGCGTTGCGCACGGCGCCGATGTCGTCGGCGGCCGACAGGGCGAGGCCATTGGGCCAGCCCGCGGCGCGGGTCTCGGAGAGCAGGGTGAGGCCGGAGCCGTCCGGCAGGTGGACGTCGGCGACGCAGATGTCGCGGGGGTTGCCGACGCGGGGGCGGGCCTCGGCGATGGACGAGGCCTCGATGACATCGCGAACGCCGAGCGCCCACAGGTGGCGGGTGACGGTGGAGCGGACACGCGGATCGGCGACGACCACCATGGCGGTCGGCTTGTTCGGACGGTAGGCGACCAGGCTTGCGGGCTGCTCGAGAAGAACGGACACCAGGCCTCCTGGAGTGCGGGAAGTGCGGGGACGGGCTTTCAAGGTCACAGTCGTCTTCGGCACCCAAGGCGTCCGCCTTTAGGAAATGATCACGATCTGGTGAGTAACAATCCGTGCAATTCGGACATGCGATCGATCATCCGAAGACCAAGTCGGATCGTTCACGCTCGCGTGTGTGTCGATACGTGTCAAAAAGTGGTCGTGTCGACAAAGTGTGCCGACCGGAACGAGGCCCGGCGTGACCGACGGGACTCAGTGTGACTGCGGCCCGCGGCGCTGCGGCAACGTCACCACCGACGCGTCCCCCGGCCCGGCCGGGGGCAGCCCCGCGACCTGGGCCAGCAGATCGCACCAGGACGCCAGGTGCGCCGCCGTGTCCGGCACCCCGCCCAGACCCTCCCGCGGCGTCCAGGACGCCCGGATCTCGATCTGCGAGGCGGCCGGGCGCGCGGACAGCCCGCCGAAGTAGTGCGAACTCGCGCGCGTGACGGTGCCGCTCGGCTCGCCGCACGTCAGCCCGCGTGCCTGGAGCGCCCCGGTCAGCCACGACCAGCACACCTCGGGCAGCAGCGGGTCCGCGGCCATCTCCGGCTCCAGCTCCGCCCGCACCAGCGTCACCAGCCGGAACGCGCCCCGCCAGGCGTCGTGCCCGGCCGGGTCGTGCAGCAGCACCAGACGCCCGTCGGCGAGGTCCTGCTCGCCGTCGACGACCGTGGCCTCCAGCGCGTAGGCGAACGGCGCGAGCCGCCGCGGCGCCCGGGTCGGCTCCACCTCCACCTGGGGCCGCAGCCGCGCCGACCGCAGCGCGTCGACGGCGGCGGCGAAGGCCGCCGGGACCGCCTCGCCCGCGGTGCCGTCGTTGGCCTCGTTGGCCTCGTTCTCCTTGTCATGCCCCCTGGATTCGCCCATTCCGCCAGCGCCGTCCGACAGTCGTCCCTGAGCCGCAGCCATGCGGGGAAGATTAAGCGGAACGCGGCCCGAGCGCAGGGAGGACACCCCGCCCGGACCCGCGCCACACGCGCCCCGGCGCCGTGCGAGACTTCTTCCCGTGAGTGCCAAGGGAAGCCCGACGGGCAAGCAGCCGACCGCCACGTACGACTCCGCCTTCCTGAGGGCGTGCAGGCGCGAGCCCGTGCCGCACACCCCGGTGTGGTTCATGCGGCAGGCCGGGCGTTCCCTGCCGGAGTACCGCAAGGTCCGCGAGGGCATCCCCATGCTGGAGTCCTGCATGAGGCCCGAGCTGGTCACCGAGATCACCCTCCAGCCGGTGCGCAGGCACGGCGTGGACGCGGCGATCTACTTCAGCGACATCGTCGTCCCGCTCAAGGCCATCGGCGTCGACCTCGACATCAAGCCCGGCGTCGGCCCCGTCGTCGAGCGCCCCATCCGCACCCGCGCCGACCTCGCCCAGTTGCGCGACCTGACCCCCGAGGACGTCTCCTACGTCACCGAGGCGATCGGCCTGCTCACGGCCGAGCTGGGCGAGACCCCGCTCATCGGCTTCGCGGGCGCCCCGTTCACCCTCGCCAGCTACCTCGTGGAGGGCGGCCCGTCCCGCAACCACGAGCACACCAAGGCGCTCATGTACGGCGACCCGGAGCTGTGGGCCGACCTGCTCGACCGCCTCGCCGACATCACCTCCGCCTTCCTGAAGGTGCAGATCGAGGCGGGCGCCAGCGCCGTCCAGCTCTTCGACTCCTGGGTCGGCGCGCTCGCCCCCGCCGACTACCGCCGCTCGATCCTGCCCGCCTCCAGCAAGGTGTTCGAGGCGGTCGCGGAGTACGGCGTCCCGCGCATCCACTTCGGCGTCGGCACCGGTGAGCTGCTCGGCCTGCTCGGCGAGGCGGGCGCGGACGTCGTCGGCGTCGACTGGCGGGTCCCGCTGGACGAGGCCGCCCGCCGCGTCGGCCCCGGCAAGGCGCTCCAGGGCAACCTGGACCCGGCCGTCCTGTTCGCCCCGCGGGAGGCCGTCGAGGCCAAGACCCAGGAGGTGCTGGACGCGGCGGCGGGCCTGGCGGGCCATGTCTTCAACCTCGGCCACGGCGTCCTGCCGACCACCGAACCGGACGCGCTCACCCGGCTCGTGGAGTACGTCCACACGCGGACGGCGCGCTGACGCTCACCAGGTGTGCCGGGGCCGGGCGTGCCTGCCGAACAGCAGGCCGCGTGGTTCCGGCGGCGGTGGCGTGCCGCGCCGCAGCGGCCAGGCGATGAGCATCCCCGCGAGGAAGCCGACGATGTGCGCCGCGTACGCCACCGTGCCCGCCTCGGAGACGCCCTCCCCGGAGGAGTACAGCGCCTGGAGCACGAACCAGAATCCCAGCACCAGCCAGGCGGGCAGCCGCAGCGGCAGGAACACCAGGAACGGCACCAGCACCCACACCCTCGCCCTCGGGTACAGCACCAGGTAGGCGCCAAGCACCCCGGCGATCGCCCCGGAGGCGCCGATCAGCGGGTCGGCGGAGCCGTCGTTGAACAGGGCGAAGCCGTAGGTCGCCGCGTAGCCGCAGACGCCGTAGAACAGCGCGAAGGGCACATGGCCCATGCGGTCCTCGACGTTGTTGCCGAAGATCAGCAGGAAGAGCATGTTGCCCAGCAGGTGCAGCCAGCTCCCGTGCAGGAACATCGCGGTGAGCACGCTCAGTTCGGGCGACTTGTCGTAGTCGGCCGGGCCGAGCAGACAGCCCGTGCCCTGCGGGCCCACGGCCACCTCGCCCGTCGGCACCAGCCGGGGGAACTGGTGGTGTATCAGCTCCCGCGGGACCACCGCGTACTGGTCCAGGAACGCCTGGAGGTGGCAGAACTGCGCCAGGCTGCTGTCGCCCGCCACGGAGCCGGACAGGCCCGGCATGAACAGGAACACGAAGACGCAGCCGCCGATCAGCGCGTACGTCACCCAGGGGGTGCGGCGCACGGGGTTCACGTCATGGACGGGGATGACCACACAGGAGTAGTGCCCGCGATGCGCCCCGCGAATCGGTGAACGCCGCCGTCCGTGCGCCCGTATGTCCTCCCGTAGGTCTTGTCGACCGACGACGTGAGGACACAGGCGATGAGCGACCGAGTGGTTCCCCCGATGCAGGCCCTGCCCGACGGTGAGGCCGAACTGGCCCTCGTGGTACGGCTGCCCTGGGAGGACGTGGCCCGCCTCGGCCAGGAGGCCGGACGGCTCGCCGCGCAGATGCAGCGGCCGGTGACGCTGGACGAGGCGGTGAGCCACCGGCTGCGGTCCGCCCGCGCGTCGGCCGCGCACGCCCGGCCGGGGGTGGGGGCGGGTGAGCAGCCGTCGGCGGCGCCGGGGAGCGGGTCGGTGGCGTCCCTGCCGAGGCTCAGCGGATCGGCGTAACGGCACGCCTCGGGCGCGCTCAGGAGTCCCGTACCGCCTTCGCCGCCTTGCGGGCCGCTACCAGGACCGGGTCCCAGACCGGGGAGAACGGTGGGGCGTAGCCCAGGTCAAGGGCGGTCATCTGGTCCACCGTCATACCGGCCGTGAGGGCGACCGCGGCGATGTCGACGCGTTTGCCCGCGCCCTCGCGGCCGACGATCTGGACGCCGAGGAGGCGGCCGGTGCGGCGTTCCGCGAGCATCTTCACCGTCATGGGGGAGGCGTCGGGGTAGTAGCCCGCGCGGCTGGTGGACTCGATGGTGGCGGTGACGAACCGCAGCCCCGCGCGGTGGGCGTCCTTCTCGCGCAGGCCGGTGCGGGCGATCTCCAGGTCGCAGACCTTGCTGACGGCGGTGCCGACCACGCCGGGGAAGGTGGCGTAGTCGCCGCCGACGTTGGTGCCGATGACCTGGCCGTGCTTGTTGGCGTGGGTGCCCAGGGCGATGTACCGCTCGCGGCCGGAGACCAGGTCGAGCACCTCGACGCAGTCGCCGCCCGCCCAGACGTTCTCGTGCCCGCGCACCCGCATCGCCCGGTCGGTGAGCAGCCCGCCGTGCTCGCCGAGCGGCAGCCCGGCCGCCCGGGCGAGGGAGGTCTCCGGGCGGACGCCGATGCCCAGGACGACCACGTCCGCCGGGTACTCGGCGTCCGGGGTGACCACCGCGCGGACGTGCCCCTCGGCGTCGGTGCGCACTTCGGTGACCTCGGTGTCGTTGACCATGCGGATGCCGAGGCCCTCCATGGCCCGGTGCACCAGACGGCCCATGTCGGGGTCGAGCGTGGACATCGGCTCCCGGCCGCGGTTGACGACCGTCACCTCATACCCGCGGTTGATGAGCGCCTCGGCCATCTCCACGCCGATGTACCCGGCGCCGACGACGACCGCGCGACGCCCACGCGCGCGTGCGAGGGTGTCCAGCAGCGCCCGCCCGTCGTCGAGGGTCTGCACCCCGTGCACCCCGGAGGCGTCCGCGCCGGGCATGTCCGGGCGGATCGGCCGGGCGCCGGTGGCGATGACCAGGTGGTCGTACGGCGTCCAGGACTCCGCCCCGGACTCGACGTCACGCGCGCGTACCCGCTGCCCGGCCACGTCGATCTCCGTGACCTCGGTGCGCATCCGCAGGTCGATGCCGCGGGCCCGGTGCTCCTCGGGCGTACGGGCGATCAGCTCCTCGGGACCGGTGACCTCGCCGCCCACCCAGTACGGGATGCCGCACGCCGAGTAGGAGGCGTAGTGGCCGCGCTCGAACGCGACGATCTCCAGTTCCCCGGGGCCCTTCAGACGGCGGGCCTGGGACGCCGCGGACATGCCCGCGGCGTCACCGCCGATCACGACCAGACGGCTGCTGTGGCTCCCGGGAGTGGTGTCGTCCATACGAACACGCTACGGGCAGCGCGTACTTCAGTCCCGCCCGCCCTCACCCTCACCCTCACCCTCGCCCTGCTCGGGGCGCGGCGCGGGGCGGGCCTGCGGCAGCGGGCCCAGCGCGGTCGTCGCCGGTGCGGGGGCCGGGCGGCGCGACAGCCGGGCCCGCACCACCCGCAGCCACAGCAGCACCAGCAGCGCCAGCGCCGCGACGAACGGCAGCACCGCGCCGACCGCGACCGCGAGCCAGCGCAGCATCGTCACGAACGCGTCCCAGCCGCCCCCGACGGCGTCCACGAACGTGGGGTCGTCGTCGTCCGCGGCCCGCTCCCTCACCGGGTTCTGGGACAGGGTGAGGGTGATGGTGGCCAGGCTCGTGCGGTCCTTCAGGGCGGCCTGCTGGGCGAGCAGGGACTCCAGGTCGGCCTGGCGGGTGCTCAGTTCACCCTCCAGGGTGACGACGTCGCTCAGCTTGGTCGCCTGGTCCATCAGCTCCCGGATGCGGGCGACGCTGGCCCGCTGCGTCTTGATCCGGCTCTCGACGTCCACCACCTGGTCGGTGACGTCCTGCGCCTTCGCCGTACGCTCCAGGAGCTTGCCCGCGCCCTCCAGATCGGTCAGGACGTCCTCGTAGGCGTCACTGGGCACCCGCAGCACCACGCGCGTGTGCTCGCCGCCGTGCTCGTCGCGGGTGGTGGTCTCGCTGCCGACGAAGCCGCCCGCGCCCTCGGCGGCGGCGCGGGCCCCGTCGAGGGCCTTCGGTACGTCCTTCACGCGCACGGTCAGGGACGCGGTGCGGATGACGTGGCTGGGCGTGAGCTTGGTCGGCGTGGACTTCGCCGCCTGGTCGCCCCCGCTGGCGCGCCCGGCGGCGCCCTCCTCACCGCCCGCCTTGGAGTCCGCCTGAAGGTCGGCGGCTGAGTCGGCGCCCGCGCTGTCGTCGGAGCCGGTGCATCCGGCGAGCGCGAGCGCCGAGGCCAGCAGGATCGCGGCCAGGGCCCGCACGGAACGCCGCCGTGCGGTGACTGGTGTGCGCATAAGGGTCCACCCCCGGGTTCGTGGAACTGACGCTCCTTCGACGTGGGGGCGGTCCGGGACGTTGGACTGATCCGGTCCCGATGCGGTCACGGTCGGGACTCGGCGGGGCCACATGGCCCTGGCGGACGCGCGGTGGGGCCACATGGCCCTGGTCGGAGTGTCAGTGGTGTCTGAGAGGGTGGACCCATGAGCGCAGCAAGAAGCGGAGCCATGGGCGCAGGAGCAACGGACAGCACACACGTCGTCGTCATCGGAGCCGGGATCGCCGGACTGGCCGCCGCCCACCAGGCCCTCGGCCACGGCGCGCGCGTCACCGTCCTGGAGGCGTCCGGCCGGGTCGGCGGCAAGCTGCTGCCCGGCGAGATCGCGGGCGTCCGCGTGGACCTCGGCGCCGAGTCGATGCTGGCCCGCCGCCCCGAGGCCGTCGCCCTCGCGCGCGAGACCGGGCTCGCCGACCGCCTCCAGGCGCCCGCCACCACCACCGCCGCGATCTGGACCCGCGGCGCCCTGCGCCCCATGCCCAAGGGCCACGTCATGGGCGTCCCCGGCACCGCCGCCGCGCTGAGCGGCGTGCTGTCCGACGAGGGCCTCGCCCGCATCGAGCGCGACGCCGACCTGCCCCGCACCGAGGTCGGCGACGACGTCGCGGTGGGGGAGTACGTGGCGGCCCGGCTCGGCCGCGAGGTCGTCGACCGGCTGGTGGAACCCCTGCTCGGCGGCGTCTACGCGGGCGACGCGTACCGCATCTCGATGCGCGCGTCCGTCCCCCAGCTCTTCGAGGCCGCCCGCGCCCACGCCTCGCTCACCGAGGCCGTCCGCGCCCTCCAGGCCAAGGCCGCCACCGCCACCGCCGCCCCACAGACCGGCCCGGTGTTCATGGGCATCGAGGGCGGCGTCGGCAGCCTGCCGCTGGCGGTCGCGGAGTCCGTCCGCGCGCGCGGCGGCGAGGTCCTCACCGGCACCCCGGTGACCGGGCTGCGCCGGGACGCCGACGGCGGCTGGCGGGTCACCGCCGGGGAGCGCGTGCTGCGCGCCGACGCCGTGGTCGTCGCCGCCCCCGCCCGCGCCGCCGCCGACCTGCTGCGCGCCGAGGCCCCCGCCGCCGCGGCCGAACTGGCCGCCGTGGAGTACGCGTCGATGGCGCTGGTCACCCTCGCCTACCGGCGCGCCGACGCCGAGCGCCTCCCCGAGGGCAGCGGCTTCCTCGTCCCGCCGGTGGACGGACACACCATCAAGGCGTCCACCTTCGCCTCCCGCAAGTGGGGCTGGATCGCCGACGACGACCCCGACGTCGTCGTCCTGCGCACCTCCCTCGGGCGGTACGGCGAGACGGAGATCCTCACGCGCGACGACGCCGACCTGGTCGCCGTCTCCCGCGCCGACCTGCGCGCGGCGACCGGCCTGGACGCCGCCCCCGTCGCCACCCGCGTCACCCGCTGGGACGACGGCCTGCCGCAGTACGTCGTCGGCCACCACGCGCGCGTGGCCCGCGTCCGCGAACACCTCGGCAAGCTCCCCGGGCTCGCCGTCTGCGGCGCCGCCTACGACGGCGTCGGCATCCCCGCCTGCGTCGCGGGCGCCCGCACCGCCGTCGACCGGGCCCTCGGCGACCCGCGCGGTGTGGAGGAAGTCACCGCCCACCCGGTGCCCCGCGCCCAGGGCGGAACAGGAGAATAGGAAGCATGAGCGACGAAGCCCCCACCCCCGCCACCGGCCGCATCCCCAACAAGGGCAAGCTGGCCAAGGACCTCAACGAGGTCATCCGCTACACCCTGTGGTCCGTCTTCAGGCTGAAGGAGGTCCTCCCCGAGGACCGCGCGGGCTACGCCGACGAGGTCCAGGAGCTGTTCGACCAGCTCGCCGCCAAGGACGTCACCGTCCGCGGCACCTACGACGTCTCCGGGCTGCGCGCCGACGCCGACCTGATGATCTGGTGGCACGCCGAGACCGCCGACCAGCTCCAGGAGGCGTACAACCTCTTCCGCCGCACGAGGCTGGGCCGCGCGCTGGAGCCCGTCTGGTCGAACATGGCGCTGCACCGGCCCGCCGAGTTCAACCGCGCGCACATCCCGGCGTTCCTCGCCGACGAGACCCCGCGCGACTACGTCAGCGTGTACCCCTTCGTGCGCTCCTACGACTGGTACCTGCTGCCGGAGGAGGACCGCCGCCGGATGCTCGCCGACCACGGCAAGATGGCCCGCGGCTACCCCGACGTGCGCGCCAACACGGTCGCCTCGTTCTCCCTCGGCGACTACGAGTGGATCCTCGCCTTCGAGGCCGACGAGCTGTACCGCATCGTCGACCTGATGCGTCATCTGCGCGGCTCCGAGGCGCGGCTGCACGTCCGCGAGGAGGTGCCGTTCTACACCGGCCGCCGCAAGTCGGTGGCGGAGCTGGTGGCGGGCCTGGCGTAAGGGCCCCGCTCAGGCGGCGGGCCGGGCGGCCGGTGCCCGCTGGGCGGACCGGTCGCCGTCCGGCGCCGCGGGCTCCGGCTTCGTCGGCTCCGGCAGCGGGTGGCCCGCGCAGGACGCGCGCCGGGCCGGGAGGCGGCCCTCCAGCAGGTAGGCGTCCACGTGGGCGTTGACGCAGGCGTTGGGGCCGTAGGCGATGCCGTGGGTGCCCGCGTCGCGCTCGGTGACCAGCGTCGAGCCGGACAGGCGGCGGTGGAGTTCGAGGGCGCCCTCGTACGGCGTGGCCGCGTCCCGCTCGGCGGCCAGGATGAGCGTCGGCGGCAGCTCGCCGGGGCCGGTGCGGACGTCCAGGGGGCGCTGCCGGGGAGCCTGCCAGAACGCGCACGGCAGGTTCATCCACGCGTTGTCCCAGGTCTCGAAGGGCGCCACCCGCGCGAGCCGGGTGTTGTCCCGGTCCCAGACCGCGAAGTCGGTGGGCCAGGGCGCGTCGTTGCACTCGACCGCCGTGTAGACCGCGCGGGAGTTCTCCGCCTCGGCCGCGGCCTCCTCGGGCGGGGCGGCGATGTCGACGAGCGGCTGCGGATCGCCCTTCAGGTACGCCGACAGGGCGTGCGCGCGGAGCGGCCAGTAGTCGTCGTAGTACCCGGCCGTCAGGAACGCGTTCTGCAACTGCCCCGGGCCGACCTTCCCGCCCGCCGGTGCGGTGGCGAGCCGCGCCGCCGCCCGCTCGTAACTGTCCAGCACCTCCTCGGCGGTGGCGCCGAGGCCGTACACGGCGTCGTGGGTGGCGATCCACTCCCGCAGCTCCGTCCAGCGGTCCTCGAACGCGGCGGACTGGGCGAGGTTGTTGCGGTACCAGATCCCCGCCGGGTCCGGGTTCACCGCCGAGTCGAACACCATCCGCCGTACGTGCGACGGGAACAGCGTCGCGTACAGCGCCCCGAAGTACGTGCCGTACGACCCGCCCATGAACGTCAGCTTCCGCTCACCGAGCGCGGCGCGCAGGACGTCCAGGTCCCGGGCGTTGTTGAGGGAGTGGTAGTGCCGCAGGGCGGCGCCACCGCGTTCCGCGCAGCCGCGCGCGTACGCCTTCGCCTCCGCGACCCGCTCGCGCTTGTACGACTCCGAGGGGCGGGCGGGCGCCTGCGAGGGCCCCTTGAAGAACCGTTCGGGGTCCTCGCAGGACAGCGGCGCCGAGTCGCCCACCCCGCGCGGGGCGTAGCCGACGAGGTCGTAGGCGCCCGCGAGGCGCTTCCACTCCGGGACCAGGCCGACCAGCGGGAAGTACAGGCCGGAGTCGCCGGGGCCGCCCGGGTTGTAGACGAGCGCGCCCTGCCGGGGCACCCGGCGACTGCCGTCGCGCGGGTCCTGGCCGGTGGCGCGGACACGGCTGACGGTGAGCCGGATCTGCTGGCCGTGCGGGCGGGCGTAGTCCAGCGGGACGCTGACCGTGCCGCAGCGCAGGCTGCCCGGCATGTCCTGCGCCTCGGCGCACTTGCCGAACCTGATACCCGCGGCGCGGCCCGCGCGGCGGCCACGGCGGTGCCGCGCGCCTCGGCCGACGCCTCGGGCCGGAGCGGGGCATCGCCGCCGTCCGGCGCCCCGCCCGCTGGGGCGGCCACGAGGCTGGCCAGGAGCAGGGCTGACCCGGTGGCCGAGAGGAGGGCGGCTGCTGGCATCGCGTGTCCCTTTCGCCGTACGGAGGTGGCGAAAGGGATGTTTCGGGCGCTTGTGGTGGAAGGCAAGCACCCGGTGCGGGTGTCGACATCAGTACACCTGTGCGCCCGTCCCGTGCGCCCGTCCCGTGCGCGCCGCTCCGGTCAGTCGCGGACGTACTGGGCGCCGTGGGCGCGGTGCGCGAACGCCGCGCGCAGGTCCGGCTCGCCCACCGCGCGGATGCCGTGCACGGCGACGGTGGCCAGGTAGGCGTGGTCGTCGCCGGTGGAGCGGGCGCTGCGGCGGGTCAGGGCGCCCAGCAGGCGCTGACCGGCGGGGGAGGCCCAGCGGGAGTAGGGGTGCACCTCGATGCGGGCGATGATCAGGCAGCTCAGCGTGAGCGTCAGCGGCAGCGCGAACCACAGGGCGATCAGCGGGCGCGGCGTCTCCGCCGCCGTGGGCAGCAGCCCCGCGGGCGCCAGCAGCGCGGTCACGCCGAGCGCCAGCACGACCAGCGCGGCCAGCCGCACCTGCCGGATTCCGGCCGCCACCGTCGTACGCGAACCGTCCGGCACCGCGAGGCCCGCGCGGACCAGCCCGTCGGCGAGGCCCCGCACCGGGTCCGCGGCGGCCGTCGCCGTGCGCACCGGCGCGATGGGGGACTGCCCCTCCGGGCCGATCGCCCCGATCACCGACCGCTCGATGTCATCGCGCCCGCGCGGGTCGACGACGGTGGCCCAGCCGGTGTGCGCGAGCAGCAACCGCCGCTGACGGGCCATCGACACCAGCGTCAGATCGGCGACCCGCGCCGGGCCGCCGGAGAGGAAGGCGGCCTCGTAGAGGGTGAGGTCACGTCTCCCGCCGGGTGCCGTGTCCACCGCCGCCGCGCGCACGGCGGCCAGGCACAACCGCGTACACGCCACACCGGCGACGACCCAGGCGGGCAGCAGGAGCAGAACCCAGAACATGCCGTGTTTCTATGCCAATGGCCTGGGGTTGGCCACACCCTGTTCACCATCCGGGCACCGAAGTTGTCGGTATGTGACGTTCCGGGTCCTCCGGGTCAGACCGCGGACCGCCGCCCCAGCAACCGCCGCCCCAGCCGTGCCGGACGCGGCGCCGGTCCCGAGCGCTCCCGCCACCACTGCCGCAACTCCCGCCGCGCCCGCGCCTCCTGCGGCCGCCCGGCGTCCAGCAGGCTCCCGGCGAAGTCCAGGGCGTCGCGCCGGTAGCCGCCCGTCATCGGGTGCGCGTGGGCGTAGGCGAGGAAGGCGGGACGGTAGCCGCCGCCGAGGATGCGGGGCAGCTCCGGGGCGACCTTGGCCACCACGTCCGCCCGCTTCCCGGCGAGCGCCCGGGACTGCACCCGCAGCCGCGCCCGGTCGAACCCCTCGGGCGCGGGGGTGCCCGCGACGAGCGCGGAGAGCAGGGCCGTCTGCCGGAGGGCGAGGCGCTGCCGCGATCCGTCCGGCGAGGACGGCGGGGTGAGCCGCTGCCGCGATCCGTCCGGCGCCGACGGCGCGGCGGGCCGCTTGCGCAGCCCGTCCGGTGCCGCCTGCGCCCGCCCCTTCGCCACCGCCTCCCCGATCGCCGTCAGTTCCCGTTCCAGCTCGGCCGGCGCCGGGAAGTTCTCGTCCCGCTCCAGCAGGACGCCCGGTGGCCGGACCCGGGAGGCGAGGTCGGTCAGGATGTCGAGGACCGGCCGCGGCACGGGGTGGGCGTGGCTGTCGTGCCAGACGCCGTCGCGCTGGAAGCCGCCCGCGACATGCACGTAGGCGAGTGCCTCCAGCGGGAGTTCGGCGAGCGCCTCGGCCGGGTCCTCGCCGCGGTTGACGTGGTTGGTGTGCAGGTTGGCCACGTCGATGAGGAGGCGTACGCCGGTGCGGTCGGCGAGGTCGTAGAGGAACTGGCCCTCCGTCATCTCCTCGCCCGGCCAGGAGAACAGCGCGGCGATGTTCTCCACGGCGAGCGGCACCGGCAGCGCGTCCTGCGCGACGCGGACGTTCTCGCACAGCACGTCCAGGGCGTCCCGGGTGCGCGGCACCGGCAGCAGGTGGCCCGCCTCCAGGCGCGGCGACGCGGTCAGCGGCCCGCCCGCGCGGACGAACGCGATGTGCTCGGTGACCAGCGGCGAGCCCAGCGCCTCGGCCCGCTCGGCGAGCGCGGCCAGCCGGTCCGCGTCCGGCCGGTCCGCGCCACCGAGCCCGAGCGAGACCCCGTGCGGGACCACCGTCACCCCGCGCGCCCGCAACCGCAGCAGGGGCTCCGGGAGGTGCCCCGGGCAGACGTTCTCGGCGACGACCTCGACCCAGTCCACACCCGGCAGCCCCGCCACGGCGTCCGCGATCTCCGGCCGCCACCCGATCCCCGTACCCAGCGGTTCCATGGCCCGTCCCCCTCCTCGGCACCTTTCCCGGGGGTATGGCCCATCGCGTCACGCGCCGAATCCCGCGCCGGGCACGTTCAGAGGAACATTTGAGGTTGGACGATCGCCTACCGCGGCCGGGCCGGTCAGCGGCGCAGCGCCGGGTGGTCGGCGACGACCGTGCAACTGCCGGGGGCGATCTCCGTGAAGCCCGCGTCGCGGACCACCGGCAGCCCGCTGGCGGTGAGGGCGGCCCAGGCGGCCGGGTCGGCGGTGCGCACGGCGAGCGGGAAGCCCGCGTCGCGCCAGAGCGCGCGTTCCCCGGCGGACAGTTCCCACCAGGCGAGCTGCGCGCCGTGCCCGGCCTGCGCCATCGCCTTGCCCGCCGACATCTCCACCTCGGGGCTGAGCCACAGCACCGGCGCGCCCCGGTCGGCCGGGGCCGGGGGCTCGGGGTCGTCGAGGTCGGTGCCGGAGACCTGGAGCCGGGCCAGGTCCCTGGGCCAGCCGTCCAGCGGCACCGGCGGGAAGACCCGCACCTCCGCCGCCTTCCCGGTGACCGTGATCCCGGGCAGCGCCTCCGCGCGCCGCCACTCCGCGCCGCGCGCCCGCCGCACCACCTTGCGGATACGGGCGTCCTGCCAGTCCCGCACCGCCTCGGCCCACTCGCCCTCGCCCAGCGACCGCTCGTCGCTCAGCATCACCAGCACCGCGCGGGCGGCCGTCTCCAGGGCGTCCGTCCGCGCGGGCGGCGCGGACCGCTCGATGCGTACGACCAGCGGCAGCACGAACTGCGGTGCCTGGTCACGGTGGGTGGACTCATGACGGAAGGGACTGTCGCTCACGCCCCCAGTGTGCCAGCAGGCATTTCACCCCGAGCAGGCCGTCCGCTGCGCCTCCTGCCACTCGCACACCGGGCACAAGGTGATCCCCTTGTACGACTCCGGGTACTCCGTCGGCTCCCGGCACAGCACGCACTCCGCGTACGGCGGCCCGTCCGCCTTCGGCGGCCTGCTCGCGTCGATCAGGCAGTAGTCGTTGTCACCGGCGTCACTCATGCTCCCAGCGTAAGCCGCTCAGCGCCCTCCGCCCGTGGCGCCGATCAGCTCCGACACCTTCACGAACCGGTACCCCCGCGCCCGCAGTTCCGGCACGATCCGGCGCAGGGCGCGCTCGGTCGCCGGGGCGGCGCTGCGGGTGCAGTGCAGGACGACGACGGAGCCGGGGCGTACGCCGTCCAGCACCTGCCGGGCCACCGCGTCGGCGTCGGTCGCGAACGCGTCGCCGCTGACCACGTCCCACTGCACGGCGGTGACGCCGGTGGCGCCCAGGGCCCGTAGCGCCCGCCGGTCGTAGCAGCCGCCGGGGAAGCGGAAGTAGGGCATCGCGTCCGGTACGCCCACCGCGCGGAAGGCGGCGTACGCGCGCTCCACGTCCGCCCGCATCCGCTGGGCGTCGAGGGCGGGCAGCCCGTGGCAGTCGGCGGTGAAGGCGTGGTGGCTGTAGGAGTGGTTGGCGACCTCGAAGAGCGGGTCGCGGCCGATGGCGCGGGCCTGCACCGGGTACTCCTCGGCCCACCGCCCCGTCATGAACACGGTGGCCGGGACCTTCAGCGCCCGCAGCGCCGCGATCAGCTCGGGGTGGTCGAACCGCTCGCCCGCCGCCGCGCGCGGCCCCTGGTCGGCGGTCATGTCGGCGTCGAAGGTGAGGGCGACGGTCCGGCCCCGGTCGCGCGGGCCGTTCCGGAAGACGGGGGCCAGCCCGGCGGGCCCCGGCGCCAGCGTGGGCGGCCGGGACACCACGGCCGCCGGGGTGGAGGGGGCCGGTGGGGCGGAGCGGGGTGCCTCCTGGGTGCCGCAGGCGGAGAGCGCGGCGGTCGCGGCGCCCAGGAGGGCGGCGGTGATGACACTGCGTACGGGACTGATCACCGTAGGAAAGTACGATGATCAGTCTCCCGTTCCGGGGTGACGCGGCGGGTGGGTCACCTGCCTGGCTGTCCCGCCCACGGGCCGGTCACCGCGAAGGTCGTGCCCGGGGTGTAGCAGTTGACGTACATCGTCGAGCCGTCGGGGGAGAAGGTGACGCCCGCGAACTCGCCGTACTCGGGGGCCTCTTGGGTGCCGGTGTTCTGGCGGTTGCGGGCCAGGGCGTACACCTCGCCGCGCCGGGTGACGCCGTACACGTGCTGGGCGCCGCCGCCGTCCTCGCAGACCATCAGGCCGCCGCTCGGGGCCAGGCAGATGTTGTCGGGGGACTCGCCGGGCAGTTGGACGTCGGTGTCCGGGCCGAAGACGACGACCAGGGTGAGGTGGCGGCCCGCCGGGTCGTAGCGCCAGATCTGCCCGAAGTGGTCGGCGGCCGAGCCGTCGCCGCTGCGCGCGAACGACGACACGAAGTACACGCAGCGCCCGCCCCAGTAGCAGCCCTCCAGCTTCTGCGCGTGGGTGATGCCGCGCGGTCCGAAGTCCTGGAGCCGCACGGGGGTGTCGGTGGCCAGCGGGTCCGGTACGTCCGCCCACTCCACGCCGTCGAAGCGGGCGCCCGGCTCCTGGACGGCGGACAGGTCGGGCACGCCCGGCACCCGCATCGCCTGGAGCCGTCCGCCCGCGCGCAGCGAGCCGGTGCCGCCGAGCGGGCGCTCGGGCAGGAAGCGGTAGAACAGGCCGAAGGGGCGCTGGAAGGCGTCCTCGGTCTCGTAGACGACGCCGGAGCGCGGGTCGACGGCGATCGCCTCGTGCTGGAAGCGGCCCATCGCGGTCAGCGGGACGGCGCCGGTGCGGCGCGGGTCCACCGGGTCCACCTCGAAGATGAAGCCGTGGTCCTTGGTGTAGCCGTTGGTGCCCGCCCGGTCCTCGGTCTCCTCGCAGGTCAGCCAGGTGCCCCAGGGGGTCGGGCCGCCCGCGCAGTTGACGGCGGTACCGGCGATCGCGACCCGCTCCGACCGTACGGCACCGCCCGCGTCCAGCGTCAGCGCCGTGCAGCCGCCCATGCCCGCCGGGTCGTAGGTGAGCCCCTCGACGGCCGGGACGCGGAGGGCGGCGGTGGGGCGGTTCTCGTGGTTGCGGACCAGGTGGACCCGGCCGTCGCGGCCACCGAACGCCGCCATGCCGTCGTGGTTCGACGGCACCGGGCCCTCGCCGGAGCGCAGCGGGTCGCCCTCGCGGGAGAGCACCCGGTAGCGGAAGCCCTTCGGCAGGTCGAGCAGCCCGGCCGGGTCGGGGACGAGGGGGCCGTACCCCCGCTGTCCGAGGCCCTGGGCTGCGGCGGTACCGGCGAAGAGGTCGGTCAGGGACCCGGCGAAGGCGATGCCCACGCCCGCGGCGCCGGTTCTGGCGAGTATCTGACGACGGGTCACGGACGTGTGCGTCTTGGACGTGGACGTGTGCGGCGTTCCGGACGTGGACGTGTGCTGCGTCTCGGACATGGCGGACCTTCCTGCTGGCGGACAGGACTGTGCGCCGACGTGTCTACCACCGGCCGTCGATCACCGGAACCACGCGCGTAGCGCGGGTCACTCCGGACGCGGCGTCAGTTCCCCCGTACGCGGCTGCTCCTGGGCCTTCTCCAGGAAGCGCAGCAGCTCCACCGGGAAGGGCAGCACCAGCGTGGAGTTCTTCTCGGCGGCGACCGCGACCACGGTCTGGAGCAGCCGGAGCTGGAGCGCGGCCGGGGTGTCGGCCATCTGCTGCGCGGCCTCGGCGAGCTTGCGCGACGCCTGGAGTTCGGCGTCCGCGTTGATGATCCGGGCCCGCCGCTCCCGGTCGGCCTCGGCCTGCCGGGCCATGGACCGCTTCATCGCGTCCGGCAGCGAGACGTCCTTGATCTCCACCCGGTCGATCTGCACGCCCCAGCCGACCGCCGGGCTGTCGATCATCAGCTCCAGGCCCTGGTTGAGCTTCTCGCGGTTGGACAGCAGGTCGTCCAGGTCGCTCTTGCCGATGATCGACCGCAGGGACGTCTGGGCCATCTGGGAGACCGCGAACCGGTAGTCCTCCACGTTGATGACGGCCGCCGCCGCGTCCACCACCTTGAAGTAGACGACCGCGTCGACCCGCACCGTGACGTTGTCGCGCGTGATGCCCTCCTGGGCGGGCACGGGCATCGTCACGATCTGCAGGTTGACCTTGCGCATCCGGTCCACGAACGGGACGATCAGCGTGAAACCGGGCGGGCGTACGGCGCCCCGCAACCGGCCGAGCCGCAGCACCACCCCGCGCTCGTACTGCTTGACGACCCGGGCCGCCGCGGAGACGTACACCGCGCCCGCGGCACCGGCCGCCACGGCCACCGTCAGCAGCTCCTCCACCATGACGGCCTCCTCGCCCAGAGGTCCGTGGCGCGGCCCGGAGGTCCGTGGCGCTGCACAGGGGTGCTGCACAGGGGTCCGTGGCGCGCGCTTGGGCTACTCCTGCCACGATAGGCCGGTGCCGGGCCCGGGGCCATGGCCCGGCGGCGGGGGCGCTCAGCCGGACTGGACGAGGCTTCCGGCGTCGCGGGCCAGGGCGGTGAGGCGGGAGATCGCGCGGAAGTACTTCTTGCGGTAGCCGCCCTTCAGCATCTCCTCGCTGAACAGTCGGTCGAAGGGCAGCCCGGACGCCAGCACCGGCACCTCACGGTCGTAGAGCCGGTCCGCGAGGACCACCAGGCGCAGGGCCGTCGACTGGTCCGGCACCGGGCGCACACCGGTGAGGCACACCGCGCGCAGGCCGTCGGTGAGGGCGCCGTAGCGGCTGGGGTGGACCTTGGCGAGGTGGTCGAGGAGGTGCGGGAAGTCGTCGAGGGCGGCGCCCTCGGTGGCGTACGCGGCCCGGGTCACCTGCTCGTCGGTGAACGGCGGCGGGGCCTCGGGCAGGCCGCGGTGGCGGTAGTCCTCGCCGTCGATGCGCAGGGCGCGGAAGTGCGCGGACAGGCCCTGTATCTCGCGCAGGAAGTCGGCGGCGGCGAACCGGCCCTCCCCGAGCTTGCCGGGCAGCGTGTTGGAGGTGGCGGCGAGCGCCACGCCCGCGTCGACCAGCTTGCCGAGCAGGGTGGAGACGAGGACGGTGTCGCCGGGGTCGTCCAGCTCGAACTCGTCGATGCACAGCAGGCGGTGGCCGGAGAGCGTGCGCACGGTCTGCTGGAAGCCGAGGGCGCCGACCAGGTTCGTCAGCTCCACGAAGGTGCCGAACGCCTTCAGCGCGGGCTCGGCGGGGGTGGCGTGCCACAGGGAGGCCAGCAGGTGGGTCTTGCCGACGCCGTAGCCGCCGTCGAGGTAGACGCCGCGCGGGCCGGTCGCGGGCCTGGCCTTCGCGCGGCCGAAGCCGAGGAAGCCGCGCCTGCCGGTGCCGCCGGTGCCGCTCGTGCCGCCGAGCCCGGCCGCGAAGCCCTCCAGGACGCGGACGGCCTCGCTCTGGCTGGGCTGGTCGGGGTCCGGTAGGTACGTGCCGAACCGGACCGAGTCGAAGCGTGGCGGCGGCACCATCTCGGCGACCAGCCGCTCCGCGGGGACGTGCGGCTCGCGGGCGCACAGGGACAGCGGGGCCGCGTCGGCGGGGTGGCCGACGCCGGGGGCGGGGGCGGGGGAGCCGGAGGTGGGAGACGACACGGTTACCCATGCTAAGGGTCGTGGAACACTGCACGTCATGCGACGCCTGTTCCCTGTGACCGACCAGACAGACCAGACACCGCCCCAGGGCCCCGCCGGGGGCGACGGCGGTTCCGCCGGGGGCGACGGCGGCTCCGCCGGGGCCGAGTGGAGCCTCGCCGAGCTGGCCGACGCCTACGCCTATCCGGAGGCCGAGCCGGGGCCGGGCGGGCCGCGGGTGTGGCTGCGGGCCAACATGGTCTCCACGCTGGACGGGGCCGCGCAGCACGACGGCCGCTCGCAGCCCATCTCCAACGCCACCGACATGCGCGTCTTCGGCACCCTGCGGGCGCTGGCCGATGTCGTGCTCGTCGGCGCCGAAACGGTCCGCCGGGAGGGCTACCGCCCGGCACGCGCGCGTGCGGAGTTCGCGGCGCGCCGGGAGGCGGCGGGGCAGGGTCCCGCCCCGGCGATCGCGGTAGTCAGCGCCAGTCTGGAGCTGGACTACACGCTCCCGCTGTTCACCTCGCCCCTGGTGCCCACCCTCGTCCTGACCGGCGCCGCCGCGGCCCCCGACAAGGTCGCCGCCGCCGAGAAGGCCGGGGCCCGGGTGGTGACCGCCGGTGACGGGATGGGCGTGGACCCCGCGCGGGCGGTGCGCGCCCTCGCCGACCTGGGGCACACCCGGCTGCTCACCGAGGGCGGCCCACGGCTGCTCGGACAGCTCGTGGCCGCCGAGGTGCTGGACGAGCTGTGCCTGACCGTCGCCCCGATGCTCACCGCCGGTGACGCCCAGCGGATCGCCGGAGGGCCGTCGGTGGCGGTGCCGCACCGGTTCGAACTGGCGTCGCTGCTGGAGGAGGACGGCTTCCTGTTCACCCGTTACCGTCGGCCGTGACCCTGCGGCGGTGGGGACAACCGGTGCCGAATCGGCGGAATCTGCCGTTCCGGTTACCTTCCGATGGGCACACTAGGACTCGCGGTCCCCGTGCGAACACGGGGAAGGATGGTTTCCGCAGGGCCGGGCACCGGCCCACGGAGGACATGAGGGCCCAGGGGCCCTCGAAGAGAAGGGGCGTCCGGTGTTCACCAGCGTTTTGATGATCGAGAAGGCCCTGACCTCCGCCGACGTGGAGTTCGTCACCACCTTGCACGGGGACGAGCCGGTCGCCTTCCACGTGCTGCTCCAGCCCCGCGGCGAACAGGCCGACCGGCTGCTGCGGGCCATCGACGACGTGGCCCTCGGCGAACTCGACGAGGCCGTGCGCGAGGGGGAGACGCCCGAGGGCGAGGCGGCGAAGAGCGTCGGACAGCAGGCCCTGGAGGTCTCCCTCACCGCCCTGCGCGCCTCCGGCAGCACGGCGCGGGGACGGCTCGTCGAGGACCACCCCCTGGACGCGCTGAAGAACCTCGTGGGGGAGACCGGCGCGGACGAGGTGATCGTGCTGACCGACCCGCACTACGTGGAGGAGTTCTTCCACCGCGACTGGGCCTCCCGCGCCCGGCACAAGGTGGGCGTGCCGGTGCTGAAGCTGTTCTCACACAGCAAGGCGTGACGCATGGCGTCCGGCGCGCCGCCGGGCCCCGGCGCCTAGGCTGGGGCCCGGCTCCACACGCTTCCCCCGCTCTATAGGCTTCCTTCGCACGCCCGCCCTTCCTGATCCTGGGAGACACACGCATGACACCCGGCCTTCCCACCGCCATGGACCGACCGCACTTCATCGGCATCGGCGGCGCCGGGATGTCCGGGATCGCCAAGATCCTCGCCCAGCGGGGCGCCGCCGTCGCGGGCAGCGACGCCAAGGACTCCGACACCGCCGACGCGCTGCGCGCGCTGGGCGTGACCGTGCACCTCGGGCACGCCGCCGCGCACCTCGCCGACGACGCGAGCTGCGTCGTCGTCTCCTCCGCGATCCGCGCGGACAACCCCGAGCTGGCCCGCGCCGCCGAGCTGGGCATCCCGGTCGTGCACCGGTCCGACGCGCTGGCCGCGCTGATGGACGGCCTGCGCCCGATCGCCGTCGCGGGCACCCACGGCAAGACCACCACCACCTCCATGCTCGCCGTCTCCCTGGCCGAGCTGGGCCGGGAGCCGTCGTACGCCATCGGCGGCGACCTCGACGCGCCCGGCTCCAACGCCGAGCACGGCCGGGGCGAGATCTTCGTGGCGGAGGCGGATGAAAGCGACCGCAGCTTCCACAAGTACACGCCCGAGGTCGCGATCGTCCTCAACGTCGAACTGGACCACCACGCCAACTACGCGTCCATGGACGAGATCTACGAGTCCTTCGAGACCTTCGCGGGCCGTATCGTCCCGGGCGGCACCCTGGTCGTCTCCGCGGACCACGAGGGCGCGCGCGAGCTGACCCGGCGGCTGGCCGGATCGGTGCGGACGGTGACGTACGGCGAGGCCGCCGACGCCGACGTGCGCGTCCTGTCCGTCGTACCGCAGGGCCTGAAGAGCGAGGTCACCGTGGTGCTCGACGGCGCGGAGCTGACGTTCACGGTCTCCGTGCCCGGCCGCCACTACGCGCACAACGCGGTCGCCGCGCTCGCCGCGGGCGCCGCCCTCGGCATCCCCGCCGCCGAGCTGGCCCCCGCGCTCGCCGCCTACACGGGCGTCAAGCGGCGCCTGCAGCTCAAGGGCGAGGCGGCCGGGGTGCAGGTCGTCGACTCCTACGCGCACCACCCGACCGAGATGACGGCCGACCTGGAGGCGATGCGCGCCGCCGCCGGTGACGGCCGCATCCTCGTGGTCTTCCAGCCGCACCTGTTCTCCCGCACCCAGGAGCTGGGCAAGGAGATGGGCCAGTCCCTGGCCCTCGCGGACGCCTCGGTCGTCCTCGACATCTACCCGGCCCGCGAGGACCCGATCCCGGGCGTCACCAGCGAGCTGATCACCGACGCGGCCCGCGCGGCGGGCGCCGACGTCACCGCCGTCCACGACCAGGCCGAGGTGCCCGACGTGGTGGCGGGAATGGCGAAGGCCGGTGATCTCGTTCTGACCATGGGCGCGGGCGACGTCACCGACCTCGGACCGCGCATCCTGGACCGCCTGACCAAGTGAAGGGGCTGAGGCTCATGTCGTACGACGTCGAGAAGCCGGACGAGCAGTGGCGCGCGGAGCTGACCCCGGCCGAGTACGCCGTCCTGCGGCAGGCCGGTACGGAGCCCGCCTTCACCGGTGAGTACACCGACACCAAGACCAAGGGCGTCTACTCCTGCCGGGCCTGCGGCGCGGAGCTGTTCACCTCGGACACCAAGTTCGAGTCGCACTGCGGCTGGCCGTCCTTCTTCGACCCGAAGGACACCGACGCCGTGGAGCTGATCGAGGACCGCTCCCACGGCATGGTCCGCACCGAGGTGCGGTGCGCGCGCTGCGGCTCGCACCTCGGCCACGTCTTCGAGGGGGAGGGCTACCCGACCCCGACCGACCAGCGGTACTGCATCAACAGCATCTCGCTGCGGCTCACCCCGGCGGACGGGGACCGGTAGCCCGTCGCGCCCTAGCGGGTCAGCAGGTCGCGCAGGGCCTTCGCCACCGTCTCCGGGTCCTCCTCGGCCATGAAGTGGCCGCAGGTGACCGTCGAGTGCACCAGGTCAGGCGCCCAGGCGCGCCACAGGGCGGTGGCGTCGTAGCCGAGGGCGGCGCCCCAGTCCTGCTGGAGCACGCTCACCGGCATCCGCAGCGTGGTCCCGGCGTCGCGGTCCGCCGTGTCGTGCTCGACGTCGATCCCGGCCGAGGCGCGGTAGTCGGCGACGATCGACGGGACGGCCTCCCGGCAGGCCCGCAGGTAGGTGGCGCGCACCTCGGCGGGCACGGCGTCGGGGTCGCGGGTCCACAGGTCGAGGAAGTGGCCGAAGAAGGCGTCCGGCGCGGCGCCGATCAGCTCCTCGGGCAGGCCGGGCGGCTGCGCCATCAGGTACAGGTGGAAGCCGACCGCCGCGCTGGTGCCGTGCAGCACGTCCCACATGTCGAGCGTGGGCACGATGTCCAGCAGCGCCAGGTGGGTGACCGTCTCCGGGTGGTCGAGCCCGGCGCGGAAGGCGACCAGCGCGCCCCGGTCGTGGCCCGCGAGCGCGAACCGCTCGTGGCCGAGGGCACGGGCCAGCGCCACCACGTCCGCGGCCATGGTGCGCTTGCTGTACGCCGACCCGTCCGCCGCCTCGGCGGGCTTGTCGCTGGCGCCGTAACCGCGCAGGTCGGGACAGATGACGGTGTGGTCGGCCGCCAGGTCGGCGGCGACGTGCCGCCACATCAGGTGGGTCTGCGGGAACCCGTGCAGCAGGACGACGGGGCTGCCGGAACCGCCGACCGCGGCGTGCAGCGTGACGCCGTCGGCGACGGTCACGCGGTGCTGCTGGAAACCGGGGATGGACTCGAAAGTCGTCTCGGGGGTCGTCTCGGGGGTCGATTCGGATGTCATGGGGTGCGCTGTTCCTCTCGGGCGCTGGTCACGGACACGTCGAGCCTGCCGGGGGCGGATCAGCGGACAATCAGTACGGCGGTCGGTGCGGCGGTCAGCGTGGTCGTCAGCGCGGGGTTCGGAAGGGAGCGGTACCGGGATGGAGCGAGTCGCGTTCGGGGTGCTCGGGCCGGTCACGGCGGAGCGCCGGGGCGTCGCCCTCGCCCTGAAGGGGCCCCGGCACCGGGCCGTCCTGGCCCGGTTGCTCGTCGCCCGCCGCCGCGTCGTCCCCGTCGGCCTGCTCGTCGACGACCTGTGGCCGGAGCCGCCCGCGGGCGCCGTGGGCGCCGTACGGACCTTCGTCGGTGATCTGCGGCGCGCCCTGGAACCCGACCGGCCGCCCCGCGCGCCCGCCCGGCTGCTGGTCACCGAGGGCCCCGGGTACGCGCTGCGCGCCGACCCGGACACCGTGGACGCCTGGCGGTTCGAGGCCGCCGTGGGCGAGGCGGCGGGGCTGCCGCCCGAGCGGGCCGCCGAACGCCTCGGCGCCGCTCTCGCCCTGTGGCGCGGCCCCGCCTACGCCGACTTCGCCGACGCCGACTTCACCCGCGCCGAGCGGGCCGCCTCAGCGAGCTGCGGCTGACGGCCGTGGAACGGCTCGCGGCGGCCCGGCTCGGCGCGGGCCGGGCCGCCGAGGCGGTGCCCGACCTGGAGGCCCACCTCACCGAGCACCCCTGGCGCGAGGAGGCGCGGCGGCTGCTGGCGCTGGCGCTGTACCGCACCGGACGGCAGCCGGACGCCCTGACCGTGCTGCGCCGGGGCCGCGGCGAACTCGCCGGACGCCTCGGCCTCGACCCCGGGCCCGAGCTGCGCCGCCTGGAGGACGACATCCTCACCCGGCACCCCCGCCTGGACGCCCCCACCGGACCGGCCGGGACCGCCGCCCGGCTGTGGGAGCGCACGGCGGCGGCGTACGACCGTGCCGTGGCCACCGGCGCGCGCGCCCGGCTGGAGTCCACCGTCGGCCTGATCCGCACCCTCGCGGTGACCGGCGGCAGCGGGCTGCGGGCCGCCCAGGAGACCCGGCTGGCCGCCGTGACCGCCGCCGAGGAGTACGGCGACCCGGAACTCACCGCCCGCATCATCGGCGCCTACGACGTGCCCGCGATCTGGCCCCGCGCCGACGACCCCGGGGAGTCGGCCCGGCTGGTCGCGGCGGCCGAGCGCACCCTCGCCGCGCTGCCGCCGGGGCCCGCCGAGGACGCCGTGCGCTGCCGACTGCTCGCCACCGTCGCCCTGGAGACCCGCGGCATCCGCTCGGAGCGCGGGCCGCGTGCCGCCGCCGAGGCCGAGGCGCTCGCGCGGCGGCTGGACGATCCCGCGCTGCTCGCGTTCGCCCTCAACGGTGTGTTCATGCAGTCCTGCGACCGGGCGGGGCTCGCGGACCGGCGGGACGGCATCGGTGCGGAGCTGGTGGGGCTGGGGGCGCGGACCGGGCTGGTCACCAGTGAGGTGCTGGGGCACTTGATCCGGGTCCAGGCGCGGTCGGCGTGGGGGGACTTCGCCGGGGCGGACGCGCACGCCGCGGCGGCGGACCGGCTGGCCGCGCGGCACGAGCTGCATCTCGTCGGTGTCTTCACGGAGTGGTACCGGGCGTCGCGGGTCGCCGCGGTGGGGAGTCCGCGGCGGGCCGAGTCCGCGTACCGGCGGGCCGCGGAGCGGCTGGATGGTGCGGGGATGCCGGGGGCGGAGCGGGGGTTGCTGCCGTTGGCGTTGCTGTGTCTGCGGGTGGCTCGGGGGATGGAGCCGGAGGTTGATCTGGGGGAGGACTGGGGGCCGTACCGGCCCTGGGCGGAGGCGTTGACTGGGGTGGGGGTGGCTTCGTTGCCTGAGCCGCCGCCGGATCTCATGTACGAGGCGCTGTGCTGCCTTCAGGCTGCCGCCGCGGGGAGGTTCGGTGACCAGGCGGGCCTGCGTGCGGCGCGCGAGCGGTTGCGGCCCGCGGCGGGGGAGATCGCGGGGGCGGGGAGTGGGATGGTGACGTTGGGGCCGGTGGATGAGTGGTTGGCGGGGGTGCGGTGAGCGTTGGGGTGTCCGCGCGGTCCACAGGTCAGTGAAGGGTGGGCTCCTTACGAATCCGGGACATTCGTGCCCGCCCGTCCCACCCCCGGCCCCGAAGTGCGACGCTGGCCGGATGGAGCAGCAGTTGAGTGGGGCGGTGGGGGCGCGGGTGCTGGTCGTTGACGACGATCCCACCGTGGCCGAGGTCGTGTCGGGGTACCTGGACCGGGCGGGGTACGTCGTGGACCGTGCCGGGGACGGGCCCGACGCGTTGGCGCGGGCGGCGGCGCACTGGCCGGACCTGGTGGTGCTCGACCTGATGCTGCCCGGCATGGACGGCCTGGAGGTCTGCCGGAGGATGCGTGGGCACGGCCCCGTGCCGGTGATCATGCTGACCGCGCGCGGCGACGAGGACGACCGCATCCTCGGCCTGGAGGTCGGCGCCGACGACTACGTCACCAAGCCGTTCAGCCCGCGTGAGCTGGTGCTGCGGATCGGGTCGGTGCTGCGCAGGGCGCGGCCCGGGGGTCAGCCCTCGGAGGTGCTGAGCAGTGCCGGACTCACCGTCGACCCGGCCGCGCGGCGGGCGCTGAAGGGGACGACGGAACTCTCCCTCACCACCCGCGAGTTCGACCTGCTGGCGTTCTTCCTGCGGCACCCGGGGCGGGCGTTCAGCCGGGAGGAGCTGATGCGGGAGGTGTGGGGCTGGGACTTCGGTGACCTGTCGACGGTGACCGTGCACGTGCGGCGGCTGCGCGGCAAGGTCGAGGACGACCCGGCCAGGCCGCGGTTCATCCAGACGGTGTGGGGGGTCGGCTACCGCTTCGACTCCGCCGACGCCACCGGAACAGGGGAAGGCTGACCCGTGCGTGACACCCTCCTCATCGCCTTCTTCGCCTTCCTCGGCGCCGCCGCCGCCGGGGTGGTCGGCGCCGGGGTGCTGCGGATGATCCGGCGCCGGTCGCTGATCGCGCACGTCACGGTCGTCGCGGCGGTCGCCGTGGGCGCGATGCTCGCCGGGACCCTCGCGGTCGCGCGGGCGATGTTCCTGTCGTCGCACGACCTGAGCGTGGTGACGACCGTGGTCGCGATGGCCGCCGTCGTCTCCCTCGGCACCGCCCTGCTGCTCGGCCGCTGGGTCGTCGCCCGCAGCCGCGCCCTCACCCTCGCCGCGCGCTCCTTCGGCGACGGCGGCGACTTCACCTCCCCTGACGGTCCCGCCACCGCCGAACTCGCCGCGCTGAGCCGGGAGCTGGAGGAGACCAGCCGCAGGCTCGCCGAGTCCCGGGACCGCGAACGCGCGCTGGAGACCTCGCGGCGGGAGCTGGTCGCGTGGATCTCGCACGACCTGCGCACCCCGCTCGCCGGGCTGCGGGCGATGTCCGAGGCGCTGGAGGACGGCGTGGCCAGCGACCCGCAGCGCTATCTGCGTCAGATGCGGGCCGCCGTCGAGCGCCTGGACGTCATGGTGGGCGACCTGTTCGAGCTCTCCCGCATCCACGCGGGCGCCCTCGCCCTCAGCCCGTCCCGGATCTCCGTGTACGACCTGGTCGGTGACGCCCTCGCGGGCGCGGCGCCGCTCGCCCACGAGCACGGGGTGCGGCTGGTGGGCGACCGGGTCGACCAGGTGCCGGTCGAGGTGGACGGCAAGGAGATGAGCCGGGTGCTCGGCAACCTGCTGGTCAACGCCATCCGGCGGACGCCCGCCGACGGCACGGTCGCGGTGACCGCCGAGCGGGGCCCGGACGGCGTCGTGGTCTCCGTCACCGACGGCTGCGGCGGCATCCCCGAGGCGGACCTGCCGCGCGTCTTCGACACCGGCTGGCGCGGCAGTGACGCCCGTACGCCGCCCGCGGGCGCCGGTCTCGGGCTCGCCATCGTCCGGGGCATCGTCGAGGCGCACCAGGGGCGGGCCGCCGTCCACAACGTCACCGGGGGCTGCCGGTTCGAGGTCACCCTGCCGACGGCGGAGGTGTGATCCCGGCCGGGGGAAGGGCAGCCGGACCGTGAACTCCGTGCGCCCCGGGGCCGGCCTCAACGCCGGGGGAGACGTGGTCGTCGGCGGCGGGCCCTGGCGGGTGGGCGTACGGCACCCCGACCACGCCGACCGGCTGTGCGCGGTGGCGGAGGTGACCGACGGGGCGGTGGCGACCTCCGCCCGCTACGAGCGCGGCGACCACATCGTCGACGCCCGCACCGGACGCCCGGCGACCGGGCTGCTCAGCGTCACCGTCCTCGCCCCCACCCTCACCGAGGCGGACACCACCGCCACCGCGGCGTACGCGCTGGGCACGGCGGGCGTGGCATGGGCCGCCGCCCGCCCCAACTGCGAGGTGTACGCCGTGGACGCCGAACGCCGGGTGCTGCGTACTCCCGGCTTCCCGGTACCGGTTTAGACTCTCCCCCAACGGCCCGCGGACCGCGGTGAAAGTGGGCGGAGACAGCCAAACCCGAAGGGTATTCGGCGTTTTGATACGGATAGATTCAGTCACCAAGCGGTACCCGGACGGCACGGTGGCGGTCGACCGGCTCTCCCTCGACATCCCGGACCGCTCGATCACGGTCCTCGTCGGCCCGTCCGGCTGTGGCAAGACGACCACCCTGCGCATGATCAACCGGATGGTCGAGCCGAGTGAGGGAACGATCCTCCTCGACGGCACCGACATCCTGCGGCAACCGGTCAACACCCTGCGCCGGTCCATGGGTTACGTCATCCAGAACGCCGGGCTCTTCCAGCACCGCACGATCCTCGACAACATCGCCACCGTGCCCCGGCTGCTCGGCTGGGGCAAGCAGAAGGCCCGCGGCCGGGCCCGGGAGCTGATGGAACGCGTCGGCCTCGACCCCGCGCTCGCCCGCCGCTACCCCTACCAGCTCTCCGGCGGCCAGCAGCAGCGCGTCGGCGTGGCCCGCGCGCTCGCCGCCGACCCGCCGGTGCTGCTGATGGACGAGCCGTTCTCCGCCGTCGACCCCGTCGTCCGCAAGGGCCTCCAGGACGAACTGCTGCGCATCCAGGCCGAGCTGGGCAAGACCATCGTCTTCGTCACCCACGACATCGACGAGGCCGTCAAGCTCGGCACCATGGTCGCCGTGATGCGCACCGGCGGCCACCTCGCCCAGTTCGCGCCGCCCGCCGAACTGCTGTCCGACCCCGCCGACGCGTTCGTGGAGGACTTCCTCGGCGCCGACCGCGGCATCCGGCGGCTCTCCTTCTTCCCGGCCGCCGGACTCGACCTGCTCACCGGGCCGATCGTCGCCGTCGACGCCACCGCCGAGCAGATCGCCGCCCGCACCACGCCCGACGTGCCCTACCTCCTCGTCACCGGCCTCGACGGCCGCCCGCTCGGCTGGGCCGAACCCGAGCGGCTGACCGCGGGCGACATCGACCCGGCGCGGCTGCTGCCCTGCGGACGGCCCTTCACCGCGGGCACCGACTCGCTGCGCGCCGCCCTCGACTGCGCCGTGCTGTCCCCCACCGGCTGGGCCGTCGCCGTGGACGCCGAGGGCCGCGCCGCCGGGGTCGTCTCCCAGCAGACCATCGCCGAGGCGATCCGCGGGGCGCACGCGCGGGGCCGTACCACCGCGCCGGTCGAGAAGGCCGCGCGATGAACGGCCTGTTCGACATGCCCAGCGACCTCCAGAACAGCTACTGGGGGCTCGTCGTGCTGCACCTGCGGCTCGCCATGGTCCCGGTCCTCGCCGGGCTGCTGCTGTCGCTGCCCGTCGCCCAGCTCTGCGTCCGGCTGCGCTGGCTGTACCCGCCGGTGCTGTGGGTGACGACCGTGCTGTACGCGGTGCCGTCGCTGGCCTTCTTCGTCATCCTCATCGACTACACCGGCCTCAGCGAACTCACCGTGATGATCCCGCTCGCCGTCTACAGCCTGGTGGTGTTCGTCCCGGCCATCGTCGACGGCGTCCGCTCGGTGCCGCGCGAGACCCTCGACGCCGCCACAGCCATGGGCTTCGGACCCGTACGCCGCTACGTCCAGGTCCAGTTGCCGATCGCCGCGCCCGCCATCATCGCCGGACTGCGGGTGGCGTCCGTCTCCAGCATCTCCCTGGTCAGCGTCGGCATGTTGATCGGCAACCAGGGCGCCCTCGGCAACCTGCTCAACAGCGGCATGATCTACAACCAGCCGCGCCTGGTCTGGCTCTCCGTCATCGGCACCGCCGTCCTCGCCGTCCTCGTCGACGCCGCCCTGGTGCTGCTGCGGATCCTGGTCACCCCGTGGATGCCGCGCGGCGGCGGCAGGAACAACCGCACCATCGCAGCGAAGGCGGCCACCCGGTGAACGTACTGAACTTCATCGAGGCGTTCTTCACCGACGGCGCCCACTGGCACGGCTACGACGGCATCCCGACCCGGTTCCTCGAACACATCGGGTACTCCCTGGAGGCCCTCGCCATCGCCGCCGCCATCGGACTGCCCGTCGGCCTCGTCACCGGGCACACCGGGCGCGGCGGCAACACCCTCGCCTTCATCGCCACCGCCGCCCGCGCGCTGCCCAGCTTCGGCCTGCTGGTGCTGCTGTTCGTGCTGCTCGGCCTCGGCCTCGCCCCGGTGATGATCCCGCTGGTGGTGCTCGCCGTACCGCCGATCCTCGTCACCACCTACGAGGCGGTGCGCTCCGTCGACCCGGCGCCCGTCGACGCCGCCCGCGGCATGGGGATGCACGAGGCCGAGGTGCTGTTCCGGGTCGAACTCCCGGTCGCGCTGCCGCTGATCCTCAGCGGGCTGCGCTCCGCGGCCATCCAGATCGTCTCCACCGCCACCATCGCCGCCTACGTCAGCTTCGGCGGCCTCGGCCGCTACATCGTCGACGGCCTCTACCAGCGCGACTACGAGAAGGTCGTCGGCGGCGCCACCCTGGTCGCCGTCCTCGCCCTGGCCACCCTCGGCGTCTTCTGGACGGTGGCCAGGCTCACGGTCTCCCCGGGCGTACGGCGCGGCGGCTGAGGCGCCGCCGGGGGCGGCGGCTGAGGAGGGGGGCGGCTGAGGGGGGCGGCCCCTCAGCCCTCGGTGCGGGCCAGCGCCTGTTCCAGGACGACCAGCAGGGCGTCCCGCACCGAGCCGCGTTCCCGGGCGTCGAAGGCCAGCACGGGGACGCCCTCGGAGACGTCCAGGGCCCAGCGGACCTCCTTCAGGGAGTGCTCCACCACCCCGTCGAAGGCGTTGATCGCCACGGCGAACGGGACGCCCTTGTGCTCGAAGTAGTCGACGGCGGCGTAGCAGTCGTCCAGTCGGCGGGTGTCGACGATGACCAGCGCGCCGACCGCGCCCTCGACGATGTCGTCCCACATGAACCCGAACCGCTCCTGGCCGGGCGTGCCGAACAGGTACAGCTTCAGCGTCGGGTCGATGGTGATGCAGCCGAAGTCCATCGCCACGGTCGTGGTCGACTTGCGCGGGGTGAGCGACAGGTCGTCCACGCCCGCCGCGACCTCGGTGATGGCGGCCTCGGTGGTCAGCGGCTCGATCTCGGAGATCGCCCCGACGGCGGTGGTCTTGCCCACCCCGAAGCCGCCCGCGATCACCAGTTTCACCGGCAGCGGCGGTCGTACGGCCGTCCTGGCCGCCGCGGCGCCGGTCAGTGGTTCAGTCGGTGTCACGGAGTACCCCCCGGGAGTCGGGGATGGCGCGGAGGCCATCGATAACCCTTCGCAGTACGGACGCGTCATGGGTGGCGGCGCTGTCCGGCACGTGCACCGCCAACTGTCCGGCGGCGCGCAGGTCCTCGGCGAGGACCCGTACCACGTTGAGGTGCAGCCGCAGCCGGGCGGCGAGTTCCGCGATGGACTGCGGCTGCCTGCAGGCGGCGACGATGTCATGCCGTTCGAAGGAGAGCCCGTCCAGCGCGTCGAGCCCCTCGGCGGTGGCGACCACCTGGGTCTCCACGGGGATCGGCGGACCGGCCGCGGCGCCCGCCACCCGGCCCGCGGTGAGCAGGAACGGCCGTACGGCGGGGAACGGGGCGACCGGCTCCGCGCCGGGGGGCGGCAGGAGGCCGTCCTTCCCGGCACCGCCCGGGGTGCGGTCGTCCGCCATGGCTCGCTCTTCTCTTTCTCTCAGACCTGAGCGGTGTCGCGCCCGGTCAGCCCGTCGACGGGACGCCGACGGTGTTCTTCAGCTCCAGCACCAACTGCGGGCTGAGCGCGGCGCCCGCGCGGTTGGCGAACAGCGTCATCTCGTAGGCGATGTTGCCCAGCTTGGCCTCCTTGTCGGCGACCACGCCGAGCACGGCGCCGCTGCCGATCGCGGAGACCAGGACGTGGCCGCCCTCCAGATCGATGATGACCTTGTTCAGGGCGCCCAGGCCGTAGTTGCCGGAGGCCCCGGCGGCCAGGCTGGTCAGCCCCGACACGATCGCGGCCAGCCGCTCGGAGTGCGCCCGCTCACGCAGTTGCGCCACCGCGATGAGCAGTCCGTCGGAGGACACGGCGATGGCGTCGACGACACCCGCGGTCTCCGTAGCAAAACGGTTCAGCAGCCATGTGAAGTCGGCTGCGGCGGCCCGCAGGTCGTCCGGCGTGCTGCCGCCGCCCGTGGGAGTGCCACCTGTCGACGTGCTCACTGCTCCGCTCCTTCCGGGAGGTTGTTCTGACCGTGGCCGGGCGTGCGCTGGTCCTGCGCGCGCGCCGACGCACGGGCGTCGGGGGTGTCGTGCCGCTGGGGAACGGGGTGGCTGCCGGTGTCGCTGTCGCGGTGGGCCCGCGCCACGGCCGCCTCGAACTCCTCCAGCGCGTCGCGGACCGCTTCCGCGTCCGCGGGCGGCGTGGCCTTCAGCAGCGCCTGCCGCTCGGCCTCGGCGGACGTCGTGCGCAGCGTGGCCCCCCGGACCCGCCGCCGCAGCGGCCGTGGCCCGCCGCCCTCCTCGCCGTTCCTGGCCTTGGGGATGAACGCCGCGTCCGCGTCCGCGTCCCGCCGCGGGACGCGCCGGGGCAGCGGCTGTACGGCGTCCCCGGCGCCGTCGTCCTCGGCCGCCGCGGGGGCGTCCGCGACGATGGCGGGCCGGGGGGCCGTGGGCCCGGCGCTGAGGGCCCGCGGCTCCGGTTCGGCGCTGACGGGGGTGTCCCGCGGCGCCGTCTCCGCCGCCGTGGAGTCCGCCGCCAGCGGGTTCGGCATGGTCAGCAGCAGCGACGCCGGGATGGTCACCTCCGCCGTGACTCCGCCGCCCTGGGTGCGGGAGAGCGTCACGCCGATCTCCCAGCGGCGGGCGAGGGTGCCGACCACGAACAGGCCGAGGACCTTCGTCGGCACCAGGTCGAGCCGCTCACGGCGGATCAGTCGGGCGTTCTCCTCGGCCAGCCGCTCGGCGCTCATGCCGAGCCCGTGGTCGGTCACGGTGATCGTCGCGCCGCCGTCCGGACCGGCGTGCAGCGTCACCTCGACGGGGCTGTCCGCGGGCGAGAACGACACCGCGTTCTCCATGAGTTCGGCCACCATCAGCGTCAGGTCGCCAACGATGTCGGGCTCCACCACGATCTCGGCCCCGGCGTGCAGCTCGACCCGCTGGTAGCCCTCGATCTGCCCGAGCGCGGCCCGCACCACGTTGGTGAGGTCGACCGGACCGGAGCCGAGCACCGTCTCCCGGATGCCCGCCAGCAGCATCAGACTGTCGGCGTTGCGGCGCAGCCGGACCGCGATGTGGTCGATGCGGTAGAGGCGCTCCAGCAGCGCCGGGTCGGTCTCCCCGCGCTCGACCGCGTCGATGAGGGTGAGCTGCCGGGTGGTGAGGTTGCTGACCCGGCGGCCCACGTTGCCGAACATCTCCGCGACGTTGCGGCGGCTGAGCACCTGGCGCTCCAGCAGCGCCGCCGCGGTGGTCTGGACGTGGTTGAACGCCTCGGCCAGGTCACCGATCTCGTCGCGGGCGGTGACCGGCACCTCGCTCAGCCGCGGCGGCGCGTCGTCCTCGGTGTCGTCGTCCGCGACCCGCGCCAGCTCCCGCCCGGCCACCTCCGCGACCTGCCGGGCAGCCCCGGTCAGCGCCTGCACCGGCCGCACCACGGACCGCCGTACGACGACGGAGAAGGCGAGCCACAGCACGAAGCCGAACACGGCGCTGCCCAGCAGCCATCCGGCGTTCCACCAGGCGTCGTTGGACGCCTCGTCGGCGCGGTCGGCGATCTGGTCGATGAGGGAGGCGGTGATCTCCAGCCGGGTCTGCGCCTGCTGCCGGTAGGCGGGGTAGGCGGCGAGCGCGCTGGTGAACTTCTCCCGGATCTCCTCCGGCGTCCCGGCCTGGAGGTTGCTCGGGTCGATCTGGAGTTCGGCGTACTGCCGCACGATGGTCGCCTGCGCCGGGCTGTGCTCGATGCCGCGCAGCTCGGCCGTCTGCTCCTCGGAGGCGAACCGGGCGAACCGCTCGGCCTGGTTGGTGTAGACGTCGTAGGAGCCGACCGCGCTGATGAACTCGATCAGGGCGTTGGAGTCACCGGTCGTCGCGGAGAACACGCTGGTCTCGAAGGCGCTGTGGGCGGCGTCGGCGCGCAGCAGCGAGTCCAGCAGGCTGCCGGTGTAGGAGGTCGCCAGCGGGGTGGTGCGGTCCAGGCCGAGACCGTCGATGAGGCCCATGGAGGCGCCCGTGTAGGCCGGGTCGATGTTGTCGGCGGGCAGATAGCCCTGCGCGATCGTCGCCCGCAGGCTGTCCAGGCCGTTGACCTCCCGCAGGGCCTGCGCCTCGGTCTCCGGCAGCCGGTCCCCGAAGGTCTCGCGGACCTTCTCCACCTGTGCGTCGACGGCCTTCTGCGCGTCCTCGTAGCCCGCGGTGGAGGGCCGGGTGCCGGGGCCGGACGCCTCGTGGCGCACCGAGAGCAGGATGGCCTGCTGGTGCTCGGTCGCCACCCGGTCGACCAGCTCCGCGACCTGGATGCTGTCCCGCACGAGCTGGGCCGACTCCGCCGCGTCCCGGGCCTGGTCCACCTGGTCGGCGATCAGGTAGGTGAGCAGTACGGCGAGTCCCGCGAGCGGCACGCCCACGAGGACGTTGAGCTTGCGTCGGAACGGCCAGCGGTCGGCGAAGCCGCGCAGTCCGCGCCCCTCGTTCGTGGACACCGGGCCTCCTTCTTGGGGGTGTCGCGAGTGGCCGGAGGTCAACAGCGGGGAGACTATCGTCTCTTGTGGTGATCGATCACCACTGCATGTCAAGAATCCGTTACAACCTGCTCGGTTCGGATCGACGCCAATTGGTGACCTGACCACACTTGACTGACCGAGAAAGAGCTGGATTGGATCAGTTGACGGCGCAGGACTGCCGCCCGCCCCACCAAATCGCTAGCCCCGGAACGGGAATTGTGACTTCTACAGTGAAGAGCAGTTGGTCCATCAAGAGGCGCCGCGTGGCCACCGTCGCCTTCGCCCTCACTGCGGCCCTCGTCGCGGCGGGCTGCGGCTCCGACGACGACTCGGGCGACGACCCGCTGGCGGAGGACAAGGCGGACGGCAGCAGCGTCGTCGTCGGCTCGAACAACTTCGCCGAGAGCATCCTCCTCGCCGACATCTACGGCGAGGCCCTCAAGGCCAAGGGCATCAAGGTCACCTACAAGCCGAACATAGGCAGCCGCGAGACGACGTACGGGCTGCTGAAGAACGGCACCATCACCGTGCTGCCGGAGTACAACGGCTCGCTGCTGGCCTACCTCGACCCCGACGCGGAGCAGAAGTCGGTGGAGGCGGTGAACGCCGCCGTCGAGACCAAGCTCGACGCCAAGCTGACGCTGCTGGACTCCGCGCCCGCCGAGGACAAGGACTCGGTGTCCATCAACAAGGAGACCGCCGAGGAGCACGGCCTCACCGGTGAGTCGACGCTCGCCGACCTCAAGGACATCGCCCCCGACCTGGTCATCGGCGGCTCCCCGGAGTTCCAGACCCGCCACCAGGGGCTGATCGGCCTGGAGAAGGAGTACGGGCTGAAGTTCAAGTCCTTCAAGGCCCTCGACGCGGGCGGCCCGCTCACCCAGGCCGCGCTCACCAAGAACACCGTGCAGGCCGCGGACATCTTCACCACCGACCCGACCATCACCAAGGAGGGCTTCGTCGTCCTCAAGGACCCGAAGAACCTCTTCGGCTTCGCCAACGTGACCCCGCTGGTCCACGAGGGCGACCTGTCCAAGGAGGGCATCGACGCCCTCAACGCGGTCTCCGCCAAGCTGGACACCAAGACGCTGCTCGACCTGGACTCCCAGGTGCAGTTGGAGAACAAGGACCCGCTGGACGTCGCCAAGGCCTGGCTGAACTCCGTCGGTCTGGACTGACCCGCGCCGTACGCACCGCGCGCTGTGGGCGCCCCCGGTCACCGGGGGCGCCCACAGCGCGTTCTGGTGTCCGGCGTGGGTGTCCCACGGGTGAGCCCAAAGTGGACAACCTCGGTCAACTGGTTGACATAGAGGGTCAGTTCCCGGCCGGATCGAGGGTTTCCCCCGTATCCCCACCAGTAACCCCTTGCCTATCGTTCGGTCACAGCCGACCCACAGAGAACATCCCCACCGGGACGGCTTCGCACCAACTCCCCTCCGCCTCGACGAAGAGGCGACCGACCGCCGCTCCGCGCTGCCCGGAGCACGGCCACGAAGGGCAAGCCCATGCGAATAACCCCCACATCCCCCACGCTCCGGCGGAAGCTGGTGTCCGTCGCCGCGGCGTCCACGTTCTCCGCCGCCCTGCTCACCGGCGCCACCGCCGCCACGGCGGTCGCCCAGGCGGACCCCGCGCTCACCGAGGCCGCCCCCGGCACCACCGCCGAACGCCTCATCGTCGGCTACAAGTCCGGCGCCGAGGAGGCCAGATCCAACCGGGCCGCCTCCGCCGACGCCGCCGCCAAGGGCGAGAAGGCGGGCGAGCGCCTCGACTTCGAGCGCCGCCTCGGCACCGGCGCCGCCCTGGTCGGCCTCGCCGAGGACACCACCCGCGCGGGCGTCGCCGACGTCATCGCCGAGTACGAGGCCGACCCCCAGGTCGCCTACGTCGTGCCGGACCGCCTCAACAAGCCGCTGGCCACCCCGAACGACACCGACTACGGCAAGCAGTGGGACCTGTTCGAGGCCACCGCGGGCATGAACGTGCCGGGCGCGTGGGACGTCGCCACCGGCAGCGGCGTGACCGTCGCCGTCATCGACACCGGCTACGTCGCCCACTCCGACCTCGCCGCGAACATCGTCGGCGGGTACGACTTCATCTCCGACGCGACCGTCGCCAACGACGGTGGCGGGCGCGACAGCAACCCGGCCGACCCCGGCGACTGGACCGCCGCCAACGAGTGCCAGGCCGGTGACCCCGCCTACGGCTCCTCCTGGCACGGCACGCACGTCGCGGGCACCATCGCCGCCGTCACCAACAACGGCAAGGGCGTCGCGGGCGTCGCGTACGGCGCCAAGGTCTCCCCGCTGCGGGTGCTCGGCAAGTGCGGCGGCTACGACTCCGACATCATCGACGCCATCACCTGGGCGTCCGGCGGCACCGTCTCCGGCGTGCCCGCCAACACCAACGTCGCCAAGGTCATCAACATGAGCCTCGGCGGCGGCGGTTCCTGCACCACGGCCACCCAGAACGCCATCAACGCCGCCGTGAGCCGCGGCACCACCGTCGTCGTCGCGGCGGGCAACAGCAATGCCAACGCGGCCAACTACTCGCCCGCGAGCTGCGCCAACGTCATCTCGGTGGCGGCGACGAATCGTTCCGGCGCCCGTGCCTACTACTCCAACTACGGCACGGTCGTGGACATCGCGGCCCCCGGCGGCGAGACCCGCACCACCACCGCCAACGGCATCTACTCCACCCTGAACTCCGGCACCCAGGCACCGGGCGCCGAGTCCTACGCCTACTACCAGGGCACCAGCATGGCCGCCCCGCACATCGCGGGCCTGGCGGCGCTGATGAAGTCGGCGAACAGCGCGCTGACCCCCGCCCAGATCGAGTCCGCGATCAAGACCAACTCGCGGGCCCTGCCCGGCGCCTGCTCGGGCGGCTGCGGCGCCGGGCTGGCCGACGCGGCCCGGACGGTGCAGGCGGTCAGCGGCGGCGGCTCGACCGGCGGCGCCACCTACAGCTCCACCACCGCCGTGTCCATCCCCGACGCCGGTACGGCGATCGAGTCCCCGATCACCGTCAGCGGGCGCAGCGGCAACGCGCCCTCGACCCTCCAGGTCGGGGTGGACATCACCCACACCTACCGCGGTGACCTCGTCATCGACCTGGTCGCCCCGGACGGTTCGGCCTACCGGCTGAAGTCCGCCAGCTCCTCGGACTCCGCGGACAACGTCGTGGCCACCTACACCGTGAACGCCTCCGCCGAGACCGCCAACGGCACCTGGAAGCTGCGGGTGCAGGACCTCTACGCGCAGGACACCGGCAGGCTCAACGGCTGGAAGCTAACGTTCTGAGGTTTTTCTCAAGGCTCCCTCGACGGGCGGGCCGACCGGTGCGGATGGGCACCGGTCGGCCCGCCTTTCTGTCATATGCGGTCAGCCACCAGCCATTTCGCGCACATTATCAAACCGCCCACCCCGTATAGTTCAGCACTGTGGACCCTGGGGGCGGGCTCTTCGCGTACCGTCGTACGCTGGTCAGACTCTCGACCACCCTCTAGGGTTGCGGAGCCCGGTGAGTTATCGTGTGCGCGCGGTAACAAAAATACGGTGTGACCCGTACTTTTCAGGGGAGTCCAGGCCATGGCGAGGCAGTTACGCGCCGAACAGACCCGCGCGACGATCATCGAGGCCGCCGCCGACCTCTTCGACTGTCGCGGCTACGAATCCACCAGCCTGAGCGAGATAGTCGAACACGCCCGGGTCACCAAGGGAGCCCTGTACTTCCACTTCGCCGCGAAGGAGGACCTGGCGCACGAGATCATGGAGTTCCAGTCCCGGACCCTGCGGCGGCTGGCCCATGAGGTGGAGGAGACCGGCTGCTCCTCGCTGGAGGCGCTGATGCGGATCACCTTCCAGCTCACCCGGCTCGCGGTGGACCTGCCGGTCGCCCGCGCGGGACTGCGGCTCGCCTCCTCCGGGATGGCCGTACGGCCGCCGCTGCCACACCCGTTCACGGAACTCCTCGACCTGGCCTCGGCCCGGTTCCGCGGCGCGGTCAAGGAGGCCGACGTCCATCCCGACACCGACGTCGAGGCCGCCGCCCACGCCCTGGTGAGCTTCCTCGTCGGCACCCGGGTCACCGGCCGCACCCTCGAACCGCACACCCGGCTGCCCCGCCGGGTCGCCGAGATGTGGCGGTTCCTCGTCCGCGCCCTGGTCCCGGTGACCCGCCGCCCCCGCTACCTCAGCCTCGCCGCCCAACTGGAACGCGAGACCCGCACCGTGTGACGGGCCGCGCCCCCCAGCGACCGGCCGGGGCGCGCGGGTAGCGTGAGCCGCATGTCCGACACCCCGCCCGTGATCCTCGGTGACGTGCCCGGGTCCTTCCCGTACTCCGTCCTGGCCGAGCGGCACCCCGCGATCATCCAGCAGGTGCGGGACGCCTTCCCGTACGACCCCGAGCGGCACCGCGCCCTCGACGCGCTGCTGGCGAGCTGCCTCAAGGGCGTGGTCGAACCGCTCCCCGACGCCGCGCACGACCGCGACCGCTGGTCGGCCTGGGGCCTCGGCGAGCACACCGGCCGCTCCTGGTTCGCGGCGCCCTGGCTGTGGTCCGAGAGCTACTTCTACCGGCGACTCCTCGACGCCGTCGGCTACTTCGCCCCCGGCCCCTGGCAGGGCATCGACCCCTTCCGCCCGGCCAAGCTCACCGAACTCGACGCCCCGGAGACCGACGCGGAACTCGCCGCGCTCGACGACCTGGAGGGCCGCCCGGCCCCGGAGGCGGCCACCGCCCTGCTGCACGGCTCCCTGTGGGGCAACCGCGCCGACCTCGGCTTCCGGCTCTCCGCGGCGGGCGCCGACGCCGCCGGTCCGGTGCCCGCGCTGGTCGCCGACGACAGCGACGCCCTGTGGCCCCTGCTCACCGGCACCGGCATCCTCTGCCTGATCGCTGACAACGCGGGCCGCGAACTCGTCCCCGACCTGCTGCTCATCGCCCACGTCCTCCACCGACGGCTCGTCGAACGGGCCGTGCTCTACGTCAAGCCGTACCCGTACTACGTCTCCGACGCCACCGCCGCCGACGTACTCGACGCCCTGCGGCGGCTCCGCGCGGCGCCGGGTGCCGCGGCGGCGTACGGGCGGCGGCTGTGGGACGCGCTGGGGGAGGGGCGGCTCGTGCTGCGCGCCCCCCCGTTCGCCGCCGCGCCCCTGCCCTTTACGGACCTGCCCGCCGACCTGCGCGCCGAGTTCGGCGCCGCCGCGCTGACCGTCGTCAAGGGCGACCTCAACTACCGCCGCCTGGTGGGCGACCGGCGCTGGCCGCCGACCACGCCCTTCGCCGACCTCACCGCCCACTTCCCCGGCCCGGTCGCCGCGCTGCGCACCCTGAAGTCCGACGTCATCTGCGGCCTCGACGCCCGCACCGAGGCCGCGCTGGACGCCGCCGAGGGCGACCGCTGGCGGACGGCGGGCAGCCACGCCCTGATCCAGGTACGGACCTGAGCGCGAGGACCGTGAATTCCGGGTGATTCACGCGATGGTGTGATCATGTCCCGGCGGGCGGATGGCACCGTACGGCCCCGGGTAGCCCCCGGCCATGACGCAGCCCTTCGAACTCCCGCACTTCTACATGCCGTACCCCGCGCGGCTCAACCCGCATGTCGAGGAGGCCCGCGCGCACTCCACCGCGTGGGCGCGCGAGATGGGGATGCTGGAAGGCTCCGGGGTCTGGGAGCAGCCGGACCTCGAAGCGCACGACTACGGCCTGCTGTGCGCCTACACCCACCCCGACTGCGACGGCCCGGCGCTCTCCCTGATCACCGACTGGTACGTGTGGGTCTTCTTCTTCGACGACCACTTCCTGGAGCTGTTCAAGCGCACCCAGGACCGGGCGGGCGGCAAGGCGCACCTGGACCGGCTGCCGCTGTTCATGCCGCTGGACCTCGCCACCGCCGTGCCGGAGCCGGAGAACCCGGTGGAGGCGGGGCTCGCGGACCTGTGGGCGCGGACCGTGCCGTCGATGTCGACGGAGTGGCGCCGCCGCTTCGCCGTCGCCACCGAGCACCTGCTGAACGAGTCCCTGTGGGAGCTGTCCAACATCAACGAGGGGCGGATCGCCAACCCGGTCGAGTACATCGAGATGCGCCGCAAGGTCGGCGGCGCGCCCTGGTCGGCCGGGCTCGTGGAGTACGCCACCGCCGAGGTGCCCGCCGCCGTCGCCGAATCCAGGCCGCTCAGGGTGCTGATGGAGACGTTCTCCGACGGCGTGCACCTGCGCAACGACCTGTTCTCCTACCAGCGCGAGGTCGAGGACGAGGGGGAGAACAGCAACGGCGTGCTGGTGGTGGAGACCTTCTTCGGCTGCACCACGCAGGAGGCCGCCGACACCGTCAACGACATCCTCACCTCCCGGCTGCACCAGTTCGAGCACACCGCGCTCACCGAAGTGCCCGCCCTCGCCGCCGAGCGGGGCCTGACCCCCGCCGAGGTCGCCGCGGTCGCCGCGTACACCAAGGGACTCCAGGACTGGCAGTCCGGCGGCCACGAGTGGCACCTGCGCTCCAGCCGCTACATGAACGAGAGGGCCACCACCACCCCGTGGAGCCGCGCCCTCACCGGCCTCGGCACCTCGGGCGCCGACGTCCGCGCGCTGCTCGCCGCCGCCGGGGCCGAGCGGCTGCGCGCCTACACCCACGTGCCGTTCGAGAAGGTCGGCCCCTCCCGCGTCCCCGACATCCTCATGCCGTTCCAGGTCCGGCTCAACGCCGACCTGGACGGGGCGCGGCGCCGACTGCTGCCCTGGGCCGAGACCATGGGGATGCTCAGCGAGGGCGTCTGGGACGAGGACAAGCTCGACTCCTGCGACCTGCCGCTGTGCGCCGCGGGACTCGACCCGGACGGCACCTCCGAGGCCCTCGACCTCAGCTCCCAGTGGCTGGCCTTCGGCACCTACGGCGACGACTACTACCCCCTCGTCTACGGCCACCGCCGCGACCTCGCCGCCGCCCGGCTCACCACCGCCCGCCTCGCCGCCTGTATGCCGGTGGCCGGTGAGGAGCCCCTCGTCCCCGCCAACGCCATGGAGCGGGCCCTGACCGACCTGTGGCGGCGCACCACCGCCCCGATGGACGAGGCGGCCCGCCGCAACCTCAAGGCCGCGGTGAACGTGATGACGGAGAGCTGGCTGTGGGAGCTGTCCAACCAGATCCAGAACCGCGTCCCCGACCCCGTCGACTACCTGGAGATGCGCCGCTCCACCTTCGGCTCCGACCTCACCATGAGCCTGTGCCGGATGGGCCACGGCCCCGCGATCCCCCCGGAGGTGTACCGCAGCGGGCCGGTGCGCTCCCTGGAGAACGCCGCCATGGACTACGCCTGCCTGGTCAACGACGTGTTCTCGTACCAGAAGGAGATCCAGTACGAGGGCGAGATCCACAACTCCGTCCTGGTGGTGCAGCACTTCTTCGGCTGCGACTACCCGACCGCGCTCTCCATCGTCGGCGATCTGCTGAACCAGCGGATGCGGCAGTTCCAGCACGTCGTCAAGACCGAACTGCCGGTCGTCTGCGAGGACTTCGCGCTGTCGGGCGAGGTTCGCGGGATGCTCGACGGCTATGTGACCGCCCTGGAGAACTGGATGGCGGGCATCCTCAACTGGCACCGCAACGTGCCGCGTTACCAGGCCGACTACCTCGCCCGCCGCGCCCACGGCTTCGTCCCCGACCGGCCCCCGGCCCCGCCGCTCACCGTGGGCTGACCCCGGGTGGGCCGCGGACCCTTCCGCCCCTGGCGCGGGGTCAGTCTCACTCGTTCGTGGCACGTCGTGCGCCAGTGCCGGGGGTAGTGCATCAGCCGGAGGCGATCCATGGAACAGACCGCGCTGCGTCCCAAGCCGATGCCCGGCCAGGAGCCCGGCACCGACACCGGCACATGCCCCGCCAAGGGGTCCGGCCCCGCCAAGGGCCCCGGCACCCGCTCCCGCTTCGGCAGGGCCCGGCGCCGCCCGCACGCCGCGCGGCGCCGGGGCCGACGGCTGACGACACTGCTCTTCGGCCTGCTCGTCGGCGCGGTCCTGGTGCTGTCCGGCGTCGGCCTCGGCACCGTCGGCGCCACGGTGATCGGCATGAGCAAGCTCGCCGACGTCCAGCGGCAGGCCGGGCGGCCGGGCGCCCCGGGCACCGCCACGGCACCGGCCGCGCCCAGCGCCCCCGCGTCGCCGCCCCCGACCACGTCCCCGAAGTCCGCACCGGCGCCGCCCGCACCCCCGGCCGCCCGCGCCACCCTCGGCCTGGAGGTCCTGGACGCCGAGAAGTCCGGCGCCCTGGTCATCGGCGTCCACGTGCCCGGCCCCGGCTACGCGGCGGGCCTGGTCCGCGGCGACGTCCTGCTCACCTTCGGCGGCCAGCGCGTCGACTCCGCGACCGACCTCGCGCGCGCCGTCGCCGGGACCCAGCCGGGGGAGGCCACGGTCATCACGGTCCGGCACGAGAGCGGCGGCTACCAGCAGCTCACGGTGCGGCCCGGCGTCGTCGTGTGAGCGACCCCGGCGCCTCCCCACGGGAAAGGGATACGACCGGATACGCCCCATCCGGCAAACCGGCTCGCGCCGCCTCCCGCCTGCGGGCAGGATGCTGCTCGTAGCTCTCCCGACCGACCCACGGAGGCCCGGATGACCGGCACCGCGCCCGCGCCCTTCAGCGCCGACACCTACCGGGCCCGCATGGAGCGTGCCGCGCGGGCCGCCACCGACGTGGGACTCGCGGGCCTGCTGGTCGCCCCGGGCCCCGACCTGGTGTGGCTCACCGGGTACGCGCCGCCCGCCGTCACCGAGCGGCTCACCCTGCTGGTGCTCGCCGCCGGGCGCACCCCCACGCTCGTCGTGCCCGCCCTGGAGGCCCCCGACGCGGCCAAGGCGGCGGGCGCGCCCGCGCTGACCCTGCGCGACTGGACCGACGGCGTCGACCCCTACGCGGCCACCGCCGACCTGCTCGGCGCGGGCGGCCGGTTCGGCATCAGCGACAACGCCTGGGCGCTGCACCTGCTGGCCCTCCAGCAGGCCGTGCCGGGCACCTCCTACGCCGCCCTCACCACGGCGCTGCCCATGCTGCGCGCCGTCAAGGACGCCGCGGAACTGGACCTGATGGCAGCCGCGGGAGCGGCCGCCGACGCGACGTTCGAGGAGATCCGGAAGGTTCCCTTCAGCGGCCGTCGGGAGTCCGAGGTCGCCGCCGACCTCGCGGACCTGCTGCGCCGGTTCGGCCACGACCAGGTCGACTTCACCATCGTCGCCTCGGGACCGAACGGCGCCAACCCGCACCACGAGGCCGCCGACCGCGTGATCCGGCACGGCGACATGGTCGTCCTGGACTTCGGCGGGCTGCGCGACGGCTACGGCTCCGACACCTCCCGCACCGTCCACGTCGGGGAGCCCAGCGACGAGGAACGCCGGGTCCACGACCTCGTACGGGAGGCCCAGGAGGCCGGTTTCCGGGCGGTCAGGCCCGGTGTCGCCTGCCAGGAGGTCGACCGGGCCGCCCGCGCGGTCATCAGCGACGCCGGGTACGGCGAGTACTTCATCCACCGCACCGGCCACGGCATCGGCGTCACCACCCACGAACCGCCGTACATGATCGAGGGCGAGGAGCTGCCCCTGGTGCCCGGCATGTGCTTCTCGGTCGAGCCCGGCGTCTACCTGCCCGGCCGCTTCGGGGTGCGCATCGAGGACATCGTCACCGTCACCGAGGACGGCGGACGTCGCCTGAACGACACCACGCGCGAGATGGTGGTAGTGGACTGACCGTCCCCGCGAACCCGCACGTCCCCCAACGGCAACGGCGCGACCATGACCCAGACACCGACGCCCACCGCGGACACCGTCCGCCGACTGCTGCACGCCCTGCTCGGGGAGACCGGGACGGCGACCGGCGGGCCGGACGTCCGGCCGGTCGCCGCGGGCGGCGCGTACTCCACGTGGTGGGTCGGCAGCCGCCAGGTGCTGCGGCTCGCCCCCGACCGGGACGCCGCCGCCCGCCAGCGCCGCGAGCTGCGGCTGCGCGAACTGGTCCGGCCGCACCTGCCGGTCGCCGTGCCGACCAGCGTCGCGCACGGCGAGTGGGCGCCCGGACTGACGTACACGCTGGACGGCAGGGTCGCGGGCGGCTCCGCCGAGGGGCACGAGGTGTCCGCGGTCGGAGAGGCCGACCTCGCGGGGCTGCTCACCGGGCTGCGCGAGGTGCCGGTGCGGCAGGCGGAGCAGCTCGGCGTGGCCCGGGTCGCCCCGCGCTCCCTGGAGGGGCTGCGCCGGGCCGCCGTACGGGCCGCGGAGCGGCTGGCCGACGCCGACGAGTTCGACCCGGCCCGGCTGCACCAGCTCACCCCGCCCGCCGCCGTACAGCTCGCCGCGCAGCCCGGCTCCGCCGTCCTGGTCCACCACGCGCTCGCCGACGACCACCTCGTGGTCAGCGCCGACGGCCGGGTGCGCGGCGTCCTCGGCTGGACCGACGCGATCGTCGGGGACCCGGCGGAGGACATCGCCGGGCTGGCCCGCGCCGTGGGCGCCCCCGCCGCCGTCCGCGCGGCCACCCTCGCCGGGTACGGCGCCCGGCCCTGCCTGCGCGGCCTGTGGCTGGCCCGCTGCGACGCGGTGCTGCGCCTCGCCGACCGGCTCGCCGGACGCGGCACGACCCCACCGCCACTGCTGCGGACACGGCTGCGCCGGGCCTGGGAGGCCATCCTCCTGGAACGCGTCACGGACCTCCCGACCGAGGACGCGGACGACGCCCTGTGAAGGCCCGTACGACCGGCCGGGCGCGCCCTGCGCGGATGGACACGGCTGGGCGGGCGCGCCCCGTGGAGCCGCCTACGGCTGGGTGAGCACCACGCACGACTCCGCGGGCACGTGCAGCCCGCCCTCCGCGTCCGGCGCGCCCACCGGCTCCCACGCCGCGAGCACCCGTGCCGGGCGGGAGCCGAGCGGGATCACCGCCGGTTCCTTCCCGAGGTTGACGGCCACGCACACGTCCCCGCGCCGGTAGGCGAGCCAGCGGGCCCGCTCGTCGTAGGCCACCTTGATGTCCCCGAGGTCGGGGTCGGTCAGGTCGGGCTGCTCGTGGCGGAGGGCGATGAGCTGGCGGTACCAGGCCAGCACGCGCGCGTGGGGCTCCCGCTCCGGCTCGGACCAGTCCAGGCAGGACCGGTCCCGGGTGGCCGGGTCCTGCGGGTCGGGCACGTCCTCCTCGGCCCAGCCGTGCGCGGCGAACTCCCGCCGCCTGCCCCGCCGGACCGCCTCCGCCAGCTCCGGGTCGGTGTGGTCGGTGAAGAACTGCCAGGGGGTGGACGCCGCCCACTCCTCGCCCATGAACAGCATCGGCGTGAACGGCCCCGTCAGCGTCACCGCCGCCGCGCACGCCAGCAGCCCGGGGGAGGCCAGCGCGGCCAGCCGGTCGCCCTGCGCGCGGTTGCCGACCTGGTCGTGGGTCTGGCTGTAGCCGAGCAGCCGGTGCCCCGCCACCCGCGCCCGGTCCAGCGGACGCCCGTGGCGCCGCCCACGGAACGACGAGTACGTCCCGTCGTGGAAGTACCCGCCGGTGAGGGTCTTGGCGAGCGCGGCGAGCGGGGCCCGCGCGAAGTCGGCGTAGTAGCCCTGCGACTCACCCGTCAGCGCCGCGTGCAGGGCGTGGTGGAAGTCGTCGCTCCACTGCGCGTGCAGCCCCATGCCGTGCTCCTCGCGGGGCGCGATCAGCCGCGGGTCGTTCAGATCGGTCTCGGCGACGAGGAACAGCGGCCTGCCCGACTCGGCGGCGAGCGTGTCCACCGCCGTCGACAGCTCCTCCAGGAAGTGGCACGCGCGCGTGTCGACCAGCGCGTGCACCGCGTCCAGGCGCAGCCCGTCAAGCCGGTAGTCCCGCAGCCACGCCAGCGCGCTGTCGACGAGGTACGCGCGGACCTCGTCCGAGCCGGGCGCGTCCAGGTTGACGGCCGAACCCCACGGCGTGTGGTGGGTGTCGGTGAAGTACGGCCCGAAGTACGGCAGGTAGTTCCCGGACGGGCCCAGGTGGTTGTGTACGACGTCCAGGACCACCCCGAGCCCCAGCGCGTGCGCCCGGTCCACGAACCGCTTCAGCCCCTCGGGGCCGCCGTACGGCTCGTGCACGGCCCACAGCGACACCCCCTCGTACCCCCAGCCGTGCCGCCCGGGGAACGGGCACACCGGCATCAGCTCCACGTGCGTGACGCCCAGTTCCGCGAGGTGGCCGAGCCGCTCGGCCGCCGCGTCGAACGTGCCCTCGCGCGTGTACGTGCCCACGTGCAGCTCGTACAGCACGGCGCCCGGCAGCGGGCGGCCGGGCCACTCGGCACGCCAGGCGTAGCGCTCCTGGTCGACGACGGCGCTCAGCCCGTCCGGGCCGTCCGGCTGCCGCCGGGAGCGCGGGTCGGGCCGCACGGGGCCGTCGTCCACCGCGAAGCCGTACCGGGTGCCGTCCCGCGCCTCCGCCTCGACGGTCCACCACCCCGCCCGCTCCGGATCCGGTCGCATCGCGCGGGTGACGCCCTCACACTGGAGCGTGACCCGGCTTGCCTGCGGTGCCCACACCTCGAACTGCACGGACGGTTCCCCTTCGTCTGCTCACCGTGATGTAGCCAGTCCATGGTGCTTGAAACGAGATCAGCCCGCCCGCGGATCATTTCTTTTGCACCCGGTGTCGTCAGGTACGGGTCCCGCACGCGCGCGTGGTGGGCCGGTCCCCGGTTTTCTGGACACCGGGAGTTCACTGACCGACAATCACCAGCGTGACGTCGTCCTTCGAGTTCCCCACGCCCCTCGCGCGGCCGTCCGACGCGGAACGCGACAAAGCGCTGAAGGTGCTGCGTGACGGCGTCGCGATGGGCCGTCTGTCGCACGACACCTTCATCCGGCGCATGGAACTCGCGCTCGCCGCCCGCCGCTCCGACGAGCTGGCCGCGCTCACCGCCGACCTGCCCAGCGAGGGCGGCCGGGTCTCCCGGCTGGTGTTCGGCACCGTCGAGGCCGTCTCCGGGTTCACCGAGCGGCTGCGCCGGGCCTGGCAGTCCGAGCGGCTGCCCAAGCTGCTGCTGCCGCACCCCGGCGCCTGCCACCCGCTGCGCATAGGCCGCGACCCCGTCAACGGCCTGCGGCTCACGCACGAGACCGTCTCGCGCGTGCACGCCGAACTCAGCCGCCAGGGCGGCCTGTGGGTGCTGCGCGACCTCGGCTCCACCAACGGCACGACGGTCAACGGACGGCGCGTCATCGGCGCCGCCGTCGTCCGCGAGGGCGACCAGATCGGCTTCGGCCAGATGCTGTTCCGGCTCGCCGCGGACTGAGGCGGAACGGTTCCCCGCGGCCCAGGGAGGGCGGGTCGTGGCGGTGTCGCGGGCCAAGTAGGGCGGATCGTGGTGGTGTTGACGTACACCCCAAGTCGTGACTGACTGTGCGTACACCACCCACACCAGGTGAACCGACGGCACCACTTCACGGAGGTGTGCCCTGCCGCCACTCCTCCGCTACCCGAGCGTCGACGAGCTGGGCGAGCAAGCGGCCGTACTCGTCACCCGGCATCCGCGTGACGCCCGGCTGCGCCGTGTGGGCACCTCCCGCGCGGGCACGCCCCTGTGGCTGCTGAGCGTCGGACACGGCAGCCGCCACGCCCTCGTCGTCGCCGGACCGCACGCCAACGAGCCGGTCGGCGGGGCGACCGCGCTGCGGCTCGCCGAGCGGGCGCTCGCCGACCCCGGGCTCACCGAGGGCGCCGACGCCACCTGGGACCTGCTGCTGTGCCTCGACCCCGACGGGCTGCGCCGCAACGAGGGCTGGCTGGCGGGGCCGTACGTCCTCGACGACTACTTCCGGGAGTTCTACCGGCCCGCCTTCCTGGAGCAGCCCGAGTGGCTGCCGCACGGCGCGGACGCCGCGGCGCTGCCGGAGACCCGGGCGCTGCTCGCGCTCCAGGACGAACTGAAACCCTTCTTCCAGTGCTCCCTGCACGGCGTCGACGTCGGCGGCGGCTTCGTCGAGCTGACCCGCGACCTGCCGGGCCTCGCCGCCCGGATCGCCCGCGCCGCGGCCCGCCTCGGCATCCCGCGCGAGCTGGGCGCCTACGACACCCTGTACTGGCCCACCCTCGGCCCCGCCGTCTACCGCATACCGCCGCCGCGCCCGAGCGGCCTGGCCGCCGCCATCACCGAGGCCGCCGTCGAGTCGACCTGGTACCACCCGCACCGCTACGGCACCGTCACGGCCGTCGTCGAGGCGCCGATGTGGGGCGTGCCCGCCGTCGAGGACGCCGCGCCGCCCGCCGACCCGGACGCGGCGCTGCGCGTGGTCAGCGGCACCCTGCGCCATGACACCCGGTTGCTGAAACGAATCCTCAAGCGGCTCCGCCCGCACACCGCCAGCACCGCGGACGCCGCCCGGCTGCTCGCCCCCGTCGACGACTACCTGCTCGTCTGCCCCGGCCTCGCCGACGCCTGGGACCCCGACACCGCCGACCGCGCCCATCCACTGCCGCCGCTGAGCACCGCCCACCTGACCGCCCTGCACATCGCCGGACGGCGGCTCGCGCTGCGCACCGCGGGACTGCTGCACCAGCTCGCCCGTGCCGCCGGGCGGGACGGCGCCGCCGTACGGCCCGAGCTCGACCGGCTGCTCGACCGGTGGTGCGCCGACCTCCACGACGGCTGCGGCGCCCGCTGGATTCCCCTCACGCGCCAGGTCGAGTACCAGAGTCGGGTGGTGCTCGCCGCGTTCGAACTGGCCGTACGGGGCGCTCCCGACGGGTCCCGAACGGGTGAGCCGGGGTGGGGCTCGGAGCCCGCCGTGCCGATGCACGAGGAATGACGTACACCACCACCACGGCGCGCGCGGTGCGCGGCGCCCTGCTGGCCGCCGCCGCCCTCCTCACCCTCGGCGCGGCGCCCCCGGGCCACCTCGCGGGCGACTGGCTCTACCTGACGCTCACCCAGGGCGCCGCACGGTCCGGCGACACGCGCGGCACGCTGCTGCTGTGCGACCCACCGCAGGGCCACGGGCGCGCCGCCGAGGCGTGCGGGCAACTCGCCGCGGCGGACGGCGACATCGGCCGCATCCCGCTGCGCGACGGCTACTGCGCGATGGTCTACGCGCCGGTGACCGCGCAGGCCCGGGGGCGCTGGCACGGCCGCCCGGTCTCGTACCGGGAGACGTTCGCCAACCCGTGCGAGCTGGCGGCGCGTACGGGGGCGGTGTTCGCGCTGGGGGCGGCCTGAGCGCGGTGGCCTGGGGTGGATCGAGGGCGGCGGTCCGCGCGGCGGCTGCCGGGCGGTGGCCCGGCCCGCTCGCGCGTGGGGCCGTCACCCGGCCCGCTCACGCGCCCGGAGGGCCGTCGCGACGACCGTGGCGGACTGGTGCTCCACCTGGTGCTCCAGCGGCACCCAGCGGGCCTGGAAGCGCTCGGCGAAGGCGTCGCTCCACGTCGTCACCAGCCGCTCCAGGCGCGGGGCCGCGCGGTCCTCGGTGCGGCGCAGCACCCGCAGCAGCATCGCCGCCGCCCGCAGCGGCAGCCGCCGCGCGAAGGCGTCCACGCTGCCGACGTAGGCCACGGAGTGCCCGGTGGGCGGCGTGTGCGTCCAGTCGGAGACCAGCCCCGGCACCAGGTCGAGCGCCCAGCGGGCGGCCCGTGGCAGCGGCCCCTCCAGGGCGTCGAGCCGGGTCCCCGCCTCGCTGAGCACCCGCTCCACCTCCCGCGCGTCCCGGCGCAGCCTGCGCGCCAACTGCCGCAGCGCCAGCGCCGGGGCCGGGTGCGGGGCGGGGTCGTTGACCAGGTCGCTCGCCCACATCGGCACCTCGACGACGGCGGTCAGACCGCCGTACCGGTGCACGTGGCACCAGGTGCTGTGCCGGGCGTCGTCCGGGAGGCTCGGGTACGGCACGCGCGGGTCCGCCTCCGGCATGACGTGCACGCCGGGCCCGGACACCGGCCAGTGCGCGGCGTCCGATGCGCCGGTCTCCACCGGGATGCGCAGCCGGGCCGCCGACCTGGCGAACGGTTCCGCTAGGCCGGGCACGTCCTTGGTGAGCTGCACCCAGCTCCCGCCCAGGTCGGTGCCGTGCAGGGTGACCTGGAGGTAGGGGCGCAGCTCGTCTATGAGGGCGGTCAGGGCGCGGGTCTCGGGCGGCAGCCGGTCGGGCGGGAGCACGGAGGGGGACCACTCCGGCTGCTCGGCGCTGACGGGGCGGTAGAAGCCGAGGTGGTAGTCGAGCAGGCTGCGGGGCGCCGGGGTGCGGTGCAGGCTCGCCCCGTCGGGGTCGGCGCACAGCAGGAAGTGCCAGGACGTCCCGGTCCGCAGGCCCCGCTCGTGCAGCACCCGCTCGGCCAGGGCGAGGAGGGCGGGGCCGCCGGTCGGCTCGTTCGCGTGCGCCCCCGCGACGACCAGCACGGCCCGCCGGGCGCGCCCCACCGACAGCAGGTGCAGGGGTCTGCCCGCGCGGGAGGCGCCGACCTGTCGGAAGGCGCACAGGTCCGGCTGCTGGGCGGCCAACAGGCGGGCGGACGCGATGAGTTGGGGTACACAGGGGTAGCGCGGCTCCAGCAGAAGACTCACCCCCGTCCGGCCCACCCGGCTTCGCTTCCGCAGTACCCCACGCCCGCCGTGCGCTGTCAATGACACGCCGGGGCGCCGCCCCGGGGCGCTTTGAGGCGCACACGGCGCCTCACCAGCGGACCCGCGCCCTTGGGGTGCCCCTCCTCAGTCCTGCGCGTCGTCCGAGCCGTCCGCCCGCTCCAGCAACGCCACCGGCAGCTCCTCGAACAGCTCCGCCACGCGCGCGTGCCCGGTGAACGCGCGGCCCGGCGTCAGCGTGTCCGTCCAGCGGCCCGGCGGCAGCGGCAGCACGGTGTCGCCCCAGCCACCCGCCTCCGCCAGCCGCAGCGAGAGCCGGGTCACCGCCGTGAGGGCCGCCCCGGAGCGGACGAAGGCGAGACAGTGGGCCGCGGCGGGCCCCTCGGCGGCGAGCGGCGCGTACGTCGCCGCGTCGCCGAACAGGTCGGGCCGCCGCCCGCGCAGCCCCAGCGCGGCCCGTGTCACCGCGCCCTTCACGCCGGTGTCACCCGGCGGGAAGGACACCGGCCGCCGGTTGTCCGGGTCGACCAGCGCCCGGTACTCGCCCTCCGTGCCCTGGTACAGGTCCGGCACCCCCGGCATCGTCAGGTGCACCAGGGCCGTCCCCAGCACGTTGGCCCGCACGTACGGCTCCAGCGCCTCCCGCAGCGCCGTCACGTGGGCGCCCGCCGGACCGCACGGGCCCGCCGCGACGAACGCCGCCACCGCGTCCTCGTACGGCGGCTCCTGCTCGGTCCAGCTCGTGAACAGCCCCGCCTCCCGCACGTGCTTCAGCAGCGCCCGCTGGACCCGGTCCGGCGCCGCGGGCCCGCCGAGCCCGAACACCGTCTGCCAGGCCGCCCACGCGAGCTGCGCGTCGGGGACGCCGTCACCCGCGCGGGTCACCTCCGCCAGCACGTCGGCCCACCGCCCGGGGCACTCCGTCAGCACCGCCAGCGCGGCCCGCACGTCGGCGCTGCGCTTGGTGTCGTGCGTGGAGGCCACCGTCCCGGTCAGCGGCCAGTCGCGCTGCACGCGCGCGCAGTACGCGTGGAACTCCTCCGGCGAGACGGCGGGCCGCCCTGGGTTCCCGCCCACCTCCGTCGCCGACAGCAGCGGCACGTACCGGTAGAACGCCGTGTCCTCCACGGACTTCGCCCGCAGCGCGGACGCGGTCTGCGCGAACCGGGTGCGCAGCTCCGTCTGCGCGGGCCCCTCCCCGTAGCGCCCCAGCAGAAGCCCCCGTACGACGTCCACCGCGCCCGCCTCCTCGGGCACCACGAACGCCAGCCGCGCCTCCGCCGCCGCCTCCTCCGTCAGGACGGTCGCCGCGTCGACGGAGGGGTACGGCCGGTACACCTCAAGGCGGACCAGCAGCTCCCGCAGCGCCGCGTGCAGCGCCCACGGCGCCCTGTCGCGCAGGGCGGGGTCGGGCGAGGTGGCGCAGAGCCTGCCCGCCACCCGCGTGAGCCGGTCCACCTCGGCGGCCAGCTCGTGCTCCAGCACCCGGTACGCCGCCCGCCGCACCGTCGCCTCCCAGTGCCCGCCCCGGTCGGTCTGCGGGGCCGCGAAGCGCCGGTACTGGCCGAGGAGTTCCCCGGCGCCCGCGGGGTCCGTGAACACCCCGTCGACGTGCCGCAGGGCGTCGTAGCCGGTGGTGCCCGCGACGGGCCAGGCGGCGGGCAGCCGCTCCCCGTCGGAGAGGATCTTCTCCACGACCGTCCACCGCCCGCCGGTCGCCTCGTGCAGCCGCTGCAGGTAGGCGTCCGGGTCGGCGAGCCCGTCGGGGTGGTCGATCCGCAGCCCGTCGACGACGCCCTCGCGCAGTAGCTGGAGGATCTTGGCGTGGGTGGCGTCGAAGACCTCGGGGTCCTCCACCCGCACCCCGATCAGCTCGGAGATGCTGAAGAACCGCCGGTAGTTCAGCTCGGTGCGCGCCAGCCGCCACCACACCGGCCGGTACCACTGCGCGTCAAGGAGCTGCGGCAGCGGCAGGTCCTCGGTGCCCTCGCGCAGCGGGAAGGCGTGGTCGTGGTAGCGCAGGACGTCCCCGTCGACGCGCAGGGCGCCGATCTCCGCGCCGAGCGGCCCGCCGAGCACCGGCAGCAGCACCTGCCCGCCCTGCGCCTCCCAGTCGATGTCGAACCACCGCGCGTACGGCGACTTCGGGCCCTCCCGCAGCACCTCCCACAGGGCGGGGTTGTGGCGCGGGGCCATCGCCATGTGGTTGGGCACGATGTCCACCACCAGACCGAGGCCGTGCTCCCGCGCGGTGGCCGCCAGCGCCCGCAGCCCGTCCTCGCCGCCCAGCTCGCCCCGCACGCGCGCGTGGTCGACGACGTCATAGCCGTGCCCCGAGCCGGGCACGGCCTCCAGGACCGGCGACAGGTGCAGGTGCGACACGCCGAGCGAGGCCAGGTAGGGCACGGCCGCCGAGGCCGCCGCGAACGGGAACTCCGGCCGGAGCTGGAGCCGGTAGGTGGCCGTGGGAACGGCGGGGTCATGTCGCTCAGGGGTCATGGAATGTCACGTACCCGTCCCGCCGCCTTTCGTGTCATCACCCCGGCGTGCACCCCCTCCACTGGCCCACGCGAGCGCCTCGCGGGGGCGCCTCACGCGGGCCGCTGGAGCACCGTCAGGCTCCGGTCCACCAGCGTCAGCCGGTCCCCGGCGGCCACCTTCGGACCCGTGCCCGGCGGCACCCCGTCCGTGCGGGCGGTGTCGACGACGACCTGCCACTGGCGGCCGTGGTTGACCGGCACCACGAACTCCAGCGGCCGGGGCGCGGCGTTGAACATCATCAGGAAGGAGTCGTCGGTGATGCGCTCCCCGCGCGGTCGGGCTCGGAGATCGCGTTGCCGTTGAGGAACACCGTCAGCGCCGACGCCCGCGCCGACTCCCAGTCCCGCTGGGTCATCTCCTTGCCCTCCGGGGTGAACCAGGCGATGTCGGACAGCTCGTCGTGGGTGCCCTCCACCGGACGCCCGTGGAAGAACCGGCGCCGCCTGAGGACCGGGTGGTCCTTGCGCAGCCACACCATCGCCCGCACGAAGTCCCGCAGCCCCGGCACGTCGATCCCGTCCGGGGACTCCGCCTCGTCGGGCGACGGCCACCGCACCCACGCCAGCTCGCTGTCCTGGCAGTAGGCGTTGTTGTTGCCGCGCTGGGTGCGCGCGAACTCGTCCCCGTGGCTGATCATCGGCACGCCCTGGGACAGCATCAGCGTGGCGAGGAAGTTGCGCATCTGGCGGGCGCGCAGCTCCAGCACGGCCGGGTCGTCGGTGTCGCCCTCCACGCCGCAGTTCCAGGACCGGTTGTGGCTCTCGCCGTCGCGGTTGTCCTCGCCGTTGGCCTGGTTGTGCTTGTCGTTGTAGGAGACCAGGTCGTGCAGGGTGAAGCCGTCGTGGCAGGTGACGAAGTTGATCGAGGCCAGCGGCCGCCGCCCGTCGTCCTGGTAGAGGTCGGAGGAGCCGGTCAGCCGGGAGGCGAACTCCGCGAGCGCCCGCGGCTCGCCCCGCCACAGGTCCCGTACGGTGTCGCGGTACTTGCCGTTCCACTCGGTCCACAGCGGCGGGAAGTTGCCCACCTGGTAGCCGCCCTCGCCCACGTCCCACGGCTCGGCGATCAGCTTCACCTGGGAGACCACCGGGTCCTGCTGCACCAGGTCGAAGAACGACGACAGCCGGTCCACCTCGTGGAACTGGCGCGCCAGGGTGGCGGCGAGGTCGAAGCGGAACCCGTCGACGTGCATCTCGGTGACCCAGTAGCGCAGCGAGTCCATGATGAGCTGGAGCACGTGCGGGGAGCGCATCAGCAGCGAGTTGCCGGTGCCGGTGGTGTCCATGTAGTAGCGCGGGTCGTCGGCGAGCCGGTAGTACTGCGGGTTGTCCAGGCCCCGGAACGACAGCGTCGGGCCCAGGTGGTTGCCCTCGGCGGTGTGGTTGTAGACCACGTCGAGGATGACCTCGATGCCCGCCTCGTGCAGCGCGCGCACCGCCGACTTGAACTCCAGCACCTGCTGCCCGCGGTCGCCCCAGGAGGCGTAGGCGTTGTGCGGGGCGAAGAAGCCGATGGTGTTGTAACCCCAGTAGTTGGCCAGGCCCATGTCGACCAGCCGGTGGTCGTTGACGAACTGGTGTACGGGCATCAGCTCCAGCGCCGTCACCCCGAGCCCGGTGAGGTGCTCGATGACCGCCGGGTGCGCGAGCGCCGCGTAGGTGCCGCGCAGCTCCTGCGGCAGCCCCGGGTGGCGCATCGTCAGGCCCTTGACGTGCGCCTCGTAGATCACCGTCTCGTGGTACTCGGTACGGGGCCGCCGGTCGTCGCCCCAGTCGAAGTACGGGTTCACCACGACGGACGTCATGGTGTGCGGGGCCGAGTCCAGGTCGTTGCGCCGGTCGGGGGCGCCGAAGTGGTACCCGTAGACCTCCTCGCCCCACTGGATCTCCCCGCTGATCGCACGCGCGTACGGATCGAGCAGCAGCTTCGCGGAGTTGCAGCGCAGCCCGCGCTCGGGGGCGTACGGGCCGTGCACGCGGTAGCCGTACCGCTGCCCCGGCATGACGCCCGGCAGGTACGCGTGCCGCACGAACGCGTCGCTCTCGCGCAGTTCCACCGCCGTCTCCGAGCCGTCGTCGTGCAGCAGACACAGCTCTACTCGGTCCGCGCTCTCCGTGAAGACCGCGAAGTTGGTCCCGGCGCCGTCGTACGTGGCGCCGAGTGGATATGCCTCTCCAGGCCAGACCTGCATGGATACGACTCTTCCAGGTGTGCCGCGCCCCGGGTGGCGCCTTGGCTTCGAGTCTCCCCCAAAGTGAGGGAACCACCCCTGTCCCGCGCCCCTCTTACCGGACGCCCCACGCATACGCCGTATGCCCAGACCATGGGGCGAGATCACGTACTCCCGTCAGACCAACGAGGAGTAGGGGGAAGATGTGCGCAGAGCACTGCACCGCCATCTCGGGAAGATAGTGGCCGGAGCGGCCATCGCGGTGGCCGGGACCGCCGTGATGGCCGCCGTCACGCTGCCGGGCCAGGCGGACGCCGACGACACCGCCACGGGCGGCCAGACGGCCGGGGCTTCGGTCCCCGGCCAGGGACAGGCGGCGGCGCCTCCAGCCGTCGTCGAGGAAGCGCCACCGGAGGGCGAGACGGGCACGGGCGGCGACCCGCTGACCGAGGACGAGACCGAACGCGTCGTGGACCTCGCCCTGAACCGCCAGCTCCGCACCGCCGCGGAGGACGTCGAAGGGGACCGCGGCCCCCAGCGCCTCGGCGTCGAACTCGCCGAACCGGAACCCGGCGAACTCGACACCCAGGACGCGCCCCGGCGCGCCGACGTCACGTTCTACGACTACGCCGACGACACCCTCGTCACCCGCACCGTCAACCTCGACACGGGCGACGTCGAGCACAGCGCCAGCCAGCGGGGCGTCCAGCCACCGGCGACCCGGGAGGAGAACACCGAGGCCGCCCGGCTGCTGATCGCCGACCCGCTGGGCGCGGGCCTGCGGGCCGACTACCGGGACGCCACCGGCAAGGAACTCACCTCACCGGACCAGCTCCTGCTGAACGCCATGGTCTACAAGGCCACGCCGGGCGCCCAGCCCGCCGTCCTCGACGACTGCGGCACGCACCGCTGCGTACGGCTGTTCCCGAAGGTGCGCAACGGCCCGTGGATCGACGCCCGGGACTTCGTCATCGACCTGAGCGCGCACCGCGTCGCGAGGCTGAACCGCGACTGACGTGGCCCCTCCGACCCGGTCCACTTTTCCAACTCACTCCTTATAGGAGTCACTTCGTCATGCCCAAGTTCGTCATGCTCAAGAAGGACACCCGCGCCCGTACCCGCGCCGCCGGTACGGCCCTCGCCCTGGCCGCCCTCGCCGCCGGTGCCACCACCGGCGCCGGACCGGCCGCCGCCCGCCCCGCGCAGGGCCCCGCCGCGGCACCCACCGCGGCCGCCGAGTGCAGCGAGGCCCACCGCATCGAACAGAAACTCAGCACCGGCACCACCTGGCGCATGTGCTGGCGCTACCACAAGGACGCCGGACTCGTCCTGGCGGACGTCTCCTACCAGCCGCCCGGCGAGACCAGCCCCATCAAGGTCCTCTCCGCCGCGAGACTCAGCCAGATACACGTCCCCTACGACGACGGCCAGAACGAGTACCAGGACCTCACCCAGGCGGGCTTCGCCCAGGGCCTGATGGAACTGAAGCCAGCCGAATGCCCCGGCGGCACCCTGAAGACGGTCAAGGTCCCCAACGCCTGGGACCCCAGCCGCGCGCAGGTCAAGGGCCTGTGCACCACCACCCGCTCGCGCGGGCACGCCTACCGGATGCAGGGCGACGCCGCGAACAAGGTCTTCCAGAAGCAGGGCAAGGACCTGCTGGTCTACACCGTCAACCAGACCGGCTGGTACGAGTACATCACCGAGTGGCGGTTCCAGGACGACGGCACCATCTCCATGAACGTCGGCGCCACCGGCTCCCTCTCCCCGTTCGACTACGACGCCGGGGACGGCCACGGCTGGCCGCTCGGCGAGGGCGCCAAGGACTACGCCACCAGCCACAGCCACAACGTCTTCTGGAAGCTCAACTTCGCCCTGGACGGCTCCTCCAAGGGCCGCGTCGAACAGTACGACTCCAAGGTCACCCCGCCCGCGCGCGGCGGCGAGGGCCCCCGCAACACCACCACCCGCACCAAGGTCACCAACGAACTCGCCGGGGACGCCAAGAACATGCGCTGGTGGCGCGTCGTCAGCGCCACCGGCAAGAACAAGGACGGCCACAAGCGGTCGTACGAGATCGTCCCCGGCCCGTCCGCCAAGTACCCCGGCCGCGCCTACACCCGGCACGACGTCTACTTCACCGAGTACGACAAGTGCGAGCAGTTCGCCAGCGACAACCTGGGCGCCTGCCCCGCCGGACACGGCAGGTCCGTGGACAAGTGGGTCGACGGACAGCAGCTCAAGCGGCCCGTGGTCTGGGTGAACGTCGGCTTCCACCACGTCGCCCGCGACGAGGACCAGCAGCCCATGCCGGTCCACTGGCAGGGCTTCACGCTCACCCCGCGCGACGTCACCGCTATGAATCCGCTCACTCCCGCGGAGCTGGCCGACCAGAACGGGGCTCCCGAAAACGGTAGTTGAGCAACGACCCTGCGCATCCTGCTGCACCGCCGACCGCTCCCGGAGTACCCTTCCTTGATCGTTGAGACGGGGAGTGCCCGGGGGAGCGGAAGGCGGTGCGCGGGTGGGCTCGGGAGGGCTGGAGCTGCCCCCTGGTGACGAGGGTCACGAGGGTCACTCCACAGACGTCCCGCCCGGCACGGTGTCGCTGGCCCGGCCGATGGAGACCCACTCCATCGGCCCGGAGCTGGACTGGGACGCCGAAGCCTGGCACGAAGTGCACACCCGCGCCCAGCGCGCGGGCCGGGCCTACATCTGGCTCAACCTCGTCGAACAGCGGCTGCGCGCGGTCGTGGCCGCCATACTGCGCCCGATCTACGAACCCGTCCACGGCGACGAGTGGGTGGTCGCCGCGGCCGGACCGGCCGGACAGGAGTGGGTGCAGCGCGCGGTCGCGGTCCGCGAGGTCAGCCGCCGCAAGGGCTACCTGCTCGACCCGGCCGACGACAACGTCCTCAGCTTCCTCACCCTGCCCCAGTTGCGCGAGCTGATGGTGCAGCACTGGCCGTGCTTCGAGCCGTACGTCGACGACCGCCGCGACGTCGAACTCGCCCTGGACGAGCTGGAGGTCACCCGCAACGTCGTCTCCCGCAACCGGGCCCTGTCCGAGGCCGTCCTCGCCCAGGCGGAACGCGCCTCCGCCCGGCTCCTGGAGATCCTCGGCGCGGGCAGCGACGTGCCCTCCGCGCGCCGACTGCCGGTGGACGCCGTGGAGGACCTGGTGGGCGACCGGTACGCCGACGTCGTCGCCGTCCACCCGGACCGGGTGCGGCTGCTGCGGCAGTTCCCCGCCGAGGACATCTTCGGGGGCGCCCGCCGCATCGACGCCTTCGGCATCGGCCTCAACCTGCTCGTGCAGAACTTCTCCGGCCGCCGCCTGGTCCGCCTCGCGGAGGCGGGCTGCCGGGTCCGCCTGCTGTTCCTCAACCCGGCCTCCAGCGCGGTCAAGCGCCGCGAACGCGAACTCGGCATCAAACGGGGCGAACTGAGCCGCGCGGTGGAGATGAACATCCTCCACATGCGCCGCGTCCGCGCCCGGCTGCGCGACCCGGACGCCTTCCAGATCCAGGTCTACGACGAGACCCCGCGCGCCACCGCCTACCTGGTCGACGGCGACGGCTCCGACGGCATCGCGGTCGTGCAGTCCTATCTGCGCCGCTCCCGAGGGATGGAGGCGCCGGTGCTGGTCCTGCGCGGCGGCAGCAAGGTGGTCAGACCGGGCGACCAGCACGACACGGGAGAGGTGGGACTGTTCGCCACGTACCGGGAGGAGTTCGAGGTGACGTGGGCGGATTCCCGCCCTGTGTCCTGAATGTTCCGCCGGTGCGCGCCCGGTGCGCGCCCGGCGTTTTCCAGGGGCCTCCCCGGCGCTTCTCCGCGGCTGATCGGAAGGCGATCCTCCGATTGTCAGTGGCGCATGGGAAGGTGGAGATCACTGGGGGAGAGCACCACCAAGAAGGGGGGCCACCATGGGCTGGCACCAGGAGCTGCTGATCGGCTTCGACCTGGAGACGACGGGTACCGACCCGCACGAGGCGCGCATCGTCACGGGAGCCGTGATCGAGGTGCGGGGCGGACAGGCCCTGGGGCGCCGGGAATGGCTCGCGGACCCGGGAGTGGAGATCCCGGCCGACGCGGTCGCCGTGCACGGCATCAGCAACGAGCGCGCGGCCACCGAGGGCCGCCCCGCCGACCAGGTCGCCGACGCCATCGCCGACGTCCTCGTGGGCTACTGGAAGACGGGCGTCCCGGTCGTCGCCTACAACGCGGCCTTCGACCTGACCCTGCTCGCCGCGGAACTGCGCCGCCACGCCCTGCCGTCCCTGCGCGACCGCCTGGGGGGCGTGGACCCCGCGCCCGTCGTCGACCCGTACACCATCGACCGCCAGGTGGACCGCTACCGCCGCGGCAAGCGCAACCTCGAAGCGGTCTGCGCCGAGTACGGCGTCACCCTGGACACCGCCCACGACGCCACCGCCGACGCCCTCGCCGCCGCCCGTCTGGCCTGCGCGATAGCCACCCGCCACCCCAAGGTCGCCGCCCTCGGCCCGGCGGAGCTGCACCGCCGCCAGATCGAGTGGTACGCGCGGTGGGCGGCGGACTTCCAGGACTTCCTGCGCCGCAAGGGCGACCCGGGCGCGGTGGTCGACGGGACGTGGCCGGTGCGGGAGCTGGTGGGCGAACGGGCCTGAGCGCCCTTCAGGCGCCGGACGGATGCCGTGAAACCAGAAGGCAGACCAGAAGGCAGACCAGAAGGCAGACCAGAAGGCAGACCAGAAGGCAGACCAGAAGGCAGACCAGAAGGCAGACCAGAAGGCAGACCAGAAGGCAGATCAGGAGGCAGATCAGGAGGGCCACCTCAGAAGGGGTACCAGCGCACCGATCCGTCCCCGTCCCGCAGTGACGCCACCCGGCGCCGGAACTCCGCCAGCGCCTTGGGGTTGCCCGGCGCGTGCTGGGCGACCCAGGCGCAGCTCGCGGTCTCCCGGGCCCCGCGCAGCACGGCGCAGCCGTCCCAGTCGCGGACGTCCCAGCCGTAGGCCGCGGTGAAGGAGTCGTAGGCCGCGGCGGGCAGGCCGTAGCGGTCACGGGAGAGCGCCATCACCACCAGGTCGTGTTCGCGCAGGTCGGCGGAGAAGGTCTCCAGGTCGACCAGGACGGGGCCGTCCGGACCGACGTGGACGTTGCGGGGCAGCGCGTCGCCGTGGATCGGGCCCGGCGCGAGGTGGGGGGTCAGCGCCGCCGCGGCCGCCGCGAAGCCGTCGCGGCGGTCGCGCAGATAGGCGGCGTCCGCGGGGTCGATCGCGGCACCGGCGAGGCGCAGCCACCGCTCGACGCCGCTCAGCAGGTTGCGGGGCGGCAGTGCCAGGGCGGGATCCGACGGCGTGGGCAGCGCGTGCACCAGCCGCAGCAACTCCGCGAGGTCCCGAGGCTCCGCCTCCCGTACGGCGTCCGGCAGCCGGTGCCACACCGTCACCGGGTGGCCCTCGACGAGCGACGCCTCGTCGGCCGCAGCCCGCACCGCGGGGACGCCCGCCCCGGCGAGCCAGTGGGCGACGCGCAGCTCGCGGCGCGCCCGGTCCAGGAGTTCGGCGTCCCGGCCCACCTTCACGACCAGGTCACCGGCGGCGAACACGGCGTTCTCGCCCAGGGCGAGCAGCCGGGCCTCCCGCGCCGCCGCGCCGGGCAGCACCTTCGCCGCGGTGAGCGCGTACCGCGCGCGTGCCTCGTCCATCGTCCGCCTCGCCTCCGGGGTCTGTGGTCACACGTCGCCGGTCAGTCTCGCAGTCCCGCAGGTGGGGAGGGGGGTCGGGGCGCCTCGCCCGAATTAGATTGCACGAGACGTCTCGTCTCGCCTACCGTCGTCCCCATGACAACCCCCACCCACCCCGCCCGTCCCGCCCACATCGCCATGTTCTCCATCGCCGCCCACGGCCATGTGAACCCCAGCCTGGAGGTGATCCGCGAGCTGGTGGCGCGCGGGCACCGGGTGACGTACGCGATCCCGCCCGCGTTCGCCGAGAAGGTCGCACGGACCGGCGCCGAGGTACGGACCTGGCACTCGACGCTGCCCGGCCCCGACGCCGACCCGGAGGCGTGGGGCTCGACGCTGCTGGACAACGTGGAGCCGTTCCTCGACGACGCGATCCAGGCACTGCCGCAGCTCGTCGCCGCGTACGAGGGCGACGAACCCGACCTCGTGCTGCACGACATCACGTCCTATCCGGCCCGCGTCCTCGCCCACCGCTGGGGCGTGCCCGCGATCTCCCTCTCTCCCAACCTGGTCGCCTGGGAGGGGTACGAGCAGGAGGTCGCCGAGCCGATGTGGGAGGAGCCGAGGAAGACCGAACGGGGCCGGGCCTACTACGCCCGCTTCCACGGCTGGCTGGAGGAGAACGGGATCACCCTGCACCCCGACGCCTTCGCCGGCCGCCCCGACCGCTCCCTGGTGCTGATCCCGAAGGCGCTCCAGCCGAACGCCGACCGGGTCGACGAGCGCGTCCACACCTTCGTCGGCGCCTGCCAGGGCGACCGCGCCGCCGAGGGGGAGTGGGTCCGGCCCGCCGACGCCGAGAAGGTGGTGCTGGTCTCGCTCGGGTCGGCGTTCACCAAGCAGCCCGGCTTCTACCGGGAGTGCGTGCGGGCCTTCGGCGAGCTGCCGGGCTGGCACACCGTGCTCCAGGTCGGTCGACATGTCGACCCCGCCGAGCTGGGCGACGTGCCCGCGAGCGTGGACGTGCGCTCCTGGGTCCCCCAGCTCGCCGTGCTCCGGCAGGCCGACCTGTTCGTCACGCACGCCGGGGCGGGAGGGAGCCAGGAGGGCCTGGCCACCGCCACGCCGATGATCGCCGTACCGCAGGCGGTGGACCAGTTCGGCAACGCGGAGATGCTCCAGGGGCTGGGCGTCGCCCGCTACCTCCCCAAGGAGGAGGCGACGGCGCACGCCCTGCGCGAGGCCGCGCTCGCCCTGGTCGACGACCCGGCCACCGCCCGCAGGCTGAAGGACATTCAGGCCGAGATGGCCAAGGAGGGAGGCACCCGGCGGGCCGCGGACCTCATCGAGCGCGAACTGCCGGGCTGACCCGGTCCGTGGCGGTGCCGGGCCTACGCCGCCTGGTCCCAGTGGTCCGGGTGGGTGTCCTCCTCCGGGGGCCGCTGGGCGGCCTTCTCCCGGGCGCGCAGGACGGCCCAGGTGAGGGCGGCGAGGCCGGTGAGGTACCAGGGCAGGGGCCAGACCGCGGGCCACCAACCGGCCCGCGGGGCGAGGAGGAGGTCGGTGGCGGCGGTGGCCATGCCAGCGGCGAGGCTCCAGCACAGCAGGCGGCCGGTCCATCGGGCGGCACAGGAGGCGGACGCGCGTCTGCCAGGCGTACTCATCGAGGAAGGCCCTTCACAGCGGGGGTGGTTGCCGCGGGCTGGGGGACCACGCGTGGAGGACGGGATGCCGGTCGTTGATCTCTAATTTATACGAAGAAGTGAATTTCAGAGGGTTTCAGGAGAAGCGCTGAGCCCGCACAAGCCGGATGCCTCCCCCGGCCCCGAAGGGCCGAGGGAGGCACCGTGTCACCCAGGTCAGATCAGACCAGGTCAGTCCAGGTCAGCCCAGGTCAGACGCCGACCCGTTCCCCTTCCTCCTCCACCGCCGGAGGCAGGGTCCCCGCCACCGCGTCGGCGGACTCGTCGTGGGTCAGGTCCGGCAGGCGGTGCAGCCACTTCGGCAGGTACCAGTTGCGTTCGCCGAGGAGGGCCATGACCGCCGGGAGCAGGACGCCACGGATGATCGTCGCGTCGATCAGGACCGCCGCGGCGAGGCCCACGCCCATCTGCTTCATGGACTGCATGGACAGCGTCCCGAAGATCGCGAAGACGGCGACCATGATGACGGCGGCGCTGGTGACGACGCCCGCCGTGGTGACCACGCCGTGCGCGATGGCGTCCTTCGTCGTGCGGCCCCGCAGACGTGCCTCACGGATCCGGGAGACCACGAACACGTGGTAGTCCATGGACAGGCCGAACAGGATCACGAAGAGGAACAGTGGCAGCCAGCTCACGATGGCGCCCACACCCTCCGCGCCCACCAGCGACGCGCCCCAGCCGTGCTGGAAGACGGCGACGAGGATGCCGTACGCCGCGCCCACGGAGAGCAGGTTCAGCACGATGGACGTGATCGCGACGGTCAGGGAGCGGAAGGACAGCAGCATCAGCAGGAAGGCGAAGACCACCACGAAGACGAAGACCGGGACGACGGAGCCGACGAGCTGGTCGTTGAAGTCCTTCGAACCGGCGACCTGTCCGGTGATCGGCGCGTCCACCCCGTCGACCCGGCCGAGGGTTGCGGGCCGCACGTCGTCGCGCAGCTTGTCCAGGCTCTCGCCCGCCTTGTCCAGGTCGGAGCCGCCGACCAGCGGGACGTAGACGAAGGCGACGTTCTGCTCCTCGTGCAGCTTGATCTCGACCGGGCCCTGGGAGGCACCCGAACTGACCGCCCGCTCCTGGAAGTCCGCGAGCGCCGACCGCACCTCGGGGGCGTTGATGTCATCGGCCTTGACGATCACCTCGGCGGGGTCGGAGCCGCCGGGGAAGGCGTCGTTGACGCGGTTGTACGTCTGCACGATGGACAGCGAGTCACCGAACTCCTGGTCCAGGGTGAGGTTCTGCGTCTTCATGCCGACCGCGGGCGCGGCGATCGCCAGCAGCGCACCGGCCGCGACGACCACGGCGAGCACCGGACGGGCGAGCACGCCCTTCAGCACGGCGCCCCAGAAACGGCTCTCGCCGCTGGAGCCGGAACCCTTGCGGCTGCGGCGGCGCAGGAACGGGATGCGGCCCTTCTCCACCCGCTCGCCCAGCAGCGACAGCAGCGCGGGCAGCACGGTCACCGAGCCGACCATCGCGACCGCGACGACCATCAGCGAGGCCAGGCCCATCGCCTCGAACTCGGCGAGCCCGGTGAACAACATGCCCGCCATCGCCACGCACACCGTGACACCGGAGACGACGACGGCCCGGCCGCTGGTCGCGGCGGCGATCCGCAGCGCGGTCTGCGCGTCCCGGCCCGCCTCGCGCTCCTCACGCTCACGGCGCAGGTAGAACAGGCAGTAGTCGACGCCGACGGCCAGACCGACCAGCAGCATCACGGAGTTGGCGGTGTCGCTCATCGGCATCACATGGCTGACGATGCCCATCAGACCCATCGTCGCCATGATCGCCGTCACCGCGAGCAGCACCGGCAGCAGCGCCGCCACCAGCGCGCCGAACGCGATCAGGAGGATGCCGAGGGCCACCGGTACGGCGGAGTACTCGGCCTTCTGGAAGTCGTCCCCGAAGGCGTCGTCGAACGTCTTCATCATGCTGGCGCCGCCGATCTCCTCGATCCGCAGCGACGCGTGGTCCTTCTGGACGCCCTCGACGGCCTTCAGCACCGGCTCGACCCGCTCACCCGCGGTGTCCGACTCGCCTCGTATGTCGAACTGCACCAGCGCGCTGCGCCCGTCCGCGGAGATCGTCTGAGTGTCGTACGGCGACTGGATGTCGGTGGCGGCGTCCGTGGCGCCGACCGCCTTGACCACCGCGTCGACCGCGGCGCGGAACTCCGGGTCGGTGGCCTTGACCCCGGCGTCCTTGGCCTGGATCAGCACCGTCTCGCTGGCCGGTTCCTCGATCCCGGCGTCCTCGATGATCTTCGCGGCGGTGTGGGTCTCGCCCTTCAGTTGGTCGCTGTCCTTGACGTCGACCCGGCCCGCCGCCGACCCCAGCCCCATCGCCAGGACGACGAAGAGCACCCAGATGCCCACCGCCGCCCATCGGTGCCGGGCGCTCCAGCCGCCAGCCCGCGCGGCGAACCCCCGCACGCGTGTTTCTCCGTTCCCCATGACGGGATGCCCCTCGTCGCGCGGTGGCAGCCCCCTGCCGCCACCTTTCGCTATTGAAGGTATGGGTCGTATAAAGCCATCTCGTCGTACTGCCTGGTGAAAGCGGGAGGCCCCGCCGTCCTCCCGACGGCCCCCCGGCCCTCCCCTCTGGGGAGGACAACGGCCCCTTACATCTATCCGGCGTCTCGGGGAGTGATCTCGGGGGTAGGGTTCCCGTGACCCCCCACACCAGGGCGGATGTCGTGCCCGCCCCCACGGGGCACGGCGGCCGTCCTAGGGTGTGGGGGTGACCAAGAAGACCTATGCGGCGCTGCTGCGCGGGATCAACGTCGGCGGCAAGAAGGTGCCGATGGCCGAGCTGCGCGGCCTGATGGAGCGCCTCGACGGCTACGACGCCGTACGCACCTACCTCCAGAGCGGCCAGGCCGTCTTCACCGCCGACCACGGCGACGAGGACTCCCTCGCCGCGGAACTCACCGGGGCCGTCGAGGAGCACTTCGGCTTCCGCGTCGACGTCCTCGTCCGCGACCACGCCTACCTCGCGGCGGTCGCCGACGCCTGCCCCTTCCCGGCCGCCGACCTGGAGGCCAGGCAACTCCACGTCACCTACTTCTCGGCCCCCGTCGGCCCCGACCGCTTCGCGGAGATCGACCAGGGCGCCTACCTGCCCGAGGAGTTCCGCCTCGGGGACCGCGCCCTCTACCTCTACGTCCCCGACGGCCTCGGCCGCTCCAAGCTCGCCGAACAACTCGCCAGACCCCGCCTCACCAAGGGCCTCATCGCCACCAGCCGCAACTGGAACACCGTACGCAAGCTGGTGGAGATGACCGCGCCTCCCGCGTGACCGGCCCTCAGGCGCCGATCGCCGCCAGGCCCGGTCGGCGCGCCGCCTCGTACCGCTCCAGCAGCACCCGTGCCACCTCCGGCGCCGGGCCCAGTACGTCGGCGAGGACGTCCGCGTCCGTGGCGCCGCGGGCGATGCGGTCCGGCAGGAAGCCGGGGGCCAGGACGTACGGGGCGACGGCGACGCGGGAGCAGCCCAGCGCCCGCAGTTCCCGTACCGCGTCCTCGGTGCGGGGGAACCCCGCGGGATAACCAGCGGAGGCGAACGCAGGTCGCACGGCGCACCAACCGGTGTGCCGCCACTCCCGCGCGATTGCTGCGATCACCGCGATCGCCTCCGGGTCGGTGGACCCCGCCGAGGCCAGGACGACCCCGGTCGAGGACTTGTCGCCAGGCGTCAGCCCGGCCTCGTACAGCCGCCGCTCCAGCGCGCCCAGGAGCAGCGGTGACGGGCCGAGGACATCGGCCTGACGGATCCGCAATTGTCGTGGCGACTTCTGGAGGACCGCTGGAATGTCGGCCTTGGCGTGGAAGGCCCGCGTCAGCAGCAGCGGCAGGGCTACGACGTCCCGCACGCCCTCGGCCGCCAGGGACTCCAGCACGCCCTGCACGGAGGGGATGTTGAAGTCCAGGAAACCGGTCTCCACCCGCAGTCCGGGCCGCAGCGAGCGCACCCGCCGCACCAGGGCGTGCACGGTCGCGGCGTGCCGGGGATCGCGGCTGCCGTGGGCGATGACGAGGAGGACCGGTGCGTTCATGGGATGTCTCAGCTCCTCACCAGCAGACCACGGCCGCGCAGCACCCGCCGCTCCAGCGGGCTGAAGATCAGCAGGTCGATGGCGATGCCGACGACGAGGATGAGGAGGATGGCGAGGAAGACCATGGACATGCTGCTGTTGTTGCGGCCGTTCTCCAGCAACTGCCCGAGGCCGACGCCGAGGTCGGGCGAGGAGGCGATGATCTCGGCGGCCATCAGGGAGCGCCAGGCGAACGCCCAGCCCTGCTTCAGCCCCGCGACGTAGCCGGGCAGCGCGGCGGGCAGCACGATGTGCCAGGTGCCCTTGAGGCCGGTGGCGCCGAGGGTGCGTCCGGCGCGCAGGTACAGGGGCGGGATCTGGTCGACGCCCGCGACCAGGCCGTTGGCGATGGAGGGGACCGCGCCGAGCAGGATGACGGCGTACATCATCTGGTTGTTCAGGCCGAGCCAGATCACGGCGGGCGGCACCCAGGCGACCGAGGGCAGCGACTGGAGGCCGGACAGCACCGGGCCGATGGCCGCCCGGACGAACCTCACGCGGGCCACCAGCAGGCCGAGCGGGGTGCCGATGGCCAGCGCCATCAGGAAGCCGAGCAGGCCGCGGGAGACGGAGGTCCAGATGTACTCGTGCAGGGTGCCCTGGAGCCAGGCCGTGCGCAGCTCGGCCCACACGTCGGACGGCGCGGGCAGCTTGCTCGGGTCGTCGGCGGCGCCGGAGGTCACCAGGAGCTGCCAGAGGGCCAGCACCAGCAGGACGGCGAGGACCGGCGGCAGCACCTTCCGCACGAGGGTGTCCCGCAGCGGGGTGCGCCGGACCTGGACGGTGTCGAGGGCGTCGAGGCCCGCCTCCAGTCCGGCGAGGTCGTTGCCGTCCCTGGCTGGGGTGGTGTCAGTGCTGGCCATGGCGGCGGATCTCCCCACGGAGTTCTTCGGTGATCGCGGCGGACAGTTCGGCGACGGCGGTGTCCTCGATGCGGCGGGGCTGCGGGATGCCGACGGTCCACTCCCGGGCGACCCGCCCCGGCCGGGACGACAGCAGCACCACGCGCTGCGCCAGCTTCACCGCCTCGCGCACGTTGTGCGTGACGAACAGCACCGACAGTCCCGTCTCGCGCCAGATGCGGGTGAGTTCGTCGTGCAGGACGTCACGGGTGATGGCGTCCAGCGCGGCGAACGGCTCGTCCATGAGGAGGAGCTTGCTGTCCTGGGCGAGGGCGCGGGCCATGGCGACGCGCTGGCGCATCCCGCCGGAGAGTTCGTGGACGCGCTTGCCGTGGGCGCCCTGGAGGCGGACCAGTTCGAGGAGTGCCTCGGCCCGCTCGCGCCGCTCGGCCTTCGGTACGCCGCGCAGTCTGAGGGCGAGTTCGATGTTCTTGCCCGCGGTGAGCCAGGGGAACAGGGCGTGTTCCTGGAACATCAGCGCGGGGCGGCCGTCGGTGGTGATGGTGCCGGTGGTCGGCTTGTCCAGGCCCGCCACGAGGTTGAGCAGGGTGGACTTGCCGCAGCCGGAGGCGCCCAGGAGGGTGACGAACTCGCCCGGGGCGACGTCGAGGGAGATGTCGTCGAGGACGAGCTGCTGCCCGGCCGGGCCCGCGAAGGACTTCGACACGTGGTCGATGCGTGCGGCGGGCTCCACGGACGTGTCCGTGTCGGCGGCCTTGGCGAGGGCGGTTGCCATGGTCGTCACCTCCTGGGTTCTCACGGGGGTTGCGGGGTTACTTGGCGCCGAGTCCGGCGTCGTCGACGGTCGGTTCGCCCTCGGCCTTCAGGACCTTGTTCAGCGGGGCGAGGTCGTAGATGCCGTCGAGGTCGGGCTGTTCGAGGAGTCCGGCCTTGACGGCGTGGTCGGCCTGGGCGTCGAGGGTGGCGGCCAGCGGGTCGTCGAGGAAGGCGATCGACTTCCACGCCGGGTCGAGCACCTCGGCGGGCAGCGCCTTGCCGGTGTCCCGGGCGAGCTGGGCGTTGGCGGCGGCCTTCGCCTCCTCGGGATGGGCGACGATCCACCGGTTCGTCTTCACCGACGCCCGCAGGACGGCCTCCACCGCCTTCGGGTGCTCCTTGAGGAAGCTCTGCGACACGATCACGTTGGTGATCACGAACCTCTTGTCCGGCCACAGGCCGGCCTCGTCGAGCAGCACCTTCGCGCCCTCCGCGACCAGCTTGGACGCGGTCGGCTCCGGCACCCAGGCCCCGTCCACGGACCCGGAGCGGTACAGGTCGGGCGTGACCTTGTTGTCGGAGCGGACCACGGACACGTCGCCCTTGCCGCTCTCCGCGTCGACCTTCCAGCCCTGCTCGGCTATCCAGTTGAGGAAGGCCACGTCCTGGGTGTTGCCGAGCTGCGGGGTGGCGATCCGCTTGCCCTTGACGTCCTTCAGGGAGCGGATCTTCTCCGGGTCGACGACGAGCTTCACGCCACCCGACGCCGACCCCGAGACGATCCGCAGGTTCTTGCCGCCCGCCTTGACGTAGCCGTTGACCGCCGGGGACGGGCCGATCCAGCCGATGTCGACGGAGCCCGAGTTCAGCGCCTCGATCTCCGAGGGACCGGCGTTGAAGGTGGCGTACTCCGCCTCCGTACCGCCCAGCTCCTGCTGGAACAGCCCCTGTTGGCGGCCGACCAGCGCGGTCGCGTGGGTGAGGTTGCCGAAGTAGCCGATCCGCACCGAGTCCAGGCCGTCGACCTTGGCCGCCCCGGCGACGGCGCCCTCGGTGTCCTCCACGGCCTGGGAGCCGTAGCCGCAGGCGGCGGCGAGCGCCAGCAGCGGCAGCACGGCCAGCACCGCGAGGGCGCGACGCAGGGCGGGGGTGGCAGGCACGGGAGGTGTTCCTCTCGGTGGCCCGGCTGTCACGCCCCTGCGAGGAGGCCGTGGCCGGGGGATCGGCGGCGGTACGGGATGCGGGGAGCGGCGCCCTCGGGTGGGCGTCCCCCCGAACAGAGTTCGGGGTTCATGCTCAGAAGTCCCACCCGTCGTCCTCGCCGTCGTCCTTGACGGGCTCCGGGGAGGCGAAGGACTCACCGACCATTCCGGCGGTGAGGGTGGTGCCGTCGCTGGGGTCGATCAGGATGAACGAGCCCGTGCGCCGCGAGTCGGCGTAGGAGTCGACCGGCAGCGGCTCGGCGGTACGGATCTTCACCCGGCCGATGTCGTTGGCGACCAGGTGCCCCGGGTGCGGGTGCAGCGACAGGTCGTCCAGGGTGAGCCGGGACGGGATGTCCTTGACGATCGCCTTCACCGTGCGGGTGCCGTGCTTGATCAGCACCCGGTGCCCCACCGTCAGCGGCTGGTCGGCCACGTGGCACACCGTCGCCTCGACGTCCTGCGTGGTGGCGGGCGCGTCCTTCGTCGGCACGATCAGGTCGCCGCGGGAGATGTCGATGTCGTCCTCCAGGAGGAGGGTCACCGACTGCGGCGTCCAGGCGGCGTCGACCGGCTGGCCGAGCAGGTCGATCCCGCTGACCTTCGTCGTCCGGCCGGACGGCAGCACCGTCACCGGGTCACCGACCCGGAAGGTGCCCGCCGCGATCTGACCGGCGTAGCCGCGGTAGTCGGGGTGCTCGGCGGTCTGCGGGCGGATCACGTACTGCACGGGCAGCCGCGCGTGGCAGTGCGCCAGGTCATGGGCGACCGGCACGGTCTCCAGGTGCTCCAGGACGGTCGGACCGGCGTACCAGTCCATGACCGCCGACGGCTCCACCACGTTGTCCCCGGCCAGCGCCGAGATCGGGATCGCGGTGACCTCGGGCACGCCCAGTTCGAGCGCGTACGCCGTGAACTCCTCGGCGATCGCGGCGAACACGGACTCCTCGTACCCCACGAGGTCCATCTTGTTCACGGCGAGCACGACGTGCGGCACCCGCAGCAGCGCGGCGATCGCGGCATGACGGCGGGTCTGCTCGACGACACCGTTGCGGGCGTCGACGAGGATCACCGTCAGCTCGGCCGTGGACGCGCCGGTGACCATGTTCCGGGTGTACTGCACGTGCCCGGGGGTGTCGGCGAGGATGAACCGCCGCTTCGGCGTGGCGAAGTACCGGTACGCGACGTCGATGGTGATGCCCTGCTCGCGCTCGGCCCGCAGCCCGTCCGTCAGCAGCGCGAGGTCAGGGGCCTCCTGCCCGCGCGAGGCGGACGCCCGCTCCACGGCCTCCAACTGGTCCACCAGGACCGACTTGGAGTCGTGCAGCAGCCGCCCGACGAGCGTGGACTTGCCGTCGTCGACGGAACCGGCGGTGGCGAACCGCAGCAGGGTGGTGGCCGAGAGTTCCTCGGACGTGATCGTGCTCATGCTTAGAAGTACCCCTCGCGCTTGCGGTCTTCCATCGCGGCCTCGGACAGCTTGTCGTCCGCCCGGGTCGCGCCCCGCTCGGTGAGGCGGGAGGCGGCGATCTCGGCGATCACCTTCTCGATCGTGTCGGCGTCGGAGTCGACGGCGCCGGTGCAGGACATGTCCCCGACCGTGCGGTAGCGCACCTGCCGCTTCTCCACCGTCTCGGACGCCTTCGGCCCGCCCCACTCACCGGCGGTCAGCCACATGCCGTCGCGCTGGAACACCTCACGCTCGTGCGCGTAGTAGATCTCCGGCAGTTCGATGCCCTCGCGGGCGATGTACTGCCAGACGTCCAGCTCGGTCCAGTTGGACAGCGGGAAGACGCGGACGTGCTCGCCGGGCGCGTGGCGGCCGTTGTAGAGGTTCCACAGCTCGGGCCGCTGACGGCGGGGGTCCCACTGCGAGAACTCGTCCCGCAGGCTGAACACCCGCTCCTTCGCGCGCGCCTTCTCCTCGTCCCGACGCCCGCCGCCGAAGACGGCGTCGAACTTCTCCGCCTGGATCTTCTCGGTGAGCGGGAGGGTCTGGAGCGGGTTACGGGTCCCGTCCGGCCGCTCCTTCAACACCCCCCGGTCGATGTAGTCCTGCACGGAGGCGACGTGCAGCCGCAGCCCGTGCCGCTCGACGGTCCGGTCGCGGTAGTCGAGGACCTCGGGGAAGTTGTGCCCCGTGTCGACGTGCAGCAGGGAGAACGGCACCGGCGCGGGCGCGAACGCCTTGAGCGCCAGGTGCAGCATGACGATGGAGTCCTTGCCGCCGGAGAACAGGATCACCGGCTTCTCGAACTCACCCGCCACCTCACGGAAGATGTGGACCGCCTCGGACTCCAGCGCGTCCAGGTGGGAGAGGGCGTACGGGGTCTGCGTACTCTGCGTACCCTCGCCCTCGTCGAGCTTGGCGGCGGTCGTCATGCCAGTCCCCTTTCGCTGAGCAGGGCGTACACGGACGCCGCGGACTCCCGCACGGTCTGGTGCTGCGACTCGATGCGCAGGTCGGGCGCTTCGGGCTCCTCGTACGGGTCGTCTACCCCCGTCAGCCCGCTCAGTTCGCCCGCGGCCTGCTTGGCGTACAGGCCCTTGACGTCCCGCTCGCTGCACACCTCCACCGGGGTGGCGACGTGTACCTCGACGTACGGCGTGCCGTTGACGTCGTGGCGCTTGCGCACGGCGTCGCGGCTGTCGGCGTACGGCGCGATCACCGGAACGAGGGCCTTGACGCCGTTGCGGGCGAGCAGTTCGGCGACGAAGCCGATGCGCTGCACGTTGGTGTGCCGGTCCTCGCGGCTGAAGCCGAGGCCCGCCGAGATGAACTCGCGGATCTCGTCGCCGTCGAGCACCTCGACGAGGTGGCCCTCCTCGCGCAGTCGGGCCGCCAGCTCGTACGCGATGGTGGTCTTGCCCGCGCTCGGCAGACCCGTGAGCCAGACGGTGGCTCCGGTGGTCACGTGGTTCTCCTGATGGGTCTCGGGGATCGGGTGGGGGGCATTGTTCCCCTGCGCGGTGTTCGCCGTCATCCGTGCAGCCCGCACTCGGTCTTGGCCCGGCCAGCCCAGCGGCCCGCGCGCGCGTCCTCGCCCGCGAGGGTGCGGCGGGTGCAGGGGGCGCAGCCGACGGACGCGTAGCCGTCCATCAGCAGCGGGTTGGTGAGGACGCCGTGCTCGGCGACGTAGGCGTCCACGTCGTCCTGGGTCCAGCGGGCGATGGGGGAGATCTTCACCTTCTGGCGCTTCTCGTCCCAGCCGACGACCGGGGTGTTCGCCCGGGTCTCCGACTCGTCGCGGCGCAGCCCGGTCGCCCAGGCGAGGTAGCCCTTCAGCCCTTCCTCCAGCGGCTTGACCTTGCGCAGGAAGCAGCACAGGTCGGGGTCGCGGTCGTGCAGCTTCGGGCCGTACTCGGCGTCCTGTTCGGCGACCGTCTGGCGGGGGGTGAGGGTGATGACGTTGACGTCCATCACGGCCTCGACCGCGTCGCGGGTGCCGATGGTCTCCTCGAAGTGGTAGCCGGTGTCGAGGAACACCACGTCGACGCCGGGCATGGCCCGCGAGGCGAGGTGGGCGACGACGGCGTCCTCCATGGAGGAGGTCACGCAGAAGCGCCTGCCGAAGGTGTCCGCGGCCCACTGGAGGATCTCCAGCGCGGAGGCGTCCTCCAGGTCGCGGCCCGCCTGCTCGGCGAGCGCCTTCAGATCGTCGGTCGTACGTTCTTCCTGAGCCGTCGTCGTCATATGTCGTCGTCCCCCTGAGTGGTCTGGTGCCGCAGGCCCCTGGCCAGCAGGCCGAGGAACTTGAGCTGGAAGGCGCGGTTGCAGGACGCGCACTCCCAGGCGCCGTGGCCCTGTTCGCCGGGCCGCAGGTCCTCGTCGCCGCAGTAGGGGCAGTAGAAGGGGGCCGCCCGCTCGCTCATGACAGGGACTCCTCGGACGCGCGGGCCACCCAGGTGGCGAACCGCTCGCCCTCCTCGCGCTCCGCCTGGAAGCGCTTGAGGACCCGTTCCACGTAGTCGGGCAGCTCGTCGGAGGTGACCTTCAGGCCGCGCACCTTGCGGCCGAACCCGGCCTCCAGGCCGAGCGCGCCGCCGAGGTGCACCTGGTAGCCCTCGACCTGCTCGCCCTGGTCGTTGAGGACGAGCTGGCCCTTGAGACCGATGTCCGCGACCTGGATGCGGGCGCAGGCGTTGGGGCAGCCGTTGAGGTTGATGGTGAGGGGCTCGTCGAAGTCGGGGATCCGGCGCTCCAGTTCGTCGATGAGCTGGGCGCCGCGCGCCTTGGTCTCGACGATGGCGAGCTTGCAGTACTCGATGCCGGTGCAGGCCATCGTGCCGCGCCGGAACGCGGACGGCCGGGCGGTGAGGTCGAGGGCCTCCAGCGCCTCCACGAGGGAGTCGACGCGGTCCTCCTCGACGTCGAGCACGATCATCTTCTGCTCGACGGTGGTGCGCAGCCGTCCCGAGCCGTGCGCCTCCGCCAGTTCGGCGATCTTGGTGAGGGTGGCGCCGTCGACGCGGCCGACGCGCGGGGCGAAGCCGACGTAGAAGCGGCCGTCGCGCTGCCGGTGCACGCCGACGTGGTCGCGCCAGCGCTCCACGGGCTGCGCGGGGGCGGGTCCGTCGACGAGCTGGCGCTTGAGGTACTCGTCCTCCAGGACCTGCCGGAACTTCTCCGGGCCCCAGTCGGCGACGAGGAACTTCAGGCGGGCGCGGTTGCGCAGCCGCCGGTAGCCGTAGTCGCGGAAGATGGAGATGACGCCCTCGAAGACGTCCGCGACCTCGTCCAGCGGCACCCAGGCGCCGAGCCGGACACCGATCTTGGGGTTGGTGGACAGTCCGCCGCCGACCCACAGGTCGAAGCCGGGGCCGTGCTCGGGGTGGACGACACCGACGAAGGCCACGTCGTTGATCTCGTGGGCCACGTCGAGCAGCGGCGAGCCGGAGATCGCGGACTTGAACTTGCGGGGCAGGTTCGAGAACGCCTTGTTGCCGATGATCCGGCGCTGGATCTCCTCGACCGCCGGGGAGCCGTCGATGATCTCGTCCGCGGCGATGCCCGCGACCGGGGAGCCGAGGATCACGCGGGGCGTGTCGCCGCACGCCTCGGTGGTGGACAGGCCGACGGCCTCAAGCCGGTTCCAGATCTCGGGGACGTCCTCGATCCGGATCCAGTGGTACTGGATGTTCTGCCGGTCGGTGATGTCGGCGGTGCCGCGGGCGAACTCCTGGGAGATCTCGCCGATGACGCGGAGCTGCTCGGTGGTGAGACGGCCGCCGTCGATGCGGACCCGCATCATGAAGTACTCGTCGTCCAGCTCCTCCGGCTCCAGGACGGCCGTCTTGCCGCCGTCGATGCCGGGCTTGCGCTGGGTGTACAGGCCCCACCAGCGCATCCTGCCGCGCAGGTCGTTGGGGTCGATCGAGTCGAAGCCACGCTTGGAGTAGATCGTCTCAATGCGTGTCCGCACATTGAGACCGTCGTCGTCCTTCTTGAACTGTTCGTTGCCGTTGAGCGGGGTGAAGTGACCCACGGCCCACTGACCCTCGCCGCGGTGACGGCTCACCTTGCGGCGGGGAGTCGCGGCGGCAGGGTTCTGCGGGGTGGCGGCCATGGTGGATACGTCCTTCGGGACAGGCGGAAATCGGCTCAGACCTGCGCATACGGGCGCGTGCGTGCGTGCCCTGCGCTACGTTGCGCGGGGAGGCTGGAAGCGAGGGTGTCGGCGGTGCTGCGGGCGGTCAGCTCGCCGGACAGATGGCGCTGGACATGCGGCCGAGATCGACGTGACGTCGACTCACCAAGGCGATTCCAGTTCCAGACATGACGGCAGCGTGTCATGGCGATCTGGACACAGTCCAGCTTCGTCCGCGATGTGGACATACTTGTCTCGCCTGACGAGACAAGTATGTCCTTCGTCACATGGCGCGTCCGCGCCCTTGTCGGCGCAGGTCAGCCGGGGTAGGCGCCCGGCCACGGGCCGGGGGAGGCGATCTGCGGCTCCTCCGCCACCGTGGTGTCGAACAGCTTGAAGCCCCGCCGCTGGTAGTTGGCCATGGCGTGCTCACCGTCCTTGCTGCACGTGTGCAGCCACACCCGCTTGGTCGCCGCGAGACCCGGCCAGCGGTCCGCGAGGTCCCAGGCGCGGGCGGTGGCGTACGACAGCAGGTGGCCGCCGATCCGCCGTCCGCGGAAGGCCGGAACCAGCCCGAAATAGACGATCTTCACGACCCCGTCGTCCTGCGGCTCCAGCTCCACGTACCCGGCCGGAGTGCCCCGGTCGTAGGCGACCCAGGTCTCCACGCCCGGCCGGGCCAGGTACTCCTGCCACCGGGCGTGGCTCCAGCCGAGCCGGTCCACCCAGCGGATGTCCTGTCCCACGGACGCGTACAGGAAGCGGCTGAACTCCGGGGAGGGCACCTCGGCGCGGACGATCCGCACCTCGCCCTCGGGCGCGGCGGCGGGCAGCAGGTCGCCCGGGGCGGTCTGCTCCAGGGACCAGGTGGTCACGGGGATGTTCGTCATGCCGGAAAGGGAACCATCTCCTCCGGCGGGCTGTCGATCCGCCCCAGTGACCTACTCCAGGGAGCCGTCGATCGTGCTCAGCGGCAGCGCGAACAGCGTCCGCCCCGACTGCGACCACACCTCGCCGGTCTCCTCCCACAGCGACAGCGACTCCGCCGACCCGCTCCAGCACAGGTACGTCTCGTCCGCGCCGCACCGCGCGGTGCGGGTGCCGTCGGTGTCCTGCCGCCACAGGGAGCCGTGGCCCGCGCGCCCGTCGCTGGCCCGCGCCAGGTACCAGCGGGACCGCACCGTCCCCGGCGCGCGGTGCGCGAGCACGCCCCGCACCCCGGTCATCCGGGTCACGTAGGCGGCGTCCACGGCGGCCGTGCCGTCGGGCGCGGTGGCGAGCAGCCCGGTGCGCGCCGGGTCACCGCTGAAGGGGTACCGCCACAGCCCCGTGGGCCGGTCGCCGTCCGCCGCGACCGGACCGCTGGCGACCAGGCCGTGCGGCGCGGTGCTGCGGTCCAGGGAGACGGCCGTGAACCGCGCCCCGTCCGGGTCGCCGGTCAGCCGGTACGAGCCCACCGCGGGCAGCACATAGCGGTCGCCGTCCGCCGCGAACCCGCCGGGGACCCGGCCGACCGCGCCGGAGTCCACGTCGGCGCGCTGGATGCGGTCGAGGTCGCAGACGTACAGCGCGCGCCCGCCGTCCGCGGTGACCAGCAGCTTGTCCTCGTACCAGACCAGACCGGAGACGTCGGAGCCGAGCGCGCGGTAGTCGCGCCCGCCGTCGACCGGCACGACCAGCAGCGCCCAGGTGTACGCCAGCCGGTCCGGGTCGCCCGCGTCGACGAAGGCCACCCGGGCCCGCTCGGTGCCGTGCGCCGGACCGGTCCAGCCGGAGAGGATCACCCGGTTCGCGCCCCAGCGGCCGTCCGCGTCGGCGTCCCCCGAGGTGGTGACCGCACCGGCCCGCGCCGCCCGGGTGTCGTCGGCGCGCCAGCAGTACGCGCGCGTGGCCGCCGGTTCCACGGGCAGCTCCGCGCGCTCCCCGGAGGCGCAGTCGTCCCCGGCGCCCAGGGTGCGGTCGGCGTCCGCGAGGACCGTGCCGACGCCGACCGGGTCGCCCATCGACGCGGCGAGCCGGTCCAGGGAGCGGCGCGGCACCAGGTCCTCGGTCAGCCGCAGCGGGCCGGTGTCGGCGGCGGAGGTGAGCGGCTTCAGGGCGCCCGGGTCGTCGGCGACCGTGGCCTGCGAGGTGCTGATCAGGGTGGCCACGGCGGTCAGCGCGAACGCGGTTCCGGCCAGCGCCGCCCGCAGCGCCCGGCCCCGCCTGCGCCTGCGGTGTCTGCCGCGATACGTCATTCGTCCTCCCGCCGTGCCAACTGCGCCTGCCGGTTCCTGCGTTGAACGAGACGCGGATGGGGTGACCCTCAGGGATGCTACGGCAGGCAGGGGCGGCACCGGACGAAGACCTCACAAATCACAGGAACGCCCCCGTACGAGGCGCCCCTTCGCCTGCCTCCGGCTCACGCGCGTGCGGTCCGGGCGCGCAGCACCGCCGGTGCCGTCGACCGCGGCAGCAGGTCGCCGGGCGCGTCGGGCAGCCGCAGTTCGACGTGGGCCGGGTCGCGGAAGCGGTACGGCCGGTGGGCCAGGACGCCCCCGAGGTAGCGCCGTACCCGGGACATCTCCGCGCGGGCCGTCACCGTGCGGGCCGGGTCCCCGAACAGGTCGGCGGCGAGCTGCGCCGCGCTGCGCCCGTCCGGGTGTTCGGCCAGCACGAACAGCAATTCGGCGTGCCGGGGGCTCAGTTCATGGGTCCAGGTGCCCGTGCCGTCGGACACCGTCACCGTCCAGCGCCGCGGCCGGGACAGGTCGAGCACCACCCGCGCCGCCGCCGACGGCTCCGGCTCGTCCACCGGCCGCACCAGCCACCCCCCGGCCAGCGGCTCCACCGCGCACCCCCCGAGCGCGGGCAGCGCGCACCGGCCCGGCGCCAACTCCCGCGGCAGCGCCACCCGTCGCGGGTACGGCATCCCCGTCACCGCCGCCGTCCAGCCGTCCCGGTCCACCACCAGCGCCCGCCCCGCGAGCCGCGCCAGCACCGGCGCGCCCACCGCCCGCAGCCGCTCAAGCGACGCCAGGTGCAGCTCCCGCAGCCGCGCCTCGGCCAGCTTGGCCACCGACGTCACCCAGGCCAGCGTCGCCGGGTGCATCGTCTCCATCGGCCCGCTCACGTCCACCACGCCGAGCATCCGCCCGTTGCGCGGATCGACGATCGGCGCACCGGCGCACGTCCACGACGTCTGCGACCGCACGAAGTGCTCGGCGGCGAACACCTGCACGGGCCGCCCCACCACCGCCGGGGTGCCCACGCCGTTGGTGCCGACGACGCTCTCCCGCCAGTCCGCGCCGAGCAGGAACCCCAGCGCGTCCGCCTTGCGCAGCACCGCCGGGCTGCCCTCGCGCCACAGCACCCGGCCGTCCACGTCCGCGATCACCATGATGTGGTGGGCGGCGTCCGCGACCGACACCAGCCCCTCCCGCAGCACCGGCAGCACCGTCCGCAACGGCGACCGGGCCCGCCGCCGCCGTATCTCCGCCGCGTCGAGCAGACCGGACCGGAAGTCGTGCTCGGGGTCGAGACCGACGCGCAGCACGCGGTCCCAGGACTCCGCGATGACCGGGCGGGGCGCCACCCGCGCGCGCCGCCCCGCCAGCGCGGCCTCCCGCACCTCGCTGAGCATCCGGGCCGCGCGCGCCGTGTCGGCGGCGGCGAATCGCTCCACGTACAACGGCGGGTTGGCCACGACGGTCCTCCGGCGGTCGGGGGTCAGCGGGGTGCGAGGGGGGTGGGGTACGAGTGTGCGGTGCGGGTCTCATCCTGGCCGCCCCGGCGCAGCGGAGGGGCACAGTCCGGTCACAGACGCCACCAAGTTGCAACCCCTTGCAACCCTGGATAACAGGCCAACACTGCTTGAAACTTGAGCAACGTCGCCCGTGCGGCGTCCGCGGCCTGCTAGGGCCTGCTGGGGCGGGGGTGGTGCCGTGTCGGCGCAGCACCACCCCCGCGCGCCGCCCACGGCACGGTTCACGCCACCGGGCGCGCCCGCTCCACCAGCGCCGCCAGGTCCAGCGTGTGCGGCAGCGTCCCGAACGACGCGCCCCAGTCGCCGCCCAGCCGCGAGGCGCAGAACGCGTCGGCGACCTCCGGCGGCGCGAACCGCACCAGCAGCGACCCCTGGAGCACCAGCGCCAGCCGCTCCACCAGCCGCCGCGCCCGCGCCTCCACGCCCTCAAGATCGGCGAGTTCGGTCAGCAGGTTCTTGATCGCCGCGTCCAGCCGGTGGTCCGCGCCCCGCGCGAGACCGATCTCCCCAAGGCACGCGTCCAGCGCCTCCGGCTCCCGCTGGAGCGCCCGCAGGACGTCCAGCGCCTGGATGTTGCCCGCGCCCTCCCACACCGAGTTCAGCGGCGACTCCCGCACCAGCCGCGGCAGCCCCGACTCCTCGACGTACCCGTTGCCGCCCAGGCACTCCGCGGCCTCCACCGCGACCGGCGCGCACCGCTTGGTCACCCAGTACTTCGCGGCCGGGACCGCCAGCCTGAGCAGCGCCCGGTCCTGCTCGGTGCCGCCGTCGTACGCCGCCGCCAGCCGCAGCGCCAGCGTGGTCGCCGCCTCCGACTCCAGCGCCAGGTCGGCCAGCACGTTGCGCATCAGCGGCTTGTCGGCCAGCCTCCCGCCGAACGCCTCCCGGTACGAGCAGTGGTGCACCGCCTGCGCCACGGCCTGCCGCATCAGCCCCGCCGAGCCCAGCACGCAGTCGAGGCGGGTCGCCGCGACCATCCCGATGATGGTCCGCACCCCGCGCCCCTCCGCGCCCACCCGGCGCGCCCAGGTCCCGTCGAACTCGACCTCGGCGGAGGCGTTGGACCGGTTGCCCAGCTTTTCCTTGAGCCGCTGGATCAGGAACGTGTTGCGGGAGCCGTCCGGCAGCACCCGCGGCACCAGGAAGCAGGTGATGCCCTCCGGCGCCCGCGCCAGCACCAGGAACCCGTCCGACATCGGCGCCGAGCAGAACCACTTGTGCCCGGTCAGCTCATAGGCGCCGTCCTCGGCGAGGGGCCGCGCGGCCGTCGTGTTGGCGCGGACGTCGCTGCCGCCCTGCTTCTCCGTCATGCCCATCCCGAACAGCGCCCCCGCCTTCAGGTGGGCGGGCCGCAGCCCACGGTCGTACACCGTGGACGTCAGCCGCGGCTCCCACTCGGCGGCCAGCTCCGGGTCGGCGCGCAGCGCGGGCACCGCCGCGTGGGTCATCGACAGGGGGCAGCCGTTGCCCGCCTCGACCTGCGTCCACACCACGAACGCCGCCGCCCGCCGCACATGCCCCCCGGGACGCGCCCAGGCGGACGTCAGCCCCGCCGAGACGCCCTTGCCGAGCAGCCGGTGCCAGGACGGGTGGAACTCGACCTCGTCGATCCGCTCGCCGTACCGGTCGTGGGTGCGCAGCTCCGGCGGGTTCGCGTTCGCCAGCACCCCCCACTCCTGCACCTGCGCCGACCCGGAGGTCCGCCCGAGGGCGGCCAGCTCGGCGCGCGCCTCGTCCAGCGCGGCCGGGTCGACGTGCCGTTCCACCGCCGCCACCAGCGCCCGGTCGGCGCTGTAGACGTCGTACCCGACGAGCGGTGGGGGCTGGTTGGTCACGGTGTGGGTGGTGCGTGCCATGTTCCGCAACCTACCCCGAGGCACGCGGAAGGCACCCACGGGGCGGGCCGTCCGCCGTTCTCGCCGGTCCGGCGGGGGTGAGGGGTGAGTGGGGGCCCGCGCGGCGGATACCTTTGGGTCGTGCAGCCAGCAAGAGAACAACCCCCTGAGCGGCCCGCCGGACCCCCCGGGCGGCCCACGGGGCCCGTCGACCGCCCCGCCGCCCCCACCGGGGGAGCGACCGCCCTCACCGGGCACCCCGCGGGGCGTCTCCACCGCGCCCGCGCGCTCTACCGGAACGTCTCCAAGCGGCGCACCGCCTGGCTGCTGCTGAAGGACACCGTCAACTCCTGCATCGAGTACCGCATCCTCGGCCTGGCCGCCGAGGCCGCGTTCTTCACCCTGCTGTCCGTGCCGCCGCTGCTGCTCAGCCTGATCGGCCTGCTCGGCTACGTCGACGACTGGACCGGCACCGACAGCATCAGCAGCCTGGAGAGCAACCTCCTGGAGGCGTCCAGGACCGTCCTGTCCGACAAGGGCGTCCGGCAGATCGCGCAGCCCATCCTCGACGACGTGATGCAGGGCGGACGGCCCGACGTCATCTCCATCGGCTTCCTGTTCGCCCTGTGGTCGGGCTCCCGCGCGGTGAACGTCTTCATCGACACCATCACCGTCATGTACGGCCTCGACGGCGTGCGCGGCATCGTCAAGACCCGCCTGGTGGCGTTCGCGTTGTTCGTCGCCGCGCTGCTGATCGGCTCCATCGCGCTGCCGCTGATGGTCGCCGGGCCGGACGCCGTCGTACGCATTTTGCCCTGGTCGACGACCGTGGTGCAGATCCTGTACTGGCCGGTCGTCCTCGTCCTGTCCGTCGCCTTCCTCACCACCCTGTACCACGTGTCCGTGCCGGTGCGCTCACCGTGGATCGAGGACGTGCCGGGCGCCCTCGTCGCCCTCGCCATGTGGGTGCTCGGCAGCTTCCTGCTGCGCATCTACCTCACCAACACGGTGGAGGGCGCCACGATCTACGGCTCCCTCGCCGCCGCCGTCGCCGTGCTGCTGTGGATCGGCGTGTCCGCGTTCGCGGTGCTCGTCGGCGCCGCCGTCAACGCGGCCATCGACCGCGTGTGGCCCGCCGCCGCGACCGCCGCCGCCCGCGCCGCCAACGAACGCGTCCGCGAGGCCCAGGTCGCCGAGTACGTCGCCCGCGCGGCAGCCGCCCGCGAGGCCGCCGAGCCCGACGACCCGGACGACCCCGACATGCCGTCCGAGTTCCCCGAACGCTGGTCGCGCTTCCTCCCCCGGAGGACGTCACGGCCCGCTTCCGCACCCACGCCAAGAGCACGCACAAGGGGGAGGGCGAGCACGGGTCGGGCGAGTGACCCCGGGGCGGGTCACGCCTTCCAGGCGCCCGCCCCGGCGGCCTCGGCCGCGAACGCGGCGAAGTCGCGCGGCTCGCGGCCCAGCACCCGGCGCAAACCGTCCGAGAGGCGGGCGTTGCGGCCGTCGAGGAGGGTCTCGAAGATCCCCACCAGGAACGCGGCCTCCGCCTCCGGCACCCCGAACCCGGCGAGCCGCTCCCCGTACTCCCGCGCGGGCACCTCCCGGTACGTCAGCTCCCGGCCCGCCGCCCGCGCCACCTCCGCCACCGCCTCGCCGAACGTCAGCAGGCGCGGCCCCGACACCTCGACCACCGCACCGCCGTACCGGCCGCCGTCCCCGTCCTCGCCTTCGTCCGCCAGCACGGCGACCGCCACCTCCGCGACGTCCCGCACGTCGACGAACGGCTCCGGCACCCCGCCCCCGGGGAACACCAGCCCCCCGCTCATCCGCAGTTCCTCCGCCAGCGGCCCCTCGCTGAAGTTCTGCGCGAACCACGCGGCCCGTACGACGGTCACGACGGCCCCTGACGCCCGTACCGCCTCCTCCGTGGCCAGCGCCTCCCGCTCGCCGCGCGCCGACAGCAGCACCAGCCGCCGCACCCCCAGCGAGACCGCCTCCCGCGCGAGCGCGCCCATCGCCTCGGTGGCCGCCGGGGCGCCGACGTCCGCCGGGTGCGCCAGGTACGCGGCGTCGGCGCCGCGCAGGGTGGCCGCCCAGGTCGCCGGGGCGTCCCAGTCGAACCCCCGCGCGCGGGAGGCCGCCCGCACCCGCCACCCGGCCGCCCTCGCGGCCTCCGCGACCCGCCGCCCGGTACGCCCGGTGGCCCCGGTGACGACGAGGGTCCTGCCCTGTACGACTGTCTGGTTCTCCGTGTTCTTCGTCATGCCGTCAGTCAACCGGCGGGCCCCGGGCCCGCCCATCGTCGAGCGGCTCGTTCCCATAAGCGGGCGTCTACGCTGACGCCATGGACGCCCTTGCTGGCCTGTTGGAGGGCCCACGCGCGCGTGGCGCCTTCATGATCCGGGCGTGCTTCGACCCGCCGTGGAGCGTGCGCGTCGAGGACCGCGCCCCGCTGTCGGTGATGGTGGTGGTGAGCGGCGAGATGTGGGTCGTGCCGGACGCGGGGGAGCGGCGGCTGCTGCGCGCGGGCGACCTCGCCATCGCGCGCGGCCCGGACCCGTACACCTGCGCCGACGACCCGGCGACCGCGCCCCAGGCGGTGATCCTGCCGGGCGGTGCGTGCAGTTACCCCGACGGCCGCCCCCTGAACGGCTCGATGGACCTGGGCGTCCGCACCTGGGGCGATGGCCCCGACGGCGCCACCACGCTGCTGATCGGCACCTACCTGTGGCCCGGCGAGGTCGGCAGGCGCCTCCTCGACGCCCTGCCGCCGCTGCTCACCCTGCCCGCCGACGGCTGGAACTGCCCGCTGTCGCCGCTCCTCGCCGACGAGGTCACCCGCGACGAACCCGGCCAGGAGGTCGTCCTGGACCGCCTCCTGGACCTGCTGGTGATCGCGGCGCTGCGGGCCTGGTTCGCCCGCCCCGACGCCCACCCGCCCGCCTGGTACCGGGCGCTGTCCGACCCCGTGGTCGGCCCGGTGCTGCGGCTCCTCCAGGACGACCCGGCGCACCCCTGGACGGTGGCCGCGCTGGCCGCGCAGGCCGGGGTGTCCCGGGCGGCCCTGGCCCGCCGCTTCCACGACCTGGTGGGCGAACCCCCGATGACGTACCTGACGCACTGGCGGCTGGCCCGCGCCGCCGACCTACTCCGCGACACCGACGCCACCCTGGAGGCCATCGCCCGCCAGGTCGGCTACGGCAGCGCCTTCGCCCTCTCCGGCGCCTTCAAACGGGTCTACGGCGTCAGCCCGCAGGAACACCGCGCGCGGGCGGCGGCGTAGCCTGGCTGGCGTGTACGCGGAACGCCGCTCCCGGCTGCCCGGCGCCGTCGTCTGGACGAACACCCCGTCCGGCCCCGGCGCGGGACGCGTGCTGCCCGACGGCTGCATGGACCTGCTCTGGCACGAGGGCACCCTCCTGGTCGCGGGCCCCGACACGCGCGCCCACCTCACCGGCGGCGCGCCGACCCGCTGGGCGGGCGTCCGGTTCCGGCCGGGTACGGCACCGGCCTACCTCGGCGTCCCCGCGCACGTGCTGCGCGACCAGCGGGTGCCGCTCGCCGACCTGTGGCCGACCGCGAGGGCCCGCCAGCTCACGGCCCGGGTGAACGCCGGGGATGACCTGGCGACGGCCCTGGAGGACGCCGCGCTCAGCCTCGCGGCGGAGGGCGCCCCGCCCGACCCGCTGGCCGCGCGGATCGTCGCCGCGCTGGCCGGGGGCCGCCCCGTCGCCGCGACGGCCACCGAACTGGACCTGAGCGCCCGCCAGTTGCACCGGCGCAGCCTGGCCGCGTTCGGCTACGGCCCCAAGACCCTGGCCCGCGTCCTGCGCCTTCGCCGCGCCCTGTCGCTGGCCCGCGCGGGCACCCCGTTCGCGGAGACGGCGACCCGCGCGGGGTTCGCGGACCAGGCCCACCTCTCCCGCGAGGTACGGGAGTTGGCGGGCCTGCCGCTGGGCGAGCTACTCGCCGGGTAGGGGCGCGAACAGGTCCACCCCGTTGCCGTCGGGGTCCAGCACGATGGCGTACCGCTGTCCCCAGAAGGCGTCCCAGGGCTTCAGCTCGCCGTGGTACCCGGCGCCCACGAGCCGCTCGTACACGGCGTCCACCTCGCCGGGGCCGTCGCAGCGCAGCACCAGCGATGCCCGCCCGCCGCCGCCGGGCGCCCGCCACCCCGGGTGGAACGACCGCACGCTCTCCTCGCTGTCCAGCAACAGCCGCACCCCAGCGCCCAGTTCGGCCTCCACGTGCGGATGCCCCTCCGCCCCGTCGGGGAACTCAAGGCCGAGGTGACGGTAGAAGGCGACGGACGCGGCCATGTCGGAGACGACCAGTCCCACGGAATCGAATCGCGTACTCATGCCGTCCACGCTAGGCCGACCCGCGGGGCCCGTCTTGAAGAAATCGGCCGCCGGTACCCGTCGTCCCGGGGTCATTCACAAGCCGCTTCGAAACATTCGGAAAGAAATCAGAAACTTTCTCTGTACCGAGTATTGACGAGCCACCGTCAATCCCTCAATTATCCATCTCTGGGCGACCGACCGGAGTTCGAGACCTCGAACGGACTCCATGTCGTGTCGCCCCGAAAACCCCTGTGCTGCACGGCAGTTCCCTGCACAGCCGCGTCATTCCGTGACCCCTACCTCGGAGGCACAGCCATGGGCTCGTATGCCCTTCCTGGATCTCATATCCATCGAAAGATTCGTGGTTTGCTGCTGGCGCTGGTCGTCGGCGCCCTCGCCGTCGTCGGCTCCCTGGCCGCGCCGCCGAAGGCGCACGCCGCCGAGTCCACCCTCGGTGCCGCCGCCGCGCAGAGCGGTCGCTACTTCGGCACGGCCATCGCCGCTGGCAGGCTGGGCGACTCGACGTACACGTCGATCGCGAACCGTGAGTTCAACATGGTGACGGCCGAGAACGAGATGAAGATCGACGCCACCGAACCCCAGCGTGGCCAGTTCAACTTCACCAACGCCGACCGCATCTACAACTGGGCCGTGCAGAACGGCAAGCAGGTCCGCGGGCACACCCTGGCCTGGCACTCCCAGCAGCCCAGCTGGATGGCGAACCTCAGCGGCAGCAGCCTGCGCCAGGCGATGATCGACCACATCAACGGCGTGATGGCCCACTACAAGGGCAAGATCGTCCAGTGGGACGTGGTGAACGAGGCGTTCGCCGACGGCAGCTCCGGGGCCCGCCGCGACTCCAACCTCCAGCGCACCGGCAACGACTGGATCGAGGTCGCCTTCCGCACCGCCCGCGCCGCCGACCCGGCCGCCAAGCTCTGCTACAACGACTACAACATCGAGAACTGGACCTGGGCCAAGACGCAGGGCGTCTACAACATGGTCCGGGACTTCAAGCAGCGCGGCGTCCCGATCGACTGCGTCGGCTTCCAGTCGCACTTCAACAGCGGCAGCCCGTACAACAGCAACTTCCGCACCACGCTCCAGAGCTTCGCCGCCCTCGGCGTCGACGTGGCCATCACCGAGCTGGACATCCAGGGTGCCTCGCCCACGACCTACGCCAACGTGACCAACGACTGCCTGGCCGTCTCGCGCTGCCTCGGCATCACCGTCTGGGGCGTGCGGGACAGCGACTCCTGGCGCTCGGGCGACACGCCGCTGCTGTTCAACAACGACGGCAGCAAGAAGGCCGCCTACACCTCCGTCCTCAACGCGCTCAACGGCGGCTCCACCACGCCCCCCGGCGGCGGCGAGGGCAGCGGGCAGATCAAGGGCGTCGGCTCGGGCCGCTGCATCGACGTCCCCAACGCCAGCACCTCCGACGGCACCCAGGTCCAGCTCTGGGACTGCAACACCGGCAGCAACCAGCAGTGGACGCTGACCAGCGCCGGTGAGTTGAAGGTGTACGGCAGCAAGTGCCTGGACGCCGGGGGCACCTCCAACGGCACCCGCGTCCAGATCTACAGCTGCTGGGGCGGCGACAACCAGAAGTGGCGCCTCAACTCCGACGGCTCCATCGTCGGCGTCCAGTCCGGCCTCTGCCTCGACGCCGTCGGCAACGGCACCGCCAACGGCACCCTGATCCAGCTCTACTCCTGCCACGGCGGCAGCAACCAGCGCTGGACCCGCACCTGACGGAACGGCCGTAGCCAAGCGGCGGACCGCGGCGAGGCGGTGGAGGCACCCGTGCCTCCACCGCCTCGCCGCGTTAAGGCGTTGACGTGTCTTCGCCAAATGTAAGATCATCTTCTCTGATCTCCCCAGTCGGGAATCACTCGTTTTCCCTGTCAAGTACTGATAAAAGACCCTTGTCTACGGCAAAAGGTGCACATACTTCAATGAGACGGAAGATCCGCGAAACCCTACGGATGAAGAAACGTTTCTCCGTGTTGGCCGCCCCGCTCCTCGCCCTGGGGCTGGTGATGGCTGTCGGTACGCCCGCACAGGCGTACAACACCTACAACAGTCACAATCTCAAGTACGGGATCAACGGCCAGTACTACTGGCTGGACTCCACCGCGTCCAACTCTCACCCCGTCGCCATCGAGAACGGGGTGAACCACTGGAACAACACCACGGACACCAAGGTCTGGTACGTCAGCACTCTTGACAAGAGCAAGAGCCGGATGGACTTCTACCGCCAGTCATCCACGAGCAACTCCTACTGTGCGGTCACTTACTGGTACATCGACACCTCGCGGGTCAGCGCGTCCGATACCGACTGGGTCTGGGGCAAGGTCACCATCGACCCCCTGCTGGCGGACGCGTCCCGCTGCGGCTCAAGCGGCCACCGCGACGGAATCATCGCGCATGAGGTCGGACACGTGATGGGCCTGGCCCACAACAGCAACTCGAGTTCCCTGATGTACACGTACGTGTCCGGAACCACCGTCGACGCCCCGATTGGAGATGACCGAAATGGCATCAACTACCTTTACTAGGAACGGTCGCAGCCGTATTGCCGCGGGCGTCGTCGCTGTCGGGATCGTGCTCTCCCTCTCCGCGTGCGCCAGCGGGACCACCGAGACGAACGGCTCCCCCTCCGTGGCCGCGGAGCAGTCCGCGCCCGGGGCCGCGGACCACATCGTGAACGCCGAAGCCGCCCTCACCCTCGACTACGAGGCTCCCACCTTCGCCGAGTTCGCCCGCCAGCCGCTGACCTCCAACGTGATCAGCGGTACGGTCACCGCCACCCGGACCGTCGTCACGCCGCCCGCCAACATCGTCGAGACGGTTCTCACGGTGTCGGTGGGGCGCCAGCGGAACCCCAAGGGCGCCACCACCGTCGAGGTGCGGGAGCCCGGAGGAATCGTCACGGTCGAACAAGTCCGTTCCGACTTCGAGGACAAGCTCGGACGTGAGCTGACCGAAGAGGAACTGGCGGAGACGGCCGACTACCGCTTCAACGGCGTCGAGCACGCCAAGGTCGGCGACCGCGTCCTCATCGTGGTGGCGGACGACCCCGCCACGGACGAGAAGAACTCCTACACCAGCAGGGCCCGGCTCGTACCCGCAGGGCCCGCGGGTTCCAAGAAGTTCACCTGGCCCGGAAAGGCCATGAACCCGAAGTGGGAGGACACCGTCGACGTGGACTCCGTGATGTAGGAGGGCTTCCTCCTACCGCTCGGCGGATGTGACCGGCGCGTGCAGACGGGGCTTTCGGCGGTTCGGGGTCGGTGAGGACCAACGGACCGTTCCGAGGGCCCCGTCGTCGGTTTCCCGCGCGAAGGCCGCTACCGCCCCCGGTCGCCGGTGGTGCGGCGCAGGCGGCGGACGACCGCCCGCAGTTCCGCGGCGCGGGCCGGGCCCTCGGCGTCGGCGACCGCCGCCGCGGTCGCCGTGGTGGAGGCGGGCGGCGCGGTGGTCCCGGAGTCCGCCGTCCACAGGGCGAGTTCACGGTCGCGTGGACCGTAGGCGACGTGCGGCTCACCGTCACCGAAGACCCGCACGGGGTGGCTCGCGTCCCAGCGCCGCCAGCCCGGGTCGCCGTCCGTCACGAACCGCACCCACGACCCGTGCATCGCCTCGGCCAGCTCATGAGGGGCGCCCCGGCCCGCGAGCTTGGCCGACTCGGGGGCCTCCCCGGTGTCGAAGACGAACCCGAGCTCCAGGCCGTGGCAGGCGCCGAGGCCGGGCAGCAGGGACGGCCAGGCGAACTCGTACACGTACGAGGCGTCGGCGCGCCCGTCGGCCAGCCGGTGCAGCGGCAGCCGCAGCAGGTGGTCGGTGACGAGCTGGCCGACGATCTCCGCCGTACCGACGTCCGGCCGCAGGGCGCGGTAGCCGCGCGGCACCTCGTGACCGCAGCGGCAGCGGGCCATGGCACCGGCGAGCGCGACCGCGCCGAGCCGGTCCACGCGCTCCAGCAGCCCGCCGGGGACCAGCCAGAGCCGGTACTCGTCGCGCGTCCAGCCCATCAGCAGGTCGACGCCCGGCGCCGCCCCGCCCTCCGTCAGCGCCTCCAGCGGATCGCAGGGCACCAGGTCGCCGTCGACGACGATCCCGAAGGCGGGCCCGCCCAGCACCGGGCCGCTCAGCCGCCCCACCTCGGCCTGCGCGCGCAGCAACTGCTCCCGGTCGACGGCCGCGAACGCCTCGGCGGTCGCCGGGACCTTCAGCCGGGCGGCCATCCGGCGCACCATCCGCCGCACCTTGTCCCGGTCCGACACCTCGGGCGGCCCGCTCTGCAGCACCCCCCGCCGCACCAGCCCCCGCGCCCGCGGCGCCGCGAGCAGGGCGCCCGCGCTGATCGCCCCCGCCGACTGCCCGGCGAGCGTCACCCGGCCGGGGTCGCCGCCGAACGCCCCGATCGACTCGTGCACCCACGTCAGCGCGGCGAGCTGGTCGCGCAGCCCCGGGTTGGCCGGGGCGTCCGGGAACAGGCCGTAACCCTCCACGCCCAGCCGGTAGTTGACGGACACCAGCACCACCCCGTCCCGCGCGAACGCCCACCCGTCGTACACCGGGACGGCGGACGACCCCCGCGTCAGCGCGCCGCCGTGCAGCCACACCAGCACCGGCAGACGCGCCCCGGACCCCGGTTCCGGCGTCCACACGTTGAGGTTCAGACAGTCGTCGCCGGGCACCACCGGGTCGGAGAGGTACCGGTCGAACGCCTCCGAGTACGGCGGTTTCGGCGCCGTCGGCCCGAAGGCGCCCGCGTCCCGCACCCCGTCCCAGGGCTCCGGCGGCACGGGCGGCCGGAAGCGGCGCGGCCCGAACGGGGCGGCGGCGTACGGGATGCCCCGGAACACGGCGACACCGTCCTCGTACCGGCCGCGCACCGCGCCGTACGGGGTGCGGACCACCGGTGTGGGCCGCGGGTCCGCCAGGTCTGCCGTCATCCGTCCACCAGCCCTTCGCCGCGCTCGTGCACCGTCCACCTCAGAGCATCACACCGGGCGGAGGTATTCCGGCGCATTTCCAGGTACGGCTCCGTATGACGTTCCCTCGCCCGCCACCGCGCCCCGTCGGGCTCTGTTGCCTCCCCCTGTCGGCCCGCCTACGGTGAGCCCCATGCCCCGCACCCCGCTGCCCAAGGCCGTGTTCGCCATGGACCCGGTGCACCTCCCGCTGCTCTTCCCCGAGCCCGTGATGGCGCGGCTGCGGCAGACGGCCGACATCGACCCCGGCCTCGTCGTCCAGGACCTCGCGGACCCGCGCGCCGCCGCCGCGCTGGCCGACGCGGAGGTGCTGGTCACCGGCTGGGGCTGCCCGCACCTCGACGCCGCCGCGCTCACCGCCGCACCCGCGCTGCGCGCCGTCCTGCACGCCGCGGGCTCCGTCCGCTCCCTGGTCGGCGAGGCGCTGTGGCGGCACGGCGTCAGCGTCTCCAGCGCGGCGGACGCCAACGCCGTGCCCGTCGCCGAGTACACCCTCGCCATGATCCTGCTGGCCGGGAAGGACGCCTTCGCGCACCGGGAGCGCTTCCGCGCCACGCACACCCACCCGACCCCGGCCCAGACCGCCGCCACCGGCAACCTCGGCCGCCGTGTCGGCGTCATCGGCGCCTCCCGGGTGGGCCGCCGACTCCTCGACCTGCTCCGGCCGTACGACCTCCAGGCCCTGCTGTACGACCCCCACGTCACCGCCGCCGACGCCGCCGCGCTGGGCGCCGAGCCCCTGCCCCTCGACGAGTTGCTGCGCCGCAGCGACATCGTCAGCCTGCACGCCCCCGACCTCCCCGAGACCCGCCACATGCTGGACCGCCGACGGCTCGCCCTGATCCGGGACGGCGGGGTGCTCATCAACACCTCACGGGGCGCCCTCGTCGACCACGACGCCCTCACCGGCGAACTGGTCTCCGGCCGCCTCGCCGCCGTCCTCGACGTCACCGACCCCGAGCCGCCGCCCGCCGACTCGCCCCTCTACACGCTCCCCAACGTCTTCCTCACGCCGCACATCGCGGGCTCCCTCGGCAACGAGCTGGAGCGGCTCGGCCGGACCGTCGTCTCCGAGCTGGAACGCCTCGCCGCGGGCCTGCCACCGGCCCACGCCGTGCGCTACGACGACCTCGCGCGCGTCGCCTGACTCGCCTGACCGGCGGCCCGCTGGCCCCCGGACGCGGGCGTCGGCAGATCCAGCAGCGCGCGGACGCGGGAGAGGTGCGCCGACCCGGAGTGCTCCCGCGCGGACCGCAGCTCTCCGAGGAACGCGTCGGCGTCGGACGCCTCGGCCGCCCGCCGCCAGTACGGCAGACCGGCCTCCAGCTCGGCCGCCAGCAGGGCGGCGGGCTCCTCCGCGCCGGGCAGGTCGGCCTCCTTCAGCAGGCCGACGGTCTCGGCCACCGCCTCGGCCATCCGCCCGGCCCAGGCGGTGGCACCGGCGAGGTCGTCGCGGGGCCCCCGCACGGGCTGGAGCACGGCGGCGGCGTTGAGCGGCTCCATCGCGGCGACGAACGTCCGCTGGTCGGGGTCGAGGTCGGCGGCGGCCCGCCGTACGGAGAAGTCCAGGTCGGCGCCGCCGGGCCGGGTGACCCAGCACAGGACCGTGCGCCAGCCGTCCCGCCAGCCGCTGGGGTCGGGGTGGAAGAAGTAGGTCTGGAGCGGTCCGAAGGCGAGCGGGTCGACGGAGTAGTCCAGGTACAGCTCGGCGCACCGCGGCCTCGCGGTCTCCGTGATCCGCTCCCGGCCGGGGAACGCCCGCTCGTCGTCCAGGGTGAACGAGGCGTACGCCTCCGCGCGGTGCGGCTGGTCGCAGGGGACGACCCGCACGGACGTGTCGACCAGCGACGGGGCGCCCTCCTCGGGCAGCGCGTCGCCCGGCGTGAAGCAGTCGCCGGGCGCCAGTTGGTCGAGCGTGGTCCAGCCCGCCCCGGTGACCTCGCCGCGGTCGTCGCGCGCGGGCGGCGTCCACACCCGGAAGTCCACCGTCGGGACGACCACGGCGGCCAGCAGGAGTACGGCGCCGGAGACGGAGAGCCCCGCGACCGCCAGCCCCTTGCCGCGCTCCCCGCGCCGCCGTATCTGCCGCAACGCCACGACGCCGAAGACCAACGCCAGCGGGGCGAGACACAGCAACGAGGTCACCAGGGCGACGACGGCGAAGGGGTTCAGGGGTGGCGGGGGTGGTGGCGCGGGGAAGGGCGTGGGTGGTGGCGAGGGGAAGGGCGGGGGTGTCTGCGGGGGCCAGTAGGGGGCACCGCTCCCGGGCCAGCCGTCCGGCCCGGCGCCGGGCGGCCCGCCGTACGCGTCGCCGGGTGGTCCGTCGTACGCGTCGCTGGGCGGTCCGCCGTACCAGTCGCCGCGGGGTCCGTCGTGCCAGCCCCCCGGCGACGCCCCGTCCTGCCACCCGCCCGGGTAGCGGGGCGGCTGCCCACCGTCCCCCGACGGCGGCGGCGGAGGCGGCGGCGGGGGCGGGGGCATCGACATGGCGGCGGGGCCTTCCGGACGGCGGCACGGGGGCGCGAGCGAACCGCCCGTACGGGGCCGTTAGCAGCGGCCCGGGGTTTGTAGTCATTTCCGCGACGCGGTGTCAAGCGAGGGGACATTCGGGGCGGACGCCCCGAAGCCGCCGGTCTCGCCGTCCCGCGGCGCCCTCCCGCCGTCGTCGGTCGTGCCGTTGTCTTCCCGTGACGTTGCCCTCATGCCTAGGGTGGAGATCACGATAGGAAGCGCTTTCTGTCCCGATGGCCCTCGGGCGGGCCGGAGAGGTGGTTCCCGATGGTCCGTACGGGGAGTCCGAGCGCACCGGCCGCGGGGCCGACGCTGGCGGTCGTCGCCCGCGAGGCCGGGGTGTCGGTGCCCACGGCGTCCAAGGTGGTCAACGGCCGGGAGGACGTCGCCCCCGAGACCCGGCGCCGGGTCACCGAAGCGCTGGACCGGCTCGGCTACGTCCGCCGACCCCGCTTCGACGCGGCCCGGGCGCCGCGGCTGATCGACGTCGTCGTGCACTCGCTGGACAGCTCCTGGTCGGGCGCGGTGCTGCGGGGCGTGGAACAGGCGGCCTACGACGCCGGGCTGGACATCGTGGTGTCGGCGGGGCTGGCCCGCGCCCGCCCGGGCCGTCCGGAGCGCGGCTGGCTGGACAAGCTCACCCTGCGCGGTTCGGCGGGCGTGCTGTTCAACCTGGCCGAGCTGACCGAGGCGCAGTACGCGTGGCTTGAGCAGCACCGCATCCCGTTCGTGATGATCGACCCGGTGCGTGAGGTTCCGCCGGACGTCGTCTCGGTGGGCGCGGCGAACTGGCAGGGCGGCGTCACCGCGACCGAGCACCTGCTCGCCCTCGGCCACCGGCGCGTCGCCGTCGTCGCCGGTCCCCGGCGCGCACCGTGCGGCGCGGCGCGGATCGCCGGGTACCGCTCGGCGCTGACGTCGGCGGGGATCGGGTACCACCCGGAGTACGTCCTGCACGCCGGTTTCGACGAGGCCGAGGCCCGCCGCCGTACGCACGAACTGCTCGACCTGCCCGAGCCGCCGACCGCCGTCTTCGCCTGCTCCGACCGGATGGCGCTCGGCGTCTACGCGGCGCTGGCCGAACGCGGGCTGCGGGTCCCCGACGACATCAGCGTGGTCGGCTTCGACGACCTCCCCGAGGCCCGCTGGGCGGCCCCGCCGCTCACCACCGTCCGCCAGCCGCTCGCGGAGATGGCCGCGACCGCGCTCCGCCTCCTGGTGCGGCTGATGGACGGCGACCCCCCGGAGAGCACCCGCACGGAACTGTCGACGCGCCTGGTGGAACGGAACAGCACGGCACCACCGCGCGGTTGACGAGTGACCGCGGCGGTTGGCGAGGCGTGGGCCGAAGGGGCCAGTCACCGCCGGGGCGGCTACGGCCCCACGCGCCCGCCTCAGTCGTCCGCGAGCCCGGCCGCCCAGCCGATCCCGCCCCGTAGGTGGGCGCGGAAGCCGGGGTCGGCGTACGCCTCGTCGGTGTGGCCGAGGGCGGTGTAGAAGACGCGGCCCCCGCCCCTGGTGTGGCACCACGCCAGCGGGTGGTCGGCGCCCATCCCGCCACCGTCGTACGAGGACTCGTCGGCGCTCAGCAGGACCCGCACCCGGTCGCGCGGGCTGTCCCGGAAGTCGTACCACTCGTCGGTGAAGTCCCATACGGCGGGCAGGTGCCGGGTCGCCGGGTGGTCGCGGTCCTCGACCAGGACCCGGCCCGGCTGGAGGTCGGGGTGGCGCTCGAAGCGGGCGCCGAGGAGGTCGCCGTAGTACGGCCACCCGTACTCGGTGCAGGCGGCGGCGTGCACGCCGACGAACCCGCCGCCGGACTCCACGTACCCGGCGAGCCGGGCCCGCCCGGCCGGGGTCAGGACGTCGCCGCTGGTGGAGAGGAAGACGACGGCGGCGTAGCCGTCGAGCGGGGCCGCGAGCCGCCCGGGGTCCTCGGTGTGGTCGACGTCGAACGCGCCGAGGGCGCGCAGGGCGTCGACGGCGGCGGGGATGGAGTCGTGCCGGTAGTCGGTCGTACGGGTGTAGACGAGCAGTCGGGGTGCCATGACCGCTGACTCTGTCATCCGCCAGCGTCCACGTCGTTGCGGGGGGCGCCGTCGCCTTCCGGGGGCAGGTCGCCGCGCTCCACCGGCGCGGTGGGCCGGGCGCCGGTCGCGGGCGGCAGGAGGGCGTCGAGTTCCTCGTCGGAGGGCCGGTGCACGGCGTCGGCGGCGGCGCGCAGGGTGGCGCGCGGGACGTCGGCGGCGGCGCTCAGCCGGATCACGTGGCCGTCGATGGGCAGGGCGTACTCGTGTTGGGAGCGACCGTCGCGGTACCAGCCGTCGCCGTCCCGCGCGCACACCGGCGAGCCGCCGGTCTGATCGCCGACCGGCTGCCCGGGACAGCTCGCGGCGGTCATCGAGCCGCGGTCCACGGTGAGCGTGAAGTGGGTGCCGGTGCGCCGCGAGAAGTACGCGGCGGAGAAGCCGTCGTCGCCGAAGACGCCGACCGACTGCCGGGCGAGGGTGAAGCCGGGGGCGTCGGTGACGTACACGTGCTCCGGTGCGATGCCCAACACGCCCGCGCGGTCCGCGAGTTCGCGGGCGTCGGCGGTGGGCGGCGCGTCGCCCTCGTCGGCCGCTGACTCGCCGCCGCAGCCGGTGAGCAGCGCGGCGGCCACCAGCAGGAGCGGCGTGACGGACGTACGGGGCAGGGGCCGGGTGCGGTGGGCACGGGGGGCACGCCGGGCACGCTGGGCACGGTGGACACGGAACATGGCGCCCATCTTGCCGTACAAACGTTCCATTCAGCGGGGCGGTGTGCGATAGCCTCGCGCCGATGAACACCATGCCCGCGACCCTGGACCACCTCGTCCTCGCGACCCCCGACCTGGCCGCCACCGTCGCCGACTTCACCGAGCGCACGGGCGTGACGCCCGCCGTGGGGGGCGTCCACGTCGGGCTCGGCACCCGTAACTACCTGGTGGGGCTGGGGGGAACGGCGTACCTGGAGATCATCGGCCCGGACCCGGAGCAGTCCGACCCGGACGGCCCGCGCCCCTTCGGCGTGGACGGGCTGACCGGCCCGCGCACCGTGAGCTGGGCGGTCCGCGCGACCGACCTGGACGCCGCGATCGCCGCCGCCCGCGCCCGCGGCTACGACCCCGGCCCCGGGCACCCGATGAGCCGCCGCACCCCGGGCGGCACCCTGCTGAGCTGGCGGCTGACCGGCTCGGCGCACCCCTCGGGGCTGGTGCCGTTCCTCATCGACTGGGGCACCTCGGCCCACCCCACCGCCACGGGCCTGCCGACGACCCCGCTGCTGAAGCTGGCGGCCACGACGCCCGCCGTCGAGGAGATCCGCCGCATCCTCACCGCCCTCGGCACCGAACTCCCCCTGACGGAGGGCGCGGAGGGCATGACCTACACGCTGGACACGCCGCGCGGCCCGGTGACGTTCGACTAGTCACCCTCGCCATCTTTGCGGGCCACGAACACCAACTCCCGCCCGGGCCGGTCCGGGGCGCCCCGCACGTCCTCCACCGTGAAGCCCCGCGCGGTCAAGTCGGCTTCGACCTCCGCGCGTTCACGGAAGCGCAGCACGGAGTCGGAGACGATCACCTCACCGTCGTCGAAGGCGAGGGTCCAGCGGAAGGACACCAGCGGCCCGCTCACCGCCGTCACGTCCATCCAGTGCTCCACGGTGCCGCCGCCCGGCACCGCGGTGACCTGGTACGTCGCCTCCCGGTTCCACTCCTCCCAGGCGCGCCGCGCCGGGTCCCGGGTCTCGAACACCAGCCGCCCGCCCGGCCGCAACGCGCGGTGCGCCCCGCGCAGGGTGGTGTGCCACAGGGCGTGGTCGACGATGGCCTGGGCGGCGTTGCCCGTCAGGGTCGCGAGGTCGACCCGCAGCGGCGGCAGCGCCGTGACGTTCCCGTCCACCCACCGCACCCGCTCCGCGCCCGGCTTGCCCCGCGCCACGTCCAGCGAGGCCCGCGCGGGCTCGACGCCGACGACCTCGACGCCGCGGTCCGCGAGGGACAGGGCGAACACCCCGGTTCCGCACCCGATGTCGAGCACCCGGCGCGCTCCGAACTCCGCCACCATGCCGAGGTAGGCGTCGAGGTCGTCCCGTTCCCCGTCGAGGACGTCGTAGATGGCCGCCAGCCGCGGATGCCCGAAGATCGCGTCAACCATGGGGCGACGGTAGGCAGCGGGCGCCGGGCGGGCAACCGCATTCCGTCTCCCGTCTCCCGTCTTCCGTCTCCCGTCTTCCGTATCTTGTGTTCAGCGCAGCAGCGAGCGGCCGGTGGGCGCCAGCCGGAGGGTGCGGGGGGCCGCCGTCGACTCCCGCTCCAGGGCGGGCAGGACGTCGTCCCGCGCCAGGGCGTCCGCCGCCAGGTCGGCCGCGTGCTGGCGGCGGGCCCGGTCGTCCGGGTACGAGGTGAGGACGGCGACGACGTTCTCGCCGGTGCGGACGGGCAGCCTGGGGAAGGTGTTCCGGGCCGACTCGGTGCCGAGCACGGCGAGGGGCGCGGGCCCGGTCCGGCGCAGGGCGGGCACGAGGCCGTCCCGGACCAGCGCGGGGCCGTACGACCGTCCCGGCGGGAACGACCACACGGTGACGGCGACCAGCCGGTCCGGCGCGACGGCGTCGGGTCCGGGGCGTGCCGCAGGCGAGACTCCGAGTCCGCCGTCGGCGCCCAGCGGACGCAACAGCAGGACGTCGTCGGAGTCGACCATGGTGGCGTTGGCCCGCGGCCCGTGCTCGGCCCACACCGGGCCGCCGTAGAAGGCGGTCAGCGCGGCGTGCCGTGCCGTCATGTCCGCGAAGCCACGCAGCCAGACGAACCGGTCCGGGGCGTCCAGGTCCCGGAACTGCCCCAGCACGGTCATCCCGACCGCCTCCTGCGTCTCGACGAACTCCCGGTCGAACAACGCGACGAGTTCGTCACGCCGCCCGGGACGCAGGGTGTACTGGCGCAGTTCGACCACGGCGGGACGGTGGACCTCGGACACGGAGGGGCTCCTGTCTGGACTCGGACTCAGGCTCGGGCCCTGAACGCTATGCGGCGGCTGTGACAGGTCCTGTCAGCGTTTCCGGCGAGAAGCGGAGAAGTACCGGCGAGAAGCCGAGGAGAATGAGCCACATGTCCGCCGGACGACTGCTGTCGCTGCTGCTGTTGCTGCAAGCCCGTGGGCGGGTTCCCGCGCGGGGGATCGCCGACGAACTCGGGGTGTCCGTGCGGACCGTGTACCGGGACCTCGGGCGGCTCCAGGAGGCCGGGGTGCCGTTGTACGCGGAGCCGGGACCGGGCGGCGGGTACCGGCTGGTCGACGGCTACCGCACCCGGCTGACCGGGCTGACCGAGGGCGAGGCGCGGGCCCTGTTCCTCGCCGGGCTGCCCGGAGCCGCCGCCGACCTGGGGCTCGCGGCGGACGTGGCGGCGGCGCGGCTGAAGCTGCTGGCGGCGCTGCCGGGCGGGCTGCGGGAGGAGGCGGCGCGCACCGCGGCGGTGCTGCACGTGGACGCCCCCGGCTGGTACCGGGAGCCGGAGGAGACACCGTGCCTGCCGCTCCTCGTCGACGCGGTGCTCAACCGCCGTACGGTTCAGGTGCGGTACCGCAGATGGCGGGAGCCGCGGGAGGTCGACCGCCGTCTGCGGCCCTACGGTCTGGTGCTCAAGTCCGGCGTCTGGTACGTCGTCGCCGCCACCGACCGCGGAGTGGCGACCTACCGGGCCGGGCAGGTCCTCGACGCCCGGCTGACCGACGACCACTTCGACCGGCCGGACGACTTCGACCTGCGCGCCCACTGGGCGTCGTACGTCGACGACTTCCAGGCCCGCCGCTACACCGGCACCGCCACCGTCCGGCTCTCCCCACGCGGCCGACGCCGCCTGCCCGACAACGCCGCCCCGGAGGTCGTCCGGGCGGTCGACGCCACCGCGGTCCCGGTCGGCGACGAGGGCTGGGTCGAGGCGGTCATCCCCACCGAGAGCACCCCCCACGCCTGCGGCGAACTCCTCCGCCTCGGCCCCGACGTGGAGGCGGTCGCACCCCCCGAACTGCGCCGGGCCATGGAGGCGACGGCAGCCGAACTCGCCCGGATCTACGCCCGCTCCGACTGAGCCGCGCGGGCTGGCGCCGGTGCGCTCAAGCAAGCGGGCGCAGTTGTACGCCCCTGGCCCTCGCGGCCCGGGTCACCCGCCAGGCCCACACCAGCAGCACCACCGTCACCACCGCGCCGCCCGCCGCCCAGGCCAGCGCGCCCGGCGAGGTGGGCGGGGACGTGGGGTGGCGGTAGCAGAGCGGCAGCAGCCAGACGGCGGTGGCGGCGAGCGCCGCGGCGAAGGGCAGGGTGGAGGGGAGGGCCGCGTCGGCGGGGAGCCGCCGTCCGCGCAGCCGGGTCAGGGCGACGGCGGCGGGGTAGCCCGCGGTGAGCACGAGCAGCGCGATCACGACGGTCGTCGACCGTGACGTGACGACGTGCTCGTGCCACACGTAACGCTCCCCGGACACCTTCATGACCTGCTCCCGCCAGACGGTCAGCCGGACCCGGTCGCCGGGCTGGAACGCCTCGGCCGCCTCCCACGAGACCCGGAGCCTGCTCAACGGCCGACCGTCCACGAAGTACAGCCAACTGTCCTTCTTCGGACGGTGCGGTTCGGTCCGCTCGATCACCGCCGACATCCCACGGAGGCACTCCTGGCGCTCCGCCGCGGGCGTCTCGGCGGTGCACGGCACGGCCGCCCGCCACGCCCGCTCGTTCGCGGTCACGTCCGGCATCCACGAGGCGAACAGCCCCGCGGCGCCCAGGAACAGCAGACTCAGCAGCACCGCCCCGACCCACCCGCGCCCCGCGCCGGTGTACGAGGTGACGACGGGCGCCTGCTCCGACTGCCCGCCCCGGCCCGACTCCCGCCTCCCGTACCGCCGGTGCAGCGCCCGCAGGGCGGCCAGGTCGGCGGTGAAGGCCGGGTCCACGGACTCCCAGCCACGCGGTAGCGGGAGCGCCCACTTCCGCCCGCTGCGGAGCCCGAGGACGACCCTGCGGTACTCCCCGGTCCCCCCGGACGAGTGCACGACCCGCAGCCGCACCCCGACCTCGACGACCTCACTCCACGCGACAGCGCGCCGCCGACGCCCCGGCCCCCAGACCCGCACCCCACGCCCGTCGGCGGCCATCCGCACGGTCGCGCCCCGCAGCGCGGCCACCGCCCCCACCGCGGGCACCACGCCCACGCCCAGCAGCGCCGGGCCCCCCAACACCAGCCCCGCGGCGCCACCGGCCACCGTCGCCACCACAGCCACCCCGAACCACGCCCACAACGCCCGGCGGTAACGGGGACGGCAGCTCACTTCCCGCACGTCATCCACACCGGCGATGCTGCCACCGGCCGGTCACGGGGCACTTGTGGCGGGTGCGGCAGCTTTCGCACGCCTCAGGTTGCCGACTCCCGCCCCCGCCCCGCCAACACCCCCGCCACCTCCCCGATCGCCCCCGGCCCCACCCGGCAGCACCCCCCGATCAACCGCGCCCCCGCGTCCCGCCACCCCAGTACCCGTCCCGGCGTGAAGGTGGTCGGGCCCTGCCAGGTGTGGGTCGTGGGGTTCCAGGTCTCGCCGCTGTTGGGGTAGACGACGACCGGCTTGCCCGTCAGCCGGGACGCCGTGGTGACGGCGTGGGCCGCGTCGTCGGGGGCGCAGCAGTTGACGCCGACCGCGATGACCTCGTCGGCGTCCGCCGCCAGTGCGAAGGCGTCCTCCAGGGGCTGACCGGCGCGGGTGTGGTCGCCGTCGATGGTGTACGACAGCCAGGCCGGGACCCCGAGGCCGCGTACCGCGCGCAGGAGGGCCGTGGCCTCGTCGGTGTCGGGGACCGTCTCCAGTGCCAGCACGTCGGGCGCGGCGGCGGCCAGCACCTCAAGGCGCGGTCGGTGGAAGCGCTCCAGCTCGGTGACGCTGAGCCCGTACCGGCCGCGGTACTCGGAGCCGTCCGCGAGCATCGCCCCGTAGGGGCCCGCCGACGCCGCCACCCACAGCGGGCGGACGGCACCCCGCAGCCGTGCCCGCCGGGCCGCCTCCCGGGCCGCCGCCACGCTCAGCGTGAGCAGCTCCGCGGCGCGCTCGCGGCCGATGCCGCGCCGGGCGAAGCCCTCGAACGTCGCCTGGTAGCTGGCGGTGATCGCCACGTCCGCGCCCGCCTCGTAGTAGGCGAGGTGTGCCCGCGTCACCGCCTCGGGCTCCGTCAGCAGCAGCCGCGCCGACCACAGCCCGTCGGTCAGGTCGTGGCCCTGCGCCGTCAACTGGCTGGACATGCCCCCGTCGAGCACGACCGTCCCGGCCGCGAGGGCGTCCGCCAGGGGAGGAGCGGTGGGGGTGTCGCCGGTCATGTCCCCGACCGTAGCCGGAGGCGGTCGTACCGGACCCGTTGACCTCCACGTAACACGCCTCTACCTTTTCGGCGTTCGGAATGACAGATCACGTACGAAATGTCGAACCGATCGACCCTCGACCCTCCGAGAGGCAGCCCCCCATGCCGACCCCCGCCCCGGAACCCCCACGCCGCCACCTCCTCAAAGGCGCCGCCCTCGCCGCCGTGTCCCTGGGCGCCGCCCGGCCCGCCGCGGCCGCCGCACCGAAAGCAGCCCCGCCCATGGACCCGCAGGCCAGCTCCCTGACCAACCCGCTCGTCCGCAACCGCGCCGACCCGCACCTCACCCGGCACTCCGACGGCTCCTACTACTTCACGGCCACCGTCCCGGAGTACGACCGGATCATCCTGCGCCGCTCCCGCACCCTGAGCGGCCTCACGACCGCCCCCGAGACGGTGATCTGGCGGGCCCACCCCAGCGGCGACATGGGCGCGCACATCTGGGCGCCCGAGCTGCACCGCGTCGACGGCAAGTGGTACGTGTACTTCGCCGCCGCGCCCCGCGAGGACGTCTGGCGCATCCGGATGTGGGTGCTGGAGAACGCCCACCCCGACCCGTTCCAGGGGAGCTGGGTGGAGAAGGGCCAGATCAGGACCGCCTGGGAGACCTTCTCCCTGGACGCCACCACCTTCGCCCACCGCGGCACCCGCTACCTCGCCTGGGCACAGCACGAACCCGGCATGGACAACAACACCGCCGTGTGGCTGTCCCGGATGGCCAACCCGTGGACCCTCACCGGACCGCAGGTACGGCTGACGACACCCGAGTACGACTGGGAGTGCGTCGGGTTCAAGGTCAACGAGGGGCCGTACGTGCTGCGACGCGACGGACGCGTCTTCCTGACCTACTCCGCAAGCGCCACCGACCACCACTACCGCGTCGGCCTGCTCACCGCCCGCGACGACAGCGACCTGATGAACCCCGGCAACTGGCGCAAGTCGCCCACGCCCGTCTTCGCCAGCAGCGACGCCAACGGGCAGTACGGGCCCGGCCACAACTGCTTCACCGTCGCCGAGGACGGCCGCACCGACCTCCTCGTCTACCACGCCCGCCCGTACAAGGAGATCACCGGCGACCCGCTGGACGACCCCAACCGGCACACCCGCGTCCAGCCCTTCGGCTGGCGCGCCGACGGCACCCCCGACTTCGGCGTCCCCGTCGCCGACGGTCCGCTGCGAGCGGAGGCCCTCCGATGAGACGCGCGTACGCCGCCCTGCTCGCCCTCTGCCTCGCCCTCCTCGGCGCCCTCGCCACCGCCGGGCCCGCCCACGCCGCGCCCCAGACCGTCCGAAGCGGCGTGCAGTTCACCACCACCGCGGGCGCCCCCGTGCACGCGCACGGCGGCGGGGTCCTCAAGGTCGGCTCCTTCTACTACTGGTTCGGTGAGCACCGCAACGCCGACAACACCTTCCGGTACGTCGACGCCTACCGCTCCACGGACCTGAAGAACTGGGAGTTCCGCAACCATGTGCTGACCCAGTCCAGCCACCCCGAACTCGCCTCCGCCAACATCGAGCGCCCCAAGGTCATGTACAACGCGGCCACCGGCAAGTTCGTGCTGTGGGCGCACAAGGAGAACGGCTCCGACTACGGCGAGGCCCGCGCCGCCGTCGCCGTCTCCGACACCGTGGACGGCGACTACACCTGGCGGGGCAGCTTCCGCCCGCTGGGTCACATGTCCCGGGACATCACCGTGTTCGTCGACTCCGACGGCGCCGGGTACATGGTCTCCGCCGCCCGCGACAACTACGACCTGCACATCTACCGGCTCACCGCCGACTACACCGGCATCGCCAGCCTCGTCGCCAACCCCTGGCCGGGCGGCCACCGCGAGGCCCCGGCGCTGTTCAGGCGGAACGGCGTCTACTTCATGCTGACCTCCGGCGCCACCGGCTGGAGCCCCAACCAGCAGCGCTACGCCACCGCCAGCAGCCTCGCCGGTCCCTGGACGGCGATGACCAACGTCGGTGACGCGACGGCCTACGGCTCGCAGACGGCGTACGTGCTGCCCGTGCAGGGCACCCAGGGCACCTCCTACCTCTACCTGGGCGACCGGTGGGGCAACTCCTTCGGCGGGAGCGTCAACGACTCGCGGTACGTGTGGCTGCCGCTGGCCTTCCCGACGGCCACCTCGATGGCGATGTCCTGGTCCCCGGAGGTCACCGTCGACATCGCCGCCGGGACGGTCAGCGGTGTGAGCGCCGCTTACGAGACGCTGGTCGCGCGGCACTCCGGCAAGTGCGCCGACGTGCCCGACCAGTCGCTGTGGCAAGGGGTGGCGCTCACCCAGTACACCTGCAACGGCGGCGGCAACCAGCGGTTCTGGTTCAAGCCGGCGGGAAGCGGTTACTACCAGTTGGTCGGGCGGGGCAGCTCGCTGTGCCTCCAGGAGTACGCCGCCGACGTCCGGCAGGAGAACTGCGCCGACGGTGCCGTCGCCCAGCAGTGGAGCGTGTCGTCCTCCGGCGGCTACTGGCTGGTCAGGGCCCGGGGGAGCGGCGAGTGCCTGGACGTCTCCGGGGGTTCCACCGCCAACTCCGCCGCATTGATCACGTATGCCTGCAATGGCGGCGCCAACCAGCAGTGGACCCGCGGCACTTGAGTCCGTCACACCTCTAGAAAGCGCTTGCCGCCGCGCGGTACGGTCCAGCCGCCAGGAGATCAGCCCTGTCGGAGGAGTCGCCCATGAGACGTGCCCGCCTCGCCGTACCCGCGGCGGTCGCCGCCCTGACCGCCGCGCTGGGCGCCGTACCGGCCCACGCACAGCAGGAGGCCGGTCCGGTGCCCGGCGCCGACCACTGCACCGCCACCGCCTGCCACTTCGACGTCCCGCTCGGCACCTACGACGTCCGCGTCCTCCTCGGCGGCGCCGACGCCTCCAGCACCAGCGTCACCGGCGAGACCCGGCGCGCCCTGCTCCCCGAGACCGCCGTGGCCGCGGGCGAGCGCGTCGCCCGCCACTTCACCGTCGACGTCCGCACCCCCGAGGGCGAACCCACCGGCGCCGACGGCACCCCCGGCCTCGACCTCGTGCTCGGCGGCGCCGCGCCCGCCCTCGCGGACATCGCCGTCACCCCCGCCCGGCACGCCCGGCAGCTCCTCCTCGTCGGCGACTCCACCGTCTGCGACCAGCCCGGCGACCCGTACTACGGCTGGGGCCAGCAGCTCCCGCAGTACCTCCGCAAAGGGCTCTCCGTCGCCAACCACGCCGACTCCGGCGAGAGCACCGTCAGCTACCTCGCCGACCCCCGGCTGTGGGCCACCGTCCAGCCGCGCATCCACCCCGGGGACCTCGTCCTCATCCAGCTCGCCCACAACGACAAGACCACCGACGGGCCGACCTACCGCGCCAACCTCGAAGCCCTCGTCGCGGGCGTACGGGAACAGGGCGGCGAACCCGTCCTCGTCACCCCCATCGTGCGCCGCTGGTTCAACTCCGACGGCACCCTCGACAACGGCACCGCCCTGCTCGTCAACGGCCTCGGCGTCGACCACCCGGCGGTCGTCCGCTCCGTCGCCGCCGACCTGGACGTGCCCCTGATCGACCTCACCGCCCGCACCAAGGACGTCGTCGAGTCCCTCGGCGTCGAGGGCTCCAAGTCCCTCTACCTCTCCAACGAGAAGCGCGACAACACCCACACCTCCCGGCACGGCGCCACCGTGTACGCGAGCATCGTCCGGGACGAACTCCTCGCCCTGGGACTGGTGCCCCCGGGTCTGGTACGGCTGGGATGAGCCCCTGGGGCGCCCCGTCCGGAACCGGGGCGCCCCAGGCCCACCACACGGACCCGGCTGCCGGAAGGAACCCCCCGATGGACCTGCCCCCCGACGACCGCGCCCTCAGCCCCCGCACCGGCTACACCCGCGCCCACTGGGAGGCCGCCGCGGACGCCCTGCTCGCCGCCGTCGAGCCGTACGCCACCCCCGACCGCGCCCTCTACCACCTGCCCGGCGACCACACGAGCTGGTCAGGGCGCCTCTCCGACGGCCTGGAGGGCTACGCCCGCACGCTGCTGCTGGCCGCCTTCCGCCAGGACGAGAAGGCCCTCGCCCGGTACGCGGACGGCCTCGCCGCCGGGGTCTTCGGCGTCTGGCCCCGCATCGAGGACCGTGGCCAGCCCCTCGTCGAGGCCGCGTCCATCGCCCTCGCCCTGCGCCTCACCCGCCCCCTGCTCTGGGACCGCCTGCCGGACGCGGTGCGGCAGCGGACGGCGCACTGGCTGGCCGACGCGCTCACGGCCGAACCGTGGCCCTGCAACTGGGAGTTGTTCCCCGTCACCGTCGGCGGCTTCCTGCACTCCGTCGGCCACGAGACGGACGCCGCCCAGGCCGCCGTCGACCGCGGCCTCGACCGCGTCGAGCGGTGGTACGTCGGCGACGGCTGGTACACCGACGGCGACGGCCGCAAGTTCGACTACTACAACGGCTGGGCGCTGCACCTCTACCCGGTCCTGCACGCCTGGCTCTCCGACGACCCCGCCCTCCTCGACCGCTACGGCCACCGCCTCGCCCGTCACCTGGCCGACCACGCCCGCCTGTTCGGCGGCGACGGCGCCCCCCTGCACCAGGGCCGCTCCCTCACCTACCGGTTCGCCACCACCGCCCCCCTCTGGCTCGGCGCGCTCACCGGCCACACCCCGCTGCCGCCCGGCGAGACCCGCCGCCTGGCGTCCGGCGCCCTCAGGTACTTCCTCGACCGGGGCGCCGTCGACGACCGCGGCCTGCTCACCCTCGGCTGGCACGGCCCCGACCCGAGCGTCCTCCAGGGCTACTCGGGACCCGCCTCCCCCTACTGGGCCAGCAAGGGCTTCCTCGGACTCCTCCTGCCCCCCGAGCACGAGGTCTGGACGGCCCCCGAACAGCCCGGCCCCAGCGAGCGCGCCGACGCGGTCACGCCCCTGCGCGCCCCCAACTGGCTGCTCCAGTCCACCCGTTCCGACGGCGTCGTCCGCCTCCACAACCACGGCAGCGAGGACGTCCGCTACGACCCCCACTACACCCGCCTCGCCTACTCGACCACCACCACGCCGACACCGTCGTACGACAACAGCGTGGCCGTCGGCGGCGACGCCAGCCGCACCGGCATCGAGCCGCTGGGCGTGGGGGAGGGTTGGGCGGCCTCCCGGCACCGCGCGGGCGACGGGGCGCGGGTGGTCAGCCTGGTGGTGGCCCGGGGCGCGGTGGAGGTACGGGCCTTCTGGGTGACCGGGGCACCCTCGGGGACGGCCATCCGGGTGACGGGATGGGACACGGGGACGGCGGAGGTAGCGGGGACGGAGGGGACGGCGGCGACGGTGCGGGCCGAGATCCTCCCCGCGCACCTTCTCGACGACACCCTCACCGGCACCCTCACCACCGCGCCGGGCCCCTTCGTCGCCGTCGTCCGGCTCACCGCCGAGCCGGAGCCGTCGCCGCTCGCGGAGCTGGTGTCGGTGGTCGTGGAGGAGGGCACGGGGCTGTGCGTGCGGTGGGCGGACGGCCCACCCGCCCGCTTCCGGTTCCACGCCGAGCCCGGCGCCCCGGCCGTGTCGCCCCTTCCGGGTCAGGACAGTTCGGCCGGTACCGAACCCTCCCACCCCTAACGTCCCCACCATGACCGACTTCGCCCGACTCCACCGCACCGGCGCCCCGCTGCTGCTGCCGAACGCCTGGGACCACGCCTCCGCCCGGCTCCTCGCCGCCCAGGGGTTCGCGGCGGTCGGCACCACCAGCCTCGGCGTCGCCGCGGCGGCCGGACTGCCCGACGGGGCCGCCGCCACCCGCGACGAGACCCTGCGGCTGGCCCTGAGCCTCGGCTCGGCGCCCTTCGCGCTGTCCGTCGACGCCGAGGACGGCTTCAGCGACGACCCCGCCCAAGTCGCCGCCTTCGCCCGCGAGCTGTGGGCCGTGGGGGTGGCCGGGGTCAACCTGGAGGACCGGCTCGGGCCCGCAGAGCGGCACGCCGAGAAGATCGCCGCCGTGAAGGCCGCCGCGCCGGGCCTCTTCGTCAACGCCCGCACGGACACGCACTGGCTCGGCGGAGGCGGGGACGGCGCCGACGACACGCTGGCCCGGCTGCGCGCCTACCGCGAGGCGGGCGCCGACGGTGCCTTCGTGCCCGGACTGACCGACCCCGCCGCCATCGCCGCGCTGGTCCGCGCCCTCGGTGACGTCCCCCTCAACGTCCTCTACTCGCCCACCGGACCCACGGTCCCCGACCTCACCGCCCTCGGCGTGCGCCGGATCAGCCTCGGCTCGCTGCTCTACCGGCGCGCGCTGGGCGCCGCCGTGGAGGCGCTCACCGGGATCAGGGAGGGGCGTGCGCCCGTGGGCCCCACACCGGCGTACGCCGACGTACAGGAGTTGAGCGGGGGCTGAGACGCGTGCCACTGCCATGTGGGGGCGATCCTGGTAGCGTTGAGGCTTTCGCGGGTATCAGACCCTTTGGACTCGTCACCGGCGAAGGGCCGAGCACCGATGAGCATGGACACCCCCTCGGACAGGCGGCTGGCGTCCGCCGTCGTGATGGACGCCGCGGGCCGGGTGCTCCTGGTGCGCCGCAGTGAGCGTGAGCGTTTCCTGCCCCGCGTCTGGGGCGTCCCCTGCGGCAAGCTGGAGCCCGGCGAGAGCGCCGCGGACGGGGCGCTGCGGGAGCTGAAGGAGGAGACGGGGCTGCTCGGCGAGGTCGTCCGCAAGGTCGGCGAGTCGTCCTTCGTCAGCGACTACCGCGGCCACGAGATCAAGAACTGGCAGGAGAACTTCCTGGTCAGGCCCGTCACCTGGCAGGTCTCCCTGCCCGAGCGGGACCAGGCGTACGCCTGGCTGGCCCCGGCGGAGCTGTCCGGCGTCGACATCGACGACTACAACCTGGACGTCGTCCGCCAGGCCCTCACCCCGTCCCAGCCCTGAGCAGCTCGCCCAGGCCGTCCAGCGCGTCCAGGTACTCCGGCACCGCCAGCGGCACCTTCGGCACCGCGTCCGGGTGCGGGCCCGCCGCGGTGAACACGTCGGTGTGGCGGCGCCGTTCGGAGCCCGTCTCCAGGAACAGCGTCACCGTCGGACCCTCCGTGTCGCACCAGGCCCGGTGCAGGGTGTGCGCGGGCAGGGCGTAGGCGCTGCCCGCCGCGATCCGCGCCGCGTGCGTCAGCCGCAGCCGGGCCGGGCCCGCGGGGGCCAGCCGCCAGTGCGCCGACCCCGCCGCCAGGGACTCCTGGTAGCGGGCGGTGGTGAGGTCGCCGTCGCCGTCCGCCGTCTCGTACAGCTCCATCGCGAGCCGCCCCCGGACCACGCAGGACGCCAGCGGGGAGCGGTGGTTGTGGATGTCCTCCTTGCCGATCCCGCCCCGCCCCGGGTGCCACAAGTGGGCGCGGAGCATATGGCGCGGGCCGCCGTCGATCAGCAGCAGCTTGTCGAAGCCGAGGACGTGACGGTACGACAGGCGCGCGCAGTGCTCCGGGTCGCCCGCACCGGCGGCGAGTTCGGTGACCAGCTCCAGCAGCCGTTCGGGCTCCCCGAGCCGGGCGACCAGGTCACGGGCGGCGAGCGCCAGTTCGTGCTCGGGCAGTTCCGCGGCGAGTTCCGCGGCCAGCAGCCGCCTGGCCGCCTCGACGTGCCCACCACCCATGTGGTCTTCCTCCCCCTCCGGCCCTCCCGGGCCCGGTTCAGTGCTGGTGCGGGACGACCGGCTGGACCGGCTGGTACATCCATACGGCATGGGCGCGCAGCGCCGACAGCCCCTGGTACGTCATCCACATCGGGCGGCGCAGCTCGGTGCTGTCGCCGCGCCCCCAGACCCAGATGCCGTCGCTCTGCGCGGCCCACACCGCGGCGATCGCGCCGTCCAGCCGCTCCGTCCACGTGTCGAGGAGGCCGTCGCGCCGGGCGACCTCGCGGGCGCCGGGGGTGAGCAGGGCGCGGGCCACCCAGGAGGCGGTGAAGTGCCGTACGTTCAGCACCTCGTGGCGTGCCGGGTCGTCGGGGCGGGGACGGCGCACCTCCTCGCGGAGGTTCTCCAGGTCCAGACAGGCGTGGTGGGGCGCGTCGCGGCAGGCCAGCAGCCAGCGCACGCCGTCCTCGCGGGCGGCGCGGGCGGCGGCGGTCTCGTCGAGGACCCGGGCGGCGCGGTCCAGGGCGACCACGGCGAGCGCGGTGTGCAGCGGGGACGCGGGGCCGTAGGGCGGGGCGAGGCGGTAGCTCCAGCAGCGCAGGTGGTCGCGGCGGTCGTCGCTGATCGCGCCGTCGACGAGGGCCTCGTGCAGCCGGGGCAGGACCGGGTGGCGGGGCGCGGCGCGCAGCAGGCCGCGCAGGACCGTCGTCACCACGTGCGTGGACTCCCGGCCCGCGCGGTCGAGTTCGCTGGTGAAGCCGGTGGTGCAGCGCTCCACCTCGGCGGTGAGCAGGTCGCTGGAGGCGCCCGCGCGGGCGAGCGCGCCCAGCACCAGCGCGGTGACCTCCGGCCGGGCCTCGGCGCCCTGCGAGCGCGCCGACCAGCCGCCGCCGGGCAGCCGCAGCCGCCACAGCGTCTCCACCAGGTCGCCGGTGCTGAGGCGGCCGTCGGGGATGCCGAGGTCGAGCATGGTGTGCAGGCCGTAGGCGGTGCCGACGGGGGTGGGACGGGTCAGGGCGGGGTCGGCGCGGCCCGCGCCGGGGTGGCCGGGGTCGGCCAGGGAGTGCGACCAGCCCGTCAGCCGTCCGGCGTCGGGGTCGTCGACGACGGACACCTGGCTGACGAGGGTCTCGTGGGCGGCGCTGAACACCTCGGGCAGCGGGCCGGGCCCGGGGGCGAGGGCGCCGGTGCCGAGGGTGGCCGGATCGGGTCGTCCGGCGCCGGTGTGGGCGGCGGTGCGGGCGCGCAGCAGGGCCGCCGCCAGCCAGGCCGCGGCGCCGGTGCCCAGCCCGCTGACGCCGGAGACGAGGTAGCGGGCGGTCGCGCCGCCGAGGGTGTCCGGCAGGACGCCGAAGAGGAACTGGAACACCGCGTACCCGGCGGCCAGACAGCCGAGGCTGCCCAGCCAGCCGACGAACCGGGCGGGCGGCGAACCGTCGCCGTCCGGTCCGGCGGACGGGTCGGGGTCGGGGCCTGCCGCGCGCAACGGGCCGCGTCCTAGCTGCTGTTGGGACACGCCGCGCTCCCTCCCCCGTGGTCACCCGCGCGGACCGGGCCGCGGGGCTGGTGAAGATCCCAGTCTAGGGAAACCGTCTCCGACTCCACGTTCGTACCGCTGTTTTCCCCTCCGCACACCGGGCCGTTCAGTCCGGTCGGCGGGGTGTCTCGCGCGGCCAGTGCTCCAGCGCGGCGTGCAGGGCGTCCACGGCCCTGTCCCAGGACGCCTGGACCGCGCGGGGGTGCGCGAAGGCCCCGGCGGCCTCCAGCACGCAGTAGCCGTGGAAGGTGGCGCGCAGCAGCCGTACGGCGTCGGTGAGGTCGGGTTCGTCGAGGCCGTAGCCGCGGAGCATCCCGTAGGTGATGTCGGCGGTGCGGCGCACGGCGGGGGAGTCGGCCAGCAGCTCCGGCGCGAGCGCGTCCGGGTCGACCCGGGCCTGGGTGGCCGCGTACCGGCCGGGGTGGGCCAGCGCGTAGGCGCGGTAGGCGTCCGCGAACGCGGTCAGCGCGTCCTTGCCCGCGCGGCCCGCGACCGCGTCGGCGATCCGGTCGATCAGCTCGCCCCCGGCCAGCAGCGCCAGCCGGGCCCGCAGCTCCCGCAGGTTCCGCACGTGGGAGTACAGGCTGGCGTCCCGGACCCCGAAGCGGCGGGCCAGCGCGGAGAGCGTGACGTTCTCGAACCCGACCTCGTCGGCCAGCTCGGCGGCGGCGCCGACGAGCCGCTCGGCGGTGATCCCCGCACGCCCCATGGACGACCTCCTCCCCTGCTGACCTCGGGCGGAAGCCTAGTCGAGCGGGGCTGGGCGAGCGGCCGTGTGCGGGACGTCTGACGCTCACCCCGGGGTCGTACGACATTCATCTTCCGCCTTGATCCTCCTCACGCGGCGCAGTGAGCGCCGCAGCAGGCAGCCGCGGCAGTCGGCGGCATCCAGGAGGCACATTCATGGGTCACGGACACGGACACCACCACCACGGACACGACCACGAGCACGGCCACCCGGCGCCGCTGCCCGCCGCCTTCGACACCTCCGTGCCGGACGAGGCCCTGACCCCCGAGCAGCGGTCCCGCCGCTCCCTGCTGCGCCGCGCCGGACTCCTCGGCGCGGGCCTCGCCGCCTCCAGCGTGCTCAGCTCGGCCGCCGCCCCCGCCTACGCCGCCCCCGCCTACGCCGCCCCCGCCTCCGGCAGCCGCCGCAAGGGCTTCCTGTGGCTGGCCGGTGACCACCACATCCACACCCAGTACAGCAGCGACGGCAAGTACCGCGTCGTCGACCAGGTCCGCCAGGGCGCCCGGCACGGCATGGACTGGCTGGTCATCACCGACCACGGCAGCGCCACCCACGCCAGGATCGGCGTGGAGAAGGTCAACCCGGACATCAACGCGGCCCGCGCCGCCTACGCGGACACCCTCGTCTTCCAGGGCCTGGAGTGGAACATCCCCGCCGCCGAGCACGGCACGGTCTTCGTGCACCCCGGCAAGAACGAGGTGTCCGTCCTCAAGCAGTTCGAGACCGACTACGACGGCAGCGTCAAGGGCGCCTCCGACTCCACCCCCGCCAACGAGGCCCTCGCCATCGCGGGCCTGAACTTCCTCGCGGAGCAGGTGCGGCGGCGCAAGGTCAAGGACGCGCTGATGCTCGCCAACCACCCGGCGCGCCGCGGTGTCGACTCCCCGCACGAGATCCGCGGCTGGCGCGACGCCACCGGCGCCGAACGCCAGATCGCCGTCGGCTTCGAGGGCGCCCCCGGCCACCAGGCCGCGGGACTGCCCGCCCCGCTCGGCATGGGCCGAGCCCGCGGCATCTACGACAACAACCCGAGCGCCAACTCCTTCGCGGGCTACCCGCCGGAGTCCTACCGCACCTGGGGCGGCTTCGACTGGATGACCGCCACCGTCGGCGGCCTCTGGGACAGCCTCCTCGCCGAGGGCAAGCCCTGGTGGATCACCGCCAACTCCGACTCCCACCAGGTCTACGCCGACACCGCGGCGCGCGGCGGCGGCGACTTCAACGCCAACGGCCGGTACGACGACCCCGTCTACGCGGGCAGGATCGACATCACCCAGGGCGACTACTGGCCCGGCTACTACAGCCGCACCCATGTCGGCGCCGACGGCTTCGGTTACGCCGCCGTCATGGACGGCATCCGCGCGGGCCGCGTCTGGGTCGACCACGGCCAGCTCATCAGCGGCCTCGACGTCCGGGTCTCCGGCGGCAGCCGCTGGGCCACCCTGGGCGGCGCCCTGCACGTGAAGAAGGGCACCAAGGTCACCCTGACCGTCGACGTGGCCCTCGCGGGCGGCCCCAACTGGGCGGGTTTCGTGCCGGAGCTGGCCCGCGTCGACGTCATCCAGGGCGACGTCACCGGCGAGGTCGCGGACAAGGACACCTTCACCGCGCCGACCGCCAAGGTCGTCAGGTCCTACGAGGTCAACAAGTCCACCGGCACGGTCCGCCTCAGCTACGAACTCGGGCGCGTCGACCGGCCCGTGTACGTCCGGCTGCGCGGCACCGACGGCAAGCGCGGCGCCGTCGGCGCGCTGGGCGCGGCGGTGGACCCGGCGGGTCCGGCGCTCGACGTCGTCGGTGACGCCGACCCGTGGCAGGACCTGTGGTTCTACTCCAACCCCGTGTGGGTCCTGCCGTCGTGACGACGGTTCACGCCCTCACCGTCGACGCCGGTCTGCGGGACCTGCGCGCGGCCGACCACCTCGTCCGGACGCTCGCCGACGAACTCGCGCTGCCCGAGGACGTGTTCGGCTGCACGCATCTGATCCGGGGCGACCGGCCGCGCGTGGCGGTGTCGTTCACCTTCCCCGCCGGGGCCGCGCTGGACGCCGTACGCGACCGGCTCACCGCCCGGGGGTACGAGGTGACGGACGGCGTGCCCGACGACACCGGCCGCGCGGTCCGCTACCCGGGGTCCTCCGCCCTCACCGGCACGCTGACCGTGGCCGACCTGCTCACCCGCTCGGCGATCACCCGCGTGACGGTGCTGGGCGCTTCCGGCGCGCCGGACCCCGGCACCCCCGTGGTGACGGCGGACCACGTCCGGCCGCAGTGGCAGCGGGGCGAACTCGTCCTCACCGTCCAGCCCGCGCGCGGCGGCACCCTGGTCCCCTTCGAGGTCCCGGAGCCGACGCCGTGCTGCGCCGACCACTGACGTGACACGCGAAAGACAGGCCATCGCACGGCTCCCCCGGTGAACGGGCAGTTGACCCGGGGGAGTGCGCGATGGCCTGGTCCTCGTCCGCCGTGACGCGAGGGCCGGAACGGCCCGTGTACGGCAGGTGGCGGTGAGGTTATCAGAGCGCCGATCCGGGGTGTCGGGCGCGGGGCGCGATCACCGGCGGTCAGCCGCGCCGCGCGAACACGAACGAGAACTCGGCCGGTGCGGCGCGCAGTTCATAGCGGGGCAGGACGCCCGGTCCGCAGGACTGGGAGCCGATGCCGTGCTGGGCGTGGTCCAGGTTGACCCAGACCCGGTCACCCGGGGCGAGGTCGGTCAGGTGGGCGGCGGCGTCCAGGTGTTCCGTCGTCCAGCGGCGGGCCGTGAACCAGAACGCCGGGTCGCCCTCGATCCGCAGGCCGCCCAGTTCCACCCAGCGGACGTCGGCGCGGGCGCCGTTCTCCTGGGGGCGGACGTAGGGGGTCTGGAGGCCGTCCACCGAGGACTCCCAGCGGGACAGCCGGGACGCGGACCTGGTGTCGGGGTACGCCTCGCCCGGCCCGCCGCCGTACCAGCGCACCCGGTCGACCTCGGGCAGCGCCAGCCGGACGCCGAGCCGTGGCAGGGGCAGCGTCCAGTGGCCCTCCGGGGTGACGGCGACCGTCAGGCGCAGCCGCTCGCCGTCCGCCTCCCAGCGGTAGGTGGTGCGAAGGCCGACGTCCGCGGCGGCGGGGGCGACGCGGGTGTGGACCGTCAGCGCGTCGTCCGTCAGCCGTACGCCGTCCAGCCGGTGCCGCATCCGGTGCAGGCCGAGTTCCCGCCACAGGGTGCCGTAGCGGGCGTCCGGCTGCCAGGGGGCGCCCTCGTCGTTGTCGGTGGGGGCCCGCCAGACGTCCAGGCGCGGGCCGGTCAGCTCGGTGCCGGAGAGGGTCAGCAGGGCGCCGGTGCGGGCGTCGAAGGTGGCCGGGCCGAGGTGGATACGGTCGTCGGCGGCGGGTGCGGGGCGGGCGGTGGGCGTGAGGGTGGGGGCCGGGTGCGGGGTGCGGGGGAGCTGGGTCCACGCCACCACGTGGTCCTTGGGCGCCCAGGGGGTGTCCTCGGCCAGGACGGCGCGGACCGTCCACAGGGTCTCCCGCCCGGCGGGGGCGTCGGGCGGCTCCGGCAGCTTCACCTCCGCCGACTCGCCGGGCGCGAGCGGCGGGAGGGCGAGAGTGCCCGTCGCCGCCGTCTCGCCGTCCACCTCGTACGACCAGGTGAAGGCCAGCGCGGACAGGTCCGCGAAGTCATGGCCGTTGGTGACGCGGACGCTGCCGTCGCCGCCGCCCTCGATGCGGACCGGCTCGATGACCTTCCGGTACTCCAGCAGGCCCGGTGACGGGGTGCGGTCCGGGAACAGCAGTCCGTCGCAGACGAAGTTGCCGTCGTGCAGCTCCTCCCCGAAGTCACCGCCGTAGGCGTAGCCGAGCCCCGGGTGGCGGACGCCGTGGTCGATCCACTCCCAGACGAAGCCGCCCTGGAGACGGTCGTACCGCTCGAACAGCCGCTGGTAGTCGGCCAGTCCGCCGGGCCCGTTGCCCATGGCGTGGCCGTACTCGCACAGGATCAGCGGCAGTCCGCGGCGCTTGTGGGTGCCGCCGTCCAGGCCGCGGCCGATCAGCTCGGTCTCCTCGTGGAAGGGGTACATCCGCGAGTACACGTCGGTGTCGCGGCAGGTGGCGTCGCCCTCGTAGTGGACAAGCCGGGAGGTGTCCCGGGCGTGGATCCACTCGGCCATCGCGGTCAGCCCGCGCCCGGTGCCCGCCTCGTTGCCGAGGGACCACATGACCACCGACGGGTGGTTCTTGTCCCGTTCCACCATGCGGGCGGCGCGGTCCAGGAGGGCGGGGGTCCAGCGGTCGTCGTCGACGGGGTTGTCCCGCCAGTCGTGCTCGACGAAGCCGTGGGTCTCCAGGTCGCACTCGTCGATCACCCACAGGCCGTACTCGTCGCACAGGTCGAGGAAGGCCGGGTGCGGCGGGTAGTGCGAGGTGCGGACCGCGTTGACGTTGTGCCGCTTCATCAGCAGCACGTCCTGGCGCATGGTCTCCAGGTCCAGGGCGCGTCCGCGCTCCGGGTGCCACTCGTGCCGGTTGACGCCCCGGAAGAGCAGCGGTCGGCCGTTGACCTTGAGCAGGCCGTCCTCGACGGCGACGGTGCGGAAGCCGACGCGCAGCGGCACCCGTTCGCCCGGGGTGGCCAGGACGGCGTCGTACAGCGTCGGCGTCTCGGCGGTCCACGGCTCGACCGGGACGGTCGCCGTCTCGCCGGTGGCGAGGTCGAGGCCGAGGCCGGGCACGGTGACCCGGCCGGGGACCTCGGAGTCGACGCGCAGGGTGCCCTCGCCGGTGCGGTGGTCGTAGGCGGCGTGCACGAAGAAGTCCCCGGCGGCCCTTTCGGGCCGGTGCAGCAGGGTGACGTCGCGGAAGATGCCCGGCAGCCACCACTGGTCCTGGTCCTCCAGGTACGAGCCCGCCGACCACTGGTGGACGCGGACCGCGAGGACGTTCCCGGTCGGCCTGAGCAGGGCGCCCACCGCGAACTCGTGCGGCAGCCGCGACCCCTTGAACGTGCCGACCTCCGTGCCGTTCAGCCACACCCGGGCGCAGGACTCCACGCCGTCGAAGCGCAGCACCGCGTCCCCGTCGGCGGGCCAGTCGGCGGGCAGGTCGAAGTGGCGCAGGTGGTCCCCGGTCGGGTTCTCGGTGGGGACGTGCGGCGGGTCCACCGGGAACGGGTAGAGGTGGTTGGTGTAGACGGGCGAGCCGAAGGCGCCGTCGTCGCCCTGGAGCACCCAGTGGCCGGGCACGGTCACCTCCGCCCACCCCCCGGCGTCGTACCCGGGGGCTGCGAACGCGTCGTCCTCGGCGTCGGCCGTCGGGGAGAGGCGGAAGCGCCAGTCGCCGTTGAGCAAGAGGGACTTCGCGTCGGAGGCGCGGTACCAGGCACGGGGCGGCAGGGTGCCCGTGCCGGGGCTGACGTCCTCGACGTAGTCGGTGGTGGTGGCGGTGGTGCGTGGGTACATCGGTCTCCTCGGTCAGCCCTTGATGCCGGTCTGTGCGATGCCCTGGACCAGCCAGCGCTGGAGGAAGAGGAACACGAACACCAGGGGCAGGATGGAAATGGCGGTGGCCATGAAGATCAGGTGGAAGTTGACGGTCTGGTTGGTCATGTAGGAGGAGAGCGCCACCTGCACCGTCCACGCCTGTTCGTCCTGTCCGATGACCAGGGGCCACAGGAAGGCGTTCCAGCCGCTGATGAAGGTGATGGTGGCGATGGCGGCGAAGAAGTTCAGCGAGTTCGGCACGACGACACGCCAGTACGCGCCCCAGTAGCCGAGTCCGTCCACGCGCGCCGCCTCCTCCAGCTCCTTGGGGAACCCCAGGAAGTACTGCCGGAACAGGAAGCAGGTGAAACCGCTGAACAGGCCCGGGACGACCAGTCCGCGCAGACTGGACACCCAGCCGAGGGACGACACCAGCACGAAGCTGGGCACGAAGGTGACCGCGGTCGGCACCATCAGGGTCACCAGGACGGCGTAGAAGACCTTGTTGGCGTGCCGGTAGGGGATGCGGGCCAGCCCGTACCCGGCGAGGGAGCACACCAGCAGCGTGCCGAGCGTGTGCAGCACACCGACGACCGTCGAGTTCCACAGCGACCGGGCGAACGGCACCGTCGGGTCGTCGAACAGTTCGGTGACGTTGCCCCACTGGATGTCCGTGGGGAGGAACCGCCACTCCTCGCCGGTGATCTCGGCGTCCGTGGACAGGGCGTTGCGGACGATCAGGTAGAAGGGGACGAGGAAGAGGAACGCGGCGATGCCCGCGCCGATGTACAGGCCGGTGTGGGTCGTCGCTCGTCGGGCGCTCACTTGGTCTCCTCACCCCTCCCGAAGCCCATGACCCTGCCCTGGAGCAGGGTGACGGCGCAGATCAGCACGGTCAGGATCATCGCGCCCGCGCTGCCCGCGCCGTAGTCCTGGTTCTCGCCCAGCGCGGTGTAGTACAGCTCGACCAGCGGCGGGCGGCCCCAGGTGGTCTTGGCGAGCAGGTTGAAGAACTCGTCGAACGCCTGGTACGCCGCGATCAGGAGCAGCAGGACCACCGCCGTGGAGGTGGCCCGCAACTGCGGCAGCGTGACGTGGCGGAAGGTCTGCCAGCCGGGCTTCGCGCCGTCGATCGCGGCGGCCTCGTACAGCTCGCGCGGGATGTTCTGGAGCGCGGCGAGGAACAGGATCATGTAGAAGCCGGACTGGAGCCACAGCCGCACGGTGACGATGACCAGCCAGTACCAGGGCGGGTTGGGGTCGGCCAGCCAGGCGACGTTCCCGACGCCGAACCAGCCGAGCACGGTGTTCGCCAGCCCGAAGCGGACGCCGCTGAACACCGACATCTTCCAGATCAGCGACGCGGCGACGAAGCTGACCGCCGTCGGCAGGAAGAACACCGACCGGAAGAACGCCCGCATGAAGCGGATCCGGTTCACCAGCAGCGCCAGGCCCAGCGACAGCGCCCAGGTGACGGGCACGACGATCGCAGCGAACACGGTGAACGTGACCAGCGCGTCGGTGAACCGGTCGTTCGTCAGCATGTACCGGTAGTTGTCGAAACCGACGAACGTGTTGGGTGTGACGGTGTACCGCGCCTCGAAGAACGACAGGTACGCGCTCCAGCCGATCGGCACGTAGACGAAGACCACCAGCCCGATCAGGAAGGGGCCGGTGAACAGCCAGAAGGAGAGGGTACGGCCACGGATCACGGCGTCAGTCCGTCCGTCCGCCGCGGCCTAGCCGAACAGCTTCTTCAGCTCGCGGCCGACCGTCCGGTCCGCCTTGTCGAGCGCCGCCTCCGGGTCGCCGCCCTTGCGGACCGCGTCGGCGACCACGCCCTCCAGGGCGACGATCATCGCCTGCGTCCACGCCGGGTTGTCGAAGTGCCCGAACTCGTTGAACAGCCGTACGCCCTCGGCCGCCAGCCCCGTCCTCAGCTTCTCCGCGGACTCCGCCAGCGAGGTGCGCGGCGGGATGTGGAAGCCGTAGGAGAGCGCCCAGTCCTCCTGGTGCTCCTTCTGGTCGATCCACAGCCACTTGACGTACTCCTTCGCCTCGTCCAGGTGGTCGGACTTAGCGTTGACGAACATCGACCAGCCGCCGTTGACCACCGCGGGCCGCCCGCCGTCCGCCGAGGCGGGGAAGGGGATGATGCCGACGTCGTCGCCGAGCGCCTCCTCGATCACCGGCATCGCCCACATCCCGCACCACTGCATGGCGACCAGGCCCTGGGTGAGCGCCGACGGGTCCCACCAGTCGGCGGGCGCGTCCAGCAGCAGGTGCCCGTCCGCGAACATCGACCGCAGCTTGGTCAGCCCCTGTGCGACCGCGTCCGTGTGGTACGCGATCTCGTTGCCGTCGGTGAGGGTGTCCGCGCCCGTCGACCAGATCAGGGGGTTCATCACCGGTGTCACCGAGTTGCCGAGGAAGACGCCCCTGACCTTGTCGGTGGTGAGCTTGGCCGCCGCCTCCACCAGCTCGTCCAGGGTGGCCGGGGGCTCGACGCCCGCGTCCGCGAGGAGGGACTTGCGGTAGTAGAAGAACTGCGGGTCGTCGATCATGCGGACGCCCCAGATCTTGCCGTCGATGGTGTGCGAGGCGATGTCCGCCGGGTTGAAGTCGTCCTTCACCGGCTCCACCAGCTCGGTCAGATCGGCCACCTGACCGCTCTTCACGAGCTGTATCTGCGGGTGGAACTCGAAGACGTCCGGGGCGTTCTCGGTGAGCAGCGCGGAGAACAGCTTGCTCTCGAAGTTGGTGCCGGTGATCCACTGCGTGGACACGTCCGCCCCGTCGTACGCCTTCGCGTACCGCTTGACGGCCTGCTCGGTGCCCGCCTCGCCGTACGCGTGGAAGTACTGCGTCAGGCGGGTGCCCGAACCGGAGCCGCCGCCCCGGCCGTTGTCGCCCCCGCACGCCGCCAGCGACCCGGCGGCGGTCAGGCCGAGGGCGGCCCGCAGTACGGAGCGGCGGTTCCAGTCTCTGGTGGTCAGTGCTCGGTTGCTCGGTGCCGACATGGTGACGTCCTTGTCTTGAGTGCGGCTGCGGCTGCGGCTGGGCGGCTCGGCGCCAGGTGACTCAGTGACCCGGTGGCTCAGTTCGGCTTGCGGTGCGGGACGCTAACCTTCCGCTAACACTTCGGCAAGGGGTTGGACGAAGCCCGCGTGAAACGGGGGCACCGCGTTCGGGATGCCGGACGCGCGACGGTCAGGCGGCGGCGCGGTACGGCGCGGCGGCCGACGCTAGGTGGGCGGCGCGCGGTACGGCTCGATGGCCGACGCTACTCAGGCGGCGCGGTACGGCTCCGCGCGGGCGCGCCGGGACGGCGTACGGCGGCGGTCCGCTGCCCGGCCGACCCCAGCGCGCCCTCCAGCGCGAACGTCGCCGCGCCCAGACAGACCGGGTCGGTGGGGATCGGGGACAGCACGATCTCGGTGGCGGTCAGCGGACGCCGCAGCGCGTGCCGGGCCACCGCCTCCCGCACCCCCGCGAGCAGCGGTTCCCCGAGGGTCGCCGCGACCCAGCTACTGAGCACGACCACCTCCGGGTTGAGCAGGTTGACCAGGTCCGCGATCCCCGCGGCGAGATAGCGGGCGGTGTCCCGGACCACCTGCACGGCCACCGGATCGCCCGCCGCCACCCCGCGCGCCAGCGCGTTGACGGTGGCGGTCTGGTCGTCGGGGTGCAGCAGGGCGCTGCCCGGGCTCAGCTCCCGCAGGTGCCGCATGATGCCGGGCGCCCCGACGTATGTCTCCACGCAGCCGTGGTTGCCGCAGTGGCAGGGCCGTCCGTCGAGCACGAGGGTGGTGTGCCCCCACTCGCCCGCGCTGTTGCTCACCCCGCGGTGCACCCCGCCGCCCAGCACCAGCCCGGCGCCCACCCCGGTGCCGAGGTTGACCACCACGGCGTCCGTGCGCCCGCGCGCCGCCCCGAACCACAGCTCGGCCACCGCGCAGGCCCGCAGCGGGTTGTCCAGGTGCAGCGGATAGGCGATGTGCTCGGCGAGCAGGTCGCGCAGGGGTACGTCGTGCCAGTGGTCCCAGTTCGGGGCGTACTCGGAGACGCCGGTGCCGCGGTCCACCTGCCCCGGCATACTCACCCCGACGCCGAGCACCCGGGCCGCCCCGGACCCGGCCTGCGCGACCACCGAGCCGACGGCGGCGGCGACGTGCCCGACGAGCCGCTCGGGGCGGTTCTCGCCGGGCCGGACGTCCTCCTCGGCGCGCGCGAGCACGTTCAGCGCCAGGTCGAACAGCTCGACGTGGACGTACGTCTCCGCGATGTCCACGCCGACCAGCGCGCCACCGGAGGCGTGGACGGCGACCAGGTCCCGGGGGCGCCCGCCCGCCGACTCCTCGAAGCCGACCTCGGTGATCATCCCCAGGTCCAGCAGCTCACCGACGAGCGTGGCGACCGTGGCGAGGCTCAGTCCGGTGGCGGCGGCCAGCTCCTGCCGGGAGGTGGGGGAGGAGGCGATGATCTGCCGGAGCACGCCGTAGCGGTTGGCGGTGCGGATGTCCCGTGATGTGCGCACGCTGGGGAGGCTAGGGTCCCGCAACCCCTTTCTACAAGGGATGTGGAAAGGGGTGTGGCAAGTACGGCCCTCCTGCGGTCACCCGCCGAGCACGCCCCGCACGAAGGCGTTGGCGAAGGTCCCGGACGGGTCCAGCTCGGCCGCCAGTGCCCGGAAGTCACCGAGCCGCGGATACCGCTCGCCGAGCACCGCCGCCGGAGTGGTGAACACCTTCCCCCAGTGCGGGCGGGGCTCGAACGGGCTGAGCGCCGCCTCAAGCCGCCGTACCACCGGCAGCACGGCGGCGGTGTCCTCGACCCAGGTGAAGTGCGCCGCCACGGTGTCCCGCCCGTACGCCGGGCTCAGCCACTGGTCGTCGGCGGCGACGGTGCGGATCTCGCAGGTCTGGAGCACGGGCGCGACGACGTCCCGTATCCCGTCGACCGCGGCCAGCATCTCGACGGCGTACCGGCGCGGCAGCAGGTACTCCGACTGCAGCTCCGCCCCGCTGCTCGGCGTGAACTCCGCCCGGAAGTGCGGCAGCCGCTCGTGCCAGGGCCCCGGCACCCCGAACTGCTCGGTGCAGTTCACGGCGGGCATCCCCGGCACCGGGTGCATCTTCTCCGTCGCCGGGGCGGCGAACGGGAAGTCCGCCAGCGGCTGGTCCGTCCGCCGCTTCAGCCACACCTGCCGGAAGCCCGGCGCCCGCCAGTCCGTGAACAGGCTCACGCTGTACGCCGCCGACATCACCGTCTCGAACGCCGCCTGGTCGAGCCCGGCGAGCGGCAGCTCGGTGAAGACGTGCTGCGCCACCTCGTAGGCGGGCTCCAGGTCCAGGGTGAGCGCCGTCACCACGCCGAGCGCGCCGAGCGCGGTGACCGCGCCGCCGAAGCGTTCCTCCTCGCGCGTGACCGTCACCGTCGTACCGTCGCCGGTGACCAGCTCCACCGCCCGCACCGCGGCCGACAGCGGACCGTTGCCCACCCCCGAGCCATGGGTGCCGGTCGCCACCGAACCGGCCACCGAGATGTGCGGCAGCGAGGCCATGTTCGGCAGGGCCAGCCCGTGGGCGTGCACGGTACGGGCCAGCTCGGCGTACCGCACGCCGCCCCCGACCCGGACCGTACGCGCCGCCGTGTCCACGTCGATCACCGGCGGCAGCGCGTCCAGGGAGAGCAGGACGCCCTCCGCCCCCGGGTCGGCGATCTCGTTGAAGGAGTGCCCGCTGCCCAGCACCCGCACCCGCGCCCCGTCCGCGACGAGCGAGCGCAGCGCGTCCACGGAGCGCGGGCGGTGCAGCTCCTTCGCGGTGTACGTGATGTTGCCCGCCCAGTTGGTCACGGTGTCGGTCATGCGGGGCCCTCCCAGGAGAAACGTCGGCGCGGTGCGCTCCGGCGCGGTGCGCTGGCGCCCATCACACCACTGCCGTGCCCGGCGCCGACGCGAAGGGTTGCGAACGTCACTGTCCAGGGCCCTTCGGCCCGCTTCCGGGACCCGCCTGCACACCTCCGCCGCGCGGGGGCATACCGTGAGGAGTCGAACGTCACCGCAGGGAGGAGATCACGGGATGGGCAGCCGCACCGCGCTGGTCGAGGATCTGATGGAGCGCTTCCCGCACGTGCCGCGGGAAGCCGTCTTCAAGGAGGACCTGCTCCGCGGCGGTGTCGCCTTCGACGCGTCCGCGCTCAGCGACAACGAGAGCGGGGAGGTGAAGCCGAAGTCGTACTTCATCTTCTCCTTCGACCACGGCACCCTCCCCGAGCTGGGGGAGGCCGCGCTGCGCCGCCCGCCGGAGGAGATCATCCTCACCGGCGGCCCCTACGACCTGCGCCGCACGGTCGTCTCGGTCCGCGTCAACCCGTCGTCGCCGTACCGCGTCGCCGCGAACGACGAGGGCGTCCTCGGCCTCTACCTCGACGGCAAGCGCATCGCCGACGTCGGCGTGCCCCCGATGCCGGAGTACTACCGGCACACCCTCTCCAACGGGAAGTCGGTGATGGAGGTCGCCCCGACGATCCAGTGGGGCTACCTGATCTACCTCACGGTCTTCCGGGTCTGCCAGTACTTCGGCGCCAAGGAGGAGTGCCAGTACTGCGACATCAACCACAACTGGCGCCAGCACAAGGCCGCCGGACGCCCCTACACCGGTGTCAAGGACGTCGAGGAGGTGCTGGAGGCCCTGGAGATCATCGACCGCTACGACACCGCCCGCACCTCCACCGCCTACACCCTCACCGGCGGCGCCATCACCAAGACCGTCTCCGGCCGCGACGAGGCCGACTTCTACGGCCACTACGCCAAGGCCATCGAGGAGCGCTTCCCCGGCCGCTGGATCGGCAAGGTCGTCGCCCAGGCCCTGCCCCGCGCCGACGTCCAGCGGTTCAAGGACTACGGCGTGCAGATCTACCACCCCAACTACGAGGTGTGGGACGAGTACCTGTTCAAGATGTACTGCCCCGGCAAGGAGCGCTACGTCGGCCGCGACGAGTGGCACCGCCGCGTCCTCGACTCCGCCGACGTCTTCGGCGCGCGCAACGTGATCCCGAACTTCGTCGCGGGGGTGGAGATGGCGGAGCCCTTCGGCTTCAAGACGGTCGACGAGGCCATCGCCTCCACCACCGAGGGCCTGCGCTTCTTCATGTCGCACGGCATCACGCCCCGCTTCACCACCTGGTGCCCCGAGCCCACCACCCCGCTCGGCAAGGCCAACCCGCAGGGCGCGCCGCTGGAGTACCACATCCGCCTGCTGGAGGCGTACCGCGCCACCATGGACGACTTCGGCCTCTCCTCGCCCCCCGGCTACGGCCCGCCCGGCCCCGGCCGCGCGGTGTTCTCGGTCAGCTCGTTCATGGACAGCCTCCCGGCGCAGGAGCCGGTGCAGGTCTGAGACGCGGGCCCGGACCGGCCACCGACCGGTCCGGGTTCCCCCTCCCGTGGGTTTGAAGAGGCGGCTTGTCAGTTGTGCGGGAGCCGTGAAAGGCTCGGTGTCTGCCCCGAGGGTTCCTCACAACTCCCCTGTAACCCTGGTGAGTTGACCTCACATGCGGATGCAGGAGACCCATGCCCGACCTGCCGACCCCCAAGGACGCCGCCGAGGCAGCGCTGTTCTCCGAGTGCTGGGACACGGTCCTGTCCTACGCCGACCTGTGCACCTGCGGCTCCGAGTCGGCCGCCCGGCTGGCCCGGGAGGCGTTCGCCGACGGGATGCGCGAGACGGCCCGTACGACGGCCCCCGGCACCGACGCCGTACGGGACACCAGCCGACGTACGGCCCAACTGCCCCGCATAGCACGGATGCTGACCGCCGTCCGGCGCACCGCCGCGGCCTGGGAGGAACAGGGCCAGGGCCACCGCCTCGACCCCGACCTGCGGCTGTGGCTCAGCTCCGAGCACGCCGCCCGCCACACCGGCCCGCCCCTCGGCCGCCCGCTCGCCCTGCGCACCCTGCGCGACATGCAGCCCGCCGACGCGGAACTGCTGTGGCTGGCGGAGGTCGAGTCGCTGCCGCTGGCCGTCGTGGCCCGCCGACTCCGCCTCGACCCCGCGACGGTCGGCGCGGCACTCGCCGAGGCGCGGGCCCTGTTCCGGGACCGCTGCCTGCGCAACCACCTCGACGGCCAGCTCGCGGCGCCCTGCCGTGGCTACGCCCGGATGCTCGACGCGCTGACCCGCGCCCCCGGCACGGACGCCCCCGAGACCCCCGAGGACCTCTCCCAGCACCTCACGCACTGCGTGCGCTGCGCCGAGGCCGCCGCCTGCCTCCGACTGCACGGCGGCGGACTGCCCGCGGCCCTCGCCGGTGGCGTGATCGGCTGGGGCGGCCTCGCCTACCTGGAACGCCGCCGCCGCGCCGCCGACGTCCGCCTCGGCGCCGCGCCCTCCGCCCCGGCCGACCCGCAGCCCCCACGCACCGGCGCGACGAAGGCCCGCGTCCTGCGCAACGGCCTCCTCGTCGCCGCCGTCCTGGTCTCCCTCCTCGCCCTCGGCGTCACCCTCCTGCCCACCGGCGAGGACAACGCCCCCGACCCCGGCGACGGCCGCCCGGTAGCCGACCCCCGCCCGTCCCCACCCTCCTTCACGCCCACCCCCACCACAGCACCCCCATCCCCCACCCCCACGCCCACCCCCAAGACCCACCACCCCCCGCACCCCTCCACCCCCCCAACGCGGAACCCCCACCCCGAACCCCAGACCACGGCACCCCCCACCCCAAAACCCTCCCCTTCCCCCTCCACCACCCCCACCTGCCGCGTCGACTACGACATCACCGGCCAGTGGCCCGACGGCTTCCAGGCCGCCGTCACCGTCACCACCGCCCACGCCCTCGACGACTGGCGCCTGACCTGGACCTTCCGCGACGGCCAGCACGTGACCCAGATGTGGGACGCGGGCTACGTCCAACAGGGCCCCCACGTCACCACCACCGCCGCCCCCTACAACGCCAAGATCCCCGCCGACGGCACCCTCTCCCTCGGCTTCATCGCCGCCTGGCAGGGGGCGAACACACCGGCGTACGGCTTCGAGCTGAACGGGCGGGCGTGTGTGACGGTGTGAGCGCGCTCCCTACGGGATGTAGGGGTGCAGTTAAGAGAACTGCACTTCTATATTCCGGTGGGCACGGGGATGCTGCCCGTTGCCCCGAGGCGCGCGGCGACTCCGCCACCCAGGTCCGCTGATCGCGGCTCGTAGCCGTAGTCTCCGAGGATGATTGAGACCGTCGTGCTCGATGTCGGGGAGACGATTGTCAGGGATGACCGCTACTGGGCGTCGTGGGCCGAGTGGCTGAACGTCCCCCGACACACCTTGTCCGCGCTCGTCGGAGCGGTCGTCGCTCAAGGACGTGACAACGCTGACGCGCTCCGCCTCCTGCGCCCCGGCATCGACGTGGCCGCGGAGTACGAGGCCAGGGAACGGGCGGGCCGTGGCGAGTACCTCGACGAGAGCGACGTGTACGACGATGTCCGGCCAGCGCTGACGCAGCTCCGCGCACTCGGCATCCGGGTCGTCATCGCAGGCAATCAGACGGTCGGCGCCGCGGACCTGCTTCGCGCCCTCGCCCTCCCCGCCGATCTCATCGTCACCTCGGGAGAGTGGGGCGTCGCGAAGCCAGCCCCGGCCTTCTTCCACCGGGTCACTGAAATCGCGCGGGCGGCGCCTGAGCGGACCCTGTACGTCGGCGACCACCCCGCCAACGACATCTTCCCGGCGAAGGCGGCTGGCCTGCGGGTGGCGCATCTGCGTCGCGGCCCTTGGGGGCACCTCTGGGCGGACGATCCGAAGGTGGAGGCGGTGGCCGACTGGCGGATCGACTCCCTCGCTCACCTCACCGAGATCGTCAGGGGCTGAGCGCGAGGAACCGTGCACAGGGCGTATCGACACGGGTACGGTTCGGTGGGGACAACACCGGACCGGAGACTGTATGCCCGCACGTGCCGAGGACGGCGTGGGGCGGCGGATCGCCTACTATCGCAGCGCCGCTCGTCCCAGGATGACCCAACAACAACTCGCCGACGCGGCCTGCGTGTCGCTCGGGACCATCCGCAAGATCGAGCGGGGTGAGCGCGGAGCCACCGAGGCGACCCTGGAGGCCATCGCGGAGGCCCTCGGTGTGGACGCCGCTCACCTGACCGCCGACCGCGCCCCGTTTCGTACCCGCGTCCATGAGGCACTACCCGCGCTCTCCGCCGCGCTCGCTACGTATGAGACCCCCGTCGACGGGCCGGTTCGACCTCTGCCCGAGCTGCGCGCCGCTGTGGAACAGGCTGTCGACTGGCGGCTGGCAGCCCAGTACACCCGCATCGCCCGCCGAATGCCTGAACTCCTCGCGGAACTGGCCCGCGCCTACCACGCGGCTCGCGGCGCAGAGCGGCTTGAACTCGCTGCCCTGCTGGTGCGGGCGTACCGCTCGGCGGACGCCGTCGCCTTCAAGGTCGGTGCCCACGACCTGTCCGCGCGTCTCATCGAACTGATGCGATGGGCTGTCCCCGAGGCTGACGATCCAGTCCTGTCCGCGTCCGTGGCCTACGTGCGCACGGAGACCTTTCTTGCCGCCCGCGCCCACGCGGCCGGGCTGCGTGTCCTTGAACAGGCCCTTGATACCGTTCCCGCGCCCGTGACGCCGGAGCACGCCGCGATGAAGGGAGCTCTGCACATGCGGGCCGCAGTCATCGCGGGTCGGGCACGCGATGCCGTAGCGGCTGGCGCGCACTTGAGGGAGGCCGGTGCCATGGCCAACCGGGTGGCCGAGGACGTGTACTGCGGCACCGCCTTTGGCCCCGACTCCGTCAAGGCACATGAGGTGTCTGTCGCAATCAGCCTCGGAGACGAGCACGTAGGCCGCGCTCTCGCCATCGCCAGGGAGTGGAAGCCGCCGAAGGAACTCCCCGCCGAACGCCGCTCTGGGTTCTACATCGAGCTCGCCCGCGCTCAGCTATGGTCGAGCCTCGCGGATGACGCTTTCGAGTCTCTGAAGGTCGCCCGAAGCATCGCCCCTCAGCACACCCGCCAGCACCCGTGGGTGCGGGAGGACGTGGCAAGACTGCGTCGGCTGAAGCGTGCCGACTCCGAAGGTCTCACCAACTTCGCCGAGTGGTGTGCCGCAACGTGAACCCCGAAGTACCCCGAGCTGGGGTACTTGTTGCACTTCCGGGCCTCCACCATCTGTTGCGCACGCCGGAACCAGCAGAGGGAACCGGAATGCCCGGAGCGTGGTCAACGCCGCGAGGGAGTATGGACACCGTGAACGCTGCAGCCACCTACCCGCAGGAGCCCACACGAGGGGAGCAGACCCCGGCCAGCTACAAGCCCAGACTCGGTGACGCGGTATGGGACAGCGAAGCCCGCAGGATCGGCGAGGTGATGGACTTCATTGATCCGTACGTGCAGTTGCGCCCCATCGGCGGTGGTATCGAGTGGGACGCGAAACCGGGACGACTTCGGCCTGCCACCCGCGCGGAGGCTTTGAGCGCCGAGGTGTCGAAGGCCAATGCCCGATCCCGAGGGGAACTGCTGTGACGGCCCTCTTGCCTGCATGGCTGCCTCCACGCGGAAATGCAGTAGCGCGGGTACGCGGTGGGCTTCTAAGGTGAGGGCTGTTCCTGCGGCGACCTGTTGGGCGTCGTTGTTGGCCGCGTGCTGAGGAGGAGGTGTCGACCGATGGCTGTCATTGTGATGGGCGCTGCCCGCTTCCGTGAGACCGTCAAGTCCACCTCCGTGGCCACCGGCTGACACTCCCACCTTCTTCGCGTGCCTGTGTGCGCGCTTTCGCCGGGGTCACCCATGTGAAGGGTCACCCGTTGACTTCCACTTCTGTTTCTTCCGCTCTCGCTCCCTACGGCTGGGACGAGGCATGGGCACGGCAGTTCGCCCCGTATGACGCGCAAGGGCTGGTTCCCGGGCGGGTCCTGCGGGTGGACCGGGGGCAGTGTGACGTCGTCACCGCCGACGGTGTGCTGCGTGCCGACACCGCGTTCGTCACCCCGCACGACCCGCTGCGCGTGCTGTGCACCGGGGACTGGGCCGTCCTCGACCCCGAGGGCGGCAGCCCGCGGTACGTGCGGGCCTATCTGCCGCGGCGTACCGCGTTCGTGCGGTCCACCTCCTCCAAGCGGTCCGAGGGACAGATCCTCGCCGCCAACGTCGATCACGCCGTCGTCGCCGTGTCGCTGGCCGTCGAGCTGGACCTCGCCCGCGTCGAGCGGTTCCTCGCGCTCGCCTGGGAGTCCGGGGCGCAGCCCGTGGTCGTGCTGACCAAGGCCGACCTCGTGCCGGACCCCACGACGCTGGCGTACCTCGTCCAGGACGTCGAGACCAGCGCGCCCGGCGTGCCCGTGCTCACCGTCAGCGCGCTGCACGGGGAAGGGCTCGACGTGCTCGTCAGCCTGGTCTCCGGCGGGACGTCCGTGCTGCTCGGGCAGTCCGGCGCGGGCAAGTCCACCCTCGCCAACGCGCTGCTCGGGGAGGACGTCATGGACGTCCAGACCACCCGGGACGTGGATGGCAAGGGGCGGCACACCACCACCACCCGCAATCTCCTCGCCCTGCCGGGGGGCGGGGTGCTCATCGACACGCCGGGGCTGCGGGGTGTCGGCCTGTGGGACGCCGGGAGCGGGGTCGGGCAGGTCTTCGCCGAGATCGAGGAGCTGGCCCGGGACTGCCGGTTCCACGACTGCGCCCACGACGCCGAGCCCGGGTGCGCCGTCCTCGCCGCCATCGACTCCGGTGACCTTCCGGTACGGCGGCTGGAGAGCTACCGCAAGCTGCTCCGCGAGAACCAGCGCATCGTCGCCAAGACCGACGCCCGGGTGCGGGCCGACCTCAGGAAGGACTGGAAGCGGAAGATGGCGGAGGGGCGGGCCGCCATGGAGGCCAAGCGTGGCGGCGGCCGTAGGCGGTGACGGTGCTGAGCGCCGTGTCCGTTTTCCGCTAGCGAGGGGTGCGCGCGGCGTCGACACTTGGTGGCGTGATGGACGAGGACACCAGGTACGAGGCCGTGCGCAGCCGCGACGGGCGCTTTGACGGCGTCTTCTTCTTCGGTGTGACCACCACCGGGGTCTACTGCCGTCCAAGCTGCCCGGCCGTCACCCCGCGGCGGCGGAACGTGCGCTTCTTCGCCACGGCCGCCGCCGCCCAGGGCTCCGGGTTCCGCGCCTGTCGGCGGTGTCGGCCGGACGCGGTGCCCGGGTCCGCCGAGTGGAACGTGCGCGCCGACGTCGTCGGCCGGGCGATGCGGCTGATCGGTGACGGCGTCGTCGACCGCGAGGGCGTCACCGGGCTCGCCGCCCGGCTCGGCTACAGCCCTCGGCAGGTACAGCGGCAGCTCACCGCCGAGCTGGGCGCCGGACCGGTCGCCCTGGCCCGCGCCCAGCGCGCCCACACCGCGCGCACCCTGCTCCAGACCACCGGACTGCCGGTCACCGACGTCGCCTTCGCGTCCGGGTTCGCCAGCGTCCGGCAGTTCAACGACACCATCCGCGAGGTGTACGCCCGCACCCCGAGCGAGCTGCGCGCCCTCGCCCCCGGCGGCAGGGGCGCCCGGGCGGCCCGCCGCGCCACCCCCACCGCCGGGATCCCGCTGCGGCTCGCCCACCGCGGCCCCTACCAGGCCGGACCTGTCTTCGACCTGCTGGCCAGCGAGGCCGTACCAGGCGTGGAGGAGGTGACCGGCGCACCAGGCCGCCGCACCTACCGCCGTACCCTCCGACTGCCCTACGGCACCGGCATCGCCGCCGTCGACGAACGCCCCGGCAACCGGCGGCCGTCCTCCGGCGCCCACCCCGGCGGCTGGCTCGACGCCCTGCTGCACCTCACCGACCCACGCGACCTCACGACCGCCGTCCAGCGGCTGCGGCGGCTGTTCGACCTCGACGCCGACCCGTACGCCGTCGACGAGCGGCTCGCCGCCGACCCCCGCCTCGCCCCCCTCGTCGCCGCCCGCCCCGGACTCCGCGCCCCCGGCGCCGCCGACCCGGACGAGCTGGCGGTACGGGTGGCGGCCGGACGGGCGGAGGCCGAGCGCCTGGTACGGCGGTACGGCACGGCCCTCGACGCGCCCTGCGGCACCCTCACCCACCTGTTCCCCGAGCCCGCCGTCCTCGCCGCGGCCGAGCCGCACGGCACCCTCGGCGCGCTCATCGCCGCCCTCGCGGACGGCACCGTACGACTGGACCCCGGCGCCGACCGGGACGACGCCGAGGCGGCGCTGCTCAGCCTGCCCGGCCTGGACGCCCGTACCGTCGCCGTGATCCGCTCCCGCGCGCTCGGCGACCCCGACGTCGCCCCGCCCGGCACCGGCGTCCCCGACGCCGGACGGGCCTGGCGGCCCTGGCGGTCCTACGCCGTACAGCACCTGCGGGTCGCCGGGTGGGTGGAGACGGAGAACGTGATGGAGAAGGAGATGACATGGGTGTGACGACCGTGCACTGGACCAGGCTGGACAGTCCCCTGGGGCCCCTGCTGCTCACCGCCGATCCCGATGGCGCGCTGACCTCGCTGTCCATGGGCGGGCAGAAGGGCGGGCGGGAAGTGGGCGGGGTGGAAGACGGGTGGCGGCATGATCCCGAGTTCTTCCGGGACGCCGAGGAGCAACTCGGGGCCTACTTCGCCGGGGAGCTGGAGGAGTTCCGGCTGCCGCTGCGCGCGCACGGGACCGCGTTCCGGGAGCGGGTGTGGGACGCCCTGGACTCGGTGCCGTACGGGGCGACCGTCTCGTACGGCGAGATCGCGGCGCGGATCGGGGCGCCCCGGGCCGCCGTACGCGCCGTCGGCGGGGCCATCGGCGCCAATCCGCTGCTGGTGCTGCGGCCCTGCCACCGGGTGGTCGGCGCGGACGGCACGCTCACCGGGTACGCGGGCGGGCTGGAGCGGAAGCGGCGGCTGCTCGGGCTGGAGGGGGTCCTTGAGTCCTCGCCGTCCTCGCCAGGCGCTTAGCCCTCTCAGCCCCACAGCACCGCGCCCAGCCACGCTCCCATGATCAGCAGGCAGGTGAACAGCTCCGCCAGCACGCTCCAGCCGCCCGACCGCATCGCCGTGCGCAGCGCCGCGCGGGCTTCCCGGTGGCGGCCGAGGCGGAGCCGTTCGGCGAGGTAGACGCCGCCGACGAAGCCGGGGATCGCGCCGAGTACGGGGATCAGGAAGAAGCCGAGTAGCGCCCCGCACCCGGCGTAGACCGCCAGCCGACGGTCGGCGCGGCGCATCCGCAGCCGTCTGGGCGGCAGGCACCAGCGCACCACCTGGCACAGCAGCAGCGCGACCGTGGCGCCGACGAGCACGAACCAGGACACCGCCCGCGGGTCCTTCAGCGCCCACCACATCACCGCGGCCCACACCAGCCACGACCCTGGCACACCGGGCACCAGCACTCCGCACAGGCCGAACAGGATGACCAGCCCGGCCAGCAGGAGGTCCCACACTCCCATCTGCCCAGGGTGCAGGAGGGGGCGGGAGCGCGCAGGTCGGCCGGTCACCCGGCCTCGCCCGTCACCGGTCGCGGGACACCCAGCCGCGTTCGTAGGCGTGCCAGCCCAGTTGCAGTCGGGTCGTCGCGCCCGTCAGCTCCATCAGGTGCTTCACCCGGCGCTGCACGGTCCGCAGGCCCAGGTCGAGCTGTTTGGCCACGCTCGCGTCGGTCAGCCCGGCCAACAGCAGGGAGAGGACCTCCAGGTCCGTGGCGTCGGGGGCGTCCGGGCCCTGCTCGCGCACCCCGCGGTCGCCGACGCGCAGCGGCAGCGCCTCCCGCCACACCGCCTCGAACAGGCCCGACAGCAGTTCCAGCAGCCCGCTCGCGTGCACCACCAGCGCGGCGGGACCGGTGGCCGGTGCGCCGAGCGGCACCAGCGCCGTCGTACGGTCGGCCACCACCAGCTTGGTCGGCACCCGGTCGATCACCCGTACCTCCTCGTCCCGGCCGAGCGCCGCCGTCAGCTCGGTGACGCCGTGCGGCTGGTCCAGCACCGCCCGCTCCACCACCACCCGGTAGCGCACCCCGCGCCCGGCCGCCTGCTCCTCGGCGTCGTTCTCCATGCCGGTGACGGCGACCGGGTCACCCGTGACCAGCGCGCACACCTCGTCGACCGCGCCGAGCTGCAACTGGAGGAACCGCTGCGTCACCGCGGCCGAGCCGAGCACCACCTCGACCAGGTCGTGCACCGCCGGTTCGGCCGCCGCCGCCCGGTACTCCTCGGCGAGCAGCGCCGCCGCCAGCTCCGCCTGCTCCAGCTCGTGCCGCCGCTGGGTGAGCAGGGCGCCCAGCGCCACCGCGGGCGGGGCGGCGACCCAGCGGCCGGGACGCGTGGAGGACTGCGCGGCGAGCCCGTGCCGCTCCAGCTCGCGCAGCGCGCGTTCGGTGGCCCGCTCGCCCAGCGTCAGCCGCCGCGCCAGATCGGCCACGTCGGCGGCGCCGACCGCCACCAGCGTGCGGTACGCCGTCTCGTGGGTGCCGTCGAGACCTATCGCCGCCAGCATCAGGTCGTCGTCCCTCCTGTGGTCCGTGGTTCCCGGGTGGCGGGAAACTGCCGCGGCGGGAACCCGCCGTGCAACATCATCACGGCAGCGAGGCGCGCTCTGCCAGGGTGGACAGCGCGTGCCAGCGGGGGCTCCACGAGCGTGACCCGGGTCCGTGACGCGTTGTGGCGCGCAGGGGCCGGGCCCGGGTCACCCCACGTCGCCGGGCGGTTCTCCCGTGGGGGGTGGAGCCGCCCGGCGACCCCCGAATTTCCGGTGACCCGTTTTCATATCGGCCTGGCGGTGGACAATTGGGGGCATGAGCCAGCAAGGGGGAAGGCCCGCCGGTCAGTCCGACGACTGGTGGGGGGAGCTGTACGACGACTCCACCGAGGACACCGGTCCGACGGCCGCGCCGGACTCACTGGACGACCGGTTCGAGTCGGCTTCCGGGGCGGTGGCGTTACCCGGGGAGGGTTCCGGGTCCGCTTCCGGCGGCGTGTCCGCGGACGCCCGGCGGGGCGGGGGGCCGCGGCGCGGTGGGATCTTCCGGCAGCGGGGGGCCGGGGAGGGCCAGGGGGGACCTCCGGAGCCCCCGGGGGAACCTCCTGAGCCCCAGGGACCTCTTGAACCCCAGGGGGGACCTCTTGAACCCCAGGGACCCACCGCGGCCACCACCGGTTCCGGGACCATACCGCCGTCCGACCCGGTGGTGACCGGCACCGCCGCCCCCCGGCCGCCCGGCCCCGCTCTCGCCTACGTCGGCTCCGGCCCGCCCACCTACGAGCCCGAGCCCACCCACCTGCCGCCCGCCGACCCCGACGATCTCGACGGCCTCGTGGCCGACACCGTGCTCGACGGCGCCCGGTACGGCGCCTGCACCCTGCGGGCCGTGTCGATGCGCGGGGACTCCGCGCGCTACCGGGGCGAACCCCGCCGCGACGCCCTGCTCACCGCCCGGTTCGGCACCGGCGAACAGGCGCTGGTGCTGGTGGCGATGGCGACCGGTGCCCGCGCCACCCCCGGCGCGCACCGCGCGGCGGCCGACGTGTGCCGGTGGATAGGCGAGGCCGTGGGGCGCAGTCACGCCCGGCTCGCCGAGGACATCCGGGCCGGGCGGCGCGGCGACCTGAAGTCGGGCCTGCACCGGCTGACCGACCGCAGCCTCGGCAGGCTCCGCGCGGGCGCCGCCGAACAGGGGCTGCGGCCCGAGGAGTACTCCGCCAGCCTGCGCTGCCTGCTGCTGCCCGCCGACCCCGAGTGCCGTACCCGGGTCTTCTTCGGCGTCGGACCGGGCGGACTCTTCCGGCTGCGGGACGGCGAGTGGCAGGACATCGAGCCGCCGGTCGCGGACGTCACCGGCGCCCCCGTCGTCGGCTTCGGCTCGCCGCCGTCCGAGACCCCCGAGGGCGACCGGCTCACCATGGCCTCGGCATACCGACCCCGCCCAGCCCCTACGAGCCCGCCCCTGCCCCACCCCGCGAGCCCTTCCGGTTCCGGGCCTCCGTCGCCCGGCCGGGCGACACCCTGCTGGTCTGCACCGCGGGCCTGGCCGAGCCGCTGCGCGGGGAGCCGGACCTCGCCGCCCATCTGACCGGGCGCTGGTCCGCGCCCGAGCCGCCCGGCGTCGCGGAGTTCCTCGCCGACGCCCAGGTGCGGGTCAAGGGGTACTCCGACGACCGTACGGCCGCCGCCGTTTGGGAGGCGTAACCGCGACGGGTGTGGATTGATGGACCCAAAGAGACCCACAGGGCGTGAAGGGGTGCTGGGACCATGGCCAAGCAGAACGTCGCCGAGCAGTTCGTCGACATCCTCGTCCGCGCCGGAGTCAAACGGCTCTACGGCGTCGTCGGGGACAGCCTCAACCCGGTCGTCGACGCGATCCGCCGCAACTCCGGCATCGACTGGATCCACGTACGCCACGAGGAGACCGCCGCGTTCGCCGCCGGGGCGGAGGCGCAGATCACCGGGCAGCTCACCGCCTGCGCCGGTTCCTGCGGGCCCGGCAACCTGCACCTCATCAACGGGCTGTACGACGCCCACCGCTCCATGGCGCCCGTGCTCGCCCTCGCCTCGCACATCCCGTCCAGCGAGATCGGGCTCGGCTACTTCCAGGAGACCCACCCGGACCAGTTGTTCCGTGAGTGCAGCCACTACAGCGAGCTGATCTCCAGTCCGAAGCAGATGCCGCGGCTGGTGCAGACCGCCATCCAGAACGCCGTCGGGCGCAGCGGTGTCAGCGTGGTCTCGCTGCCCGGGGACATCGCCTCGCAGCCCGCGCCCGAGAAGGCCGCCGAGACCGCCCTCGTCACCTCCCGGCCCACCGTCCGCCCCGGGGACGCCGAGATCGACCGGCTCGTCGAGCTGATCGACCGGGCCAACAAGGTCACCCTGTTCTGCGGCAGCGGCACGGCGGGCGCGCACGCCGAGGTCATGGAACTCGCCGGACGGATCAAGTCGCCGGTGGGGCACGCGCTTCGGGGAAAGGAGTGGATTCAGTACGACAATGAATTCGATGTCGGCATGAGTGGGCTGCTGGGGTACGGGGCCGCCTACGAGGCCACTCATGAGTGTGACTTGTTGATTCTGCTGGGCACCGACTTTCCTTACAACGCCTTTCTGCCCGATGACGTGACCATCGCGCAGGTCGACGTACGGCCCGAACACCTCGGCCGACGCTCGAAACTCGACCTCGCCGTGTGGGGGGACGTGAAGGAGACCCTGCGCTGTCTGATCCCGCGGGTGAAGGTGAAGGAGAACCGGCGGTTCCTCGACAAGATGCTGAAACGTCACGCCGACGCGCTGGAGGGGGTCGTCAAGGCGTATACGTGGAAGGTCGACAAGCACGTTCCCATCCATCCCGAGTACGTCGCCTCGGTGCTCGACGAGATCGCCGACGAGGACGCCGTCTTCACCGTGGACACCGGGATGTGCAACGTCTGGGCGGCTCGGTACATCTCGCCCAACGGGCGGCGCCGCATCATCGGGTCCTTCTCCCACGGGTCGATGGCGAACGCGCTGCCCATGGCGATCGGCGCGCAGTTCACCGACCGGGGGCGGCAGGTCGTGTCGATGTCGGGGGACGGCGGCTTCTCCATGCTGATGGGGGACTTCCTGACGCTGGTGCAGTACGACCTGCCCGTGAAGGTCGTGCTGTTCAACAACTCCTCGCTGGGCATGGTGGAGTTGGAAATGCTCGTCGCCGGGCTGCCCTCCTACGGCACCACCAACAAGAACCCCGACTTCGCCGCCGTCGCCCGTGCCTGCGGGGCCTACGGGGTGCGGGTGGAGAAGCCCAAGCAGCTCGCCGGTGCGCTGAAGGCCGCCTTCAAGCACCAGGGGCCCGCGCTCGTGGACGTCGTCACCGACCCCAACGCGTTGTCCATTCCGCCACGGATCAGCGCGGAGATGGTGACCGGGTTCGCGCTCTCCGCGTCGAAGATCGTGCTGGACGGGGGAGTGGGGCGGATGGTGCAGATGGCGCGGTCCAACCTGCGGAACGTGCCTCGGCCATAGCGGGGGGAGGGAGAGGGAGGGTGGCCGGTGGTGGGTCGCTGGCCTCTGCATTTCGGCCAGTTTTGGCTTGCGTTGGTCGTTGACGGCTCTTCATGTCTGGGGCCGTACCCACGGGGCATGGATTCCGTGAACGTGTTCGAGCAGGAGGGGAACCGACATCGGCACGCAGGCGGGGGTCATGAAGAGGCAGGTACGAGGGGGCGGTCCCGTGGCCATCGGGACCGACGCGCAGGGGTCCGCGGAGGCGTCACGACTCTGGCGCAGGCTGGGGCGGGCCGATCTGCGGGCGGTGCCCGAGGCCAGGCGGGCGCTGCGGGAACTGTTGCGGGACCGGGGCCTGCCCGAGCGGCGCGAGGTCGCGGAGCTGCTCACCAGCGAGCTGGTCACCAACGCGCTCGTGCACACCGACGGCGAAGCCTTCCTGACGGCCGTCGTGGGGGAGCGGGGAGTGCGGGTGGAGGTGCGGGACTTCGTGGCCCGGCCGCCCCGGCTGCTTCCGGCGGACGGCGGCGGTGAGGGTGGCGGCGAGGGGGGCGGTGGCGACGGTACGCATGGGCGGGGGCTGGTGCTGGTGCAGGCGCTCGCTGACGCGTGGGGGGTGCGGGCGCACGGGGTGGGGAAGGCCGTGTGGTTCGAGATGGGCGTGTAGGCAAGTCGTTCAGGTGCTGGAAAGGGGCGGGAGCGTGACGTTGCCCGTCGCGCTCCCGCCCCTTCGTCTGCGGGGGGTGGCCGTATCAGCCGAACTGCTGCTCCAGGTCCTTGAGCTTGCGCTCCAGGGAGTCCAGGCGCGGCAGGGCCATCGTGTCGTCCTCCGCGGTCAGGTCTACTTTGACCGGGTCAGAAGTGGCGGTGCGGACCGGCTGGAGCGACGGGCGGGTGCGGACCGGGAGCTGTTCGGGCGTCGGTGACGCCGCTATGGCAGGCTCCGCGGTGGTCGTCATGTCGGCGCGCTCCACGGTGGGCAGTTCCACCTGGCGTCCACCGCCCCGGCCGACGAAGCCGCGGTGGCCCCGGCTGATCGCCTTCAACTGGGCGCGCTCCAGGCGCTGCTGGTCCCGGCGGCGCAGGCGCGACTCCTCCTTCTGGCGCTTGTCCTCGCGGACCTCCTCGACCGCCTCGTCCAGGCTGCGCACGTTCTCCAGGAGCATCAGCGACCAGGCCTTGTAGGTCTCGCGGGGCGCCCGCAGCCAGCGGACGATGCGGATCTGCGGCAGCGGGCGCGGCACCAGGCCCTGTTCGCGCAGCGCGGCGCGGCGGGTCTGCTTCAGGGCGCGGTCGAAGAGGACGGCCGCGGACAGGGACATGCCCGCGAAGAAGTGCGGGGCGCCAGCGTGGCCGGTGCCGCGGGGCGCGTGCACCCAGTTGAACCAGGCCGCGGCGAACGCGAACGTCCATACGAGTATCCGGGAGCCGAGCGCCGCGTCACCGTGGCTGGCCTCGCGCACCGCGAGCACGGAGCAGAACATCGCCGCGCCGTCCAGGCCGAACGGGACGAGGTACTGCCAGCCGTCGCTCAGGCCGAGGTTCTGCTCGCCGAAGCCGACCAGGCCGTGGAAGGAGAGGGCGGCGGCGACCGCCGCGCAGCAGAAGAGGAGGATGTAGGAGACGGTGCCGTAGAGGGCCTCCTTGCGTCTGCGGCGCTCCTCGGCGCGCTCCCACGAGTCGTCCGCGCTCGCCTCCTTGGCCAGGGTGCGCTTGCCGCGCGCGAGCACCGCTACCGCCGCCAACATGCCCAGGAGCAGTACGGCGCCCGGAAGCAGCCAGTTCAGCGATATGTCGGTCAGTCTCATCTGGGGTCCCTTGCAACTGGGATAGGGCGTAACGCCCGCCATGGTGGCCCAAACCCACCGCGCCTCAGGGGGTTTCGGGGCAAGAGGCCGCCAAGGTGGGGGAGAGGGGAGTCCAGGGCGGCGTTCTGCTCGAACTGCCGCTTGACGGGCGGGAGTTGAGTTCGAATAAGACTACCCGTACGGGTGGTTCCGCGGAAAGTTCCCGGGGGGCGTGAGGGAATTGTGAATCGGCTGTAACCGTACGGGTGTCACGCTCGCGGGTGATCTTACTCGATGTGCGGTGTGGTGCTTGTTGACGTCGTGTCAGGCGGGGGTGGGGCTGGGGGTGGGCGTGGGGGTGGGGGTGGGGGCGGGGGCAAGGGTGGGGGCTTGGGTGCGCTGGGTGGGGCGGGCGCAGGTGCGGGGGCAGGTGTCGCAGGTGTCCTCCGGGGCCACCGTGTAGAACATGCAGCAGCTCACCCGGTCGCGGGTCGTCTCGGCGCGGCCGTCCGGGGTGCGCCGGGCACGGAACGGTGGGGTGCCGACGTACGGCTTCGTGCGTGCCGTGCCGGGGAGCAGTGCCTCCAGTTCGCGGGTGGCCCTGTCCTCTTCGCCTTCGCCGAGTTGCTGGGCGATGTACCACAGGCCCTCGACGACGTCGTCCGTCACCATGCCCCACAGTGCCCTTCCGCGGCGGCGCGTGCGGGGGCCGAAGGCGGCGAGGAGCGGTTCGAGGTGTTCGGCTATCGCGGTGCGGACCTCGGCTCGCAGGGCCTCTTCGTCGGGGACCACCCGGGCGCCGGGGAGCTTCGCCGCCGGGTCGTCCGGGAGGCAGGCGAAGGGGGTGGGCGTGGTGGTGGGGTGCAGGGCCATGCGGCCCGCCGTGCGGTCGTACGAGACGTGGGTGACGGGGTAGCGGGGGACGCGGCGGTGCAGGAACCAGGGGACGGTGAAGAGGAGGCAGGCGGGCCAGATGTAGCGGTGCAGGCCGAAGCTGGCGATGACGTCGGGGCGGGCCCTGTGGTCGTAGTCGCGCTGGGTCTGTTCGTCGTCCCAGGCGAGGAAGCGGTCCAGGGCGGGGGCGTCGGTGGCCAGGGCCGCGGCGGTGACCCAGTCGTCGCCGGTGGGGGGTGGGGTGCCCGGGGGCAGCTCCGTGATCGTGAGGTAGGGGTATGCCTGGGTGAGGCGGGTGTACGCGTCCGTGACCGCCGAGTGGGGTGCGGGCATGTGTGACCACCGATTCACGTCTGCTTGTAGGTAAGGCTTACCTTACCCGCGGTTGGGTGGAGTTTGCAGGGGGCGGGTGTGCGCCTAAGGTGCTTGACGGGTGAGTAACAAGACGTCGTTAATTGCCCCAAGTGCCGACAATGCGGAGCTGTGGGAGGACCTGTGGAGCAGGGGGTGTGGGGCTCCGTGGGCGCTCAGGGGGTTCGCGGGGAGCACACGCGCGGCGGCGGCGGGGGCGGTGCGGTGCCGGGGGCTCGGGGGGTGGTGCAGCGGGCGTCCGTGCGGGGGCAGGTGCTGGACGCGTTGCGGGCCGCGTTGGTGGCGGGGGAGCTGGAGCCGGGGGAGGTGTACTCGGCGCCGGTGCTGGGGGAGCGGTTCGGGGTGTCGGCGACGCCGGTGCGGGAGGCGATGCAGCAGTTGGCGTTGGAGGGGGCGGTCGAGGTCGTGCCGAACCGGGGGTTCCGGGTGGTGCGGCGGGGGGAGCGGGAGCTGGCGGAGCTCGCGGAGGTGCGGGCGCTGATCGAGGTGCCGGTGGTGTTGCGGCTGGCGCGGTCGGTGCCGGGGGAGCGGTGGGCTGAGCTGCGGCCGTTGGCGGAGGCGACGGTGCGGGCGGCGGGGGCGGGGTGCCGGGCTACGTACGTGGAGGCTGACCGGGCGTTTCATCGGGGGGTGCTGGGGCTGGCGGGGAACGCGGAGCTGGTGCGGATCGCGGAGGATCTGCACCGGCGTGCGCAGTGGCCGCTGGTCCGGGACGTGGCGGGGCTGGTGGCGGATGCGGCGGAGCACGTGGCGTTGCTGGACGCGCTGATCGATCGGGATGTGGATGTGGCGCGGTCGCTGGTGCGGGAGCACTTTCGCGTGCGGTGACGCCTGCGGCGGCCTGCGCGGGTGGTGTGGGTGGCGGGCGTAGCGCTGTCTGCCGGGGGGTGGGGCGGGGCCGCGCCGGGGGGTGTCCGTCCTCGGAACCGCGCGGGCTCTGGGTCGTGGGGTGGACGGCGTCTTGCGCGCGAACCACTGCGGGCGGACACCCCCCGACACGTCCCCTTCCGTAGTACGGCGTCTGCGGCTCGTCGCTGGCTCTCGCCCTAGCTGCGGGCCCACCTGCTCGCTTAGCTGCGGGCAGTCGTGCCGCTGGGGCGGCACGGGTGGGCGCAGCGGCACCCCGTTGCGCCGGGCCGCGCGACCCACCCCCGCGGCAGCGCCCACGCCGGGTGGCCTCTCCGCAGGGGCGAGAACAGTGGGCTACCGCCGGTAGGGTCACGCCGTCGCCGCTGGAGGGGCCAGTTGGGTGGTGAGCCACGTGGGGACGCCGCCGAGGAGGCGGAACAGGCGGCGGGCCTCCTCGCGGAGGCGGGACGCCTCCGGTTCGGGCTCGGTCGCGGCGAGGGAGACCAGGGCGGGGGCCGTACCGACGAGGTAGCCCAGTTCCTCCCGGATGCGCAGGGACTCCGAGAAGCCGTGCCGCGCCTCCGCCAGGTCACCGTCGCGCAGGGCGAGCCCCGCGAGGTGGCGCCAGGTGAAGGAGAGGAGCAGGGCGTCGGGGTGCGCCGTCGCGCCCGCGTGGGCGCGGCGGTAGGCCGCGCGGGCCGCCTGGGGCGCGCCCGTGAGGTTCTCGGCCATGAGGCCGCGCCGGAAGTCGAGGACCGCCCGGCCCGGCGTCCCGGGCGGGATCAGCGCCGCCGCCCTGCCCAGCGCGGCCCGCGCCTCGTCGGCCCGGTCGCGTACGCCGTGCAGCGTGGCGGCGTACGCGAGCTGGCCGCGTTCGCAGGCGGCGGCGCCGCGCTCCTCGTCGGTGTGGGCCAGGGCCTCCGCCGTGCGCAGCGCGTCCTCGGCGTCCTCCCAGCCCTTCTCGGTGTACAGGCAGCGCTCGACGAGGAGTGCCGCCCGTTGCAGTGCCGAGTCCGCGGTGTCCGGGCGGAGCAGGGCTGCCGCGTCGGCCCAGCAGGCCCGCGATCGCAGCCGCCATACCGCGGTCTGGAGGGGATCGTTCTCTGAGGTCGTTCCGGTACCAGACATGGCGGGATGCGCCACGTTGCCCTCCCCGAGCGCGCCATCGAGCTGTTGAGTGGTCGCATTCCAGCACCGATCAGGGCGCCGGGCCAAGGGGGCGGGTGAAAGAATTCACAAAGTGGGGGGAGATTCGGTCGATCAGGTTTCAGCTCATCCGCAGCGCCAGGAAGAAGTCCAGCTTGTCCTCCAGGCGCGACAGGTCACGGCCCGTCAACTGCTCGATCCTGCCCACCCGGTAGCGCAACGTGTTGACGTGCAGGTGGAGCCGGGAGGCGCAGCGCGTCCAGGAGCCGTCGCAGTCGAGGAACGCCTCCAGGGTCGGGATCAGCTCGGCGCGGTGGCGGCCGTCGTACTCGCGCAAGGGGTCCAGGAGACGGGCGGTGAAGGCGCGGCGTACGTCGTCCGGGACGAAGGGCAGGAGGAGGACGTGGGACGCCAGTTCCTGGTGGCCCGCGGCGCAGACCCGGCCGGGGCGGGCCGCGGCCACCCGGCGGGCGTGCCGGGCCTCCTCCAGCGCGCCGCGCAGGCCCTCCGCGGAGTGCACGGGCGCGCTGACGCCGAGGGTGACCCGGCCGTCGTCGTCCAGGCCGGACGTCAGGGGGGCGCGGATCGCCTCCAGGAGGGTGTCGGCGTGGATGCCCTGTTCCGAGCCGTCGTGCTCGGTGGAGACCGCCGGGAGCGGGACCAGGGCGATCGCCTCCTCGCCGGTGTGGGCGACGGCTATCCGGTCGGAGGGTTCCGGGCCGGTGGCGAGGGGGTCGACGAGGACCTCCTCAAGGAGGGACTGCGCCGTCCCGCCCGTCTCCAGGTCGTCGCCCCGCCAGTCGACGCTGGCCACCACCACCTGCCAGTGCGGGGCCGCGCCGGAGCCGGGGAGCAGGACGGGGGCCGCCACCCGCAGGCGGGCGGCGATCTCGGCGGGGGCCGCGCCCGCCTGGACCAGTTCCAGTACCTCCTGGGCGAGGCGGCGGCGGACCGTGCGGGCGGCGTCGCGGCGGTCCCGTTCCACCGCGATGAGCTGCGTGACGCCGTACAGCAGGTCCAGGCGTTCCTCCGGCCAGTCGCCCGCGTCCGCCTCCACGGCGAGCAGCCACTCGGACAGGACCGTCTCCCGGATGTCCAGGGTGCCCTGGGGGGAGCGGCCGGTGCCGCGGATCGGGAAGAGGGAGTAGGTGGACGTGCCGAGGAGGACGCGGTGCGGGGCGCGGCGGCCCGCGCGCGTGGCCGACAGGTGTTCCGCCGCCAGGGCCGCGCACGTCTCGGGCGGGAGCTGGGGGGCGCTGGCCTTCGGGCCCGCGATCAGTCGGCCGGTGGGGGACAGCACCCAGGCGCGCAGGTCCAGGTCGGAGCCGAGCAGGTCCAGGACGACGTCCGGGCCGCCGCCCGCCGGGCCCGCCGTCATCATGCGGCGGTGCCGGTCCACGACGGCCGCCAGGTCGCCCGCCCGCTCGCCGGAGACCTGCCGTACGACGTGCTCGGTGATCGTCGCGAAGGCCACCGACTCGTGCACCGCGAAGAGCGGGAGGCGGTGGCGGGCGCAGGCCACGACCAGGTCGTCGGGGATGTCGCCCAGCTCCGCCTCACCGGCCGCCAGCGCCGCCACGCCCGCCTGCGTCAGGATGCGCACGAAAGGGTCGGAGTCCGCGGCGTCCCGGCGCCAGGCGAGGCCCGTGAGGACCAGTTCGCCGCCGGAGAGGTAGCGGCTGGGGTCGCGCAGGTCCGTCGTCATCACGCCCCGCACGGTGCGGTCCAGCTCGTCCTCGCCGCCGAGCAGCCGCAGCCCCAGCGCATCGGTGTCCAGCAGTGCGCGCAGCCGCATTCTCGTCGCCGCCGTTCTGTGTCTCGAAAAAGTGGGTGGATCGGGGGGTGACGGTGGGGCGCCCTCGGCGTGTCTCACGTTTCCACAGGAAAACGCGGAGGTTTCCAGTCGCCTCCGTTCATACGAATCTACAAGATGCCCGGCCTGGCCAGCCAACTCCTTCATGTTTTCCGTGACTGACCCGTGCGGAGGACGGCGCTGTGTACTGGCACCACTCCGCGTGAACAGCACATGAACGAGCCTCGCCCGCCGCACACGGATTGGCTCAATCCGAATGACCCACGAGACGAAGAAGAGAGCCGGTCATGGACTTCCTTCGCCCCGCCAGTTGGGAGGAGGCGCTCGCCGCGAAGGCCGAGCACCCCACCGCTGTGCCGATTGCGGGTGGCACCGACGTGATGGTCGAGATCAATTTCGATCATCGGCGGCCTGATTTTCTGATGGACCTCAATCGTGTGGGTGATCTTTTTGAGTGGGAGGTGGGGGAGCGGCGGGTGCGGCTCGGGGCCTCCGTGCCCTACAGCCGGATCATGGAGCACCTGCGCGCCGAGCTGCCGGGGCTCGCGCTCGCCTCGCACACCGTGGCCTCCCCGCAGATCCGCAACCGCGGCGGCGTCGGCGGCAACCTCGGCACCGCCTCCCCGGCCGGGGACGCCCACCCCGCCCTCCTCGCCGCCGGTGCCGAGGTCGAGGTCGAGTCGGTGCGCGGCTCGCGCATGATCCCCATCGACCGCTTCTACACCGGCGTGAAGCGCAACGCGCTGGCGCCCGACGAGCTGATCCGCGCCGTGCACATCGACAGGGCGGACGGGCCGCAGCAGTACTCGAAGGTGGGGACCAGGAACGCCATGGTCATCGCCGTCTGCGCCTTCGGGCTCGCCCTGCACCCGGCGAGCCGTCGGGTGCGGACCGGGATCGGGTCCGCCGCCCCCACCCCCGTGCGCGCCCTCGCCGCCGAGGAGTTCCTCAACGCCGCGCTGGAGGAGGGCGGGTTCTGGGAGAACGGGAAGATCATCACGCCGTCCGTCGCCAAGGAGTTCGCGTCCTTGTGCGCCGCCGCCTGCAACCCCATCGACGACGTGCGCGGAACCGCCAGCTACCGCCGTCACGCGGTGGGCGTCATGGCCCGCCGGACCCTGACCTGGACCTGGGAGTCCTACCGCGGCACCGCCCGCGCCACGGAGGGAGTCGCCTGATGCGCGTCAATTTCACGGTCAACGGACGTCCGCAGGAAGCCGACGACGTGTGGGAGGGCGAGTCCCTGCTGTACGTGCTGCGGGAACGGCTCGGGCTGCCCGGGTCCAAGAACGCCTGTGAGCAAGGGGAGTGCGGGTCGTGCACCGTGCGGCTCGACGGGGTTCCCGTGTGCGCGTGCCTGGTGGCCGCCGGGCAGGTCGAGGGGCGGGAGGTCGTCACCGTCGAGGGGCTCGCCGAGTACGCCAGGAAGCGGGACTGCGCCCAGTCCTGCGACGAGAGCGGTGCGGGAGACGAACTCTCCCCGGTCCAGCAGGCGTTCATCGACGCCGGTGCCGTGCAGTGCGGGTTCTGCACGCCGGGGCTGGTCGTCGCCGCCGACGAGATGCTGGAGCGCAACCCCAACCCGTCCGACGCGGACATCCGGGAGGCGCTGTCGGGCAACCTGTGCCGGTGCACCGGCTACGAGAAGATCATGGACGCGGTCCGGCTCGCGGCCGCCCGGCAGGGAGAGGCGGTCTGACCCATGCCGACCAATGGCGCACCCACGAAGATCACCCAGGGCTCGCGGACCAGGGGCGGCATCGGTGAGTCGACGCTCCGCCCGGACGGCACCCTCAAGGTCACCGGCGAGTTCGCGTACTCCTCCGACATGTGGCACGAGGACATGCTCTGGGGGCAGATCCTGCGCTCCACCGTCGCGCACGCCGAGATCCTGTCGATCGACACGAGCGAGGCGCTCGCGCTGCCCGGTGTGTACGCCGTCATGACGTACGACGACCTGCCGAGTGAAGTGAAGCACTACGGGCTGGAGATCCGGGACACGCCCGTGCTCGCGCACGGCAAGGTGCGGCACCACGGGGAGCCCGTCGCCATCGTCGCCGCCGACCATCCCGAGACCGCGCGGCGCGCCGCCGCCAAGATCCGGGTGGAGTACCGGGAGTTGCCCGTCATCACCGACGAGGCTTCCGCCGTCGCGCCGGGTGCCGTGCTGGTGCACGAGGGGCGTGACGATCACCATGCCGGGCACGTGCCGCATCCGAACATCGTGCACCGGCAGCCCATCGTGCGCGGCGATGTCGCCCAGGCCAGGGAGAAGGCCGATGTCGTGGTGCGCGGCGAGTACGTCTTCGGGATGCAGGACCAGGCGTTCCTCGGGCCGGAGTCCGGGCTCGCCGTGCCGGACGAGGACGGGGGCGTGCACCTGTACGTCGCCACGCAGTGGCTGCACAGCGACCTGCGGCAGATCGCCCCGGTGCTCGGGCTGCCCGAGGAGAAGGTGCGGATGACGCTCTCCGGGGTCGGCGGCGCCTTCGGCGGGCGGGAGGACCTTTCGATGCAGATCCACGCCTGTCTGCTGGCGCTGCGGACGGGCAAGCCGGTGAAGATCGTCTACAACCGGTTCGAGTCCTTTTTCGGGCACGTCCACCGCCACCCCGCCAAGCTCACCTACGAGCACGGCGCCACCCGGGACGGCAAGCTCACCCACGTGAAGTGCCGGATCGTGCTGGACGGCGGTGCCTACGCGTCGGCGTCCCCGGCGGTGGTGGGCAACGCCTCGTCGCTCGGCGTCGGGCCGTACGTCGTCGACGACGTGGAGATCGAGGCCATCGCCCTCTACACCAACAATCCGCCCTGCGGGGCCATGCGCGGCTTCGGCGCCGTGCAGGCGTGCTTCGCGTACGAGGCGCAGATGGACAAGGTGGCCAAGCGGCTGGGTATGGACCCGGTGGAGTTCCGGCAGCGCAACGCCATGGAGCAGGGGACCCTCATGCCGACGGGGCAGCGCGTCGACTCCCCGGCGCCGGTCGCCGAACTGCTGCGCCGGGTCAAGGCGATGCCGATGCCGCCGGAGCGGCAGTGGGAGAGCAGCGAGGGCGCCGACGTACGGCAGTTGCCCGGCGGTCTGTCCAACACCACCCACGGGGAAGGCGTCGTGCGCGGCGTCGGGTACGCGGTCGGCATCAAGAACGTCGGCTTCTCCGAGGGGTTCGACGACTACTCGACGGCCCGGGTACGGATGGAGGTCGTCGGCGGTGAGCCCGTCGCCACCGTGCACACCGCCATGGCCGAGGTCGGGCAGGGCGGCGTCACCGTGCACGCCCAGATCGCGCGGACCGAGCTGGGCGTCGCCCAGGTGACCATCCAGCCCGCCGACACCCAGGTCGGCAGCGCCGGTTCGACGTCCGCCTCCCGGCAGACGTACGTCACCGGCGGCGCCGTCAAGAACGCCTGCGAACGCGTGCGGGAGCGGGTGCTGGAGATCGGGCGGCGCAAGTTCGGGTCGTACCACCCCGCCTGGGCCACCGCCGAGCTGCTGCTGGAGGGCGGCAAGGTCGTCACCGACGCGGGCGAGGTGCTCGCCGACCTGGTGGACGTGCTGGGGGAGGACGCCGTCGAGGTCGAGGAGGAGTGGCGGCACCGGCCCACCGAGCCCTTCGACCTGCGCACCGGGCAGGGCAACGGGCACGTGCAGTACTCCTTCGCCGCGCACCGCGCCGTCGTCGAGGTCGACACCGAGCTGGGGCTCGTCAAGGTCATCGAGCTGGCCTGCGCCCAGGACGTCGGCAAGGCGCTCAACCCGCTCTCCGTCATCGGACAGATCCAGGGCGGTACGACGCAGGGGCTGGGCATCGCGGTGATGGAGGAGATCGTCGTCGATCCCGTGACCGCCAAGGTGCGGAATCCCTCGTTCACCGACTATCTGATTCCGACCATCCTCGATACGCCGACCATTCCCGTCGACGTCCTCGAACTCGCCGACGAGCACGCCCCGTACGGGCTGCGCGGCGTCGGTGAGGCGCCCACCCTGTCCTCCACCCCGGCCGTCCTCGCCGCCATCCGCGACGCGACCGGTCTTGAACTGAACCGGACGCCGGTACGTCCCGAGCACCTCACCGGCACGGCGGCGACTTCCTGACGCCGTTCCCCCGGCGCCGGGAGCGGCGCCGGGGCACCGAAGAACGTACGTACCGGGCCGTCCCCCGGGTCGTGCACATCCCAAACCCCTACGAAACTTGGGAGAGGGCACATGGCCCAGCAGTCCCTGGAGCCGACGACCGCCGCGGACGACGCGGGTGCGGGCACCCGCGTCCCCGCCGGACGCTCCTGGCTCGACCGGTACTTCCACATATCCCACCGGGGATCGACCCTCGCGCGTGAGGTGCGCGGCGGCGTCACCACCTTCATGGCGATGGCGTACATCCTCCTGCTCAACCCGCTGATCCTGTCCGGGAAGGACGCGGCCGGGAACACCATGGGGCAGCAGGCCCTGATCACCGCGACCGCGTTCGCCGCCGCGCTCAGCACGCTGCTGATGGGGTTCCTCGGCCGGGTGCCGCTCGCCCTCGCCGCGGGACTGTCCGTCTCCGGCGTGCTCGCCTCGCAGGTCGCGCCCGCGATGACCTGGCCGCAGGCCATGGGCATGTGCGTGATCTACGGCGTGGTCATCATGCTGCTGGTCGTCACCGGCCTGCGCGAGATGATCATGAACGCGATCCCGCTGGCGCTCAAGCACGCCATCACCATGGGCATCGGGCTGTTCGTCGCCCTCATCGGTTTCTACAAGGCCGGGTTCGTGCAGCAGGGGCGGGGCACGCCGGTCACCCTGGGGGCGGGCGGTGAGCTGGCCGGGTGGCCGGTGCTGCTGTTCGCCCTCACGCTGCTCGGCATCTTCATGCTCCAGGCACGCGGCGTTCCCGGCGCCATCCTGATCGGCATCCTCGGCGGCACCGTGCTCGCGGTGGCCCTCAACGCGCTCGGCGTCATCGACCCCGACCAGTGGGCCGGGGGCGCGCCCGAGCTGCACGGCAGCGCGGTCTCCATGCCGGACTTCGGCCTCTTCGGTGCCGTCGAGTTCGGCGGCTGGGGCGAGGTCGGCGCGATGACCGTCGGCATGATCGTGTTCACGCTGGTGCTCGCCGGGTTCTTCGACGCCATGGCGACCATCATCGGCGTCGGCACGGAGGCCGGACTGGCCGACGACAGGGGGCGGATGCCGGGGCTGTCCAGGGCGCTGTTCATCGACGGTGCGGGCGGCGCGATCGGCGGTGTCTCGGGCGCCTCCGGGCAGACCGTGTTCGTGGAGTCCGCGACCGGCGTCGGGGAAGGCGCCCGTACCGGGCTGTCGTCGGTGGTCACCGGGCTGTTCTTCGCCGCCTGTCTCTTCTTCACGCCGGTCACGGCGATCGTGCCCGGCGAGGTCGCCGCGGCGGCGCTGGTCGTCATCGGCGCGCTGATGATGATGAACGCCCGGCACGTGGACTGGGCCGACCGCGCGACCGCGATCCCGGTCTTCCTGACCGTGGTGGTGATGCCGTTCACCTACTCGATCACGGCCGGGGTCGCCGCCGGGGTCATCTCCTATGTGGCGATCAAGGCCGCGCAGGGCAAGGCTCGGGAGATCGGCGCGTTCATGTGGGCGCTGACGGCGGTCTTCGTCGTCTTCTACGCCCTCAACCCGATCGAGGGATGGCTGGGCGTGCGGTAGCCGCGCCCGTCGGGGCACTCGTTCACGTACACCAGTCGCGGTAAGGAGACCGGGAGATGCTGGACATCGCCGAGGAGTTGCACCGGTGGGCCGGGCAGGGACGTGACTTCGCCGTGGCCACCGTGGTCGCGGTCGGGGGCAGCGCCCCGCGCCAGGTCGGCGCCGCCCTCGCGGTGGACGCCGACGGCACGGCGGTCGGCTCGGTCTCCGGCGGCTGTGTGGAGGGCGCGGTCTACGAGCTGTGCCAACAGGCGTTGGCGGATGGTCGTACGGTGCTGGAGCGGTTCGGCTACAGCGACGACGACGCCTTCGCGGTCGGCCTCACCTGCGGCGGCGTCATCGACGTGCTGGTGACGCCGGTGCGGGCCGGGGACGCGGTGCGGGCGGTGGTCGCCGGTGCGGTGGCCGCCGCCGCGGCGGGGGAGACGGCCGCCGTGGCCCGGGTCGTCTCCGGCCCCGCCGAACTGCGCGGGCGGGCCCTGCTGGTGCGGCCCGACGGCTCCTACGACGGTGGCTTCGGCGCCCACCGGGAGCTGGACCGCACGGTCGCCGCCGAGGCCCGCGCCTTCCTGGACGCCGGGCGCACCGGCACCCTGGAGATCGGGGCGGAGGGGTCGCGGTGCGGGGCGCCGCTCACGGTGCTGGTCGAGTCGTCGGTACCGGCGCCCCGCATGATCGTCTTCGGCGCGATCGACTTCGCCGCCGCCCTGGTGAAGGTCGGGGCCTTCCTCGGCTACCGGGTGACGGTGTGCGACGCCCGTCCCGTCTTCGCCACCCCGGCCCGCTTCCCCGACGCCGACGAGGTCGTCGTCGAGTGGCCCCACGAGTACCTCGCCCGCACCCCCGTCGACGCCCGTACCGTGCTGTGTGTCCTCACCCACGACGCCAAGTTCGACGTCCCCCTGCTCCAACTTGCCCTGCGGTTGCCCGTCGCCTACGTCGGCGCCATGGGCTCGCGCCGCACCCACCTGGACCGCGAGGCCCGGCTACGCGAGGTCGGCGTCACCGATCTGGAGCTGACGCGGCTGCGCTCACCGATCGGGCTGGACCTGGGCGCCCGTACGCCGGAGGAGACCGCGCTGTCCATCGCGGCGGAGATCGTCGCCGCGCGGCGGGGCGGCAGCGGGGTGTCGCTGACCGGGGCGCACACGCCGATCCACCATGACGGGCCGTCGGGGGCGGTGGGGCGGATCGGGTCGGTGGCGTAGCGGCCGTGGTCAGAGGTGCGCCGGGGTCGGGCGGGGGTGCGCCGGGGGCAGGAGGTCAGGGGTGTGCCGGGGTCAGCAGGTCGCGGCGTGCGGCGGCCACCGCGTCCAGCAGGTCGTCCAGCGCGCTGACGAGGTCGCGGAGCACCGGACCGCTGCGGAACGTCTCCCCGCGCGCCAGCATCGCCTCCGTGACCTGCGCCTCCATGGCCACCACGCGCAGCGCGTCCCGCACGGGGCGGACGTCCAGCGCGTGGTAGTTGGCGGCCGACGCGGCGCGTAGCTCGGTGCGGAACGTGAGCGCGTGCAGCCGGATGGCCATCGCCGACTCCAGCGGGATCAGCGCCGGGTCCGCCGCCGTCAACTGGCGCATGGGGGTCTCGTAGGTCTGCTCGATCTTCTGGAGCAGACCCAGCAGCGGGTCGGGGTCGCCCGCTGGCCGGTCCGGCGGGGGCGGTGCGGTGGCCGGGGCCACGGGAGCGGCGGGTGCCACCGGCACCGGCTCCACCGCCGGGTCCAAAGCCACCAGTGGGGCGTCGTGCGGGCGCCGTACCCCCATCTCGTCCAGGTACGCCCCGCACGCCTCCGCCGCCAACTGGAAGAACCACCAGCGGTCGCGGTCCGAGTAGCCCTTGCGGCCGAGGAACATCAGCGCGCACCCCTGGACGGCCAGGTACCACTGGCGCCGCCAGTCCCGCTGGATGCGGTGCCGGACTCCCCAGTCGAGCCAGGCCGCGTGGACCGTCGCCACCAGCGCCGCCAGTCCCTGGGGGACCAGCGTGCCGTCGCAGGGGGCGCGCAGGAGGCCGGGGATCAGCTCGGCGCGGGCCTCGTCGTCCAGGTGCGGCAGGTAGCCCGCGACCAGGCAGAGCAGCAGGTGCGCCGGGTCGCGGGCCAGCAGCGCGTCGGGGGCGAAGCGGGACAGGTCGATCAGGACGAAGTCGTCGTCCCCGGCGGCCGGTTGCCTCGGCACCATGATGTTGCCGGGGTGCAGGTCCCCGTGCGCCCGGCCGCGCTGGGGGACGTCGAGCTGGTACCGGGCCAGGTCGGAGCCCGCGCCCAGGTTGAGCGGGTTGGGCACCGGGCGGTCGCCGCCGGGCAGGGAGACCCACGGGGGTTCCGCGGGGCGGGCGAGGAGGCGGCCCCTGACCCAGCCGAGCAGCGGGCCCTCGGGGTCGAGACGCCGGTCGAGGATGTCCGCGACGAACTCCGCCGCCGTCCGCTCCACCACCTGCGGGTCCTCCGGGTTCCAGCCCGCCAGCACCCCGGCGACGATCCGCGCGGCCAGGTGCGGCAGCCTGCGCCGGTCCACGCCCGCCAGCGTCACAGCGTCCTCGTCACCGGCGGGGAGCTGGAACATCACCCAGGTGCCGTCCACCTTGTGCGGCTCCGGACCGAGGCCCACCAGATGCTGGTCGACGAAGTCCTTGTTGCCCTCGGTGCGCGCGATCAGCGCCGCCTTGTGCTGGCCCGGCTCCCCGACCGTCTCCTCCGACGGGCCGAGCACCTTGATGATCATCCGGCCGCCCTGCCGCCCGGGGTCCAGCTCCCGCACGTACGCCGACACCAGCACGCCGCCGCTGCCGCCCGCGTCGATCTCGGTGACCGCGCTCAGCTCCCGGTGCGTCTGCCGCGTCCAGTCGGCGAGCAGCTCTGTGACGGTCTCGGCGGCGGAGACGCGCGGGGCGCGGTCGGCGGGGCGGTCCATGGGTTCAGTATGCGGGGCCCGCGCGCGGCTCCCCGTCCCGCGCCCGCGTCACAATGACCGTGCCGGACAAGGGGGATCACCACATGCAAGCTCGCGTACGCCGTCACCGTCCACGCCGTCCCAGGGTGCTCAGCGGCACGGTCGACGCCGCCGCCCTGCGCGCCGCGATCACCGACGCGGCGGACTCCGGTGCCGCGGCCGTCGCCCACGACGGTCTGCGCGTCACCGGCCGACTCGACCTCGCGCACTGCCGGTTGGAGGTGCCGCTCGCGCTGACGGGGTGTGAGTTCGACTCCCCGGTGGAGCTGACGGGGCTCACGGGGGTGGCGGTCGACCTCTCCGGGTCCCGGCTGCCCGCCCTGCACGCCGACCAGCTCGCCCTGGACGGCGAACTGCGCCTGACCGGGGCGCGGTTGGGCGACGGCGACCCCACCCCGCACCCGCTGACCGAGCCCGTCGGCGCCGCCGGGGCGCGGGCGCCGCGCCGGTTGCGGGAGGGCGCCGCCAGCGGGGTGCTGCGGCTCGCCGACGCCCGGATCGGCGGCAACCTGCTGCTGGAGGAGGCGACCGTCACCGGCGGCGGCGCCTGGTCGCTGCTCGCGCCCCGGCTCTCCGTCGGCGGCTCGGTGCACGCCCGCGAGCTGACCACGTCCGGCGCGCTGTACGTGCGCGACGCCCGCGTCACCTACGCCGTCAACCTGCACGCCGCCGACGTCGGCGGCGTCGACGCCACCGGCCTGGTGTGCGGCGGCGGCTTCTACGCCGACTGGGGCTTCCGCAGCGCCGGGCAGGTGCTGCTGCGGTCGGCCGACGTCGGCGGCGTGGTCACCTTCCACGACAGCGTCCTCGCCGCCCCGGCGGGCGCGCTGCTGCTCAGCCGGATACGCGTCCCCCGCCTCCGCGTCGACCTGCGCCAGCCCCCGCACGGGCAGGTCGTCCTCCAGGACGCCACCGTCGACGTCCTCGTCGACTCCGACGACACCTGGGCCGCGCCCGGCGCGCTCCACCTGGAGGGCCTCACCTACCAGCGGCTGGAGAGCGCCCGCCCGGTCGGCGTACGGGCCCGGCTCGGCTGGCTGACCCGGGACCCGCACGCGGGCGCCGGTACCTTCGAGCAACTGGCCAGGTCGTACGAGGCCGCCGGGGACGACCGCGCCGCCCGCACCGTACGGCACGCCCGCGAACGCCACCTGCGGCGCCGGGACAGTCTGACCGGGCGGGTGTGGGGCGCCGTCCAGGACGCGCTGTTCGGGTACGGCTACGTGCCGCGCCGGGCGCTGGTGTGGCTGGTGTCGCTCGCCGCGGCGGGCTCGGTGTGGTTCGCCCGGCACCCGCCCCGCGCGGCGGGCGGCAAGCCCGCGCTGGCCTGGGACCCCGTCCTGTACAGCCTGGACCTGCTGATCCCCGTCGCCAGCCTCGGCCACCGCGCGGCCTGGGACCCGGTCGGCGCCGACAAGGCCGTCGCCGTCTTCCTGACCGTCTCCGGCTGGGTACTGGCCACCGCGGTGATCGCGGGCGCGCGGCGGGTGCTGGCGCGGGGGTGAGCGGTACGCTCGTCCGCGTGTGCCCGGGCGTGAACGCGGGGCGCGGCAGGGGGTGTTGGTGACGGACGGGGTCAGAGGTACTCCATGACACACGAGGACTACTGGGTCGTCCTCTCCCAGGGCGACCAGGTGCTCGGCGGCGGGTTCTTCGTGACCCGGTCCTACGTCCTGACCTCCGCCGCCCGCCTGCGCGGGCTGGGGTGCGGGGCCCCGGTCGACGTGCGGACGGCCGAGGGCGTGCTGCTGCGCGCCGGGGTGGCCGAGGTGGCCGACGACGTCGGGCTCGCGCTGATCGGCGTACTGCCGGATCCGCGGGTGGACTACGCCACCCCGGGCGCCGACCGCGCCGTCAAGGGCGACCCCTGGCACGCGCCCTTCCGGCCGGACATCACCGCGCGCTTCCTGAGCGGCACCGTGGACGGGGTCGTCCACGACCGGCGCGACGGTGACGGCCGTGCCGTGAGCGTCGTCGAACTCGCCAGCGCCGGGCCCGCCGTGGAGTACGGCGACTACGCGGGCGGTCCCGTCGAACGGCGCACGACGGGGGCCGAACCGGCGGTCGTGGGCGTCGTCCTCGACCCCGAACGCGCCGTGCGGCTGCGGGAGGGCGCGGAGGAGCCGCTGGCGGCGTGCGCGATCGACAGCGCGGTCGGGCTGTTCGAGACGCTGTCGGCTCAGAGCCTGCTGGGGATGCTCGGGGCGCTGCCCCAGGAGGCCGAGGCCGAACGCGTGCCGACAGTGCCGCCGCCGGTCGCGGTGGACCACTCCCTCGGCACGACCCGCCATGTGCTGCGGGAGTTCAAGGACATGGCCGACGAGGGCCTGGTCGACCCGGCGTTCGTGTCGCCGATGCAGATCCGGCTGATGGAGTGGGTGGTGCGGACCGCGCAGGGGGAGGAGGCGTCGTGATCGACTCGTTCTCCGCCGCGGTGGCGTCCGCGGAGGAGGCACTGCGGGACCCGGGCGGGCTGCGCTTCACTTACCTGCCCAGTCTGGTGGCGTTCGTGGACGCGGTGCGGGCCGAGGAGTCCCCGGCCGACTGGGGGCCGGACGAGGTCATGGCGGGGGTGCGGCTGTGTCGGCGCCTGCTTGAGCTGGGGCTGCGGGGCGAGGCCGGGCGGTTGTTCGATGAGCTGCGTGGGTATCTCGCCCGCTCGCTGATCACCTCGCCCGCCGATGTCGCCGGGCCCGCCAACGCCCTCGCGGCGGTCGGGGCGGCACTGGGGCGGCTGACGGACGCGAGGGCACTCCTGCACGCCGTCGTCCAGGCAGGAGAGGCCGAGGACGGGCTTCTCCTGACCACGTTGGCCAACCTCGCCGTGCTGGAGCTGGGCCGAGGCGAACCGGCGTGGGCGAGCCGCCATGTCCGCAGCGCCCGGCGGTTGTTGTCGGAGGACAACCCCGCCGAGCTACGGGAGATTCACCGGGTGCTCGCCACCGTCAACCTGCGGCTCGCCAGGGCGACCGGACGGCGCGGCGAGGCGCGGCTGTACACCGGACTCGCCTACGTCGTCCGGAAGATGATCCAGGAGCGGGGCGGCGACAGCCCCGAGGCGTTCCTCGCCGTCGCGCACCTCGCCGTCGCCCGCGCCGAGGGTGCCGTCCTGAGTGGCGACCAGGACACGCTGGAGTCGGCCCTGACGGCCCTGGAGGTCGCCGTGCAGCGACTGGCCGCCCTGCTCGGCGCCGACCACCCCAAGGTGCTCGTCGTGCGGGCCGATCTGGCCGCCGTCCAGGTGGAAGCGGCGCGGGCCGCCCGGTCGGCGGCGCGGCTGGAGCGGGCGGTGGGGGCGCTGCGGTCGGTGGTCGAGCGGTTGGAGACCCGGCTCGGGCCCGCCCATCCCCGGTCCGTCGCCGCCCTCGCCAACCTGGTCACCGCGCAGGTGGAGTCGGTGGTCGCCGCCCAGGAGCCGGGCAAGGCGGAACGCACCGCCGAGTCGCTGGCCCGGCAGGCGGCACGCTCGGGGCGGGTGCTCGGTGAGGGGCATCCGGTGACCCGTCTCGTCCGCGCCTCCTCGGCCACCTGCCGCCGGATGGCCACGGGCGAGGACGACGGCACCGGCGCTGGTTCCACGATGCTGCTGACCCTGCGGGAGTCGCCGGGGGAGTGGGAGACGGACAGCGGCGCCTACCGCGCGTTCGAGGAGGGGATGCGGGAGCTGGGCGGGTTCCCCCCGCTGAGTGAGGCCGACCTCGGGATCGTGCAGCCCCGGGGACCACGGCCCCTGACGGCGCGGCAGGTCATGACGGCCTACGCCAGCCCGGAGTTCCCCACCGCCCTCTACCACCCCGACGACCCGACCCGGAAGCGCGCCGGGTTCGTACTGGATCTGGCCCGCATCAATCAGAGGGTCAACCCCGATACCCTGAGCGTCGGTTGGAGACTGGTCACCCGCCTCCCCGGCGCCCACAAGTCCTACTGACCCCACGTCACGGCATCCCCAGCAACCGTTCCACCGCCCGCCCGAACACCACCCGCGAGGCCCCCCGCAGCAGTGGGTCCGCGACCCGTGGCAGGAACCGTACGCCGATCTCCTCCCGCCACACGACCCGCGAGCCGCTGCCCGGACCCGGCCGCACCTCGATCTCCGCCCAGCCGCGCACCACCCGCCCCCGCTTCTCCAACCGGCAGCGCCCCGCCGCCGTACCGTCCGTCGGGGGCCGCCACTCCACGACCTCCATGCGGTCGTCGAAGGCGAGCGGGCCCACGCCCGAGCGGGCCACGAGGACCGTGCCCTCGCGGGTGGGCGGCGCGGTCTCGACCGTGACGCGGGTCAGGGGGACGACGGCGCCGTGCCGGGGCCAGTCGGTCAGGCGACGCCAGGACTCCGGCGAAGGAAGCGGTGCCGTGCGTTCCAGGAGGAAGGTGACCACGACCGGATCCTAGACGGCCGGGACGGGCACGATTCGCTTCTCGGTGCATACGTATTCAGAACGGTTTGTTCCGCTGCTAAGTTCTCCGGCGGGGTACTCGCGGCGGCGACGAACGATCGCCTGAGAGTGAGGAGCCGCCCGTGGACGGACATGTGAAGGCGCAGGTGATGCCGGGGGGACCCGGCCGCCCGGCGTGGCAGCGTGTGCTCGTGACCGGCGGGGCGGGGTTCCTGGGGTCGCACCTGTGCGGCCGACTGCTCGACGCCGGGTACGAGGTCGTGTGCCTGGACAACCTGTCCACCGGCTCACCGGCGAACACCATGGAACTCGAACGTGAGAGCGGTTTCCGGTTCGTGTCCGCCGACGCCACCGATCCGGCCGCCTGGCGGGCCCTGCCGGGCCGCTTCGACCTCATCCTGCACTTCGCCTGCCCCGCCTCCCCCGTCGACTACCTGCGGCTGCCCCTGGAGACCCTCGACGTCGGCAGCAACGGCACCCGGCTCGCCCTGGAACGCGCCCGGCGCGACGACGCCCGGTTCCTGCTCGCCTCCACCTCCGAGGTGTACGGCGACCCGCTGGAGCACCCGCAGCGGGAGGGCTACTGGGGCAACGTCAACCCGATCGGGCCGCGCAGCGTGTACGACGAGTCCAAGCGGTTCGGCGAGGCGCTGGTCGCCGCCCACCGCCGGGTGCACGCCACGGACGCCGCGATCGTCCGCATCTTCAACACCTACGGGCCCCGGATGCGCACCGGAGACGGCCGCGCCGTGCCCACCTTCGTCGCCCAGGCGCTGGACGGCGCCCCGCTGACCGTCGCCGGGGACGGCAGCCAGACCCGCTCCCTGTGCTACGTCGACGACACCGTGGACGGCATCCTCGCGCTCGCCGCGTCCGGCGCGCCCGGACCGGTCAACATCGGCGGCGATGACGAGATCACCATGCTGGAGCTGGCCCGCCACATCGTCGACCTCACCGGGTCGCGCTCCCCGATCCGGTTCGTGGACCGCCCCGTCGACGACCCCGGGCGCCGCCGCCCCGACACCCGGCTGGCCCGGGAGCTGCTGGGCTGGCGGCCACGCGTCGACTGGCGCGACGGGCTGGAGCGGACCGTGGGCTGGTTCACGGAGTCGGTCGCCGCCTGACTGGCAGACCTCCGCTCTCCCTCCGCTCTCCCTCCCCCTCACTGGTCACAGAGCGTAGTAATTCGGCTCAAACGGGTTGAAGCTGTCTTCAAGCGTTTGAGACAGCCCCAAAAAGGCACTCGCCTGAGCCGAGTCCCCCGCACGCCGTACGGGACGGAGCCCCCCATGCGCATCCTTGGTATCAACGCCCTGTTCCACGACCCGGCCGCCGCCCTGGTCGTCGACGGCCGGACCGTCGCGGCGGCCGAGGAGGAGCGCTTCAGCCGCCGCAAGCACGGCAAACGCCCGGTGCCGTTCTCCGCCTGGGAACTGCCCGAGCTGTCCGCCCGCTGGTGTCTGGAGCACGGCGGAGTGCGCGCCGACGAGCTGGACGCCGTCACGTACTCCTACGACCCGGCGCTCGCCCGGCCCGCCCGCGACCTGGGCCTGAACGACCCGTGGGACCCGCTGCGCCAGGAGTACGCGCGCCGCGCCCCCGAGTTCCTCGCCGAGGCGCTGCCGGGACTCGACCCGGAGAAGGTCGTCTTCGTGCCGCACCACGTGGCGCACGCCGCCTCCGCCGCCCCCGCCTCCCCGCACCCCGACAGCGCCGTCCTCGTCCTGGACGGCCGGGGCGAGGCCGCCTCCCACCTCGCCGGGCGCTACCAGGACGGCCACCTGCGCACGCTGGCCGCGCAGGCGCTGCCGGACTCCCTCGGCCTGGTCTACGAGGAGCTGACCGAGCACCTGGGGTTCCTGCGCAGCAGCGACGAGTACAAGGTCATGGCGCTCGCCTCCTACGGCAAGCCCCGCTTCCTCGACCAACTGCGCCAGTACGTGCACGCCACCGGCGACGGCGGCTTCCGCGCGCACGGCGTGGAGTGGGCCGAGCTGGCGCCCGCCCGCGACCCGGGCGAGCCCTGGTCGCAGGACCACGCCGACCTCGCCGCCAGCACCCAGGCCGTCCTGGAGGAGACCCTCCTGGAGCTGGTGACCTGGCTGCACACCGAGGCGGGCGGCGACGCCCTCGCCATGGCGGGCGGCGTCGCGCTGAACTGCGTCGCCAACTCGAAGATCGCCGCGCGGGGCCCGTACCGGCACGTGTGGGTGCAGCCCGCCGCCGGGGACGCCGGGACCGCCCTCGGCGGCGCCCTGCACCTGAGCGGGCGGCCCGAGCCGATGCCGGGCGCCGACCTGGGGCGCGGCTGGCGCGACGAGGAGCTGCGGGCCTGGCTGGACGCCGCCGCCGTACCGTACGAGCGGCCCGACGACATCGCCGAGACGGTCGCCGAGGAGCTGGCCCGGGACGGGGTCGTCGCCTGGTTCCAGGGCCGGAGCGAGTTCGGGCCGCGGGCGCTCGGACACCGGTCGCTGCTCGCCCACCCGGGGCGCGCGGAGAACCTGGAGCGGCTGAACAGCGTCAAGGGGCGCGAGGAGTTCCGGCCCGTGGCGCCCATGGTGCTGGCCGAGCGGGCGCCGGAGCTGTTCGAGGGGCCGATGCCGAGCCCGTACATGCTCTTCGTGCACGACGTCGTACGGGAGTGGCGGGACCGCATCCCCGCCGTGGTGCACGTCGACGGGACCGCCCGCATCCAGACCGTCGACGAGCGGCGGGAGCCGCTGGTGGCGCGGATGCTGCGCGGCTTCGAACGGCGCACCGGGCTGCCCGTCGTCGTCAACACCAGCCTCAACACCGCCGGTCGGCCCATGGTCGACGACCCGCGCGACGCCCTGGAGTGCTTCGGCTCCGCGCCGGTGGACCTGCTGGCCATCGGGCCGTTCGCGGTGCGCCGGGCGCGGGCCTACGAAGGGGGCGGCCGGGCATGACGACCGACTACGCCGTGGTGGTCCCCACCCTGGTGCGGGACACCCTCGCCGACTGCCTCGCCGCGCTCGCCGCCGCGACCGGGCCCAAGCCGCGGGAGATCGTCCTCGTCGACGACCGGCCCGACCCCGACCGCGCCGACCTCCAGCACCCGCTGAGCGTCCTCGGTGACCTGCGGGACCGCACGACCGTGCTGCGCAGCGGGGGACGGGGGCCCGCCGCCGCCCGCAACACCGGCATCCGCGCCGTCGCCTCGCCGTGGGCCGCGTTCCTCGACGACGACGTGCAGGTCGGCCCGCACTGGTGCGAGCAGCTCACCCAGGACCTCGACGAGGCGGGCCCCGACATCGCGGGCGTCCAGGGCGTCATCGCCGTACCCCTGCCCGGGGCGCGCCGCCCCACCGACTGGGAACGCAACACCGCCGCCCTCGCGCAGGCCCGCTGGATCACCGCCGACATGGCCTACCGCACCGACGCCCTCAAGCAGGTCGACGGCTTCGACGAACGCTTCCCGCACGCCTTCCGCGAGGACGCCGACCTCGCGCTGCGCCTCCTCGACGCGGGCTGGCGCATCCGGCAGGGCCGCCGCACCACCCGGCACCCGGTGCGCCCCGCCGACCGCTGGGTCTCCCTGCGCTCCCAGCGCGGCAACGCCGACGACGCGCTGATGCTGCGGCTGCACGGGCCGAACTGGTGGCACCGGGCGGTCGCGCCGCGCGGACGGCTGCGCGGGCACCTCGCCGTCACCGCGGCGGGCGCCGCGGCCCTGGCGCTGGCGCTGGCCGGGCGCCGCGGGGCCGCCACGGCCGCCGCGACCGGGTGGGCGCTCGGCACCGCCGAGTTCGCCTGGTCGCGGATCGCGCCGGGGCCGCGCACCCGCCACGAGGTCACGACCATGGCCGTCACCAGCGCGCTGATCCCGCCGCTGGCGAGCTGGCACTGGCTGACCGGGCGGTGGCGGTACCGGGACGCGCCGCCCTGGCGGGAGGTGGCGCGATGACCGTGCGGGCCGTGCTGTTCGACCGGGACGGCACCCTCGTCGAGGACGTCCCCTACAACGGCGACCCGGCGCTCGTCCGGCCGGTCCCCGGGGCCGAGGCCGCACTGGCGCTGCTGCGGTCGCGGGGCGTGCGCACCGGCGTCGTCACCAACCAGTCCGGGGTCGCCCGCGGGCTGCTCACCGAGGGCGAGGTGCGCAAGGTCAACGAGCGGGTCGACGAACTCCTCGGACCGTTCGACGTGTGGGCGGTGTGCCCGCACGGGCCCGACGACGGCTGCCACTGCCGCAAGCCCGAGCCGGGGCTCGTGCTGTGGGCCGCGGGACGGCTCTGCACCGACCCCGCCGACTGCGCCGTCGTCGGGGACATCGGCGCCGACGTCGAGGCCGCCCGGCGGGCGGGCGCGCACGGCATCCTCGTACCGAACGGGACGACCCGGCCGGAGGAGACGGCCGCCGCCGACCACGTGGAGCCCGACCTCGCCGCCGCCGTATGGGCGCTGCTCGCCCCGCAGACCTCCGGGAGGCCGGTGTGAAGGCCCTCGTCGTCCGGCTGGACAGCTTCGGGGACGTCCTCCTCGCCGGGCCCGCCGTCCGCGCCGTGGCCGCCCGCGCCGACACGGTGACGGTGCTGTGCGGTCCGCTCGGCGCGCCCGCGGCCCGGATGCTGCCCGGCGTCGACGAGGTCGTCGTCTGGGACGCCCCCTGGGTCGGCTTCACGCCGCCGCCGGTGCGCCCCGCCGAGATCACCGAACTGACCGGGCGGCTGCACGCCGACACGGCGCTGATCCTGACCTCCTTCCACCAGTCCCCGCTGCCCACCGCCCTGCTGCTGCGCCTCGCCGGGGTCGCCCGGATCGCCGCGGACAGCGAGGACTACCCCGGCTCCCTGCTCGACGTGCGCCACCACCGCGCCCCGCACGCCCACGAGGTGGAGGCGGCGCTGGAACTGGCGGCGGCGGCCGGGTTCCCGGCCGTGGACGACGGGCTGCCGCGGGTGCTGCCGCCGCCGGACACCACCGCGCTGACCGGCGCCGGGCCGTACGTCGTCGTCCACCCCGGCGCGAGCGTCCCCGCCCGCGCCTGGAGCGCCGGGCGGTGCGCCGAGGCCGTCGCCGAGCTGACGGCGGCCGGGCACCGGGTGGTGGTGACCGGCGGCGCGGGGGAGCGGGAGCTGACCGCGCGGGTCGCGGGACCTGGTGGGCTGGACCTCGGCGGGCGCACCGGCGCCCCCGAACTCGCCGGGGTGCTCGCCCGCGCCGCCGCCGTCGTCACCGGCAACACCGGGCCCGCGCACCTCGCCGCCGCCGTCGGCACCCCCGTGGTGTCCCTGTTCGCCCCCGTCGTACCCGCCGAACGCTGGCGGCCCTACGGCGTCCCGTACGTGCTGCTCGGCGACCAGGACGCGCCGTGCGCCGACAGCCGCGCCCGCACGTGTCCCGTGCCGGGCCACCCGTGCCTGGAGACGGTGACCGCCCAGGACGTCCTGGTCGCAGTGGAGAAGGTGATGCAGCAGTGAGGATTCTCATCTGGCACGTGCACGGCTCCTGGACGACGTCCTTCGTGCGGGGCCCGCACACCTACCTGGTCCCCGTCACCCCCGACCGCGGACCCGACGGCCTCGGCCGCGCCCGCACCTTCGACTGGCCGGACAGCGTGGTGGAGGTGGCGCCGGAGCGGCTGCGGGACACGGACATCGATGTCGTCGTCCTCCAACGCCCCCACGAACTCGCCCTCGTCGACCAGTGGCTCGGCCGCCGCCCGCCGCTGGTCTACCTGGAGCACAACGCCCCGCACGGGAACGTCCCCGACACCCGGCACCCGGCCGCCGACGTCCCCGGCGTCACCCTCGTCCACGTCACCCACTTCAACCGGCTGATGTGGGACAACGGCACCCTTCCCACGGAGGTGATCGAACACGGCGTCGTCGACCCCGGGCACCGCTGGACCGGGGAGCTGCCGCGGGCCGCCGTCGTCGTCAACGAACCCGTACGCAGGGGCCGTACCACCGGCACCGACCTGCTGCCCGACCTCGCCCGCGCCGCGCCGCTCGACGTGTTCGGCATGGGCACCGAGCGGCTCACCACCCTGCCCGAGCCCTGCCGCACCCACGAACTGGTGCAGGCCGACCTGCACACCGAGATGGCCCGGCGCCGCCTCTACCTGCACCCCGTGCGCTGGACCTCCCTCGGGCTGTCCCTGCTGGAGGCCATGTTCCTCGGGATGCCGGTGGTCGCGCTCGCCACCACCGAGGTCACCGAGGCGGTGCCGCCCGGCGCCGGGGTGGTCTCCAACCGCATCGACGTACTGACCGACGCCGTACGGGACTTCGTCGCCGACCCGCTGCACGCGCGCGTGGTCGGGGACGGCGCCCGCGCGGCGGCACTCGCCCGCTACGGGCTGACCCGTTTCCTGGACGACTGGGAGCGGCTGCTGAAGGAGGTGACCCGATGAGGATCGCCATGGTGTCCGAGCACGCGAGCCCGCTCGCCGCGCTCGGCGGCCCCGACGCCGGGGGCCAGAACGTGTACGTGGCCCGCCTCACCGAGGAACTGGCGCGGCGCGGCCACGACGTGACCGTCTACACCCGGCGCGACTCCGCCGACCTGCCGGTGCGGGTGCCGCTGCCCGGCGGCGGGACCGTGGAGCACGTGCCCGCCGGACCGGCCGCGCCGCTGCCCAAGGACGCGCTGTTCGAGCACATGTCCGGCTTCGGCGCCTACCTGGCGCGCGCCTGGGACCGGGACCGGCCCGACGTGGTGCACGCCCACTTCTGGATGTCCGGCATGGCCGCCCAGCTCGGCGCCCACCCGCACGCCATCCCGGTCGTGCAGACGTACCACGCCCTCGGCACCGTCAAGCGGCGCCACCAGGGCCGCCGGGACACCAGCCCGTACGAACGCATCGGCGTGGAGCGGCACATCGGCCGCACCTGCCACCGGGTTCTGGCGACCTGCACCGACGAGGTGTACGAACTCGCGGACCTCGGCGTGCCGCCCCGGCAGGTGTCCGTGGTGCCGTGCGGCGTGGACGTGGAGCACTTCCGGCCCGGCACCGGACGCGACAAGGGCGTCCCCGGCCGCCACGAGCGCTACCGGCTGCTGTCCTGCGGACGGCTGGTCCGCCGCAAGGGCTACGACCAGGCCATCCGCGCGCTCACCCGGATACCCCGCGCCGAACTCCTCATCGCGGGCGGCCCGCCGCCCGGACTCCTCGACACCGAACCCGAGGCGGAGCGGCTGCTGCGGCTCGCGGAACGGCACGGCGTCACCGACCGGGTGCGCCTGCTCGGCGCCGTCGACCCGGCGCGGATGCCCGCCCTGATGCGCAGCGCCGACCTCGTGCTGTGCACCCCCGTCTACGAGCCCTTCGGCATCGTCCCGTTGGAGGCCATGGCGTGCGGCGTGCCCGTCGTCGCCACCGACGTCGGCGGGCACCGCGACTCCGTCGCCGACGGCGTCACCGGACGCCTCGTCCCCTACGGCGACCCCGGCGCGCTGGCCGCCGTCACCCGGGAACTCCTCAACGACCCCGAACTGCGCCACCGCTACGGCGACGCGGGCCGCGAACGCGTCCTCGCCCGCTTCACCTGGCAGCGGGTCGCGGACGGCGCCGAGCAGGTGTACCGGCACGTCACAGTCGGGCACGCGATGTCGACGGAGGTGGCGTGATGAGCGTCGAGGCCAACCCCCTGGTCGCGCACTGCGACGAACTGAGCGACGCCATCGCGGAGTTCCGCCGCTCGGTGGCGGTCACCCAGCGGTGGGGCGAGCGACTCGCGACGGTGCTCGGCGGCGGCGGGCGGCTGCTCGCCGCGGGCAACGGCGGCAGCGCCGCGCAGGCCCAGCACCTGACCGCCGAACTCGTCGGCCGCTACCGCGCCGACCGCCCGCCGTTCTCCGCGCTCGCCCTGCACGCGGACACCTCCAGCACCACCGCCATCGCCAACGACTACGGCGTGGACGAGGTGTTCGCCCGGCAGGTCCGCGCCCACGGCCGCCCCGGCGACGTGCTGGTGCTGCTGTCCACGTCCGGCGCCAGCGCCAACCTGCTGTCCGCCGCCGACGCGGGCCGCGCGGCGGGCTGCGAGGTGTGGGCGCTCACCGGGCCCGCGCCCAACCCGCTGCTCGCGGGCAGCGACGAGGCCCTGTGCGTGGCCGCCGGGTCGACGGCGACCGTGCAGGAACTCCACCTGGTCGCCGTCCACATGGTCTGCGAGGCGTTCGACGCGGCCCTCGACAACGCCGACGGGAGGGCCGATGACTGACCGGGCACCCCTCGTCGTGGTCGGGGACGCCCTCCTCGACCACGACCTCACCGGAACCGCCGAGCGGCTCGCCCCCGACGCGCCCGTCCCCGTCGTCGCCGACTGCGCGCGACGGCGGCGGCCCGGCGGCGCCGCCCTCACCGCCTACCTCGCCGCCCGCGACGGCCGCGACGTCACCCTGGTCACCGGCCTCGGGGACGACGAGGCCAGCCAGGAACTGCGCCGACTCCTCGACGGCCACGTGGAGGTGGTGCCGCTGCCGCTTTCCGGCGCGCTGCCCGAGAAGACCCGGGTGCTCGCCGGGGACCGGCCGGTGGTCCGGCTCGACCGCGGCGACGGCCGGACCCGGGAGGCCACCGACGCCGCCCGCGACGCGGTCCGTGACGCCCCGGCCGTCCTCGTCTCCGACTACGGCCGGGGCGCCGCCGACGCCCTCCGTGACGCCCTCGCCGCGCACCCGCCCCTCGTCTGGGACCCGCACCCGCGCGGCGGCCCGCCCGTGCCCGGCACCCGGCTGGTCACCCCGGCGGAGCAGGAGGCCCGCGCCTTCGCGGAGGCCGGGGAGGGCCTGCGGGCCGTCGCGCACGGCGCCGCCACGCTCGTACGACGCTGGCGGGCCGCCGCCGTCACGGTCACCCTCGGCCCGCGCGGCGCCCTGCTCTCCTACGGCGAGCACCCCCTGCTCGTCCCCGCGCCCGTCGCCCACCACGGCGACGCCTGCGGCGCGGGCGACCGGTTCGCCGCGACCGCCGCCGGGCTGCTCGCCGACGGGGCGCTGGTGGAGGAGGCGGTGGCGGGCGCCGTGACGGCGGCCACCGAGTTCGTCGGGGCCGGGGGAGCGGGCGCGGCGCTGCGCCGGGAGCGTGCCGTCCTCCCGGCCGCCGACCCGTACGCCCTCGCCGCACGGGTGCGCGCCACCGGCGGCACGGTCGTCGCCGCGGGCGGCTGCTTCGACCTGCTGCACGCCGGGCACGTCGGCCTGCTCCAGGCCGCCCGCCGCATCGGGGACTGCCTCATCGTGTGCGTCAACTCCGACGCCTCGGTGCGCCGCCGCAAGGGCGACGGGCGTCCCGTCAACCCGCTCGCGGACCGGGTGCGCGTGCTGCGGGCGCTCGCCTGCGTCGACTCCGTCGCCGTCTTCGACGAGGACACCCCCGAACGCCTGCTGGCCGACCTGCGGCCCGACGTCTGGGTCAAGGGCGGCGACTACGCGGGCGCCGACCTGCCCGAGGCCGCGCTGCTTGAGGAGTGGGGCGGGCAGGCCGTCCTGCTGCCGTACCTGGACGGCCGCTCGTCGTCGGCGCTGCTGGCGCGGGCGCTGGAGGGGACGCGGGCCGGGGGCGCCCCGTGAGGCCCCGGCTCCTCGTCCTGCGCGCCCTGGGGCTCGGTGACCTGCTCGCCGGGGTGCCCGCGCTGCGGGCGCTGCGGCGCGGGTTCCCCGACCACGAGGTGGTGCTCGCCGCGCCCGCCGGGCTGGCGCCCGTCGTCCAGGCGTCCGGCGCCGTCGACCGGCTGCTGCCCGCCGCCGCGCCGGGCCGTGCCGTGCCCCGGACGCTGGCGTGGACCGGGCCGCCGCCCGACGTCGCCGTGGACCTGCACGGCAACGGGCCGCCCAGCCACCGCCTGCTCCAGGGCCTTGGCCCACGCCGCCTGTTCGCCTTCGCCCACCCGGACACCCCGGAGATCGACGGCCCGCCCTGGTACGCCGAGGAACACGAACGTGACCGCTGGTGCAGGCTGCTGACCGCCTACGGCATCCCCGCCGACCCGGCCGACCTGCGGCTGCCGCGCCCGCCCGGACCCTCACCGGCGCCCGGCGCCGTCGTCCTGCACCCCGGCGCCGGGGCCCCGTCCCGGCAGTGGCCCGTCGCCCGGTACGCCACCGTCGCCCGTGCCCTGCGCGAGCGGGGGCACCGGGTCGTGGTCACCGGCGGCGCGGGCGAGGTCGGCCTCGTGGCCCGGCTCGGCCAGCGGGCCGGGCTGACCGGCGCCGACCTGTTCGGCGGCACGCTCGGCCTGCCCCGGCTGTCCGCGCTGGTCGCCGACGCGCACGCCGTGATCAGCGGCGACACCGGCATCGCCCACCTCGCGGTCGCCCACGGCACCCCCTCGGTGACCCTCTTCGGCCCCGTACCCCCGAGCCGCTGGGGCCCGCCCCCGCACCCCCGCCACCAGGCCCTGTGGCACCCGGGCCCGGACGGCGACCCGCACGCCGACCACCCCGACCCGGCGCTGCTGCGCATCGCGCCGGGCGAGGTCCTGGACGCCCTCGCCCGCGCCGGACAGCCGACCACGGCCCCGGCCCACGGGCCGCGACCTCCGGACCGGCAACCGGCGCCCTGAAGCGACCGGCCCGGTACCGCGCGGACGGCGTCCCCCTCGCGCTCGCCCGCACCGGCCCCCGCCCCCGACCCCTTGGACCGGCCACCGTCATGAGCACCGCACGCGTCGGCGTGGCCATCGCCACCCGCAACCGCTCCGACCGACTCGCCGTCACCCTCCGCCACCTCCTCGCCCTCCCCGAACGCCCGCCCGTCGTCGTCGCCGACAACGCCTCCACCGACGGCACCCGTGCCCGGATCGCCCGGGAGTTCCCGCAGGTCAAGGTGGTCGCCCTGCCGTCCAACCGGGGCGCCCTGGCCCGCACCCACGCCGTCCGCGCGCTGGACACGCCGTACGTGGCGTTCAGCGACGACGACTCCTGGTGGGCGCCCGGCTCCCTCGCCCGCGCCGCCGAGCACTTCGACGCCCACCCGAGGCTCGGGCTGCTCTCCGCCCGCACCCTCGTCGGCCCCGAACAGACGCCGGACCCGCTCAACGACGTCCTGGCGGGGTCGCCGCTCGGACCGGCGTCCGACCTGCCCGGCACCCAGGTGCTCGGCTTCCTCGGCTGCGCCGCCGTCGTCCGCCGGGCCGCCTACCTCGACGCGGGCGGCTACCACCACCTGCTGTTCATCGGCGGCGAGGAGACCTGCCTCGCCTACGACCTCGCCGCCCGCGGCTGGGGCGTCGTCCACTGCCCGGACGTCACCGCCCACCACCACCCGGCGACCGAGCCCCGCCCGGAGCGCCCGGCGATGGTCCGCCGCAACGAGGTCCTCACCGCCTGGCTGCGCCGCCCCGTGCCGCACGCCGTCGCCCGCACCTGCCGACTCGCCGCCGAGGCCCGCCGCCAGGCCCCCGCCCGGCGCGCCCTGCGGGAGACGGTCACCCGGCTGCCCGCCGCCCTGCACGCCCGCAGCCCGCTGCCCCCGCACCTGGAGCGCGCGGCCCGGCTGCTGGAGGAGACGAGCCCATGACGCCGCCGGAGGAGACGAGCCCATGACCGACCCGCGCACCAGCGTCGTCATCATCACCCACAACCGGCGCGCCGAACTCCTGCGCACCCTCGACCGGCTCGCGGAACTCCCCGAGCGACCCGAGGTGTTCGTCACCGACAACGCCTCCACCGACGGCACCGCGGACGCCGTACGCCGCCACCACCCGCGGGTGCGGCTGCTGCGCGCCGCCAGCAACCTCGGCGCGGTCGGCCGCAACGCCGCCGTCCGCCAGGTCCGCACGCCCTACGTGGCGTTCTGCGACGACGACTCCTGGTGGTCGCCCGGCGCGCTGTCCGGCGCCGCCGACCTGCTCGACCGGTACCCGGCGCTCGCCACGGTCACCGCCCGGATCGTCGTCGAACCGGACGGCACCGACGACCCGATCGTGGCGGAACTGCGCGACTCGCCCGTGCCCGGCCCGTCCTGGCTGCCCGGCCCGGCGCTCGGGTCCTTCCTCGCCGCCGCGACCGTGCTGCGCGCCGACGCCTTCCGCACCGCGGGCGGCTTCCACCCCCGGCTGTGGCTGGGCGGCGAGGAGGAGCTGCTCGCCGCCGACCTCGCGGCGAACGGCTGGTGGCTGACGTACGCCGACCACCTGACCGCCCACCACCAGCCGTCGGCGCTGCGGGACTCCACGGTGCGGCGGGCGCACGGCATCCGCAACACCCTGTGGTTCACCTGGCTGCGCCGCCCGGCCGGGCCCGCGCTGCGCCGCACCTGGCACCTGGCCCGCACGGTCCCCCGCGACACCACGTCCCTGCGCGGCTTCGCCGAGGCCGCCGCCGCACTGCCGTGGGTGCTCCGCGAACGCCGGGTCCTCCCCGCCGACGTCGAGTCCCGACTGCGCACCCTCGAACACGCCCAGCGCGTCTCCACGGCCCGCCGCTACGTCGGCTGAACGCACGGGACCGGCCCGCGGAGGCTGAGATACGCACGGCCCGGCCAGCGGAGCCACGTCGCGTGCCCTCAGGCGCGCGAACGCCCCGCCGCCAGCGGTTCCTCCAGCGCGGCCAGCAGCCCGTCCGCGCTGTCCGGCAGCGCCCCTTCCAGGAACTCGGCGCGCACCTGGCGGGCGGCCACCCGGCCGGAGGTCAGGCACCACTGCCACCAGCGCTCCAGCAGGCGGGCGTCCAGCCGTTCGGCGGCGATCAGCGCGGGCCAGCCGCAGGCGCGGGCCTGGGCCGACACCTTGGCGCCGCCCGCGACCGGGTCGACGACCAGCGCCGGGGTCCCGGCGCGCAGCGCCAGCACCAGCCCGTGCAGCCGGTCGGTGACGACCAGGTCGAGGCGGGCCAGCACGGACAGCAGTTGGCCCGGGGTCGCGCTCAGGCGCCAGTCGTGGGTGTCGAGCCGGGTGTCCAGCTCCAGGCGCGCGCAGTCCCGCTCCCCGAGCCAGCGCGTCACCGTGCGGGCCACCTCGTCGTGCCGCCGCTGGGGGCCGTACTCGTGCTGGCCGTGGGTGAGGACCACCCCGACGACGGGCCGTACCGGCACGGCGGGCGCGCGGGCCGACAGGTCCTCCACGGGCGGGACGGCGGGGGCGTCCCGCGCCAGCACCCGGTGGAACCCGGCCACCGCCGGGCTGCCCGGGTCGACGACGGACGTGCCGACCGCGATCCGCACACAGTGCGCGAACCGCCGGTGCAACGCCTCGACCTGCGGCCCGTGCAGCGGCCCGCACACGAACACCAGATGGGAGTAGTCCTCGGGGCGCACCTCGTCCAGGTGCAGCGCCCCCGCCCGGAAGCCGGGGCTCCACACGACGTCGTACCTGGTGCGCGCCCCGCGCAGCACGTCCTCCACCCGGCGCAGCGCCAGCACGTCCCCGGCGGTGGCCTCCCCGTCGCGGAAGCTGAACCACCCGACCACCAGGACCCGGGTCTCACGCGTACTCACAGTGCCGACCGGGTGCCCCACCCGCGCCGTCCGCAACCCCCGTCACGGCTCCCAGTACGCCAGCCGGTGCAGCGCCGCGGCGGTCCGCTCGAAGCCGCCGTCGCCGAGCAGTTCCCGCAGCTCCCCGTTGAAGCGGTCGATCTCCGGCTGTACGGCGGTCAGCGCGGCGGCCCCCTCGTCGGTCAGCTCCAGGACGACGGCCCGGTGCTCGCTCGGGTGCGGGCGCCGGGCCACCAGCCCGGCCCGGGTGAGCCGCCCGACCAGCCCCGTCACCGCCGACTCCCGCAGCCCCAGCACCCGGGCCAGCCCCTGCTGGGTGATCCCGGGCTCGTCGCGTACGGCGAACAGCGCGCCGAGCTGGGCGGTGGTGACCCCGGCGGCGGCCAGGCAGCGCCGGTCCACACCGGTGCGCAACTGGTGCGCCGCCCGCTGGAGCAGGAAGTACAGACGCTGGTCGTCGGACATGGGTCGATGTTGACAGACGCCGGGTTCGCGCGGGAAGGTCCCTCACGAAGCTCAGTTCACCAGTGAAGTCACCTCTGAAGTGACCATGGTCCTGACTCTCCGCGGGAAGTGAGAAGCGATGACTGTGCACGCCCTCGACGACCTGGCGTCCGCCCAGAAGGTGCTGGCCGCCCAGCCGTTCAGCGAACTGCTCGGCGCCCGGCTCGTCGCCTTCGGCGACGGTGAGGCGGTGCTGGAGCTGGACGTCCGGGACGCGCTGCGCCAGCAGAACGGCTTCCTGCACGGCGGCGTCCTCGGCTACGCCGCCGACAACACCCTCACCTTCGCCGCGGGCACGGTCGCCGGGACCGGCTGATCACCGCCGGGTACTCCGTCGACTTCCTCAGGCCCGCCGACGGCGTCCTGCTGCGCGCCCACGGCCGCGTCGTCCGCGCGGGCCGCACCCGGGTGGTCAGCCGCTGCGACCTGACCTCCGTGGCCGCCGACGGCACCGAGACCCTGTGCGCGGTGGCGCAGGGCTCCGTCGCGGTGCTGCCCCCGGCCGACGACTGAGGGACGGGGCCGTCCGGGCGTACCGCATCCGGGCACGCCGTGGAACGGGAAGGGTCTGTAGCGACCGGAGCGAACCGGCGAGAGCCGGGGAAGAGGTGCCGCCGTGGCAGTTCCCGAGACCGTGACCACCAGTGCGCTGCGGGGCCGTACGGTCGTCGTGACCGGCGCGGCGCGCGGGGTCGGCGCCGCCGTCGCCCGTGCCGCCGCCCACCGCGGCGCCCGGGTCGCCCTGCTCGGCCACGAGCGTCGGCAGTTGGACGCCGTGGCCGCGACCCTGCCCACCCCGGCCATCACGGTGGAACTCGACATCACCGACGCCCCGGCGCTGCACCGCGCCGCGCGCCGGGTGCGCGCCGAGCTGGGCACGCCGTCGGTCGTCGTCGCCAACGCGGGCATCGCGGAGGGCGGCCCGTTCGCCCTCGCCGACCTGGACCTGTGGCGCCGGGTGATCGACGTCAACCTCACCGGCAGCGCGTTCACCGCCCGCGCCTTCCTGGCCGACCTGGAGCACACCAAGGGCTACCTCCTCCAGGTCGCCTCGATGGCCGCGTTCGGCGCCGCGCCGCTGATGAGCGCCTACTGCGCCTCCAAGTCGGGCGTGGAGGCGTTCGCGCACGCCCTGCGCGCCGAGGTCGCCCCGCAGGGCGTCGCCGTCGGCATCGCCTACCTGGGCTGGACCGACACCGACATGGTGCGCGACGCCGACCGCCACCCCGTACTGCGGGAGCTGCGGCGGCACATGGGACCGGCCCGGCGGCTGCACTCCGCGGACGACGTGGCCGACCGGCTCGTCCGTACCGTGGAGCGCCGCCGCACCGCCGTGTACGTCCCCGGCTGGCTACGCCTCGGCCAGGCGGCGCGGGCCGCGCTGCCGCCGGTGGTGCTGCGGGTGTCCCGGCGGGAGCTGCCGCGGCTGTCGGCGCGCGAGCCGTTCCTGCCGACCGGCAGGCTGGGCGCGGGCGGGCACGCGGACGCCCGGACCCCGTGAGGCTACGGGGGTCCCTGGGCGCGGGCGACGAGTAGGGCCACGTCGTCGTGGTCGTCGGGGTGGCGCAGGCCGTGCAGGAGCAGGTCGCAGGTCTCCTCCAGGGAGCCGTGGGGTTCGGTGAGGAAGCCGAGGAGGACGTCGAGGCGGTCGTCGATGGGGTGGTGCCGGGTCTCCACCAGGCCGTCGGTGTAGAGGACCAGCAGGTCGCCGGGGCCGAGGTCGACGGTGGTGGTCCCGAAGGCGACGCCGCCGACGCCGAGCGGGGCCCCGGCGGGCAGGTCGAGCAGCGCGGGCGCTTCGCCGCGGCGGACCAGCGCGGGCGGCATGTGACCGGCGTTGGCGATCCGGCAGGCGCCGGTGGCGGGGTCGTAGACGGCGTAGACGCAGGTGACGATGTAGTGCTCCAGATCGCAGGTGATCTTGTCGAGGTGCTGGAGCACCTCCCCGGGCTCCAGGTCCAGGTCGGCGTAGGCACAGGTCGCGGTCCGCAGGCGGCCCATGGTGGCGGCGGCGTCGATGCCGTTGCCCATCACGTCCCCGACGACAAGGACGGTCTTGTCGTCGGCCAGCGGGATCACGTCGTACCAGTCGCCGCCGACCTCGCTGGTGGCCTGGGCGGGCTGGTAGCGGGAGGCCAGCTCCAGGCCCGGGTGGTGCGGCGGGTGGTCGGGCAGCAGGCTGCGCTGGAGGGTGAGCGAGGTGTTGCGCACGCTCTGGAACCAGCGGGCGTTGTCGATGGCCACCGCCGCCCGCCCGGCCAGCTCACAGGCGAGCAGCACGTCGTCCTGGTCGAACGGGACCGGGTTGCGGGTGCGTTTGAGGTCCAGGACGCCGAGCACCTCGCCGTGCGCGATCAGCGGCACCGCCAGGTAGGAGTGCACGCCCGCGCGGGCCAGCAGCGCGCTCGCCTCGGCGTCCCGCGCGATCCGCGGCAGGTCGTGGCGGCCGACGCGCGCCACCAGCACCGGGCGCGCGGTGTGCACGCACAGCGTGACCAGGCGGTCCCCGTCGTACGCGGCCAGGTCGCCCGGCGCGTCGGCCGCGTTCAGCGCGACCGTGGGGTGCGCCGCCTTCAGGGCCAGCGCCCGGAACAACTCCGGGCCGTTGTCCGGTTTGCGGGCCCGGCGGCAGGCCAGCGCGGCGTCCAGGATGTCCACGGCGGCCACGTCCGCGAGTTCGGCGGTGGCGATGTCGGCCAGCTCACGGGCGGTCTGGTCGACCTCCAGGCTGGTGCCGACCTTCGCGGAGGCGTCGGCGATCAGCGCCAGGCGGCGCCGGGCCCGGTCGGCCTCGCCCGCGGCGCGGTGCCGCTCGGTGACGTCGACGACCGAGGTGGCCGCGCCCAGCACCCGGCCGCCGGGGTCCTCAAGCCGGTAGAACGACAGTGACCAGGCGTGCTCCTGGTCGGGGTCGGCGGGCGGGCGGCCCACGTGGTACTGGTCGAGCAGCGGCGTCCCGGTGGTGAGCACCTGGCGCAGCGCCGACTCCACCGTGTCCACGTCGGGCAGCGCCGGGGTCTCCCGCAGGTGGCGGCCGATGTGGTCCTCGGCGGGGATGCCGTCGATCCGCTCCAGCGCCGGGTTGACCAGGCGGTAGCGCAGCTCGGGGTCCATCAGGGCGAGCCCGATGGGGGACTGGTTGATCAGCCGCTCGCACAGCGCGAGGTCGGTCTCGACGCGTTCCAGCAGGGCGTGGTCGGCGGCGATGCCGAGGGCGTAGACGTCACCGACGTCGTCCGTCAGCCGCATGTTGCGGAACTCCGTGAGCCGGGTGGAGCCGTCCTTGTGCCGGACCGGGAACGCCCCGGCCCAGCTCCGGCCGGTCTCCAGCACCTCCGCGAACAGGCTCATCACCGCCTGGAGGTGCTCGGGGTGGATGAACAGCCGCGCCGCGTACTTGCCCAGCGCCTCGTCCGCGCGGTACCCGAACAGCTCCCCGGCCTGCGGGGTCCAGAACACGATCCGGCCGTCGGAGTCGAGGACCACCGCGGCCACGCTCAGCACGTCCAGCAGACCGGTCGGCCGGGGCGGCTCCGCGCCGAACCCGCCGTCCTCGCCGTCCGCGGGCCGGAAGGATCCCGCTGTCATGGCAGCACCTCCTCCACCGGTCGGCGTCCCACGCCCCCCGGGTTCCGACCACCGCCCCTTCCATGCTCCTCCCGCCCCTCCGTCTTCGCCCCGCAAGCCACCGCAAGCCGCACCAAGGGCTCGAACCGCGCGAGCCATGCGGATCGGGCGTAGTAGCAGGAACATGGTGCTGTGCGAGAGGGGACCCAGCCATGAACCCCGTGGACCCGGAACCCGCCGACCCCGGGCGGTTCGACGCGTCCACCGACGCGGTGGCCGTCGTGACGGGCGCCGGTGTGGTGACGGGCTGGACGCGGGCGGCCGAGGAGCTGCTGGGACGGGCCGCGGGGGAGGTCGTCGGACGGTCGGCCGCACGGCTGCTGGCCGGGCCGGGCGACCCGGCGCGGGTGGCGTGGATCGCCGAGCGGTGCCGGGCCGGGATGGGCTGGAGCGGCCAGGTCCCGCTGCTGCACGGCGACGGCCACCGCGTCGACGCCGACCTGCGGGTCTCCGCCGCCTTCCGGATCGGCGGCACCGAGTCCTTCCTGCTCTCCGCCCGGCAGCCGCGCCAGCGCTGGGCCGTCGGCCAGTCCGTGCTGGACGGGTTCCTCACCCGCTCACCGGTCGGCATGGCGGTGATGGACCTTGACCTGCGGTACGTCTGGCTCAACGACACCCTGGAGAAGTTCGGCGGCATCCCGCGCGAGCAGCGCCTCGGCCGCCGCCTCAGCGAACTCCTGCCCGGCCTCCAGGCGGAGACCATCGAGGGCCTGATGCGCAAGGTCCTGGTGACCGGCATCCCGGTCACCGACTACGAGTACGTCGGCTGGAGCTGGGCCGACCCGCACCGGCGGCACGCCTACTCCACGTCCTTCTTCCCCCTGGTGGACGCCGCCGACGACGTCACCGGCGTCTGCTACATGGTCCTGGACGTCACCGAGCGGTGGAACGCCCGCCAGTTGCTGGCCCTCGTCAACGAGGCCGGGACCAGCATCGGCCGGACCCTCGACGTGCTGCGCACCGCCCAGGAACTGGCCGACTTCGCCGTGCCCCGGTTCGCTGACCTCGTCATCGTCGACCTGCTGGAGACCGTCCTCGACACCGGCGGCCACGGCACCTGGCTCACCGACGCGGGCCCCGCGCACGTCCGGCCGGTGATGCGGCGCGCCGCGCTGAAGTCGGTGCGCGAGGGCGCCCCGGAGGCCGTCGCGGGCGTCGGGGAACGCGTGGACTTCCTGCCCCCGCCGCACGACCTGCACCTGTTGATCAGCGGCGAGGCGATCCACATCCCCGTCCTCGACCCCGCCGACGAGCTGTGGCTCGCCCAGGAGCCCGAACGCCTCGCGAACATCCGCGAGTACGGCATCCACTCGCTGATCTCCGTGCCGATGCGGGCCCGCAACACCGCACTCGGCCTCACCACCTTCATGCGCTCCCTCAACCCCGTCCCCTTCCAGCCCGACGACGTGCTGCTCGCCCGCGAGCTGGTGGCGCGGGCGGCGCTCTGCGTCGACAACGCCCGCCGCTACACCCGCGAGCACACCGCCGCCGTCACCCTCCAGCGCAGCCTCCTCCCGCACGCCCTGACCGGCGGCACCGCCCTGGAGGTCGCCTCGTCCTACCTGCCCGCGGACGCGCCGGGCGGCGTCGGCGGCGACTGGTTCGACGTCATCCCGCTGTCCGGCGGCCGGGTCGGCCTGGTCGTCGGGGACGTCGTCGGACACGGGCTCGCCGCCGCGGCGACCATGGGGCGGCTGCGCACCGCCGTCCAGACCCTCGCGGACATGGAGATGCCGCCGGACGACCTGCTGGCCCACCTCGACGACCTCGTCCTGCGCCTCGGCGAGGAGGAGCCCCGCGACGACATCGGCACCCCCCTCGTGGGCGCGACCTGCCTGTACGCCGTCTACGACCCGGTCACCCGGCGCTGCACGATGGCCCGCGCCGGACACCCGCCGCCCGTCGTCGTCACCCCCGACGGCGCGGTCTCCTTCCCCGAACCCCCGGCCGGACCCCCGCTCGGTCTGGGCGGCATGGCCTTCGAGGCGATGGAGATCGAACTGCCCGAGAACAGCCTGCTCGGCCTCTACACGGACGGCCTGATCGAGGGCGCCGACCACGACGTGGCACGCGGCATGGACCGCCTCGGTGAGATCCTCGCCCAGCCCGAGCCCGACCTGCGCGCCCTGTGCACCTCGGTCGTACGGCGGCTGGTCCCCGTGCCGCAGGCCGACGACATCGCCCTGCTGCTCACCCGCACCCGCGCCCTCGGCCCCGACCACGTCGTCTCCTGGGACGTGCCCGCCGACCCGGCCGCCGTCGCGGACGTCCGGGCCCGCGCCACCCGCCAGGTGGAGGAGTGGGGCTTCTGGGAGCTGGCCCTGACCACGGAACTCATCGTGAGCGAGCTGGTCACCAACGCCGTCCGCTACGCCGAACCCCCCATCCGGCTACGGCTGCTCCGCGACGCCCGGCTGACCTGCGAGGTCTCCGACGCCAGCAGCACCGCCCCCCGGCTGCGGCACGCCCGCAGCACCGACGAGGGCGGACGCGGCCTGTTCCTGGTGGCCCAGTTGGCCCACCGCTGGGGCGCCCGCTACACCCCCCAGGGCAAGATCATCTGGGCCGAGCAGGAGATCGCCTGAGCGGACCGCGTGCCCCGCTACTCCACGGTGAACAGATCACTGTCGATCTTGCAGGACGCGATCGGCGAGCCCGTCCCGTCGCACCCCTCGGGCAGCGCCGCCCAGACCCAGACCTTGGTCGGGTCCACCGACAGCATCTGCACCCAGGACGTGTGCCGGACGAGCTGGGTGCTCGGCCGGTGCACCGTCACGGTCGACTCGCTGACCGTCTCCGACGGGTCGTACGGCACGACGTCCGCCCTCGGGGCGATCTGCATCACCTCGCCGTCCGCCCCCCACAGCGACGCCTCCACGAAGCCCGCCAGCTCCGGGCCGTCCGGCACCGGCGGGCACCAGAAGCTGGCCGCGTACGTCAGGTCGGCCGGGTTCCCCTCCGTCCAGTGGGCCTTGACGCCCCAGTCGCACGGGATGACGCCGCCGGTCGGCGTCCCGTCCGCCTTGTCGACCTGGACGGCCTGGAACCCGGACGGCTCCGGTTCGGCGGCCAGGGTGGGAGTGGTGCCCGCGGCGAGCAGCAGGGCGGACGCGCAGAGGGCGACGACGGCGGGAAGCGGGCGTCGGCGTGCGGAAGCGCGGTGCATGGTGTGCTCCTGTTCGGTCGGCGGACGCGGTGCGCACGGCGCGACGGCGCGACGGCGTGACGGCGTCTGGGGAACGCGGTGCCCGGACGGTTCCGGGGAGCGCGGTGACCCGAGTCTGTGAGGGCCCGTCACCCTTCGCAAGCTTGTCCCGTTTGCTTCCCTGATGTCGGGATCTCTAAGGTGCTGACCTGCGGGGACGCGAACGTCCCGGGACATCGGACGGCCACCGGGGACACCCGGGCGGCCCGGCGCGGAGGACTCGGAATGCCCGTCGGCAAGGTCTCCCCGGACGGCGACCCGGCACGCGCCCTGGGCGGCGCCCTGCGCGCGCTCCAGCAGCGTTCGGGCCGCACCCTGCGCGCGCTGGAGGACGAGGTGCGCATCAGCGACTCGTCCCTGTCGCGCTACTTCCGCGGCAGCACGGTGCCGCCCTGGTCCACGGTCCGCGACCTCTGCGTCGCCCTGAAGGCGGACCCCGCGGAGTACCGGGCCCTGTGGGAGGCGGCCAACCGCAGCCAGGCCGCCGCGCCCCCGCCCGCACCCACCGCCGACCCCGGGTCCGGCTCCGGTCCCGGCCCCGACCCCGGTTCCGCCCACGGTCCCGGCCTCCGCCCGCGCCACCGCTGGCGGTACGCCGCCGCCGGAGCCGTCGCCGGTGCGCTGCTGGGCGGCGCGCTCACCGCGCTGCTGCTGCCCGCCGCCCGCGACGCCGCCCCGGCCGCCGACCCCGCCCGCGGCGGCGGGCAGTCGTCGCCCGACGCGGGCCGGATGTTCGTCAACCGCGCCACCGGCGCCTGTCTGGACGACAGCCTGGACAACGGTCTGCGCACCTACCCCTGCAACGCCCTCAACTACCAGCGGTGGACGGCGGCCACCGCGGACGACGGCACCGTCCGGCTCCGCAACCACGCCACCGGCGCCTGCCTCGACCACGGCGACCACGGGCCGCGCCCCGCCGACTGCGGCGAGGACCCCGCCCAGCGGTGGGTCGTGACCTCGCTGCGGGACCACTCCGTCGAGATCCGCAACGCCGTCACCCACCACTGCCTCGCCGACGCCGCCGCCGGGCTGCGCGCCCTGCCCTGCGACCGCACGGACCGTCAGAAGTGGGGCTGAGCCCGCCCCGCCTCTGAGCCCCGGCCCCCGCTGGGCCGGGCCGCCGTCCCTCACCCGTGCGGCGGTGCCACCGCCCCCGCGAACGCCGCCAGGTCCTCCGCCGTGCGCGGCCCGGCGGCGTCCTCCGCCAGCAGGCCGTTCGCGCGCAGCAGCCGGGCCGCCGGGACGCCCCACGGCAGCCGCAGCCCGGCCTGTCCGAGCAGGTCGGTGCGGGCCAGCATCTCCGCTGTCGGGCCGGTGTGGGCGCCGGACGGGGTCAGCAGGGCCGCGTCGTCGGCCCAGCGCAACGCCAGGTCCACGTCATGGGTGGCCATCACCACCGTCGTCCCCGTGGCCCGCAGCCCGGCGAGCGTGGCCAGCAGCCGTTCCTGGCCGTCCGGGTCGAGGCCCGCGGTGGGCTCGTCCAGGATGAGCACCCTGGGCCGCATCGCGACCGCGCCCGCGATCGCGGTCCGCTTGCGCTGGCCGTAGGAGAGCAGATGGGTGGGCCGGTCGGCCAGCGCGGTGATGTCCAGCGCGGCGAGCGCCTCGTCGACCCGGGCGCGCACCTCGGCGTCGGGCAGCCCCAGGTTGAGCGGCCCGAAGGACACGTCCTGGGAGACGGACGCCGCGAACAACTGGTCGTCCGGGTCCTGCACCACGAGCTGCACGGTCGTCCGCAGCCGGGTGAGCCCCTTGCGGTCGTAGCCGACCGGCCGCCCCTCCAGGGTCAACCGGCCCTCGCGGGGGCGCAGTCCACCGCTCAGCAGCCGCATCAGGGTGGTCTTGCCGCTGCCGTTGCGGCCCAGGAGGGCGAGCGCGCGCCCCTCGTGGATGGCGAAGTCGAGGCCGCTGAGGACGGTGGGCCCGTCCTCGTAGGCGAAGGACGCGCCCCGCAGGGCGACCAGGGCGGGCTCGCTCATGTCAGCGGCCTTTCGAGTACGAGGGTGAGGGCGGCGACCGCCGCGAGCAGGGCGAGGCTCGCGCCGGTGAACCGCGCGGAGACGCGGGCCTCCGGCAGCAGCACCCGCAGGGAGCCGTCGTAGCCGCGTCCGGCGAGTCCGGCCTGGAGGCGCTGCGCCCGGTCGAAGGCCCGCACGAACGCGGTCGCGCCGAGCCCGGCCAGGGACCGCCAGGTCGCCGCGCGGGTGGTGTGGCCGAGCCGGGCGGCCTGCGCGGCGCGGATCCGCCGCACCGAGTCCAGCAGCAGGAAGCTCATCCGGTACGTCACCAGCGCGACGTCGACGACGGGCGCGGGCACCCCGGCGCGCACCAGGCGCGGCAGCAGGTCCGACATCGGCGTGGTGAACGCGAACAGCAGCACGCCCAGGGACGCGGCCGACGTCCGCAGCAGCAACTCCCCGGCGCGGGCCGGGCCGTCGGCGGCGAGGGACACGAAGCCGTCCGGGCCGCCGACCTGGACGAGCAGGGTGGCGGCGCCGGTCACGCAGAAGCCCAGCGGCACCTTGTAGGCCCGCCACAGCCTGCGGCCCGGCACCCCGGCCGGGCCGAGCAGCAGCGTCAGCGCGGTCAGCAGTACCAGGGCGGCGCCCGGCCAGGGCGGCAGGGAGATCGCGAGCACGGTCAGACCGAGTCCCAGCACGGCCTTGTCCACGGGGTGGCGGCGGCGCCAGCGGCTGCTGTGCGCCGCCGCGTCGATCGGCAGCACCGGCGCTCAGTCCTGTCCGGTGGCGGGATCGGTGGGCTGCCCGGCGGTCTGTCCGGCGGTCTGGGCGGCCCGCGCCCGTTCCTCGCCCTGGCGCCTGCCCCTTCGCAGCCCGAAGTAGTAGGCGAGGAAGCCCGCGCCGAGCGCCGCCTGGAGGGAGAACAGACCGGACTCGATCTCCCCGGACGGCGGTTCGTACAGCGGTGAGAACCAGGGCTCGTAGTCCGGGTGCTGCTCGGTGATCGCCGTCTCCGCCTGCCCGTCGGAGCCGGTGAACGGCTCGTCCTTGTGGTCGCCGAGGCCGAGCGCCAGCGGCAGCACGGCGAGCGCGGCGACCAGCGCGAGGAGTACGAGGTTGATCTTCGCGTTCCGGCTCATCGGGTCACCGCCTCCGCCTCCGACGCCGCCCGCCGCCCCCGCGCCCCGGTGACGAGCACCCCGAGCCGGGTCAGCTCGCCCTTGCTGGACTGCACCAGCAGCCGCATCACCAGCACCGTCAGCAGGCCCTCGCTCACCGCCAGCGGGATCTGCGTGACGGCGAAGATGGAGCCGAACTTGCCGAGCGCGCCGAGGAACCCGCTGCTCGGGTCGGGGAAGGCCAGCGCGAGCTGGACGCTGGTGACGCAGTACGTGGACAGGTCGGCGACGAACGCGCCGCCGAAGACGGCGGCCATCAGCGGTACGTCGAAGCGGCGCAGCAGCCGGTAGGCGCCGTACCCGGCCCACGGGCCGACGATCGCCATGGAGAAGACGTTGGCGCCGAGCGTGGTCAGCCCGCCGTGCGCCAGCAGCAGCGCCTGGAACAGCAGCGTGATGGTGCCGAGCACCGCCATCACCGGCGGCCGGAACAGGATGGCGCCCAGACCGGTGCCGGTGGGGTGCGAGCAACTGCCGGTCACGGACGGCAGCTTCAGCGCGGACAGGACGAAGGTGAAGGCGCCGGACGCCCCGAGGAGCAGGGTGCTCTCGGGGTGCTCCCTGACCTCACGGGTGAGTGACCGGACTCCGTGGACGACGAACGGCGCGGACGCGACACCCCAGGCGATCGCGTGCGCCGGAGGGAGGAAACCCTCGGCTATGTGCATGGCTCAGCAGACCCTCTCCAGCACCTCGTGGATGGTTGACGCGCCTTGGCCGGTCTCCTGGCTGACGGGTACCACCGCCCGTGCTCCGCCTTCCCGGGTCCCGAAGGACCCAGTGGCCGCCCCTAGGGGCTGGAGCCGGACTTCCCGATCACAGTGGCGAGGGCCGCACCGGCATCACACCGGATTTCCCGTTCACCAAGGCGTGGTGACAGTAATCGGCCCCCGGGGGTGGTGACAAGCGGGCATCAGGGGCGCGAATACGGGCGCACACCCGCACACCGGCGCACTCGGACGCCCCGGGGTGCCCTGTCTCACACTCGGGGCCCGGGAGCGGTGGTGGGCGGGACTGGCCGGGCGCCTACAGCCAGCCGCGTCGCTTGAACACCACGTACAGGCTGACGCAGACCAGCCCCATCAGGGCGATGGCGAAGGGGTAGCCGAACAGCCAGTGGAGTTCGGGCATGTGGTCGAAGTTCATGCCGTAGATCGTGCCGACCAGGGTCGGTGCGAAGAGGATCGCCGCCCAGGCCGAGATCTTCTTCAGCTCCTCGTTCTGCGCGAAGCCCGCCTCCGCCAGCGCCCGCATCTCCGCGTTCTGCTGCTGGGTCACCAGCGTGGCGTTGACGGTGAGGATGTCGGTCAGGGCCTGGCGGAAGCCGTCGACGCGTTCGCTGGTGTGGGTGACGTGGTCGGCGACGTCGCGCAGGTAGCGCTGGAGTTCCTCGTCGGTGCCGTACTTCGCGAAGCCCGCCATCAGGCCGTGCAACATGCCGACCAGGGGGCGGGTGGAGCGCTGGAACTCCACCATCTCCCGGGAGAGTTCGTAGATGCGGCGGGAGACCTCCGGATCGCCGCGGAAGACCTCGGTCTCGATCTCGTCGATGTCGTTCTGCACGCCCTCGACGACCGGCGCGTACCCGTCGACCACCGCGTCCAGGATGGCGTACAGCACCGCCTCGGGACCGAGGCGCAGCAACTCCCGGCTGTCCTCCATGCGGTGGCGTACGGCGGACAGGTCGGGGGCGCCGCCGTGCCGCACCGTGATCACGAAGTCCGGGCCGACGAAGACGTGCAGCTCACCGAAGTCGACCTCCTCGGGTGCGTCGAGGTAGCGGGCGGCGCGCAGCACGACGAAGAGGGTGTCGCCGTAGCGCTCCAGCTTCGGCCGCTGGTGGGCCTCCATCGCGTCCTCCACCGCGAGCGGGTGCAGGTCGAACTCGGCGGCCAGCGACAGCAGTTCCGCGTCGGTGGGGCGGGCGAGCCCGATCCACGCCATGCCGGAGGGGTGCTCGCGCAGCTCACGGTAGGTCTCCGCGAGGGTGCCGGGGGAGGAGACGCGGACGCCGTCCCGGTACAGGGCGGACTCCACGACGCTGACCGGCTCCGGCGGCGACGGCTCGGGCGCCGCCTCGGGGGGCGCCGGGGGAGTCTGCCGCGGGGGCCGCTCCGCGGGCCGCGACCGCCGCCAGACCGGCTTCAGGGCGCTCCTCGCGCCGGGACGGTCACGTCGCTCGGACATCACGGCTGCCTTCCGGTGGGGGTACGGCGTCAGGGTGATCGACGAGCAGGATATACGGGGGCGAAACGTACGACCGGGGAGTACCCGAGCCGCGGACACCCCGTCATGAGTAGGTCAGGAACTGTCCGCCATCCGCGCTAGCGTGCGGAGCATGACGAAGACGGCCCCGGCGGCGCCCCTGCTCACCACCCGCGCCCTCAACCGCGCCACCCTCGCCCGGCAACTGCTGCTGCGCCCCGCCCGGCGCACCGCGGCCGACGCCGTCGGGCACCTGCTCGGGCTCCAGGCACAGAACGTCAAGCCCCCGTATTACGCGCTCGCCGCCCGCCTGGAGGGGTTCGGGCCCGAGGAGCTGTCCGGGCTGATGGCGGACCGGGCCGTCGTACGGATCGTCACCATGCGCTCCACCATCCACACCCACACCGCCGACGACGCCCTCACCCTGCGGCCCCTGGTGCAGCCCGCCCGGGACCGGGAGATCAACGTCTTCCGCAAGGGGCTGGTCGGTGTCGACCTCGAACGGCTCGCGCGGCTCGCCCGGGAGCTGGTGGAGGCCGAGCCGCGCACCATGGGGCAACTGCGGGACGCGCTGGGCGCCGAGTGGCCGGACGCCGACCCGCGGTCCCTCGCCGTCGCCGCCCGGTGTGCGCTGCCGCTCGTCCAGGTCACCCCGCGCGGGGTGTGGGGCCGCTCCGGGCAGGTCGCCCTCACCACCGCCGAGCACTGGCTGGGCCGCCCCGCCGAGCCCGCGCCCGCCCCGGAGGACGTCGTACGGCGCTACCTCGCCGCGTTCGGCCCGGCGTCCGTGAAGGACATGCAGACCTGGTCGGGACTGACCCGGCTGCGGCCCGCCTTCGAACGGCTCCGCCCCGAGCTGCTCACCTTCCGCGACGCGCACGGCACCGAACTCCTCGACCTGCCCGACGCGCCGCGCCCCGACCCGGACACCGGGGCACCGGCGCGGCTGCTGCCCGAGTACGACAACCTGCTGCTGTCCCACGCCGACCGCACCCGCGTCGTGCCCGCCGAGTACCGGGGCCGCACCTGGCAGGGCAACGTCGCCCACGCCACCTTCCTCGTCGACGGGTTCCTCGCGGGCGTGTGGCGGCTGCGCGACGACGCCCTCGTCATCGAGCCGTTCGGCCGCCTGACCGCCGTACAGCGCGCGGAGGTCACCGCGGAGGCGGAGCGGATGCTGGGGGTGCTGCACCCCGGGGAGCCGTACGACGTGCGCTTCGGGACCGTCGTAGGGGTGTGAGCGCGTGGAGAGGGGGCGTTGCGGGCCGCTCGTGGAGGCCCGCAACGCCCCCTGGTATTTCACCTGAGGGGTACTCAGGAGCCGTGGGCCGGTGACCGACCGGTCATGAGGCGAGCTGGGGGTGGCGTGACGTTCCGGAGGAGGGGGCGCGCACCCGGCGGGCCCGGGACGGCGGTGGCGGCGAGCGCCGCCACCGCCCCGCGTCTGGCGGTGTTCCTGGCGCGGTCGAGCCCGGACATGGATCTCCTCGTTGGCCGGTGGGGGGTCGCCCGGGGTGCAGGCCCGGGCGTTCGGCACGGCCCTTACGCTAGGGCCGCCCGCGGGGCCCGCCCAATGAGGGAACCCCCTAAGGGGGAGGGGAGTTGGCAGGGAAAACCCTCGGTCCCGGACGGCAAACCTTCGTTGTCGCCCGGGTGTCCCGGCTGTTCCCGCTGTCTGGGCTGTCCCGGCTGTCCGGGCCGTCGTCAGCCCGTCGTGCGGCCCGCCGCCAGGCGGACCAGGTCCACCCGTGAGCGTATGCCCAGCTTCCGGTAGACCCGCGTCAGGGTCGCCTCGACCGTCTTCACGCTGATGAACAGCCGGGCCGCGATCTCCCGGTTGGTGGCGCCCTCCATCACCAGCGCCGCGACCTGACGCTCCATCGCCGCCAGGCCCTCCAGCGCGGCGGGCGGCGCGGGCGCGGGCACCGGCGCCACCGGCTCCGGCGCGCCCGCGGCGACGGCCGCGTCCACCTGCCGCAGCCACGGCAGCGCCCGGCACCGCCGGAACAGCCGCGCCGCCTCCTCGTACGACGACGGCGCCGCACCCGGCCGCAGGGCCCGCAGCCGCGCCAGTTCGAACGCGGCCCGCGCCTCCTCCAGGCCGTACCCCAGCTTGCCGAGCCGGTCCTGGACCGACGTGAGCTGCGCCAGCGCGTCGTCCACGTCGCCGTGCGCGGCCCGCACCAGCGCCTCCGCCCGGTCCAGGACGGCCAGCACGCTCTCCCGGTCCAGGCGCAGCGCCTGCTCGCGCGTGACGTCGATGACGTCCCGCGCCTCCCCGGTCTCCCCGATCCGCACCAGCGCCTCCGCGAGGTCGCCCTGCCACCGCCCGCGCGCCGGGTCGGTCACCCCGAGCCCCTCCTCCAGGACCCGCACCCGGCGCAGCGACCGGGCCGCGCCGACCGCGTCCAGCGCGACGAGCTGGGCGTGCCCGAGCGCCGCGAGCGCCCGCGACAGGTACACCGTGTCGCCGTCCTCCTCGGCGTGCGACACCGCCTCCTGGGCCAGCGTCAGCGCCCGTCCGGCGTCCCCGCCCGCCGCCTCCGCCAGCGAGGTCAGCATCGCGGAGGCGCCCTCGCCGATGCCGCAGTCCCGGGCCAGCCGCAGCCCCTCGCGGGCCAGGTCCAGGGCCCGGCCGCAGTGCCCGGAGCGCAGCTCGGTGTCGGCGAGGAAGCGCAGGAAGTGCACCTCGGACTCGACCATGCCGCGCCGCCGCGCCTCCCGCAGCAGCGCGGTGACGGTACCGCGCGCCTCGGTGAGCTGGTCGCCCATCAGCAGCCAGCGGAACCGGGCCGCCCCGGCGCCGTTGTGGTGGCACGCCACCTGCGGGTCCTGCGGCTCGCGCAGCGCCCGCTTGATCGTCAGGGGCGCGTCGGGGTGGCCCATCAGGGTCTCCGACTGCGCCTGGAACGCCAGCGCCAGCAGCTCGGTGCGCCGGTCGCCACCGCGGGCGGCCAGCTCGGCGGCGTGCGCGGCCTCGTGCCGGGCCTCCGCGAAGTCGCCCTCGACCATCAGCCCGCGCCACGCGAGCTGGTAGTGGACCAGGGCGAGCAGCCGCGGGTCGTCGCCCGCGTCGGCGAGGGCCTGCGGGAAGACCGCGTCGACCTCGCCCAGGGCCTGCCCGGCGGCCTCGATGACGACCATCCAGGCGCCCACCCGGTCGGCGGAGGCGGTGGCCCGGGTCAGCACCTCGTGGGCGATGTCCCGCGCCAGGTCCACCTCACCGGCGAGCAGCGCGTCCTCGGCGGCCTGGAGCCTGCGCCCGTCGGGTCCTGGCACGCCGTGCGCGGGGGTGTGCCGGGCGGCGAGCAGACCCAGCGACGCGGCCACCGAGGGCGCCCCGCGGTCCCGGGCCAGCGCGGCGGCCTCCGCGAGCCGGGCGGCCACCTCCGGGTCGGCGCCGGTGGTGGCCAGCGCCAGGTGCCGGGCGCGTTCGATCGGGTCGGAGGCGGCGCGGGACAGCGCGGCGTGCGCGGCCCGGCGCTGCTGCCCGGTCGCCTCCGCGTACAGCGCGGCCGAGATCAGCGGGTGCGCGAACCGTACGGCGGGCCCCTCCGGCTCCGTCGCCAGCAGGCCCAGCTCCGCCGCGCGGGCGGTCTCCGCCTCGGCGTCCTCCCGTCCGGCCGCGTGCAGCAGGGCCAGGGTGGGGCGGGCGCCCGCGCTGGCGACGAGCAGGGTGTGCCGGGCGCCCGGCGGCAGCATCTGCAGGCGGCTGAGGACCAGCGCCCGCAGCGAGGTCGGCACCGGCAGCGGCTCACCGGGCCGCGGCGGCGTGGGGCTCTCGGCGAGGGCGCGGCCCAGTTCGAGGGCGAACAGCGGGTTGCCGCCGCTGGTGCGGTGGATGTCCCGGACCGTGGAGCGGGACAGCCCCGCGTAGCCGCGCTGGTCGAGCAGCCCGGACACCTGGGCGCGGGTCAGCGGGCCGAGCCGCAGCGCGAGCGTGTCCGGGGGTGACGCGCGCAGATGACGGTCGTACTCCTGGCCCTCGGTGCGCACCGCGCACAGCATCCGCACCGGGGTGTCGCCCAGGCGGCGGGCGGCGAAGCCGAGGAGTTCGGCGCTGGCCGGGTCCAGCCACTGGAGGTCGTCGGCGACCAGCAGCACGGGCCCGTCGGCGGCGAGGGCGCGCAGCGCGGACAGCACCGCGAGGCGCAGGGCGAGGCCGTCACGCTGGAGCGTGGACTCGCCACGGCCGGTGAGCGCCGACTCCAGCGCGGTGCGCTGCGCGGCGGGCAGCTTCCCGGCCACCTCACCGAGGACCAGACCGAGCAGATCGGCCAGCGCCAGGAACGGCAGATGGGATTCGGACTCGGTCGCCGAGCACCGCAACACGGTCCGGGCGCCGTCCGAGTATTCCGCCGCCAATGCCCGCAGCACATGCGACTTTCCTATTCCGGCCGGGCCGTGCAGCAGGACACTGCCGCCTCGGCCGAGCTGCTCACGCGCGGCCGTGAACAGCTCCTCCCGGCCGATGACCAGGTCGGGGCGGCGTCGGCCAGACTCCTGGAAGTCCCGTCGCACGGTCACCGCTCCCTCCGTGTGTGTGGTCGGCCAAATTCTAGGCAGCCCGTGGTTGAAATTCGGAGGGCGGAGGTCGTGAGGCTAATAACAGGCGCCGAGTACACGGGCTGAGCGGAGCGAAATTCTCCGGCCACCGACCGAATAACGGGAAAAGTTACGGCAGCACCCCCGCCCGGCGGGCCGCGACGACCGCCTCACCCCGGGTCCGGGCCCCCAGCCTGCGCATCGCGGAGCGCAAGTACGCCTTGACCGTCTCCGGGCGCAGCCCCAGCCGCCGGGCCGCGTCCGCGTTGGTCGCGCCCGCCGCCACACAGGCCAGCACGTCCACCTCGCGCGGCGCCAGCGCCACCGTGCGCGGCGCCTCCCGCGGGGCCAGCAGCCCGCACGCGGCCAGCAGCTCCGCCCGCAGCGCCGGGTCGGCGATCCGCGGGGCGAGCGCCCGCAGCGCCGTGTGCGCCTCCCGCACCCGCTCCCGTACGACGGTGCCCTCCGGCCCTCCGGCGGCTTCCGTCAGCAGGGTGTCCGCCTCCTCGCGCACCAGCAGCGCCTGCTCCACGTCCCGCGCCGCCTCCACCGCCGCGTGCAGCACCCGGTCGCCCAGGGGCCGGGCGGTGCGCAGGGCGCCGTACAGCACGCCGCGCACCCGGCGCCGTACCACCACCGGCACCGCCAGCACCGAGCGCAGGCCCTCGGCGGCCACCGGGACGTCGTACTCGTGGCTGATCCGCCGGGAGGCGGGGTAGTCGGCCACCGCGCACGGCCGGGCCAGCGCCACCGCCCGCCCGCCGAGCCCGTTGCCCGACCCGACCGCGAGGGCCTGGAGCGAGCGGGTGGCGGTGCCGCTCAGCTCACTGATCCGCACCAGCGGACGCCCCGGCTCGACCAGCCCCCCGAAGGCGACGGGCAGCCCAGTGGCCCGCCGCAGCCGCACCAACGCGTCCCGCACCTCCACCGACCCGACGACGGACCCGGTGGCCGCCCCGGCCGCCGACCGCCCCGCCGTTCCGCCCGGCTCCGCTGCCACATGCTCGCCTTTCCCGTGCCCTTCACACCCACCGCGCCGCCCGCCGTGCCGCGCTTCCCCCCGTTCGGGGGTAGTGAGACCCGCATCACGGATTACACGATGTCCGGGAGCCGCCCGGCAATGGTCGGTTCGGCACCTAGGAGGACAGTTGACTTCCTCCCTCGCCTAAAGGCGTGGGATTCCAACGGTCGCCCGCTGGGCTTCCTGCTTCACCGACGACCGCCGCGTCCGGGAGGACTCCCGTTGAGGTCTTACACCGTCTCCACAGGCAGACGCCGCCAGCCCGGCGGCCAGGATGTTACGAGCCGCGTTCACGTCGCGGTCATGCACAGCGCCGCAGTCGCACGTCCACACGCGGACGTTCAGCGGCAGCCTCGCCGCGACCGTGCCGCAGGTTCCGCACAGTTTCGAGCTGGGGAACCAGCGGTCGACCACGACGAGTTCGCGCCCGTACCAGGCGCACTTGTACTCCAGCATCATGCGCAGGTCCGTCCAGGCCGCGTCCGAGATGGCGCGCGCCAGCTTGCCGTTCTTCAGCAGGTTGCGGACGGTGAGGTCCTCGATCACGACCGTTTGGTTCTCACGGACGAGCCGAGTCGACAGCTTGTGCAGGAAGTTCCGGCGCCGGTCGGCGATCCGCGCATGGACCCTGGCGACGCGATGGCGGGCCTTCTCCCGGTTGGCCGAGCCCTTCGCCTTCCGCGACAGCTCCCGCTGCGCGCGGGCCAGGCGGGCACGGTCGCGCCGCTCGTGCTTCGGGTTGGCGACCTTCTCCCCGGTGGACAGGGTCACCAGGGAGGTGATCCCGGCGTCCAGGCCGACCGCCGCGTTCGTGGCGGGCGCCGGGGCGATCGTGTCCTCGCACAGCAGGGACACGAACCAGCGACCCGCCGCGTCGCGGGACACGGTCACCGTGGTCGGCTCCGTGCCCCGCGGAAGCGGACGCGACCAGCGGATGTCCAGGGGCTCCGCCATCTTCGCCAGAGTCAGTTTCCCGCCGCGCCACGTGAAGGCGCTGCGGGTGTACTCCGCCGACGCCCGGGACTTCTTCCGGCTCTTGTACCGGGGGTACTTTGCCCGCTTGGCGAAGAAGTTGGCGAACGCCGTCTGCAAGTGGCGCAGCGCCTGCTGGAGCGGAACCGAAGACACCTCCGTCAGGAAGGCCAGTTCCTCGGTCTTCTTCCACTCCGTCAGCGCGGCGGACGACTGCACGTAGGAGATCCGGCGCTGCTCGCCGTACCACGCCCGGGTGCGCTCCTCCAGCGCCTTGTTGTACACGAGGCGGACGCAGCCGAACGTGCGCGACAGCTCAGCCGCCTGCTCGTCCGTGGGAGAGAAACGGTACTTGAACGCCCGCTTGACCTGCCGCATCACATCTCACACGCTATCAGGTTCCATGTGAACGGCGAGTGTCGGGCCGTGGGCAGTGCACACCAGTCCGCTCTGGCGGCGAACCGGCTTTCCCTGCCCTGCTCCGCAGGAGCTTCGTTTCCTCTCCCGGCTGAAGTCGGGAGTATCCACGAAGGAGAACCCCGATGACGACACCCATGGAGGAGTTCCGCAGGGCACGGGACTTCCTGTTGGAACACCGCGCGGACTACGCCGCCGCCTACGAGGGCTTCACCTGGCCCCGCCCCGAACGGTTCAACTGGGCGCTGGACTGGTTCGACGCCGTCGCGGACGGCAACGACCGCACCGCCCTGCACATCGTGGAGGAGGACGGCACCGAGACGCTGCGGTCCTTCGCCGAGCTGTCCGACCGCTCCGACCGGGTCGCGCGCTGGCTGCGCGGGCTCGGGGTGCGCGCCGGGGACCGGGTGCTGGTGATGCTCGGCAACCAGGCCGAGCTGTGGGAGACCGCCCTCGCCGCGATGAAGCTGCGCGCGGTCGTCATCCCGGCCACCCCGCTGCTCGGCCCCGCCGACCTGCGCGACCGCGTCGACCGGGGCGCCGTACGGCACGCCGTGGTCCGGGCCGCCGACACCGGCAAGTTCGCCGACGTCCCCGGCGACTACCACCGCATCGCGGTCGGCGGCGCCCCCGTGGGCTGGGAGCCGTACGAGGAGGCGTACGCCGCGCCCGCCGGGTTCACCCCCGACGGCCCCACCAGCGCCACCGACCCGCTGATGCTGTACTTCACCTCCGGCACCACCGCCCGCCCCAAACTCGTCGAGCACACCCACGCCTCCTACCCCATCGGCCATCTGGCGACCATGTACTGGATCGGCCTCAGGCCCGGCGACGTGCACCTGAACATCTCCTCGCCCGGCTGGGCCAAGCACGCCTGGTCCAACCTGTTCGCGCCGTGGAACGCCGAGGCGACGGTCTTCCTGCACAACTACACCCGCTTCGACGCCGCCCGGCTGATGGCCGAGATGGACCGCGCGGGCGTCACCACGTTCTGCGCCCCGCCGACCGTGTGGCGGATGCTCATCCAGGCCGACCTGAGCCAGTTGCGCACCCCGCCCCGCGAGGCCGTCGCCGCCGGTGAGCCGCTCAACCCCGAGGTCATCGAGCAGGTCAAGCGCGCCTGGGGCGTCACCATCCGGGACGGCTTCGGCCAGACCGAGACCGCCGTCCAGGTCTCCAACAGCCCCGGCCAGCCCCTGAAGACCGGCTCCATGGGCCGCCCCAGCCCCGGCTTCCGGGTGGAACTCCTCGACCCCGTCACCGGCGCGCCCGGCGCCACCGAGGGCGAGATCGCGCTCGACCTCGCCGCCCGCCCCGTCGGCCTGATGACCGGCTACCACGGCGACCCCGAGCGCACCGCGGAGGCGATGGCGGACGGCTACTACCGCACCGGCGACGTCGCCTCCCGCGACGAGGACGGCTACCTCACCTACATCGGGCGCGGCGACGACGTCTTCAAGGCATCCGACTACAAGATCAGCCCCTTCGAGCTGGAGAGCGCCCTGCTGGAGCACGAGGCGGTCGCGGAGGCCGCCGTCGTCCCCGCGCCGGACGAACTGCGCCTCGCCGTGCCGAAGGCGTACGTCGTGCTGGCGGAGGGCTGGGAACCCGGCCCCGACACCGCCAAGGTGATCTTCGAGCACTCACGCGACACCCTGGCGCCGTACAAGCGCGTCCGGCGCCTGGAGTTCGCCCCGCTGCCCAAGACCGTCTCCGGCAAGATCCGCCGCATCGAACTGCGCGAGGCCACCGCGGCGGGCTCGGACGCCGAGTACCGCGAGGAGGACTTCCGGTGAACTCCACCGCCGCGTGATCCTCGTCGACCCGGGTCTCCCGAAGGACCAGGTCAGTCCGGGTCGCCGGTGGCGCGGAGGCGGCGCAGGGCCAGGATCAGGTTGGCGCTGCCGAACGTGGCGAGCGCGGTGACGCCCCCCAGGGTCGCCGCGACACCGGCCCGGTCCAGCACGGCGCCCGCCGTCAGGAAGCCCAGCGGCCCGGCCAGGGTGCTGATCGTGACCACGGCCTGGAGCACCTTGGGCCCGAAGCCGTCCGGCAGCCGGGCCGAGAGCAGGCCCATCAGCGGCGCGTTCGCCAGGGGCGCGGCGGCCGACGACAGGCCGACGGCGACGACGAGCACGCTGGCGGGCACGGGCACCAGGAGCGCCCACAGGGGCAGGGCGACGAAGACCAGGGCCGTACAGGCCAGTCGTACGGGGGCGACCCGGGCCGCCAGCGCGTAGGCGGCCACCGAGCCCACCAGGCCACCCGCGCCCAGGGCGGCGATCAGCAGGCCGCCGACCCTGGCGTCCCCCTCGAACCGGGCGAACGCCAGCACCGGCATGGTGATCGTCAGGGTCCGCAGCATCAGCCCGAACACCACGGTGGACAGCATCGCCCGGCGCAGGAACCAGTCCCCGCACAGGTGCCGCACCCCCGCCCACAGGCCGCGGGGCCCGGCCCCGGACCCGCCGCGCCCGCCACGCCCCGCCGGGACGCGGCGCAGCAGCAGCAACCCGGAGAACGCGAACGAGGCCGCGTCGAGCCACACCACCGACGTGGTCCCCACCAGCGGGATCAGCGCGCCCGCGAGCGCCGGTCCGGCGAACGCCGAGCCGTTCTGCACACCCTCCAGCGCGCTGTTGGCGCGGGCCAGCGAGCGGGCGTCCGGGCTCAGCAGCTCCATCGCCAGCACCCGCTGGGCCGCGTGGTACGGAACGGCCAGCGCCCCGAGCGCCGTGACGATCGCCACCAGGACGGCCAGGTTCAGCGCGCCCAGGGCCTGGAGCAGCGGGATCAGCGCCACCACCGGGGCGCGGGCGAGATCGGAGACGACCATGGTGCGGCGGGCGCCCAGGCGCTGGATGACCTCCCCGCTCACGAAGCCGAGCAGTGCCATGGGCAGCACCTGGGCCGCGAAGACCACGCCCGCCCGGGTGGCCGAGCCGGTGGTCTCCAGCACCAGCCAGGGCAGCGCGAGCAGGGTCATCTGGGTGCCCAACGCCGTCACCGCGCCCGCGACGTAGACCGCCGCCAGCGCACGGCTCGGCCTGCCACCCGCTGGGCCGTTCGGCGCTCCGCCGGGTGGGACGGGGGTCGCGCCGCGCCGGGCCGCCGCGATCGTCATCGGGTCGCCCCTCTCTCTTCGATGGGTCCGGGCCGTTCAGTCGCCCCCGCACCCTGTCGCCCTGCCGCCGTCCGCCGCCAGGGAAGGACCGGCAGTGGCGCACTGCCGGTGCCGCTGCGCTTTCTTCCCTGCCGCGCCGCCCGCCGGTCCGGCAGTGTGAGGGCCGTCGGAGCCCAGCACGGCCGGGGCCACCGGCGGCGGAAGCGGACACCAGCGAAGGGAGGGACGGCGATGAGCGGCGGTATCGGACCGGCGGTGCACGTCCCGTCCTTCGCGGCCCGCGACGGGCGGCGAGCGGTCGAGACCCGGTACGTGGACGGTCTCCCGCAGATCGTGGCCTGGGACCTGACGACAGGTCAGCGCCGTCAGGCGACCACCGCGCCGCTGGGTGTGGAGACCGCCGCCATCGAGCCGGACGGCCGCGGCCTGTGGTGGTTCGACGCCGCCCCCGACGGTCAGGGCCGCTGGCTGCGCGGGCCGTTCGAGGGCGGGCAGCCGCGCCCGGCGCTCGACGGCGTACCCACCGGGCGGATGCACGGCCTGGCCTTCGACGCCCGAAGCGGCCTCGCCGCCGTCGGCGTCGGGGTCGCGGACCGCTCGTGGTACTACCTCGGCCGACCGGGCGAGCACGCCCGCCTGGTGGCCGAGGAGCCCGGCTACGCGCCGGTGGTGGACCTGGCCCCCGGCGCCCGACTGCTGGCCACCGCGGGGTGCCCGACCGGACCGGCCGCGGTCCGGCTGTGGTCACCGGCCTCCGGCGACCTCGTGGACACCATCCCCGGCGACACGGGGGACGGCGAGGGCGGCGCGGTGTGGGCGCTGGGCTTCCGCCCCGACCGCACCACCACACGCCCCGAACTGCTGCTCGTCCTCGAACGCGCGGGCCGCTACACCCTGGCCTGCTGGCGGCAGGGCGAAGGGCTCCGCACGCACGGCCCCGGCTCCGCCCTCGACTTCGACACGGAGATCACCGCCTGCTGGTACGGGCCCGGCCGCACGGCGCTGGTCCAGCAGGACCGGGCGGGACGCAGCCGCCTGCTCCGCGTCGACCTCGACCGTGGGACGACGACGGCGCTTCCCACGCCCGAGGGCACGGTCATCGACTTCTCCCCCGCACCCGACGGCACGGTCCACTACCTGTGGAGCCGCGACGGCGAGCCACCGCGGCCACTGGTCTGCCCCCCGGAGAGCCAGGAAAGCGCGGAAAGCGCGGAAAGCGCGGAAGGCGCGGAAGGCGCGGAAGGCGCGGAACGGCCCGGTCGCTCCGGTCGCCCCGGCCACTCCACGACAGCGCCACACCGCACGGCGCCCGGCGGTACGACCGCATCCAGCCGCCGCGAGCTGTGGACACCCCGGCCGTACGGGCGCATCCACAGCTTCGTGGCCACCCCGCCCGGCCGCGCGCCGGGCCACCGCCCCTGGCCGACGCTCTTCCTCGTCCACGGCGGGCCCCACACCCACGACCGGGACGCCTACGACACCCGGACCGAGGCCCTGCTCCAGGCCGGGTTCGCCGTGGTGCGCACCAACTACCGCGGCTCGACGGGCTACGGCCCCCGCTGGCGGGACGACTTCGGCCACCGGGTCGGCCTCGCGCAGCTCGAAGACCTCGCCGCGGTGCGCGGCCACCTCATCGACGCGGGAGTCTCGGAGCCGGGCCGTACCGGCCTGTGCGGCTACTCCTGGGGCGGCTACCTGACGCTGCTGGCGATGGGCGTCCAGCCCCGACTGTGGGACGTGGGGCTGGCCGTCGCCCCGGTGGCCGACTACACCGCGGCGTACCGGGCGACGACGCCAGCGCTGCGGGAGGTCGACGACCGCCTCTTCGGCGGCACCCCCGAGCAGGTGCCGGACCGCTACCGCGCGGCCTGCCCGATGACCTACGTGGGCCGCGTACGCGGCCCGCTCTTCCTCGCCGCCTCGGCGGACGACGAGAAGTGCCCCCCGGACCAGATCGAGCGCTATCTCGCCGCGCTGCGGCGCCGCGACGTCCCGCACCGCGTCCGATGGCTCGGCGGCGGACACGACGTGGGCCGTGACCCGGCCGGACACGCCGCCGCCTGGGCCGCCATGGTGCGCTACGCCGACGACGCGCTGCGCGCCTCCTCCAAAACCGCCGACCGCCGCCACAGCGGACGGACCGGCTCGCACCACCCCGTCCACCCCACCGAAGAAACCGTAGAAACCGACACCGACACCGACACCGACACCGAAGAAGAGATCCAAGAGAGAGGTCAATCCCATGAAGCGTCACGGACTGCGCGTCGACCCCATCAGCGCCACTGAGCGGGAGCGCGGGATCATCATTCACCCGGGACCCGAGACCGCCCTCGGCAAGGCGGTCCCGGTCCGGCCGAACCGCCCGGCGCGGACCCGCACCACCTGCGCGGAGAAGAAGTCGCCCGTGCAGTGAGCCCAAGCGGCGCCGTAGCGGGGTGCCACTCCCGGCACCCCGCCGCGGCGCAGGCCGTACCGGTGAGGACAGGAAGACACCATGACCACAGCCACGGCAGCACCCCGCACGAACGGCCCCCGGCCGGAGGAGACGGCGGCACCCCGCCAGAACCCGCCGACGTTCCTCAGCGACCCGTACCCGACCCTGGCCAGGATGCGGGAAGCGGCCCCGGTCTCCGTGCTGCACAGCGACGGCGGCCTGCGGCTGTGGATCATCCCGCGCTACGCCGACGTCCGGGCCGCGCTCTTCGACCGCCGCCTCGCGCAGGACGCGCGGCGCGCCCAGGCCCTGGCCGACAGCCGGTTCGAGGGCGTCAACCTGGGCGCCGAGATCACCCACATGCTGAGCAGCGATCCGCCCGACCACACCCGCCTCCGCCGCGTCGTCCAGGCGGCGTTCAGCCGCAAGCGGGTCGAGGCGATGCGGCCGATGGTCGAGCGCGTCACCCTCGAACTCCTCGACGGACTGGACGCGACCGTCGCGCGCCCCACGACCGGCGCCCCCACCGCCACGGTGGACCTGATCCGTGACTTCGCCTTCCCGCTGCCGATCCTCGTCGTCTGCGAACTGCTCGGCTTCCCGCCCGAGGACCGCGACCTCTACCGGACGTGGTCGACCGCCATCGTCACCCAGGAGGGCGACCAAGAGGCGTTCCGGCGAGCCGTCCAGGAGATGGGCGCGTACGTCCTGGCCCTCGCCGACCGGCGTGCCCGCCGCAACGACCGACCCGACGACCTGCTGACCGAACTGCTGGCGGCCCGCGAGCGCGGGGAGCTGACGGACGACGAGATCGTGGGCATGGTCGCCCTGCTGCTGATCGGCGGCCACGAGACCACCGTGAACCTGCTGGGCACCTCCTGCCTCGCGCTGCTGCGCGAGCCGGGCCAGGCCGCCTGGCTGCGCGCCGATCCCGCCCGGATGCCGATGGCCGTCGAGGAGTTCCTGCGCTACGACTCCCCGATCTGCATGGCCACCACCCGCTTCACCACCGAGCCGGTGGAGGTCGGCGGGGTGGAGATCCCGAAGGACGAGTTCGTGCTGCTGTCCCTCGGCGCGGCCAACCGCGACCCGGCGCGCTTCCAGGACCCCGACCGCCTCGTCCTCGACCGCCGGGACGCTGGCCACCTCGCCTTCGGCGGTGGCATCCACCGCTGCCTCGGCGCCCTGCTCGGCAAGCTGGAGGCCGAGGTCGCGCTCACCGCGCTCCTCGCCCGCTTCCCCGGGATGACCCTGGCCTGCCAGGAGCGCGACCTGCGCTGGCGCAACACGATGATGCTGCGCGGCCTGGAGTCGCTGCCCCTCACCCTGCGCCGCTGACTTCGGACGTACGACGGTCGAAGGGCCGCCGACCGACGGCTATCCGCCGGTCCGCCGATCAGACGCCCGCCGGGGACCGTAAGATCGGGTGCCCTGGGGGTGGGGTGAAGATGGTGAAGCGGCGCCCTGGCACCACGCCGACGCTGGAGGAAGTGGCCGCGCTTGCCGGGGTGGGGCGGGGCACGGTCTCCCGCGTCATCAACAACGCGACCGGGGTCAAGGAGTCGACCCGGCGTGCCGTGCAGCAGGCCATCGCCGAGCTGGGCTACGTGCCGAATCTGGCGGCCCGTTCACTGGCGGGGCGGCGCGCGGACGCCGTGGCGCTGGCGATCACCGAGAAGGACTGGCGCAAGTTCGGTGAGCCGTTCTTCTCGGAGGTGGTACGCGCGGTCGGGGACGCGCTGGCGGACACCTCGGTGCAACTGCTGCTCACCCTGGTCCGTTCGGACGCCGAGCGGACCAGGTTCGTCGAGTACGCGCGCGGCGGCCGGGTCGACGGGGTGCTGCTGATGTCCGTGCACGCCGAGGACCCGCTGCCCGACATGCTCGCCGACGCCGGGCTGCCCACCGTGCTGCTAGGCCGCCGCTCGGGCGAGGAGCAGGTCACCTACGTCGACGCGGACAACGCGGGCGGCGCCCGGGACGCCGTCGCCCATCTGCTGCGCGGCGGACGCCGGGCGATCGGCACCGTCACCGGGCCGCTGGACATGTACGTGGCGCAGAGCAGGCTGCGCGGCTACCGGGAGGCGCTGACCAGGGCCGGGATCGAACCCCGGGCGGCCTGGGAGGCCGAGGGCGACTTCACCGAGGAGAGCGGATACCGGGCCACCGCCGAACTCCTCGCCCGGGACCCCGGCCTGGACGCCGTGTTCGCCGCCTCGGACACCATGGCCGCCGGGGCGCTGACCGCGCTGGGCGCGGCGGGGCGCCGGGTGCCGGACGACGTGGCGGTGATCGGCTTCGACGACTTCCGGCTCGCCCAGGACACCGCGCCACGGCTGACGACGGTGCGGCAGCCGCTGGAGGAGATCGGCCGGACGATGGTGCGGCTGCTCCTGGAGGAGATGGAGCAGCCCGAGGTCGCCTGGCGGCACGTGATCCTGCGGACCCGGCTCGTGGTGCGGGACTCGGCCTGAGAGACGCAGGAGGTGCGCTTCGAATGTTTCGGGAGCGCTCCCAATTCCATCAACCTGTTTTCGATCATCCTGTCTGAACAGGGCATTCGAAATCGCTTCGACATTTCTTCGATACTTCGCGTGCACACAGTCTTGTCAGGGACATGGGCCGCTTCTACAGTCTCCGGCGTACCAAGTTATGGGAGCGCTCCCATCAGTGGGGAGTTGGGAGCGCTCCCGCCCCCTGCTCCCCCTGCTCCCCCCTGCTCCCCCTCCCCATCCCTCCCCACTCCTCCCCCCGCACTCTTCCCCCGCACCGGAGAGGCCCCATGCGATCGTTAGCGCACGGCACCCGCACTCCGCACGCCCTGCTCGGCATACTGCTCACCGCTCTCGCCACCGTCGTGGCGCTCCTCACCGCCGCTCCGGCCGCCCAGGCCGACACCCTGATCTGTGAGCAGTACGGCTCCACCGTGATCCAGGGACGCTACGTCGTCCAGAACAACCGCTGGGGCACCAGTGCCACCCAGTGCGTCACCGCCACCGACAGCGGCTTCCGGCTCACCCAGGCCGACGGCTCCGTCCCGACCAACGGCGCCCCGAAGTCGTACCCGTCGGTCTTCAACGGCTGCCACTACACCAACTGCTCCCCGGGCACCAACCTCCCGGCGCAGGTCAGCTCCATCTCCAGCGCGCCCAGCAGCATCTCGTACAACTACGTCTCCAACGCCGTCTACAACGCCTCGTACGACATCTGGCTGGACCCGACGCCCAAGAAGGACGGGGTGAACCGGACCGAGATCATGATCTGGTTCAACCGGGTCGGCTCCATCCAGCCCATCGGCTCACCGGTCGCCACCGCCACGGTCGGCGGGCGCAGTTGGCAGGTGTGGACCGGCAGCAACGGCTCCAACGACGTGATCTCCTTCGTGGCCCCGTCCGCGATCGGGAGCTGGAGCTTCGACGTCATGGACTTCGTCCGGCACACCATCTCCCGGGGCATGGCGCAGAACAACTGGTACCTGACGAGCGTGCAGGCCGGGTTCGAGCCGTGGCAGAACGGCGCCGGGCTCGCCGTGAACTCCTTCTCGTCGAGCGTGAACACCGGCGGCGGCAACCCCGACCCCGACCCCGGCGGCTCGGCGCAGTGTGACGTCACCTACGCCACCAACGTCTGGCAGGGCGGCTTCACCGCCGACGTCACGGTCAAGAACACCGGCTCCGCGCCCGTCAGCGGCTGGCAGCTCGCGTTCACCCTGCCCTCCGGGCAGCGGATCACCAACGCCTGGAACGCGACCATCTCCCCGTCGAGCGGGGCGGTCACCGCGACCCCGGCCGCGCACAACGCGACCATCGCCGCCGGGAGCAGCGCGACGTTCGGCTTCCAGGGCACGTACTCGGGATCGTTCGCACAGCCGGGTGAGTTCCGGCTGAACGGGACCGTCTGCTCCTGACCGCCCGAAGCGGTCCACCTCGGTCCGCTCCTGGCCCCGCCCCCGCCTCCACGCCGACGGGGGCGGGGCCGGAGCCCCGGTCGCGTTCCCGCCGCACGCCTCCCCCTCCGGCCCGCACCCGGAAAGGCCCCCCGACCCATGGCCCTGAGCACCGCCCCGCCCCGCCGCCGCCCGGCGCTCGTCGCCGCGCTCTGCGCCGCCGCCCTCGCCGTCACCGGCCTGACCGGCGCGGCCCCCGCGCCCGAACCCGCCGCGTCCGCCGCCGCGCTGCCCTACCAGGACCCGTCCCTGCCGGTGCCGCAGCGGGTCGACGACCTGCTGGCCCGGATGTCCCTCGACGACAAGCTCGGCCAGATGACGCAGGTCGAGAAGGAGGCGCTGGTCCCGCAGTCGGACCTGGCGACGTACCGCATCGGCTCGGTGCTCTCCGGCGGTGACTCCACGGTCAGCCCCAACAACGCCCAGACCTGGGCCGACACCTACGACTCCCTCCAGCGCACCGCACTGACCACCCCGCTCGGCATCCCGATGATCTACGGCATCGACGCGGTGCACGGCCACAACGCGGTGCGCGGCGCCACGCTCTTCCCGCACAACATCGGCCTCGGCGCCACCCGCGACGCCGACCTGGTGCGGCGGGTCGGGCGGGCGGTCGCCGAGGAGGTCGCGGGCACCGGCATCGACTGGTCGTTCGCGCCCTGTCTGTGCGTGGTCCGCAACGACCGGTGGGGACGCACGTACGAGTCCTTCGGGGAGAAGCCCGAACTGCCCACCGCGATGACCTCGTTCATCACCGGGATGCAGGGCACGACCCTGGGCGCCGACCCGGCGTCCGTGCTCACCACCGCCAAGCACTACCTCGGCGACGGCGGCACCACCGGGGGAGTGGACCAGGGCAACACCGAGCTGTCCGAGGCCGAGTTGCGGGCGGTCCACCTGCCGCCGTTCGCGGAGGCGGTACGGCGCGGCGTCGGCTCGGTGATGCTGTCGTACAGCAGTTGGAACGGGGTGAAGTCGCACGGCCACAAGTACCTGGTCACCGATGTGCTCAAGGGCGAGCTGGGCTTCACCGGGTTCGTCGTCTCCGACTGGGCCGGTGTCGACCAGCTCGACGGGCAGAGCGGGTTCACCGGCGCGGAGATCGCCACCGCCGTCAACGCGGGCGTCGACATGGTGATGGTCCCGCACGACTACACCCGCTTCCTCACCCTGCTGCGCGGCGAGGTCAACGCCGGGCGGGTCCCCATGGCCCGGGTGAACGACGCCAACCGGCGCATCCTCACCAAGAAGTTCGAACTCGGCCTGTTCGAGCGCCCGTTGACCGACCGCGCCTACACCTCCACCGTCGGCTCCGCCGCCCACCGGACGCTGGCCCGGCAGGCGGTGCGGGAGTCTCAGGTGCTGCTGAAGAACGACGGCGGGCTGCTGCCGCTGGCGAAGTCGGCGAAGGTGTTCGTCGCCGGGAAGAACGCCGACGACATCGGCAACCAGAGCGGCGGCTGGACCGTCGGCTGGCAGGGCCGCAGCGGGGCCGTCACCGAGGGCACCACGATCCTCCAGGGCATCCGCGCCGCCGTCACCGACCCGTCCCGGGTCACCTACGACCGGTACGGCAACGGCATCGACGGCAGCTACTCGGCCGCCGTCGCCGTCGTCGGGGAGACCCCGTACGCCGAGGGGCGCGGTGACCGGCCCGGCACGATGGGCCTGGACCAGGAGGACCTGTCGACGCTGGCCCGGCTGAAGGCCAGCGGCGTGCCGGTGGCCGTGGTGCTGGTCTCCGGGCGCCCGCTCGACATCGCGACCCAACTGCCCGACTGGCGGGCGCTGCTGGCGGCCTGGCTGCCGGGCACCGAGGGCGCGGGCGTCGCCGACGTGCTCTTCGGCGACCACGCCCCGACCGGCAAGCTCCCGGTGAGCTGGATGCGCAGCGCCTCCCAGCAGCCCGTCAACGACGGCGACGGCAAGAGCCCGCTGTTCCCCTACGGGTACGGACTGACGTACGACGGCACCCCCGACCCCGATCCCGACCCGGACCCCGATCCGGAACCGGTGGGCGGCTGCACCGCCGACTTCCGGCTCGTCAACTCCTGGCCGGGCGGCTACCAGGCCGAGGTCACCGTCAAGAACACCGGCACCAGCCCCGTCTCGGGCTGGACCGTCGACTGGGACCTCGGGGGCGCGACCATCACCAACCTGTGGAACGGCGTCCTCACCGTCGCGGGCGGCCGGGCCACGGTCCGCAACACCGCGTCCAACGGCGCGCTGTCGCCGGGTGCCACCACCTCGTTCGGCTTCACCGGCGGCGGCACGCCGGGCACGCCGACCCCGCGCTGCGCGACCGGCTGACACCCGGTCACGGAGCACCGTACGGCGGGCTGACCGCCGTACCCAGACCACCACCGCAGGCACCACCGGCACCACCCGCACCACCGGCACCACCGGCACCACCCGCACGTCCGCACATCCCGCGCACCACCCGTACCCCCAAGGAGGGCACATGACAGACCGGAGCAGAGGCACGGGCCCCGGCCCGCGTCGCCCGCGCCGGAAGCGGCCGGCCGCGTTGGCCGCCGTGCTCAGCACGCTGCTGCTGGCGACCGCGGCCCAGCTCACCGGACCGTCGCAGGCGGCGGCAGCCGAGGCCCACGTCGACAACCCGTTCGCCGGAGCCACGTTCTACGTCAACCCCGACTACGCCGAACTCGTCGACACCTCGATCGCCCGCACCAGCGACACCGCCCTCAAGGCGAAGATGGCGCAGGTCAAGAACTACCCGACCGCGGTCTGGCTGGACCGGATCGCCGCGGTCCACGGCGGTGCCGCCAACGCGGGCCGCAAGAGCCTGGCCGACCACCTCGACCTCGCCCTGGCCCAGAAGAAGCCGGGCCAGCCGATCACCGCGACCTTCGTGGTGTACGACCTGCCGGGCCGGGACTGCGCCGCCCTCGCCTCCAACGGGGAACTGCCGCTCACCGCGGCCGGACTGGCCCGCTACAAGAGCGAGTACATCGACGTCATCGCGAACGTCTTCAAGAACCCCAAGTACCAGGACATCCGCATCACCACCGTCATCGAGCCGGACAGCCTGCCGAACCTGGTCACCAACACCTCCGACCCCGAGTGCGCCCAGGCCAAGAGCAGCGGCATCTACGCCGACGGCGTGCGCTACGCGCTCGACCAACTGCACGCCATCCCCAACGTCTACACCTACCTCGACTTCGCCCACTCCGGCTGGCTCGGCTGGGACAACAACCTCAGCGGTACGGTGCAGCTCTACACCGAGGTCGGCCGGGGCACCCGGGCCGGGCTGAGCAGCATCGACGGCCTCATCACCAACGTCGCCAACTACACGCCGCTCGTGGAGCCGTTCCTGCCCGACCCGACCAAGCAGGTCGGCGGGAACCAGATCCGGTCCGGCAAGTACTACGAGTGGAACCCGAACTTCGACGAGTCCGACTTCACCGCCAACGTGCACCGCGCGCTGGTCAGCGCGGGCTGGCCCGCCAGCACCGGCATGGTCGTCGACACCTCCCGCAACGGCTGGGGCGGCGCCGCACGGCCCACCGCCGTGAGCACCAGCACCAACCTCGACACCTACGTCAGCGAGTCCAAGGTGGACCGCCGGGTCCACCGCGGCCTGTGGTGCAACACCTCCGGCGCCGGGCTCGGGCAGCCCCCGCAGGCCGCGCCCTCCGGGTTCCCCGACTCCCGCCTCGACGCGTTCCTGTGGGTGAAGCCGCCGGGCGAGTCGGACGGGGCCAGCACCGAGATCCCCAACGACGAGGGCAAGCACCTCGACCCGATGTGCGACCCGACGTACTCGGCGCCCAACGCGGGCGGCAACAAGACCGGCGCGATGGAAGGCGCCCCGCTCGCCGGGCACTGGTTCCACGAGCAGTTCGCCATGCTGGTCCGCAACGCCTACCCGGCCGTCGGCGACGACGGCGGCAACGACGGTGACACCACGGCGCCGACCGTGCCGACCGGGCTGCGGACCACCGCCAAGACCGCGAGCAGCGTCTCGCTGGCCTGGACGGCGTCCACCGACGACCGCGGCGTGACCGGCTACGACGTCTACCGCAACGGCACCCGGGTCACCTCGACGCCGGTCACCACGACCGCGTACACCGACACCGGCCTGACCGCGAACACCGCCTACTCCTACACGGTGCGCGCCCGCGACGCCGCGGGGAACGTGTCCGCGTCCTCCACCGCCCTCTCCGTCACCACCGGCACGGACGGCGGCGGTCCGGACCCGACGGGCGGCCTTAAGGTCACCTACAAGAACAACGACTCCTCGGTGACGGACAACGCCATCCGGCCCAGCCTGCGGATCGCCAACACCGGCAGCGCCTCGGTGGACCTGAGCCGGGTCACGGCCCGCTACTACTTCACCCGGGACGGCGGCTCGTCGACGGTGAGCGCCTGGTGCGACTACGCCGCCGTCGGCTGCTCCAAGGTCAAGCTGCGGGTGGTGCCGCTGAGCACACCGGTCGCGGGCGCGGACTCCTACCTGGAGGTCGCCTTCACCGACGGCACGCTGGCCGCCGGAGGGAACACCGGTGACATCCAGTTGCGGATGAGCAAGTCCGACTGGTCCGCCTTCGACGAGTCCGACGACGCCAGCCGCTCCACCGCCACCACCTACACCGACGCCCCGAAGATCCCGGCCTACCTCGGCACCGAGCTGGCCTGGGGCACCCCGCCGAGCTGATCCCCTCCCCCGATCCCCCCGCCCGTCCGGCGCGACCGCTCCCCGGACGGGCGGGGGCTCCAACGCCCGGCGAGGGCGCGGCACGACCCGCACACATCCCCACACAGGCACAGGAGGCACCATGGCTCGACCCCAACGCATCGTCTCCTTGATGGCGGTGCTCGCCACTCTGCTCAGCGGTATCGCGCTGGCCCTGCTCGCCCAGGGCAGCGCCAAGGCGCACGGCGTGGCGATGATGCCCGGATCGCGGACCTACCTCTGTTATCTGGACAGCAAGACCACCTCCGGCGCCCTGAACCCGACGAACCCGGCCTGCAAGGCCGCGCTCGCCGAGAGCGGTTCGACGGCGCTGTACAACTGGTTCGCGGTGCTCGACTCCAACGCGGGCGGCCGGGGTGCCGGTTACGTGCCCGACGGCAAGCTGTGCAGTGCCGGGGACCGGTCGCCGTACAACTTCACCGGCTACAACGCGGCCCGCTCCGACTGGCCCCGTACGCACCTCACCTCGGGGTCGACGATGCGGGTGAAGTACAGCAACTGGGCGGCGCACCCGGGGTCGTTCCGGGTGTACCTCTCCAAGCCCGGCTACTCGCCGAGCTCTCCGCTGGGCTGGGGTGACCTGGACCTGATCCAGACGGTGACCAACCCGCCGCAGTCCGGTTCGGTGGGCAGCGAGTCCGGTCACTACTACTGGGACCTGAACCTGCCCTCGGGCCGGTCGGGCAACGCGATGATCTTCATCCAGTGGGTGCGCTCGGACAGCAACGAGAACTTCTTCTCCTGCTCCGACGTCGTCTTCGACGGCGGCAACGGCGAGGTCACCGGCATCAACAACCCGCCGACCAACCCGACGGACCCGACGGACCCCACCGACCCGACGGACCCGACCGACCCGCACACCGGCTGCATGGCCGTCTACAAGGTGACGAGCAGCTGGGGCGGCGGCTTCCAGGGCGAGGTCCAGGTGATGAACCACGGTACGACCTCGATGAACGGCTGGGCCGTGCAGTGGAAGCCGGGTGACGGCACCCGCATCAGCAGCGTCTGGAACGGTGTGCTGAGTACCGGCAGCGACGGCACGGTGAAGGTCAGGAACGCCGACTACAACCGGACCATCGCGCCGGACGGCAGTGTGTCGTTCGGCTTCACCGCGACGTCGACCGGCAACAACCTCCCGGCAGGCTCGATCGGCTGCGTCAACCCGTAGCCCTCCGGCAGGGCGTACCACCGGCGCCGGTTCCCCTCGGGGGACCGGCGCCGTTCACGTGCCCGGGGCGCCGACCGCGCGGACCTCGCCCGCCGGGCCGATGACGTGCAGGGCGACGCCCAGCCGCTCGGCGCGGGCGCGGGCGTCGGCGGCGTACCCGCCGCGGGAGAAGTGGGCGCAGTCCACGGACCGGGCCATCGCCGTCAGCCACAGGCACTCCACGTCCCGCGGTGTGGCGGGCCGCCCCGACGGGTCGACGTGAGCCAGCAGTCCGGGGGCGGTCAGGGCGACGCCGGAGGGCGGCCGGTGGTCGGCGCGGCGCAGGTCGCGGTGGCCGAGGCGGTGCAGGTGGCGGGCGGCGGCGAGGACGGCGTCGCGGGCGTCGAGGGGCTCGGGGGCCTGCTCGGCGCGGCTGCGGGAGACGGGTACCCGCAGCACCGTGCCGCAGGGGCAGCCCAGTTCCGGGCGCGGCCACTGGCCGGGTCGGCCGCAGGCGGCGCAGCGCACGGTGAGCCACTCCTCGTCCCAGGAGCGGTGGCGGACGGGCGCCGGGGCGCCGTGCCGGTCGAGCGGCGGCGCGACCGGGGCGCCGCACGGGCAGGGGTAGGACGGCGCGGAGTAGGTGTGCGCTCGCCGACAGGCCGGACAGCGCACCGACACGCTCTCGGACATGGACCCATGGTGCGGCAGACGGCCCCCGCTTGTCCGTCCCTTGACGGTGTCCCTCCGCCCACTTACATTACTTCCAGATAGTAGAAACAACATTCCACAGTACGGAAGTACTCGCCGCGGGGCGCGACGGGAGTGCGAACCGACAGCCGAAGCAGGAGTACTCAATGGCTCGTATGACCGCTGCCCGCGCGGCAGTCGAGATCCTCAAGCGGGAGGGCGTCAGCGACGCGTTCGGGGTGCCGGGCGCGGCGATCAACCCGTTCTACGCGGCGCTGAAGGCGTCCGGCGGGATCCGTCACACCCTCGCCCGCCATGTCGAGGGCGCCTCGCACATGGCCGAGGGCTACACCCGGACCCGTGCCGGCAACATCGGCGTCTGTGTCGGTACCTCGGGCCCGGCCGGGACCGACATGATCACCGGCCTCTACTCGGCCACCGGTGACTCCGTCCCGATCCTGTGCATCACCGGCCAGGCCCCGACCGCCGTGATCCACAAGGAGGACTTCCAGGCCGTCGACATCGCCTCGATCGCCCGGCCCGTCACGAAGATGGCGGTCACCGTGCTGGAGGCGGCGCAGGTCCCCGGCGTCTTCCAGCAGGCGTTCCACCTGATGCGCTCCGGGCGCCCCGGGCCGGTCCTGATCGACCTGCCCGTCGACGTCCAGCTCACCGAGATCGAGTTCGACCCCGACACCTACGAGCCGCTGCCGGTCTACCGGCCCGCCGCGACCCGCGCCCAGATCGAGAAGGCGATCGGGATGCTGAACGCCGCCGAGCGCCCGCTGATCGTCGCGGGCGGCGGCGTCGTCAACGCCGACGCGGCCGACCTGCTGGTGGAGTTCGCCGAGCTGACCGGCACCCCGGTGGTGCCGACCCTGATGGGCTGGGGCGTCCTGCCCGACGACCACGAGCTGAACGCGGGCATGGTCGGCCTCCAGACCTCGCACCGCTACGGCAACGCCACCTTCCTGGAGTCCGACTTCGTCCTCGGCATCGGCAACCGCTGGGCCAACCGCCACACCGGCAGGCTCGACGTCTACACCGCCGGGCGCACCTTCGTGCACGTCGACGTCGAACCCACCCAGATCGGCCGGATCTTCGCCCCGGACTACGGCATCGCCTCCGACGCCAGGGCCGCCCTCACGCTCTTCGTCGAGGCCGCCCGGGAGCTGAAGGCGTCCGGCGCGCTGCCCGACCGCTCCGCCTGGGCCGCCGCCGCGCAGGAGAGGCGGGCCCGCCTCCAGCGCCGTACCCACTTCGACGACGTGCCGATCAAACCCCAGCGCGTCTACGAGGAGATGAACAAGGCCTTCGGCCCCGACACCCGGTACGTCTCCACGATCGGCCTCTCGCAGATCGCGGGCGCCCAGATGCTGCACGTCTACAAGCCCCGGCACTGGATCAACTGCGGCCAGGCGGGCCCCCTCGGCTGGACCCTCCCGGCCGCCCTCGGCGTCGCCACGGCCGACCCGGACACGCTGGTCGTCGCCCTGTCCGGCGACTACGACTTCCAGTTCCTGATCGAGGAACTCGCCGTCGGCGCCCAGCACCGCATCCCCTATGTGCACGTCCTGGTGAACAACTCCTACCTGGGCCTGATCCGGCAGGCGCAGCGGGCGTTCGACATCGACTTCCAGGTCAACCTGGAGTTCGAGAACGTCAACTCGCCCGAGCTGGGCGTCTACGGCGTCGACCACGTCAAGGTCGCGGAGGGCCTCGGCTGCAAGGCGATCCGGGTCACCGACCCCGCCGACCTGGGCGCGGCCTTCGAGCAGGCGAAGAAGCTCGCCGCCGAGTACCGGGTGCCGGTGGTCGTCGAGGCGATCCTGGAGCGCGTCACCAACATCTCCATGTCGGTCACCAACGACATCGGCGACGTCGTCGAGTTCGAGGAACTGGCGACGGAGCCCGGCCACGCGCCGACGTCGGTCAAGCCCTTGAAGGTCTGACGTCTGACGGACCAGGACAGGTGAGGGGCGGCCCCCGGGTTCGGGGGCCGCCCCTTCCGTGTCAGTCGCCGAAGTCCCCGAAGTCGCCGAAGCCGCCGCGCGAGGAGTGCTTCAGCATCCCCTTGTCGGCCACCTCGGCCCGGGAGACCAGCCCCGTCCGCAGCGCGAACCGCGGGGCGACCACCTGCCAGGCCGCCTCGCCGTGCAGGGCGACCGCGAGCAGCCGGGCGTGGTCGTCCAGCCCGCGCCGGGTCACCGGCACCGGATGCCGTCGGGCCAGCGCCCGCACCGCGCGCCGGGTGGCGCGGGTGGGCCCGAGCAGCGGGTAGCGCAGCAGTCCCGCCTCCGCGAGCGGAATGCGCATCCGGGCCACCGCCAGCCGCACCTCAGGGTGGCGGGCCAGCGCCCGTGGAGTGCTGGGCCGGTGCAGGGCGCCGTGCACGGCGATCTCCAGCGGTGTCCGCCCGGCCTCCGCGTCCAGGGCGCGGGCGCTCATCGTGCCCGGCCCCTCCGGCATCACGGCGCCGCGCAGGTGCAGCGCCAGCACCGCCACGGTGACGGCGGCGCGTGGGCCGCCCCGCAGCAGTGCGATCTCCTGGGGTGCCAGTCGGCCCACCCGGACCGCGATCCCCTCGTTTCCCCTGTACACCTTCCTCACCTCGTCCCCCGTGACGGGGCCCGCCGCCCCCGTGCCGGCGGGCCCCGTGTGACGGCAGAATGCCCGCCGCGGGGGGCTGTTGAAGCCCCCCGCGGCGGGATTCAGAGGTTGATTTGAGGGTTTCGTAGCGGGTGTACGACCGGTGCCGTAGACGCGCTCACACGTCGTGGTGCTCGGACAGTCCCGGCCAGTCGTCCGGGCCGCCGCCCTGCCACTCGATGAGGTCGGTGCCCTCCACGTCGGTGACGTACAGGTCGGCCAGCCGCAGCAGTTCGCTCACGTCGTCGACGTGCGAGGCGATCCCCAGCGTCTCGTCGCCCGCGGTGACCCGGCGGGAGCCGTCAAGGGCGGGGGAGTGGACCACGATGTGCGGATGCGGGGTGGGGTGTGCCATGCCTTCAGCGTCCTGCGGACGCGGCGGTTCCGCACCCCGGGCACGTCGGGGGACGTACCGGGACCGCGGCGGAGACGACGGCCCCGAGCGCCCTTCCCTCAGGTCGGGAAGAGGGCCCGGGTCCTTCACCACCGCACTGGCTCGCACTCCGCCGCGGTCCGCACCCTGCCGCGCCCCGCCGTGCCGGGCGGTCACCCCTCATCCGGGTCGCCCGGTGGTGGGGGCGGTCAGGGAGTCATGAGGCCAGGGAGCCATGAAGCCAGGGAGCCCTGGAGTCCTCTTGGAATCCGGGCGGCGCCGCCGCCTGGGCGCGACAGGACAGATGTCAGCGAACGGCGCCGCCCGGAGGTCTCGGGGGTCGTCAGACCCGCGCCCTGGAGAGGCGCTCGACCGCGCGCAGCAGCGCGGAGTGGTCCAGGCCGCCGTCGCCCTGGGCGCGCAGGGCGCCGACGAGCTGGGCGACCACGGCGCCGACGGGCAGGGCCGCGCCGACGGTGCGGGCGGCGTCGGTGACGATGCCCATGTCCTTGTGGTGCAGGTCGATCCGGAAGCCCGGCGTGAAGTCACGGTTCAGGAAGTTGTCCTTCTTGCGGGTGAGGACGGTGGAGCCCGCGAGCCCGCCGTTCAGCACGTCCAGCGCGGCCTTCAGGTCCACGCCGGACCTCTCCAGGAAGACCACGGCCTCCGCGCACGCCTGGAGGTTGACGGCGACGATGAGCTGGTTGGCGGCCTTCACGGTCTGTCCTGAGCCGTGCGGCCCGCACCGCACGATGGTCCTGCCGAGCGCCTCGAAGAGGGGCCGGGCCTCGTCGAAGTCGGCCTGCTCGCCGCCGACCATGATGGACAGCACCGCCTCGATCGCCCCGGCCTCACCGCCGGACACCGGGGCGTCGAGCACCCGTATGCCCTTGTCCTTCGCCGCCTTCGCGAGGTCGACGGAGGTCTGCGGGGTGATGGAGGACATGTCGATCAGCAGGGCGCCGGACCTGGCGTGCTCCAGGATGCCGTCGGGGCCGTAGGCGATGGCCTCGACCTGCGGTGACGCGGGCACCATCGTGATGATCACGTCGGCGTCCCGGACGGCCTCGGCGATCGAACCGGCGGCGGTGCCCCCGGCGGCGGCGAGCCGGTCGAGCTTCTCCCGCTCCAGGGTGTACCCGGTGACGTCGTAGCCCGCCTTGACCAGGTTCTCGGACATGGGGGAGCCCATGATGCCGAGGCCGATCCAGGCGACCTTGGGAAGGGTGCGCATAGGGGTGCCTCTCACATACGTACGAGGAAGAAGGGGGAGCCAGGGGGAGGAAGGGGAGGAGGGGTCAGCGGGGCAGCCAGTCGAAGGACTCGGCGCTGGGCCGATCGCCCGGCTTGTACTCCAGGCCCACCCAGCCGTCGTAACCGGCCTTGGCCAACTGGTCGAGCAGGTCGGCCAGCGGGAGCGAACCCGTGCCGGGGGCGCCGCGGCCCGGGCTGTCGGCGATCTGCACGTGCCCGGTCTTCCCGGCGTACGCGTCGATCACCCTCGGCAGGTCCTCGCCGTTCATGGCGAGGTGGTACAGGTCCATCAGGAAGCGGGCGTTGCCCAGTCCCGTCGCCTCGTTGACCTTGTCGACGACCCCGACGGCGGCCGGTGCCGACACCAGCGGGTAGCGCGGTGACTCGGGCCGGTTCAGCGCCTCCACCAGCAGGACGGCGCCGATCCGGTCGGCGGCCCGCGCGGCGAGCGTGAGGTTCTCCAGCGCCAGCGCGTCCTGCTCGGCCGGGTCGACGCCGTCGACGCGGTTGCCGTACAGCGCGTTGAGCGCCCGGCAGCCCAGCGACCCGGCGAAGTCGGCGGCCACGTCCACGTTGGCGCGGAACCGCTCCGACTCCTCGCCCGGCACCGACAGGGCACCGCGGTCCGGACCGGCAGCCGACCGGCGTAGAAGTTCAGCCCGGTGAGCTGGACGCCCGCGTCCTCGATGGACGACTTCAGGGCGGCCAGCTCGGACCGCGCGGGGGTGGGGGAGTCGACCCAGGGCCACCACAGCTCGACCGCGGTGAAGCCCGCCGCGGCTGCCGCCGCCGGGCGCTCCAGGAGCGGGAGTTCCATGAAGAGGATCGACAGGTTGACGTTGAAGCGCTGCGCTGCGAATCCCATCGGGCTCGGCGCTCCCTTCCGTGGCGAGCCGTAAGACCGGCTTCTGTACTTCCGCATTGTGGAAGCGACTTTCTGCTTACTGGAAGGCTGCCGTCGGGCCGAGGACCTTGTCAAGAGGGCATGGCGGAACGCCTCACCGCGCGTGAGGTTGGGCGCGTGCGCCTGAGGGGGTTGGGCGCGTGCGCCTGAGAGGGGGGTGCCGCAGTGTTGGCTTGAGTGGCACGGGGCGCAGGCTTAACCGCCCTGACCTGCGTAAATGTCCTTACTGGGACTGTTGGTCGTCAGCAGGGCTCGACGCTGCCGGGCGCGATGTAGACCGCGGACAGAACTCCGTCCCCGGACACCTCGACCGGGACGGCGGCTGTCGTGTCGACCAGCTCCAGCTCGTACGGCAGGGCCTTCAGCGGAATGTCCTCGCCCCGGTAGGCCACCGAAACCGTGCCCCGGCAAGTGGTGCCCGCTGGCGGTGCCGTCCGGGGGACCGTGCCGTTGTGGGGGCCGACCTTGTGCGAGGCCGTCTTGATCAGCGTGTACTGGTACTCGTAGCTGGCCGGGCGGACATCGGTAGCCTCCCGGGTCTTCTCGATGTCGACCCAGTAGTGGGCGAGCTTCACCGTGACCGCCTCGCAGGGCCTCTCGACCGCCTCCGGGGTGAAGGTGAGGCCGGAGGCGTCCAGGGTCAGAGCCTTGCTCCCGTAGGCGCCGCTGCCGCCGCGCAGGTCCTTCAAGTAGCCGGTCAGCCGCTCAGCGCTCATACCGGCGGTCTTCACGCACTCCGCGGTCGCCGTCGCCGCGGGAGAGCTCTGCGTGGGAGTGGCCGGGTCGGGAGCGGCCGTGTACCGAGCCAGTCCGGACGGGGAAGCCTCGGCGGTCGGCTCGTCCTCCGAGCACCCGGAGAGGGCGAGCAGCGCTGCCATGGCGGTGGTCGTCATGAACAGCGTCCTTGCTTTTCGCATGAGCTCCTGCCTCGTCGAGACGGCTCCCTCGCTGGGCGCACCCTCAGCCTCAGTATTCATCAACGTCCCGACGTGGCACCAGAGTTGCCGGACTCACGGGCGATCCTTCCGCCACGCCCTCCGGCACGCCCGCGCATCCGCGCCGGTCGCTGCGGGGGAGTCCGTTAAGGTCGTGTCGGAGCGGCTGGGGCACACCAGCGCTGCACCAGGTCACAGTGATGCCATGGGGGCACCGTGCGATTGAGAGTGGAATTCACGACCGAGCCCTTCGACCTCGACGAGGCCCCCGCGCACGCGCTGGTCGCCCGGGAGGTCGTCGAGGGTGCCGACCTGGACGCGGTGGACGTCGGGCCGTTCGGCAACACCGCCGAGGGGCGGGCGGACGCGGTGCTCGCGGCGGTGGACGCGCTGCTGCGCAGGACGCTGGAGGCGGGCGCCACCCGTGTCTCGCTCCAGGTCAACGTGGTCGGGGAGGGTGACCGGTGAGCGGTGACGAGCCCTTCATCACGGCCGTGAAGCCGCTGGTCGACGCCATGGGCGGGGAGCTGCTCCCGCCCGACGAGGCCGGTCCCGACGACGTCGTCCTCGCCTGGGAGGGCGCCGACGTGGTCGCCGTACGGCTGCCGCAGCTCGCCGACTCCCTGGACCACATCCTGGCCGCCATGGAGCGCAAGAAGGGCAAGCCGCTCGCCGAACTGGACCGCAAGGCCAAGCAGGAGGTCGTCCGGGTGCTGGAGGCGCGCGGCGCCTTCTCCGTGCGGCACGGCGTGGAGACCGTGGCGAGCGCGCTGGGCGTCAGCCGCTTCACCGTCTACAACTACCTGAACCGGGAGAAGGGGGCGTCGTAAACCGGGTTCCGTAGCCCGGATTCCGTAACCCGGAATTTTCAACAAACTGTTGACGGCGTTCTGTCGAGCGCGTTAGCTATCCGCAGCCCGTTCGACACAAGGCCACGGAGGCTCCCGTGACGTCCACTTCCACGCCGCCGGGCCTGGCCCGATTCAACGCCAGCGAGGACCACACCGCCCTCGCCGCCCTCCTCGACGCGTGCGCCTCCCGCGCCTGGGCGAAGCGGCTGCTGGCCGCCCGCCCCTACCCCACCCCCGCGGACCTGTACGCCGCCAGCGACGCCGCCATGGCCGGGCTGACCCCCGCCGACCTCGACGAGGCCATGGCCGGACACCCCCCGATCGGCCGCCCCAAGCCCGGCGACCCCACCTCGGCGCGCGAACAGCGCGGCATGGCGGGCGCCTCCGAGGCGCTGAGGGCGGAGATGCTGGAGCTGAACCTGGCCTACCAGGAGAGGTTCGGCCATGTCTTCCTCATCTGCGCCACCGGCCGCACCGGCGAGGAGATGCGCGACGCGCTCCGGGACCGGCTCGGCAACCCGCCGGAGCGGGAACGCGAGATCGTCCGCACGGAACTGGGCAAGATCAACCGCATTCGCCTGGCCCGGCTCGTCGACGACCCCGCGGAGGACTGACCCCCATGAGCCCCAGCCCCAGCACCAGCACCAGCGACAGCCCCATCACCACCGCCTCCGTGTCCACGCACATCCTGGACACCAGCGTCGGCCGCCCCGCCCGGGGCGTCGCCGTCCACCTCGCGGCCCGCGCCGGACGCGACGCGCGGTGGCGGGCGCTCGGCGGCTCCGCGACCGACGCGGACGGCCGCTGCAAGGACCTCCCGGCGCTGCCGGAGGGCACCACCCACGTACGGCTCGACTTCGCGGTGGAGCCGTACTTCCAAGCCCAAGCCGATGCGCAGCAGGACGCCCCCGCGAATCGGGACAGCGGCCCTGGAGTGTTCTTCCCGGAGGTGGCGATCACCTTCGCCGTCGTGCCCGGCGAGCACTACCACGTACCGCTGCTGCTCAACCCGTTCGGCTACTCCGTTTACCGAGGGAGCTAGCTCTATGCCCACGATTCTCGGCCAGAACCAGTACGGCAAGGCGGAGAACCGCGTCGTGAAGATCACGCGGGACGGCGCCACGCACCACATCAAGGACCTGAACGTGTCGGTGTCGCTGAGCGGCGACATGGACGACGTCCACTACTCCGGCTCCAACACCAACGTCCTGCCGACCGACACCACCAAGAACACGGTGTACGCGTTCGCCAAGGAGCACGGCGTCGACTCCGCCGAGCAGTTCGGCATCCACCTCGCCCGGCACTTCGTCACCAGCCAGGAGCCCATCCACCGCGCCCGTGTCCGGATCGAGGAGTACGCCTGGGAGCGGATCGAGGCCCCCGGCGCCAGGGGCGCGCACTCCTTCGTCCGCAAGGGCCAGGAGACCCGGCTCACCCAGGTCACCTATGACGGCTCGTCCTGGGAGGTCGTCTCCGGGCTGAAGGACCTGGTGGTCTTGAACTCCACCGACTCCGAGTTCTGGGGCTACGTCAAGGACAAGTACACGACCCTGAAGGAGGCGTACGACCGCATCCTGGCCACCGAGGTCTCCGCCCGCTGGCGGTACCACTGGAGCGACGACGCCCAGCAGGCGCCCGACTGGGACACCTCCTACGACGAGACGCGGCGGCACCTGCTGCACGCCTTCGCCGAGACCTACTCGCTCTCCCTCCAGCAGACGCTCTATCAAATGGGCACCCGGATCATCGACAACCGCGAGGAGATCGACGAGGTGCGGTTCTCCCTCCCGAACAAGCATCACTTCCTGGTGGATCTGGAGCCGTTCGGACTTAAGAACGACAACGAGGTGTATTACGCCGCCGACCGGCCCTACGGCCTGATCGAGGGCACCGTCCTGCGGGACGGCTGCGAGGCGCGCATACCGGCGGACCTCACCAACCTGTGAACCAACCCCAGAGGACGAACCCCATGGCAGCAGACCGGCGCATCGTCATCGAGAACTGCGCGATCGCGACCGTCGACGCGAGCGACACCGAGTACCCCGACGGGTACCTGGTCATCGCGGGCAACCGCGTCGAGTCGCTCGGCCCGGGCCGCGCCCCCGAGGGCCTGGAGAACGTCGTACGCCGCATCGACGCCACCGGCCATCTCCTGACCCCCGGCCTGGTCAACACCCACCACCACTACTACCAGTGGATCACCCGGGGCCTGGCCACCGACCACAACCTCTTCGACTGGCTGGTCGCCCTCTACCCGACCTGGGCGCGCATCGACGAGCCGATGGTGTACGCGGCGGCCCGCGGCTCCCTCGCGATGATGGCCCGCGGCGGCGTCACCACCGCCATGGACCACCACTACGTCTATCCGCGCGGCTCCGGCGACCTGTCCGGCGCGATCATCCGCGCCGCCCACGAGACGGGCGTACGCTTCACCCTCGCCCGCGGCTCCATGGACCGCGGAGAGAAGGACGGCGGACTGCCCCCGGACTTCGCCGTCGAGGCCCTCGACGACGCCCTCGCCGCCACCGAGGAGACCGTCAGGCGGCACCACGACGCCTCCTTCGGCGCGATGACCCAGGTGGCGGTGGCGCCCTGCTCACCCTTCTCGGTCTCGACGGAACTGATGCGCGAGGGCGCCGAGCTGGCCCGCCGCCTCGGCGTACGGCTGCACACCCACGGCAGCGAGACCGTGGAGGAGGAGAAGTTCTGCCACGAGCTGTTCGGGATGGGCCCGACCGACTACTTCGAGTCCACCGGCTGGCTCGGCGAGGACGTGTGGATGGCCCACTGCGTCCACATGAACGACTCCGACATCACCGCCTTCGCCCGCACGGGGACCGGCGTCGCCCACTGCCCGTCCTCCAACGCCCGCCTCGCGGCCGGGATCGCCCGCGTCCCCGACCTGCTCGCCGCCGGTGTCCCGGTCGGCCTCGGCGTCGACGGCACCGCGTCCAACGAGTCCGGCGAACTCCACACCGAGCTGCGCAACGCCCTCCTCATCAACCGCCTCGGCGCCCACAAGGAGGCCGCGCTCACCGCCCGGCAGGCGCTGCGCCTCGGCACGTACGGCGGCGCCCAGGTCCTCGGCCGGGCCGCCGAGACCGGCTCCCTCGAACCCGGGAAGCTGGCCGACCTGGTGCTGTGGAAGCTGGACACCCTCGCCCACGCCTCCATCGCCGACCCGGTCACCGCGCTGGTCCTCGGCGCGGCGGCGCCGGTCACCGCGTCCTTCGTGAACGGCGAGCAGATCGTGGCGGACGGACGGCTGCTCACCGTCGACGAGGACGAGATCGCCCGCGCCACCCGGGACGAGGCGCGGCGGCTGGCGCGGATCGCCGCACGGGACTGACCCGTAGCAGACCTCCGGCCGGGAGGGACGGCTCCCGGCCGGTGGCCGTGGACCCGAGCGGGGCCCACGGCGGCCGTCCCCGGGGCGTGCGTCGACACACGCGCGCCCCGGGACGGCTCCCCGTCCCCCCTCTTCACGCCTCTTCACGGTCCCGCACGACCGCGCACCACCTCCTTGAAACCCACGTCAGAGCCGACGTGCCGTCAACCGACCGGAGGAGCCGCCCGTGTCCGCCCACCCCGTCGACGAGAAACTCCCCGCCCTCAAGATGGCGACGACCGGCCTGCAACACGTGGCCGCCATGTACGCCGGAGTCGTCGCCCCGCCCCTGATCGTCGGCGCGGCCATCGGCCTGACCGGCACCGAACTCACCTTCCTCACCGGCGCCTGCCTGTTCACCGCGGGCCTCGCCACCTTCCTCCAGACCCTCGGCGTGTGGAACGTCGGCGCCCGGCTGCCCTTCGTCAACGGCGTCACCTTCGCCGGGGTCGCCCCGATGCTCGCCGTCGTCGACTCCACCGGCGACAAGGACGACGCGCTGCCGGTCATCTTCGGCGCGGTCATCGTCGCGGGCCTGCTGGGCTTCCTCGCGGCCCCCTTCTTCAGCAAGGCGGTCCGCTTCTTCCCACCCGTCGTCACCGGTACGGTCATCACCCTCATCGGCGTCTCCCTGCTGCCGGTCGCCTTCGGCTGGGCGCAGGGCCCGAGCCCCACCGCCGACGACTACGGCTCGGCCACCAACCTGGGCCTCGCGGGCGCCACTTTGCTGATCGTCCTGCTGCTGCGCCGGTTCACCCGAGGCTTCGTCAAGCAGATCGCCGTCCTGCTGGGCCTGGTCGTCGGCACGGTCATCGCCGTACCGCTCGGCGTCACCGACTTCACCCCGGTCGCGGAGGCGGACGTCATCGGCTTCCCCACCCCGTTCCACTTCGGCGCCCCGCAGTTCCACGTCGCGGCGATCGTGTCGATGTGCGTGGTCATGGTGGTGTCGATGACCGAGTCCACCGCGGACATGCTGGCGCTCGGCGAGATCGTCGACCGGCCCGCCGACGAGCGGACCATCGCGGCCGGACTGCGCGCCGACACCCTCGGCTCCGCCGTCAGCCCCCTCTTCAACGGCTTCATGTGCAGCGCCTTCGCGCAGAACATCGGCCTGGTCGCCATGACGAGAATCCGCAGCCGGTACGTCGTCGCCGTGGGCGGCGGCTTCCTGGTGCTGATGGGCCTGTGCCCCGTGGCCGCGTCCCTCATCGCCGTCGTCCCCCGCCCCGTGCTCGGCGGCGCGGGCGTCGTACTGTTCGGCTCGGTCGCGGCCAGCGGCATCCAGACCCTGGTCCGGGCGGGCCTCGACAAGGACAACAACGTCCTGATCGTCGCCGTCTCCCTCGCCGTCGGCATCATCCCGATCACCGCGCCGGAGTTCTACCACGCCTTCCCCGAGACGGCGAGGATCGTCCTGGACTCCGGCATCTCCACCGGCTGCGTCGCCGCCGTCCTGCTCAACCTGGTCTTCAACCACCTCGGCCGAGACGGCCACGACGCCCAGGACGTCACCCACCCCATGGAGGCGGGCGACGACCTGGCGGGCGTGCGCTGAACCCGCGCAGTGGCAGGGGGTGCGGGACCCGCTCCGGCCCCGCACCCCACCTCACGGCGTCGCCAGTGCCTCCGTGGGGGACAGCCGGGCCGCGCGGATCGCCGGGTACAGGCCCGCCAGGCCGCCGATCAGCAGGGTGGCCGCCACCCCGCCCGCCAGCGCCCACGGCGGGACGGCCGTCGGCCAGCCCTGGTAGAGGGCGTACCCGGTGGTCACCCCCAGGCCCAGGACCGCGCCGCCGAGGCCGCCCAGCGCCGACAGCAGCAGCGACTCGGCGAGGAACTGGCCGCGGATCTGACCGCGGGTCGCGCCCAGCGAACGGCGCAGCCCGATCTCCGCGCGGCGCTCCAGGACCGAGATCACCATCGTGTTGGCCACGCCCACCCCGCCGACCAGCAGCGCCACCGCGCCAAGACCCAGCAGCAGCCCCGTGAACGCCTCGTCCGTCGCCCGCCGCGCGGCCAGCGCGTCCGAGGGGCGGGAGACCTGCACCTCGCTGGGCGCCTCGGGGTTGGCGGTGGCGGCGAGGACCGCACGGACCGCCTCCACGCTCGCCTCCGTCGAACGGGTGTACACCGTCGTGGCGTGCTCGTCGAAGCCCAGCTCCCGCGCCGCCACCGGCCAGCCGACCAGCGCCGCCGCGTCCAGCTCCGGTGCCAGCGGCGCCCGCTGCAGGATGCCGACCACCGTGAACCAGCGGCCCCCCACCAGCACCTGCGTGTCCTGGCCCGCGTGCCCGACGCCCAGCCGCTCGGCCGCCGCCGCGCCCAGCACCACCGCCGGGTAGCGGGCGGTCGCCGCGTTCAGCCAGGTCCCGTCGGCCAGTTCGGCGCCGACCGTGGACCGCAGGGAGGTGCGGGCGGCGTAGGTGGCGAGGCCGTTCGTCTGCACCTCGGGGATGCGGTCGTTGCGGTACACCTTGGCGTCCGGGATCCGGCCCACCGCCGACACCGACTCCACCCCGTCGATCCCGGCGACCATCCGCTCGGCCGGTGACGGCAGTTGGGACTGGCCGCCGGTCAGCGTGGACCCGGGGCCCACGGTGAGCAGGTTGGTGCCCAGGGCGGCCAGCGCCCGGTCCAGATCGGCGCGCGACGACGACGAGATGCCGACCACCGCGACCATCGCCGCGATGCCGATCGCGATGCCCAGCGCCGACAGGAACGCCCGCAGCGGCCGGGTCCGCAGGCCCACCGCGCCGACACGGACCATGTCGGCGGGGCGCAGGCGGGCGGGGCGCAGCACCTCCCGATCCGGTACCGGTACCGCCGTCGCCGTCATCGTGCCGCTCCCGTCGCGACGGGGGGCGTGTGCCGTGAGCCCCCGGTGTCCCCTGTGTCCTTCACGATCCGCCCGTCCCGCATCCGTACCTGGCGGGGCAGGGACGCGGCGATCTCCTGGTCGTGGGTGATGATCACGACCGTCGTGCCGGAGGCGTTCAGCTCCCGCAGCAGCGCCATCACCCCGGCCCCGGACGCCGAGTCCAGCGCCCCGGTCGGCTCGTCCGCCAGCAGCAGCGGGGGCTCACCGGCCACCGCGCGGGCGACCGCGACCCGCTGCCGTTCGCCGCCCGACAACTGGTGCGGGCGGTGCCGCATCCGGTGCCCGAGGCCGACCCGGCGCAGCGCCACCGCCGCGCGGGCCCGCCGCTCGGCCGGGCGCAGCCCGGAGTACAGCAGCCCGTCGGCCACGTTGGTCAGCGCGGACGCCCCGGCCGCCAGGTGGAACTGCTGGAACACGAACCCGATCCGCCGCGCCCGCAGCGCCGACAGCCGCGCGTCCGGCAGCGACCCGGCGTCGTACCCGTCGACGCGCACCCGGCCCGAACTGGGCAGGTCCAGCGTGCCCAGCATGTTCAGCATGGTCGACTTGCCGGACCCGGACGGCCCGACCACGGCGACGAGTTCGCCGCGCGCCACGGTCAGCGAGACCCCGGCGAGCGCGGTCACCCCGCCCGGGTAGACCTTGGTGACGTCGGTCAGCTCGATCATCCGGGCATCCCCACCGTCGTACCCTCGGCGATCCCCGCACCGCTGATCTCCACCCGGCCGCCCGCGAACAGCCCCGTCCGTACGGGGACGTACGACGTCCCGCCGCCGCCCTCGTCGACCACCTCCACGCCGAAGCCGCCCTCCGGCAGCGCCACCAGCGCGGCCACCGGGACCGTCAGCACGTCCTCGCGCTCCCCGGCCGTGAACGACACGTCGACCGACGCCAGCACGTACGACTCCGCCGCCGCACGGGCCTTCGCCCCGTCCAGCGCGACCAGCACCCTCACCTTGGTGGTGGGCTCCGCGTCGCCGCCGTTGCCCGCGTCCACCTCGGTGCTGACCTCGGAGATCCTGCCGTCCACCCGGGTGCCGTCCGGCAGCTCCACGGACACCTTCGCGCCGGTCTCGGCCAGCCTGCGGTCCGCGGTGTCCAGTTCGACGGTGACGGCCTGCGCGGTGGCGGTGTACGACAGCACCCGCTGGCCGGGGCCCGTGGCGGCGCCCTCCTCCGTCTCCAGGGCGTCCACGCGTACCGCGGCCGGGGCGAACACCACCCGCTGCGGCGCGACGGTGCCGGTCTCCGCAAGGCCCAGGTCCGCCTGCCACTGCCGTACCGCCGCCGCGGTGGCCTCCGTGTAGGTGTCGTCGACGGTGAACCCGTCGTGGCCGAGGGCCTTGAGGTTGCCCTCCAGTTGCCGCACGTCCCGGCCCTCCGTGCCGGGGCGCAGTTCCCGGTACGCCGGGACCGTGCCGTACAGCAGGACGACCGGTTCGTCGTCCACCCGGTACAGGGCCTCGCCGCGGGTGACGCGCTCACCGGAGTCCGGCAGCCAGGTGACCGTGCCGGGGACGCGGCCGGTGGCGGTGGTGGAGGTGCCGTAGCCCAGTTCGCCGTCGGCGGTGTGGCTGTCCTGGAGGGTCTGCCGGGTCACCTTCGCGGTGGCGGGCGGCAAACCGCCGTCCGCCCGTTCGCCGGAGCCGCCGCCGTCGCGGAGGCCGACCCCGGCCGCGGCGGCGCCGCCGACGGCGGCCAGTACGCCGAGGGCGACGAGCACGCGCCGGGTGCGGCGGCGCCGGGGGCCGGGGGCGGGGGCGGGTTCGCGCTCGGGCTGGTCGCCGTGGACGGCCTGCGAGTCAGCTACGGTCTCGGCTCCGGTTCCGGTTTCTGTCTCCTCGTTGGTCACGGCCGCCGCCTCAGCCATCGCTGGACCTGGTGCCGCCCTGGGGGCCGTACTTCTCGCACGCCTGCTGCGCCTTCTCGAAGTCGGGGTCCTCCGCGATGCCCTGGTCGATCTGGATGCCCCGGCCGGGCTCCGGGTCGGGGAAGTCCTCCACGCCGTGGTCGCGCATACACTGCGACATCTTCCGCATCTTCTCCTCGACCTCGGGGTCCGGAGTTCCCCCCTCCTGCATCGGGCTGTACTTCCGGCACGCCTCCATCGCCGCGTCGACCTCCGACTTCGGCAACTGGCCCCTGATGCGCAGCCCGCCGCCCTGGCCGGGGTCCTCCACCTCCACGCCGTGCTCGCGCAGGCACTCGGCGAACTTCACCGCCCGCTCGTCCTGGTCCCGCGCCCCGGCCGCGATGTCGGCGGCGTCCGTGCCGCCGTCGTCCGAGCCGCAGCCGCCCACGGCCAGCGTCAGCGCCAGCAGCAGCGCCGCGGGCAGCGCCGCGCGGGCACCACCGGTCCGTATCCGCATCACCGTTCTCCTCGTGTCGGGATCGTGTTGCGATCTATGGCAGGAAGCGAAGCGGGCCGGTCGTTTCCCCGGCGTTTCCACAGCCGACGCCCGGCTGCCGCACAGCCTGCGCTTACGCCCCGGAAACGGCCCGTACGGCACCCTGCGCATAGCCCAACCGCCGGGGCCCGTCCGGCGCTTCACGGAGAGGTGGCCCGGATGCGGGTCCTGGTGGTCGAGGACGAACGGATGCTCGCCGACACGATCGCGGAGTGGCTGCGCGGCCAGGCGCACGCCGTGGACCTCGCGTACGACGGTGCCGCGGCCCTGGAGCGGGTCGGCGTCGTCGACTACGACGTGGTCGTCCTGGACCGGGACCTGCCGGTCGTGCACGGCGACGACGTCTGCCGGGAACTCGTCGCCGCGGGGTGTGCCACCCGGGTGCTGATGCTGACGGCCGCCGCCGAGGTCACCGACCGGGTCGGGGGGCTGGCCCTGGGCGCCGACGACTACCTGGTCAAGCCGTTCGCGTTCCCCGAACTGGCCGCCCGTGTGCTGGCCTTGGGCCGCCGCTCCCGGCCCGCCGCGCCGCCGGTGCTGCGCAGGGCGGGCATCACCCTCGACCCGGCCCGCGGCGAGGTCTTCCGGGGCAGCCGCTACGTGCCGCTGTCGCGCAAGGAGTTCGCGGTGCTGGCGGAACTGCTACGGGCGGACGGGGCCGCCGTCTCGGCGGAGCAGTTGCTGGAGAAGGCGTGGGACGAGAACGCCGACCCGTTCACCGGCGCCGTACGCCTCGCCGTCCTCAAACTCCGCCGCAAGCTGGGCGATCCGCCCGTGGTGGAGACGGTCACCGGCGTCGGGTACCGCATCCCATGAGCCGCCCGCACCCCCGGAGCCGCCCGCACCCCCGGAGCCGCCCGGTACGCCTTCCGCGCCTCCCGCCGCGCCGGATGACCCTGCGGGCCCGTCTCACCCTCACCTACGGCGGGCTGTTCCTCGTCGGCGGCGTGCTGCTGCTCGGCGTCACCTACGCCCTGCTCGGGCAGCAACTGGGCGGACAGGGCACCAAGGTGGTGTCCCGGATGCCCGCGGAGCCGAGCGCCTCCGGTGACCCGGTCGACGAGACCCGCACCCTGGTCGGCGCGGGACGGGGCCTGAGCACCCCGCCGCCCGGCGCCGACCTGGACGAGTGGATGGAGGCGCAGCGCGAGCGCTGGCAGGACGAGGCCACCACCTCCCTGCTCACCCAGGGCGGCATCGCGCTCGGCGTCGTCGGCTGCGCGGCGGCCGTCCTCGGCTGGGCGCTCGCCGGGCGGGTCCTCGCGCCACTGCACCGGGTCACGGACACCGCCCGCCGGATCGCGAGCGCCCCGGCCGCCGACCGCGGACTGCACGAACGGATCGCGCTGCGCGGCCCCGACGACGAGGTGAAGGACCTCGCGGACACCTTCGACACCATGGTGGAGCGCCTCGACCGCTCCTTCGACGGGCAGCGCCGGTTCGTCGCCAACGCCTCCCACGAACTGCGCACCCCGCTGACGCTGGGCCGCGCCCTCGTGGAGATGGCCATGCACCGCCCGGCCGCCTCCGCGGACGTACGGCAGCTCGGGGAGAGCCTGTTGGAGATCAACGCCCGCCATGAACGGCTGATCGGCGGGCTGTTGCTGCTGGCGCGCTCGGAGCACGAGGTCGCGGAGCGGCTGCCGGTGGACCTGGCCGACGTGGTGGCGCACGTCGTCGACCAGACGGCGCCGGAGGCGGCCGGGGCGGGGGTCGACGTCCGCGCGGAGACGGCGGAGGCGCCGACGCTGGGGGACGCGCTGCTGCTGGAACGGCTGGTGCACAACCTCGTCGAGAACGGCGTCCGGCACAACAGTGGGGAGGGCGCGGGTTCCTGGGTGCGGGTGGTGTGCCGCGACGTCCCGGACGCCGACCGGGTGGAGCTGGCGGTCAGCAACACGGGCCCGCAGGTGGCGCCGTACGAGGTGCCCGCGCTGTTCGAGCCGTTCCGCCGTCTGGGCGCCGAGCGGGTGGTCACCGGGAAGGGCGCGGGCCTCGGCCTGTCCATCGTGCGGGCCATCGCCCGCGCCCACGGGGGTGAGGTGAGCGCGGCGCCCCGGGAGGGCGGTGGTCTGACGGTGACGGTCAGCCTGCCGCGCGAGCCGGTCAGAGCCCGAACAGGGTGGGATCGGTCGCCAGTTCCTTGAAGTACCCCTGCGGATCGGCGACCAGCTTCCGCGCCGTGAGGTCCATCAGCCCCCCGACGGCCGACACCTCGGCCGCGACGGTGCCGTCCGCCTTGACGATCCGCTGCTCGATCCGGAACGTCTTGCCGCCGCTCCACTCGAAGGCGCAGGTCACGTCGACCTCGTCACCGGCGAGGAGTTCCCGCCGGTAGCGGATGGTGGTCTCCAGGGCGACGGGTCCGACGCCCCTGCCGACCAGCCCGCTCTGGCTGATCCCGGCCGCCTGGAGCAGCGACCAGCGGGCGTGCTCGGCGTAGTTGAGGTACACGGCCTGGTTGAGGTGGCCCTGGACGTCGGTCTCGTACCCGCGCACGGTGACCGGTACGGAAAACGGCTCGCTCACGACTTCCCCTTCGTGCGTTCTCGCCATCGGTGCTCTCTGCACCGATCTTGGCACGCCGGTCAGGCCCGGCGCGGGGAAGCCAGCAGAAACCGAGCGCGTGTACGAGGCTCGGTGTGCTCGCTGGTCTGCCAGCCCGCCCCCTCCAGCGTCGCCGCACACGCCCGCAACGCCGTGACGTCCGTCTCGTACACGGCGACGGCCTCGGGCTGCGGCGTCCCTCGCACCCGGTAACCACCTCCGTCGCCCTCAGCGCCGTCCGCCCCGGCGGGCCGGTGCCCGGCGGCCTCCAGGGCGAGCGCGACGGCCCGCACCAGATGCGTACGCTCCCATCCGCAGGGCCGGTCGGTCGCCCCGTCGGGGTTGGTCATCCGGCGCAGCTCGACGAGCCCTTCCCAGGCACCGCGCACCTCCCGAGCCCGCCCGGCCCCGAAGACACCCTCCTCACCGCCGACCCGGGCGGCGAACACCCCGCTGGTTTCGACGACTTCAGCGGGCGCCGCCTCTTCGACCATCCCCTCCCGCACCCGATGCCCGGCCGGGGTCAGGAAGTGGTCGTGGGGTGGCCGCGGATGCCGGAAGGCGAGCCCGAGCCTGACCAGCGCCGCGAGCTGCGCCGCCGTACCCCCGCGCAGGCGCCCGGTGACCGGGTCGGCGGCGTCGATCACCCGCCGCTGGGCGGCGGTCGGCGGACGTGTCACGGCGTACTCCTCCTCCCCGGCGGTGGTCACCCCCTGCCCCGAAGGCTACGACCCCGGTCTGACATTCCACGCGGCGATCACCGGCCGCCCGTGCTCGGTGCTCAACCGGCACACCGTCCCGGTCGCGAGCTGGAACAGCGCCCCGTCCGAGGGCGGCAGCCCGAGCCACCGCGCGGTCAGCACCCGCAGGAAGTGCCCGTGCGCCACGAGCACCACGCACCCCTCGGTGTTGGCGAGTGCCGCGTCCACCTTGCCCAGCACCCGGTCGGCCCGCTCCCCGACCTCCTTCGGGCTCTCCCCGGGACGCTCCGGCGGCCCGGCCGCCACCCCGTCGGTGAACAGGAACCACCCGGGCCGCTCCCGCTGGATCTCGACGGTGGTGATCCCCTCGTAGGCGCCGTAGTCCCACTCGTGCAGGTCCGAGTCGATGCGCACGTCCGTCAGCCCGATCAGCTCGGCCGTCTCCCGGGTCCGCTGCGAGGGGCTCACGAACGCCGCCCCGATCCGGTGCGACCTGATCAACGGCACCAGCCCCCGCGCCTCCGCCCGCCCCCGCTCGGTCAGCGGAACGTCCGTCATCCCGGTGTGCCGCCCGGACCGCGACCACTCGGTCTCCCCGTGCCGCACGAGAAAAAGATCAGCCATGGGGCACAGGCTAACCGGGGCGGTGCCGCGGCCTCCCCCTACTGCCGGTACCCGCTCAGGAAGCGGCCGATCCGGCCGATCGCCGCCTCCAGGTCGTCCGCGTGGGGGAGGGTGAGGATGCGGAAGTGGTCGGGGGTGGGCCAGTTGAAGCCGGTGCCCTGGACCACCTGGATCTTCTCCTGCAACAGCAGGTCGAGTACGAACTTCTCGTCGTCGTGGATCTTGTGGATTTTCGGGTCCAGGCGCGGGAAGGCGTACAGGGCGCCCTTGGGGCGGACGCAGGACACGCCCGGGATCTCGTTCAGCTTCTCCCACGCCACGTTCCGCTGCTCGTGCAGTCGGCCGCCCGGTGCCGTCAGGTCGCGGATGGACTGGCGGCCGCCGAGCGCGGCCTGGATGGCGTACTGGGCGGGGGCGTTGGCGCACAGGCGCATGGAGGCCAGCATCGTGAGGCCCTCCAGGTAGTCGCGGGCGTGCTGCTTGGGGCCGGTCACCACCAGCCAGCCGGAGCGGAAGCCCGCCACCCGGTAGGTCTTCGACAGGCCGCAGAAGGTGAGGACGACCAGGTCGGGGGCGAGGGCGGCGGCGGAGTGGTGGACCGCGTCGTCGTAGAGGATCTGGTCGTAGATCTCGTCGGCGAGGACCATCAGGCCGTGCCTGCGGGCCAGGTCGAGGATGCCCTCGACGACCTCCTTCGGATAGACCGCGCCGGTGGGGTTGTTGGGGTTGATGATGACCACCGCCCGGGTGCGGTCGGTGATCTTCGACTCCATGTCGGCCAGGTCCGGGTACCACTCCGCCTGCTCGTCGCAGAGGTAGTGCACCGCCCTGCCGCCCGCGAGGGTCGTCACCGCCGTCCAGAGGGGGAAGTCGGGGGCGGGGATCAGCACCTCGTCGCCGTCCTCCAGGAGCGCCTGGACGGCCATCGACACCAGCTCCGAGACGCCGTTGCCGAGGAACACGTCGTCGACGTCCACCTCCAGGCCCAGGGTCTGGTAGCGCTGGGCGACCGCGCGGCGGGCGGAGAGGACGCCGCGGGAGTCGGTGTAGCCGTGCGCCTGCGGGAGCATCCGGATCATGTCCTGGAGGATCTCCTCCGGCGCCTCGAAGCCGAACAGGGCCGGGTTGCCGGTGTTCAGGCGCAGCACGCTGTGGCCCGCCTCCTCCAGCGCGTTGGCGTGCTCGATCACCGGGCCGCGGATCTCGTAGCAGACCTCGCTCAGCTTGCTCGACTGCCGGAACTCCATGCGCGCTCGCCCCTCCGGTTCGTGGTGTTGCTTGGTTTTACCAAGTGGCCGCTTGGAAAGTCCAATGACATGTCTAGACTGCGTCGCATGTCACCTCGCCGAAGCTACGACCAGTACTGCTCCACCGCCCGCGCCCTCGACGCCGTGGGCGACCGCTGGACCCTGCTGGTCGTCCGGGAACTCCTCGCCGGTCCGCGCCGCTACACCGACCTGCACGCGGACCTGCCGGGCGTGAGCACCGACGTCCTGGCCTCCCGGCTGAGGGACATGGAGCGCGACGGGCTGGCCACCCGGCGTCGGCTGCCGCCGCCCGGCGCCGCCTACGTCTACGAACTCACCCCGCGCGGGCGCCAGTTGCTGCCGGTGCTACAAGCCCTCGGCGAGTGGGGGCAGGCCGAGCTGGGGGAGCGGCGGCCCACCGACGCCGTACGCGCGCACTGGTTCGCGCTGCCGCTGCTGAGGGCGCTGCGGCGGCTGCGCCCGGAGGACGAGGGGCTCGTCGAAGTGCGGCTGGAGGAAGGGCTCTTCCACCTGTACGTCGGTGCGGGGGAGGGGGCCGTGTACGGCTACGGAGCCGCTCCCGGCGAACCCGACGCCCGGCTCGTGCTCGACACCGGGACCTGTACGGCGGTGGCGCGGGGGGAGCTGACCGTCCTGGACGGCGTCAGGGGCGGGCGGATCGGCGTGTTCGGGGACGGCGCCCTCGCCAAGGGTCTGCGGGAGGGGTGAACGAAGACGGGCCCGGCTGGGAGCAGCCGGGCCCGTCGACGACGCGTCACGCGCCCGGTGGCACCCGCGACGGGCGGCCCGAGCCGCGCGTCAGGCGGTAACCGCCCACCCCGGCGAGCGCCGCCAGCGCGCCGCCCACCGCGGTCCACACCCAGCGGTCCGACCACCAGCCCGACGCCCAGCCGTCGTCCGGGTCGATCGCGGACAGCACCGCCCCGGCGGACTCGTCGTCGTCCCGCGCCGAGGTGACCGCGATGCCCGGCACCAGCGGCTCGCCCAGGGAGCCGTCGACCGCGGCCGAGCCGCCGATGTCCTTGGAGTCGACCTGGAGTTCGGCGCTGACGGGCAGTCCGAGGTCGCCGGTGCCCAGGCCGACCGCCGTGAGGCGGACGTAGTACGTGCCCGGCAGCGGGTCGTTCGCCCACGGCTCCGACCAGGCCCGCACGGTGCGCAGCACGCAGGCCAGTTCGACGGTGGACGCGTCCGCCGCGGCGGTGCGGGTCTGGGCGCCGTACTGGCAGGACTGGCGGCGCCGCAGACCGTCGTACACGTCGACCTGCCAGGTCTGCGCGGCGTGCGTCTCGGGCAGCTTCACCGTGGCCCGCACGGTCGGGCGCTGGCCGGTGTCGGCGGGGAAGGACCAGTACAGGTAGTCGCCCGTCGAGCCGTTCGCCGTGGCGGTCTCGCCCTGGTCGATCTCCGTGGCCGTACGGAAGGAGGTGCCCGCCTCGGTGGGGGCGCCGCCGTCGTCGGACGGGCTCGGGGAGGCGGAGTCGGCGGCGGCCGGACCGGCGGCCAGGCCGAGGGCCAGCAGGGCCGCGCCCAGCAGCTTGGGAACACGCATCAGTTGGTCCTCCAGACCGCGAACCGCCAGCGGGACAGCCAGCCCCACAGCAGACCGGCGACGAAACCGGTCAGGACCAGCGCGCCCAGCAGCCACCAGCCGCGCCCCAGGCCGAAGGAGGCCACGTCGTCGGCGTCGCTCGGGCCGTCCACGACGTCGACGGTCAGCTCGACCGGCAGGCCCGGCGTGGTCTTGACGCCGTCGGCGCCCGAGTAGGAGTGGGTGACCTGGAGGCACACCGCCTCCGCGGCGGGCTTGGCGTCATCGTCGTCGCGCTCCGGCTTGGGGTAGCGCAGGCCCGTCGAGATCACGTCGGTGCGGCCGTCGCCCGCCGCCTCGCCGCGCACGATCTCCCGGCCGTGCGCCGTGACCGCCCGCAGCAGCACGCCGTACGACGGGTTCACCGCCCGGTCGGCGGACACGCTCACCGAGGCGCGCAGCTCCTGGCCGGGCAGCACGTCCACCCGGTACCAGCGCTGCTGCCCGAACTCCGCCCGGTCCGTCCACAGTCCCGACTCCAGCGTCGGCGCCTTCGCGCACGCGTCGGCGCCCTCGGCGGGCTGCGGTACGACGACGGGGTCGGCGGCGCGGTCCACCAACTGGCCGACGCGGTCAGAGAGTTCGTCGGCGTGCTCGACGGAGGTGTAGGTGCCGCCGGTGGCCTCCGCGATACAGCTGAGCTGCTGCCGCATCTTGGTGTTGGGCACCAGGCCCAGGGTGTCGATGGTCAGGCCGATGCCCTTCGCGGCGATCTCCCGGGCCACCTCGCACGGGTCGAGCGGGGCGCAGGTGTCCTCGCCGTCGCTGATGAGCACGATCCGCTTGGAGCCCGTGCCGCCGTCGAGGTCGTCGGCGGCGGCGAGCAGCGCCGGGCCGATCGGGGTCCAGCCGGTCGGCACCAGCGTGGCGACCGCCGTCTTGGCCTCGGTGCGGTCCAGCGGACCGACCGGGTAGAGCTGCGCGGTGTCCTCGCAGCCCTTCTTGCGGTCGTCGCCGGGGTAGTCGGCGCCCAGGGTGCGGATGCCGAGCTGCACCTCCTCCGGCGTGGCGTCCAGCACCTCGTTGAACGCCTGCTTCGCCGCCGCCATCCGCGACTGCCCGTCGATGTCCCGCGCCCGCATCGAACCGCTCACGTCCAGGAGCAGGTTGACCTTGGGCGCGGTGGCCGTGGTCTCGTCGGCGAGCGCCGTGGACGGGAGCGCGAGCCCGGCCGTCAGCGCGGCGAACAGGACACACGCCCCGGACGCCAGCCGTTTTCTTGTGATCATCGCCGGATCCTATTGACCGGGGGTGTCCGGCATCAAAACGGGGGTGCGGGTCAGGCGAGCGGGTTGGGCAGGGTCGTCCACTGGTCCCCGGGGACGCCGGGGGAGAGCCGCATCAGCGTCAACGCCTTGGTCGGCAGCGGTTCCTGGCGCAGCGCGGCCAGGTCAGGGCCCGGCGGCAGGTCCGGTACGGCGCTCTCCAGGGCGGTGCGCAGCGCCGTACCGCTGCCCGCCGTACCGGCCAGGGCGCCCGCGACCAGCGAGCCGAACAGCTTGCGGCGCAGCGCGGTGACGTCGTCGGTGCGGACGCGGGCGGGGAGGCCGTCGGCGTCGAGTCCGTGCCGGGCCAGCCGGGCGGGGCTGACGCGGATGTCGGCGAGGTCGCGGTAGACCAGCCGCAGCGGCGCGCCGGACGGGCCGAGGACGACCAGCAGGTTCTGCCCGTGCGCCTCCAGTGCCACCCCCAGCTCCAGCAGCCGCAGCCCGGCCGTGAGGGCGAGCCGCGCGAACTCCGCCAGCCAGCCGGGGGAGTCCGGCAGTCCGGTGGTCGGCAGGGCGGCCACCGGGACGACGTGCTCACCGGGACGCGCGTACGCCCGCGGCGACTCCCGCAGGACGGCGGCCAGGTCCCGGGTGCCGTCCGTGGCCGCGCCCAGGGTGCGGGTGACGTGCAGCAGGCCGTCGGCGCGCTCCGCGACCCGCTGCCCGAACTCCGACAGGGCGACGGCGCCGGTGACCGACGGCACCGAGATGTCCCGCACCGACGACGTCAGGCGGGCGCTCAGCGCGGTCTTCACGTGCGGGCCGCCGCCGTCGCCCCCGCACGGGGCGAGGGTGCGCAGGGACATCAGCGGACGCGCGGGCAGCACGCCCGCCAGCGCCCCGTCGCCGGACGGCTTGAGCACGTGCGCCGCCTGCCAGGGGTGGACCGGGACCAGCACCCGCCCGCCGTCCCGCAGTTCCTCGGGCCAGTCGCCCGCCAGCAGGCACGCCTCCGGCCGCACCGGCAGCAGCCCCAGCTCCACCAGCGGCCCGTGCTCCGGCGCGTACGCGAGCTGCTCGGCCACCGAGAAGTCCGGGCGAGCCCGGCAGCCCGGGTGGAACGGGTGCCCGTCGACGACCCGCCGCTCCCACTCCCAGACGCTGTCCGGCCACCGCTCGCCGGGCGGCTCCTGGTTGGCCCTCGACAGGGCCAACGAAGCGGCACTGTGTCCTAGTTCCCGCGCGAACGCCGCCCCGTGCGGCACCCCCAGCGCGGCCATCAGCCGCTCCGGGTCGTCCTGGGGTACGCCGTCCAGGTCGACGGCGGTGACGTACGCGCCGGTCGCGTACGGGTCGGGCACCGGTCCGCGCAGCCGACGCCCGTCCGCGAGCCGCAGCAGGCCCCCGTCCCGCCGCGCCACCCAGGGCAGCGGCTCGTGCGTCAGCGCCCGCCACAGCCGGGTCAGGACGGCGGCGCGGGCGCCGGGCAGCTCGGCCGTGAAGCGCGCCACGAGGGCGGGCCGCACGACGGCCAGCTCCTCGGCCACCTCGGCCTCGGCGGCGGTGGGGGGACGGTGCACGGCGGGCTCCTCGGCTGGCGGTGGCACGAACACGGTGGTCACGGCGGCGGACGACGGCAGTGATACTGATCCTCTCCCGCCGATACGGACCGCAGGGAACGAGTGGAACGCGTGGACCTCATGCCCCCGACCGCCGCCGACGACGCCGTGCCACACGATGATGCCGTGGCTCACGGTGCGGACCTCGCCGACGCCTACGCCGCCGCCCCCCTGCTGAACTGCCTGCTGCGCGAGGTGGCCCAGCCGCTCCCGGGGTACGGGGCGCGCCCCGTGTACCGGCTGCCCGGCGGACGGCTGCTGCGGGTGCGCGGCACCCGGCGGCCCAGCGCGCCCGAGGTGCACGCGGAGGGGCGCTGGCACCGCCTCGGACACCACGAGCTGGTCACGCTCGTCGCGGAGGAACTCGCCCTGCGCACCGGCCTGTCCAACCCGGAACTGCCCGCCGAGATGCTGGACAGCCGGGACGCCGTCGCCGCGCTGCTCGCCGCCCGGCGCCGGGCGACGGCGCCCGAGGACCCGTACCTGCGCTCCGAGCAGGCGCTGCTCACCGGGCACCCGCACCACCCCGCCCCCAAGGCGCGCGGCGGCGGCCCGTCCGGGGCGTGGCTGCCGTACGCGCCCGAGGCGCACGCCCGTTTCCCGCTCGTGCTGCTGGGGTTGCGCGCCGACACGGTCGTGGAGGAGGGCGACACCTCCGCCCTGGACGCCCTCGCGCCCGCCCCGCCCGGCTACCGGCTGCTGCCCGCCCACCCCTGGCAGCTCGCCCTCACCGCGCCCACCCTCGCGCCCGCCTTCGCCGACGGACGTCTGATCCGGCTCGGCGGCACCGGCTTCGACACCTGGCCGACGGCCGCGGTCCGCACGGTGTACGCGCCCCCGGCCGACCTGTTCCTGAAGTTCAGCCTGGACGTGCGCATCACCAACGACGTACGGCGGCTGTGGCGGCACGACCTGGAGAGGCTGCGCCGCACGGACGCGGCGGCGGTGGCGGCGCTCGCGGCGGGCCCGGCGGCCTGGCTGGCCGACCGCGGCTACCGCACCGCGCGCTTCGCGTTCGAGGAACTCGCCGTCCTCGTCCGCGACGGGGTGCGCGGCCACGTTCCGCCCGGCGCGACGCCGCTGCTGGCCGCCGGGCTCGTGGAGGGCTTCGCGGGCAGCCCGCTGGACGGCCTCGGGGACCCGGCGCCCTGGTGGGCGGCGTACCTCGCGCAGGTCGTGCCGCCCGCGCTGCGGGCCTTCGCCGACCACGGCGTCGTACTGGAGGCGCACCTGCAGAACACGCTGGTCGCCGTCGACGCCACCGGCACCCCGGTACGGGCCCTGTACCGGGACGCCGAGGGCGTGAAGCTCCTCCCCGAGACGGGCCGGGCCGCCGGGTGGGAGCGGCTGGTGTACTGCCTGGTCGTCAACCACCTCATGGAGGTCGCCGGAGCCCTCACCGAACGGCACCCCGCCTTCGACCCCTGGCCCGCCGCGCGCCGCGAACTGGCCCGGCACGGCGTCCCCGAGGCCACCGCCCTGCTCACCGCGCCGACCCTGCCCGCCAAGACCAACCTGCTGCTGCGCTGGACCGGCGCGGACGGCGCCGCCGCCCGCTACCTGCCGCTGCCCAACCCGCTGGCCGGGGCCGGGCGGTGACCGCGCGAGGTCACGGCGGCCCGCTGCACACCCGTTCCAGCCCCGCCCGCGTCGGCGGCTGGGCGTCCTGCACCCGCTGGAGGTCCCTCAGCAGGCTCCGGATGCCGAGGTCCGTGCCCGCCGCGGCCCGCGCCATCGTCAGCAGCGTCGCCTCGTAGAACGCGTCCCGCAGGGCGGGCGCCATGACGTCGGAGGCGTCGAGGCAGCGGACGCCTGGCCCGGTGAGCCCCTCGCTGATCTGCTTGCCGGTGTCTTTGGCCTTCCGCGGCACCCCGCGGTTGGCCGAGAACACGTTGGGGAACGTCGCCCACGCGCGCTGGCCCTCCCGGGAGGCCAGCTTCCCGATCAGCTCCTTCGCCTGCGGACGGTCGCTGAACAGGGCCGCGAAGTCGCCGGTGACCTCGTGGGCGCGCTGCGGGTAGGGGCCGCCGGGCAGCAGCTTCGCGGAGTCGACGAGGCCCGCGTGCCGGTCCCCGTAGAAGGCGCGGGCGAAGGAGCCCTGGTGCTCCAGGGTGCAGCCGCGGTCGTTCGCGAAGAGCAGGCCGTTGCGGTCCGGGTTGCCGCGGTGGTCGGCCAGCAGCGCCTCCCCGGCCGTCGTCGGGTTCCGCTGGAGCAGGCGGCCCCACGCCTCCCAGGCGGTGCGCACCGGCTTGGCGGTCCACCGCTCGCGGCCCAGCGCCCAGTCGCCGTAGGTGTCCGGGCCCTCCCGTTGCAGCACCAGGTCCTCGATCCAGTCGCTGCCGGGCCAGCCGGAGGCGCCGTCGTCGCCCATGCCCATGCACCAGCTCTCCATCGGGGCGGGCGCGGGGGTCGGCTCGTTGCCGTGCCGGTACCAGACGATGCTCTTCAGGTCGGCCTTCACCGGCACCCAGTACACGGCCCCGGAGGCGTGGCCCGCGGAGCTCCACGGGGCGCCGTACTCGGACGCGTCGTAGAGGCCGTTGAGCGGCCTCAGCCGGTCCTGGTCGGCGTACTCGGCGAGTTCGCCGACGCCCGGCATGATCGCGATGTCCGGCGGGTCGCCCGACTGCACCTGGGAGAGCAGCACCTCCCGCTGGGCGGCGGTGCCCTGGTAGTCGAAGGGGACGCCGAGCCCGCGCAGCACCTCCTCGAACTGCCGCTCCTGGGTGTCCGTCCAGGGGCCGAGGATGGTCACCGGCTCCGGCTCGTCCCGCTGCGCCCACAGCGTGACCACGCTGCCGGTCACCACCAGCACGACGAGCAGCACCAGCAGTCTGAACCTCCGGGTCACCGCCGCCTCCAGTAGACGTCGAGTCGCAGACCGATCCCCACCACGGGCAGGAACACCACCAGCAGGCCGCCGACCAGGGAACCCTGGTACACCCGCTCGGTCCAGGCGTCGCCCGCCAGCTCCCGCCGCACCCGCTCGGACAGCTCGGTGACGTCCTCCTGGCGCTCGGCCAGCGCCTTGCCACCCGCCGACTGCCGGGAGTGCGCGGTGATCCGCCCCAGGTCGGCGCGTACGGCGTCCAGGTCGTCCTGCGCCGAGGACGCCGCCAGCGGCGGCACCACCGCGCACAGCACCGTCAGCGCGAGGGCGGCCAGCAGCGACGGGTCCCAGTCCCGGCCGCAGCGGTCGCGCAGCACGAACAGCGCCGACAGCAGGGTGAGCGCCAGCACCGCGAGGGCGGCCTCGGTGAGCCACCAGCCGCCGCGCTGCACCCAGCCCATGGTCGCGGTGGCCGAGGCGCGGGCCGTCTGCTCCCGCTGCAACTGGTCGAGCCGGGGCACGAGTCCCACGTGCGGGCGGTTCAGCAGGGAGCGCGCCTCCGCCAGCTTCTGCTCCCGCATGTACTCCTGGTCCTGGTAGACCGTCATCGCGCTGGCCAGTGAGGTGCCGTAGGAGTCCAGCAGACCGTTGACGGTGCCGAGGTCCTGGTCGGTGCTGTCACCGATCCCGGACAGCACCTGGTCGGCGGCGGAGAGCTGGACGCGGTAGGTCTCCCCCGACCCCGCCACCTTCACCAGCCGCCGGTCGATCAGGTCCGTCACCTCCCACTCGGCGCGCAGCACCGCCAGCCGGGTCGCCGCGAGTCCCTGCACGGCGGGCGCCTCCCGGGTGGCGAGGGTCCGCGCGGACTGCTGGGTCTGGCGGTAGGACAGCAGCAGCGCGCTCACCGCGACGGCTGCGCACACCACGAGCACCAGCAGGTGCGCCTCAAGGAGCCGCCGGGTACGGAACCGGCCGAGGCGGGCGCGCCAGAAGGCGGCGGGGGAGGACGGGCGGGTCACAGCAGCTCCTCCCCACAGGCGACGCAGTACCGGGCCTCGCTCCCGGCCAGGGTGCCGCAGTGGCGGCAGCGCGGGCCGGGCGGACGGTCGGCGAGGTCGGTGAGGGGCCCGCCGGGACGGGACCCGGCGCGCAGGATCATCCCCCCGAGGGTGTGCGCGTCGACGGTGGACCGCACCCGCACCCGCCCCGACGCCGCGTCCTCGACGTCGGCCACGGTGCCGATCTCGCGCAGCACCCACGCGGCGCCGTACCGCGTCGCCAGCCGGGCCGCCTGCCCCAGCAGCTCCTCCGCCTGGTCCTTGCGCTGCTCCCGCAGGGCGTGCAGGCCCTTGCGCAGCGCGGCCCGCATCGCGGTGGTGGCGTTCATGGAACGCACACTGGAGCCGCCCGCCAGCCCGGGCGGCGGCGGCTCCGCGCGCCGGTGCCAGCGCGCGGTGACGGGGGCGTGCGCCTCCCCGACGGAGACCATGGCGAACAGCAGGTCGGTGTCGAGGGGGTCGCCGTCCGCGTCCGCGACGAGGGTGAGCAGGTAGTCGTAGCCGCCGGGCTCCCACTGGTAGGCGGGGAAGTGCCAGCGGTGCGGCCGACCGGGCTGCGGCAGCCCGCCGAGCCGGTGCGGCCGGGGCGCCTTCTCCGCCAGGGAGACCTGGCGGACGGCGGGCCGCGCGGTCACCTCCACGGGCAGCCGCGGCGTGTGCACCCGGCGCAGCCGCGCCACGGCACCCGTGATCGCCGAGGCGAGGCCGCTCTCCACGGACTCGGCGGTGCCGTGCAGCCGTTCGGCGAGGGCCAGCAGCGGATCGGGCGCGAAGTCGCTGCCCACGGCGAACACGTCGCAGGTGAACTGCCCGGCGCACACGTCCAGTTCCGCCGCGAGACCGGACCCGTCCGCCGCGCTGCTGCCGTCGGTGATCAGCACCAGGTGCCGTACGGACAGCGGGCGGGCGGCGAGCAGGGCGCGGGCGCGGGCCGCCCACACGGCGTACCCGGCGGGCCGCGGCCCGTCCCGGTGCAGCGGTACGGCGCCCGCGGCGAACGCGGCCCGGCGCCGCTCGCGGGCGTCGGCCACCGCCCACTCCCGGTCCCCGAGCGGGTAGCAGCGCTCCGGTTCCGGGCCGCCGCCGAGCACGGTGAAGGAGATGTCGTCGGGCAGGGCGCGCAGCGCGGCGGGCAGCGCGTGCCGCACGGCCTCCCGGCGCGGCTCGGCGACGTCCACCGCGATGACCACGGCGAGTTCCACGGCCGGGAGTTCGGCGGCGGCCCCGGTCGCGGTCACCTCGACGCGCAGGTGCGCCTCGATGGTGGCGTTGCGGCGCGGGGCCAGGTCCCGGTCGAGGTCCACGTGCAACTGGATGCCGAGGTGCGGCTGCCGGACGGGGCTGTTCATGTCGGTACGTCACCACTCCTTCTGCCGTGCGTCTGTGTCGTCGTCGCGGGGCGCTCAGAACGCCGTCTGCGGCCGTACCGCGTGGGAGAGGTCCACCAGGTGCTCGTGCGCGGCGGCCGACTCCTTGTGGTGGGCGGCGAGCAGCAGGTACTGCTGCTCCATCTGCGCGCGCACCTCGTGCTCCCGCGGGCTGAGCCGCCGCAGCCGCCGGGCACCGAACCGGGCGGCGCCCCTGCCGGGCGGGCCGGGCGGGCCGGGGCGGTCGGCGCGGTGGTGCAGGGCGTCCAGCTTCCACTCGTGCAGTTCGATGCTCAGCCGCAGCGCCTCGTCCGCGGACAGGCTCAGCTCCCCGACGCCCGGGTCGCGGCCCTTGAGCCGGTGCAGCTCCGCCAGCGCCGCGTCGGCCTCGGCGGGCGCGGGCAGCGGGTCGCGGACGCCGGACAGCCGGGCGGCGCGGATGCGCAGGGCGGCGATCCGGGCGACGGCGTGGTCCAGGGAGCCCGGTCGGATCCGGCCGAGCACGTCGAGGGCGGCGGCCCGGTCACCGTCGCGCAGCGCCAGCCGGGCCAGGCCCAGGGCGGCGCCGCCGTGTGCGGGGTTGCGGGCGGACACGGCCTCGTACAGCTCCTTCGCGGTGGGCGCGGCGGCGTCGTCGCCGAGCAGTTCCCCGCAGTAGGCGAGCGCCAGCTTGGGCGCGTACTCGCCGGGCAGGTCGAGCCGGACGCGGGTGAAGTGCGCCTTGGCGGCGGCGATCTGGCGCGGGTCGCCGTCGAGGTCGGCGCGGCGCAGCGCGACCAGGGCGCGGTGCCACTGCAGCCGCCACTGCCGCACCGCCCGCGGGCCCGGGATGGAGTCGGCGGTGTCCAGCTCCTCCTGGGCGCGCTCCAGGTCCTCCCGCCGGTCCCGGCCCAGCAGGACGCGCACGTTGTGCAGGCAGATCTCCACCGACGTCGGCCGCTCCCCGTCCTGCGCGAGCAACCGGTCGGGGTCGTAGCCGCCGCTCACCTCGAACCGGGCGGTCTGCGGGTCGTCCGGGTAGCGCCTGGGCACCGGCAGACAGCGGGCGATCTCCGTCGGGGTGGGCGCGCCCAGGTCGAGCGGCGGCGCCTCGGGCGGGTCGTAGCGGTGCCGCAGCGGACGGTCGAGCCAGTGCGCGATGCCCGGTACGGTGCCCAGGCGGGCGCCGAGCAGCCGCGGCGACGGCCGGAAGTAGTGCGACGGCTCGGGCGGGTCGCTCTTGCCGCGCAGGGCGCGGATCTCCCGCAGGGCGCCCCGCAACTGCCCCGCCATGTCGCGGGCGTTGGCGAACCGCAGGTCGGGGTCGGCGCGGGTGGCGCGTTCCACGACCCACCAGAACGACGCGGCGCCGAGTCCGGGTACCTCGTCGACCGCCCAGACGGCCAGCTCGCGCAGGGTCACCCCGACGGTGTGCAGGTCGTGCGCGACGGTCGGCAGCCCGGCGGTCTCCGTCTCCGGCGCCATGTACGGCGGCGTCACATGGGCGGGCGGCTCGCTCTGCCCCTCCTCGCGCATCCCGCCGAGGTCGATGACCTTGACGCCGTCGCGGTGGTGCACGACGTTCGACGGCTTCATGTCGCCGTACAGGAAGACCCGTTCGCCGCCCGCGTGCAGATGTCCGAGCGCCTCCAGGATCTGGCAGCCGTACGCCGCGACGTGCTCGATGTCGAGGACGGACTCGCCGCGCCTGACCTCCTCGACGACCTTCTCCAGCGTGCCGTCGCCCACGTCGTCCATGACGAGGTAGCCGCCGGTGACCTGCCCGTCCTCCCCGCGCCTGGCGACGAAGTCGCGGATCTGCACGATCCGCGGGTGCCGGATGGCGACGAGGTTGCGCCGCTCGACGTCGGCGAGCCGGGCGCCGTCCCGCTCGTACCGGTTGAGCAGCCCCTTCACGGCGACGACGTCCCCGAGGTGGGTGTCCTCCGCGAGGTACACCCAGCCCTGCCCGCCGTGCGCGATCGGCCCCATGATCCGGTACTGGTCGCCGAGCACGTCGCCCGCCGCGAGGTCTGGCCGGTACGAGTACGGCTCCCCGCACGCCGGGCAGTACCCCTGGACCGGCACCGGCCCCGCGGTGTACGGCGGCGCGAAGGTGATCCCGCACTCCGGCGACGAGCAGCCCATGCGGATGCGCAGCGGCGCCCCCGGCCTGATCAGCCGCGCCCGCGGGGGCCGCGGTTCACGGCCGGGCAGCGTCAGCAGCTCCCGCGGGCCGAGGTCGCGGGGGGCGGTGGGCAGGCCGGGCAGCCCGGGGTCCTTCTCGTGGCGGCCACACTCGGCACAGTGTCCGGTGGGCAGCACGGGCCCGCCGCAGGGGGCTCCGCTGAAGCGCCGGTGCGGGCAGGTGGTCATGGGTGGCAGCGGCCTCCTCAGGCGGTGGTCAGGTCCGGTCGTGCGGCCGTAGCTCGGCCCGCAGGGCGGTGATCAGCTCCCGCAGCCGGGTCAGTTGCCGCCCCGGGTCGGTGAGCGTGTCGAGGGCGCGGCGCTCGGCGCGGTAGCGGTCGGCCGACTCGGTCACGGTGTCCAGGGAGCCGCTGCCGACGACGCCGAGCCGGACGGCGCGGCTGAACTCGGCGCGCTCCAGCCGGGCGAGCAGCGCGTCCGCGTGACCGAGCAGGGCGGGCCGCAGCAGCGCGTCACGGGCGGCGGTCCAGCCGGTGCCGCCCTCGTGCCGGAAGACGAGCAGCAGCCGTACCCCGCACTCCCGCAGTCGCGCCAGCAGGTCGACCAGCGGACCGGGCTCCGGCTCGTCGTCGAAGCCGTCGACGACGACGGTGGCGGGACGCCGCCCCGGCGCCACGACGGGCACCCGCACAGGCCGCCGCCGGGCACCGAGCAGCCAGTCCCAGTACGTCAGGTACTGGCCGGGCGGGAAGTCGATGTGCTCCAGCGCGTGGTCGGCGAGGTCGGGCCTGCTGGAACGGCCCCCGTGGTACACCTCGTCGGCGCGGTGCAGCAGATGGCGCAGCGAGCGCTCCTTGCCGCTGCCGGGCGGCACGACGGTGATCTTCACCGGGTCGTCGTCGGCGGGCTCGTCGAACCACCGGTTGAGCCGCGCCTCGAACCGGTGGTCCCAGGCGTAAGGGCTGCTCAACTCCTTGACGGTGGGCGACAGCTCGGCGATCCGGTCCACGGGGATGAGGTACGAGAAGGCCAGCCGGTTGGTCTCCGGGAGCAGTTCGCCCATGTCGCCGCGCCAGCTCACGACGAGCCCGACGACCCGCGCGGGACGCCCCTCGAAGGGCCGGGTGCACACGGCGGCCCCGCTGAACCCCGCCCGCACCACCTCCGCCTTGGTGGCGGCGTCGAGCTGCACCCGCTCCCCGCTGGCCCCGCTGATCCGCCCCCACAGGGTCATGCCGTCGTCGAAGCCCTCGGCGTACCCGGTGGCGAACACCTCCATGCCGCTCAGCAGCCGGGGCTCCAGCGGCGCGGGCCGGGCCCGCGGGCGCGGACTGTCCAGCCGCAGCACGGCGACGTCCTCACCACCCGCGCCCTCCGGCAGCCAGCCCCCGGGCGCGACCCGCGCGGCCACCGGCTCCAGGGCGCGGTTCTCCGCGAACTCCACCCACATCACGGCGTCCGGGCGGCGGACGACGTGCGCACACGTCAACACCGTGTCCTGGTCGACCAGCACCCCGGCGCCGCAGAGCGGGCCGTTCGCGTCGCCCCGCCGTAACCTCAGCCTCCAGTCAGCGCGCAGCTCCCCCATACGGCATCACCCTACGCGCGTGGCACCGCGCTCCCTAGACTCATGACGAGCCTGGCCCCGACAACCGCCTACGACGAGGAGCTGCCCGTGGACGACCCGGAACCCGTCGGCCTCGCCGAGGCCATCGGCACGGTCCGCGCGGAGCTGGCGCGCGCCCAGGCCGAGGGCGCCGCGAGCGACTGGCGGTTCAGCGTGGAGCAGGTCAGCCTGGAGTTCTCCGTCCAGTTCCACCGCGCGGGCGAGGGCGGCGCGGGCCTGCGCCTGGGCGTCGTCGAGGCCCGCCTCGGCGGCTCGGTGAGCCACGACGCCACGCACCGCATCCAGGTCGACCTGAAGCCGCTGCCGCGCGCGGACGGGCGCGAGCACCAGGTGAGCCGCGAGCCCTGAGCCGGGCGCGGTGAGCCGCGAGCCCTGAGGCGGGAGCCCCGAGGTAGGAGCCGTGCGGCGGGCGTGGTCCGGTCCCGTGCCCCGACCGCGGCTGGCCCCGCCAGGCAACCCGCTCTGCGCGCGGTGCTGCGTCTTCTTCCCTATGGGCCCCGTGGCCGTCGGCGGCAGTCTGCTGCGAAACACGGCTTGGAGGCTCACAGTGACATCAGGACCGGCCCCCGAGAGGGCCTTGGACGGCGTCGACACCCGCACCGCATCCTTCGCGCAGCGCCGACTGTGGTTCATGGACCAGCTCGCCGGTTCCGCCAGCGGCTCCATGCTCCCGCTGGTCCTGCGCCTGTGCGGCCCCCTGAACCCGGACCGGCTGCACCGCGCGCTGTCCGCGGTCGTGGACCGGCACGAGGTGCTGCGCACCCGGTTCACCGCCGTGGACGGCGAACCCGTCCCGGTCGTCGACGCCCCCGACGGCATCGCCCTGGAACGCGTCGAGGTGACCGGACCCGAGGACCTCTACGCCCGCTGCCTCGGGCGGCGCGTCGACCTCGCCGAGCGGCACCCGATCCGCGCCGTCCTCGCCCGCGTCTCCCCCGAGGAGCACCTGCTGCTGGTCGAGGTGCACCACATCGCCGTGGACGGCTGGTCATGGGGCCTCCTGCTGGAGGAACTCGCCGCCGGGTACCGCGGCGACCCCGTCGCCCCGCCCGCCGTCGCCTACGGCGACCTCGCCCGCGCCGAACGCGAACGCCTGCGCGGCCCCCGCCTGGAGCGGCTGCTCACCCACTGGCGCGAGCGCCTGTCCGGGCTCTCCCCCCTCGACCTGCCCACCGACCGGCCCCGCCCGCGCACCTGGGACGGCTCCGGGGACGTCGTCCGCTTCGACCTGCCCCGCGAACTCGTCGCCGCCGTCGACACCTTCGCCCGCGCCCGCCGCGCCACCCGCTACATGGTCCTGCTCACCGCCTACCAGGCCCTGCTCGGGCAGTGGGCGGGCCACGACGACATCGCCGTGTGCAGCACCCTCGCCGACCGCGCCCGGCCCGGCGCCGACACCGTCATCGGCCCGCTCGTCAACACCGTCGTGCTGCGCACCGACCTCGGCGGCGCCCCCGACTTCACCACCCTCCTGGACCGGGTGCGCGCCCGCGTCCCGGTGGACCTCGCGCACGCCCAGGCCCCCTTCGACCTGGTCGTCGGCGCCCTCGGCGGCGGCTCCCGCGACCTGTCCCGGCACCCCCTCGCGCAGGCGTCGTTCACCCTCCTCAACGCGCCCATCCAGCCGGTCCGGATGCCCGGCCTCGACGTCACCCTCGTCGAACCGCCGCTCACCGAGACCCCGCTGGACGTCTTCCTCGACCTGACCCTGCGCGCCGACGGCAGCATCGCCGCCCTCCTGCAGTACGCCACCGCCCTGTTCGACGCCGCCACCATGCGCGCCTTCGCCGAGGCGTACGTCGCCCTCGTCCGGGCCGTCCTCGCCGCACCCGGCACCCCGGTACGGGAGCTGGCCCGCGACCTGCCCGCGCGGCCCGGCACGCTCGCCCGGCCCCACCCCGACTGGCACCGCGCCAGCGACCGCCCGGCCACCCCCGCCCCGTACCCGGCGTTCTCCGGCAGCCCCGCCGCCGTCGCCCTGCGGTGCGGCGACGCCAGCGTCACCTACGCCGAACTCGACGCCATGACCGGCGGCCTGGCCGCCCGGCTGCGCGCCGCGGGCGTCGGACCGGGCGACACGGTGGGCGTGCTGGTGCGCCGCGGCCTGTGGTCGGCCGCGGCGATCGAGGGCATCTGGCGGGCGGGCGGCGCCTATGTGCCCCTCGACCCCGAACTCCCCGCCGAGCGGCTGCGGTTCATGGCCCGGGAGGCCGACCTCGGCTGCGTCGTCACCGACCCGGCGACCGCGCCCGACGCCACCGACCTCGCCCCCGTCCTCATCGACGTCACCACCGTCGCCCCGGCCGCCGACGGCCCCCGGCACCGGCCGCACCCGCGCGAACTCGCCCACGTCATCTTCACCTCCGGCTCCACCGGGCGCCCCAAGGCCGTCGGCGTCGAACACGCCGCACTCGCCTCGCACGTCGCCGCCGCCCGCGCCCGCTTCGGCATCACCGCCGCCGACCGCGTCCTCGCCTTCGCGTCGTTCTCCTTCGACGCCTCCCTCGACCAGCTCCTGCCCGCCCTCACCGCGGGCGCCACCGTCGTCATCCGCCCCGACGAGCCCTGGCTGCCCACCCAGGTCCCCGAGATCGTGCGGCGGCACGCCCTGACCGTCGTCAACGTGCCGCCCACCTACTGGGCCGAACTCACGCACTGCCTCGACCGCCGCCTCGCCGCCTCCCTCTCCACCCTGCGACTCCTCGTCCTCGGCGGTGAGGCCGTGCCGCCCGACACGCTCGCCGCCTGGCGCGCCGCCGTCCCGCACGTCCGCGTCTGCAACGCCTACGGGCCCACCGAGACCACCGTCACCGCCACCACCTACGACGCCGACGACCCGCCCGCCCACACCGTGCCCATCGGCCGCCCCCTGGGCGACCGGCGCGTGTACGTCGTCGACGCCGACGGCGCACCCGTCCCGGTCGGCGTCGGCGGTGAACTCCTCATCGGCGGTACCGAGGTGGCCCGCGGCTACCTCAACCGGCCCGCCCTCACCGCCGACCGCTTCGTGCCCGACCCCTACGGCCCGCCCGGCGCCCGCCTCTACCGCACCGGCGACCTCGTGCGCTGGACCCCCGACGGGGACCTGGAGTTCCTCGGCCGCCGCGACGACCAGGTGAAGATCCGCGGCTTCCGCATCGAACTCGGCGAGGTGGAGACCGTCCTGCGGGCCTGCCCGCTCGTCGCGCAGGCCGCCGCCCGCCCCGACCGCGCCACCGGCCGCGCCCTCACCGGCTACGTCGTCCCCGCCCCCGACGCCCCGGCCGTCCCCGACCGGGCCGCGCTGCGCGCCTGGTGCGCCGAGCACCTGCCGCAGTACGCCGTCCCCTCCGACTTCGTCGTCCTGGACGCCCTGCCGGTCGGCGTCTCCGGCAAGCTCGACCGGTCCGCGCTGCCCGACCCCGCGCCCCAGCGGGCCGCCGCCGGGCCCGCCTACGCGGCGCCGCGCGACGAGACCGAGCGGATCGTCGCCGAGGTGTGGGCCGACGTCCTCGGCCTGGAGCGGGTCGGCCTCGACGACAGCTTCTTCGACCTCGGCGGCCACTCCCTGCTCGCCACCATGGCCGTCTCCCGGATCGCCCAGCGCCTGGGCCGCGAGATCGAACTGCGCACCGTGTTCGAGCACCCCACCGTGCGCGGCTTCGCGCCCCGCGTCGCCGCCGCCCGCGCCAGTGGCGCCACCGACGTGGTGCCCGTCGACCGCGACGGGCCGCTGCCGCTGTCGTTCGCCCAGGAACGCCTGTGGTTCCTGGACCGCACCTCCGACCGGGGCGACTCCTACCTGCTGTGGTACTGCTGGCGGGTGCGCGGCGGCCTGGACCGCACCGCCTGGCAGCGGGCCCTCGATGACCTGGTCGCCCGCCACGAGGTGCTGCGCACCGCCCTCACCGAGTCCGACGGACGCCCCGTGCAGGAGGTGTGCGACCCGGTCGGCGTCCCGCTGCACTGGGAGCGCCTCCCCGAGGACGCCGAGGACACAGCGGACCCCGACGGACAGCGCCGCGTCGACGCGCTGCGCCCCCGTGCCGCGGCCTACGCCACCCGCCGCTTCGACCTCGCCCGGCCGCCCCTGCTCCGCTCGGGCGTGTGGGAGCTGGCCGACGACGACCACGTCGTGCTGATCGCCCTGCACCACGCCGTCACCGACGGCTGGTCCAAGCACGTCCTGCTGGACGAACTCGCCCAGCACTACCACGCCCGCGCCCAGGGCCGCCCCGCCGCCCTGCCGCCGCTGCCCGTGCAGTACGCCGACTACGCGGTCTGGCAGCGCGACCGCGTCGACAGCGGCGCCCTGGAACCCCAACTCGCCTACTGGGAGCGCACGCTGGCGGGCGCCCCGGCCCTTGAGCTGCCCACGGACCGGCCCCGGCCCGCCGCGTTCACCGGCCGTGGCGGCGCCGTCGAGGTCGAGCTGCCCCACGACCTCGTCGACCGCGTCGACGCCGTCGCCCGCGAGCACGGCGCCACCCGCTTCATGGTGCTGCTCGCCGCCGCGCAGGCGGTCCTGGCCCGCTGGACCGGACAGCACGACATCTGCGTCGGCACCCCCGTCGCCGGGCGCGGGCGGCTCGAACTGGAGCCCCTGGTCGGCTTCTTCGTCAACACGGTCGTCCTGCGCACCGACCTCAGCGGGCGGCCCTGCCTCGGCACCCTCGTGGACCGGGTCCGCGACGTCGTCCTGGGCGCCTTCGACCACCAGGACGTCCCCTTCGAGAAGGTCGTGGAACGGCTGCGCCCCGAACGCGACCTGTCCCGCAACCCGCTCTTCCAGGTCATGGTCGACGTCCAGGACGGCACCGGCGGACGCGGTCCGCTGCCCGGCCTCGACGCCACCGACCTCACCCTGCCGTGGGGTTCGGCCAAGTTCGACCTGACGGCCACCTTCGTCATCCGGGACGGCGGCTTCGCCCTCAACGTCGAGTACGCCGCCGACCTGTTCGACCCGGCCACCGCCACCCGCTTCGCCGACCACACCGGCCGCCTGCTGCGCACCCTCCTGGACACCCCCGACGTCCGCTACGACGAGGCGCCCCTGCTCTCCGCGGCCGACCGCGCCGACCTGCTCGCCCACGCCGGACGCGCCGTCCCCCCGGCGCCGCGCCTCACCGTCGCGGGGCGGCCCGACGCGACCGCCGTCGTCTGCGAGGACACCGCCCTCAGCTACGCCGACCTCGACGCCCACGGCGGCGGCATCGCCGCCGCGCTCACCGCCGCGGGCACCCGCCCCGGCGACCCGGTCGGGGTGTGCACGGGCCGCGGCGCCGGAGCCGTCGCCGCGATGCTCGCCGTGTGGCGGGCGGGCGGCGTGTACGTCCCCCTCGACCCGCGGCTCCCGACCCGCCGCCTGCGCCACATGACCGAGGAGGCGGGCGTACGGCAGGTGGTGTGCGACGCGGGCACCTCCGACGCCGTCGCCGCCCTCGGCCTGCGCGCCGTGCGCGCGGACGAGGTCCCGCCGCTGCCCGACGGTCCCCGCCACACCCCCGGCCCCGACGACCTCGCCTACGTCATCTTCACCTCCGGCTCCACCGGACTGCCGAAGGCCGTCGGCGTCGAGCACCACGCCCTGGACGCCCATGTCGCCGCCGCCCGCGACACGTTCGCGCTCACCCACCGGGACCGGGTCCTCACCTTCGCCTCCACCTCCTTCGACGCCTCCCTGGAACAGATGCTGCCCGCGCTCAGCGTCGGCGCCAGCGTCGTCGTACGGCCCGACACGATCTGGGCGCCGGAGGAACTCGCCGACCGCGTCGCCGCGACCGGGATCACCGTCATGGAACTGACCCCGTCCTACTGGGTCGAACTCGTGGCGCGCCTGGACGCGCTGGCCCCCCGCCTCGGCACGCTGCGGCTGCTGGTCACCGGGGGAGAGGCGCTGCCCGCCGACCCGCTGGACCGCTGGTTCACGTACCTGCCGGGCGTGCCCGTGGTGAACACCTACGGCCCCACCGAGACCGTCATCTCCGCCACCGCGCAGACGGTCCACGCCCGCCCCGAGGGCCGGGTGCCCATCGGCCGCGCCCTGGGCAGCCGCCGTACCTACGTCGTCGGCCCGCGCGGCGAGCTGACCCCGCACGGCGTCCCCGGCGAACTCCTCATCGGCGGCCCGGAACTGGCCCGCGGCTACCTCGGGCGGCCCGCCCTGACCGCCGAGCGGTTCGTGCCCGACCCGTACGGCGGCCCCGGCGGGCGCCTCTACCGCACCGGCGACATCGTGCGCCGACTGCCGTCCGGCGCGCTGGAGTTCCTCGGCCGCAACGACGACCAGGTCAAGATCCGCGGCTTCCGCGTCGAACCCGGCGAGAGCGAGGCCGTCCTGCGCGCCTGCCCCGGCGTGCACGGCGCCGCCGTCCTCGTCCGCACCCTGCACGGCGAACCCGCCCTGGTCGGCTACGTCGCCGGGCGCGGCGTGTCCGAGGAGTCCCTCGCCGACCACTGCCGGGCCCATCTGCCGCACTACCTGGTGCCCTCGGCGTTCGTCCTGCTCGACGCGCTGCCGCTGACCGTGCAGGGCAAGCTGGACACCGCCGCGCTGCCCGAGCCCGCGGCCCGCGACCCGCACACCCTGGTGCCGCCGCGCACCCCGGCGGAGACGGTCATCGCGCAGATCTGGTGCGAGGTCCTCGACCTGCCCCGGGTCGGCGTCCACGACGACTTCTTCGCCCTGGGCGGCCACTCCCTGCGCGCGGTCTCCGTCGCCTCCCGGCTGCGGACCGCCTTCGACTGCCCCCTCCAGGTCCGCGACCTGTTCGAACACCCCACCGTGGAGCGGCTCGCCGCCGAGGTGGAGCGCCGTCTGCTGGAGCTGATCTCCCAGATGAGCGACGACGAGATCGACCTGTCCCTGACCGCCGACCTCTGACGGCCACGGTCGCCTCCGCGACCCCCTCCGGCGGCCCGCGCCCCGGCGTCCCCGCCCCGCCGTCCCCGCCCCGCCCGCGGACCCGCGCGGCGGCCCACGCCCCGTCCGCGGTTCCTCCCGGCGGCCCGTGCCCGTGCCCGCCGCCGCACCGCCCCTCACCGACCTGAGAAACGGAGTGCCCCATGACCACGCCCGACGTGCGTCCCGGACCCCTCACCACCGGCGGCGGCCTGTCCCCGGCCGCCCGGCGCCTGCTCGAACAGCGGCTGCGGGGCCGGTCGGCCGCCCCCGCCGACGGCCCCGTCCGGGTCCGGCCCCGCCCGGAGCGGCCCCCGCTCTCCGCCAGCCAGCAGCGCCTGTACTTCCTGGACCGGCTCGACCCCGGCGCCCCCACCTACCTGCTCCCGGCGGCCTGGCGCCTCACCGGCCCCCTGGACGTGCCCGCGCTGCGCGCCGCCGTCACCGACCTCGTCGCCCGCCACGAGCAACTGCGCGTCGTCTTCCCCGAGCACGAGGGCGTGCCCCACCAGCGGGTCCTGCCCGTGCCCGACGCCGTACTCGACGTCGTCGACGTGAGCGCCCCACCGGGCGAGGACCGCGACCGGCACCTGGACGGCGCCGTCCACGCCGCCGCGCTGCGCCCCTTCGACCTCGCCCGGGAACCGGCGTTCCGCGCCACCCTCGTCCGCGCGGCCGACGACGACCACGTCCTGGTCCTCGGGATGCACCACATCATCTCCGACGGCTGGTCGCTCGACCTCCTCGTGCGCGACCTGACCGAGCTGTACCGGGCCAGGAGCGAGGGACGCGGCCCCGACCTGCCCGAACTGCCGCTGGACTACGCCGACTACGCGATCTGGCAGCGCGCCGACGACCAGTCCGCCGCCCTCGACCACTGGACGTCCCGGCTGGCCGGGCTCACCCCGCTGGAGCTGCCCACCGACCACCCCCGCCCCGACCTGCCCGCCAGCCACGGCGCCGTGCACGCCGTGCCGCTGCCCCCGGCCCTGACCGACGCCCTCGCCGCCCTGGGCCGACGCGCGGGCACGACGACGTACATGACGGTGCTGGCCGCGTTCCAGGCCGCGCTCGCCTTCCACAGCGGGCAGCACGACATCGCCGTCGGCACGGTCGTCGCCAACCGCGAACGCGTCGAGACCGAGAACGTCGTCGGCTTCTTCGTCAACACCCTCGTGCTGCGCGGCGACCTCTCCGACGACCCGACCCCGGCCGCCCTGCTCGCCCGCACCCGGGAACGGGTCCTGGAGGCGTTCTCCCACCAGTCGCTGCCGTTCGAGAAGGTCGTCGAGGCGCTCAGCCCCGAGCGTGACCTGGTCCGCAACCCGTTGGTGCAGGTCCTGTACACGCACACCGAGACCGGCTCCGGCACCCTCGCGCTCGGCGCGGCGACCGGCACCCCGCACCGGATCGGGCTCACCACCGCCAAGTTCGACCTCACCCTCGACCTGCGCGACGGCGACGGCCGGACCGAACTCGCCTTCGTCTACCGGCCGGACCTCTTCACCGAGGAGTCCGTCGCCGCGCTCGCCCGCCACACGGTGCGCTTCCTGGAGGCGTTCCACACCACCCCCGACGCCCCCCTGAGCACCGTCGACCCGCTCACCGCCGCCGAACGCGCCCACCTGCTCGGACCGGACGGCCCCGCCCACGCCCTCGACGCCCCCGTACCGGCGCCGCGCACCGCGGCCGACCGCCTCACCGACCACATCGCCCGCACCCCGCACGCGGTCGCCGTCACCGGCTCGGGACGCCACCTCACCTACGCCCAGCTCGACGCCCGCGCCACCGCGCTGGCCCGGCGGCTGCGCGCCGCGGGCGTCACCGACGGCGCGCTCGTCGGCGTCTGCCTCGACCGCACCCCCGACCTGGCCGTCGCCCTCCTCGCCGTCTGGCGGGCCAAAGCCGCCTACCTGCCGCTCGACCCGACCCACCCGAAGGCACGCCGTGAGTTCACCGTCACCGACTCCGGCATCGAACTGATCGTCACGGACACCGCCACCCGCCCCGCCGTCGAGGGCCTCCCCGCCCGCCTCCTGGAGCTGGACACCCCGGACCCCACCGAGCACGCCGGGGACGCCCCGCACGCCGAGGACGCCGTTCCCGGCCACGACGACCTCGCCTACGTCATCTACACCTCGGGCTCCACCGGCCGCCCCAAGGGCGTCGAGATCACCCACGGCAACCTGGCCTGGCTGCTCGGCGCCGCCGACCGGCACTTCGACTTCGGCCCCGACGACGTGTGGACGCTCCTGCACTCGCCCGCCTTCGACTTCTCCGTCTGGGAGCTGTGGGCCCCCCTGGCCACCGGCGGGCGCGTCGTCGTCCTCACCGGAGACGAGGTCCGCGACCCGGCCGCCGTGCACCGGACGCTGCGCGAGGAGCGCGTCACCGTCCTCAACCAGACGCCCGCCGCCTTCAAGGGCCTGCGCGCCCACCTGCGCGACACCGGCGCCGACTTCTGCGACCTCGCCCTGCGCACCGTCGTCTTCGGCGGCGACGCCTTCGACGTCCGCGACTACCGCGACTGGTTCACCACGCCGGGCCCCCGCCCGGCGCTGGTGAACATGTACGGCATCACCGAGACCACCGTCCACGTCACGATCCGCACCATCACCGAGGACGACGTCCACGGCACCGTCCGCTCCCCGATCGGCCGCCCCCTCAGCGCCGCCCACGGCTACGTCCTGGACGCCTGGGGCCGCCTCGTCCCGCACGGCGGCGTCGGTGAACTCCACGTCTCAGGCGGCGGCGTCGCCCGCGGCTACCGCAACCGGCCCGAGCTGACCGCCGAACGCTTCCTGGAGGACCCCTTCGCCGCCGCGCCCGGCGCCCGCATGTACCGCACCGGCGACCTCGTGCGGGTGCTGCCCGACGGGCAGCTCGCCTACGTCGGTCGCGCCGACCACCAGGTCAAGATCCGCGGCTACCGCATCGAACCCGGCGAGATCGAGACCGCCCTGCGCGCCCTGCCCGGCGTCACCGACACCGCCGTCGTCGCCCGCCACGACGGCGGCACCGCCCGCCTCGTCGCCCACGTCGTCACCCCCGAGGGCCGCCCCCTGGACCCGCCCGCGCTGCGGGACGGGCTGCGGCTGACCCTGCCCGAGTACATGGTCCCCGCCCTCTTCGTCCGCCACGAGCGGCTGCCCCTGACCGCAAACGGCAAGGTGGACCGCGCCGCGCTCACCGCCGTCCGCCCCACCACCACCGGACCGGCCGCGCACACCGCGCCCGAGGGACCGACCGAGACGGCCCTGGCCGCGGTGTTCGGCCAGGTCCTCGGCGTCGAGCACGTCAGCCGCACCGACAACTTCTTCGACCTCGGCGGCGACTCCATCCTCGCCCTGCGCCTGGTCGGCACCGCCCGGCTCGCCGGTCTCGCGTTCACCGTGGCCGACGTGTTCCGCGCCCGCACCCTCGCCGACCTCGCCGCCGTGGCCACCGAGGCCGTCGACGCGCCCGCGCCGGTCGCCCCGTTCTCCCAGCTCGACCGCGCCGACGCGGACCGGCTGCCCGACGGCCTCGCCGACGCCTACCCGCTCACCATGCTCCAGGCGGGGATGCTGCACGAGATGCTCGCCGACCCCCGGCGCGGCGCCTACCACAACGTCACCGACCTGAAGATCAGCGTCCCCGAGGGCTTCGACCACGCCGCCTTCCAGGCCGCCGTGGACGCGCTCGTCGCCGCCCACCCGATCCTGCGGACCTCCGTCGACCTCGTCAGCTACCGCGAGCCCCTGCAACTCGTGCACCGCGCCGCCCACCTGCCCGTCGGCTACACCGACCTGCGCGGACTGCCCCGCGAGGAGCAGCGGGACCGGCTGCGCCGCTTCGTCGACGAGGAGTTCGACCGCCGCTTCGACCTCGCCGCCGCGCCCCTGGTCCGCATCCACCTGCACCACGTCACCGACCACGAGCTGCGCCTGGTCCTCACCGACTGCCACGTCGTCCTCGACGGCTGGAGCCTGACCTCCCTCGTCGCGGACCTGCTCGCCCTGCACCGGGAGGCCGTCACCCAGCGGACCGCGCCGCGCCCGCCGAGCGTGCCCGCCTTCGCCGAGTACGTCGCCCTGGAGCGGGCCGCGCTGGACAGCGCCGAGTCCCTCGCCTATTGGCGGGACCGCCTCGCCGCGCTGCGCCCGGTCACCCTGCGCCGCCGCACCGACGGGGCGGGGGCGGACGGGCCGCCGGTGCACGAGGTGCGGCGCTCCTACGCCCACCTCACCGAACGCATCGGCCGCCTCGCCAAACAGGCGGGCGTGCCCCGCCGTACCGTCCTGCTCACCGCCTTCCACCACACCATGAGCCTGTTCGCGGACCGCGACGACAGCGTCCGCGGCCACAGCGTCGGCCTGGTCACCAACGGCCGCCCGGAGGTGCCCGGCGCCGACCGGATGCGCGGGCTGTTCCTCAACACCGTGCCGTTCGGCGTCGACCGGCCGCGCGGCGACTGGCTCACCCACCTGCGGGACGTCTTCCGCGCCGAGCAGGAGATGCTGCCGCACCGCAGGGTGCCGCTGGTCCGCATCGCCCAACTGAGGCCCACCGAGCCGAACCTGACCGACACCGTCTTCAACTACGTCAACTTCCACCGGCTGGCGCACGACTCCTGGGACGACTCCCTGGAGATCGCCCGCACCATGTTCCCGCTGCTGGTGAACGCCAGCGTCAACGCCTTCACCCTGGACGTGGACCCGGCCTACGTCGCCCCCGTCACCGCCGAGCAGGTCGCCGACGTGTTCGTGGCCCAGTTGGAGGCCATGACCGCCGACCCGCACGCCCCGGTGCGGCGACCCACGGCCACCGGCGCCGCCCGCGCCACCGTCCTGGACTGGGCGAGCGGCCCCGACCTGCCGTCCTCCCCGCTGCTCTTCCACGAGCACGTCGAGCGGCAGGCCGCCCGCACCCCGCACGCCGTCGCCGTCGAACACCGCGGCCAGCCGCTGACGTACGCCGAACTGCACGAGCAGGCCGAGCAGGTGGCGCGGCGGCTGCGGCTGCTCGGCGTCGGCCCCGAGACCGTCGTCGGCATCTGCGTCGACCGGGGCCCCGACTGGGTGCGCGGCGCCCTCGGCGTGCTGCGCTCCGGTGGCGCGTTCGTCCCGCTGGACCCGCAGCACCCCACCGAGCGGCTCGCGTTCATGGCCGCGGACAGCGGCATGAGGGTCCTGCTCACCCAGCGCGCCCTGGTCGGCGCCGTGCCCTTCGACGGCCCGGCGATCTGCCTGGACGAGCCCGCCGAGCCGGTCGGACCGGTGCCGGGCCGGGACGCCGACGCCGACACCCTCGCCTACCTCATCTACACCTCCGGCTCCACCGGCCGCCCCAAGGGCGTCGCCATCGCGCACCGCGGCCTGTCCAACATGCTCGAAGGCCAGCGCGACGTGGTCGAGCCCAGCCCGGCCGACCGGGTCCTGCAGTTCGCCTCCTTCGGCTTCGACGCCTCCATCCTGGAGCTGACCTGGGCCCTCGCCAACGGCGGACGCCTCGTCACCGCCCCCAAGGAGGACCTGCGGCCCGGGCCCGACCTGGCCCGCACCCTGCGCGAGGCCCGCATCACCGGCGGCATGTTGCCGCCCAGCGCGCTCGCCGTCCTCGGCGAGGACACCTTCCCCGAGCTGCGCGTCCTCCAGGTCGCGGGCGAGGCGTGCCCCACCGAGCTGGCGGACCGCTGGTCGCGCGGACGGCGCTTCCAGAACGTCTACGGCCTCACCGAGACCACCGTCTGGTCCGTCTCCGCCGACCTCGCCCCCGGCCAGGGCCGCCCGCCCGTCGGCACCCCCATCCGCAACACCCGCGTCCACGTCCTCGACGACGACCTCCAGCCGGTGCCGGTCGGCGTCCCCGGCGAGATCCACCTCGGCGGCCAGGCCGTCGGCCGCGGCTACCTGGGGCGGCCCGCGCTCACCGCCGCAACCTACGTCCCCGACCCCTACGGCGCGCCCGGCGAACGGCTGTGCCGCACCGGCGACATCGGCGCCTACCGGCCCGACGGCACGGTGGAGTGGCTGGGCCGCCGCGACGCCCAGGTCAAGCTCCGCGGCTTCCGCATCGAACTGGGCGAGATCGAGCACGCGCTACGGCGACTGCCCGGCATCCGCCAGGCCGTCGTCCTGCACCGCACCGACCTGCCCGGCGGCGAACCCGCCCTGGTCGCCTACCTCGTCACCGACGACCCCGGCCAGGCCGCCCCGGAGACCCTGCGCGGCGCCCTGCGCACCACCCTCCCCGGGTACATGGTGCCGTCCCGGTTCGTCGTCCTGGACGAGATGCCCGTCAACCGCAGCGGCAAGACCGACAAGCGGGCGCTGCCGCTGCCGCCCGCCGAACTCGACCAGCGGGAGGCCGAGTACGTCGCCCCCGCCACCCCGGCCGAACGCATCCTCGCCGAGATCTGGCGCGAGGTCCTCGGACTGTCCCGCATCGGCGTCCACGACGACTTCTTCCGCATCGGCGGCAGCTCCCTGTCCACCGTCCGCGTCTCCCTGATGTCCGCCGGACGCGGCCTGCCCGTCACGGTCGGCGACCTCATCGAACACCCCACCCTGGCCCGGCTCGCCGCCCACGCCACCCGCAAGGTCGGCCAGGCCCTGCCCGCCGCCGTCACCTCCGAGGTGCGGCTGCGCGAGGGCACCGGGGAACCCCTGTGGTGCGTGCACCCCACCGGCGGCAGCGCCGCCTGGTTCGTGCCGCTGGCCCGCGCCCTGCCGCCCGGCCGTCCCGTGCACGCCTTCCAGGCCCGCGGCCTGCTGGGCGGCGTCGACCCCAGCACCGTCACCGGCATCGCCGCCAACTACGCCGCCGAGATCACCGACCGCGGCGCACCCGGCCCGCACGCCCTGCTCGGCTGGTCCATGGGCGCCAACATCGCCCTGGAGATGGCCACCCAGTTGCACCGGGCCGGTCACCCCGTCGCCCCGCTCGTCCTGATCGAGCCCTACCTGCCCAACGCCGCCGCCCGCGCCCGCCTCGACGGCGTCACCCGCGACCTGCGCGAGGCCCTGCGGCTGCGCGACCGGCTGCGTGAACTGCCCCACTCCGCCCGCCGCGACCAGGTGACCGCGGAACTCACCGCCACCCTCCTCGGCGCCGGGATGAGCCCGGCCGAGGCCGCCCTCGTCGAGAACGCGCCCATCGAGGTCTGGCACTCCCTGCTCGCCGCCCTGGCCGCCTACGAGGTCCGCCCCTACCCCGGCCACATCCACCTCGTCGTCGGCAGCGAGGCCGCCAGCCTGCCCCGGGGCCGCACGATGCCCGGACTCGACGTCGACTACGAGACCTACGTCGCCCGCTGGCGGGAGACCGCCCGCGGCGGACTCACCCTGCACATCAGCGACGGCGACCACATGTCGATGATGGCCGAGCCCCGCGTCACCGGCATCGCCGACCTGCTCACCGCCCTGGAGACGGGGGAGACCCGATGACCACCCACGCCCCCGCCCTCACCGAGCGCTACCTGCTCGCCCCCGACATGGTCGCGGACCCCTACGACCACCTCGACGCCCTGCGCGAGGACGCCCCGGTGCGGTGGAGCCCGCTGCACCACGCCTGGCTCGTCACCGGCTACGACCAGGTCATGCGCTGCCTGCGCGACCGGGCCGTCTCCGCCGACCGGGTCAGGCCGCTGATGGACGCCGTACCGCAGGGCGCCCGCGCGGACGCCGAGCGCGCCTTCGGCATCCTGTCGCGCTGGATGGTCTTCAACGACCCGCCCGAGCACCGGCGGCTGCGGCAGGTCTTCCAGGAGGCGTTCGCCGCCCGCGCCGTCGCCCGCTACAGCGCCTTCACCGAGAAGGCCACCCGCGCCGTCCTCGCCCGCAAGGCCGTCCCCGGCCGCACCGGGGACCTCATGGCCGACGTCGCCAAACCGCTGCCCGCCCTGGTGTTCGCCCGCTGGCTCGGCATCCCGCCCACCGACGGCCCCTCCTTCTGGTACTGGAACACCCGCGTCGCCGACCTCGTGCTCGGCACCGCCCAGGAGGAGAGCGAGTACCGCGCCTCCCTCCAGGCCCTGGTCAGCCTGGAGGAGTACCTCGGTAACCTCGTCGCCCGGCGGCGCACCGAGCCCGGCGACGACCTGATCAGCCAGGTCCTGAAGGAGGGCCGGGTCGGGGACTCCGTCACCGAGGAGGAGTTCGTCGGCCTGCTCACCCAGATGGCGTTCGCGGGCGGCGAGACCACCAGCAACCTCATCGCCAACACCGTCCTGGCGCTGCACACCCGCCCCGGCCAACTGGCCGCCGTACGCGCCGAACCGGAGCTGGCGCAGGGCGCGGTGGAGGAGACGCTGCGCCTGGACGGGCCGTCCAAGATGTCGATCCGCACCGCCGCCCGGGACCTCGAACTGGACGGCCACACCCTGCGCGCCGGGGACCGGATCTTCCTCGTCACCGCCGCCGCCAACCGCGACCCCGCCCGCTTCCCCGACCCCCGCCGCTTCGACGTGACCCGCACCGGCGCCACCCACCTCGGCTTCGGCTTCGGCGCCCACTTCTGCATCGGCGCGGCCCTCGCCCGGCTGGTGGCCGTCAGCGCCGTGCGCACCCTCGTCCGCGAGCGGCCGGAACTCACCCTCACCGACCCGGAGCGGCTCACCTGGCAGCCGTCCCTGCTCAACCGCAGCCTGACCGCCCTGCCCGTCCGCTACTGACCGACCGTCACGGACCGGACCACACGCGTCCGTTCGAAGAGAGGCACCTCATGGCCACCACCCTCGCCGCGGACCGGCCGCGGCTGTGGGCGCCCGCCCGGCACCGCTCCTTCCGCCTCCTGTGGACGGGGCAGGCGCTCTCCCTGCTCGGTGACGGCTTCAGCGTCGTCGCGTTCTCCTGGATCACCCTCAGCCTGACCGGCTCCACCCTCACCCTCGGCTACGTCCTGGCCTTCCAGGCCGTACCCCGCGCCCTGCTCACCCTCGTCGGCGGCACCCTCGGCGACACCTGGTCCACCCGCACCCTGATGGTCGTCTCCAGTTGGATCCGCGCGGCGCTGATGGCCGCCGTCGGGATCACCGGGCTCACCGGCGACCTCACCGTGTGGATGCTGTGCGCGGCGGCGGCCGGGTTCGGCGCGGTCGACGCCTTCTTCCAGCCCGCCCGCGTCTCCATCCTGCCCTCGGTGGTCGAGGAGGACCTGCTGGCCCCGGCCAACGCCCTGCTCGGCGCCGGGGCCCGGACCGCCGCCGTCCTCGGCCCCGCCGTCGGCGGCGTGGTCATCGCCCTCACCCAGGCACCGGTCGCCTTCCTCGTCGACGCGGCCTGCTTCGCCCTGTGCGGCCTGTGCGTGTCCCGCATCCGCACGCGTCCCAAGCCGGACAAGGCTCCGTCCGGGCCCGAGGAGGCCGCACCGGCGAAGGCCGGGCCGTCGCTGGGCGCCCGCATCCGCGAGGGCGTCACCTACACCCTGCGCGACCCGCGCCTGCGCACCATCGTCGCCCTCGACACCGCCGTCAACTTCTGTTACGCGGGCCCCTTCACCGTCGGCTTCGCCACCCTCGCCGACCAGGTGCTGCGCGGCGGCTCGGCCACCCTCGGCGTCCTCAACGGGGCGCTGGCCGGGGGCGCCGTCCTCGGCACCCTCGTCGGCGGCGCCGTCGGCGGACGGCCCCGGGTCGGCCTGCTGGTGGCCGCCCTCGCCGGGTGGCTGGGCGCCGGGATGGCCGTCCTCGGGCTGGCGCAGAGCACCCCCGTCGTGGTGGCGACCGTCCTCGCCATGGGCTTCGCCATCGGCTACCAGGGCGTGTTCGGGCTGAGCTGGATCCAGCGGAACATCCCGCAGGACGTCCTCACCCGCGTCGTCTCCGTCGACATGGTGCTCGGCTACGCCGCCGCCCCGCTGTCCCTGATCCTCTGCGGCGCCTTGGCCCGCACCGGCCACCTCGCCCTGTTCGGCGTGGTCGCCGCGGTCCTCGCCGCCACCGGCCTCGCGGTGCTCGGCTCCCGCGCGGTGCGCGAGATGCGGTAGCCGTACGGAAGGGGGTTCGTCAGCCGTCCCGCAGAGCGGCCGACCGCGCGCACAGGTCCGCGCGGTTGGCCGCTCCCGTCTTGGTGACCAGGCTCGCGATGTGCTTCTCCGCGGTCCGCGGCGAGATGAACAGCCGCTCGGCTATGTCCTTGTTGCTCAGCCGCTCCGCGAGCAGCCGGAACACGTCGAACTCCCGGACCGTCACCCCCTGCGTGCGCAGCTCCTCGGGGATGCCGCTGGTCCCGCTGCGGTGCTGGTGCACCGGCGCGCCCAGGCGGCGCAGGCCGCCCGGCAGGCCCCGGTGACGGCGGCGATGTCCCGCTCGTGGAAGTAGTGCTCGGCCCGCCGCAGCCAGCCCACCGGATCGCCCCAGCCGTCCTGGTGCGCGGCGTCCGCGACCAGCCGCAGCCCCAGGTGCTGGGCCAGCGGGTACGGCCGCGCCACCGCGAGCGCCGACTCCACCGCTTCCGCCGCCCGCTCCCCGGCGCCCTCCCGGCCCAGCAGCACCGCGTCGGCGAGCCGCACGAACTGCCGGTTCCAGCGCATCCGGGCCATCGCGGTCGCCGTGATCTCCGCGTGCCGTGCCCGGTCGGCGTCCCCGGCCAGCGCGTCCAGCAGCAGCACCAGACCGTGGGTGCCGCTGAGGTGGTACGTCGACGGGTTGTCCGCCTCAAGGCCGAGCACCGCCGCCAGTTCCGCGCGGGCCTGCTCCCGGTTCTCCTCAAGCAGCGAGCAGAACGCCCGCGCCAGCCCCAGGCTGAGCGGCTCCTCCTGGGAACCGGCGCCGTCCCACTCGGTGAACGCCGCCAGCGCCGCCTCCATCGCGGGACGGTCCCCGCGGTGCGCCTCCAGCGTGGCCCGCGCCATCAGGACGTACCGCACGGCGGGCGCCAGGCGCAGCCGCCGGACCACGGCCAGGCACGCGTCGGCGGCGGAGCGCGCGGACTCTTCCTCGCCGCGCAGCACCGAGTCGAGGACGAGGATGCCGTCGACGGTGTGCACGATGTTCACCGAGCCCAGGCGCAGCGCCTCCGCGCGGGCCGCCAGCAGCCCGGAGGTGTCGCCCTCGGCGAGCCAGGCGTTGCCGCCCATCCGGGTCGCCGCGTACATCCGCTGCAACGGCAGCCGGTGGCGTTCGGCGGTGGACAGCGCCTGCTGGAGCATGGCCGAGGACTCCTCCGGGTCCCGTTCCCTGGCCACCGTGGCGAGCAGTTCCCACGCCTGGCAGGCGACGACGGGCAGTCCGTGGCGCTCGGCGGTGTCGGCGGCGGCGCGGGCCAGCTTCTCGGCGTGCTGGGTGCGGTCCGGGCCGGGGGTGTCCAGGGCGAGGTAGGCCGCCGTGACGTCGATGGCCGCCACGGCCGGGGCGGCGGCCTCGTCGGGCGCGGACCGCAGCACCTCGCGGGCCCGCGCGATCTGCCGGTTGCCGTCGCTCCACCGCCCGGCGGTGTGCGCCACCTTGGCCAGCCGCGCGTGCAGCGTGGCCAGGCGGACCTCGCTCAGTCCGGCGCCGCCGAGCGCGTGCAGGTCGTCCACCAGGTCGAAGGCGCTGGCGAAGTCGCCCGCCTCGGCGAGCGCGGGCAGCAGGTTCTCCAGCACCGCCGCCCGCGCCTGCGGGTCGTCCGCGTCCGCGAGCAGCTCCTCGGCGCGGCCGAGCAGCGTCACCGCGGAGTTCAGGGCGCCCGCCGCCAGGGCCCGGCCGCCCGCGTCGGCGTAGAGCCGCCCGGCCTCGACCCGGTCGCCCGCCGCGCACCGCAACCCCGCCGCCAGCGCGCACCAGTCGCCGTCAAGGCCCGGGTGCAGCTCCTCGACCGCCTGGGCGGCCCGCCGCGCCAGCTCGGCCCGCTGGCCCGGCGTCATCTGCGTGAACAGGGCCTCCACGGTGGGGGAGTGGCGGAAGGAGTACCAGTCGGGCGCCGGTTCGTCCGGTACGACCAGCCGGGCGGCGACGCCCGCGTGCAGGTGCCCGAGGAGCGTGCGGTCGTCGACGCCGGTCATCCGCTGGAGCACCGAGAGCGGGAACCGGCGGCCCAGGACGGCCGCCGCCGACAGCAGGCTCAGGCCCTGGGCGCCCAGCCGGTCCACCCGGCGCACGATGCCGCGGGCCAGCGTCGAGGAAACGTCACGGCGCAGGTCACCGACGGCACGCCAGCCGTCCGGGCCCTGCACCAGGGTGCCGGAGCCGATCATCGACTGGAGGAGTTCCTCGACCAGGTACGGGCTGCCCGCGCTGTCCTCCCACAGCCGCTCCAGTACCTCGGCGGGCACCTCGTCGGGGCCGTCCACGCCGAGTTGGGCGGCGATCACCTCGTGCACCTGCGGCCGGGACAGCGGCGCCAGCTCGATCAGGGCGGCGGCGCCGCGGCGGCGGGCGGACTGCGCGAGGTCCAGCGCGTCGCTGATGTCGGTGCGCACGGTCGCCACCAGCAGGACCGGCGTGTGCTCCAGGTTGTCCACCAGGTACTCCAGCACGCCGAGCGTCTCGGGGTCGGCGTCGTGCAGGTCCTCGAGGAGGAGCAGGTGGCCCCGGCCGCGCCCGGCGGCGATGAAGAGGCGCAGCACCGCCTCGCCCAGGATGACCATGGAGCTGGTGTCGCGCTCCCCGGTGTCCCAGTCGGGGATCAGTCGGCCCAGGACCGGGCGGTAGGGGCCGAGCGCGAGGTCGTCCATGGGCTCGCCGCCGCGGAACAGCGACATCAGCGCCTCGGTGAGCGGCCGGAACGGCACGGCGGGGCCCGTGGTGCTGCTCCGGCCGCGCAGCACCCGCATCCCGGCGTCGAGCGCCCCGCCCACGGCCTCCGCCGCGAGCCGCGACTTGCCGACCCCCGCCTCGCCGACCAGGAAGACGACGCCGCCGCGGCCTTGCCTCGCCTCGGCCATGGCGCGTTCGAGGTGGGTGAGTTCGGTGTCCCGGCCGACCAGGGAAGGCGTGTGGGAACGCATGGACCGAGATGATAATCGGCGGATCGGCGCAAGGGCAGATCGCGTCAGAGGGCCGAGCGGTACCGGGAACGCGGCGGCGCGGGCCCGCCGGGCGGGCCCGCGCCAGCACGCGGGGCGACTGCTGCCGGACCGTCAGCTCGGGCCGGAGACCGAGGTGTCCAGGGTGCTCAGCGTGATGACGATGCCGCTCGTCAGGACCATCCCGGCCAGCACCCGGGCGCGGGCGCAGGCGCGGTTGCGGCCAGAGAGGGTGATACCGCCCGCCGCGTCCAGCTCGGTGGCGGCGGTCTCGGCGGCGGTGGTGTCGGCGGCGGCGGTGAAGTGCTGGTCCATGACGGTGGTCCCTTCTGTGTCCCGTGTGAGGGGGTACGGGTGGAGGTGGGGGTGCCGTGGTGCAGACGAGCGGTGGTGCGGAGGTGCGGAGGTGCGGAGGTGCGGAGGTACTGGTTCGAGGGAGTGCGGAAGGTACGGCGGTGCGGGGTGCGGGTCGGTCAGTCGGTGGGGTGGTGCAGGAGCAGGGCCGAGGGGACGGCCTCCGGGCGGGCCAGGCGGAGCAGCCCGTAGCCGATGCCGGACAGCCCGGTCAGCAGCCCCGGGGAGGGAACGTGGTCGGGGGTGGCGCACCGGTGGCCCTGCGCCTCGACGAGGGCGAGCACGTGACCGCTGTGCCGGTGCAGGGCCGCCCCGGCCATCGGGTCACCGTCGGCGGCCAGCGCGGCCAGCGCCTCCAGCCTGCCGAGGGCGCCCTGCCCGAGGCTGAGGTCCGGGCCGGTCGGCGCGGCGGCGAGCCGCTCGCTGGCCTCCAGCAGGTCGGCGGTCGCGTCCCGCGGGCTCAGTAGCCCGGCGGCCGTCCTCCCGGCCAGCCCCGCCGACCAGGACAGGTCCGGGTCGGCGTCGGCCCGCGGGGCGCGGTCGAGCAGGGCGCGGGCCACCTCCGTGGGGCGACGGGCGAGTTCGGGCCGCTGGGCGGCGTAGCGCAGCAGTGCCCACGCGATCCCGGCCGTGCCGTCGGCGAACCCCGCCTCGGCCACGTCCACCGGCGTCGCCAGCAGCAGTTCCGCCACACCGTCCGCCAGCCGCAGCGCCGCCGGGTCCCCGGTGGCCTCGTACGCGGCGACGGCGGCGGCCAGCGCACCGGCCCGGCCCTGGGCGAGCCCCGGGTCGGGGCAGGCCACGGCGGCGTGGCCGAGCGCGGCCAGCGCGTCCGGCAGACACGCCCCGAGCCCGTCGTCGAGGAGCGCCGCCAGCCGGACCACGGCGTACACGATCCCGCCGAGGCCGTCGTAGGCGCCGGGCCCCGCGGCCTCGCACAGCTCGGGGTTCTCGGCGAGCGCCTTGAGGAGCGCGGGCAGCGGGCGTACGGCGTCCCGGGCCGCCGCGGCGTACCGTCCCGCTCCGGCGAGGGCGTCGGTGTGGGCGAGGAACAGCGCCACCCCGCAGTACCCCTGGGCGAGTCCCGCGCCCATCGGCAGCACCGCCCAGTGCGGACCCGAGACCCGTTCCAGGCCGATCCAGTTGGTGCGCGAGCCGTCCCGGACCGCGCGGGCGGTGAGCACGTCCGCGATCCCGCACGCGGCGGCCAGCAGCCGGGACGGCTCCGGCGCCACGGGCGGCACCTGCGCCGCCGCGAGTTCGGAGCGCGGGCGGTCGGCGGCCGAGCCCGCGCCGCGTACCGCGAGGGTGGCCGCGATGATCCACTCCTGGTCGTGGCAGTCGACCTCGTCCATCCGGGCGACCTTCCGCCGCACCGCGGCCATCGCGGCCACCGGGAGCACGCCGGGCAGCGTGGTGCCGTCGTCGGCGCGGACCGCGGTGCCGGAGGGCCGGTGGGTGAAGAGGGGGATGTCCCCGCGCCACAGGGCGGTGGTCTCGTGCTCGGCCAGCCGCTCCCGGGCCGGGTCGTGCTCGGACTCCGTCCACAGCACCGCGAACACCCCTTCCCGGGCGAGCGCGTCACCCAGTAGGGCCGGGTGGGCGGACTCCTCCAGCAGCGTCGCGTACAGCCGGGTGGCGCGGGCGATCAGCCGGGCCGGGCGATCCGCCCACCGCTCCAACAGCCCGTCGGGGCCGAGCAGTTCACCGCGGTGCGCGGTGATCGCCGCGTAGGCGCCGCGGAACCCCTCCAGCAGCGCCGCCGTGTGGTCGGCACCGGCGAGGGACGTGCCCGCGGGCAGCGGGTGGTTCCGCGCCGCCGGGCTGGGCAGCGGGCCGCGCACCGCGCGCATGGTGTCCCGTCCGCTGTCCTCCCAGCGCAGGCCCTCGCTGGGGGAGGTGCCGTCGGTGTCCCGGCCGAGCGCGGAGATGTCCAGGGCGCCGTGCTCCCCGATGAGCAGGTGCGGCAGCAGGCAGGTGCGGTGCACGGAGGCGGCCAGGGCGTCCGCGGCCGGGTCGGGGCCCGCCGTCAGGGCCTGCCCGAGGCCGGTGTGCAGCAGCGTCTCCGCGTCCACCAGGACCGGCTGGTCGCCGTGGGCGATCACGTTCTCGTAGTGCATGTCGGCGCCGTCCACCGCGTACAGCAGGGCCAGCAGGGCGCCCTGGCGCCGGTAGAAGGTGTCGGCCTCGGTGACCGACGCGCACCAGCGGTGCTCGATGAACTCCAGCCAGCCGTACGTGTCGTGGCGCACGGTGCGGGCGGTGCGCAGGCCCAGACCGGGCATCTTGGCGTTGAGCCAGTCGACCAGGGTGTCGAGGAGGGCGTGCTGGTCGAGCGGCCGGGGCTTGTGGACGATCCGGGTGCCGTCCGCGAACCGCAGCACCGCCACCGACCGGTTGCCCTGGTGGGCGTCGCCCCGGCCCAGGTCGACCCGGACGAGCGCGCCCGGCGTCCGGCCGTCCAGCAGCGTGTCGGTCAGCGCGGCCCGGTCGGCCTGGAAGCGGCCGATCAGCTCGGCGACGGCCACCGTGGCGTCCAGGGCGGTCCGGGCGAGCATCCTGGCCAGCACCGGGTAGGCGGCGAACAGGTTCGTCAGCCCGCGCCGGGTGCCGGTGGCCGAGACGAAGGAGGCGAACCGCTCACGCGGACCGGCCCCCGTCAGCCGCCCGGAGCGGCGCGCCGCGTGCAGTTCGTGGGCCAGCGTGCGGGCGGCCTGCCGGACCAACTGGTGGGTCAGCGTCTCGGTGAACGCGGCGGTCCAGACGGCGCGTTCGGCGTCCGTGAGGCCCGCGTCGTCGACGACCAGGTCGTTCAGGTGTGCGGCGGTCGCGGTCACCACCGGCCGCAGCGCCGGGGCGAACGCGTCCGGGCCCTCGCCCGCCGCCTCGACCTCGGCCTTGACCTCGTCCTCGGCCTGCGGGAGCGTCTCGGGCGCCGCCGCGAGGACCGTCTCCGCGTACGCGGCCCAGTCCGGCTTCGCGGCCCGCGCGGCCAGCCGTTCGGCGGGCTCGGCCGCCAGGGCGGCGGCCATGTTCCCGGTCACGCCCAGCCGGTCCAGCCGCAGGCCGAAGCCCTCCGCGTCCCCGGCCGCCCAGGGCATCGGCCCGGGGACGTCGGTTCCGGTGGACGCCTCGGGGGTCCCGGGGGCGGCGAGGCGCTCCGAGAGGGTCAGCGCCGGGGCCCACCACGTGGCGGGGAGTCCGGCGGTCCGGGGAGTCGGGAGGCTGGTGGTGTCGGTCACGAGAAAGAAGGTCGCAGACTCCCTACGACCCCCACATGGGTAACCGTCCCCCATATTCTCCGCGGCCCCTCCCCACCCCTGGGGAGGACCCCCCACGGTGGGCCCCGCGACCGGCGTAACCGCAGGTGGCGTACGTACCCATGCCCCGCGGGCGCGGTGCGTGGACCGCGCGGGCCCACCCGTCAGCGGGGCGTTTTCCGGGGGCGGGAGGGCGTACGTCCCCCATGGACCGCCCCGTACGGGGGGCCTGGCCCCTACCCGGCCGCGACGGCGTGGGGACCGGGTAGCGGACAGAAAGGTGGGGTCCGTCTACCGATGCCGTCCCCCCGGCCCGGGCGGCACGGTGTTACCCAGTCCCCATGCCCCACCGCCCCCCACCGGTTCCGGCCGGGCGGCCGATCTTGTCAAGGAGCAGCAGATGGGAGCACCCGTAGCCGTCAGTGTGGTCGCCCTCGACCCGGTGCTGGAAGCAGGCACCCGTACGACCCTGCTCGTCCACCCCGAACTGACCGTCTGCGAGCCCGCCGACGCGCGGGTCGCCGTCCTGGCCGTGGACCGGCTGGGACCGGCCGAACTCGACATGGTGCGCGCCACCCGCACCCAGACCCACCGTCCCGCCGTCGTCCTGGTGGCGAGCGCCCTCGCCCCCGGGGACGTCCTGCACGCCCTCGCCGCCGGTGCCCGGGGCCTGTTGCTGCGCCGCGAGACCGACGTGTCCCGCCTCGCCCACGCGGTGCTGGCCGCCGCGCGGGACGACTGCACGCTGCCGCCGGGCCTGCTCGAACAGCTCCTGGACCGGCCGGAGGCGGACGCCCGTGGCTCCGGCGGCTGGACCGACGGGATGCTCTCCGAACGGGAGCGCTCGGTGCTGCGGCTGGTGGCCGAGGGGCACGAGACGGCCGAGATCGCCCAGCGGCTCGCCTACTCGCCCCGCACCGTGACCACCGTCGTGCACGACATCACCCAGCGCTTCCGGCTCCGCAACCGCGCCCACGCGGTCGCCTACGCCCTCCGGGCGGGCCTCCTGTGACCACCACCCTGACCGAACCACCGGTCACCCGCCCCGGATCACCGGTCACGCGCCCCGGATCACCCGCCAGGCGTGGCGGATCGCCCGCGCCCCTCACCGAGCCGCCCGTTACCCGCGCCGAGCCGCCCGCCACCCGTGCTCCCGCCGTCGCCGTGCGGGTGGTGTCCGCCCCGGGGGCGGAGCGGGTCCGGGCGGTCGCCGAGCGGGCCGGGCTCCTGCCCGGCGCGGACGGGTACGCGTCCCCCAGGACCGTCACCGTCACCGTCATCGTCGCCGCCACCCCCGAACAGGCCCTGTGCGGCACGCGTCCCCCCGGGCCGCTGCTGCTGGTCTGCGACTCCGTGGGCCGTGGCGGCCGACTGCGGGCGCTGCGCGCCGGAGCGGCGGTGCTCGGCAGCGCCGACCTCACCGTGGACAGCCTGACCAGGGCCGTCCACCGGGCCGCCCTGCCCCAGCACTGCATCCCCTACCCGGAGTTGTCCCGCCTGCTGACCACCGGCCCCCCGCCACCGGGGCCGGGGCCCGCCCCGGGCCTGTCGCCGCTGACCGCCCGGCAGACCTCGGTCCTGCGCCTGATGGCCGAGGGGCACGGCAACGCGGACATCGCCCTGCTGCTGCACTGCTCCGAACACACCGTCAAGAACGCCATCTACGAGATCATGGCGCGCCTCCAGGCCCGCAACCGCGCCCACGCGGTCGCCCACGCCGTACGCCACGGCCTGGTCTGAGCCGTGCCCACGCGCGACGCACAGCGCGGCGGGGACCGGTCCTCCACCGGTCCCCGCCGCGCTGTCGCGTCCGTGCTGTTCGGGTACGTGCCGTTCGTGCCGTTCGTGTTCCCGGCGGCTCAGGGCACGCGTCGGGCCACCGCCGCCGCGTAGCCCGCCGGGACCACGACGTCCCGGACCGCCCACCCCGGCGCGGGGTCGGTCGGCGTCGGGCCGGTGCCCAGGTAGTCCAGCGCCGGATCACGCACCAGTCCCGTCCCCAGCGCCTTGAGGTACGCCTCCTTGCGCACCCAGGCCCGGGTGAACGCGGCCGGACGCCCGTAGCCGGGCAGCCGCGCCAGCTCGTCCGCCTCCGCCGGGTGCAGCGCGGACTGCGCGCTGAGCACCGCCTGCGCGGTGGCCAGCTCCTCCACGTCCACACCCACCGGCGCCGGGGCGAGCGCCACCAGCACCAGACCGCCGCTGTGCGACAGAGAGAAGTGCACCCCGGGCGTCCGCAGCACCGGACGCCCGTGCGGCCCGCCGCAGCCCGCGCACGGTTCCCGCGCCAGCGGCAGCGCCTCGGCACGCATCCCGAGCACGACGCTCAGCACACCCCGCAGCGCCGCGTGGGCGACCACGTAGGCGTCACGGTCGCGGTCGTGCCGGAAGGCGCGGGCGCGGGCCCGCTCCTCGGCGTCCAGGACGGTCCCGGCCTGCCGCAGCGCCGCCCCGTCCTGGTCACCGACCCGGGCCAGGTACAGCTCCAGCGGGCCGCGCAGCGCCCGCGGTACGGGCGCCCGCGCCCGCAGCGCGGACAGGTCGAGCCCGGACAGGTCGAGGACGGCCGGACACAGCCGTTCCGGCAGGGTCAGGGACGGCGCCGGGGCGGCGGGCGGGCCGGGCGGGTCGTGGGCCGACGGCCCCGGCAGCAGCCCCGGGCGTCCCTCAGGCATCTGCCCCGGCCAGCCGCCGCCGCAGGCTGAGCGGACGCATGTCCGTCCAGACCACGTCGATGTGGTCCAGGCACGCCTGCCTGCCGCCGCGCGTCCCCTCCGGGTGCCAGCCCGCGGGGAGTTCGCGGTCCGCCCGCCAGATCGAGTACTGCTCCTCGTCGTTGCGCACCACGAGGTACTCCTCGTCGGTGCCCGTGCGGACCTCCTCGGCGTCCGCGCCGTTCGCGATGTCGGGTTGCGTCACGGTGAACCTCCCGCGGGTGAGTGCGACCGGCCGCAGGTCGCGACCGACGCCGACAGCGTGCCCGTACGCCCAAGGCCGAGGTCAGGGACGAACGCGCCGAACCCGCGGCGCGCGTTGCTGCCGGATCTTCTCTGTCGGCACGCCCCCGTCGCGCGGGACGGTGCTGTCCGGCCGGAGAACCCGGCGCACCCGGGACGGGCCACCGCCCGTCCCGGGGCCGGTCGGACTCCCCGCACCCCACGTCTTTCGGAAGGAGCACGCGATGTCGGACGAGCACGCACCTGTCCTGCTGCCGGGCGGAGGCTGGCGCCTGTGGCACCAGTTCGCGCTGCGCGGGCCGGGCTTCCCCGCCGACGGCGTGCTGCGCCTGGCCCCGCCCGGACTGGCCGAGGCCGCCGACAAGTTCGGCCCCGGCACCGCGCTGACCGGCCCCGAGTGGGACGCGTTCACCGACGAACTGTCCACGGCGGCGGTGCACACCGCCCGCCACCTCCAACAGGTCGCCGCCCGCCCCCGCTTCCAGGCGGCCCTCGCCTGGCAGAACCCGGCCGTCCTGCGCACCGGCATCGCCCCGTTCCTGCGCTGGACGCCGGGTGTCGACGCGCGCAGCAGTATGCCCCGGCAGCGGGAGGAACTCGTCGCGCACTACTGGCAGCGGTTCTGCGTGAAGAACGACACCATCGGCTTCTTCGGCCCGGTCGGCTGGGGGAACTGGGACCTGGCCGCGCCGGACGCCGTCGCCACCGACGCCGGGGACGGCGGCTTCCTGGCTGCCGGGGAGGTCTACTTCTCCGGCTGGGCGATCGACGCCCTGGCCAAGGTGCTGGCCGAGGACGCCGAGCTGATGCGCTGGATTCCCCCGCGCCGCGTCTCCATCGTCCGCGCCGCCGACGGCACCGTACGGGTGCCAGGACGTCCCGCGCAGCCGGTCGGCCAGCGCGAGGCGGCGGTCCTCGGACTGTGCGACGGGACCCGGCCGGTGGCCGCGATCGCCGCGGCCCTGGACCTGCCGGTCGACGAGGTCACCGCCTGCGTGCGGGAGCTGGTACGGCGCCGCTGGGCGCAGTGGCGCCTGGAGGTGCCCGCGGCCACCCACCCCGACCGCGCCCTGCGCGCCATCCTGGAACGCGTCCCCGACGCGGCGGTCCGCGACCGCGCGCTGGCCAAGCTCGCCGTCCTGGAGGACCGCCGCGACGCCGTGCGCGCCGCGGGCGACGACGCCGACGCGCTGACCGCGGCGATCGGTGCCCTGGAGGCCGACTTCGCCGCCCTCACCGACGCCGAGGCGCAGCGCGCCAAGGGCGCCAGGACCGCGCCCTGCCGGGGCCTCGTCTACTCCGACACCCGCCGCGCCGCCACCGCCACGGCCGGGCCGGGGCTGCTCGCCCACCTGGAACCCCTCCAGCTCTGCCTGACCGCCGCCCGCTGGATGACCAACCGCTTCGCCGACGGCATCCGCGCCCGGCTGCGCACCGTGTACGACCGGCTCGCCGCGGACGGCGCCCCCGTGGACCTCGCCACCCTGTGGCTGCACACCCTGCCCTCCCCGCACCCCGAGGCGGGCGACCTCATCGACGCCGTACAGGCCGAACTGCGCGCCAAGTGGACCCGCCTGCTCGACATCCCGCCCGGCGCGCGCAGCGTCCGGCTCACCACCGCCGACCTCGCGCCCCGGGTCCGCGCGGAGTTCGAGGAACCCGGCGACGGCTGGTCGCTGGCCCGCTACATCAGCCCCGACGTGCTGGTCGTCGCGGACGACGCGGCGGCCCTGGCCCGCGGCGACGTCCAGCTCGTCCTCGGCGAGATGCACTGCGCCCTGAACACCATGGGCGCCTCCCTCTTCGTCCACCAGCACCCCGACCGCGCCGAGCTGCTCGCCGAGACCACCCGCGACTTCCCCGGCCCCCGCCTGCTGCCGATGCTCCCCAAGGAACTGCCGCAGAAGTGGTCCACCCGCAGCCGCCCCGCACTCGACCGCGACCAGGACCACTACGTGGCCCTCGTCGACCAGACCGGGGACCCGCACCGCCCGCGCACCGTGCTGGGCGCCGACGTCCAGGTGGTCGACAGCGACGGCAGGCTGACCGCCGTCCTGCCCGACGGCACCCGCTACGACGTCCTCGACGCCTACGCCAACACCCTCACCCAGCGCGTGATGGACCGCTTCACGCTGCGCCCTGAGGGCGAGCACACCCCGCGCGTCACCGTCGACCGCATGACCCTCGCCCGCGAGACCTGGCACCTCCCGGTCAGCGGGGCCGACTTCGCCGACGAGAAGTCGGAGGCCGCGCGCTTCGTCCGGGCCCGGCACTGGCAGCGCCGCCACGACCTGCCGCGCTTCGTGTTCGTCGTCTCCCCGACCGAACCCCGCCCGTTCTACGTCGACTTCGACAGCCCCGTCTACACCACCATCCTCGCCAAGGCCGCCCGCCGCCTCGCCCGCAAGGACCCCGAGGCCCGGCTGAAGGTCAGCGAGATGCTGCCCACCCCCGAACAGGCGTGGCTCACCGACGCCGAGGGGCACCGCTACACCTCCGAACTCCGCTTCGTCGCCGTCGACCAGACGGTCGTCTCCGGGGAGGACCGCTGATGCGCACCCTCGCCGACGACCTCGCCGACCACGCCGCCCAACACCCGGAGCGGATCGCCCTGGACACCCCGGACGGCACGGTGACCTACGGTCAACTCCACCACCGCACCGCCGAACTGACCCGCCTGCTGCACGCCCACGGCGTCCGCCCGGAGACCGTGTGCGCCGTCGCCGTCGAGCACGGCCGCGACGCGATCGCCGCCATCGCCGCCGTACTGCGCCTGGGCGCCGCCTTCCTCACCCTGGACGTGGGCCAGCCCCGCGCCCGGCTGGCGTCCTTCGTCCGCACCGCGGGCGCCCGCCTCCTGCTGACCACGCCCGAGCACGCCCGCGCCCTCGACCTGGACGTCCCCGTCCTCCCCCTGGACCGCCCGGCCCCCGCCGAGGACCCGCCGCTGCGGTCCGCCGAACCCCGGGCGCTCGCCTACGTGAGCCACACCTCCGGCAGCACCGGCGAGCCGAGCCCCGTCCTCGTCGAGCACCACGCCCTCGACGGCTACCTGCGCGACACGGCCCGCGCCCTGGGCCTCGGCCCGCACACCGTCGCCCTCCAGACGGCGCCGCTCGGCTACGACGCCTCCATCCGGGACACCTTCGCGCCCCTGCTGGCCGGGGCCCGCCTCGTCCTCGTCGAGCGCGCCCGGCTGCTGCGCCCCGCCGAGTTCGTCCGCACCGTGCGCGAGCACCGCGTCACCGCCCTGCTCAGCGTCACGCCGTCCTTCCTGACCCACCTGGCGGGCCAGCGGGAGCTGCCCGACCCGCTGGCCGGGGTCACCGTCGTCGCCTCCAGCGGCGAGTCCCTGCGGCCCTTCCTCACCTCCGGCGGGCGCCGCCTCGTCCCCGGCCGCCTCGTCAACCAGTACGGCCCGACCGAGTGCACCATGACCACCACCCGCCACGACGTCCCCGCCGACCCCGACCCGGCGCACGACGTCGTCGGCACGCCCCGTACCGGCGCCGTCGTGCGCGTCCTCGGCCCCGACCTCACGCCCGTCCCCGACGGCACCGTGGGCGAGGTCTACATCGGCGGCACCGGCGTCGCCCGCGGCTACGGCGGCCTCCCGGCCCGTACCGCCGCCTGCTTCGTCCCCGACCCCTACGGCCCGCCCGGGTCCCGTCTCTACCGCACCGGCGACCTCGGCCGCTGGACAGGTGAGGGCCTCCGCTACGAGGGCCGTGGCGACCGCCAGGTCAAGATCCGCGGCTACCGCGTGGACCCCGCCGAGATCGAGGGCGCCCTGCTCACCCACCCCGCCGTGACCGGCGCCGTCGTCACCGCGCACACCGACGAGCGGGGCCGCGTCTACCTGGCGGCCCACGTCACCGGCGACCAGGTCACCACCGACGCCGCGCTCCGCGCCCACCTGGCCCGCACCCTGCCGCCGCACCTGCTGCCGCGCCGCTTCCACCGCCACACCACCCTGCCCACCACCCGCGGCGGCAAGGCCGACCGCCGCCGCCTGGTCACCGGACGCACCGCATGAGCACCCCGACCACCACCGGCCCCCGCCCCGGCCCGTCCGCAACCGCGACCGCGACCGCGACCGCGACTGCGACCGCAACCGCGACTGCGACCGCGACGCGCGTCCCCGGCCTGCCGGTCCCCGCCGACGTCGTCACCGCCGCCGTCCGCATCGCCCCGTACGTCGTCCGCACCCCGCTGCTGTCCGGCCCGGTGACCGCCGCCTGCGGCCCCCGACTGCTGCTGAAGGCCGAACACCGCCAGCTCGGCGGGTCGTTCAAGACGCGCGGGGCGGCCAACGCCGTCCTCGCCCTGGACGCCCGCCACGTCGTCACCGGCTCGTCCGGCAACCACGGCATCGCGCTCGCCCGGCTCGCCCGCACGCTCGGCCTGCGGCTGACCGTCGTCCTCGCGGCGGGTTCCGCGCCCGCCAAGGCCGCCGCCATCCAGGCGCTGGGCGCCGAGACGGTCCGGGTGGGCGGGGGAGTGGCCGAACGCGAGGAACGCGCCCGCGCGCTCGCCGAGGCGACCGGCGCCGCCCTCATCCCCTCCTCCGACCACCCCCTGGTGATCGCCGGGCAGGGCACGGTCGGCGCCGAACTCCTCACCGACGCCCCCCACACCGAGACGGTGTACGTCCCGGTCGGCGGCGGCGGCCTGCTCGCCGGGGTCTGCCTCGCCGCCGCGGACCACCCGGTGCGGGTGGTCGGCGTCGAACCCGCCCTCACCCCGCGCTACGCCCGCTCCCTCGCCGCCGGACACCCCGTCCAACTGCCGCCGAGCGCCACCGTCGCGGACGGCCTGCGCGGCCAGCGCCCGGGGGACACCACCTACCCGATCGTCCGCGACCGGGTCGACGACCTGATCGCCGTCGGCGAGGCCGAGATCCTCGCCGCCGCCACCCTGCTGCGCCGCAACGGCGTCGCCGCCGAACCCAGCGGCGCCGTCGCCCTCGCCGGAGCCCTGCGCGCCGGGCGCCGCGAGGCCGCCGTGGCCATCGTCTCGGGCGGCAACACGCCCGCCCGTCTGCTCACCCCGCACCGCACACCCACCACCACAGAGGAGCACACGCCATGACCGAGCCCACCGCCACCGCCACCGCCGTCAGCACCCTCGACCTGCTCGTCGACGTCTTCCGCGAGGTGCTGGACCTGCCCGACCTCACCGCCGACACCGACTTCTACGAGGCGGGCGGCGACTCCCTGACCGCCTTCCAGATCACCGGCCGCCTCCAGGAGATCCTCGGCGCCGACGACATCCCGGTCTCCCTGGTCTTCGCCTACCCGACGCCCCGCGACCTCGCCGAGGTCGTCGACGCCGACTACGGCAGGGCCTGACACCACCCACGCGGCGCCCCCACCGGTTCCCGGCCCCACCCACCCCGCCCCACGGGGCCGGGGAACCGGAGCGCCAGCCACCCCCACCCGCGTCCTGGTCCCCCCATCACCTCGTTGACGCGCCCCGCGCCCTCCATGGCCGGGTGCGCCCGTGTCCTGCCCCGCCCGCCACCTCGTTGACGCGCCCCGCGCCCCCCATGGCCGCCCCCGCCCGCCCCCGCCCGCCCCCGCTCGCGCCCCGTCCCGCCAACCCGTCCGTGCTCGCGAAGGAGTGCCGCTATGACCGACGAACCCGCTCCGTCCCTCGGCCGCTGGCGGCTGTGGAACCAGTTCGCGCTGCGCGGGCCCGGTTTCCCCGCCGACGGCGTGCTGCGCCTGGCCCCGCCCGGACTGGCCGAGGCCGCCGACAAGTTCGGCCCCGACACCCCGCTGACCGGCCCCGACTGGGACGGCTTCGCCGAACAGCTCGCCACGGCGGCCGTGGAGACCGCCCACGTCCTCCAGGACATCGCCCGCACCCCGGCGTTCCGGCAGGCGGTGGCCTGGCAGAACCGGCCCGTGCTCACCTCCGGCATCGCCCCGTTCCTGCGCTGGACGCCGGGCGTGGACGCGCGCAGCAGTATGCCCCGGCAGCGCGAGGAACTCGTCGCCCACTACTGGCAGCGGTTCTGCGTGAAGAACGACACCATCGGCTTCTTCGGCCCGGTCGGCTGGGGCCGCTGGGACCCCGCCGTGCACGGCGCCGTGGTCGACACCGGGTCCGGCCTGATCGCGGACTCCACCGTGTACTGGGCCAGTTGGGGCATCGACGCCCTGGCCAGGCTGCTGGACGCGGACCCGGCGCTGCGCGGCTGGATCGCCCCGCGGCGGGTGCCGTTCGTCGCCGTGGACGGTGACCGGGTGCGGGTGCCCGGCCGCCGCCCGGCGACCGTGGACGCCGCGACGGCCGCCGTCCTGGCCCGCTGCGACGGCGTCCACCGGGCCAACGACATCGCCGCCGAACTGCCCGGCACCGACGTCCCCGCCGTCCTGGCCGACCTGGTCGCCCGCCGCTGGGCGGTCTGGCGCCTTGAGGTGCCCGCGGGCACCCACCCCGACCGCGCCCTGCGCGCCTGGCTGGACACCGTCGGCGACCCGGGCCCCCGGGACCGCGCGCTCGCCGCCCTGGACCGCCTGGAGGCGGGCCGCGCGAAGGTCGCCGCCGCCACCGACGCGGACGCCCTCGTCACCGCGCTCCAGGAACTGGAACGCGACTTCACGGACCTCACCGACACCGCCGCCGTCCGCGAGAAGTCCGCCACCACCGCGCCCTGCCGCGCCCTCGTCTACTCCGACACCCGGCGCTCCGCCACCGCCCGTCTCGGCCCCGCCGTCCTGGACGCGCTGGCCCCGCTGCGCCCGCTGCTGGACAGCGCGGGCTGGCTCACCGCACGCCTGGCCGCCACCGTCGCCGCCGAGACCCGTACGGTGTACGACCGGCTCGCCGCCGACGGGCCGGTGGACCTGGCCTCCTTCTGGTTTGCGTGCCTGCCGGTCCTGCACGGCACCGCCCGCGCCGCCGCGACCGACCTGCAACAGGAGTTCGCCGCACGCTGGCAGCGCGTCCTCGCCGTCCCCGAGGGGGCCCGCCGGGTGACCGCGCGCACCGCCGACGTCGAGGCGGCCGTACGGCGGGAGTTCGGCGGAGACGGCGGTGGCTGGACCGCCGCCCGCTACCTCAGCCCCGACATCATGATCGCCGCGGACGGGCCGGAGGCCGCCGCCCGCGGTGACCTCACCCTCGTCCTCGGGGAACTCCACCTGGCCTCGAACACGCTGGCGGCCTCCCTCTTCACCCACCAGCACCCGGACGTCGACGAGCTGTTCGCCCTCACCGACCGCGACCACCCCGGCCCGCGCCTGCTGCCCCTGATCCCCAAGGAGCACCGCGCCCGCCTCTCCGCCCGGGTCCGGCAGACCCTGGTCAGGCCCGAGGACTACCAGGTCGCCCTCACCGACTTCACCGCCGACCCCGCCCGCCCGCGGGCCGTCCGCAGCGCCGACGCCGTCGTCGAGGAACGCGACGGTGGCCTCGTCGTCCGCCTCCCGGACGGCGCGCTGTTCCCCGCGGTGGACGTGTTCGCGCACGTCCTGACCACGCTGGCGATGGACCTGTGCCAGTTCCTGCCGCCCGCCGCGCACACCCCGCGCGTCACCGTCGACCGCCTGGTCATCGCCCGCGAGACCTGGCGGCTGCCCGCCGCGGACGCCGCCTTCGTCGACGTCAAGGACGAAGCCCGGCGCTTCGTCCAGGCCCGGCAGTGGCGCACCTGCCTCGACCTGCCGCGCTTCGTCTTCGTCGTCTCCCCGACCGAGTCCCGCCCGTTCTACGTCGACTTCGACAGCCCGGTCTACATCACCATCCTGGCCAAGGCCCTGCGCCGCCTGGCCCGCAAGGACCCGGCGGGCACGGTGACGATCACGGAGATGCTGCCCACCCCGGAGCAGACCTGGCTCACCGACGACGAGGGCCGCCGCTACACCTCGGAACTCCGCTTCGTCGCCTTCGACACCCACTTCGTTACGATGCACACGCCATGAGGTGACCGTGCAAGACGACCGAGCCGTGGGGCCTGCCAGGATGCTGAGGGAAGTGACCGCGACCCGGTACGTCGAGCCCCTGCGCTCCGGCGGCTCCGTCCCCGCCGTCGTCGAGGCCGACGACCTCGGGACGTACGTCGTGAAGTTCACCGGCTCCGCGCAGGGCCACAAGGCCCTGGTCGCCGAGGTGATCGTCGGGGAGCTGGCGCGGGCGCTCGGGCTGCGGTTCCCGGAGCTGGTGCTGGTGCACTTCGACCCGGCGATCGCCGGGCACGAACCCCACCAGGAGGTACGGGACCTGCACAGCGCCAGCGCCGGGACCAACCTCGGCATGGACTGGCTGCCGGGCGCCCGCGACTTCACGCCCGAGGTCGCCGCGACGTTCCCGGTTGACCCGGTGGAGGCGGGCCGGGTCGTCTGGCTGGACGCCCTGACCGTGAACGTCGACCGCACGGTCCACAGCTCCAACCTGATGGTCTGGCCGACCGCCGGTGTCGCCCCGCCGCGCCTGTGGCTCATCGACCACGGCGCGGCGCTCGTCTTCCACCACCGCTGGGACCTCTCCGCGCCGGAGAAGGCGTACGACTTCCGCCACCACGCCCTCGGGCAGTACGGCCCCGACCTGCGTGCCGCCGACGCCGAGCTGGCGCCGAAGGTGACCGAGGAGCTGCTGCGCGCGGTGGTCGCCGAGGTGCCGGACGCCTGGCTGGCCGAGGAGGCGGACTTCGCGACGCCGGACGCCGTCCGGGAGGCGTACGTGGGCTACCTCCACGCGCGCGTGCGCGCCTCCACGGCCTGGCTGCCGACCGACTTCCCCACCCGGGAGGAGGTCGCCGCCGAGGAGGCGCGGCGCGCGGCACGCACCCAGCGGGGACGCCCGGACTGGCTCAAGCGGGTCCCCGACCTGCACGGCCGACCGGCCGCGGAACAGGACTGGTCGGCCCACCTGAAGTGACCGCCCGCCCTGCTACCCCTTGAGCTGCTCGTACGCCGGAAGGGTCAGGAAGTCGGCGTAGTCCTCGTCGAGGGCGACCTTCAGCAGCAGGTCGTGGGCCTGCTGCCAGTTGCCCGCGGCGAAGGACTCCTCGCCCAGCTCCGTCCGGATGCTCGCCAGCTCCCGCGCCGCGACCTCGCGGGCCAGGTCGGCGGTGACGGTCTCGCCGTTGTCGAGGACGACCCCGGCGTTGATCCACTGCCAGATCTGCGAGCGGGAGATCTCGGCGGTGGCCGCGTCCTCCATGAGGTTGAAGATGGCGACCGCGCCGAGTCCGCGCAGCCACGCCTCGATGTACCGGATGCCGACCTGGACGGCGTTGACGAGGCCCGCGTACGTCGGCCTGGCGTCGAGGGAGTCGACGGCGATCAGGTCGGCCGCCTCGACGTGGACGTCCTCGCGGAGCCGGTCCTTCTGGTTCGGCTTGTCGCCGAGGACCTTGTCGAAGGACTCCATGGCGATCGGCACCAGGTCGGGGTGGGCGACCCAGGAGCCGTCGAAGCCGTCGCGCGCCTCGCGGTCCTTGTCGGCGCGGACCTTCTCGAAGGCGACCTTGTTGACCTCGGCGTCCCGGCGGGACGGGATGAACGCCGCCATGCCGCCGATCGCGTGCGCGCCGCGCCGGTGGCAGGTGCGGACGAGGAGTTCGGTGTACGCCCGCATGAACGGGGCCGTCATCGTGACCGCGTTGCGGTCCGGCAGGACGAATCTCGGGCCGCCGTCGCGGAAGTTCTTCACGATGGAGAAGAGGTAGTCCCAGCGGCCCGCGTTCAGCCCGGAGGCGTGCTCGCGCAGCTCGTAGAGGATCTCCTCCATCTCGTACGCCGCCGTGATCGTCTCGATCAGGACGGTGGCGCGGACGGTGCCCCGCGGGATGCCGAGCTGGTCCTGCGCGAAGACGAACACGTCGTTCCAGAGGCGGGCCTCCAGGTGCGACTCCGTCTTCGGGAGGTAGAAGTAGGGGCCCTTGCCCATGTCCAGCAGGCGCCGCGCGTTGTGGAAGAAGTACAGGCCGAAGTCGACCAGGGCGCCGGGCACCGGGGTGCCGTCCGACCGGAGGTGGCGCTCGTCGAGGTGCCAGCCGCGCGGGCGCGTCACGACGGTGGCGAGTTCGGCGTCCGGGCGCAGGGCGTACGACTTGCCGGTCCGCTCGTCGGTGAAGTCGATGCGGCGGGTGTGGGCGTCGATCAGGTTGAGCTGGCCGCCGACGACGTTCTCCCAGGTGGGCGCGGAGGCGTCCTCGAAGTCCGCGAGCCAGACCTTCGCGCCCGAGTTGAGCGCGTTGATGGTCATCTTGCGGTCGGTGGGGCCGGTGATCTCCACCCGGCGGTCGTCGAGGGCGGCGGGCGCGGGGGCGACCCGCCAGGAGTCGTCGGCGCGGATCGCGGCGGTCTCGGGGAGGAAGTCCAGGGTCGAGGTGCGGGCGATCTCGGCGCGGCGCTCGGCGCGGCGGGCGAGGAGTTCGTCGCGCCGGGGCGTGAACCGGCTGTGCAACTCGGCCACGAAGGCGAGCGCCGCGTCCGTGAGGACCTCCTCCTGCCGCGGCAAGGGCTCGGCGTCGACGATGGCCAGCGGGGACGGCGCTGGTGCGGACATGAGCTGTCACTTCCTTCAGCGAGTGTGGCTGCCTTGAACAGGCCCCTGGGCAGTGGATAGTAATTTCCTCATCGTGGAACTTCAATGGTTTGTTGATGTCGAGATTCTCCGGGTCGAGGCATCGTGGCACTCGGTGTCACCCCACTCACTCAAGGTGACCCAGGTCCGCCTCGGTGTCGATGTCGTACGGCCGTGCCACGTCCCCGCACTCGATGAGCGTGACAGCGCTTTCCCGCTCCCTGAGGTAGCCACGCGCCCCCCGGTCCCCGCTCGCGGCCCCGGCGACGCCCGCCCAGTGGGCCGCGCCGAGCAGCACCGGATGGCCGCGCACACCCTCGTACGCCGCCGACACCAGCGACGACTCGTCCCGGTACGCGGCCCGCACCCGCGCCACCGCCTCCGCCCCGATGCCGGGCTGGTCCACCAGCAGCACCAGCGCCGCCCCGGCCCCCGTCCCGGCGAGCGAGTCCAGGCCCGCGAGCAGTGAGCCGCCCATGCCCTGCTCCCACTTCGGGTTCTCCACCAGCACACAGCCGGGCAGTTCGGCCTGGTCGCGTACGGCGTCGGCGTGCGCCCCGAGCACCACGTGCACGCGCGCGCACCCCGCCGCGCGCAGCACGCCCGCCGCGTGCTCCACGAGCGGGCGCCCACGGTGCGTCAGCAGGGCCTTGGGGCGCCCGCCGAGCCGCCGTCCGCCCCCGGCGGCGAGCAGCAGTCCGGCGACGGCGCCGCCTTCAGTTTTTTCGGTCATACGTCCTGCATACCTGACGGCATGTCGACTTCCGGGCGTCCGAGGGCTGAATTTCAGTCCGGGCGGTGGCGCATCCACCCAGGAAGGCGTTTACTGACCGGCGTCCCCGAGCCGGGGAGCCGGGGATGGTCCAGGGGGACGACACGACCGCGCACATGGGCGTGCGAGGGGGGAGAGCTGTGTTGCGGAGCTTGGGGCAGAAGCGGGTGACCGGCAGCGGCGAGGACCCGAGGGTGGCGGAACTGCGGACCGCCGTCTCCCGGTTACGCCGTGAACTCGCCGTGCTCCCGGCCGAGTTCCCGGACCGCGCCATCGCGGAGGACGAACTCGCCGCGCTCGCCTCGATGACCTCGGGCGACGCCCCCGAGATCCTCCGCCTGCGCCGCTCCCTGCTGCTCATCGCGGGCGCGATCGGCTCGGTGAGCGCCCTGTCGAAGGGGCTCACCCAGGTGCGGGAAGCGGTGGAACTGTTCGGTGAGCCGCCGCGCGGCTGACCCGAACGGTCCGGGACGGGATCAGCTCGCCGGGGCGCCCGGCGTCGCCAGCGCCTGCGAGAGTTCCACCGCCACCTGCTGGAGCACCGGCACGATCCGTTCCGTCGCCGCCTCCGTGACCCGGCCCGCCGGACCGGAGATGGAGATCGCCGCCGCGGTGGGGGAGTCCGGCACCGGCACCGCGAGGCAGCGCACGCCGAGCTCCTGCTCGTTGTCGTCCACCGCGTAGCCGAGGCGCCGCACGTCCGCCAGCGCCGCGAGGAAGCCGTCCGGCGTGGTGATCGTCTTCTCGGTGGCCGCGGGCATCCCGGTGCGGGCGAGCAGGGCGCGGACCTCCTGTGCCGGGAAGCCCGCCAGCAGGGCCTTGCCGACGCCGGTGGAGTGCGGCAGCACGCGGCGGCCGACCTCGGTGAACATCCGCATCGAGTGCTTGGACGGCACCTGGGCGACGTAGACGATCTCGTCGCCGTCGAGCAGCGCCATGTTCGCCGTCTCGCCGGTCTCCTCGACCAGTCGGGCGAGGTAGGGACGCGCCCAGGTGCCCAGCAGCCGGGAGGCGGACTCGCCGAGGCGGATCAGGCGCGGGCCGAGCGCGTAGCGCCGGTTGGGCTGCTGGCGGACGTAGCCGCAGGCGACCAGGGTGCGCATCAGCCGGTGGATGGTGGGCAGCGGCAGCCCGCTGCTCGCGGACAGCTCGCTCAGACCGACCTCGCCGCCCGCGTCCGCCATCCGCTCCAGCAGGTCGAAGGCGCGCTCAAGGGACTGGACGCCACCGCTGGCGGACTTGCCGGGGTCGGTGGTGCTGGCGCGGGACGTCGGCACGGCGCGTTCCTTTCGGGACGGACGGGTAGAGCGGAAGTCTAATTCCGCACTGCGGAAAAGTCCAGAGGTCGCCCGCGGGTGCACGGTAGAGGGTGTGCCCCTTGACTGCGACGGGGCGGGAGGCGAAACTCCTTCAACAGAAAGTTGAATTCCGTTACGTGGAAGTTAATTCCCGAAGGGGGCCCGGGTGTCCGACGCTGAACTGGTGCTGCGCTCCACGCGCGTGATCACCCCCGAGGGGATGCGCGCCGCCTCGGTCGCGGTGACCGGCGGCACGATCACCGCCGTGGCGCCCTACGACGCCCAGGTGCCCTCCGGCGCCCGCCTTGAGGACCTCGGGGACGACGTCCTGCTGCCCGGCCTGGTCGACACCCACGTGCACGTCAACGACCCCGGCCGCACCGAGTGGGAGGGCTTCTGGACCGCCACCCGCGCCGCCGCCGCCGGAGGCGTCACCACCCTCGTCGACATGCCGCTCAACTCCCTGCCCCCGACGACGACCGTCGCCGCCCTCCGCGTCAAGCAGGAGGTCGCCGCCGCCAAGGCCCACGTCGACGTCGGCTTCTGGGGCGGCGCCCTGCCCGACAACGTGGGGCACCTGCGCCCGCTGCACGAGGCCGGGGTCTTCGGCTTCAAGGCGTTCCTGTCCCCGTCCGGCGTGGACGAGTTCCCGCACCTCGGACGGGACCAGCTCGCCCGCTCCCTGGCCGAGATCGCGGGCTTCGACGGCCTGCTCATCGCGCACGCCGAGGACCCCGGCCACCTCGCCGCCGCCCCGCAGAAGGGCGGCCCCCGGTACGCCGACTTCCTCGCCAGCCGCCCCCGCGACGCCGAGGACACCGCCGTCGCCACCCTGCTCGCCGAGGCGAAGCGCCTCCACGCGCGCGTGCACGTGCTGCACCTGTCGTCGTCCGACGCGCTGCCGCTGATCCGCGCCGCCCGCGCCGACGGCGTCCGCGTCACCGTCGAGACCTGCCCGCACTACCTCACCCTGACCGCCGAGGAAGTGCCGGACGGCGCCAGCGAGTTCAAGTGCTGCCCGCCGATCCGGGAGGCCGCCAACCAGGACCTGCTCTGGGAGGCGCTCGCGGACGGCACCATCGACTGCGTGGTCACCGACCACTCCCCGTCCACGGCCGACCTCAAGACCGCCGACTTCGCCACCGCCTGGGGCGGCATCTCCGGCCTCCAGCTCAGCCTCTCCGCCGTCTGGACCGAGGCCCGTAGGCGCGGCCACGGCCTGGAGGACGTCGTGCGCTGGATGTCCGCCCGCACCGCCGCACTCGTCGGCCTCGACGACCGCAAGGGCGCCATCGCCGTAGGACGGGACGCCGACTTCGCGGTCCTCGCGCCCGACGCCACCTTCACCGTGGACCCGGCCGCCCTCCAGCACCGCAACCGCGTCACGGCGTACGCGGGCCGCACCCTCAGCGGCGTCGTGAAGTCCACCTGGCTGCGCGGCGAACGCGTCGTCGCGGACGGCCAGTTCACCGCACCGAAGGGACGGCTCCTCCAGCGCACCCACTGACCCCCGCCCGCCCGCACCCGCGGCGGCCGAACCGACGAAAGGCAGAACTGATCACCGTGACGGCGATACCCCGTTTCACCGGCGACGCGCACCCCTACGCGGGCGGCGACCCGTACGCGGACTACCGCACCGCCGACTTCCCCTTCACCCGGTACGCCAACCTCGCCGACCGGCGGCTCGGCGCCGGGGTCATCGCCGCCAACGACGAGTTCTTCGCCCAGCGGGAGAACCTGCTGGTGCCCGAGCGGCCCGTGTTCGACCCCGAGCACTTCGGGCACAAGGGCAAGATCATGGACGGCTGGGAGACCCGGCGCCGCCGCGGTGCCTCCGCCGACCATCCCTGGCCCGCCGCCGACGACCACGACTGGGCCCTCGTCCGGCTCGGCGCGCCCGGCGTGGTCCGCGGCGTCGTCGTCGACACCGCGCACTTCCGCGGCAACCACCCGCAGGCGGTGTCCATTGAGGCCACCTCGGCGCCGGACGCCGCCGCGCCGGAGGAACTCCTCGGTCCCGACGTGCAGTGGACGACCCTCGTCCCGCGCACCCCGGTCGGCGGCCACGCCGCCAACGGGTTCGCCGTGTCGCTGGAGCGGCGCGTCACCCACCTGCGCGTCCGGCAGCACCCCGACGGCGGCATCGCCCGGCTGCGCGTGTACGGCGAGGTGGTCCCGGACCCGGCCTGGCTGGCGGCGCTCGGCACCTTCGACGTCGTCGCCCTGGAGAACGGCGGCCAGGTCGAGGACGCCTCCGACCGCTTCTACTCGCCCGCCACGAACACCATCCAGCCGGGCCGCTCCCGCAAGATGGACGACGGCTGGGAGACCCGGCGCCGCCGCGACCAGGGCCACGACTGGATCCGCTACCGGCTCGCCGCCCGCGCCGAGATCCGCGCCCTGGAGATCGACACCGCCTACCTCAAGGGCAACAGCGCGGGCTGGGCGTCGGTCTCCGTGCGGGACGGCGAGCACGGCGCGGACGGCGGAGACGGCGCCTGGCGGGAGGCGCTCCCCCGGACCCGCCTCCAGCCCGACACCAACCACCGCTTCGTCCTGCCGGAGCCCGTCGTCGGCACCCACGCGCGCGTGGACATCTACCCGGACGGCGGGATCTCCCGACTGCGCCTGTTCGGCGCCCTGACGGACGACGGCGCGCGGCGCCTGACGGCGCGCCACCAGGAGCTGGGCGGCTGACCCCGGCGCCGTCAGGCCGCGTGGCCGCCGTCCACCGAGAACTCGGCGCCGGTGACGTACGTGGCGCTGGCCAGGTGGGCGACGGTCGCCGCGATCTCGTCGGCGGTGCCGAACCGGCCGAGCGCGGTCAGCGCCGCCTGACCGGCGGCGTACGGCCCGTCGGCGGGGTTCATGTCGGTGTCGACGGGCCCCGGGTGCACGATGTTCGCGGTGATCCCGCGCGGGCCGAGTTCCCGGGCCAGCGCCCGCGTCAGCCCGGTCAGGGCCGACTTGCTCATGGCGTACAGGGTGCCGCCCGGGCCGGGTACGCGCTGGGTCATACAGGTGCCGATGGTGATGATCCGGCCGCCGTCCGCCATCCGCGCGGCGGCGGCCTGGGAGGCCAGGAAGACGCCCCGCACGTTCACCGCGAGGACCCGGTCCACGTCGGCGAGGGACAGCTCGGAAAGCGGCCCGAGCACCCCGACGCCCACGTTGTTCACCAGCACGTCGAGCCCGCCGAGCGCCGCCACGGCCCGCGCCACCGCGTCCGCCGCCTCGACCGGGTCCGCGGAGTCAGCCCGCAGCGCCACCGCCCGCCGCCCCAGCGACTCCACCGCCCGGACGACGTCCTCGGCGGCCTCCTTGCCCCGCACATACGTCACGGCCACGTCCGCGCCCTCCTGCGCCAGCCGCACGGCGGTCGCCGCGCCGATGCCCCGACTGCCCCCGGTGACGAGCGCCTTCCGACCCAGCAGCGGTGTCCGAACTGTCATGCCAAATACCTGAGAAGTCATGCCCCCCATTCCACCGACGCCCATCCCAGGACGCTGGCGGCGAACGGACACCGACGTCGCGCGCCGCCGACTAGGCTAAGCGGCGGGCGAGTTGACCTCCGGGGGAGCCGATGGCGCTGGACGAGGTACGGATCCGTCATCTGGAGATGATCCAGACCATCGTGACCCGGATGGCGGGCAACTCCTTCCTGATCAAGGGCTGGTCGCTGACCGTCACGGGCGCGCTGCTCGCCTACGCCGTCGGCAACGAGGAGAGTGCCGTCGCCCTGGTGAGCATCCTCCCGGTGCTGGCCTTCTGGATCATGGACGGCTACTTCCTCTACCAGGAGCGGCTCTTCCGGCGGCTCTACGACCGGGTGCGCCGTCCCGAGGAGGACATCGCCCCCTTCCACATGGACGTGGCACCCGGCCGGGAGAAGGCGGGCGTGCTGCGGGCCGCCGTCTCCCCCACCCTGTCGATCTTCTACGGCCCCCTCCTGGTCGCCCAGGTGGTCGCGCTGCTAGTCGTGAGGTGACCCGAGGGCCGTGCGCAGCCGACGCGCCGAGTCGTCCAGCCGCTCCGGTTCCGTGGGCGCGGCCTCCGGCCACAACCGGGGCATCCGGTCGCCCGCGTACCGGGGGACGACGTGGACGTGCAGGTGCGGAACGGTCTGGGTGGCGACCGCGCCGGAGGACTGGATGACGTTCATGCCCTCGGGGCGGTGGACGGCGCGGACCGCGTGGGCGGCCCTGAGCACCGCCGCGCTGACGGCCGCCGCCGTCCCCTCGTCCAGGCCCCAGACGTCCGCGACATGGCGCCGGGGCACGACGAGGACGTGTCCGGGGTGTACGGGGTTCAGGGGCAGGAACGTCAGTGTCTCCGTCGTGGTGGCGACGACGCGGGCCGGTGCGGTCCCGGCGGCGATCGCGCAGAAGGCGCAGTCGGGGTCCTGGTGCGGGGCTGTCATGGACCGAACCCTAGAGCGGGGCGGCGCGTGTCTCAGCCCATCCCGCCGTTGACGTCCGCGAAGGCCAGCGGGACCTTCATCACCAGGTCCCGGTCCAGCGGCGGCAGCGGGGTGCTGGCCTCCGCGACCATGGTGTTGGCGAGCGTGGAGACGTACCGCTTCAGCTCGGTCTCCCGGTCGCCCGCCAGCAGGTCGTAGACGTCGCCGTCCCACTCGGGCTTCCCGGCGGAGTGCACCCAGCGCTGGTAGGGCTTGTAGTCCTCCGGCACCATCCAGCCGTCCAGGGGCCTGGCCCAGATCACCGGCATGATGGCGATGGGCTGCTGGTCCGGCGCGGCGTCCGTGCTCGCCAGGCGTCTCATCATGACCGCCCACTCGCGCCTGCACCACTCCCTCGTGAAGTACTCCTCGGTGATCAGGGGAACGAGCAGGCGCGTGGTGCGGATCGCCTCGATCAGCTTGGGCTCCCACACCGCGCCGTGCTTGATGGTCTTGTCGAGGAACCCGGCGGGCTTCACCCGGCCGCCCAGCTTGGCCGTCACCTGCTTCTCCAGCAGGGCGTGGAAGCGGAGCACCTCCTCCTGGTCGACCGTCCGGTTGTGCCAGCTCGTGAAGAAGAAGCACGAGGGCTTCTCCGGCGCGACCACGGGCGGCGGCTGCCCGGCGCCGGACCAGTGGGCCGCCAGTTCACCGACGATGTCCCGTACGGTGTCGGCCATCTGGCGGCCGGAGCCCGCGGTCTCCGTCTCCGCCGCCACCGTGTCGGCCAGCGCCCGCGCGAAGTCGGGGTCCCGCCGCTCGAACACGATGTCCAGCAGCAGCTCCACCCGCTCCGCCATCGACAGGTCGGCGGTCGCGCTGTCCGACGGCAGGGCGAGACGGGTGCGGGCCCCCAGGGTCGCCATCCAGCGCCGGAAGCTGCCGGAGTCCCGGCACACCGTGGAGCGCAGCAGACTGGAGCGCAGGCTCGTGCGGGCCGCGTCCAGGTCCCCGGAGCGGCGCTGCCGGGGGATCGCGAGCGTCGGGGGCCGCTCGGGCGGCGGGGGCGCCATCCGCGCTATCTCCGTCACGGTGACGACCTGCTCCGGGGTGACCCGGCCCGCGAGGACCGCCTCACCGGCGCGCACGATCTGGTGCGGGTGCCCGCCGAAGGTGTCCACCAGCAGCACGGCGTGCCGCTGCTCCAGGCCCATGTTCTCCTTCAGCAGCCGGACCGCGTCGTCCCGGTCCAGCGGGCCCACCCGCAGCCGGGCGGCCGACGGCCAGGTGCCAGTGGCGCGGGAGGCGACGAGGATACGCGCGTTGCCCTCGGGGAAGTGCCGCCGGATGCCGTCCGGGCGGGCCACGTTGTCGAAGACGTACAGCCAGTCGGCCGCCGTCGGACCGGTCAGCGGCTCGCCCGTGCCCGCCTCGAACGCCTCGCCCAGCAGCGTGGTCTGCGCCGCGACCAGGTCCGCGAGCCGCCCCGGGTCCTGCTCGCCGCCGCAGTCGATGACCCACACGAGTTCGTAGTGCTGGGTGTAGCGGTGGCCGTAGGAGAGGGCCAGGTGGGAGGTGCCGTACCCGTGCGGGCGGTCCTCCGGGTCGTGCACCAGCACGGCCCGGTGGTTGTCGAGCAGCCGGTGCGTGTCCGCGATCTCCTCGTCCCTGCCGACGAACGGTGCCGGGAGCGGCGGGAGGTTGGTGACGGGCGGGAGCTGCCGGGGCGGGCGGCGTAACGGGCTCACCGGCCGCTCCCCGGGGCGTCGGCGGGGGGCGGGGCGCCGGGCAGCGCCTCCTCGATCCGCTGCTCGGCCTCCGCGGGGTCCGTCCCGGCCAGGACGACCACCTCGGCGTCCCGCACGAGCAGCGGCCGGGGCGCGGCGTCGATCTGCACCAGGACGGCGTCCGAGGAGCGGCTGCGGGACTCGGGGAACGCGTCCTCCCACTCGGTGGGGCTGGTGTCCCCGGCGGCGAAGTAGTTCCGGGAGAAGATCACCAGTAGGTGTTCGGCCATGCCCCGCGCCTGGGCGACGGCGTCCTGGAGGCTCTCGCGGCTGGCCCGCCAGCGGTGCGGTACGACCCGGCGGCCCCGCTGCTGGAGCACCTCCGTCATCCAGTCAGCCCACGGCTGGTCGGCGCCGACGTAGCTGATGGCGACCGAGCCCGGTTCGCGCCCCGCGGCGGGGCCGCCCCGGGCCGCCGTGCCCCGCCGCGGGACGGGAACCGGCCTCTCGGTGCCGAACGCCGGGGCCAGTTCCGGCACGTCGGCCGGGTCGAGGTGCTCCAGCTCCGCGCGGCCCGCCTCGGCGATGGTTTTGGCCAACTGTTCGAGCAGGGTGTGGTAGCGGACGCCGTCCTCCGAGTCCGGTGAGGCCGCCAGGGCCTCAAGGCCCCGCTCCCGCAGCCAGTCGAAGGCGCCGGGCGCCGTCACCGCCGTACGGACGCCCGCCGGTACCTGGTCGTCGGGGACGGGCTTCCAGCACAGCGGGACCAGACAGCCGCGCGCCGGGACGCCGCGGACGTCCTCGTGGTACCGCATCCGGGACCGGAAGACCGCCCACTCCTGGCCCGCGCCGCGGTCGGTGAAGTACCGCGGGGAGTACAGGGCGACCATGACCCCGGCCCTGGCCAGGTCGCGTTCCCGGGCCGACTCCGGCTCCGCCACCGCGCCGAGCACCCCACTGACCCCGAACCCCTCCTGGATGCGCAGGTGGTACTCCAGGTCGGTGTGGAACCGCGTCAGCGCACGCCAGCCGTCGGCCCGTACACAGCTCGTATAGAAGAAAGCGGCTGGATCCACGCGCCCCTCACAGACTCCCGCCGGCTGGTCCGGCGTGATGGACAATCGCGCAGACTCGGTCACAAAGGATGGCCGGTCGGTCAACGGCGGTCCCCAATAGGCCGGTTCACACCCCCTTAATACCTCAGAGGATAGGCTTACTTCGCCCCGGTCGATACACTCACAGGTATCTGATGGGGGCGTTCAGTCAGCGCGCCGAGGCATTCTCGAGCGGGGGGCGAGCGGTCCGCGGGCCCACGGGTCCCGGACTGTACCAGGAGCCACACAACTCCCCGGAGCACTCCGGCCGTTCGACCGGACCACGCCGGTCGAACCGCGCACCACTCGGCCGGGACAGCCAGGGGGAGCCTGCGTGACGGCACACGACGCGGCACAGCACACCGCACCCGGCGGCCGGGCGTTACCCGCGTCCGCCGACGGCGCTCCACACGCCCCGCCCGACCCACGGGCCCTGCGCCGCCTGCCGCGCAGCGCCCTCGTCGAGGCCCTGCTGCGCAACGCCGGACACGGCGCCGGACCCGAGCGGCCGAGGTGGGAAAGTGCGGTGTGAGACGGCGCCCAGCGCGCCCCCGCCGCCCGCCGGACCACCGCCCCGGTTCACCCAGTTCGTCGTCAAGCTCCACAGCCGCTGCAACTTCGGCTGCCCCGACTGCTACGTCTACGAGCACCGCGACGACGGCTGGAGCACCCAGCCCCTGGTCATGGGCCCCACCGTGATGAGCCGCCTGTCCGGCCGGATCACCGAGCACCTGCGCCGCCACCGCCCGCCCCGCGCCCAGGTCATCCTGCACGGCGGCGAACCCCTGCTCGCCCCGCCCGCCACCCTGGAGCACTTCGCCCGACGGCTGCGCGCCGACTGCCGCGGCCTCGCCACCCGGATCGACCTGCTCGTCCAGACCAACGCCTCTCGCCTCGACCACGCCTTCCTTGAGGTCTTCCACCGCTACGGCATCAGGGTCGGCGTCAGCACCGACGGCACCCCCGAGTCCCACGACCGGCGCCGCCCCGACCGCGCCGGACGCGGCACCCACGCCGAGGTGACCCGCGCGCTGGAACTCCTGCGCACCCCCCGCTACCGGCCGCTGTACGGCGGACTGCTGTGCGTCGTCGACATCACCGCCGACCCCGTCGCCACCTACGAGGCGCTGCTCGCCCACGAGCCGCCCACCGTCGACCTGCTGCTGCCGCACGCCACCTGGCAGTTCCCACCGCCCCGCTCCCCGGACGCGCCCGCCGCGCCCTACGGCCGCTGGCTCGCCGCCGTCTTCGACCGCTGGTTCGACGCGCCCCGCCGCGAGACCTCCGTACGGCTCTTCGACTCCCTCCTCGACCTGCACCTCGGCGGCACCAGCAGCAGCGAGATGTGGGGCCCCTACGGCTCCGACGTCGTGGTGATCCAGCCGTCCGGACTGATCGAGTACAACGACATCCTCAAGACGGTGAGCGCGGGCGCCGCCCGGTCCGTACTCCACATCGGGGCCCATGACTTCGACCGCGCCGCGGCCGACCCGGGATTCGCCGCCGAGCGCGCCGGACTGGCCGGGCTCTGCGCCCAGTGCCGGTCCTGCCCGGTCGTCGACATCTGCGGCGGCGGGCTGCGCGCGCACCGCCACCACCCGGACAACGGCTTCGACAACCCGTCGTGCTACTGCGCCGACCTCCGGTTCCTCATCGACCACGTCCGCGGGCGGCTGACCGACGGTGTCACCGCCCTGCGCGCGCGTCTTGCCGGAGGGGGGTGGAGCGCATGACCGGCCACCGTGGTCCCAGTGCTCCCTACTACTACATCAGCCACGCCCTGCCCGCGCCGTCCGACCCCTGGCTGCGGGCCTTCCACACCGACGTCCAGGCCGAGATACAGCGGCGCCTGGGCCCCGACCCGGACCGCACCGGCGTGCTGCCGGACCGTCCGCCGGGACCCTTCGGGGCCGCCGTACCGGACTGGACGCCGGTCATGCGCTGCCGCACCCTGCTCGCCCTGCTCACCGAGCGCTACTACACCGAACCCCGCACCCGCGGCGAACTCGCCGTGTTCCGGCGGCGGTTGAGGTGGGCGCAGGACCGCACCGGGCAGCCCTCGCCCGCCCTGGTGCCGGTGCTGTGGACCACCGAGGGACTGCCCCGGCACCGCGAACCCGACACCGTGACCGTGCTCGTCGGCGACTACACCCGCTCCGGACTCGCCGGGCTCGTCGGCGCGCCGCACGCCCGCGGCGGCTACCGGAAGGTGCTGCGCGCGGTGGTCGACCGCATCCTCACCGGGGCCCGTCACGCGCCCCCCGCGATGACACCCGAGGACCTCTGCTTCACCGTCGCCCCAGGCGTTTCGGGAATGCCGCGAATTCCCCTCTCGGGCGGAAGCAACCGTGATAGGCAGTTCCCGCCGCTGCGGGTACCGTGGCTGCCTACGCACGCCGCACCGACGTCCCACCGCGCCGACGCACGGTGGGAGGCCGCCCCCCGCAGATCCTGGTTCTCCACTCCGGAGGACGACGAGAGGCCGATCCTCCGGGGGCCCCACAGCTGACGCACGCACGCTGGAGCGACATCGATGAGCAGTGCCGAGCCCTCCGGTTCCATATCCCGCCGGAACCAGGCGACTGTCGTCACCTTCTACTCGTACAAGGGCGGGGTCGGGCGCACCATGGCGCTGGCCAACATCGCCTGGCTGCTCGCCGACGCCGGACACCGGGTCCTCGCCGTCGACTGGGACCTGGAGTCCCCCGGCCTGCACCGCTACCTGCGGCCCTTCCTGCGGGACCCGGAGCTGAGCGAGTCGCCCGGGGTCGTGGAGATGGTGCAGAACTACGGGCGGGCCGTCGAAGCCCTGGCGGCCGAGGGACTGTCCGACGCCGACCACGAGCGGCGGCTGGCCGAAGTCCTGCGGCGCCACACCCAGGTCGGCTTCTACACCGACTCGCTCGCCTACCGGTTCCCGCACCCCGGGGGCCGGATCGACTTCCTCGGCCCCGGCCGCCAGGACGGCCTGTACAGCCGACGCGTCGCCGCCTTCGACTGGGCCCGGTTCTACCAGGAGCACAGCGGGCGGCTGTTCGCCGAGACCCTGCGGCGCGGCCTGCGCGAGGACGACTACGACTACGTCCTCATCGACAGCCGCACCGGCCACTCCGACAACGCCAGCCTGTGCACCCTGCTCCTGCCCGTCGTCGTCGTCGTCGGCTTCAACCTCAGCAACCAGTCCATCGAGGGCTCCGCCGCCGTCGCCCGCCAACTGCGCGAGCAGTCCGGCGGCCGCATCAGGGTGCTGCCCGTCCCGATGCGCGTGGACCCCTCGCACCCCGAGCAGGCCGAGCGCCGCCGCGCCCGCGCCCGCCACCAGTTCGAGGGCGCCGTCGGCCCGATCCAGCTGACCGGCGAGGAGCAGTACTGGCGCGAGGTCGAGGTGGGACACCTGCCGTACCTCGCCTACGAGGAGACGCTCATCCCGTTCGCGCTGCGGAAGTACGTCGTCTCCCTGCAGAAGCTGGCCCTCGAACGGCTCGGCAAGGAGATCAGCGGCGACCCCGACCTGTGCTTCGCCACGCTCCCCGACACCGACCGCGAGCGCTACGGCCAGGCGTTCGCCGCCGAGCCCCCCGCACCCCGCGTCGTCCGGCTCGTGTACGAACCCCAGGACCGCGGCTGGGCGGAGTGGATCCGCGCGGAACTGGCCGCCAACGGGGTGCTGGCCGAGTTCGGGGACGGCCCCGTCGACCGCGCCGTCCGCCGCGACCCCGGCGTCACCCACCTCGTGCTGATGTCGTCCGCCATGGTCGGCTCCCCGCAGCTCACCGCGCTGGCGGCGAACCTGCCCAACCCGGGCGGGCTCGGCGACCGGCCGGAGGTCAAGGTGGCCTGGCTGGAGGACATCGAGGTGCAGCCGCCGTTCCGCGGCCTGCGCGGCCCCGAGTTGTACACCCTGGAGGAACAGCCCGCCCGCAACGCCCTCCTGACGCACTTCCTGCCCGGCGACCGGCACGACGCGCCCTGGGCGGAGCGCTCCGGCGCCGGACCCCGCTTCCCCGGCCGCCACCCCCGGGTGTGGCACGGCGTCCCCAGTCACCAGGGCGAGTTCCTCGGCCGCGAGGACCGCCTGCGGCAGCTCAGGAACGCCCTGCCACCGGGCCGCGCGGCCAGGAAACCCGTCGTCCTGAGCGGACCGGCGGGCGTCGGCAAACGCACGTACGCCCTGGAGTACGTGACCCGGTTCCGCGCCGACTACGACATCGTGTGGTGGCTGCCCGCCGCCGACGCCGGGAGCATCGAACGCGAACTCGTCCTGCTCAGCGAGCGGCTGAACGCCTCCCCGAAGGCGTCGCCCCGCGCCATCGAGGCACTGCGCGAACTGCTGGAGGGCCGCGAGGGCGGACCCGAGCGCATCCTCCTCGTCTACGACGACGCCCGGCAGCCCGAGACCGTGCGGAACCTGCTCGTCACCGGCAACCAGGTGCACACGCTGATCACCTCCGAGAGCGCCGACTGGGGCGGCGTGGCCGAACCCGTCGCCATCGAACCGCCGACCGCCGAGGAGGCCGTACGGTACCTGCGCCGCAAGCACCCCGCGCTCACCGTCGAACTCGCCCAGCGGCTCGTCGCGTTGGGGGAGACCCTGCCGCAGATGCTCGACCAGATGGTGGCCTACCTGCGCAGCACCGCCCGCCCGGTGGAGGCGGCGGTGGACGACTTCGTACAGGAGATCACCAACCGGCGGGACATCGGCCTCGGCGCGGTCCCGGCGATGTGGCAGAGCGTCGTCGAGGACGTCGGCAAGGAACGCCCGGCCTCGCTGGAGCTGCTGAAGACGCTGACCGCGCTCTCCCCGGAGGGCGCGGGCTGGGACCTGCTGGAGTCGCCCGCCGCCCTGGACTTCCTGCGGCTGCCCGAGGGCCCCGAGGGCGCCCGGCAGCTCGGGTTCGCCGCGCAGAGCCTGGTCGGCAGGTCGCAGGCGAGCCAGGACCAGGACGGCAAGCGGCTGCGGGCCTCCCGGATGATCCTCACCTGGCAGCGCCAGCAACTCGAACCCGAGGAGGCCGCCCGGATCGCCGCGGGCGTCCGCCGCGTGCTGGCCGCCTACGCGCCCCCGGACGACCGCGTCGACGACCGCACGCTGTACCCGCGCTACGCCGAACTCGACCGGCACGTCGAGTCCTCGCAGGCGGTGACCGACGACGACCCCGAGGTGCGCCGCTGGCTGGTCAACCAGGTGCGCTACCGGCGCCTCACCCAACGGCTGCGGGCCGCCCACGACCTCGCCCGGCGGCTGGAGGAGAACTGGACCGCCACCCTGGCCACCGGCGACGAGGAACGGCTGCTCCTGCTGCTCCGGCTGCGCGTGGAACTGGCCAACATCCACACCGACATGGGCGACTACCCGGAGGCCAACCGCGTCAACGCCGCCGCCCACCGGGAACTGTGCCGGGTGCAGGACGTCGACGGCGACTTCACCCTGCGCAGCGCGCTCGGCCGGGGCGGTGAGCTGCGCGCCCTGGGCCGCCCGCAGGAGGCGCTCGCCGAGGACGCGTCCACCCTCGACATCCTGCGCTCCAAGTACGGCCCGCGGGACCACTTCACGCTCATGGCGGGCAGCAACCTCGGCCTGTCCCTCGACATGGTCGGCCTGCCGGGCGACTCCCTGGAACAGCACCGCGAGGTCCACGCACAGCGGGTCAGGGTGCTCGGCGAACGGCACCCGCTCACCCTGCGCACCTCCGTGCACATGGGCGGCAGACTCCGTGAACTCGGCCGCTACGACGACTCCCTGAGCCGACTCCAGGAGATCTACCGGCACACCAGCGACGCCGCCGACTTCGGCTGGTCCAACGTGACCACCCTGCTGGCGGCCTGCTCCCTGGCCTCCACCCTGCGGCACATCGCCGTGCTCTCCCCGGAGCTGTCGCGGCGGGCACGCCAGGAGAAGGCGGACTCCGCGCGCGTGCTGGACGCGCGGGTCGTCGACGCCTTCGTCACCTACGGCGGGCCCCGGCACCCCGAGACACTGGCGGCGCGCGCCGGACTCGCCGCCGACCTGCGGTTCCTCGGCAAGGTCAGCGGGCCGGGCGGGGCGCGGGAGCTGGCCGAGGAGAACCTCGCGGCGTACCGGGAGTGGGGCGAGGACCACCTCTTCGCCCGGATCGCCGAGGTGAACCTCGCCCTGGTGCTGCGCGACGCCGAGGACGAGACCGCCGTGGAGCTCAGCGAGCGGGGCCTGCGCGGGCTGCGCGAGACCCTCCACGTCGACCAGCACCACCCGCTCATCCTCACCGCCGCCCTCTGCCACGCCAACCTGCTCGTCTTCGCGGGCGAGGCGCGTGCCGCGCGGGAGCTGGACGAGCGCACGCACCGCGGCCTGCTGGAGAAGTTCGGACCCCGGCACCCCCTCACCCTGCTCGTGGCCGCGCACCTGGGCCTGCGCGAGGACGCCGCCGACCACGCGGACCCGGACCACCGGGTCGGCATCGAACTGGACATCCCGAAGATCTGAGTGAGCAGCACGGAGCAAGGAGGAACCGATGGCACATCCGTCGACGGGGTCCATCGGGGTGCCGCACTCGGTGGCGGTGCTCTCGGCGACCCGCGGCAGCGGAGCGACGCTGCTGACAGCCGCGGCCGGTCTGGTCGTCGACGACGCGGTGGGCCGGGTCGGGCAGACGGTGATCCTGATGGACGCGGACACCGACGGCGGCGGGCTGACCGAGCTGACCCGGTACTGGAACGCCACGTGCGAGGCCCCGAAGGACGGCCTCCTGGGCTTCGCCGAGGACCGCGTCGAGCTGGCCATCCGGCCCGTGCACCGCTATCTGCGGCACGTGCACACCGGTGACCCGCGGCGCCAGGACATGGCGCTGCTCCCGCTCGGACCGGGTGACAAGCCCGGCGAACGGCTGCCCACCGACGGGACGCTCCAGGACATCGTCGGCGCCGCCGTCGACGGACTGGTGGACCTACGGGGCTGTCTGATCGTCGACTGCGGCGTCAGCCGCACCCCGGTGACCCAGGAGGTGTGCGAACGGGTCGAGCACATCATCCTCGTCGGACCGCCGGACCCGGCCGGAGCGGCGGAGACGGCACAGCTCAGGACGTGGCTGGGCGAACGCGGCCTGGACCGGAAGGTCCTGGGCCGGGTGTGCAACGACCCGCAGGGCACCGGCCCGTGTACGGCCGGACCCACGGCGGCCGAGGCGCCGCTGATGCTGCTGCCGTACGACCGGTCCGGCGCGGCGGACGTGGCCCTGGGCCGCCTGCCGGACCGCGGCACACCACTGGTGAGGACGCTGTACGACGGACTGCTGGCGCGGTGGCCGGACGTACTCGACGACGGGGCGATGGGGGCGAGATGAACGAGGACAGGACCGACTCGGCGGCGCGGACCCGGCCCCCGGCGACATGGTCGGCCGAGGTGCGGCGCGCGGCCCATGTGACCGACGACAGCGACGTGTTCATCGGCCTGTGCGAGGACGCGCTCAGCGTCGGCGGGCTGCACCACGTGGCCGAGTACCGCTGGGGCGTCTTCGACTACTCGGTGGACATCCTGGACCGGCTGCCCGGCTCCCAGGGCGGCGGTTTCGGGGGCGACGACCTGGACGTCCGACGGGACCGGTTCATCCGCCTGGGCCGCCAACTCCACTACGTCCTGGGCCGGATGGACCACGTCCTGCGCTCCGTGGACAGCGGCAGGCTCATCCGCAGCGTGCTCCAGTTAGGCGACGGCGCCGTCTTCCACTACTACTTCCGCGCCGACGACTACCTCACCGGGTACTCCCTGGGCGCCGGGACCGCCGACGCGGGCGACCGGGCCATGGCCGACCTGGTGGGCCGGTTCCGCCAGGAGATGGGCCTGCCCGTGATGAACTGGGGCGGCTTCGGCTCGGAGGACGACCCGCCGCGGGAACGGACGGTCGTCAAGGAGCCGCACCGGATCGTCGAGGGCGACTGGGGCAGCACGGAACCGGAACTGCTCGCCCGCTGCGCCGAGGCGGTCTCCCCCGACGGACTGCACTACGCCGGATGCGTCGGACCTGGCATCGGACGGCTCAGCGCGGACGTCTTCAACGACCCCTCCCTGTCCCGCTTCTTCGGCGGCCTCACCCGCGACCAACGGCGCACCCGCTACGCCGAGCTGGGCGACCGGCTGCACTACGTCGTCGCCCGGCTCAACCAGTCCCTGCGCGCGATCGTGCCGGGCAGCCTCTCCCGCGTCGTCCTGGACGTGGAGGAGGGCGCCCTGTTCTACGTCGACCGGCCCGGGGACCACTTCCTCCTCGGCGTCACCCTCGACCAGAGCCAGGTGGCCCGGGCCGACCAGCAGATGAACGCGCTCGTCCACCGCGTCGCGGCCACCACGGACGAGAAACCCCCGGCCACGACGGACGAAGGACTCCCGGCCACGACGGACGAAGGACTCCCGGCCACGACGGATGAGAAACCGGACAACACGGTGTGAATTCCGACCCACCGGGTGACCACTCGCTCACGCGGGTACATCACCTGTACGAGCCGCGGGCGTTCGGCCCCGGAGTTCGCCCGATGCTGGGATGCTCAGCGGGCTGGGAAGTCGGCCGGAGGCGGAGCGAGCCATGGCAGGGACGCTGAGAGCGGCGCGCCACCTGTGGGTCATGCTCGCCGTCCTGGCGTCCGGCTGGGCCCTGTCGTCCGGCACGGGCATCGGCTCGCTGGCCGACACCACCGCCTACCCGCTGGTCGTCTCCGCGCTGCTCGCCGTGGGACTGTACGGATCGACCTCCGGCATCGACCTCGCCGAGGCCCGCCGCGATCTGCGCACCCTGCTGGTCGCGGTCACCGTGGGCGTGCTCGCCAAGGCCGCGCTGATCATGCCGGTGCTGCTGCTGGCCGTCCGCGAACCGGGGTACGTCATCCTCGCGATCGCGGTCGCCCAGATCGACCCGCTCTCCGTGGCGGCGCTGCGGTCCCGGTCGCGGATGTCGGAGCGCGGCAAGAACGTGCTCACCGTCTGGTCGTCCTTCGACGACCCGGTCACCGTCCTGCTGACCGCCTACCTCGCCCCGGCCGCGTTGCACGCGCTGGACGACGCCGCCGACCCCTCCGCGTTACCCGTCACCCCCGACGCGTACGCCCTCACCACGGTCGGCAACGCCGTCCTCGTCGTCGTGGCCGCGCTCGGCTGGCGGCTGCTGCGGCCCCGGACGCGGGACACCCGGCGCACCGCCGTGCTGCGCGCCGCCGCCTGCCTGCTACTGCTCGGCGGGCTCCTCGCCGCGGCCACGGTGTACGGGCTGATGCTCGGCGTGGCCGTCGCGGGACTGTTCTACCGGCCGCCCCCGCTGGCGCCGGTGCTCGGCCCGCTGCTCGACACCGCCTACCACACGGCGCTGTTCGCCCTCGGGATGCTGCTCGTCGACGGGATGGAGCCGGGGCCCGGCGCCGCCCTGGGAGCGGCGGCCTTCGGCGCGCAGTGCGTCGTCGGGTGGGTCATCGCCCGCGGCCTGGGCCACTACGACCGCATCTCCCTGGCGCTGGGCCAGCAGAACGGCGTGACGGCGGTCGTCCTGGCCCTGTCCCTCGAACCGGCGTTCCCCCGCACCGTGGGGATCGTCGCGCCCGCCGTCGTCACCGTCAACGTGCTGCACTTCGTGGCGAACGAGGCGTGGAACCGGCGCCGGCGGACCGCCGGGCCCTCAGGGTCCGCGCACGCTCTCCGCGGCGGCGAACAGGGCGCCCGCCAGCACCAGGAGGGCGACGCTGACGAAGATCTCGTAGCCGTCGAAGACACCGATCCGTTGCACGAACCCCGCGTCCCAGTCGGTGAACTCGTGCACCAGACCGAGCACCCCCTGCACCAGGGCGAGGAATCCGAGTAGCTCCAGCAACTGCCTCATGGGCACGAGCCTCGCCGCGCGGGGCCCGCCCCCGCGTCGGCCACCGGGCGGGACCCCGTCGACGAAAGTCGACGATCCGCCGACTTTGGTCGACGACCGCCCGCGCGGGGCACCCTCCCGGCGCCGCGCTGCGTAGATTTGCCGACCGTGAGGGACGACAGCGTGGCAAGGCCGACATCCGTACCGGCTCCGGAGTTCGCGGGACGCCGCTGGCTGTTCCCGTCCGCCCTCATGCACCAGCTCGACCCCGGTACCGGCGACGGGCGGGGCGGGCGGTGGCCCCGGCGCACCGCGCGTGACTGGGTCGTCGACTTCTCCTGCTTCCTCGTCGCCGTCGCCATCGGCATCACCAGCGCCGACGTGGTCGGGGACGACCCCGCCACCCCGGCGGCCCTCGCCGCGCTCGACCAGGTGCTGGGCGCCCTCGCCTGCGCCGCCGTCTGGCTGCGGCGCCGCTGGCCCGTCGCGCTCGCCGTGGCGCTGACCGTCCTCTCGCCCCTCTCCCTGACCTCCGGCGGCGCGGCCTTGGTCGTCCTGTTCACCGTCGCCGTGCACCGGCCCTTGCGGTACCTGGCCTGGATCGGCGGCGCCAACCTCGCGCTGACGCCGGTGCTGTACTGGCTGCGCCCGGACCCGACGATGACCTATCCGACGGCCGTGGTGCTCACCGTGCTGCTGATCGCCACGGCCGGTGGCTGGGGCATGTTCGTCCGGTCCCAGCGGCAGCTCATGCTGAGCCTGCGCGACCGGGCCCGGCGGGCCGAGACCGAGGCCCGGCTCCGCGCCGAGCAGGCGCAGCGGCTCGCCCGGGAGGCCATCGCGCGCGAGATGCACGACGTCCTCGCGCACCGGCTGACGCTGCTCAGCGTGCACGCGGGCGCCCTGGAGTTCCGGCCCGACGCGCCCCGCGAGGAGGTCGCGCGGGCCGCCGGGGTCATCCGGGAGAGCGCGCACGAGGCCCTCCAGGACCTACGGGAGATCATCGGCGTCCTGCGCGCCGCGGAACCCGACGACGCGGGCCGCCCGCAGCCGACCCTCGCGGCGCTGGACGCGCTGGTCGCGGAGTCCCGCGCGGCCGGGATGAAGGTCACCCTCGACCACCGGGTCACCGACCCCGGGAGCGTCCCGGCCTCCGTCGGCCGCACCGCCTACCGGATCGCCCAGGAGGGCCTGACCAACGCCCGCAAGCACGCCCCCGGCACCGAGGTCACCGTCTCCGTCCGCGGCGCCCACGGCGAGGGGCTCACCGTCGGCGTGCGCAACCCGGCCCCCGAGGGCGACGTGCCGTCCGTGCCCGGCTCGGGGCAGGGGCTCATCGGGCTGACCGAGCGGGCGTCGCTGGCCGGGGGACGGCTGGAACACGGCCCGGAACCGGACGGCGGCTTCGCGGTGCGGGCGTGGTTGCCGTGGGGATGACGGGCGTACCCGCGCGTGAACGAGTGGTACACGCGCGTGAACGAGCGGTACGCGCGCGTCGCGTGGGTGGGGCGTACGCGCGCGTGGGCGCGTGGTGGGGCGTGGTTTCGTAACCCCATGACTGCGACCGCGATCAGACTGCTCCTCGTCGACGACGACCCCCTGGTGCGCGCCGGGCTGTCCCTGATGCTGGGCGGCGCCGACGACATCGAGATCGTCGGCGAGGCGGCCGACGGCGCGCAGGCCGAGACGGTGGCCGCCCGCACCCGGCCCGACGTGGTGCTGATGGACATCCGGATGCCCGCCGTCGACGGCCTCACCGCCACCGAACGGCTGCGCGCCCGCCCGGACGCCCCGCAGGTCGTGGTCCTCACCACCTTCCACGCCGACGAACAGGTGCTGCGCGCCCTGCGCGCGGGCGCCGCCGGGTTCGTCCTCAAGGACACCCCGCCCGCCGAGATCCTGGCGGCGGTGCGCCGGGTCGCGGCCGGTGACCCGGTGCTGTCGCCCACCGTCACCCGCCAGTTGATGGCCCACGCGGCCGGAACCGCCGCCGCCCCCCGCCGCCCCCGCGCGCGCGAGCGGCTCGCCGCCCTCAACGAGCGGGAGCGCGAGGTCGCCGTCGCGGTCGGCCGGGGCCTCGCCAACGCCGAGATCGCCTCGGCCCTCTACATGAGCGTCGCCACCGTCAAGACCCACGTCTCCCGCATCCTCGCCAAGCTCGACCTCAACAACCGGGTGCAGATCGCGCTCCTCGCCCATGACGCCGGACTGCTGGAGGACCCGGAGGAACCTGCGGGCGGGGCCGGGCACTAGCGGGCCCGGCGCTCAGCCCATCACCGGCTCGATGCGCCCCGGGATCTCCGACAGCCGTACCGACCGGTGCTCGCGCCGGGACAGGTCGCACGCCTCGGCGATGCGCAGCGCCTGCAACGCCTCCCGCCCGTCGCACGGGTTGGCGCGCTCCCCCCGGACCACCTCGACGAAGGCGTGCAGTTCGGCCTCGTAGGCGGGTCCGAAGCGCTCCAGGAAGCCGGTCCACGGCTTGGACGCGGCGGGCGGCCCGGTCGGCTCGGTGGAGGCGATCGGCGTACGGTCGTCCAGGCCGACGACGATCTGGTCCAGCTCCCCGGCCAGCTCCATGCGCACGTCGTAGCCCGCGCCGTTCAGCCGGGTCGCGGTGGCCGTCGCTAGGGTGCCGCCGTCCAGGGTGAGCAGCGCGGCGGCGGTGTCGACGTCCCCGACCTCCCGGAACATCGCGCCCCCGGCGTCGGACCCGGCGGCGTACACGTCGACGACGTCGCGCCCGGTCACCCAGCGGAGCATGTCGAAGTCATGGATCAGCGTGTCCCGGTACAGCCCCCCGGACTGCGGCAGGTACGCGGCCGGGGGCGGCGCCTGGTCGGAGGTGATCGCCCGGATGGTGTGCAGCCGTCCCAGCCGCCCGGCGCGGACGGCCTCCCGCGCGCCCGCGTACCCCGCGTCGAACCGGCGCTGGAAGCCCATCTGGAGGATCGTGCCCGCCGTCTCCACCTCGGCGATGGCGCTCAGCGTGCCGGGCAGGTCGAGGGCGATGGGCTTCTCGCAGAACACCGGCAGCCCGGAGCGCGCCGCCCGGCCGATCAGTTCCGCGTGCGCGGAGGTCGCCGTGGTGATCACCACCGCGTCCACGCCCCACTTGAAGATCTCGTCGACGCCAGGCGCCGCCGTCTCCCCGATCCGGTTCGCTAATTCCTGGGCCCGGGCGGGGTCGGCGTCCGTGAGGATCAGCGATCCCACGTCCCGGTGCCTGCTGAGCGTCCTTGCGTGGAACGTGCCGATGCGGCCCGTTCCGATGACCCCGATGCGCATGGAATCAAGGTGGTGTGCCGCCCACCGCCCTGTCAATGCGTATGTCCGGACAATCGGACTACACAACTTCCCGTCAACAGCTCACGGAGCTACGCTCAGGCCGTGCCGAAACCAGAAGTGGACCCGACCGTGTCGCTCGCCCTCAGCGTGGACCGCAGCTCACCGGTGCCGCTGTACTTCCAGCTCTCGCAGCAGTTGGAGGCCGCGATCGAGCACGGCACGCTCACCCCCGGCAGCCTGCTCGGCAACGAGATCGAGCTGGCCGCCCGGCTCGGTCTGTCCCGGCCCACCGTCCGCCAGGCCATCCAGTCCCTGGTCGACAAGGGCCTGCTGGTGCGCCGCCGCGGCGTCGGCACCCAGGTCGTGCACAGCCAGGTCAAGCGCCCGCTGGAGCTGAGCAGCCTCTACGACGACCTGGAGGCGGCCGGTCAGCGCCCGTCGACGAAGGTCCTGGTCAACACCGTCGTCGCCGCCTCCGCCGAGGTGGCCGCCGCGCTCGGTGTCCCCGAGGGCGGCGACGTCCACCGGGTGGAGCGGCTGCGGCTGGCGCACGGCGAGCCGATGGCGTACCTGTGCAACTTCCTGCCCCCCGGGCTGCTCGACCTGGACACCGCGCAACTGGGGGCCACGGGGCTGTACCGGCTGATGCGGTCCGCCGGGATCACCCTGCACAGCGCCCGCCAGTCCATCGGCGCCCGCGCCGCCACCGCCGCCGAGGCCGAGCGGCTCACCGAACCCGAGGGGGCGCCGCTGCTCACCATGCGGCGCACCACCTTCGACGACACCGGCCGCGCGGTCGAGTACGGCACCCACACCTACCGCCCGGCCCGCTACTCCTTCGAGTTCCAGCTCCTCGTACGGCCGTGAGGGCCCCTTCTCCCGTCCCGCAGGGCCCCTTCTCTCGTCGCATTGTCCGGACAAGTGAGCGGTGTCACCGTCCCCGGACGCCGTAGCCCTCACCCCCGTGTTCGATACTGGGGCGTTTGGGGCTGGTGGGAACACCGGCCCCCACGCACGACAGAACACGGCAAGAAGGGCACGGCCTCGTGGCACGGTTTCGGACCTGGACAGGCATCGCGGTGGCGGGGGCGCTGTGCGCGTCCCTCGCCGCGTGCAGCAGCACCGGCGGCAAGCGCGCCGAGGACGCCCGCGAGGCCGCGCGGGGCAAGGCGACGGTGAGCACCCCTCGCTGGACCTTCGCGATGATCACCCACTCGGGCGATGGCGACACCTTCTGGGACATCGTCCAGAGCGGCGCCAAGGAGGCCGCCGCCAAGGACAACATCAACTTCCTGTACTCCCACGACGACGAGGCCCAGCAGCAGGCGCAGCTCGTGGACGCCGCCGTGGACAAGAAGGTCGACGGCATCATCGTCACCCTCGCCAAGCCGGACGCGATGAAGGCCGCCGTCGCCCGCGCGGTCAAGGCGGGCATCCCCGTGATCACGGTGAACTCCGGCTCCGCCCAGTCCAGGGAGTTCGGCGCGCTCACCCACATCGGCCAGGACGAGACCATCGCCGGGCGGGCCGTCGGCGAGGAGCTGAACGCGCGGGGGAGGAAGAAGGCGCTGTGCGTCCTGCACGAGCAGGGCAACGTCGGCCACGAGCAGCGCTGCGACGGCGTCGAGGAGACCTTCGGCGGCACGGTGCAGCGGCTGCACGTCAACGGCACCAACATGCCGGACGTGCAGTCCGCCATCGAGGCCAAGCTCCAGGCCGACCCGTCCGTCGACGCCGTCGTCACCCTGGGCGCCCCCTACGCCGACACCGCCGTCAAGGCCCGGCAGGGCGCGGGCAGCGACGCCGAGATCGACACCTTCGACCTGAACGCCAAGGTCGCCGCCGGTCTGAAGGACGGCACCCTCGGCTTCGCCGTCGACCAGCAGCCGTACCTCCAGGGCTACGAGGCGGTCGACCTGCTGTGGCTGTACCGCTACAACGCCGACGCCCTCGGCGGCGGCCAGCCGGTCCTCACCGGCCCGCAGATCGTCACCAGGGAGCAGGCGGCCGAGCTGGAGGAGTACACGAAGCGGGGCACGCGATGAGCGCCGTTGCAGAAACGTTCCGCCCGAAGTCTCCGCTCCGCGCCCTCCTCGGCCGCCCCGAACTCGGCTCGGTCGTCGGCGCGCTCGCCGTCTTCGTCTTCTTCGCCCTCGCCGCCGACAGCTTCCTGCGCGCCACCAGCCTCAGCACCGTCCTGTACGCCTCCTCGACCATCGGCATCATGGCCGTCCCCGTCGCGCTGCTGATGATCGGCGGCGAGTTCGACCTGTCGGCGGGCGTCATGGTGACGTCCTCCGCGCTGATCTCGTCGATGTTCAGCTACCAGATGACCGCCAACGTCTGGGTCGGCGTCGGCGTCTCCCTCCTCGCCACCCTGGCCATCGGCGCCTTCAACGGCTTCATGCTGACCCGCACCAGGCTGCCCAGCTTCATCATCACGCTCGGCACCTTCCTGATGCTGACCGGCATGAACCTCGGCTTCACCAAGCTGATCGACGGCACCGTCTCCACCAAGACCATCGCCGACATGGAGGGCTTCCCCGCCGCGAGGGCCGTCTTCGCCGCCACGCTCACCGTCGGCGGCGTCGACTTCAAGGTCACCATCCTGTGGTGGCTCGGCCTGGTCGCCCTCGCCTCCTGGATCCTGCTGCGCACCCGCGCGGGCAACTGGATCTTCGCCGTCGGCGGCGACCAGGACGCCGCCCGCGCGGTCGGCGTCCCCGTCGCCAGGACCAAGATCGGCCTCTACATGGGCGTCGCCCTCGGCGCCTGGATCTCCGGCCAGCACCTGCTCTTCTCGTACGACGTCGTCCAGTCCGGCGAGGGCGTCGGCAACGAGCTGATCTACATCATCGCCGCCGTCATCGGCGGCTGCCTGATCACCGGCGGCTACGGCAGCGCCATCGGCTCGGCCGTCGGCGCCCTGCTCTTCGGCATGACCAGCAAGGGCATCGTCTACGCCGAGTGGAACCCCGACTGGTTCAAGTTCTTCCTCGGAGCGATGCTGCTCCTCGCGACCCTGCTCAACGCCTGGGTCCGCAAGCGCGCGGAGGCCACCAAGTGACGCTCGTGAAGCTGACCGACGTCAGCAAGAACTACGGCACCGTCCGCGCCCTCGAAGGCGTCTCCCTGGAGGTCGGCGCCGGGGAGATCACCTGCGTCCTCGGCGACAACGGCGCGGGCAAGTCGACCCTGATCAAGATCATCGCCGGACTGCACGAACACGACGGCGGCACCCTGCTCATCGACGGCGAGGAGACCCGCCTCTCCTCCCCGCGCGAGGCCCTGGACCGCGGCATCGCCACCGTCTACCAGGACCTCGCCGTCGTCCCGCTGATGCCGGTCTGGCGCAACTTCTTCCTCGGCTCCGAGCCCCGCAAGGGCGTCGGCCCCTTCAGGCGCATGGACGTCGACCACATGCGCCGCACCACCCACGCCGAACTCCTGCGCATGGGCATCGACCTGCGCGACGTCGACCAGCCCATCGGCACCCTCTCCGGCGGCGAGCGCCAGTGCGTGGCCATCGCGCGCGCGGTGCACTTCGGCGCGAAGGTCCTCATCCTGGACGAGCCCACGGCGGCCCTCGGCGTCAAGCAGTCCGGCGTGGTCCTGAAGTATGTGGCCGCGGCACGCGACCAGGGCCTGGGCGTTGTCTTGATCACCCACAACCCCCATCACGCGTACCTGGTGGGCGACCGCTTCGTCCTCCTGCGCCGCGGCACGATGGTGGGCACGTACACCCGGGATGAGATCACGCTCGATGAGCTGACGACCCAGATGGCAGGCGGAACAGACCTGGAAGATCTACGCCATGAACTACAGCGCCGCTAGGGGCGCGGGGAACTGCGCGAACAACCACGACGGCGCCGCACCCGGCAACGCACACCAACCCACCTGTTCGGCACCCCGCACCCCCGTGAGGCACAATCGGCGACGATGAGCACCTACGGCACCTTCACCGCCCCCATCGGCTCCCGCAGAGCCCCGGCGCTGCGCACCATCGGCACCCGGGAGCGCCGCTCCCACCTGACCGCCCCCCGGGTGCCCACGGTCGGCATCGACATCGGCGGCACCAAGGTGATGGCGGGCGTCGTCGACGCGGACGGCAACATCCTGGAGAAGCTCCGCACGGAGACCCCGGACAAGTCCAAGAGCCCGAAGGTCGTCGAGGACACCATCGTCGAACTCGTCCTCGACCTGTCCGACCGGCACGACGTGCACGCCGTCGGCATCGGCGCGGCGGGCTGGGTCGACGCCGACCGCAACCGCGTGCTGTTCGCGCCCCACCTGTCCTGGCGCAACGAGCCGCTGCGCGACCGCATCGCCGGGCGCCTCGCCGTGCCCGTGCTGGTCGACAACGACGCCAACACGGCCGCCTGGGCGGAGTGGCGGTTCGGCGCCGGACGCGACGAGGACCACCTCGTCATGATCACCCTCGGTACCGGCATCGGCGGCGCGATCCTGGAGGACGGCCAGGTCAAGCGCGGCAAGTACGGCGTCGCGGGCGAGTTCGGCCATATGCAGGTCGTGCCCGGCGGCCACCGCTGCCCGTGCGGCAACCGCGGCTGCTGGGAGCAGTACAGCTCCGGCAACGCGCTCGTCCGCGAGGCCCGCGAACTGGCCGCCGCCGACTCGCCGGTGGCCTACGGCATCATCGAGCACGTCAAGGGCAACGTCGCCGACATCACCGGCCCCATGATCACGGAGCTGGCCCGGGACGGCGACGCCATGTGCATCGAGCTGCTCCAGGACATCGGGCAGTGGCTCGGCGTCGGCATCGCCAACCTCGCCGCCGCCCTCGATCCGTCCTGCTTCGTGATCGGCGGCGGCGTCAGCGCGGCCGACGACCTGCTCATCGGCCCCGCGCGGGACGCGTTCAAGCGGCACCTCACCGGCCGCGGCTACCGCCCCGAGGCCCGCATCGTCCGCGCCCAGCTCGGCCCCGAGGCCGGGATGGTCGGCGCCGCCGACCTCGCCCGGCTGGTCGCCCGCCGCTTCCGGCGCGCCAAACGGCGCCGGGTGGAGCGTTACGAGCGCTATGAGCGGTTCGCCGCCCAGGCCCGGGGTATGCGGGAGTCGCTGTGACCGCCTCCCTGCCCCAGCAGACCGCCCTCCCCCCGGAGCCGCCGCAGTCGCCCGCCGAGCGCCGCCGGGTGGTCCGCCGCCGCGTGCTCACCCTGATCATCATCGTGCTGCTGATCGGCGTACCCGCCGGTTACCTGGTGATCTCCGCCGAGCAGAGCCGGGACAGCGGCAGGACCAAGGAACAGAAGTACTCCGCGCGCGGGCTGACCCACGACTGGCCCGCGAAGGTACAGCGGCGCGTCTACGACGTGCCGATCCCGCACCCGTCGAACCAGGTCGCGTACTACGAGACGAACAACTGGCGCACCAGCCGCCTCTACGTCCAGTTCCAGACCACGCACGACGGCCTGGACGCGTTCCTGAGGGACATCGGCGTCAGCCGGGACCAGCTTGAGAAGAACAACATCACCATCAGCGACCGCGACCGGCACATCGTCGGCTGGAAGTTCTCCGGCCCCGGCGCCCGCCTCGGCGGCTACTGGGGCCTGTCCAACAAGGAGAAGAACCCCAAGCCGTCCCAGGACGTGGTGGTGAACACCCAGAACTCCCGGTACCCGATGGTGTACGTCGTCTCCCGCACGGTCCCCTGACCGGCTCCGGGGCCGATTGTCAGACCCCGCCCGTAGAGTCGGAGACGACTGATCCGACACGACGGGCGGGAGGTGACAGGACGTATGAGCGACACGGCACCGGCGGAGCGGACGGCTGACGCGTCCGCCGTCTCCCCGCGCCTCGCGGCCGTCTTCCTCCCCGCGCCCCTGCCCCGCCACTCCCACGTCGCCTTCTGGGACCCGGACGGCACCACACCCCCCACCGGCGACACCACCGACCTCACGGTGGTACGGCGCCATGGTGCCGGGGTGCGCCGCAGGCGGACCCCGGCGCTGTCGCTGCCGGTCGGCGCCGCGCTGCCGCTGCTCGTGCGCGCCCGGCACGACCCGGCCGCCCACCCGGCCACCGCCTGCTGGGGCGCCGCCGCCCTGCACGCGCTGCGGCTCACCGCCCGGGGCCGTCTGCTGCCCGGCCTGAGCCCCTCAGGGCACGACGCCTGGCGGGCGGGCCCCCTCGACCCCGAGGACATCGCGCACCTGCGCGCCATCGCCGCCGCCCTGCCGCCCGAGGGCCACGCCGTGCCGCTGCCAGGACCCGGGCCGCTGCGGCTGCCGGAGCCCGAGGCACTGCTGCGGTCCTTCCTCGACGCCGTCGCGGACACCCTCCCGCGCACCCCCGCCGCGCCGCACGCTTGCGGCAGGCCCTTCGCGGACACCCGACCGCAGCGGCTGCCCGACGCCCACGCGTGGGCCGCCGAGGTCGCCGCCGGGATGGACGCGGGCGTGCGGATCTCCCTGCGCCTCGACCTGTCGGCGGACGACCTGTTCGACACCGACACCGACGACGGCGAGGGGGACGCGCGCGGCGGAGCGCGGCGGGCGGGCGCCGCCGTGGTCCAGGTGCACAGCCTCTCCGACCCCACCCTCGTCACCGACGCCAGCGCCCTGTGGGCGGGGGAGGCTGAGGCCGTCTTCGGGCCACGCGCGCGCGTGGACGCCGCCCTCGCGGTACGGCGCGCGGCGCGCGTCTGGCCACCGCTCGACCGGCTCGCGGAGCAGGACGTCCCCGACGTGCTGGCGCTCTCCGAGGAGGAGCTGAGCGACCTGCTGGGCGTCGCCGCCACCCGGCTCGCGGCGGCCGGGGTCGCCGTGCACTGGCCCCGCGACCTGGCGCAGGACCTCACCGCCGCCGCGGTGGTCCGGCCCGCGCCCGGCTCGGCCACCGACGGCACCGGCTTCTTCGAGAGCGAGGACCTCCTCCAGTTCCGCTGGCAGCTCGCCCTCGGCGGGGAGCACCTCAGCGAGTCCGAGATGGACACCCTGGCCGAGGCCCACCGGCCGGTCGTCCGGCTGCGTGACCAGTGGGTGCTGGTCGACCCCGCCCTCGTCCGCAAGGCCCGCAAGCGCGAACTGGGCCTGCTCGACCCGGTCGACGCGCTGTCCGTCGCGCTCACCGGCACCGCCGAGGTCGACGGCGAGACCGTCGAGGCGGTCCCGACCGGCGCGCTGGCCGCCCTGCGCGACCGGCTCACCGCGGGCGTGCACCCCGCCGAACCGCCCGCCGGGCTGCGCGCCACCCTCCGCGACTACCAACTGCGCGGACTGGCCTGGCTGGACCTGATGACCTCCCTCGGCCTCGGCGGCTGCCTCGCCGACGACATGGGCCTCGGCAAGACCATCACCGTCATCGCCCTGCACCTCAAACGCGCCCGCACCGAACCCACCCTCGTGGTCTGCCCCGCCTCCCTGCTCGGCAACTGGCAGCGGGAGATCACCCGGTTCGCGCCCGGCGTCCCCGTCCGCCGCTACCACGGCCCCGACCGCACCCTGGACGACCTGCCCGGCGGCTTCGTCCTCACCACCTACGGCACCATGCGCTCGGCGGCCCCCGCCCTGGCCGAACAGCCGTGGGGCATGGTCGTCGCCGACGAGGCCCAGCACGTCAAGAACCCCTACTCCGCGACCGCGAAGGCGCTGCGCACCATCCCCACGCCCGCCCGTGTCGCCCTGACCGGCACCCCCGTGGAGAACAACCTCTCCGAGCTGTGGGCCCTGCTGGACTGGACGACCCCGGGACTGCTCGGCCCGCTGAAGTCCTTCCGCGCCCGGCACGCCCGCGCGGTGGAGACCGGCGAGGACGAGGAGGCGGTGACCCGGCTCGCCCGGCTGGTCCGGCCGTTCCTGCTGCGCCGCAGGAAGTCCGACCCCGGCATCGTCCCCGAGCTGCCGCCGAAGACCGAGACGGACCACCCGGTGCCGCTCACCCGCGAACAGGTCGCGCTGTACGAGGCGGTGGTGCGCGAGTCGCTGCTCGCCATCGAGACCACGCAGGGCATGGCGCGCCGCGGCCTCGTCCTGAAGCTCCTCACCTCGCTCAAGCAGATCTGCGACCACCCCGCGCTCTACCTCAAGGAGGACCACCCGCCCGGCACCGGCGACGGCCTCGCCGCCCGCTCCGGGAAGCTCGCCCTGCTCGACGAACTCCTCGACACCCTCCTCGCGGAGGACGGCTCCGCGCTCGTCTTCACCCAGTACGTCGGCATGGCCCGCCTGATCACCGCCCACCTCGCCGCCCGCGCCGTCCCCGTCGACCTCCTGCACGGCGGCACACCGGTGCCCGAGCGGGAGCGCATGGTGGACCGCTTCCAGAGCGGCGAGACGCCGGTCCTCGTGCTCTCCCTCAAGGCCGCGGGCACCGGCCTCAACCTCACCCGCGCGGGGCACGTCATCCACGTCGACCGCTGGTGGAACCCGGCCGTGGAGGAGCAGGCCACCGACCGCGCCTACCGCATCGGCCAGACCCAGCCCGTCCAGGTCCACCGGCTCATCACCGAGGGCACCGTCGAGGACCGCATCGCGGAGATGCTGGAGGCCAAGCGCGCCCTGGCCGACGCGATCCTCGGCTCCGGGGAGGCGGCCCTGACGGAGCTGACCGACCGTGAGCTGTCCGACCTGGTGTCCCTGCGGAGGGCGTCATGAGCGGGGAGCCGAACGGGCGGGAGACACCGGGCACGTCAGGGGAGCGGCCCGCCGACGTGGCCCGCCGCGCCCTGCGGGCGGCTCGCGCGGCGTCCGACGAGGCGTCGGCGCAGGGGGCGCCCGGCGACCAGGAGCCCACGGCGGCCCGCCCGACGGCCCGCTCCCGGTCCGGCGCCAGCGGTACGGCCCGCGCGGCGGCCCACTCCCGGTCCGGCCCCGGCGACGCGCCCCGCCCGGGGGACGCGGCCCGTGCGGCACTGCGGCGGGCGGTGGACCAGCAGGCGAGGACAGCGGGGGCGGCATCGGGGGAGGGGGAAGCGGAGACGGCGGCGGACGAGGCGGCGGGGACGGGCGCAAGGAAGGAAGCGGCGACGGGGACGGACGGGGAAGCGGCGACGGGGACGCACGAGGAGGCGGCGACGGCACCCCGCCCCGCCGACGTCGCCCGCGAGGCCCTGCGCGTCGCCCGGCAGGAGCGCGCCGACGCCGAGCCGAAGGACGCCGGACCGGCACCCGGCACGAAGGCCGCCCGCCGCCCGGCCCGCCGCCCCACGCCGAGCACCCTCCCCGCGGAGAGCCCCCTCGGGGACGCCCCCCGCCCCATGGCCGCCCCGCACCGCGACGGCGAACTCCGCCGCACCTTCCCGGCGTTCCCCCCGCTGCCCTCCCGCGCCTCGGACGACGTACCCCTCGCCGAGACCTGGTGGGGGCACGCCTGGGTGACCGCGCTGGAGGAGGGCGCGCTGGACGCCAAGCGGCTGGCGCGCGGCCGGGGCTACGCCCAGGGCGGGCGGGTGGACGCCATCACGGTCACGCCGGGCCTGGTGCTGGCGTACGTGCGCGGCAGCCGTCCGCGCCCGTACCGCGTGCAGGTGCGGCTGCGCACCCTCGGCGACGCGGAGTGGGACCGCTTCCTGGACGCCGCCGCCGAACGCCCGGGGAACATCGCCGCGCTGCTCGACAAGGAGATGCCGCAGGCCCTCGCCGAGGGCGACGTCCCGCTGCTGCCCGGCCCCGGCGACCTGGACCCCCGGTGCAACTGCCCCGACAGCGGCCACCCCTGCAAACACGCCGCCGCCCTCTGCTACCAGACGGCCCGTCTGCTCGACGCCGACCCGTTCGTCCTGCTCCTGCTGCGGGGCCGCGGCGAGCGCGAGGTGCTGGACGCGCTGTCCCGCCGCAACGCCGCCCGCGCGGCCCGGGCCGCCCAGCGGCGGGAGCCCGAACCGCTGCCCGGCGTCCGCGCCACCGACGCCCTGACCCCCCGCCCGCTGCCCCGACCGCCCGCCCCGCTGCCCGGCCCCCCGCACCCCGAGCAGCCCCCCGTCTACCCGGCGGCACCCGGCGGCCCCGACCCGTTCACGCTGGACCAGTTGGCGACCGACGCCGCCGCCCGCGCCCACGCCCTGCTGGTCACCGGGCACGACCCGGTGGCGGAGCTGACGCTGTGGCAGGACGCCGTACGGCTCGCCGCCACCCGCCCCGGCGCCGGACTCACCGCCACCACCCGCGCCCTGTACTCCGCGCTGGCCGCCGCGTGTGGCCGTACCCCCGCCGAACTGGCGCGCGCGGTCGCCGCCTGGCGGCAGGGCGGGCCCGAGGGACTCGCCGTCCTCGAAGAGCCCTGGGACCCACCGGCCGGACGGTTCGACCGCGCCCGCCCGCTGCTGCTCGCCGCCGACCTGCCCGCCTTCCGCCCCTGGCGCAACCGCCTCACCCACCCCCGCGGCCACGTCCAGCTCCGGCTGGGCCGCGAGGGTCTGTGGTACGCCTACGAGTCCGAGCCGGGCGCCGACGACTGGTGGCCGCGCGGCACCCCCGACGCCGACCCGGTCGGCGCCCTGACCGGCCTCGGCACCCCGGCCCCCGGACCATGAGCGCACCCTCCGAGCGGCTCGCCCGTGAGGCGGGCGGCGACGTGATCGTCGTGGGCGCCGGACCGACCGGCCTGACGCTGGCGGTGGAACTGCGGCTGGCCGGGGCGCGGCCCCTGGTGCTGGAGAGCAGCGCGCGGCGCCCGGACACGGTCAGGGCGGTCGGACTCGGCGGGCAGATCCTGGAGGTGTTGCGGTACCGGGGTCTGCTGGAGCGGTGCGAGGCGGCCTGCACCGAGCCCGTACCGGCGCCGCGGTTCCCGTTCGGCGGGCCGCGCCTGGACCTCACCACCCTCGACGACCCGCCGACGCGCGTCCTGCCGCTGCCACAGCGGCGGCTTGAGCGCCTGCTGGAGGAACGCGCCGCCGAACTGGGCGTGCGGGTGCGCTACGGCCACGAGGTGGTCGGGGTGCGCCAGGACGCCGAGGCGGTGACCGTGGACGTGCGCGGCCCGGACGGGCCCCGGCAACTGACCGCCCGGTACCTGGTGGGCTGCGACGGCGCGCGCGGCCGGGTGCGCGACTGGGCGGGCATCCCCTTCCCCGGAACGGTCTATCCGGAGGTCAGCCGCCTGGCCCAGGCCACGCTGGACGAGTCGGTGACCGTCCTGGACGGCGGCGCCCTCGACGTCCCCGGCTACGGCCGGATCGAGCCGGGCGTCACCCGTACCGACGGGGGCCTGCTGGGGTTGACCGCGTCGCTCCCCGGTTCCCGAGCCGTCACCCTCTACACGACCGAGTACGACGCCCCCGAGGACGACACCAGCGCGATGACCCTGCCCGAGTTCCAGGCCAGCGTCCGCCGGGTGCTGGGCGGCGCCGACCTGCCGGTGCGGGACCCGCTGCGCCTGTCGCGGTTCGTCCTCTCGGCGCGGCAGGCGGAACGGTACCGGGCCGGGCGTGTCCTGCTCGCCGGGGACGCCGCGCACCGGTTCCCCGCCGTCGGGGTGTCGCTCAACGCCGGGATGCTCGACGCGGTCAACCTGGGCTGGAAGCTGGCCGCCGAGGTGGGTGGCCGGGCCCCGGCCGGGCTGCTGGACACGTACCACCAGGAGCGGCACCTCGCCGCGTCCCGCACCCTGCTCCACACCAGCGCCCACTGGGCGCTGCGGCGCGGACGCGACGACGCCGCCGAGGCGCTCCGCGCGGTCCTCGCGGAACTCCTCACCGACGCACCGGCCCTGCGCCGGACGGCGGCGCTGCTCGCCGGGGCCGACATCCGCTACCCGGTACCCGGCTGCCCGCACCCCCTGGCCGGTACGTTCACGCCGAACCTGACCCTCTCCACCGCGCCGAACCTGACCCTCTCCACCGCGCCGGACGGCACCCCCCACACCGCGCCGGACCTCGCCGTCCACCCCCTGCCGGACCGCGCCCTCCCCGCCGCGCGGCGCGTCAGCAGTGTCGCCGAACTGATGCGCCCCGCACGCCCGGTCCTCCTCGACCTCGCCGACCGGGCCGACCTGCGCCGTGCCGCCGCGCCCTGGCGGAACCGTGTCGACGTGCACACCGCCAGGACGGCCCACCCACCGGCCGACGCCCTGCTGATCCGCCCGGACGCGCACATCGCCTGGGCCGTGCCCCTGGGCGAGGCGACGGACCCGGCCCGCGCCGGGCTGCGCCGGTCCCTCACCGACTGGTTCGGCGCACCCTGACCAGCCCGCCCGGTGGACGCCCGGTCACATCCGCTCGGCGCCCGCCCTGATCGCCTCGCGGATCCGCGGGTACGTGCCGCAGCGGCAGATGTTGCGGATGCCGTCCAGGTCGGCCTCGGTGATCGCGCGGCCCTCCTCCCGGACGCGGCGGACCAGCGCCACGGCGGCCATGATCTGGCCGGGCTGGCAGTAGCGGGCCAGGGGACCGTGCGCTTCGGCTCGAAAGGCCCCCGTGCGGCATACTCCCCCGATGAGTTCACGCACTTCCCCGACCAGCCAGCCGGTCACGATACGGAGGGCCGTCGCGCGGGACGCCAGACGGCTCACGCGGATCGTGCGTGGCTCAGGCGCCTACGCGGGCAAGTACGCCGACGCGGTCGCGGGCTACCGCGTCGGGCCCGACTACATCGAGGCCCACCGCACCTTCGTGGCCGTCGGCGCCGACGAGCGGGGAGGCCGGGTCCTCGGGTTCTACTCGCTCGTCCTCGCTCCCCCGGAGCTCGACCTGCTGTTCGTCGCCGACGAGGCGCAAGGACGGGGCATTGGACGGCTGCTCGTCGCGCACATGCAGTCCGAGGCGCGCGCCGCGGGGCTCGACCGTGTCAGGGTCGTGTCGCATCTGCCCGCCGCGGACTTCTACCACCGCGCGGGTGCGGTGCGGACCGGGACCGCGCTCGCGAACCCGCCCGCCGTGCCGTGGGACCGTCCCGAATTCGAGTTCCGCATCTCCTCGGGGTGACGCGGTGTGCCGGTGGGCGAGGCACCGGCTGCGCCGCGTGGCGGCCGACCCGCGAGGCGCGGAGCGGCCCGCACCCGCAGACATCAGCGGCGCGAGGTCATGCCGCGTGTTAGCCTGACGTGTTTGCGCGGTCGTCGCGGTGGGCGGTTCCGCCTGTACCGTTCGGCTTGTGCGTGGGCTGTTCACACCTGCCGGGCCTTCCTCGGTACGTTCCCTGCGGAAGGCTGTTCATGAAGCATCCCCATGACTCCGGTATCGCTCACGGCGGTCCCGCCCAGCCCGGGGCACCGGCCCCGGCGCTGCTCCCGGCCGTCACCTTCGCCGGTATGGAACTGCCGACGGAGCTGCTGCGGACACTGAGCGAACTCGGGGTGCGCGAACCCTTCCCGATCCAGGCCGCCACGCTGCCCGACGCCCTCAAGGGGCGCGACATCCTGGGGCGCGGACGCACCGGATCAGGCAAGACGCTCGCTTTCGGCCTGCCGCTGCTCGCCCGGATGTCCGGGCGGCGCGCGGAACCGAAGCAACCCCTCGCCCTGATCCTGGTGCCCACCCGGGAGCTGGCCCAACAGGTCACCCAGGCGCTGGCGCCGTACGCCGAGGCACTGCGGCTGCGGACCGCCACGGTCGTGGGCGGAACGTCGATCGGCCGACAGGTCGCCGCGCTGCGTCAGGGAGCCGAGGTGGTCGTCGCCACCCCCGGACGCCTGCACGACCTGGTCGAGCGCAACGCCTGCCGCCTGGGACGGGTGAAGACCACCGTGCTGGACGAGGCCGACCAGATGTGCGACCTGGGGTTCCTGCCGCAGGTCGCCGACGTGCTCGACCAGGTGCACCCCGACGGCCAGCGGATGCTCTTCTCGGCCACGCTCGATCGCGACGTCGATCAACTGGTCCGCCGCTACCTCCACGACCCCGTCGTCCACTCGGTCGACCCCGCTGCGGGCACCGTCACGACGATGGAGCACCACGTCCTGGTCGTCCACGGCCCCGACCGCTACGCCGTCGTCACGGAGATCGCCGCCCGCGACGGCCGCGTACTGCTGTTCCTCGACACCAAGCACGCCGTCGACCAGCTCACCCGGCACCTGCGGGCCAGCGGGGTGCCCGCCGGGGCGCTGCACAGCGGCAAGTCCCAGCCACAGCGCACACGGACCCTGGCGCAGTTCAGGAACGGCCAGCTCACCGTTCTGGTGGCGACCAACGTCGCGGCCCGTGGCCTGCATGTCGACGACCTCGATCTCGTGGTCAACGTCGACCCGCCCACCGACGCCAAGGACTACGTGCACCGGGCGGGCCGCACCGCCCGCGCCGGTGAGTCCGGCAGCGTGGTCACGCTCGTGCTGGCGGGCCAGCGACGTGAGGCGAGCCGCATGATGGCCGGGGCAGGCATCGAGCCGACCGTCACCAAGGTGCGCTCGGGCGAGGCGGAACTGAGCCGGATCACCGGCGCCAGGACCCCCTCCGGCATCCCGCTCGACGGCGAGCCCGCCGTCCCCCGACCCAAGAACACCCACGCCCCCTTCCGCGGCCTCGGCACCAGCAAGGGCGCCTCCCGCGGCGCTGGCGGCAGGTCCCGGAAGGCGGGCGAGGCCCGCAAGCTCGCCGAGGCCCGCAAGGCCGCCCTCGTGCGTCGCAACGGAGCGGGATGATGTTGTCGGCGCCGCGCACCGCGCCCGGCGTGACAAGCTGTGCTTGCCCACCCCCCGCCGAACCCAGGAGGTCACCATGACCGCAGAGCCCGTACCCACGGAAGGTTCGGAGCCGACCGCCCCCGAGCCGACCGCCCCCGAGCCGACTGCCCCCGAGACGTCCCCTCTGGAGCCGGACAGCGACGGCAACTACGACCTCAAGCGCAAGTTCCGCGAAGCCCTGGCGCGCAAGCGCGGCGCGCAGACGGATGCCGCTGAGGGTGCCGCCAGGTCCGAGGGGTCGAAGGTGCGTTCGGCGCACGGTCCGGCTGCGAGCCAGCGGTCGTTCAGGCGCAAGAGCGGCGGCTGAGTCGATGAGTCCCGCGCTCTGACCGCTTCACCGGCGCTCGCGACCTCCACTCGCGCGTCCCACCGCCGCCCGTGACCTCGACTCCCTCGCGGCCCGCTGGCCGGACCGTGCTGCCGGGCCGCGGCTCAGGCGTCGATGATGACGGGGATGATGAGCGGCTTGCGACGGTGGGTGCGGAACGCCCAGTTCGCCACGGCGCGGGCGATGAGCTGTTCGAGCTGGCGCGCGTCCCCGACGCCTTCCTCGGCCGCGGTGGCCAGGGTCTTCTCGATCACGGGGATGACCGGCTCGAAGGTGGTCTCGTCATGGACGAAGCCGCGGGCCAGGAAGTCGGGGGCCTCGGCGAGGGCGCCGGTGTCCGCGTCGACGATCGCCACCACCGTGACCACGCCTTCCGCGGCGAGGGTGAGGCGGTCCTTGAGGGACGCTTCGGTGGCGCCGCCGACCTCCATGCCGTCCACGTAGACGTTGCCTGCCGGGACCTTGCCGGTGATGGCGGCCCGCCCGTCGACCAGGTCGACGACGACGCCGTCCTCGGCGATGACGACCCGGTCGGGGTCGACACCGGTACGGATGGCGAGGTCGCCGTTGGCCCGCAGATGGCGCCATTCCCCGTGCACGGGCATCACGTTGCGGGGCTTGACGATGTTGTAGCAGTAGACGAGTTCACCGGCGCTGGCGTGACCGGAGACGTGCACCTTGGCGTTGCCCTTGTGGACCACGTGGGCGCCCCACCGGGTGAGTCCGTTGATCACCCGGTAGATGGCGTTCTCGTTGCCGGGGATCAGGGAGCTGGCGAGCAGGACGGTGTCGCCCTTGCCGATGCGGATCATGTGGTCGCGGTTGGCCATCCGTGACAGCGCGGCCATCGGTTCGCCCTGGGAGCCGGTGCACACCAGAGTGATCTTGTGGTCCGGGAGCTTCTCCAGCTCCTTCGTGCTCACGACCAGACCGGAGGGGACCTTGAGGTAGCCCAGGTCACGGGCGATGCCCATGTTCCGGACCATGGAGCGGCCGACGAAGGCGACCTTGCGGCCGTACTGGTGGGCGGCGTCCAGGACCTGCTGGATGCGGTGCACGTGGCTGGCGAAGCTGGAGACGATGACCCGGCGCGGCGCGGTGCGCATCACCTGCTCGATCGCCGGGTTCAGCTCACGCTCGGAGGTGGTGAAGCCGGGCACCTCGGCGTTGGTGGAGTCGGTGAGGAACAGGTCCACGCCCTCCTCGCCGAGGCGGGCGAAGGCGCGCAGGTCGGTGATGCGCTCGTCGAGGGGGAACTGGTCCATCTTGAAGTCGCCGGTGTGCAGCACCATCCCGGCCCGGGTGCGGATCGCGACCGCGAGGCTGTCGGGGATGGAGTGGTTGACCGCGACGAACTCGCAGTCGAAGGGCCCGAAGCCGCGCCGGTCGCCCTCCCGCACCCGCACCGTGCGCGGGCGGATGCCGTGCTCCTTGAGCTTGGCCTCCAGGAACGCCAGCGTCAGCTTGGAGCCGACGAGGGGAATGTCGGACCGCTCGCGCAGCAGGTACGGCACGCCCCCGATGTGGTCCTCGTGGCCGTGGGTGAGTACCACGGCCACGATGTCGTCCAGCCGGTCGCGGATCGAGGTGAAGTCCGGCAGGATCACGTCCACACCGGGCTGGGTCTCCTCGGGGAACAGCACGCCGCAGTCGACGATGAGCAGCTTGCCCGCGTGCTCGAAGACGGTCATGTTGCGGCCGATCTCGCCCAGGCCGCCCAGGGCGGTGACCCGCAGCCCCCCTTCGGGGAGAGGCGGGGCGGCTTTCAGCTCGGGGTGCGGATGACTCATACCCTGACGGTACCCGGAGAGCGGGACAGGATGATCCATTGCCTGTGCGGTCCCCTTCCCCGACGCGGCGGTGCACCCGCAGCGTCGCCCCGGCCTTGTGCGACAGAAGGGCGCGAAACCGCCCGATCACCGTCGGCCGAGCCGCTCGGGCGATCCAGCCCTTCCTCCCGGGCCGAACGCTGGCGCGTTTTCACTGGCGGCATCCGTCGTGCCGTTATAGCGTTGTGATCAGCAGTCGTGGTTCCGAAGTTCCGTTCGCCCGTGATCGCCTCACGGGCGTTCTTGCTGTGCGGCGCCTCTCCGGACCAGGGCGATCACCTCCCGGTCGCGCAGGGTGCGCGCCCGGTTTTCCCTCGAAGGAGACAGTCATGGCTACGGGCACAGTGAAGTGGTTCAACAGCGAGAAGGGCTTCGGCTTCATCGAGCAGGAGGGCGGCGGCCCCGACGTCTTCGCCCACTACTCCAACATCGCCAGCCAGGGCTACCGCGAGCTGCATGAGGGCCAGAAGGTCGAGTTCGACGTCACGCAGGGCCAGAAGGGCCCGCAGGCCGAGAACATCCGCCCCGCCTGATTCGCGCGGCTCCGTAAGGGCCCGGCATCCCGGCTTCGGGACGCCGGGCCCTTACCGTTCGCTCGTCGGCGAAGTCGGACCACATGGGAGACACCACCGAACACACTGCAGTACCGCTTTGACGGGCCAGAAGACGCACCTGTCCTGATCCTGGGTCCCTCACTCGGCACCACATGGCACACGTTGTAGAGACCGTCCGTGGGCGTCCAGGCCAGTCCAAGGTGGGCGTGTACCGCCAGGTCAGGGCGTTCTGGTCGGGGGCAGTCGACGCAGTCGGTGATAGCCGTGTGACAGCGGCGTGCGACGAGGAGCCCTTCTGGTGCGGTCCGGCGGGGCGTCTGTGCACAGAGGTTGGAGGCAGTGCAGCGGCTGGCGTGGGCACCGTTGCACTCCGGCTCTCCGCGGCCCGGATCAGTCGTCCCCGGCGGTCCAGGCTCACCAGCGCGCCGTACGCCAGTTGCAGCGCGTCCGAGCCGGCCAGTGCCGCGAACGCGCCCATGGCGGTCCGGGTTGCCCTCGGCCACAGCAACTGGCCAGCGGTCAGGGTGGACACCACCCAGACGCTCGTGCAGAAGGGGCAGGTCACCGGCTCGCCGACGGTGTCCCCGCCGCCTTCCGGCTCCACCTCCTCGCGCAGCTCGGCGGGGCCCTGCGGGCCTGCGTACCGTGTGTAGGGCGCGCGCAGCGGACTGGTGACGGACGCCTTGCTCAGGAGCCTGCTGAGCCGGAAGGTGGCGACCGAGGTCAGGGCCACGTCCCAGGGCTGGGGCCGATCGGGCAGGGGGCACCCGCGCAGTCGTACCGCCGCGGCCCAGGCCGCCGTCTACGCCCCGAATCCCGTCATGGACGCGAGATAGGCGCCCAGCGGCCGGTCATGCCCTGCGGAGTACCGTCGTCCGGTGCGCCGGGCAAGCTCGCGCAGACGTGGTGCGAGGCGGTTGTGAGCCGTCTTGTCAGCCATCGCGTCATCTGTCGTCTCAGCCCTGTCGTCGGGCGTGGTGGCCAGGGGATCCATGGGCCACACCCTCCTCCGCGGCGCCCCGTGCCCGCTCTGTCTCCCGGCTGCTGTCCGCGTGCTCCGCCCGGTCGTCCTGGCGCAGGCGTATCTCGACGTGGCCGTCGGTGGTCCGAGTGTCGAAGGCGGGCTGGGGAGCGGTGGCGGGGCCGCGTACGTTCCAGCCGTCGGAGAGGCGGAAGACGCTTCCGTGCCAGGGGCACTGGACGCATCCGTCGGCGACCGTGCCCTCGGACAGTGGTCCGGCGAGGTGGCTGCACCGGTCGGCCAGGGCGTGGACGGTGCCGCCGGTTTCGCGCACGACCAGGACCGGTACGTCGTCCACGCTGCGCCGCACGGGTCGGCCGACCGGGAACTCGTCCACGGTGCCGATCTGGTGCCAGCCCTCCGTGACCACGTGCGGCACCTCTTCGGCGTGGTTGGCGCCGGACGCCTGACGGTAGGCGAGGTGGCCGCCGAGCATACCGCCGACTCCGACCGCCGTCAGTCCCAGCAGGCCGTAGGCACGGCCGGCCACGTGGCGTCCCTTGAGGCGGCAGGTGAGCGAGGTGGCGTACAGCGCGACGGCTGTCAGGTTGCTCAGGGCGTGCGCCAGGCCCACGCGTTGTTGCTGGCGGTGCAGTTCCGCCCAGTCGACCCAGCCTGCCAGGGCGGCGGGGGCGGCGGCGGTCAGGCCGACACCGACGAGCACTTCCGCTTCACGGGAGCGGCCGGGCCGTAGATCGAGCAGGGCCGCGGAGAGCCAGCCGCCGATCGGCACCTGCACCATCAGCGGATGCACGGGGTGGCCCAGCCACCTTCCGTGCAGCGCGTCCCGGCCGCGACCGAGCGGCAGGCCGTGCACACCCCGGCCGAGCGCGTCGATCACCGCATCGGCCCCGGGGGCACGCTCCAGGCGGTCCAGTAGCCACAGAACCCGGTTCTGCCGCATCCGACGGCGTGGCGTCGTGCTCATGCTCAGCCGGGTTTCCACCTGCGCATACCGCAAACAGTCGACCAGGCCGGCTGACCCCCGGCAACGGCCCCCGGGTCCCGGAGTGGGTCCGAGGCTGAGGGAGGCCGCGCTGGCTGAAGCGTGCGCACCCGGCCCTCAGCGACGCGCGGGGGCAGACCGCGAGGAAGAGCGACGCTACTTCCTGTTCCTCGACCAGAAGGTCGCCGTCGTCTGGAAGTCGGCCGTCAGACGCGACCGGGATCCGATGACGGGTACCTGTGAGGACGACTGGGCTGCTTGTTCTCGGCCTGAGGGGAACGAAGGAGAAGACCGTGCGGCGGCCTGATGAGGAACTGCTGGATCTCGTACGGGCGAGCTGGGCGACTGGGACGGAGGAGCGCACACGAGCGGCCCTCGACGGCGAACACGGCACGCTGTACCGCGACCACCTCGACATCGCCCCGCAGCTCGGCCAGTGGGCGGAGGCCGAAAGCCGGTGCGCCGACACCGGCGCGCCACAAGGCGGGCCGCACCCAGGCCCTGCGGGACACGGCCGCGTTCCTGCGGCAGACCTACCACCTGCCCTGCGGGCGAGGTGTTTCGGCCGCACGCCCGGCGTCCTGGCCTCTTCCATCACAGGCCCGCGTCGTTCCGCCGACCCTGCCGGGGCCCGCGGGTTTCCTTCGCTCGTGCGACGGGGACCCGACACCGGTGGCGGCATACGGAGCGGAGCAGCGGGTGCGCCTGCCAGCGCTGCGGGCGGGTTGGTTGACGCAGACGTTCGTCCACTGGCCGTTCCGGCCTGACGCGGTCCAGGCACTCCTGCCCGGGGGACTGGTCGTGGACGAGTACGAGGGGGCCGCCTGGGTGGGGCTCACCCCCTTTGTCATGGCGGACGTGCGACCACCCGGCGTTCCCGCCTCGCTGCCCGGCCTGCCCACGTTCGCGGAGACCAACCTGCGCACGTACGTACGGCACCGCGACGGCCGGGACGGGCTCTGGTTCCTGTCCATCGAGGTCGCCTTCCCCCCGATGGTGACGGCCCGCGCCATCGGCGCACCGTACAACCCGGGCACCCTCCGCGTGTCCCAGGACGGGGACACCGTCTCGTACTCCGGTTCCCGATGGCTCGGTGCCGCCTCCTACCGTCTGGTCGTCCGGCCTGGCGACCCGATCGATCCGACGGAGCGGGACGTGTGGCTGACCTCGCGCTGGCGGGCGTACACCCGCAGGCTCGGCATGTTCTGGGAGACGCCCGTCGAGCACGAGCCGTGGCCGCTGGCCGACGCGGGCGTCGAGGTACTGGAGGAGACACTGACCGCCGCGGCGGGCCTTGAGGAAGCCCCCCTCGGTGAGCCCCTGGTGCACTTCTCGGAAGGAGTCAGGCATGTGCGGCTCGGGCCCTCCAGGCCGTGCGCCCCGCAGCGCGTCTCCCAGCCTTCCTGACACCCCTCGCCGGCATCCCGGCGCCGTCACCCGACGCCCGCGCGTGCGCTTCGACGGCTGGATCGCGGGCATGGGCACCTCCTCCGGCACGCGGATCGTGCTCGGACACTGGCAGGCGTCGCCCTTCGGAGCGTTCAGCGACGTGATGCTGGAGCGAGCCGACGGTGACAGGCTGCTGCTGGCCCCCACGCGCGACACAGTGGACTTCATCAGCGCCACCTACGTCTTCGACACGGTCTGTGTCGTGCCGGTCGAGGTGAGCGTCACGAACGACGCCTGGACCGTCACCGCCGGGCCACTCGACCTGCGTTTCACCACCGGTCGGCGAGGGCTGCTGGGCCTCGCGCTGCGGACCGTGCCCGGCCCACTCGCCCGCCGTCCGGCATGGAGCGCGCTCACGGACCGGCCCGCCCGCCTGCTGCTGCCCGGCGTGCGCACCCGTGGCAGCGCCGGCCGGGGCCGCCGGGAGTGGTACGGCGCCCGGGACCTGCTGCCGATCCGTGCCGTCTCGGCCGCCTACGGAGGCGCGCACCTCGGGCCGATGGCACCGGTCGAGCCGCCCGTGCGCTTCGGGTTCGGTTCGGCGCCGAGGAACCCCTCCGTCACCCGGGTCACGACGACGGTCGAACTCGGCCCGGAGTGAGGGCGCCTGGACAGGGGTACCCGGTCGGAACCTACAAAGGGATGTCCCTTGGACACAACCGGAGTGCGGAAGCCCGCCCACACGCTCGCGGTCGCGCACGGTGCCTTCAACATCGTGGGCGGACTGTGGCCCCTGCTGCACCTGCGCAGCTTCGAGTGGGTCTTCGGCCCGAAGACCGACGTGTGGCTGCAGAGGACGACGGGCGGACTGCTCGCCTCCGTCGGCGCCGCCCAACTCGCGGCGGCCGCGGACACGCAGGGCCCGGCCCACGCCCGCCGCATCGGGCTGGGCACCGCCCTGACCCTGCTGGCCGTCGACCTGGTCTACGTACCCAAGGGGCGGATCCGGCCGACGTACCTCCTCGACGCCGCGATGCAGACCGGATGGATCGCGGCCTGGCTGCGTTCGTCCCCAGCGCGGAGTACGGGAAAGGTCAGGAGCGGCCGACGGTGAACGACCGGCTCGGTCAGATGCGGCGTGTGATCAGTGCCGCTCCACTTCGTGGATCGCCTTGGTGACGGCGACGCCCCGCGGAATACGTCCGTGCAGATGGAGATCGCGCGGCAGCGCCACACTCCGGCACTTCCGTTCAGGATCTCCAGCCGCTGCCCACCGCCGTCGTCCCGGCTGCCCTGTCGAACCCCGGTGGTCTTCTCCACCTCGTCGCACAGATCGCGGATGTCGCCGTACCGCCGCCCTGCGGACGGCCACCGAATGCCCCGGCTGCACCGGTCGACCTCTGTTCGGAGCCGGTCGGGGCAGTTCCACGTCGGGTGCGACGGGCGCGGGCACGTCCGACGGCCGTGTACCAGCCCGCCCCCAGCACCACCGCCAAGGCGGCGTCCACCACGTCGCCGCCGTAGTACATCCACTGGACCCCGCTGTGTAGGTCGGCCGGAGTGAAGTCGGTGCCGGGCGGCGGAAACGCATACAGGGTCTTGGCCAGCACCGCGTGCGCCGCGCCGGCGGCCAGCAAGGTGGCACCGCGTACGGCGACACTCCAGCGACGGCGCACCGGATCGAGTTGGCACACGGCGAAGGTGAACACGAGCCCTGCCGCCAGCATGTGTGCGTGCACCACGCCATGAAGCAGCGGCCGGTGCCGCGCGGTCGCGAACAGCTCCGTCCGATACAGCAGCCAGAGGCCGCCGACGTGCAACAGGGCCGCCACCGGTGGGAGGACGAGCCAGCCGAGGGGACGGGATCGCGCGAGGAACAGCAGGCTTCGTCGTGCCCGGCCGGGCCTGAGGGCTCGCAGGGCGAGGGTGAGGGGACGGGCCGCGACGAACAGCAGTGGGGCGGCCATGCCGACGACGAGGTGCTGGATCATGTGCCCGGTGAACGGTCCCCCCGGCACAGCTCCCCCCGACGCCCAGGCCGTACCGACGCCCCCGGCGGTGAACGACACGTCCCGCCACCGGGGCCAGGCATCCCCGCGGCGCCGCAGGTGCCCCGCGGCCAGCGGATACGCCACCGCCACCAGCAGGGCGGTCACGGCGGTGAGCAGCTGGCCCGCCCCGGGTCCGGTGGCCGGGCCGGGTGGAGGTGCGCGAGTGTCACGACGCCGTCCCGGCCCCGCTGCGGCGGGCCGCGCGCAGGGCCAGGACCACGCCGATGAGCAGCAGGACCAGGCCGGCGATGTTCCACGCCCAGTCGTACGGGGTGACGTCCACCCCGTAGCGGATCTGGTGCAGGCGCAGCAGTTTGTGATCCACGATTCCGTCGAACAGCTGGAAGATGCCCAGCCCGAGGAAGAAGCCCGACCACGCGTGGGCCGACGCCAGGACCCTGCGGCGGCGCAGATCGGCGTAGAGGAAGAACCCCGCTACCAGAGCCAGCAGTTCGGCGGTGTGCAGCAGTCCGTCGGACAGCAGGCCCACGCCGGAGGTGGAACGATCGTAGAAGTGGTGCCACCCCAGGATCTGGTGGAAGACGATCTCGTCGACCGAGGCCATGACCGCCGCCCCGATCAGCGCGCAGACGGCCATGGATTCGCGAGTGGCGGAGCCGGTGCCCCGTGCCGTGTCGGACCGGACGGAGTCGCTCATGGCTCTCCCTTCCCGCTGGACGACGACGTCGGCTGGGGATGCCCGCGCCGGGTACCCGCCAGGACAGGGCCAAGCACAGGTGCACCGGCCCTCAGAGGAGAGGAGAACACGTCCCGCGCCAACCGGCATCGCGGCGGTCACTCGGCCGACGGCGCGAGGACACGGGTCGACTTGGGCACGCGGACGGCCAGTCGTCCGGCCGGGACGTCTGGGGCATGATGCGTTCCGATCAGAGACGCGTGCGACGTCGATGGCGTGCCCGGGGTGCCCTCGGCACCCAGCGCCGCACACGACGGTTGGTTCACCGTCGTGTGCGGCACCTCGCGACGGCCGCGGCCAGCGCGAGAACCCCGGCGAGCGCGGTGAGGACCTTCTTGGCGGGGGCCATGGGCGTGCTCAGTCCGAAGGCATCGCGCATCCGGTCGTAGAGACCGAGCGGCACACCCAGGGCCGCGTTCGCGGGCGGGCGCCGCGGGACGACGGGGTGGGGGTGGGTGGGCGCGCTGCGGCGCACCGTGTCCCACGCCGTGCCGAGCCGGCGCAGCCGCGCGGCGGGCAGCGCTTCCTGCAGCCGGGGCAGTACGAGGTCCTCCTCGTCGCGGATGTCCTGCCGCATCAGCGCGAAGACCCGCCGTACCTTCTCCTCACGCTCAGGAGAACCCGGACTCAGGCGTTCGATGGCGGCGACAAGGTCGTTGATCTGCTGGTGTTCCTCCTCGACCCGCGAGGTCAACTCCTGACCGTCCTCGACCGAGCGCCGGACGGCGGGCCACAGCACGGTCTCCTCGGCGAAGGCATGGCTGAAGACCAGCTGGACGGCCTCCCGCAGGATCCGTTCGCGGTCCTCGCCGTACGCCAGGGTCCGATAGCGGTCCATCAACCTGTCCATCTCGGCATGATCACGGCGTTGCCGGGCCAGCACGCTGCTCGGGCCGCCCAGTTGCGCAACCGACTGCTCTCTGATCGTCTCGGGCATGGATTCCTCCTCTGCGCAGACCGGCCGCGACGCCTGTCCGCCCGAGCGGCTGCCGACAGTGTCCGGTGGCGGGAACCCCCGACGCGGCCGCGGCCCACCGTTCGCGGTGCTTTCACCCGCTGCTCGGCCCGGTCAGGACGTCGCCTTCCCGTACTGCTGCCAGGGACAGCGTCTTGTAACCGACCTGCTCGAACAGCACGACAAGGCGGTCCTCCTCCGTGCGCATCACGGTGCCCGCACCCCACTCCGCGTGGCACACGCGGTCGTTCGCCGCGTAGGGACCGCCGTTCCCGGGCGGGGGAGCGGCGTCGCGGTGCCCGGCCCCGGTGGCGGAGTGCTCGTCCTCGCGGTCGCACACGTCACACCGCCCGCACGGTGCGTCGAGCTGCTCGCCGAAGTAGCCCAGAAGGTACTGGCGGCGGCAGGTGGGCGTCTCGGCGTAGCCGCGCATCATCTCGATGCGCGACCGGTCGACGCGGCGCCGCCGCTCGAACACCCTTGCCGCTCCTTCGGCGGCCTCGTCCGCCGTGCGGCCGGGCAGCGCCCGGACCGCACGGCGCCCGCCCTCGACGGTCACCGCTTCCGCCTCTTCGAGCAGGTTCAGCAGATCGCTGGTCTTCCGGCGCGACAGGCCGCACAGCTGCGCCGTGCGGCTACGGCTCTGCGGGGCGTTCTGGCCGAGCAGCGTGGTCATGATCCGGCGCAGTGCGTCGTGGTCCAGGGCCCGGGCGGTGAGGAACTTCTGCAGTCCCAGGTCCTCGGGGCGGTAGAACAGCACCGCGCGGGCGGGCTCCCCGTCCCGGCCGGCGCGTCCGATCTCCTGGTAGTAGGAGTCCAGCGACTCCGGGACGGACGCGTGGGCGACGAACCGTACGTCCGGCTTGTCGATGCCCATCCCGAAAGCTGAGGTGGCCACCACCACGGCGGGAGCGTCGGCCATGAAGCCGTCGTGAATGCGGCGGCGGTCGGCCGCCTTCATGCCCGCGTGGTACGCCTCCGCGTCCACTCCGTCCTGCCGCAGTCGCCCCGCGTACGTCTCGGCGTCCTTGCGGGTGGCGGTGTACAGGATGCCCGGGGCGCCCGCTCGGGCCGTCCAGCGAGCGACGGCCTCACGTTTGGCGGGGTCGTCGGTGAAGGTGCGCACCGCCAGATGGATGGTCGGCCGGTCGGTCCCAGCCGTCACGACGTGAGCCTCGCGCATGTGCAGGTGCTCGACGATGTCCGCGCGGACCGGGGTCGCGGCCGTCGCCGTCAGAGCGAGGACCGGCGGGCGGCCCAGCCGTTCGGCGGCCTCGCCAAGGTTCAGGTAGTCGGGACGGAAGTCGTGTCCCCAGGCCGAGACGCAGTGGGCCTCGTCCACGACGAACAGCGAAGGACCCAGTTCCCGCAGCTGTTCCACGACACTGTCCTTGGCCAGCTGCTCGGGGGACAGGAACAGGTACTCGGCACCTCCGTCCCGGATCGCCCGCCAGCCCCTCTCGGTGGCCGACCGGGGCTGTGCCGAGTTCACGGCCACGGCGTCCGGCGCCGCGCTGTCCCGCAGGCCGGCGACCTGGTCGCGCTGGAGGGCGATCAGCGGCGACACCACGACCGCGGGACCACCGAGCACGACCGTCGGCACCTGATAGATCGCCGACTTGCCGGAACCGGTGGGCATGACGACCAGCACGTCGCGGCCGTCGAGCAACGCCTCCATCGCCTCCGTCTGCTCGGCGGCCAGGTCGCTCCACCCGAACCGTTCCCGGGCGACGCGGCGCAGCTCGGTGATCCGGTCTCGCCCGCTCATCGCGACACCACCTTCACGGCCCGGCGCCCCTGACCCGCCCCGGGTACCCCCACGACCGGCCACGACGCCGGGCAGCCGTGCGAGGTGGAGGGCGGCTGCCCGCCGGGGCTGTCACCCGCGCCGTTCGACCCCGCGCGGTCGCGGCCGCCCGTCACCACGGAGAACCTGGACCAAGCCCAGGGAATCTCTGGCTGCGGGCCGACGCCGCTGCGGAATCGCACCCCAAGGAGACTCCCCTGACCGACGCCATGCCCCACCTCGACGACACCGGCGAGAACGACGACGTCGTGGCACTGCTGAAGCAGCACCACCACATCCGTGATCTCTTCGCCGGGGTCGAGAACGCCACCGCCGACGACCGGGCGGAGACATTCCGCGGACTCGTCCGCCTGCTGACCGTCCACGAGACCGCCGAGGAGGAAGTGGTTCACCCGGCAGCCCGCCGTCTGCTGCGGGACGGTGAGCAGGTGGTCGACGACCGTCTTGAGGAGAGCGGGCCGCGAAGGAGAAAGCCGAGCCGACTCGATGACATGGACCCCGATGCCCCCGGGTACATGCCCGCCTACTCGGTGCTCACCGGATGGATGGGCGCCGACCTGGCAGGGGTGAAACCCGGCGACGTCGTCGCCGTATGGGGCTGCGGGGCGGTCGGCCAGATGGCGGCGCGCGCTGCCATCCTGCTGGGCGCGGAACGCGTGATCTCCATCGACCGGATTCCCGAACGCCTGGAGATGACCGAGCGGCACATGGGCAGCGAGGTCATCGACTACACCGTCATCGACGTCGGCGCGGAACTGCGCGAACGCACCGGAGGCCGCGGCCCCGACGTGTGCGTCGAGGCGGTCGGCATGGAAGCCCACAGCGACCGCCCCGTCCACCTCTACGACCCGGCCAAGCAGCAGCTCCGGCTCCAGACGGACCGGCCCACCGCCGTACGGCAGGCCATTCACGCCTGCCGCAAGGGCGGCACGGTGTTCGTCCTCGGAGTCTTCGCCGGCGCCGTCGACAAGTTCCCCCTCGGCGCGGTGATCAACAAGGGCCTGACCGTGCGGGGCGCCCAGCAGCACGGCCAGCGCTACATCCCGATGCTGCTGGACCGGCTGGCGGCCGGAGAGCTGAGCACGGCCCACCTGGCGACTCATACGGTGCCCTGGACGAGGCGCCGCGGGCATACGACATGTTCAAGGAGAAGACGGACGGCTGCGTGCGCGCGGTGATCTGGCCGGGCGGCTGACCGCGGCCCACGCAGGCGGCCCCTGTCCCGTCTGCGCGGGTGGGAGCCCTGTCCGCTGTGCGCACGATGCCATGCCGCCCCGGATGCGGCAGCCGGGTGCTGCGACTGCGGGACCACCTGGAGCGTGAGCCCGGGGCTGGTTGTGGTGATCTACGAGATCCGCAAGGGGGCGGGCGCTGGCGCATCCGCTGATGGTGCGGTGCCGATCGACAGCTGGTTGTCGACGGCGGCACCGGACCCGTATCCCGGCGCCTCCCGTGCGGCGGTCCTGCTGGTCTGCGTCGGTGGCCACCGCCGCTGCCTCCGACGCCGAGTCCGACGTTCCGCCCGGACGCTCCCGCTTCGATCGCTCGGTGGTGGCCCGGAGACTCACCTGGTCCGGCCGGGTCCCGCGGAGACTGGTCCCCGCGGGCGATCTTGTGGTCCGCCGACCTGACGACTCACGGGTATGTCAGCTCTTTCCGCTCTTTCCCATGGCCTTGCGGACGGCGTCCTTCGTACGGTCCATGAGTGCGGCCACCGGGCCGAGGGCCACGTTGGCAGTGGCCGATTCGACACCGGGGTGCGGCCGGGTGGGAGCCATCGCCTCGGCGGCTTTGACGGCCTTGGCCATGGCGGCGAGGTTGGTCACGTCGGTGCTGCGGCGGATGTGGGCGAACTCGTAGCGTTCCTCCGCCCGCGCGTGCTCCTGCACCTCGGTGCGCAACTGCATCAGCCGGGGCATGAACTCGGGGTCGTCGGTGTCCATGTCGTCCAGTACCGCCAGCGTTTCCTTCGCCGACTTCTCCTCCGCCAGGCGGTCTTCGACGACCTGCTCGCCCCCTTCGACCGCCCTGCGGACGAAGGGGTGGACGACCTCCTCTTCGGCGGTCTCGTGCACGGCCAGCAGGCGTACCAGGCGACGGAAAGCGTCCCGTCGTTCCTCGCCCAGACTCTGCTCGACCTCGTCGAAGAGGTTGCGGATGTCGCCGTGCTGACGCATCAGCAGAGCCACTACGTCGATGTCGGCTGCCTGGTCGTCACCGGCCTGAGGTGTTCGCAGTTCGGACATGTGCGGCGTCCTCACTTCTCGCGCTGGGTGGGGTCGGGGTGCTCGCCCTCGGTCTGGACGCGGTACTCGCGGCCGAACATGTCGTCGTGCTCGGTCATCACCCGGTCGCTCGGCGGGCCTCGCCGCCGTGGATCTGCTCCTGCATCTTCTCGAACCGTTCGTGCGCCTCGCGGACGTAGCCCGCGCCGAGGGTCGTGAGGTCCATCTGCGTGTCGAGCAGTTCGCGCAGGTACTGTTTGTTCGGCTCGAACGTGAGCACGTTGGGCAGCTCCGGCGCCAGCACCTCCTGCGGCTCGCGTCCGTCGTGGCGGCGCATCAGGTCGCAGGCGGTGTGCAGGTGCTCCAGCTCCATGTTCAGGTGGAGCTCCCAGATCGCCTTCACCTTCGGGTCGCTCTCCTGCTCCATGAAGGAGTAGTACAGGTAGCACTCGTTGTACTCGTGGTTGACCAGTTGCTCCCACCACGTCTCGCCCGGGTCGACGAGGGACTCGTAGTGCGTGACGTGCTCCTCCTCGATCAGCCCGATCTCCTGGTAGAGCTGGCGGGCGATCGGCTCCATGTAGGTGGGGCCGGTGTTCATGTAGAAGTTCATGGTCTGCTGCTCCGCCGACATGATCGTCAGCGCGTGCAGCTTCGACAGGGGGTTCGTGGTGTCCTTGTCGTAGGGGTCGCGGACGTTGTCGACCGGATCCCGGTGGTGGTACCGGGTGGGCCTGCCCGGCATGACCTCGGTGAGGTTGTCGACGATCGACTCCGCCTTGCGGTGCTCGATCATCTCGTAGAGGTTGGCGTACCGGTACAGGTGGTCGAAGTCCTCCAGGACACCGAACTGGTACGCCTGCCTCAGATACGGATCCGGCTCCATCCGCGCCACCCACGCCGTCAGATCGACCGCGACCTGCTCATAGGCGATCGTCGTCTCCAGCACCGACGAGACACCCGGCAGCAGCCAGTTCACCACCTTCTGCTGCTGTGCCTCGATGTACCGGGTCCGTGCCAGCTGCCGCTTGATCTCCGGGTCGGCCGTATGGCGAGCGAGCTGGTGGCTGAAGAGGATCGCCTCCACCTCGATCCCGTTCATCGTGATGATCCGGCACCGGGTGTAGGGGTCGCAGCGGTCGGGGTCGATCGGCTGCACGTTCAGCTCTCGCCAACTGCGCAGTTGCCGGTCCAGCGGGATGCCCCGCTGCTCAAGCGGATTGAAAGTCATGGGGGGTGCCTCCTGGGGCAGGGCGACTCGTGCGCCGGCGGGTACCCCGCCGCGGACTACGAGCACAGGTCCACCTGCGAGTCTCACCGCCACCGCCGCTTCTCAGCCACCGCTTGCGCCCAAGCGGCGCGGGGGTTCCCTCTACCGGGTCAGGTGAGATGACAACGTCGATGAACCGTGGCACGACCGGAACCGGGCGCACCGGGCGAACCTCCGCACTGCGCGGTCGTCGGACGTGAGGCTGCCGCCCCGCCTCACCGACTGCCGTATGCCTGATTCAGAGCGACACCGGAGACGACGGCGGACGTGCGAGGGTGCCTGACGCGTCGGTGGCCGACCGGCAGCGTCCCGGCCAGGTCGACGCCGACCGCCGCTGAGGGGTCCGCGTGCCCCCAGTGGGTACGTGCGGACAAAGGTCCGGCTCAAGCCGCACGGAGTTACTCGCCGCAGGTGAAAGCCCTCACACCCGCTCCCTCACGTGCGCGTCATGGCTGTTCGGTCGACCGTTGGGGAGCGTTGGCGCCGCCAGTCAGGTCACCGGACCCGCCCCACCACCGGCGCGGTCTGCGCCCGTGGCGTGTGAGGCAGCGGCTTTGGTGGCACTCGCGGGGTGCGGGCCGCCCGACCTCACGCTACGGCCCGACCGGATCGGGGCGGAACCCGAGGGAAGGACAGTGCCGAGGTGACCGAGAACACCGCCCCGCGGCATGATCAGACCCATGAAGCGCGGTAAGCGGTACGCCGTTGCTGCCTCCGGACAGTGGACCGACGAGGAGGACGGCCGACGTAGGCTGCCCGCCGGCGAGGTCCACGCCTGGGAGCCGGGCCGGAACGAGACCATGTGCGGGCTGTCTCTGAGCCGCTCGCAACTCGTTCGCTTCCCGCATGTCAGCTGGCCCGACGCCGTCCCGGAATCCGGCGGCGCGGCCGACCGTGTGCAGCGGGTGTGCCGACGCTGCGGCTCCGTGGCCGGGCACCGCGGAGGCGACGCACGCCCACCATGGCATCGGATCAACCCCCGACCATGAGCCCCGCCTCAGCTGATGGGGCCGCCGCAGGAAGGCCGACGTCGGTCTCTTCGATCTCTTCGATGCCGGATGAGGCGGCTCCGCGTGAGCACCAGGCGCTATGTCGTGCCTGCCCAGGCATCAGCGGAGGAGGCAGCCTGCCAGGGCGCTGGCCCCCGTGGCGCAGGCCAGGACGACACAGGCGCAGGCGGCGTGGCGGCGGAGCAGCGACCGCCGCAGCGTGGCGTAGCGGGCCTCGTACTCGCGCTGTATCTCGGCGGCCCGTTGCACTGTGCGGCGTAGCATCCGCCGCGTGAGGTCGACCCGCTGGCGGACGTAGTGCTCGGTCAGGTCCTGGGCCTGGGTGGTGGTGAGCCAGGACAGGCGGGCGCACAGTTCCTCGGCCTCGCGGACCGCCTGCTCGTGGTGGGAGCGGGCACGCAGGTAGCCCTCCGTCTCCCGGACCAGGGCGTTGCCCGGCGTCTGGGGTGCCTCGGTGGGCGCCTTGCGTCTCATCGCGGCCCGTCCGCGTGGCCCGGCGCGTCGACCGCGTCGCGCTTGCCGGTGTCCGCGCGGTAGTCGACCTGCGCCACCTCCAGGTGGTGCAGGTCGAAGGCCGGGGACTCCGAGCGGATCTTGGGCAGGGTGACGAAGTTGTGCCGGGGCGGCGGGCAGGACGTGGCCCACTCCAGGGAACGGCCGTATCCCCAGGGGTCGTCGACTGTGACCCGTTCGCCGCGCTTGGCGGTCTTCCACACGTTGTAGAGGAAGGGAAGGGTGGACAAGCCCAGGAGAAAGGCGCCGATGGAGGAGATCGTGTTGAGCGCCGTGAATCCGTCGGCGGCGAGGTAGTCGGCGTACCGGCGGGGCATCCCCTCGGCGCCGAGCCAGTGCTGCACCAGGAACGTCGCGTGGAAGCCGACGAACAGCGTCCAGAAGTGGATCTTCTCCAGGCGGGTGTCGAGCATGGTCCCGGTCATCTTCGGCCACCAGAAGCTGAACCCGGCGAACATCGCGAAGACGATCGTGCCGAACAGGACGTAGTGGAAGTGGGCGACGACGAAGTAGGAGTCGGTGACGTGGAAGTCCATCGGGGGTGAGGCGAGGATGACGCCGGTCAGACCCCCGAAGAGGAAGGTGACGAGGAACCCGGCCGCCCAGAGCATCGGCGGCTCGAACGACAGGGAGCCCTTCCACATCGTGCCGATCCAGTTGAAGAACTTCACGCCGGTCGGCACCGCGATGAGGAAGCTCATGAAGGAGAAGAACGGCAGCAACACGGCCTGGGTGGCGAACATGTGGTGCGCCCACACTGTCACGGACAGCCCCGTGATGGCGATCGTGGCGGCCACCAGGCCGGTGTAGCCGAAGATCGGTTTGCGGGAGAAGACCGGGATGACCTCACTGATCACGCCGAAGAACGGCAGGGCCAGGATGTAGACCTCCGGATGGCCGAAGAACCAGAACAGGTGCTGCCAGAGGATCGCCCCGCCGTTGGACGGGTCGTAGATGTGCGCGCCGAACTTGCGGTCCGCCTCCAGCGCGAACAGGGCGGCGGCCAGGACGGGGAAGGCGAGCAGCACCAGCACCGAGGTCAGCAGGACGTTCCAGGTGAAGATGGGCATCCGGAACATGGTCATGCCGGGGGCGCGCATACAGATGATGGTGGTGATGAAGTTGACCGAGCCGAGGATGGTGCCGAACCCGGCCAGCGACAACCCCATGATCCACAGGTCCCCGCCCAGGTAGGCGGTGCGCTCGCCACCGCTGAGCGGGGTGTACGCCGTCCAGCCGAAGTCCGCGGCGCCCTGCGGGGTGAGGAAGCTGGCGAGCACGATCAGCCCGCCGAACAGGAACAGCCAGTAGGAGAACATGTTCAGCCGCGGGAAGGCGACGTCGGGGGAGCCGATCTGCAAGGGCATGATGGCGTTGGCGAAGCCCGCGAACGTCGGGGTGGCGAACAGCAGCAACATGATGGTGCCGTGCATGGTGAACGCCTGGTTGTACTGCTCGGTGGAGAGCATCTGCATCCCCGGGCGGGCCAGCTCGGCCCGGATCGCCATCGCCAGTGCCCCGGCGATCAGGAAGAACGCGAACGACGTGATCAGGTAGAGGTGCCCGATCTTCTTGTGGTCCGTCGTGGTCAGCCAGGAGACGATCACCTCCCCCGTGCTGTGCGGCTCCGCCGCCGGTACCGGAGATACCGGTTCCGCCTGTGTCGCCATCGGTTCCCTCGCTCCGCTTGTACAGGTTGCGCCTGACCAGCCGCAAGGTAGTCCTGCCGGTACGTCATGACCCGAGGCTGGCGCGGTGTTAGGCCGGATGGCCCTGCACGTGGCTTCCACGGGGTGGTCCTCGCCCCGATGACGACTGCGGAGGCGCTCGCTCGCCTCCCCGGCCGGCCGTGCCGCCCGCACCGGGCGGGCACGACGCGGGCGGGCGCCCAGGTGGCGACCTGGGCGCCCGCGGGAGTCCTTACAGGCGGGAGTGAGAGCGCACAGACGACGGCGCGCGACAGAGGGTGACGGTCCGGGATCTCCCGTTGCCGGATCGGCGTCCGCTCAGCGGTCGGTTCCGCCGTAGGCCCCCTCGGTACCGCGTGCGTCGGCTGAGCGGGCTGCCGCGCTGGCGGCAAGGGCGAGGAGCAGGGCGATCAGGCCAGTGATCACGTTGTTGGTGATGGTGCGTGTGGTGTCGACGTTGCCTGACACCACCCATGGGGCGATGACCGTCCACGCGCCCAGGGCGCAGGCCGCCCAGGCCATGCTGTGTGCCCGGTCGTAGGCGCGCCCGAATCCGCCGCTCATCAGCAGCGCGTAGCCGATTCCCACGATCAGGTTGTTGATGGCGAGCCGGGAGAAGCCGCCGCCGTTGAATCCCGCGATCCACGGGGAGGCCGCGAGGTAGAGGCCCGTGAGCAGGGCCAGTGCCTCGATGGCTTGCGCCCTCGGGGTCGTCGCGGCACGTTCGGCCAGCGCATGGCGCTGGCGCATCTCGACGATGTCGGGGTGGGTCTCCATGGTCGGCCCGGTCGGTCCGCCCGATCGGGTCGACCCGGTGGGCCCGTAGCTGGGTGACGTCACTGCGATCACTTCCGGAAGAGAGCATCAGGTGCTGTGTTGAGCGCCGCTGCCAGAGGGCCGGAGTCCTGTGGTCGGTCTGCTGGTGGGGCGGCATCCTTACGGTCCAGGGCTGCGGGGCTTCCCGCCTTCTCCCCGCCGAATAACCCTCACCGGATCAACGAAACAGTAAAAATGCTCCTGAATGGGCTAATTTTCACTAGGGCCTCGTCATCCGGCAGGGCAGCCCAGCCCCCGGGCCGGATCACCGCAGGCGGGCGGCTCCTGCGGTGCACCGCCGCCGGGCTGAGTCTGAGGACGTACCGGACCGTCGAGCAAGACTGTGGAGGCCGTCCGTGGGCGTCCTGGTCCACTGGTCGTACCCCCGCAATTGGCCACCGGGTGGAGCTCACTGCCGCAGGCGCGGGGACCACCCGCTTGGCCTTCCGTGCCCGCACCCCATCGCCCGATCAACCGCTGAGCGCGCGGACGCCCGTCCGGCGCCACGTCCGGGCAGAGGAGGCGTCGGCCTCGGTCGGGCACACCAGCGTGACCCGATCGTCGGAGCACGGCCTCGCGAAGGCGCACGTCCAGCACGTCCGACCGTACTCGCGATCAACGTCGAGCGGCTGAGCCGTCGAGCACCCGCCGACGGTCCCAACCGGCCGTGTGGCTTACCTCGCCGACGGCATGTCCCGGCCCCGACCGGATCAGGATGCCTGCCGCGGAGGTCACGTGCGACCGATCCAGTCCAGGATGGTCGCGGCGAACTCCTGGGGCACCTGCCGCGGTGCCGCCACGTGCCCGTCGGACAGCGCCCTCGTCGGGCAGCCGAGCGCTGCTGCGAACTTGGCCAGGGACGGGAGGGAATAGTGGTCGTCGGGCGCGCACACCGCGAGCGTGCGTGCGGTGATCTGTGACAGGCGGGGCTCCATGACGTAGCGGCGTACCGCCCCGTGCCGTCCGGCGCGGGGTCGACATGGTCGACGCGTCCATGGGCGACCGCGCCGGCGCGCTTCTCGTCGTCGACGAACGATGCCGCGGACAGCACCAAGGTGGCCACGCGGTTCTGGAAGCGGGCTGCCAGCTCGACGGCGATCACCCCGCCCGTGTGGTGCCCCACCAGGTGGAAACGGTCCAGGCCGAGTGCCTCGACCAGCTCCTCCGCGGCGTCCGCGAAGCGCTCGATGGTGTGCGGCCCGGTGGGCTTCGCGGATGCTCCATAGCCCAGCGTGTCCATGGCGATCGCCCGATACCGTTCTCCGACCAGGGGGAGGACACCCAGGTACTCCGTCCAGGAGCGGGGCGTCTGGTGGAGGAGCAGCACGGGCTCGCCGTCACCGCACTCCACGTAGTGCAACTGACCGAAGCGGCTGGGCGCATATCCCTTCCGCAAGGTGGTCGTATGCGTCGTGTCCCTCATGCGTGGGTCTCCTTCGTCACCGGGGCGGCATCAACCGAGGCACCGACTGCCTCACTTGCCGGCCGGTGCCGTCAGGTCGAGAGCGATGTCCGTGATCATGTCCTCCTGGCCGCCGACCATCCCGCGCCGCCCCACCTCGACGAGGGCAGCGGCGGGTGTCGGAGGCTGCCAGCGTCCGGCACCGACGGCGGAGCCGCGTACGGGATGCCGAGGAAGCGGTCGACCTGGTCTGCTGAGGCTCCCGCGACCAGCCCTTTGTCGGTGGAGACCGTCAGGGAACGTGGGGCGGCTCTCGCGGGTACAGCCACTGCGAGGGTCAGTAGGAAGGACAGACTCGCCAGACAGGCAAGTCCCCTTCGGACAGTGGATCGCACAGGATCTCCTGAGAGGCCGGAGCGATGGGGGAGCCATGATGTGCCTGACACGGCAGACGTGCGGCGTTCACGTTCCGTTCAACAGACCTGCGGCGCAGTATGTCTCGTCTCTACGCGATCTCGGGCGTCCGGCCACTCCCGACTCGGCACGGGCAGTGGTCAACCAACTGATCGTTTCAGAATGCCGCCCTGCGGAGACGCTGGCGGCCCATGGAACAAATCCTGTCTCTGACAACGGAGTTGGTTGCCGCAGCCGGGCTGGCCGGTGGCGGTGCCTCCGCCGACGAGCAACCCCGCCCCCTGAACGTACGGTTTGTCTCCGTGGACGCTTCAGGTGACCCTCCGCGACCGCTCCCCAAGATCTGTGCCAGAGCCCGTTGAACAACGTCACAGCCACTGGCGGGCGCGTGCGGTGCCGCCGAGGTCGAGGAGGGCCTGCCCGGAATCGACGGCGAGGTCGGCCGCAGACACCCAGGCGCACCAGGCGGGCCGGTCGGCGCCAGCGTCAGTGAGGTGTTTCTCGGCCGCTGCGAGGGCGCGCAGCACGGAGCGCCGTTCCCCGGGGCCGCCTCGCGCGGCGAGGGTCCGTGCGAGGCGCAGTTGGAGAAGGCAGCGGGTGGCGGGGATGCGGGCGCGGGTCAGGGCGTGGTTGAGGACGCTGGCCGCAGTGGTGTGATCGCCCCGCCATGCGGCCTGGTAGGCGAGGTCGCCCAGGAGGCCGGCACCCATGTCGTGGTCGTCGGCGGCGTGGGCGTTATGGAGGGCGGCCACCCAGGTTTGGCTGGCCTGGGTGTGGCTGCCCTGGTCGAAGCGGTGCCAGGCCACGGTGTTCGCCACCTTGGGGCTTGGCCCTGGTGTCCGTCGCGCCGTCAGGACCGGCGGTGAGGGTGAACACGCCGGTGGGGCCGATGTCCAGGCTCACGTGCCGTCCGGAGGAAGGCGGGCTGCCCGGCCTGCGCCCCGCCCGGGCCGGGCTCCGCCGATCACCGTTCTCGCGGCAGACCGCTGTGACGCGAAAGGGGCGGCCGCAGGAGCAGCCCCGCGAGGACCGACCCGGTCGGCCGCCCGGGGCAGGGTCGCCCGGCCCGGCCGGGTTTGGCGTGCATGTGGTGCCCCAACCTTCGGACATCCACGGACCAGCACCCTCCTCGCTGGCTGGCAGTCGCTTCTAGAAAAGGCCCTTGTAGCCCTGCCAGCCGCTCGCGATCTTCACCCGTGCCCCGAACGAGCCCCTGCCGTCGCCGTTGTTGCGCCAGACGTTCCCGCTGCTGTCCCGGGAGACCAGGTCGGCCTTGCCGTCTCCGGTGATGTCACCGACGCCGACGACCGTGTTGTAGGAGCCGCCCCAGTTGGTGAACAGTTTCACCCGCGCCGTGAACGTGCCGTTGCCCTTGCCGTAGTACCGGTACAGGTTGTTCGACTTGTCCTGGGCGAGCAGGTCGCCGACGCCGTCGCCGTTCAGGTCCCCGGCGCCCACGATCTTCTTGTACGTCTTCCAGTTGTCGTACAGCTTCACGCGCGTGGAGAGCTTGCCCGTGCTCGTGCCCTTGTAGAGGTACACGGTGCCGGTCGAGGAGTTCCGCGCGATCAGGTCCGGGAGTCCGTCCTTGGTCACGTCACCGGGCGCGGTGAGCACGTCGTACTGGGTCCAGCCGGAGGTGCCCAGCGAGGTGTACGGGGTCGACGGCTTCAGCGCGGCACCGCAGCCCGGCTTGTAGGCGCGCAGGGCGCCGCTGCTGAGCCGTACCAGGACGTCGTTGCAGCGGTCGCCGCTGAGGTCGCCGAACGGCACCGCCCTCACCGAGGTCGGCCATCCGCCGCCGCTCACCTTGCCGGAGAAGGTGCCGTTGCCGGTGCCCTGCTGGAAGGTGAGGGTGCCGGAGGAGTTGAGGGTGAGGAGGTCGCCGATGCCGTCCCGGCCCGCGTGATCTCGCCGCACGGGGGCGGCGAGCGTCCCGGCGGTCAGCAGGTGGATGCGTTCCCCGGCGTCCACGAAGGCCACGCGGCCCATGTCGGGGTCCAGGGTCCAGCGGACGCGTCGGTCCGAGGTGCTGCCCTCGGGCATGAGGTTCTTCGTCGCGGGCAGATCGGCCAGGTCAGAGCTGACTGCCTGCCCGGAGCGGACGTCGGTGCGCACCAGCTTGCCGCGCCCGTTGTCATGGCGGACAAGGAACCCGTCGGCCAGCAGCGCGTCCCCCACGGGTACGGTCACCGACCGGCCGCGGGAGCGGTCGAACACGCCGGCCTTCTTCTGCGCGGCGCATACCCAGTAGACGAATCGTCCGTTGGCCTGCAGCTCGCTGGGTACGCACGCCGAGCCGACGTTGACGTCGACCGCCGCGGCCGTGGAGCCGATACGGCTCACCGACAGGTGTCCGGCGGTGGACGTGGTGGTCCACAGCTGTCCGTCCCACAGGGCGGCGGCCACGGCCGTGCGCGTCAAGACGACCTTGGACTGCGTCCAGTCGACAAGGAAGTGCTTGTGGTTCGCACCGCCCGAGAGCAGCGCGTACCGTCCCTGTGCGGCGCTCACCTCGCCGTAGAAGCCGGGAACCGTCATCGTCTGGACGTCACCGGCGGGTGTACGGCGGTGCACCAGCTGGGAGTTGTCCAGGTCGCTGTAGACGACGGAGCCGTCGCCGGTGCCGAACAGCCGTACACAGCTGCACGTGAAAATGCACGGCTTGACCCATCCGCCGGCCGGGCGGACCGGGCCCGCCTGGGGGAGGGCGTCGGCCGACACGGTGCGCGTGTTGAACATGACGTCATGGGACGGAGGCGAGGTCTGGTCCGTCCAGGCGAGTGTGCCGCCCACCAGCGACAGCCCGTCGACGGGCGCGGGCACCGGCGGCAGGTCCATCAGCTCATCGGTGACGATCTGTCCGTCCGACGCCTCGGAGAGGCGGTGGATCCCCCAGTGCGCCTTGTCGGGACCGCCCACCACGACAGCCGATCCGTCCGCCGACGCGTGCACCCAGCCGTCCATCTGCGGGAGCAGTGTGCGCCATTCGCCCGCGTCGGTGAGGGGCCGGGTGAGTACGGAACGGGTCTCGTCGCCGTAGGTGGCCACCACGACGTCGTCACCGATGACCGTGAAGTCGGTCTTCCCCCCGGTGCCCTGGGAGGGGACGGTGATCACCGGTCCGTCCAGCGCGTCGCGGCGCAGCAGCCGCGCACCGGCTCCCGGGTACCACCAGCCGACGTAGCCCTCGGCCAGGACGGGCAGCCGGGCCGAGTTCGTGTTGTAGGGGGCGAAGAGCTTGGTCCAGGTCCCGTCGCGGACGTCGACCAGGACGAGCTGGTACTGGAAGACCTCAGGGTCCTCGGTCGGCACGCGGTAGCGCAGCAGCAGTGAGCGGTCGTCCCTCCCGCTCAGTGCGAGGAGCTTCGCGTCGGCGGGCCAGCCGGTCACCTTCGTGTCCTCGGTGCCGCCGTCAGCCGCCTGCTTGAGCAGGTGCAGTTCGCGTACGCTGGACGCGCTGCCCAGGTAGGCGACCACGACACCCTCGCCGGCCGTTCCCGCGTAGGTCAGACCGGTCGGGACGGTCACCGAGCCGCGGTCCTCGCCGGAGCCCATCGCGCGGAACCGCACGACCCTTCGGCCCTCGGCGTCGGACGACAGGGTGTAGGTGGTGTCCGACTGGGCGAGCCCGTTGGGTTGCTGGGTGTCGGCGAACTCGGTCATCTGCCGGGTCTCGCGCGTCGCGTAGTCGGTCCAGAGCCAGCCGCTGGAACCTTCGGGATTCGACAGCACACCCGTGTCGCCGAAGCCGATGAACCCCGGGTTGCGCGTGGTGCTGCGGTCCGCGGCGGGCAGCACCACCTCGCCCACCTCGCCCGCCCCGACGACCTGGTCGGCCCCCACGGCTACCGCCGTTCCCGCCGGCACCGCGCCCGCAGCGCCTGCCGCGAGGACGACGCCCAGGGCCAGGGCCGTACCCCCTCTGCCGAACTGACGCCGTCGCATGACCTTGCCGACCTTCACAGAACCCCCCGGCCCCTGGCTCTGGTAGCTGTGATGGGTCCCGACAGCCCCGAGAGCTGTGCATGAAATGTGTATGCCCTGAGCGGGCGGCAGGAGCTTATCAGCGCACACCAGTGGGGTCGCTGGGACCCCAGGCCGCTGGTTCGTGATGTCTTCAGGCGAGGTAAAGGTCGGTCCCGGCGATGAGCCGGTGGGGGTCCCGGCCGAGCTTCCCCCTGGAGGAACACAGTGACCTCGGTGACCATCCTGCACCCCGGCTCCGTGGGAGCGGCTGTGGCCGCCCAAGCCAGCGGGGCTCGTCGCGTGCTGTGGATTCCCGCGGGGCGCAGCTCTGCTACTGCTGAGCGTGCCAAGGTCGCGGGCTTGATCTCCTGCAAGTCGCTCGAAGAAGCTCTCGATGCGAGCGACGCTGTCCTTTCCATCTGTCCGCCGCTTGCCGCGGAGGACGTTGCGACCGAAGTCGCCAGATACGCCTTCGAGGGCCTCTACGTCGACGCCAACGCGAGGCGGACGGGTCGGCTCCGCCTCGGCCCTGAAGGCATCGTTTGCGGGATTCCAGAAGGCCGCCCGCACGCTGGCCGGCGTTTCGCACGCTCTCGCCGATGCCCATGGCGTCGCCGACCTCCTCACGGAGGAGGCGAAGAGGATGCCTGCGGCGATGGGGCCCCGAGATGGAGGAAGTCGCAGACGCCCTCAGAGAAGCCGGGCTCCTGACCGAAATGGCCAAGGCAGCGGCCTCGGTGATGGCGCGCTGGGAGAAGGACAAGGACCGGTACGAGTTGCCCCTCGCCGATGCTCTCGCGCACCTACGGAAAGATTCCTGATCCCAAGCAGAGAGGACTCCACCAGCGCGGGTCACCTCGGTTGACATGAGCCTGGCCAGGCTGAAGGAGGCCCTGAACCGCGCTGTCACGCGCGGTCTGGTGACCGTCGATGTAGCCAGCGAGGTGCACATTCCGCTGAAGGCCCGGAAGGCGGAGCGAAAGACGAAGGAGGTGGTCCAGCCACGGAACGCCTCGGAGGTGGGTGCCTTCGTCGCTGCGATGAAGAGTGACCGCCTGTTTGCGCCGCTGCTGCTGTCCCTGATGGGCCTCCGCATGGCGGGGGAGCGTGCGTTGCCGCTCCCAAGCCTCGTACGGGAGGCGCTGAGGACGTTCCGCGCCACGCAGGCAGTGGACGCCTGGCGGCGGGTGAGGGGTACGAGGGCGGCGGGTATGTGCTCGTGGATGAACTTGGGGGCGCGCTGAACGGTCGGCAGCTCCGAACGCGGGCCTACAAGATGATGGACGCAAACGGCCTCCGTAGGGTCCGTCTGTACGATGCTCGGGCGTCCTGCCTCACGTCCCTGGCCAACAAAGGGGTCCCGGATCACCTGCTCGCTATGTGGGCCGGGCACACCAACGTGAAGCCGACGAAGAGGTGGTACGTGAAGCCGGACGTGGCGGACCTGCTTCCAGCGGCGGAGGCATGGGGAGGTCTCGCAGGGGGTGTGTGACAGATCGTGACAGATGAAGGTGTGAACCCGTGACCGAAGCCAAGATCGAAACGCTGCAATATCGCTTTGACGGGCCAGAACACCTCCCCGTGCTGATCTTGGGGCCGTCCCTCGGTACTACATGGCACATGTGGGACCGGCAGGTGCCGGAGTTGGCCGAGCAGTGGCGGGTCCTCCGGTTCGACCTGCCGGGGCACGGTGGGGCACCGGCGTACCCCGCGGGCGCGGTCCGGGACCTCGCCGACCGGCTGCTCGCCACGCTGGACGCGCTCGGGGTGCAGCGCTTCGGGTACGCGGGCTGTGCGCTCGGCGGCGCCGTCGGTATCGAGTTGGCGCTGCGGCACCCGGAGCGGCTGGCCTCGCTCGTGCTGATCGCCGCCTCCCCACGGTTCGGCTCGGCCGACGAGTTCCGGCAGCGCGGGGTGGTCGTGCGCACCAACGGCCTCGACCCCATCGCCCGCGCCGCGCCCGACCGGTGGTTCACCGCCGGGTTCGCCGCCGCGCAGCCCGCGATCACCGAGTGGGCGGTGCAGATGGTGCGCACCACCGACCCCGGCTGCTACATCGCCGCCTGCGAGGCGCTGGCCGCGTTCGACGTACGGTCCGAGCTGGCCGGGATCGGGGTGCCGACGCTGGTCCTCGTCGGGTCCGAGGACCAGGTCACCGGGCCCGCGGAGGCGCGCACGCTGGTCGCCGGGATCCCGGACGCGCGGCTGGCCGTCGTACCCGGCGCCTCCCACCTCGTACCGGTCGAACAGCCCGCGGCCGTCACCGACCTGCTGGTCCATCACTTCTCCACCGCCTGGCAGCCCGCGTTCGACTCGACCACCGGGCAGGTCGCGATCCCGGCCGCCGCCGTTCCCGGTCCGGGTCCCGGGCAGCCTGGTCTCGTACCGGCCCAGCAGGCACCGCAGGCGCCGCAGTTCGCGCAGCCCCAGCAGAGCGGGCCCATCGCCGAGATCGCCCCGGCCGCCGTGGCCCCGCCGGGGCTGGGCGGGCGGGCCGATCCGTACGACACCGGCATCAAGGTGCGCCGCGAGGTGCTCGGGGACGCGCACGTGGACCGGGAACTGGCGCGGGCCGACGAGTTCTCCGCGGACTTCCAGGAGTTCCAGACCCGGTACGCCTGGGGCGAGATATGGAACCGGCCCGGACTGGACCGGCGTACCCGCAGTTGCGTCACCCTCACCGCCCTCGTCGCGGGCGGTCACCTGGAGGAACTCGCCGACCACACCCGCGCCGCCCTGCGCAACGGCCTCACCCCGGCCGAGATCCGGGAGGTGCTGCTCCAGGCCGCCGTGTACTGCGGCGTACCGGCCGCCGACCGCGCCTTCAAGGTGGCGCAGCAGGTGGTGCGGGAGGAGACCACGCCGCAGGAGTGACCGCCTCGCGGACCGTCTCCCGGACCGCCTCCCGCGGTCCGCGCGGCGTCGCGAGGCAGGATGGGACCATGAAGCTCACCAAGAAGTCGCACGCCTGCGTCCGCCTTCAGAAGGACGGACGCACCCTCGTCATCGACCCCGGCATGTTCACCGAGGAGGACGCCACGGTCGGCGCGGACGCCGTGCTCGTCACCCACGAGCACCCCGACCACTTCGACGAGGGACGGCTGCGGGCCGCGCTGGAGGCCAACCCGGCCGCCGAGATCTGGACGCTGCGGTCCGTCGCCGAGCAGATCTCGGCCGCGTTCCCGGGCCGGGTGCACACCGTCGGCCACGGCGACACGTTCACCGCCGCGGGCTTCGACGTCCAGGTGCACGGCGAACTCCACGCGGTCATCCACCCGGACATCCCGCGCGTCACCAACGTCGGCTACCTGGTGGAGGGCGGCAAGGTCTTCCACCCGGGTGACGCGCTGACCGTCCCCGGCCAGCCGGTGGAGACGCTGATGCTGCCGGTCATGGCCCCCTGGAACAAGATCTCCGAGGTCATCGACTACGTCCGCGAGGTCAAGCCGCGACGCGCCTACGACATCCACGACGCCCTCCTCACCGACCTCGCCCGCCCGGTCTACGACCGCCAGATCGGCGCCCTCGGCGGCGCCGACCACCAGCGGCTGGCCCCGGGCGGCACGGCGGAGGTCTGAGTGCCGCAACCCGGCGGGGCGGCGTTGTCAGACCCGCCGGGTAGGTTGTGGGACATGCGCATCGCGACCTGGAACGTGAACTCGATCACCGCCCGCCTGCCCCGGCTCCTGGCCTGGCTGGAGAGCAGCGGCACCGACGTGCTCTGCCTCCAGGAGGCCAAGGTCGCCGAGGAGCAGTTCCCGACCGAGCAACTGCGCGAGATCGGTTACGAGGCCGCCGTACACGCCACCGGCCGGTGGAACGGCGTGGCGGTGCTCTCCCGCGTCGGCCTCACCGACGTCGTCAAGGGCCTGCCCGGCGACCCCGGCTACGACGGCTCGGTGGAGCCCCGCGCCGTCTCCGCCACCTGCGGCCCGGTCCGCGTCTGGTCGGTGTACGTGCCCAACGGCCGCGAGGTCGACCACCCGCACTACGCCTACAAGCTCCAGTGGTTCGAGGCCCTGAAGGCCGCCGTCGCCGGTGACGCGGGCGGCAGCCGCCCCTTCGCCGTCCTCGGCGACTACAACGTGGCGCCGACCGACGACGACGTCTACGACACGGCCGCCTTCGAGGGCCTCACCCACGTCACCCCCGCCGAGCGCGCCGCCCTCACCGCCCTGCGCGAGACCGGCCTCAGCGACGTCGTGCCGCGGCCCCTGAAGTACGACCACCCCTTCACGTACTGGGACTACCGCCAGCTCTGCTTCCCCAAGAACCGCGGGATGCGCATCGACCTCGTCTACGGCAACAAGGCGTTCTCCGACGCCGTCAAGGACGCCTACGTCGACCGGGAGGAGCGCAAGGGCAAGGGGGCCTCGGACCACGCGCCGGTGGTGGTGGATCTGGAGGTGTAGCCCTCTCGCCCCGCGGCTCACAGAAGCGCCAGGTCGACCGACTCGGCCAGTTCCGCGAGGCCCGCGTCGCCCGGGTGCAGGTGGTCGCCGCTGTCGTACTCCGGGCGCATCCGGGTCGGCTGCGCCGGGTCCCGCAGCGCCGCGTCGAAGTCGAGCACCCCGTCGAAGACCGACGCGTCCCGGATGTACGCGTTCACCTCGGCCCGCTCGGCCTCCACCGCCGCCGTGCAGCCCGCGACCCCGCCGCACGGCAGCAGCGTCGCCGCCAGGACCCGTAGTCCCCGCTCGTGGGCGCGGTCCGCGAGCTGCCGCAGCCCCGCGACGACCTCGTCCGCCGAGGCGCCCGACAGCAGGTCGTTGATGCCCTGGAACACCACCGCCGTGCGCACCGACGTCTGCGCCAGCACGTCCCGGTCCAGCCGGTTCAGCGCGCTCACCCCGCCCAGGTCCGCCGACACGCCGTCCCCGGGGTAGCGGTCGCTGAGCACCCGGTTCGCCGAGACGCCCTGGTTGAGCACGCCGTAGCGCGGCACCGCGGACTGCGCCAGCAGCCGGGTCGCCAGCACGTCCGGCCAGCGCCGGTTCGCGCCCACCGTCGACCGGTCACCGTCCGTGATCGAGTCGCCCAGCATCACCACCGACCCCGGCCCACCGCCCACGTCGACCCCGGTGAGCAGCGGCCAGTTCGTGATCGTCGATGTGTACGCCGTCGCCGGGCCGTCCGCCGAGTGGTCGCCGGGCTCACTGACGTACGACCGCTGCACCGCGAGCCGGTGCACCGGCACCGCCGACACCGTGCCGGGGAGGTGGAAGCTGACCAGCAGGTTGGCGTCCGCGGGCACCTGGAAGGCCAGCGGATCGCTGTACGCCTGCGTCCCCGCCGGGAGCACCGCCGCCGACGCGCCCCCGAACGTCACCGGCACCGGCCCGCCGCGCGCCGCCGCGCCGCTGTCCTGCACGGCGACCGTCGCCCGGCCGATCCGCACCGGCGCCCCCGCGAAGGTGTTGTCGAACCGCAGCCGCACCCGCGGCCCGCCCACCGAGGTGTGCACCACCAGCCGCAGCGTCCGGTCGGTCCACGGGCCGACCGCCTGGTACCCGGACGTCGCCGTCGCCCAGCTCCCGGTCCAGTCCGCCGCGACCGGGCGCACCGCCACCGAGAACACGTGCAGCGCGGGCGCGTACGGCAACTGCACGGAGACCACCTGGCGGCCCGCCGCGACCGGCACCGTCACCACGTACAGCCGCGCCTTCTCGGCGAGCTGGCCGTCGGGCGTGTTGACGTGCGGCAGCGCCACCGCCTTGGTCGCGAGCGGACCGGTACGCCAGTCGGGGGCGGTCAGCCGGTACGAGGAGAGGGAGCCGTCGGCGTACGAGACCGTGCCGGAGCCGGTGACGCCGTCGCCGTCCGTGCCCGCGACCAGGAAGGCCAGCGCGTCGCCGGTGCCGCCCAGCCAGACGCTCTGCCCGGCCGCACGCACGTTGTCCGGGCTGCCCGGGGCGCTGTTCGGCCAGGTCAGCCGGGCGCCCTGCACGGTCAGCGCGCCGCCCGGCGTCCAGCCCGCCGCCTTGAGGTCCTGGGCGGAGAGGGAGGCGCCGAGGCCGTCGAAGTCGGCCTTCTCGGGGGTGGCGTCGTCGCTGACCGCGGTGTTGTCGTAGAGGCGGTCCAGGGGGAGGGGGGCGAGGAGGCGTTCCGCGGCCTGGGCGCTGTTGCCGACTCCGGGGAGGAGGGCCGTGAGGAGGGTGAGGAGGAGGGGGAGGGTGAGGAGGAGGGTGAGGGCCGTGAGGCCGTGGGGGGTGCGGGGGGTGCTGGGGGGCCCGAGGTGGTGGGGCAGCAAGGCCGGTACTCCCGGGGTGTGGGTGTGGGGGTGGGTTCCGGGTCTTACGGTGGTGGTTTTGTGGTCTTACGGGACTGAGTGACCCGTTGGTCGTGAATGAGTCACCGTGAAGCTAGGGAGGTGATCGGCGCAGGTCAACGAGCCATGCGTGAGCGGTGCGGGAAACCCCCCGCACGCTGAGGTCCGCGCGCCTGTGGTGCGCACGCGGGTGCGAATGACAGGCTGGTCCGTATGAACATCCCTTTCCTGGGCGGTCGGCGGAAGAAGCGGGGCGCCGCGCTTCTGACGGCGGGCGGTGACGCGCCCGACCCCGAGGGGATCGCCGGTCTGCTGTCCGAGTGCGAGCTGCTGCGGTCGCAGGCGTCCCGGGCGGGCGTCCTGCTCGATGACTCGGTGGCCTCGCTCGAAGCGCTGGACCAACTGCTGCCGCGTTGGCGTGACGACGAGGAGACGCTGCCGTGGCTCGGCAACGACGCCGGTCTGTATCTGGGCACGGTCATCGTGCGGACGGTGCCTGGGGCGGCCTGGGACATCTGGTCCACCGGTGAACCCGTCGTCCGGCTGGCCTCCGGGCGTGAGTTCGACGTCGTGACCGTGGGGCAGGAGTGGGCGGCCCATGGGGTGCCTGAGCTGTCGCAGTTGTATGCGGAGATCGCGGAGGCATGAGGTGCCGGGGCGGGTGGTGTGTGGTTAATACGGTTTATCGGGGTGGGGGTGTGTGGCGTGCTGTGAGGTGCGCGTTGTCTGGTTAGTTTGCGGCGGTCGCCGTAGATGCGTGAACAGTTGAGAGTGAGTAGGGCTGAGCATGGCCGTCGAGCCGCTGATCGAGCTGCGTGACGTCAACAAGTTCTTCGGTGACCTGCATGTCCTCCAGGACATCGACCTCACCGTGGGCAGGGGAGAGGTGGTCGTCGTCATCGGCCCCTCGGGCTCGGGGAAGTCCACGCTGTGCCGCGCGATCAACCGGCTGGAACCCATCCACTCCGGCACGATCCTGCTGGACGGGCAGCCGCTCCCGGACGAGGGCAAGGCGCTCGCGGCGCTCCGCGCCGACGTGGGGATGGTCTTCCAGTCGTTCAACCTCTTCGCCCACAAGACCGTCCTGCAGAACATCTCGCTCGGGCAGGTCAAGGTCCGCAGACGCAAGAAGGAGGACGCCGACAAGCGCTCCCGCCAACTGCTCGACCGCGTCGGCCTCGCCGACCAGGCGGACAAGTACCCCGCCCAGCTCTCCGGCGGGCAGCAGCAGCGGGTCGCCATCGCGCGGGCGCTCGCCATGGAACCCAAGGTCATGCTCTTCGACGAGCCGACGTCGGCCCTCGACCCCGAGATGATCAACGAGGTCCTGGAGGTGATGCGGCAGCTCGCCCGGGACGGCATGACCATGGTCGTCGTCACCCACGAGATGGGCTTCGCCCGGTCCGCGGCCAACCGGGTGGTGTTCATGTCGGACGGCCGGGTCGTCGAGGACCGCAGCCCCGACGAGTTCTTCACCAACCCGAGCAGCGAGCGGGCGCGGGACTTCCTTTCCAAGATCCTCAAGCATTGAGGGGGCCTGAGGGCTGCGGGACTTGGGGTCCCGTGGTCCGGGTCGGGAGGTGAAGGACGTGCCGGGAGGAGGGGTGGTTCAGACCTCGACTACGATGTGGCGTTCAACCCTATGAGCCAGACCCGGCCGGGCGTGGCCGCCGATCACTGCTCACGCGGTGGCACCGACATCCAGGGGGGTGCCGGTCGCCGCGGAGGAGAAGGTCAGCCGCGCGCCGGACGGGTTGGCTTGGTCTTCTGGGGCGCTGTTCTCGTCTTCTTGCTGGCCGCGGTGCGAACTCTTACTGGCCCCGGTGCGAATTCTTACTGGCCGCGGTGCGAGTTCTTTGTTTTGGGCGGAGTCGACGCGGCCGGTACGGGGAGCGGGGTCTGGGCCGTGCGGGTCATGTCGCCCACCAGCTCCACCACGTCCGGGCCGTACGCCTGGGAGTTGACGACCTTCAGCAGCAGGACGAAGGAGTTGCCGCCGTACTTGCGGGCCAGGCGCTCGTGGTGGCGGGCCAGGTAGCGGGTCGCCGCCTGGTTGGTGATCGCCCGCTGGCCGCAGAAGAGGAACACCGGGCGGGTCTCCCGCCGGTCACCGGCCGTCAGCCGCGCCAGCAGCACGTACTCCGTGATCCCCGGCTCCATGCGGTAGCGCTCGGTGCCTATCAGGAAGGCGCCCCGGTCCGGACCGGTTCGGGGTCCACGTTGACGCGGACGCCCGGCAGCATCGCCGCCATGTGGGCGACCATACGGCGGTTGGAACCCGGGCCGCCCACGCAGAACTCGGTGCGCTCGCCGAAGCCCTGCGGGTTGGCGTCCTGGGTGACCACCTGGACGTGCGCGCCGCAGTCCTTGATCAGCGCGGACAGTTCCAGCAGCGCGAACACGTCGAAGCGGTGCACCGCCGGTTCCGCCGTGGCCGGGTCGCGGTTGACGACGAGCAGCGACTCCGAGTTCTCCGGCAGGCCGAAGAAGGCCTGTTTGCGGCGGAGTTTCCGCTTCCACAGGTACGTACGGGCGATCCAGCCCAGCGCCGCGCTGATGCCCGCCGCGACCACGCCCAGGACGATGTTGCGCACGTCGTCATTCATGGGCGGGGATGGTAGCGGGTCAACGCAAACCCGTGTTCGACGCGGGGCTCTCCGAGGGGGCCGACGGGGTGGTGAACCTCAGGGTGCCGTTCTGGGCGTCCACCGTCACCTGGTCGCCCTCCTTGAGGCGGCCGTCCAGGAGGAGGCGGGAGAGGCGGTTGTCGACCTCGCGCTGGATCGTGCGGCGCAGTGGGCGGGCGCCGTACTCCGGCTGGAAGCCCTCCCTGGACAGCCAGTCCACCGCCGCGTCCGTGAACTCCACCGTGATGTCCTGCGCGTGCAGCAGGCGGCGGGTGCCCTCCAGGAGGAGGTGGGTGATGCGGTGCAGTTGGTCGGGGGAGAGCTGGCGGAACACCACGATCTCGTCGATACGGTTGAGGAACTCCGGGCGGAAGTGCTCCCGCAGCGGGCGCATGATCTGCTCCCGGCGCGCCTCCTCGTCCGCCTCCGTGCCGCCCGAGCCGAAGCCGATGCCCGCGCCGCGGCGGGTGATCGCCTCCGAGCCCAGGTTGCTCGTCATCACGATGACCGTGTTGGTGAAGTCCACCGTGCGGCCCTGGGAGTCGGTCAGACGGCCGTCGTCCAGGACCTGGAGCAGGATGTTGAAGACGTCCGGGTGTGCCTTCTCCACCTCGTCGAGGAGGAGGAGTGAGTACGGGTGGCGGCGGACGACCTCGGTGAGCTGGCCCGCCTCCTCGTGGCCGACGTAGCCGGGGGGCGCGCCGACCAGGCGGCTGACCGTGTGCCGCTCCTGGTACTCGCTCATGTCCAGGCGGACCATGCGGTCCTCGCTGCCGAACAGGGCCTCCGCGAGGGCCCGCGCGAGTTCCGTCTTGCCGACGCCGGTCGGGCCGAGGAAGAGGAAGCTGCCGATCGGGCGGCCCGGGTCGGCCAGTCCCGCCCTTGAGCGCATGATCGCGTCGGACACCACGCGGACCGCCTCGTCCTGGCCCACGACGCGTTCGTGGAGGTGGTCTTCGAGGCCGAGGAGGCGGTCCTTCTCCTCCTCGGTGAGGCGGCTCACCGGGATGCCCGTCTGGCGGGACACCACCTCGGCGATCGCCTCCGCGGTGACCTCCAGGTGCTGGCCCTCGTCCGCCTCGCCGTCGTGGCTGGCCTCGGCGATGCGCCGCTTGAGCGCGGTGATGCGGTCGCGTAGGCGCATCGCCTCCTCGTACTGCTCGTCCGCGACCGCCTGGTCCTTGTCGCGGGTGAGCTGGTCCGCCTCGCGTTCCATGGCCCGTACGTCCGTGCCCTTGGTCTTGGCGCGGAGGCGGACGCGGGCGCCCGCCTGGTCGATCAGGTCGATCGCCTTGTCCGGGAGGCGGCGGTCGGTGAGGTAGCGGTCCGAGAGTTCCACGGCTGCCGTGAGGGCCTCGTCCGTGTAGCGGACCTGGTGGTGGGCCTCGTAGCGGTCGCGCAGGCCACGGAGGATCTCCACGGCGTCGGTGGTGGTGGGTTCCGGGACGAGGATCGGCTGGAAGCGGCGGGCGAGGGCGGCGTCCTTCTCGATCCTGCGGAACTCTTCGAGTGTCGTCGCGCCCACGATGTGCAGTTCGCCCCGGGAGAGCGCCGGTTTGAGGATGTTGCCCGCGTCCATCGAGCCGCCCTCGCCGCCCGCGCCCGCGCCGACGACCGTGTGCAGTTCGTCGATGAAGACGATCAGGCGGTCGGTGTTGGCGCGGATCTCGCTGACGATGTTGTTGAGGCGTTCCTCGAAGTCGCCGCGGTAGCGGGTGCCCGCGACGACGCCGCTGAGGTCGAGGGCGACGACGCGGCGGCCGGTGAGGACGTCCGGGACGTCCGCGTCCGCGATGCGCTGGGCGAGGCCCTCGACGATGGCGGTCTTGCCGACGCCCGCGTCGCCGATGAGCACCGGGTTGTTCTTGCCGCGGCGGGACAGGACCTCGATCGTCTGCTCGATCTCCTCGTCGCGGCCGATGACCGGGTCGATACGGCCCTGGCGGGCCATGTCCGTGAGGTCGCGGCCGTACTTGTCGAGGGTGGGGGTGTCGGAGCGGGGCGGCTCCGGGCCGACGCGGGGGGCTCCGCCCTTGCCCTGCGGGGCGCGGAGGGAGGGGTCGGTGGCGTCGGGGGGCAGGTTGCCCGGGGTGAAGCGGGCGGCGTTGAGGATGTGGCCCGCGGCGGAGTCGGGGTTGGAGGCGAGGGCGCTGAGGACGTGCTCGGGGCCGATGTAGCCCGCGCCGCTGGAGCGGGCCATGTCGTGGGCGTCCAGGAGGGCGCGCTTGACGGCCGGGGTGAGGGAGAGGGAGGTGGGGGGTGGGGCCTCGCCCTCCGGGTACTGGACCGGGCCGGAGCGCTCGTCGATCTCCGAGGCGAGGGAGTCGGGGTCGGCCACGCCTGCGCGGCTGAGGAGGCTGCGGGTGGGTTCGGTGCCGAGGGCCGCGCGGAGCAGGTGCTCGGTGTCGAGGTCGCGGCTGCCGTGCTCGGCGGCGTACTGGGCGGCGCCTCGGACCAGTTCGCGGGCCGGTTGACTGAGCAGTCGGCCTATGTCGATCTGGCGGGGGCGGGGGCCGCCGAAGAAACGGGCGAGGAATTCTCCGAAGGGGTCCGGGCCGTAGCCCTGCGGACCGTTGAAGCCGCTGGTCATGGCCTTCCGTTCCGGCGCCCCTGGACGGCCTCGCGGTGGCCGCCCGGGGGCGCGCTCGCTGATCGACGTGCAGGTTCGGACGCGGGTGCCCGGTGGTGTTCCGGTTACACCTGCGGCCACCTTCGCACGATCGGGGGCGGGCAGCATGTCGTGCGATGCCTGCGGCGGCCTGTGGCTGGTCCGGTGGGTGGCGGGCGTAGCGCTTTACACCGGGGGGTGGGTCGGGGCCGCGCCGGGGGGTGTCCGTCCTCGGAACCGCGCGGGCTGTACGGCTGTGAAGGTGCCGGTGTTCTGCGCGCGAACCACTGCGGGCGGACACCCCCCGACACGGCCCCTTCCGTCGTACGGCGACTGCGGGCCGTCGCTGGCTAGTGCCCTAGCTGCCTTAGCTGCGGGCAGCCGCGCCGTCGTAGCCGCCTTAGCTGCGGGCAGTCGTGCCGCTGGGGCGATGGGGGTCCCCCCTGCTCGAGCGAAGCCGAGAGCTTGGGGGAGGGTGGGCGCAGCGGCACCCCGTTAGCGCCGGGCGCGCGACCCACCCAGCGGTACGGGCATCCGCGGCACCCGTCAACGCAGGGCCCCGCATACCCACCCGCCCTACTCCACCCGCACCGCCCGTTCCGTAAGCACCCGCGGTCCCGCTTCCGTGATCGCCACCGTGTGCTCCGCGTGGGCCGCGCGGGAACCGTCGTTCGTGCGCAGGGTCCAGCCGTCAGGTGCCGCGTGGTACCCGTCCCGCCCCCCGGCGATGACCATCGGCTCGATCGCGAGGACCATGCCGTGCCGCAGCGGCAGCCCCCGCCCTGGACGCCCCTCGTTGGGCACCCCCGGGTCCTCGTGCATCGCGCGCCCGATGCCATGGCCGCCGAAGCCGTCGGGGATGCCGTACCCCGCCGCCCGGCACACGGACCCCACCGCGTGGGCGATGTCGCCGATGCGGTTGCCGACGACCGCCGCCTCGATGCCCGCGGCGAGCGCCCGCTCGGCGGTCTCGATCAGCCGTAGGTCGGCGGCCCGCGGGCGCCCGACGGTGAAGCTGATGGCCGAGTCGCCCGCCCAGCCGTCCAGGAGCGCGCCGCAGTCGATGGAGACGAGGTCACCGTCGCGCAGCCGGTAGGTCGTGGGGATGCCGTGCACGATCGCGTCGTTCACGGAGGCGCAGATGACCGCGGGGAACGGGGTCGGGGCGAAGGAGGGGCGGTAGCCGAGGAAGGGCGAGGTCGCGCCCGCCTCGCGGAGCACCCCGCGGGCCACCTCGTCCAGCTCCAGCAGGGAAACGCCCACGTCAGCCGCTTCTCGTACGGCGGTCAGGGCCTGCCCGACCACCCGGCCCGCGGCGTGCATCGCGTCGATCGATGTGTCTGTCTTGAGCTCCACCATGCCAATTACTATACCGGTATTAGAATGGCGCCATGGTGCGCACCCCTCTCACCCCCGAAGAACGCGAGCGCGGTGAACGGCTCGGACGGTTGCTGCGTGACGCCCGCGGCGGCCGGAGCATGGCCGAGGTCGCGGCGAGTGCCGGGATCTCCGCCGAGACGCTCCGGAAGATCGAGACCGGGCGGGCGCCGACCCCGGCGTTCTTCACGGTGGCCGCGCTGGCCCGCGCGCTCGGGCTGTCGATGGACGAGTTGGTGGGGCGGTGTGCCGTCGTCGGGGTCTGACGTCACCCTCGCGGGCCGGTGGATCTGAGAGTCTCGCGTCCCTTTTGAAAACTCCCCGTAGTTAGCCTGTAACACGGCTGGTGTTGTGTACGGGGCCGGAGGCTCCGGTCGTACGGGGGTTGGGCGATGGCAGTGGATCAACTCCCGGGAAGGGTGCGGGAGTTCACGGACTACCTGAACGGACTGATGACCCGCCTGGACCACGGGTCCGGGTGGTGCGCGGTGTTCTGGCAGCGCGACCCCGAGGGTATGCAGGCGTGCCTCGAAGGGCTTGAGATGCCGCCCTGGGACGTCGTGGAAGCGTTGTTGCAGGACCTCGCCGGGGAGTACGGCCCTGGCGCCGCGGTCGCCGAGCAGGAGCGGGCCCGTGCGCTGCACGCCGCCGCGCTGGCCGCGTACGACGCCCGGCCCGGCGCGCGGGACGCCCTCGGTGACCGGCTCGATGTGATGCTCCGGGAGCAGAAGTACGCCGCCGAGCGGCTGGCCGGGCTGGGGCGGGCGCTCGCCTCGGTGACCGATCCGGAGCAGGACCGCGTGCTGCGGCTCGATCTCGCCTGGGCCCGCGATGACCATGAGCGGGCCACCGCGCGTTGCGCCGAACTCCGGGCCCGGATGGAGAAGGTGGAGTCCTCCCCTCCTGCCGCTGTTGCGGATGCTGCTCCGGCTGCGGTTCCTTCCGTCCCCGCCGTGCCCAAGCAGCGCAAGCGGCGGCGGGGGAGTGCCCGCTTCGCGGGGATGGTGGAGGAGGAGGCCGGGGCCGCCCCTGTCGCGGAGGTCGTGCCGGTCGCGGGGAGCGTGCCCCGTGGGGCGCGGTTCGCCGGGGCCGATGAGGGGGCGGTGCGGGTGCCGTCCGCCGAGTCGGAGGCCGTGGTGGACGAGGGGGTGCGGCGGCAAGTCGGCGGGGTGGTGGCGGCGCTGTTGCGGTTGCGGCGGGAAGGGCGCAGTGGGGAGGCCCATGTGCTGCTGGTGGAGGCCGCCTACTGGCCCGCCGCCTGGTACCCGCTGCTGGCCGTGGAGTTGGAGCGGGCGGGGCTGGGGGCCGACTGGGCCACGTTGTTGTGGGAGGCGGCCTCGCTGCCCGCGGACCGGCTGGTCGCCGCCGCTGACGCGCTGGTGGCCGCCGGGCGGGCCGGGGACGGGCAGCAGATCCTGCGGCAGGGCGTCGTACGGCCCGCGGAGGAGATCGGCGTCGCCGTGCTCGGGCTGGTCGGTGCGGGACGGCGGCGGGAGGTCGGGGCGCTGCTCGACGCCTGTGTGCGGATGCGGACGCCGGAGGAGGCCGCCCGGAGCGCCGTGCCCGATCCGCAGACGCTGGTGCCGTTGCTGCTGGAGGCGGCGCGGCAGGTCTCCGAGGAGCGGCACTGGGACGTGCTGCACGCCCTGCGGGTGGCGGGGCTGACCGTCTGACCGGCCCTGTCGGTCGTCCCCGGGAGGGTGAAACACGCCCGTCTCCACGGGTTAACGACGGTGGTCTTGGCAAGGCCGTTCCCTAGGCATACGTTCATCCCTCTACCGCCTGCTCTACGGGCGTAGAGGCTCTGACGTCCCGTCGAAGGAGCAGCTCATGGCCAACGTCGTACGCGCCGCTCTGGTCCAGGCGACCTGGACCGGGGACACCGGGTCCATGGTGGCGAAACACGAGGAGCACGCCCGTGCGGCGGCCGGCAGGGTGCCAAGGTCATCGGGTTCCAGGAGGTCTTCAACGCGCCCTACTTCTGCCAGGTGCAGGATTCCGAGCACTACCGGTGGGCCGAGCCGGTGCCGGACGGGCCGACCGTGCGGCGTATGCGGGACGTCGCGCGGGAGACCGGGATGGTGATCGTGGTGCCGGTCTTCGAGGTGGAGGAGACGGGGTTCTACTACAACACCGCCGCTGTGATCGATGCTGACGGGAGTTATCTGGGGAAGTACCGGAAGCATCACATTCCGCAGGTGAAGGGGTTCTGGGAGAAGTTCTATTTTCGGCCTGGGAATCTGGGGTGGCCTGTTTTTGATACCGCTGTGGGGAAGGTGGGGGTCTATATTTGTTATGACCGGCACTTTCCTGAGGGGTGGCGGGAGCTGGGGTTGAACGGGGCCCAGTTGGTTTACAATCCGTCGGCCACGCATCGGGGGCTCTCGTCTTATCTGTGGCGGCTTGAGCAGCCTGCCGCGGCGGTCGCCAATGAGTATTTCGTCGCCGCCATCAACCGGGTGGGTGTTGAGGAGTACGGGGACAACGACTTCTACGGCAGTAGTTATTTCGTTGATCCCCGGGGGCAGTTCGTGGGGGAGGTCGCCAGTGACGGCGAGGAGGAGCTCGTCGTCCGGGACCTTGACTTCGGGGTGATCGAGGAAGTGCGGCAGCAGTGGGCGTTCTACCGGGACCGCCGTCCCGACGCGTACGAAGGGCTGGTGCGACCGTGAGCAAGGATCTGCTGGGGCGTCATCGTGAGGTGCTGCCCGACTGGCTCGCTCTCTACTATGACGAGCCCCTTGAGATCACTCATGGGGAGGGGCGGTATGTGTGGGATGCCGAGGGGAGGAGATACCTTGATTTCTTCGGGGGAATTCTGACTACCATGACCGCTCATGCCCTGCCTGAGGTTGCCAAGGCGGTGAGTGAGCAGGCCGGGCGGATTGTTCATTCGTCCACCCTTTATCTGAATCGGCCCATGATCGAGTTGGCCGAGCGGATCGCGCGGTTGAGTGGGATTCCCGATGCGCGGGTCTTCTTCACGACCTCGGGGACCGAGGCCAACGACACCGCGTTGTTGCTGGCCACCACGTACCGGCGTAGCAACACCGTGCTGGCCATGCGGAACAGCTACCACGGGCGGTCCTTCAGCACGGTGGGGATCACCGGGAACCGTGGCTGGTCGCCCACCTCGCTGTCGCCGCTCCAGACGCTGTACGTGCACGGGGGCGTGCGGGGGCGCGGGCCCTTCGCGGAGCTGGGGGACGAGGAGTTCATCGCCGCCTGTGTGGCGGACCTGCGGGACCTGCTCGGGCACACCAGGCCGCCCGCCGCGTTGATCGCCGAGCCCGTGCAGGGCGTGGGCGGGTTCACCGCGCCGCCGGACGGGCTGTACGCCGCCTTCCGCGAGGTGCTGCACGAGCGGGGCATCCTGTGGATCGCCGACGAGGTGCAGACCGGCTGGGGGCGCACCGGTGAGCACTTCTGGGGCTGGCAGGCGCACGGGCGCGGCGGGCCACCGGACATCGTGACCTTCGCCAAGGGCATCGGCAACGGGATGTCGATCGGGGGTGTGATCGCTCGTGCCGAGATCATGAACTGTCTGGACTCCAACAGCATTTCCACCTTCGGTGGTACGCAGATCACCATGGCCGCGGGGCTCGCCAATCTGACGTATCTGCTGGAGCACGACCTGCAGGGCAACGCCCGGCGGGTCGGCGGGCTGCTCATCGAGCGGCTGCGGGCCGTCGGAGCGCAGGTTCCCGCGGTGCGGGAGGTGCGCGGGCGCGGGCTGATGATCGGGATCGAGCTGGCGCGGCCGGGCACCGGCGAGGCCGATCCCGAGGCCGCCGCCGCGGTGCTGGAGGCCGCCCGCGCGGGTGGGCTGCTCATCGGCAAGGGCGGTGGGCACGACACCAGTGCCCTGCGGATCGCGCCGCCGATGTCGCTGACCGTCGCGGAGGCCGAGGAGGGCGCCGCGATCCTGGAAGACGCCCTGCGGAGCATCCAGTAGCAGGAGCGCGCGCCATGACCATCGCCCTGGGGACAGTGGAACCGGCCCTGTCGGTCCGGCAGGTGCTCAGGCTGGAGCGGGTGCTCGCCGGGGAGCCCGAGGTGGTCGCCGGTGCCGACCAGCTCGACCGGGCCGTGCGCTGGGTGCACGTCGCCGAGGCCGCCGACGTCGGGGTGATGCTCAGCGGCGGGGAGATGGTGCTCACCACGGGCGTGCTGCTCGCGGGGGACGAGGGCAAGCAGGCCGAGTACATCAGGTCCCTGCACCGGGCGGAGGCCGCCGCGGTGGTGCTGGGGCTCGGGCGGGCCTTCCGGACGCCGCCGGAGGTGATGCGGCGGGCCGCCGAGCGGTGCGGGCTGCCGCTCGTGGTGCTGCACCGGCCGTTCCCGTTCGCGGAGCTGACCGAGGAGGTGCAGTCCCGGCTGGTGCGGCGGAAGTTCGCCGCCGTGAGTCTGTCGGAGGCCGTGCGGACCGCTCTGACGGGGCTGATCACCGCGGGGGCGCCGCTTCAGCGGTTGCTGGACGAGGTGGCGCAGCACAGTGGGTGTCCGGTCGTCGTGACCAACCTCGCCCACCGGGTGCTGGCCACCGCGGGGGAGCGGTCCGCCGTCGACGACGTGCTGCGGGACTGGGAGCGCATCGCCCGGCAGGCCGGGGGGCGGGAGGGCGCCGGGTGGATCAGGGCCGAGCTGGGCGGGCGCGGGGAGCGGTGGGGGCGGATCGTGTTGTGCGGTTACCGGGGGGACACCGCCACCGGGCGGCTGCTCGCCGACCGGGCCGCCGAGGCGCTGGTGCTGCACCGGATGCTCGGCGGCTCCGCGCACAGTTGGGAGGAGGAGTCCGCGCAGTCGCTCCTCACCGACCTGGTCTCCGGTGTCGTACCGGCGCGGCAATTGCTGCCGCGTGCGCGGGCCGCAGGGCTGCCCGTCAACCGGCGGACGTTCGTGCCGCTGGTGGTGCGGGACGGGGACGCCGGGCAGTTGGACCGGGTGCTGCGGCTGCTCGGGCTGCCGGGGCTGGTGGCCGAGCTGGCGGACGGGGCGACCGCGGTGCTGCTGAGCCTGCCCCGGGACCAGGACGCCGACGCGCTCGCCGCGCACTTCGCCGTGCGGCTGCGGGCGGAGTCGGGGGCGGAGCGACTGGTGGTGGCCGGGGCCGGGGCGTGTACCGGCTGGGACGAGGTGCCCGCGGGGCTGCGCGAGGCGCGGCACGTCGCGGAGGCCGTCGCCGGGTCGTCGGCCGCGCTGGAACTGCCGGCGGTGGTGCGGCTGAGGGACGTCCACCTGCGGGGGCTGGTACGGCTGTTGCGGGACGACCCGCAGGTGCAGGCCTTCGCCGAGCGGGAGTTGGACGGGCTGCTGTGCGGGGGTGAGGAGGATCTGCTGCCGGTGTTGCGGACCTACCTCGCCACCGGGCGGAACAAGTCGCGTACGGCGCGGCTCCACCATGTGTCGCGGCCCGCGCTCTACCGGCGGCTGGAGGCGATACAGACGCGGCTGGGGGTGGACCTCGACGACTTCGAGCAGGCCGCCTCCGTGCACATCGCGCTCCTCGCGCATGACGCGCAACAGGGGTGAAACATGCGGCCACCTGCGAAAACGGCGGTGAAACATGGGGCAGACAAGGCGTGACACGGTGGCACGCCGGGGTGCCGCGGACGTGACACGGTGTACCTCAACGACGACTTCCGGACTTCCTAGGCTCACCGCACACCCAGCCAACCGGAGGTCCCGATGAGCAGAGTGATCCGTGCCGCCGTCTTCCAGACCGCCTGGACCGGCGACAAGGAGTCGATGATCCGGGTACATGAGCGGGCCGCCCGGGACGCCGCCGCGCAGGGCGCCCAAGTGCTGTGCTTCCAGGAGCTGTTCTACGGGCCCTACTTCTGCCAGGTGCAGGACCCGGCGTTCTACGAGTACGCCGAGCAGGTGCCGGACGGGCCGATCGTGCAGCGGTTCCAGGCGCTGGCGCGGGAGTTGGGGCTCGTCCTGGTGCTGCCCATGTACGAGGAGGAGCAGCCGGGGGTCCTCTACAACACCGCCGCCGTGATCGACGCGGACGGGTCCTACCTCGGCAAGTACCGCAAGACGCACATCCCGCAGGTCAAGGGGTTCTGGGAGAAGTTCTACTTCCGGCCCGGCAACAGCGGCTGGCCCGTCTTCGACACCGCGGTGGGGAAGGTCGGGGTCTACATCTGCTACGACCGGCACTTCCCGGAGGGGTGGCGGGCGCTCGGGCTCGCGGGGGCCGAGATCGTCTTCAACCCGTCGGCCACCTCGCGCGGGCTGTCCGGCTATCTGTGGCAGTTGGAGCAGCCCGCCGCGGCGGTCGCCAACGAGTACTTCGTCGGCGCCATCAACCGGGTCGGGGTCGAGGAGTACGGCGACAACGACTTCTACGGCACGAGCTACTTCGTCGATCCCGAGGCGCAGTTCGTGGGGGAGGTGGCCAGCGACAAGGAGAGCGAACTCGTCGTGCGCGACCTGGACCTGGCCAAGCTGCGGGAGGTCCGCGACCGCTGGCAGTTCTACCGGGACCGCGCGCCGGGCGCCTACGGTCCGCTGACCGCGCCCTGACCGTACCGACCTTGGCAGGAGGAGCAGCATGAGCAGCCGTACCGTCATCCGCGGCGGTCTCGTCATCACCGCGTCCGACGAGATGCACGCCGACGTCCTGATCGAGGACGGCCGTATCGCCGCCCTCGCCGCCTCCGGCACCCCGGCCGCCGAGGCATTCAGCGCCGAGCGGGTCATCGACGCGACCGGGAGGTACGTCATCCCGGGCGGCGTCGACGCCCACACGCACATGGAGCTGCCGTTCGGCGGCACCTTCGCCTCCGACACCTTCGAGACCGGCACCCGCGCCGCCGCCTGGGGCGGCACGACCACGATCGTCGACTTCGCGGTGCAGAGCGTCGGGCGCTCGCTGCGCGAAGGGCTCGACGCCTGGCACGCCAAGGCGGAGGGCAACTGCGCGGTCGACTACGCCTTCCACATGATCGTCTCCGATGTGCGGGAGGAGACGCTCAAGGAGATGGATCTGCTGGTGGAGGAGGGGGTCACCTCCTTCAAGCAGTTCATGGCCTATCCGGGGGTGTTCTACTCCGACGACGGGCAGATCCTGCGGGCCATGCAGCGGTCCGCCGAGAACGGCGGGCTGATCATGATGCACGCCGAGAACGGGATCGCCATCGATGTGCTGGTGGAGCAGGCGCTGGCCCGCGGGGAGACCGATCCGCGCTACCACGGGGAGGTGCGCAAGGCCCTCCTTGAGGCGGAGGCCACCCATCGGGCCATCCGGCTCGCGCAGGTCGCGGGGGCGCCGCTGTACGTCGTCCATGTGTCGGCGATGGAGGCCGTGGCGGAGCTGGCCAGGGCGCGGGACGCCGGGCTGAACGTGTTCGGGGAGACCTGCCCGCAGTACCTGTTCCTGTCCACCGACAACCTCGCCGAGCCCGGCTTCGAGGGCGCCAAGTACGTGTGCAGTACGCCGCTCAGGCCCCGGGAGCACCAGGCCGAGCTGTGGAAGGGGCTGCGGACCAACGACCTCCAGGTGGTGTCCACCGACCACTGCCCGTTCTGCTTCAGCGGGCAGAAGGAGCTGGGGCGCGGCGACTTCTCGAAGATCCCCAACGGGCTGCCGGGGGTGGAGAACCGGATGGACCTGCTCCACCAGGCCGTCCTCGACGGGCACATCTCCCGGCGCCGGTGGATCGAGATCGCCTGCGCCACCCCGGCGCGGATGTTCGGCCTGTACCCGAAGAAGGGCACCATCGCGCCGGGCGCGGACGCCGACGTCGTCATCTACGACCCGGGCGCCGAGCAGGTCATCTCCGCCGTGACCCACCACATGAACGTCGACTACTCGGCCTACGAGGGCAGGAGCGTCACCGGCAGGGTCGAGACCGTCCTCTCGCGCGGGGTGCCCGTCATCACCGAGCGGGAGTACACGGGGCACGCCGGGCACGGCGTGTACACCCCCCGCTCCACCTGCCAGTACCTCCACTAGGACCCGAACAAGGAGCGGCCCTCATGGACTTCGGACTCGTACTTCAGACGGACCCGCCCGCGTCCCGGGTCATCTCCCTGATGAAGCGCGCCGAACGCAACGGCTTCCGGTACGGCTGGACCTTCGACTCCGCCGTGCTGTGGCAGGAACCCTTCGTCATCTACAGCCAGATCCTCGCCCAGACGCAGAAGCTCACCGTCGGCCCGATGGTCACCAACCCGGGCACCCGCACCTGGGAGGTCACCGCCTCCACCTTCGCCACCCTCAACGACATGTACGGCAACCGCACCGTGTGCGGCATCGGACGCGGCGACTCCGCGATGCGCGTCGCCGGGCGCAGGCCCAACACCCTCGCCCGGATCAGCGAGGCGATGAAGGTCATCCGCGCCCTCGGCAACGGCCAGGAGGCCGACCTCGGCGGTACGGTCATCAGGTTCCCGTGGATCAAGGAGGACGCGCGGCTGCCGGTGTGGATGGCCGCGTACGGGCCCAGGGCGCTGAAGCTGACCGGTGAGGAGGCCGACGGGTTCATCCTCCAGCTCGCCGACCTCTACCTCACCGAGTACATGGTCAAGGCCGTCAAGGACGCCGCCGTCGCCGCCGGGCGCGATCCGGCGGACGTGACCGTCTGCGTCGCCGCGCCCGCCTACGTCACCGCCGACGACTCGCCCGAGGCGCTCGCCCACGCGCGCGAGCAGTGCCGCTGGTTCGGCGGGATGGTCGGCAACCACGTCGCTGACCTGGTCGCCAAGTACGGCGCCGACGGCAGCGTCGTACCGCCCGAACTCACCGACTACATCAAGGCCCGCGAGGGCTACGACTACTCCCACCACGGGCGCAGCGGCAACCCGGACACCCAGTTCGTGCCGGACGAGATCGTCGACCGGTTCTGCCTGGTCGGGCCGGTCGAGAAGCACGTGGAGAAGCTGAACGCGCTGCGCGAGCTGGGCGTCGACCAGTTCGCCGTGTACGACATGCACGACGCGCAGGAGGCCGTGATCGACGCCTACGGGCAGCACGTCATCCCCGCCGTCAACGGCTGAACCGCCCGTCTCTCCCTGTCTCCCCTCCCCGCCGTCCCGGGGAGGGGTCCGGGCCTCCGCACGGCCTCTCCCGTCCCCTTTCTCCCCTGATTGGCCTGCTCATGACAGATAGGGTCTCCGTGCTCGGCGCGCCAGACGGCCGCGTCGAACTCGACGCCGACGCCTTCCCCGCCGACAGCCCCTTCGCCAACGACGACCTGCGTCCCGTACCGCTCGCCGAGCGGCGCTGGACGACGTACAACTTCGCCGCGCTGTGGATCGGCATGGCGGTCAACGTGCCCTCCTGGACGCTCGCCGCCGGGCTGGTCGCGCTCGGCATGGACTGGAAGCAGTCCGTGCTCACCATCGCCCTCGGCAACGTCATCGTGCTGCTGCCGATGCTGCTCACCGGGCACGCCGGACCCAAGTACGGCATACCCTTCCCCGTGCTCGCGCGGGCCTCCTTCGGGCTGCGCGGCGCCAATCTGCCCGCGCTGCTGCGGGGGTTGGTGGCGTGCGCCTGGTTCGGCATCCAGACCTGGATCGGCGGGCAGTCCATCTTCTTCCTCGCCGGAAAGCTCTTCGGCGGCGGGAGCTGGTGGACCGACGCCGGGAAGGCCGCCGGGTACCCGTGGACGCAGTGGCTGTGCTTCCTGCTGTTCTTCGCCGTGGAGATCGTCATCATCCTGCGCGGCATGGACGCCGTACGGCGGCTGGAGAACTGGGCGGCGCCGCTGATGCTCGCCGGTGCGGTGGCGCTGCTGGTGTGGATCGCCGACAAGGCGGGCGGGTTCGGGCCGCTGCTCGACCAGCCGTCCCAGCTCGGGTGGGGCGCCGACTTCTGGAAGGTCTTCTTCCCGGCGCTGATGGGCATGATCGGCTTCTGGTCGACGCTGTCGCTGAACATCCCCGACTTCACCCGGTTCGGCGCCGGGCAGAAGGCCCAGGTCTGGGGGCAGACCCTGGGACTGCCCACCACCATGGCCGCGTTCGCGCTGCTGTCGGTGCTGGTGACGTCCGGTTCGGTGGCCGTCTACGGCGAGCCGATCTGGGACCCCAGCCAGCTCGCCGCGCGGATGGACAGCGAGGTCGGGGTGCTGTTCGCGCTGTTCGTGCTGCTGCTCGCCACGCTGTCCACGAACCTCGCCGCCAACCTGGTCAGTCCCGCCTACGACCTGTCCAATCTGGCACCGAAGCTGATCACTTTCCGTAGCGGTGCGATCATCGCCTGCTTCATCGGTGTCGTGATCTTCCCGTGGAAGCTGATCGAGAACCCGGACATCTACATCTTCACCTGGCTGGGCACCGTCGGCGGACTGCTCGGCACCGTCGCGGGCATCCTCATCGCCGACTACTGGATCGTCCGCCGTACCCGCCTGGAGCTGCGCGGCCTGTACAGCGGGCCCGGCAGCCCCTACTGGTACTCCTCCGGGTGGAACTGGCGGGCGCTCGTGGCCTTCGCGGCCGGTGCCGTGCTCGCCGTGGGCGGGTCGTACTCCAACGTGGACGCCGACGGGAACAAGGCCGGGCCCTTCCCCGCCGACGGACTGGTCCCGTTCCTCCAGCCGCTCGCCGACTACGGGTGGGCAGTCGGCCTCGGCACCTCGCTGGTGGTGTACGTGGCACTCATGGCGTCGGTGGCACGGCGACCCGCCGACGCCGCCTGAGCCGGGGCGCCCGCGGACGGTCAGCTCTGCTGGGACTGGCCGTCCGCCAGCGCCGCCACCGCCTCCTTGGCGGCCTTGATGGCGCCCTTGTTGATCTCGTCCGTGCTCGGCGCCTTCTTCGACTCGAAGTCACTGCCGTTGTAGGTGACGGCGACCAGCGCGTTGGCGGCCCGCACGAGGACGACGCCTTCGCGGGTCTGCTGCCCGTCCTCGGTGGTGAGGTTCACCACCGAGTAGGCGGTGTCCCCGAGGCCCGGGACCTCGCCGCCGCCGCTCTTCTCCGTGGTGCGCGCCGTGTACGACTTCTCCGCCGCCGACTCGTTCTGCATGATCTCGAAGGACACGTCGAGCCAGCGGTAGTCGTAGCCCTTCAGCGCGTTCCACGAGCAGGTGCGGCGCTTGTCGGTGTCCGTCGACGGGATCTCCTTGCCCGCCGTCTTGGCGCCGGGCACCAGCGACGTGATCGTCTTCTTCGCCATGCTGGTGCAGGGCGCGGGCGCGGTGGTGTACGTCCTCGACTCCGCCGTCGACGACGGGGCGGACGGCTCGGCCGCCGACCGGTTCTCGGACTGCGGGTTGTCGTTGGCCTTGGCGGTCGGCGTGGCGTCGGGACCGGACGTGAGGGCCCAGCCCGCGCAGGCGAGCACCGCGACGGGGGCCAGCCGCGCGGTGAGGGCGAGCGGCAGAGGAAGTGAACGCACGGCGCACTTTTCGGTGGGGGAGGGTGCGGAGCGGGGGTCCGCACTGCGGACGGGACGCCAGTGTCACACGACTGCCTGTGGGGCGAAAGTGCCAACTCGCTGTGTGCCCGGGTGGTGACAGCGGGCCCACCGTGAGCGGGCCGGAGCGGGGTGGTGCGTCCGGGCGCGGGACGGTTCGCACGCGCGCGTGCGTGTTCGGTGCGGTTCATGGCCGTCCGGGGCGTATCCGTGCCCACGGTGGCACGCGCGCGTGGTGGGGTGCCTGGCGCCGGTGCCGGTCATGCGGGGCGGGTCGCCCGCACCAGCCAGACGCCCGTGCGCAGCCGTACGCCGTGGGGCGTCTCGTACGGGCTCAGGGCGTCCGCCAGTTCGGCGCGCAGGGCGGGGGAGAACGTACGCCCGCGGGCGTCCCGGGAGAGCGCGAAGTCGACGGCGTCGGCCGCGTCCCGGCCCCACACCGTCCACACGTCGACGGGGTCGACGGTGACGTCCTCGTAGCCGTTGAGGGCCTGTTGGAGGGCCGCCGGGTCGGACAGGGACATCATCGCGGTGTGCGCGGCCTCCGCGTCGGCGTCCGGCGCGCCGAGCAGCCGCCCGAACGGGGCGAACGCCCGCACTTCCTGGCTGTCCGGCCCGGCCGGGCGGGGGCAGACGAACACCAGCCGCCCGCCCGGCCGCAGCGCCCGCGCGAGGTTCGCGAAGGCCGCCGCGTGGTCGGCGAAGAACATCACCCCGCCGCGGCTGACGATCACGTCGTAGCCGTTCGCCGGGAAGGGGTGCGTCTGCGCGTCGGCCTCCACGTAGGTGACGTTGGTGAGGCGCTCGGCGGCGGTGCGCCGCCGGGCCAGGCGCAGCAGCGGCGCGGACAGGTCGACGCCGACGACATGGCTGCGGGCGGCCCGCCGTGCCGCGATCCGGGTGGTGGCGCCCGAGCCGCAGCCGACGTCGAGGACCCGGTCGGCCACCGTGACGCCCGCCGCGTCGAACAGTACGTCGTTCAGCTCGGCCAGCATGGTGTCGTAGCGGTCGGCGTGGGCGGCCCAGTGGGCGCCGAAGGGGCCGTTCCAGGCGCGCGCCTGGCGGGGATGGGCGATGCCGGTCATGCCGTCTCCTCCGCGGGGCGCGCGCTCAGGGCGCGTTCGATGCGGTCGACGGCGGCGAACGCGCCGTAGGCGACCAGGTGGACCAGGCAGTGGTCGGTGTGCTCGGGCCGCCGCCAGGCCGCCACGTCCGCCCCGGTGATCCGGTACGGCGCCAGCGCGGCCAGCAGCGCCAACCGGGCGCCGGGACGCTCGGCGCGGTCCGGGAAGGCGGCGTGCGTAAGCGACGGGTGCGAGCCGTCCCAGGCCGCCAGGGTCCGCCGTACGAGGGCCCGCTCGTCCTCGGGCAGCAGGCCCGCGCCCAGGGTGGCGGCGCGGCGCAGCGCCGCGTACGCCGGACCGACGGGACTGTCGCCCGCCCACGCGGGGGCGTCGCCGGGGTCGTCCAGGAGGGCGAGGGAGGCGCCCGGGACGGCGGTGCGGCGCACGGTGGCGGACAGGGAGCGGCCCGCCATGCTGCGCACCGCCCGGAACCGCTGGACGCCCGCCGGGAGCAGGTCCTCCGTCACCAGCGCCGACACGATCCGGTTGACGAAGTGGAACGCGAACGCCGTGCCGAGGTACGCGGGCAGCTCCGCGCGGGGGAACGGGTACGGCTCCAGCGCGGCGCCCGGGACGCGGGTGCGCCGACCCCAGTCGAGCAGCCGCGCGTGCTCCTCGTTCTCGGGCCGCTGCCCGCGCGCCAGGCGCTCGGCGAGGGCGTGGTCGCCGGTGGCGTGCAGCAGCACGGTGTGCGCGTCCACGCAGAACGGGCACTGGTTGGCGAGCGACACCCCGAGCGCGACCAGCTCCCTGTCGGTGCGGCTCCCGGCGCCCGCGATCAGCGACTCGCGGGTCAGGGCCCAGGCCGCGGTGAGGAGTTCGGGCGCGGAGGACAGGATGACGAAGGTCGGCGGGCGGTCGACGCCGAAGTCCCGGGAGAGCTGCTCGTAGGTCGCGGCGACCCGGCCGGTGGCCGACCTCGGCGCCGGGGGGCTGGTGAAGCGGAACGGTGTGGACATGGCAGCACTGTCGCCGCCCGCCCGGCCCCGAAGCGTCGTACGGCCGGAGGCAGTTGCCGCTGCTCCGGGCGGGTGGGCGCGGCGGGCGACTACTCCGCCGGGAGTAGCGCGGGAGTTATCCACAGGTCGGACGCCGTCGTCGGTGCCGCCGTCTAGGGTTCGGACATGGACAGGCACCAGGTCAGGCGCGGACGGCTCGCCGACGCGGCCCTCGCGGCCGTGGTCGGCGCCCTCGTGGTGACCACGGCCGCCTTCGACGACGGCACGACAGCCGTCGACTACACGCTGGCCGTGCTCGCGAGCGCGGCGCTCGCCTTCTACCGCACCGCCCCGCGCGCCGTCCTCGCGGTGGCGACGGCGACCGGCACGGCGTACGTGCTGCACGCCCACCCCGGCCCCCTCGCCGCGCTGCCCGTGCTGAGCGCCGTGCACACCGCGGCGCGCGCCGGTCACCGGGGGCTGGGCGCGGTCGCCGGACTGGTGTTCCTCGCCGGGTACCTGACCACGGGGCCGACCACCGGGGAGGTCGTCGAGCGGACCGCGCTGCTCGTGGGCTGGTTCCTGTGCGCGGTGGCCACCGGCATGGCCGACCGCAACTGGCAGGCGTACCTGCGCCAGACCGAGCAGCGCGCCCTGGAGGCCGAGCGCACCCGCGAGGAGGCGGCGCTGCGGCGCGCCGGGGAGGAGCGGCTGCGCATCGCGCGCGAGCTGCACGACTCGCTCACCCACAGCATCTCCATCGTCAAGCTCCAGGCGGGCGTCGCCGTCCACCTCGCCCGCAAACGCGGCGACGAGGTGCCGCCCGCGCTGCTCGCCATCCAGGAGGCCAGCGGCGAGGCGATGCGCGAACTGCGGGCCACGCTCGAGGTGCTGCGCACGGACGAGCCGACCGGCACCTGCGAACAGCTCGTGGAGCGGGCCCGCGCGGCGGGTCTCGCCGTCGAGCTGACGGTCACCGGCGACGGACGGCCGCTGCCGGAGTGCGTCGACCGGGCCGCGTACCGCATCGTCCAGGAGGCCCTCACCAACGCGGCCCGGCACGCGGGCCCGGCGAAGGTGACCGTCCGCCTCGACCACGGGCCGGACACCCTGGAGATACGCGTGGACGACGACGGGTCGGCCGACCCGGCCCGCCCGCCACGGCCCGGCACCGGACTCACCGGTATGCGCGAACGCGTCACCGCGCTCGGCGGCACCCTGCACGCCGCCCCACGCGCGACGGGCGGCTTCTCGGTGTGGGTCGAACTGCCCCTGGGTGGACCGCCGTTGCGGGAAGGGGAGAGAAGACCGGTGACGGGCGGGGGTGTGCGCCGGTGACGGGGCCGATCCGGGTGGCGCTCGTCGACGACCAGGCGCTGATGCGCGCCGGGTTCCGCGCCCTGCTGGAGGCGGAGGACGGCATCGAGGTCGTCGGGGAGGCGGCGGACGGGGAGCAGGGGCTGGCGCTGGTGCGTGACCAGGTCCCCGACATCGCCCTCGTCGACGTGCAGATGCCGGTGCTGTCGGGCATCGAGACGACCCGCCGGATCGCCGCCGACCCGGCCCTGGCCGCCGTACGCGTGGTGATCCTCACCAACTACGGCTTCGACAGCTACGTCTTCGAGGCGCTGCGGGCGGGGGCGAGCGGGTTCCTGCTGAAGGACACCGAACCGGCCGACCTGCTCCAGGCCATCGAGGTCGTCGCCCGGGGCGAGGCCCTGCTGTCGCCGTCGGTCACCCGCACCCTGATCGGCGAGTTCGTGTCCCGGCCCCCGGACCGGGCCACCGCGCCGGGCCTGGAGTCGCTGACCCGGCGCGAACGCGAGGTGACCGCGCTCGCCGCCCGCGGGCTGACCAACGAGGAGATCGCCGCGCACATGGTCATCAGCCCGTACACCGCCAAGACCCACGTCAGCCGGGCCATGACCAAGCTGGGCGCTCGGGATCGCGCCCAGCTCGTCGTGTTCGCCTATGAGTCGGGACTGGTGACCGCGCGGGGCGGCCGGTGACCGTCAGCTCGTGGAGCAGGAGACGGTCGGCCAGTTCCAGTTGCCGTTGTGCTGGATGGTGACGCCGAAGGTGTTGCCGCTGCCGTTGGGCTTGGCGACGAGCGTCTGGGCGCTCGGGTAGGTGGCGTTGATGTTCCAGGTGGACAGGATCCTGGCGGGGGAGGGGACGTTCATGGTGACCGTCCAGGTGTTGGAGCCGCTGACGGAGACGTTGAGGTTGTAGCGGTCGCTCCACTGCTGGCCCGCGGAGAGGGTCGCCGTGCAGCTACCGCCGCCGCCTCCGCCATCGCCTCCGCCGCCGCTCCCGTCGGGGGCGACCGCGCGGCCCGTCTGCGGCGAGATCATGCCGGAGCACAGCCCGCGGGAGGCCAGGTTCTGCGCGATGCGCGGGATCGCGGCGAGCGTGTTGGCGGGCCAGTCGTGCATGAGGATCACCTGGCCGTTGGTGAGCCGGGAGGCGGCCTGCACGATCGCGTCCGTGCTCGCGTTGTTCCAGTCCTGGGAGTCGACGTCCCAGAGGATCTCGGTCAGACCGTACTTGGACTCGACCGAGCGCAGCGTCGAGTTGGTCTCCCCGTACGGCGGCCGGAACAGTTTCGGCGTGCCGCCCCCGCCGTTCGCGATCGCCTGCTGGGTGCGGGAGATCTCCGAGTCCATCTGCGACTGGCTGAGCTGGGTCATGTGCGGGTGGGTGTAGCTGTGGTTGCCGACCCACATCCCCGCGTCGACCTGGGCCCTGACCAGGGCCGGGTTGGCGGCGGCGTTGTTGCCCTGGTTGAACATCGTGGCCCGCAGCCCGTTCTGCTTGAGCGCGTTGAGCAGGGCCGAGGTGTTGCCGGACGGGCCGTCGTCGAAGGTCAGAGCGACGTAGCCGGAACAGGCCGCCGCCCGCTCCGGGGCGGCGTTGACCGCCGCGGTGCCCGTCACGGCCAGCGCCCCGACGGCGAGACCGGTGAGCAGGCCGCGCAGGGCCAGGCGTGGTGTGGTGCGCATGGGGGTGCGTCCTCCTGTGGTGGCCGGGGTGGGGTCAGCTGGTACTGCACGAGACCGAGGGCCAGGTCCAGTTGCCGTTGTGCTGGATGGTGACGCCGAAGGTGTTGCCGCTGCCGTTGGGCTTGGCGACGAGCGTCTGGGCGCTCGGGTAGGTGGCGTTGATGTTCCAGGTGGACAGGACCTTCGCCGGGGAGGGGACGTTCATGGTCACGGTCCAGGTGTTGGAGCCGCTGACGGAGACGTTGAGGTTGTAGCGGTCGCTCCACTGCTGGCCCGCGGAGAGGGTCGCCGTGCAGCCACCGCCGCCACCGCCCCCGCCTCCGCCACCGCCGCCACCGCCGTCGGAACCACCGCTGCCGACGGTGATGTTGGAGCTGCCGCTGCTCTGGTAACCCTCGGTCGCCATGATCATGTAGTAGTTGAAGCTGCCGAGCTGCATCCCGGCGCGGGACCAGGCGTCGAAGTGGTTGCCGGTCGTGATGGTGCCGCCGGTCCGCTTCTGCTGCCGCACGCTCCAGTACTGGTCGAAGGTGCGGGTGCCTTCGACGGAGGGCTGGTTGTAGCGGGTCGTCTTGTAGATGTCGTAGGTGCCGCCGTCGCTGGTGACGGTGCCCATGAACGTGCCGGTGGGCCGGTAGGTGCCCCAGTTGTCGACGATGTAGTACTCGACGAGCGGGTTGGACGTCCAGCCGTAGAGCGCGAGGTAGGCGTTGCCCGACGGGTTGAAGCTGCCCGAGTAGGTCACCGCCCTGCGGCCACCGTTGCTCCAGCCCTTGCCGGCGACGAAGTTGCCGGTGTTGCTCCACCGGGTGCTGTAGTTCCCACCGGAACTCATGTTCATGGAGACCGTGCCGGGCGAGTCGGTCCAGAACGAGTAGTAGTACCCCTCGTGCGTGCCGGTCTGGTTGCTGTTGACGACCGTGTCGGCGTGCGCCGTCGACGGGATCAGCAGCGTGATCACGGCGGCCAGGACGAGGGTCCAGCCGCGTCTGAGACTTCGGACACTGAGCGCGTTCATCTCCGTGCTTCCTCCAGGGGGAAGTGGGGGTGCGGGTTGCGCGGTACGAACGGCGACAGTGTTGGTGTGGCCTCGTCAAGTGTCAACGGTTTCGGTAATTGTTTCGAAACTTGCGGGTGCGGGGTGAGTGCTGCTGCGAGAGTGAAGGTGCAGCTCATAGGCACTTATGGTGGTGAATGGATCTAGTCGAAGAAGTGACCGAGGATCGCTAGATCAAATGCCTGGACAGTCAGCTTCGAATGTTTCGAAGCTCGCTGACGCGGTCGAGCAACCCGCACACCGCCACCCCCACGACGAGGAAGGCGCCCATCGCCGACAGCAGCGTGACCTCCGCGTACGACGGTGGCGTCACCCGCGCCGCCAGGGCGGCGGCCAGGCTCCCCCCGACGACGGCGCCGCCGAGGCGGACGACCAGCCGCACACCGTGCGCGTCCGGCGTCTCCCGGACGGCCCGCACGCAGGCCACCACCCCCGTCAGCGCGCCGACCGCGAGGGCGAGCGGGGGCGTGCCGAACAACAGGCCGTAGCGGATCGCCAGGGCGGGCACGAAGAACAGCAGGAGCCAGTGGCGCAGGGCGCGCACCACGAAGGACAGCGTCGGCGAGGAGGCGTCGGACACGCGCGGGGCCAGGCCCGCCCGCAACCCCAGCAGCGCGACGGACGCCGCCAGCGCCAGCGGCAGCCGGTCGTCCAAGCGGCCCAGGCTGTACAGCAGCGCGGTGTCGTACACCACCAGCACCAGCGCGCCCAGCGCCCCCAGCGAACCGATGAACACCAACAGGCCCGGCACCGAGGCCGGTACCCGCGAGGTGGCGCCGTCCCGCGCCGCCAGCCACGCGAGGAACAGCGGGGTGAGGACGGCCGAGAGCGCGCGGATCAGCAGGTCGTCGACCGTGTAGGGGTTCCGCAGGTCCCACTCCACCAGGCAGAACACGGCCGTGTACGACACCGAGGCCGCGGGCAGCAGGGCCGAGCGCGCGATCCGGCGGTACAGGTCGGCGTCCAGCCACCGCACGACCGTCGCGAACGCCAGCAGCACGAAGGGGAGTTCCAGGAACGCCTGCACCCGCAGCAGGCTCGGCGCGAGCAGACCGGGCAGGGGCCAGTGCTCGGCCAGCGCGCGCACGACGGGGTGCTCCGACGCCAGGTCGAACCAACCGGCGGGCAGGTACCGGGCGATGAACGCCGGGTCGCCGTCGTGCACGCGCAGCACGTACACGGTGAACAGCACCTGGTCGACGTAGACCAGCGCGGTCACCAGCGCCAGCCAGACGGGAGGCGACGAGAGACGGCGGCCGACCACCGTCCCGACGGCGTCGGGACGACGCCGGGCCAGGACACGCGGGGCGACCGCGAGGGCGGCCAGGGCCGACGCGATCACCACCGCGTCCACGAGTATCCGTACGCCGTTCATGAGCGCGGACGCAACCCTGGCGTCCGTTTCGTCCTCCGTCCAGGTCCCGGGCCTGATCGCCGGTGTGCAACCCTGCCACAAGCGGACCCGCACCCCCAGCGAGGTGAGAGATGCAGTTCACGACCCGACCCACCCTCCAGGGCACCTTCGGGATGGTGTCCTCCACGCACTGGCTGGCGTCGCAGTCGGCGATGGCCGTGCTGGAGGACGGCGGCAACGCCTACGACGCCGCCGTGGCGGGGGCGTTCGTGCTGCACGTGGTCGAGCCGCATCTGAACGGGCCGGGTGGTGAGGTGCCGATCCTGCTCGCCCCGGCGGGGGGTGAGGTGCGGGTGGTGTGCGGGCAGGGTGTCGCACCGGCGGGCGCGACCGTCGCGCACTACCAGGGGCTCGGACTGGAGCTGGTGCCCGGCACCGGGCCGCTCGCCGCCGCCGTGCCCGGTGCCTTCGACGCCTGGATGCTGCTGCTGCGCGACCACGGCACCAAGCCCCTCGACGACGTGCTCAAGTACGCCATCGGGTACGCCGAACACGGGCACGCGCCCGTGGAGCGCGTCGGGCAGACCGTCGCGACGGTGCGGGAGCTGTTCGAGACGGAGTGGACGTCGTCGGCGGAGGTGTACCTGCCCGGCGGCAGGCCGCCGTGCCCCGGTGAGCTGCTGCGCAACCCCGCCCTCGCCGCCACCTGGAAGCGGCTGCTCGCCGAGACCGCCGCGGCGGGCGACCGGGAGGCGCGGATCGACGCCGCGCGGGAGGTGTGGCGCACCGGGTTCATAGCCGAGGCCCTGGTACGGCAGTCCCAGCGGCCCACCATGGACACCAGCGGCGAGCGCCACACCGGCACCCTCACCGCCGCCGACCTCGCCACCTGGTCCGCGACCTACGAGGCCCCCGCGACGTACGACTGGAACGGCTGGACCGTCTGCAAGGCCGGGCCCTGGAGCCAGGGCCCCGTCTTCCTCCAGCAACTCGCGCTGCTCCCGCCCGAACTCCCGCCGTACGGCTCGGCCGACTACGTCCATCTGCTGGTCGAGGGCTGCAAGCTCGCCATGGCCGACCGGGAGGCGTGGTACGGCGACGCCGCCGACGTCCCCCTGGACGAGCTGCTGTCGGACGGGTACAACGCCGGGCGGCGCGCCCTCGTCGGGGACACGGCCTCCTCTGAGCTGCGGCCGGGCAGCCCCGGCGGACGCGTGCCGCGGCTGTGCGGGCACGCGCGCGTGGTGGCCGACGAGGACCCCGGGTTCAGCCCGATGGGGGTGGGCGAGCCGACGGTCGCCAAGAGTCCGCTGTCCCCCGTGCCCGGCGAACCCGACGTGGCGGCGGACGGCGCCACCCGCGGGGACACCTGCCACATCGACGTCGTCGACCGCTGGGGCAACATGGTCGCCGCGACGCCCAGCGGCGGCTGGCTCCAGTCCAACCCGGTCGTGCCCGAACTGGGCTTCCCGCTCGGCACCCGGCTCCAGATGACCTGGCTGGAGGAGGGGCTGCCGAACTCCCTCACCCCGGGCCGCCGCCCCCGCACCACCCTCACTCCGACGATCGTCCTGCGCGACGGCGTGCCCATCCTGGCCTTCGGCACCCCCGGCGGCGACCAGCAGGACCAGTGGCAACTGCACTTCTTCCTGGACGTCGTCCAGCGCCCCGGCGTCCGCGGCGGCCCCGACCTCCAGGGTGCCGTCGACGCCCCGAACTGGCACAACGACAGCTTCCCCGGCTCCTTCTACCCGCGCGGGATGCGCCCCGGCAGCGTCACCGTCGAGGCGCGCACGGACCCCGCCGTCGTCGCGGAGCTGCGGCGCCGGGGCCACCACGTCGTCGTCGGCGACGCCTGGTCCGAGGGACGGCTGTGCGTGGTGGCCCGGGACCCCGCCACGGGGGTGCTGTCGGCGGCGGCGAACCCGCGCGGGATGCAGGGGTACGCGGTCGGGCGCTGAGCCGGGCGGTCGATGCAGGGGTACGCGGTCGGGCGCTGAGCCGGGCGGCCGACGCAGGGGTACGCGGTCGGGCGCGGTGCCGGGCGGCCGACGACCTGGACGCGTTCATGCGCATTCCATCCGGAGTGCACCGGCCGGGTGGGGATTGTCAGTGGGGCGTGCTCTCATGGACGCATGATCGATGACAGTGAAACCATCGACGGGTTTCTCGCCCGGCACTCGGCCGACGTGGAGGAGGCGGTCCGCAAGGCCGCCGCGGCCGAGATCATGCCGCGCTTCCGGCAGCTCGCCGCGCACGAGGTCGACGAGAAGACCGGACCGCACGACCTGGTGACCGACGCCGACCGCAACGCCGAGCTGTACCTGACCGTGGCCCTGGCCGCCCTGTTGCCCGGTTCCGTGGTCGTCGGCGAGGAGGCGGTGCACGCCAACCCGTCGTCGTACGGGGCGATCCGCGGCGAGGCGCCGGTCTGGATCGTCGACCCGGTCGACGGGACGCGGCAGTTCGTGCGCGGCGAGGAGGGCTTCTGCACGCTGGTCGCCCTGGCCGTCGGCGGAGTCGTCGTCGGCTCCTGGACGTACGCCCCCGCCCGTGACCAACTCGCCGTCGCCGTGCGGGGGAAGGGCGCCTTCCTCGACGGGCGGCAGTTGCGTGCCGGGTCGCCCGACCCCGGCCGTGACCTGCGGATCGCCACCTCCCACCCGGACTACACCACCGACGAGGAGAAGCGGGCGCTGCTCGCCCTGCGCACCGACGGCGTCTCGCCGCGGCCCTGCGGCTCCGCCGGTCTCGAGTACCTCGCGATAGCCCGCGGGGAGGTGGACGCCGTGGCCTTCTCCTGGGAAGCCGCCTGGGACCACGCGGCGGGCCTGCTCCTCGTGGAGGAGGCGGGCGGCGCCCACCTGACCCGCGCGGGCCAGCCGTTCCGCATCACCGGCGGCAACGCCCTGCCGTTCACCGCGGCACGCGACACGGCCACGGCCCGCCGGGTGGCGGGGCTGCTGGCGGGCGGGGCGGCGGCGGGGGACTGAGACAGGGGGTGCCCGGACCGCCCGGCGCGGTGTCCGTGCCCCCGCATATCCTGAGGTTCAGTGGCCATCGGCAGACGAAGGGGTCCGAAGGTGCCGTCGATGCTCGACGCGGTCGTGGTGGGAGCGGGGCCGAACGGGCTGACCGCTGCCGTGGAGCTGGCCCGCCGCGGCTTCTCCGTGGCCGTCTTCGAGGCGCGGGACACCATCGGCGGGGGCGCCCGCACCGAGGAGCTGACCCTCCCCGGCTTCCGGCACGACCCGTGCTCCGCCGCCCACCCCCTCGGCATCAACTCCCCGGCGTTCCGCGCCCTCCCCCTGGACCGGTACGGCCTGGAGTGGCTGCACCCCGAGCTGCCCATGGCGCACCCCTTCGCGGGCGGCACCGCCGCCGTGCTGGCCCGCTCGGTCGCCGAGACGGCGGCCTCCTTCGGCCCCCGGGACGCGGGCCCGTACCGCAGGCTCGTCGAGCCCTTCCTGCCCAAGTGGGACACCCTCGCGCGGGACTTCATGTCCCTGCCGCTCACCGCGCTGCCCCGCGACCCGGTCACCCTGGCCCGCTTCGGCCTCGTCGGCCTGCCCCCGTCGACATGGCTGACCCGACGGTTCCGCGACGAACCCGCCAAGACCCTCTTCGCCGGGCTCGTCGCCCACGTCATGGCCCCGCTGTCCGGCTTCGCCACCGGCGCCATCGGCCTGGTCTTCGCCCTCGCCGCGCACGCCCGCGGCTGGCCCGTGGCCCGCGGCGGCTCCCAGGCGGTCTCCGACGCGCTCGCCGGGTACCTGAAGGACCTCGGCGGTACCGTCCACACCGACTACGAGGTGAAACGCCTCGACGACCTGCCGCCCGCCCGCGCCTACGTCTTCGACACCTCACCCACCGCCCTGGCCCGGATCGCGGGCCTCGGCAGCACGTACGCCGGGTACCGGTACGGCCCCGGCGTCTTCAAGATCGACTACGCGCTGGACGGCCCGGTGCCCTGGACCGCCGAGGACGCGCGCCGCGCCGGGACGGTGCAGATCGGCGCCGACAGCGCGGAGATCGGCACGGCGCTGCGCGCGGCGTCCAGGGAGGGCCGCGCGCCCGACCGGCCGTTCCTGATCACCGTGCAGCCCAGCGTCGTGGACCCGTCCCGGGCCCCGGCGGGCCAGCACGTCTTCTGGGCGTACGGCCACGTACCGCACGGCTGGACCGGCGACCTCACCGACGCCATAGAACGCCAACTGGAGCGGTACGCACCGGGGTTCCGCGATCGTGTGCTGGCCCGCGCCACCGCGGGCCCGCCCGAGATCGCCGCCCGCAACGCCAACTACGTCGGCGGCGACATCGCCTCCGGCGCGGTCAGCGGCCTCCAGACGGTACTGCGCCCCCGGCTCTCCCTGTTCCCGTACGCCACCGCGCACCCGGCCGTCTTCATCTGCTCGTCGGCCACCCCGCCGGGCCCCGGGGTGCACGGCATGTCCGGGCACAACGCGGCGAAGGCGGTCTGGCGGCGACTGCGGCAGACCTGACCGGCGACCGGGCGAGCGGCACGACGACGTACGGCGAACGAAAGACACCCCATGACCACGATCACGCTCATCCAGGGCGACATCACCCGGCAGCGCGCCGACGCGATCGTCAACGCGGCCAACTCCTCCCTCCTCGGCGGAGGCGGCGTGGACGGCGCCATCCACCGGCGCGGCGGCCCCGCCATCCTCCGCGAGTGCCGCGCCCTGCGCGCCTCGCGGTACGGCAAGGGCCTGCCCACCGGCCGCGCGGTCGCCACCACCGCCGGGGAGCTGGACGCCCGCTGGGTGATCCACACCGTCGGCCCCGTGTACAGCGACGCCGAGGACCGCTCCGACCTGCTGGCCTCCTGCTACCGGGAGTCCCTGCGCGTCGCCGACGGACTCGGCGCCCGCACGGTCGCGTTCCCGGCGATCTCCACCGGCGTCTTCCGCTGGCCGATGGCCGACGCGGCCCGGATCGCGGTCCACACGGTCCGGGAGACGGAGACGGCCGTCGAAGAGGTCAGCTTCGTCCTCTTCGACGAGCGGGCGTACGAGGCGTTCGCGGCGCAGGTCGGCTGATCACCAGCGGGGGTGGTGGCTCAGGGCGCGGTCCGGAACCCCAGCAGGCCGCCCACCTCGACGGAGAGCGGGAGGAGGGTGTCGTAGTCGGCCGGAGGAACACGGAAACCATGCCGGTGGACGGCGGCCAGGAATTCCTCGGGCAGGTCGATGCGGTAGTGCTCGACGTGTTTCGCCAGGTCCGCGCGCCAGACGAAGGCACCGTCGGTGAGCACGGACGAGCCACCCGGAACGCGGAACGCGCCGTTGATGACGTCCGACGTGAGTTCGGTGACGTCGAGGACGGGGTAACCGGTCAGGGCGGTTCCCGTTCAACGGAGGCTGACGTGCGGCTGATCGGTTTCTACCAGGAGATGGACGCGAACTACGATCCGGCGTGGGGCGGGCCCGTGCCCGCGGGAGTCGGGCAGTTCAGGCTCCCGGTACCCCGAGGTCCAGCACCTTCGCCAGCCCGGCCGTGTCGAACGCGGTGATCAGGTCCTCGCGGCCCTCGGTGAAGTGGGCCCAACTGTCGTAGTGCACGGGGACGACCCGGCGGGCGTCGAGGATGCGTGCCGCCTCGGCGGCCTGGGCGCTGTCCAGGACGAGGGGCTCGCCGTCGAAGAGGAACGGGAAGCGGGGCGCCCCCGCGAAGAGGACGGCGGTGTCGACGGGGCCGAACCGGTCGGCGATCTCGCGCACGGCGTCCAGCGACGCGTTGTCGCCGCTGACGTAGACGGTGGGCAGGCCGTCGCCGGTGAGGACGAAGCCGACGACCTCGCCGGTGAACGGTTCGACCGACTCACGCGGACCGGGACCGTGCACGGCGGGCACGCCGGTCACCGTGACGGTGCCGCCGCCCGGCCGGTCGAGCGTGACCGCCTCCCAGTCGGCCAGGCCCCGCGCCCCGGCGCCGAGACGCCGTCCCCCACCCGGCGTGGTCAGGGTGAGCGGCACGTCCGCGAGCAGGGCGCGCCCGGAGTCGTCGAGGTTGTCGGCGTGCTCGTCGTGGGAGAGCAGGACGACGTCCACCCGGCCGAGGTCGGCGGGCGAGGCCGCGGCGGGCGCCGTCTTGGTCAGGGTCACGCCGGTCCCGGAGAGGTGGTCGCCGGGGGCGTCGAAGGTCGGGTCGGTGAGGAAGCGCAGACCGCCGTACTCGAAGAGGGCGGTGGGGCCGCCGTAGACGTGGACGGGGAACCGGTCGGTGGAAGGAGTGGTGGTCACGGACGACGTCATGGCGGTATCCCTCACGGATAGGTGGGTGAGTATCCGTGAAGGACCGTATCCGCTCCTCATGGATATGGGCAACCCTTTCCGTGAGAAGGCAGGGCGTGCGGGAGTGACGGCTCGCGCCGGAGGTGCAGGGGTGTTCAGGCTCCGCTGCGCCGGGCGTACGCCCGGGCCGCGCGGACCCGGTCGCCGCAGCGCGTCGAGCACCAGTGGCGGCGGCCGTGGGTGCGCAGCAGGAACCGGTCGCACGGCGCCGCGCCGCAGGCGGCGAGGAGGGCGGCGTCCGGGCCGGTGAGCAGGTCGGCGGCGTCGGCGGCGAGGGCCGCGAGGGCGTGGTCCACGGCCTGGTCGGTGGGGTGGAGTTGGACGCGGCGCGGGCCGTCCGTCTCGTCCCAGGTGAGCAGGGGGGCGGTGGGCACGCGCGTCAGCGCCTCGTTCACCGCGCGCAGCGACTCGGCGGGCGCCATCCGCTCCTCGACCCGGGCCGTGAACAGGGCGCGCACATGGCCGCGCAGGGTGCGGGTGCGGGCCGCGCACACCTCGTACATCCGGACGTCCGGCGCGATCAGGTCGCGCCCGAGCAGCCAGCGCCGGGCGGTGTCGGGGGTCTCCAGGGCGTCGTACCGCTGCCCGCCGGGCAGGGCCGCGGTGCTGTCGGCGAAGTCCAGGGAAGGACGCCGGTCGGCGCCCGGCGCGGGCGGCGGAACCGGCTGGACGCCGTCAGCGGGCGCGGCGGACGGGGCGGCCTCCTTCATGCGGCTCATGGTACTGCCCGGCGTTTTCCACGAGCCCGGACCGCGGCTGGGTTCCCCGCGTCCGACCCTCGTCCGCGGTCGGACGGTGATCGTGCTCCCCAGGTGGACGACCGACCCCGCTTCCCCAGGACCGAACAAAGTCCGACGGGGTAATTGATTCGTTTGTGTTCGGAGTTCTAGGGTGGGCCGTCTGTGAGCTGAGCCGCTCTCAGCCCGTGCAGCGCACTGTTCGTCCCGAGGAAGGACACGGTCATGCCGCACCCGCACCCCACGCGCCCTCACACCCACCCCACCACGCCCCCCGAGCGCCCCGCCGTCAGCCGCCGCAGGCTCCTCGAAGGGGGAGCCGCCGTCCTCGGCGCCCTGGCCCTGTCCACGCCGTCGGCCACCGCCCGCCCCCTCGGCCTGCCGGAGGCGTCGGACACCCCGGAGTGGAACGGGAACACCGCCCTCTTCCAGGTCGGCACCGAACCCCCGCACACCACGCTCATGCCGTACGCCGACCTCGACCAGGCCCTCGCGGCCGACCGCACCCGCTCCCCGTACCGGCTGAGCCTCGACGGCACCTGGAAGTTCGCCTACGCCGACCGGCCCGACGACCGCGACCCCGACTTCCACCGCACCGACGTCGACGACAGCGACTGGGACACCCTCCCGGTGCCGTCCGTCTGGCAGTCGCACGGCTACGACTTCCCGATCTACGTCAACATCACCTACCCCTACTGGGGCCCCAACGGCCTCGGCGAGGAACCCCAGCCGCCCGCCGCGCCGACCCGCTACAACCCCGTCGGCCAGTACCGCCGTACCTTCACCGTCCCCCGCGGCTGGGCGGGACGGCGGACGTTCCTGCACTTCGAGGGCGTCAAGTCGGCGCACTACGTGTGGATCAACGGCGAACTCGTCGGCTACAGCGAGGACTCCTTCACCCCCGCCGAGTACGACGTCACCGACCGGCTCAGACCCGGCACCAACCAGATCGCCGTCGAGGTCTACCGCTACTCCGACGGCGACTGGCTGGAGGACCAGGACATGATCCGGCTGAGCGGCATCTTCCGCTCGGTCTACCTGTACTCCACGCCACCGGTGCGCCTGCGCGACTTCCGGCTGGACACCCCGCTGAGCGACGGCCACACGGCGGCGGAGCTGTCGGTGACGGCCACCGTGCGGTCGTACACGGGCGACGGCGGCCGGTACACCGTCGACACCATGCTGTACGACGACCGCGGCCACCCCGTCTGGTCACGTCCTCTCAGTCAGCCCGTCGAGGTCGGTCCCGGCGGCGCGGAGGTCACCGTGCAGGCCGCCCGGTCCGTTCCCGGTCCACGCCTCTGGTCGGCCGAGCACCCCACCCTCTACACCGCCGTACTGCGTCTGCGCGACCCGGCGGGGAAGGTGACCGAGACCCTCTCGCACCGCGTCGGCCTGCGCGAGTTCGCGCTCACGGACGGGCTGATGCGGATCAACGGCCAGCCCGTGTCCCTGCGCGGCACCAACCGGCACGAGATGCACCCCGACCGGGGCATGGCGCTCACCCGCGCCGACATGGTCGAGGACATCAGGATCATCAAGCGGATGAACATGAACTCGGTCCGCACCTCGCACTACCCGGACAACCCGCTGTGGCTGGAACTCGCCGACGAGTACGGCCTGTACCTCGTCGACGAGACCAACCTGGAGACCCACGGCATCCGCGGCGAGTACCCCGGCAACCACCCCGACTGGACCGAGGCGTGCGTCGCCCGTGCCCAGAACATGGTGCACCGCGACAAGAACCACGCCAGCGTCGTCATCTGGTCCCTCGGCAACGAGGCGGGCGGCGGCAGCACGTTCACCGCCATGCACGACTGGATCCGCTCCTACGACACCACCCGCGTCATCCAGTACGAGGGCGACGACCGGCCCGGCGTCAGCGACATCCGCTCCGAGATGTACGACAGCCCCGCCCGCGTCGAGCAGCGCGCCCGGGACACCGCCGACACCCGGCCGTACGTGATGATCGAGTACTCCCACGCGATGGGGAACTCCAACGGCAACTTCAAGGAGTACTGGGACGTCGTACGCCGCCACGACGTCCTCCAGGGCGGCTGGATCTGGGACTTCATGGACCAGGCGCTGACCTGGCCCACCCCCGCCCGCACCCGGTTCACCGAGTCGGGCCCGCTCGGGCTGCGCGGGGAACTGCTCGCCCCGAGCGGCACCTTCGACCGGGAGCACGGCGTGTCCGGCGGCACGGTCTTCGCCCGCGACCCCGGCCTCGACCTCACCGGCTCGCTCACCCTGGAAGCGTGGATCACCCCGCGGGTCACGGGCTACCACCAGCCGATCGTCGCCAAGGGCGACACCCAGTACGCGCTGAAGCAGACCAACAAGAACCTCGAGTTCTTCATCTACGACAGCGGCCAGTGGGTCAGCGTGAACTGGGCGCTCCCGGGCGACGGCTGGACCGGCGCCGAGCACCACGTCGCGGGAGTCTTCGACGCGGCGGCGGGCACCCTGACCCTGTGGGTGGACGGCGCGGTGCGCGCCACCCGGACGACCACCAGGCGCCCGTCCGTCACCACGGCGCCGCTCGCCCTCGGCACCGACGTCGACAACCCCAGCCGCGAGTTCAGCGGCACCATCCGGCGGGCCCGCGTCCACGCCCGCGCGCTCACCGCCGCCGAACTGGCCGACGCGGGCCGGGGCCCCGGCGACGAGGGCGTGCGGTTCTGGTTCGACGCCGCCACCGTCGACGTCAGCGAACGGCGGCCCCGCGAGCGGACCTTCCTCTCCTACGGCGGCGACTGGGGCGACAACCCCAACGACGGCAACTTCGGCGCGGACGGCATCGTCACCGCCGACCGGCGGCACACCGGCAAGGCGGCGGAGGTCAAGCGGATCTACCAGGCCGTCCACGCCGCCCTCGCCTCCACAGGCGGCACCCCCGGCGCGGTCACCGTCACCCTCACCAACGAGCACCTCTTCACCAACCTCCGCGAGTACGACGGCAGTTGGACGCTGTCCGCCGACGGCGAGGTGGTCCGGCGCGGTCGGCTCACCCGCGCCCAACTGGACCTGCCCCCGCTGTCCAGCAAGGACGTCACCCTGCCCGTACGCCCGCCCGCCGACCCGGCGCCCGGCACGGAGTACTTCCTGCGGCTGTCCTTCACCACCAAGGAGCCCACCCCCTGGGCGGACGCCGGTTTCGAGGTGGCCGCCGACCAGCTCCCCCTCGACCTCCCCAGCCCGGCACCCCGCCCCGCACCCCTGACCAGCGTGCCGCCGCTGTCCTACGACGACGGCGACACGGCCGTCACCGTCACCGGCCGGGACTTCTCCGTCACCGTCGACAAGCGCACCGGCGTGATCACCTCGTACGAGGCCGGGGGCGTCCGCCTGCTGACCTCGGGACCCGCGCCGAACTTCTGGCGGGCGCCCACCGACAACGACCGGGGCAACGGCCAGCACATCCGCAACCAGACCTGGCGGGACGCCGGGGCCCGGCGCGAGGTGACGGGCGTACGGGTGCGGGCGCTGGGGGACAGGGCCGTCGAGATCGCCGTCGACGGGACCCTGCCGACGAGCACGCGGTCGACGTACGGCACGACGTACACCGTCTTCGGGGACGCCGAGATCAAGGTCGACCACACCCTGCACCCGGGCGCCGCCACCCTCCCCTACATCCCGGAGGTCGGCAGCCTGCTCCTCCTCCCGGCCCGGCTGTACCGCCTGCACTACTTCGGCCGCGGCCCCGAGGAGAACCACTGGGACCGCAACCACGGCACCGACGTCGGCCGCTACTCCAGCACGGTCGCCGAGCAGTGGACCCCCTACATCCGCCCCCAGGAGAACGGCAACAAGACCGACGTCCGCTGGATCGCCCTCACCGGCCGCGACGGCGTCGGCCTGCTCGCCTCCGCCCCGCCCGGCGGGCCCCTCCTGGAGGTCAACGCCTCGCACTTCACCCCGGAGGACCTCTCCCTCGGCGCCCGCCACGACTACCAGCTCACCCCGCGCGAGGAGGTCGTCCTGCGGCTGAACCACCGGCAGATGGGCGTCGGCGGCGACAACAGCTGGGGCGCCCACACCCATGACGCGTACAAGCTCTTCACCGACCGCGACTACGCCTACACCTACCGGCTCCGCCCGGTCACCGACCTCCGCGAGGCCCCCGCGCTGGCCCGGCGGGAGACGGCGACGGAGCTGGGCGCCGAAGACGGATAGCCGGACAGCGGTGTGCGGCGGCCCGGGCGCGGTACTCCGTATGCCGTAGCCCGGCCCACGCACGACCGCACCCACCCGGGAGGCCCCCATGACCCGGCGGATACGTGACCTGATGTCGCCCGGGGCAGCCGCCGTCGAACCCATGACGACGGTGGCGAGGGCCGCCCGGGTGATGCGTGAGCAGGACGTCGGAGAGGTCCTGGTGGCCTACGACTGCGACCTCTTCGGCGTCCTCACGGACCGTGACATCGCGGTGCGCGCCGTCGCCGAGGGCCGCGACCCGCGGGTCACCACGGTCGGCGCGGTCTGCACCCGCCCGCCCGTGGTGACGCTGACCCCCGACGACACCACGGACCGGGCGATCGCGCTGATGCGCCGGTACGCCGTCCGCAGGCTCCCGGTCGTCGAGCACGGCGGCTGCCCGGTCGGCGTGGTCAGCCTCGGTGACCTGGCCACCACCGAGGACCCGCACTCCGCGCTGGCGGACATCAGCCGCGCCGCCCCGAACCACTGACCGAAGCGAGGCCCGTATGTCCCCCTCCGACTCGCGGGACCCGTACCACCCGCCGGTGCCCCGCTCCCGCTCCGGCGCCTTCGGGCGCCGCTCCCCGCGCACCGGCACCGAACCGGTCACCGCGCAGAGCGACCTGCGGCTGCGCCTGCTGCTCACGGTCGTCTTCCTGCCGCTCTTCGTCGCGGCGACGGTCGGCTTCGCCGTCTGGGCGGCCCGCTCGGGCCCCGGCGACTCACCCGGCAGCGGGGTGCTGACCGGCCTGGCCGTCGGCTGCGGCGTGCTCGCGCTGATCGCCACCGTGGACGGTGCGGTCGTACGGCGCCGGATGCGCCGCGAGCGCGGATCGCCGGGCCGGTAGAGGGCCCGCGGTGTGGCGGGGAGCGCGCCGGAGCGAAAGAATCCCTGGTGCGCCGTACGGAACGCGACGGACCGCACGTTCCCGCCGTACCGAAAGGGATCGCAACGCATGGATGAGCAGGACGAGCAGGACGAGCACTTCGACGTCGTGGTCCTCGGGGCGGGCCCCGGCGGCTATGTCGCCGCCATCCGCGCCGCCCAACTGGGCAAGCGGGTCGCGGTGGTGGAGGAGAAGTACTGGGGCGGCGTCTGCCTGAACGTCGGCTGCATCCCCACCAAGGCCCTGCTGCGCAACGCCGAACTCGCGCACCTCGTCACCCGCGAGGCCAGGACCTTCGGCATCCGCTCCGACAGCCCGATCACCTTCGACTACGGCGAGGCGTTCCGGCGCAGCCGCAAGGTCGCGGACGGCCGGGTCAAGGGCGTTCACTACCTGATGAAGAAGAACAAGATCACGGAGTTCGACGGCCGCGGCACCTTCCTCGGCCCGCGCACCCTCCAGGTGGCCGGTTACGACGGCTCCACCCGGACCATCGGCTTCGATGACTGCGTCATCGCCACCGGCGCCACCCCGAGGCTGCTGCCCGGCACCAAGCGCAGCGCCCGCGTGGTGACGTACGAGGAGCAGATCCTCGCCGAGGACCTGCCGGAGTCGATCGTCATCGCGGGGGCCGGGGCGATCGGCGTCGAGTTCGCGTACGTGCTGCACAACTACGGCGTGAAGGTGACGATCGTCGAGTTCCTGGACCGGATGGCGCCGCTGGAGGACGCCGAGGTCTCCGCGGAGCTGGCGAAGCAGTACCGCCGCCTCGGCATCGACGTGCTGACCTCCACCCGCGTCGACGCGATCGACGAGTCAGGACCGCGGGTGCGGGTCACGGTCACCGCGAAGGACGGCTCGCAGCAGGTGCTGGAGGCCGACAAGGTGCTCCAGGCGATCGGCTTCGCGCCGAACGTCACCGGCTACGGCCTGGAGAGCACCGGCGTCCGGGTCACCGAGCGGGGCGCGATCGACGTCGACGGCCGCTGCCGCACCTCCGTGCCGCACCTCTACGCCATCGGGGACGTCACCGCCAAGCTGATGCTGGCGCACGCGGCGGAGGCGATGGGCATCGTCGCCGCCGAGACGATCGCGGACGCCGAGACGATGGAGCTGGACTACGCGATGATCCCGCGCGCCACCTTCTGCCAGCCGCAGATCGCCAGCTTCGGCTACACCGAGGCCCAGGCGCGCGAGCGCGGGTACGACGTCCAGGTGGCGAAGTTCCCGTTCACCGCCAACGGCAAGGCGCACGGCCTCGGCGACGCCACCGGCTTCGTCAAGCTGATCAGCGACGGCAGGTACGGCGAGCTGCTGGGCGGCCATCTGATCGGCCCGGACGTCACCGAGCTGCTGCCCGAGCTGACCCTGGCCCAGCAGTGGGACCTCACCGTCCACGAGGTCGCCCGCAACGTGCACGCCCACCCGACGCTGAGCGAGGCCGTGAAGGAGGCGGTGCACGGGCTGTCCGGCCACATGATCAACTTCTAGCGGCCGGTGGGACGGTCTACGGGCGCTCCTCCGCCGCGTCGCTGATGCCGAGGCGGAGGTGCTCCACGTGGTAGACGGCCTGGTCGAGGAGTTCCGCGACATGGTGGTCGTGCAGCGCGTAGACGACCGAACGGCCGCGCCGCTCACCGACCACCAGGCCGAGGTTGCGCAGCAGGCGCAGTTGGTGGGAGCAGGCGGACTGCTCCATGCCGACCTCCGCCGCCAACTCGGTGGCGGGCAGCGGGCCTTCCCGCAGCCGGGCGAGGATCAGCAGCCGGGACGGGGTGGACAGGGCCTGGAGGGTGGTCGCCACTTTGGCGGCGTTGCCCTCGTCCAGGCGTAGGCGCTCGGCGGTGTCCTGCGCTGCGGTGACGGCTCCGTGACCCATGACCGGTATCGTACCGGTCGCATATGAACGCATGAATGAGTCTTCATGCGTTCCTGTATGGTGGGCCCCGTGTCAGCGACCCTCGCCCCCCGCCCGGCCCCCGCCCGCACCGCGCCGGAGGCCCCCCGCCGCCGTACCCGCGTCCTCGCCCTGCCCGAGGCCCGCTGGGCGCTCGCGGCGCTGGTGGCCTTCCTGCTCGGACTCGCCCTCGACCTCGGCGGCGCGCCGGTGTGGGCGTCCGCGCCCCTGTACGCGGTCGCCTACGCGACCGGCGGCTGGGAGCCCGCCCTCGAAGGGCTGCGCGCCCTGCGCGAGAAGACCCTCGACGTCGACCTGCTGATGATCGTCGCCGCGCTCGGCGCCGCCGCGATCGGGCAGGTCCTCGACGGCGCCCTGCTGATCGTCATCTTCGCCACCTCCGGCGCCCTGGAGGCGCTGGCCACCGCCCGCACCGCCGACTCCGTGCGCGGCCTGCTCGACCTCGCCCCCACCACCGCCACCCGCGTCACCCCCGACGGCGCCGAGGAGACGGTCCCCACCGCCGACCTCGCCACCGGCGACACCCTGCTGATCCGCCCCGGCGAGCGCGTCGGCGCCGACGGCACCGTCCTGGACGGCACCAGCGAGGCCGACCAGGCGACCATCACCGGCGAACCCCTCCCCGTCGTCAAGCGTCCCGGCGACGAGGTCTTCGCCGGGACCCTCAACGGCACCGGCGCGCTGCGCGTCCGCGTCGACCGCGACCCCGCCGACTCCGTCATCGCCCGCATCGTCACCCTGGTGGAGGAGGCGTCCCGCACCAAGGCGCCGACCCAACTGTTCATCGAGAAGGTCGAACAGCGCTACGCCGTCGGCATCGTCGTCGCCACCCTCGCCGTCTTCGGCGTCCCGCTCGCCTTCGGCGAGGACCTCACCGACGCGCTGCTGCGCGCCATGACCTTCATGATCGTCGTCTCGCCGTGCGCGGTCGTCCTCGCCACCATGCCGCCGCTGCTCTCCGCCATCGCCAACGCCGGACGGCACGGCGTGCTGGTCAAGTCGGCCGTCGCCATGGAACGCCTCGGGGAGATCGACACCGCCGCCCTCGACAAGACCGGCACCCTCACCGAGGGCGCCCCCGAGGTGACGGACGTACGACCGCTGCCCGGCTCCGGCCTGGACGCGGACGCCCTGCTCACCCTCGCCGCCGCGGCCGAGCACCCCAGCGAGCACCCGCTGGCCCGCGCCATCGTGACCGCCGCCCGCACCCGGGGCCTGCCCCTGCCCACCGCCGACGACTTCACCGCCACCCCCGGCCAGGGCGTCACCGCCACCGTCGCCGGGCACGTGGTGACCGTCGGCCGAGCCGCGCGGCCCGCCTCCGACGCCGCCACCGTCGTCGAGGTCACCCGCGACGGCACCCCCGTCGGCACCCTCGCCCTCACCGACCGCCTCCGCCCCGACGCCGCCGCGACCACCGCCGACCTGACCGCGCTCACCGGCACCGCGCCCACCCTCCTCACCGGCGACAACGCCCGCACCGCCGCGCTGGTCGCCGAGGCCACGGGCATCACCGACGTGCGCGCCGGTCTCCTCCCCGAGGACAAGGTGAACGCCGTACGGGACCTGGAACGGTCCGGCCGGAAGGTGCTGTTCGTCGGTGACGGCGTCAACGACGCGCCCGCCCTCGCCGCCGCGCACTCCGGCGTCGCCATGGGGCGCGCGGGCAGCGACCTCGCGCTGGAGACCGCCGACGCCGTCGTCGTACGCGACGAACTCACCGCCGTCCCCGCCGTCGTCCGCCTCTCCCGCACCGCCCGCCGCCTGGTCGTGCAGAACCTCGTCATCGCGGGCACCTTCATCGCCGTGCTCGTCGTCTGGGACCTCGCCGGACACCTGCCACTGCCGCTGGGCGTGGCGGGCCACGAGGGCTCCACGGTCCTGGTCGGCCTGAACGGGCTGCGACTGCTGCGGGAGTCGGCGTGGCGGTCGGTGGCTGGGGAGGGGTGACGGGGTGATCGGTGGCGGGGGAGCCGTGAGGGGGCGGTCGGTGGCGGGGGAGCCGTGAGGGGGCGATCGGTGGCGGGGCAGCCCACGGAAGGCTGATGTCGGATTCCCGCCAGCCCCGCCCGCGCGCGTCCCCGATCCTGGAGACATGCACCAGGGGATGCACACCGACACCGAGCGCTGCGTACGCGCCGTCCAGTCCAAGGACGCCCGCTTCGACGGCTGGTTCTACACCGCCGTCCTGACCACCGGCATCTACTGCCGACCGAGCTGCCCCGTGGTGGCGCCCAAGCCGCGCAACATGGTCTTCCACCCGAGCGCGGCGGCCTGCCAGCAGGCCGGGTTCCGGGCGTGCAAGCGGTGCCGCCCCGACACCAGCCCCGGCTCACCCGAGTGGAACCACCGGGCCGACGTCGTGGGCCGCGCGATGCGGCTGATCGCGGACGGCACCGTGGACCGCGAGGGCGTCCCCGGTCTCGCCGCCCGGCTCGGCTACAGCACCCGGCAGATCGAACGCCAGCTCCTGGCCGAACTGGGCGCGGGCCCGCTCGCCCTGGCCCGCGCCCAGCGCGCGCAGACCGCCCGGCTGCTCATCGAGACGACGGCGCTGCCGATGGCGGAGATCGCCTTCGCGTCCGGTTTCGCGTCGATCCGCGCCTTCAACGACACGGTGCGGGAGGTGTACGCACTGACACCGACGGCCCTGCGCACCCGCGCCCCCGCCCCGAGCAGCGCTCCTACGGCCAGCGCGGGCGGCACCCTGACCCTGCGGCTCCCCTTCCGCGCCCCCCTCAACCCGGACAACCTCTTCGGGCACCTGGCGGCGACCGCCGTCCCCGGTGTGGAGGAGTGGCGGGACGGCGCCTACCGGCGCACCCTCCGCCTGCCGTACGGCCACGGCATCGCCGCCCTCACCCCGCACCCCGACCACATCGCCTGCCGCCTCACCCTCACCGACCTGCGCGACCTCCCGGTCGCCATCAGCCGCTGCCGCCGAATGCTCGACCTGGACGCCGACCCGGTGGCCATCGACGACCAACTGCGCACGGACCCGCTGCTCGCCCCGCTGGTCGACAAGGCGCCCGGCCGCCGGGTCCCGCGCACCGTCGACGCGGCCGAGTTCGCGGTCCGCGCGGTGCTGGGCCAGCAGGTCTCCACCGCCGCCGCCCGCACCCACGCCGCCCGCCTGGTCACCGCGCACGGCGAACGCGTCACCGACCCGGAGGGCGGTCTGACCCACCTCTTCCCGTCGACGGAGGCGCTGGCGGCCGTGGACCCGGACGCGCTGGCCATGCCGAAGACCCGCCGCACCACCCTGACCACCCTGATCACCCAACTCGCCACCGGCGCCATCCACCTGGGCGTGGAGAGCGACTGGCCCGAGACCCGCGCCCGCCTCCTCGCCCTGCCCGGCTTCGGCCCGTGGACCGCCGACGTCATCGCCATGCGCGCCCTCGGCGACCCCGACGCCTTCCTCCCCACCGACCTCGGCATCCGCCGCGCCGCCCGCGACCTGGGCCTGCCCTCCACCCCGGCGGCCCTGACGGCACGCGCGTCGTCGTGGCGGCCCTGGCGGGCGTACGCGGTCCAGTACCTGTGGGCGACCGACAGCCACCCGATCAACTTCCTCCCCACGTAGGGAATCCCAGGGACGTTCCATGAACACGAAGCAGCACACCGTCATCGACAGCCCGTACGGCCCCCTGACCCTGGTGGCCGACGACGGGACCCTGTCCGGCCTCTACATGACCGACCAGCGCCACCGCCCCGCCGAGGAGACCTTCGGCCCCCGCTCCACCGCCCCCTTCGCGGAGGCGGAGGAACAACTGGAGGCGTACTTCGCGGGCGACCTGAAGGAGTTCACCGTCGAGCTCCGCCTGAACGGCACCCCGTTCCAACGCACCGTCTGGGCCGCCCTCCGCACGATCCCCTACGGCGAGACCCGCACCTACGGCGAACTGGCGGCCGACCTCGGCAACCCCCACGCCTCCCGCGCCGTGGGCCTCGCCAACGGGCGCAACCCCGTCGGGATCATCGTCCCCTGCCACCGGGTCATCGGCGCGAGCGGTGACCTCACGGGGTACGGCGGCGGCCTGGACCGCAAGCGCCGCCTGCTGGACTTCGAACGGGGCACGGCACTGTTCTGACCTGCCGCTACCCGCCCGGAACCTCGTCCGGGCCGAGCGCGTCGAGGATCAGGGCGAGGCCGAAGGCGAACTCGTCGGCGTAGTCGTACCCGGGCTTGAGGGCGTGTTCGGTGGCCAGTTCGGCGAGGTGGGGATAGGTGTCGGGGGGCATCGCGCGCAGCATCGCGTCGGCGACGTCGTGCAGTTCCGCCTCACCGGTGAAGGGCAGACTCAGTTCCTGTAGGACGAAGCCGTACAGGTAGCTGTCGATCAGTGAGAAGGCGTGCGCGGCCATCGGGACGGAGAAGCCCGAGCCGCGCAGGCTGCCGAGGACGGCGTCGTGGTGGCGCAGGGTCGCCGGGCCTGGCTGGGCGCGGGAGTCCATCAGGCCGACGGCCCACGGGTGACGGCGCAGGGCGGCCCGGGCCGACTCGGCGCGGTGACGCATGGCGCTCTTCCAGTCCCCGTCGTGCGGCGGCAGGTCGATCTCGGCGAACACCGCGTCCACCATGCCGTCGAGGATCTCCTCGCGGCCCGCCACATGGTGGTAGAGGGACATCGCCTCGACCCCCAGCCGCTGGGCGACGGCCCGCATGGTGAGAGCGGCGACCGAGCCCTTCTCGTCCGCCACCGCCACCGCCGTACGGATCACCCGTTCCCGGCTCAGTGGGGGACGTGCGGTCGTACGCCGCCGCCCCGTGCCCCGCTCGGGCATCCGCGCCCTCCCCTTCCGTCCGCCGCCTTGACCGCCTTACGGCATAAGGCTAGCTTGCCTTACAAGATAAGGTTGCCGGGAGTGGGGGGACGCGGTGCGGAGGATCTGTGTCATCGGGGCGTCGGGGAAGCTGGGGCAGTACATGGTGCGGCACGCGCTGGACCGGGGCTACGAGGTGGTCGGCGTGTGCCGGGAGGCCAGCGTGCCGAAGCTGGCCGCGTTCGAGGGGCGGATCACCGTCGTCCCCGGAGACACCGACGACCCCGAGGTGATCCGGCGGGCCGTCGCCGGGTGCGACGGGGTGCTGACGGTGCTGGTGCCGTGGGGGGTACAGCAGTACGCGTCGGGCACGGCGCAGGCGGTGCTCGACCACGCTCCGCCGGGCGCCCGGCTGGTGTTTTCCTGCGGGTGGCACATCACCCGGGACGGGCGGGACCGGTACACGTGGTGGTTCCGCGCGGCTGTCCGGATCGCCGCCGTGCTGGGCAGGCTCGTCCGCGCCGTCGAGATCGACGACCAGGTGGAGGCGTGCCGGAGGGTGTTCGCCAGCGACACCCGGTGGACCGTGGTGCGCGGCAGCAGTCTGGAGGAGGGCGAGAGCCAGGGCCTGCCGGTGTGGAGCCAGCACGTGGGCGACCCCGTGCTGGCCAGCAACCGCACCCGCCGTGTGGACTTCGCGCTGTTCATGGTGGCCGCGCTCACCGACGACACCCTCGTCCGGGAGGCCCCGGCGATCGTAGGCCGACTCACCCCCAGCGCGCTCGCGCACGCGTCCGTTCCCCACGAAAGCGTGGATCGGCCCAAGTCAGCGGGCTGACGGGGCCGCGCTGGTTACCCTTCCAGGGTGACGACCTTGGACTACGCCACGTACATCGCCAGTCTGCCGCGCGTCCTCGCCGGTGCCGCCGTGCTGTTCCGCGACCCGGAGGGCCGGGTACTGCTCGTCGACCCCAACTACCGCGAGGGCTGGGCGCTGCCGGGCGGCACCGTCGAGTCCGACGACGGGGAGACCCCACGGCAGGGCGCGCGCCGGGAGACGGCCGAGGAGATCGGCCTGGACGTCGAACTGGGGCGCCTGCTCGCGGTGGACTGGGTGCCGGGCGCCGGTAGGCCACCCGTGGTGGCCTACGTCTACGACGGCGGGGTGCTCAGCGAGGACGACCTCGGGTCGATCCGCCTCCAGGAGGAGGAACTGCTGTCCTGGCGCCTCGTCCCGCGCGCCGACCTGCTCGCCCACCTGCCGGGCGCGCTGGGCCGCCGCGTCCTCGCGGCCCTGGACGCGGTCAACTCCGGCGCGGGCACGGTGGAACTGGAGAACGGCTACCGCGTCGGCTGACGAGCGGTCCGCTCAGCCCGCTCAGCCTTCCACGTCACGTGGCTTCAGCTCCACCGCGCGCAGCTCCTCGTCGCGCTGCGCGACCCGCGCCTCGGTTCGGTGACCCCGCTCGATGTAGTCGCGCACCACCAACTCGACGGCGTCCTGCGGGCTGCCGACGCCGGACAGCACCATGGCTTCCACGACGAGATCGGCATCGAGGGACACGGAGACCTTTGCCATGGGCGGACCCTAGCACCGAGATCCACACCGGTGTGATTATCCGTTCGCGGCTTCTTCAGGGCCCGCCCTACCCTCGGCGTCATGAACAAGCCCATGGTCGCCCTCCTCAGCGGCGCCGGTATCTCCACCGACTCCGGCATCCCCGACTACCGCGGGCCCAACGGGCTGTGGCGGCGGGAGCCGGACGCCGAGAAGCTCGTGACGTACGACTCCTACATGGGCGATCCCGAGATCCGGCGCCGGTCCTGGCGGATGCGGCGGCGCGACGGCGCCCTCGGGGCCGAGCCGAACGCCGCGCACCGGGCGGTGGCCGAGCTGGAGCGGGCCGGGGTGCCGGTGCGGGTGATCACGCAGAACGTGGACGGGCTGCACCAGCTCGCCGGGATGCCCGCCCGCAAGGTCCTCGAACTGCACGGCAGCGCGCGGAGCGTGGTGTGCACCCAGTGCCACGCCCGCAGCGCCATGGTGGACGCGCTCGCGCGGGTGGACGCCGGGGAGGACGACCCGGCGTGCCTGGAGTGCGGCGGCATCCTCAAGCCCGCGACGGTGATGTTCGGTGAACGCCTCGACCCGGTCGTCCTCGGTGACGCCCTCGCCATCTCCAAGGCGTGCCAGGTCTTCGTCGCCGTGGGCACCAGCCTCCAGGTGCAGCCCGCCGCCGGGCTCGCCGGGGTCGCCGCCGACCACGGCGCCCGGCTGATCATCGTCAACGCCGAGCCGACGCCGTACGACGACCTCGCCGACGAGGTGATCCGGGAGCCGATCGGGACGGCGCTGCCCGCGCTGCTGCGGCGACTCGCGGGGGAGGACGCCCGGACCACGTCGGACTGACGGTGTCCCGGCGTTCCACGGGCTGGGCAGGGGCATGACGGCGGGGGCGCGCTCCGGTTAGGGTCGCTGCGGCGCGACTGCCCTGACGTGCCTGACGTGCGCAGGGCTCGGAGAGCAAGGGGAATGCCAGGTGGCGGACGCAGTGCACGGGGCACGCAGGGTGCTCATCGCCGCGGACAAGTTCAAGGGCTCGCTGACCGCCGTGGAGGTCGCGCGGCGGGTCACGGCCGGGTTGCGCCGGGTCGTGCCGGACGCCGAGGTCGCCGCGCTGCCGGTGGCCGACGGCGGTGACGGGACCGTGGCCGCCGCCGTCGCCGCCGGGTTCGAGCGGCGGGAGGTGCGGGTGGCCGGGCCGCTCGGCGGCGAGGTCGACGCGGCGTTCGCGCTGCGGGACGGTACCGCCGTGGTGGAGATGGCCGAGGCCAGCGGCTTGCAGCGGCTGCCCGCCGGGGTCCTCGCCCCGCTGACCGCGTCGACGTACGGCTCCGGTGAGCTGCTGCGGGCCGCGCTGGACGCCGGGGCCCGGACCATCGTCTTCGGCGTCGGCGGGAGCGCGACGACCGACGGGGGCGCGGGGATGCTGTCCGCGCTCGGGGCGCGGTTCCTGGACGGTGCGGGGGAGCCCGTGCCGCCGGGGGGCGGCGGGCTGGCCGAGCTGGTCTCCGCCGATCTGTCCGGGCTCGACCCGCGGCTGGCGGGGGTGGAGCTGGTGCTCGCCAGCGACGTCGACAACCCGCTGACCGGGCCGACGGGCGCGGCGGCGGTGTACGGGCCGCAGAAGGGGGCCTCGCCGGACGACGTGGCGGTGCTGGACGCCGCGCTCGGGCGCTTCGCCAAGGTGCTGGAGGGCACGCCCCTGGGAGAGCGGGCCGCCGAGTACGCGCTCGCGGCCGGGGCGGGGGCGGCGGGCGGGGTCGGGTACGGGGCGCTGCTGCTCGGGGCGCGGTTCCGGCCCGGGATCGAGGTGATGCTCGATGTGCTCGGGTTCGGTGCGGCGCTGGAGCGGGCGGAGCTGGTGATCACCGGGGAGGGGTCGCTCGATGAGCAGACCCTGCACGGCAAGGCTCCCGCCGGGGTCGCGGCGGCGGCGCGGGCGGCGGGCAAGGAGGTCGTCGCGGTGTGTGGGCGGCTGGCGCTGGCGCCGGAGGTGTTGGGGCGGGCGGGGATTCGGCGGGCGTATCCGCTGACGGACGTGGAGCCGGATGTGTCGCGGTGCATCGCGGATGCGGGGCCGATTCTGGAGCGGGTGGCTGAGGGGATCGCGCGGGACTTCCTGCGCTGAGGCCCGGGTTCTTCGCCCCCGCCGCCCCTACCCGTCCCGTCCCTGGGGGCTGCCGCCCCCAGACCCCCGCTTCGGCCCCGAAAGGGCCTCGTCCTCAAACGCCGGACGGGCTGGAGAGTGCGACCGGCGCTGAAAACGGCGGCGGCCCCGAACCCCATCCCGGGTTCGGGGCCGCCGCCGTCGTGGCTACGGGAGCTGCGCCGCTCGCGCCTCGCGGCGGTTGTCGCGGAAGTTGTTCACCCGGCGGGCCGTGGCGAACAGGGGGATCACCGCGCCGGTGACCAGTTGGAGGGCGCAGCCCGTCTGGAGGAGGAGCTGGCCGCTGGGGGCGCCGAAGGCCCAGGCGGAGAGGAGGCCCATCGACAGGACGATCCAGGCGAGCATCGCCACCGCGAGGCGGCCCCGCGGCTTGGGGTACTCGACCCGGCTCACCATCAGCCAGGCGGTGCCGATGATCGCCAGCAGGGTGGCGACGAAGGGCAGCTCAAGCAGGACGATGGCGACGACCGTCAGGGCGCCGAAGGGGCTCGGCATCCCCTGGAACATGCCGTTCGTCGGGGTGACGCAGGAGAACCTCGCCAGGCGGAGGACGACGGCCAGGAGCACGACGATCGCGCCCACCGCCGCCACCCGCTGGTGGGCGTCGTCCGCGACCATGCCGTAGACCAGGACGAAGTACGCCGGGGCCAGGCCGAAGCTGATCAGGTCGGAGAGGTTGTCCAGCTCCGCGCCCATGGGGGAGGAGCGGAGCTTGCGCGCCACCAGGCCGTCGAACAGGTCGAAGACCGCCGCGCAGAGCATGAGGATGACCGCCGTGGCCGCGCTGTGGCGGGCCATGCCGGTCTCCTGGCTGCCCGTGAGGTGCGGGATCAGGATGCCGGTGGTGGTGAAGTACACCGCCATGAAGCCACAGGTCGCGTTGCCCAGGGTGAGGGTGTCCGCTATCGACAGGCGCAGAGAGAGGGGCATCTCCTCCTCTTCGTCCTCGGCGACCTCCGGCACCCAGCCCGTTTGCGTCTCCGGGTCAGTCACGGTCAATGCGAGTCACCCCAGCCACCGTCTTCTGGCCGACCTCGACCGCGACGTCCACGCCCTCCGGCAGGTAGAGGTCGACCCGGGAGCCGAAGCGGATCAGGCCGATCCGGTCGCCCTGCTCGACCTTGGTGCCCTCGGGGAGGTAGGGGACGATACGGCGGGCCACCGCGCCCGCGATCTGGATCATCTCGATGTCACCGAGTTCGGTGTCGAAGTGCCAGACGACGCGCTCGTTGTTCTCGCTCTCCTTGTTGAACGCGGGAACGAATCCGCCCGGGACGTGCTCCACGGACGTCACCGTGCCGGACAGCGGGGCACGGTTGACGTGCACGTTGAGCGGGCTCATGAAGATCGCGACGCGGGTGCGGCCGTCCTTCCACGGCATGATGCTCTGCACCACGCCGTCGGCGGGCGAGATGACCCTGCCCTGGGCGATCTCGCGCTCGGGGTCGCGGAAGAACCACAGCATCCCCGCCGCGAGCGCGGTGGCGGGGACGGCGACGGCCTTGGCCACGCCGGAGCGGCGCGCACGGGCGAGGCTGAGGGCTGCGGTGGCAACGGTCGGGAGGAGCCACGGCGATGCTCCGCGCGCGAGGCGTACGCCGGCCAGGCTGTCGCGAGGTGCAGAGGTTTGGCTGTGGGGCATGGATGACCTTCGTAGCGGATTACGCCGCGCTTCTGACGGGGGACGGCGGCTTTCCGGCGATCGTAGCGGCTAAGCGCCACAACTGGGTAAGCCCGGAAGCTGAGTCGACGGCTGGAGAGTGCCTACGGGGTGTGATCTTCTTCTCGGAGATAACACCCCGTTTCCGGACATTCAGCCCTGGAATCGATACTCTTCGAGCAGTCGGCGTCCAATGATCATTTTCTGGATCTCGGCGGTACCCTCACCGATCAGCAGCATCGGGGCCTCCCGGTAGAGGCGCTCGATCTCGTACTCCTTGGAGAAGCCGTAGCCGCCGTGGATCCGGAAGGCGTCCTCCACGACCTCCTTGCAGTACTCGGAGGCGAGGTACTTCGCCATCCCCGCTTCGAGGTCGTTTCGCTGCCCGGAGTCCTTTTTGCGTGCCGCGTTCACCATCATCGCATGGGCCGCCTCGACCTTGGTGGCCATCTCCGCCAGCTTGAACTGGATGGCCTGGTGCTGGGCGATCGGCTTGCCGAAGGTGTGCCGCTGCTGGGCGTACTGGACGCCCAGTTCGAAGGCACGCTGAGCGACGCCGCAGCCACGCGCCGCCACGTTCACGCGGCCCACCTCGACGCCGTCCATCATTTGGTAAAAACCTCGGCCGGTGACCCCGCCGAGCACCCGGTCGGCGGGAATCCGCAGGCCATCCATGATGAGTTCGGTGGTGTCCACCCCCTTGTAGCCCATCTTGTCGATCTTGCCCGGGATGGTGAGGCCGGGACGGACCTCGCCGAAGCCGGGCTCCTTCTCCACCAGGAAGGTGGTCATCGACTTGTGGGGGGCCGTCCCCTCGGGGTGTCCTTCGTCACTTCTGACCAGGACGGCCACCAGCGACGACGTACCGCCGTTGGTCAGCCACATCTTCTGGCCGTTGAGGACGTACTCCTCGCCGTCCCTGACCGCCTTCGAGGTGATCGCCGACACGTCGGAGCCGAGGCCCGGCTCCGACATCGAGAACGCGCCGCGGATGTCGCCCGCGGCCATGCGGGGCAGGAAGTGGTCCTTCTGCTCCTGCGTGCCGTGCTGCTTGAGCATGTACGCGACGATGAAGTGCGTGTTGATGATGCCGGAGACGGACATCCAGCCCCGGGCGATCTCCTCCACGCACAGCGCGTACGTCAGCAGCGACTCGCCCAGGCCGCCGTATTCCTCGGGGATCATCAGGCCGAACAGGCCCAACTCCTTCAGGCCGTCGACGATCGCTTGCGGGTACTCGTCGCGGTGCTCCAGCTCGGTCGCGACCGGGATGATCTCCTTGTCCACGAAGTCGCGGACGGTGGACAGGATCTCCTGCTGGACGTCGGTCAGACCGGCGGTCTGGGCGAGGCGGGCCATCGTTACTTCCCCTGTTCCTTCAGTTCGGGGCGGCCCGGCTGCTCGCCGCCGCGCGCCTTGATGTACGTCTCGGTCGGCACCATCACCTTGCGGCGGAAGACGCAGACCAGGGTGCCGTCCTGCTTGTATCCCTTGGTCTCCACGTGCACGATGCCGCGGTCGTCCTTCGACTTCGACGGCCACTTGTCCAGCACGGTCGTCTCGCCGTAGATGGTGTCGCCGTGGAAGGTCGGGGCCACGTGCCGCAGCGACTCGATCTCCAGGTTGGCGATCGCCTTGCCGGAGACGTCCGGGACGGACATGCCGAGCAGGAGCGAGTAGACGTAGTTCCCGACGACGACGTTCTTGCCGAAGTCCGTCGTCCGCTCCGCGTAGTTGCTGTCCATGTGGAGCGGGTGGTGGTTCATGGTGAGGAGGCAGAAGAGGTGGTCGTCGTACTCGGTGACCGTCTTGCCCGGCCAGTGCTTGTAGACCGCCCCGACCTCGAACTCCTCGTAGGTGCGCCCGAACTGCATGGCCTTACGCCTCCGGAATCTCGAACGTGCTGGTCCGCCGCATTCCGGCGGCGCGGCCCTTGCCCGCGATGACCAGCGCCATCTTGCGGCTGGCCTCGTCGATCATCTCGTCGCCGAGCATCGCGGAGCCCTTCTTGCCGCCCGCCTCGGAGGTGTAGTAGTCGTACGCGTCCAGGATCAGCTCGGCGTGGTCGTAGTCCTCCTGGGACGGCGAGAAGATCTCGTTGGACGCCTCGACCTGGCCGGGGTGCAGCACCCACTTGCCGTCGAAGCCGAGCGCGGCGGCGCGCTGGGCGACCTCGCGGTAGCCGTCGACGTTGCGGATCTGGAGGTAGGGGCCGTCGATCGCCTGGAGGTTGTTGGCGCGGGCGGCCATCAGGATCTTCATCAGGATGTAGTGGTAGGCGTCCGCCGGGTAGCCGGGCGGCTGCTCGCCCACGACCAGCGACTTCATGTTGATGGACGCCATGAAGTCGGCCGGGCCGAAGATGATCGTCTCGACGCGCGGGGACGCCTGCGCGATCTCGTTGACGTTGTTCAGGCCCTGCGCGTTCTCGATCTGCGCCTCGATGCCGATCCGGCCGACCTCGAAGCCCATCGTCTTCTCGATCTGGGTGAGCAGCAGGTCGAGGGCGACGATCTGCTGGGCGTCCTGGACCTTCGGCAGCATGATGCAGTCCAGGTTCGGGCCCGCGCCCTCGACGACGGTCACGACGTCGCGGTACGTCCACTCGGTGGTCCAGTCGTTGACGCGCACGACGCGGGTCTTGCCGGTCCAGTCGCCCTCGTTGAGGAACTTGACGATGGTGTGCCGGGCCTCCGGCTTGGCGAGCGGCGCGCAGGCGTCCTCCAGGTCCAGGAAGACCTGGTCGGCGGGGAGGCCCTGGGCCTTCTCCAGGAAGCGCGGGTTGGAACCCGGTACCGCCAGGCAGGAACGCCGGGGGCGAAGGCGGTTGACCGTGGTCATGCGGGGACCTCCAGGGGGTCGAGCTTGTTGGCTGTGCGGATCTCGTCGACGATGCGGCCGATGATGCCGGTGATGTCGAAGTCCTTCGGGGTGAAGACCGCGGCCACTCCGGCGGCCCGGAGCTGTTCGGCGTCACCGTTCGGGATGATGCCACCGGCGATCACCGGGATGTCTGTGGCACCTGCCACACGCAGCCGTTCGAGTACGTCCGGCACGAGCTGGGCGTGCGAACCGGACAGGATGGACAGGCCGACCGCGTGCACGTCCTCCGCGAGGGCGGCGTCGACGATCTGCTCCGGGGTGAGCCGGATGCCCTGGTAGACCACCTCGAAGCCCGCGTCCCGCGCGCGTACGGCGATCTGCTCGGCGCCGTTGGAGTGCCCGTCCAGGCCCGGCTTGCCGACCAGGAACCGGAGCTTGCCGACGCCGAGGTCCCGGGCGGTGGCGTCCACCCTGCGGCGGACGTCGGCCATCGCCGTGCCCTCCTCGGCGGTCACCGCGACCGGCGCCGAGGAGACCCCGGTGGGCGCCCGGAACTCGCCGAACACCTCGCGCAGGGCGCCCGCCCACTCGCCGGTCGTCACGCCCGCGCGGGCGCACTCCAGGGTGGCCTCCATCAGGTTGTCGGTGCCCTTGGCGGCCTCCTTCAGCCGCTCCAGCGCCTTGCAGGGGCGCGGGTGGTTGAAGGGCGGCTGGTAGCGGGTGTCCCGCCACTCCTGGAGGGCGGCGACGACGCGGGCCTCCACCGCCGGGTCGACCGTCTGGATCGCGGTGTCCAGGTCGGCGGTGAGCGGGTTCGGCTCGGTCGTCTCGAAGATGTTGACGCCGACGATCTTCTCCTGCCCGGACTCGATCCGGGCCCGGCGCTCCGCGTGGGAGGCGACGAGCTGCGACTTCAGGTAGCCGGACTCGACGGCCGCCATCGCGCCGCCCATCTCCTCGATGCGGTCCATCTCGGCGAACGCCGCGTCGACCAGCTCGTCCACCTTCGCCTCGATCACCTTCGAGCCCTCGAAGATGTCGTCGTACTCCAGCAGGTCGCTCTCGTGGGCCAGCACCTGCTGGATGCGCAGGCTCCACTGCTGGTCCCAGGGGCGCGGCAGGCCGAGCGCCTCGTTCCAGGCGGGGAGCTGCACGGCACGCGCGCGTGCGTCCTTGGAGAGGGTCACCGCCAGCATCTCCAGGACGATCCGCTGGACGTTGTTCTCCGGCTGCGCCTCGGTCAGCCCGAGGGAGTTGACCTGGACGCCGTACCGGAAGCGGCGGTGCTTGGGGTCCTCGATGCCGTACCGCTCATGGGTGACGCGGTCCCAGATGCGGCCGAAGGCGCGCATCTTGCACATCTCCTCGATGAACCGGACGCCCGCGTTCACGAAGAAGGAGATCCGGCCCACCACGTCGCCCATGCGCTCCTGCGGCACCTGTCCGGAGTCGCGTACGGCGTCCAGGACGGCGATCGCCGTGGACATCGCGTAGGCGATCTCCTGGACCGGCGTCGCGCCCGCCTCCTGGAGGTGGTAGCTGCAGATGTTGATCGGGTTCCACTTGGGCAGGTGGGAGACCGTGTAGGCGATCATGTCGGTCGTCAGGCGGAGGGAGGGCCCCGGGGGGAAGACGTGCGTGCCCCGGGACAGGTACTCCTTGACGATGTCGTTCTGGGTGGTGCCCTGGAGCCTGGTGACGTCCGCGCCCTGCTCCTCCGCGACGACCTGGTAGAGCGCCAGCAGCCACATGGCGGTGGCGTTGATGGTCATCGAGGTGTTCATCTGCTCCAGGGGGATGTCCTGGAAGAGACGGCGCATGTCCCCGAGGTGCGCGACGGGCACCCCGACCCGGCCCACCTCGCCGCGGGCGAGGACGTGGTCGGAGTCGTAGCCGGTCTGGGTCGGCAGGTCGAAGGCGACCGACAGTCCCGTCTGGCCCTTGGCGAGGTTGCGCCGGTACAGCTCGTTGGACGCCTCCGCCGTGGAGTGACCGGCGTACGTCCGCATCAGCCACGGACGGTCCCTTTCCTTGCGCGCCTGCGGCGTCTGACGCTCTGTCATCGACCGGCCCTCAGACGTTCCGGAAGCGGTTGATGGCGTCCAGGTGCCGGGCGCGCATCTCCTGGTCGCGCACGCCGAGCCCTTCCTCGGGCGCGAGGCAGAGCACGCCGACCTTGCCCTGGTGGGCGTTGCGGTGCACGTCGTGCGCGGCCTGGCCGGTCTCCTCCAGGGCGTAGACCTTGGAGAGCGTCGGGTGGATCTTGCCCTTGGCGATCAGGCGGTTGGCCTCCCACGCCTCGCGGTAGTTGGCGAAGTGGGAGCCGATGATCCGCTTCAGCGACATCCACAGGTAGCGGTTGTCGTACTCGTGCATGTAGCCCGAGGTGGAGGCGCAGGTGGTGATGGTGCCGCCCTTGCGGGTGACGAAGACGGACGCGCCGAAGGTCTCGCGGCCGGGGTGCTCGAAGACGATGTCGATGTCCTCGCCGCCGGTGAGTTCGCGGATGCGCTTGCCGAAGCGCTTCCACTCCCTGGGGTCCTGGGTCTGCTCGTCCTTCCAGAACCGGTAGCCCTCGGCGTTGCGGTCGATGATCGACTCGGCACCCATGGACCGGCAGATCTCCGCCTTCTGCGGCGAGGAGACGACGCAGATCGGGTGGGCGCCGCCCGCCAGCGCGAACTGGGTGGCGTACGAGCCGAGGCCGCCGCTCGCGCCCCAGATCAGCACGTTGTCGCCCTGCTTCATCGCCGCGCCGTTGCGGGAGACGAGCTGCCGGTAGGCGGTGGAGTTGACCAGCCCGGGCGCGGCGGCCTCCTCCCAGGAGAGGTGGTCCGGCTTCGGCATGAGCTGGTTGGACTTCACGAGCGCGATCTCGGCGAGGCCGCCGAAGTTGGTCTCGAAGCCCCAGATGCGCTGCTCGGGGTCGAGCATGGTGTCGTTGTGGCCGTCGGAGGACTCCAGCTCGACGGAGAGGCAGTGCGCGACGACCTCGTCGCCGGGCCGCCAGGCGTTGACGCCGGGGCCGGTGCGCAGCACGACGCCCGCGAGGTCGGAGCCGATGATGTGGTACGGCAGGTCATGGCGCTTGGCGAGGTCGTTGGTGCGGCCGTAGCGCTCCAGGAACCCGAAGGTGGACAGCGGCTCGAAGATCGAGGTCCACACCGAGTTGTAGTTGACCGAGGAGGCCATGACGGCCACCAGGGCCTCGCCAGGGCCCAGTTCGGGCAGCGGCACCTCGTCCAGGTGCAGCGACTTGCGGGGGTCCTTGTCGCGGGTCTCGAGGCCCGCGAACATCTCCGTCTCGTCCTTGTGCACGGTGATCGCGCGGTACGACTCGGGGAGCGGCAGGTTGGCGAAGTCGGCCGGGGTGGAGTCGGGCGACTGGATCGCGGCCAGGATGTCCTTCACGGTCACGGTGTTGCCTCCGGCGATGAGCGCCCTGAGGGAGGGGCGCTGAGGGTTACGTCGGTGCTGCTGAGGGGTTTTTCCGCAGGTGCCGTCGGTTCGGCGGGTGGTGCTGTTCGGCAGCGCTTTGTGGCGCGGGAGGGTGCCTGTGACGCAGGCGTCCGGGGCGCGGGGTCAGCCCGCGGGGACAGCCCGGACACCTTCAACGTATGGCACACCGTGTCACCTGGCAAGGCACTGAGTGCCAGAAACTGCTCTCAGATGAAATCTTTACGTAACAAATGAGCGATGATCGATCGAACCGGGGTGGAGGACTGGTGGAAAACGGCTCGGGAGACACCAAAACGGCCACCCCGAAGGGTGGCCGTCGTCACAGGTGCGCAGGGGTGGTCAGCGGGACTTCAGGGCCTCCTCGATGGTCCGCATGACCTCGTCCAGCGGGGCGTCGGTGCGGGCCACCGTGACCAGCACCTCACCGTGCGCGGAGACCGCCGCAGGGGCGGTGGCGGACCGGGGCGCGGTGGAGCGGCCGACGCCGATGCCCGCGCCGAAGGTCTTGCGGACGATCGCGAAGGCGTGGTCGAGCTGTGCCTCCACGTCGCCCTGGCCGTCCGCCCGCAGCCAGCGCCGCAGCACGTGGTTGTGGGCGGTGACCACGGCGGACGCGGCGACCTCGGCGAGCAGCGGGTCGTCGTTGGCGTCGTCGTCGTGCGCGTGCTCGTCGAAGTGGCCGAGCAGGTAGCGGGTGAAGAGTCGTTCGTAGCGGGCCACCGAGGCGATCTCCGCCTCGCGCAGGGTGGGCACCTCGCGGGTGAGCTTGTAGCGGGCGACCGAGATCTCCGGCCGGGCCGCGTACATCCGCATGACCTCCTTGATGCCACGGCACACCGTGTCGAGCGGGTGCTCGTGCGCGGGCGCCGCGTTCAGCACCGCCTCCGCCCGGACCAGGGTGTCGTCGTGGTCGGGGAAGATCGCCTCCTCCTTGGAGCGGAAGTGGCGGAAGAAGGTGCGGCGGGCCACCCCGGCCTGGGCGGCGATCTCGTCGACGGTGGTCGCCTCGTACCCCTTGGTCGCGAACAGCTCCATGGCCGCCGCCGCCAGCTCCCGGCGCATTTTCAGCCGCTGGGCGGCGGCACGGCTGCCCGCGGCGGTCTCCGGAGCGTCGGACGTGGCGGAGGTACGGGTGGACTTGGCGGGCTGGGACATGACCCGAACGTACTGCATGTCCGCGGCCTGGTGCGCAGGTCCGGGCTTTCCCGCGCCCTCCGCGGGCGGGGGAGCGCCGGGTGCGGCGGGGGCGGGGCGGCTGCCCGGATCGAGCAGTCCGCCCCACTCCGCGCCCGCGCGGAACCAGTCGCCGGGCCGGTCACCGCCGGGCATATTCGCGGAAGCCGCGGCCCGTCTTGCGGCCGAGGCAGCCCGCGGCCACCAGGTGCTCCAGGAGCGGTGCCGGGGCCAGGCCCGGGTCGCGGAACTCGCGGTGCAGCACCTTCTCGATGGCCAGCGAGACATCGAGCCCGACGACGTCCAGCAGCTCGAAGGGGCCCATCGGGTAGCCGCCGCCCAGCTTCATCGCCGCGTCGATGTCGTCGAGGGAGGCATAGTGGTCCTGGACCATCTTGATGGCGTTGTTCAAGTACGGGAACAGCAGGGCGTTGACGATGAACCCGGCCCGGTCGCCGCAGTCCACGGCGTGCTTGCGGATGGTGCCGCACACCTCGCGGACGGTGGCGTGCACGTCGTCGCCGGTCAGCACCGTGCGCACCACCTCGACCAGCTTCATCGCCGGGGCCGGGTTGAAGAAGTGCATCCCGATCACGTCCTGCGGGCGCGAGGTGGCGCGGGCGCAGGCGATCACCGGCAGCGAGGAGGTGGTCGTCGCCAGCACCGCGCCCGGCTTGCACACCTTGTCCAGCGCCGCGAACAACTGCCGCTTGACGTCCAGGTCCTCGGCGACCGCCTCCACGGCCAGGTCGACGTCGGCGAAGGCGTCGTAGGAGCCCGCCGGGGTGATCCGCTCCAGGGTCTGGACGGCGGCCTCCGCGGTCATCCGGCCCTTGTCCACCGAGCGGGACAGCGACTTGCCGATCCTGGCCTTCGCGGCCTGCGCCTTCTCCTCGCTGCGGGCGGCGAGGACGACGTCGTACCCGGCCTTGGCGAACACCTCCGCGATGCCCGACGCCATGGTCCCGGAACCGGCCACGCCGACCGAGCTGACCGGGCGGCCCGGCGTGAGGCCGCCGCCCGCCAGCGGTGTCAGCGCGTCCCGCACCACCGTCGCGCTGCCGGGGGCCTCGTAGGTGTAGAAGCCGCGGCCCGCCTTACGGCCCGTCAGCCCGGCCTCGCTGAGCTGCTTCAGGATCGGCGCGGGGGCGTGCAGCCGGTCCTGGGACTCGGCGTACATGGCGTCCAGGACGGTCCGCGCGGTGTCGACGCCGATCAGGTCGAGCAGCGCGAGCGGACCCATCGGCAGCCCGCAGCCCAGCCGCATCGCGGCGTCGATGTCCTCGCGGGTGGCGTAGTTGGCCTCGTACATCGCGGCGGCCTGGTTGAGGTAGCCGAACAGCAGCCCGTCGGCGACGAACCCGGGCCGGTCGCCGACCGCCACCGGCTCCTTGCCGAGCTGGACGGCGAGGTCGGTGACGGCGGTGACGGCGTCCGGCGCGGTCAGCACCGAGGAGACCACCTCGACCAGCTTCATCGCCGGGGCCGGGTTGAAGAAGTGCAGCCCGAGCACCCGCTCGGGACGCGCCGAGTCGGCCGCGAGCCGGGTCACGGACAGCGCGTTGGTGCCGGTCGCGAGGATGGTGTCCGGCCGCACGATCCCGTCCAGCTCGCGGAAGATCTGCTGCTTGACCTCGTACGACTCCGGCGCCACCTCGATGACGAGGTCCGCGTCGGCCGCGGCGGTCAGCTCGGTGGCCGTGCGGAAGCGGGCCAGGACCTCGGCGCGCTCCGGCTCCGTCAACCGGCCGCGGGCCACCGCGCGGGCGGTGGCGGACTCCAGCGCGGCGACGCACGCCGCGGTCTGGGCCTCGCTGATGTCGATGCCGACGACGTCGCGGCCCGCCTTGGCGAGCACCTCGGCGATGCCGGTGCCCATGGTGCCGAGACCGACCACGGCGATCTTCTGCAGGGAAGAGGGGGACAGGGGAGAGGCCATCGCGGGCTCCAGGAATGAGGGTGACGACTGGGAGCGCCCCGGTGCGCCGAGGGGGCGCACCGGGTGCGTGGAAGTGCTGCTGTGTGGTGCGGGTGTGGCCGGGCTGCGATGCGCACACGCCCGGTGCCGCCGCCCGCCTCGGGCGCGCACACGCCCGGCGAACGGTGATGGCCGACCGGCCCTGTCCCGGGGCCTGGGTCGTACTGCGGTACGGAGTACCGAACCGACTGCTCTCGCGGCGGCTGCGTCACCAGGCCACCACGAGGGTCCGCGAGTGGGTAACTCGCTCGTCTGAGCTTAACCGGCGAGTAACGAGCGCGCCAGTCCTTTGTCCGGGTGAGATGGGTCCCCGGCGCCGAGATCGTTTGTACCCTCGCGTCATGGACGAAGAGTTGCGATCGCTCACGGAGCGCTTACGGCGGGAGAGCGGCGACACCCCCGGGTTCGGCGCGCTGCTGGCCACCGAGGACCGCGACCGGCTCGCGGACGTGCTCACCGCCCCCGGCCAGCCGCTGTGGGCCAGGGAGCTGGCCGCGTTCCGGCTCGGCCTCGCGGGCGACCGACGGGCCTTCGAGTCCCTCGTGCTCTTCCTCAACCACCGCGACCCGCAGCGCTGCGCCTCCGCCGCGTACGCCCTCGCCCGCCTCGGCGACCCGCGCACCGCCCGCGCGGCGGCGGCCCTCGCCACCAACGAACTGCGCGTCGCCTACGCCCTGCACCCGGTACGGCTGCTGACCGCGCTGCGCGCCCCCGAGTCGGTGCCCGCCCTGATCAGCACCCTCACCCGGCGGCTGCGCCCGCACGACCCCTACCGCCGGGTCGGCCTCGCCTGCGTCGAGGGCCTCGGCGCCCTGGGCGACCCCCGCGCCCGCCCCGTCCTGGAGGCCGCCCTCGCCCACCCGGCCTTCGCGGAGGCGGCGGTACGGGCGCTGGCGCGGCTGCCCAAGAAGCGCTGAGCGGCCCCACGACGAACCCCGTGCCCCGTCAGCGGCGGAAGCCGAGCAGGCGGTGCAGTGCCGCGCCCGGCGACGCCGTGCGCCCGCCGCCGCCCAGCGGCCTCGGGTCGGGCAGCGGCGCGCACACGGCGTCCGGCTCGTCCCGGACGCCCGGGCCACCCTCGGCGGCGGGCACCGTGCCGCGCGTCAGATACGCCGTCAGGTGGCGGTCGAGGCAGCCGTTCCCGCTGAGCGTGATGCCGTGGTTGGCGCCGCCGTCCTCGACCACCAGGGCGGAGCCGTGCAGCATCCGGCGCATCCGCACCGCGCCCTCGTACGGGGTGGCCGCGTCGCCCGTCGCCTGGAACAGCAGGACCGGCGGCAGATGGGCGTTGGAGACGTCCACCGGGTCCAGCGGCCGGGTCGGCCAGAACGCGCACGGTGCGTTGTACCAGGCGTTGTTCCAGGTCATGAACGGCGCCCTCTCGTGCGCCGCCCAGTTGTCCGCGCGCCACCGGCGCCAGTCGCGCGGCCAGCGGGCGTCCCGGCACTCCACGGCGGTGTAGACGCTGTAGTTGTTGTCCCCGGCCGCGTCCACCGCCCCGAACTCCTCGTACGCCGCCAGCAGGGGACCGGCGTCCTCGTCGCGTACGTAGGCCGCGAACGCCTCGGCCAGGTAGGGCCAGTAGCCGTTGTAGTAGCCGCCCGGCAGGAAGGTGTCCTCCAGTTCGGCGGCGCCCACCTTCCCGCCCGCCGGGCGCCGCGCGAGGGCCGCCCGCAGGGCGTACCACTTCTCACCGACCGCCTCCGGGTCGGTGCCCAGACCGTAGGCCCTGTCGTGCCGGGCGACCCAGGCCAGGAACGCCCGGTGCCGGGCGTCGAAGGCGTGGTCCTGGGCGAGGTTGGCGTCGTACCAGACGCCCCGGGGGTCGACGACGGAGTCCAGCACCATCCGCCGCACCCGGTTGGGGAACAGCCGCGCGTAGACCGCGCCCAGGTAGGTGCCGTACGAGTAGCCGAAGTAGTTCAGCCGCCCCGTGCCCAGCGCCCGCCGGACCAGGTCCAGGTCCCGCGCGGCGCTGACCGTGTCGATGTACGGCAGCACGCGCGCGTACTTCCTGCCGCAGGACTCGGCGAACGCGCGGGCGCGCGCCAGGCCCGCCCGCTCGACGTCCGGCGAGCCCGGCACGGAGGCGGGCCGCACGGGGGCGAAGTGCCCGGGTCGGCAGTCCAGCGCGGGCTTGCTGGCGCCCACCCCGCGCGGGTCGAAGCCGACGACGTCGTACCGCGCCGCGACCTCCTTGGGCAGCGCGGCGGCGACGTACCCGGCGAGGGTCCGCCCGCTGCCGCCCGGGCCGCCCGGGTTGACCAGCAGCGGCCCCTCGGAGACGTGGGCGGTGTGCGGGACGCGGGACAGCGCGAGGGTGATCCGCCGCCCGCGCGGCTCGGCGTGGTCCAGCGGCACCTCAAGGGAGGCGCACTGGAGCGTCGGGTAGCGGGCGGTGCCGCACGCCTTCCAGGTGAGGCCAGCGGCGGGGCTCGCCGCGGCGGGCGCGGGTACGGCGGTGCAGGTGCCCGCCACCAGGACGGCGGCGGCGCAGAGCAGGGCTGCGCGCTTTCCCATCGGGTCCTCCCCGGGACGGAGGGGCTGCGGACCGCGCGGGTCACGGTCCTTGCCGGATCGTCCCGGGAAGGGGGAGCAGAGGAACGCGGGGCGGGCCGAGGTGACCCGATCGGGCCGCCGGATGCGCTCGAATGCCCCGTCAGATCAGCGAGAGCTGCACGGGTTCGGTCACTTCGGCCGGGGGCTCCGGCTCCGGTACCCGCCTGGGCATGGCCGCGGAGGAGGGCCCGATGCCGTACTCGCGGGCGAGGTCGTGCACCTGACGGGTGATCCGCCGCTGGTACCACTTGGGCGCGTACGCGCCGTCCGCGTACAGCCGCTCGTAGCGGCCCACCAGAGAGGGGTGGTGGCGTCCCAGCCAGGCCATGAACCACTCCCGCGCGCCCGGCCGCAGGTGCAGCACCAGCGGCGTCACGGACGTCGCCCCGCTGGCCGCGATCGCCCGCACGGTGGCCCGCAGCCGGTCCGGGTGGTCGCTCAGGAACGGGATCACCGGCGCCATCAGCACCCCGCAGCCGATGCCCCGCTCACCGAGGGCGCGGACGACGTCGAGGCGCCGCTCGGGGGAGGGCGTGCCCGGCTCCACGGTGCGCCACAGCTCCGGGTCGGTGAAGCCGACCGAGACGGAGATGCCGACGTCGGTCACCTCCGCCGCCTCGGCCAGCAGATCGAGGTCGCGCAGGATCAGCGTGCCCTTGGTGAGGATGGAGAACGGGTTGGCGTGGTCGCGCAGGGCGCCGATGATGCCCGGCATCAGCCGGTAGCGGCCCTCCGCCCGCTGGTAGCAGTCCACGTTGGTGCCCATCGCCACGTGCTCGCCCTGCCAGCGCCGCGAGCCGAGCTGGCGGCGCAGCAGCTCCGGCGCGTTCACCTTGACCACGATCTGTGAGTCGAAGCCGAGCCCGGTGTCGAGGTCGAGATAGCTGTGCGTCTTGCGCGCGAAGCAGTACACGCACGCGTGCGTGCACCCCCGGTACGGGTTCACCGTCCATTCGAACGGCATCCGGGAGGCGCCCGGCACCCGGTTCAGGATGGAGCGGGCCCGGATCTCGTGGAAGGTGATGCCCGCGAACTCCGGCGTGTCGAAGGTGCGCGTATGCACCGCGTCCGCGCCGAACAGCGCGGCGTCGGCCGCCCGGCCGTGTTCGCCGGACCCCTCGCCCTCGCCGGATCCCGTCGTGAGGTTCTCCCAGCGCATGACGCCTCCTCGGTAGCACTGGGCACAGAATAGAACATGTGTTCCCATGATCGTGTTCGGTCACTTCCGAAGCCCCGATTTGGCGGCCGGGGACCGGGGTGGTTGGCTTGCCCCGACCTTGAGAACTCAAGCCCTGGAGGAAGTCGATGGCGCAGGTCGAGGCCAGCACGGAGCGGGTCGTCGCGGCGGACCCGGACACGGTGTTCGACACCCTCGCCGACTACAGCGGCACCCGAGCCAAGCTGCTGCCCGAACAGTTCAGCGAGTACGAGGTGCGCGAGGGCGGCGACGGCGAGGGCACCCTGGTCCACTGGAAGCTCCAGGCCACCAGCAAGCGCGTCCGGGACTGCCTGCTGGAGGTCACCGAGCCGTCCGACGGCGACCTCGTCGAGAAGGACCGCAACTCCTCCATGGTCACCACCTGGCGGGTCACCCCGGCCGGGGAGGGCAAGGCCCGCGTCGTGGTGACCACCACCTGGCAGGGCGCCACCGGCATCGGCGGCTTCTTCGAGCGGACCTTCGCGCCCAAGGGCCTCGCCCGGATCTACGACGCCATCCTCGCCAGGCTCGCCACCGAGGTCGAGAAGTAGACAAAGGGCCGTCCCGGCGCCGCCGTTGAGGGCTCACCGGTTCGAGTGGATCTCCGCGGGGACCGGTCCGCCGCCGTAACTCGCCGCGCCTGCGCGCCGTTTCCGCTTCCGCGGGCACCGTGCGGCAGGCGCGACGAGGGGAGCGGTACGTGGGCGGGACGACTCTGGTACAGGATGAACCGGTCGCGGCACCCCCGCCCCCGCCCGCCGACGGGACCGCCACCGACGCCGGGCTCAGCCCGCGCCGGGTGCGGCTGGTGTTCTTCGGGCTGATGCTGGCGCTGCTGCTCGCCGCCCTGGAGCAGATGATCGTCGCCACCGCGCTGCCGCGGATCGTCGGCGAACTGCACGGCCTGGAGAAGATGTCCTGGGCGATCACCGCCTACCTCCTCACCGCCACCGTCGGACTGCCGGTCTACGGCAAGCTCGGGGACCTCCTCGGCCGCAAGGGCGTCTTCCAGTTCGCGATCGTCGTCTTCGTCGTCGGCTCCGCGCTCGCCGGGCGGGCCCAGACCATGGACCAGCTCATCGCCTACCGGGCCGTCCAGGGCGTCGGCGCGGGCGGGCTCATGATCGGCGTACAGGCGATCATCGCGGACATCGTGCCGCCCCGGCGGCGCGGCCGGTTCATGGGCCTGATCGGCGCCGCCTTCGGCCTCGCCTCCGTCGCCGGACCCCTGCTCGGCGGCTACTTCACCGACCACCTCTCCTGGCGCTGGTGCTTCTACGTCAACGTGCCCTTCGGGCTGGTCACCATGGTCGTCGTCGCCGTCGTGCTGAAACTCCCCAAACCGGCACGGAAGGCACGCCTCGACCTCCTCGGGGCGCTGCTGCTCGCCGCCGCCTCCACCTGCGTGGTGCTGCTGACCACCTGGGGCGGCACCGAACACGCCTGGGACTCACGCGTCATCCTCGGCCTCGGCGCCGGAGCCGTCGCCGCCACCCTGCTCTTCCTGCTCGCCGAGCACCGCGCCGCCGAACCCCTCATCCCGCTGCGGCTGTTCCGGGACTCCGTCTTCAACGTCACCAGCCTGGTCGGCCTGGTCGTCGGCGTCGCCCTGTTCGGCGCCGCCAGCTACCTGCCGACCTTTCTCCAGATGGTCGACGGCGCCTCCGCCACCGAGTCCGGGCTGCTGATGCTGCCGATGATGGCGGGCATCGTCGGCGCCTCCATCGTCACCGGGCAGCTCGTCAGCCGCACCGGCCGCTACAAGGCCCACCCGGTCCTCGGCTGCGCCCTGTGCGTCGTCGGGATGTGGCTGCTGTCCCGGCTGGAGGCCGACACCCCCCGCGCGCACTACAGCCTCTGGATGGCCGTCCTCGGCGCCGGGATCGGCATGGTGATGCCGGTGCTCATCCTCGCCGTGCAGAACAGCGTCCGCCCCGCCGACCTCGGCACCGCGACCAGCGCCAACAACTACTTCCGGCAGATCGGCGGCAGCGTCGGCGCCGCCGTCTTCGGCACCCTCTTCGCCGACCGGCTCACCGACGCCCTCGCCGACGAACTCCCCGCGCGCGCGGGCGCCGGGCTGCCCGCCGCCGAGTCCCTCACCCCGCAGCTCGTGCACGCCCTGCCGCCCGAGCTGCGCGACAGCTACATCCGGGCCTACGCCGACGCCATGCCGAGGATCTTCCTCTACCTCGTGCCGGTGCTCGTCCTCGGTCTGCTCATCGCCTTCTTCCTCAAGGAGAAACCACTGGTGTCCCACAACGCCCCCACCACCGAACCGGACACCGCCCGGCTGAACGCCGTACCGCCGCCCCCGCCGGTGCCGCAGGCGCGCCACTCCTACACCGCCGGGATCGCCGTCTGCGGCACCGTGCAGCACCCGGACGGCACCGTCGTGCCGCGCGCCGCGCTCACCCTGATCGACGTCGCCGGACAGCAGGTCGGGCGCGGCGCGAGCGGCGACGACGGGCGGTACGCGCTGGCCACGCCGGGGGCGGGGGCGTACGTGCTGATCGCCGCCGCGGGCGGCCACCAGCCGCAGGCGGTCTCCGTGACCGTCGGGGAGCGGCCCGTCGAACTCGACGTCGTCCTCGGCGGTGCCGGACGCCTCGCCGGGAGCGTGCTCACCGCCGACGGCACCCCCGTGCGGGACGCCACCGTCACCCTCACCAACGTGCACGGCGAGGTCGTCGCCACCACCCGCAGCGGACGCGAGGGCGGCTACGTCATCACCGAACTCGTCGCCGGTGAGTACACCCTCGCCGCCAGCGCGCCCGCCTTCCGCCCCGCCGCCCTGCCGGTCACCGTGCAGGCCGCCCGGGAGACCCGGCAGGACGTCGAACTCGCGGGCGGCGCCGTGCTGCGCGGCACGGTCCGGGCCGGGGCGGACGACCCGTCGAGGACGCGCGCGTGACCCTCCTGGACGCGGCGGGCAACGTCGTCGACACCCTCACCACCCCGGCCGACGGCACCTTCCGCTTCGTCGACCTGTCCTCCGGCGAGTACACCGTCATCGCCGCCGGGTACCCGCCCGTCGCCACCGTCCTCCAGGTCGCGGGCGGCGGACGCACCGAACGGGACCTCCAGCTCGGGCACGAGGACTGACACCTCCCCGCGGGTACGGTCAATTCGCCCGTTGCCGCACATCGGGCGCGGTGACCGCCGTACCGTGGAGGCCGGGGGACAGATCTTGCTCAGCCATGGGGGAGGAGGGCCTGGACCATGGACCGTGGCACCGACGGCCGCGCGGCGGCCGACGGCCACCCGGTGCCGGGGAACGCCGTCGCCGGACGCATCCCGCTCGCCGTGGTCGTCGTCGACCGCGAGGGCCTCGTCTCCCACTGGAGCGCCGGGGCCCGGCGGCTGTTCGGCACCCCCAAGGAGGCGGCGCTCGGCCGGCCGGTGGTCGACCTGCTCCCCGTCTCCGGCGCGCTGCCCGAGGACGGCGCCCTGTCCCCGTACGGCGAGGACGACGGGCTCGGACCCGACCTCGACGTCTCCCTCGGCGGGGAGCTGTCCTACCCGGCCGCGGGCTGCGCGCGGCTCAGCGTGCCAGGACGGGACCGGATCGACGTGCTGTGGTGGGCCTACCCGCTGGTCGGCCCCGGCCCGGAACGACTGCTCGTGCTCGCCGCCGACGCCGCGCCCCTCCAACTGCGCGACCCCGACGACGCGCTCGACGCCACCGACGCCGTCGTCGAGCGGATCGTGCCCGCCTTCGCCCTGCACACCGACTTCCCCGGCGCCGAGCGCCTCGCGCGCGGGCTGCCCGAGATCCTGCCCAGCATGAGCGTCGAGGAGAGCGCCCGGATCGTCGGACAGGTCCTGGAACTGGGCTACCCCGTCCTGGAGTTCAGCCAGAACGACCGGGTGCCCGTCACCCCCGACTGGGGCGTGCCCCGGCGTGCCGAGCGCCGGGCGCGCCGGGAGCGGCTCGCGCGGGCGGTCGCGGCGGGCGAGCCCGTGCCGACGGACCTGCGCGAGGACGCCGACGACAGCGAGGACCTGGAGTACGCCGCCGTCCGCGAGCGCCTGGAGTTCCTCAACGAGGTCAGCGGCCGGATCGGCACCTCACTCGACCTCGCGGCGACCATCGTCGAGGTCAGCAAGGCCGTCGTACCCCGGTTCACCGACGTCGCGGGCACCTATCTGCGCGAGCAGGTCGTCGCCGGTGAGGGGTTCCCGGGCGGTGTGCCGGACACCACCACCCTCTGGCACCGGGTGGCCCTGGAGCACACCGACGAACCCGGCCGCTGGGACGACGTGGTGCCGGTCGGCGAGGCCATGCCGTTCCCGGCGCACACCCCGTTCTTCCAGTGCATGACCACCGGGGAGCCGGTGCTGGTGCCGCGAATCAGCGAGGAGATGGGGCACGCCATCGCCGCGCAGTTCGAGAAGCGCGACATCCGGCCGCTGATCACCGGGCGCTCCATGCTGGTCGTACCGCTGAAGGCCCGCAACGTCGTCCTCGGGTTCATGATCCTGCTGCGGCATCCCGAGCGGCCCGTGTTCAACGACATGGACCGGGTCACCGGCGCCGAACTCGCCGCCCGCGCGGGCCTCGTCCTGGACAACGCGCGCATGTACACCTACCAGGAGTCCGTCGCCGAGACCCTCCAGGACAGCATGTTGCCGCACATCCCGGCGCGGATGGCGGGCTGCGACATCGCCACCCGCTACCTCCCCGGCACGCTCCTCGGCCGGGTCGGCGGCGACTGGTTCGACTCGGTGAAGCTGCCCGGCGCCCGCACCGCGTTCGTCGTCGGGGACGTCATGGGCCACGGCCTGAACTCCGCGGCGATGATGGGACAGTTGCGCACCGCCGTGCAGACCATGGCCGCCCTCGACCTGCCGCCCGCGCAACTGCTGCGCAACCTCGACGACCTCGCCCAGCGGCTCGGCGAGAACTACCTCGCGACCTGTCTGTACGCCGTCTACGACCCCGTCGCGGGCGAACTGTGCCTCGCCAACGCCGGGCACATCCCACCGGTGCTGGTGCGCGCCGAGGACGGCCGCAGTGAGCTGCTCGACCTGCCCACGGGCGCCCCGATCGGCATCGGCGGCGTGCCGTTCGAGGCGGTCCGGGTGCCCGTGCGGCCCGGTGACCGGCTGGTGATGTGCACGGACGGGCTGGTCGAGGTGCGCGGCGAGGACATCGGCGTCGGCCTCGCCACGCTGTGCGAGTCGGCGGCGCACCCGGCCGCGTCCATGGACGACGCCTGCGACACCATCATCCGCGCCCTCAATCCGCGCGGTGGCCGCAAGGACGACGTGGCCCTGCTGATGGCCCGGCTCAGCGGCATCGAGCCCGACGACGTCGCGGAGTGGCGGCTGCCCCTCGACCCCGCCGAGGTCGGCCGGGCCCGGGCCGCGGTCCGCGAGCAGCTCCACGACTGGGGCCTGGCGAAGACGGCGTACACCGCCGAACTGCTGGTCAGCGAACTCGTCACCAACGCGGTACGGCACTCCCACCACCGCCCGGTCGGGCTGCGCCTGGTGCGCGGCGACACCCTGCTGTGCGAGGTGGACGACGACGACCACGAACTGCCCACCCTGCTCAGCGCCTCCGGCGACGACGAGACCGGACGCGGACTGCGCGTCGTCAGCACGCTCGCCCGCGAGTGGGGCGCCACCCGGACCGGCGCGGGCAAGACGGTGTGGTTCGAACTCACCCTGCCACGCCGCTGACCCCGCGGGGGGAGCGAACGGGCAGGCGGGCGGCCCTCGCCTGTGGATGCGGGTGGTCCTCGTGTGCGGATGACGGGCTGGTTCCGGTGTGCCCTGCCGTGCCGCTGGCCCCGAGAGGGGGCGCACTCGGGGCGTGGGGGAGTGAACGGGGCGTGCGGGATGTGCGCCGCGTTCTTGTGGCGGTGACCCGGGCGCGGTAGACCGTACTGGCCCGTCTGTCGGAGCGGGTCGCCTTCGCACCCTGGGGAGTTGGGCATGAGCGTGACGAGTCGGTACCGGGACGCCTGGGAGGGCTTCTGGCAGGAGGCGTCGGACGAACCGGGGGCGGTGTTCTGGGACGCGGAGCCCGCGCTGACCGCCGGACGCCACCTGGCGCTGTTCGAACCGCACCTGCTGGAGCCCACGTTGCCGCTGCTCGACCTCGGCTGCGGCAACGGCACCCAGACCCGGTTCCTCGCCGACCGCTTCCCCCATGTGATCGGCGTCGACCTGTCCGCCGCCGCCCTCGACCACGCCCGCCGCGCCGACCCGGCCGGACAGGCCAGCTACCGGCTGCTGGACGCCGCCGAGAAGGGCGAGGCGCAGACCCTGCACGCCGAGCTGGGCGACGCCAACGTGTACGTGCGGGGCGTGCTGCACCAGTGCGAGCCCGACGACCGGCAGCCGCTGGCCGACAGCATCGCCACGCTCGCCGGGGAGCGCGGCCGGGTCTTCCTCGTCGAGCCCTCGCAGGCCGCCGGAGCCGTACTGCGCGGTCTCGCGCAGGGCCCCGCCGGTCCGCCCGCGAAGCTCGCGCCCGTCCTGCGGCACGGCATCGCGCCCGGCGAGGTCGCCGACGCCGCCGTGCCCGACCTGCTGCGCGCGGCCGGGCTCACCGTGCTGGCGAGCGGTGAACTCCCTTTGGTCACCACGGAGTACACTGAGGACGGCACCCGGATAGAACTGCCGTCCGGCTGGCTGGTGGCAGGGCGCCAGCAGTGACCCGGGAGACCTGAGCGGCACCGGACCGGGCGGCCGGGGCGCCGGACGCCGGGAACGGCCGTCCCGCGTCCTGGCCCGTTCCGGCCGCGACGCGTAACGTTTCGCAGCATGAAGATCCTGATCAGCGCCGACATGGAGGGCGCCACGGGGGTGACCTGGCCCGCCGACGTGCTGCCGGGGACCCCGCAGTGGGAACGCTGCCGTTCCATGTTCACCTCGGACGTCAACGCCGCCGCCCTCGGCTTCTTCGACGGGGGCGCCGACGAGGTGCTCGTCAACGAGGCCCACTGGACGATGCGCAACCTGCTCCTGGAGGATCTGGACGAACGGGTGCAGATGCTCACCGGGCGGCACAAGTCGCTGTCCATGGTGGAGGGCGTGCAGCACGGCGACGTCGACGCCATCGCGTTCGTCGGCTACCACGCGGGGGCCGGGGAGGAGGGCGTGCTCGCGCACACCTACCTCGCCAACTCCATCACCGGGGTGTGGCTGAACGACGTGCGCGCCAGCGAGGGCCTGCTCAACGCGCACGTGGTCGCCGAGTACGGGGTGCCGGTCATCCTGGTCACCGGCGACGACGTGGCCTGCGAGGACGCCCTCGGCTACGCCCCCGAGGCGCTGAAGGTCGCCGTCAAGGACCACGTGTCCCGGTACGCCGCCGTGTGCCGGACGCCCGCCCGCACCGCCGCCGACATCCGGGCCGCGGCCAAGGAGGCGGTGGGCCTCGCGGGGCGGCGGGAACCGGTCGCCGGTGGACCGTATACAGTCGCCGTCGAGTTCGACGCCGAGCATCTCGCCATGGCGGCGACCGTCGTACCGGGAGTGGAGCGGATCGGGGAGCGGAAGGTGGCCTACACCAGCGGGACCATGTTCGAGGGCATCCGCACCTTCAAGGCCGTCACCACCGTCGTCTCCGCCGCCGTGGAGGAGCAGTATGGCTGACCAGCGGGCCCTGGACGAGGTCGTGACCTTCACGTCCGACCTGATCCGCATCGACACCACCAACCGGGGCGGCGGCGACTGCCGGGAGCGGCCCGCCGCCGAGTACGCCGCCGAGCGGCTCGCGGACGCCGGGCTCGAACCGGTGCTGCTTGAGCGCACCGAGGGCCGCACCAACGTCGTCGCCCGCGTCGAGGGGACCGACCCGTCCGCCGACGCGCTGCTCGTCCACGGCCACCTGGACGTCGTACCGGCCGAGGCCGCCGACTGGAGCGTGCACCCGTTCTCCGGCGAGGTCCGCGACGGCGTCGTGTGGGGGCGGGGCGCCGTCGACATGAAGAACATGGACGCGATGATCCTCGCCGTGGTGCGCGACTGGGCCCGCCACGGCGTCCGCCCGCGCCGGGACATCGTGGTCGCCTTCACCGCCGACGAGGAGGCCAGCGCCGAGGACGGCTCCGGGTTCCTCGCGGACCGGCACCCGCACCTGTTCGAGGGCTGCACCGAGGGCATCAGCGAGTCCGGCGCGTTCACCTTCCACGACGGCGCGGGCCGCGAGATCTACCCGATCGCCGCCGGGGAGCGCGGCACCGCCTGGCTGAAGCTCACCGCGCGCGGCCGCGCCGGACACGGCTCCAAGGTCAACCGCGAGAACGCGGTGACCCGGCTGTCCGCCGCGATCGCCCGGATCGGTGACCACGAGTGGCCGCTGCGGCTCACCCCGACCGTGCGCGCCGCGCTCACCGAACTCGCCGCCGTCTACGGCATCGAGACCGACCTCAGCGACGTCGACGCCCTGCTGGAGAAGCTGGGCCCGGCCGCCAAGCTGGTCGAGGCGACCGTCCGCAACAGCGCCAACCCGACCATGCTGGACGCCGGTTACAAGGTGAACGTCATCCCCGGCCAGGCCGTCGCCCATGTCGACGGACGCTATCTGCCGGGCGGCGAGGAGGAGTTCCGCGCCACCCTCGACCGGCTCACCGGCCCGGACGTCGACTGGGAGTTCGCCCACCACGAGGTCGCCCTCCAGGCGCCGGTGGACTCGCCCACGTTCGCCGGGCTGCGCGCCGCGGTGCGGGAGTTCGCGCCGGAGGGCCACGTGGTGCCGTACTGCATGTCGGGCGGCACCGACGCCAAGCAGTTCTCCCGGCTCGGCATCACCGGCTACGGCTTCGCGCCGCTGAAGCTGCCGGAGGGGTTCGACTACCAGGCCCTCTTCCACGGGGTCGACGAGCGGGTGCCCGTCGAGGCGCTGCACTTCGGTGTCCGCGTCCTCGACCGCTTTCTGCGGACGGCCTGAGCGGGGCCGGGAGAGGGAGGGAAAAAGGTGCAGACCCTGCCATACGGTTCATGGCCCTCGCCGATCGACGCGGCCACGGCCGCCGCGCACGACGGACACCCCGAGTTCGTCGGCTTCGTCGGCGACGAGGTCTGGTGGACCGCGCCGCGCCCCACCGAGGGCGGTCGGCGCACGCTGGTGCGACGGCACGGCGACGGCACGGAGGAGTCCGTGCTGCCCGCCCCGTGGAACGTCCGCAGCCGCGTCATCGAGTACGGCGGCCAGCCCTGGGCCGGAGCCGTCGTCGACGGCGCGCCCCTGGTGGTGTTCGTCCACTTCGCTGACCAGCGGCTGTACCGGTACCGGCCGGGCGCCGAACCGGTTCCGCTGACGCCGCTGTCGCCGGTCGGCGGCGGGCTGCGCTGGGCCGACCTGGTGCTGCGCGTGGAGCGCGGCGAGGTGTGGTGCGTCCTGGAGGAGTTCACCGGCGACGGCCCCACCGACGTACGGCGCGTCCTGGCCGCCGTACCGCTGGACGGGTCCGCCGCGCAGGACCGGGACGCGGTGCGCGAACTCACCCCCGCCCGGCAGCGGTTCGTCACCGGACCCCGGCTCTCCCCGGACGGGCGGCGGGCCGCCTGGCTGGCCTGGGACCACCCGCGGATGCCCTGGGACGGCACCGAGCTGCTGGTCGCCGACGTCCGCGCCGACGGCACCTTCGACGAGCCGCGCACCGTCGCGGGCGGCCCCGAGGAGTCCATCGCGCAGGCCGACTGGTCGGCGGACGGCGCCCTGCTGTACGCCAGCGACCGCGGCGGCTGGTGGAACCTCTACCGCGACGGCGCCCCGCTGTGCACGCGCGAGGAGGAGTTCGGCGGCCCGCTGTGGCGGCTCGGACAGCGCTGGTTCGCCCCCCTCGACAGCGGCACCGTCGCCGTCGTCCACGGCCGCGGCGCCACCGCCCTCGGCATACTCGACCCCGAGACCGGCGAGGTCGTCGACGCCGCCGGACCCTGGACCGAGTTCTCCGCCACCCTCGCCGTGCACGGCGAACGCGTCGTCGCCGTCGGCGCCAGCCCGCGCAGCGCCTGGGAGGTCGTCGAACTCGACACCCGCACCGGCCACGCCCGCGTCGTCGGCGCCCCCCACGACGACGCCGTGGACCCCGCCTACTACCCCGAGCCGCAGATCCGCACCTTCACCGGACCCGACGGCCGGGACATCCACGCCCACGTCTACCCGCCGCACAACCCCGGCTGCGTGGCCCCCGGACCCGACCTGCCGCCCTACGTCGTCTGGGCGCACGGCGGGCCCACCGGGCGCTCCCCGCTCGTCCTGGACCTGGAGATCGCCTACTTCACCTCCCGCGGCATCGGCGTCGCGGAGGTCAACTACGGCGGCTCCACCGGCTACGGGCGCGAGTACCGCAACCGGCTGCGCGAGCAGTGGGGCGTCGTCGACGTCGAGGACTGCGCCGCCGTCGCACTCGCCCTCGCCGACGAGGGCACCGCCGACCGGGACCGCCTCGCCATCCGCGGCGGCAGCGCGGGCGGCTGGACCTCCGCCGCCTCCCTCACCGCCACCGACGTCTACGCCTGCGGCACGATCATCTACCCCATCCTCGACCTCACCGGCTGGGCGACGGGGGAGACCCACGACTTCGAGTCGCAGTACCTGGAGAGCCTCGTCGGACCGCTCGCGGAGGTGCCCGGCCGGTACGCCGAGCGCTCCCCGACCGAGCGGGCCGAGCACCTCACCGTGCCGTTCCTGCTGCTCCAGGGCCTCGACGACCCGATCTGCCCGCCCTCCCAGTGCGAACGCTTCCTCGCCCGCATCGAGGGCAGCCGGGTGCCGCACGCCTACATCGCCTTCGAGGGCGAGGGCCACGGCTTTCGGCGCGCCGAGACCATGGTGCGCGCCCTGGAGGCCGAACTCTCCCTGTACGCCCAGGTGTTCGGGCTCAACCCGACCGGTGTCCCGACGCTGGAGCTGACCAAGTGACCCAGGTGCGAGAGCTGACCCGGCCCGCCCGGCTGGCGCCCGGCGCCCGGGTCGCCGTCGTCGCGCCCAGCGGGCCGGTCCCGGAGGAGCGGCTGCAGGCCGGGCTCGACGTGCTGCGCGGCTGGGACCTCGACCCGGTCGTCGCCCCGCACGTCCTCGACCGGCACGGCACGTTCGACTACCTGGCGGGCGCGGACGCCGACCGCGCCGCCGACCTCCAGAACGCCTGGTGCGACCCGGCCGTGGACGCCGTGCTGTGCGCCCGCGGCGGCTACGGCGTCCAGCGCATGGTCGACCTGCTCGACTGGGAGGCGATGCGGGCCGCCGGGCCCAAGGTGTTCGTCGGCTACAGCGACATCACCGCGCTGCACGAAGCGTTCGCCACCCGGCTCGGCCTGGCCACCCTGCACGGCCCGATGACCGCGGCGGTCGACTTCCTGAAGAACGCCCGCGCCCAGGACCACCTGCGGGCCACCCTGTTCGCCCCGGAGACCGTGCGCACCATCCCCTCCGCCGGACGCGCCCTCGTCCCCGGCCGGGCCCGCGGCGTCCTCCTCGGCGGCTGCCTCAGCCTGCTCGCCGCCGACCTCGGCACCCCGCACGCCCGCCCCGCCGCCAGCGGCGGCCTGCTCTGCCTGGAGGACGTGGGGGAGGAGACGTACCGGCTCGACCGCTACCTCACCCAGTTGCTGCGCTCCGGCTGGCTGGACGGCGTGCGCGGGGTGCTGCTCGGGTCGTGGGCGGAGTGCGACCCCTACGACGAGGTGCGGGCGCTGCTCGTCGACCGGCTCGGCGGGCTCGGGGTGCCGGTGGTGGAGGAGTTCGGGTTCGGGCACTGCGAGGGCGCGCTCACCGTGCCGTTCGGGGTGGCGGCCGAGCTGGACGCGGACCGGGCGACCCTGACCCTGGACGCACCGGCGCTGCGGTGACGTCACCCGGGGGGCGGCGTTTCCCGCGCGGGTCGGCCGGGGGAGGGCGCACGCTGGTGGCATGAGCCGGAAGCAGACCGCGCCGGGCGACACCGGCGGTGGGCCGGACGCCGGTCAGGCCCGTGCGATGAGCACCGGCCAGATCGCCGTCCTGGTCCTCGCCCTCCTCGCCCTGGTCTTCATCTTCGAGAACACCCAGACCACCGACATCCGCCTGCTGGTGCCGGTGGTGTCCATGCCGCTGTGGGCGGCGCTGCTCGCGATGTGGCTCATCGGGGTGCTGTGCGGGGCGTACTTCGTCAGGCGGCGCAGGGAGCGCGTGAGGCCGTAGGGTGGCGGGGTGCCGCACCCCGTCTCCCGCCACCTCGCCGAGGGCCCCCGCGTGGGCATCCGGCACTTCACCCGCGCCGACGCCGCCGAGTTCGTCGCGCGGGCCCGCGAGAGCCGGGAGCTGCACCGGCCGTGGCTCTTCCCGCCGCAGACCGAGCAGGAGTACGCCGGGTACGCGGGGCGGCTCATCGACGATCCCACCAAGGCGGGGTTCCTCGTCTGCGACCTCGACGACGGCGCCCTCGCCGGGTTCATCAACGTCAACAACATCGTCGCCGGGGCGTTCCAGTGCGGCGCCCTCGGCTACGGGGCGTTCGCGCACGCCGCCGGGCGGGGGCTGATGCGGGAGGGGCTCGGGCTGGTGGTGCGGTACGCGTTCGGGGCGATGGGGCTGCACCGGCTGGAGATCAACGTGCAGCCCGACAACGCCGCGTCCATCGCCCTGGCCCGCGCCTGCGGCTTCCGTCTGGAGGGCTACTCGCCGGACATGCTGTTCATCGACGGGGCCTGGCGGGACCACGAACGCTGGGCGCTGACCGTGGAGATGGTCAAGGCCGAGAGCTGACGCCAAGGCGTTACGCTGCGTCGACCAAGGGTACCCGGGCGCCATGAAGCGCCTTGATCATCTGGAACACCTGGACAAGCACCTCGTCGACGAACTGGCGCAGGTGGCGCGTGAGACGGTGCGGGACGAACTGCACCGGCAGGCGCGCGAGCAGCGGCGCAAGGCCGCGCTGTACGCCGCGTCCGGCGCCGTCGCCCTGTACGCGGGCGCCGCCCTCGCGCTCACCGTGGGCCTCGCCCTCGCCGCCGGGCTGCCCGACTGGTCGGCGGCGCTGATCACCGCCGTGCTCCTCGCCGCGATCGCCTACCTGCTGCGCGGCGCCGCCCGGCCCTCCCGGCAGGACGCGGTTCAGGCGCCCGGTGGCGAGGACCGGGTGCCCGGCGGCACCCCGCCCGCCGGTCCGCCCGGCGGCCTGGGGAGCGTGCCCTACCCGCCGATGCCGCCGACGGCGCCCGGGGCGCCGGAAGCGCCGCGGGCCGAGGGGACCGACCCGGAGGGCCCGCACCACCGGGCCTGACCCCTCGCCCGCGTCACCCCTGGAGCTGCGGGAGCACCTTCGTCCGGTAGAAGTCGAAGAACGCCCGCTGCTCCGGGCCGATCTGGTTGACGTAGACCCGGTCGAAGCCCGCCTCGGCGAACGCGTTCAGCGCGCCGACGTGCTCGTCCACGTCGTCCCCGCAGACCCGGCCGTCGCGCACCATGTCCTCGGTGACCAGCGGCTCCAACTGCTCGAAGTGGCGCGGCGTGGGCAGCACCTGCCCCATCTCGCCGGGCAGCAGCTCGTTGGCCCACAGCCGCCGCACGGTCCGTACCGCCTCGTCGCGGTCGGTGCCGTAGCAGACCTTCGTCCCGCCGCTCACCAGCTTGGTGCCCCCGCCGCCCTTGCGGAACTGCTCCACCATCGGCTCCTCGGGCATCATCGTGATGTAGCCGTCGCCGACCCGCGCCGCCAGCGACGTCGCCTTGGGGCCGAACCCGGAGACGTCGATGGGGACGGGCTCCTCGGGGACCGTGTAGAGGCGGGCGTTCTCCACGGTGTAGTGGGTGCCGCGGTGGCTGACCTCCTCCCCGGTGAACAGCTTGCGCATCACCGTGATGGCCTCCTCCAGCATCTCCATCCGGATGTGCGCGGGCGGCCACGCGTCCCCCAGGATGTGCTCGTTCAGCGCCTCCCCGGTGCCCACCCCCAGCCGGAACCGGCCCCCCGTCATCACCGCGCAGGTCGCCGCGGCCTGCGCCACCACCGCCGGGTGGGTGCGCACCGTCGGGCAGGTCACCGCCGTCTCGATGGGCAGCGACACCGCCTCGGAGAGCGCGCCGATCACCGACCACACGAACGGGCTCTGCCCCTGCGCGTCGTTCCAGGGGTGGTAGTGGTCGGAGATCCACAGCGCCTGGAAACCGGCCTGCTCGGCCATCCGCGCCTGCTCGACCAGCTCGGCGGGACCGTGTTCCTCACAGGACAGGAAGTAGCCGTACTCGGGCATGGGGGGCACCTCCGTGGGGGGGCGGGACGTGTCGCGGCGCCGAGTTACCCCGCCGCCGGTGCGGAAACCCCGGGCACGTTTGGCCGCCCTGGCCAGGGGGACGCGGAAGGCTCGGACGAGACGCCACCGCCGGAGGAACCGTGAGTCGACCCCGCATCGTGATCGTCGGAGCCGGCTTCGCCGGGTACCGCACGGCCCGTGAGCTGTCGCGGATGGCCCGGGGCAAGGCCGAGATCACCCTGCTCAACCCGACCGACTACTTCCTGTACCTGCCGCTGCTGCCCCAGGTGGCCGCCGGAATCCTGGAGCCACGCCGGGTCACCGTGTCCCTGTCCGGCACCCTGCCCCGGGTCCGCCTGGTGCTCGGTGAGGCCGACGCCCTCGACCTGGACGCGCGCACGGTGCGCTACACCGGCCCCGAGGGCGACACCGGGACCCTGGAGTACGACCGTCTGGTGCTCGCCGCGGGCAGCGTCAACAAGCTGCTGCCGATCCCGGGCGTCGCCGAGCACGCGCACGGCTTCCGCGGCCTGCCCGAGGCCCTCTACCTACGGGACCACGTCACCCGGCAGGTGGAGCTGGCCGCCGCCGCCGACGACCCCGAGAGCTGCGCCGCGCGCTGCACCTTCGTCGTCGTCGGCGCCGGGTACACCGGCACCGAGGTCGCCGCGCACGGGCAGCTCTTCACCGACGCGCAGGTCCGCAAGCACCCCCTGCGGGAGGGGATGCGGCCCCGCTGGATGCTCCTCGACATCGCCGAGCGCGTGATGCCCGAGATGGACGAACGGCTCTCCCGCACCGCCGACCGGGTGCTGCGCGAGCGCGGCGTCGACGTGCGGATGGGCACCTCCGTGAAGGAGGCCACGCCCACCGGGGTGCTGCTCACCGACGGCGAGTTCGTCGACACCCACACGCTGGTGTGGTGCGTGGGCGTACGGCCCGATCCGCTCGCGGAGTCGCTGGGGCTGCCGATGGAACGCGGGCGGCTGCTCGTCGACCCCTACCTCCAGGTGCCCGGACGGCCCGAGGTGTTCGCCTGCGGGGACGCCGCCGCCGTACCCGACCTGGAGAACCCCGGCCAGTTCACGCCGATGACCGCGCAGCACGCCTGGCGGCACGGCAAGACGTGCGCGCACAACGTCGCCGCGTCGCTGGGGGTGGGGGAGCGCAAGCCGTACCGCCATGGTGACCTGGGGTTCGTGGTGGACCTCGGCGGGGCGAAGGCCGCCGCCAACCCGTTCGGGGTGCCGCTGTCCGGGCCGCTCGCCGGTGCCGTGACCCGCGGCTACCACCTCGCCGCGATGCCCGGCAACCGGGTCCGGGTCGCCGCCGACTGGCTGCTGGACGCCGTCCTGCCCCGGCAGGCCGTGCAACTGGGCCTCGTACGGTCCTGGTCGGTGCCGCTGGACACGGCGTCACCGGAGCTGGTGCGGATGCCGAACAACAGCAACAGCAACAGCAACGGCAACGGCAACGGCAACAGCGACGGCGACGGCAGCGCGGAGCCCGCGAAGAACCAGCCGGGCGGCGAGCCCGCCAGGAACCAGCCCGGCGGCGAGCCCGCGAAGAACCAGCCCGCCCCGGAACGCGGCGCCGAGCACCCCGCCCCCGGCCCCGTCAAGCGCACCGACCCCGACATGAAGCCCGACCACCCCACGGAGGGAGAGGCATGAACAGCGGTGAACTCGTCGACCTCGGCCAGCAGTTGCGCGTGGACAGCGTCCGGGCGGCAGCCGCCGCGGGCTCCGGGCACCCCACGTCCTCGATGTCGGCGGCGGACCTGATGGCCGTCCTGCTGGCCCGCCACCTCCGCTACGACTTCGCACGCCCCGCCCACCCCTGCAACGACCGCTTCATCCTCTCCAAGGGCCACGCCTCCCCCCTGCTCTACGCCGCGTACAAGGCCGCCGGTGCCATCGACGACGAGGAACTGCTGACGTTCCGCGAACTGGGCAGCAGGCTGGAGGGGCACCCCACGCCACGACGGCTGCCGTGGGTGGAGACCGCCACCGGCTCCCTCGGGCAGGGCCTGCCCGTCGGCGTCGGCGTCGCCCTCGCGGGCAAGCGCCTCGACCGCGGCGGCGACTACCGGGTGTGGGTGCTGTGCGGCGACAGCGAACTCGCCGAGGGCTCCGTGTGGGAGGCCGCCGAGCACGCCGCGTACGAGCACCTCGACAACCTCACCGCGATCGTCGACGTCAACCGGCTCGGCCAGCGCGGGCCCACCCGGCACGGCCACGACCTCGACGCCTACGCCCGCCGCTTCCAGGCGTTCGGCTGGCACACCATCGAGGTCGACGGCCACGACGTCGACGCCGTCGACCGCGCCTACGGCGAGGCCCTGTCCACCCGGGGCCAGCCCACGGCCGTCCTCGCCCGCACCCTGAAGGGCAAGGGCGTCGCGGCCGTCGAGGACCGCGAGGGACTGCACGGCAAGCCGCTGCCGGACGCCGACGAGGCCGTCGCCGAACTCGGCGGCCCCCGGGACCTGCGCGTCGAGGTCCACGAACCGCCCGCCACCCGCATGTTGCACGCCGTGCGCACCGGGCACGTCGAACTGCCCCGCTGGGACCTGGGCGAGGAGGTCGCCACCCGCGACGCCTACGGCAAGGCGCTCGCCGCGCTCGGCAGCGGACGCGGCGACGTCGTCGCCCTGGACGGCGAGGTCAGCGACTCCACCCGGGCCGAGTTCTTCGCCAAGGAACACCCCGAGCGGTTCTTCGAGTGCTACATCGCCGAGCAGCAGATGGTCGCCGCCGCGGTGGGCCTCGCGACGCGCGGCTGGGTGCCGTACGCGTCGTCGTTCGCGGCGTTCCTCACCCGCGCCCACGACTTCGTGCGGATGGCCGCCGTCAGCGGCGCCGGGATCAACCTCGTCGGCTCGCACGCGGGCGTGGCCATCGGGCAGGACGGGCCCTCGCAGATGGGCCTGGAGGACCTGGCGATGTTCCGCGCCGTGCACGGCTCGACCGTACTCTACCCGTGCGACGCCAACCAGACCGCCCGGCTGGTCAGCGCCATGGTCGGCCTGGACGGCGTGCGCTACCTGCGCACCTCGCGCGGCAAGAACGCGGTGATCTACCCGCCCGACGAGGAGTTCCCCGTCGGCGGCAGCAAGGTGCTGCGCTCCTCCGCCGCCGACCGGCTCACCGTCGTCGCCGCGGGCGTGACCGTGCCGGAGGCGCTGGCCGCCGCCGACGCCCTGGACGCGCGCGGCATCCAGGTTCGCGTCATCGACCTGTACTCCGTCAAGCCCGTCGACCGGGCCACCCTGCGCCAGGCCGCCGAGGACACCGGCTGTCTGCTCACCGTCGAGGACCACCACGAGGAGGGCGGCCTCGGGGACGCCGTCTGCGACGCCTTCCTCGACGGGCGCCCCATGCCCCGCCTGGTGCGCCTGGCCGTCCGCACGATGCCGGGCTCCGCCAGCCCCGCCGAGCAACTGCACGCGGCGGGCATCGACGCCGAGTCGATCACCGCGTCCGTCGAACTCCTCGTGGAGCAGGCGGTCGTACGATGAGCCGCGGCGCCGTGCGGACGGTACGGGCCGGGCGGCGCACGGTCGAGGTCCAGCGGGCCGACAAGGTCCTCTTCCCCGCCCGGGACGGCGACGCGCCCGGCCACACCAAGGGCGACCTCGTCGACTACTACCGCTCCGTGGCGCCGTACCTGCTGCCCCAGGTGCGGGGCCGCCCGCTGATGCTGGAGCGCCACCCGGACGGCCTGGACGGCCCCCGGTTCATGCAGAAGAACACCCCCGAGCACTACCCGGACTGGGTCACCCGGGCCGAGATGGAGAAGGAGGGCGGCACCGTCCGGCACACCGTCTGCGACGACACCGCCACCCTCGTCTACCTCGCCGACCAGGCCTGCCTGACCCTGCACCGCTGGCTGTCGCGCGCCGAACGGCCCCACCACCCCGACCGGATGGTCTTCGACCTCGACCCGTCCACCGACGACTTCGGGGCGGTGCGGGACGCGGCCCGGCTCCTCGGGGAGCTGCTCGACGAACTGCGGCTGCCGTCCGCGCTGATGACCACCGGCTCCCGCGGCCTGCACGTCGTCGTCCCGCTCGACGGACGCCAGGACTTCGACACCGTACGGGAGTTCGCCAGGGACGTCGCGGACACCCTCGCCGCCGAGCACCCCGACCGGTTCACCACCGCCGCCCGCAAGAAGGACCGCGGCGACCGCCTCTACCTCGACGTGCAGCGCAACGCCTACGCGCAGACCGCCGTCGCCCCCTACACCGTGCGCGCCCGGCCCGGCGCGCCCGTCGCCATGCCCGTCTCCTGGGACCAGCTCGACGACCCCGACCTCGGCCCGCGCCGCTGGACCATCACCGACGCCGTCGACCAGGCCCGTACCGACCCCTGGGGCGGCGTGCCGCGCCGGGCCCGCGCGCTGGGACCGGCGCGACGGCGCCTCGACGCGTTGCGCGGCTGAGGTTTGGCCAACGCCCGTCCGGCCACCCGTGTTTGGAGGTGGCCATGTCGAACACAAAGAACACAACTGATTCGTCGAGTTCACAGAACCCCCCCAAAGACACCGAAAAGCCAGCGGAACCCAAAGAACCCGAAGAGCGCACCGCACCGAACCCGATGCAGGTGCTGCGGCACGCACGCGCCCAGCTCGCGGAGCTGACCGGGATGTCGGCCGAGACCGTCTCGTCGTTCGAACAGACCGAGGACGGCTGGTCGCTGGAGGTCGAGGTCCTCGAACTCGCCCGGGTGCCCGACACGATGAGCCTGATGGCGAGCTACCAGGTCGACCTCGACCCCGAAGGGCAGCTCACCGGCTACCGGCGCCTGCGCCGCTACGAACGCGGGCGGGCCGACGCACATAGGCCCGGCGGCCGCTAGGCCGCCCGCCCGCGTCCCACACCACAGTCGAACCCACAGACAAGGAGGCACGGTCGGTATGACCGTCGTCCCGGCACAGCAGACCGGAGGAGGAGGCGGCACCAGCGGCCTGTACGACGTCCTGGAGCTGGTCCTCGACCGAGGGCTCGTCATCGACGCCTTCGTACGGGTCTCCCTCGTCGGCATCGAGATCCTGAAGATCGACGTACGCGTCGTCGTCGCCAGCGTCGACACCTATCTGCGCTTCGCCGAGGCCTGCAACCGCCTCGACCTGGAGTCCGGACCCAACAAGAGCCCCGGACTGCCCGACGTCGTCGGTGAGATCACCGAGTCCGGAGCGCGCGGCAAGTCCAAGGGCGCCCTGTCCGGCGCCGCCCAGACCGTCTCCGACGCCTTCCGGCAGGCGCGCGGGGAGGGCGAGTCCGAGCCCAGGCCGCGCGCCCGCAAGAGCACGGCCGCGCGCCGGAAGGAGGAGCAGGAGTGAGCACGTACGTCTACGGCATCACCGCCGGATCGCACCCCGCGCTCCCCGAGGGCATGGGCGGCGTCGGTGATCCGCCGCGGCCGGTGCGGATCCTCAAGGAGGGCGACCTCGCGGCGATCGTCAGCGAGGCCCCGGAAGGGCTGCGGCCCAAGCGCAAGGACCTGCTCGCCCACCAGAACGTGCTCGCGGAGGCCGGATCGGCCGCCTGTGTCCTGCCCATGCGGTTCGGCAGCATCGCCCCCGACGACGACTCCGTCACCGGGGTGCTCGCCGAGCGCGCCGACCACTACCAGGAACGCCTGCGGGCGCTGGAGGGCAAGGTCGAGTACAACGTCAAGGCCACCCACGTGGAGGAGGCGGTCCTGCACCGGGTGATGGCCGAGAACGAGGAGATACGCGCCCTCGCGGAGGCCAACCGGCAGGCCGACGGCGGCACCTACGAGCAGCGGCTGCGGCTCGGTGAGCTGGTCGCCGCCGCGGTGCAGGCCAAGGAGGCGGAGGACGCCGCCGAGCTGCGACGCCTGCTGGAGTCCGCCGCGGCGGCCGAGAGCGTGGGCCCGCAGTCCACCGGCTGGCTGGCCAACGTGTCCTTCCTGGTCGCCCGGGACTCCGCCGAGACCTTCCTGGCGGCCGTGGAGCAGGCCCGCGCCTCGCACCCGCACCTCGAACTGCGGGTCAACGGCCCGCTGCCGCCGTACAGCTTCGTCGAGCCCGGACCGGCCGAGCCCGCGGGCAGCACCATCGGCGGGACCGGCGGCGCCGACACGGGAACCGGATGACCCATGGGACTGATCGGAGAGGTCCTGCTGCTGCCGTTCGCCCCGGTGCGCGGCAGCGCGTGGGTCATCGGACAGGTGCTCCGTGAGGCGGAGCGCCAGTACTACGACCCGGGAGTGATCCGAGCCGAGCTCGCCCGCCTCGAAGAGCAGTTGGAGGCGGGCGAGATCGACGAGGAGGAGTTCGACCGCAGGGAGGACGAACTGCTGGACCGACTGGAGACCGCCTCCCGCGGGGGCGGGCACACGAACGACGGGACGACACGATGAACCGAGTGGGACTTGGCCTCGCGGTAGGGGCCGGTTACGTCCTCGGACGGACCAAGAAGGCGAAGCTCGCCTTCGCCGTGGGCACGATGGTCGCGGGTAAGCGGATGCAGCTCAGCCCGCGGGCGCTCGCGAACGTGGTGGCCGGGCAGTTGCGGGACAACCCGCAGTTCAAGGAGATCGGCGACCAGCTCCGTGAGGACCTGCGCGGCGTCGGCTCCGCCGCGTCCGGCGCCATGGTCGAACGGCAGCTCGACGCCCTCGCGGACCGCCTCCACGACCGCACCAGCAAGGTCCGCGGCCAGCTCTCCGGGGCGATACCGGGGGCGGGCCGGGACGACGACTCCTCCGACGACGAGGCGTACGAGGACGACGAGGCGGAGGCGTACGAGGAGCCGGAACCCGACGAAGAGCCGGAGGCGGAGGCCGCGCCGCCGCCCGCCAAGAAGGCCGCGGCGAAGAAGACGGCGGCCAGGAAGACGGCGGAGGGCGCAGCCAAGAAGGCCCCCGCCAAGAAGACCGCCGCCGCGAAGAAGGCCCCGGCCAAGAAGACCGCCGCGAAGAAGGCGGCCCGCAAGACCGCCGCCCGCAAGGCCACCGCGATCGGGGGCGCGGCCCGCGGTACCAGGTCCCGGCTGCCGAAGGGAGGCGGTGAGCGATGAGCAAGGCGCCCCTGGGAGCGGACGCGCTCGGCGGAGTGGCCCGCAGCGAGGCCGCCGACCGGCTCAAGGCGGAGGCGCAGGAGTACCTCGCCGCCCAGGCCCAGCGCGTGCTGGTCGGCCTCGGCCGCAAGCTGGGCGAGACCACCGTCCGGCTGAACGACATCGCCGAGGGCAAGAGCCCCGGCTTCGCCCAGCTCGCCCTGGACGGCGGGCGCAAGCTCGCCGAGGGCAAGGGCCCGCTGCGCAGCGCGCTGGAGATCGGCGCCTCGCGGGCCAAGGACAGCGTGACCGGCGCGCTGAAGAACCTCACCGCGGGCAAGGGCGGCCGGAAGGGCGGTGCCGGGCACCGGCCCACCGTCATCATCGAGCAGGTCGACGTGGGCGTGCCGCTGCGCACCGCCTACGACCAGTGGACCCGGTACCAGGACTTCAGCACCTTCGCCAAGGGCGTCAAGAGCGCGGGCCGCGCCGACGACACCGACTCCGACTGGCAGCTCAAGGTCTTCTGGTCCAACCGGAGCTGGAAGGCGCACACCACCGAGCAGGTGCCGGACGACCGGATCGCCTGGACCTCGGAGGGCGCCAAGGGCACCACGAAGGGCGTCGTCTCCTTCCACCAGCTCGCGGACAACCTCACCCGGGTGCTGCTGGTGATCGAGTACTACCCCAAGGGCCTGTTCGAGAAGACCGGAAACCTCTGGCGCGCCCAGGGCCGCCGGGCCCGCCTGGACCTGAAGAACTTCGCCCGGTTCATCACCCTCAAGGGGGAGGCCGAGGAGGGCTGGCGCGGCGAGATCCGCGACGGCGAGGTCGTACTCGGCCACGAGGAGGCCCTGGAAGAGGCGGAACGGGAAGAGGCGGAGCCGGAGGACGCCGAGCCGGAGGACGCGTACGAGGAACCGGCGGAAGACGACGAGGAACCGGCGGACGCCTACGAGGAGCCGGAGGGCGAGGGCGAGGAACCGGCGGACGAGGACGTCGAAGAGGACGCCGAGTACGAGTACGCCGACGAGCGCGGGAGCCGCGCATGACGACCCCCAGCAGACTGCCCGAGACCTACGGCCGTGACGGCGGCGCCAACCTCGCCGACATCCTGGAACGGGTGTTGGACAAGGGCGTCGTCATCGCGGGCGACATCCGGATCAACCTCCTCGACATCGAGCTGCTCACCATCAAGCTCCGGCTCATCGTGGCCTCGGTGGACAAGGCCAAGGAGATGGGCATCGACTGGTGGGAGGACGACCCGGCGCTGTCCACCCGGGCCCGCCGCGACGAGCTGTCCCGGGAGAACGCCGAACTGCGGGCCCGGCTGGCGGAACTGGAACCCGGCCGCGCCCGCGAGGAGGAGGCATCGTGACCGGACTGCGGTACGTGTACGCCGTCTGCCGCCCCTTCGGCACCCCGCTCCAGTCCCAGCTCGCGGGCGTGGCCGGGGACCCGCCCCGGCTGCTGTCGCACCACGGTCTGGTGGCCGTGGTCAGCCACGTACCCGAGGCCGACTTCGCGGAGGAGCCGCTGCGGTCGCACCTGGAGGACCTGGACTGGCTCACCGGGGTGGCGCGGGCCCACCAGGGCGTGATCGACGCCCTCACCACCGTGACCACCCCGCTGCCGCTGCGGCTCGCCACCGTCTTCCGGGACGACAGCGGCGTCCGCACGATGATCGAGGCGCGCGAGGCGGACTTCCGGCACACGCTGGACCGGCTGGAGGGGCGCGTGGAGTGGGGCGTGAAGGTGTACCTCCCGGCCGAGGAGGAGGCCCGGCCCGTCCCGGAGTCCCGCCGGGCGCCCTCGGCCGCCTCCGGCCGTGACTACCTGCGCCAGCGCAGCAGGCAGGCCCGCAGCCGCGAGGACGCCTGGCAGCGGGCCGAGACCTTCGCGACCCGGCTGCACCGCACGCTCGCCGCGCACGCCGAGGACGCCCGGCTGCACGCGCCGCAGAGCCCGGCGCTGTCCGGCGCGTCCGGACGCAACGTGCTCAACGCCGCCTATCTGGTGCCGCGCGCCGATTCCGAGGAATTCGTGGAAATCGTGGACCGCACGAAAGACGAGACGGTGGACGGCGCCTCGGGAATCCGGGTGGAACTCACCGGGCCGTGGGCGGCCTATTCCTTCGTGGAATTCGAGGAGGGCCGGGCGTGACCGTCGTGGAACGCCGGGAGGTCGCGCTCGTCGACCTCCTCGACCGGCTGCTGGCGGGGGGCGTCGTCATCACCGGCGACGTCACCCTGCGCATCGCCGACGTCGATCTCGTCCGGATCGACCTGAACGCCCTGATCAGCTCGGTGAACGCACGCGTTCCCGCACCCTGGGAGGAGGGGGCATGACCGCCGCCCGCCGAGGCCGTCTCGACCTGGAGCCGGACACCGTGGAGCGCGACCTGGTGAAACTCGTCCTGACCGTGGTGGAGCTGCTGCGCCAGCTCATGGAGCGGCAGGCGCTGCGCCGCTTCGACGAGGGGGACCTCAGCGAGGAGCAGGAGGAGCGGATCGGGCTCACCCTGATGCTGCTGGACGACCGGATGACGGAGCTGCGGGAGCGGTACGGACTGCGGCCCGAGGACCTGAATCTGGACCTCGGGCCGCTTGGACCTCTGCTCCCTCGCGAGTGAGGGGTTCCCCCGGGGCTGAGGGTCAGCCCCGGGGGTCGTTCACCACCTGTACCAGCGGCTGCGGCCTCCCGCCGCGCTGGTGCTCCGGAAGAGGAACCCCAGCAGCCATATGACGAGTACCGCCAGCGCTATCCACCAGAGCGCCTTCAACGCGAATCCGGCGCCGAACAGAATGAGCGCCAGAAGCAGCACGATCAGGATGGGTACCATATTGTGTCAACCTCCTGTCGTACGGGTTTCCTGAATTTCGCTTCTCAGGCGTCTTTCCTGCACAGAATTTCCCCGTGCAGGACGCTGAACCAGCCGTCCTCCCGCGCGCCCCACTCCCGCCACGCCCGGGACACCTCCCGCAGCTCCCCGGCGGTCGCGTGGCCGCCCCCGGTGGCCCGGTCGGCGTACGCCGAGGCCAGGGTGCGGTCCGCCCACAGGCCGCTCCACCAGGCGCGCTCCTCGGCGGTGGCGAAGGTCCAGGTGGCGGAGGTGGCGATGACGTCGGCGGCGTCGAAGCCCGCCCGCAGCGCCCAGGACCGCAGCCGCCGCCCGGCGTCCGGCTCGCCGCCGTTGGCCCGGGACACCCGCTCGTACAGGTCCAGCCAGGCGTCCAGGTCCGGCGACGCGGGGTACCAGGTCATCGCCGCGTAGTCGGCGTCCCGGACGGCGACGAACCCGCCGGGCTTGGTGACCCGCCGCATCTCGCTCAGCGCGCGCACCGGGTCACCGACGTGCTGGAGCACCTGGTGGGCGTGGACCACGCAGAACGTGTCGTCGGGGAAGTCCAGCGCGTGCACGTCCGCGACCGCGAAGTCCACGTTGGCCAGCCCGCGTGCGGTGGCGGTGGCGCGGGCCCGTTCCAGGATGCCCGGCGCGTGGTCCACGCCGGTGACGTGGCCGTCGGGGACCAGTTCCGCCAGGTCGGCGGTGATCGTGCCGGGTCCGCAGCCGATGTCCAGGACCTTCATGTGGGGCTTCAGCGAAGGGAGCAGGTAGGCCGCGGAGTTGGCGGCGGTCCGCCAGGTGTGCGAACGCAGGACGGACTCGTGGTGCCCGTGCGTGTAGACGGCGGTCTCCCGGGGTTCCGGCATGGCTGTGCCCTTCTCGTCGGACGGCGGAGCTGAACGAGGTAGGGACACCGTACGCCCGCCGCCCGAATGATGAGACCCTGTGTTTCGCTATGTGGACTGACGCTACGTCAGTCGCCGGGCAGCGGACGGTACACCGTCAGCGCCTCCGGCAGCTTCTCCAGCATTACCTCGCCCGCCACCTCCGTGACCTCGCCGTCATGGGCGAGCAGCGTGCCCGGCGCCACGTCCGCCAGCCGCAGCCGGGGCACCTGCACGGCGGCGTGCGCGGGGGAGCGGGTGAGCGGTCCGGCGAGGGCGGCGGCCAGCAGCCGCGGCGCGGGCCGACGCCCGCCGTGCACCACCCGCACGTCCAACTGCCCGTCGGCCAGGTCCAGACGGCGGCCCGGGATCAGCCCCATCCGGTGGTAGGTGCCGTTCCCCGCGAACAGCAGCCACAGCGGCCGGGCCCCACCGCCGAGCCGCACCTCCAGCGGATGCCGGTCGGCGCGCAGCACCCGCAGCACCGCCAGCACCCCCGCGGGCCAGTTGCCGATCCGCGCCGAGAAGCGGTCCCGCTCCCGCACCAGCTCCGGGTAGACGCCGAGGCTGCACGTGTTCAGGAACACCCCGTGCCGCTCGCCACAACTGAACCGGCCCACGTCCACCCGGACCGCCTCCCCGCGCCGCACCGCCCGGCTGAACGCACCGGCGTCCTCCACGCCCAGGTCCTGCGCGAAGTGGTTGAGGGTGCCGCCGGGCAGCACGGCCAGCGGCAGCGCGTGCCGCAGCGCGGTCCGGGCCGCCGCGTTCACCGTGCCGTCGCCGCCGCACACCCCGAGCACCCGCGCGTGGCTGGCGGCCTTCTCCAACTCGGCGGGCACGTCCCGCGGATCGCACTCGACGACCTCGGCGCCGGGCAGCGCGGCCCGCAGCGCCCGCACCCGGTCCGCGGTGCCCGCCGCGGTGTTCGCCACCACGACCAGGCCCTCCCCGTCGGGCAGCGCCGGGACCTCGGCGCGCGGCCGGGCGGGCGGCACGAGCTGCGCCCGCGTCGGCGCCATCCCCCGTACCGCGAACGCCGCGCCCACCCCGAGCGCGGCGCCCGCCAGCACGTCGCTCGGGAAGTGCGCCCCGGTGTAGATCCGGGACATCGCCACCGAGAACGCCACCGGCGCCACCGCCGTGCCCCACGCCGGGGACTCCATGGCCACGCCCGCCGCGAACGCCGCCGCGGAGGCCGAGTGCCCGGACGGGAAGGACGTCGTGATCGGCTGCCGCTTCAGGTGCCGTACCGCGGGGACCGGGTCGAGGACCGGGCGGGGGCGGCGCACCGAGCGCTTGCCGAGGGTGTTGATGGTGGCCGACGCCAGCGCGAGCGAGGCCAGTCCGCGGGCGGCGGCGCGACGGCCGCGCGGGGTGCGGCTCGCGGCCATGGCGGCGGCCGTCGCGAACCACAGCACCCCGTGGTTGGCGCCGTGGCTCAGCCGCGGCAGCACCCGCTGCGCGTACGGCCAGTGCCGGGCCGCGGCGAACTCGAACAACCGGCTGTCCAGGGCGAGCAGCCGCGCCCGCACGGAACGGCGGCCGGGCTGGGGAACGGTGAGATCGACATCGGGACTCATACGGGTGCGGGTACCCGCTGGGCCCCCCTTCCTCGCGGCGCCCCGGCGATAACGGTTTGCCCCAGCGCGGCGGGCGCCCGGACAATCGCGCCCATGGGACACCTGGAAGCCGCGCACCTCGAGTACCACCTCCCCGACGGGAGGACCCTCCTCGGGGACGTGTCGTTCCGGGTGGGCGAGGGCGCCGTCGTCGCCCTCGTCGGCCCCAACGGCGCGGGCAAGACCACCCTCCTGCGGCTGATCTCCGGCGAGCTGAAGCCGCACGGCGGCACCGTCACCGTCAGCGGCGGCCTCGGTGTGATGCGGCAGTTCGTGGGCTCCGTACGGGACGAGACGACCGTACGCGACCTGCTGGTGTCGGTCGCGCCGCCCCGGATCAGTCAGGCCGCGCGGGCCGTCGACGCCGCCGAGCACCTGATCATGACCGTCGACGACGAGGCCGCCCAGCTCAGGTACGCGCAGGCCCTCGCCGACTGGGCAGAGGCGCGCGGGTACGAGGCGGAGACGCTGTGGGACATGTGCACCATGGCCGCGCTCGGCGTGCCGTACGACAAGGCGCAGTGGCGGCAGGTGCGCACCCTCTCCGGCGGCGAGCAGAAGCGCCTCGTCCTGGAGGCGCTTCTGCGCGGCACCGACGAGGTGCTGCTGCTCGACGAGCCGGACAACTACCTCGACGTGCCCGGCAAGCGCTGGCTCGAGGAGCGGCTGGAGGAGACCCGCAAGACGGTCCTGTTCGTCTCCCACGACCGGGAACTCCTCGCCCGCGCCGCCGAGAAGATCGTCTCCGTGGAGCCGGGACCCGCCGGGGCGGACGCCTGGGTGCACGGCGGCGGCTTCACCACCTACCACCAGGCCCGCCGCGAGCGCTTCGCCCGCTTCGAGGAACTGCGTCGCCGCTGGGACGAGAAGCACGCCCAGCTCAAGAAGCTCGTGCTCAACCTGCGGCAGGCCGCCGCCAACAGCCCCGACATGGCCTCCCGCTACGCCGCCGCCCAGACCAGGCTGCGCAAGTTCGAGGAGGCCGGGCCGCCCCCCGAGCCGCCGCGCGAGCAGGACATCCGGATGCGGCTGAAGGGCGGCCGTACCGGCGTGCGCGCCCTGACCTGCGCCGGGCTGGAGCTGACCGGCCTGATGAAACCGTTCGACCTGGAGGTCTTCTACGGCGAACGGGTCGCCGTCCTCGGCTCCAACGGCTCCGGCAAGTCCCACTTCCTGCGACTGCTCGCCGGGGAGGACGTGGCGCACACCGGGCAGTGGAAGCTCGGCGCGCGCGTCGTGCCCGGCCACTTCGCGCAGACCCACGCCCACCCGGAACTCACCGGCCGCACCCTGCTCGACGTGCTGTGGCTCGAACACGCCCAGGACCGGGGCGCGGCGATGTCCAGGCTGCGCCGCTACGAGCTGACCCAGCAGGCCGAGCAGAGCTTCGACCGGCTCTCCGGCGGCCAGCAGGCCCGCTTCCAGATCCTGCTCCTGGAACTCGCGGGCGCCACGGCCCTGCTCCTCGACGAGCCCACCGACAACCTCGACCTGGAGTCCGCCGAGGCCCTCCAGGAGGGCCTGGAAGCCTTCGACGGCACCGTCCTCGCGGTCACCCACGACCGCTGGTTCGCCCGCTCCTTCGACCGCTACCTGGTCTTCGGCGCCGACGGGCGGGTCCGCGAGACGGACGGCCCGGTCTGGGACGAGCGGCGGGTGGAACGCGTGCGGTAGCGCTACGGCCTCCCGCGGGGTGCGACGTTCTCTGTGGGTGCGACGTTCTCTGTGGGTGCGGCGTCACCGCCAGCGCAGCAGCGCCCCGAGGCCGCCCGAGGGGACCTCCGCCTCGTGGGCGGACCGCGACGGGGCCAGCGACAGCGCCGGGGCGCCCGTCGCCACCGCCGAGCGGATGAGCGCGTCGTCCGCGCGGGCCGACCAGGAGTCCTGCTCGCCGAGCACCTTCAGCTCGGTGCGGCGCATCGCCAACTGGTCGGGGTCCTCACCGATCCACACCTCGCGGTGCGTGTCGGGGCCCTCCGGCAGCACCAGCAGCTCGTCCAGACGGTGCTCGCGCGCCGCCTCCACCAGCGCGGGCACGCCCTCCACCGCCGCCGGGTGTCCCTCGGCGTCCGGGGCGCGGGCGGCGAGGAACCGCTCCACCTCCGCCTCGGCCTGCCGCCGTACGTGCTCGGCGCGGATCTCCTCCACCTCGGCGTCCAGCAGCCTGCTGCCGGGCCCGCGCCCGGCCTCCACCGCCCGGTCGTGCAGCCGCCGCGGCAGCCGCTCGTGCACGGAGCGCCGCTCGCGGTCGTCCCCGACCAGCACCAGCAGGTCGGCCCGGGTCTCCTCCTGGCAGACGGCCAGCGCGTCCGCGATCTCGGCCGCGTTGTGCTCCCAGGTGTTCTCCACCCGTAGCTGGAAGTGGCGCTCGGACCAGTCGACGGTGCTGGTGCGGTGCACCGGCCACTGCCGCCCGGCGACCGTGCCCGCGTCCTCCCTGGCCAGCGCGGAGCGCAGCTCGAAGTCGGCGCCCTTGCGGTCGATGTACGCCACCACGCACACCGGGTCCTCCCCGGCCAGGTCCAGCAGCGGCGCGACCCGCGGCAGCGGCGCCCAGACGGCCCAGTCGCGCTGCGGCGGACGGGCCAGCGACGGGTCGAGGACGACTTCACCCGCGTGGGCGAACAGGGCCCGCCCGTGCGGTTCGGGGGAGTGCCGCAACTCCTCGGCGGCGTCCCGTACGGCCCGGCAGGTCGCCGCGTCGGCGCCCTGGTCCGCGAGGTCCTGAGCCATGGCCTCGGCCGTCAGGTGCCGCTCGTGCGGGGTGTCCTCCGTATGCCGGGAGGTGTCGAGGTACACGGAGGCCCAGGGGCCGGAATGTTCGTAGAGTGGGTGCAGGAAAGCGAGATCCATGGCTCCCTCCCGGATGCCGCTCGGGGGTAGTGCGTGCCGGGCGGGTACCCGAACGGCATGAACGAACACGACGAGCGGGGCACCACGATGACCGGAGTCGACCCGGGGCAACTGGACGACCAGCAGCTCATGCGGGAGCTGGAGACCATCCACCGCACCCGCCACGACACACTCCTGTACGGCTCGAACGACGCGCTGCGCACCCACAACGAGCGCATGGCCCAACTGGAGGGCGAGTACCTGCGCCGCAACCCGACCCGCTTCGTGGCGTCGGGCCGCACCCGGGACGGCGCCCGCGACCGCGAGTAGCCGACCAACGGCAAGCCCCACGCCCTCAGGGGCGCGGGGCCGTATCGAGTACCGGGTTCACCCCCGTACCGCTGGCCGCCCCCAGTGCCGGTGCGCCGCCACCGCCCCCACGAACGCCCGCAGGAACTCCCCACTGGCCGCCCCCGGCGACGTGTCCGTCACCACCCCCTGGTCCGCGACCACCCGCTGGAACTCGGTGGACACCCCGAGCCCCTCCGGCTCCAACGCCGACAGCACCCCGACCCCGGACCCCAGCGCCCCGATCGGCTTACCGTGCCGGTACGCGTCCCGCACGAACCGCATCACGTCCGGGTCGGACACCGCGGGCGGCGTCCCCGTCGGCCCGCCGGGCAGCAGCACCGCGTCGTACAGCACGGACGCCACCGTCGGCAGCGCCCGGTCCACCGGGCACCGGTCCTCGCCGTCCGCGCCCGCGACACTGCCGTCCACCGCGGCGAGCACCTCCACGACCGCGCCCTCGGCGGTCAGCGCGTCCCGCAGCGACGACACCTGCGCGGTGTCCACGCCGTCCGCGGCGAGGACCGCGATCTGCCGGGTGCGGATGGAGCCGTCACCGCGCAGCGACTCAAGGCTGAGCGCGGGGGAGGACAGCTTGGACGCGCTCTGCCCGTCACCGGACGGTGCCGCCACGCCGATGCCCTCCGCCACCGCCGACGCCAGCTCCGGGTCGACCTTGCCGAGGTTCTCGACCATGCGCTCCCGCACCTCCACCGTGCCGACCTTGCCCAGCTCGAACCGGAACGCCGCCACGATGTGCCGCTTCTCCCAGTCGGCCATGCTGTTCCAGAACAGCGCGGCCTGACTGTAGTGGTCCTGGAAGCTCGGGCTGCGCCTGCGGATCTTCGCCCCGTCGACGCGTTCGGCGTAGTGCGTGAACGCCTTCCCGTCGACGCCCGCGTGGGCGGGGCAGCCGCCGCCGAGGGAGTTCGGGAAGTAGTTCGTGCCCCGGTGGATCCGGCTCTGGCCGTACCCGTCGCGCTGGTTGGTGCGCACCGGGGTCACCGGCCGGTTCACCGGGAGCTGGGCGAAGTTGGGGCCGCCCAGCCGGATGAGCTGGGTGTCCAGGTAGGAGAAGTTGCGGGCCTGGAGCAGCGGGTCGTTGGTGAAGTCGATGCCGGGCACCACGTTGGCGGTGTGGAAGGCGACCTGCTCGGTCTCGGCGAAGAAGTTCTCCGGGTTGCGGTCGAGCACCATCCGGCCGACCGGCCGTACCGGCACCTGCTCCTCGGGGATGATCTTCGTGGCGTCGAGGAGGTCGAAGTCGAAGGCGAACTCGTCGTCCTCGGGGACGAGCTGGACGCCCAGCTCCCACTCCGGGTAGTCGCCCCGCTCGATCGCGTCCCACAGGTCACGCCGGTTGAAGTCCGGGTCGCGGCCCTGGCACTCCTGCGCCTCGTCCCACACCAGGGAGTGCGCGCCCAGCTTCGGCTTCCAGTGGAACTTCACGAACGTGCCGCGCCCCTCGGCGTTGACGAACCGGAAGGTGTGCACGCCGAAGCCCTGCATCATGCGGTAGCTGCGCGGGATCGCGCGGTCCGACATCAGCCACATCATCATGTGCGTCGTCTCCGGCTGGAGGGAGACGAAGTCCCACAGGGTGTCGTGCGCGGAGGCGCCGGTGGGGATGTCGTTGTGCGGCTCGGGCTTCACCGCGTGCACGAAGTCGGGGAACTTGATGCCGTCCTGGATGAAGAAGACCGGCATGTTGTTGCCGACCAGGTCGTAGTTCCCCTCCGAGGTGTAGAACTTGGTGGCGAAGCCGCGCACGTCCCGCACGGTGTCCGCGGAGCCCTTCGGCCCCTGCACCGTGGAGAACCGCACGAACACCGGTGTCCGCACCGACGGGTCCTGGAGGAAGGCCGCGCGGGTGTACTCCGCGAGCGACTCGTACGGTTCGAAGTAGCCGTAGGCGCCCGCCCCGCGCGCGTGCACCACCCGCTCCGGTATCCGCTCGTGGTCGAAGTGGGTGAGCTTCTCCCGGAAGTGGAAGTCCTCCATCAGCGTCGGACCGCGCTCGCCCGCGGCGAGCGAGTCGTCGGTGTGGTCGACCTCGACGCCCTGGTCGGTGGTGAGCGGACCCTCGCAGGGGTCGTCCGCGCGGAAGGTCTCCCGCTGGTCCTGCTTGCGGTCACCCGTGGCACCCATCAGGCGGCCTCCTTCGCGAACACGTCGAGGAACGTCTCGCAGAACGCCGCCAGATCGTCCGGCTTACGGCTGCTGACCAACTGGTTGGGCCCGTTGCCGCACACCTTCACCTGCTCGTCGACCCAGGTGGCGCCCGCGTTGCGCAGGTCCGTTTGGAGGCTCGGCCAGGAGGTCAGCGTGCGGTCGCGGACGACGTCCGCCTCGATCAGCGTCCACGGGGCGTGGCAGATCGCCGCCACCGGGCGGCCCTGGGTGAAGAAGTCCCGGACGAAGGAGACGGCCTTGTCGTCCAGCCGCAGGAAGTCCGGGTTGGCCACGCCGCCCGGCAGCACCAGGGCGCCGAAGGAGTCGGCGGAGGCGTCACCGACCACCTCGTCGACGGGGAACGTGTCCGCCTTGTCGAGGTGGTCGAACGCCTGGATCTCCCCGGGCTTCGTCGACACCAGCACCGGTTCGTGGCCCGCGTCGGAGGCCGCCTTCCAGGGCTCGGTCAGTTCGACCTGTTCCACGCCCTCGGGCGCGGCGAGAAACGCGATACGCACGGTGGTTCACCGTCCTTTCCTGTACTGCTTCCTGCGTGGCCACGCACACCTCATGCGCCGCCCCGGGCGCCCGGCCCCAGCGGCCCGGTCTCGTCCGGGGCGGCCCGGCTAATGTCGGCCAGCACGCTCTCCGGGTCCTGCGCCTCCGCCAGGTCGCCGAGGCTCACCATGCCCACCGGCAGGCCGTCCTCCACGACCGGCAGCCGCCGTACGGCCTTCTCGCGCATCAGCGCCACCGCCGTGGACACCGGGTCCTCGGGGCCGACCTGGTAGGGGTCCGGCGTGCACACCGAGCGCACGCTCACCGTCAGCGGGTCGGCGCCCTCGGCCACCGCCCGCACGGTGATGTCACGGTCGGTGAGCATCCCGACGACGTGCTGGCCGTCCGCGACCACCACGTCCCCGATGTCCTGCGCGCGCATCAACTGCGCCGCCTCCACCACCGAGGCGTCCGGGCGTACGGCGACCACGCCCGGCGTCATCACCTCGCGCACGTAGTCCGCCGTCACCGCGGCTCCTCCCGTGGGTTGTGCGCCGACCGTTCCGGGCCCATCAGGGCCTCGGCCAGCTCCTGCACGTTGCCGTAGCGGGCCTTGCGCGGCAGCCGCTCCAGCGGCTCGACCAGGGCGTCCGGGGCGTGGCTGCGGCGCAGGACGCCCATCAGCTCGACCGGGCCCGCCGGGAACGAGGTGCGGCCCAGGACCCGGGCCAGCTCCAGCCGGGTCTCCTCCATCGAGCCCATCGCCGGTCCGCCCGCGAGGCGCGGGTCGTCGTCGGCGCCGGGCTCGGGGTCGTGCCACTCCTCCGTGCGGGTGGGGTGCCCCGACCTGAGCAGACCCTGGAGCTCGTGCTTCATCTCGTCGTCCCGGTGGACGCTCAGCCGGTCACTGCCTCGCTGCATGTCTCCTCCAGACCTTCGGGAGTGCGCACCGCGTACCCGTCGACGGGAGGCCGACACGGGTTTTCGGCCTCCGGAGGGGTTTCTCCGGACGCGGCCAGGAGACCCGGACCGCACCCCTCGCCGCCCCCCACACGGCCATCCGGGGAGGACGGACACCATGGCGGTACTCGCCGTGCTCATCCCGCTCCTGCTGCTCGGCGTCATGCTGGCGCTGGGCCGCTACGAGGAGCTGTTGCTGCCGGGCCAGCAGACGACGCCGGAGGAACGGGGCGCCCCCAGGGCGCCTATCGCTCCTCCCGCCTCTTCTCCCGGCCCGGCAGGAACTCCTGCACCTTCGCCTTGAGACCCTGCCTGATCACGGAGCCGCGGTCGGCGTCGCCCTTCAGGATCGACGCGGCCGTGGCCTCCATCTGGTCCCAGGTCGCGTGCGGCGGCACCGGCGGCACGGCGGGGTCGGTGAGGAACTCGACCACCGCGGGCCCGTCCGCCTCCAGACCGGCGCGCCAGCCCGCCTCGACGTCCTCCGGCTTCTCCACCCGGATGCCGGTCAGCCCCAGCGACCGGGCGAACGCCGCGTACCGCACGTCCGGGAGTTCCTGCGAGGGCAGGAACGACGGCGCGCCGCCCATGGCCCGCAGCTCCCACGTCACCTGGTTCAGGTCGTGGTTGTTCCACACCCCGATCACCAGTCGCCGGTCCGTCCAGCGGTCCTGGTACTTCGCCGCCGTGATCAGCTCCGCCAGCCCGTTCATCTGCATCGCCCCATCGCCGACCAGCGCGAACACCGGCCGGTCCGGATGGGCGAACTTCGCCCCGATCGCGTACGGCACCCCGCAGCCCATCGTCGCCAGCGTCCCGGAGAGCGAGGCGCGCATCCCCGGCCGCATCGTCAGGTGCCGGGCGAACCAGTTCGCCGTGGAGCCGGAGTCGGAGGTGACGATCGCGTCGTCCGGCAGCAGCGGGTCAAGGGCCCGCGCCACCCACTCCGGGTTGATCGGGTCGGCCGACAGCTCCGCCCGCCGCCGCATCACGTCCCGCCAGCGCGCCACGTTCGCGCAGATCGTGTCGTACCACTCGCGCCCGCGGTCGGTGTCCAGGAGCGGCAGCAGCCGCTGCAACGTCTCCTTGGCGTCCCCGACCAGGTTCACCTCGTAGGGGTACCGCATCCCGATCATGTGCGGGTCGATGTCGATCTGCACCCCGCGCGCCTTGCCGAACTCCGGCATGAACTGGGAGTACGGGAACGACGAACCGATGGTCAGCAGCGTGTCGCAGTCCCGCATCAGCTCGTACGACGGACGGGTGCCGAGCAGCCCGATCGCGCCGGTGACGTACGGCAGTTCGTCGCTGAGGGCGTCCTTGCCGAGCAGCGCCTTCGCCACCCCGGCGCCCAGCAGCTCCGCCAGCCGCTCCACCTCCGGCCGCGCGCCCGCCGCGCCCTGGCCGACGAGGATGGCCACCTTGTCCCCGGCGTTCAGGACGTCCGCCGCGCGCCGCAGGGCGTCGTCGGAGGGGACCGTCGTGTAGGAGCTGGTGTCCAGGCTGGAGGGCACCATCTTGAACGCGTGGGTCGGCGGTGAGTAGTCCAGCTCCTGCACGTCACCGGGGATGATCACCGCGGTGGGGCAGCGCCGCCCGTACGCGGTGCGGATCGCCCGGTCCAGGACGTTCGGGAGCTGCTCGGGCACCGTCACCGTCTCCACGAACTCCGAGGCGACGTCCTTGAACAGCGTGTGCAGGTCCACCTCCTGCTGGTACGAGCCGCCCATCGCGGTGCGGTGCGTCTGGCCGACGATCGCCACCACCGGCACGTGGTCCAGCTTGGCGTCGTACAGGCCGTTGAGGAGATGGATCGCGCCCGGCCCCGACGTCGCCGCGCACACCCCGACCCGGCCGCTGAACTTGGCGTACCCGACCGCCTGGAACGCGGACATCTCCTCGTGCCGGGACTGGATGAAGCGCGGCTGGTCGTCGGCGCGGCCCCAGGCCGCGAGCAGGCCGTTGATGCCGTCGCCCGGATAGCCGAAGACCTGCTCCACACCCCACTCGCGCAGCCGTCGCAGAACGTGGTCGGAGACCTTGGTGCTCATGGAGGAACCTCCAGGGGAAGGGCCGGGGAAGGGCGGGGAAGCACCCGTCACGAGTCACCCCGCGGACACGGACGGAAACCTCGCGGTGTTTGCCCGGCACGGGTCAGGGCAGGTGCCCCCCAGTGCTTCGGACAGCAGGCACGTCCGTGGGAGCGGCCCGCCGCGGCCCCACGTGCGCCCGGTCCGGACCGTGCGCAGACTTCCGCGGTGACCGTCGTCCCCTTCCCGAGCACGGTCCAAGGGAGTTGCACGTCCCATGCGAAGCCCAGCGAACACGCGGAACCGGAACCACCCCCACGACGACGCCCCCGACACCACCGCATCCTTCCGCCGCCTCGCCACCCTGCCCCCCGGCCCCGAACGCGACGCCCTGCGCGAGCGGATCGTCGAGGCGTGGCTGCCGATGGCCGAACGCATCGCCGGACGCTTCCGCAGCCGCGGCGAGTCCTACGAGGACCTCCGCCAGGTCGCCGCCCTCGGCCTGGTCAAGGCCGTCGACCGCTACGACCCCGACCGCGGCAACGCCTTCGAGAGCTACGCCGTGCCCACCGTCACCGGTGAGATCAAGCGGCACTTCCGCGACCACATGTGGACCCTGCACGTGCCACGCCGGGTCCAGGAACTGCGCAACCAGGTGCGGGCCGCCTCCCACGAACTCGCCCAGACCGCCTCCGGGCAGCGGCCCAGCGTCGCCGCCCTCGCCGCGCACGCCGACCTCAGCGAGGACGACACGCGGGTCGGCCTGGAGGCGCTGGAGAGCTTCAGCGCGTTGTCGCTGGACGCGGAACTGCCCGGCAGCGACGGCGGGTTCTCGCTGAGCGACGCGCTCGGGTCGACCGATCCCGCGCTGGACACGGTCGTCGACCGTGAGTCGGTCCGGGGGCGGCTGGCGGCGTTGCCGGAGCGGGAGCGGGCGATCCTGTACATGCGGTTCTTCGGGGACATGACGCAGAGCCGGATCGCGGAGCGGTTGGGGATCTCGCAGATGCACGTGTCGCGGCTGATCAGCCGGTGCTGCGACCGGGTGCGGGAGGAAGTGCTGCGGGGGGTCGCGTAGGGGGTGGTTGCTTTTTCGTCGCCGGGTGCGGGTCGTGGTGGGTTGCTCGCGCAGTTCCCCGCGCCCCTTTAGGTGGGCTGTCACTCCGTTGGGTGCGTAGTGACTGCCGACCCGGCTGGTGCGGGTTGTGATGGCTCTGTCATCGCGCACCGCTCGAAGGAGCCCCACCCATGCGCCCTACCGCTCGTGTGCTGTCCGTCGTCGTGCTCGCCGGTACGGCGTTGACCTGTGCCATACCCGTCGTGGCCGCGGAGCCGACCGCCGAGGTGAGTCCCGCGGCGGTGCGGCCGGGCGGGACCGTCACCGTGTCGGTGTCCTGCGATCCGCTCGGCGGTCCGGCGCCCGCGACCATCGAGGCCACCTCGCAGGCGTTCGAGGCGGGCACCGTGGAGCTGGAGCAGATCCCCACCACCCTCGACACCGGCACCGGGCCCGCCTACGAGGGCACCGCGAAGATCGCCCCCGCCGGGAACTTCGAGGAGGAGGACGCCTGGTCCGTCGACGGGACCTGCCCGGCGCCGCCCGGCGGACAGGGCAAGCAGTGGAGCGCGACCTTCACGGTGACCGTGGGCGGCGGCGCCACCCACCACCCCACGCACCACCCCACGCACCAGCCGACGCACAAGCCGCGGCCGTGCCCCTCGCCGCACCACGACTCCTGCGCCGGGGCTGGCGTCCAGCACGGTGTGCACGCCGGAGAGGGCGGCACGTTCACGGACTCGGCGACCGCGCTGGTCACCGGCGGTCTGCTGGTCGCGGGCGCGCTCGGCGCCGCGGTCTACCGGGTACGGCGCAAGGAGCCGACCGCGGGCGCCTGACGGAAGCCTGACGGAGGGCTGTCGTGGGTACTCACAGCGCGAGCGCACGTTCCGCCTCCCGCGGCCCACGGGCCCCACGGAGGCCGGTGGCGCGCGGGTGACACGACCACGGTGAGCGCGGAGGTGCCCATGCGGACGGAACCGGAAGGCCACGGCCCCGTCCGCTACGGCCCCCCGCCGCCCGGCGACGGACTGCCCGTGCTGCCCGACCTCGCCGCCGCCGTCGCGGGCGCCGCCCACCGCTCCGACGGCGAGCCGACCGGCGGCGGACCCGCCCTGCTGGAGGCGGCCTGCGGCTACTGGGAACGCCGTGGACTGCCCACCGCCCCCGCCGCCGCGGTCGCCGGACCCGGCGCCCCGTCGCTGCTGCTGGCGCTGACCGCCGCGCTCGGCGGCGACGTCCTGGTGCCCCGCCCCTGCGCCGCCTGGTGGGCGCCGTACGCGAGACTGCTCGGCAGGCCCGTCTTCCACGTGCCGACGCCCGCCGACTGCGGCGGCGTCCCCGACCCGTACGCCCTGCTGGAGACCGTGCGCCGGGTGCGCGCCGAGGGCGGCGACCCCCGGCTGCTGGTGCTGTCCGTCGCGGACGACCCCACCGGCACCGTCGCCCCGCCGGAGCTGCTGCACGAGACCGTCGAGGCCGCCACCGGCGCGGGACTGCACCTCGTCAGCGACGAGACCTGGCGGGACACCCCGCACGACCCGCACGGCACGGTCCTCCTCAGCCCCGCCGAGATGCGGCCCGACCGGGTCACCGTCGTCACCGACCTCGCCGGGGCGCTGCTGCCGCCCGGCTGGCCCGCCGCCGTCGCCCGCTTCCCCGCCGGGGACACCGGGGACGGCCTCCACGCGCGCGTGCTGGACGTCCTGACCGCGCTGGACGCCCGCGTGGCCGCGCCGGTCGCCGCCGCCGCCGTCCTCGCGCTGTCCGAACCGCCGCAGGTCACCGGCCGGGTCGCCGCCGCGGCGGCGCTGCACGCGCGCGTGGCCGCCGCCGCGCACCGCACCGTCGTCGGCGCGGGGGCCCTCGCCCTGCCCCCGCAGGCGGGCCGCCACCTGTACGTCGACCTCGCCCCGCTGCGCCCCGCGCTCGCCGCGCACGGCGTCGGTGACGCCCAGGAGCTGGAGGACTTCCTCACCGCCCGGCTCGCCATGCCCGCCCCCGGCGGCCACCGCTTCGGCGACGACCTCGCCGCCCTGCGCGTACGGCTGTCCACCGCACGGCTGCTGGGCGGCACCGACACCGAGCGCGCCGCGGCCCTCGGCTCGCCCGAGCCGCTGGAAATGCCCCAGGTGCAACGCGCGTTGACCCATGTGAAGGCGGTCTTCGACGACCTCAGCGACGACGCTCAGCGACGGGAGTCTCCTCGATGACGCAGCAGTCCGAGTCGGCCAGCACCACCAGCACCCAGGAAGCCGACGATCCGGGGCCGATCCTCCCGGCGCCCGCCGCGGCCCCCGCCCCGCCGCTCGCGGAACCCCGCCCGCTGGGCGAGCACCGGGTCTGGCCGCGCACCTTCCACGACCGGCTGACCGCCCCGCTGCCCGGCCTGAAGGCGTTCGCCCGGTTCGCCCGCGAGGGCGCCGTACGCCCCGGCCGGGAGGGCCTCGCGGACATCCCCCGGCTGCCCTTCGCGCCCGCCCCGCTGCCCCGCGTGGACGCCCGCACCGTCGCCGTCACCTGGGCGGGACACGCCAGTTGGGTGCTGAGCGTCGGCGGGCTCACCGTCCTCACCGACCCCGTCTGGTCCCGGCGCATCCTCGGCACCCCGGCGCGGATCACCCCCGTCGGCGTGCCCTGGGAGCGGCTGCCGCGCGTCGACGCGGTCGTCATCAGCCACAACCACTACGACCACCTCGACGCCCCCACCCTGCGCCGCCTCCCGCGCGACACCCCCGTCTTCGTCCCGGCCGGGCTCGGCGCCTGGTTCCGGCGCCGCCGCTTCAGCCGGATCACCGAACTCGACTGGTGGGAGGGGGCGGTGCTGCGCGGCGTCCGCTTCGACTTCGTGCCCGCCCACCACTGGTCCAAGCGCACCCTCACCGACACCTGCCGCAGCCTGTGGGGCGGCTGGGTCCTCACGGACCCCGACGGCCAGCGCGTGTACTTCGCGGGCGACACCGGCTACGGCCACTGGTTCACCCGCATCGGCCAGCGCTACCCCGGCATCGACCTCGCCCTGCTCCCCATCGGCGCCTACGACCCCCGCTGGTGGCTCAGCGACGTGCACTGCGCCCCCGAGGAGGCCGTGCGGGCCGCCCTCGACCTGGGCGCCCGCCGGATGGCCCCCATGCACTGGGCCACGTTCATCCTGTCCGCGGAACCGGTCCTGGAGCCCCTGACCCGGGTCCGCGGGGCGTGGGCCGAGGCGGCCTGGACCGTTCCGCCCTCTGGGACCTCCCGGTGGGCGGCTCCCGCGTCCTGCCGCGCGACGGCGGGTAGCGGCGGGGTTCCGGCGGTTCAGCCGGTGCCGACGCCCCGCAGCCGCCGCCACGCCCCCGGCGCCACGCTGATCAGCACGGTCAGGACGACCGCCGCCACGACGCCCTCCCACGGCTCCGGGAACAGCGACCCGCCCAGGATGCCGATGAGCTGGTACGTCACGGCCCACGCCAGACAGGCCGGGAGGTTCCCCCGCACGAACCGCCGCAGCGGCCAGCGGGCCATCAGACAGGCCAGCATCACCGGGATGCGCCCGGCCGGGACCAGCCGCGACAGCACCAGCACCGCCACCCCGTGCTCCGCGAGCTTGCCCTGCGCCTGCGCCAGCCGGTCCTCCGGCGCCCGCGAGCGGATCGCCTCCAGCCACCGCGACCCGTTCTTCGACCCCATGCCGCGCCGCCCCAGCCAGTACAGCGTGGCGTCCCCGAGGAACGCGGCCAGCGACGCCGTCGCGAACACCAGCGCCAGCGAGACGGGCGCCGCCCGGTGGAAGGCGACCACCGCCGCCGAACTGACCAGCGCGCCCGTCGGCACCACCGGCACCAGCGCGCCGATCAGTACCAGCAGGAACAGCGACGGGTACCCGATCACCTGCGCGGAGTCCGGCGGTGTCGTCGCCGGGGCCGAGGCGAGCCAGCTCACCGGGCGACCTCCAGCCGGAGCTTCTCGCCGTGCCCGAGCCGGTGCACGGTCACGCCCGGCGCGCGCTCGGCCGCCAGCCGTACGAACTCGTCGCCCGGCGCGTGGAACTCGTGCGGGCGTATCGCGTCCATCCCGATCGGCCAGTACGTGCCGTAGTGCACCGGCACCGCCGCCCTCGGCGCCAGCCGGGCCAGCGCCTCGGCCGCCCGCCCGGGGTCCAGGTGGCCGTCACCGAGGTACGGTCCCCAGCCGCCCACCGGCAGCAGCGCCACGTCGACCCGGCCGACCTCCTCGGCCATCGAGTCGAACAGCCCGGTGTCCCCGGCGAAGTAGGTGCGCGCCTCGCCCTGCACGACGAAGCCGAGCGCGGGGGCCCGGTGCCGTCCGAGCGGCAGCCGCCGCCCGTCGTGCAGCGCGGGCACCGCCCGTATCGTGAGCGCCCCGACCTCGGTCTCGTCGCCCGGCGCCATCTCGGTCAGGCGCAGATGGGCCAGACGGCGCAGTCCGGGCACCGCGCGGGGCGCGCCCCGGGGCACGAGCAGCCGGGTGCCCGGCGCGAGGCGGGCCAGGGACGGCACGTGCAGGTGGTCGGCGTGCAGGTGGGAGACGAGCGCGACGTCCGCGTGCCGGGCGGTGGGCGGCGGCAGGGCCCCGCGGCGGCGGCGCAGATGGGCCAGCCGCCGGGCGAACAAGGGGTCGGTCAGCAGGCGCACGTCCGAATCCCGCAGCGCGCAGGTGGCGTGTCCCCACCAGGTGATCTCCACCGGCACCTCTTTGCCTCCTTCGCGCGACTCCCCGAAGCCTACGGGCAGGAGTAGGGTCGGCGGCGAAACCCGGAGGTGAGGGGGACGCCATGGGACATGCTGCCGGTCGGGTCCGGGTCACGGCCATCGCCAGTCTGACCCCGCTCCAGGAACTGGACGCCGATCCCTTCCTGGTGGACTCCCGCAGCCAGCACGCGATGTGCGCCCGCTGGGCCGCCGAGCACGGCTACACCGTCGTCCGTGAGCTGCTGGTGCGCGGCCTGCGCCCCGACCACGGCGTCCTGTGGGACGGGGTCCGCCCCGGCACCGACGTCTTCGTGGCCCCCAGCCACCGGGTCCTGGAGAGCGCCCTCGCGGACGTGGCGGCGTTCACCGCGGAGTGCGCCAGACGCGGCGTCCGCGTGGAGACCGTCGGCTCCGCGGAACCGTCGTACGACGCCCAGATGAAGGCGTGCGTCCACCGGCGGCTGTCGATGCCGACGGCTGGGTACGACGGCCGCTGAGCCCTGGCCGGGGGCTGGGGCGGACGCCCGGTGTGACGGGCCGGAGGGGACAGTTGCCCCTGACAACCCCCGGACCTGCCCCTACTCCTTCCCCCATCCCCACTCGCCGTCCGGCCGGTTCCGGCCAGGTGTGTGACAGGCTGGGGGCGGGCCCGCGTTCAGGTCGGGCCGGGACGTGAGGTGTGCGGGGCGTGCTGGGCGGGCGTTGGCGGCGGGTGGCCAGTCAGGTCGGGCGGAGCGTCACGGTGTGGGCCGTCTCCACGGTCACCATGCTCGTCCTCGCCGGAATCCTGCCCGACTTCCGGCTGCGCTCCGCCGACGGCGACAGCGCCACCGACATCGCCGTCACCGCCGCGTTCGGCGCCGGTGCGTTCGGTCTGCTGTCGGCGCTGGTGTGGCCGCTGCTGGTCCGGCTGCTGCTCCTCGTCCCCGCCTTCGTCCTCGGACTGCTGGTCTTCTTCCTCAACGGGGCGCTGCTCCTGCTCGCCCTGCGCCTCAACCCCAACCCCGGCGAGCGCGGCGCCGCCGCCCCCGAGACCGCCGTGGTCGTCGCCGCGGTGATGTCCGCCGTCGCCTCCGCCACCGGCGCCGCCCTCGCCGTCCGCGACGACGACGCCTACCGGCGCCGCCTGTACCGCCTCGCCGACCGCCGCCGCCGCGCCCTGCCACCCGGACCGGCGACCCCCGGCACCGTCTTCCTCCAGTTCGACGGCGTCGGCCACGACGTCCTCCTTGACGCGGTCCGCAAGGGCCTGATGCCGACCACCGCCCGCTGGCTCGGCCGCCCCGGCGAGCGGGCCTCCCACCGGCTCACCCGCTGGCGCACCGACTGGTCCAGCCAGACCGGCGCCAGCCAGCTCGGCATCCTGCACGGCAGCACCTTCGACGTGCCCGCGTTCCGCTGGTACGAGAAGGAGACCCGCGAGGTCATGGTCTGCAACCGCCCCACCAGCGCCGCCGAACTCCAGCGCCGCGCCGTCCGCCGCACCGGCGACGGCGGACTGCTCAGCGCCGACGGCGCCTCCCGCGGCAACCTCTTCAGCGGCGGCGCCGACGAACAGGCCCTCGTGCTGTCCATCGCCACCCGCCGCCGCTCCCGCGCCAACCGCTCCCGCGCGGGCTACTTCGCCTACTTCTCCGACCCCGCCAACGCCGTCCGCACCGCCCTGTCCTTCACCGCCGAGGTCGGCCGGGAGATCGGTCAGTCCACCCGGGCCCGGCTGCGCGGCCAGCGCCCCCGGGTCTCACGCGGCGGCCTCTACCCGTTCGTCCGCGCCTTCGCCACCGTCGTCGAACGGGACGTCGTCGTCGCCGCGGTGATGGGCGACATGCTCGCCGGACGCACCTCCGTCTACGCCGACCTGGTCGCCTACGACGAGGTCGCGCACCACTCCGGGCCGATGAGCCGCGACGCCGAGAAGGTCCTCCAGCGCCTGGACCGGGCGCTCGCGCTGATCGAGAAGGTCGCCGAGCACGCCCCCCGCCCGTACCGGATCGTCGTCCTGTCCGACCACGGCCAGAGCCCCGGCGAGACCTTCCGCGCCCGCTACGGCCTCACCCTCAACGACCTGGTGCGCGCCGGGTGCGGGCTGCCCGTGCCGCGCCGGGCCCGGCGCACCCACAGCGGCGCCGAGGCCCGCGCCGCCGTCCGGGCCGCGCTGCGCATCCCCGTGGCGGAGGGCGAGGAGCGCTACCGCCCCGACCGCCGCTCCGAGCCGATCGTGCTCGCCTCCGGCAACCTCGGCCTGGTCTCCTTCCCCGACGTGCCGCACCGGATGACCAAGGAGGAGATCGACGCCCGCCACCCCGCGCTGCTGACCACCCTCGCCAACCACCCCGGCATCGGCTTCCTGCTGGTGCGCAGCGAGGCCCACGGCGGGGTCGTCCTCGGCGCGTACGGCGCCGAGATCCCGGTCGCGGACCTCGACCGCGACCCGGGGCCGCTCGCGCCGTTCGGGCCCGGCGCCGCCGACGCCGTGCGGCGCACCCACACCTTCCCGCACACCGCCGACATCATGGTGAACTCCTCCCTCGACCCCGCCGACGGCGAAGTCCTCGCCTTCGAAGAGCAGATCGGCTCGCACGGCGGCCTCGGCGGCGCCCAGGGCGCCCCGTTCCTGCTCTCCCCGCTGACCCTCTCCCCGCCCGTCGAGGACGGCGCCGAACTGACCGGCGCCGAGCGGGTCCACCACGTGCTGCGCCGCTGGCTGGCGGAGGCGTGCGGCCCCGAGGTGCCCCTTGACGAGCCCGAGCCGGACCGCCGCGCCGCCTGAGCCGTGACCCCGGACCTGCCGGAACCCGGCCCCGCTCCACCGTTGTTGTGCGTGGGATGCGCGGGAATGTGATCGGATGGTCCCCGAGCCCCGGCACCGGGGCCGCCTCACGTCGCCTCACCGACACACGCGAAAGGACCAACCGTGGCCACCACGCGCTCCGCACACACCGTCTGGGAAGGCAACCTCCTTGAGGGCAACGGAGTCGTCACCTTCGACTCCTCCGGCGCCATCGACGCGCAGCCCGTCACCTGGGCGTCGCGCGCCCAGGACGCCAACGGCAAGACCAGCCCCGAGGAGCTGATCGCCGCCGCCCACGCGAGCTGCTTCTCCATGGCGTTCTCCAACATCCTCACCAAGGGCGGCAACCCGCCCACCAAGCTGGTCACCTCCGCCGACGTCACCTTCCAGCCGGGCGAGGGCATCACCGGCATCCACCTCACCGTCGAGGGCACGGTGCCCGGGATGGAGAGCGAGGCGTTCCTCGCCGCCGCCGAGGACGCCAAGGTCAACTGCCCGGTCAGCCAGGCCCTGAAGGCCGTACCGATCACGCTCTCCGCGAAGCTGGTCTGAGGTCCGCGCCGCCCCGCCCGGACCCGTGCCGGGCGGGGTCCGGCCGCACCCGGACCGCCCGCGACCCCCGGGAGGTGACCCGTGACCCCGCTCCGCCCCGCCGTCTCCGCGCACCGCGGCGGCGGTGAACGGTACGCCGCCGCCACCTGGCAGGCGTACGAGGACGCGGTCACCTCCGGCGCCGAGTACGTCGAGTTCGACGTCCGGCGCACCGCCGACGGCGTCCTCGTCGTCCACCACGACCCCCGGGTACGGCACACCGGCCCGCCGCTGTCCCAGCTCAGCCACGCCGAGCTGAACGCCCGTGCCGGGTACCCCGTCCCGGTCGTCGACGACGTGATGTCCCTGATCGCGGGGAGGCTGGTCGGCCACCTGGACCTGAAGGAGCCCGGCTACGAGCGCACGGTGATCGACCGGGCGGTGGCGCTGCTCGGCGTCGACGGCTTCGTGGCCACCTCCCTGGAGGACCGTTCCGTCGCCGCGATCACCCGGGCCTTCCCCGGGGTGCGCACCGCCCTGTCGCTGGGCCGGGACCGCGCGGAGATCGCCGCCTCCCGGCTGACCGCGACCCGGCTGAGCGAGCTGTTCCCGCTGCGCCGGGTGCGCGCCTGCGGTGCCCACGGGGTCGCCGTGCACCAGCGCCTGGCCCGCGCCAACGTGCTGCGCGAGGCCGCCCGGCACCGGCTGTTCACCCTGGTGTGGACCGTCAACGACGACACCGCCCTGCGCGCCTTCCTCGCCGACCCGCGCGTGGACGTCCTGGTCACCGACCGCCCCCGGCACGCCGTCGCGCTGCGGGGCGCACGCCCCCGACGGGGTACTCCGCTGTAGGGCGGGGGCGCGCGGGTGGCCCGTATGCGCCATTGACAAGAGGCCACTCAAGTTTTGTGCTGGAGGGAGTGGCGGACACTCCGGACACTCCGTGACGCGGAAGGGGACTGCGATGGGACGCGCGGTCGGTATCGATCTGGGGACCACCAACTCGGTGGTCGCCGTCCTGGAGGGCGGCGAGCCCACGGTCGTCGCCAACGCGGAGGGCGCGAGGACCACACCCTCGGTCGTGGCCTTCGCCAAGAACGGCGAGGTGCTGGTCGGCGAGGTCGCCAAGCGGCAGGCGGTGACCAACGTCGAGCGCACCGCCCGCTCCGTGAAACGGCACATGGGCGACGCCGACTGGCGCTTCCCGGACCAGGGCTCCGTGGACGGCACCCGCTTCCGGGCGCAGGAGCTGTCGGCGCGCGTTCTGCAGAAGCTCAAGCGGGACGCCGAGTCCTACCTCGGTGAGGACGTCACCGACGCGGTGATCACCGTCCCCGCCTACTTCGACGACGCCCAGCGGCAGGCCACCAAGGAGGCCGGGGAGATCGCGGGCCTGAAGGTGCTGCGGATCATCAACGAGCCGACCGCCGCCGCCCTCGCCTACGGCCTGGACCGCGGCGAGGAGCAGACCGTCCTCGTCTTCGACCTCGGCGGCGGCACCTTCGACGTCTCCCTGCTGGAGATCGGCGACGGCGTCATCGAGGTCAAGGCCACCAACGGCGACACCCACCTCGGCGGCGACGACTGGGACCAGCGGATCGTCGATCACCTGGTGAAGAAGTTCAAGGGGCAGTACGGCATCGACCTCGCGGGCGACAAGATGGCCGTGCAGCGGCTGCGGGAGGGCGCCGAGAAGGCCAAGATCGAGCTGTCCTCGTCCTCGGAGACGTCGATCAACCTGCCCTACATCACCGCCTCCGCCGAGGGCCCGCTGCACCTGGAGGAGAAGCTCACCCGCGCCCAGTTCCAGGAACTCACCGCCGATCTGCTCGACCGCTGCAAGACCCCCTTCCACCAGGCCGTCAAGGACGCCGGGATCAAGCTCGCCGCGATCGACCACGTCATCCTCGTCGGCGGCTCCACCCGGATGCCCGCGGTCACCGAACTCGTCCGCGAGCTGACCGGCAAGGACCCGCACAAGGGCGTCAACCCCGACGAGGTCGTGGCGGTCGGCGCCGCGCTCCAGGCCGGTGTCCTCCGCGGCGACGTGAAGGACGTCCTCCTCCTCGACGTCACCCCGCTGTCCCTCGGCATCGAGACCAAGGGCGGCATCATGACCAAGCTGATCGAGCGCAACACCACGATCCCGACCCGGCGTTCGGAGATCTTCACCACCGCCGCCGACAACCAGCCCTCCGTCGGCATCCAGGTCTACCAGGGCGAACGCGAGATCGCCGCGTACAACAAGAAGCTCGGCACCTTCGACCTCACCGGGCTGCCGCCCGCGCCGCGCGGCATCCCGCAGATCGAGGTCGCCTTCGACATCGACGCCAACGGGATCATGCACGTCTCCGCGAAGGACCTCGCCACCGGCCGCGAGCAGAAGATGACCGTCACCGGCGGCTCCGCCCTGCCCAAGGACGACATCGACCGCATGATGCGGGAGGCCGAGCAGTACGCCGAGGAGGACCGCAAGCGCAGGGAGGCCGCCGAGACCCGCAACCAGGCCGAGCAACTCGTCTACCAGACCGAGCGGTTCGTCACCGAGAACGGCGACCGCGTCCCCGCCGACACCCGCACCGAGGTCGAGTCCGCCGTCAGCGAACTCAAGGGCCTGCTGGAACGCCCCGCCGCCGAGAGCGACACCGCCGCCCTCCGCACGGCCGTCGAGAAACTCGCCACCGTCAGCCAGAAGATGGGCCAGGCGATGTACGCCCAGGCGGAACAGCCGACGCCGGGCTCCGCCCAGGAGCAGGCCCCGCAGGAGGAGGAGGGCGTGGTGGACGCCGAGATCGTCGATGAGGAGAGGGACCAAAGGGGCGGCGCCGCTTGAAGGCACGGCTGAGGCAGCCTACCTAGGGGCGCGGGGAACTGCGCGACCAGCCACGACGCACCCGCACACGACATACTCACCGAGGCTGCGGCACCGGATCCGTCAGATCCCCAGGATGCGCCGGAGGCAACGTCGCGCACACCGCCTCCAGCACACACGCGTACGGCGTCCCCAGCCCGGTGAGCCGCGCCCGGAGTTCCTCCAGCGCGTCCCGGTGCCCGGTCAGCGGCTCCGTGTTGCCCGTGCGCGCCGCGAACTCCAGCACCGCGGGCAGGAAGTCCGGCCGCTCCTCGCCGGTGAACTCCAGGCCGTGCGCCCGGTACAGGTCGCCCAGCCGCGCCGGGGCGGCCCCGCCCCGTCCGCGCCCCAGGTACAGCCCTTCGGCGCCGAACACGCGCGCGTAGTCCTCCGCCAGCTCACCCGGCGGGGTGACCGCGGCGTGGTCGGCGAACTCCCGCAGTTGCGGCGCGGCCTCCCGCAGCAGCGGCAGCCGGGTCAGCACGTCGTCGTCCGGATAGGTCAGACAGAGCGCCGCCGCCTGGTACAGCACCTCGAATCCCGGCATCAGGCTCGCCTCCCGCACGCTCGGCCGCCCCGTCCCTCAAGAACCTAGGCGCCGCCCCGCGGGGCCACCCGCCGACCGCACCCGTACGGGTCAGCCAGCCGCCTGGACCCGGCCTAGCAGGCCGCCCGGTACTTCCGGAGGATCTCCTTGGTGCGGGCCACCGACGCCGCGTGCGCCGACATGTGGTCCAGGACCTCCAGGTGCCCGGAGACCTCGGCGCGCGAGTCCAGGTAGAGCGCGCCGGTCAGGTACTCGGTGAAGACCATGTCGGGCAGCTCCGGCTGGGCGAACCGGAACAGGGAGAAGGGCGCGTACGTGCCCGGGTGCGGCCCGTGGTCGAACTCGGCGACCTGGAGGGTCACCAGATCGCTCTCGGTGGCCTCAAGCAGCCGGTCGAGCTGGTCGCGCATCACCTCGGGCTTGGTGCTCACCGGCCTGCGCAGCACCGTCTCGTCCATCACCACCCACAGGTGGGGCGGGTCCGGCCGCTTCCACAGCTCCTGCCGGGTCAGCCGCAGCCGCACGTGGCGCTCGATGGTCTCCGGTCCCGACTGCCCGACCGTCCCCGCCTCCAGCACGGCCCGCGCGTACCCCTCGGTCTGGAGCAGCCCCGGCACGAAGTGCGGCTCGTAGCTGCGGATCATCCGCGCCGCGCCCTCCAGGGACACGAACACGCTGAACCACTCCGGCAGCACGTCGTGGAACCGCTGCCACCAGCCCGGCTGGTTCGCCTCCTCCGCCAGCGCGACGAACGTGGCCACCTCCTCCGCGGGCACCCCGTACGTCGTCAGCAGCACCTGCACGTACGGGATCTTCAGCGCGACCTCGGCCGTCTCCATGCGCCGCACGGTCGCCGGGGCCACCCGGAGCACCTTCGCGGCCTCCTCACGGCTCAGCCGGGCCGCCTCCCGCAGCTCCTGGAGCCGCTTGCCGAGCACCACCTGACCGACCGTGGGCGCGGGTCGTCGTTCACTCACGCCACGCCTCCCCTACGCGCCGAAAGCATGGGGGCAGTGTGTCATGTTCCCGCGGCAGTCTCACGTGGCGGGAGGTGAGGCAATCACCACGGCCGGTGAGCAAAACCGCGCAATCCAGGAGTCGCTGACCGCGCGTCACCCATTACCTCGCAGGTAATGGACCCCGCCCGCGGCCCGCGGGATCGTGAGATCACCGGGTTCCGGGCTGGCGCACTCCAGCCCGGGAGCCGGTCCCCCCGCACCACTACGACCCCGACGGAGGGTGATCCGCCATGTCCGCAACCCACCTCGCCGCTCTCGCCCGCACCACCGAGCCGCAGCTCATGCTGCGCCGCTTCCTCACTCTGGACGCAGTGGTGACCGGGACGAACGGCGTCGCCTACCTCGTCGCCTCCGGCCCCCTCGGCCGCCTGTTCGACGTCAGCTCCAAGCTGCTGCTCGTCCTCGGTGTCTTCCTCGTGCTGTACGCCGCCGCGGTCGGCCTGCTCGCCGGGCGCCCCAGCCCGGCCGCGCTCGGCGTGCGGGCGGTCGTCGAGGCCAACCTGGCCTGGGCGGCGGTCAGCTTCCTCGCCCTCGGACTGTGGCTGTCGCCGAGCACGACGGGCGCCGTGTGGGTGGTCCTCCAGGCGCTCACCGTGGCCGGGTTCGCCGCCCTCCAGTGGGGCGCCCTCAGGGCGCGTCAGGGCAGCAGCTCCTGAAGGTGCCGCACCGTCGCCGGGTCGGCCGGGAGCAGCGTCTCGATGGCCAGCTCGGCGACGGTCACGTCCATCGGCGTGTTGAACGTGGAGATCGACGAGATGAACGACAGCGTCCGGCCGCCGTGCTCGATCAGCAGCGGCAGCGCGACGTACGGCACCGCCTCGTCCGCCGCCCCCTCGGGCACCGCCTCCTCGGGCACCGGGTAGGCGGCCACCTCCTCGTACAGCGCCCGCAGCGCCGCCGACCGGTGCAGCGCTATCTGCCGCTCCATCTGCGCCAGCAGGTGCCCGCGCCACTGGCGCAGGTTGCGGATGCGCGGCGCGAGGCCCTCCGGGTGCAGGGTGAGCCGCATCGCGTTCAGCGGCGGCCCGAGCAGCGCCGGGGGCACCTCGCCCAGCAGCGCGGTGATGCCCCGGTTGGCGGCCAGCACGTTGTACGTCGCGTCGACCACCAGCGCCGGATACGGCTCGTAGCCCTGTATCAGCCGCTCCACCCCGGCCCGCACCGCGGCCAGCGCCGGGTCGTCCAACGGGGTCTCCGGGAAGCGGGGGGCGTAACCGGCGGCGAGGAGCAGGGCGTTGCGCTCGCGGACCGGTACGTCGAGGTGCTCGGCGAGCTTCAGCACCATCTCCTCGCTCGGCCGGGAGCGGCCCGTCTCGATGAAGCTGATGTGCCGGGCGGAGGAGTCGGCGCGCAGCGCCAGCTCAAGCTGGCTGATCCGCCGCTGCTCCCGCCAGGCCCGCAGCAGCGTGCCGACGCCCTGGTCGGCGGGCGCGGCGGCGGGGGCGGTGCGCGCGGGTGTCGCAGTGGTCATACCGTCGACGGTAGCCGTATCCGGCACCCCGGAACGAGCCACCCGGACGGCCCGGTTCACCTCGTCCCCGCTGTGGCACGCTGAACAGGTACCCGTGCCCGTACCGCCGAGGGAGCGCCCCATGCCCGTCGAACCGCTGTCGCCCGAGGAGATCGACGCCCGTCTCGCGGAGCTGCCCGGCTGGTCCCTCGAAGGGGACCGGCTCACCCGCGTCTACCGGCTCGGCTCGCACATGGCGGCGGCGGCCATGGCCGTGCACGTCGCCCAGGTCCAGGACGAGCTGGACCACCACTCCGACCTCACCCTCGGCTACCACACCGTCTCCCTGTCGGTGAACACCCACAGCGTCGGCGGCGCCGTCACCGCCCTGGACGTCGAACTCGCCCGCCGGGTGACCGCGCTGGCGCCCGCGCACGGGGCGAGTTGAGCGGGCGGCGCGAGCGGCACGTAGAACACGGAAGAAGAGGCGCCGAAGGGGGGCAGCGTTGATCGACTACGACAAGGAAGCCGAGGGCTACGACGCCTGGCGCGGCGGCGAGCCGAGGGCGGCGGCAGCCGCCGACGCCGTACTGAGCCTGCTGCCGCGGGACATGGGCGCCCTGCTCGACCTGGCCTGCGGCACCGGCATCGTCACCCGGCGGCTGGCCGCCGCCCGCCCGGGCACCCGGGTGACCGGCGTGGACCGGTCGGTGCCGATGGCCCGGCAGGCGCAGGCCCGGCTGCCGGGCACCGTCGTCCTCGCGGACGCCCGCCGACTGCCGTTCCGGGACGGCGAGTTCGACGCCGTCAGCAGCGTGTGGCTGCTGCACCTCGCGCCGTCCGACGACGACGCGCGGGCCATCGTCGCGGAGTGCGCGCGGGTGCTGCGGCCCGGCGGGGTGTACGTGACCACCGTCGACAAGGCCCTCTCCCACAACGTGGGCAGCGACATCGACGCCGTGATGGCCGCCCGGCCCCGCCGCCCCGCCACGGACGCCGCGCGCCTGGTGGAGTCGTACGCCGCCGCCTGCGGGCTGCGGGACGCCGGGCGGGCCCGTTTCCAGGGGCGCGGGCAGGGCCGCAGCCCCCGCCGTACCATCGCCGACCTGCGGCGGGGCTGGTTCCTCACGGTGCCGCCCGGCTCGGAGCTGGCGGAGGAGTTCATCGCCCGGCTGGCCGCCCTGCCCGACCAGGACCGCGACCGGCCGGACCCGGTGTTCACGCTGCGCGCCTTCCGCAAGGAATGACCTCACGCCGCCCGGCAACCGATCCGGGAGCGGCGGCGACCGGTAGGCGGAACCCATCCGTCCTCCCGGGAGGTACGTCCCCGTGCAGCACCCGCACCCGCACCGCAGACGCCGCAGGTCCCCCGTCCTCGCTGCGGCCGTCGCCGCCACCGTCCTGACCGGCGCCGGGCTGACCGCGCTCACCACCGACACCGCCGAGGCGGCCACCGCCCGGCAGGTGGAGAGGCTCGACCGGGGCGTGGTCAGCGTCTACACCGGCACCGGCAACCTGGTGAGCTGGCGCTGGCTGGCCACCGACCCGAACGACGTGTCCTTCAACGTCTACCGCGCCGGTACGAAGGTCAACTCCGCGCCGATCACCGGCTCCACCAACTTCTTCCACTCCGGCGCCCCGTCGCACGCCGACTACACCGTCCGCGCCGTCGTGGGCGGCGTCGAGCAGGGCGACTCCGTGCACGCGGTGCAGTTCCGCGCCGGGTACAAGGACGTCCCGATCACCCCACCGGCCGGGGGCACCACCCCCGACGGCGTGGCCTACACCTACGAGGCCAACGACGCCTCCGTGGCCGACCTGGACGGCGACGGCGCCCTGGACTTCGTACTGAAGTGGCAGCCCACCAACGCCAAGGACAACTCCCAGTCCGGCTACACCGGCAACACCGTCGTCGACGGGATCAAGCTCGACGGCACCCGGCTGTGGCGGATCGACCTGGGCCGCAACATCCGTTCCGGCGCCCACTACACGCAGTTCCAGGCGTACGACTACGACGGCGACGGCAAGGCCGAGGTCGCCATGAAGACCGCGGACGGCACGGTCGACGGCACCGGCGCGGTGATCGGCAGCTCCTCCGCCGACCACCGCAACTCCAGCGGCTACGTCCTGTCCGGGCCCGAGTACCTGACCATGTTCAACGGCCAGACCGGCAGGGCGATGGGCACCGTCGACTACGTCCCGGCCCGCGGCACCGTCTCCTCCTGGGGCGACTCCTACGGCAACCGCGTGGACCGCTTCCTCGCCGGGACGGCGTACCTGGACGGCGCCCGGCCCTCCCTGATCATGGCGCGCGGCTACTACACCCGGACCGTCATCGCCGCCTGGGACTGGCGGAACGGGAGCTTCACCCGCCGCTGGACCTTCGACACCAACTCCTCCACCAACAGCGGCAGGGGCTACGACGGCCAGGGCTCGCACAGCCTGTCCGTGGGCGACGTCGACAACGACGGCCGGGACGAGATCGTCTACGGCGCGATGGCCGTGGACGACAACGGCAACGGCCTGTGGACCGCGCGGACCGGGCACGGCGACGCCCAGCACCTCGGCGACCTCGACCCGTCGACGTCGGGCCTGGAGTACTTCAAGGTCTCCGAGTCCAGCTCCCAGCCCGCCGAGCTGTACCTCAACCCCGCCAACGGCGCCGTCCGCTGGAAGCTCGACGCCTGCTGCGACAACGGCCGCGGCGTCGCCGGGGACGTCTACGCGGGCAACGACGGCGCCGAGGTGTGGTCGGCCTCCGACAGCTACATCCGCGACGAGTCCGGTGCCACCAAGGGCCGCGAGCCGTCCTCGGTGAACTTCCTGGCCTGGTGGGACGGCGACACCACCCGGGAACTCCTCGACGGCACGAAGGTCGACAAGTACGGCACCTCCGGCGAGACCCGGCTGCTGACCGGCTCCGGCGTCTCCTCCAACAACGGCACCAAGTCCACCCCCGCGCTCTCCGGTGACATCATCGGCGACTGGCGCGAGGAGGTCGTCTGGCGCACCAGCGACAACCGCAACCTGCGGATCTACTCCACGCCGTACGAGACGAGCACGCGGATCACCACCCTGCTCCACGACACCATGTACCGCACGGGGCTGGCCTGGCAGAACACCGCCTACAACCAGCCCCCGCACCCCAGCTTCTTCATCGGCGACAAGATGCCGACGGCGCCGCGGCCCACGGTCTACACGCCGTAGTCCGTACGCGGCACAGGGGGCGCGTGCTCTGGGCACGCGCCCCCTGTTCTTCCCTGCCGCCGGGCGGTCAGGTCACCGTGCAGGTCCGGTCACCCAGCTTGAACGCGGTCGGTTTCGCGTTGGACTGGTTCCAGTTGCCCGTGAAGCCGAAGCTCACCGAGGAGCCCGCCGCCACGTTGGCGTTCCAGCCGACGTTCTTCGCCGTGACCGTCGCGCCCGACTGGGTGTGCTCGGCGTTCCACATCTGCGTCACCGTCTGCCCCTGCCCGAACGTCCAGCTCAGGGACCACCCCGACCAGGGTGCCGTACCGGTGTTGGCCAGCCGGACGTCCGCCTGGAAGCCGCCCGACCACTGGTTGGTGATCTGGTACGTCACCGCGCAGGCGCCGGTGGGTTCCGGGTCCGGGTCGGGACCGGGGTCCGTGCCGGTGTCGGAGCTGTCGCCGTAGATGATGCCGCGCCCGTTCGTCGACACGTACACCCGCCCGTAGACGCGTGGGTCGCCGGTGATGGCCGCGCCGGTCCAGCCCCACTGGTGGGCGTCGTCGTTGATGCGCGTCCAGCTCGCCCCCTGGTCGGTGGAGCGGAAGATGCCGCGGACGCCGCCGATCTCGGCGCTGGTGTACAGCGTCTGGTACGAGGCGCCGGGCGCCGCCTTGCCGAAGCCGATGGTGTCGGCCTCCGCGACGTTCGCCAGCTTGGTGAAGCTGGCGCCGCCGTTGGTGGAGTGCCACAGCCCGTAGGTGCCGCCCTCCGCGCCGCCCGCCAGCCAGATGTCGCCCTTGGTGCCGGGCAGCGCCTTGAAGCGGACGCTGTCCCCGCTGGGCAGGCCGGTCGCGGCGGAGGCCGTGAAGGTCGCGCCGCCGTCCGTGGAGACGTAGAACTTCCCCGACTTGAAGCCGTAGAAGGTCCGCGGGTCGACCCGGTCGGACTCGACGATCGCGCCCGCCGGGATGCCGGTGGACGCCGACCACGAGGTGCCGAAGCCGGTGGTGTGGTGGACGCCCGCGCCCTCCGGGCTCCACACGAACCGGCCGCCGTCGGCCGCCGCCGCGACCGTGCCGCCGCCGCTGACGCCGGAGGGGTCGGTGCCCGCGAACCAGTTGACACCGTTGTCCGTAGAGAAGGCGACGTGCGGGCCGGAGTCCAGGTGGCCGACGCGGACCACCGTGTTCGGGTTGGACTCCGCGAAGTCCAGGCTGGTGGTGGAGGTGAAGTTGGGCTGGGTGTACATCATCGGCGGGACCTTGGTGAGGTCCGTGTGCCGGAAGCCGCCGACGTCACCGAGCGCGCTGAGCAGCGGGGCGCCGGACGGGGGCGAGGCCAGGTCGAGCACCGCCGTCTCCTCCAGGCCCTGCACCATCGGCTTGATGGCGAACTGGCCGCCGCTGTCCCAGTTGGTGAGGTTCTCGGTGCCGTAGATCGTGGCGCCCGTGCCGTACATCATCCGGTTGGAGTCGAACGGGTCGATCTCCATCGCCTCGGTCATCCAGCCCAGCTTGGGCGTCTGCTCCGGCGGGGACGGGTTCGCGCCCCAGGTCAGCCAGGGGGAGGAGGAGACGTCCATGGTGTAGCGGTTGGAGCGGCTGGGGTACGACGTGTAGTCCCACGCCTTGGACCACGTCGCGCCGCTGTCGGTGGAGCGGAAGATCTGGGTGTCCGGCCACCAGGAGCTGTAGGCCGTCGCCATCAGGGTGCCGGGACGCTGCCGGTCGACGGTCAGCCCGCTGAAGCCGTAGTAGGTGTCGGCCTCCGCGACCGGGCTGATGTCGGTCCAGGTGCCGGTGGCGGTGGTGTACCGCCACAACTGGCCCTTGCCGCCGTCGTAGGGGCCGCCCTTGTCGCTGTACGCCACGTACAGGTGCCCGTTGGCCGTGTCCAGGACGCCCTTGTGCGGGAGGTAGCCGGTGGGCTGGCCCGCGACCCGCGACCAGGTGGCGCCCGCGTCCGTCGAGCGGTACACCGCGTTGTCCTTGTCCGCCACGCCGACGTAGATCGTCCGGGTGGCGTTCCCGGCGGTGCCCGTCGACTCGTCGAAGGTCACCCACACCACGCCCTGGTTGTCGGAGGCGTAGCCGCTGGTGTCGCCGGGGTCCTGTACGTAGGTGCCGGGGTTGGGGAAGCTGGTGACCTGCGACCAGGTCGCGCCCGAGTCGGTCGACCGCCACAGGCCCTTGCCGCTGGGCGCGCCCAGGTACAGCACGCTGTTTCGGTTCGGGTCGATCGCGAGCCGCTCGCCCATGCCGCGGCCGGGCATGTTGCCGCCCAGCTTGAACGGCAGCGCGGCCTTCTGCCAACTCGCGCCCCGGTCCGCGGAGCGCAGCACCGCGCCGTTCCCCGGGTCCCAGTCGTTGGTGTACGTGCCGACCGCCGCGTACACCCGGTCGGGGTTGACGGAGTCGGTGGCGAGGCTGACCACGCCGGTGTGACCCCAGTCGTCCCAGCCGACCGAGTCCAGCAGCGGCGTCCAGGTCTTCGTCGACTGCTGCCAGCGGTAGGCGCCGCCGATGTCGGTACGGGCGTAGGCGAGGTTCCGTTCCTTGCGGTTGAAGACGATGCCGGGGACGAAACCGCCCCCGTCGACGCGGGCGTTGCGCCAGGTGTAGGTGTCGGCGGCGAGCTTCGCCGTCGGCTGTGGTGGCGCCTCGGCCGCCAGCGCGGGCGGGGCGCCCGCGAGCAGACCGGCCGCGAGCGCCAGCACGGCCGTGAGGATGCGGGTTCTTCGCACGGTGGGGAGATTCCTTCCTGTCCGGTCGTTCCGTTCGGTCGTTCCGTCAGGGAGCGCGCGAGGGCCGGACGGTCCCCAGTGCGGGAAGGGACCGCCCGGCCTTTGGAGGGGCCCCGCCGTCAGGTGGCGGGACCCGTGTACGCGGAACCTTCAGCGGGGACTATTCGAGCAGTTCCGCGTACGAGCCCATGGCCAGGGCGATGTCCGCCTGGGCCCAGAACCGGTGGTACGTGAAGGTGGGCGCGGCACCGCCCGCCAGGTAGTTCTCGATCTTCGACCAGGACGGGTCGTTCTTGTAGAAGGTGCGGATGGAAGCGAACGTCGACGAGGAGTTGATCTTGTCGCCGTTCGGCATGGTGCCGCTCCAGCCGCTCGGCACGTACAGCGTGTCGTTGAAGCGGCTGTAGTCGGTGCGGGTCTCCGGGACGGCGATGCCGAGCGCGTCCTGGTTGTGCTCCCACATGCCGTCCAGCAGCGCCTTCGCCACCCGGGCCGCCTCGGTGTCACCGGAGCGGTCCGCGTAGTGGATCAGGGTGTTGGCGTAGCTGCCCGCCACACCGACGTCGCTGCTGTAGTCGGTGACGGAGACGTGCAGGCTGTTGTTGGCACCCGGGTTCGCGGCGTTCCAGGTGTCGGGCGCACCCGACCACCGGAGCGTGGAGGGGATACGGAAGGTGCCGTCCGGGTTGATCGTGGTCTCGGACAGCGCCCAGTCGACCCACTTGTCCAGGACCGACTTGGCCATGGCGTTGCCGGTCTGCTGGTACAGCTCCGCGACCCGCTGCATGGACCACGCCTGGAAGCCGAACCACTGGTTGGACGGCGGGTCGTGGTACACCGGCTTCTCGTCGTAGTACATGCCGTAGAAGGTCGGCGTCCCGGACGGGGGAGTGGCGTACCGGCCCGCCCAACTGTTGGTTGCGCCGCCCGCGATGGCGCCCTCCGCCGACTGCAGCCAGCGGTAGAACTCCACCTGGCGGGTGAGCGACTTGGCCCAGTCCGCCTGACCCGTCGCCGACTTCGGCTTCAGGCTGGCGTAGTTGGCGAGCGCGTAGGCGGCCATGGGGTTCTGGTAGCCGCCGTGCGCGTGGCTGGAGCCGATCCGCCAGGCCCAGCCCGCCGAGGTGTCGGTCGCGCCGCCCCAGGCGTAGTACCAGGACAGCAGGTAGTGCGAGGAGTCCTTGCCGGTGCCCGCCGGGCAGCTCGGACTCGTGCAGTTGCCGATCTTCTTGAAGTACTTGTCGTACATGGCGTAGCGCAGGTAGTCACCCATCTTGGCGGCCTTGGTGACCGTACCGGCCACCGCGCTGCCGTTGCCCTGCTCCTTGGCCCACAGGTCCGCCCAGTACGCGGCCTGCACGGCACGCGCGTCGGCGTCCGGGGCGTTGGTGAACTTCCACTGCTTGGCGTAGGACGCGTCCTTGGTGAACAGGTCCAGGTAGCCGTTGGTGCCGCCGTACTTGAAGGCGTCACAGGTCGGCTGCGGGATCGTCTCCCAGACCGACTCCTGCGGACCCCGCTGGAAGGTGTTGATGTACGACGGTCCGGTGGCCGTCGGGCCCGCCTCGCACTTGCCGGGCTCGTTGCCGTAGCCGTAGACGTTGTCGACGTCCTGGAGCCAGTGCATCCCGTAGACGTCGTCCGTGCCGTACGCCGACTTCAGCTCACTGGCGATCGGGTCCGGGCCCACCGAGACACCGGTGTCGAGCTGCGACGGGTACTGGCTCGGCAGGTCGTGCTCCGGCGCGTAGGTCGCGGGCTTGGACGCGTTGTAGAAGGAGTTCGTCGGCTGGTCCGCGTGCGTCGGGATCATGAACTTCTCCATGGTCTCCCAGGCGCCGTTGAACTTGGTCCAGTCGCCGGTCACCTTGCCGTACATGGCCTGGAGCCAGATCAGATAGCTGTACGCCTCCGACGTGGTCTCGTGGCCGTGGTCCGGCGCCTCGACGATCAGCGTCTCCACCGAGTGGTACGGGATGCCCTCGGGGGAGAAGTAGCCGTTCGCCGGGTCGGTGATCTTCCCGTACAGCTCCAGGAACCGGGCGTCGTACTCCTTCGCCCCGGCGATCTGGGTGACGGTGACCGTCGCCTTGGCGTGGCCGGTCGCGGTCGACTCGAAGGTGGCCGCGCCGGTACCGGAGGAGGCCGCGGTGATGGTCACCTTCTGCGCGGTGCTCCAGTTGGACGGCGTGAAGGTGAGCGTGGCGCCGCCGGTCACGGACAGACCGGTGTTGCCGCCGGTGCGCGCCGTCGTCACCGTGACGTTGGCGGACGGCTGCGTCGACAGCTTCACCTCGTACGTGCCCGACTCGCCCTGCCGCACAGGCAGTTGGGACGGGCTCGCCACCACGGCGGGGCCGGAGGCGACCGTGACGCCGACCGGGGTCGACTCACCGGACGCGCCCAGGCTGTCGTACGCCTTCGCCAGGAGCGAGTGACTGCCCACGGCCAGGTTCGAGGCCGAGAGCGAGTACGGCGCGCTGGTGTCGGTGCCGAGCAGCGTGGTGTCGTCGTAGAACTCGACCTTGGTGATGGTCGCGCCGTCGGCCGCCGCGGCCGTGGCCGCCAGCGGGACCGCGGCGCCCTGCGTGTAGACCGAGCCCGGCGCCGGGCTGGTCAGCACCGTGATCGGCGGCTGGTGCGCGCCGACGCAGTTCACACCGTTGACCGCGAACGAGGTCGGCGCGGCGTTGCTGCCGCTGTAGGTGAACTGGCCGCCGGTGGTCACCGCGGCCCCGGCCGCGATCCGGCCGTTCCAGGAGGCGTTGCGCACGGTGATCGACTGGCCGGACTGGGACCAGGTCCCGTTCCAGCCGTTGGTCAGCCGCTGGTTGCCGGAGTAGGCGTAGGTCAGGGTCCAGCCGTCGATGACGTCGGTGCCCCGGTTGGTGATCGTCAGGTCCGCGGTGAAACCGGAACCCCAGTCATTGGTCTTGTAGTCGACGTTGCACTGGACCGCCGCCGCCTGAGCGGGCGTCGGGTTGGCGGCCAGCATCGACAAGGGCACCGCGAAGGCGGCTATGAAGGCCGTCCATAACCGCCGTGTGGCGCGGCGTCTGGTTCTGGGGAGCATGGTGCTGGTTCCTCCTTGCGGCTCGACGAAGTCAAGGCTTGAACCAGTGGGAGCGCTCCCATAGTGGAGATGGGTGCCTGACGGGTCAAGATGTGTGAAGAGTCGAAAAACTTCGACGAGGGGTGACTCCAAAAAGTCAAGCAACCCCCCTGTTCTTTACCGTGACTTGGCGCTACCTTCGCCGTCACCAGTGGGAGCGCTTCCACGAGTCGACACGTCCGTCAGGCCGTGCCCGTACCGCCTGGAGTCGTTCCATGCGACACCCCCCGCGTTCAGGTCTTTTACTCGCGCAGCGGCACCGGGCCGCGCGCTGCGGCGCGCCCTCGACGGACTATCCCCCCACGAGAGGAAACCCGCACTGATGAGCCGTACCACCAGCACCAGAACAGCGCTGCTCGCCGCGCTGGCCCTGGTCGCCGGGGGCACGGGGACCGCCCTCGCGGCCGTCCCCGGCGACCTCGGCGCCACCGCAGTCCCGTGCACCGTGGCCTACCAGGTGCAGAACGACTGGGGCAGCGGCTTCACCGCCTCCGTCACCGTCACCAACAACGGCGCCGCCAAGAACAACTGGTCCGTGAAGTGGTCGTACGCGGGCAACCAGCGGGTCACCAACGCCTGGAACGCCCGCGTCACCCAGAGCGGCGCCGACGTCACCGCCGCCAACGAGTCCTACAACGGCACCCTGTCCACGGGCGGTTCGGCCACCTTCGGCTTCCAGGGCACCTACAGCGGCAGCAACGCGGTCCCGGCCACGTTCACGCTGGACGGCGTGACCTGCAACGTCGACGACGGTGGTGGCGGCGACCCGGACCCGGACCCGGGCGGCGGCACCGGTGACCGGGTCGACAACCCGTACGCCGGGGCCAAGGTGTACGTGAACCCGGAGTGGTCGGCGAACGCCGCCGCCGAGCCGGGCGGCAGCCGGGTCGCCAACCAGCCGACCGGCGTGTGGCTGGACCGGATCGCCGCCATCAACGGCGTCAACGGCGGCATGGGCCTGCGCGACCACCTCGACGAGGCACTGGTGCAGAAGGGCTCCGGCGAACTCGTCATCCAGCTCGTCATCTACAACCTCCCCGGCCGGGACTGCTCCGCGCTCGCCTCCAACGGCGAACTCGGCCCGACGGAGATAGACCGGTACAAGACCGAGTACATCGACCCGATCGCCGCGATCCTCGCCGACCCGAAGTACGCGGACCTCAGGATCGTCACCACGGTCGAGATCGACTCCCTGCCCAACCTCGTCACCAACACCGGCAGCCGCCCGACGGCCACCCCCGAGTGCGACGTGATGAAGGCCAACGGCAACTACGTCAAGGGCGTCGGCTACGCCCTGAACAAGCTCGCCGACGCGGGCAACGTCTACAACTACGTCGACGCCGGGCACCACGGCTGGATCGGCTGGGACGACAACTTCGCCCCGTCCGCGCAGCTGTTCAAGGAGGCCGCGACCGCGGAGGGCGCGACCGTCGACGACGTGCACGGCTTCATCACCAACACGGCCAACTACAGCGCCCTGAAGGAGGAGAACTTCACCATCAACTCCACGGTGAACGGCACCTCCGTCCGCCAGTCCAAGTGGGTGGACTGGAACCGCTACGTGGACGAGCTGTCCTTCGCCCAGGCGTTCCGCAACCAGTTGGTCTCGGTCGGCTTCAACAGCAACATAGGGATGCTGATCGACACCTCCCGCAACGGCTGGGGCGGCAGCGCCCGGCCCACCGGCCCGGGGGCCACGACCAGCGTGGACACCTACGTCGACGGTGGCCGCTACGACCGCCGCATCCACATCGGCAACTGGTGCAACCAGGCCGGAGCCGGACTCGGTGAGCGCCCGCAGGCCAGCCCCGCGGCCGGGATCGACGCCTACGTCTGGATGAAGCCGCCGGGTGAGTCCGACGGTTCCAGCAAGGCCATCCCGAACGACGAGGGCAAGGGCTTCGACCAGATGTGCGACCCGGCGTTCGGCGGCACCCCGCGCAACGGCTACAACAAGACCGGCGCCCTGGCGGACGCGCCGATCTCCGGGAAGTGGTTCTCCGCCCAGTTCCAGCAGTTGATGCAGAACGCGTACCCGCCGCTGCCGTAACACGGTGACGGTGACGGTGCCGGTCCGCCGGTCCGGGTCCCCTCGTGCCCGGACCGGCGGACCACCCCGCCGTTTGCCGACTCGGCAACACGACTTGCCTCCCGCGGTGCGTCGGAGCACGCTGACGGCATCCGCAGGAGAGGCTGGCCCCCATGGCGCACGACCACGACCACGACCACGCACCCGACCACGAGCACCAGCACACCCACCACCACGACCACGGCGACCTGGACTGGGCCGAGATGGCCCCGCACCTGGAGGCCGAGGCCGAGCTGTACACCCCGCTGTACGAGCGGGCGATGGCCTGGCTCGGCAAGAAGCAGACCGAGCCCGGGCTGATCGTCGACGCGGGCAGCGGACCCGGCGTGGTCTCGGCGCTGCTCGCCGAGGCGTTCCCCGGCGCCCGGGTCGTCGCGGTCGACGCCGCCGAGCCGCTGCTGGAGCGCGCCCGCGCCCGGGCGGAGCGGCGCGGGGTGGCCGACCGCTTCGGCGTCCTCGCCGGTGAACTGCCCGGGGTCCTGGACGACCTGGACTACCCGGCCGACCTGATCTGGGCCAGCAACAGCCTGCACCACCTCGGGGACCAGCGCGCCGCGCTCGCCGCCTTCGCCGAACGCCTCGCGCCGGGCGGCACGCTCGCGCTGCTGGAGGGCGGGCTGCCGGTACGGTTCCTGCCCCGGGACATCGGCATCGGGCGGCCCGGCTTCCAGGACCGGCTGGACGTGGCGCGGGCGGACTGGTTCGCGCGGATGCGCGCCGACCTGCCCGGCGCCGTCGACGTCCCCGAGGACTGGCCGGAGCTGCTGGCCGGGGCCGGACTGCGGCCCACCGGCACCCGCAGCTTCCTGCTCGACGTGCCGCCCCCGGCGACCGACCGGGCCCGCGCCTGCCTGGTCAGCACCCTCACCCGGATTCGCGAGGCGTGCGCCGACCGCCTCGACGCCACCGACGCCGCCACCCTCGACCGCCTCCTCGACCCCGAGGACAAGGCGAGCCTGCACCACCGCCGGGACGTGTTCTACCTGACCGCCCGGACGGTCCACACCGCCGCCCGGATCGACGCCCCACGGTAGGCCCTTGACTTCAAGAGCGCTCCAAGTGGTGGACTCCGGTCGTTCACCACAACCAAGGGGGCAACATGACCGACTCTCCGGTGGCACTCATCACCGGCGGTGGCAGCGGCATCGGGGCGGCGGTGGCGCGGCGGCTGCTGGAGGCCGGGTACCGGGTCACCGTCACCGGGCGCGGCGCGGAACGGCTGGCCGCCTTCGCGAAGGAACTGGGCGAGCCGGAGGGGCTGCTGACGGTCGTCGGCAACGCGGCCGAGTACGACGACGTCACGTCGGCGGTCGACCGGACCCTCACGGCGTTCGGCCGACTGGACACGGTGGTCGCCAACGCCGGTTTCGCCACCCATGACGCGGTCGCGGACGGCGACCCGGCCGGGTGGACGGAGATGGTGCTGACCAACGTGCTCGGCCCCGCCCTGCTCATCAGGGCGTCGGTCGACGCGCTGAAGGAGACCCGGGGCCGGATCGTGCTGGTCGGCAGCGTCGCCGGGTTCGTGCACACGCCCGGGAACATCTACGGGGCGACCAAGTGGGCGGTGACCGGGCTGGCCGAGAACACCCGGCGCCAGGTCACCGAGTGGGGCGTCGGGGTGACGCTGATCGCGCCGGGGCGGGTGGAGACCCCGTTCTGGGACGGGCTCGGCAGCCTGCCGCCGGGGCACCTGCTGACCGCCGACCAGATCGCCGACTCGGTCGTCTGGGCGATCCGGCAGCCCGCGGGCGTCGACGTCAACACCGTCGTCGTACGGCCGGTCGGGCAGCCCAACTGACACGCGCGCGCCCCGGGACCGCGGTGGTCCCGGGGCGCGCGGGGTGTTGCGAGGTCAGCCGAAGGTGGCCGGGTCCGGGCCGATGCGGCGGTCCTCGTTGAGGGCGCTGATCGCGGCCAGGTCCTCGTCGTCCAGGCTGAAGTCGAAGACGTCGATGTTCTCCTTGATCCGCGACGGCGTCACGGACTTCGGGATGACCACGTTGCCGAGCTGGATGTGCCAGCGCAGCACGATCTGGGCCGGGGTGCGGCCGTGCTTGCGGGCGATGGCGACGATCGCCGGGACCTCCAGGATGCCCTTGCCCTGGCCGAGCGGCGACCACGCCTCCGTGGCGATGCCCTGCTCCGCGTGGTACTCCCGGGAGGCGTGCTGCTGGAGGTGCGGGTGCAGCTCGATCTGGTTGACCGCGGGGATGACCGAGGTCTCCTCGATCAGCCGCTCCAGGTGCTCGGGGAGGAAGTTGGAGACGCCGATGGCGCGGATCCGGCCGTCGGCGTGCAGCTTCTCGAACGCCTTGTAGGTGTCGACGTAGGTGTCCCGCGACGGGGTGGGCCAGTGGATCAGGTACAGGTCCAGGTACTCCAGGCCCAGCTTGCCGAGCGAGGTGTCGAAGGCGCGCAGCGTCGCGTCGTACCCGTGGTCGGTGTTCCAGAGCTTGGTGGTGACGAAGAGTTCCTCGCGCGGGATGCCGGAGGCGGCGATGGCCTTGCCGGTGCCCTCCTCGTTGCCGTAGGCCGCCGCCGTGTCGATGCTGCGGTACCCGGCCTCCAGCGCCGTACCCACCGCCTGCTCCGCGTCGGTGTCCGGCACCTGCCAGACGCCGTAGCCGAGCTGGGGCATCTCGACGCCGTTGTTGAGGATGATCGGGGGGACCTTGCTGCTCACGAGCTCGTGATCCTTACGGTTGTCGTCAGGTGGTACTCATATCGTCAACGATCACGGACGCGAATGCATTCCTGACGGCGGAATTCAGCCCCGGTAGAGCGCCTCCACCACCTCCGCGTACGCCTTCTCGATGGCCTTGCGCTTCAGCTTCAGCGACGGGGTGAGCAGGCCGTGCTCCTCGGTGAAGGGCTGGGCGATGATGCGGAAGGTGCGGATCTGCTCGGCCTGGGAGACCAGGGTGTTGGCGGCGACCACCGCGCGCCGCACCTCCGTCTCCAGATCGGCGTCGCGCACCAGTTCGAGGTCGGGCAGCCGGGGCTTGGCGCGCATCTGGAGCCAGTGCTCCACGGCCTCGTAGTCGAGGGTGACCAGGGCGGCGACGTACGGCCGGTCGTTGCCGACCAGCACGCACTGGTGGACCAGCGGATGGTCCCGCACCCGCTCCTCCAGCGGGCCGGGGGAGACGCTCTTGCCGCCGGAGGTCACCAGGATCTCCTTCTTGCGGCCGGTGATGGTGAGGTAGCCGTCGTCGTCGAGGAAGCCCAGGTCGCCGGTTGCCAGCCAGCCGTCGTGCAGGGACTCGTCGGTGGCCTTGGGGTTGTTGAGGTAGCCCTGGAAGACGTTCGCGCCACGCAGCCAGATCTCGTTGTCGTCGGCGATGTGCACGCTCACGCCCGGGATCGGCTGCCCGACGGTGCCGTAGCGGGTGCGGTCGGGCGGGTTGGCGGTGGCGGCGGCGGTGGACTCGGTCAGGCCGTAGCCCTCGTAGACCTGCACGCCCGCGCCCGCGAAGAACAGGCCGAGCCGCCGGTCCATGGCGGAGCCGCCCGACATGGCGTTGCGGATCCGGCCGCCCATCGCGGCGCGCACCTTGGAGTAGACGACCTTGTCGAAGAACTGGTGCTGGAGCCGCAGCGCCGCCGACGGCCCGGGACCGGTGCCCCAGGCCCGCGCCTCTACCGCCTCCGCGTACTTCACGGCCACGTCGACGGCCTTCTCGAACGGCCCCGAGCGGCCCTCCTTCTCCGCCCTGCGGCGGGCCGCGGCGAACACCTTCTCGAAGATGTACGGCACCGCGAGGATGAACGTCGGCCGGAAGGCGGCCAGGTCGGGCAGCAGCGCGGCGGCGTTGAGCTGCGGCTGGTGGCCGAAGCGGACCCGGCCGCGGATCGCCGCGACCTCCACCATCCGGCCGAAGACGTGGGCGAGCGGCAGGAAGAGCAGGGTGGCCGCCTCGTCGCCCTTGCGGGAGTGGAACACCGGCTCCCAGCGCTCGATGACGGTGTCCGCCTCCCACATGAAGTTGCCGTGCGAGATGACACAGCCCTTGGGGCGGCCGGTGGTGCCGGAGGTGTAGATGACGGTGGCGACGGAGTCGGGGGTGACCGCCCTGCGGTGCCGGTGCACCACCTCGTCGTCCAGGTGGGCGCCCGCGTCGTACAGCTCACGCACCGCGTTCGAGTCGAGCTGCCACAGCTCGCGCAGCGCGGGGAGCCGGTCGATGACGGTGGCGATGGTCATCGCGTGGTCCTCGTGCTCCACCACGGCCGCCGTGACCTCGGCGTCGTACAGCATCCAGAAGCACTGCTCCGCCGACGACGTCGGGTACACCGGCACCACCTGCGCGCCGATCGCCCACAGCGCGAAGTCGAACAGCGTCCACTCGTAACGGGTGCGGGACATGATCGCGACCCGGTCGCCGAACCGTACGCCCCGCGCGAGCAGCCCCTTGGCCAGCGCGAGCACCTCGTCGCGGAACTCGGCGGAGGTGACGTCCCGCCAGCGCCCGGCCTCGTCCTTGCGGCCGAGGGCGACGGCGTGCGGGTCGGTGTGGGCGTGTTCGAAGACGACATCGGCCAGACCGCCCACCGGTGGCGGCAGCTCCACCGGAGGATTGGTAAACTCGCGCAAACCCGTACCGCCCCTTGCGACGCCGTGCACAGTGCGCTGCAAGTTACCCCAGTAGTGACTGTGGAGTAAGTTCCCGCCGCGTAATCTGCACGGAATCTGTACGACCATGACCACGCCGCGTACGACGTGGTCAGGGCCGGTGCAGCCGGTCGCCCGCCGCCAGGATCGCCGTGGACAGGGCGTCGGCGGCGCCCGCGGTGCCGGGGTCGGTGGGGCGGCGCTGGCCGGGCACCAGGACGAAGTCGACCTGGCCCAGCTCGGGCAGTCCGAAGCGGTCCGGGACGCGGACCAGCCCTGGTGGGACGAACCCGCGCGAGTGCGCCATCACGCCGAGGCCCGCGCGGGCGGCGGCGACCAGGCCGTTGAGGCTGCCGCTGGTGCAGGCGATCCGCCAGGGGCGGCCCTGCCGCTGGAGGGCGTCCAGGGCCAGCGCCCGGGTGATGCCGGGCGGTGGGTAGACGATCAGCGGCACCGGGCGGTCGGGGTCCAGGCGCAGGCGTTCCGCGCCGATCCACACCAGCCGGTCGTGCCAGACCAGCTCGCCGCGCGGGTCCTGGGGCCGCCGCTTGGCCAGCACCAGGTCCAGCTTCCCGGCCGCGAGCAGCTCGTGCAGGGTGCCGGACAGCTCGACCGTCAGCTCCAGGTCCACCTCGGGGTGGGCGTGCCGGAAGCCCTCCAGGATCTCCGGCAGCCGGGTGAGCACGAAGTCCTCCGAGGCGCCGAAGCGCAGCCTGCCGCGTAGCCGGGTGCCGGTGAAGAACGCCGCCGCCTGCTCGTGCACCGCGAGGATCCGGCGCGCGAAGCCCAGCATCGCCTCGCCGTCCTCGGTCAGCTCCACCGAGTGGGTGTCCCGGCTGAACAACTGCCGTCCGGTGGCGTCCTCCAGGCGGCGCACGTGCTGGCTGACCGTCGACTGGCGCAGGCCGAGGCGCCGGGCGGCCCGGGTGAAGCTCAGCGTCTGCGCCACCGCGAGGAAGGTGCGCAGTTGGGAGGGGTCGTACACCCCGCCACGTTATCGCGGAACGTGATGACAGTCAGAGTGGTATGCCGGATTCCCGATCGGGCGGGGGAGGAGCAAGATGGAGCGGGGACGCCTTTGTCCGTACGTTCGAGTCCCGTGGAGCACCGTGAAACGCCTGCGCTGGCCAACCTGGATGCCGGTCGACCCGTACATCCTGCTGCTGCTCGGGACGGTGGGCCTCGCGGCGCTGCTCCCCGCCCGCGGCACGGGCGCCGAGGTGGCGTCCGGGGCGTCGACGGCCGCGATCGCCGTGCTGTTCTTCCTGTACGGCGTCCGGCTGTCCACCCGGGAGGCGCTGGACGGGCTGAAGCACTGGCGGCTCCACGTCACCGTCCTGGCCTGCACCTTCGTCGTCTTCCCGGTGCTGGGGCTGGCCGCCCGCGGGCTGGTGCCGGTGCTGCTGACCGACCCGCTCTACAAGGGGCTGCTCTTCCTCACCCTGGTCCCGTCGACCATCCAGTCGTCGATCGCGTTCACCTCCATCGCGCGCGGGAACGTGCCCGCCGCGATCTGCGCGGGCTCCTTCTCCTCGCTGGCCGGGATCGTCCTCACCCCGCTGCTCGCGGCCTCCCTGCTGGGCGGCGCGGCGGGCGGGTTCGCCGCCGACTCGGTGCTCCAGATCGTGCTGCAACTGCTGGTGCCGTTCGTCGCCGGACAGCTCTCCCGCCGCTGGCTCGGCGCCTTCGTCGCCCGGCACAGGAAGGTCCTCGGGCTCGTCGACCGCGGCTCCATCCTGCTGGTCGTCTACACCGCGTTCAGCGAGGGCGTGGTGGCGGGCGTCTGGCACCAGGTGAGCCCCGCCCGGCTCGCCGGACTGCTGGTGGTGGAGGCCGTGCTGCTGGCCGTGATGCTCGCCCTGACCTGGTACGGCGCCAAGGCGCTGCGGTTCGACCGGGAGGACCGGATCGCCATCCAGTTCGCCGGGTCGAAGAAGTCCCTGGCCGCCGGGCTGCCCATGGCGACCGTCCTGTTCGGGGCGCAGGCGTCGCTCGCCGTGCTGCCGCTGATGCTGTTCCACCAGATGCAGCTCATGGTCTGCGCGGTGATCGCCAAGCGCCGCTCCCGCGACCCGGTCGAGGACGGCGTCAGCGCGCCGGGGACAGCCGCAGCGTCACGAACCGCGGTCGGTACCGGGACACGTCCGCGTTGACGTGCGCCGCGGCGCCGACGGTGGGCAGCGCGCACCCGCGGGCGCACCCCGCGCTCAGGTACGCGGCGACCTCGCCGCCCGGCAGCGGCGGCCGGAAGTCCCGTGCCGGGCCGTGCCAGGGCGCGGTCGGGGAGCACGCTGCGTACGACGTCACCGTGGTCAGCCCCGCGCCGCCCGCCGCCATCGTGCACAGCACGTACGTGCCGTCCGCGCGGACCACGGAGAAGGCGCTGCCCACCCCCGTGCGCCGCTCGTCGCCGAGGACCGGGGCCGCCCGCCCGGCGCCGCGGCCCCAGGCGGTCCCGTCCCAGTACCGCCAGGCGCCCGGGTCCGCCAGCCGCCCCCGCGGCACCCGCGCGACGTACGCCGACGACGTCGCCCGCGAGGCCGCCTTGCCGTCGTCGCCGCCGGTCCAGTCGTCGGCGCGGGCGGCGTCGTCCCCGTAGCGGGCGAACTCGGCGGTGACGCGGGCGGCGGCCGACCAGGAGGCGACCGTCCGCGGTCCGCAGCCGCCGCCGTCCCGCTGACGGCCGCCGTCCTCCGGGAAGGCCGTGAGCAGGACGGCCCCGAGCGCCGGGGTCAGCAGCGGGGCGACCCCGGCGCCCGTCCGCTGGCGTGCTCCCGCGCCTTCGGGCACGCCCCCGGACGTTAGCCGCCGCTGGCCACCTGGTCCATGGGCAGCCACGCCAGCGAGCCGAACACCGGGAAGCCGCTCGTGCCGCGCAGGGTGCCGATCTCACCGTCGCTCAGCGCCCGGTTCCACACCTGCACCTCGTCGATCGCGCCGGTGAAGAAGGCCCGGCCGTCCATCCGCTGGCCGATGTGCACCCCGAACGGCGAGTTCCGGCTGACCGACCCGGACACGTCCTCGGTGCTGACCGCCTTGCCGTCCAGGAACAGCGTGAGGCGCCCGCCGCCGCGGCGCAGCGCCACGTGGTGCCACGCGCCGTCGTTGTGCGCGGCGCCGCTGACGTGCGCCGTCCGCACCGTCGTCGCGCCCTCCCGGGTGGTGATCAGCCCGCGCACGACACCGTTCGCGGGCTCGCCGCGCAGCCACACCTGCGGCTGGGTGAGGCCGATGCCGCCCATCCACAGCATCGGCTGCTCCCCGCTCTCCGCGGTGTAGCGGAACCACAGGGAGGCCGTGAAGTCGCGCGTGCCGAGAGCGAGTTCGGGGCGGTAGGGGAGGCGTACGGCGTCGTCGACGCCGTCGAAGGCGAGCGCGTCGCCCACCACGCCGTCGGTCGTCGCGGGGTCGCCGAGCACCGTGGCCCGGGGGGCGAGCAGACCGTGGTCGGCGGTGGTGGCCCGCGGGCCGCCCGGCGGTGTGAGCTGGTCCTCGGGGACCCGGACGAAGCGGATCTCGTCACGGGCGTCGACCGCGCCGCCCTCGTACATCAGGCCCACCGTGTCGGCGTCGACGTCCACCAGGTCGGAGTAGCCCGCCCAGTCCCCGGCGATGACCGTGCCCCGGTCCGTGCTGTCCCAGGTGCGCCCGCCGTCGTGGGAGGAGCGCAGCATCATCGTCCGGCGCCGGTCGGGGTCGCCGGGGGCCGACAGCAGGACGCGGTCGTCGAGGCTGAGCAGGGCGCCCTGCACCTCCGGGGTGTAGAGGTCGGGCAGGCCGGTGAACGGGGTGCTGAAGCTCTCGCCGCCGTCCCGGCTGAGGGTCTGGGAGCGGTGGCCGAGGTCGGTGCCCTCCTCGTCGCGGCTGCTGACCAGCAGCGTGCCGTCGGGCAGCTCGGCCGGGGTGACCTCGGAGGGCTTCTGCCGGAAGGTGCCGTCGGCGGCGACCGGGTGGGTGTCGGTGGCGCCGATCCGCCAGTGCTCCCCGCCGTCGTCGCTGATCACCAGCGCCGCGTGGTTGGCGGTGACCCGGCCGCCGCTGTACGTCTCCGCGTTGACGCCGAGCACCAGTCGGCCCGCGTGCGCGCCCCGGGTGAGCTGGACGCCGTGCACGGGGCCGGTGGCGAACCAGGAGTTCCAGTGCGCGGGCAGCAGCTCGGCGCTCAGGTCGCGCGGCCTGGACCAGGTGCGGCCGTCGTCGTCGCTGTACTGGAGCCAGGGCGCCCGGTCACAGGGGATGGCGCAGTGCGCGCTGTCCGGGCGGCCGGTGTTGTAGGTCTGGGCGAGCAGGACGCGGCCGGTCTTCCGGTCCACGACCGGCGCCGGGTTGCCGTGGGTGTCGCCGCCGCCGTCGTTGATCACCTGGAGGGGGCCCCAGGTGCGCCCACCGTCGGTGGAGCGCTTCAGGACGATGTCGATGTCGGTGGCGTCACCGCAGTTGAGGACCCGTCCCTCGGCGAAGGCCAGCAGGGTGCCGTCGTTGGTGCGGACGATCGCGGGGATGCGGAAGCAGGCGTAGCCGCCGGGGTCCCGGTCGGCGCGGAAGAGGACCTGATGGGCGAAGGGCGCCGCCTCGGCGGCGGTCGGCCGGGCCTCGGCGGCGGTCGGCAGGAGACCCGCGGCGGCGGTGACGACGGCCGCGGTGAGAGTGGCTCGGAGACGGACGTGACGGCTTGACGGCCGGTGTGACCTGCCCTTCAGGGCTGGGCGACGCATCGACCGCACCTCCAGGGGTTCGTTGGGAGTCCCAACGATTAGCAGGTAATCGTAGGGAAGTCCAACGAATCTCGGCCTAGAGTGTTGCCATGTCAGAAGCTCTGTCCGACGGCCCGCCGCCCGCGATACGGGCGCTGCCGAGCTGGCTGCTCTCCCGGGCCGCCGCCCGGGGCCGCACCCTGATGGCCGACGCGCTGGCCGCCGAGGGGCTGAAGGTCTGGCACCACGTGGTGCTGCTCGCCGTGCGCGATCTCGCCCCCGTCGCGCAGGCGGACCTCGGCCGCCGGGTCCGCCTCGACGCCAAGGACCTCGTCGGCGTCCTGGACGACCTGCAGTCCGCGGGCCTCGCCGTCCGCGCCCCCGACCCCCGCGACCGGCGCAAGAACGCCGTCTCCCTCACCGCGGAGGGCGCCCGTCTCCTGGTGCGCTGCGAACGCGCCGCCGGGGCGGCGAACGACGCGCTGCTCGGCCCCCTGACCCCGGCCGAGCGGGAACGGTTCACCGGGATGCTGGCCCGGATCGCGGACGCCTCCTGAGCGCGGGCTGAGGCGGGACCCCTGCGGCGCAGGGGGCGCTCCCCGCCGGTCGGGGCCCCGCCGCCGTGCCGCGGGCAGCCGTCAGCCCTGGGTGGCCGCGGCCCGCAGGGCGAGCCGGTCCGCACCCGCGTACACGTTCATGGAGCTGCCCCGCAGGAACCCCACCAGGGTCAGCCCGGTCTCCGCCGCCAGGTCCACCGCCAGCGACGACGGCGCCGACACCGCCGCCAGCATCGGGATACCGGCCATCACCGCCTTCTGCGCCAGCTCGAACGAGGCCCGCCCCGAGACCAGCAGCACCGTCCGCGACAGCGGCAGCCCGCCGTCCTTCAGGGCCCGCCCGACCAGCTTGTCCACCGCGTTGTGCCGCCCCACGTCCTCGCGTACGTCGACCAGCTCGCCGTCCTCGGTGAACAGCGCCGCCGCGTGCAGGCCCCCGGTGCGGTCGAAGACCCGCTGGGCGGCGCGCAGCCGGTCGGGGAGGCTGGCGAGCAGCTCGGGCTCCAGCCGCACCGGGGGAGTGTCGGCGATGGGCCAGCGCGCGGTGGTCCGCACCGCGTCCAGACTGGCCTTGCCGCACAGCCCGCACGACGACGTCGTGTAGACGTTCCGCTCCAGGGTCAGGTCGGGGATCTCGACGCCGGGCGCGGTCGTCACGTCCACCACGTTGTACGTGTTCGCACCGTCGGCCGTCGCCCCCGCGCAGTACACGATGTTCCGCAGGTCGGACGCGTACGCCAGCACGCCCTCGCTCACCAGGAACCCGGCCGCGAGCGCGAAGTCGTCGCCCGGGGTGCGCATGGTGATGGCGAGGGGCCTGCCGTTCAGCCGGATCTCCAGGGGCTCCTCGGCGACGAGGGTGTCCGGGCGGGCGGAGACCGCGCCGTCCCGGATCCGGATCACCTTGCGTCGTTCCGTGACTCGTCCCATGTCCCCATCAGCCCCATCGGTGTCATCGGCGTTATCGGTCCCGGTTCTGCACGTGCTGGTAGCCGAAGCGGCCCTTGATGCAGAGATTGCCATGGGTCACGGGGTTGTCGTGCGGCGAGGTGACCTTGACGATCTCGTTGTCCTGCACGTGCAGCGTGAGGTTGCAGCCCACGCCGCAGTACGCGCACACCGTCGTCGTCTCCGTCTGCTTCGACTCGTCCCACGTACCCGCCGCCCGCATGTCGAACTCCGACCTGAACGACAGCGCGCCCGTCGGGCACACCTCGATGCAGTTGCCGCAGTACACGCACGCCGAGTCGGTCAGCGGGGCGTCGTGCTCCACCGCGATCCGGGCGTCGAAGCCGCGGCCCGCGACCGAGATGGCGAAGGTGTTCTGCCACTGGTCGCCGCAGGCGTCCACGCACTTGTAGCAGAGGACGCACTTGTCGTAGTCCCGCACGTACAGGTCGTTGTCGATCTGCGGGCCGTCGTTGAGGCGGGCCGCGTCCGGGCCGAACCGGTCCGGCTTCGCCTCGTACTCCTTGAGCCATCCGGCGACCTCCGGCGTCGTCGACAGGTCCACCGAGGACGCGAGCAGCTCCAGGACGATCTTGCGGCTGTGCCGGGCGCGCTCGGTGTCCGTGCGCACCACCATGCCCGGCTCCGCCCTCCGGGAACAGGCCGGGACCAGGGTGCGGGCGCCCTCGACCCCGACGACGCAGACCCGGCAGGCGTTCTTCGGGGTGAGCGTGTCGCCCTGGCAGAGCGTCGGCACCTCCTTGCCCGCCGCCCGGCAGGCGTCGAGGACCGTCGCGCCCTCCGGCGCCCTGACCTCCTCGCCGTCGATCGTGAACTCCAGCAGACGGCGGGGAATCCCCAGCGGTGTCACGGTCATTCGTACGCCCCCAGACGGTCGATGGCGGATTCCACGGCGTTCCACGCGGTCTGCCCCAGACCGCAGATCGAGGCGTCCCGCAGGGCGCGGCCGACCTCCCTGAGCAGCGCGATGTCATCGGAGGCCGCCGCTCCCGTACGGTCGGCGATCCGGCGCAGCGCCTCCTCCTGGCGGACGGTGCCCACCCGGCAGGGCACGCACTGGCCGCACGACTCGTCGCGGAAGAACTCCGCGACGCGCAGCAGCAGCCGGGGCAGCGGCACGGTGTCGTCGAACGCCATGACGACACCGGAGCCGAGGGTGGTGCCCGCGTCCCGGGTGCCTTCGAAGGTGAGCGGGATGTCCAGTTCGTCGGCGCGGACGAAGCCGCCCGCCGCGCCGCCGAGCAGCACCGCGCGCAGCCCGTCGCGCACCCCGGCCAGCGTCAGCAGCTCGCCCAGCGTGGCGCCGAACGGCAGCTCGTAGACGCCGGGCCTGGCCACGCTGCCGGAGACGCAGAACAGCTTGGGCCCGGTGGACAGGGAGGTGCCGACCGCCGCGTACGCCGCGGCGCCCCGGGTCAGGACCGGCAGCACGTTGACGAGGGTCTCGACGTTGTTCGCCGCCGTCGGCTTGCCGAACAGGCCCTTCTCCACCGGGAACGGCGGCTTGGAGCGCGGCTCGCCGCGGTAGCCCTCGATGGAGTTGAACAGCGCGGTCTCCTCGCCGCAGACGTAGGCGCCCGCGCCGCGCCGGATCTCGATGTCGAAGGCGTAGCCCTGGCCGAGGACGTCGGCACCGAGCAGCCCCCGCGCGCGTGCCTGGTCGACGGCGTGCCGCATCCGGTGGACCGCTCGCGGGTACTCGCCGCGCAGGTACAGGTAGCCCTGGTGCGCGCCGACCGCGTACCCGGCGATCGTCATCGCCTCCACCAGCGCGTACGGGTCGCCCTCCATGAGCACGCGGTCCTTGAAGGTGCCGGGCTCCGACTCGTCGGCGTTGCAGACCAGGTAGTGCGGGTGGTCCGGCTGGGACGCGGTGGCCTGCCACTTGCGGCCGGTGGGGAAGGCGGCGCCGCCCCGGCCGACCAGCCCGGCGTCGGAGACCTCCCGGATCACCCCGGCCGGGCCCAGCTCGAACGCCCGGCGCAGCGCGGCGTACCCGCCGTGGGCGCGGTAGTCGTCCAGCGACGCCGGGTCGACCGCGCCGACGCGGGCCAGGAGCGTCAGCGCCGGGTCCCCGGCCTGCGGTACGGCCAGCGCCGCCGCCGGTTCCGGGGGCGCTGAGTCCGGGGCGGTCGCGGCGAGTTCGGCGCCCTCCACCGTCGCCGGTGCCGTCACCGCCGTACGCACCGGGTCGCCCGCGCGGACCGCGAGGGTGGCCGGGGCGCGTTCGCACAGGCCCAGGCAGGGGGCGCGCTCGACGTGCACCCCGCTGCCGGGGCCGAGGCGGGAGGTGACCCCGGCGCACAGCTCCTCGGCGCCCGCCGCCGCGCACGCCAGGTCGGTGCAGACCTGGAGGACGGTCGCGGGCCGGGGCCGGACGGAGAACATGGCGTAGAAGGTGGCGACGCCGTACGCCTCCGCCGGGGGCACGGTCAGCCTCCGGCACAGGTAGTCCAGGGCGCCCTCGCTGATCCAGCCGATCCGGTCGTTGATCGCGTGCAGCCCCGGCAACAGCAGGTCGCGGCGGTCCCGGGCGGCCCGCCCGCCGCGTGCCCACCTCAGGTCGTCCGTCCGCATGGCGTCGCGGGCGGCGCCCTCCCAGGAGGAGCCGGGCGGGCCGAGCAGGGCGTCGACGGCCGCCCGCTCCTCGTCGGTCGGCTCGCTGTCACCGAAGTGCAGGTCCACTTGACGTCACCTCATGATGGTCGCGAAGGGCAGCTTCTCGATCCGGATCGCGGACGCCTTGAACTCCGCCGTGCCCGCGATCGGGCAGTTCGCCTCGATCGTCAGCGCGTTGGTGTCCACCTCGTCCGGGAAGTGCATGGTCATGAAGGCGAGCCCGGGCCGCAGCGCGGTGTCGACCCACACCGGCGCCACCACCGCCCCGCGCCGCGAGGCCACCCGCACCTCCTCCCCGACGCGACGCCGTACCGCTCGGCGTCCTCCGGGCACAGCTCGACGTACTCCCCGCGCCGCAGCGGCGAGGCGTAACTGCCGCTCTGCACACCGGTGTTGTACGAGTCGAGACGGCGCCCCGTGGTCAGCCGGATCGGGTACTCCTCGTCGGTGAGGTCCACCGGCGGGTCGTGCCGGACCAGTCCGAACGGCGCGGGCCTGCCCCGCCGCTCCGGCTCCGCCTCCCACAACCGGCCGTGCAGGTAGGGCGGTTCGAGCCGTTCGGTGCTCGGGCACGGCCACTGGATGCCCTGGTGCTCCGCCAGCCGCTCGTACGTCATCCCGTAGTGGTCCGGGGACACCGAGCGCAGCTCGTTCCAGACCGTCTCGGCGTCGGCGTACTTCCAGTCGTGGCCCAGGCGGGCGGCGAGGTCGCAGAGGATGTCGATGTCCTCCCGCGCCTCGCCGGGCGGGGTCACCGCGCGCCGCACCCGCTGCACGCGCCGCTCGCTGTTGGTGGTCGTACCGTCGGTCTCCGCCCAGCCCGCGGTGGCGGGCAGCACCACGTCGGCGAGCTGTGCGGTCCTCGTGAGGAAGATGTCCTGGACGACGAGGAAGTCCAGGGCGCCGAGCCGCCGTACCGCCTGCTCGCTGTCGGCCTCGGACTGCGCCGGGTTCTCACCGATGCAGTACACCGCCCGCAGCGAGCCGTCCTCCATCGCCTCGAACATGTCCGTCAGGTTCAGCCCGTAGTGCGGCTGGATGACGGTGTCCCAGGCGGACTCGAACTTCCGCCGGACGTCCGCGTCCAGGATGTCCTGGAAGCCGGGCAGCCGGTTGGGGATGGCGCCCATGTCGCCGCCGCCCTGCACGTTGTTCTGGCCGCGCAGCGGCTGGAGCCCGCTGCCGTAGCGGCCGACGTGGCCGGTGAGCAGGGAGAGGTTGATCAGCGCGCGGACGTTGTCGGTGCCGTTGTGGTGTTCGGTGATGCCGAGGGTCCAGCACAACTGGGCGCGTTCCGCGCGGGCGTAGGCGTGCGCCAGCTCGCGGATGGCGGCGGCGGGCACGCCGGTCACCTTCTCGGCGAGGGACGGCGTCCACGGTTCGACCAGTTCCCGGTACTCCTCGAAGCCGCTGGTCGCCCGCTTGACGAACGCCTCGTTGGCCAGGCCGCGTGGATGATCTCCCGCCCGATCGCGTGCGCCATCGGGATGTCGGTGCCGACGTTCAGCCCGAGCCAGCTCTCCGCCCACTCGGCGGTGGACGTCCGCCGCGGGTCGACGGCGTACATCCGGGCGCCGCCCCGGATGCCCTTCAGCACGTGCTGGAAGAAGATCGGGTGCGCGAAGCGGGCGTTGGAGCCCCACATCACGATGACGTCGGTGTGCTCGATCTCCTCGTACGACGACGTCCCGCCGCCCGATCCGAAGGCGGCGCTGAGACCGGCGACGCTCGGGGCGTGGCAGGTGCGGTTGCAGGAGTCGACGTTGTGGGTGCCCATCACGACGCGGGCGAACTTCTGGGCGACGTAGTTCGTCTCGTTGGTGGCGCGGGCGCAGGAGAACATCCCGAAGGCGCCGCGGTTGCGTGCGAGCCCGCGGGCCGCGCGGTCGAGGGCCTCGTCCCAGCTCGCCCGCCGGAAGGGCTCCTCGCGGGAGTCCCGGACGAGGGGGTGGGTGAGCCGGGTGTAGTTCGTCGGTCGACGCTTCCTCATGCGGCGCTCCTCAGGGCGAGCAGGTCCGAGAGGGCGTGCACGGTGCGCAGGGTGGGCACCTCCACGCCGGTGATCTCCGCCAGCTCGACGACCGCGGCGAGCAGCACGTCGAGTTCGAGCGGCTTGCCGCGCTCCAGGTCCTGGAGCGTGGAGGTGCGGTGGTCCCCGACCCGTTCGGCGCCCGCGAGACGGCGTTCGATGGAGACGCCGACCTCGCAGCCGAGCGCCTCGGCGACGGCGAGGGTCTCGGCCATCATGGTCTCGATGACCTTGCGGGTGCCGCCGTGCAGGCACATCTGCCGCATGGTGGCGCGGGCCAGCGCGCTGATCGGGTTGAAGGAGATGTTGCCGAGCAGCTTGACCCAGATGTCGTTGCGCAGGTCCGGCTCCACCGGGCACTTCAGCCCGCCCGCCCGCATCGCCTCGCTGAACGCCAGACAGCGCGGGGAGACGCTGCGGTCGGGCTCACCGAGCGAGAACCGGGTGCCTTCCAGGTGCCGTACGACACCGGGCGCCTGGAGTTCGGTGGCGGCGTAGACGACGCAGCCGATGGCGCGTTCGGGCGCGAGGACGGCGCTCACCGCGCCGCCGGGGTCCACGCTCTCGACGCGGTGGCCGTCGTGGGGGCCGCCGTGCCGGTGGAAGTACCACCAGGGGATGCCGTTCTGCGCGGCGATCACCGCGGTGGAGTCATGCAGCAGGGGCTCGATCAGCGGCCCGCACGCCGCGTACGAGTGGGCCTTCAGGCCGAGCAGGACGTAGTCGACCGGGCCGACCTCGGCCGGGTCGTCGGTGGCGCTGGGGTGCGCGGTGAAGTCTCCGCGGGGGCTGAGCACCCGGACTCCGTGCCGCCTCATGGCCGCCAGATGCGGTCCACGGGCGATGAGGTGCACATCGGCACCGGCGCGTTCCAGCGCGGCACCGACGTAGGCGCCGATCGCACCGGCGCCGAGGACTGCGACTTTCACGGAAACGCTCCGTTCGGTTTGAGGGATACCGCGGAGGTGGTCGTGGCCGAGACCGGAAGAGTGATGTCGACGAAATATTGTCTACAGTATGGAAGTAGCCGCAGCAAGGCTTCGGACAGCCGTCGATCGAGCGGGCGACCCGGGTGACGTCCCGTCAACCGCCCTTCAGCAGATCCGTGGCAGCAGTTCCCCGAGCGGCATGTCCACCACGCGCCGCGCGCCCACCAGGGTGCGCAGGGTGACCCGGCCCTCCGGGCCGCCCGGCACCACCTCGCCGATGCGGACCGCGTCGCGGCCCTCGGGCCGTGCGCGCAGTGCGGTCAGGGCGGTGTCCGCCGCGGCGGGGGCCACGAACGCCACCATGCAGCCCTCGTTGGCGACGACGAGCGGGTCGAGGCCGAGCAGGTCGCAGGCCGAGCGGACCGCGTCCGGGACCGGGATGGCGTCCTCGTCGAGGTCGATCGCGACGCGGGAGTCCCGGGCGATCTCGTTGAGCGCGGCGGCCAGGCCGCCCCGGGTGGGGTCGCGCAGGGTGTGCACCTGTTCCCCGAGGGGGGCGAGGGCGGCCACCAGGCGGTGCAGGGGGCGGCTGTCCGAGGCGATGTCGCTCTCGAAGCCGAGGCCCTCGCGCGTCGACAGCACCGTGGTGCCGTGCAGCCCGATCGGGCCGGACAGCAGCACCGCGTCCCCCGGCCGGGCCAGCGCCGCCGACGGCCGCAGACCCGGGTGCCGCTGGCCGACGCCGGTGGTGTTGACGAAGACCCGGTCCACCGCGCCGCGCCCCACCACCTTGGTGTCCCCGGTGATCACCGGCACCTCCGCCGCCCGTGCCGCCGCGCCCAGCGACCGCACCACCCGGCGCAGTTCGGGCAGCGGCAGCCCCTCCTCCACGATCAGCGCCACCGTCAGCGCGAGCGGCCGGGCCCCGCGCATGGCGACGTCGTTCACCGTGCCGTGCACCGCGAGGCCGCCGATGTCGCCGCCGGGGAAGAACAGGGGGCTGACCACGAAGCTGTCCGTGCTGACCACCAGGTCGGGATGGCCGGGCAGCAGCGCCGCGTCCTCCAGCGGCCCGCCCTGCCCGTCCAGCGCGGGCAGGACCAGGCTCTCCAGCAGCTCCGCGGTCAGTCGCCCCCCGGCGCCGTGGCCGAGCAGCACGACGTCGTCCTCGTGGTGCGGGGTCGGGCATACGGCGGTCATGGCGACGGCACCTCCCTCAGACGTCCGGCCGCGTGGAAGGCGGCACAGGTGCCCTCGGCCGACACCATCGGCGCGCCGAGGGGATGACGGGGCGTGCACCGGGTGCCGTACGCCGGGCAGTCGGTCGGCAGCCGGGCCCCGGTGAGCACCGCACCGGCGATGCACTGCGGGTCCTCCGCCGGGCGCAGCCCGTCCACGGCGAAGCGGCGGGCGGCGTCGAAGCGGGCGTAGGCCGGGCGCAGCGCGAGCCCGCTGCCGGGCAGCTCGCCCAGCCCGCGCCAGGCCCGGTCGGTGACCTGGAAGACGGTGGAGACGGCGTCCCGCGCCGCGGTGTTGCCGGACCGGCGCACGGCCCGCACGTACTGGTTCTCCACCTCGTGGCGGCCCGACTCCAGTTGCCGGACGGCCATCAGGATGCCCTCCAGCAGGTCCAGCGGCTCGAACCCGGTGACCACGATCGGCACCCGGTACCGGGCGGCGATCGGCTCGTACTCCCGCCAGCCCATCACCGCGCACACGTGCCCCGCCGCGAGGAACGCCCGCACCTCGCAGTCGGGGTCGTCGAGCAGCGCCGTCATCGCGGGCGGCACCAGCACGTGGCTGACCAGCAGGGAGAAGTTGGTGAGGCCGAGGCGGGCGGCGTGCAGGACCGCCATCGCGTTGGCGGGCGCGGTCGTCTCGAAGCCGACCGCCAGGAACACCACCTCGCGGTCCGGCCGGGCGGCGGCGAGGCGGACCGCGTCCATCGGCGTGTACACCACCCGCACGTCGGCGCCGCGCGCCCGCAGCGACAGCAGGTCGGTCCCGGTGCCCGGCACCCGCAGCATGTCCCCGAAGCTGGTCAGGACCACCTCGGGCCGCGCCGCGATGGCCATCGCCCGGTCCAGGGTCTCCAGCGGGGTCACGCACACCGGGCAGCCGGGGCCGTGGATCATCCGCATCCCGGCGGGCAGCAGCTCGTCGATGCCCTGCCGGACCAGGGTGTGGGTCTGCCCGCCGCACACCTCCATGATCCGCCACGGCCGGGTCGCGGTGGCGCGCAGCTCCGCCAGCAGCCGCCGGGCGACGGCCGGGTCACGGTACTCGTCGAGGTACTTCACCCCACGTCATCTCCCCGTCTCCCCGTCGACGACGGTCAGGTCCAGGAAGTGGGTGGCGCAGGAGATGCACGGATCGTGGTTGCGCACCGCCCGCTCACACAGCCGCGCCAGCTCCGCGTCGCTCACGCCGCCCCGCGCCACCGCCGCCCGCGCCACCCGCACCAGGTCGGCCTCGATGGCGCCCTGGTTCTGCGCCGTCGGCGGCACGATCCGGGCGTCCGTGACGGTGCCGTCGCCGTCCAGCCGGTAGCGGTGGTACAGGACACCACGCGGCGCCTCGGTCGCGCCGTGCCCGGTCCCGGCGACCGGCGGCACCTCGACCCAGGGCCGGGCCGGGGGCTCGTACCCGGCGATCAGGCGCAGCGCCTCGTCCACCGCGTACACCACCTCCACGGCCCGCACCAGGACCGACCGGTACGGGTTGCGGCACACCGCGCCCTCCCGCGGATCGCCCAGCCCCGCCGCCCGGGCCGCCTCCAGGGCGGTGGCCGACAGCGCGGGACCGCTGACCGCGTACCGGGCGAGCGGCCCGGTGAGGTGGCGGCGCCCGTCGAGCCGCGAGTGCAGCGCGGTGGAGCGCGGCACCTGCTCCTCACGGACGTGGTCCAGGAACGCGGAGAGCGGGAAGCCGCCCCGTACCCCGTCCGCGCGCAGCACCGTCGGCGTGCCCCGCTCGACGGCGTACGAGTCCGGCGCCGCCAGCGCCAGGAAGTCGGCGTCGGTGGCCGCGTCGGGGAAGTCGAAGCCCGCCACCCAGCGCACGGTGTCCCAGGCGTCGTCGGCGGCCCGCCGCAACCGCTCCGCCAGTGGACGCAGTTCGGCCCGGGTCGGCACCCGGTGGAAGCCGCCGAGGCGCACGTTGACCGGGTGCACGGCCCGGCCGCCGAGCAGCTCCATGAGCGCGTTGCCCGCCTGCTTCAGCCGCAGCCCCCGCTCCACGGCGGCCCGCTCGGCGCGTGCCAGCTCGATCGCGCTGGCACAGCCGAGGAAGTCCGGGGCGTGCAGCAGATGGATGTGCAGGGCGTGGCTCTCGATCCACTCACCGCAGTACAGCAGCCGCCGCAGCTCCCGCACCGGCCGCTCCACGGTGACCCCGCAGGCGTCCTCGATCGCCTGACAGGCGCTCATCTGGTACGCCACCGGGCAGATCCCGCACACCCGGGCGGTGATGTCGGGCGGCTCGGTGTGCGCCCGGCCGCGCAGGAACGCCTCGAAGAACCGGGGCGGTTCGTAGATGCTCAGCGACGCCTCCTCGACGCGGCCGTCCGCCACCCGCAGCACGAGGGTGCCCTCGCCCTCCACGCGGGCCAGCGAGCCGACGCGCAGCACCCGGGAGCCTCGGTGGGTCATGTCCGTGCCTCCTCGCGTCCGTTGTCCTCCCCTTCCTCGCGGAGCCGGTCGAACGCGGCGGTGTTGAAGGTGCGCAGCAGCCGTTCGACATCGCGGTCACCGAGGCCGTCGCGGCGCAGCAGCGGCAGCAGGGCGCGCAGGTTCGCGGACCCGGACGGGCCGAAGCAGCCGTAGCAGCCGCGGCCGTACGCCGGGCAGATCGCCCCGCACCCGGCGTGCGTGACCGGGCCCAGGCAGGGGACGCCCCGGGCGACGGTGACGCAGACGACCCCGCGTCGCTTGCAGGCGAAGCACACGCTGTGGTTCGGCACGTCGGGCTTGCGTCCGGCGAGGAACGCGGTGACGACCTCCAGCAACTGGCCGCGGTCGATGGGGCAGCCGCGCAGTTCGAAGTCCACGTCGACGTGGGCGGAGACGGGGGTGGAGTCGGCGAGGGTGTCGAGGTAGTCGGGCCGCGCGTACACGGCGCGCGCGAACTCCGCGACGTCGGCGAAGTTGCGCAGCGCCTGGATGCCGCCCGCGGTCGCGCAGGCGCCGATCGTCACCAGCACCCGGCACTGGGCGCGGATCTCCCGCACCCGCTCGGCGTCCGCCGCGGTGGTGACGGAGCCCTCCACGAGCCCGAGGTCGTAAGGGCCCTCCGCCACCGCGCTGGACGCCTCCAGGAAGTGCGCGATCCGTACCCGGCCCGCGAGGGCGAGCAGCTCGTCCTCGCAGTCCAGGAGGGTGAGCTGGCAGCCGTCGCAGGACGCCAGCTTGAACACGGCGAGTGTGGGGACGGTCACGGTCGCGCACCTCCCTCAGCGGCGCGGGGTCACAACTCCCGCACGGACAGCAGGTCGGCGGCCCGGTCCCAGCCGATCACCGGGCCGTCCTGGCAGAGCAGCGCACCGCCGAGCTGGCAGTGGCCGCAGTGCCCCGTGGCACAGCGCATGTTCCGTTCCAGCGAGACCCGGATCTGGTCGGCGGGCACCCCGAGACCGTCCAGCGCCCGCGCGGTCGCCCGGATCATCGCCTCGGGGCCGCACACGTACGCCGTGGTGTTCGCTGGTGTGAACTGCGCCTCGCCGACCAGCTCGGTGACGAACCCGGTCCGGCCGGGCCAGCCGGGGGCGGGGCGGTCCACGGTGACCGCGCACCGCAGCGGGCTGCGCGCGGCGGTCCAGGCCCGCAACTGGCGGGCGTACGGCAGGTCGTGGGCGGTGCGGGCGCCGACCAGCAGGTTCAGCCGCCCGAAGTCGCGCGGGGTGGCGAGCGCGGCGGTCAGCAGGGGCCGCAGCGGGGCGAGGCCGATGCCGCCCGCGACGACCAGGACGTCCCGGCCGCGGGCCCGGCGCAGGTCCCAGCCGGTGCCGAAGGGGCCGCGCAGTCCGATCAGGTCACCGGTCCGCACCCCGCACAGCGCCGCCGACACCGCGCCGACCAGGCGGACGGTGTACGTCAGCTCGTTGCGGTCGACGCGGGACACCGACACCGGGATCTCGCCCACCCCGAAGGCGTACACCATCGCGAACTGGCCCGGCGCGAACGGCGCCAGCACCGCCGCGCCCGCCGGGACCAGCGTGACGCTGACCGTGTCGGGCGTCTCCCGTCGTACCGCGGTCACCCGGTAGGGCAGCGGGGCGCCGGTCATGACCGGCTCCGGCTCGCGTGCGGGGCGTACAGGTCGAGCAGCCGGAGCCGGGAGGCGTGCAGCCGGTCGGTGACCACCCGGCCGACCCAGGTCGCGACCGCGCGGCCGAACTCGGCGTCTCGCGCGCACATCCCCCGTACCGTCTCCGCGTCGAACTCCCAGGCCCGCACCGGGCTCTGCGCCTCCGCGCCGAGCTGCCACCAGTACGGCGGGAAGTGCCAGGACCAGCCGACGAGTTCACCGTGGCCCAGCGACTCGATGACGACGGGGCGGCGACCCGGCACGGACAGGTCCAGGTCGACGGTGCCGGTGCGGACGATCCAGAACCGGTCGGCGCGCTGCCCCTCCTCGAACAGCCGGGCGCCCGACTCGAAGGAGACCTCGCGCGCGGTCTCCGTCAGCCGGGCGCGATGCTCGGCCTGGAGGGCGGCGGCGAGGGTGGTGGCGGTCATCGTGGCGACTCCTCAAGGGTCTCGGTCCGGGACCGGGCGGTGCGCTCCTCGCACAGCGCCGCGGCCTCCTCGGTGAGGTCGATGCCGACCGGGCACCAGGCGACGCAGCGCCCGCAGCCCACACAGCCGGAGCTGCCGAACTGCTCGTACCAGGTGGCGAGCTTGTGGGTGAGCCACTGCCGGTAGCGGCTGCGGCCCGAGGACCGCACGGGACCGTCGTGCAGTCGGCTGAAGTCGAGGTCGAAGCAGGAGTCCCAGCGCTGCCACCGCTCGGCGTGCGTCCCGCTGAGGTCGGTGACCTCCTCAGTGGTGACGCAGAAGCAGGTCGGGCAGACCATGGTGCAGTTGCCGCAGGTCAGACAGCGGGCGGCGAGGTCGTCCCAGCGGTCGGCGGTCAGGCTGTCGCCGAGCAGCGCGCGCAGGTCGACCGGCGGCATGGCCCGGCCCATCCGCTCCCGCGCCGCGGCCACGGCGTCCCGGGCGGCGGCGCGGGTGTCCTCGTCGGCCGGGCGGTGCGGGACGTCGGCGAGGACCGCCTCCCCGGCGTCGCTCCCGGCGCGGACGAGGAAGCGGTGACCGGCCGCGTCGAGCAGTTCGGTCAGCGCGAGGTCGAAGCCCGCGTCGGCGCCGGGGCCCGTGCCCATGGAGACGCAGAAGCAGGTCGCGCCGGGCTCCGTGCACTCGGCGGCCACCAGGAACGCGCCGGCGCGCCGGGCCGCGTAGCCGCGGTCCGGGTAGCGGCCCCCGGCCAGCACCCGGTCCTGGACCGCGATCGCCCGCAGGTCGCAGGGGCGCACGCCGAGGAAGGCGTACGACGTCCGCGCCGGGCGCTCCTCGGTGATCGTCAGCTCCCCGGCCGCCGTGCGGTCGGCGCTCCACAGCTTCTCCCGCTCGGGGTGCAGGAACGCCTTCCACGACTGCGGGCCCGTCGTGTGCGCGAAGACCGCGCCGTCCGCCCGCGGCACCAGCCGGTAGCGGCCCGCCTCGACCTCCGTGCCCCAGCCGAACGGCAGCTCGTCCGCCGAGGTGATCTCCGCGAGGACGACGGCGGCGTCCCGCACGGTCGGTCCGACGACCGTGTGTCCCCGCGCGCGCAGCACCCGGACCAGGGCGTCGAGTCCGGCCCGGTCCAGTACGGCGGCGGTGCGACGGTCTGACATCGGACCTCCCCTGGGTGCGCGTACCGTGCGGCTGCCATGGGACCGCTGGTACCAGCGTCGGACCGGGCACCGGCCGCCCACCACGGGCCGCCCGGCCCGAAACCCGGGTCGTTCGGCCCTGCCGGGGGCTCGCGGGTGGAGGGGGACGGGGGCATGGGCGACGGGAAGGACTCACCCGCTTCTCGCGGATCCGAATTGCGCGGTGCGCGGCCGGGGGAAGACCGCTCCTCCGCGTCTGTGCCGGGTCCTTCCCGTCACCTCAAGTACATCGCGCGCGCCCCCGCGCCACCAGGGCCGATCGGCCCCATCCGCGCCACCGGCCCCGTCGGCGGCCCGGTCAGCCCGCGGCCCCGCCCGGGCGCGGCAGCGGCTCGCCCAGCTCACCGGTCACCGCGTCCGCCATGGCCCGCAGCACCTCAAGAGTCCGCTCCGCCTCGGCCTCGTCGACCCGCGCGATGGCGAACCCGACGTGGACGACGACGTACGCGCCCACCCCCGCCTCCGGGGTGTAGGCGAGACACACCTCGCGGCGCACCCCGCCGAAGTCGACCGTGCCGGTGCGCAGGCCCGCCTCCTCGCGGACGTCGACGATCCGGCCGGGGATGCCCAGGCACATCGCCCTCACCCCTCTCCTTCCAGTACGGCGGCGGCGACCGCCGTCTGCCCGTAGCTGATCCCGCCGTCGTTGACCGGCACCGCCCGGCCGGTGAGCACCCGCATCCCGCGCGCCCGCAGCAGCCCGGTCAGCTCACCGAGCAGACGGAGGTTCTGGAAGCAGCCACCGCCCAGGCACACCGTGGTCGGGGCGCCGTCCGCCACGGCGCGGGCGACGAGCGCCGCGGTGGCCTCCGCGACGGCGGTGTGGAAGGCGGCGGCCAGCCGGGGCACCGGCACCCCGGCGGCGACCCCTTCGAGGAGCGCGGTGAGCGTCGGCGCCGGGTCGTACACCCACAGCCCGTCCGCCGCCCGCGCCAGCCGCCACGGCAGCGCGCCCGGCCGCAGCGGGCCCGCCGCGCCCTCCAGGGCGACGGCCGCCTGACCCTCGTACGACACCGTGTCACCGAGGCCGAGCAGGCTCGCCGCCGCGTCGAACAGCCGTCCCGCGCTGGACGCGGGCGGGCAGTTGACGCCGCGCTCCACCATGGCCCGCACGAAACGCGCCTCCCGGGCGTCGAGCCGGTCCGTGAACAGCCGCACGAGGGCGGGGCCCGGCCGGGGTCCGCCCAGTGGTTCGAGGCCGTGCAGATAGCCGAGCGCCATCCGCCACGGGTGCCGCACCGCGGCCTCCCCGCCGGGCAGCGGCGCCCGCGCGAAGCGGCCCACCCTGCGGTACCCCGCGAGATCCGCGACCAGTACCTCGCCGCCCCACAGCGTGCCGTCGTCCCCGAGGCCGAGCCCGTCGCAGGCGACGCCGGTGAACGGCACGGTCACCGCGTGCTCGGCGGCGACCGCGGCCACGTGCGCGTGGTGGTGCTGGACGGCGATGCACCGCTCGAACCGCCGCTCCCCGCGCGCCCACTGGGTGGACAGGTAGCCGGGGTGCCGATCGTGCGCGACGACGCGCGGAGCGACGCCGGTCAGCCGGGTCAGCTCGGCGTAGGAGGCCGCGAAGGCGTCGTACGTCGCCGCGTCCGCGAGGTCCCCGGTGTGCGGGCCCAGGTGCGCCCGGCCCGCCTCGGCCAGCGTGAACGTGTGCTTGAGCTGGGCACCCGCGCCCACCAGCGGCACGGGCGCGGCGACCGGCAGCGCCAGCGGCGCCGGGGCGTACCCGCGCGCCCGGCGCAGTACGCGCACGGTGCCGCAGGCGACCTGGACGACCGAGTCGTCGTAGCGGGCCCGGATGGGCCGGTCATGGGTGAGGAACCCGTCCGCGACCGCGCCCAGCGACCGGCGGGCGGCGGCGTCGTCGGTGGCGAGGGGTTCGTCGGCGAGGTTGCCGCTGGTGACGACGAGCGGCCGGGCCAGTTCGCGCAGGAGCAGGTGGTGCAGCCCGGTCGTGGGCAGGAAGAGGCCCAGCCGCCCGGTGCCGGGGTGCACCGCGGGCGCGAGCCGCTCGCCCCGGCGCCGGGCGGGGAGCAGGACCACCGGCCGCTGCGGCGAGCCGAGCACGGCCTCCTCGGTACGGCCCGTGCGCGCCAGTCGACGCACCGCCACCAGGTCACCCACCATCACGGCGAACGGCTTCGCGGGCCTGCGCTTGCGCCGCCTGAGCCGCGCGACCGCCTCGGCGTCGGTGGCGTCGCAGACGAGCTGGTAACCGCCGAGCCCCTTGACGGCGACGATGCCACCGCCGTCGACGACCCGCACCGCCGCCCGGAGGGCGTCCTCGCCGGTCAGTTCGTCCCAGGCGAGCCGGGGGCCGCAGACCGGGCAGGCGAGGGGCTCGGCGTGGAAGCGCCGGTCGGCCGGGTCGGCGTACTCGGCCGCGCAGTCGGGGCAGAGCGGGAAGCGACGCATCGTGGTGCGCTCGCGGTCGTACGGCAGGTCCTCGATGACGGTGGCGCGCGGGCCGCAGTCGGTGCAGTTGACGAACGGGTAGCGGTACCGCCGGTCGCCCGGGTCGAACAGCTCGGCGAGGCACGCGTCGCAGATCGCGGCGTCCGGGGGGATCTCGCGGGGCGCGGTGGAGGGGTCGGCCTGGCTGGCCACGACGGTGAATCCGGCGCGGGCGGGCGGCGCGCCGGGCGCGTCGGTCACGTCGGTCACCTCGACGCGGCGTACGGCGGCCAGCGGCGGCGGCTGGTCCCGTAGCCGTGCGACCAGTTCGCGCAGGGCGTCCGGGCGGCCGGTGACGGTCAGCTCGACGTGGCCGTTCACGTTGCACACCCAGCCGTCCAGGCCCAGCGCGGTGGCCGTGCGGTGCACGAAGGGCCGGAAGCCGACGCCCTGGACCCGGCCGTGGACCTCGATGTACTGGGTGCGGCGGCGCTCACTCAGCGGCGTGGTCATGGTCCACCTCCCGCCCGTCAGGGCCGCTGCGGCGCACGTCCTCCTCCACCGCCCTCGCCAGCGCGTCCACCCGGGCGGCGACGGGCGCGGACAGGCCCCGGCCCAGCGACCGGTCGGCGCCCTCGACGGCGTACACGACCAGGCGGCGCGGCAGCCGGTCCAGGACGAGGGACAGCTCCACGGCGTCCCCGAGGCCCAGACCGTGGGAGCTGGTCGTCGCGGTGCGGGCCGTGCCGGTGCCGTCCAGGGTGAGCCGGTGGACGCGGCCGGGGTGCGGCGGCTCGGCGTGCGCGGCGTCGACGACGACCGCGAGGGCGGCGCCCTCCCACAGGCCGAGCAGCCTCGCCGGGTCGCCGTCGCAGTCCGCCACGACGGTGCCCGGCGGCAGCGGCCGGTCGGCGGTACGCTCGGCCAGCCGCGCCGTCACGGCCCAGCCCACGCCGTCGTCGTGGCGGAACTCGTTCCCGACCCCGATGACGACGATCCGGCCGACGGACATCTCCCGCTCCTCACTCCGGGCCCCACGGCCAGCGTGCGGCGACCGCCCGCGCCCCGACAGGGGCCGAACGGACCCCACCGCACCCCGGACAGCCCCTGCCCTCCGGCCGCCGCCGGTGCCAGCGTGAGCATCGACCCGTACGGCCCCTGCACCCTGCCCGAGGACGAGGCGGTGGGAACGATGACGACGACGGAACGGCCCCTGGTCGTGGGCGTGGACGGATCGGACGGCTCGCTGGCGGCGGTGGACTGGGCCGTCGACGAGGCCGCCCGGCACGGCGTGCCCCTGCGGCTCGTGTACGGCTCCCTGTGGGAGCGCTACGAGAGCCTCACCCTGCTCGGCGGCGGCCCGAAGCGCCCCGCGGAGCGACTGGTCTCCGAGCACGTCGTCGCCGCCGCGGCCGAACGCGCCCGGCGCCGCGAGCCCGGCGTGAAGCTGTTCACCGCCGTGCACGCCCAGGACCCGGCGGAGGCGCTGCTGGGGGCCGCCGACGACGCGTTCGCGCTGGTCACCGGGCACCGGGGGCGCGGTGAGCTGAAGGGGCTGCTGCTGGGGTCGGTGAGCCTGGCCGTCGCCGCCCGCGCGCACTGCCCGGTGATCGTCGTGCGCGGCGACCGGGCCGCCCTGACCGGCGGCCACGGGCGGGTGCTGCTCGGCGCCGGGGAGCCGGGCACCGGGGACGCCGCCGCGCGGTTCGCCGTCCGCGAGGCCGAGGTCCGCGGCGACACCCTCGACGCGGTCCGCGCCTGGCGCTGCCCCGCGCACGAGAGCGCCGACGTCGCCGTCCTCGCGGAGGAGCCCGCCCGCTACCACGAGGACCGCGCCATCACCCAACTGGAGGAACTCCTCCGCGACCCGCTCGCCGCCCACCCCGCCGTCACCGTGCGGCGTACGACGGTGGAGGGCCAGGCGCGCCGGGTCCTGGTACGGCACTCCGCCGCCGCGGACCTGGTGGTCGTCGGAGCCCGGCGCCGCCAGGGCCACTTCGGACTCCAGCTCGGCCGGGTCGCCCACACGCTGCTGCACCACGCGGCGTGCCCGGTGGCGGTGGTGCCGCAGGAGGCGTGAGCGGCCCCTCGGGCCGGGGAGGCCGGGCCGGACGGCCCTTGCCGCTGGGGCGCGCGTTGCGCACGCTGGGGAGCGGAGGCCCTTCCCGTCTCCGCGGCGCCCGGCCCCGCCCGGCCGCCCCGCGCACGGCATGACCAGGGAGGTGACGGTCATGATCAGGCCAGTAGTGGCCGGTGTGGACGGTTCCAGCGAAGGCTTCGCCGCCGCCGACTGGGCGGCCCGGGAGGCGCTGCGCCGGGGACTGCCCCTGCGGCTCGTGCACGCCTGGGAGGCGGGCCTCCCGGAGGGCGCCCCCGCGTCGGCCCCGCCCGAACTGCGGGCGCCGCAGCACCACGCCCGGCACGTGCTGCGCACCGCCCTGGACCGGGTGGGGGAGCGGTACCCGCAGTTGACCATCACCGCCGAGCAGGTGAACAGGCTGCCCGTGCCCGCCCTGCTCGCCGAGTCGGCGGGGGCCGAACTCCTGGCCATCGGCAGCCAGGGGCCCACCGGGCTCGGCGGTTTCGTGTCCGGGTCGGTCGCGCTGGCCACGGTCGCGCGCAGTGAGCGCCCGATCGTCCTCGTCCGGGACGGCACGACGGCCGAGGACGAGCACCAGCCGGAAGCCGACGGCACCCCGTCGGCGCGCACGCCCTGCCGGGAGGTGGCGGTCGCCGTCGACGTCGACGAGCCCAGCGACGACGTCCTCGCCTTCGCCTTCCGCGCCGCCGACCTGCGCCGGGCGCCCCTGCGCGCCGTGCACGCCTGGCACCTGCCGTTCGCCCACGCCCTCCCGGACGCCGCCGAACGCCAGGCCCGCCTGCGCGACTCCGCGGCCCACGAGCTGACGGAACTCCTGTTGCCCTGGCGGGAGAAGTTCCCCAAGGTCCCCGTCCTCGAAATCTGCCACGAGGGCCGCCCCGCCCACGTCCTCGTCCCCGCCGCGACCAACACCTCCCTCCTGGTCGTCGGCCTGCGCCGCCACCACACCCCGCCCACCCCCCGCACCGGCCCGGTCGCCCACGCCCTGATCCACCAGGTGAGGTGCCCGGTGGCCCTGGTGCCCCACGACTGAGGGCGCCGGGCGGGGGCGGGTGTTCGGTGGGTGTTCGGGCGTCCGACGGCCTGAGGGAAGCCGACAACTGCGGTGCCGGATTCCTGTCGCCTTGCCTGCCGTGCTACCCGTGAGTCACTGATCAGACTGGTGAATCCCGCTACCCAAGGCAACGAGGGGGATCCACCCATGACCGGCTCACGCATCGCCGCACTCGGCCACTACCAGCCCGCCAAGGTGCTCACCAACGAGGACCTGGCGGGCCTGGTCGACACCAGTGACGAGTGGATCACCAGCCGGGTGGGCATCCGCACGCGCCACATCGCCGGACCCGACGAACCCGTCGACGAGCTGGCCGCGCACGCCGCCGCCAAGGCGCTGGCCACGGCGGGGCTCACCCCCGGCGACATCGACCTGGTGCTGGTCGCCACCTCCACCGCCGTCGACCGCTCCCCGAACATGGCCGCCCGCGTCGCCGCCCGGCTCGGCGTGCCCTCGCCCGCCGCGATGGACGTCAACGTCGTCTGCGCCGGGTTCACCCACGCCCTCGCCACCGCCGACCACGCCGTACGGGCGGGCGCCGCGACCCGCGCGCTGGTGATCGGCGCCGACAAGATGTCCGACGTCACCGACTGGAGCGACCGCACGACGTGCGTGCTGGTCGGGGACGGCGCGGGCGCCGCCGTCGTCGAGGCGTCGCCCGGCGTCGGCGAGCCGGGCGTCGGGCCGGTGCTGTGGGGCTCGGTGCCGGAGATGGGGCACGCGGTGCGCATCGAGGGCGTACCGGCGCGGTTCGCGCAGGAGGGCCAGAGCGTCTACCGCTGGGCGACCACCCAGCTCCCGCCGATCGCCCGGCGGGCCTGCGAGCGCGCCGGACTCGCGCCCGCCGACCTCGCCGCGGTCGTCCTGCACCAGGCCAACCTGCGCATCATCGAGCCGCTCGCCGAGAAGATCGGCGCCGTCAACGCCGTGGTCGCCCGCGACGTCACCGAGTCGGGCAACACCTCCGCCGCGAGCATCCCGCTCGCCTTCTCCAAGCTGGTCGAACAGGGCGCGGTCAGCAGCGGCGACCCGGTACTGCTGTTCGGCTTCGGCGGCAACCTGTCGTACGCCGGACAGGTCGTACGGTGCCCGTGAGGCCGTAGCGGCGACCCGTCCCGCCCGGCGGTGTGACGCGCCCAACTCCCCCTCGGGCTGGCGTCCGTGCACCGTAGACTGTAGACGAAAGACAATCGATACTGTCCATGCTGGCTACCGTGCCGCTGGCCCGTCGCCCGCCGCGCAGGCCCGCCGAGGAGGGGGACCGATGTTGTCGACTGGACTGCCGCAGGGGGCGGTGCCCAGGCTCGAACGGCCCGGACCGCTGCGCGACCGCGTCTACGAGGCGCTGCTCGAACTCATCACCACCCGCGCCCTCCAGCCGGGCCAGCACCTCGTGGAGAGCGAACTCGCGGGCCACCTCGGGGTCTCCCGCCAGCCGGTGCGCGAGGCACTGCAACGCCTCAACACCGAGGGCTGGGTCGACCTGCGGCCCGCCCAGGGCGCCTTCGTGCACGAGCCCACCGAGGAGGAGGCCGACCAGCTCCTCACGGTCCGTACGCTGCTGGAGGCCGAGGCCGCCCGGCTCGCCGCCGCGAACGCCACCGAGGACGGCGTCGGCGCCCTGGAGGCGCTGCTCCAAGAGGGCCTGAAGGCCGTCGCCGCCGACGACGTGGACGCCGCCGTCGCGCTCAACGCCCGCTTCCACGCCAAGGTCATGGAGCTGGCCGGGAACGCCGTCCTCGCCGAACTCGCCGCCCAGGTCGACCGCCGGGTGCGCTGGTACTACACGCCGGTCGCCCGGCAGCGCGGCCACCAGTCCTGGGTCGAGCACCGGGACCTGATCCACGCCATCCAGGACGGGGACGAGCAGCGGGCCACCCGGCTGATGCGCGAGCACACCGAGCACACCCGCCGCTCGTACCACGCCCGCCAGGAACCCTGACGGGCCCCGCTAGAACTCGGCCGCGTGCGTCCGTGCCCACTCCTCGAAGGTGCGCGGCGCCCGGCCGGTGACCTCCTGGACGGTCGGCAGCACCTCCGACTCGTCCAGCGTGCCGTCCACGTAGAAGCTGAAGAAGGCGTCCACGTACGGCACCGGCATCCGCGCCTCCAGCTCGGCGCGCGCCTCCTCGTGCGTGAGCCCCACGGTCCGCAGCTCCCGGCCCAGCACCTTGCCGAGGATGCGCACCCGGTCGGCGGGCAACAGCGGCTCGGGACCGGTCACTTCGAGGACCCGGCCGTCGAACTCCCCCGAGCGCAGCGCGACCATGACGGTCCGCGCGATGTCGTACGGGTCGATGTCGGCCGTCGCCGCGTCCGGGAACGGCACCCGCACGCTGTCGCCCGCGCGGAGCTGGTCCGCCAGTTGCAGCGCGTTGGACATGAAGCTGGTCGGCCGTACGCAGGTCCACGCGAGACCTGACTCCCGTACCGCCTCCTCCGCGTCGATCATGTACCCGGCGACCGCGTTGGCCGTGTCGCCGGTGCCCGCGGACCGGCCGGACAGCAGCACGACCCGCCGTACGCCCGCCGCCCGCGCGTCCGCCAGGATCTGCCGCTGACCGGCGTACCCGGGCATCAGGAACACCGCCGTCACGCCGTCCAGCGCCGCCCGCACCGTCTCCGGCTCGTTGAGGTCGCCCGCCGCGGGCTCCACGCCGGGCGGCAGCCCCTCCGACCGCCCGGCGCGGCTCAGCGCGCGCACCGGCTCACCGGCCCCGGCGAGGGCCCGTACCAGCTCGCCGCCGACGTTCCCGGTGGCACCCGTCACTAAGAACATGCGCTCGTCCTCGTCCTCTCCCGTCGCCCGGACCGCGCTCGGCCCGGCGTCGTGCCCATCCTCGGCCGTCGCCACGGGGGACACCAGCGCGCCACGCGGCCCCGCCGAATGCCGGACTCATCACCGCTCAGGCCGATATGGCACCCGTCTTTGTCCTGCGAGTGGAAAAAGTCGTCAGTAATTCGTGCACGACTTCTTCCCACTCTTGGCAGCCGCTGCTACGTTCCGTACCGAAGCAAGCCACACAGGTGGCCGGAAACCGGCGCGCACTGGCCGACCAAGGCGGGGAGGGGTTCGTGAGACGCATGACGGCACGACCCGCCAACTCCCACCAGGCCAGGCTGCTGAAGCTGCTGCGCGACGGCGGTCCCAACTCCCGGGCCCAGTTGGGCGACCAGGTCGACCTGTCCCGGTCCAAGCTGGCGGTGGAGGTGGACCGGCTGCTGGAGACCGGTCTCGTGGTCGCCGACGGACTCGCCGCCTCGCGCGGTGGCCGCCGGTCCCACAACATCCGGCTCGCCCCGAACCTCCGGTTCCTCGGCGTCGACATCGGCGCCACCTCCATCGACGTCGCGGTCACCAACGCCGAGCTGGAGATCCTGGGGCACATCACCCAGCCCATGGAGGTGCGCGAGGGCCCGGTCGCGGTCTTCGAGCAGGTCCTCGCGATGGCCGCCAAGCTGCGGGCCTCCGGGCTCGCGGAGGGCTTCGACGGCGCCGGGATCGGCGTCCCGGGCCCGGTGCGCTTCCCCGAGGGCGTCCCCGTGGCACCGCCGATCATGCCCGGCTGGGACGGCTTCCCCGTGCGGGAGGCGCTCAGTCAGGAACTCGGCTGCCCGGTCATGGTCGACAACGACGTGAACCTCATGGCGATGGGGGAGCAGCACGCCGGAGTCGCCCGGACCGTGGGGGACTTCCTCTGCGTCAAGATCGGCACCGGTATCGGCTGCGGCATCGTCGTCGGCGGTGAGGTCTACCGCGGTACGACGGGCAGCGCGGGCGACATCGGACACATCCAGGCCGTACCCGACGGGCGCCCGTGCGCCTGTGGCAACCGGGGCTGCCTGGAAGCCCACTTCAGCGGCGCCGCGCTCGCCCGCGACGCGCTGGAGGCGGCCCAGCAGGGCCACTCGGCCGAACTCGCCGCACGGCTGGAGACCGGCGGCGGCCTCAGCGCCGCCGACGTCGCCGCCGCCGCTGCCGCGGGCGACGCCACCGCCCTGGACCTGATCCGCGAGGGCGGCAACCACACCGGCAAGGTCATCGCCGGTCTGGTCAGCTTCTTCAACCCGGGCCTGGTGGTGATCGGCGGCGGGGTGACCGGCCTCGGCCACAACCTGCTCGCCGCGATCCGCACCCAGGTCTACCGCCAGTCGCTGCCCCTGGCGACCGGCAACCTCCCCATCGTCCTAGGCGAGTTGGGCCCCACCGCCGGAGTCATCGGCGCGGCCCGGCTCATCAGCGACCACCTGTTCTCACCGGCGTGAACCCGTAGCCCCACCGCACCGCACCACCGCACCGCACCACGGCTCGTCAGGCACCCGGCACCACCCCCGCCCGCACCCCGCGCTGCCCTGATCCGCTCCGCGTCACCCCGCCCCGCCCCGCCTCGCTCCGCCCTGCCCTGAACCGGCCCGTACGCCCGCCAAGGGGAACCCACATGGCACCAGAACCACCCCTCCTCAGCATGTCCGGCATCACCAAGTCGTTCCCCGGAGTCCGCGCCCTGGACGGAGTCGACCTGGACGTCCAGGCCGGTGAGGTGCACTGCCTGCTCGGCCAGAACGGCGCCGGGAAGTCCACCCTGATCAAGGTCCTCGCGGGCGCCCACCAACCCGACGGCGGCACCATCCGCTGGCGCGGCGAGGACGTCACCCTGCGCTCCCCGATCGCCGCCATGCGCCTCGGCATCGCCACCATCTACCAGGAACTCGACCTGGTGGAGCACCTGTCCGTCGCCGAGAACGTCCACCTCGGCCACGAACCCACCACCGCCGGATTCGTCGTACGCCGCGGGACCGCCCGCGCCTCGACGGCCGCCCTGCTGAAGCGGCTCGGACACCCGGAGATCGATCCGGCGCGGCTGGTGGGGGAGTTGTCGGCGGCGCAGCAGCAGATCGTGTCGATGGCGCGGGCGCTCTCCCACGACGTACGGCTGATCGTGATGGACGAGCCGTCCGCGGCGCTCGACCCCGACGAGGTCGACAACCTGTTCCGCATCGTCGGGGACCTCACCGCCGACGGCGTCGCCGTCGTCTACATCTCGCACCGCCTGGAGGAGATCCGCCGGATCGGGGACCGGGTCACCGTGCTGAAGGACGGCCGGGCGGTGGCGGGCGGACTGCCCGCCAAGTCCACCCCGACGCGCGAGGTCGTCGCCATGATGACCGGCCGCAACGTCGAGTACGTCTTCCCGGACCGGCCCGCCAAGCCGCCCACCGCCGCGCCCCTGCTCCAGGTGCGCGGGCTGGCCAGGGAGGGCGAGTTCGAGCCGCTGGACCTGGAGGTGCGCCCAGGGGAGATCGTCGGGCTGGCCGGGCTGGTCGGCTCGGGCCGGTCCGAGATCCTGGAGACCGTCTACGGCGCCCGCAAGCCGTCCGCCGGTGAGGTGCTGGTCGACGGCAGGCCGTTGCGGCCGGGCAGCGTACGGGCCGCCGTGCGCGCCGGACTCGGGCTCGCCCCCGAGGAACGCAAGGCGCAGGCCCTGCTGATGCTGGAGTCGGTCACCCGCAACGTGTCCGTCTCCTCCATGTCCCGCTTCTCCCGCGGCGGCTGGATCGACCGGGGCGCCGAACTGGGCGCCGCGCGGGCCGCCACCCGCCAGTTGTCGCTGCGGCCCGACAACCCGTCCGTGCCGGTGCGCACCCTGTCCGGCGGCAACCAGCAGAAGGCCGTGCTCGCGCGCTGGCTGCTGCGCGGCTGCCGGGTGCTGCTGCTCGACGAACCCACCCGCGGCGTCGACGTGGGCGCCCGCGCCGAGTTGTACGCGGTCGTCCGCCGACTCGCCGACGACGGCCTCGGGGTGCTGCTCGTCTCCAGCGAGGTGCCCGAGGTGCTCGGCCTCGCCGACCGCGTCCTGGTGCTCCGCGAAGGCCGCGTCGTGCACACCGCGCCCGCCCGTGAACTCGACGAACACCGCGTACTCGACCTCGTGATGGAAGGAAGCCCGGCGTCATGACGCAGCACGTCTCCCCGCCGCGGGACAGCGCCGACAAGGTGCCGTCGGCGCCCCGGACCCCCGACTGGCGCAGCCTGATGTTCCGCGCCGACGTCCGCACCCTCAGCCTGCTGGGCGTCCTCGCCGTCCTCGTCCTGATCGGCGGTGTCACCAAGCCCGACGAGTTCCTCGACACCCGCAACCTGCAACTCGTCCTCACCCAGGCGTCCGTCATCGGCGTCGTCACCGTCGGCATGACCTTCGTCATCACCTCCGGCGGCATCGACCTCTCGGTGGGCGCGATCGTCGCCCTCGCCTCGGTGTGGGCGACCACCGTCGCCACCCAGGAGTACGGCTTCGGCGGCATCCTCTTCACCGCCGTACTCGTCGGCGTCGGCTGCGGCCTGGTCAACGGACTGCTCATCGCCTACGGCGGGATGGTGCCGTTCATCGCCACCCTCGCCATGCTGGCCTCCGCCCGCGGCCTCGCCCTCCAGATCACCGACGGCCGCACCCAGATCGTCACCGTCGACAGCGTCCTCGACCTCGGCGAACGCGACGCCTACGTGCTCGGCATCCCGCCGCTCGTCCTCGTCTTCGCGTTCGTGACCATCGTCGGCTGGCTGGTGCTCAACCGCACCACCTTCGGCCGCCGCACCGTCGCCGTCGGCGGCAACCCGGAGGCCGCCCGCCTCGCCGGGATCGACGTCCGCCGCCAGCGCCTGTACCTGTACCTGCTGTCCGGACTGTGCTGCGGCATCGCCGCGTTCCTGCTGATCATCCTGTCCGGCTCCGGCCAGAACACCAACGGAAACCTCTACGAACTCGACGCCATCGCCGCCGCGATCATCGGCGGCACCCTGCTCAGCGGCGGCCGGGGCACCATCACCGGCTCCGTGCTCGGCGTCCTGATCTTCACCACCATCACCAACATCTTCGCCCTGAACAACCTGCAGAGCGACGTCCAGCAGATCGCCAAGGGCGCGATCATCGTCGCCGCCGTGCTGGTCCAGCGCCGTACCGCGAGCACGACCTGAGGAAAGGGTTCACCGCCATGACACAGCTCCCCACACGCAGAGGACTGCTCTTCGGGACCGCCGCCGTCTCGGCCGGTGCCCTGCTCGCCGGTTGCACGAGCAACGAGTCCAGCGACAACGACAGCGACAAGGCCGACAACAACCAGCCCGCCGCCGACGACAAGCCCGGCAAGGCCGTCACCATCGGCTTCGCCGGACCCCAGGCCGACCACGGCTGGCTCAACGCCATCAACGACAACGCCAAGAACCGCGCCAAGAAGTACTCCGACGTCACCCTGGAGATCACCGAGGGCTCCAACGACACCGCCCAGCAGATCGGCCAGATCGAGACCCTCATCAACAAGAAGGTCGACGTCCTGGTCATCCTGCCCGCCGACGGCAAGGCGCTCACCCAGGTCGGCCTGAAGGCGATGCGCGCGGGCATCCCCGTGATCAACCTCGACCGGATCTTCAACAGCCCGCAGGCGTACCGCTGCTGGATCGGCGGCGACAACTACGGCATGGGCCTCAACGCCGGTACCTACATCGGCGAGAAGCTCAAGGACAAGCCGAACGCCCGCGTCATCGAACTCGCCGGGCTCGACAACCTGGAACTCACCCAGCAGCGCACCCAGGGCTTCGACGACGCCCTGAAGAACTACCCCAACATCAAGAAGGTCGCCCGCCAGGCCGCCGAGTTCACCGTGGAGTCCGGGCAGGCCAAGATGGCCCAGCTCCTCCAGGCGCAGTCCGACTTCGACGCCCTGTGGAACCACGACGACGACCAGGGCGTGGGCGCCCTGCGCGCCATCGAACAGGCCGGACGCGACGACTTCCTGATGGTCGGCGGCGCGGGCGCGCTCTCCGCCTTCCAGGCCATCGAGGCGGACAACAGCGTCCTGAAGGCGACCGTCCTGTACCCGCCGACCATGGCCGCCTCCGCCATCGACCTGGCCCGCGCCCTCGGCCAGGGCAAGGGCGTCGGCGGCATGGCCGAGTTCGAGATCCCCGCCTCGATCACGCTCTACTCGGCCGTCGTCGACAAGGAGAACGTCGGCCAGTACATGTCCACCGGCTTCGAGTGAGGCGTCCCGCACCACGGGCCCGGCCCGCCGCCGACGGCGGGCCGGGCGCCACCCCCCACCGCGCCACGACGACCAGGAGGAGTCATCCAATGGGACAGCCGCAGCAGCCCGAAGGGACCGACGACGAGGGCGCGGCCCCGACGCCGCCGCCCCTGCGCATCGGCATGGTCGGCTACGCCTTCATGGGCGCCGCCCACTCCCAGGGCTGGCGCACCGTGGGCCATGTCTTCGACCTGCCCCGGCGGCCCGTCATGACCGCGATCTGCGGACGCGACGCCGCCGCGGTGCGCGCCGCGGCCGACCGGCACGGCTGGGAGACGGCCGAGACCGACTGGCGGGCCCTGGTCGCCCGCGACGACATCGACCTCGTCGACATCTGCACCCCCGGCGACAGCCACGCCGAGATCGCGCTCGCCGCGCTGGCCGCGGGCAAGCACGTGCTGTGCGAGAAGCCCCTCGCCAACACCGTCGAGGAGGCCGAGGCCATGTCCGCGGCGGCCGACGCGGCCTACGCCCGCGGCCAGCTCGCCATGGTCGGCTTCAACTACCGCCGGGTGCCCGCCACCGCCCTGGCCCGCCGGATGATCACCGAGGGCCGCCTCGGCACGCTGCGGCACGTGCGCGTGACGTACCTCCAGGACTGGCTGACCGACCCGCAGTTCCCGCTCACCTGGCGGCTGCGCAAGGAGCACGCGGGCTCCGGCGCCCTCGGTGACCTCGGCGCGCACATCGTCGACCTCGCGCAGTACCTCGCCGGTGAGCCGCTGGCCGGGGTCTCCGCGCTGACCGAGACGTTCGTACGGCACCGGCCGCTGCCCGGCGGACCCAGCAGCGGTCTGACGGCGGTCTCCGCCGACGGCACCGGGGAGGTCACCGTCGACGACGCCGCCGTGTTCACCGGCCGCTTCGCCTCCGGCGCCCTCGCCTCCTTCGAGGCCACCCGGTACGCCACCGGCCGCAAGAACGCCCTGCGCCTGGAACTCAACGGGGAGCGCGGCTCCCTCGCCTTCGACCTGGAGCGCCTCAACGAACTCTGGTTCCACGACGCCACCGAGCCGGACACCCACTCCGGCTTCCGGCGCATCCTCGTCACCGAACCCGACCACCCCTACCTCGCGGCGTGGTGGCCGCCGGGCCACGGCCTCGGCTACGAGCACACCTTCGCCCACCAGGCCCGCGACCTGGTGCACGCCGTCGCGGAGGGCCGCCGCCCCGAGCCGTCCTTCGCGGACGGGCTCCAGGTGCAGCGGGTGCTGGCGGCGGTGGAGGAGAGCGCCGAGAAGAACAGCGTGTACACGCCTGTCGCCGCCTGAGCACCCGCGTGTCAACTGCTCACCGGTGGGGGTGCCGTGGACCGCGGGACGTCGTACCGCCGACGGGAGGCCGTCGACCGTACGTCGCCTCCGGTCGTCCGACGACCGCCGCCCCACCTCTCCGACCACCGTCTGACCGCCGTTCAACCGTCGTCTGAGGAGGACCGCCCGGATGCCCCGCGACTTCACGCTCTTCACCGGCCAGTGGGCCGACCTGCCGCTGGAAGAGGTCTGCCGCCTCGCCCGCGACTTCGGCTACGACGGCCTCGAACTCGCCTGTTGGGGCGACCACTTCGAGGTCGACAAGGCCCTCACCGACCCCGCGTACCTGGACTCCCGGCGCGCGCTGCTCGACAAGTACGGCCTGAAGTGCTGGGCCATCTCCAACCACCTCGTCGGCCAGGCCGTCTGCGACGCCATCATCGACGAACGCCACCAGGCCATCCTGCCCGCCCGGATCTGGGGCGACGGCGAGGCGGAGGGGGTGCGGCGGCGGGCCGCCACCGAGATCGCGGACACCGCCCGCGCCGCCGCCGCGTTCGGCGTGGACACCGTCATCGGGTTCACCGGCTCCGCCATCTGGCACCTGGTCGCGATGTTCCCGCCCGCCCCGGAGTCCATGATCGAGCGCGGCTACGAGGACTTCGCCGCGCGCTGGAACCCGATCCTGGACGTCTTCGACGCCGAGGGCGTGCGGTTCGCGCACGAGGTCCACCCGAGCGAGATCGCCTACGACTACTGGACGACCGTACGCGCCCTGGAGGCGGTCGACCGCCGACCGGCGTTCGGCCTCAACTTCGACCCCTCCCACTTCGTGTGGCAGGACCTGGACCCGGTGGGCTTCCTGTGGGACTTCCGGGACCGGATCTACCACGTGGACTGCAAGGAGGCCCGCAAGCGCCTCGACGGCCGCAACGGCCGCCTCGGCTCCCACCTGCCCTGGGGCGACCCGCGCCGCGGCTGGGACTTCGTCTCCGCCGGGCACGGCGACGTCCCCTGGGAGGACGTCTTCCGGATGCTGCGCTCCATCGACTACCAGGGGCCCGTCTCCGTGGAGTGGGAGGACGCGGGCATGGACCGCCTGCAAGGCGCCCCGGAGGCGCTGAAACGTCTCAAGGCGTACGACTTCGAACCGCCGACGGCGTCGTTCGACGCGGCGTTCGGAGGCAACTGACCCCTCCCCTCCTCCCCCGCCGGGGTGATGGCGCACCCCGGCGTACGCACCGGCCGTACCACTCGCACCCGCCCGTACAACCGGCCCCTTCCTGGAGGCACCCGTGCACGGGAACGACCGCACCACCGGCACCGCCACCCACACCCCACACCCCTTCCTGCGCAGAGCCGTCGCCCTGCTCAGCGGCGCCCTGCTGGCAGGCGCGTCCCTGACCCTCGCCGCCCCGCAGGCCACCGCCGCGGACCCCGGCACCGCCGACGTCCCCGCCGCCGCGGAGGACTTCCAGCAGGTCACCCTCGCCAAGGGCGAGGCGGAGGTCGGCGAGCCCATGTCGCTCGCCGTCCTCCCGGACCGCTCGGTCCTGCACACCTCCCGCGACGGCGAACTCCGCCTCACCGACGCCGCGGGCAACACCAAGCTCGCCGGGAAGCTCGACGTCTACTCCCATGACGAGGAGGGCCTCCAGGGCATCGGCGTCGACCCGAACTTCTCAGAGAACCGTTTCATCTACCTCTACTACGCGCCCCCGCTGAACACCCCCGCGGGCGACGCCCCCGAGACCGGCACCGCCGCCGACTTCGCCCCCTTCGACGGCGTCAACCGGCTCTCCCGCTTCGTCCTGCGCGAGGACGGCACCCTCGACAACGCCAGCGAGACCAAGATCCTCGACGTCCCCGCCAGCCGCGGCATCTGCTGCCACGTCGGCGGCGACATCGACTTCGACGCCGCGGGCAACCTCTACCTGTCGACCGGCGACGACTCCAACCCGTTCCAGTCGGACGGCTTCACGCCCATCGACGAGCGCGCCAACCGCAACCCGGCCTTCGACGCCCAGCGCAGCTCCGGCAACACCAACGACCTGCGCGGCAAGATCCTCCGCATCAAGGTCAACGCCGACGGCTCGTACGGCATCCCCGAGGGCAACCTCTTCGCTCCCGGCACCGACAAGACGCGGCCCGAGATCTACGCCATGGGCTTCCGCAACCCGTTCCGCTTCAGCGTCGACAAGGCGACCGGCATCCTCTACGTCGGTGACTACGGCCCCGACGCGGGCGCCGCCGACCCGAACCGCGGCCCCGCCGGGCAGGTCGAGTTCGCCCGCGTCACCGGCCCCGGCAACTTCGGCTGGCCGTACTGCACCGGCGACAACGACGCCTACGTCGACTACGACTTCGCCACCGGCACCTCCGGCGCGTCCTTCGACTGCGCCGCCCCGGTCAACAACTCCCCGCACAACACCGGCCTGACCGAGCTGCCCCCGGCGCAGGCCGCCTGGATCCCGTACGACGGCGGATCGGTCCCCGAGTTCGGCAGCGGCTCCGAGTCGCCGATGGGCGGCCCGGTCTACCATTACGACCCCGCGCTGGACTCGCCGGTGAAGTTCCCCGAGGCGTACGACGGCGACTTCTTCGCCGGTGAGTTCGGTCGCCGCTGGATCAAGCGGATCTCCAGCGACGCCGACGGCACCGTGCGGTCCATCAACGACGTGCCGTGGACCGGCACCCAGGTGATGGACATGGCCTTCGGCCCGGACGGCGCGCTGTACGTCCTCGACTACGGCCTCGCCTGGTTCGGCGGTGACGAGAACTCCGCCCTGTACCGCATCGAGAACGCCACCGACGGCCACTCCCCGGTCGCCCAGGCCAGCGCCGACCGCACCTCCGGGCAGGCCCCGCTGCGGGTGAGCTTCTCCTCCGCGGGCACCAGCGACCAGGACGGCGACGCCCTCACCTACCACTGGGACTTCGGGGACGGCGCCACCTCCACCGCCGCCAACCCCACCCACCGCTACCGCGCCAACGGGACCTACACCGCCACCCTGACCGCCGAGGACCCCTCCGGCCGCACCGGCAGCGCCAGCGTGCGGATCGTCGTCGGCAACACCGCGCCCACCGTCGTCCTGGAGACCCCGAAGGACGGGCAGCTCTTCAGCTTCGGTGACGCCATTCCGTTCAAGGTGAAGGTCACCGATCCCGAGGACGGCAAGACCATCGACTGCTCCAAGGTCACCGTCAACTTCATCCTCGGCCACGACACCCACGGCCACCCGCTCACCTCCGCCAAGGGCTGCTCCGGCACCCTCCAGACCAGCGCCGACGGCGGCCACGACGAGGACGCCAACATCTTCGGGGTCGTCGACGCCGAGTACACCGACAACGGAGGCGGCGGCCAGGCCCCGCTGACCAGCCACGACCAGCACGTCACCCAGCCGAAGCACCGGCAGGCCGAGCACTTCGGCGACAGCTCCGGCGTCAGCGTGATCAGCAAGGAGACCGCGCACGGCGGCCGCACGGTCGGTGACATCAACGACGGCGACTGGATCTCCTTCACGCCGTACGCCCTTTCCAACGCCAAGAGCGTCACCGCGCGGATCTCCTCCGGCGGCGCGGGCGGCACCCTGGAGATCCGGGCGGGCTCCGCCACCGGCACCCTCCTCGGCAAGGCCACGGTGCCCGTGACCGGCGGCTGGGAGACCTTCCAGGACGTCAGCGCCGACCTGTCCCGCGCGCCCCGCTCCACCACCACGCTGTACCTGGTGTTCAAGGGCAGCGGCACCGGAGCCCTGTTCGACGTGGACGACTTCACCTTCACCACCGGCTGAGGGAGGCAGCGATGACCCGTCCCACCGCACGACCCGTCACCGCCGTCGTAGGATCCGCGCTGCTGCTCGGCTGCGTGGCCGCCACCCCGGCCGTGTCCCAGTCGGAGCCGGTCCCCGACCCGTCGCGCATCCTGGTCTTCTCCAAGACGGCCGGGTTCCGGCACGACTCCATCCCCGACGGCGTGACCGCCCTGCGGGAACTCGGCGCCGAGGGCGGCTTCACCGTCGACGCCACCGAGGACGCGGGCGCGTTCACCACCCGCAACCTGCGCAAGTACGACGCCGTCGTCTTCCTCTCCACCACCGGCGACGTCCTCGGCCCCACCGAGCAGCGCGCCTTCGAGAGCTACATCCGCAAGGGCGGCGGCTACGTCGGCATCCACGCCGCCGCCGACACCGAGTACGACTGGGCGTTCTACGGCGGCCTCGCGGGCGCCTACTTCCAGTCGCACCCGCAGATCCAGCCCGCCACGGTCGACGTCGAGGACCGCGCCCACCCCGCCACGGCGGGCCTGGAGAAGGCGTGGAACCGCACCGACGAGTGGTACAACTACCGCTCCAACCCGCGCGAGCACGCCCACGTCCTCGCCTCCCTCGACGAGTCCTCCTACACCGGCGGCACCATGAACGGCGACCACCCGATCGCCTGGTGCCAGAACTACCAAGGGGGCCGCGCCTTCTACACCGGCGGCGGCCACACCAAGGAGTCCTACGCCGAACCCGCCTTCCGGCAGCACCTGCTGGGCGGCATCCGCTGGGCCACCGGCGCCGCCCAGGCCGACTGCCGCCCCGAGACCGGCTACCGCCCGCTCTTCGACGGCACCGCCGCCTCCCTCGACGGCTGGCGGCAGGCGGGCCCCGGCACCTTCGAACTGAGCGCCGACGGCACGCTCACCTCCTCGGGCGGCATGGGAATGCTCTGGTACGCCGCCGCCAGCTTCGGGTCCTACTCCCTGAAGCTGGACTGGCGGATGGCCAGCGACTCCGGCGACGACAACTCCGGTGTCTTCGTGGGCTTCCCACCCTCGGAGGACCCCTGGTCGGCGGTGCACAACGGCTACGAGATCCAGATCGACGCCACCGACGCCCCCGAGAAGACCACCGGCGCCGTGTACGACTTCCAGTCCGCCGACCTCGCCGCGCGCGACCGCGCGCTGAACCCGCCGGGGGAGTGGAACACGTACGAGATCAGGGTGGAGGGCGAACGGCTGCGCGTCTGGCTCAACGGCACGCTGGTCAACGACTTCACCAACACCGACCCGGCCCGCAGCCTCACGGACGGACACATCGGCATCCAGAACCACGGAGCCGCCGACCAGGTGTCCTTCCGCGACGTGCGGATCAGGGAACTGCCCGCGCCCGCCACCACGGCCGCGCCGGGCCACTGAGCGGCGGCGGGCGGGAGACGCCGGACTCCCGCCCGCCGTCATCCACCGCACCCCTTCCCCCTCCCCGGCTCCCGCGCGGGTCACCCGCCCGCGGCGGGGGCCGGGTCCGGCGAGCCACCAGGGTTCGCGCACGACAAGGAGGCTGCCCATGTCCGCGTCCCTTCCCCGTCCCCGCGTCGGCGTCTGGCTCATCGGCGCCCGCGGCTCCGTCGCCACCACCGTCGTCGCGGGCTGCGCCGCCGTGACGGCCGGGCTGCACCCGCCCACGGGCATGGTCACCGAGACCCCGCCCTTCGCGGACACCGGCCTGCCACCGCTCGCCGCCCTCGTCTTCGGCGGCCACGACACCATCGACTGCCCCCTCCCCAAACGCGCCGAAGCGCTCGCCGCGGGCGGCGTGCTCCCCGCCGGTCTGCCCGCCGCCGTCACCGCCGAACTCGCCGCCGCCGACGCCGAGATCCGCCCCGGCGGCCCCGCCCCCGGCGACACCCGCACCCCCGAAGAGCTGATCACCGCCTTCGCCGCCGACATCGAGGACTTCGTACGGCGCCACGACCTGACCCGGGCGGTGGTGGTGAACGTCGCCTCCACCGAGCCCCACCCCACCGACGGCACCCTCCCGCCCAGCTCCCTCTACGCGGCGGCGGCCCTCCGCGCGGGCTGCCCCTACGTCAACTTCACCCCCTCCACGGGACTGCACCACCCCGCCCTCGCCGCCGAGGCCGCCGCCAGCGGACTGCCGTACGCGGGCCGGGACGGCAAGACCGGCCAGACGCTGCTGCGTGCCGCCCTCGGCCCGATGTTCACCCAGCGCGCCCTCGACGTGCGGGCCTGGTCCGGGACGAACCTCCTCGGCGGCGGTGACGGCGCCGCGCTGGCCGACCCGGCCGCCGCGGCGGCGAAGAACGCGGGCAAGGAACGCGTCCTCGCCGACACCCTCGGCGGCACGCCCGAGGGCGAGGTCCACATCGACGACGTGCCCGCGCTCGGTGACTGGAAGACCGCCTGGGACCACATCGCCTTCGACGGCTTCCTCGGCACCCGCATGATCCTCCAGACCATCTGGCAGGGCTGCGACTCCGCCCTCGCCGCGCCCCTCGTCCTCGACCTGGCCCGCCTCACCCTGCGCGCTCACGAGGCGGGCATGTCCGGCCCGCTCGCCGACCTCGGCTTCTACTTCAAGGACCCGGTGGGGGACGGGCCGTCCGCCCTGTCCGACCAGTACACGGCCCTGACCGCCCTCGCCGCCCGCCTGCGCGCCTCCCGACGGGGGGAGGCACGGTGAGGGCGCTCGTGACGAAGGCCCTGACGGCGGCGGTGACCATGGTGGGTACGGCGGCGGTGACGGCGGCGGTGACCACCGCGGTCACCACCGCGGTCACGAGGAGGGCGGCCAACGAGGCGAGCCGCCCGCACCCCGGGCGGGCCGACAGCGTGGAGCCGGTTGGCAGTGTGGAGCTGGTCGGCAGCGGGGAGCCGGTCGGCAGCGGGGAGCCGGTCGGCAGCGTGGAGCCGGTCGGCAGCCCGGAGCCGGGCGGTAGTCCCACCGGCGCCGTCCACCGCAAGCGCGTCGGCGGGCGGCGGGCGGGCCGGGCCTGGGCCGAGTTGCTCCGGCTCCCGGCCCTGTTCACCGTCCCCGGCGACGCGCTCGCCGGGGCCGCCGCCAGCGCCGGGCGCCCCACCTCCCGCACCTTCCTCGCCATCGGCTCCTCCCTCTGCCTGTACTCCGCCGGTATGGCCCTCAACGACTGGGCGGACCGCGCCGAGGACGCCGCCGAACGCCCGCACCGCCCCCTGCCGTCCGGCAGGGTCCGCCCCGCCGCCGCCCTCACCGCGGCCTGCGCCCTCACCGGCGCCGGACTCGCCCTCGCGGCCCGCGCGGGACGCCCCGCCCTCACCGTCGCCGCCCCGCTGGCGGCCACCGTCTGGGCCTACGACCTGGCGCTGAAACACACGCCCGCGGGGCCCGCCGCCATGGCCGCCGCCCGCGCCGCCGACCTGCTTCTCGGCGCGGCGACCACCGCTGGCCGCACCCGTGACGCCCTCCCCTCCGCCGCCCTCCTCGGCACCCACACCCTCGCCGTCACCACCGTCTCCCGCCGCGAGACCCAGGGCGGCTCGACCCTGGCCCCGCTGGCGGCCCTCGCCGCGACGACCGCCCTCACCGGGCTGCTCACCCGCGGCCCGTCCAGGCCCCCGGCGGGCCGGAGGAACGCAGCCACCTCCGGCCCGCCGGGACGCTCCCCGCAGGCCGCCACCGGCCCCGGCACCCTGCGCACCGCCCTCGGCCTCCTCTACGCCGCCACCGCCGCCCGCCCGTACGCGCACGCCGTCCTCAACCCCTCACCCCCGCTCACCCAACGCGCCGTCAGCGGCGGCATCCGCGCCACCATCCCCCTCCAGGCCGCCCTGACCGCCCGCTCCGGGGCCCGGATCACCGCCCTGTGCGTCACCGCGCTCGCCCCGCTCGGCCGCAGGTACGCCAGGAAGGTGAGCGTCACATGAGCCCCAGCCCCCACCCCTTCCGCTTCGGCTACGGCACCAACGGCCTCGCCGACCTCCGCCTCGACGACGCCCTGGCCCTGCTCGCCGAGCTCGGCTACGACGGCGTCGGGCTCACCCTCGACCACATGCACCTGGACCCGCTGGCCCCCGACCTCGGCACCCGCACCCGCCAGGTCGCCCACCGGCTGGCCGCCCTCGGACTCGGCGTCACTGTGGAGACCGGCGCCCGCTACGTGCTCGACCCGCGCCGCAAACACGGACCCTCCCTCCTCGACCCGGACCCCGACGACCGCGCCCGACGCGTCGACCTGCTGCTGCGGGCCGTCCGGATCGCCGCCGACCTCGGCGCCCACGCGGTGCACTGCTTCAGCGGCATCACCCCGCCCGGCACGGACGAGGACACGGCGTGGAAACGCCTCACCGACTCCCTCACCCCCGTCCTCGCCGCCGCCGCTGCCGCCGACGTCCCCCTCGCCATCGAACCCGAGCCCGGTCACCTCCTCGCCACCCTCGCGGACTTCCACCGGCTGCGCGGCGCCCTCGGGGACCCGGGCCACCTCGGACTCACCCTCGACATCGGCCACTGCCAGTGCCTCGAACCCCTGCCGCCCGCCGACTGCGTGCGGGACGCCGGGCCCTGGCTGCGGCACGTCCAGATCGAGGACATGCGCCGCGGTGTCCACGAGCACCTCCCCTTCGGAGACGGTGAGATCGACTTCCCGCCCGTCCTGGCGGCCCTCGCGGCCACCGGCTACCAGGGGCTGACCGTCGTGGAACTGCCCCGCCACTCCCACGCGGGCCCTCACCACGCCGCACTCTCCCTCCCCTTCCTGCACCGCGCGGCAGCCTCCGCCACCGCGGACACGCCGCCCGTCGCACCCCCACCCGGCGAGCCCTCCGCCACCCCAGAAGGGAGCCCCACATGACCCACCCCCACGCCACCCCGGCCACCCCGGCGGCAAGCACGGCCCCCGACGGCGGCGGCCCCACCCACAGCCCCGACTCCACGAACACCGGCAACCCCACACCCCACCTCCCGCTCGCTCTCACCCCACCGCACGACCTGCGCACCCACCTCGACCGCCACCTCGGCGGAGCCGCCCGCGCCTGGCTCGACCAGGCCCTGGACGAGGCCGCCGCCCACCCCGGGGGCCACGGGCCGATCTCCGTGTGGGAGCTGCGCCTCGCCGAGGCCGGACGCCGCTGCGGGGCCGAGCACGCCGACGCCGCACGCGTGCTGATCCTGCACGCGGCCCACGCCGACGCCGCCGCGCTCACCCGGGTCTACTACCAGGGCACCGCCGCCGAACGCCGCGCCGTCCTGCACGCCCTGCCGCACCTCGTCCCCGGCCCCGACGCCCTCCCGCTCGTCGAGGACGCGCTGCGCACCAACGACACCCGGCTGGTCGCCGCCGCCGTCGGCCCCTACGCCGCCCGGCACCTCGACGCCCACAACTGGCGGCACGCCGTCCTGAAGTGCCTCTTCACCGGCGTGCCCGTGGACGAGGTGGCCGACCTGGAGCGCCGCGCCCGCGCGGACGCCGAACTCGGCCGCATGACGGGCGACTACGCCGCCGAACGCATCGCCGCGGGCCGCCCGGTCCCCGACGATCTGCGCCGCGTCCTGGCCCTGACCGAGTCCGCGCCCGCACCGCACGGAGCGGACACCCCCCACGGCAAGGAGTCCTGATGCGCATCTTCGACCCGCACATCCACATGACGTCCAGGACCACCGACGACTACGAGGCCATGTACGCCGCGGGCGTCCGCGCCGTCGTCGAACCGTCCTTCTGGCTCGGCCAGCCCCGCACCTCCCCGGCCACCTTCCTCGACTACTTCGACTCCCTCCTCGGCTGGGAGCCCTTCCGCGCCGCCCAGTACGGCATCGCCCACCACTGCACCCTCGCCCTCAACCCCAAGGAGGCCAACGACCCGCGCTGCGCCCCCGTCCTCGACGAACTGCCCCGCTACCTCGTCAAGGACCAGGTCGTCGCCGTCGGTGAGATCGGCTACGACTCCATGACCCCCGCCGAGGACACCGCCCTCGCCGCCCAGCTCCAGCTCGCCGCCGACCACGAACTGCCCGCGCTGGTGCACACCCCGCACCGCGACAAGCTCGCCGGGCTGCGCCGCACCCTCGACGTCGTCCGTGAGTCCGCCCTGCCCATGGACCGGGTCCTGGTCGACCACCTCAACGAGACCACGGTCAAGGAGGCCAAGGACAGCGGCTGCTGGCTCGGCTTCTCCGTCTATCCGGACACCAAGATGGACGAGGAGCGGATGGTCGCCATCCTGCGCGCCTACGGCCCCGACCAGGTGCTGGTGAACTCCGCCGCCGACTGGGGCCGCAGCGACCCGCTGAAGACCCGCAAGGTCGCCGACCTGATGCTCGCCGAGGGCTTCACCGACGACGACGTCGACCGGGTGCTGTGGCGCAACCCGGTGGCCTTCTACGGGCTCAGCGGACGCCTCGACCTCGACGTCGCCGCCACCGACCCCACCCACGAGGGCAACTCCATCCTGCGCGGCGGGGAGTGAGCGATGCGCTTCCGCCACCCCGACGGCTCCACCATCCACCTCGCCTACTGCACCAACGTCCACCCCGCGGAGACCCTCGACGGTGTCCTCGCCCAGCTCCGCGACCACTGCGAGCCCGTGCGGCGCAGGCTCGGCCGGGACCGGCTCGGCATCGGCCTGTGGCTGGCCAGGGACGCCGCCCACGCCCTGGTCACCGACCCGTCCGCGCTGCGCGGACTGCGCTGCGAACTGGACCGGCGCGGCCTGGAGGTCGTCACCCTCAACGGCTTCCCCTATCAGGGCTTCGGCGCCGAAGAGGTCAAGTACCGCGTCTACAAACCGGACTGGACCGACCCCGAGCGCCTCGAACACACCACCGCCCTGGCGCGCGTCCTCGCCGCGCTGCTGCCCGACGACGTCACCGAGGGCACCATCTCCACCCTCCCCGTCGCCTGGCGCACCCCGCTCCCGTTCCGCACCGGGGCCGCGCTCACCGAGGAGAGCAACCGCGCCGCCCGCGCCGCGCTGCTCGCCCTCGCCCAGCGCCTCGACGCGCTCCGGGACCTGACCGGCCACTCCATCCGCCTCGGCCTGGAACCGGAACCCGGCTGCGTCATCGAGACCACCGGCGACGCCATCGCCCCGCTCACCGCGATCGCCCACGACCGCATCGGCATCTGCGTCGACACCTGCCACCTCGCCACCTCCTTCGAAGACCCGGACACCGCCCTGGACACCCTCACCCGCGCCGGTGTCCCCATCGTCAAGTCGCAGCTCTCGGCCGCCCTGCACGCCGAACACCCCCACCTCCCCGAGGTCCGCGCCGCGCTGGCCGCCTTCGACGAACCCCGCTTCCTGCACCAGACCCGCACGGCCACCGCCGCCGGACTGCGCGGCACCGACGACCTCGGCGAGGCGCTCACGGGCGACGCCCTGCCCGACGCCGCACCCTGGCGCGCCCACTTCCACGTCCCGCTGCACGCGGCCCCCGCCGCGCCCCTCACCTCCACACTCCCCGTCCTCAGCACCGCCCTGGCCCGCCTGGTCGGCGGCCCGCACCCGCTCACCCGCCACCTGGAGGTCGAGACCTACACCTGGCAGGCCCTCCCGCCCGAGCTGCGGCCCCGCGGACGCGCCCAGCTCGCCGACGGCATCGCCGCCGAACTCACCCTCGCCCGCGACCTGCTGACCGACCTCGGCCTGAAGGAGCTGCCATGACCGCGCCCACCCCGCTCCTCGTCCTCGACGTCGTCGGCCTCACCCCCCGTCTCCTCGACCACATGCCCCACCTCAAGTCCCTCGCGCGGTCCGGCTCCCAGGCGTCCCTGGGCACCGTCCTGCCCGCGGTGACCTGCGCCGCCCAGTCCACCTTCCTCACCGGCGCCCTCCCCTCCGAGCACGGCATCGTCGGCAACGGCTGGTACTTCCGCGAGCTGGGCGACGTACTGCTGTGGCGCCAGCACAACGGACTGGTCGCCGGGGACAAGCTCTGGGACGCCGCCCGCCGCGCCCACCCCGGCTACACCGTCGCCAACATCTGCTGGTGGTACGCCATGGGCGCCGACACCGACATCACCGTCACCCCCCGTCCCGTCTACTACGCCGACGGCCGCAAGGAACCCGACTGCTACACCCGGCCCCCCGCCCTGCACGACGAACTCACCGAAGAACTCGGCACCTTCCCCCTCTTCCACTTCTGGGGGCCCGGCGCCGATCTGGTCTCCAGCCAGTGGATCATCGACGCCACCCGCCACATCCTGCGCACCCGCCACCCTGACCTGGCGCTCTGCTACCTCCCGCACCTCGACTACGACCTTCAGCGCTTCGGCCCCGACGACCCGCGCTCCCTCCAGGCCGCCGCCGATCTCGACCGGGCCATGGCACCACTCCTGGACGACGCCCGCGCCGAGGGCCGCACCGTCGTCGCGCTCTCGGAGTACGGCATCACCCGGGTGAGCCGCACCGTCGACATCAACCGCGCCCTGCGCCGGGCCGGGCTGCTGGAGGTGCACACCCAGGACGGCATGGAGTACCTCGACCCGATGGCGTCGAGGGCGTTCGCCGTCGCCGACCACCAGATCGCCCATGTCTACGTGCGCAGGCCCGAGGACCTCGACGCGGCCCGCGCCGCACTCGACGGACTGCCCGGCATCGAGCAACTCCTCGACGACGAGGGCAAGAAGGCCCACCACCTCGACCATCCGCGCTCCGGCGAACTCGTCGCCGTCGCGGAACCCGACGCCTGGTTCACGTACTACTACTGGCTCGACGACGCCCGCGCGCCCGACTTCGCACAGCTCGTCGAGATCCACCGCAAGCCCGGCTACGACCCGGTCGAACTCTTCATGGACCCGCTCGACCCCTACGTCAAGGTCAAGGCGGCGACCGCGCTGGCCCGCAAGAAACTGGGGATGCGCTACCGCATGGCGGTCGTGCCCCTGGATCCGTCACCTATTCGCGGGAGCCACGGCCGCCTCCCCGCGAGCGACGACGAAGGTCCGCTCCTCATCTGCTCCACCCCCCGCTCGGTCGGCGACCGCGTCGCGGCCACCGATGTGAAAGCACTCCTGCTCCACCTCGCCGGTCTCAGCACCTGACCAGCTCTCTTCCCACTGGTCACCAGTGAAGCACTCACCACTGACAACGCGCTCCCACCTGGAGGAGTTCCCATGAGCCGCACCCCCCGCAGCAGCCGCTGGAGCAAGGCGGAGGACCCCGAACTGTCCCACCGCCTCAGCAGGCGAGGGATGCTCGGCGTGGCCGCCGGTGCCACCGCCGCGGCCCTGCTCGGCGCCGCCGCGCCCGCCCAGGCCGCCACCACCGAGGCCGCGGGCCGTGGCCGCCCCGTCCTGCCGCCCGGCCGCCTCGGCATCCAGCTCTACAGCCTGCGCGACAAGGTCTCCACCCTCGGCTTCGCCCCCGTCTTCGCCGAGCTGGAGAAGTACGGGTACGACGAGGTCGAGTTCGCCGGGTACACCCAGGGCTCGGCCGGACCCATCACCCTCGCCCAGCTCAAGCGGCTGGCGCGCGACCACGGCCTGAACCCGATCGGCAGCCACGTCGGCTACTACTCCGACGACCCGAACGCCTACACCTTCGCCCAGAACCTCGACCAGGTCCTCGACGACGCCCAGGCCCTCGGCCTCAAGCACATCGGCACCGCCTCCGGACCCTTCCGCTACGGCTCCACCGTGGACGCCTGGAAGCGCGCCGCCGAGGAGTTCAACACCTACGGCGCCGCGGCCAAGGCACGCGGCATGAAGTTCTACCAGCACAACCACTCCGAGGAGTTCTCCTTCGCCACCGACCGGCCGGACGTCCGCCTCTACGACGTCCTCCTCGCCGAGACCGACCCCGACCTCGTCTACCTGGAGATGGACATCTACTGGGCGTACGTCGGCCAGTTCCGCTTCTCCCAGCGCCCGGACGGCACGCCCGCGCCCTTCGAACCCCTCGACTACGTCCTCGACCAGCCCGACCGCTACCCGCTCTTCCACGTCAAGGACGGCGAGCACGACCCGTCCGTGCCGCACGGCTACCGCATGGTCGACGTCGGTGACGGCGACATCGACTACCAGCGCTTCATCTCCGGCGTGACCCGGCTGCGCGGCCACCGCCTGGCCCACCACTGGCAGGCCGAGCACGACAACCCGGCGGAGTCCTTCACCTTCGCCCGCAAGTCCAGCGCACACCTGCACTCCCTGCGGGAGAAGTGCTGACCAACCCCGGCGCCCACACGCCAGGTGGCCCGCCCCGGACTTCCCGGGGCGGGCCACCTGGCGTGCTGAGACCCTGAGTCGTCTCGCGGCGGGGACGGATCGCGGCGGCGTCAGGCCATCTCCTCCCCGAGCGGATGGGGATTGGGAGCGATGCCGCGCGGGTTCGGCCTGCCCGGCGCCTTCAGGAACAGCGCCAGCACGGCCGAGGCCAGGCCGATGCTGCCCGCGATGACGAACGCGCCCTCGTAGTCCCAGGCACCGACCACGACCGCGCCCATCCCGGAGCCGACCAGACCGGAGATCAGCTTGGAGCTGTAGACCATGCCGTAGTTGGTGGCGTTGTTGTTCTCCCCGAAGTAGTCCGCCGTCATCGCCGCGAACAGCGGGAAGATCGCGCCGCCGCCGAAGCCGGAGACCATCGAGCAGAACAGGAAGAACGGCATACTGCCCATCGTCCCGGAGATCAGCACCCCGTACTGCGCGCTGCCCAGCACCACACAGACGATGATCAGGGTGTTGCGGCGCCCGTAGCGGTCGGAGATCCAGCCGATGACGCCGCGCCCCGTGCCGTTGACGATGGCCTTCAGGGACATCGCCGTGGCCACGATGCCGCCCGCGAAGCCCATGTCCTTGCCGAACGGCACCTGGAAGGCGATGCCGAAGATATTGATCCCGGCCGTGCACAGCAGACAGAACCACATCATCCACAGCACCGGTGTACGGGCGGCCTCCCTGGGGGTGTACTGCTTGACCGCGGGCGGGTTCTTCTCCAGCGCGCGGCGGATCTTCGGGTCGTCGGTCTGCCGCAGCGGGTCGACGTGCGGGGGCCACCAGTTCTTCGGCGGGTCCTTGAAGAACCACCCGGCCGCGGCCACCATCAGGCACAGCCCCACACCCACGCTGACCAGCACCGTCTGGTAGTTGGACAGGTCCATGTACGACGTGAACAGGAACACGAAGGGCACCGAGCCGTAGGCGAAGCCGCCGTTGACGAAGCCCGTCTTGCCGCCCTTGCGTTCCGGATACCACTTGCCGACCATGTTCACGCAGGTCGCGTAGACGCAACCGGCTCCGATGCCGCTGAACATGCCGAAGCCGAGGTAGGCGACGATCACGTGCGGCGCGTACGCCAGTGACAGATAGCCCAGCACGGTGCCGAGGGCACCCAGCATCATGGCCGCGCGCGCGGGCAGCCTGCCGCTCTCCCGCAACTGCCCGGCGGGGAAGGCCACGGCCGCCTGGAAGAACACCCAGACACCCATCAGCCAGAAGATGTGCCCACTGCTCCACAGGTGTGCCTCGTGGAGCGTGTCCTCCGCCGACGTGAACGCGTACTCGGAGGACGAGATGCCCATCATGCCGATCCACGGCAGGATGACCATCCACTTGCGTGGCCGCCCCATGACGTCGGTATCGGTCTCGCCGATCCGGTACACGCGGCCGTTGCGGTCCGTCACCTCCCGGTAGGGGACGGACGTCGAATACTCGGTGGTCGTCATCGTGCTCAGCACCCCTTGCGTCGAAAGTTCTGGCCAGCGCCCCCTGTCCAATGCCTTTCGTGCGCGCACGGGTCCCCGGGTCCGGCCGACGCGCACCGTCGGCCGGACCCGCGCTCCCTCACCTCATGAACCGCCCCCCAACAGCCCCGCCGCCCGCGCCCAGCGGTACTTCGCGCCGAGCACGGCCACCGGCTTCTCGGTCGTGTACGGGTACGCCACGACACCCCGCTCGAAGAGGTACTGGCACGCCTCCTCGACCTCGACGTCACCCGCGAGGGAGGCCACGACGGGCTTGGCGATCCCCCGTTCGCGGAACTCGGCGACCACCCGCGCGGTCAGCTCCGCGAACACCATCGGCGGGGTGACGATGGTGTGCCAGTAGCCGAGGACGAGCGCGTGGATGCGCGGGTCCTCCAACCCGAGGCGGATGGTCGCCTCGTACGTCGACGGGGGCTCGCCCCCGGTGATGTCCACCGGGTTGCCCGCCGCCCCGAACGGCGGGATGAACTCCCGGAACGACGCGTCCAGGTCCGGCGGGATCTCCATCAGGGGCAGGCCGTTGTCCGTCACGGCGTCGGACAGCAGCACCCCGCTGCCGCCCGCCCCGGTGATGATCACCACGTTGTCGCCCCGCGGGGCGGGGAGCACCGGCAACGCGCGCGCGTACTCCAGCATGTCGTTCAGGCCCGGCGCCCGGATGACACCGGCCTGCCGCAGGATGTCGTCGTAGACGGCGTCGTCGCCCGCGAGGGCCCCGGTGTGCGAACCGGCGGCCTTCGCGCCCGCCGCGGTGCGGCCCGCCTTCAGCACGACGACGGGCTTCCTCGGCACGGTCGCCCGCGCGGCCTCCACGAAGGCGCGGCCGTCCTTGAGGTCCTCCAGGTGCATCGCGATGCACTCGGTGTGCGGGTCCTCACCGAACCAGGTCAGCAGGTCGTCCTCGTCCAGGTCCGACTTGTTGCCGAGCCCGACGATCGCGGACACGCCGGTCTTCGTCGTCCGCGCGAAGCCCAGGATGGCCATCCCGATGCCCCCGGACTGCGAGGTCAGCGCGACACCGCCCTTGACGTCGTACGGCGTGCAGAACGTGGCGCACAGGTCCTGCCAGGTGGAGTAGTAGCCGTAGATGTTCGGGCCGAGCAGCCGGACGCCGTACCGCTCCGCGATGGCGACGATCTCGGCCTGGAGTCCGTGCTCGCCGGTCTCGGCGAACCCGGAGGGGATGAGGACGGCGTTGGGGATGCCCTTGCGTCCCACCTCCTGAAAAGCCTTGGCCACGAACTGGGCGGGAATGGCGAAGACGGCCACATCCACCTCACCGGGAACGTCCGTGACACTCTTGTACGCCTTGCGGCCGAGGATGTCATCGGCCCTGGGGTTCACCGGATGGATCTCCCCGGAGAAGCCCCCGTCGACGAGGTTGCGCATCACCGAGTTGCCGATCTTGCCCGCCTCGTTGGAGGCGCCGATCACGGCGACCGACGACGGCTGCATCAACCGGCGCATGGAGGTGAGGATCTCCTCGCGCGTGTAGCGCCGCCGCGGCGGTGGCTGCGACCCCGCGAGGATCACCCGGACGTCGGCGGCGACCGCGCCGTCGGCCGTCGCGACCACCGGGTTGAGGTCCACCTCCGCGATCTCCGGGAAGTCCGCCACGAGCTGGGAGACCCGGCGGATCTGCTCGGCGACCGCCCACCGGTCGACGCCCGCCTGCCCGCGCACCCCGCGCAGCACCTCCGCCGACCGGATGGAGTCCAGCATGGACAGCGCCTCGTCGGCGGTCACGGGCGCCAGCCGGAACGTGACGTCCCTCAGCACCTCGACGAGCACCCCGCCGAGCCCGAACGCCACCACCTTGCCGAACGTCGGGTCCGTCACCGCCCCGACGATGACCTCCTGCCCGCGCGGGAGCAGCTCCTGCACCTGCACGCCGTCGATCCGGGCGTCCGCGTCGTACGCGCGCGCGTTGTCGACGATCTCGCGGAACGCCGCCCGGACCGCCGCGGCGCCCTCGACCCCGACGACCACCCCGCCCGCGTCGGTCTTGTGCAGGATGTCCGGGGAGACGATCTTCATCACCACGGGCCCGCCGAAGCGCGCCGCGTACGCCACGGCCTCGTCGACGTCGGTCGCCAGCTCCTCACCGGGCACGGCGATCCCGTAGGCGTCGGCGACCACCCTGCCCTCGGGCGCGGTGAGCGCGGTGCGTCCCTCGGCCCGCACGGAGTCGAGGAGCGCGCGCACCCGCAGCACCCGGTCTTCGGCCATCACGTCAGATCACCCCGTTCGACTTGAGCAGGCGCAGCTCCTCGTCACCGAGGCCCAGCTCGCCGACGTAGACCTCTTCGTTGTGCTCGCCCAGCAGCGGGGAACTGGTCACGTCCACGGGGGAGTCGGAGAGCTTCAGCGGACTGCCCACGGTCATGAACTCGCCGCGCTGCGGGTGCGGGACGCGCACCACCATCTCGTTGGCGGCCAGCGAGGAGTCCTCGATGATCTCCTTGGTGGACAGGATCGGCCCGCACGGGATGTTGTGGGCGTTCAGCCGCTCCAGCACCTCCCACTTGGGCAGCGTTGAGGACCACTCCTCGATGAGCTGGAACATCTTGTTCAGCTTCGGCAGCCGGGCCTCGGGCGTCGCCCACTCGGGGTCCTCCGCCAGCTCCGGACGCCCGATCAGCTCACTGATCGGCCGCCAGCCGACGGGCTGCACGATCACGTACACGTAGTCGTTCGGACCGCCGGGCGCGCACTTGACGGCCCAGCCGGGCTGACCGCCGCCGGACGCGTTCCCGGACCTGGGAACCTCGTCGCCGAAGTCGTCGTTGGGATATTCAGCGAGTGGGCCATGGGCCAGGCGCTGCTGGTCGCGCAACTTCACCCGGCAGAGGTTGAGCACCGCGTGCTGCATGGCCACGTTCACCCGCTGCCCGCGCCCGGTGCGCTCCCGCTGGTACAGGGCGGCGAGTATGCCCGCCACGGCGTGGACGCCCGTGCCCGAGTCCCCGATCTGGGCGCCCGTCGCCAGCGGCGGCCCGTCCTCGAAACCGGTGGTCGACATCGACCCGCCCATGGCCTGCGCGACGACCTCGTACGCCTTGAAGTCGGTGTACGGGCCCTCGCCGAACCCCTTGATGGAGGCATACACGATCCGAGGATTGATCTCCTGGACGCGGTCCCAGGTGAAGCCCATGCGGTCGACCGCGCCCGGCCCGAAGTTCTCGACCATGACGTCCGAGCGCCGGATCAGCTCGGTGAGGAGTTCCTTGCCGCGCTCGGTCTTGGTGTTGAGGGTGATGCTCCGTTTGTTGCAGTTGAGCATCGTGAAGTAGAGGGAGTCGACGTCGGGGAGGTCACGCAACTGCTTGCGCGTGATGTCACCGGTCGGCGCCTCCAGCTTGACGACGTCCGCGCCGAGCCAGGCCAGCAGTTGGGTGGCCGACGGCCCGGACTGGACGTGGGTCATGTCGAGGACGCGGATGCCTTCAAGGGCCTTGGTGCGGATGCCTTCGAGAGCCTCGGTCATGAAGCGCTCCTCACTTGTACATGGTCTGGTTCATGGTTCCGGGGGCGTACGCGTCCGGGTCGACCCAGACGTTGATCAGCGACGGCTTGCCCGACTCCCGGGCGCGCCGCAGCGCCGGGCCGATCTCGGCGGGGTCGCGGACCTCCTCGCCGTAACCGCCCAGCATCTGGGCGAACCTGTCGTAGTGGACGTCGCCGAGGGTGTTGCCGACCCGCTCGCGCTCGGTGCCGTACTTGGCGGCCTGGCCGTAACGGATTTGGTTCATGGAGGAGTTGTTGCCGACGATGCCGACGAAGGGGAGGTCGTAGCGGACGAGAGTCTCGAAGTCCCAGCCGGTGAGGGAGAAGGCGCCGTCGCCGAAGAGCGCGACGACCTCCTTGTCGGGCCGCGCCTGCTTGGCGGCCAGCACGAAGGGGACACCGACGCCGAGCGTGCCGAGCGGGCCCGGGTCCATCCAGTGACCCGGTGACTTGGGCTGCACGACCTGCCCGGAGAAGGTGACGATGTCCCCGCCGTCCCCGATGTAGATCGAGTCCTCGGTGAGGAAGTCGTTGGGGTGCGGCGCACGCCCCGCCAACTTCCTGGACATCGGCGGCGGCGCCTCCGCCCGCGTCATGGCGGACGGCCTGTCGGTCATCCTCTCCGGCCCGGACGTCAAGTCGGTCCTCGTCAACGTCTTCGGCGGGATCACCGCCTGCGACGCCGTCGCCGAGGGCATCGTGCGGGCCCTGGACACCGTACGGCTCACCAGACCGCTCGTCGTCCGGCTCGACGGCAACAACGCCGCCCGCGCCCGGGCCGTCCTCGACGCGCACGCCCACCCGCTGGTCCAGCAGGCCACCACCATGGACGGCGCCGCCCGCCGGGCCGCCCAACTCGCCACCACCGCCCCCTAAGGAGCCGGGACGCATGGCCATCTACCTCACCCAGGAGAGCAGGGTTCTCGTCCAGGGCATGACCGGCGGCGAGGGCATGAAGCACACCCGCCGGATGCTCGCGGCGGGCACCAACGTCGTCGGCGGCGTCAACCCGCGCAAGGCGGGCCGCACCGTCGACTTCGACGACCGCGCCGTCCCCGTCTTCGGGTCGGTAGCGCAGGGCATGGCCGAGACCGGCGCGGACGCCACCGTCGTCTTCGTGCCGCCCGCCTTCGCCAAGGCCGCCGTCACCGAGGCCGCCGACGCGGGCATCGGACTCGCGGTCGTCATCACCGAGGGCATCCCCGTCCACGACACCGTCGCCTTCACCACCCACGCCGCCCGGCGCGGCACCCGCGTCATCGGCCCCAACTGCCCCGGCCTGATCACCCCCGGCCAGTCCAACGCGGGCATCATCCCCGCCGACATCACCAAACCCGGCCGCATCGGCCTGGTCTCCAAGTCCGGCACCCTCACCTACCAGCTCATGTACGAACTGCGCGACACCGGCTTCTCCACCTGCGTCGGCATCGGCGGCGACCCGGTCGTCGGCACCACCCACATCGACTGCCTGGCCGCCTTCGAGGACGACCCCGACACCGAACTCATCGTCCTCGTCGGCGAGATCGGCGGCGACGCCGAGGAACGCGCCGCCGCCTACGTCCGCGACCACGTCACCAAGCCGGTCGTCGGCTACATCGCCGGTTTCACCGCCCCCGAGGGCAAGACCATGGGCCACGCGGGCGCCATCGTGTCCGGCTCGTCCGGCACGGCGCGGGCGAAGAAGGAGGCGCTGGAGGCGGTCGGCGTACGGGTGGGCGACACGCCGACGCGGACGGCCCGCCTGGCGCAGGAGGCGCTGGACGCCGCCGAGTGAGGCACCGCGCCACCGCGCCATGACCCCCGCCCGCCCCGACCGTGCACCGAGAGCGGAGCTGACAATGGCACCCACCCTCACCCTCAAGCCCGGCACCTCCTGGGCGGACGCCTGGCGGCGCTGTCTCGCCGTCGCCCCGGAGGCGTTCCAGGACGACCGCGTCCTCAACCTGTACGGCGCCACCTGGCGGGCGGACGGCCGGGCGCTGCCCGCCACCACGCCCGTCGACGGCAGCCCCATCGCGGGCCCGCCACGCCTCGACCGGGACACCGCCCACCAGGCCGTACGCGCCTCCCTCGACCAGCACCGCGCCTGGCGGCACGTGCCGCTGGCCGAACGCCGCGCCCGGGTCGCCGCCACCCTCGACGCCGTCACCGAACACCGCGAACTGCTCGCACTGCTGCTCGTCTGGGAGATCGGCAAGCCCTGGCGGCTCGCCCAGGCGGACGTGGACCGGGCCATCGACGGGGTGCGCTGGTACGTCGACGGCATCGCACCGATGCTCACCGGGCGGGCGCCGCTGGACGGGCCGGTGTCCAACATCGCGAGCTGGAACTACCCGATGAGCGTGCTCGTTCACGCGATGCTGGTGCAGGCGCTGGCGGGCAACGCGGTCATCGCCAAGACCCCGACCGACGGCGGCGTGGCCTGTCTGACCCTGGCCTCGGCGCTCGCCGCCCGCGAGGGGGTCCCCGTCACCCTCGTCAGCGGCGGCGGGGGCGAGCTGTCCGAGGCGCTGGTGCGGGCGCCGGAGATCGGCTGCGTCTCCTTCGTCGGCGGCCGGGACACCGGCGCCGCGGTGGCCACGGCGGTCACCGACCTCGGCAAACGACACATCCTGGAACAGGAGGGACTCAACACCTGGGGCATCTGGAACCACTCAGACTGGGACACGCTCGCGGCCGTCATCCCCAAGCTCTTCGACTACGGCAAACAGCGCTGCACCGCCTACCCGCGCTTCGTCGTCCAGCGGACGCTGTTCGACGAGTTCCTCGCGGCCTACCTCCCCGCTGTCCGCACCCTCAAGGTCGGCCACCCGCTGGCGGTCGAGGACCCGTCCGACCCGTACCCCCGGCTGGACTTCGGACCGGTGATCAACGCGGCCAAGGCGAAGGAACTGCACGACCAGGTCGCCGAGGCCGTCGACCGCGGCGCCGTCCCCCTGCACCGCGGCAAGCTGTCCGACGCCCGCTTCCTGCCCGGCCAGGACACGTCCGCCTACGTCCAGCCGGTCACCCTGCTCAACCCGCCCCCCTCCTCCCCCCTGCACCACGCGGAACCCTTCGGCCCGGTCGACACGATCGTCCTGGTCGACACGGAGGCCGAACTGCTGGCCGCCATGAACGCGTCCAACGGCGCCCTGGTCGCCACCCTCTCCACCGACGACCGCGCGACCTACGACCGGCTCGCCCCTCAGATCCGCGCCTTCAAGACCGGCCACGGCACACCACGCTCCCGCGGCGACCGCGACGAACTCTTCGGCGGCCTCGGCGCGTCCTGGCGCGGCGCGTTCGTCGGCGGCGACCTGCTGGTGCGCGCGGTGACCCGGGGCCCGGTGGGGGAGCGGTTGCCGGGGAACTTCCCCGACTACCACCTGATGCCGTAGCCCACCGACGAGCCGGGCGACGCCCGCCCCCTCACTCACCGTGAGGACCCCACAGCGTCCCGTCTACACCCCCCGGACCCTCCAGGGGCAAGGAAACGCAGGTGAAGGGCACTGCGAACTCTTGGTATGGTTGTCCATGTCGCCGCGGGGAACACCCCGCTCAGGCGGCAGACACCTGGTCCGGGTGGCGGAATGGCAGACGCGCTAGCTTGAGGTGCTAGTGCCCTTTATCGGGCGTGGGGGTTCAAGTCCCCCCTCGGACACTTCTCAGCGAGGGCCCGGCCTAACGGTCGGGCCCTCGTTTCTTCGGCACGGGCACGAAGGGATAACGGTGGGCAACCCTTGGGTTAATGGGGAGGTCTAGTCCGCCATGAAGATCTCTTTCCTTCTCCACAACGCCTATGGGATCGGAGGCACGATCACCACCACGTTCAATCTGGCGCAGGCCCTGGCCGAGCGGCATGAGGTGGAGATCGTCTCCGTACTGCGGCATCGGGAGCGGCCCAACTTCACCCTGGACCCCCGGGTGACGCTGCGGCCCCTGGTCGACCTGCGGCACGAGAAGGAAGACCCGCGGCATCTGAGACCGGCGCGGGTCTTCCCCCGTGCCGAGTACCGCTACCAGCAGTACAGCGAGCTGACGGACCAGCGGATCGGTGAGTGTCTGGCGTCGATCGACGCCGACGTGGTCATCGGCACCCGCCCGGGGCTCAACGTGCACCTCGCGCTCCAGGCCCCGTCGCACGTCGCCCGCGTCGGGCAGGAGCACCTCACCCTCGACAACCACCCGCCCGCGCTGCGCACCACCCTCCGGCGCGCCTACCGCGGACTCGACGTGCTCACCACCGTCACCGAGGCCGACGCCGCCGCCTACCGGCGCAAGATGCGACTGCCGGGCGTGCTGGTGGAGGCCCTGCCCAACAGCGTGCCCGATCCGGTGCTGCCCCCCTCCGACGGCACCGCCAAGATCGTCGTCGCGGCCGGACGGCTCGTCCCCGTCAAGCGCTACGACCTGCTCATCGAGGCCTTCGCGCTGGTCGCCGCCGAGCGACCCGACTGGCAGCTCCGCATCTACGGCAAGGGCGAGGAACACGACCGGCTGCGGCGACTGATCGAGCGGCTCCACCTGTCCGACAACGTCTTCCTGATGGGCGCCGCGGCCCCCATGGAGGCCGAGTGGGTCAAGGGGTCCATCGGCGCCGCCGCCTCCAACTTCGAACCGTTCGGCATGACCATCGTCGAGGCGATGCGCTGCGGACTGCCGGTCGTCAGCACCGACTGCCCCTACGGCCCCGGCGAGATCATCGACGACGGCGCCGACGGGCGACTCGTACCGGTCGGGGACGCCCAGGCCATGGGCGCCGCGCTGCTCGACCTCGTCCGCGACGACGAACTGCGCCGCACCATGGGCGCCACCGCCATCCGCAACGCCGCCCGCCGCTTCGCCCCCGGCCCCGTCGTGGAGCAGGCCGAACGCCTGCTCGGCGCGGCCACCGCGGCGCGGAGCAGCGGCACGCGCCCCGCCGCACCCGGCCCCGCCCGCAACCGGGTGCAACACGCCCTGATCAGCCAGAGGTTCGCCGTCCGCGACGTCGCCTACACCATGGCCAGCAGCGCCCTGCGCACCGTACGGAAGGGCCAGCGATGAGCAGCCAGACCATAGAGCCCACCAGCACCGACGACGCCCTGCACCCCCGCACCCACTGCACCGTCGACGCCGACGGGCGGATCAGCCTCGTCCTGCCGTCCGGCACCGCCGCGGACGTTCCCGCGCCCCAGTTGCTGCTGCGGCTGCGTCCCAAGAAGGGTCAACCTGAGAAGACCCTGCGCGTCCTCGACCTCCAGCGCGGCGACGACGGGCGGCTGAACGGCGTACTCGACGTGGAGCCCGCGCTTCCCGAAGGGCGCTGGGACCTGTTCCTGCTGACCGCCGGGGCCGGACCGGACGCCCCGCGGCACCGGCTGCGCCCCGGGATGCGGGATCTGCGCGCGCTGGTCGACGGGCAGAGCCGCCAGCGGCACTCGCCGGTCGCCGTACGCGTGCCCTACGCCACCAAGGACGGGTTCCTCGCGGTGCGGACCTGGCTGCGCACCGCCCACGCCGAGGTCGAGCGGATGACCGCGACGGACCGCTCCCTGACCGTCCGGGCCCGGCTGCACGGCGCCCGGCTCACCGCGTCGGCCACCGTACGGCTGCGCCCGCGCGGCGGCGACGGTGCCGTGCGCACCCTGCGCGCCGAGCCCGACGGGGGCGGGCAGGGGTTCTGGTTCACCGTGGACTACGGCGAGCTGGTCGCCGACGGCGGTGGGGCGGCCCCCCGCATCTGGGACGCCTTCGTCAAGGTCGAGGACCCCGACGCGGTGGCGCCCGTACGCATCGCCCGACTCCTGGACGACGTGGCGGACCGCAAGGGGATCTTCGTCTATCCGGAGGCCACCGTCGGCGGCGCCACCGTCCGGCCCTACTACACGGTCGACAACGACCTCTCCGTGAAGGTGGCCCCCGCGGCCCCCAGGGCCATGTGACACCTCGACGGACACTCCAGCGCGTGCCGCCGCGATCTTCGCCGCGGCCTGTCGGATTCTTGACCAAGCCCCCGCGGCGCGCGGGGCAGGCGGGAGACGACAGGTGGAGGCCGAGGCGTGACCGGACGTGGGACCGCGGCGCCGACGAGGGCGGCGCCCCGTCCCTCGAAGGCGGCGCGGGTGTGGCACGCGCTGTTCACGGCGCACCCCGCCCGCACGGTGGTGACGGGCTTCGCTGCGGTGATCCTGATCGGCACCGCCCTGCTGGCGCTGCCCGTCGCCAGCGCGGACGGCGCCTCCGCCGGTCTGGTGACGGCGCTGTTCACGGCCACCTCGGCGGTCTGTGTGACGGGCCTGGTCGTGGTGGACACCAGCGGCTACTGGAGCGGCTTCGGGGAGGGCGTGATCCTCGGCCTGTTCCAGGTGGGCGGCTTCGGCATCATGACCATGGCGTCCCTGCTCGGCCTGCTGATCTCCGGGAAGCTGCGGCTGCGGATGCAGCTCACCGCGCAGGCGGAGACCAAGAGCCTCGGCATCGGGGACGTCCGCAAGGTGCTGCTCGGCGTCGCCGGGTGCACGGTGGCCGTGGAGCTGGCGGTCGGCGCGGCGCTCGCGCTGCGGCTCTGGTCCGGCTACGGCGAAGGCCCGCGGAACGCCGTCTACCTGGGCTTCTTCCACGCCGTCTCGGCGTTCAACAACGCCGGGTTCGGGCTGCGCGCCGACAGCCTCACCGCGTACGCCCGGGACCCGTACGTGACCCTGCCGGTCGCGGTCGCCGTGATCCTCGGCGGCATCGGCTTCCCCGTGCTGCTTGAGCTGCTGCGGCACGGCAGCCGCCGACGGCACACCGGGCGCCGCGGCTGGTCACTGCACCTGCGGCTCACCGTCATCACCACCGCCGTGCTGCTCGCCCTCGGCACCGCGCTGACCTGCGCCCTGGAGTGGGCCAACGACGGCACCCTCGGCCACTTCGACTGGCCGGGCAAGCTCCTCGCCGGGTTCTTCCACTCCGCGATGTCCCGCACCGCCGGGTTCAACAGCGTCGACATCGGCGCGATGACCGACGCCACCCTGCTGCTGACCTGCATGTTGATGTTCGTCGGCGGGGGCAGCGCCGGTACCGCGGGCGGCATCAAGGTGTCCACGTTCGCCGTCCTCGGCGCGGCCATGGTGGCCGAGGTGCGCGGCGAGCCCAACTCCGGCGTGCTGGGCCGCAAGCTCGCCCCGCACGTGCTCCGGCAGGCGCTGACCGTCGCCCTGGCCGGGGTCGGGTTCGTGATGTCCGCGACGCTCGCCCTGCTCGTCGTCGTCGACGAACCCTTCGAGCAGGTGCTGTTCGAGTCCGTGTCCGCCTTCGGCACGGTCGGGCTGTCCACCGGCATCACCGCGGACCTGCCCACCACCGGCCGCCTCATCGTGATCGTGCTGATGTTCGTCGGCCGACTGGGCCCGGTCACCCTCGTCTCCGCGCTCGCCCTGCGCGAACGCACCCGCCGCTACCAGCTACCCGAGGAGCGTCCCGTCATTGGGTAACTACCTGCACGCCCTGCGCCGCCGCCGGGCCCGACAGCTCGCGGCCCAGTACGCCGCCCCCGACCGTGACCAGCGCGTCGCCGTCATCGGCCTCGGGCGCTTCGGCAGACCCCTCGCCGTGGAGCTGACCCGGCGCGGCTGGGACGTCCTGGGCCTGGACGTCGCGCCGCACCTGGTGCAGCGGATGGGCGGCGTCCTCACCCACGCCGCCGTCGCCGACTGCACCGACCCGCAGACCCTGCGCCAGCTCGGGGTCACCGAGTTCACCAGCGCCGTCGTCGGCATCGGCACCGACATGGAGGCGTCGATCCTCATCGCCAGCAACCTGCTGGAGGCCGGGGTGCCCAACATCTGGGCCAAGGCCATCAGCCGCCAGCACGGGCAGATCCTGGAACGGCTCGGCGTGCACCACGTGGTGCTGCCCGAGCACGAGATGGGGGAGCGGGTCGCCCATCTGGTGACCGGGCGGATGCTGGACTTCATCGAGTTCGACGACGACTACGCCCTGGTCAAGACAGTCGCCCCGGACGCCGTGACCGGCGTACCGCTGGGGGAGAGCCGGGTCCGCACCAGGTACGGCGTCACCGTCGTCGGGATCAAACGGCCCGGTGAGGGCTTCACCCACGCCACGACCGAGACGGTCATCGCCCGCCGGGACGTCCTGATCGTCACCGGCAAGATCCACGCGGTGGAGTCCTTCGCGGAACTGGCATGAGGAGGCCCGGTGCCGGGTGGCACCGGGCCGTGGAGTGAGAGGTCACTCAGGGGGGACCTACCGGACGGTTACGGCAGGGTCCACTTCTGGTTGGGACCGGTGTGGCAGGTCCACAGGTGGACGACGGTGCCGTCGTTCCAGGTGGAGCCGGACGCGTCGAGGCACTTCGCGGACTGCGGGTTGCGGACGGTGCCGTCCGCCTGCGGAACCCACTGCTGGGCGCCGGTGCCGTTGCAGGTCCACAGTTGGATCTTGGTGCCGTCGGCGGTGCCGCCGCCGTTCACGTCCAGGCACTTGCCGAGGGCGCGCAGGGTGTTGTCGCCGGGGACGGTCCAGGTCTGGGCCGCGCTGCCGTTGCAGGTCCAGATCTGGATCTGGGTGCCGTCGGCGGTCGCGCCCCCCTTCACGTCCAGGCACTTGCCGTTGACGCCCTTCACCGGGCCCGTCCGCGGGCCGGACGGGGTGCCCGACTCCTTGATGCGGACGTTGCGGAAGGACACGTCGTCGCCGTCGCCGTGGTTCTGCAGGCCGATGTGGCCCTGGGCGAGACTGCGCGCCGGGTCCGTGTTGGTGAAGTCGTTGATCTTCCGCCCGTTGAGGAAGATCTCAAGACGCTCACCCGTGACCCGCAGCTCGTACGTGTTCCACTCGCCCGGCGGGTTCAGCGCCGCGTCCCGGGCGGTCAGGTCGGCGGACTTGAAGCCGTAGACCGAGCCGGTGGTGCGGTCGGGGGTGTCGGTGGCGTCGATCTGGATCTCGTAGCCGTTGTTCACCGCCGACCACGGGTCGCTGGAGGCCGGGAACCCGACGAAGATGCCGGAGTTGTCGTCCCCGGCCATCTTCCAGTCCACCTTGAGCGAGTAGTCGCCGGTGAACTCCTTGGCGGAGTACCACAGCAGGCCCAGGCCGCCCTGCGAGGTGAGCGTCCCGTCGGCCAGGGTGAAGCCGCCGGGGCCCGCCTGGCTCCAGCCGCTCGTGCCGGAGCCGTCGAACAGCGGACGGTACCCGGTCTCCGGTCGGCAGTCGGCCTTGGTCATGCCCGCCGCCCAGCGGACGCCGCCCAGCAGGTGGCGGCGGAAGGCGGGCTCGGTGTAGGACTCGTCGGTGTGGCCGCCGCCGGTGTAGAAGGCGCGACCGCCCTGGTAGTCCTTGCACCAACTGATCGGGTGGTCGCCGGACATGCTGCCGCCGCTGTAGCTGGACTCGTCGAGCGAGGCCAGGACGTGGGCGGTGGTGCGGGGGTTGGTGCGGTAGTTGTACCACTCGTCGGTGCGCTGCCAGGCGCCGCCGAGGTGCGCGGTGGCGTCGTGGGCGCGGTCCTCGACCTTGACCCGCGCGGGCTGGATCGCCGGGTGGGACTGGAACAGGGCCCCGGCGAGACCCCCGTAGAACGGCCAGTCGTACTCGGTGTCGGCTGCCGCGTGCACCCCGACGTAGCCCCCGCCGCCCTGGATGTACTGCTCGAAGGCGGTCTGCTGGGTGCCGTTCAGGACGTCACCGGTGGTGGAGAGGAAGACGACGGCCCGGTACTGGGCCAGGTTGCCGCCGGTGAAGGCGTTCGCGTCCTCGGTGGCGTCGACGGTGAAGTTGTTGGCGGCGCCCAGCTCGCGGAAGGCGGCGATGCCGTTGCCGATGGAGGAGTGACGGAAACCCGCCGTCTTGGAGAAGACCAGGATCTTGTACGCCGGGTCCGCGGCGCTCACGGCCGCCGTGCTGGGCGCGGGCTCCGCCGACGCGGAGACGCTGGGTGTGGCGGCCAGCAGGGCCCCGGCGAGCAGGGCCACTGCGGTACGCAGGTGTTTGCGCATGGGTGACTCACCTCCTTGTGGTCACGTGCGGATGGTTACGGCAGGGTCCACTTCTGGTTGGCGCCGCTGTGGCAGGTCCACAGGTGGACGACGGTGCCGTCGTTCCAGGTGGAGCCGGAGGCGTCGAGGCACTTCGCGGACTGCGGGTTGCGCAGGGTGCCGTCCGCCTGTGCGGTCCACTGCTGGGCGGCGGTGCCGTTGCAGGTCCACAGTTGGATCTTGGTGCCGTCGGCGGTGCCGCCGCCGTTCACGTCCAGGCACTTGCCGAGGGCGCGCAGGGTGTTGTCGCCGGGCAGGGTCCAGACCTGCGCCGCGGTGCCGTTGCAGGTCCAGATCTGGATCTGGGTGCCGTCGGCGGTCGCGCCGCCGTTCACGTCCAGGCACTTGCCGTTGACGCCCTTCACCGGGCCCGTGCGCGGGCCGGGGTTGGAGCCGGAGGTGGTGAAGGAGAACTCGTCGACGTCGAACAGCGCGCCCGTGCCGCCCTTGAACACCAGGAACAGCGTGGTCGAGGCACTCGGCCGGTTGCTGAGCGCGGCGCCCACGTCCACGAAGGTCTCCCAGCCGCCGGTCACCGGCACCGTGGCCGTACCCAGCAGCGTGCCCGTCGCGGAACCCGCGCGCACCTCGATCGTGCCGCCCGCGCCCGCCGAGGAGACCCGCGCGGTGAACTGGGTCGCGTTGTCCAGGGCGTACGGCTTGAACGAGATCCAGTCGCCGTTGTCGATGTTGCCGACGGTCTTGCCGCCGTGCGCCGGGGTGTGGTTGATGACCGCGACGCCGGAGCCGCCGCCGTAGTGCTCGGCCTGCCGGTGGGAGGGCTGGACGATGTGCTGGTCGTGGGAGGTGAGGGCGGGCTGGCCGTTGGCGCCCTTGTCGGTGTACTCCGCGTCGAGCACGCCGAAGATGTTGGCGTTCGGGTCGTGCTCGCCGTCCGCGAGGGTCTGGAGGGTGCCCGTGCAGCCGGTGGCCGAGGTCTGCGGATGGCCGTGGCTGTCATGGCCGACGATGAAGCTGACCTTGACCTTCGAGCAGTCGATCGTGCCGTCCTCGGGGTCGGTGACGGTGACCTTGAACGGGATCGCCGCCCCGAAGTCGTAGATACGGCCGTCCAGCGGGGTGTCCAGGGTGACCGTCGGCGCCGTGTTGCCGACCGTGATCTGCACCGACGCCGTGGCCGACTTGCCGGTGGAGTCGGTCACCGTCAGGGTCGCCGTGTACTGGCCGTTGGTGCTGTAGGTGTGCGACGGGTTCGCGGACGTCGACGAGGTGCCGTCCCCGAAGGTCCAGCGGTAGCTGATGCTGTCGCCGTCCGGGTCGGAGCTGCCCGCCGAGGAGAACGTCACGCTCAGCGGCGCCTTGCCCGACGTCACGTTCGCCGCGGCCTGCGCGAGCGGCGCCCGGCCGCCGGTGACGTGCTCGATGCGGTACAGCGCCGAGTTCGCGTCGCCGTTGAAGTAGCCGGTGCCGTAGTCCAGGACGTACAGGGCGCCGTCCGGGCCGAAGGCCATGTCCATCACCTGGGTGCCGGACCAGGGGAAGGCGTTGATCGACTGGACGGTTCCGTCGCTGCCGCTCTCGATGCGCTTGATCCAGCGGCGGCCGAACTCCCCGGCGAAGAAGTCGCCGTCGTACTCCTGCGGGAACTTCACCGCCGACGTGGACGCGGCGTCGTAGCGGTAGACCGGGCCGCCCATCGGGGACTCGGAGCCGTTGCCGAACTCCGGTACCGAGCCGCCGTTGTAGGGAATCCAGGCGGGCTGGGCCGCGGGCAGCGTGGTGAGGCCGGTGTTGTTGGGGGAGGTGTTGCGCGGGGCCGCGCAGTTGAAGGCGGAGCCCGAGGTGCCGGTGGCGAAGTCGTAGTCCACGTAGGCGTTGTTGGCCCCGGTGCAGTACGGCCAGCCGAAGTTGCCCGCCTTGGTGATCCGGTTGAACTCGACCTGGCCCTCCGGACCGCGGGACGGGCTCGAGGTGCCCGAGTCGGGGCCGTAGTCGCCCAGGTAGACGATGCCGGTGGCCTTGTCGACGCTCATCCGGAACGGGTTGCGGAAGCCCATCGCGTAGATCTCCGGGCGGGTCCCGGCCGTGCCCGGCGCGAACAGGTTGCCGGACGGGATGGAGTACGTGCCGTTCGCGTTGACCTTGATCCGCAGGACCTTGCCGCGCAGGTCGTTGGTGTTGCCCGCGGAGCGCTGGGCGTCGTAGGCCGGGTTGCGGTTGGACCGCTCGTCGATGGGCGTGAACCCGTCCGAGGCGAACGGGTTGGAGTCGTCGCCGGTCGACAGGTACAGGTTGCCCGCCGCGTCGAAGTCGATGTCTCCGCCGACGTGGCAGCAGATGCCGCGCGACGCCGGGACGTCGAGGATCTTCGTCTCGGAGGCGAGGTCCAGGGTGCCGTCCGTCCTCAGCACGAAGCGGGAGAGCCGGTTCACGCCGTTGAACGGCGCGAAGTCCGACGCCGTGCCGGTGGCGGGGGCGTCACCGGCCGGGGTGCTCAACTTCGGGGCGTAGTACAGGTACACGTACCGGTTGCTGGTGAAGGCCGGGTCCGCCGCGACGCCCTGGAGGCCCTCCTCGTCGTGGCTGTAGACGTCGAGCTTCCCGGCGACCTTCGTGGTGCCCGCCGCGTCCGTGAGGCGCAGCGTGCCGTCGCGCGCCGTGTGCAGCACCGAACGGTCGGGCAGCACCGCGAGCGTCATCGGCTCGCCGGTCTCGGCCACGCCCTTGGCCAGCGTGACCTGCTGGAACACCGGGTCGGCGGCGGCAGCCGGGGGTTCGGCCGCGGAGGCCGCCGGGGTGGCGGGGAGTACGAGACCGACGGCGCACGCCACCGTCGGTACCAGCAGTCGCAGCAGTCTGCGTCTGAACGGTCTCTTGCGCACAGATGTCTCCCAGTGGTGGGGGTGGGGGCAGCCCGGGACCGGTCCGCCAGGGGGGAGTACAGGGGGAGTACAGGCGCGCGCCGTCGCGCCGTGGAACGCCGGGCATGAGGTCATGTCCCGGTTGTTTCACGGAAGTTAGCGGCCTTCGTTCGGAGATGTAACCCCTTTCGCTCAAGATCTCGTGCCTTTTTCCATGTCGTAGACAAAGTGGAGGTGCGGCGGCCGGGAAAATGCCGTGCCGCCCGGTCGCCCGGCTGTCTACACTCGCCACACCAACGCGCGCCGCCCACCGCCGGGCGGCGCGGTGTCGTGACGAGTCGAGGGGAGCCGGGCCGTGCGTGATCACGCCGTCGCCGTCGCTCCCCGTTCCCGCTCGCGCTACGAGGTGATCCTCGTGTCCTCCGCTGCCCGGTGCCCGCTGCGCGCCCGGCACCGGACATCCGTGGCGCACGCCTGAAGCCCCGTACCCCGTCGGCCAACTGACGGTACGTCGGCAGGTCCGTCGCGCCCGGGAATCGCGCCGCCCTGTCAGGGACCCACCGAAAGGCCACAGGCCATGCGCACCACGACCACCCGTCCCCTCGCCGCCGGGACGCGGGCCAACCCGCTCGCCACCGTCCGCAACCTCGGCATCCTCGCCCACGTCGACGCCGGCAAGACCACCGTCACCGAGCGGATCCTGTACGCGACCGGCAGCACGCACAAGCGCGGCGAGGTCCACGACGGCACCACCGTCACCGACTTCGACCCCCAGGAACGCGACCGCGGCATCACCATCTTCGCCGCCGCCGTCAGCTGTGCCTGGCGGGGGCACCGGATCAACCTGATCGACACGCCGGGGCACGTCGACTTCGCCGACGAGGTGGAGCGCTCGCTGCGGGTGCTGGACGGCGCGGTCGCGGTGTTCGACGGCGTCGCCGGGGTGGAACCGCAGAGCGAGTCGGTGTGGCGGCAGGCCGACCGGCACGGCGTGCCCAGGATCGCCTTCGTCAACAAGCTGGACCGCGCGGGCGCCGACCTGGACACCGCCGTGGCCTCCCTCCGCGACCGGCTGCACCCCGCCCCGCTCGTCGTCCAGGTGCCGATCGGCGCGGAGGACGCCTTCACCGGCGTCGTGGACCTGGTCCGGATGCGGGCGCTGACCTGGGAGGACGGCAGCCCGACGGCCGCCGACGGCGCGGTGCCGCCCGCCCTGCTGGCGGAGGCGCGGCGGCGCCGCCGACTGCTGGAGGAGGCCGTCGCCGAACTGCACCCGGCGGCGCTGGAGGAGTTCTGCGCCACCGGGGCGCTGACCACCGGCACGCTGACGGGCGCCCTGCGGGACCTCACCCACAGCGGCGACGGCGTCGTCGTGCTGTGCGGCTCCGCCTACCGCAACCGCGGGGTGGAACCACTGCTCGACGCGGTCGTGGACTACCTGCCGTCGCCGCTGGACGTGCCCGCCGTACGCGGTACGCACGACGGCACCGAGCGGCGGCGGCCCGCCGACCCGGCGGCGCCGTTCGCGGCCCTGGCGTTCAAGGTGCACGCCACGCCCACCGGGCGGCTGACGTTCCTGCGGGTGTACTCGGGAACCATCGAGAAGGGAGACACGGTGTGGGAGCCGGGCGCGGGCCGCACCGAGCGGATCGGCCGCGTCCTGCGCGTCCAGGCCGACCGGCACGCGCAGGTCGACCGGGCCGTCGCCGGGGACATCGTCGCCGTCGTCGGGCTGAAGTCGGCCCGCGCCGGATCGACGCTGTGCGCGCCGGACGCGCCGCTCGTCCTGGAACCCCCGGGCGTGGCCGAACCGGTCGTCTCCGTCGCGGTCGAGGCGCGCACCTCCACCGGCACCGAGCGACTGGCCGCGGCCCTGGCCCGGCTGACCGAGGAGGACCCGTCGCTGGTCGCGCGGACCGACCCCGAGGCCGGGCAGACGGTGCTGTCCGGCATGGGCGAACTCCACCTGGAGGTCGCGGTGGAGAAGCTGCGCCGTGACCACGGCCTGGAGGTCAACGTCGGGCGGCCCCGGGTGGCGTACCGGGAGACGGTGGTGCGCGGGGTATCCGGACTGGTCTTCCGGCACGTCAAACAGGACGGCGGGGCGGGGCAGTTCGCCCACGTCGTGCTGGACGTGCAGCCGCTCGCGGCCGACGATCCGGGTGCCACGGGGTTCGCGTTCGGGTCTGCGGTCGTCGGCGGGCGGGTGCCGCAGGAGTACGTGCGGGCGGTCGAGGCCGGGTGCCGGGACGCGCTGGCCGACGGGCCGCTCGGCGGGCACCCGGTGACCGGGCTGCGCGTCACGCTGACCGACGGGGCGACTCATGTGAAGGACTCCTCCGAGATGGCCTTCCGCACCGCCGGGCGGCTGGCGCTCCGTGCCGCCCTGCGCCAGTGCGCGCTGGCGGTCCTGGAACCGGTCGCCGAGGTCACCGTCACGGTGCCCGAGGACGCGGTGGGCGGCGTGCTCGGTGACCTGGCGGCGCGCCGGGGCCGGGTGACGGGCTCCGCCACCCGGCCCGGCGCGGCGGTGGTGACCGCCACCGTGCCGCTGGCCGAGCTGTTCGGCTACGCGACCCGGCTGCGCGGCCGGACGCGGGGCCGGGGCACGTTCACCGCCCGCCCGACCGGCTACGCGCTGGCGCCGCAGCGGTAACCGGGGAGGGGGTTGGCTGTACGCGGTCCGCCGCGTACAGCCACCCCCCCAACCGGTGAGCTACGGGTACGACACCACCGTCGACGGCACCGTGGACGTCCCCGAGGTCGGCGCCCCGTCTCCGTTGATGACGTGCGCGTACTGCCCGGCGCCGCCGAGGGACACGACCAGCAGGTTGTGGAACCGCACCCCCGGCGTCACCGGTGCCGCGAACCCGTGCTCCTGCACGATCGTCGGGTCGACGTTGTAGTAGCAGTAGCTGCCGAGCCCCCACCCCTCGTGCGCGGTGACCCGGTCACCGACGCGGTAGGCGGCGTACCCGCGCAGCGTGCCGTTCTGGATGGCGGCCTGGTTCGGGGCGTCGTACGCCTTCTCGTTCTGGAAGAAGATCGTGCGCCCGCGCTGCCCGAACCACTGGACGTCGTACTTGTTGAAGTGCTCCACGAACAGCCCGGTGGCGAGCACGTCGTCGCCGTTGACGACGAGGCCGTAGTCGGCGCGGTTGGTCTCCCAGCCGACGCCGTCGCCGTGGTCGGCGCGCCAGATCCAGGTGTGGTCGATGATGGTGTGGCGGCTGTTGACGACGAGGCTGGTGGTGGCCTTGCCGGGCCCGGCGCCGCCGATGCGGATGAACACGTCCTGGACGGTGGTCGGGTTGGCGGAGTGGTCGCGCTTGGCGCCGCGCGGCCCGATCTCCACCAGGGTGGCGGAGTTGACCGGCCCGGCGTCGACGAGAAACCCGGCCAGCCGTACGCCGTCGACGTCCGCGACGGTCAGGGCGGTGACGCCGTTGTCGGGGACGAGGGTGGCGTAGCCGAGGCCCAGGACGACGGTGTTGGGGCGGGTGACCCGTACCGGCTCGTCGAGGTGGTAGACGCCCGGCGTGAGCAGCAGGTGCAGGCCCTGGTCGAGGGCCTGGTTGAGGGTGGCGGCGGTGACGCCGGGCCGGGCGACGTAGAACCGCGCCAGCGGCAGCGAGGTGCCGCGCGGGGTGCCGCTGCCCCAGGTCACGCCGCGGGCGTTGACGCGCTTGGCGGGCAGGAAGACGCGGTAGTCGTTCCCGTCGAGGTACAGGAAGGGCTTCTCGCGGGAGACGGGTGTGGTGTCGAGCGTGGTGTACGGCGGGTTGGGGAAGCTCGTCGCGGGGGCGCCCTCGACGCCGGAGAACACCATGTTCCACACGGCGTTGATCCAGCCGCCGACGGAGCTGTCCCGGGTGTACCACTGCTGCTGGGAGTACGGGCCGACCTGCCCGTCGATCCGGCTGTCGGCGATGTAGCCGCCGCTCGCCCAGCCGTACCCGTCCGGCGCGAGGTTGAGGCCGCCGCGGACGTGCATCCGTCGGAACGGCGCCGCCTGCGCGACGGCCCACCGGTTGGTGCCGTTGACCGGCACGAGGGCGAGGTTCTCCGCCGAGCGCCAGAAGTTCTGGGTGGCGTTGCCGCCGAACCAGCCCGCGTCGACGGTGACGTCCCCGTGGATGGTGGTGTCGTCGGGGGAGAGGCCGAGCCCGGCGATGGAGGTGTAGAAGCCGAGCTGGGCGTTGAGGCCGTGGTAGGTGCCGGGCTTGAACAGCAGGGCCCAGCGGCCGGGGCCGAACTGGGCCGACTCCTGCTGCCGGAAGACCTCGTCGAGGCGGGCCTGGATGTCCGGCGTGGACGGGTCGAAGACCAGCACGTGGGGGCCGAGGTCGCCGCCCCCGGGCAGGGCGCGGGGCCGCCTGCGGGCGGCGGACCCGGAGGTGGGCGCGGCAGCCGCGGGCGCGGCGGCGGCCAGTCCGGCGAGGACGGGCGCGGCGGCGGCAGCGGCACCGAGCACGGCCCGCCGCCCGACGGCGGACGCCTGGGCAGGGGGGTGCGGTGGGGTCAGTGGGGGCATGGCGCGGCTCTTTCTTGGTTCATGAAGTGAACGATGGGGAGGACGAAGAGCGCTCTCTCGCGGGGGAATGCTTCAGGCGTCCAACGCAGGCGTCAAGTCCCACGGCAGAGTTCGGCAAATGGCGTCCAACCCCTTGACGCGTCCGCCGCCGAGGGATTAACTCACGTCCTAAATTAAGCCATGAGGGGAAACCAGGAACCATGCGCAGAGTCCGAGCCGCGGCCGTAGGCGCCGTCACCCTGTCTCTCGCCCTCGCCGCCACGGCGTGCGGCGGCGGTTCGTCGACGGGCGGCGGGTCCAACGACTCGCCGAAGACGCTCACCTACTGGGCGTCGAACCAGGGCGCCAGCATCGAGATCGACAAGAAGGTCCTCCAGCCGGAACTCGACAAGTTCGAGAAGGAGACCGGCATCAAGGTGAAGCTGGAGGTCGTTCCCTGGTCCGACCTGCTGAACCGCATCCTCACCGCCACCACCTCCGGGCAGGGCCCGGACGTGCTGAACATCGGCAACACCTGGTCGGCGTCCCTCCAGGCGACCGGCGCGCTGCTGCCCTGGGACGAGGAGAAGTTCAAGGCCATCGGCGGCCGGGACCGCTTCGTCGACTCCGCGCTCGGCTCCACCGGCGCCGAGGGCCAGGACCCGGCCGCGGTGCCGCTGTACTCGATGGCGTACGCCCTGTACTACAACAAGCGGATCTTCGCCGACGCCGGTATCACCGCACCCCCCGCCACCTGGGACGAACTGGTCGCCGACGGCAAGAAGATCAAGGGCGCGGGCAAGCAGGTGCTGGGCGCGGAGGGCGCCAACCCGGCGGAGAACATCCACCACGTCTACGTCTTCGCCAGGCAGCACGGCGCCGACTTCTTCACCGCGGACGGCAAGGCCGACTTCACCTCCGACGACACCGTCGCCGCGGTCAAGCAGTACGTCGACCTGATGGCCAAGGACAAGGCGATCCCGCCGGGCAACGCCGAGTACGCGCAGAACCAGTCCGTCAGCGACTTCGCCAAGGGCAACACCGCGATGCTGCTGTGGCAGTCCGCCTCCGCCAACCTCAAGTCGCAGGGCATGAGCGAGGACGCCTACGGCGTCGCGCCCGTCCCCGTGCAGTCCGGCACGCCGGGCACCGGGGAGCAGGTCAACTCCATGGTCGCGGGCATCAACATGGCCGTCTTCAAGAACACCGACAACCTCGACGGCGCCACCAAGTTCGTGAAGTTCATGACCAGCGACGAGGAACAGAAGATCCTCAACAAGGCGTACAGCTCCATACCCCCGGTCAAGGCCGCGCAGGAGGACGCCGCGTTCAACACCCCGGCCAACGCCGTCCTGAAGAACACGCTCGCCACCAGCGCCGTGGCACTGCCCCAGGTGGCGGACGAGTCACAGTTCGAGACGACGGTCGGTACGGCGGTCAAGGAGCTGTTCGCCGACGCCGCCGCCGGACGCCCGGTCACCACCGAGTCGGTCAAAGCGGCGCTGGAGAAGGCCCAGCAGCAGATGCCCAAGAAGTGACACCGATGGCGACCACTGTCCCGGTGAAGACCGATGCCCCCGAAGGCGGCGGGACCGGCGGCGGCACGTCCCCCGGTGCGGCGCGTACCCCGCACCGCACCGGGCGCCCGCGCCGCGTCTCCCTGCCGTACCTGCTCCTCCTGCCCGCCCTCCTCCTCGAACTCCTCGTCCACCTGGTGCCGATGGTCACCGGCGTGGTGATGAGCTTCAAGGAACTCACCCAGTTCTACATCCGCGACTGGGGCACCGCCCCCTGGTCCGGCCTCGACAACTACGACCTGGCGGTGGACTTCAACGCCCCCGTGGGCGAGGCCCTGCTCCGCTCCTTCGTCACCACCTGCGTGTTCACGGTGCTGTCGGTCGCCCTGTGCTGGCTGGTCGGCACGGCGGCGGCGATCTGTATGCAGGACGCCTTCCGCGGCCGGGGCCTGCTCCGCGCCCTGTTCCTGGTGCCGTACGCGCTGCCCGTCTACGCGGCCGTGATCACCTGGGTGTTCATGTTCCAGCACGACAACGGCCTGGTGAACCACGTCCTGCACGACCAGCTCGGCGTCACCGACCAGCCGTCCTTCTGGCTGATCGGCGACAACAGCTTCTACGCGCTGCTCACCGTCTCGGTGTGGAAGGGCTGGCCGTTCGCCTTCCTCATCGTCATGGCCGGGCTCCAGAACATCCCCAAGGAGCTGTACGAGGCGGCGGCCCTGGACGGCGCGGGGACCTGGCAGCAGATCCGCCGCATCACGCTGCCCTCCCTGCGCCCCGTCAACCAGGTCCTAATCCTCGTCCTCTTCCTGTGGACGTTCAACGACTTCAACACCCCGTACGTGATGTTCGGCCGGGCCGCCCCCGAGGCCGCCGACCTGATCTCCGTCCACATCTACCAGGCGTCCTTCGTGAGCTGGAACTTCGGAACGGGCTCGGCGATGTCCGTCCTCCTGCTGCTCTTCCTGCTCGTGGTGACGGGCGTGTACCTGGCGCTGACCTCCCGCGGAAGGAAGACGGCCGATGTCTAGCGGCAGCTCCCCCCTGGCCCCGCCCCGCTCCTTCCTGTGGACCCGGCGGATCTTCCTCACCCTGCTCACCGGCTTCGTCCTGCTGCCGGTGTACGTCATGATCTCCAGCTCCCTGAAGCCGCTGGCCGACGTCACGGGCGAGTTCCGCTGGCTGCCGAGCGAGCTGACGATCCGCCCGTACGTCGACATCTGGTCCACGGTCCCGCTGGCGCGGTACTTCGTGAACTCCCTGATCGTGGCGGTGTCGGCGACGGTCTGCTCGGTGGTGATCGCGGTCTTCTCGGCGTACGCGGTGAGCCGCTACCGCTTCCGCGGCAAGCGCCTCTTCACCGTCACGGTGCTCTCGACGCAGATGTTCCCGGGCATCCTCTTCCTCCTCCCCCTCTTCCTCATCTACGTCAACATCGGCAACGCCACCGGGATCGCCCTGTTCGGCTCCCGGGGCGGCCTGATCCTCACCTACCTCACCTTCTCCCTCCCCTTCTCCATCTGGATGCTGATCGGGTACTTCGAGTCGGTCCCGCGCGACCTGGACGAGGCGGCGATGGTGGACGGCTGCGGCCCGCTCGGCGCGCTCTTCCGCGTCGTGGTCCCCGCCGCGGTCCCGGGCATCGTCGCGGTGGCGGTCTACGCCTTCATGACGGCGTGGGGCGAGGTGCTGTTCGCCTCCGTCATGACCAACGAGACCACCCGCACGCTCGCCGTGGGACTCCAGGGCTACTCGACCCTCAACGACGTGTACTGGAACCAGATCATGGCGGCCTCCCTGGTCGTCAGCGTCCCGGTCGTCGCGGGCTTCCTGCTCCTCCAGCGCTACCTGGTGGCGGGCCTCACGGCCGGAGCCGTCAAGTAACCCGGCACTCACCCGTTCTGAAAGGACTTCCGTGACCATCGACCTCGCCGCACTCCCGCACGACTTCCTGTGGGGCACGGCCACATCGGCGTACCAGATCGAGGGAGCGGTGTCGGAGGACGGCCGGGCGCCGTCGATCTGGGACACCTTCTCGCACACCCCCGGCAAGATCGCGGGCGACGACCACGGTGACACCGCCTGCGACCACTACCACCGCTGGCGCGAGGACATCGCCCTGATGCGCCAGCTCGGCACCAACGCCTACCGCCTCTCGATCGCCTGGCCCCGGGTCATCCCGGGCGGCGACGGGCAGGTCAACGCCAAGGGCCTCGCCTTCTACGACGCCCTGATCGACGGCCTGCTGGAGGCGGGCATCACCCCGTCCGTCACCCTCTACCACTGGGACCTGCCGCAGGCCCTCCAGGACCGCGGCGGCTGGCCGGAACGCGCGACGGCGGAACACTTCGCGGCCTACGCGGAGGAGGTGGCGGCCCGCCTGGGCGACCGGGTGACCCACTGGACCACCCTGAACGAACCCCTCTGCTCCGCCTGGATCGGCCACCTGGAGGGCAAGATGGCCCCCGGCTGGACCGATCTGACGGCCGCCGTCCGCGCCTCCTACCACCTCCTCCTCGGCCACGGCCTCGCCACCCAGGCGATCCGCGCGGCGGTCCCGCAGGCCGAGGTGGGCATCGTCAACAACCTCTCCACCGTCCACCCCGCCACCGACAGCCCCGAGGACCGGGCCGCCGCCCGCCGCATGGACGGCCACACCAACCGCTGGTGGCTGGACCCGGTCCACGGCCGAGGCTTCCCGACGGACATGCGGGAGGTGTACGGGGTCGAACTCCCGGAACGTGAGGGCGACCTGTCCCTGATCGCCACGCCGTTGGACTGGCTGGGCCTGAACTACTACTTCCCCCAGACGGTCACCGCCGACCCCGACGGCCCCGCCCCCCACGTCCGCCAGGTCCACCGCCCCGGCGTCCCGCGCACCGGCATGGACTGGGAGGTCGACGCCAGCGGCATCGAGACCCTCCTCCTCCACCTCACCCACGAGTACGGCGCCCGCAAGCTGTACGTCACGGAGAACGGCTCCTCCTACCCGGACGTCGTCCGCCCCGACGGCACGATCGACGACCCGGAACGCGAGGAGTACCTGCGCGGCCACCTCGCGGCCTGCGCCGCGGCGTCCCGCAAGGGCGCACCCCTCGCGGGCTACTTCGCCTGGTCCCTCCTCGACAACTTCGAGTGGGCGTACGGCTACGACAAGCGCTTCGGCCTGGTCCACGTGGACTACCGCACCCAGGTCCGGACGATCAAGGGCAGCGGTCGCTACTACGCGGACGTGATCCGGGAGCACGGAGGGCTGGCGCGACGGGCGGCGTGAGGCGCAGTTCGGCCCACACGGTCTTGCCGTGCGCGGCCGGGCAAGGGGCGACGCCCCAGCCGTCCGCGAGGGCGGCGACGAGGTGCAGGCCGCGGCCGGACTCGGATGCCGTGTCCTGAGTGGGGGGAGGGGACGGCAGCCCCCTCTCCGGGCGGGCGTCGGTCACCTCGATGCGGAACGTGTCCTCGGCCAGGGTGAGTCGGACGTGGAAGTCCTGGCCGGGGACGTGCCCGTGGCGGACCGCGTTGGCGCTGAGTTCGGCCGCGATGAGGGTGACCGTCTCGTTGACCGGGGTCGGGTAGGGGTGGCCCCAGTCGTTCACACGGTGCGAGACGAGCCGACGCGCGAGGCGCGCACCACGCGGCGTCGAGGTGAAGCACATGGCGAACTCGCGCACGGGGGCGCGGTGGTGCTGTGGCACATGTCCGTTCGGGGGAGTTGCTGACTTCATGCGGTCAACAGTCGCGAACTCTGCGTAGCGTTGAACAGGAGCGACGGGCTGACGGGTGCGGGCTGTACCCGTCAGCGGTGCGCTTGTACGCGGCGCGGGGCGTGACCGGTTCCCGGCGCCGCGCGTTGGGTCAGGTTCGGGTGGCTGTGGTGGTCGTGCGGAGGGAGTCGCGGCGTGAGTGACGAGGATCAGCGTCCGGAGTACGAGTTCGGTGCGGGGATGCTGTCCGTTTTCGGACAGCAGTTGAAGCTGTGCCGGGAGCGGGCGGGGCTGGACCGCGCGACGTTCGGTTCGCTGACCGGGTACTCGGCCTCGACGATCGCCTCGTTCGAGCAGGGCAGACGCATTCCACCACCGAAGTTCATCGACCGCGCGGACGAGGTGCTCGACGCGGGCGGTGTCCTGAGCGCGGGCAAGGAGGAGGTGGCTCGGGCCCAGTACCCGGCGTTCTTCCGCGACGCGGCACGCCTGGAGTCCGAGGCGGTCGAACTCCACGTGTACGCCAACCAGGCGGTGCCGGGGCTTTTGCAGACGGAGGAGTACGCGCGGGCCGTCTTCATGATGATGCGGCCACCTATGAGCGATGAGCTGATCGAGCAGCGGGTGCTCGCGCGTCTGGCCAGGCAGGAGGTCTTGGCCAGCCGCGATGCGCCGCTCGCCAGCTTCGTCATCGACGAGGCCGTGCTGAGGCGCCCGATCGGAGGGCGCAGCGTCCTGCGCGGCCAGCTTGAGCACATCCTCCTGACGGGGACGCGACGGAACATCGAAATCCAGGTGATGCCGCTCGACCGTGAGGAGAACGCCGGTATGGCTGGTCCCTTCACCTTGATCGAAACGAGGGAAGGGCGCAGGATCGCCTACGTCGAGGTGCAGAACGTGAGCCGCCTGCACACGGAGCGCGAACGGGTCCGTGCCCTGGAGGTCAAGTACGGGATCATCCGCGCGCAGGCCCTGACTCCTCGTGAATCATTGGCGTACGTCGAGAAGTTGCTGGGAGAGCCATGAACGTCGAACAGCCTGTGCCTGAGTCGGCCTGGCGCAAGAGCAGCTACAGCAGTGAGGAGGGCGGCGAATGCGTAGAGGTCGCCGTCCGCCCCGGCAGGGTCCACGTTCGTGACTCGAAGGACATAACCCGCGCCGCCCTCGCCGTGCACCCCACGGCATGGACCGCGTTCGTGGGGTTCGCGGCACCCTGAACCAGGCGGGGCCCTCGACAGGCGTACGGCTGCTGAGGGCCCGCGCCCGTCAGTTGGCCAGTTCCCTGCGTTCCACGTACGCGACCTCCACCGACTCGATGTCGGTGACGTCGCGGCCGTCCTCGAAGGTGTCGTACTCGTTGAAGTTGCCCTCGTCGGCGTCGGTCTTCCCGGCGGCCAGGTGGGTGGAGCCGATGTAGGTCTGGCCGATGAAGTCGCCGTCCTCGTCGAAGGCGTTGACGACGACGGAGTAGTTGGCGAAGCCGCTGCCCTTGTTGGTGATCTCGTAGTCGAACTCGTAGGTGTCGTCGGAGCCCGAGTCGTAGGTGTCGCAGTCGTTGTAGGTGAAGGCGTCGGTGTCGTCGCACTCCTCGTCGTCGCCGCTGACGAGTTTGCCGCCCGAGACCTCGACGTGGTCCAGCGGTCCGCCGTCATCGGTCCCCTCGTTGGCCAGCGCCCACCACGCGGCGCCGCCACCGGCGAGGAGTAGGACGACCAGGACGGCGATCGTTATGAGCGCGCCCCTGCCGGTGCGGGGGGCGGCGGGGGGAGCGGGAACCGGCGCCGGGGAGTGCAGGGTCGCCGTCGGGTAGGCGTACGGCGGTGGTGCGGCGGGGTGCGGGGGCAGGGGGGTGCCGGGGGCGGTGGGGGTCGGGGTGGAGTCGTGTCTCTCGGGTGTGCCGTCGGTCATCGGGCGGGCTCCTTCGCGGGCGGTGCGTGGTCAGGTGCGGGCGTCAGTGGTGGTGTGGTGTCTGGTGGGTTCCCCTGAGTGGTTCTCCCTCAGACCCGACGCCGTTAGTCAGTCCGTGGTTTCAGGGCTGCGCAGCGTTATGTCAGGGTGTCTGACGTTCGTTCGGATGTCGTCCCTCCCACAGGAGTCGCCGCGATGACCATCGAGTACGCCACCCGCCGCCGTCCGACCTCACGGGGTGCCGCATGAGCGGTCCCCATGACGACCTGTTCGCCGTGATCGGCCTGCCGCATCCCGACCGCGCGCCCCTGCCGCCCGCCGCCCCGGGCGGTCCCGGGGTGCGGGTGCTGCGCGGGGTGCCCTACGCGGAGGTGCCCGGGTCCCGTCCGCTGGAGCTTGACCTGTGGCTCCCGGAGCGGGGCGAGGGAGACCCGCCGTCGGCGCTCATGCTCGCCGTCCACGGGGGTGCGTGGCGGTACGGGCGGCGAGGGGACATGGGGTACCGGATGCGGGACTGGCGGCCCGGTCCCTTCGCCCGGTTCGTGGCCGCCGGGTTCGTCGTCGCCGCCGTCGACTACCGGCTCAACGGCGAGGCCACCTTTCCCGCGCCCCTCGACGACCTCCGCGCCGCGCTGCGCTGGCTGGCGCTGCGCTCCGGCGAACTCGGTGTCGACACCGGGCGGACGGTGGTCTGGGGCGAGTCGGCCGGGGCGCACCTCGTCTCACTGCTCGCCCTGGGCGGGGACGTTCCCGTCACCGGGGCCATCGCCTGGTACGGGCCCAGCGACCTGACCCTCGCCGGGGACGATCCGACGACCCCCGAGGCGCTGCTGCTCGGCGGGGCACCCACCACCCGTCCCGACCTCGCGCGGCAGGCCAGCCCGCTCGCCCAGGTGCGTCCCGGGGCGCCGCCGTTCCTGCTCGTGCACGGCGAGGAGGACACGCTGGTCGACTGCGAGCACAGCCGCCGCTTCGCCGCGCGGCTGGCGGAGGTCGGGGCGCGGGTGGACCTGCGCACCGTGCCGGGGGCGGAGCACGTCTGGCACGGGCTGGGCGACGGGGAGGTGGAGGAGATCTTCGCGGGCTCGCTGGAATGGGCACGGGATCGGGTCCGGTGGGGAGGGGAGTGATCGACTCCGGTCACTTAATGCATATGATGCGCAAGTGCGTGATTACTGCATTAGGGCAGCCGAGCCCGACGACCTGGACGCCGCCCGTGCGGTGATGCTCGACACCGTCTACCGCGACTTCGGCACCGGATACGTGCCCCGCTGGCACGGCGACATCATCGACCCGGCCACCGCCTACCTCGCCCCGCCCCGGCACACCCTGCTGGTGGCGGTGGACCGGCGGGACGGGGGTGTCGTGGGGACGGCGGCGGTCGACGCGCGCGGGCCCCTGCATCCGCCGAACCCCCGGTGGGTCGCCGAGCGGTATCCCTCCGGGGCGACCGCGCAGGTGCGGCGGGTGTACGTCCGGCCCGAGCACCGTCGGCGGGGTGTCGCCCGGCGGATGGTGGAGGCGTTGCTCGACTTCGTGGCGGCGGACGGGCGTTACCAGGCCGTCTATCTGCACACCGACCCCGCCGTGCCCGGGGCCGAGGCGTTCTGGCGGTCCCTCGGGAAGGTCGTGCACGACGAGCGCGCGGACGGTCAAGGGCAGCGGGTCCTGCACGTCGAGATCCCCTTCGGGGGTGAGCGCCGTGCGTGAACGAGGCGCGCGGCTGACCGCCGTACTCCTGCTCATACCGGTCCTCGCCGGGTGCTTCGCCTCCGGCGGTGCGCAGGACGACCCGGCCGGGGGCGACGGCTTCCGGCTCCGGGTCGCCCTCGCCTTCCCGCCCGCCGAAGGGCTCTCCCCGTACGGCGCCGACGCCACCATCCTCAGCAGGCTCGGCGTCACCGAGGGGCTGACCGCCCTCGACGCCAACGGGGCCGCCATCCCCGCGCTTGCCGCGTCCTGGCGGCGGGAGGGGGAGCGGGAGTGGGTGTTCGACCTGCGGGACGCCACCTTCCAGGACGGCACCGACGTCACGCCCGCCGCCGTCGCCGCGTCCCTCAGGCACGCCGTCGAGGCCGAACCGGCCCCGGCCGCGCTGAGCGGCGTCAGCCTCACGGCGCGGGCGGAGGGGGACACGGGCGTGCGGATCTCCACCGAACAGCCCGACCCGATCCTGCCGTCGCGGCTCGCCAGCCCCAGCCTCGCCGTCCTCGCGCCCGGCGCCTACGGCGACAAGGGCCGCGTCGATCCCGTCCGCACCGGCACCGGACCCTTCGCCCTCACCCAGCTCTCCGGTTCCGCCTCCGCCACCCTCGACCGCCACGACGACTACTGGGGTGGCCGCGCCCAGGCGTCCGGCATCGACGTGCGCTTCATCGCCGACGGCACCGCCCGCACCGCCGCCCTGCGCACCGGCGAGACCGACATCGCCGAGGCGGTCCCCGTGGCGCAGGCCGCCTCCCTGGACGCGGACGTCCGCCGGGAGACCGCCACCGCCCGCACCACCAGCCTGCTGCTCAACTCGCGGACCGGTCCCTTCCGCAACCCCGCGCTACGGGCCGCCGCCCGCGCCGCCGTCGACACCTCCGCCCTCGCCGACGGGGTGTACGAGGGACACGCCGACCCCGGCGCCGGGATCTACGGACCCGCCGTCACCTGGGCCGAGGGCAAGCGGCGAACGCCCGACCAGCGGGTGCGTGGGGAGGGCGGGGACGGTACCGCCATCACCCTCGCCACCTACGACAACCGGCCCGAACTGCCCGAGGTCGCACAGGTGTTGAAGCAGCAGTTGGAGGAGGCCGGGTTCGACGTCACGCTGGAGGTGCGGGAGTACTCGCGGATCGAGAGCGACGCCCTCGCCGGGGAGTTCGACGCCTTCGTGCTGGCCCGGAACACCCTCGTCGACACCGGCGACCCCGTCGCCGTCCTCGCCTCCGACTTCACCTGCGACGGCGGCTACAACCTGGCCCTGCTGTGCGACGAGGGCGTGGACCGGGCCGTCGAGCGGGCCGAGGCCGTCGCGGACAGCGGGGAGCGGCAGGAGGCCGCCATGGTGGCCGAGGCCCGCATCCTCGCCACCGACACCGTCGTGCCGCTGGTCCACCAGCGGATCATCACCGGGGTCGGCGGCTCCGTCCGGGGGGTGCTGCTCGACCCGTACGAGCGGACCCTCGTCGGCGCCGGGACGCGGCGCTGACGGCTGCCTGATGAGGGGATCTGTCGGCGCGCTGCTGTGGCGGGGCGTGCTCGCCGCGCTGCTGGTGTGCTTCGTCGGAGTGCTGCCCTGGCTCGCGCACACCGATCCGGCGCTCACCGTACTGAAGGCGCGGGACATGGAGCGGGCGGCCACGCCCGAGGTGCTGGACGCGGTGCGGCGGCAACTGGGGCTGGGCGACGGGCCGTTGGCGCTGCTGGGGGAGTGGCTCGGCGGGCTGCCGCGCGGGGACGCCGGGCGGTCCTGGCTCTCCGGTGAGCCGGTGCTGCCAGTCGTCGGGCAGGCACTCGGGGTCTCCCTGCTGCTGACCGGGGTCGCGCTGGGCGTCGCCGTGGTCACCGCCGGGCTGGTGTGCGCGCGGACGCTGCGCCACGGCGCCCGGCGGCGGCTGAGCGGGCGGCGCGCGGGCGGCACCGGGACCGCCGTCCTCGCCGCGCTGCCCGAGTTCCTCACGGCGTCCGTGCTCGCCACCGTCGTAGGGGTGCACCTCGGCTGGCTGCCCGCGCTCGGCTGGTACGGGCCCCAGTGGACGGTGCTGCCTGCGCTCGCCCTCGGCCTGCCCGCCGGGGCCGTCCTCGGGCGGCTCCTCGACGACCTGCTGCCCGGCGCCTTCGCCGAACCGTGGGCCACGGCCGCCGCCGCGCGCGGGCTCGGCGGGTGGCGGATCGCCCGGATGGCGCTGCGCCGGTGCGTGCCCGCGCTGCTGCCGAACGCCGGGCTGTTCGTCGTCGGGCTCACGGGCGGGGCCGTCGCCGTCGAGCGGGTCTTCGACATACCGGGGCTCGGCCGCACCACCCTCCAGGCCGCCCTCGCCCAGGACCTGCCCGTCCTCCAGGCGGGCACCCTGGCGCTGCTCCTGCTCGGCGCGGCGGCCACCGCGCTCGCCCACCTCGCCGCCCGACTGCTCACCGGGCCCGCCCCGCGCGACGGCGCGGTGCCGCCCCTGCACCGGCGTCCACGGACGGCCCGCGGGAGCCTGCCGGTGGCGTACGGCGTCCTGCTGCTGGCCGTCGTCGCCCTCGGGCTGCCCCGCGACCCGCTCGCCCTCGACACCGCCGAGCGCCTCCGAGCGCCCTCCGTGTCCCATCCGTTCGGGACCGACGCCCTCGGGCGGGACGTCCTCGCGCGGGTCGCTCACGGGGCCCTCGACACCCTGCTGCCCGCCGTCGGCGTCAGTGCCGTCGCCCTGGCGTGCGGGGTGCTGCTCGGGCTGCTGCCCCGGGTCTCCGGGCCGCTCGTCGACACCGTCAACGCCGTGCCGCCGGTGCTGGGCGCGCTGCTCGTCACGGCGGTCGCGGGGCGCGGCGCCAGCACCCCCGCGCTCGCCGTCGCCGTCGTCGCGTGGGCGCCGTTGGCCGCCCACACCTCCGCCCTGCTGCGCCAGGAACGCGCCGCTCTGCACATCACCGCCACCCGCGCCTTCGGGGCGGGCCCGCTGTACCTGCTGCGGCGCGAACTGCTCCCGGCCGTCCTGCCGCCCGTCCTCCGGCACGCCCTGCTGCGCCTGCCCGGCGTCGCCCTCGCGCTCGCCTCGCTCACCTTCCTCGGCCTCGGCGCCCAGCCGCCGTCCCCCGAGTGGGGACTGCTGCTCGCCGAGAACCAGCCCTACGCCGAACGCGCCCCCTGGGCCGTCCTCGCCCCCGCCGCCGTCCTCGCCCTGCTCGGCGCGCTGGCCGTGTCGGCGGCCGGTGGACGGCGGACGGCGCGCCGCGCGTCCCGCGCGGTGCGGCCCGCCCTCACCCCGCCACCGGCTCCAGCACCCGCTCCCGTTGCGGCCCGACCTCCGTCGTGACCGTCCGCGACCGCCGCCACAGCCACACCACGTCCCGCCCGAACGACCACACCAGCGACCCCAGCGCCACCGCCACCACCCCGGTCGTCACCGGGCGCGGCAGCACGTCCGCGCCCGCGACCAGCAGCAGGACGCCCTGCAACGCGGCCACCGTCTTGCGCGCCGTACTCGGCGGCAGCGGCGCGTTCAGCCAGCGGCAGACGTACGACGCGGCGACGAACGCGTACCGCATACCGCCGATCAGCAGCACCCACGGGCCCACCGACACCGAGACGGCCACGTACACGCTCAGCACCAGGATCAGGAACGCGTCCACCTCCATGTCGAACCGCGCCCCCAGCGCGGACGACGTCCCCGTGCGCCGGGCCACCTTGCCGTCCACGCCGTCGAGGAGGAGCGCCACCGCCGTCAGGCCGACCAGCAGCGTCACCGGCGGCGGGCTGGCGAAGGAGTCCGCGACCAGGGCCGTCACCCCGCCGACCAGCGTGGCCCGGCCGAGGGTGACCCGGTTCGCCGGGCCGAAGGAGCGCAGCCGGGAGCGGTGCACGGCCAGCGACAGCACCGCCCAGCTACCGACGGCGAAGGCGAGGCCGGTCAGCCAGCCCGCCGGACCCATGCCGATCGCCGGGCCGAGCAGCGCGAGCAGCAGCACCTGCGCGCCCGCGCCGACCGCGGGTTCCTGGAGTACCGGGCTCGCTCCGTAGGGGTTGTTCAGGGCCACCGTGCGTCCTCCGGCCGTATGACAGAGTCGATCAACGCCGCGTACTGTGCGCGGCCTGTGCACACCTCGGTACGTGGACAAGTTCCCGATCGTTCAGGAGGATGCCGATGACTCGGCGCACCGCACGCGCGTTCTGGCTCGACTCACCGGGGCGGGCCGTCATCCGGGACGTCGACCTCCCCGAGCCCGCCGACGGCGAGGTCCTGGTGCGCGCCCGCTACTCCGGCGTCAGCCGCGGCACCGAGACGCTCGTCTTCCGCGGCGGCGTGCCGCGCAGCCAGTGGACCGCGATGCGCGCGCCGTTCCAGGAGGGCGGGTTCCCCGCCCCGGTGAAGTACGGCTACCTCAGCGTCGGCGAGGTCGAGGCCGGACCGGCGGACCTGCTCGGCCGTACCGTCTTCTGCCTCTACCCGCACCAGACGCGGTACGTCGTCCCCGCCGCCGCCGTCACCCCCGTACCGGACGCCGTGCCCGCCGAACGCGCCGTCCTCGCCGGGACCGTGGAGACCGCCGTCAACGCGCTGTGGGACGCCGCGCCCCTGGTCGGCGACCGGATCGCGGTCGTCGGCGGCGGCATGGTCGGCTGCTCGGTGGCCGCCCTGCTGGCCCGCTTCCCCGGCGTGCGCGTGCAGTTGGTCGACGCCGACCCCGCGCGGGCCGCGACCGCCGAGGCGCTCGGCGTCGACTTCGCGCTCCCCGCCGACGCGCGCGGCGACCGCGACCTCGTCGTGCACGCCAGCGCCACGGAGCGGGGCCTCGCCCGCTGTCTGGAACTCCTCGCCCCCGAGGGCACGGTGATCGAACTGAGCTGGTACGGCGACCGGAAGGTCAGCCTCCCGCTCGGTGAGGCGTTCCACTCCCGCCGCCTCAGCATCCGCGGCAGCCAGGTCGGCACCGTCTCCCCGGCCCGCCCGAACCGCACCTACGCCGACCGCCTCGCCCTCGCCCTCGACCTGCTCGCGGACCCGGCGCTGGACGCGCTCATCACCGGCGAGTGCGCCTTCGAGGAGCTGCCCGAGGTGATGCCGGGGCTCGCCTCGGGCGCCGTCCCGGCACTGTGCCACCGCGTGCGGTACGGCGACGACCGGCCCTGAGACGTACGACCCGCTGAACAAGGGAAGGACTCCGGCCGTACTACTCGGCGTCCACGCGCCCGCACCTGGAGGGTCTTCGTTGTTCAGTGTCACCGTCCGCGATCACATCATGATCGCCCACAGCTTCCGCGGCGAGGTGTTCGGACCCGCGCAGCGTCTGCACGGCGCGACGTTCCTGGTGGACGCCACCTTCCGGCGCGAGCAGCTCGACGACGACAACATCGTTGTCGACATCGGCCTGGCCACCCGCGAACTCGGCGCCGTGGTCAGCGAGTTGAACTACCGCAACCTCGACAACGAGCCCGACTTCGCCGGGATCAACACCTCCACGGAGTACCTGGCGAAGGTCATCGCGGACCGGCTCGCGGAGCGCGTCCACAAGGGCGCCCTCGGCGAGGGCGCCAAGGGGATCAAGGCGCTCTCCGTCACCCTGCACGAGTCGCACATCGCCTGGGCGAGTTACGAGCGTGCCCTGTGACCGACCTGAGCCTGGAGGGCGCCCCGCTCGCCTATCTGCCCACGCAGGCGACCCCGCGGAACGGTGACATCATCCCCATGTCCCTGCGCACCGTGCACTTCGTGATGCCGGGCGGCGTCGACGACCCGGCCGCCCCGAGCGGCGGCAACGCCTACGACCGCCGGGTCTGCCTCGACCTCCCCGGCTTCGGCTGGCAGGCGCGCGGACACCTGGTCGACGGCGCCTGGCCGAGCCCCGGTGCGTCTGCGCGTGAGGAACTCGCCCGCACCCTGCGGGAGTTGCCGGACGGGACCGTCGTCCTGCTGGACGGGCTGGTCGCCTGCGGCGTCCCCGAGACCGTCGTACCGGAGGCGGGGCGGCTGCGGCTCGCCGTCCTCGTCCACCTGCCCCTCGGTGCCGAGACCGGCCTCGCGCCCGCCCTCGCCGCCGAACTCGACGCCCGCGAACGCGCCGTGCTGCGCGCCGCGTCCGCCGTGATCGCCACCAGCGACTGGGCGGCCCGCCGCCTCGTCGCCCACCACGGCCTCGCCCCCGACCGCGTCCACGTCGCCGCCCCCGGCGCCGACATCGCGCCCCTCGCGCCCGGCACCGACGGAGTCTCCGGGCTGCTCTGCGTCGCCTCGGTCACCCCGCGCAAGGGCCAGCACCGCCTGGTCGAGGCCCTCGCCACGGTCACCGACCTGCCCTGGCACTGCACCCTCGTCGGCGGCCTCACCCAGGACCCCGGGTACGTCACCCAACTGCGCGCCCGCATCGAGGAGTACGGCCTCCAGGACCGCGTCCGGCTCACCGGACCCCGCGCCGGTGCCGCCCTCGACGCCTGCTACGCCGCCGCCGACCTGCTGGTCCTCGCCTCCTCCGCCGAGACCTACGGCATGGCGGTCACCGAGGCGCTCGCCCGTGGCATCCCGGTGCTGGCCACGGACGTCGGCGGCCTCCCCGAGGCGGTCGGCCGAGCCCCCGACGGCGGCGTGCCCGGCATCCTCGTACCGCCGGAGGACCCCGCCGCCCTCGCCGCCGAACTACGCGGCTGGTTCGGGGAGGCGGACGTCCGCCGCCGACTCAAGGCCGCCGCCCGGGGCCGCCGCGCCGCCCTGGACGGCTGGGCGACGACCGCCAAGAACCTCGCCGGGGTACTGACCCGGCTCCCGACCGAACCCCGGAGGGCGGCATGACGAAGCCGACGGCCACACGACAGGGCACCGCCCGCGTCCCCGCCCAGCCGGGGCCACGGGAGGCGGACGGGGCGCCGCCCGGTGAGCGGCCCACCCTGCGGCAGCGGGACACCGGAGCGGAGGCTGCTGACGCCTCTGACGCCTCTGACGCCTCTGACGCCGCTGGCGCCTCGGGTGCCTCGGGTGCGACGCGGTACGCGCCCGAGTGGCTGGAGCTGCGGGAGGGCGCGGACGCCGCCGCGCGGGCGCCGGAACTGCTCGATCCGCTGCGCATCCGGCTGGCGAACCTGCCGGGCCGCTCGGGCGGCCTCGTCATCCACGACCTGGGCTGCGGCACCGGGTCGATGGGACGCTGGCTGGCCCCCCGCCTCGACGGACCCCAGCACTGGGTCCTGCACGACCGCGACCCCTACCTCCTGCACTTCGCCGCCGTCTCCTCCGCCCGCTCCGCCGCCGACGGCAGCCGGGTCACCGTCGAGACGCGGCGCGGCGACATCGCCCGGCTGACCCCCGACGCGCTGACCGGCGCCTCCCTCGTGACCGCCTCCGCGCTGCTCGACGTCCTCACCCGCGCCGAGGTCGACACCCTCGCCGCCGCCTGCGCCGGAGCCGGGTGCCCGGCGCTGCTGACGCTGACGGTCGCCGGACGCGTCGACCTCAGCCCCGCCGACCCGCTGGACGCGGAGATCACCGAGGCGTTCAACGCCCACCAGCGGCGCACCGGCCTCCTCGGCCCGGACGCCGCCACCGTCGCCTGCGAGGTCTTCGCCGCGCACGGCGCCACGGTGCGGGTGCAGCCGAGCCCGTGGCGGCTCGGGCCCGACGACGCCGAACTCACCGCGCGGTGGCTGCGCGGGTGGGTCGGGGCGGCGGTGGAACAGCGGCCCGACCTCGCTCCCCGCGCCGATAAGTACCTCGCGGCCCGGCTGGCCGCCTGCGGCGCGGGGGAGTTGCGGGTCACCGTCCACCACAGCGACCTGCTGGCGCTGGCCCGTCCGACGGGCGGGACGTCATGAGCGCCGGGACCGCCCCGGTGCCCACCCCGCGCCGCGCCGCCCTGCGCACCCGCCTCGGCACGCTCGCCGGGGTCGCCATCCTCGCCGCGCTGATGTGGCGGCTCGGCACCGGCGCGCTGCTGGACGGGCTGCGCCGGATCGACGCGGGGGCGCTGCTGGCGGCGGTGGGGATCGGGTTCGTCACCACCGTGTCCAGCGCCTGGCGCTGGCAGTTGGTGGCACGCGGGCTGCGCATCCGGATGCCGCTCGGTCGGGCGGTCGCGGACTACTACCGCGCGCTGTTCCTGAACGCCGCGCTGCCCGGCGGTGTCGTCGGTGACGTGCACCGGGCCGTGCGGCACGGGCGCGGTGCCGGGGACCTCGGGCGGGGGGTGCGGTCGGTGGTGCTGGAGCGGGCGGCCGGGCAACTGGTGCTGGGGGTGGTGGGGGTCGCCGTACTGCTGACCCTGCCGTCGCCCGTGCTGTCGGCCGCCCGGCACGCCGTGCCGCCGGTCGCGGTCGCGGTGGTGGGTGCGGTGGCGGTGGGGTTCGCGTTGCGGGCGAACCGTTCCTGGGCCTTCCTCGGGGAGGCGCGGGAGGCGTTGCTGTCCCGGCGGAACGGGCCCGGGGTGGTGGGCTCGTCGGTCGTCGTCCTCGCCGGGCACGTCGCCACGTTCGTGCTGGCCGCGCGGGTCGCGGGGGTGCGGGCGTCCGTGGTGACGCTGCTGCCCCTGGCGGTGCTGGCGCTGCTCGCCATGAGCGTGCCGCTGAACGTCGGGGGGTGGGGGCCGCGGGAAGGGGCCACCGCCTGGGCGTTCGGGGCGGCGGGGCTGGGGGCCGGGAGCGGGCTGTCGGTGGCTGTGGTGTACGGGGTGCTGACGTTCGCGGCGAGCGTGCCGGGGGTGTTGATGTGCCGCCCGAGCGGCACGACTCCCCGGAGCTATCCCGCTGTCAGCGTCGCGAAACACGTCCCGAAGGAATCCGTCAGGCTCGCCAGCAATTCCTTCCCCTTTTCCGGGGTTCCGAGGGAAGGGCGGCCGATGACCCCCGAATCGGTATAGGCGGACATTCCGACGGTGAGGAGCTGGCGTCGGTCGTCGGCGACGAAATCGGCGTTCTCGTAGCCGGGGCGGACCAGTTCCGGATGAGTGTGCAGAAGGACGGAGGTCTCGATTTCCCCCGCGTGCATGTCGGTGAGCAGCGAGGTCGACACCCCGGCCCGCTCCCGCGCCGCCTCCCAGTCCTCCGCGGCCGGGAACAGCGCCATCCGCTCACCGCGCGCGGAGGACTCCTGAACGACGTTGCCCAGGACGTAGTTCCCGCCGTGCCCGTTGACCAGCACCAGGGCGTCGACGCCCGAGCGGCGGAGCGACGCCGCTATGTCCCCGATCACCGCGTGGAGGGTCACGGAGGAGATGCTGACGGTTCCCGGCCAGGCCGCGTGCTCGTGCGAGCAGGAGATCGTCACCGGCGGCAGGAGGTGCACCGGGTACGCGGCGGCGATCTCCCCGGCGATGGCGCAGGCGACCAGCGTGTCGGTGGTCAACGGCAGGTACGGGCCGTGCTGTTCGAAGCTCCCCACGGGGAGGACGGCGACCTGCCGGGCCACGGACGCGCCCCGCGCCCGGACGTCCCGGGTGGTGTCCGTCGGCAGCGGACCTCGGAATTCACGCATCTTTTCCCGGCCTTTCAACACTGGATGAGGAACACTGGATGAGGAACGCGAGAATCATGACAGAAAAGCTCGGCGTGGAACGCGTCGTCAACGCCCCGCTGCCCACCGTCCACGGTGAATTCCGCGCGGTCGGCTATCTCGACCACGACCGCGGTGACGAACAGGTCGCCCTGGTGCACGGGGACATCGGCGCCGAGAACGTCCTCACCCGGCTGCACTCCGAGTGCCTGACCGGCGACGCGTTCGGCTCGCAGCACTGTGAGTGCGGTGACCAACTGGCCGCCGCGCTGCGCGCCGTCGTCGCCGAGGGCCGCGGCGTCGTCGTCTACCTGCGCGGGCACGAGGGCCGCGGCATCGGCCTGCTCGCCAAGCTGCGCGCGATGGCGCTCCAGGCGGAGGGCCTGGACACGGTCGAGGCGAACCTCGCGCTCGGGCTGCCGGTGGACGCCCGGGACTACCGGGTCGCCGCCGACATCCTGCACGACCTGGGCGTGAACTCGGTCCGGCTGATGTCCAACAACCCGCGCAAGCGTGAGGCGTTGGTACGGCACGGCATCGAGGTCGCCGAGCAGGTGCCGCTGCTGATACCGCCGTGCGAGAGCAACATCACCTACCTGCGCACCAAGCGGGAGCGGCTCGACCACCATCTCCCGCACCTGGACGCGGTGTTGCCGCACGCGGCCGGGGTCAGTCCGTGACGACCGCCTCGTGGACGAACCGCTTCAGGTCCGTGAAGACCGTGTGCGAGATCCTCGGCCGCAGTTGGGTCATGAACTGCACGGTCAGATCTCGGCCGGGGTCGACCCAGAACGCCGTGGTCGCCACCCCGGTCCAGCCGTAGGTGCCGAGCCCGGCGGGCGCCTTGGTGCGGTCGGGGTCGATCACCACGGAGACGCCGAGGCCGAACCCGACGCCCTCGTTGCCGGGTTCGTCATGGGCGGGGCGGCTGCCGAAGGCGCGCAGGTCGGCGCCGCCGGGGAGGTGGTTGGCGGTCATCAGGTCCACCGTGCGCGGGTCGAGCAGCCGTACGCCGTCGAGTTCGCCGCGGCGGCGCAGCAACTCCATGAAGCGGTGCACGTCGTAGGCGCCCGCCACCATGCCGCCGCTGCCGGAGAGGAACCTCGGCCGCCCGTGCAGCGGCAGCCCGGCGATGGGCTTGAGGCTGCCGTCCTCCCGCTGCCCGTACAGTTCGGCCAGCCGTCCCGACTGCTCGGCGTCGACCTCGAAACCGGCGTCGGGCATCCCCAGCGGGCGGAAGATCCGCTCGGCGAAGAAGGTGTCCAGCGGCTGCCCGGACACCACCTCCACGACCCGGCCCAGGACGTTGCTGGCGACGGAGTAGTTCCACTGGGTGCCCGGCTCGAACTGCAGTGGCAGCCCGGCGTACACCTCGACCGCCTCGGCCAGGTCGGCGCCGGGCGGCACGGACGACTCCAGGCCCGCCTCGCGGTAGAGGGCGTCCACGGGGTGGGAGTGGTAGAACGCGAAGGTCAGGCCCGCGGTGTGGGTCATCAGGTGCCGGACCAGGATGGGGCCGTCGGCGGGCCGGGTCCGTACGTCGTCCCCGGAACCGCCCTCGTACACGCGCGCGTCGGCGAACGCGGGCAGGTGGTGGGCCACCGGGTCGTCCAGACCCAGCCTGCCCTCCTCCACCAGCAGCAGCGCGGCGACCGAGGTCACCGGCTTGGTCATGGAGTAGATCCGCCAGAGGGTGTCGGGCTCGACGGGGAGCCCGGCGGCGAGGTCGCGGTGGCCGTGCGTCGTGAGGTGCGCGACGCGTCCGCCGCGGGCGACGGCGACGAGGAAGCCCGGCAGCCGCCCCTCGTCCACGTACTGGGCGAAGTGCTGGTCGAGGCGGTGCAGCGCCTTCGCGTCCAGACCGGCCTCACCCGGGTCGACCTCCTGCCGCAGTGCCGTCATCAACTGCCTCCCGTGCGCCTCTGCTCCACCTCAGGTCCCCATCGTCGCGCAGACCACGCGCGACCGGGCCCTTTTCGAGTCCTTGATCGAGTCCTTGACCGAACGGGCCTCGGCCGTCAGCGCGTCTCCTCCCGCTGCCAGGCGCCGACGCCCAGCTTCCCCGTCGTACCCAGGTCCAGTTCGGGGGTCACCATCACCGGGGCGGCGCCGGGCTTGGCGACCACCCTGGCGTAGGGGGCGTTCACGGGCGTGCCGAACTCGGTGGTGTTGCGCCAGACCAGGGTGGACCGGGCCCGCTCGCCCGGCGCCAGGTCCAGCGGCCTCGCCGGGGCGTCGGCGCCGGTGCCCAGGGCGGTGGACCCGCCGCCTTCCACCACCTTCACGTCGGTCACGACCTCGTGCGCCTCGTCGACCACGTCGACCCGCGGGTAGCCGTCGAGGTGGTAGGGGCGGGTGCCGCAGTTCTCCAGGTGCAGGCCGACGACCCGCAGGCCCATCGCCGCGTCGCCCTGGTCAGCCGTCAGGCGGATGCCGGACTCGGGGCACGGGCCGCCCGGCGCGGGGGCCTCGTCGGCGGGGACGCTCCGCACCTTGGAGATCCGTACCAGCGGCTGGCCCTGCGCGGTGACGAGCGGCTGGGACGCCTTGAGGATGCGCTTGACCGTGCCGCCCGGCGGCACCGACGCCACCGTCTCCGCCCGGTTCCTCATCACCCCACCGCCGGTCTCCGAGAGGAAGTCGAAGGTGACGGTGTAGGTGAACGCCTCGGGCTCGTCGTTGGTGACCTGGAACTCGGCGCACCCCGAGTACCCGGCGCCGCCCAGCGCGTTGATCCGTACGCCGTCCAGCTCCATGCCCGCCGCGTCGCCCGCCTCGGCCGTCGCGCACACCGAGGTCGGCCGGGAGCCGGTGGCGTCGTCGGCGCCCTCCGTGCCGCAGGCGGTGAGGAGGAGGACGCCGACGAGCGCGGCCGGTGGGATGAGGGAGGCGGTACGCATCCGGTCACCCCACCAGGGCCGCGCTCGTCGGGTCCGTGGCGGACGTCACAAATCCTGTTACAGGGGTGTCACAGGGTCCCCGGCGGGACCCGGGACTACTTGGCCGACTCCACCGCGTGGCCGCCGAACTGGTTGCGCAGCGCCGCGACCATCTTCATCTGCGGGGAGTCCTCCTGCCGCGAGGCGAACCGGGCGAAGAGGGACGCCGTGATCGCCGGGAGCGGCACGGCGTTGTCGATCGCCGCCTCCACCGTCCAGCGGCCCTCGCCGGAGTCCTGGGCGTAGCCGCGCAGCTTGTCCAGGTGCTCGTCCTCGTCGAGGGCGTTGACGGCCAGGTCGAGCAGCCAGGAGCGGATGACCGTGCCCTCCTGCCAGGAGCGGAACACCTCGCGCACGTCGGTCACCGAGTCCACCGCCTCCAGCAGCTCCCAGCCCTCGGCGTACGCCTGCATCATGGCGTACTCGATGCCGTTGTGGACCATCTTGGAGAAGTGCCCGGCGCCGACCTTGCCCGCGTGGACGTAGCCGTAGGGGCCCTCGGGCTTCAGGGCGTCGAAGATCGGCTTCAGCCGGTCCACGTGCTCCTTGTCGCCGCCGACCATCAGGGCGTAGCCGTTCTCCAGCCCCCACACCCCGCCGGAGACCCCGGCGTCGACGAAGCCGATGCCCTTGGCGCCCAGCTCGGCGGCGTGCTTCTCGTCGTCGGTCCAGCGGGAGTTGCCGCCGTCGACGACGGTGTCACCGGCCTGGAGCAGACCGGACAGCTCGTCGACGACGGACTGGGTGGCGGCGCCCGCCGGGACCATCACCCAGACCGTGCGCGGCGCGTCCAGCCGCTCGACCAGGTCGGCGAGGGAGGCGGCGTCGGAGAGGTCGGGGTTGCGGTCGTAGCCGATGACGGTGTGGCCCGCGCGGCGGATGCGCTCGCGCATGTTGCCGCCCATCTTGCCGAGACCGATGAGACCGAGCTGCATGATCACTTCACTTCCTTGAGGTCACGGTAGGCGGCGACGAGGGCGGCGGTGGAGGCGTCCAGGCCGGGCACGTCGGCGCCCTCGGTGAGCGCGGGCTCGACGCGCTTGGCGAGGACCTTGCCCAGCTCCACGCCCCACTGGTCGAAGGAGTCGATGTTCCACACCGCGCCCTGCACGAACACCTTGTGCTCGTAGAGCGCGATGAGCTGGCCGAGCACCGACGGGGTCAGCTCGGCGGCGAGGATGGTGGTCGTGGGGTGGTTGCCGCGGAACGTGCGGTGCGGGACCTGCTCCTCGGGCACGCCCTCCGCGCGCACCTCGTCCGCGGTCTTGCCGAAGGCGAGCGCCTGGCCCTGCGCGAACAGGTTGGCCATCAGCAGGTCGTGCTGCGCCTTCAGGTCGTCGCTCAGCTCGGCGACGGGCCGGGCGAAGCCGATCAGGTCGGCCGGGATCAGCTTCGTGCCCTGGTGGATGAGCTGGTAGTAGGCGTGCTGCCCGTTGGTGCCGGGCGTGCCCCACACCACCGGGCCCGTCTGCCACTCCACGCCGCGCCCCTCGCGGTCCACGGACTTGCCGTTGGACTCCATGTCGAGCTGCTGGAGGTAGGCGGTGAACTTGGAGAGGTAGTGGCTGTACGGCAGCACGGCGTGCGACTGCGCGTCCAGGAAGTTGCCGTACCAGACGCCCAGCAGGCCGAGCAGCAGGGGCGCGTTGGCCTCTGCGGGGGCGGTGCGGAAGTGCTCGTCGACGCGGTGGAAGCCGTCGAGCATCTCCCGGAACCGGTCGGGACCGATCGCGATCATCAGGGAGAGGCCGATCGCGGAGTCGTAGGAGTACCGGCCGCCCACCCAGTCCCAGAACTCGAACATGTTGTCCGGGTCGATGCCGAAGTCCGTGACCTTCTCGGCGTTCGTCGACAGGGCGACGAAGTGCTTCGCGACCGCCTTCTCCTCGCCGCCGAGCCCGGCCAGCAGCCAGCTCCGGGCGGAGGTGGCGTTGGTGATCGTCTCGATGGTGGTGAACGTCTTGGAGGCGACGATGAACAGGGTCTCCGCCGGGTCCAGGTCACGGACCGCCTCGTGCAGGTCGGCGCCGTCCACGTTGGAGACGAAACGGAACGTCAGTTCGCGGGCCGTGTACGCCCGCAGCGCCTCGTACGCCATCGCGGGGCCGAGGTCGGAGCCGCCGATGCCGATGTTGACGACGTTGCGGATGCGCTGGCCGGTGTGCCCGGTCCACGCGCCGGAGCGGACCCGCTCGGCGAAGTCGGCCATCTTGTCGAGGACGGCGTGCACCTTGGGCACGACGTTCTCACCGTCGACCTCGATCACCGCGTCGCGCGGGGCGCGCAGCGCGGTGTGCAGGACGGCCCGGCCCTCGGTGGTGTTGATCTTCTCGCCGCGGAACATGGCGTCCCGCAGCCCGAACACGTCGGTGGCCTCGGCGAGTTCCTGGAGCAGGGCGAGGGTCTCGTCGGTGACGAGGTGCTTGGAGTAGTCGACGCGCAGGTCTCCGACGCGGACGACGTACCGCTCGGCGCGCGCCGGGTCCGCCGCGAACAGCTCACGCAGGCCCGGGACGCCCTGCGCCCGGTGGTCCTCCAGGGCGGTCCACTGCGGGCGCCGCGTCAGCAGGGGGGTGTCAGACATGGGAGGGGGCCTCCTTGGTGGCCTCGCCGCGCAGCGCGACGGCGTACATCTCGTCGGCGTCGAGGCGCCGCAGCTCCTCGGCGATCAGTTCGGAGGTGGGGCGGACCTTCAGCGCGAGGGTGCGCGCGGGCTGGTCCGGCAGGGTGAGGGTGGCGAGCGGGCCCTCGGGGCGGTCGATGACGATGTCGCCGCGCTCGGTGCCCAGGCGGACGCCGGTGACCACCGGGCCCGCGGTCTCCACCCGGTCGACGGTGACGCCGAGGCGGGCCTGGAGCCAGCGGGCGAGCAGCTCGGCGCTGGGGTTGTCGGCCTCGCTCTCCACCGCCGCGGAGGTGATGGTCAGACGGGCCTGGTCGAGGGCGGCGGCGAGCATCGAGCGCCACGGGGTGAGCCGGGTCCAGGCGAGGTCGGTGTCGCCGGGCGCGTACGACCTCACCCGGGTCTCCAGGGCCGTCAGGGGGCGCTCGACGGCGTACATGTCGGTGATCCGGCGCTGGGCCAGCGCGCCGAGAGGGTCCTTGGAGGGGTTGTCGGGGGCGTCCACCGGCCACCACACCACCACCGGTGCGTCCGGCAGCAGCAGCGGCAGGACGACCGAGTCGGCGTGGTCGGACACCTCGCCGTAGGTGCGCAGGACGACCGTCTCGCCGGTCCCGGCCTCGGAGCCGACCCGCACCTCCGCGTCCAGCCGGGAGCGGTGGCGCTCGCGGGGGGTGCGGGCGTGCCGCTTGATGACGACCAGGGTGCGCGAGGGGTGCTCGTGCGACGCCTCCTCGGCGGCCTTGATGGAGTCGTAGGCGTTCTCCTCGTCCGTGACGATCACCATCGTCAGGACCATGCCCACGGCGGGGGTGCCCAGGGCGCGGCGGCCCTGCACCAGCGCCTTGTTGATCTTGCTTGCCGTGGTGTCGGTCAGGTCGATCTTCATGGCCTGCGCCAGCTCCGTCCGTCTCGTGCGAGCATCTCGTCGGCTTCCTGCGGACCCCAACTGCCCGACGCGTACCGCGCGGGTGCGCCGTGCGTGGCCCAGTACTCCTCGATCGGGTCGAGGATCCTCCAGGACTCTTCCACTTCCTGGTGACGGGGGAACAGGTTGGCGTCGCCCAGGAGGACGTCCAGGATGAGCCGTTCGTACGCCTCCGGGCTGGACTCCGTGAACGACTCGCCGTACGCGAAGTCCATCGTGACGTCCCGGATCTCCATCGAGGTGCCCGGCACCTTGGAGCCGAACCTGACCGTCATGCCCTCGTCCGGCTGGACGCGGATGACGACCGCGTTCTCGCCGAGTTCCTCGGTGGCCGTCGAGTCGAAGGGGGAGTGCGGCGCCCGCTGGAAGACCACCGCGATCTCGGTGACCCGGCGGCCGAGGCGCTTGCCGGTGCGCAGGTAGAAGGGGACGCCCGCCCAGCGCCGGTTGTCGACCTCCAGCCGGATCGCGGCGTAGGTGTCGGTGGTGGAGGCCGGGTCGATGCCGTCCTCCTCCAGGTAGCCGCGCACCTGCGCGCCGCCCTGCCAGCCGGGCGCGTACTGGGCGCGCACGGTGTGCCGGGCCAGGTCCTCGGGCAGCTTCACCGCCTTCAGCACCTTCAGCTTCTCGGTGAGCAGGGAGGCCGCGTCGAAGGCGGCGGGTTCCTCCATCGCGGTGAGCGCCATGAGCTGGAGCAGGTGGTTCTGGATGACGTCACGGGCCGAGCCGATGCCGTCGTAGTAGCCCGCCCGGCCGCCGATGCCGATGTCCTCCGCCATGGTGATCTGTACGTGGTCGACGTACGACCTGTTCCAGATCGGCTCGAACATCTGGTTGGCGAAGCGCAGCGCCAGGATGTTCTGGACGGTCTCCTTGCCCAGGTAGTGGTCGATCCGGAAGACCTGCTCCGGGTCGAACACGTCGTGCACGATCGCGTTGAGTTCCTCGGCCGACCCCAGGTCGTGCCCGAACGGCTTCTCGATGACGGCCCGCCGCCAGGAGCCCTCCGGCGCGTCGGCCAGCCCGTGCTTCTTCAGTTGCTGGACGACCTTGGGGAAGAACTTCGGCGGTACGGAGAGGTAGAAGGCGTAGTTGCCGCTGGTGCCCCGGGAGACGTCCAGCTCGTCCACGGCGGCCCTGAGCTGCTTGAACGCGGTGTCGTCGTCGAAGTCGCCGGGGATGAACCGCATCCCCTCCGCGAGCTGCTGCCACACCTCCTCGCGGAACTCGGTGCGGGCGTGCTCCCGTACGGCGTCGTGCACGACCTGCGCGAAGTCCTGGTCCTCCCAGTCGCGGCGGGCGAAGCCGACCAGGGAGAAGCCCGGCGGCAGCAGGCCGCGGTTGGCGAGGTCGTACACCGCGGGCATCAGCTTCTTGCGGGACAGGTCGCCGGTGACGCCGAAGATGACGAGCCCGGAGGGGCCCGCGATCCGGGGGAGACGGCGGTCGCGCGGGTCGCGGAGCGGGTTGCTCCAGGCGGCGGGGTCGGGGGCGGTTCCGGTGGTCGCCTTGGAGCGCGTCCTGGTGGTCGCCTTCGTGGTCGTCCTGGTGCTCGTCCTCGAGGTCACCGCTCCTCAACTCCCTTGCTGTTCAGCGACTTCGTGACGGCGTCCAGCAGGTCCTGCCAGGCCGCCTCGAACTTGGCCACGCCCTCGTCCTCCAGCAGGGCGGTCACCTCGTCGTAGGAGATGCCGAGGCGTTCCACGGCGGCCAGGTCGGCGCGGGCCTGGGCGTAGCCGCCGGTGACCGTGTCGCCGGTGACGCGGCCGTGGTCGGCGGTGGCGTCCAGGGTGGCCTCCGGCATGGTGTTGACCGTGCCGGGGGCCACCAGGTCCTCCACGTACCGGGTGTCCCGGTAGGCGGGGTCCTTCACCCCGGTCGACGCCCACAGCGGGCGCTGCTTGTTGGCGCGGGCGCCGGACAGCGCCAGCCAGCGGTCACCGGCGAAGACCTCCTCGTACGCCTCGTAGGCGAGCCGGGCGTTGGCGACGGCGGCGCGGCCCTTGAGGGCGAGGGCCTCGGCGGTGCCCAGCAGGGTCAGCCGCCTGTCGACCTCGGCGTCCACGCGGGAGACGAAGAAGGAGGCGACGGAGTGGATGGCCGCCAGGTCGAGCCCCGCGGCCTGGGCCCGCTCCAGTCCGGCGAGGTAGGCGGCCATGACCTCGCGGTAGCGCTCCAGGGAGAAGATCAGCGTGACGTTCACGCTGATGCCCTGGGCGATCACCTCGGTGATGGCGGGCAGGCCCGCCCGGGTCGCCGGGATCTTGATCATCACGTTGGGGCGGTCCACCAGCCAGGCGAGCTGGCGGGCCTCGGCCACGGTCGCCCCGGTGTCGTGGGCGAGGCGCGGGTCGACCTCGATGGAGACCCGGCCGTCCCGGCCGCCGGTGGCCTCGTACACCGGGCGCAGGACGTCGGCGGCGGCGCGGACGTCGGCGGTCGTCATCATGCGGACGGCCTCGTCCACGGTGACGCCCCGCACCGCGAGGTCGGCGAGCTGGTCCTCGTAGCCCTCACCGGAGCCTATGGCGGCCTGGAAGATGGACGGGTTGGTGGTGACGCCGACGACGTGCCGGGTGGTGAGGAGCGCGGCGAGGCCGCCGGAGGTGATCCGCTCGCGGGACAGGTCGTCCAGCCAGACGGAGACACCCGCGTCGGAGAGGCGCTTCAGGGGCTCCGCGGCGGCGGTTGCTTCGGTCATTCTGATCATCTTCTTTCTGGCGCTCGGATCAACCACGCGTCACCGCGGGGGATTCCCGTGCGGCGGCGACGGCGTTCGGTCCGGTCTGCGTCACCTGTGAACCGGTACCACGTCAGAACCACGGCTGCGCGCTCATCTGTTACCAGTCCTCTTCAAAAGTTCAGGAATTCGTGCATCGTCCCTGGTGAGACGCGTTCGACTCTAAAAGTCGGACTTTTTCAAGAGTAGGCCGGGGTGGTGCGGACGCACGCGAAGAGGGGCCCCACGCGTGTGCGTGGAGCCCTTCCGGGACGGGGTGTGCTGGTGTGCTCAGTGGCCGAAGTTGAACCAGTTGACGTTCACGAAGTCCGCGGGCTGGCCGCTGGTGAAGGTCAGGTAGACGTCATGGGTGCCGGTGACCCGGCTGATGTTCGCCGGGACCGTCCGCCAGGACTGCCAGCCGCCCGTGTTGCCCACCGCGAAGCTGCCGACCGGCGCGCTGGTACGGCTGTCCAGGCGCACCTCCACCAGACCGCTCACGCCGGACGCCGCGCCGCTCGCGACCCGCCCGACGAACTGGGTGGCGCCGGTGGAGCCGAAGTTGACGCCCCGGTAGAGGGCCCAGTCGCCGTTGGCGATCGCGCCGATGTTCTGCCCGCCGCCCGAGTCGGTCGTCGTCTCGGTGATGGTGCCGGACTGCCCGTCGTGCGACTCGGCCTGGATGGCGCTGTAGGCGTCGCGGTTGCCGGTCGGCGGCGGCGTGGTGCCGCCCCCACCGGCCGTCAGGACCTGCACGTAGTCGACGACCATGGAGTACCCCGGCACGGTGTTGCCGTCCGGGCCGCCGCCGAAGGCGTCCACGAAGCCGCCGCCCATCGCCACGTTCAGGATGATGAAGTAGCCGTGGTTGGTGGCGTTGGCCCAGGTGGTGGCGTCGACCTGGTTGGCGCGCACGGTGTGGTAGTTGATGCCGTCGACGTAGAAGCGGACCTCTTCGGGGCTCGTCGAGCGGTCCCACTCCATGCCGTAGGTGTGGAAGCCCGCCTGACAGGTGGCGCCGGGGCAGGCGCGGGAGCCGCCGATGCCGGAGGTCTCGTTGCAGGGGCCGCCCGGTGAGGTGCCGCAGTGCATGGTGGCCCACACCGTGTTCAGGCCCTGGACGTTCTCCATGATGTCCAGCTCGCCCACCGAGGGCCAGTTCCAGTAGTTGCCGCGGTAGGGGGAGCCGAGCGCCCAGAAGGCGGGCCAGTAGCCGCGGGCGGCGGTGCCCGTGACGTTCGGCATCTGGATGCGCGCCTCCATGCGCAGCTTGCCGCCGGACGGGGGCTGGAAGTCGGTGCGGTTGGTCTCGATGCGGCCCGAGGTCCAGTTGCCGGAGGCGTCCCGGCGCGGGGTGATGCGCAGGTTGCCGTTGCCGTCGAGGGCGACGTTGTTGGTGCTCGACGTCATGGTCTCGATCTCGCCGGTGCCCCAGTTGGCGGGGCCGCCGGGGTACCCGGTGCCGGTCGCGTAGCGCCAGTTGGAGGTGTTGACGCCGGTGCCCGCGGCGCCGTTGAAGTCGTCGACGAAGACCTGCGTCCAGCCGGACGGCGGCGGGGGCGCGGCGGCGGTCGCGGAGGGGACGGCGGCCGTGGCGGCGAGCCCGGCCAGGCCGAGGGTGCCGAGCACGGCGAAGAGCGCCCGTCGCAGGGGGCGCCGCCGTCTGTGGGATGTGCCGGAGGTTTCACTCATGGGGGGTGCCTCTCGGTACGGATCTGTACGGATCGCGGCGGGTGGGGAGTGAACGCGGGGAGTGAACGAGGGCGGAACAGGCGTGAAGCGCACCGAGCCGGGTTTTGAGAGCGCTCTCACGACTCGGTGCGCCCGTAAATGTGCTCTGTGGCACCGCGGTCGTCAAGAGGTGCAGCGAGGAAAAGACTTGTCGGACACCCGAGTTCAGATCCTGAACGGGCCGTGACCCGACCGGTGGGCGGGAGGTTCGCCGGAGTGCGAGAGGGTTACCGCAGGGACCGCAGTGAGGAGAGGTGGGAGCGGCGTGAGGCTGACGATTCTGGGTGGCGGCGGGTTCCGGGTGCCGCTGGTGTACGGGGCGCTGCTGCGGGACCGGGCGGAGGGGCGGGTGACCGACGTCGTCCTCCAGGACCTCGACGCCGGTCGGCTGCGCGCGGTCTCGCGGGTGCTGGCGGAGCAGGCGGCGGGCGTCACCGACGCGCCCCGCGTGACCGTCACCACCGACCTCGACGAGGCGCTGCGCGGCGCCGACTTCGTCTTCTCCGCGATCCGCGTCGGCGGCCTCGAAGGCCGCGCCGACGACGAGCGGGTGGCGCTCGCGGAGGGCGTCCTCGGGCAGGAGACGGTCGGCGCGGGCGGCATCGCGTACGGGCTGCGGACGGTCCCCGTCGCCGTGGACATCGCGCGCCGGGTGGCCCGCCTCGCCCCCGACGCCTGGGTCATCAACTTCACCAACCCGGCCGGACTCGTCACCGAGGCCATGTCCGCGCACCTCGGCGACCGCGTCATCGGCATCTGCGACTCACCGGTCGGCCTCGGCCGCCGTATCGCCCGGGTGCTCGGGGTGCGCGACCCGGGCGCGGCCTGGATCGACTACGTCGGCCTCAACCACCTCGGCTGGGTGCGCGGCCTGCGCGTCGGGGGCCGCGACGAACTGCCGCGGCTGCTCGCCGACCGCGAGCTGCTCGGCTCCTTCGAGGAGGGCAGGCTCTTCGGCGCCGACTGGCTCCAGGCGCTGGGCGCGGTGCCCAACGAGTACCTGCACTACTACTACTTCAACCGGGAGACCGTGCGCGCCTACCGCGAGGCCGACCGCACCCGCGGCGCCTTCCTCCGCGACCAGCAGGCCGGTTTCTACGCCGCCGCCACCGACCCCGCTGTCTCCGCCCGCGAAGCCTGGGAACGCACCCGCGCCGAACGCGAGGCCACCTACATGTCCGAGAACCGGGAGACGGCCGGGGCGGGCGAACGCGAGGCCGAGGACCTCTCCGGCGGCTACGAGGACGTCGCCCTCGCGTTGATGCGGGCCATCGCCCGCGACGAGCGAGCCACCCTCATCCTCAACGTCCGCAACCGCTCCACCCTCGCCGCCCTCGACCGGGACGCCGTCATCGAGGTGCCCTGCCTCGTCGGCGCCAGCGGTGCCCACCCGGTCGCCGTGGACCCGCTGCCGGACCACGCCACCGGGCTGGTGTGCGCGGTCAAGGCGGTCGAGCGGGAGGTCCTCGCCGCCGCGGCCTCCGGCTCCCGCGCCACCGCCGTGAAGGCGTTCGCGCTGCACCCGCTCGTCGACTCCGTGCACGTCGCCCGGCGCCTCGTCGACGGCTACACCGCCGTCCACCCCGGCCTCGCCTACCTCAGGTGAGGGGAGGGCCCGCCTCAGCACGAAGAAGACGGCCCGCCTCAGCAAGAATTAAGGAAGCGGTAAGACCGCTGGTCGGACGCGGTATCTCCGGTTCCGTGACCACGCCGCTTCGCCTCCCGTACACCTGCGGTTCGCCTGTCGCCTCTGAGATGCGGCCCTACAAGGAGAGAGAAAGGTGTCACCGTGCGAGACCCGCGTATGTCCGCCATCGGTAAGGGCCTCAGGCGCCGCGGCAGGCTGATGGTGCAGGCGGTGAGCCCGCCGCGCCGGGTGGCCCCCGAGCGCCGCGCCCTGAACGCCGTACCGGCGCAGCGCGACCCGCGGCAGGAGGCCCCGGGCGCCACGCCCGCGCCGCGCGCGCCCCGGCTGGTGGACTCGCCGGTGTTCGTGCTGTCCTCGGTGCGCTCCGGCTCGACCCTGCTGCGGGTGCTGCTCAACAGCCACAGCCGCATCCGCGCCCCGCACGAGATGCACCTGCGCACCGTGCACGTGCGGTTCTCCCGGGACTTCACCGCCGACGCCATGAAGGAACTCCGCCTGGACCGGCAGGAGCTGGAACACGTCCTGTGGGACCGCATCCTGGACCTGGAGCTGCGCCACAGCGGCAAGGACGTCATCGTCGACAAGACCCCGGCGAACACCCTGATCTTCCGGCGCCTTGAGCGCTGCTGGCCCAACGCCCGCTACCTCATCCTGCTGCGCCACCCCGGCGCCGTGGTCACCTCCCTGACCGACCGCCGCGACAACCCCGACCACGCGGCGATCTGCGACGAGGTCCTCGAGTACGCCGAGAAGCTGGAGGAGGCCCGGCAGCACCTCGACCACGCGCACGTCATCACCTACGAGGACCTCACCGCCGACCCCGAGCGGGTCACCCGGGGCCTGTGCGAGTACCTGGGCGTGCCGTGGGAGAGCGGGATGCTGGACTACGGCAGCCATGACCACGGCCGGTTCCGACCCAAGCTCGGCGACTGGAGCAGCACCATCAAGTCGGGCCGCATCCAGGCCGCCCGCGGTGCCGACGCGTCCCTGGAACTGCCGCCCAGACTGCTTGAGCTGGCGAAGGCGTGGGGCTACCCGGTGGACTGACCGCGTCGACCGGGGCGGTGTCAGCCGTCCACCGTGACGGCCGTGCGCTCCGGGCGGCGGCGGTGACGGCGGCGCGTCCCGCGGCTGCCGGTGCCCGTCTCCTCCTTCACCCAGCCCTCCAGCACGTCCGCGAACTCCGCCGCCCGCTCCGCCCAGTCGAGTTCGGCCACCGCCGCCGCCCGCCCGCGCCCGGCGCTGTCCAGCCGCAGCCGTGGGTCGGTGCGCAGCCGCCGTACCGCCGCCGCTGCCGCCGCCGGGTCCTCGTAGGGGACGACGAGGCCGCAGCGGTGCCGGGTGACCAGGGCCGCCGCCAGCGGGTTCGGGGTGGTCACCACGGGGACGCCGTGGGCCATGTACTCGACGACCTTGGTGGGCCGCGAGTGCCGGTAGTTGGGCTGGTCGTGCAGCAGGGACAGGCCCGCGAGCGCGCCCCGCAGCAGCGCCAGCGCGCGGTCGTTGGGCAGGTAGCCGTGCCAGCGCAGCACGCCCGCCCGGTCGGCCGCGGCGAGGTCGCCCCGCACGTCCGGGTCGGCCGCGCCGATCACCTCGACGCGCACCTCGGGGCGCAGCAGCCGGGCGGTCTCGATCAGGTCGAGCGCGCCGCGCGCCCGGGACAGGTGGCCCAGGTAGACGGCCCGTTCGGTGCCGGGCCGCTCGGGCGCGGCGGGCGGGACGAGCGGCAGGTTCGGTACGACGGGGTGGTCCCCGCGGAACCGGGTCCGGTAGGCGTCCTCCGCGAGCAGCAGCCGCACCTGCCGCTCGGCCAGCCGCTCCGCCGCCCGCACCGCCAGCCGCAGCGGCGGGCGCAGCGCGGCGGGCAGCCAGCGCTTCATCGTCAGCGCCGCCGCGGTGTCCTCGTGCACGTCCCAGACGGTCACCGGGGCCCGGCCGCCGCGCCGCCACCGGCGCAGGGTGCCGGGCAGGGCGAGCAGCAGCTCCGGGTCGTGCAGCAGGACGACGTCCGCCTCGGGCCCGCGTTCGGTGAGCAGGGCGCGCGCCGCGCGCAGCGCCGCCCGGCGGTCCCGGCCGACGGCGCGGGGCAGGTCCACGCCCTCGACCCCGGGGCGCGGGGCCGTCTCGCGGGCGGCGAACGGGGCGGCGTACACGATGTGGTGGCCGCGCTCGGTCAGGGCGGCGATCTCCCGGTGCAGTATCCGCGCGTCCTCGGGGTGGTGGACGACGGTGACGACGAGTATGCGCATCAGTGCGGTGCCTTTCGGTTCCGTCCCCCGGGCCGTGGTGGGCCGCCTTCACGCGGGCCGTGGCGGGCCGCCTCAGGGCTGGCTGGCCGTCGTGGGTCGCCGCTCAGAGCACCTCGACCCCGGGCCGGAAGATCCGCCCCCGGGTGTCGAACAGCAGGCGGGCGGCGTCGGCGAGGGCGGGCAGGTCGTAGCAGGAGTGGTCCTGGAGCAGGATCGTCAGGTCGTGGTCGCGTACGGCGGCCAGCGGGTCGTCGACGCGGGGCACCGGCACGTCGTCGACGGACCAGGCCGGAACGTGCGGGTCGTGGAAGGAGACCTCCGCCTCGCGCTGCCGCAGCAGCCGCGCCACCGGCACCGCCGGGCTCTCCCGCCGGTCGGCCACGTCGGGCTTGTAGGTGACGCCGAGCAGCAGCACCCGGGAGCCGTGCAGCGGCCGGTCGGCGGTGTTCAGCAGGTCCTGGGCGCGCCGGACGACGTACTCCGGCATCCGCCGGTTGATCTCCTGCGCGAGCCCCACGAACCGGAAGTCGTAGCCGAGCGAGGAACGCACCTTGTACGACAGGTAGTTGGGGTCGATGGGGATGCAGTGCCCGCCGACCCCGGCGCCGGGGCGGAACGCCTGGAAGCCGAACGGCTTGCTGTCGGCGCAGCGGATCGCGTCCCACAGGTCGACGCCCAGCTCGTGGCTGATGATCGCCAGCTCGTTGACCAGGGCAATGTTGACGTGCCGGTAGGTGTTCTCCAGCAGCTTGGCCATCTCGGCCTCGCGGGTGCCCTTGGCCTGCACGACGGTGTCGACGAGCTTGCCGTAGAAGGCGACCGCGCGGGCGGCGCAGGCGGGCGTGCAGCCGCCGACCACCTTGGGGGTGTCACGCAGCCCGTGCCCGGTGTTGCCGGGGTCGATGCGCTCGGGGGAGAAGGCGAGCGCGAAGTCCGCACCGGCCCGCAGCCCGGACTCCTCCAGGAGGGGCCGTACGACCTCCTCGGTGGTGCCCGGGTAGGTCGTGGACTCCAGCACGACGAGCTGTCCGGGGCGCAGCCGGGCCGCCACCGCGCGGACGGCGGCGGTGACCGCGCTGAGGTCGGGCCCGCCGTCGCCGTTGAGCGGGGTGGGCACGCAGATCACCACGGTCTGGGCGCGGGCGAGACAGGTGTCGTCGGTGGTGGCCGTGAAGCCGTTCGCCAGCATCCGGCGCACGTCGTCGCCGGAGACGTCGTCCACGTGGGAGCGCCCGGCGTTGAGCGCCGACACGATCCCCGGGTCCCGGTCGAGGCCCACCACGCGCAGGCCGACGGTGGCGGCCTCCCGCGCCAGCGGCAGCCCGACGTAGCCGAGCCCGATCACGGCGAGTTCCACAGTGAGTTCCACGGCGGGGGTCCGTACGGTTCCCTCGTCGCCGAGGGGTATGGACTGGTCATCCTGCATTGGGCTGCTCCCGTCACCGTCACCGGATGTGAGGTTGTCCGGCGTGGCCCGCGCCTCAGAGACAGCCGAGGGCGCGGTACGCCTCCCGGGTCGTCGCGGCGACCCGGGCCCAGGTGCGGTCACGCGCCACGATCTCGCGGGCGGTTCCACCCCATTCGCACCGCTTTCGACTGTAAAGAAGAGTTTCCAGCTCATCCGCCCAAGTCCGTGGCGAAGACGGGGGAATGAGGACTCCGGTCTCTCCCGGCTTGACGAGTTCCGCGAGCGCCGGAAGATCGCTGGCGGCCACCGGCAGCCCGCTCGCCATCGCCTCGACCGGCTTCAGCGGCGTCACCAGACGGCACACGCGCGTGTCGGTCCGCGGCACCGCGAAGACGTCCAACACCGCGTAGTACTCCCGCACTTGGGCGTACGGCACCCGCCCGGTGAACACCGCCGCCCCGGCGCCCAGGCCCAGCCGCTCGGCCAGCCGCAGCAGCGCCGGGCGCTCCGGTCCGTCCCCCACCACCAGCAGCCGCAGCGGCACCCCGCGGCGCCTCAGCTCGGCACCCGCATGGAGCAACGTGCCGATTCCCTCGTGTGGAGTAAGGCTGCTGACCGTGCCCACCACGAAGTCGTCCGGCGCGATGCCGAGCCGGGCCCGCAGCGGCGCCCCGTCCGGCGGCGGTGCGAGGAACTCCTCGTCCACCGCGTTCGGCACCGTCAGCACCCGCTCCTCGGGCACCCCGCGCGCCACGATCTCCGCCTTCATCGCCGCGCCCAGCGTCAGCACCAGGTCCGCCTCCCGCATACAGCGCGTCTCCAGCTCACGCCGGGCCCGGTACGTCGGGTCCGCGCTGGTCCGGCCCGGGGCCTGGGTCAGCCAGGTGTCCTCCAGGAAGCCGCGCACCTCGTAGACCACCGGCAGCCCGTGCGCCGCGCGCAGCGCCAGCGCCACCCGCCCGTTGCCGTGGTCGGTGGCCGCGTGCAGCACCGCGGGCCGCAGCCGCTCCACCAGTCGCCCGGCCAGCTCGGCGTTCCGCGCCAGCACCGCCGCCTGCCCGTACGGCAGCCAGCGCGGCAGCAGCCGGTGCTGCGGCACACCGCCGAGCACGTGCAGCGGACGGGCGTCCAGCACCCCCTGCGTCACCGGGAACCCGATCCGCGTCACCACGTGCGGATCGAGCCCGGCCGCCCGCTGCGCCTCGGCGATCTTCTGGGTGCGCACGGTGTACCCGGCCTGCTTGTACGGCAGCCCGTTGGTGACCAGGTGCAGCACCCGGCCCGGCACCGGACGGACCCTCCGCACGGGGAGGAGCGGCTGGCCTCCCCCGGACGGAGCAGCCGTCGGCCCCGCCGTCCGCGCCCGCCCCGCGAGCCGCCTCTCCAGCGGCCCCACCCGGCGCCGTACGGGCGTCGGCAGCAGCCGCAGACCGAGCAGCGCGGCACGGGCGGGGTCGTACCGCAGCTCGCCCCACGCCACGGATGCCGCCAGACTGAACGCACGAGTGAGATGGCACGACATGCCGCCACATTAGGTGGACAGAGCGGAGAAAGTACGACATGAACGGCCGTACGCGCCCCGTGCGCCCCGTACTTCACGTCGTCGGCACCCGACCGAACTTCGTCAAGGCCGCCCCGGTCGTCGCCGCCCTGCGCGCGGCGGGCTGCGCCCAGGTCCTGGTGCACACCGGCCAGCACTACGACGAACGGATGTCGGACGTCTTCTTCCGGCAACTGGGCCTGCCCGAACCGGACACCGACCTCGGCGTCGGCTCCGGCAGCCACGCCCGGCAGACGGCCGACCTGCTGACCGCCCTGGAGGGCGAGCTGACCGCGCGGGACCCGGCCCTGGTGGTGGTGTACGGCGACGTCAACTCCTCCCTGGCCGCCGCGCTCGCCGCCGCCAAGCTGGGGATGCCCGTCGCCCATGTGGAGGCGGGCCTGCGCAGCTTCGACATGTCGATGCCGGAGGAGGTCAACCGGCGCCTCGTCGACCAGGTGGCCGAGCTGCTGTTCGTGACCAGCCCCGAGGCGGTCGGCCACCTCGCCCGCGAGGGCGTCGACCCCGGCCGGGTCCACCTCGTCGGCAACCCCATGATCGACACCCTGCTCACCCATCTGGACCACTTCGACCCGGCCGCCGCCCGCACCGCGCACGGACTGCCCGAGCGCTACGGCGTCGTCACCCTGCACCGCCCCGCCAACGTCGACGACCCACGGGCCGCCGAGGCCGCCGCCCGCGTCCTCACCGAGGCCGCCCGGCTCCTCGACCTCGCCGTGCCCCTGCACCCGCGCGGCCGGGCCGCCCTCGGCGCGGCGGGCCTCGACGACGCGCCCGGTGTGCACGTCCTCGACCCGCTCGGTTACGTCGAGTTCATGAGCCTGGTGCGCGGCGCGACCGCCGTCATCACCGACTCCGGGGGCGTCCAGGAGGAGACCACCGTCCTCGGCGTGCCCTGTCTGACCCTGCGCACCACCACCGAACGCCCGGTCACCGTCACCCACGGCACCAACCGGCTCGTCGGCCACGGCGAACTCGTCCCCGCGCTGCGCAAGGTCCTCGACGGCGAGGCGGAGGCGCCCGACGAGGGACCGCCGCTGTGGGACGGACGGGCCGGGGCCCGGATCGCCGCCGAGGTCGTGCGCTGGCTGGACCACCATGGCTGAGGCCAGCCGCGGGTACGGGGCGGCGATGTCGGAGGCCAGCCGGGGCTACGGGGCGGCGATGTCGGAGGCCAGCCGCGGGTATGGGGCGGCGATGTCGGGAGCCAGTCGCGGCTACGGGACCGCGGTGTCCGGGGCCAGTCGCGGGTACGGGACCGCGGTGTCCGGGGCCAGCCGCGGGTACGGGACCGCGGTGTCCGGGGCCAGTCGCGACTACTGGGACACCCGCCACCGCGACCACGACGACCTCGCCTCCGGCGGCCACATCGGCCTGGACCGCGCGGGCAACGAGATCTTCTACGCGCTGCGGCTCGGCGCGCTGCTGCCGCTCATCGGTGACCTCGCCGACGAGTCCGCGCCGCTGTTCGTGCTCGACGCGGGCTGCGGCAAGGGGCACTTCGCCCGCGCCCTCGCCCGCTGCGGGCACCGCGTCGACGCCTTCGACGCCAGCGAGGAGGCCGTCGCGCACGCCCGCGCCCGGGGCGGCGGCCCGCGCTGGAGCGTCGCCGCCCTCGACGAGTGGCGCAGTGCCTGGCCGTACGACGTCGTGCTCTGCGTCGACGTCCTCTTCCACGTCCTCGACGACGCGGAGTGGGCGGCGGGCCTGCGCAACCTCGCCTCCCTGGTGCGGATCACCGGACGGCTGATCCTCACCGACGAGGACACCGCCACCCGCCGACCGCGCGGCGACTACATCGTGCACCGGCCCACCGCCGACTACCGCGCCCTGCTCGAACCCCTCGGCCTGCGGCACACCCACTTCCGCCCCTACGGCTTCCGCGAGAACGAGGTCGGCTTCCACGTCTTCACGAGGACCCGCTGATGCGCCTGACCGATCTGCTCCACCCCCACCTCGACGGCGTCACCGCCGTCGTCGACGCCACCACGGGCGGGCTCTCCCTGGAGCCCTACCTGCACCTGCCCGCCGACGTCCCCCTGCACCGCGGCGACCGGGACGTCGGGGAGGGCGAGCTGGTGCTCGTCTCCTACGGCCCCGAGGCCGCCCTGCACGGCAGCGAGGACGACCTCCTCGCCGTCCTCGCCCGGCTGCGTCCCGGCGCCCGCGGACTGCTGCTGTTCGGCCACCGCGGGCCCGAACTGCCCTACCACCGGCTCCTGGACGCCCTCGTCGCCCACCGCTGCCAGGTGCTGCGCGCGGCGCCCCTCGACTACGTCCACCTGCACGCGGGCGCGGTCTTCGTCCGCACCGACGAACTCCTGCCGCCGCACGACTACGCCGGGCGCCCCGTCCCCACGGAGGGCTTCGCCACCGAGCTGCGCGTCGCCGACGAGTACGTCCTCGCCGACCTGGTCTCGCGCACCCTGCGCGCCCGCGTCCTCGACCTGGAACGCGACGCCGAGGACGCCGCGCGCACCGGGGGCCCCGCCCACGCGGACGGCCTCACCGAGCGGCTCGCCGCCGCCGTACGCGAGAAGGACCAGCTCGCGACGGCCTTGCGCGGCGCCCGGGAGCGGGTCGCCCTGCTGGAGTCGCGCGTGGCCATGCTGGAGGGCTCCACCTCCCTGCGCGTCGGCCGCGCCCTGGTCTCCGCGGCCCGCTCCCCACGCCGCGCGGCCCCCCGACTCCCGGGCGAGCTGTACGGGCTGTGGCGCGAGCGGACGGGGGGCACGGGGGCGCGGGAGCTGTACGGGCGGTGGCGGGGACGGACGGAGCCCGCGGCGCCCCCGGCGACCGAGCCCGCTGGGCGGGGTGCGGGGCAGGGCCCGGCTGTCACGCACGCCGGGCAGGGCGCGGGGCAGAGCCCGGTCACCGCGTCCGCGCCGTGGGCCTCGGTCATCAGGGCCCTCCGTCGGGGCCCCGCCACCGCGCCCGCCGGGCGGCGCCCGGTCACCGCGTCCTCCGCCCCGACCCCGTCCGTCCCCCCACCCCCCGCCCCGGACACCCCCGTCTCCGACGGGCGCCCCCACCTCGCCCACCGCGCGTTCACGTCCACCCCCCGCGACCGCATGGTCATCGTCGGCGTCCTCACCGAGGCCACCGCCGCCGATCTCGCCGGGGACGCCGTCGTCAACCGGGCGCTCCCGCACGACGGGCCGCCGGTCGTGCGGCGCACGGAGCCGGACGCGCTGGTCGTGCAGCTCAGCGCCTGCACCGGCGACGGACCCTGGGCGCTCACCGGCACCGGCGTCGCGCCCGACCTCGACCGGGCGCTGGCCGAGCTGCTCACCGAGACCAGGGCGCTCGGCGGCGCGTGCGTGCTGTGGCGGGACGGCCCGGCCGCGGCGGCGCCGGGGCTCACCCGGTTCGCCTGGGACGCCGTGCTCGACGCGGACGCCGGGGTCCGCCTCGCGGACCTCGACCCCGCGGCGGACGGCAGACAGCGGCTGCGGGAGGTGTTCCGCGCCGAGTGCACCCGCGTGCGCCTGTCCCAGCTCGCCCGCCGCGTCGGCGCCCCCGACCCGCTGGACCAGCGCCGCGTCAGCGTCCTGGCCGACCCGAAGGACCGCGCCGACATCGCCCGGCTCGCCGCCCAGGTGCTCGGCCAGCGGCACCGGCCCGCCGAGGTCGTCGTACCCGACCCCACCGGACTCGACGAACTCCCCGCCGCCGGGGTGCCCGTGCGCACCGGCGCGCCCACCGCGCCCTGGGTGGCCGACTGGACCGACCTCACCGAGGACCGCCCGGACACCCTGCTCCTCGACCTGATGTGCGCCCAGGAGTACTCCGGCGCCGACGCGGTCGGTGACACGCCCACCGCCGACGACTACCTGTACGTCCCCGAAGTGCGCCCCCTGCTGGTGCGCCGGACGCTGCTCGCGTCCGGCGGGCCGCCCGAGACCTGGGCCCGCCAGGGGTACCGCCTGTTCGCCTGGTGCGGAAAGGAACCGACATGAGCCGGACGCTGAACGCGCTCGTCTACGGCGACGTCGACCTCAACCTCATCGACGGCTCCGCCGTCTGGGCCCAGTCGACGGTGCAGGCGCTGTCCCGCGCGGGCTGCCGGACCCGCCTCGTCCTCAAGGCACCCGTCCGCACCGGCCGACTGGTCGACCCGCTCGCCGGGCTGCCCGGCGTCACCGTCGTACGCCCCTACGAGGAACGGCTGCTGCCCGGCCAGGGCGACCACCCGCTGTCGCCCCTGCAGGCGTCCCACCTGCTCGCCCGGCTCGACGAGGACGACCCCTGCGACCTGCTCGTGCTGCGCGGACGGCGGCTGGTCACCCGGGTCGTCGCCGACGGGTCCTTCCAGGGCCGTATCTGGGCCTATCTCACCGACATCCCGCAGTCCGCCGCCGAGATGACCGAGGAGGCCCGCGCCGACCTCACCCGCATCGCGGTGTCCTGCCAGCGCCTGCTGTGCCAGACGGAGGAGCTGCGCGGCCTGCTGGAGACCTGGGTGCCCGAGGCCGTCGGCAAGTGCCTGCTCAGCCCGCCCGCCGTCCCCGAGCCGGACTTCGACGTGCCCGAGGGCGACCGCCCGCACGACCCGTTCCGGCTCGTCTACACCGGCAAGTTCGCGCCGCTGTGGAACACCCTGCCCATGACCCGGCTGCCCGCCCTCCTCGCCGAACAGGGCGTCAGGGCCGAACTCCACACCGTCGGCGACAAGATCCACGACGACCCCGCGCACCCCGACTTCCAGGCCGCCATGGCCCGCGCCCTGGCCGCCACCCCGGGCGTCCTGCACCACGGCGGGCAGCCCCGCGAGGAGGCCATGCGGCTGGCCGCCGACTGCGACCTCGGCCTCGGCTGGCGCGAGCCGGCGCTCGACGCCAGCCTCGAACTGTCCACCAAGGTGCTGGAGTTCGGCGCCCTCGGACTGCCCGTCGTCCTCAACCGCACCCCCGCCCACGAGGCCCTCCTCGGCGCCGACTACCCGCTGTACGTGCCCGGCCGCGCCGGGATCGACGACGCGGCCGAGGCGGTCGTACGGGCCGTACGCGAACCCGGGGCCCGGCGGCTCGCCGCCGACCGCTGCCGGGACGCCGCCGCGCGCCACACCCTCCAGGTCGCCGCCGACCGCTGGCGCGCCCAGCTCGACCAGGCGTTCCCCGCCGCACCGGCCGCCGTGACCGGCCGCCCCCGGCCGCTGCGGGTCGGCGTCGCGGGCCACGACCTGAAGTTCCTCACCCGGCTCCTGGACCATTTCCGCGCCCTGCCCGGCCTGGAGGTCCGCGTGGACGCCTGGGCGGCGCTCGCCCGCCACGACCCCGCCGAGAGCCGGGAACTCGCCGACTGGGCGGACGTCGTGGTCGTGGAGTGGTGCGGCCCCGCCGCCGTCTGGTACAGCCGCCACAAACGGCCGGGCAGCCGCCTGGTCATCCGGCTGCACCGCTTCGAACTGGACGCCCAGTGGCCCCGCCAGGTCGACATCGACGCCGTCGACCAGGTGATCTGCGTCAGCACCTACTACGCCCGGCGCACCCTGGAGCACACCGGCTGGCCGGAGTCCAAGGTCACCGTCATCCCCAACTGGGTCGACACCGACCAGCTCGACCGCCCCAAGGCGCCCGGCGCCCGCTTCCGCCTCGGCATGATCGGCATCGCGCCCAGCCGCAAACGCCTCGACCTCGGCCTCGACGTCCTTGAGGCGCTGCGCGCCCACGACCGCCGCTGGCACCTCTCGGTCAAGTCCAAGCCGCCGTGGGAGTACTGGTGGATCTGGAACAAGCCCGAGGAACGCGCCCACTACGACGCCGTCCTGCGCCGCGTCCAGACCTCACCGCTCCTCGAAGGCGCCGTGGTCTTCGACGCGTACGGCGCCGACGTCGCCGGATGGCTGCGCCGCGTCGGGCACGTGCTGTCCACCAGCGACGACGAGAGCTTCCACCTGGCCCCGGCCGAGGGCATGGCCTCCGCCGCCGTCCCCGCGCTGCTGCCCTGGCCCGGCGCCGACGAGATCTACGACCGCCGCTGGATCCACCAGGACCCGCACGCCATCGCCGGTTCCCTCGCCGAACTGGACGAACACACCTGGCGCGACACGGGCCAACTCGCCCGCACCCAGGTGCGAGAGCGGTTCTCCCTCACCCGGGTGGCCGGGGACTGGACGGACCTGCTGGTGTCGGGCTAGCTACAGCGGCAGCGCCTGCGCCGCGCCCGGCACGTCGGACCGTACCGGCGTCGGCGGAGCGGGCGCCCGCACCGGGTCGGGCTCGTCCGTCCGCTGCTGCGGCAGCGACACCGCGCGCAGCGGGCGGGGGCCCGACACCACCGTGTAGTCCTGGCCGAGGAACGGCGGCACGATCTCCCCGGGGTCCTCACCGAGGGCGAGCTGCACCGCGGCCCACGGGGCGTTGACCCCGCACAGCGAGAGCTGGTGCAGGCCGCCCGCGGGGCGGGTGTTGACGTCCATCAGGACGGGCCGGTCGCCGAACATCCGGAACTGGATGTTGGACAGGTAGCGCAGCCCGAAGCCCTCCGCGATCCGCCGGGCGGGCTCCAGCCACTGCTCGCTGAGGGTGAAGCCGCGACGGCGCCCGTTCTTGGTGCGGCCGACGGCCAGCCGGATGCGGTTGTCCGGGCCGGTCAGACAGTCCACCGACACCTCCGGCTGCTCCAGGCGCGGCATCACCAGCCAGTCCACCGGCTCCGCCGCCTCCCGCAGCGCGCCCAGCACCAGGTCGAGGGGCACGTAGGGGCTGGGGAAGCCGTTGAGGTGCATCAGCGAGAAGGGGGCGCGTGTGATGACGCGGAAGCCCACCCCGCCCGCCCCGGACGCCGGTTTGAAGCACACCTTGTGGCCGTCCGCCTCCAACTCCTCCATGGCGGCGAGGAGTTCGTCGGCGGAGCGGACCCGCCACCAGGGCGGCACCGGCGCGCCGATCGCCCGCACGGCCTCGTAGGCGACCGCCTTGTCCTGGAAGACGGCGACGGCCTCGGGCGGCGGCGCCAGCAGCGCCGTACCCGCGTCCTCGAACTCCGCGCGGTGCGCGACCACCGCCGCCTGGTGCAGCCGGGGCACGAACACGTCGATGCCGCGCCGGGCGCACTGGTCGAGGGCGTACTCGACGTACGCGGCCGGGGACAGGCCCTCCGGCTCCAGCTCCGCGGTGTCGGCGGCGGCCAGCACGGGGGAGTCGGGATCACCGTGGGTGGCGTGGATCTCCACCGCGCGGTCGCTGGGATTTCGGCGCAGCTGATCCATGAAGAAGACGTTCTCCGCGTACGTGCGGTTGAGCCAGACGCGTACGCGAGAGACCATGCAGGCCGCCTTTCACGGTTCGCGGGCACGGCGGAGCGGGCCGTGCCCGGCCAGGATAGTGGGAGGTACACCAAGCCGCCCTCAGAAAGAGGAGGTTGGGGGCGCCGGTGTTGGGGCGATCATACGGCTTCGCGGCGGCCCCGCGTGCAACGCGCGTGTTACGGATCGGCCCGCGGTCCCGGCCCCGGGGCGCCCTTGCCCGGAACGGGGCGCGTGTGCTGTCGTGGTCGGGTCCGTGTGATCGTGAGGGGGCGACAGGTGACATCGACGGCCGGTGGTGCCGGGCAACTGCTGGCCATCAGCGACCTGCACATCGGGTACCCCGAGAACCGCGCGCTGGTCGAGGCGATGCGCCCCGAGTCGGACGACGACTGGCTGCTGGTCGCCGGGGACGTCGCGGAGACCGTCTCCGCCGTCCGCTGGGCCCTCGCGACCCTCGCTGGCCGCTTCCGCAAGGTCGTCTGGGCGCCCGGCAACCACGAACTGTGGACCCACCCCAGCGACCCCGTCACCCTGCGCGGCGCCGCCCGCTACGACCACCTCGTGGAGGTCTGCCGCGAACTCGGCGTCCTCACCCCCGAGGACCCCTACCCGCTCTGGGAGGGCCCGGAGGGACCGGTCGCCGTCGCGCCCCTGTTCCTGCTGTACGACTACTCCTTCCTCCCGGCGGGCTGCGCCACCAAGAAGGAGGGGCTGGAGTACGCCCACTCGACGGGCGTGGTCTGCAACGACGAGTACCTGCTGCACCCCGACCCCTACCCGACCCGCGAGGCGTGGTGCCGGGCCCGGGTCGCCCTGACCGAGCGCAGGCTCGCCGCGCTCCCCGAGGACCTGCCGACCGTCCTCGTCAACCACTACCCGCTGGACCGGCACCCGACCGACGTCCTGTGGTACCCCGAGTTCGCCATGTGGTGCGGCACCCGCCTCACCGCCGACTGGCACCGCCGCTTCCGGGTCCGCACCATGGTCTACGGCCATCTGCACATCCCGCGCACCACCCACCACGACGGCGTCCGCTTCGAGGAGGTCTCGGTGGGCTACCCCCGCGAGTGGCGCCGCCGCGACCGCCCGCCGGGCCAGTTGCGCCGCATCCTGCCGAGGGAGGTCGCGGCCCGGTGATCGAGGAACTGCTGCCCGCCACGGTCGTCGCCGTGGAGGCGTACGGCGCCGACGGCACCGAACCCCCGCCGCTCTACCCGCAGGAGGCGGAGCTGGTGGCGCAGGCGGTCGCCAAACGGCGCCGTGAGTTCGCCACCGTACGCGGCTGCGCGCGCCGCGCCATGGAGAAGCTCGGGGTGCCCGCGCAGCCCGTGCTGCCCGGCGAGCGCGGGGCGCCGCGCTGGCCCGCCGGGCTGACCGGCAGCATGACCCACTGCGACGGCTACTGCGCCGCCGCCCTGGTCCGCGCCGCCGACCTGGCCTCCCTCGGCATCGACGCCGAACCGCACGGGCCGCTGCCCGGCGGGGTCCTTGAGGCGGTGGCCCTGCCGTCGGAGCGGCGCCGCCTGGACGAGCTGTGGCGGGCGCACCCGGCGGCGCACTGGGACCGGCTGCTGTTCAGCGCCAAGGAGTCCGTCTACAAGGCGTGGTTCCCGCTCACCGGGCAGTGGCTGGAGTTCACCGAGGCGGACATCGACCTCCGGGTCACCCCGGGCCCGGGGCTCGGCGGCACCTTCCAGGCCGAACTCCTCGTCCCCGGGCCGCTGGTGGCCGACCGCCGCCGCGCCCACTTCGACGGCCGCTGGACCATCCAGCGCGGCCTGACGGCGACGGCGGTCGCGGTCCCGTACGACTGAGCGCCCCTCAGGGCTCCGGACACCAGCTGTGCAGCAGCCGGAAGAACCTCTCCTCGTTGCCCGCGAGGCCCGCCGCCGCGAGCGCCCGCTCCGCCTCGGCGAGCGCCGACGGCGGGACGACGGCGGGACGGCTCGTGCCGGGCGGTCCGGGGACGGTGTCGAAGGCGGCGCGCACGGTGTGCAGCAGCCGCAGGTACGCCTGTACGGCGGTGCGCTCACGGTCGGTCAGTACGGCGGTCGGCATCGGTCGGCTCTCCCCGTGTCGAGGTCGTCGGTCGCACGCCCCGCACGGCGGTGGCGCGCCTCCAGCTTGCCGCCCACCACTGACAATCCACCCACGCTCGGCCCGCGTTCGCCCGCTTAGCGCAGGCGGAACCCCACGAAGCCCACCGCTTGCCCGGCGCGGAACCCGGCCGCCGCACGCTGCGGAGCGCGCCGTTTGACCGGCGCGGAACCCGGCCGCCGCACGCTGCGGAGCCCGCCGTTTGACCGGCGCGGAACCCGGCCGCCGCACGCTGCGGAGCCCGCCGTTTGACCGGTGCGGAGCCCCGTCCCCGCCGAGCGCCGCCCCTGCACGGCGCGCGGAGCCCCGCCCCTGCACGGCGCGGCGCCTTGCCACCGAGCGGCGTGGGACCCCGCCTACCCCTGAGGTCCCAGGTAGCCGAGGGACGTCTCGATGCGGCCCGCGAGGTCGTCGCGCTGGCCCGGGCCGCGGGTGGCCGGGCCCGTCAGCAAGGTGCGGCACTTGCTGGCGAGGAGCAGGCCGAAGCTCTCGGCGTCCTTCTCGTCCTCCAGGTCGAAGCGGGTGCGGGCGGCGATCTTCAGGACGGTGGCCCGCAGGTCGGCCTCGTCGTCCAGCAGACGCGCGGCCACCGCGACGCCGTCGACGTGGTGGTGGCGGTGCCCGGCTGTCATGTGCCACAGCTCATGCCCGAGGATGACCAACTGGTGGTCCGGCGCGGTGCGCTCCTCGACGACCACGACGTCCTGCTCGGCCATGTCGAGCCACAGCCCGCTGGCGGTGCCCGGTGGGAAGGCCGCCGTACGGAAGACGACCGGGCGGCCCCGGCGTCTGCTCATCGCCGCGCACAGGGCGGCGTACAGGTCGGCGGGCCGGGCGGGCACGGGCAGCGAGAGCTCGGCGAGCAACTCGCCGCACAGGCGGCGCATCTCCCTACCGATCCCCACAGAATCTCCCCCGGATCACGACTCGGGCCGCTGGACGCTCTCCAGGAGCATGTCCAGCCACTCCGCGACCTTGTCGCGGTGCTGGTCGGTGGGCAGTTGCGCCGCCCGCCAGGCGATCCCGCGCACGCCGTGGTCCTGGAGGAGCCGCTCCAACGGGTCCTCGGCCTCCGCCGCCGCGGCCTGCCGCTCACGGTCGGCGAGCTGCTGGAGCAACTCCTGCTCGGTACGCTGCAACGCGCCCGCCAGCGCCTCCGGGTCCTCGGCCGTGAGGAACCCGGCGTGCACGCGGAAGAAGCGCTGCAGGGCGTCGCAGTGCTCCATCGTGGGCCGCCGGTCGCCGTTGATCAGCGCGCCCGCCTGCTGCCGGGACATGCCCGCGCCGTCCGCGATCTCCTGCTGGGTGTACTTGCGGCCGTTCGGCTTGAGCCGGGTGCGGCGCAGCAGGTCGAGGCGTTGCAGGAAGCGGGCCTGCACATCGGGCTCACCCGCCGCACGGCCGCTGAGCAGCTCCCTGACCACGGGCTCCGGCACCCCGCAGGCGACGGACAGCCGACCGGTGTCGAAGACCTCCGCGTGCGCCACGCCGAGCCGGTCGGCGAGCGCGGTGACGCGGGAGACGACGGCCGGAAGCGCGGCCGTCACCGTGGCGCCCGGAACCTCGTAGCCATCCGTCCCCACCGACAGGTCTCCTACGTCTCTCACAGGCTTCTCACAGATGGTTGCCGTGAACTTCCCGGAGAGTAGCCCGTGGTTCGAACTCACATCCAGGTCTCGCCACAACTGTGGCCAATTTCAGCCGTCAACCAGCATGAAATGCCACGATAGTTGACACGCCTCGCCCGGGGGCACCAGGATCAAGGCGCCGCGTGAAGGGCCGCAGAGGCATAAGGGGTGACCTCCCGATGGCATATCAGGCAGGTGGGCAGCGGTCGGCGCCGCGGCCCGTCCCCGAGAACCCGGTGGCCGAGGCGTACCTCCGGGACTACGTCGCCTTCCTGGAGGCCGTGCCCTTCCCCTCGCTCGTCGTGGACCACCGTTGGGACGTGGTCCTCACCAACGGCGCCTTCCGGACACTCTTCGCCGCGGTGGGCCCACACCCGACGGCCATGCCGGACGACAACTTCCTGCGGTTCGTGCTCTTCCACCCGGACGCGGGCGCGGTCCTCGGCGAGCACGAGGCCCGCTGGTGCCTGCCGATGCTCGCGGACTTCGCCGCCGCGGTGGAACGGCACGGCCATGACGTCCAGCTCCAGTCGATCCGCCGGGACATCGCCCAGGACCCGATCATGGACGCGGCCTACCGGCAGGGCCTGCCGCACTGGATCCGGGCGGTCGGCGCGGCGGGCGTCGAGCACGACGGCGCGGTCCGTCCGCTGCTGCACCCCGACCCGCGCTGGGGCGCCACCGACTGCCGGATCGTGTGCGAGACCCCGCGGGCCCTGGAGGAGATGGGCTACTCCCGCCTGACGATGGTCCTGCGCGAGCCGCGCCGACCGTCGTCCCCACCGCCCCACCAGCGGGCCCGCGCCCGCCGCCGGGTGAGCCACCTGCGCGTGGTCCCCACTCCCGAGAGCTGACCAGGCACCGTCGGCGTTCAGGTCGCCGACGGCGCCTCGGTCGGCCCGGGGCTCCCGCGGTCCGCGCGCCCGCCGTACCCATGACCTTCACCACCGGGTCACCCGGGACTTCCGTGTCGTTCGGAGCCGTTGGACCACACTCCCCTCACAGCTGTCCCACCAGTCGAGAGGCTTCTCCATGGCCGACGTCAACCGGCGCCGTTTCCTCCAGCTCGCGGGGGCCACCACGGCCTTCAGCGCGCTGTCCGCCAGCATCGAGCGGGCCGCCGCCATCCCGGCCGACCGCCGCTCGGGCACCATCGAGGACGTCGAGCACATCGTCGTCCTGATGCAGGAGAACCGGTCCTTCGACCACTACTTCGGCACGCTGCGGGGCGTACGCGGCTTCGGGGACCCGCGGCCGGTCACCCTGGACAGCGGCAAGCCGGTCTGGCACCAGTCCGACGGCACGAGGGACCTGCTGCCCTTCCGCCCCACGGCCGACGACCTCGGGATGCGGTTCCTCCAGGGCCTGCCGCACTCCTGGCCCGACGGCCAGCAGGCCTACCACGGCGGCAAGTACGACCGCTGGGTGCCCGCGAAGGGCCCCGTGACGATGGCGTACCTGACCCGGGAGGACATCCCCTTCCACTATGCGCTCGCCGACGCGTTCACGGTCTGCGACGCCTACCACTGCTCGTTCATCGGCAGCACCGACCCCAACCGCTACTACATGTGGTCGGGCCACACCGGCAACGACGGCACCGGCGGCGGCCCGGTCCTCGGCAACGACGAACTCGGCTACGACTGGACGACGTACCCCGAACGCCTGGAGGACGCGGGGGTCTCCTGGAAGATCTACCAGGACACCGGGGACGGCCTGGACGCCGACGGCTCCTGGGGCTGGATCTCCGACGCCTACCGCGGCAACTACGGCGACAACTCGCTGCTGTACTTCAACCAGTACCGCGACGCCAGCCCCGGCGACCCGCTGTACGACAAGGCCCGCACCGGCACCGACGTCGCGGGCGGCGACGGCTACTTCGACGAGCTGCGCGCGGACGTCAAGGCGGGACGGCTGCCGAAGGTCTCCTGGATCGTCGCCCCCGAGGCGTTCACCGAGCACTCCAACTGGCCGTCCAACTACGGCGCCTGGTACATCGCGCAGGTCCTGGACGCGCTCACCGCCAACCCGGCCGTCTGGTCGCGCACCGCCCTGTTCATCACCTACGACGAGAACGACGGCTTCTTCGACCACGTGGTGCCGCCGCTCCCGCCGACCTCCGCCGACCGCGGCAAGTCCACCGCGGACGCCTCCCTGGACGTGTTCCCGGGCAGCGCCCGGCACGTCGCCGGACCCTACGGGCTCGGCCCGCGCGTGCCGACGCTCGTCGTCTCCCCGTGGAGCAAGGGCGGCTACGTCTGCTCCGAGACCTTCGACCACACCTCCCTGATCCAGTTCATGGAGGCCCGCTTCGGGGTGCGCGAGCCGCAGATCTCGCCCTGGCGCCGTGCCGTGTGCGGCGATCTGACCTCGGCCTTCGACTTCTCCCGCGCCGACGCCCGCCCGGCCGCCCTGCCGGACACCGACGGCTACGAGCCGCAGGACCGCGACCGCCACCCCGACTACCGCCCGGCGCCGCCCGCCGACCCGGCGATGCCCGTCCAGGAGCCCGGCCTGCGCCGCTCCCGGCCGCTGGCGTACGTCCCGCGCGTGGACGGCGCCCTGGACCCGGCGACCGGCCGCTACACCCTCACCTTCGCCTCGGGACCGAAGGCGGGCGCGGCCTTCCACGTCACCTCGGGCAACCGCGCCGACGGCCCCTGGACGTACACGACCGAGGCGGGCACCTCCGTCTCCGACACCTGGAACACGGCGTACTCCGACGGCGTGTACGACCTGACCGTGCACGGCCCCGCCGGTTTCCTGCGTGCCTTCAAGGGCGAGGGCGGCGCCCGCGGCCCCGAGGTGACCGCACGCCACCGCGGCGACGACGTCGAGCTGACCCTCACCAACCACGGCGACCGCACGGCCCGGCTGACCCTGGCCAACGCCTACGACGGCCGCTCCCGCACCCTCACGGTGCCGCGCGGCGCCACCGTCCGGCACACCGTCGACCTGGGCGCCAGCCGCCGCTGGTACGACCTCACCGTCACCCACGCCACCGACCCGGCCTTCCTGCGCCGCTTCGCCGGGCACGTGGAGAACGGACGGCCCGGGGTGAGCGACCCGGCGACGATCACCCGGTAGCCCGGCGACGATCACCCGGTAGCCCGGCGACCCTCACCCGGTAGCCCGGCGCCCCTAGCCCGGTAGCCCGGCGCCCCTAGCCCGGTAGCCCGGTGGCCGGGCGGGCGGCGCTCACAGCCGGGTGAGGCGCCGGTGGGTGGACCGCCGCCGCTGTCCCGGCAGCGGCGGTCCGCCGGACGCCACCACCTGGGTGGGCGCCGCGCGGCCCGGTTCCGGGGCCGCCCGGGACAGCAGCACCACGCCCCAGGACGCCAGCGCGGCGCCGGTCAGGGCGAGCAGCACGCCCACCGGGCCGCCCCGCAGCCGTTCGCCGAGGAGGCTGACCCCGATCACCGCGGCGGCGACCGGGTTGGCCAGCGTCACCACCGCGAGCGGCGCGCCCAGGCCGCCCCGGTAGGCGGTCTGCGCCAGCAGCAGCCCGACCGTGGCGAACGCCGCCACCAGCAGCGCCACCCCCACGACCTGGGCGCCCAGCAGCGGCCCCGAGCGGTCGGTCGCCGCCACCGTCACCGTCTGGGTGAGCGCGGACGCCACCCCGGACGCCACCCCGGAGGCGGTGGCGTGCCGCAGCCCGGGGCGGGCGCCCGGCCAGGCGAAGGCGCAGATCAGCGCCGTCGTCGCGGCGGCCACCCCGAGCGCCTCCGGCACGCTCAGCACGTCGTCGGGCGCGGGCCCGGACGCCGTGAGCAGCAGGGCGCCGAGCCCCAGCAGGGTCAGCCCGGTGCCCCGCCACTCCACCGCGCTCACCCGGCGCCCCGCGATCCGGGCGCCCAGCGGCACCGCCGCCACCAGGGTGAGCGCGCCGAGCGGCTGCACCACGGTCAGCGGGCCGTACCGCAGCGCCACCACGTGCAGCAGCGCCCCGGCGGCGTTCAGCAGCACCGACCACCACCAGGCCCGGTCGCGCAGCAGCCGGGGCAGCCCGGCGCCCGCCGACCGGGAGGCCAGCCGCTCCTGCGCGACCGCCGCCGTCGCGTACGCGAGCGCCGACAGCAGCGACAGCAGCACGGCGGCCAGCGCGGCGCTCACCGGCCCGCCCTCGCGAGCGCGCCCGCCCCGGCCCGCGCCAGCGTCCCGCCGCCGCGGCGCACGGTGCTCGCCGCGCGGCGCGGCGCGTGCACCGTGAGCAGGGCGAGGCCGAGCAGGACGGCCGCCACCAGGGCGTCCAGCCAGTAGTGGTTCGCCGTGCCGACGATCACCAGCAGGGTGAGCAGCGGATGCAGCAGCCACAGCCAGCGCCACCGGGTCCGGGTCGCGACGATCAGGCCGACCGCCACCATCACCGCCCAGCCGAAGTGCAGCGACGGCATCGCCGCGAACTGGTTCGAGAGCTGGTCGCTCTCCGGCGGCCCGTACACCGACGGGCCGAAGACCCGCGCGGTGTCCACGAGCCCGGTCGGCGTCAGCATCCGCGGCGGCGCCAGCGGGAACGCCAGGTGGACGACGAGGGCGGCGGCGGTGACCGCGGCGAGCACCCGGCGCGCCCACACGTAGTGCGCGGGGCGGCGCAGGTACAGCCAGACCAGGAAGGCGGCGGTGGCCGGGAAGTGCACGGTGGCGTAGTAGGTGTTCGCGAGCCGCACCAGACCGTCGCCGTGCAGCAGCAGCGACTGCACCCCGCCCTCGCCGGGCAGCCGCACCGCGCGCTCCAGGTCCCACAGGTGGCGGGCGTTGCGGAACGCCTCCGCGGTGTGGCCCGCGGCCAGCGTGCGGCCCAGCTTGTACGCCAGGAAGAGGCCCGCCACCAGCAGCAACTCCCTCAGCAGCGGTGGCCGCGCGGTCCTCGCAGTCATCCCGGCCCCTTCACTGGCGGTGTGCCGACCGGCCCCGGCGGGCGCGGAAGCGGTCACGTGTGTCATCGATACGTCTCCGTACCGATACGCGAGTGTACCGATACGGTTCGGTACCGGTACACTCGCGTATCGATAGACGTACGCCACACTGGAACCCCGCGCCCCGCTGACCGCCCCCACAAGTCAGGAGCTGAGCCGATGACGTCGTCCCAGGCCGCGGACCGACCGGAACCGGTCGGCGCCTCGCGCCGCTCCAAGCTGACGCCCGAGCGTGAGCAGGAGTTCTTCGACGCCGTCCTGGAACAGATCCGCGCCTGCGGCTACGACGCCGTCAGCATGGAGGGCATCGCCAGCAGCACCCGGTGCAGCAAGTCCACGCTCTACCGGCAGTGGAAGACCAAGCCGCAGTTCGTCGCGGCGGCCCTGCGCTCCCGGCGCCGGGTCCGGTTCGCCGGGATCGACACCGGCACCCTCGCCGGGGACCTGCGCGCGGTCGCGCGGGCCGCGGAGGACTGGTCCCACAAGGACAGCCGGTTGCTCCAGGCCCTCGGGCACGCCGTCATGGCCGACCCGGAACTGGCGAGCGCGCTGCGCGAGGCGCTGGTGGAGCCCGAGATCGGCTCCCTCGCGGAGATCCTGCGGCGCGGCGTGGAGCGCGGCGAGGTCGCCGCGGACCATCCCGCGCTGGAGTACGTACCGGCGCAGTTGTTCGGGGTGCTGCGGGTGCGCCCGCTGCTGGAGGGCGACCAGCCCGACCCGGACTACCTGCTGCGCTTCGTGGAGGCCGCCGTGCTCCCGGCGCTCGGCCTCACCTGATGCCCAGGCCGCCGTCCACGGGATGACTGGACGGCGACCTGACCGCGCCGCACCGTGGGGACGGGGGCGGCGCGCACCCCCCGGCCGGGCGGGGCGCTCCCTGAGCGGAGGGGCGCCCCACCCGGCCGGTCGGGCACGGGGGACGGCTCAGACGTCCTGGCCGCTGCCGCCGCCGACGAACGACGACTCCTTGATGCTCTTGGTGATCTCGTCGAGCAGCGACACCTCCTGGTCGGTGTCGAGCCCGCAGCGGACCACGACCAACTGCTTCGCGTTGCCCGGCGAGGGGAACACCAGCGACATGACGTAGCCGTCGGAGCCCTTGTTCGTCACCGCCTTCCAGCGGACCTGGTAGCCCTTCTGCCCGGCCACCGTCACCGCCCCCGACTCCAGCACCTCGTGCGAGGTGATCCCGCCGTAGGTGTCACCGCCGTAGGACTCCTTCGCGTTCGCCGCGATGTCCGCCTTCGCTACCTCCTCCGGGGTGTCGCCCTTGGAGCCGAGCGCGACCGCGGGCGCCGAGTACGCGCCGCCCTTCGTGCAGTCCTTGGAGGTGTCGCCGGGGCACTTGTAGGTGGTGTCCGACGCCATCTGCGCGCCCACCGTGGCCTGCTGGCCGGTCCAGCCCTCCGGCACCTTCAGGCTGATGCCGTTGACCGGGTCGGCCACGGTGCCGCCGCCCTCGACCTCCGGCGGCTGCGAGCCACCGGGGCCCGGGGTGTCGTCGTCGCCGTCCCCACCGCCCGAGCCGCCGCTGCCGCCGTCGCCGTCCGGACCGCCGTTGTCGCCGCCGCCGTCCTCGCCGCCCGGTCCGCCGAACGGGCCGCCGGACTGTCCCTGCGACGACCCGGCCCGGTCGCCGCCGCCACCGCCGTCGTCCTTGGTCAGCGCCCACACGCCGACGCCTATGCTCGCCAGCACCGCCACCGCGACCCCGACCGCTATCCCGGTGCGCAGCCCGCGCCGGGCGGGGGCCGGGGGCTGCCCCGGGTAGCCGGGGTGGCCGCCGAAGGCCGGATAGGCGGGCATTCCGGGCTGCGGCACGCCCGGCTGCGTGGGATAGCCGGGCGGCGCCGGATAGCCGGGCGCGGCGGCGGAGTCCGCCGGGGACGGTGCCGGGGGACCCCACGCGGCGCCCGACCCCGCGGGACGGACCTGGTCCGTCCATGCCTTGCCGTCCCACCAGCGCTCGGTGGGCGGCCCCTCATTCGTCTGCCCGGGGTCGGGATACCACCCGGGAGGAGTCACCTGCGTCATGCCCCCACCGTATGAGGCGTCGGTGAAAGCCGTATGAGAGGGGCGACCACCCCCGGCCCCCGCGCTCCGCCCGCCGGTCGGCGTCATCCGTGGCGGGAACAGTCACCGGACCACCCCCCGCCGGGACTTGGGGAGGACTACGCTCGCCCCTGTACGTCGTTCGGGCGACTCGGGGAGGTAGCGGGATGACGGAGGCACGGCCCATGCGGGCCGCCCCGGCCGCCCTGTGGGAGCGCGACCGGGAGGTCACCGCCATCGAGGAGGCGGTCGACAGGCTGTGCGCCGACCGCTCGTCCTCGGGCGGCCTGCTGGTGTTCTGCGGCGAGGCCGGGCTCGGCAAGACCGCGCTGCTCGCGGAGACCCGCAGGATCGCGGAACTGCGCGGCTGCACCGTCTGGTCGGCCCGCGGCGGCGAGACCCTCAGGTCCGTCCCCTTCAACGTCGTACGGCAGTTGCTCCAGCCCGCCCTCGTCACCCTGCTCCCCGAGGAGGCCCGCGAGTACCTCGGGGACTGGTACGACATCGCGGGCCCCGCCCTCGGCATCGCCGACCCCGGCGGGCGGCGGGCCGACCCGCAGGGCGTGTGCGACGGCCTCGTCGCCGCCGTGCGCCGCCTCGCGGGCCGCGACTGGCCGCTGGTCCTGCTGATCGACGACGCCCACTGGGCCGACGAGGAGACCCTGCGCTGGCTCGCCGCCCTCGCCGAACGGCTGCGCGAGATACCGGTGCTGGTCGTCGTGGCCCGCAGGCCCGGCGAGATCAGCGGCGACGGCGCCCGCCACCTCGACACCGTCGCCGCCGCGGCGGGCCGCCCCGTCAGCACCCTCAGCGCCCTCACCCCCGACGCCACCGCCGGGATCACCCGGGCCACCGTCGGCGCCCACGCCGACGCCCCGTTCTGCCGCGAGGTGTGGGCCGTCACCGGCGGCAACCCCTACGAGACCGTCGAACTCCTCGCCAAGGTGCAGGACAGCGAACTCACCCCCACCGAGGTCTCCGCGGGCGAACTGCGCGCCCTCAACCGCTCCGCGCGCGGACGCGGCCTCGTCGCCCGCCTGGAAGGGCTCGGCGTCGACGCCACCCGGTTCGCCTGGGCCGCCGCCATTCTCGGTGACGCCATCTCCGTCCGGCTGGTCGCCCAGCTCACCACCATGGACCGCGACACCGCCGCCCGCTGCGCCGCCCTGCTGCGCACCGCCCGCATCCTCACCGTGCCCGACCCGGCCGACCCGCGCGCCGACGACGGCGAGCTGGAGTTCGTGCACCCGCTGATCGCCACCGCCGTCTACAACTCCATCCCGGAGGGCCTGCGCACCGCCATGCACGGCATCGCCGCCCAGGTCGTCACCGACTCCGGGCTCGGAGCCGCCGCGGCCTCCCGGCACCTGCTCCAGGTGCACCCCGACGACGACGCCGAACTCGTCGACCAGTTGCGCGAGGCCGCCCGCGAACACCTCGCCGTCGGCGCCCCCGACGCCGCCCGCCGCTGCCTGGAACGCGCCCTGGAGGAACCGCCCCGGCCCGAGGTGCACGCGCGCGTGCTCTACGAACTGGGCTGCGCCACCCTGCTCACCGCGCCCGCCACCACCATCGGCCACCTCCAGACCGCGCTCGCCATGCCCGGCCTCGACGGCGACGCGCGCGTGGACGCAGTCTTCCGCCTCTCCCAGGCGCTGCTCCACAACGACCAACTGGAGCAGGCCGTCCGCACCGTCGAGGCGGAGGCCGCCCGGCACGACGCCGGTCCCGCCCGGCTGCGGCTCCAGGCCGTGCAGTACATGTGGGAGGGCGTCTACGCGGGCGAGGCCGCCACCCCCGGCCGCTCCGAGCGGCTCGCCCGGCTCGCGGGCACCTGCACCGGCCGCGACAACTCCGAACGCGCCCTGCTCATCCTGCGCGCCTTCGACGCCATGACCCACGGCGAGAACGCCGTCGAGGTCGTCGAACTCGCCGACCAGGCCCTCGTCAACGGCCGCCTCGCGCCCGGCCTCGGCTGGACCGACACCGAGTGGGGCGTCGAACTGCTGATGATGCTCGGCAGCGCCTATGCCTACGCCGACCGTCTCGACCGCGCCGAGAGCCTGTTCGCCGAGGCCCTGCGCGCCTACACCAGCGCGGGCTGGAGCGGCGGCCACCTCGCCCTCGCGCACGCCTTCCTCGGCCTCGCCTACCGCAGGCAGGGCCGCCTGAAGGACGCCGAGGAGGTGCTGCGGGAGTCCCTGCGGCTCGCCGAACGCGTCGGCCGCGGACTGCCGCTGTACTGGTCGGCGACGTGCGGCCTGGTCGACACGCTGCTCGCCCGCGGCCACGTCGACGAGGCCTGGTCGATCGCGGACCGGTACGGCTTCGCGCCGCCGTACCCGTCCACCATCGTGCTGCCCGACATCCGCTCGGTGCGCGGCAGGCTGCTGCTCGCCGTCGGCCGCACCGAGGACGGCGTCAACGAACTGGAGGCCGCCGAGAAGGCCGCCGCCGCCCGCGGCGGACACAACCCCGTGCTCGCCCCGTGGACCGTCGACCTCGCCCGCGCCCTCGCCGGTGACGACCCCGCGCGGGCCGCCCGGCTCGCCGTCGACGCCCGCCGCCAGGCGGAGCGGTTCGGCACCGACACCGCGATCGGTGAGGCCGTGCGCTGCGCCGCCGCCCTGGAGACCGGCCAGCGCAAGGTCCGCCTCGCCCAGCAGGCCGTCGCCTACCTGGAAGCCTCGCCCTGCCTGTACGAACACGCCGCCGCGCGCGTCGAGTACGGCATCGCCGCCCGCTCCGCCGCCGAGCTGAACCGGGGCCTGGCGCTGGCCCGCTCCTGCGGCGCGGACGGCCTGGCCGAGCAGGCGCTGACGGCCCGCCGCACCCTGGAGACCGGCAGCCCGCTGACCTGACGGCAGGCCAGCCGGTCGGGTCCTCCTCGGCCAGCACCCGCCGCGCCACCGCGAACGCCGAGTTCGCCGCCGGGACCCCGCAGTACACCGCCGTCTGGAGCAGCACCGCGCCGATCTCCTCCGGCGTCAGCCCGTTGCGCCGCGCCACCCGCACGTGCGTCGCCAGCTCCTCGTAGTGGCCGTGCGCCACCAGCGCGGTCAGCGTGATCATGCTGCGCTCACGGCGGCTGAGCGTCGGGTCGGTCCAGATCTCGCCCCAGGCGCAGCGGGAGACGAAGTCCTGGAAGCGGGCCGTGAACGGCGTCTGCCGTCCCTGCGCCCGGTCCACGTGCGCGTCGCCGAGCACCTCGCGCCGCACCGCCATGCCCCGCCGGGCCACCCCCGCGCCGAAGTGCGCCCGCAGCGCCGTCAGCACCTCCCCGGGCCGTTCGGCGGGCGCCAGGTGCGAGGCGCCGGGGATCTCCACCAGCGCCGCGCCCGGCACCGCGTCCGCGATCTCCCGCAGGTGCTGGGGTGGCGTCGCCGGGTCCTGGCGCCCGGCCACCGCGAGCGTCGGCACGGTGATCTCGGGCAGCGCCTCGCGCAGGTCGAACGCGGCGAGCGCGTCGCAGCAGGCGGCGTACGCCGCCGGGTCGGCGTCCCGGTGGTCGCGGACCAGCGCCGGCACGGTGAACCCGGGCGTGAACCAGCGGCCGGGCGCTCCGCCCGCGAGATGTACCAGGTCCTCCTCGCCCCGCTCAACGCCGAGGAGCGGGCCCTCTTCCTCGACCTCATCGGCCGGGTCGCCGACGCGGCCGAGGGGCTCCGCGACCCGGCGGAACCCCTCGTCGACCAGCCGTGGCCCGGCGCGGCTCAGTCCTTGACGAACACCACCCACACCTGACCGTCGGCGAAGTTCACCGGCCTGCCGTCCCCGGTGGTGAAGCGGGTGCCGTCGGAGGCGATGTCGCGCTTCCAGTGGGCGTCGTAGACCCTCCCGTCGCGCAGCACCTCCGCCCGCCCCGAGCCGACCGTCTCGATGAACGGCGTGAAGTTGCCGTTGGAGTCGTGGAAGTCGGAGGTGCGCATGTGCACGTGCTGCACGACCACCGTCGCGGGCGCCAGCCGCCGCCCCTCCGTGGATCGCGCCTCGGTGCCGTCCATCGCCACCAGCCACCCGTCGCGCCGCTCGGACCAGGTGAACGTGAACGACGCCGCCGGGAAGCGCACGGTGCGCGCGTCGCTCGGCGTGCCGCCGTCGGGCGCGGCGCCGTAGCGGAAGCCGGTGCCGGTCAGCGCGTCCCGGCCGGGCGCGGCGGCCAGCAGCCGGGCGGGGCGCAGGTAGAGGTTGTGCGGGGCGGGGCGGCCGGGACCGCGGAAGTAGGCGTCCCGGGTCCGGCCGGGCGGCTCGGCCCGCAGCGGCGCCTCGTCGATCAGCGGCAGCAGCTTGCGCTGCGCGCCCGAGAAGGCGAGCGTCGGCCGGTGGAACTGGCGCAGCAGCTCCAGGTCCGACTCGCGCGCGCTGCGCACCGGCCCGACGACCTCCGGCAGCCGGGTGGCGTACACCGCCATCAGTCGGCTCAGCCCGCCCTCGACCTGCTCGGCGTAGACGATGTCGGCGGCGTCGAGCCCGGTGTGCGGGCGGGCCTGCCGGGCGTTGTCGATCTTCACGGCCAGCACCGCGCCCGACGGCGTCCGCGAGGGGGTCCGCTCGGCCGGGGTGCTCTCCGGCGCCCGCCCGTCGTCGCGCTGGTCCCCGCCGCCGGTGCAGCCCGCCGTGAGGGACGCGGTCAGCGCGACGACGAGCAGCGCCGTCGCGCTGGCGAGCCGTCGGCCGCGCCGGACGGCCGGTCCCGCGCCGGGTCGATTGTCGAGTCCTGAACCGCGTCTAGAAGCCCGCCGTGTGCCCACCGCAGCCACCCGCCCTACCCTGTGCCATCAATTGTGCGCTTATAGGTGCATCGATTGCCATACCCGAACGCTTCCGACCGCTTCTGGCGGTCTGTGGGGAATTCACCGTACGGCAGCGGTCCCTACGCCGAACGGCGCACGTCCGGCGCCCATGCATCGGCGCCGGACCGCGGGGGTACCCGGGCGGCCCAGGTGACAGGAGGGAGCGGACGCGATGAAGGCAGTGACCTGGCAGGGCAAGCGCGACGTGCGGGTGGAGAACGTCCCCGATCCGCGCATCGAGGAACCGACCGACGCCGTCATCCGCGTCACCTCCACCGGGCTGTGCGGCTCCGACCTGCATCTCTACGAGGTGCTCACCCCGTTCATGACACCGGGCGACATCCTCGGCCACGAGCCCATGGGCATCGTCGAGGAGGTCGGCGCCGGGGTCCCCGACCTCCAGGTGGGGGACCGGGTGGTGGTGCCGTTCCAGATCGCCTGCGGCAACTGCTGGATGTGCCTGACGGGGCTGTTCACCCAGTGCGAGACCACCCAGGTCACCAGCGAGGGTATGGGTGCCGCCCTGTTCGGCTACACCCGGCTGTACGGCGCGGTCCCCGGCGGCCAGGCCGAGTACCTGCGGGTGCCGCAGGCGCAGTTCGGGCCGATCAAGGTGCCCGAGGGCCCGCCCGACGACCGCTTCGTCTACCTCTCCGACGTGCTGCCCACCGCCTGGCAGGCCGTCGCCTACGCCGATGTCCCGCGGGGCGGCAGCATCGCCGTGCTCGGCCTCGGCCCCATCGGCGACATGGCCTGCCGCATCGCCCAACTGCGCGGCGCCGGACGGGTGTTCGGCGTCGACCTGGTGCCCGAGCGGCTGGAACGGGCGCGGGCGCGCGGCGTGGAGACGTACGACCTCACGGCCTTCGACAAGGAGAAGGAACTGGTCGCCGCCATCCAGGACGAGACCGACGGCCGCGGCCCCGACGCCGTCATCGACGCCGTCGGCACCGAGGCGCACGGCAGCGCCGCCGCCCGGCTGGCCCAGCAGGCGTCGTCGATGCTGCCCCGCGCGGTCAGCGGCCGACTCGCCGAGCGCGTCAGCGTCGACCGGCTCGCCGCCCTGTACCTCGCCATCGACCTGGTACGGCGCGGCGGCACGATATCCCTGTCCGGCGTGTACGGCGGCACCGCCGACCCGCTGCCGATGCTCACCCTCTTCGACAAGCAGATCCAGCTCCGGATGGGCCAGGCCAACGTACGGCGCTGGAGCGACGACATCCTGCCGTACCTCACCGACGAGGACCCGCTCGGCGTGGAGGACTTCGCCACCCACCACGTGCCGCTCACCGACGCGCCGCACGCCTACGAGATGTTCCAGCGCAAGCAGGAGGGCGCGGTGAAGGTCCTGATGCGGCCCTGACTCAGTCGGCCCGGCCCAGGATCTCCGCCAGGTCGTAGCGCACCGGCTCCTCCAACTGCCCGTAGGTGCAGCTCTCCGGGGTGCGGTCGGGGCGCCAGCGGCGGAACCGGGCCGTGTGCCGGAACCGCTGGCCGTTCTCCATGTGGTCGTAGGCCACCTCCGCCACCCGCTCCGGCCGCAGCGGCACCCACGACAGGTCCTTCTTGCCCGACCAGCGGCTCGGCGCGCCCGGCAGCCGCGCCGACTCGTGCGCCGCCTCGTCGGCCCAGGCCGCCCACGGGTGACCGGACACGTCGTCCATCCGCAAGGGCTCCAGCTCCGACACCAGCTCCCGCCGCCGCCGCATGGAGAACGCGGCCGACACGCCCACGTGCTGGAGCGCGCCCCGGTCGTCGTACAGCCCCAGCAGCAGCGAGCCGACCACCGGCCCGGACTTGTGCAGCCGGTACCCCGCCACCACCACGTCGGCGGTGCGCTCGTGCTTGATCTTGAACATGGCGCGTTCGTCGGGGCGGTAGCGCAGGGTCAGCGGCTTGGCGACCACACCGTCCAGGCCCGCGCCCTCGTACCGCTCGAACCACTCCCGGGCCACCTCGACGTCGGTCGTCGCGGGCGCCACGTGCACCGGCGCGGTCACCCCGGCCAGCGCCGTGACCAGCAGCGCCCGCCGCTCGCCCTGCGCCACGTCCAGCAGTGACGCGTCGGCCAGCGCCAGCAGGTCGAACGCCACGAACGACGCCGGGGTCCGCTCCGCCAGCGTCCGCACCCGGGAGTCCGCCGGGTGGATCCGCTCGGTGAGCGCGTCGAAGTCGAGGCGCCCCTCCCGCGCGATCACGATCTCCCCGTCCAGCACGCACCGCTCGGGCACCCGCTCCCGCAGCGCCGCCACCAGCTCCGGGAAGTACCTGGTCAGCGGCTTCCCGGTGCGGCTGCCCAACTCCACCTCGGCGCCGTCCCGGAACACGATCGCCCGGAACCCGTCCCACTTCGCCTCGTACTGCATCCCCGGCGGGATCTCCGCCACGGACTTGGCGAGCATCGGCTTCACGGGCGGCATCACGGGGAGGTCCATGACTCGACTCTGTGCGGTGGCCCCGGGCCCCGCAAACGGTCGGGGCGGGCGGGTGCCGGTGTGCGGGGCGGGTGCGCTGCGCCTACCGTGGCTGGCATGGGCGAAGCGGTGGAGCTGGAGGCCGACGGGCGGACCGTACGGCTGTCCAACCCGGACAAGGTGTACTTCCCGGAGCCCGGCTACACCAAGCTGGACCTCGCCCGGTACTACCTCGCCGTCGGCCCCGGCATCCTGCGCGCCCTGCGCGACCGGCCCACCACCCTGGAGCGCTACCCGGACGGGGTGGGCGGCGAGTGGTTCTACCAGAAGCGGGCGCCCAAGGGGATGCCCGACTGGATCCCGACCGCGCACATCACCTTCCCCTCCGGCCGCAGCGCCGACGAGATGTGCCCGACCGAGGTCGGCGCGGTGGTGTGGGCCGCCCAGTACGGCACGCTCACCTTCCACCCCTGGCCGGTGCGGCGGGCGGACGTCGACCGCCCCGACGAACTGCGCGTCGACCTCGACCCGCAGCCCGGCACCGACTACGCGGACGCCGTTCACGCCGCCCACGAACTGCGTGCCGTCCTCGACGAGTTCGGCGGGCTGCGCGGCTGGCCCAAGACCTCCGGCGGACGCGGACTGCACGTCTTCGTCCCCATCGAACCGCGCTGGACCTTCACCCAGGTGCGGCGCGCCGCCATCGCCGTGGCCCGGGAACTGGAACGCCGGATGCCGGAGCGGGTCACCACCAGGTGGTGGAAGGAGGAGCGCGGCGAGAGGATCTTCGTCGACTACAACCAGACCGCCCGGGACCGCACCATCGCCTCCGCCTACTCCGTACGCCCCCGCCCGCACGCCCCCGTCTCCGCCCCCCTGCGCTGGGACGAGGTCCCCGACGCGCACCCCAGGGACTTCGACCTCAGGACCATGCCCGCGCGCTTCGCCGAGGTCGGCGACGTGCACGCGGGCATGGACGAGCAGCGCCACTCCCTGGACGCCCTGCTGGAGCTGGCGGCCAGGGACGAGCGTGAGCACGGGCTCGGCGACCTGCCGTACCCGCCCGAGTACCCCAAGATGCCGGGGGAGCCCAAGCGGGTCCAGCCGAGCCGCGCCAGGAAGAGCTGACCTACAGCTCCCTGATCCGGATGTCCCGGTACGAGATCACGTCCGTCGTGCTGTGCACCTGGAGCCCGACGTAGCCGGAGGCGAACCGGCGGCCGTCGGTGCCGGGGTCGTCCGCGCGGGGCGGGGTGAACTCCTGGCCGCCGGTGTTGTCGAACTCGTTGATCAGCACGCCGTTGCGGTAGACCGAGTAGTGCTGGTCCACCACCCGGATCTCGTAGTCGTTCCAGGTGCCCTTCTGGGTGACCCCGGCCCCGGCGAGCCCCACCCGGTCGAAGCCGTAGACCGACCCGGTCTTGTACATGTCGCCGTCGGGCCGGTCGAACACCTGCACCTCGTGCCCGTACTTGATGGCGGCCCACTCGGGCCGGGGCTCCTCGGGGTGGTCGAGGATCCACGGGAAGCGCACGAACACCCCGGAGTTGGCGTTGCCGGTGCCGGGGGCGTCGTCCCGCCACTGCAGGCGCAGCGAGAAGTCGCCGTACTTGCGCTCCGGGAACCACAGCATCCCCAGGCCCGACCTGCTGGTGCCGCTGGTCATGGAGCCGTCCGCGTTCAGCGCGAAGGAGCCGCCGCCCACGTGCTGCCACCGGGCGAAGCTCTCCGCGCTGCCGTCGAAGAGCTTGCGGTAGCCCTCGGTCTGGCCGGGCTTGCCGATGCCGGACTGCCTGGCGGCCCGGTTGATGGCGTTGTACTCGCGCTGGTCGATGACGCCCTGGCGGAGCAGCCCGTCCAGGACGGACCTCACGTGCTTGAGGAACAGCGCCTGGGACGTCCACTCCTTCTCGTCCTCGATCAGCTCGCCGATCCGGCACCGGTTGTCGGTGACCCGGTTCGGCACGCCCGAGTCGACGGTGCCGACGAAGACCGTCAGCCGCTCGTCGTACTCCGGGCAGGAGGGCGGCGGGACCGGGCTCGACACCACCGTGAAGCTGACCGTGCGGGCCGCGGCGGTGTTGCCCGCCTTGTCCGTGGCGCGGTAGGCGAGCGTGTGGGCCCCGGCGCGGTCGACGGTGACCGGGCCGCCGTAGCCGAGGTACGGTCCGCCGTCGAGGGAGTACTCGATCCGGTCGACGCCCGAGCCGCCCTCGTCGGTCGCGGTCACCGTCACCTCGGCGGTGCCGATGTACGCCCCGTCCGAGTTGCGCGTCCCGGCGACCGTCACCCCGGTCACCGGCGGCGTGGTGTCCTCCACGGGCGCGGCGACGACCGTGAACTCCACGCTCTTGACCGCCGCGGTGTTGCCCGCCTTGTCGGTGGCCCGGTAGCGCACGGTGTGCGTGCCGACCTGGTGGACCATCACCGGAGCGGTGTACGGCTGCCAGGCGCCGGACGCGCCGATCGCGTACTCGATGCCGTTGACGCCCGAGCCGGTGTCCGAGGCGGAGACGGTGACCGTCGCCATGTCGACGTAGGCGCCGTCCGCGTTCCGCTCCCCGGTGACCGTCGCCGAGGTCTCCGGCGGGGTCGTGTCGTCCGTCGGCGGCGCGACGACGGTGAACCGCGCGCTCCCCTCGGCGGAGACGTTGCCCGCCCGGTCGAGGGCGCGGTAGCGGACCGTGTGGTCACCGACCTGGTCGACGACGACCGGCGCGGTGTACGGCTGCCAGGCGGTCGCGTCGTCCACGGCGTACTCGATCCGGTCGACGCCGGAGCCGCCCGCCTCGTCGGTGGCCGTGACGGTGACGGTCGCGGAGCCGACGTAGGCGCCGTCGGCGTCGCGGGCGCCGCTGACCTGTGCGGTGGCCTCGGGTGGCGTGGTGTCCTCGCCGCCGCCCTCGGTGACCACCAGGATGCCCTGCATCTGGCCGTGGCCGGGGATCGCGCAGTGGTAGAAGTAGCGGCCCGGCGTGAGCGTGACCTCGGCGGTGTGCCGCCCGCCCTCGCCGTCGTTGGGGCTGGCGAGGATGTTGAGCTGGACGTCGCTGTTGAACTCGGGGTCACTGGTGACGAACGTCAGCGTGTGCGGCATCCCCGTGGTGTTGCCGGTCGCCGCGCTGTTCTCGAAGACGATCGTCGCCGGACCCGCCACCGCCGTGGTGGGGGCGGAGGCGTACTTGGTGATGTCGTCGTTGGCCGTCCAGGTCAGCACCTGGGCCGCCGTGGCCCCCGGTGAGGGCTCGCTGCCGACGGCGGGTGCCGCCTGGAGTCCCAGGATGGTCAGTACGGCCGCCAGCAGGGCCGTCCACACTCTGTGTCGCCGCGTCACCGCGTCGCCCCTCTCGCCAACTGGTCGGCGGCCGGGGTCGGCCCGCCGCCGGTGTAGGTGACCCGCCACAGCGCGGACTTGGCGTCCGAGGTGAAGAAGCCGCGGCCGTAGTCGAGGACGTACAGGGCGCCGTCCGGACCGAACTTCCAGTCCATGAGGTTCTTGATGCCGTCGTTGCCGACCGGCACGATCCTCTTCAGCGACTCCGAGTGCACCGGCAGCCCGCCGTCACCCTGCGTCCGCGGGTCCATGAGCACGGCGTTGCGCGGCTGGTCGGCGTCGTAGAAGTCACCGACGAACCACTTGCCGTCCCAGTACGCGGGCCACTTGACCGTGCTGTCCGCCGCCGCGTCGTCGTACCGGTAGACCGGCCCGTTCATCGCGGCCTGCCCGCCGCCCTTGAGCCACGGCAGCCGGTACGTCGCCTGGTCCTGCTGGTACGACGGCACCCCGGCCGCGTCGCGCGGGAAGTCGGGTCCGCCGCCCTGCGGCGAGTACCAGATGTTGTTGCCGGTGACCGGCGGCAGGTTGACCAGGCCGTCGTTGTTGGGGGACTCGTTCTTCGGGTGGTCGCAGTCGTACCAGCCCAGCGGCTGGCTGGGATCGGGCAGGTTGCGGTCCCGGTAGGGCTGCTTGTCGCCCATGCAGTACGGCCAGCCGCGGTTGCTCGCCCTGGTGATGGCGGCGAAGGTGTCGTACTTGGCCGGACCCCACACCGGCGACGGCGCCGAGGCGTCCGGGCCCACCCAGCCCGCGTACAGCACGTCGGTGCGCTGGTCGACGAAGATGCGCGCCGGGTTGCGGACGCCCATGACGTAGATCTCGCCGCGCGTCTTGCCGCCGCCCTCGTCGGTCTCCCTGCCGGTGAACAGGTTGCCCTCCGGGAGCGTGTAGGTCCCGTCCGGCTCCGGGTGGATGCGCAGGATCTTGCCGTTGAGGTTGTTGGTGTTCCCGGCGGTGCGGCGGGCGTCCGCGAAGGAGACGCCCTTGAAGTTGGGCTGCGGGTTGTTGCCGGAGTAACCGCCGCTGAAGCCGCTGGAGTTGTTGTCGCCGGTGGCGATGTACAGGTTGCCCTTCGAGTCCCAGGTCATCCCGCCGCCCGCGTGGCAGCAACTGTGGATCTGCACCGGCCACTGGAGCAGCACCTTCTCGCTGGCCAGGTCGAGCCTGTCGGTGGCCGGGTCGAGGGTGAAGCGGGAGACGCGCCGCTGGGCCATGCGGGTGTCGCGGTTGATCTCCGAGTGCGGGGTGTAGTGCAGGTACACCCAGCCGTTCGCCTCGAAGTCCGGGTCCAGCTCGATGCCGAGGAGGCCCTCCTCGACCTTGACCAGTTCGTCGCCGCCGCCCTTGTTGCCGAACACGGTCAGCTCACCGGCGAGCGTGACCCGCCCGGTCTCCGGGTCGTAGACGTGGATCTGGCCCCTGCCCTTGCCGATGTCCGGGTCGTTCCAGTCGGTGACCACGGGCTGGGAGGCGTCGCCGCCGCCGCGGCCGATGTACAGGACGCGCCCGTCGGGGGCCGTGACCAGGCCGTGCGGTTCGCCGATCTGGTCGCTCTGGCCGGGCTGGTTGGGCCGGGTGAGGCGCTCCGCCTTGTAGTTCCCGGCGATCGTCGCCTTGCAGTCGGCCCGGGCGATCCGGGTGGTCCACAGCAGCGCGCCGCGCAGGTGGGCGCGGAAGTCCGTCTCGTCGTAGGACGACACCGTGCCGCCCATGCCGGTGTAGAAGGACCGGCCGCCGTCGTAGTCCCGGCACCAGCTCACCGGGTGGTCCCAGCCGTTGGCGCCGGTCCCCGGCTGGTAGGTCGACTCCCGTACCCGGGCGACCGTGTGCACGGCGCCGGAGGGGTTGCGGGTCCAGTTCAGCCACAGGTCGGGCCGCCTCCACTCCAGCGGCAGGTCCTTGGTGGCCGGGTGCCGCCGGTCGCCCACCTCGACGGTGGCGCGCTGCACGGTGCCGGGCGAGGAGGCCGCAGGGCGGGCGCCGATCAGGCCCGTGAACCAGTCGGAGTAGGGCTCGGCGCGGGCCGCGTCGTGCAGGCCGACGAAGCCGCCGCCCGCCTCCATGTACGCCTCGAGACCGGCCTCCTGCTCGGGGTCGAGGACGTCCCCGCCGCCGGTGAGGAACACGATCGAGTTGAAGCGGCCGAGCTTCGTCTCGTCGGTGAAGACCGAGGCGTCGTCGGTGGCCTCGACCTTGAAGCGCTCGTTCGCCGGGCCGGTGAGGCCGATCCGTTCGATCGCCTCGATCCCGGCGTTCACCAGGGGCGACTCCCCGCCGGGGGCGGCGGAGCCGTAGAAGATCAGCACCCGTACGTTCGCGCCGCCCGGGGGCGACTTGACGGACATCGTTGTCAGCGTCGGCTCGGGCGCCGGACCCGCCTGCGCGGCGGAGCCGGTGAGCAGCCCCGCGGTGACGAATCCGGCGGTCAGGACGGCGGTCAGCACCCGTCTTCCGCGGGTTGGTCGGTTGGCTTTTCCGGGCCGTTGGTGCGAAGTGGACCGCATGTGGTCACCCACCCCTCGTCGGTCACGGCAACAGCGCCATGGAAGCTAGACCCCTTTGCTCGGTTCGCCAAGAGATATGACCGGAACAGAACAAACTTTGTCCTGGGTGTGGATAAACGCGTCCGCTCCGGTTACGGTCACAAAACCCGTACTGGAGTGGGGAGTTCACCATGGACAGACGTGGGTTCAACCGTCGGGTGCTGCTGGGCGGCGCGGCCGTGGCGACATCGTTGTCCATGGCCCCGGAGGCGGTCAGCGCCGCCGCCCAACCGGCCCGCACCGCACCGGCCGGTGGCGAGGTCAGGCACCTGAAGCTCTACATGGAACAGCTCGCCGACGGCCGGATGGGCTACGGCCTGGAGAAGGGCAAGGCGACCGTGCCCGGCCCGCTGATCGAACTCAACGAGGGCGACACCCTGCACATCGAGGTGGAGAACACCCTCGACGTCGCCGCCAGCCTCCATGTGCACGGCCTGGACTACGAGATCTCCAGCGACGGCACCAAGCAGAACAACAGCCACGTCGAACCCGGCGGCACCCGCACCTACACCTGGCGCACCCACGCCCCCGGCCGCCGCAAGGACGGCACCTGGCGGCCCGGCAGCGCGGGCTACTGGCACTACCACGACCACGTCGTCGGCACCGAACACGGCACCGGCGGCATCCGCAAGGGCCTGTACGGCGCGGTGATCGTCCGCCGCAAGGACGACGTCCTGCCGGACCGGACCCACACGATCGTCTTCAACGACATGACGGTCAACAACCGCGCCCCGCACACCGGTCCGGACTTCGAGGCCACCGTGGGCGACCGGGTGGAGTTCGTGGTGATCACGCACGGCGAGTTCTACCACACGTTCCACATGCACGGTCACCGCTGGGCGGACAACCGCACCGGCCTGCTCACCGGCCCCGAGGACCCCAGCGCGGTCATCGACAACAAGATCGTCGGACCCGCCGACTCCTTCGGCTTCCAGGTGATCGCGGGGGAGGGCGTGGGCGCCGGGGCGTGGATGTACCACTGCCACGTGCAGAGCCACGCCGACATGGGGATGGTGGGCCTGTTCCTGGTGAAGAAGGCGGACGGCACGATCCCCGGCTACGAACCGCACCATCCCCACGAGGGACACGAGGAACACGAGGGGCACTAGGCGATGGGGTGGACTCCCCGGGGCGGGCCGTGCCACCCGCCCCGCGCACGGCCGGTTCGAGGGCGTTCCCGCCGGTTCGTGAGCGTCGCCGCCTCCCTCCCCGCCCGCGGCTATCCTGATCCGCAGCCGCGCAGGAGGAGTGCACCAAGTGACCGAGGCAGTGTCGCGTCCCACCCTGGAAGAGGTGGCCGCGCGTGCGGGCGTGTCCCGGGCCACCGTCTCCCGCGTCGTCAACGGCGGCAACGGCGTGCGCGACGCCCTCGCCGAGCGGGTCAGGCGCGCGGTGGAGGAACTCGGGTACGTCCCCAACCAGGCCGCCCGCACCCTCGTCACCCGGCGCCACGACGCCATCGCCGTCGTCATCGCCGAACCGGAGACCCGGGTCTTCGCCGACCCCTTCTTCGCCCGCCAGCTCCGCGGCATCAGCAAGGAGCTGACCGCCCACGACAACCAGCTCGTGCTGCTGCTCACCGAGGGCCGCGACGACCACGCCCGCGTCGCCCGCTACCTCGCCGGGGGCCATGTCGACGGGGCGCTGGTGTTCTCGCTGCACCTCGACGACCCGCTGCCCGGCCTGATCCGGGGCGCCGGGGTGCCGACCGTGTTCGGCGGGCGGCCCGGCTGGGGCGAGGGCGCCGACCCCGACGCCCCGTCGGCGGTCTTCGTTGACAGCGACAACCGGGGCGGCGCCCGGGACGCCGTACAGCACCTCGTCGGCCTCGGCCGCACGCGGATCGCGCACATCGCCGGGGCGCTGGACCAGACCTCGGCGGTGGACCGGCTGGACGGCTACCGGGACGTCATGGGCGACGCCGACCCAGAGCTGACCGTCGAGGGCGACTTCACGCCGTCCGGCGGGGAGCGGGCGATGCGCGAACTCCTGCACCGCCGACCCGACCTGGACGCCGTCTTCGCCGCCAACGACCTCACCGCCTCCGGCGCGCTGCGGGTGCTGCGCGAGCGGGGGCGCCGGGTGCCCGAGGACGTCGCGGTGATCGGCTTCGACGACATGTCACCGATCGCCGAGCAGACCGACCCGCCGCTCACCACGATCCGCCAGGACATAGAGGGGATGGGCCGTCTGATGGCCCGTCTGCTGCTGCACCGCCTGGACCGCCGAGCCGACGGCACCGCGGCCGACCTCCCGCCGACGAGCGTGGTCCTGCCCACCACCCTGGTCCGCCGCGCCTCCGCCTGAGGCCACCGGCGCCCGTTCCTCCGCCCACGGCCACCGGCCCGGCTCCTCCGCCCTTCTCCCGTGTGGTGACGGGGCGTTAGGCTCGGCGCATGGTGAGGTGGCGGTGGCGGGGCCCGGTGGCGGAGACGGCGCTGGTGGCGGGGGTCGGCCTGGTCGCCCTCCTCGGCCTGGCGGTGCAGTCCCGGGGCGTCGACACCGCCGCCGAGTGGACGGCGCTCCCGGTCGTGCTGCTGTCCTGCGCCGCGCTCTTCTGGCGGCGTTCCCGTCCGGTGCCGGTGGGCGCGGTGGCGCTGGCCGCCGTGGCCGCCTACGGGGCGCTGCTGCACCAGCCGGGACCGGTCATGCTGGTCTTCGTCGTCGCCCTCTACACCCTCGTCGACGAGGGGCACCTCGCGGTCGCCCTCGGCTTCGGCGCCGCCTCGGTGCTGGCCTTCGCCCTCGCGGACGGCTACCACGCCGACGACGGCGGCGGGAACGGCGCGACGCTGCTGCACGCGGGCTGGCTGGTCGCCGTCATCGTCGGCGTCACCCGCAACCGCCGCGCCTACGTCGCCGAGGCGCGCGCCCGGGAGCTGGCCGCCGAGCAGCGCAAGGACGAGGAGGCCAGGCGCCGGGCCACCGAGGACCGGCTGCGCATCGCCCGCGAGCTGCACGACGCCCTCGGCCACCACCTCTCCCTGATCAACGTGCAGGCCAGCGCCGCCCTGCACCGGCCCGACCCGGACCGCTCCACCCAGGCGCTCACCGCGATCAAGCAGGCCAGCAAGGAGACGCTGACCGAGCTGCGCGCCACCCTCACCGTGCTGCGCCGCGAGGACGACAACGCCCCGGCCGTGACCGCGCCCGGCCTTGACCGCCTCTACGCGCTCGTCACCGCCGCCGGACGCTCCGGCCTCGCGATCCGCACCGAGCTGGCCGAGACCCGGCCGCTGCCACCGGAGGCCGACCGGGCGGCGTACCGGATCGTGCAGGAGGCGCTCACCAACGTGACCCGGCACGCCCGCGCGCACACCGTGGCCATCCGGGTCCGGCCCGAGGGCGACGACGTCCTGGTGGAGGTCGAGGACGACGGCACCGGCACCCCCGGCCCGCCCGGCTACGGCATCCGCGGCATGGGCGAGCGGGCGCGGGCGCTCGGCGGCTCCCTGACCGCGGGCCGCGCGCCGGGCGGCGGCTTCCTGGTGCGCGCCCGGCTGCCGCTGCGGCCCGCCCCGGTGCCGGTGGGCGCGGCGGCGCCGCACGCCGGACGGGGGGACGCCGCGTGATCCGCCTGCTGCTCGCCGACGACCAGACGCTGGTGCGCGCCGGGTTCCGGTCCATCCTGGAGGGCGAGGACGGCATCGAGGTGGTCGGTGAGGCCGCCGACGGCGCTCAGGCGGTGCGGCTGGCCCGCCAACTGCGGCCGGACGTCGTGCTGATGGACATTCGGATGCCCGGCCTGGACGGGCTGGCCGCCACCGAGGAGATCGCCGCCGGAACCGACGTCCGGGTGATCATCCTGACCACCTTCGACCTGGACGACTACGTCTACGGCGCCCTGCGGGCCGGGGCCAGCGGCTTCCTCGTCAAGGACACCGAACCGGCGGAACTGATCCACGGGGTGCGGGTGGTGGCGCGCGGTGACGCGCTGATCGCGCCGTCGATCACCCGGCGGCTGATCTCCGAGTTCACCGCCCGCGCACCGCACCCGGACCCGGGGCCCCGGCTGAGCGCGCTCACCGAGCGGGAGCGCGAGGTGATGGCGCTGGTCGCGGAGGGCCTGTCCAACGACGAGATCGCGGCCCGGCTGGTGCTGAGCCCGGCCACCGCGAAGACGCACGTCAGCCGCATCATGACCAAGACCGGCGTCCGGGACCGGGCCCAACTGGTGATTCTCGCCTACGAGTCCGGGCTGACCGTGCCCGGCTGGATCTCCCGCCCCTGACGGCCGGGCCAGGGCCGTACGGTCACGGCGTGGGCACCGCACCCGCGCCCGGTCCGGAGCGGTCGGCGCGGCGGACGCGGGTCAGCGCCAGCGTCCCGAGGCCGATTCCGGTCACGGCGAAGACCAGGCCGACGACGGCTCCGGCGCGCCCCTGCCCGTTGCCGAAGCCGCCGGTGGTCTGGGCGAGGTGCAGGGCGCTCAGCACGAGGCTGACCGGCCCCGCCGCGAGGGCAGTGAGGGCGCCGGTGCGGGCGTCGCCGACGCCGGTCCTGCCCGCGAGCCGGGCCAGGGCCAGCCCGCCGACGACCGCGCTGAACAGGCCCAGCAGGGCGAACGCCGCGGCCCCGGCGCGTCCGGAGCCGCCGACACCGTCGGCGGCGAGCAGCAGGTCGATGGTCATGGAGGGGGTCCCTTCGTCGCGCTTGAGCGGGTACCCCCGCAGCGTAGGAAGGGACGGGGTGACGGGGCGTCATGCCGGGGTTGCCACCGGGCGTACCCCCTGGGTTGCGGGTGCCCGGTGCGGCGTACCCCCTGGGTTGCGGGTGCCCGGTGCGGCGTACCCCTGGGTCGTCCGGCCCGGTCAGCCGCGCTCCTGGGGCAGGCTCGTGAGGACGGCGAACCGGGCGCCGTACGGGTCGGCCAGCTTGGCCATGCGGCCGACGTCCGGCACGTCCGTGGGCCCCGTCCGCAGCGCGCCGCCCAGCTCCTGGGCGCGGACGACCGCCGCGTCGGTGTCGGCGACCTCGAAGTACGGCAGCCAGTACGGCGGGGAGTCCGCCTCCGCGGGGTCGTCGGTCAGCGGGACCAGCCCGCCGAACAGGGCCTCGTCCCCCGCTCCGGCCGGGGCGACGCAGGTGTAGGCGCCGCCGGGGAAGGTGAGCGAGGTGGTCTCCCAGCCGAGCGCGGCGTTGAAGAAACCGGCGGCCGCCGCGATGTCCGGTGAGTACAGCTCCAGCCAGCACAGGGCGCCGGGCACCTCGAAGACGTCCAGGCCGCTGAGCCGCCCCGGCTGCCAGATGCCGAACGGCACGCCCGCGCGGTCGGCGAGGACCGCCATGTGGCCCTGCCCCAGCACGTCCATCGGCGGGGTCAGCACGGCGCCGTGCGCCTGCTCGACGGCCTTGACGGTGGCCTCCGCGTCGGGGCTGTGGAAGTACACCGTCCAGGACGGCGGGCCCTGCTCCGGGTCGGTCCGCATCCCGGCGGCGACGGTGCGGCCGTCGAGCTGGAAGAAGCCGTACCCCCCGGCCTCGGGCCCCGCCGAACGGAACCGCCAGCCGAAGAGGCCGCCGTAGAAGTCGATGGCGCCGTCCAGGTCGGGAACCCCGACGTCGAGCCAGTTCGGCGCGCCACCGACGAAACGGGTCGTGAACATGCCCGCCCTCCTCGCACGAGACCCACTGCCTCCACTCGTTCGAGTCTCGCACTCCCCACTGACAACCGCGCCACGCACGGACCACCCCCGGGAACCACGTCGATCCGCCCGCACTCCTCCCGCGCGCCGCCGTGCGCGCGGGAGGACGGGCGGTCATCATCGGGGCGGTCGGAGGGACCCCGGCGTCGGGCGTTGAGCGGGCGTTGATCGAACGTTTTTCGCCGGTGGGCACACTCTCGGCCATGCACTCCGAAACAACCCGCCCGGCCCGCACCACCTGGGAGCAGGCGCTGTGTGCGCAGACCGGGGCGGACTTCTTCTTTCCCGAGCCGGGCAGCTCGGTCCGTGAGGCCAAGCGCATCTGCGGGATGTGCGAGATGCGCGCGGCCTGCCTGGAGTACGCCCTCACCCACGACGAACGCTTCGGCGTCTGGGGCGGCCTCTCCGAGAAGGAGCGCCTGCACCTCAGGCGCACCCCGCGCTGACGCCGGGTGGCGGCGGGTGGCGGCGGGGCGGGGATCAGGCGCCCGCGCGGGCCGCCATCCGCGCCTTGCGCGCCGCCAGCTTCTCGTCGAACTTGGCGGCCTCGGCGTCCAGCCCGCCCATGAACAGGCCCAGCTCCTCCTGCGCCTTGAGCCCCTCCGGGCCCAGCCCGTCGATCTCCAGGACCTTCAGGAAGCGCAGCACGGGCTGGAGCACGTCGTCGTGGTGGATGCGCAGGTTGTAGACCTCGCCGATGGCCATCTGCGCCGCCGCCCGCTCGAAGCCGGGAATGCCGTGACCGGGCATCCGGAAGCCCACGACGACATCGCGGACGGCCTGCATGGTGAGGTCGGGGGCGAGTTCGAACGCCGCCTTCAGCAGGTTGCGGTAGAACACCATGTGCAGGTTCTCGTCGGTCGCGATGCGCGCCAGCATCCGGTCGCAGACCGGGTCGCCGGACTGGTGCCCGGTGTTGCGGTGGGAGATGCGGGTGGCCAGCTCCTGGAAGGCGACGTAGGCGACCGAGTGCAGCATCGAGTGCCGGTGGTCGTGCTCGAAGCCCTCGCTCATGTGGGCCATCCGGAACCGCTCCAGCTTGTCCGGGTCGACCGCGCGGGAGGTGAGCAGGTAGTCCCGCATGACGATGCCGTGCCTGCCCTCCTCGGCGGTCCAGCGGTGCACCCAGGTGCCCCAGGCGCCGTCGCGGCCGAAGAGGGAGGCGATCTCGTGGTGGTAGCTGGGGAGGTTGTCCTCCGTCAGCAGGTTCACGACGAGCGCGATCCGGCCGATCTCGGTGACCTTGGACTGCTCCTTCTCCCAGGACTCGCCGTCCTCGAAGAACCCGGGGAAGTTCCGGCCGTCGGTCCACGGCACGTACTCGTGCGGCATCCAGTCCTTGGCGATTTTCAGGTGCCGGTTCAGTTCGGTCTCGACCACTTCCTCCAGTGCGTACAGCAGCTTGGCGTCGGTCCACACGGACGGGCTGCCAAGGTGGGGAGAGGTGATCGTCACGGGTACTCCAGGGGGACGGGGCGCTGAACGGAACATTCCGGCCGTGGGCAGCCGGAACCTACGGAATCGTAGGCTACGAATCCGTAGGTTACGAAGCCGTAGGTTAAGAGCGCCGTAAAGACCCCTGTTCAGGTGTGCGGCTCCCGCGTGCTCAGGTGTGCAGCTCCCGCAGCCGGACCGAGAGGCAGGTCACACAGCCCTCCAGCTTCTCGAACTCGCCGATGTCCACGATGACCGGTTCGTACCCGAGGTCCGCGAACAGTTCGGCGGTCTTCGGCGCGCTCGCCGCCATCAGCAGCCGGTCCCCGCCGAGCAGCACCACATGGGCGCCGGACTCCTCCGGGACCGGCAGGAACCGGCCGAACAGCGACGGCGCGTCCATCAGCGGGACATGGCCGACGACCGTCCCGTCCGGCAGCGCCGTGACCGCCGACTTCAGGTGCAGCACCTTGCTCACCGGCACGCTGACCACCCGTGCCCCCAGCGGCGCGAACGCGGCCCGCAACTGCCGTACCCCGTCGGCGTTGGTGCGCCCGCCCCGGCCCACGTAGACCGTGTCACCGACCTTCAGCACGTCGCCGCCGTCCAGCGTGCCCGGCTCCCAGACCCAGTTGACCGAGCAGCCGAGCCCGGCCACCACCTCCTCCACCCCCGCGGTCTCGTCCCGGCGGGACTCGGCGCCGGAGCGGGCGATCAGCGCGACGTTCCGGAACATGACCACCGTGTCCTCCACGAACACGGAGTCCGGGCAGTCGTCGGCCGGGGGCACCTCGACGGTCTCCCAGCCGTGGGCGGTCAGCGCGTCGACGTACGCCTCCCACTGCCGCAGCGCCAGCTCGGCATCGACCGCCGCCCGTTCGACGTGGGTCACCAGACCCTCGGCCAGACGCGGGCTGGGGCGGCGGACGAGGGCCTTCTTGCTGGGCACGGGCGTCTCCCTAGGGGGTGGGTGGTCTCACCGGCGTACCGCATCGAGGGCGCGCGCAGAAGAGGGCACGCCTCCCTTCACACCACCTTCGCCTCTCGTCACCCCTCACCCCTCACCCACCAACACCTCCGGCGCGGTCCGGGTGAGCGTGCCGTCCAGCAGCAGCCAGCGGGTGATGCCGATCGACTCCAGGAACGGCAGGTCGTGACTGGCCACGATCAGCGCCCCCTCGTACGACTCCAGGGCCGAGGTGAGCTGCCGGACGCTCGCCATGTCCAGGTTGTTCGTCGGCTCGTCCAGCATCAGCAACTGGGGCGCCGGTTCCGCCAGCATCAGCGCCGCCAGCGCCGCCCGGAAGCGCTCGCCGCCGGAGAGCGTGTCCGCCCGCTGGTCGGCGCGGGCACCCCGGAACAGGAAGCGCGCCAGCCGCGCCCTGACCTGGTTGTTGGTGGCGCCCGGCGCGAACCGGGCCACGTTCTCCGCGACGCTCAGCTCCCCGTCCAGGACGTCGAGCCGCTGCGGCAGGAACCGCAGCGGGACGTGCGCCGTCGCCTCGCCCGCCACCGGCGCCAGCTCCCCGGCGATCGTCCGCAGCAGCGTCGTCTTGCCCGCGCCGTTGCGGCCCACCAGCGCGATCCGCTCCGGGCCGTGCACGTCGAGACCGCCGTCCACGCGGGCGCTGTACGCCAGCTCCAGCTCGCGCAGGGTCAGCACGGACCGGCCCGGCGGCACCGCCGTGTAGGGCAGGTCGACGCGGATCTCGTCGTCGTCCCGTACGGCCTCCACGGCCTCGTCGAGGCGCTCCCTGGCCTCGGCGAGCCTCTCCTCGTGCATGATGCGGTGCTTGCCCGCGGAGACCTGCGCGGAGCGCTTCCGCAGCTTCATCACCGCCCTCGGCTCGCGCTTGTTCTCGTACATCTTGTTGGCGTAGCGGGTCCGCTTGGCCAGCTTGCCGTGCGCCTCGACGAGTTCCTGCTTCTGCCTGCGCAGGTCCGCCTCCGCGACCCGCACCATCCGCTCGGCCGCCTCCTGCTCGACGGCGAGCGCCTCCTCGTACGCCGTGAAGTTGCCGCCGTACCAGGAGATCTCCCCGGAGCGCAGGTCCGCGATCTGGTCGACCAGGTCGAGGAGTTCCCGGTCGTGGCTGACCACGACCAGCACGCCCGGCCAGGACGCGACCGCCGCGTAGAGCCGCCTGCGGGCGTAGACGTCGAGGTTGTTGGTGGGTTCGTCGAGGAGCAGGACGTCCGGGCGGCGCAGCAGCAGCGCGGCCAGGCGCAGCAGCACCGACTCGCCGCCCGAGACCTCACCGACCGTGCGGTCCAGGTCGATGTGGCCGAGGCCCAGCTCGCCGAGGGTGGCCAGGGCGCGTTCCTCGACGTCCCAGTCGTCGCCGACGGTCTCGAAGTGCTCCGCCGCCGCGTCCCCGGCCTCGATGGCGTGCAGCGCGGCCCGGCGCGCGGCGATGCCGAGCGCCTCGTCGACCCGCAGGGCGGTGTCGAGGGTGACGTTCTGCGGCAGGTAGCCGACCTCGCCCGTGACGCGGACGGTGCCGTCGACGGGGGTCAGCTCACCGGCGATCAGCTTCAACAGGGTGGACTTGCCGGAGCCGTTGACGCCGATGAGGCCGGTGCGGCCGGGTCCGAAGGCGGTGTCGAGGCCGTCGAAGACGACGGTGCCGTCGGGCCAGGCGAAGGCGAGGGACGTGACGGTGAGGGAGGTGGTAGCCATGTGGCCTCCGTGTTGCTCGAAGCGGTCAGGGGGACGCGTTTCGAGACACCTGCGACCTGCCAGGGCATGGGAAAGCCCTGTGCCCGGGGACGGGAGGGACGGCTCGTACTACGCCGAGGTCGCACGCGGCGCACACCACAGGAACGGGTGGTACGCGGTGTCTCAGGACCTCAGACGAGCAACGGCCTTCTCCAATCGGCGGCAACAGGACGCTCCCGAAGGTACGGACGGCCCGCGGGCACTGTCAACGGATTAACGCCGCCGCCGCACGCCCCCGTCGGATTCCTGCCAGCGGGGCCCCGCCCCCGCCTGGTTGAGTGGCCGCATGACGACTGACGACACCGCCACCACCCTGCACGACCGCGCCCTGGCCTTCCGCGCCCTGCACGTCCCCGGACGCCCCCTGGTGCTGCCCAACGCCTGGGACCTCGCCAGCGCCCGGATCGTCGAGGACGCGGGCGCCGCCGCCGTGGCCACCACCAGCGCCGGGCTCGCCTGGGCGCTGGGCGCGGCGGACGGCGACCGGCTGGAGCGGGACGCGGCGCTCGGCGCGGTCGCGGTCATCGCCGCCGGGGTACGCCTCCCGGTGACCGCCGACATCGAGCGCGGCTACGCCAGGGACCCGGAGGGCGTCGCCGACACCGTGCGCGGGGTGCTCGCGGCGGGCGCGGTGGGCGTCAACATCGAGGACACGGCACCCGAGCCGGACCGGGGACCGCTGCGGGCGGTCAGCGAGCAGGCCGAGCGGATCGCCGCCGCGCGCGAGGCGGCCGACGCGGCGGGCGTGCCGCTGTTCGTCAACGCCCGCGTCGACACCCTCCTGCGCGGCGCCGGGGGAGTGGACGACACCCTGGAGCGGGCCGCCGCCTACCGCGCGGCGGGCGCCGACGGGATCTTCGTCCCCGGGGCCGTCGAACCGGGGACGGTGAAGCCGCTCGCGGACGGCGTGGACGTGCCGCTGAACGTGATGGTGGGGCCGGGCGCGCCCCCGGTGGCGGAGCTGGCCGCGCTCGGCGTCGCCCGGGTGAGCGCCGGGGCGGGCATCGCGCGCGCCGCGCACACCCTGGTCCGCCGTGCCGCGCGGGAGCTGCTGGACACGGGGACGTACGACACCCTGGCCGGGAGCATCGACTCCGGCGAGCTGAACGCGCTGCTGGGCGGGGCGCGTTAGGGCGCCGCCACCGACGGGGGGGGCGCTCAGCAGGCGTCCCGCATCAGCTCCGCGAGGCCGTGGTCCAGGTCGAGCTGGAGGTGTTCGAGGCCGAGCGGCACCAACTCCGCGGTGGCCGCGAGGAACTGGCGCACGTCCCCGGAGTGCAGGTGCACCACCGCGGTGCCCTCCGGGGCGTGGAACTCCAGGACGGTGCGGTCGAACCCGTAGGGCCGCACCCGGACGTCGCCGTAGCCCTCGGCGTCGTGCAGACCGGCCGCCAGCAGCTCGCGGGCGAAGGTCCAGCACACCTCCACGCCCTCCAGGGTGGCCTGTGCGGGGAAGGCCATACGGACCGCGAACGGGTCCGTGCGGTCGTAGCGGAGGGTCGCGGGGATCTTCTGCATCCGTGGTGCCGCGGCCACGAGGCGGGCCTCGACGGGCTGCTCAATGACGGTGGACAACGCCTTGCTCCCTTGTGACGGCGGGACGACTGGACGGCTTCCGGGAACGTCCCGGCATGGGTTGAGACGACGGAACCCGTCAATCCGTGCACCCTGGGCGAGTGACCTCCGTCACCGTCCCCAATCGCGGCGGTGCCGGAATGTTCGGCTGGGCCCGGCCGGGGCCCATGTGGCGTTCCCCGGCGATGCGGGTACCCGGGCGGCGCAGCCGAGAGGAAGTGAGTGGACATGCCACGCGGTTCCAGCTCCAAGCGGGAACGCCAGTACGAGCACATCAAGGAGAGCGCGCGGGACCGGGGCGAGAGCCCGGGGCGCGCCAAGGAGATCGCGGCGCGCACGGTGAACAAGGAACGCGCCCGCTCCGGTGAGTCGAAGACCGCGAGCCGCACCTCCACGCAGGACATGTCGTCCGGCAAGCGCGGCGGCCAGCGCTCCGGCCAGGGCTCCCAGGGGCCCACCCGGGACCAGTTGTACGAGGAGGCCAAGCGCCGTAACGTCCACGGCCGTTCGGACATGAACAAGGAGCAGTTGCGGCGGGCGCTGGGGAAGTGAGCCGGGCCGCGGTACGCGTACGCTCGGCAGCACCATGACGACCGTACGCGTACCCGCGGGCTGGCCCGCGACCGAGCAGCAGGCCCGCGCCGTCCAGGACGAGTTGCGCGCGCGGGTGGTCCACGACGAGCCGGGGCCGCCGCCCGGGACGGGCTACGTCACCGGTGTCGACGTCGCCTACGACGACGAGCGGGACGTCGTCGCCGCGGCGGCCGTCGTGCTGGACGCGGTGAGCCTCGACACCGTCGCCGAGGCGACCGCCGTGGGGCGGGTCTCCTTCCCGTACGTGCCGGGCCTGCTGGCCTTCCGGGAGGTCCCCACCGTGCTGGCCGCCCTGGAGGCGCTGCCCTGCCCGCCGGGCCTCGTCGTCTGCGACGGCTACGGACTCGCCCACCCGCGCCGCTTCGGCCTCGCCAGCCATCTCGGCGTGCTCACCGGGCTGCCCACGATCGGCGTCGCCAAGAACCCGTTCACCTTCACGTACGACGAACCGGCCCACCCGCGCGGGTCGTCGTCCCCGCTGCTGGCGGGCGTCGAGGAGGTGGGCCGCGCGCTGCGCACCCGGGACGGGGTGAAGCCGGTGTTCGTCTCGGTCGGCCACCGGGTCCGCCTGGACACCGCCTGCGCCCACGTGCTGCGGCTCACCCCGGACTACCGCCTTCCGGAGACCACCCGCCGCGCTGACGCGCTGTGCCGCGGGGCGCTGCGGGAGACGGTCGGGGCCTGAGTACGCGTGAGTGCTTCCTGAGTGCCACCTGAGTAGGAGTACGGATGCCCAGGGGCCACGCCTGTTCGAAAGGCTGGCCCCATGACGACGCACCGTGCCCCCAAGCCCCTGTCCGACCCCCACCGCCCCGTCGAGCGCGCCGTGGTCCTCGGCCTGGCGCTGGCCGTGCTCGCGGGCGTGGGCTGGATCGGCGGGATGATCTACACGCTGGTGAGCTGGCCGCTGTGACCGGCCGTCCCGCCGCCCGGACGCGGCGGCTCGCCCCTCGAACCGTCCGGGCTCAGCGGCTCGCCGCCACTCGGAAGACGATGCCCGCGCGGCGCAGCCGTTCGGTGAGAGCGTCGCCCATGGCCGTTGCCGTGGTGACCTGGCCCGCGGTCGGCGGCAGCTCGTCGCAGGCCAGCGACAGCGCCGCCTCGGCGAACATCTTCGCCGTCTCGTCGTAGCCGGGGTCGCCGCCCGAGACCTCGGTGTAGACCCGGCGGCCACCGCCCTCGCCGACGAACCGGACGGAGAACCAGCTCCGCGCCCGCTTCTCCGCGCTCGGCCCCTCACCCGGCCGCACCCGCCCCGACAGCCACCGCCGCGCGGGCGGCACCTGCGCCGCCGCGGCCAGCGCGCCCACGGCCGCCACCCCGCCCACGGCGACCGGCAGCCGCCGTACGGCGGCGTAGTGGCGGTAGCGGAAGTCGGGGCCGTAGCGCCGCAGGGCACGGGCGGAGCCGCGCACGATCTGCGGGTCGAGCGTCGGCAGCGGCAGCGCCCACGCGCCGACCTCCCCGGCGTACCGCGGCGCGCCCGCCACCGCGACCGCCCGGCGGCCCACGAGCCGCGGTTCGTGCCGCCGCCGCTCCCGCGCCGCCGCCAGCACCTGCCGCCCGCGCGAGAACTGGCCCAGCGCGGAGGCGAACGTACCGCCGGAGAACGCGGCGTCGGCGGTCACATAGCCGTCGACGGTCAGCGGCACGTCCTCCGGCAACTGCCGCACGGTGAAGTAGACGCCGAGGTCGTGCGGCACGGAGTCGAACCCGCAGGCGTGCAGCAGCCGCGCGCCGGTCTCCCGCGCGCGTGCGTCGTGCCGGACGTACGTCAGGTCGACGAACTCCGGCTCCCCCGTGAGGTCGAGGTAGTCGGTGCCGGTGTCCGCGCAGGCGGCGACCAGCTCCTCGCCGTACGCCACATAGGGGCCGACCGTGGTGGCCACCACGCGCGCGTGCTCGGCCAGTCGGCGCAGCGACGCCGGGTCGGACACGTCCGCCCGCAGCATCCCGGCGTCCGCGCCGCCGGGCAGCCCCTCGCGCAGCTCCGCCAGCCTGCGCTCGTCGCGGCCCGCGACCGCCCAGCGCAGGCCCTCTGGCGCGTGCGCGGCCAGGTACCGGGCGGTGAGCGTCCCGACGAAGCCGGTGGCTCCGAAGAGCACGATGTCGTACGGGCGGTCCGCCCTGTTCGGCCTGTTCATGACACCCCTCGGTCTGGTCTCGCGCGCCGCTGTCGGTGGCTGAGGCTAGCGTGAGGACACGGGACCCGACGACGATCCCGCCCGTGACGGGGGCCACGTCGCCCGTACAGTGGCCAAGCGCTTGCTTTCTGGGGCTTGTGCCGACTGGAACGTGTTCTTAGCATCATTGGTGTTACATCAGTTGTGTCACGACCTTGGGGGCGGACCATGGCAGCGGCGACGACACCACCGCACGGCCCGCTCAGCGGCGTGCGCGTGCTCGAACTGGCCGGGATCGGCCCCGGCCCGTTCGCCGCGATGCTCCTGGCCGACCTGGGCGCCGACGTCGTACGCGTCGACCGCCCCGGCGGCCCCGGCCTCGGCATCGACCCCGCCCACGACCTCACCAACCGCGGCAAGCGCTCGGTGGTCGTCGACCTGAAGGACCCGGACGGCCCCGCCCGCGTCCTGGACCTGGCCGAACGCGCGGACATCCTCGTCGAGGGCTACCGCCCCGGCGTCGCGGAACGCCTCGGCGTCGGCCCCGGGGACTGCCACGCCCGCAACCCCGCCCTCGTCTACGGCCGGATGACCGGCTGGGGCCAGCAGGGACCGCTCGCCCAGCGCGCAGGGCACGACATCGCCTATGTCGCCGTCACCGGCGCCCTCGGCCTGATCGGCGACCCGGACCGGCCCCCGGCCGTCCCCGCCAACCTCCTCGGGGACTACGCGGGCGGCTCCCTCTACCTCGTCGTCGGTGTCCTCGCCGCCCTCCAGCACGCCCGCGCCACCGGCACCGGCCAGGTCGTGGACGCCGCCATCGTGGACGGCACCGCGCACCTGACGGCGATGGTCCACGGGATGCTCGCCGCCGGGGCCTGGCAGGACCGGCGCGGCGCCAACCTCCTCGACGGCGGCTGCCCGTTCTACGGCACCTACGAGACCGCCGACGGCCGCCACATCGCCGTGGGCGCCCTGGAACAGCGGTTCTACGACGAGTTCATGACCCTGCTCGGCCTCCCCGACCTCGCGCCCGCCCGCGACGACCCGGCCCGCTGGGGCGAGCTGCGCGAGGCGGTCGCCGCCCGCTTCAGGTCCCGTACCCGCGACGAGTGGACGGCCGTCTTCGAGGGCTCCGACGCCTGCGTGGCACCCGTCCTGTCACTGCGCGAGGCCCCGCACCACCCGCACCTCGCCGCCCGCGGCACCTTCACCGACCACGGCGGCACCCCCCAGCCCGCCCCCGCGCCCCGCTTCTCCGCGACCCCGACCGCCGTCCGCGGCGGCCCCGCCCTGCCGGGCGCCGACACCGCGGCCGTGGCCCGCGACTGGGACGTCCCGCGCCTCACCGACCAGCAGCCCCGCACCCTCAAGCGAAAGGCCACCCCGTGACCACCGAAGCGTACGTGTACGACGCGATCCGCACCCCGCGCGGACGCGGCAAGGCGAACGGCGCCCTGCACGGCACCAAGCCCGTCGACCTGGTCGTCGGCCTCATCCACGAGATCCGCGCCCGCTTCCCCGGCCTCGACCCGGCGGCGATCGACGACATCGTGCTCGGCGTCGTCGGCCCGGTGGGCGACCAGGGCTCCGACATCGCGCGGATCGCCGCCATCGCCGCCGGGCTGCCGGACACGGTGGCGGGCGTGCAGGAGAACCGCTTCTGTGCCTCGGGCCTCGAAGCCGTCAACCTGGCCGCCATGAAGGTCCGCTCCGGCTGGGAGGACCTCGTCCTCGCGGGCGGCGTGGAGTCCATGTCGCGCGTACCGATGGCCTCCGACGGCGGCGCCTGGTTCAACGACCCGATGACCAACCTCGCCACGAACTTCGTCCCGCAGGGCATCGGCGCGGACCTGATCGCCACGATCGAGGGCTTCTCGCGCCGGGACGTGGACGAGTACGCGGCGCTGTCGCAGGAGCGGGCGGCCACGGCGTGGAAGGGGGGCCGCTTCGAGCGCTCCGTCGTGCCGGTCAGGGACCGCAACGGCCTGGTCGTCCTCGACCACGACGAGCACCTGCGCCCCGGCACCACCGCCGACTCCCTCGCCAAGCTGAAGCCGTCGTTCGCGGACATCGGCGACCTCGGCGGCTTCGACGCGGTGGCGCTCCAGAAGTACCACTGGGTGGAGAAGATCGACCACGTCCACCACGCGGGCAACTCCTCGGGCATCGTGGACGGCGCGGCGCTGGTCGCCATCGGCACGAAGGAGACCGGCGAGCGGTACGGGCTCACCCCGCGCGCCCGGATCGTCTCCGCCGCCGTCTCCGGCTCCGAGCCGACCATCATGCTCACCGGCCCCGCCCCGGCCACCCGCAAGGCCCTGGCCCGCGCCGGGATGACCATCGACGACATCGACCTGGTCGAGATCAACGAGGCGTTCGCGGCGGTCGTCCTGCGCTTCGTGAAGGACATGGGTCTGTCCCTGGACAAGGTCAACGTCAACGGCGGCGCCATCGCGCTCGGCCACCCCCTCGGCGCGACCGGCGCGATGATCCTCGGCACCCTCGTCGACGAACTGGAGCGCCAGGACAAGCGGTACGGCCTCGCGACGCTCTGCGTGGGCGGCGGCATGGGCATCGCCACGATCGTCGAACGCGTCTGACCCCTCCCAACGGAAGACCGACGGAAGACCAGGAGCAGTCACCTCATGAGCACCGAGTCCACCACCATCCGCTGGGAGCAGGACGACACCGGCGTCGTCACCCTCGTCCTCGACGACCCCGCCCAGTCCGCGAACACCATGAACCAGGCGTTCCGCGAGTCGCTCGCCGCGGTCGCCGAGCGCCTTGAGGCGGAGAAGGACGGCATCCGCGGCGTCATCGTCACCTCCGCCAAGAAGACCTTCTTCGCGGGCGGCGACCTGCGCGACCTGATCCGCGTCACCCCGGAGACGGCGCAGGACCTCTTCGAGGGCGGCCTCGCCATCAAGCGCCACCTGCGCCGCATCGAGACCCTCGGCAAGCCCGTCGTCGCCGCCATCAACGGCGCGGCCCTAGGCGGCGGTTACGAGATCGCCCTCGCCTGCCACCACCGCGTCGCCCTGGACGCCCCCGGCTCCAAGATCGGCTGCCCCGAGGTCACCCTCGGGCTGCTCCCCGGAGGCGGCGGCGTGGTCCGCGCCGTCCGGCTGCTCGGCATCACCGACGCCCTGCTGAAGGTCCTCCTCCAGGGCCAGCAGTACAACCCGCGGCGCGCCCTCGACAACGGCCTCGTCGACGAGGTGGTGGACACCCACGAGGAGATGCTGGCCCGCGCCCGCGCCTTCATCGACGCCCACCCCGAGTCGCAGCAGCCCTGGGACCGGCCCGGCTACCGCATCCCCGGCGGCACCCCCGCCCACCCGAAGTTCGCGGCCAACCTGCCCGCCTTCCCGGCCAACCTGCGCAAGCAGACCAACGGCGCGCCCTACCCGGCGCCCCGCAACATCCTCGCCGCCGCGGTGGAGGGCGCTCAGGTCGACTTCGAGACCGCGCAGGTCATCGAGGCGCGGTACTTCGTGGAGCTGGCCGCGGGGCAGACCGCGAAGAACATGATCCAGGCGTTCTTCTTCGACCTCCAGGCGGTCAACTCCGGTGCCAACCGGCCCCAGGGCGTCGAGCCGCGCAAGGTCCGCAAGGTCGCCGTCCTCGGCGCGGGGATGATGGGCGCGGGGATCGCCTACTCGTGCGCCCGCGCGGGCATCGACGTCGTGCTGAAGGACGTGTCGCTGGAGTCGGCCCTCAAGGGCAAGGGCTACTCGGAGAAGCTGTGCGCGAAGGCGGTCTCCCGGGGCCGTACGACCCAGGAGAAGGCCGACGCGCTGCTCGCCCGCATCACGCCGACCGCGGAGGCGGCCGACCTCGCGGGCTGTGACGCGGTGATCGAGGCCGTGTTCGAGGACACCGCCCTCAAGCACAAGGTGTTCCAGGAGATCCAGCACGTCGTCGCCCCCGACGCGCTGCTGTGCTCCAACACCTCCACCCTGCCCATCACCACCCTCGCCGAGGGCGTGGAGCGCCAGGCCGACTTCATCGGGCTGCACTTCTTCTCACCCGTCGACAAGATGCCCCTCGTCGAGATCATCAAGGGCGAGCGCACCGGCGACGAGGCGCTGGCGCGCGCCTTCGACCTGGTCCGGCAGATCAACAAGACGCCGATCGTCGTCAACGACTCGCGCGGGTTCTTCACCTCCCGCGTCATCGGCCACTTCATCAACGAGGGCGTCGCCATGGTCGGGGAGGGCATCGAACCGGCCTCCGTCGAACAGGCGGCGGCCCAGGCGGGCTACCCCGCGAAGGTCCTCTCCCTGATGGACGAGCTGACGCTCACCCTGCCCCGCAAGATCCGCAAGGAGAGCAGGCGGGCCGTGGAGGAGGCGGGCGGCACCTGGCGGGAGCACCCCGCCGAGGCCGTCATCGACCGCATGGTGGACGAGTTCGGCCGCCCCGGCCGCAGCGGGGGAGCGGGCTTCTACGACTACGGCGACGACGGCAAGCGGGCGGGCCTGTGGCCGGGCCTGCGGGAGCACTTCACCAAGCCGGGCCACGAGATCCCCTTCGCGGACATGCAGGAACGCATGTTGTTCGCCGAGGCCCTCGACACCGTCCGGCTGCTGGAGGAGGGCGTGCTCACGTCGGTCGCGGACGCCAACATCGGCTCCATCTTCGGCATCGGATTCCCCGGCTGGACCGGCGGCGTCCTCCAGTACGTCAACGGCTACGAGGGCGGCCTGCCCGGCTTCGTCGCCCGCGCCCGGGAGCTGGCCGACCGCTACGGCGACCGGTTCACGCCGCCCGCGCTGCTGGTGGCCAAGGCCGAGAAGGGCGAGACCTTCACCGACTCACCCCGCGTCTGACCCGCTGAGCAGCTCGCCCAGCTCCTCCCGCAGCGACCGCTGGAACGTCGTCAGCAGCGCCTGCACCACCAGCGGGTGCATGTGCGCCGACAGGGACCGCACGTCCCGCGTGTCACGCTCCGACACCTCGGCGCGGAAGAGCCGGGCCAGCTCCTGGGCCGCGGCGCGCGAGTGCTCGAACAGCACCTCGCGCGCCGCGAGGATCGCCTCCTGCGACAGCGGCACGTCCAGCAGCCGCACCCCGAGCCGCAGCGACGCGAGGTCGACCTGGTACCCGTCCGGCACGGGCCGCACCACGTCCATGGCCGCCAGCCGCTCCAGGTCGTCGTCACCGAGCACCCGCCCGGCCCGCCGCCGCAACTCCTCCCGCGTCACCGTCTCCACCGCCTCCGGCGCCCAGGAGGCGATCACGGCCCGGTGGATGGCGAGGTCGTGCGCGCTGAGCCCCGGCGGCAACTGCTGGAGGTACCGCTCGATGCCCGCCAGGGTCATCCCCTGCCCCTGCAACTCCTCGATGATCTCCAGCCGCGCCAGGTGCGCCCTGCCGTACTGCCCCACCCTGCGCGGCCCGATCACCGGCGGCGGCAACAGCCCCTTGGTCCCGTAGAACCGCACGGTACGCACCGTGACCCCGGCCCGCGCGGCCAACTCGTCGACGGTCAGCGTCAGCTCCTCGGGGTGCCTGTCCATGTGGAACAGTATTGCTGTCGCACCACAACTGTGAAACCGCGGGGACGGTACCGTTGGGGCGTAGGTGAGGACACGGGGGTCTGATATGCGGGTGCCTCTCGAGGCGGGGCTGGTCCGGATCTGGGACGGTGACGAACCCGTCGGCGCTGGCTTCCTCGCGGGGCCCCGGCACGTGGTGTCGGCCGCGCACGTGGTCGCCGGGGTGTTCGGCACGGCCACCGGCGAGCCCCTGCCCGAGGGCGCCTCGGTCAGCCTGGACTTCCCGCTGCTCGCCCCCGGCAGACGCCAGCTCGCCGACGTCGTCGCCTGGCGGCCCCCGGTGCCGGAGCAGGGGATGGACGTCGCCGGGCTCCGGTTACGGGAGCCACCGCCCGCGGACGCCCGGCCGCTCGTCCTGAGCCGACGCCACGGGGAACTGGACGGTTCGCTGGTCATGGTGGGCTTCCCCCGCGGCCTGGAACTCGGCACCTGGGTGCACGGGCGGCAGGGCGGCCCCGTGGCCACCGGCTGGGTGGAGATCGAGAGCGACCCGGCACGACAGGCCATGCTGGCCCCCGGCTTCTCCGGCGCCCCGGTGTGGAGCACCGACGCGGACGCCGCGGTCGGCATGGTCGGCTACCGGGTCACCGGCGCGGGCGCCAAGATCGGCTACATGCTGCCGGTGGACATGCTGCTGGAGGCGTGGCCCGAGCTGGCCGAGGTGATCGAGCGGCGCGTCCCGTACCGCGCCCTGCGCCCCTTCACCGAGCAGGACGCCGACCTCTACTACGGGCGCGAGGAGCTGGCCGGTCAGCTCGTCGACCGCATCCGCTCCGGGGTGCCGCTGATCAGCGTCATCGGCGGGTCCGGCATCGGCAAGTCCTCGCTGTGGCACGCGGGCGTGGTGCCCCGGCTGCGCGCCGCCGACCCCTCCGGCACCACCCGGCTCACCCTGGCGTTACGGCCGTCCGACGCCACTACCCCGCTGACCGCGCTGGCCTTCGCCCTCGACCGGCTGATGCGCCCCGACCGCACGGGCGCGGCCCGCCTGGAGTCGGTCGCCGCGACCGAGGTGTGGCTGGCTGGCGGACAGTTGCCCGACCTCGTGGCGGCCGTGCTGGAACAGCATCGCGCCGACCAACTGGTCCTGTGCGTGGACCAGTTCGAGGAGTTCTTCGCCGCGCCGGACGACGACCGCTCCGCCTTCGTCCGCGCGCTGCTGCCCTGTCTGTCCGCCGGGTCCCGGCTGTGCGTGCTGGTGAACCTGCGCGACACCTTCCTGGGCACGGCGCTCGCCGACCGCGCCGCCGCCGAACTGGCCCGCAGGTGGCTCCCGGTGACCGTCGGCGAGATGACCGAGGCCGAACTGCGCCGGGTCATGACCGGGCCGCTGGCGCGGGTCGGCACCGTCTCCTTCGCCGACGGACTGGTCGCCCGCATCCTGGACGACCTGAAGCACACCCCGAACCCCCTGCCCCTGCTGGAGTTCACGCTCGCCGAACTCTGGCAGCGCCGCCGGGCGGGCCTGCTGACCCACGCGGCGTACGAGGAACTCGGCGGCATCTCGGAGTCCCTCGCCCGCTACGCCGACCGGATCTGGTCCGGCATCGACCCCGGGAGCCGGGAGGTCGCCGACCGGCTCCTCATCCAACTGGTCAGGCCGCTGCCCGACGGCGACCTCACCGTGCGCCGCACCGCGTTGCGCGACGAGTGCGACGACGACCAGTGGACCGTCGGGCAACGCCTCGCCACCTCACGGCTGCTGGTGATGCACCGCGTCGGAGGCGACCCGGGCGCCGCCTCCGGCATCGAGCTGGCCCACGACTCGCTGCTGCTGCACTGGCGCCACCTGCGCGAACTCACCGAGGAGCACCGCGCGTTCCGCGTCTGGCAGGACACCCTGCGCCAGCGCATCACCACCTGGACCGAACAGGGCCGCCCCGGCAGACGGCTCCTCGCCGGTGCCGAGCTGCGGGACGCCCGCCGGTGGGCGCGCACCCACCGGGCCCACCTCTCCACCCCGGAGCTGGTGTACGTCAGCTCCAGCCGGGTGCGCCGCTGGCGGGTGAACGGCACGGTCTCCGCCGCCCTGGCCCTCGCGCTGGTCGCGGGGACGCTGATCTACCAGAACCGCAGCGAACAGGTCGCCCAGTCCCTCGCCGGAACCCTGCGCACCCGCGCCGAGGAGCGGTTCTCGTACGACCCGTACGGCGCGATGCAACTCGGCCTGCGCTCCTACCGCACGCACCCGGACAGCGGCCTGCCCGACCTCTACGACGGACTGGGCCCCGTCGACCGCGTCGTCCCGAACCTCGGCGCGGCCACCACGCCACCGACCACCACGTCCCCCACGTCGACACCGACCGCGCAGAAGCTCCCCGCCGTGTCGTACGCCGACCAGTCGGCGCTCCGGGACCTGACCCACCTGGTGGCGGCCGGGGGCCGGAACCTGGTCACGCTCGCCCCGGGCGGCCAGATCGTCCCGTGGCGGGACAGCGGGGGCGGGCTGGTGGCCGAGCCCCTGGAGGGGGTGCTGGTGGAGAACGACCTGACCAGCGACGCGGTGATCAGCCGCGACGGACGGTACGTCGCCTTCACCGACCAGCTCTTCCCGGACGTCCGGGGGGAGCGGAGCGTCCCCGGCTCCTGCCCGGTGCCGGACATCATGAGCACCTCCACCAAGATCTGCCTCGTCGTCTACGACACGGTCGAACAGCGCGTCGTCCTCGGTACCGAGTTCGCGCCGCTGCCCCGGGTCGGCCAGGTCGCCATGAGCATCGACCCGAACAACCGGGTCCTCGGGCTGGTGCTGCCGGACAGCGTGAACCCTCTGACCGCCGCGGGCCAGCGCAACACCCTGTACCTCCTCGACCTGCGGACCGGCAAGCTCCTGCGCAAGGCCGTACTGCCGTGGCGGAGCATGGTGACCGACTTCTGGCTCGGCCCGGACGGCGAGACGGCGATCCTGAGCGAGGCCGAGGCGGACGGCTCCACGATCCGCAACGACCTCACGCTGACCCGCGTCCGTGTGACACCGGACCGGGTGACACGCACCGCGCTGGCGGACCCGACCCGGACCGGGAGCTTCGTCACCAGCCTGGACGGCCGGACGGTCGCCGCCGTGCTCAAGGGCGGGTCCGGCGCCCCGGCCGAGCTGCGGGCCTGGAACATCGCCACCGGCACCCAGACGGGGCACGTCCCGCGCCTCACCCCCGCCGAGGCGGACGGCGCGCTCGCCCTCGACGCCACCGGGACCACCGCCTGGATCTCCCTCCCCTCCGACTTCGACGCCATCAACGAAGCCGACCTCACCGACTTCACGGAGAAGTCGATGAGCAGGGTGTCCCTCCGGTCCCTCACCACGGGCAAGCGCGTCGCCCACTCCGCCTACCCCGGGAACTGGTCGACGGTGATGCCGCTGGGCGACTCCCCACGAGGACCGGTCCTGCTCGTGCGCGCCACCGCGCTGGGCGTGGTGTCGGCGGCGTCCGGCGGGCGCAGCCCTCTCCAGCGGCTGGCGGACACCGCGGAGGCGGGAGTGCGCGACGCCCTCCGCAGGCCGCCCGGCGCCGACCGCCTGTGCGCGCTCCTCGGCCCGCAGGCCAACGCCACGGACAACATCGAGGACCTGGTCCCCTCCGGGGCGTACAGCGGACCCCTGTGCCCCTGAACGGGGAGCACCGGCGCCCCACGCACGATCACTCACCCACGATCATCCAAGGACGAGGAGTCACATGGCCGAGATCGCTCGCTGGTCGCTGGACGACGGCGGAGAGGTACTGGTGGAGATCGCGGAGGACGGTCCCGAGATCAGTCCGGTGTCCCGCTCCCGGGACGTGGTCCGGTCCGCGGCGACCTCCCTCGGGACCGCGCTGAGCGGCGTACGGGACGCCTCGGCCACGATCCTCGGCCAGTTCCGGGACGCGCCCGTGCGCCCGGACCGGATCGAGGTGGAGTTCGGCGTGCGCCTGAGCACCGAGGCCGGTGCCGTCATCGCCAAGTCCAGCCTCGACGGCCACCTGACGGTCAAACTGAGCTGGGAGGGCGGACGGGCCACGCAGGAGTGAGCCGCCCGGCACCGACGGGCCGCGCCCCGGCTCACACCAGCCCCGCCGCCTCCTCCGCGCACCCCCACGCCACCGTCACGCCCGCGCCGCCGTGGCCGTAGTGGTGGAGCAGGGTGCGGCCGTCGGGCAGGGGGAGGCGTTCCAGGCGTACCGCGGCGCGGGTGGGGCGCAGGCCCACCCGGTGGGACAGGACGCGGGAACCGGTGATCTCGGGGCGCAGGGCCGCGCAGCGTCGTACGATCGCCTCCGCCGTCGCCGGGTCGGGCTCCAGGGACCAGGCGTCCGGTTCCGCGGTGCCGCCCAGGACCAGGCCGCCCGGCTGGGGGAAGAAGTACGCCATCGCGCCGGAGGGGTCCGTGGAGACCAGCCAGGTGTCGATGCCGGGGTTCGTCACCACGACGAGCTGGCCGCGCACCGGGCGCACCGTCTCGTCCGGGACCAGCGTGCGGGCGCCCAGGCCCGTGCAGTTGACCACCACCGGCGCGTCCGCCCCGTCGAGCGAGGTCACCGTACGTACCTCGACCGTTCCGCCCGCCGCCGTCAACCGGTCCCGCAGCCAGGGGAGATATGTCGGCATGTCGATGAGGGGGAGCCGTGCCCACAGCCCCGCCCCGGCGTACTCGTCGGGCGTCGCGGCCCGCAGGGACGGGAGCCGGGGGGTCGCCCAGCCCGCGACCTCGTCCAGTTCCGTCTCGCCCAGTACGCCGTCGACCATCCGTACGCCCGTCTCCCCGGGCCGCCCGGCCAGCTCCTCGTACACGTCCAGCGACCGCAGCGCCCAGGCCCGCGCCCGCGCCACCGGCTCGATCCGGTACGGCCACCACAGCGCACCGGCAACCGCCGAGGTGGTCCGCTCGACCGGGTCCCGCGTCCACAGCCGCACCCGGCGCCCGCGCTCGGCCAGCACCACCGCCGTCGTCAGCCCGATGACCCCACCGCCGACGACGAGCACCTCGTCCCCACTGCCACCCGTCACACCGGGACCGTAGCGGAACGCGCCATGCCGCGCTCAGCGCCCCGTCACGGCGGGAATACTCGCCGTATGTCTGCCGTGTACGCGACCTTCGGCCTGGCCCCGGCGATCCGCGCCGGTGGTGTCCTCGCGGACGGGGGCTACCAGGTCCACCGGGACTTCGTGGACTTCGTCGTCGACGGCCGCCCCCTGCTGCACCAGCTCTCCGACCTGGACGCCGTCTCCCCGCTCGCCTCCGACGTGCCGCCCGCCATCTTCACCGCCCAGGTGCGCGGACTGCTGCTGGAGGCCGACGCGCCGCTGCCCGGCGGGCGTCACATCATCTACGGCTGCCCCGAGTGCGCCGACCTGGCCTGCGGCGCCGTCACCGCCGTCATAGAGCGCGGCGGTGACGGCGGTGACGGCTGCGACGACTACGTATGGCGGGACTTCGCCTGGCAGACCGAGGAGGCCGTCGACCTCGAACGCAACGGCTACCACGGCATAGGGCCGTTCCGCTTCGAGGGCGCCGCCTACCGCGCCGCGCTCGGCGCGCTCATCGCCCCCACGGACCCGGAGGCCGACGCCACCCCCGTCCCCGGCCGCCGCGTGCTGCTGATCGGCGCCCGCGTCGCCGTCCTCGCCAAGCTCGCCGCCGCCCTGCGCACCATCGGCGTCGGCGCCGACATCACCCGCGACGCCGAGCACGTCCCCGCCGACGAACTGCGCGGCTACGGCGCCGTCGCCTTCGGCCGCGCCGTCGGCGAACGGGAGCGGGCCGCCGTGCGCCGCGCCTTCGCGGACGCCGGGGTCGACGTGGCCTACGTCGACGGGCTCGCCCCGATCGTGCCGCTGCTCGTCGCCCAGATCGAACACGCCCTCGACCGCAGCCCGCGCGAGCGGCGCCGCCTCACCGGCCTCGCCGCGGCCGACGGCGCGGCGGAGATCGAGGTGACCTCCGCGTGCCGGGTCCGCCTCACCGCGTACCGCCTCGACCGCCTGTACCGCACCCACGCCCGGGACCTCTTCGAGGGCGTCCTCGACCCGGGCCGCCATCGCGTGCCGCTGGACCGCCGGGCGGTGAAGGGGGAGTCGTACCTCGTCGCGCGGACCGCGGGCGGTGTGCTGGTGACGGCGGTAACCCGGTGAGGCGCGCCGGAGGCGGCCACTAGAATCCGGCATCTGATGACTGCCACCCTCGTCGCCAAGAACCTCGCCGCCGGACACGGCGACCGCTCCCTCTTCGCCGGTCTCGACCTCGTCGTCGCGCCCGGCGACGTGATCGGGCTGGTCGGAGCCAACGGCGCGGGCAAGTCCACGCTGCTGCGCCTGCTCGCCGGGCTGACCACCCCCGAACAGGGCGAGCTGCGGCTCTCCCCGCCGACCGCGACGGTCGGGCACCTGCCGCAGGAACCGGAGCGGCGGGCCGGGGAGTCCGTACGGGAGTTCCTCGGCCGCCGCACCGGCGTCACCGCCGCCCAGCGCGCCATGGACGACGCCACCCAGGCCCTGGTCGACGGGGCACCCGGCGCCGACGACGCCTACGCCACCAGCCTGGAGCGCTGGCTCGACCTCGGCGGCGCCGACCTCGACGAACGCGCCGCGGAGGTCGCCGACACCCTCGGCCTCGCCGTCGACCTCGACCAGCCGATGACGTCCCTCTCCGGCGGCCAGGCCGCCCGCGCCTCCCTGGCCTCCCTGCTGCTCTCCCGCTACGACGTCTTCCTGCTCGACGAACCCACCAACGACCTCGACCTCGACGGCCTCGAACGCCTCGAACGCTTCGTCACCGGCCTGCGCGCGGGCACCGTCGTCGTCAGCCACGACCGCGAGTTCCTCACCCGCACCGTCACCAAGGTCCTCGAACTCGACCTCGCCCAGCAGCGGATCACCCTCTACGGCGGCGGCTACGCGGCCTACCTGGAGGAGCGCGAGACGGCCCGCAGGCACGCCCGCGAGGACTACGAGGAGTACGCCGACAAGAAGGCCGCCCTCCAGGAGCGGGCGCAGACCCAGCGCGCCTGGATGGACAAGGGCGTCAAGAACGCCCGGCGCAAGGCGGGCACCGACAACGACAAGATCGGCCGCAAGTTCCGCAGCGAGGCCAGCGAGAAGCAGGCCGCGAAGGCCCGCCAGACCCAGCGCATGATCGAACGGCTTGAGGTCGTCGAGGAGCCCCGCAAGGAGTGGGAGCTGCGGATGGAGATCGCCTCCGCGCCGCGCTCCGGCGCCGTCGTCGCCACCCTGCGCGACGCGGAGGTCCGCCGCGACCGGTTCGTCCTCGGCCCGGTCACCCTCCAGATCGACTGGGCCGACCGGGTCGCGGTCACCGGCGCCAACGGCGCGGGCAAGTCCACCCTGCTGGGCGCCCTGCTCGGCCGCGTCCCGCTGGACGCCGGGCACGCCGCGCTCGGCTCCGGTGTGCTGCTCGGCGAGGTCGACCAGGCCCGCGGACTGTTCTACGGCCCCGAGCCGCTCCTCGACGCCTTCCACGCGGCGGTCCCCGACACCGAACCGGCCGAGGTGCGCACCCTGCTCGCCAAGTTCGGCCTCAAGGCGGACCACGTCCTGCGCCCCGCCGCGACCCTCTCCCCGGGCGAACGCACCCGCGCCGCCCTCGCCCTGCTCCAGGGCCGCGGCGTCAACCTGCTCGTCCTCGACGAGCCGACCAACCACCTCGACCTGCCCGCCATCGAGCAACTGGAGTCGGCCCTCGACGCCTACACCGGCACGCTGCTCCTGGTCACCCACGACCGCCGGATGCTGGACGCCGTCCGCGTCAACCGGCGTCTGGAGGTCGCGGCCGGCAAGGTGACCGAGCGCTAGCGCTAGCGCTTGCCGCGCAGGAGGGCGCGGACGAAGTCCTCCTGCACGGCGCGCAGCTCGCGCAGCAGGCCGGGCCTGAGGGCCTCGTTGATCTGCGTGGTCGAGGAGAACGTCAGGGACCGGCGCCCGTCCGGTGTCGCCGCGATGAGCTGGGTGTAGCTCGAAGCGGCGCCGGGGGTCGGACCGCGCGAGGGCGGCGAACTCGGGGCTGCGGGGGTAGTCCGAGCGCGCCCGACAACCCGAGCGCCCGACGACCAGCTCACCCCCCCGTGGGGTCCCGGGGCGGAGCCTCGGGACCCACTCCGTCAGCGGCGGCCGTTCTTCGGGTCCACCAGGCCCGCGCGTCGCAGCGCGTCCGCCATCGCGCTGTTGGCCGGGGCCGGGGCCGGACGGCCACCGCCGCCACCCCCAGCACCGCCGCGGCCCTGCCGCTGCTGCGGCGGGCGGCCCCCGCGCTGCTGGCGCCCGCCCCCGGCGCCGGACTGCTGCCCCTGCGGCGCGGCGGCCTTGTCGTCCAGTCGCAGCGTCAGGGAGATCCGCTTGCGCGGGATGTCGACGTCGAGGACCTTCACCTTCACGATGTCGCCGGGCTTGACCACGTCGCGGGGGTCCTTGACGAACGTCCTCGACATGGCGGAGACGTGCACCAGACCGTCCTGGTGGACCCCGACGTCGACGAACGCCCCGAACGCGGCGACGTTCGTCACGACGCCCTCCAGGACCATCCCGGACTCCAGGTCCGCGATCTTCTCGACGCCCTCCTTGAACACCGCCGTCCTGAACGCGGGCCGCGGGTCACGCCCCGGCTTCTCCAGCTCCCGCAGGATGTCGGTCACGGTCGGCAGACCGAACGTCTCGTCCACGAAGTCCTGCGGGCGCAACGAGCGCAGCACGCCCGTGTTGCCGATCAGCCCGGCGACCTCCTGCCCGGTCGTCTTCACCATCCGCCGCACCACCGGGTACGCCTCGGGGTGCACGCTGGACGCGTCCAGCGGGTCGACGCCGTCGCGGATGCGCAGGAAGCCCGCGCACTGCTCGTACGCCTTCGGACCCAGCCGGGCCACCTTCTTCAGCTCCGCGCGGGACCGGAACGGCCCGTTGGTGTCCCGGTGCGCCACGATGTTCTCGGCGAGCCCGGAGGAGATGCCCGACACCCGCGACAGCAGCGGCGCGGAGGCGGTGTTGACGTCGACGCCGACGCCGTTCACACAGTCCTCCACCACCGCGTCCAGCGAGCGCGACAGCTTCACCTCGGACAGGTCGTGCTGGTACTGGCCGACGCCGATCGACTTCGGGTCGATCTTCACCAGCTCCGCCAGCGGGTCCTGGAGCCGCCGCGCGATGGACACCGCGCCGCGCAGTGACACGTCGAGGCCGGGCAGCTCCTGGGAGGCGAACGCGGAGGCGGAGTACACCGAGGCGCCCGCCTCGGACACCATCACCTTGGTCAGCTTCAGCTCGGGGTGCCTGGCGATCAGCTCGGCGGCGAGCTTGTCGGTCTCGCGGGAGGCGGTGCCGTTGCCGATCGCGACCAGCTCGACCGCGTGCTCCTTCGCCAGCCGGGCCAGCTTGCCGAGCGCCTCGTCCCAGCGGTTCTGCGGGACGTGCGGGTAGATCGTGTCGGTGGCGACGACCTTGCCGGTGGCGTCGACGACGGCCACCTTCACCCCCGTACGGAAACCGGGGTCGAGGCCGAGCGTCGCGCGGGTGCCCGCCGGGGCGGCGAGCAGCAGGTCCCGCAGGTTCGCCGCGAACACCTTCACCGCCTCGTCCTCCGCGGCCGTCCGCAGCCGCAGCCTGAGGTCGATGCCGAGGTGGACCAGGACGCGGGTGCGCCAGGCCCAGCGGACGGTGTCCAGCAGCCACTTGTCGGCCGGGCGGCCCCGGTCGGCGATGCCGAAGCGGTGGGCGATCGTGCCCTCGAACGACGACGGGCCGTCGGTCGGCTCCTCCGGCTCCAGGACGAGGTCGAGGACCTCCTCCTTCTCGCCGCGCAGCATCGCCAGGACGCGGTGCGAGGGCAGCGCCGTGAACGGCTCCGCGAAGTCGAAGTAGTCCGCGAACTTCGCGCCCGCCTCCTCCTTGCCCTCGCGGACCTTCGCGGCCAGCCGCCCGCGCGTCCACATCCGCTCGCGCAGCTCACCGATCAGGTCGGCGTCCTCCGCGAACCGCTCGGTGAGGATCGCGCGGGCCCCGTCCAGGGCCGCCTGCGGGTCGGCCACGCCCTTGTCGGCGTCGACGAACGCCGCCGCGGCGGCGAGGGGTTCGACCGTCGGGTCACCGAGGAGGCCGTCGGCCAGCGGTTCGAGGCCCGCCTCCCGGGCGATCTGGGCCTTGGTGCGCCGCTTCGGCTTGAACGGCAGGTAGATGTCCTCCAGCCGCGCCTTCGTCTCGGCACCCCGGATGCGGGCCTCCAGCTCCTCGGTGAGCTTGCCCTGCTCGCGCACCGAGTCCAGGATCGCGGTCCGCCGCTCCTCCAGCTCCCGCAGGTAGCGCAGCCGCTCCTCGATCGTGCGCAACTGCGCGTCGTCGAGCGTCTCGGTGGCCTCCTTGCGGTAGCGGGCGATGAAGGGCACGGTGGAACCGCCGTCCAGCAGCTCCACCGCGGCCCTGACCTGCCGCTCCCGTATGCCGAGCTCCTCGGCGATCCTGCCTTCGATGGACCCTGCTCCCAGAACCCCGGGTGTCGTCACGTCCCGTACCGCCTTCTCCACTTCGGGTTGCGCGGCAATTGTGGCAGGTCGCACCGACAGCCGGGGATCAGGGCGGGTCAGGCCCGGCGCGCCCCGCGCCGGGTGGACCCTGAGGCCCCGCCGAACAGCCGGGCCAGCGCCCGGAACGGCAACGTCACCACGGTCGCCACGGCGCCGCCGATCTGGCGGAGCACATCCGCGATGGCACGCAGCACGTGCATCCCCTTTCACTCGTCCCCCGTACGGTCAGTCGGTGCCCTCCGGGTACCCGTACGGCGCCGATCATGCCCGCCGCCTGCCACGGCGCCGGTTCAGCCCGGCGTGGTCCAGGTGAAGCGCGGGCTCCTGCGCTCCAGGAACGCGGCGACGCCCTCCGCGGTGTCCCCGCTGTCCCGCGCCCGCGCCGCCCAGTGGTCGTCGCGGTCGGTGCGGCCGTCCGCGAACTCCTTCGCCGCCGCCTGCGTCAGCAGCGAACGCGAGGCCAGGACCCGGGTGAACTCCGCGACCCGCTTGTCCAGCTCGCCGTCGGGCAGCACCTCGTCCACCAGGCCCGTGCGCAGCGCCCGCGCGGCGTCGACCAACTCGCCGGAGAACAGCAGGTACTTCGCGGTCGCCGGGCCCACCAGGGACACCAGCCGCCGGGTGGCGGACGCCGGGTAGACGATCCCGAGCTTCGCCGGGGTCACCCCGAACAGCGCGCCCTCCGCGGCGAAGCGCAGGTCGCAGGCCGCCGCGAGCTGCGCCCCGCCGCCCACGCAGTGCCCGCGCACGGCGGCCAGCGTCGGCTTGGGGAACGCGGCGAGGGCCTCCTCGGCGGCGACGGCCAGCTCCTGAGCCTCCCTGGGCGACCCCTTCAGGGTGGAGATGTCGGCGCCCGCGCAGAACGTCCCGCCCGCCCCGGTCAGCACCACCGCCCGTACGGCGGGGTCGGCGGCGAGGGCGTCCAGCAGCGGCGGCAGCGCCCGCCACATCGCGGCGGTCATGGCGTTGCGCTTGGCCGGGTGCTCGATGACGACCGTGGCCACCGCGTCGGTGACGGTGTGCAGCAGACGGGACTCCATGGCCGGGATGCTAGTGGTGCCCGTTCATCAGCGGGCTTACCGGTACCGGCAAACCCGTACAAGACGAATAGTTCGCCAAGTTGGCACGAGTCGGGCAGGAAGCAGTCCCGCAGCCGACCGCGTCATACGCAGGTGGTCAGATCCGCTCGATAGTCGCTGACTTCCGTTCAGCTCTCCGGCAGGGAGCGGCTCGTTACCAACACTCGACGTGTGGTGACAATCGAGCACATCGAGCACAAGGGTGGCGACCGGACGATGGACGACCATGGGCGCGGGCCCGCCCCACGCCCCACGGGCGGCACTGAACCACCGACCCCGGCCCCGTTGCCGTACGAAGGCGTCTGGCGGTTCACCGCCCCCGCTGTCGAGGTCTCGGTCCCGCAGGCGCGGCACGCCGTGCGGGACCTGCTGGTGCGGCAGGGCGTGCCCGCCTCGGACGACCTGGTGCAGGGCCTGCTGCTGATCGTCTCCGAGCTGGTCACGAACGTCGTACGGCACGCGGCGCTGCTGTCGCCGATGCTGGCCGTGGAGGTCGCCGTCGGCGCCGAGTGGGTGCGGGTGGCGGTGGAGGACAACCACCCCTACCGGCCCACCGCCCTGGAGGCCGACCACGGGCAGACCGGCGGGCGCGGACTGCTGCTGGTCCGGGAGGTGACCAGGGAGGCGGGCGGCACCTGCGACGTCGAGCACACCGCCAGCGGCGGCAAGGTGATCTGGGCCGCCCTGCCGCTCAAGCCCGTCCGGCCGCACTGACCCCGGCCGCTCTGACCCCGGCCGGGCGGCGGGCCGGACGGCCGGTCACCAGCCCGCGGCCGGGCCCGTCAGCTCCCGGACCGCGGGGCGGGCCGCGTCCAGCACGGTCATGAACCACGCCGAGAAGGTGTCCCGCGCGTGCCGCTCCGCCAGCTCCGCCGGGGTCACGAACGCCGTACCGCCGACCTCCTCGGGGTCCGGCCGCAGCGGTGACTGCACCATCCCGACGAAGAGGTGGTTGTACTCCTGCTCCACCAGCCCCGACGCCGGGTCCGGGTGGTTGTAGCGCACCGTGCCCGCCTCCGCGAGCAGCGACGGGGAGACCCCCAGCTCCTCGTACGTCCGCCGGGCCGCCGCCGCGAACGGGGACTCACCGGGGTAGGGGTGGCCGCAGCAGGTGTTGGACCACACGCCGGGGGAGTGGTACTTGCCCGTGGCCCGCTGCTGGAGCAGCAGTCGGCCGTGCTCGTCGAAGAGGAAGACGGAGAACGCCCGGTGCAGTCGCCCGGGTGGCTGGTGGGCGGCGAGCTTCTCCGCGGTGCCGATCGTCACGCCGTTCTCGTCGACCAGTTCCAGCAAGATCGCTTCCGCGGTGCCGTTCGACGAGCTGGGCGTCGCGGTGGCAGGTGTGATCGGCATACCCATCCTTAACATCGGTCCTCGCGCCCCCAGTCTGCCGTACCGGCCCGGCAGTTCCGGCACTTCCCGGCGCGTCCGCATGTCCCGCGCGCTGCGTGCGACCGTCCGCGCCGGGGCGCGCGAGGGGCCCTCAGTGGCAGAGCCGCGCCTCGTGCTCCGCGTGCCCCACGGGTTCGAGCTGGAAGGTGCAGTGCTCCACGTCGAAGTGGTCGCCCAGGCAGCCCTGGAGTTCGTGGAGCATCTTCTCGTGCCCGATGGCGTTCAGCACGTCCGAGCGCACCACCACGTGCGCGGAGAGCACCGGCATCCCCGAGGTGATCGTCCAGGCGTGCAGGTCGTGGACGTCCTCGACGCCGTCGAGGTCCAGGATGTGCTGCCGTACCTCCGTCATGTCCACGCCCTTCGGCGCCGACTCAAGCAGCACGTCCAGGGTCTCCCGCAGCAGCCGTACCGTCCGCGGCACGATCATCACGCCGATCACCAGCGACGCGACCGGGTCGGCGGCCTGCCAGCCGGTGGTCAGGATCACCACCGCCGACAGCAGCACCGCCACCGAGCCCAGCGCGTCCGCCGCCACCTCGAGGAACGCGCCCCGCACGTTCAGGCTCTCCCGCTGGCCGCGCACCAGCAGCGACAGCGAGACCATGTTGGCGACCAGGCCGATCACGGCGAAGACGACGGTCAGACCGCCGTCGGTCCCGGCCGGGGTGACGAACCGCTGCACCGCCTCGTACAGCACGTAGCCACCGACGCCGAGCAGCAGCAGGCAGTTGGCGAGCGCGGCGAGGATCTCGGCGCGGGCGTAGCCGAAGGTGCGCCGCCCGCTCGGCGGCAGGTTGGCGAAGTGGATGGCGAGCAGCGCCATGCCCAGGCCGAGCGCGTCCGTCGCCATGTGCGCGGCGTCCGCGACCAGCGCGAGGGAGTCGGCGAGCACCCCGCCGACGATCTCCACGACCATCACCGAGAGCGTGATCGACAGGGCGACCCGCAGCCTGCCCCGGTACGCCGCGGCCGCCGTACCGCGGGGCGGCGCGCCGTGCGCGTGCCCGTGGTCGTGCCCTGCCCCCATGACAGCCGCCTCCTGATGAACGCGCCGGGATCGGTCCGAGGGCCCAGTGAACTACGGCCCAGGGGTATCGGGCAACGCGACGCTGAACACCGTTGTCATATGCTCTGACCTGCGCAAACGAACCGCAGGTCAGACCACCGGGCGGTCAGCCGCCGTGCTGGAGCCGCCAGCCCGCCCACGCCGACTCGACCATCTCGCGTACCCCGCGCCGCGCCGTCCAGCCCAGCTCCCGGGCCGCCAGCGCCGCCGAGGCGACCGAGACCGGCGCGTCCCCCGGGCGGCGCGCCTCGACCAGCGGCGCCCGGCGGTCGCCGGTCACCTCGCCGATGACGTCGACCAGCTCCCGTACGGAGACGCCCTCCCCGCGGCCGATGTTCAGCGTCAGGTCGCCCGCCGCGCCCGGCGCCGACAGCCGCCCGGCCGCCGCGAGGTGCGCCTCGGCCAGGTCCTCGACGTGGATGTAGTCCCGGACGCAGGTGCCGTCCGGGGTCGGGTAGTCGTCCCCGAAGATCCGCGGCGCCTCGTCGCGGGTGAGCCGGTCGAAGACCATCGGCACGACGTTGAACACGCCCGTGTCGGACAGCTCCGGCGCGGCGGCGCCCGCGACGTTGAAGTAGCGCAGGCACACCGTCGCGATCCCGTGCGCCTGCCCGGCGGCGCGCACCAGCCACTCCCCGGCGAGCTTGGTCTCGCCGTACGGGTTCACCGGGGCGCACGGGGTGTCCTCCGTGATCAACCCCACACCCGGGTCGCCGTAGACGGCGGCCGAGGAGGAGAAGAGGAAGCGCCCGATCCCGGCGTCCACGACGGCGTCGAGCAGGGTGGCGAGGCCGCCCACGTTCTCCCGGTAGTAGAGCGTCGGCCGTGCCACCGACTCCGCGACCTGCTTGCGCGCCGCGAGGTGCACCACCCCGGTCACCGCGTGCTCGGCGAAGACCTTGCGCAGCAGCTCCCCGTCCAGCGACGAGCCCCTGACCAGCGGCACCCGCGCCGGAAGCCGCGCGGGCACCCCCGCCGACAGGTCGTCGAGCGCCACGACCCGTTCCCCGGCCCCGGTCAGCGCCCGTGCCACATGAGCCCCGATGTAACCGGCACCGCCGGTGATCAGCCACGTCATGGTCGCCACCCTAAGCCGCCCCGGTCACCGCGACGGACGGCCCAGCGGTGCGTTATGCCCTGCACAGGCCGTTCCGTCGGTGCGATATGGGCTGTTCTGCGGTCTGATTTTGTACGCCGGGGCCCGCATCCGTGATGATGATCGATGTGACGGCCGAGGCAGGCCACGCCGTCCGGGCGATGAACGGCCGGTGAACACGGTCTTCTCATCATCCGATAGCCTCTGCCGACATGCCGCCCGCCTGGTGCAGCCAAGGGGCGACCCCCACCATGCACACGCCCGGCGCCACGGCGTCGGCACCCAGGGAGTGAGTTCGGTTGCCGACCGCTATCCTCACCGGCCAGCCGGTCCCGGGATCGTCGATCGAGGGGGACCTGCGCGCCCTCGGCTTCGAGGTGCGCGCCGCCGCGGACGCCGCCGAGGCCGAGACCCTGCTCGCCGCGGTCCCCGCCGACCAGCGGGTCGCCGTCGTCGACGCCCGCTTCGTCGGCCACCCGCACGCGCTGCGCCTCGGCCTCACCGACCCGCGCTTCCCGCTCGCCGCGGTCCCCGGCGCCGTCACCGCCCAGGCGGCCGGACGCCAGGCGCTGACCCGGGCGCTGGCCCGCGAGAACGCCTCCGGCACCGGGCGCACCCTCGTCGCCAGCGACAGCCTCGCCGACCGCGTCGTCACCGCCCTGGACGCCGACGGCGCCGCCGTGCACCGCCCCGAGCTGGGCAGCCTCGTCGCCACCGTCCCGGCCGACCCGCAGGCCCGCAACGAGGCACGGCAGGCCGTCGCCGCCGTCGACGACGAGGCCGTACGCCTGAAGTCCGCCGTGAAGGCCCGCGACGGCTTCTTCACCACCTTCTGCGTCAGCCCCTACTCCCGGTACCTCGCCCGCTGGTGCGCCCGCCGCGGCCTGACCCCCAACCAGGTCACCACCGCCTCGCTGCTCACCGCGCTGGTCGCGGCGGGCTGCGCGGCCACCGGCACCCGCGGCGGCTTCGTCGCCGCCGGACTGCTGCTGGTCTTCTCCTTCGTGCTGGACTGCACCGACGGCCAGCTCGCCCGCTACAGCCTCCAGTACTCCACGCTCGGCGCCTGGCTCGACGCCACCTTCGACCGGGCCAAGGAGTACGCCTACTACGCCGGACTCGCGCTGGGAGCGGCCCGCGGCGGCGACGACGTGTGGGCGCTCGCGCTCGGCGCGATGGTCCTCCAGACCTGTCGCCACGTGGTCGACTTCTCCTTCAACGAGGCCAATCACGACGCCACGGCGAACACCAGCCCCACCGCCGCCCTCTCCGACAAGCTCGACAGCGTCGGCTGGACGGTATGGGTGCGGCGGATGATCGTCCTGCCGATCGGTGAGCGCTGGGCGATGATCGCCGTCCTCACCGCCGTCGCCACCCCGCGCGTCACCTTCTACGCGCTGCTCGTCGGCTGTGCCTTCGCCGCGACGTACACCACCGCCGGGCGCGTGCTGCGCTCGCTCACCCGCAGGGCCCGCCGCACCGACCGGGCCGCCACCGCGCTGGCCGACCTCGCGGACTCCGGTCCGCTCGCGCAGGCCCTCGCGCGGGTGCTGCCGCAGCGGCTCCCGGTGCCCGGCGTCGGGTGGGCCGTCGTCGCCGCCGCGCTGCCGCCGCTCGTGGCCTGGCTCGACGGCCCCGGCTGGCCGGTCGTGGCGTCCGCCGCCCTCTACGTCCTGCTCTCCGCCGAGGCCGTCGCCCGGCCCCTCAAGGGCGCCCTCGACTGGCTGGTCCCGCCGCTGTTCCGGGCCGCCGAGTACGGCACCGTGCTGATCCTCGCGGCCGAAGCGGAGGTGAACGGGGCGCTGCCCGCGGCTTTCGGCCTGGTGGCCGCCGTCGCCTACCATCACTACGACACGGTGTACCGCATCCGCGGCAACGCCGGAGCACCCCCGGCCTGGCTGGTGCGGACCGTCGGGGGGCACGAGGGGCGGACCCTGCTCGTCGCCGTGCTGGCCGCGCTGCTCACCGCGGAGCGGTTCACGGTCGCGCTCACGGTCCTCGCCGTGGCCGTGGCGCTGGTGGTGCTCGTCGAGAGCATCCGCTTCTGGGCCTCCGCAGGGGCGCCCGCCGTACACGACGAAGGAGAACCCGCATGATCGGCCTCGTGCTGGCGGCAGGCGCCGGACGGCGTCTGCGTCCCTACACCGACACCCTGCCGAAGGCGCTGGTGCCGGTGGGGCCCGCGGGCACCGAGGGCGAGCCGACGGTCCTGGACCTCACCCTCGGCAACTTCGCCGAGGTCGGCCTCACCGAGGCCGCGATCATCGTCGGCTACCGCAAGGAGGCCGTGTACGAGCGCAAGGCCGCCCTGGAGAAGACGTACGGCCTCAAGCTCACCCTCATCGACAACGACAAGGCCGAGGAGTGGAACAACGCCTACTCCCTGTGGTGCGGCCGGGACGCCCTCAAGGACGGCGTGATCCTCGCCAACGGCGACACCGTGCACCCGGTCTCCGTCGAGGAGACGCTGCTCGCCGCCCGCGGTGACGGCAAGCGGATCATCCTCGCCCTGGACACGGTGAAGTCGCTGGCCGACGAGGAGATGAAGGTCGTCGTCGGCCCCGACGGCGGCGTCCGCGAGATCACCAAGCTGATGGACCCGGCCGCGGCGACCGGCGAGTACATCGGCGTCACCCTGATCGAGGGCGACGCCGCCCCGGAACTCGCGGACGCGCTGCGCGCCGTCTGGGAGACCGAGCCGCAGCAGTTCTACGAGCACGGCTACCAGGAGCTGGTCAACCGCGGCTTCCGCATCGACGTGGCGCCGATCGGCGACGTGCCGTGGGTGGAGATCGACAACCACGACGACCTCGCCCGGGGACGGGAGATCGCGTGCCGGTACTGACCCGACTCATCCCCTCGCCGGTCGTCGTGGACATCCGCCCGGGCGCCCTCGACGACCTGGGATGCGTCCTCGCCGACGAGCGGATCTCGCACTCCGGGAAGCTCGCCGTCGCCGTCAGCGGCGGCTCGGGCGCCCGGCTGCGGGAGCGGATCGGCCCGTCGCTGCCCGGCGCCTCCTGGTACGAGGTCGGCGGCGGCACCCTCGACGACGCCGTCCGGCTCGCCGCCGACATGAAGGCCGGGCACTACGACGCCCTCGTCGGCCTCGGCGGCGGCAAGATCATCGACTGCGCCAAGTTCGCCGCGGCCCGCGTCGGCCTGCCGCTGGTCGCCGTACCGACGAACCTCGCCCACGACGGGCTGTGCTCGCCGGTCGCCACCCTCGACAACGACGCCGGGCGCGGCTCCTACGGCGTGCCCAACCCGATCGGCGTCGTCATCGACCTGGACGTGGTCCGCCAGGCGCCGGTGCGGTTCGTGCGGGCCGGGATCGGTGACGCGGTCTCCAACATCTCCGCCATCGCGGACTGGGAGCTGGCCGCGCGGGTCAAGGGCGAGAAGATCGACGGCCTCGCCGCCGCCATGGCCCGGCAGGCGGGCGAGGCGGTGCTGCGCCACCCCGGCACCGTCGCCGACAACGACTTCCTCCAGGTGCTCGCCGAGGCGCTGGTGCTCTCCGGGATCGCCATGTCGGTCTCCGGTGACTCCCGCCCCTCCTCCGGCGCCTGCCACGAGATCAACCACGCCTTCGACCTGCTCCACCCGCAGCGCGCCGCCGCCCACGGCGAGCAGTGCGGGCTCGGCGCCGCCTTCGCGATGTGGCTGCGCGGCGCCCACGAGGAGTCGGTGTACATGGCCGGGGTGCTGCGCAGGCACGGCCTCCCGGTGCTGCCGGAGGACATCGGCTTCACCGCGGAGGAGTTCTTCCGCGTCGTGGAGTACGCGCCCCGCACCCGGCCCGGCCGCTACACGATCCTCGAACACCTCGACCTGAACACCCACCAGACCAAGGACATTTACGCCGACTATGTCAAGGCCATCGGTAGCTGAACTCCGTCCGGTCGTCCACCCCGCGGGGGTCAAGGACCGGCGCAGCGGTGAGCACTGGGGCGGACGCCTCTACATGCGTGAGGTGTCGCTGCGGATCACCCGCCTGCTGGTGAACACCCGGGTCACCCCCAACCAGCTCACGTACCTGATGACCGTCTTCGGCGTCCTGGCCGCGCCCGCGCTGCTGGTGCCGGGCATACCGGGCGCCGTCCTCGGCGTGCTGATGGTCCAGCTCTACCTGCTGCTCGACTGCGTCGACGGCGAGGTGGCCCGCTGGAAGAAGCAGTTCTCCCTGGGCGGGGTCTACCTCGACCGGGTCGGCGCCTACCTGTGCGACGCCGCCGTCCTCGTCGGCTTCGGGCTGCGCGCGGCCGACCTGTGGGGCGGCGGGCGGATCGACTGGCTGTGGGCCTTCCTCGGCACCCTCGCCGCGCTCGGCGCCATCCTGATCAAGGCCGAGACCGACCTGGTCGGCGTCGCCCGCCACCAGGGCGGCCTGCCCCCGGTCAAGGAGTCGGCGGCCGAGCCGCGCTCCTCCGGGATGGCGCTGGCCCGCCGCGCCGCCGCCGCGCTCAAGTTCCACCGGCTGGTCCTCGGCATCGAGGCGTCGCTGCTGATCCTCGTCCTCGCGGTCCTCGACACCGTCCGCGACGACCTGTTCTTCTCCCGGCTCGGCGTCGCCGTCCTCGCGGGCATCGCGCTGCTCCAGACGCTGCTGCACCTGGTCTCCATCCTCGCCTCCAGCAGGCTGCGGTGAACGCCGTGGACGCGTCCGCCCTGAAGGTCGGCGCGGTCGTCATCACGATGGGCAACCGCCCCGACGAACTGCGCGCCCTGCTGGAGTCCGTCGCCAAGCAGGACGGCCCCGCCGTCGAGGTGGTCGTCGTCGGCAACGGCTCCCCGGTGCCCGAGGTCCCGGCCGGGGTGCGCACCATCGAGCTGCCCGAGAACCTCGGCATCCCCGGCGGCCGCAACGTCGGCATCGAGGCGTTCGGCCCCGGCGGCCGGGACGTCGACATACTCCTCTTCCTCGACGACGACGGCCTGCTCGCCCGCACCGACACCGCCCAGCTCTGCCGCGAGGCGTTCGCCGCCGACCCCCGGCTCGGCATCGTCAGCTTCCGCATCGCCGACCCGGACACCGGCGTCACCCAGCGCCGCCACGTGCCCCGGCTGCGCGCCTCCGACCCGATGCGCTCCTCCCGGGTCACCACCTTCCTCGGCGGCGCCAACGCCGTCCGCACCCAGGTCCTCGCCGAGGTCGGCGGCCTGCCCGACGCGTTCTTCTACGCCCATGAGGAGACCGACCTCGCCTGGCGGGCCCTGGACGCGGGCTGGATGATCGACTACCGCGCCGACATGGTGCTGTACCACCCGACGACCGCCCCGTCCCGGCACGCGGTCTACCACCGGATGGTCGCCCGCAACCGGGTCTGGCTCGCCCGCCGCAACCTGCCCGCCGTCCTCGTCCCCGTCTACCTGGGCGTCTGGCTGCTGCTCACCCTGGTGCGGCGCCCCTCCCGGCCCGCCCTGAAGGCGTGGTTCGGCGGCTTCCGGGAGGGCTGGACCAGCCCCTGCGGTCCCCGCAGGCCCATGAAGTGGCGTACGGTGTGGCGGCTGACCCGACTGGGCCGCCCCCCGGTCATCTGACAAGCTCGACCCTGAGAGCATCGACCGGTGCCGGGCCCCGCGCGGGCCGCTCGGATCGTAGACGAAAGTTTCCACTTGTGAGTGAGACAACGCACGACGGAGGAGTCGCGGTGACGACCACGCTCCCGTCGCCCGACGAGTCACTGACCGCGGCGCAGCTCGCCGCGAAGTACGGCCTGTCCGTGAGCGGCGCCCGGCCCTCGCTCGTCGAGTACGTCCGCCAGCTCTGGGACCGGCGCCACTTCATCCTCGCCTTCTCCCGGGCGAAGCTGACCGCCCAGTACAGCCAGGCCAAGCTGGGCCAGCTCTGGCAGGTGGCGACGCCGCTGCTGAACGCCGCGGTCTACTTCCTCATCTTCGGCCTGCTGCTCGGCGCCCGCCGCGGCATCCCGCACGACATCTACGTGCCGTTCCTGGTGACCGGCGTGTTCGTGTTCACCTTCACCCAGAGTTCGGTGCTCGCCGGGGTGCGCGCCATCTCCGGCAACCTCGGCCTGGTGCGCGCCCTGCACTTCCCGCGGGCCTCGCTGCCGATCTCGTTCGCGCTCCAGCAGCTCCAGCAGCTCCTGTACTCGCTGATCGTGCTGGTCATCATCATGGTCGGGTTCGGCAGCTATCCGAGCCCCGCCTGGCTGCTGGTGGTCCCCGCGCTGGTGCTGCAGTTCGTGTTCAACACCGGCCTCGCGCTGACCTTCGCCCGGATGGGCAGCAAGACCCCCGACCTGGCCCAGCTCATGCCGTTCGTGCTGCGCACCTGGATGTACGCCTCGGGCGTGATGTTCAGCATCCCGGCGATGCTCGCCAACAAGGACGTCCCCGGCTGGGTCAGCGACGTCCTCCAGTGGAACCCCGCCGCGATCTACATGGACCTGGTCCGCTTCGCGATGATCGACGGCTACGGCAGCTCGTACCTGCCGCCGCACGTGTGGGCCTTCGCCCTGGGCTGGGCGGTGCTCGTCGGCGCGTTCGGGTTCGTGTACTTCTGGAAGGCTGAGGAGCAGTACGGCCGTGGCTGACCTCGACAAGACCGACCACGTCAGCGCCTACGAGGGCGGGGCGCGCGTCCCCACCGTCATCGCCGACGACGTGCACATCGTCTACCGCGTCAACGGCGCCCGCGGCGGCCGGGGCAGCGCCACCGCCGCCCTCAGCCGCATCCTCAGGCGCGGCTCCGACGACGCGGAGCGGGGCGTGCGCAAGGTGCACGCCGTGCGCGGGGTCTCCTTCGTCGCCTACCGGGGCGAGGCGATCGGCCTGATCGGCTCCAACGGCTCCGGCAAGTCCACCCTGCTGCGCGCCATCGCCGGGCTGCTGCCCGCCGAGCGCGGCAAGGTCTACACCGACGGCCAGCCCTCCCTGCTCGGGGTGAACGCCGCCCTGATGAACGACCTCACCGGCGAGCGCAACGTCATCCTCGGCGGCCTCGCCATGGGCATGTCCCGGGAGGAGATCCGCGCCCGGTACCAGGACATCGTCGACTTCTCCGGCATCAACGAGAAGGGCGACTTCATCACCCTGCCGATGCGCACCTACTCCTCCGGCATGGCGGCCCGGCTGCGGTTCTCCATCGCCGCCGCCAAGGACCACGACGTCCTGATGATCGACGAGGCGCTCGCCACCGGCGACGGCCGCTTCCGCAAGCGCTCCGAGGCCCGCATCCGCGAGCTGCGCAAGGAGGCCGGGACGGTCTTCCTGGTCAGCCACAACAACAAGTCGATCCGTGACACCTGCAACCGTGTCCTGTGGCTGGAACGCGGCGAACTGCGCATGGACGGCCCGACCGACGAGGTCCTCAAGGAGTACGAGAAGTTCTCCGGCAAGTAGCGGCACCCGCCGCGGGCCCCGCGGGAACTGTCAAGCGGGGGCCCGCGTCTGCAAAGGAAACGTCAACTCTGCGCGGCCTTAGGAATCTTGGGGCCAATCGGTGTGTTCTTGTGATGTGCAGGACACCCCCGAGCTGCCCGGTCCGTTGTACAACGTAAGCTGTACCGGTGCCGAATCACGGCAATAAGGGCCATACTGCGCGACACCCTGATCCGGGACCGCCGCGCCGAGCGCCGGGCGGCGTGTCCGAAATAGTGTGTATTGGGTCCGCAGTGTAGAACGGGAGATGTGACGGCAATGGCTACGGAAACTCCCCGGCTCCGCGCAGCATGTGCCGTCCCCGCCCCGGGCAGCGAACGGTGACGGGAGCAGCGACGGGGCGCACCGGAGACCCGGAGCGCGCGACCCTCGACAAGGCCACGGCAGAGAACTTCCCCGTGGCCCCCTTCTTCCTGCCCCGCGCCTGGCGCACCGACCTCATGGCCGTCTACGGCTTCGCCCGTCTGGTCGACGACATCGGCGACGGCGACCTGGCCCCGGGCGGCGCCGACGCCGCCCTCCTCGGCGTCGACCCCGACGCGGCCGAGGACCGCCTCGCCCTGCTCGACGCCTTCGAGGCCGACCTGCGCCGGGTCTTCGACGGCACCCCCCGCCACCCCCTGCTGCGCCGCCTCCAGCCCACCGTGCGCAGGCGCGCGCTGACCCCCGAGCCGTTCCTCGGGCTGATCGCCGCCAACCGCCAGGACCAGCTCGTCAGCCGCTACGAGACCTACGACGACCTGCTGGCCTACTGCGAGCTGTCCGCCAACCCGGTCGGCCGACTCGTCCTCGCCGTCACCGGCACCGCCACCCCGGAGCGGATCCGCCGCTCCGACGCCATCTGCACCGCGCTCCAGATCGTCGAGCACCTCCAGGACGTGGCCGAGGACCACGGCCGCGACCGGATCTACCTGCCCGCCGAGGACATGAAGCGCTTTCACGTCCAGGAAGCGGACCTCACCCCGAAGACCACCGGCGCCTCGGTGCGCGCCCTGGTCGCGTACGAAGCACAACGCGCCCGCGAACTCCTGAATGAAGGCGCCCCCCTCGTGGGTAGCGTCCACGGCAGACTGAGGCTGCTGCTCGCGGGGTTCGTGGCGGGGGGAAGGGCGGCGATCCACGCGATCGCCGCCGCTGATTACGACGTACTTCCCGGCCCGCCCAAGCCCGGCAAGGTCCGGCTGCTGCGTGAGGTGGGCGTGACTCTGCGAGGAGAGGGGTGATCCGGACCGTGGAGTCTCCACCACACGTGTCCGCGCCGGTACTCGCCGCCTACAGCTACTGCGAGACGGTCACCGGACAGCAGGCACGTAACTTCGCCTACGGCATCAGACTGCTGCCCGCCCCCAAGCGGCGGGCGATGTCGGCGCTGTACGCGTTCTCCCGCCGCGTCGACGACATCGGCGACGGCGCGCTGGACGCCGAGGTGAAGGCCAGCAGGCTCCAGGACACCCGGGCGCTGCTCACCCGGATCCGGGACGGGGCCGTCGCCGAGGACGACACCGACCCCGTCGCGGTCGCCCTCGCGCACGCCGCCCGCACCTTCCCGATCCCGCTGGGCGGCCTGGACGAGCTGATCGACGGCGTCCTGATGGACGTACGCGGCGAGACCTACGAGACCTGGGACGACCTGAAGGCGTACTGCCGCTGTGTCGCGGGCGCCATCGGGCGGCTCTCCCTCGGTGTCTTCGGCACCGAACCCGGCGCGCGCGGCGCCGAGCGGGCGCCGGAGTACGCCGACACCCTCGGCCTCGCCCTCCAGCTCACCAACATCCTCAGAGACATCCGCGAGGACGCCGAGGACGGCAGAACCTACCTGCCCTCCGACGACCTCGCGAAATTCGGGTGCTCGGCCGGGTTCAGCGGGCCGACCCCACCGGAGGGTTCCGACTTCGCGGGCCTCGTGCACTTCGAAGTGCGACGGGCCCGCGCCCTTTTCGCCGAGGGCTACCGGCTGCTCCCCATGCTCGACCGCCGCAGCGGCGCCTGCGTCGCCGCCATGGCCGGGATCTACCGCCGCCTCCTCGACCGCATCGAACGCGACCCCGAGGCCGTACTGCGCGGCCGGGTCTCCCTGCCCGGCCGGGAGAAGGCGTACGTCGCCGTGCGCGGACTGTCCGGACTGGACGCCCGGCACGTCACCCGGCGGACCGTCAGGAGGCGCGTCTGATGGATCACCTGGACCACCGTGACCCCGCCCCCGGCGCCCACGGCAAGCGGCGGGCAACCCTCCGCGGCGGGCGGGCGTCCCTGACTGCGACGACCTGCCGTCCAGGCCGCACGGAGCACGGTGGTACCACCGTGGGGGAGGGAGCGCGATGACCGACCGCACCGACGGGGACGGACCAGGCGCGCACCCCACCGCGGAGCCCGGCCGCGACGCCGTCGTGGTCGGCGGCGGGCTCGCCGGGATCACCGCCGCGCTCGCGCTCGCCGACGCGGGCGTCAGGGTCACCCTCCTCGAAGGCCGCCCACGCCTGGGCGGGCTCGCCTTCTCCTTCCAGCGCGGCGACCTCACCGTCGACAACGGACAGCACGTCTACCTGCGCTGCTGCACCGCCTACCGCTGGTTCCTCGACCGGATCGACGGCACCGCCCTCGCCCCGCTCCAGGACCGCCTCGACGTCCCCGTCGTCGATGTCACCCGCCCCGAGGGACGGCGCCTCGGCAGGATTCGCCGCGACGCGCTGCCCGTGCCCCTGCACCTGGGCCGCAGCCTCGCCACCTATCCGCACCTGCCGCTCGCCGACCGCGCCCGGGTGGGCCGCGCCGCGCTCGCGCTCAAGGGGCTCGACCTCGCCGATCCGACCCTGGACGCCCAGGACTTCGGCGGCTGGCTGGCCGCGCACGGCCAGTCGGCGCGCGCCATCGAGGCCCTGTGGGACCTGGTCGGGGTCGCCACCCTCAACGCGTTCGCGGGCGACACCTCGCTGGGGCTCGCCGCGATGGTGTTCAAGACCGGTCTGCTCTCCGACCCGGGCGCGGCCGACATCGGCTGGGCCCATGTCCCGCTGGGCGAACTGCACGACCGGCTGGCCCGCAAGGCGCTCGACTCCGCGGGCGTACGCATCGCGACCCGTACACGCGTCACCTCCATCTCCCAGGACGACAACGGACGTTGGACCGTCCAGGTTCCCGGCGACCGCGTCCGGACCGACGCGGTCGTCCTCGCCGTACCCCAGCACGAGACCCACGCCCTGCTCCCCGACGGCGCCCTGGACGACCCCGGACGGCTCACCCGCATCGGCACCGCGCCGATCCTCAACGTCCACGTCGTCTACGACCGCCGGGTCCTCGACGCGCCCTTCCTCGCCGCGCTCGGCACCCCCGTGCAGTGGGTCTTCGACCGCACCGCCGCCTCCGGTCTGAAGGACGGCCAGTACCTGGCGCTGTCCCAGTCCGCCGCGCACGACGACATCGATGCCCCCGTCGCCGACCTGCGCGAGCGCTACCTCCCCGAACTCCAGCGCCTGCTGCCGCGCACCCGGGGCGCCACGGTGCGGGACTTCTTCGTCACCCGGGAGCGCACCGCCACCTTCGCCCCCGCCCCCGGAGTCGCCCGGCTCAGGCCCGGCGCCCGGACCCGAGCCCCCGGCCTGTACCTGGCCGGCGCGTGGACCGCCACTGGGTGGCCCGCGACCATGGAGAGTGCGGTCCGCAGCGGCATCAACGCGGCCGACGCCGCGCTGCTCGCCCTCGGCAGGCCCCGCCCCGCCCACCTCTTCGACGTCGAGGAGGCGGCGTGACACTCGATCAGCGCGCGGCAGGCACCCGCACTTCCAGCAGCACAGCAACAAGAGGAGAGAACGTGCCCCCTGTGCCCCCGGCCTCCATGGCCGCTAGAGACGCGGTCGACGTGACCGCTCTCCTGGAGCGCGGCCGAACCCTGGCCACGCCGGTGCTGCGGGCGGCCGTCGACCGCCTCGCGCCGCCCATGGACACGGTCGCCGCCTACCACTTCGGCTGGATCGACGCGCACGGCAACCCCGCCGCGGGCGACGGCGGCAAGGCCGTGCGCCCCGCCCTCGCCGTGCTCTCCGCCGAGGTCGCCGGAGCCGCGCCGGAGACCGGCGTGCCCGGCGCCGTGGCCGTCGAACTCGTCCACAACTTCTCCCTGCTCCACGACGACCTGATGGACGGCGACGAGCAGCGCCGCCACCGCGACACCGTCTGGAAGGTGCACGGCCCCGCCCAGGCCATCCTGGTCGGCGACGCCCTGTTCGCGCTGGCCCAGGAGGTGCTGCTGGAACTCGGCACCGTCGAGGCGGGCCGCGCCGCCCGCCGCCTGACCACCGCCACCCGCGCCCTGATCGACGGCCAGGCCCAGGACATCTCCTACGAGCACCGCGACCGCGTCAGCGTCGAGGAGTGCCTGGAGATGGAGGGCAACAAGACCGGCGCCCTGCTCGCCTGCGCCAGCTCCATCGGCGCCGTCCTCGGCGGCGCCGACGACCGCGCCGCCGACGCCCTGGAGCGCTACGGCTACCACCTCGGCCTCGCCTTCCAGGCCATCGACGACCTGCTCGGCATCTGGGGCGACCCGGACGCCACCGGCAAGCGGACCTGGAGCGACCTGCGCCAGCGCAAGAAGTCGCTGCCGGTGGTGGCCGCGCTCGCCGCGGGCGGCCCCGCCTCCGAGCACCTCGCCGAACTGCTCGCCGCCGACGCCAAGGAAACCGACTTCGCGCACTTCTCCGAGGAGGAGTTCGCGGTCCGCGCCGCCCTCATCGAGAGCGCGGGCGGACGCGGGTGGACCGCCGAGGAGGCCCGCCGCCAGCACACCATCGCCATCGAAGCCCTCGACGCCGTCGACATGCCCGACCGGGTGCGCGACCGGTTCACGGCGCTCGCGGACTTCGTCGTCGTACGAGAGAGATGATCATTATTGGCCGGATAGAACTCGCGTAGTCGCCGACCGGAGCAGCGTGCTCCGGCCGACGGCGGACCCACAGCAGACGCACGACTTGCACACTGCACGAAGGGGAAGCCATGACAGCGACGACCGACGGAAGCACCGGGGCCACCCTGCCGCCCCGCGCTGCCGCGGCCAGCGAAACCACGCTCACCACCACCCCGGCGGCGACCGGGGTCCAGGAAGCCGCCGTGCGCGCGGTGCAGCGCGCCACCGAGTACCTGCTGGCCCGCCAGGACACCGAGGGCTGGTGGAAGGGCGACCTGGAGACCAACGTCACCATGGACGCCGAGGACCTGCTGCTCCGCCAGTTCCTCGGCATCCTCGACGAGGAGACCAGCCACGCCGCCGCCCTGTTCATCCGCGGCGAGCAGCGCGAGGACGGCACCTGGGCCACCTTCTACGGCGGCCCCGGCGACCTGTCCGCCACCGTCGAGGCGTACGTCGCCCTCCGCCTCGCCGGGGACGACCCCGACGCCGCGCACATGGCGAAGGCGTCCGCCTGGATCCGCGCCCGCGGCGGGATCGCCGCCGCACGCGTCTTCACCCGGATCTGGCTCGCCCTGTTCGGCTGGTGGAAGTGGGAGGACCTGCCCGAACTCCCCCCGGAGATCATCTATCTGCCCCGTTGGGTACCGCTGAACATCTACGACTTCGGCTGCTGGGCGCGGCAGACGATCGTCCCGCTGACCATCGTCTCCGCCAAGCGCCCGGTGCGGCCCGCCCCGTTCCCCCTGGACGAACTGCACACCAACCCCGCCAACCCCAACCCGCACCGGCCGCTCGCCCCCGCCACCACCTGGGACGGCGCCTTCCAGCGCATCGACAAGGCCCTGCACGCCTTCCGGAAGGTCGCCCCGCGCCGACTGCGCCGGGCCGCGCTGAACAGCGCCGCCCGCTGGATCATCGAACGGCAGGAGAACGACGGCTGCTGGGGCGGCATCCAGCCCCCCGCGGTCTACTCGGTCATCGCCCTGCACCTGCTCGGCTACGACCTCAAGCACCCCGTGATGCGCGCCGGGCTGGAGTCGCTGGACCGGTTCGCCGTCTGGCGTGAGGACGGCGCCCGGATGATCGAGGCGTGCCAGTCCCCGGTCTGGGACACCTGCCTCGCCACCATCGCGCTCGCCGACGCGGGCGTCCCCGCCGACCACCCGGCGCTGGTCAAGGCCGCCGACTGGATGCTCGGCGAGCAGATCGTGCGGCCCGGCGACTGGTCGGTGCGGCGACCCGGACTGCCGCCCGGCGGCTGGGCGTTCGAGTTCCACAACGACAACTACCCCGACATCGACGACACCGCCGAGGTGGTCCTCGCGCTGCGCCGGGTCCGGCACCACGACCCGGAGCGGGTGGAGAAGGCCATCGGGCGCGGGGTGCGCTGGAACCTGGGGATGCAGTCGAAGAACGGCGCGTGGGGCGCGTTCGACGTCGACAACACCAGCCCCTTCCCCAACCGGCTGCCGTTCTGCGACTTCGGCGAGGTCATCGACCCGCCGTCGGCGGACGTCACCGCGCACGTCGTGGAGATGCTCGCCGTGGAGGGACTGGCCCACGACCCGCGCACCCGGCGCGGCATCGCCTGGCTCCTCGACGCACAGGAGGCGGACGGCTCCTGGTTCGGACGCTGGGGCGTCAACTACGTCTACGGCACCGGCTCCGTCGTCCCCGCCCTGGTCACCGCCGGACTCCCCACCTCGCACCCGGCGATCCGGCGCGCCGTCGGCTGGCTGGAGAGCGTGCAGAACGAGGACGGCGGCTGGGGCGAGGACCTGCGCTCCTACCACTACGTCAACGAGTGGCGGGGCCGCGGTGCCTCCACCGCCTCGCAGACCGCGTGGGCGCTGATGGCGCTGCTCGCCGCCGGGGAGAAGGACTCCAAGGCCGTCGAACGGGGCGTGGAGTGGCTCGCCGCCACCCAGCGCGAGGACGGCTCCTGGGACGAGCCGTACTTCACGGGCACCGGCTTCCCGTGGGACTTCTCCATCAACTACCACCTCTACCGGCAGGTCTTCCCGGTCACCGCGCTCGGCCGGTACGTGTACGGGGAGCCCGCCGTCCTGAAGCCGCGCACCGCGGCCAAGGGGGGCTGATGGCGGCACCGCCAGCACCGGCACCGCTGCTGATCGCCTGCGCGCTCGGCATCGAGCAGTTCGCCCTGCGCACCGGCGACCGGAGCGGCGCCGACGGGCCCGTCACCGTGCTGCGCACCGGCATGGGCCCCAGGGCGGCCGAGCGCTCCGTCACCCGCGCCCTGACCGGCGCCGCGCTGCGGGACGCCGCCGTGCTCGCCACCGGCTTCTGCGCGGGGCTCGCGCCCGGGATGCACCCCGGCGACCTGGTCGTCGCCGAGGAGACCCGGGACCCGCGCGGGCGCACCCCCTGCACCGGCACCGAGCTGCTGGTCAAGGAGTTGGGGCGGGCGGTACCCGGCCGTACCGTGCACACCGGGCCGCTCACCGGCGCCGACCACGTGGTCCGCGGCCAGGAGCGGGCCGAACTGCTCGGCACCGGCGCGATCGCCGTCGACATGGAGTCGGCGGCCACGCTCCTGAGCGCCGTCCGCGCGGGCGTGCGCCCCGTTGCGGCCGTCCGGGTGGTCGTGGACGCTCCGGAACATGAACTCGTCCGGATCGGCACCCTGCGCGGTGGAATATCGGCTTTCCGCGTTCTTCGTTCCGTACTTCCCGCTTTTTTCGAATGGCACCGTTCCGCACTGCTCCCCAGGAGGTGAGCCAGATGGCCATGCCGCTGCGCCAGTCCATCAAGGTCGCTACATACTTGGCCGAACAGAAGCTCCGCAGGCGGGACAAGTTTCCGCTGATCGTCGAGTTGGAACCGCTCTTCGCCTGCAACCTCAAGTGTGAGGGCTGCGGGAAGATCCAGCATCCTGCGGGCGTGCTGAAGCAGCGTATGCCGGTCGCGCAGGCCGTGGGCGCCGTGCTGGAGTCGGGCGCGCCGATGGTGTCGATCGCCGGTGGTGAGCCCTTGATGCACCCGCAGATCGACGAGATCGTGCGCCAGTTGGTGGCGAAACGGAAGTACGTCTTCCTGTGCACCAATGCCATGCTGCTGCGCAAGAAGATGGACAAGTTCACGCCCTCGCCGTACTTCGCGTTCGCCGTCCACATCGACGGGCTGCGCGAGCGGCACGACGAGTCGGTGGCCAAGGAGGGCGTGTTCGACGAGGCGGTGGCGGCGATCAAGGAGGCCAAGCGGCGCGGCTTCCGGGTCACCACCAACTCCACGTTCTTCAACACCGACACCCCGCAGACCATCATCGAGGTTCTCAACTTCCTCAACGACGACCTCCAGGTCGACGAGATGATGATCTCGCCCGCCTACGCCTACGAGAAGGCGCCCGACCAGGAGCACTTCCTCGGCGTGGAGCAGACCCGCGAACTGTTCAAGAAGGCGTTCGCGGGCGGCAACCGCCGCCGGTGGCGGCTCAACCACTCGCCGCTCTTCCTGGACTTCCTGGAGGGCAAGGTCGACTTCCCGTGCACGGCCTGGGCCATCCCCAACTACTCGCTCTTCGGCTGGCAGCGCCCCTGCTACCTGATGAGCGACGGGTACGTGCCGACGTACCGCGAACTGATCGAGGAGACCGACTGGGACAAGTACGGCCGCGGTAAGGACCCGCGGTGCGACAACTGCATGGCGCACTGCGGCTACGAGCCGACCGCCGTCCTCGCCACCATGGGCTCGCTGAAGGAGTCCCTGCGCGCGATGCGCGAGACGGTCTCCGGGAACCGGGAGTGACCCCGTGACCGCCGTACCGCTAGGCGTCCCCGAGGTACCGGTCCGGCCGATCGCCGAGCGGCGTGTGTCGCGGCGCATCCAGGTCGGGCCGGTGCCCGTCGGGGGCGGGGCACCGGTGTCGGTGCAGTCGATGACGACGACGCGTACGTCCGACATCGGCGCCACCCTCCAGCAGATCGCCGAACTCACCGCCTCCGGCTGCCAGATCGTCCGCGTCGCCTGCCCCACGCAGGACGACGCGGACGCCCTGGCGACCATCGCCCGCAAGTCGCAGATCCCGGTCATCGCGGACATCCACTTCCAGCCGAAGTACGTGTTCGCGGCGATCGAGGCCGGGTGTGCCGCCGTACGCGTCAATCCCGGCAACATCAAGCAGTTCGACGACCGGGTGAAGGAGATCGCGCGGGCCGCCAAGGACCACGGCACGCCGATCCGGATCGGGGTCAACGCGGGCTCCCTGGACCGCCGCCTGCTCCAGAAGTACGGCAGGGCGACCCCCGAGGCCCTGGTCGAGAGCGCGCTGTGGGAGGCGTCCCTCTTCGAGGAGCACGGCTTCCGGGACATCAAGATCTCGGTCAAGCACAACGACCCGGTCGTGATGATCGAGGCGTACCAGCAGCTCGCCGCCCAGTGCGACTACCCGCTGCACCTGGGGGTGACGGAGGCGGGTCCGGCGTTCCAGGGGACGATCAAGTCGGCCGTAGCCTTCGGCGCGCTGCTCTCCCGGGGGATCGGCGACACCATCCGGGTCTCCCTGTCGGCGCCGCCCGCCGAGGAGGTCAAGGTCGGCATCCAGATCCTCCAGTCGCTGGGGCTGCGGGAACGGCGGCTGGAGATCGTCTCCTGCCCCTCCTGCGGGCGGGCCCAGGTCGACGTCTACAAGCTGGCCGAGGAGGTCACCGCGGGCCTGGACGGCATGGAGGTGCCGCTGCGGGTGGCCGTCATGGGGTGTGTCGTCAACGGGCCGGGTGAGGCCCGGGAGGCCGACCTCGGCGTGGCCTCCGGCAACGGCAAGGGACAGATCTTCGTGAAGGGCGAGGTCGTCAAGACCGTCCCCGAGTCCAGAATCGTCGAGACGCTCATCGAAGAGGCGATGAAGATCGCCGAGCGCATGGAACAGGACGGCGCCGGGTCCGGCGCCCCCACCGTCCCGGGGAAGCCGGAAGTGACGGTGCGCTAGACGCTACACGGCACGGACCGAGAGGGGGCCCGAGCGTGACCATACTTGAGACGATCCGGGGACCACGCGACCTGAAGGCGCTGTCCGAGGCGCAGCTCGGCCGACTGGCCGAGGAGATCAGGGAGTTCCTCATCCACGCGGTCGCGAGGACCGGAGGGCACCTCGGGCCCAATCTGGGGGTGGTGGAACTGACCATCGCACTCCACCGGGTCTTCGAGTCGCCCGTCGACCGCATCCTGTGGGACACCGGCCACCAGAGCTACGTCCACAAGCTGCTGACCGGACGTCAGGACTTCTCCAAGCTGCGCGGCAAGGGCGGCCTGTCCGGCTACCCCTCGCGTGCCGAGTCCGAGCACGACGTCATCGAGAACAGCCACGCCTCCACCGCGCTCGGCTGGGCCGACGGCCTCGCCAAGGCCCGCGAGGTGCGGGGCGAGGAGGGCCACGTCGTCGCCGTCATCGGCGACGGGGCGCTGACCGGCGGGATGGCCTGGGAGGCGCTGAACAACATCGCCGCCGCCAAGGACCGGCCGCTGATCATCGTCGTCAACGACAACGAACGCTCCTACTCACCGACCATCGGCGGCCTCGCCAACCACCTGGCGACCCTGCGCACCACCGACGGCTACGAGCAGTTCCTGGCCTGGGGCAAGGAGGTGCTGCTGCGCACCCCGGTGGTCGGCGGCACGGTGTACGAGGCGCTGCACGGCGCCAAGAAGGGCTTCAAGGACGCCTTCGCGCCGCAGGGCATGTTCGAGGACCTGGGCCTGAAGTACGTCGGCCCGATCGACGGCCACGACACCCGTGCCGTGGAGTCCGCGCTGCGCCGCGCCAAGCGCTTCCACGGGCCGGTCCTCGTGCACTGCCTCACCGAGAAGGGCCGCGGCTACGAACCCGCCCTCGCGCACGAGGAGGACCACTTCCACACCGTCGGCGTGATGGACCCCCTGACCTGCGCGCCGCTCACCCCGTCCGGGGGGCCGTCGTGGACGTCCGTGTTCGGCGAGGAGATCGTCCGCATCGGGGAGGAGCGCGCGGACGTGGTGGCGATCACCGCGGCGATGCTGCACCCCGTCGGGCTCGGCGCGTTCGCGGAGCGGTTCCCCGACCGGGTCTACGACGTCGGCATCGCGGAGCAGCACGCGGCGGTCTCGGCGGCGGGGCTGGCGACGGGCGGACTGCACCCCGTCGTCGCCGTCTACGCCACCTTCCTCAACCGGGCCTTCGACCAACTCCTGATGGACGTGGCGTTGCACCGCTGCGGGGTGACGTTCGTGCTCGACCGGGCCGGGGTGACCGGCGTCGACGGTGCCTCGCACAACGGGATGTGGGACCTGTCGGTCCTCCAGGTCGTCCCCGGACTGCGGATCGCCGCGCCCCGCGACGCCGACCAGCTCCGCGCCCAGCTACGGGAGGCGGTCGCCGTGGACGACGCGCCGACGCTGGTCCGCTTCCCCAAGGAGAACGTCGGCCCCCAGATCCCGGCCGTCGACCGGGTCGGCGGCGTGGACGTGCTGCACCGGGCCGAGGCGCCTCAGGTGCTGCTGGTCGCCGTGGGCGTGATGGCGCCGGTCTGCCTCCAGGCCGCGGAGCTGCTGGAGGCCCGGGGCATCGGCTGCACGGTCGTCGACCCGCGCTGGGTCAAGCCCGTCGACCCGGCGCTGCCGGGGCTCGCCGCCCGCCACCGGCTGGCCGCGGTCGTCGAGGACAACAGCCGCGCCGCCGGGGTGGGCGCGGCGGTGGAGCTGGCGCTGCGTGACGCGGACGTCGACGTCCCCGTACGGCGCTTCGGCATCCCGGAACAGTTCCTCACCCACGCCAAGCGCGGCGAGGTGCTCGCCGACATCGGACTGACCCCGGTCGAGATCGCCGGGCGCGTCAGCGCGAGCCTGGCGGTGACGCGGGAGCGGGCCGGGGGCGACGACGGCGATCGGGTGCCCCCCGGGGGTGGTCGCGTGCCGCCCGGTGGTGGCCAGGTGCCGTCTGGTGGCGGTCGGGTGCCGTCTGGGGGCGGCCGGGTGCCGCCTGGGGGCGGGCGTAACGCCTCTGGTGGTGGCCGGACGGCGGCCGGTGGCGGTCGGGCCGCGTCGGGTGGTGGCCGGACGGCCTCCGGTGGTGACCGGGCCGGGTCCGGCAGGGGACCGGGCGCGGTCGGTGGTGGTCGGGCCGCGGCCGGAGGTGGAGGGGCCGCGTCCGGAGGCGGACGCGTGCCGTCCGAGGGTGAGCCCGGAACCGTGCGAGGGGTAGACGTCGTTCGGGGAGTAGACGCCGTTCGAGGGGAAGACTGAATGACGACCGCGGAATCCGCGCCCCAGCCGTCCGTGCCGGTGCCGTCCCCGTCGGGCCCGGCGCCGGGCGCGGACTTCGACCTCGGCGCCCTGCTGGCCGAACGCGGCGCCGAGCGCTACGACCTGCACGCCCGGCACCTCAACCACCAGTTGCCGCGCATGTTGCACACCATCGGCTTCGACAAGGTCTACGAGCGGGCCGAGGGCGCCTACTTCTGGGACACGGACGGCAACGACTACCTGGACATGCTCGCCGGGTTCGGGGTGATGGGCCTGGGCCGCCACCACCCCGTCGTCCGCAAGGCGCTGCACGACGTCCTCGACGCCTCCCTCGCCGACCTCACCCGCTTCGACTGCCAGCCGCTGCCCGGACTGCTCGCGGAGCGGCTGCTCGCCCACAGCCCGCACCTGGACCGGGTGTTCTTCGGCAACAGCGGCACCGAGGCGGTCGAGACCGCGCTGAAGTTCGCCCGCTACGCCACCGGCAGACCGAGGATCCTGTACTGCGTCCACGCCTTCCACGGGCTGACGACCGGCTCCCTCTCCGTCAACGGCGAGTCCGGCTTCCGCGACGGCTTCGCCCCGCTGCTGCCCGACACCCCCGTCCCCCTCGGCGACCTCGACGCCCTCGCCCGCGAGCTGCGGCGCGGCGACGTCGCCGCGCTGATCGTCGAGCCGATCCAGGGCAAGGGCGTCCACGAGGCGCCGCCCGGCTATCTCCGCGCCGCCCAGGAACTGCTGCACCGGCACAAGGCGCTGCTCATCGCGGACGAGGTGCAGACCGGCCTCGGCCGCACCGGCGACTTCTACGCCTACCAGCACGAGGACGGCGTCGAACCCGACCTGGTCTGCGTCGCCAAGGCCCTCTCCGGCGGCTACGTACCGGTCGGCGCCACGCTCGGCAAGGACTGGATCTTCAAGAAGGTCTACTCCTCCATGGACCGCGTCCTGGTCCACTCGGCCAGCTTCGGCGGCAACGCCCAGGCCATGGCCGCGGGCCTCGCGGTGCTGTCGGTCATGGAGCGGGAGCAGACCGTCGCCGCCGTCCGCGCCACCGGCGACCTGCTGCGCACCCGGCTCGCCGCGCTGATCGACCGGTACGAGCTGCTCGCGGACGTGCGCGGCCGGGGCCTGATGATCGGCATCGAGTTCGGCAGGCCCAGCTCACTGAGGCTGCGCACCCGCTGGCACATGCTCCAGGCCGCCCGCAAGGGACTCTTCGCGCAGATGGTGGTCGTCCCGCTGCTCCAGCGGCACCGCATCCTCACCCAGGTCTCCGGCGACCACCTGGAGGTGATCAAGCTGATCCCGCCGCTGATCATCGGGGAGCGGGAAGTGGACCGGTTCGTCGAGGCGTTCACCGCGGTGATGGACGACGCGCACGACGGCGGACTGGTGTGGGAGTTCGGCAGGACACTGGTCAAGCAGGCGGTGGCCAACCGCTGACGGGCGTTTTTGCCCCAGAGGCAAAGAAATTGCCTCTGGGGCAAGCGTGCGGCTCAATGGAGTCATGCGCTCACCGGAAGACGCGGCGGCCTCCGAAGGACCCGAGGCCCTGCCGCCCACCGTCGCACCCCAGCTCCGCGCGCTGCGCCGCCGGGCCGCCCTCACCCTGGAGGCCGCGGCCCGCTCGGCGGGCCTGTCGCCCGCCCACCTCTCCCGGCTGGAGACCGGGCAGCGCCAGCCTTCCCTGCCGATGCTGCTCGCGCTGGCCCGCATCTACGGTACGACCGTCTCCGAACTGCTCGGTGAGACGGTCGGCGACCGCGACGCCGTCCTGCGCGGCGCGGAGACCGAGCCGACCCGCGCGGGCGGCTGGACCTACTGGCAGGCGGGCGCCGCCGGGCGCGGGATGCAGGCGCTGCGCGTGCACGTGCCGTACGGCTCGCAGGGCGACGTGGTGCGGGTGCACCCCGGCGAGGAGTGGCTGTACGTGCTGCGCGGCCAGCTCCGCCTGCGGCTCGGGGACACCGCGCACCGCCTCGGCCCGGGGGACAGCGCCCACTTCGACTCCCTCACCCCGCACCGGCTCGCGGCCGGGACCGGCACCGGAGTCGATCTGTTGTTCGTGCACACTCTTCTGCAGAGCCCGACGGCCACCCTGTGCCTCGGCCCCACCCCCGGAGACCCCGATGAGTGACAGAGACACAGACCAGAGGGACATAGAGCAGAAGCTGCCGCGGGGCATCTGGTTCCGGCTGTTCATCTATGTGGTGGCGGGCCACCTGTTCGCGGCGTTCCTGTACCTGCTCTTCGAGGTGGGGGCCAAATAGCCGGACAGGGGGCGCGGCCGGTCGGTCTCAGTCGAGGAGGCGGTCGCGCAGCCGGTCGCGGACCTCGGGGGTGACGCCGAGGCCGCCGTGGAGGTAGGCGTCGACGCCGCCCCAGGTCTCCTCGATGGTGTCGAAGGCCGCCGACAGGTACTCCGCGCGGGCGTCGAAGAGCGGGCTGAGCAGCTCCATCACCTCGGGCGAGTAGGCCGAGGACGCGCTGCCGCTGCGGTGCACCTTGTAGCGGCGGTGGGTGGCGTTGGACTCCAGGTAGTCCGCGAGGATCGCCTCGCGCTCCACGCCCAGGGCGAGCAGCGTCACCGCGATCGACAGCCCCGCGCGGTCCTTGCCCGCGGCGCAGTGCATCAGCGCGGGCACGCTGTCCTCGGCCAGGGCGTGCAGCACCCGGGAGTGCTCGGCGGTGCGCTCCTTGATGATCATGCGGTAGGACGCGATCATGCGGTTCGCCGCCTTGCCGTCGGCGAGCACCGAGCGCAGTTGCTCCAGGTCGCCGTCGCGGACCATCTTCCAGAACTCGGCGCCGTCCGCCGGGTCCGACAGCGGCAGGTTCACGTTCCGCACGCCGGGCAGCTCGACGTCCGGGCCCTCCAGCTTCTGGTCGGCGGCGTTGCGGAAGTCGAAGACCGTGTGCAGGCCCAGGGAGGCGAGGAACGCGGCGTCCTCGTCGGTCGCGTGCGCCAGGTGGCCGCTGCGGAACAGCACGCCGTGCCGCACCCGGCGGCCGTCCACGGTCGGCAGTCCGCCCACGTCACGGAAGTTGCGCACGCCAGCCAGTTCGGGCTCGGTCGACGGGACCTGCTGCGTCACGGGGGCTCCCTCCCATCGGCCCCGGCGGCGCCGATCGCCGACGGGTACGCCCTTGACCATACGACATGGATTCCCTGGGCAATGAGTTGTCCACAGGGAGTCGCCGCGACCGTCCACAGGCGTTGCCCTCCCGGAGGGAAACGGTTGATGATGTTGGGCGTTGGGCGTTGCTGTCGGGATCTGTGGGGTGGGTGGGTCCAGTGCCGGTGGAGATCGCCGAGAACGGCCGTACGTGGCTGCTGTCCGGGCCCGCGAGCAGTTACGCCGTCCACCTCACCGACGCCGACGAGCTGCTGCACCTGCACTGGGGCCCGCGCATCGCCCTCGCCGACGCCGAGGCGCTCGCCGCGCGCCCGCTGCCGGACCACTGGCCCTTCGAGTCCCGGCTCGACGGCCGCGAGGAGTACCCCGTCGAGGGCGGCCCCCGCTTCACCCGCCCCGCCCTGTCCGTGCGCACCGGCGACGGGCGGCGCGGCACCGAGTGGTCCTACGAGGGCCACGAGGCCGACCCCGACGGCGTACGGCTGCGCTTCCGGGACGGCGGGCTGACCGTCACCCTGCACTACCGCGTCCGGCACGACGTGGTCGAGCGCTGGGTCACCGTCGACAACGCCGGGGACGCCGACGTGGAGCTGCTGCGCGCGGACTCCGCCGTCTTCACGCTCCCGGAGCGCGACGGCTGGCGGCTGAGCCAGTTGCACGGCCGCTGGGCCGCCGAGTCCCGGCTCACCGCAGCCCCGCTCACCTACGGCGAGAAGGTCATCGGCAGCCGCCGCGGCCACACCGGCCACCAGCACCTGCCCTGGGTCGCCCTGGACACCGACGCCACCGAGGAGCGCGGCGAGGTGTACGGCTGCGCCCTCGCCTGGTCGGGCTCCTGGCGGATCGGCGTCGCCCAGTTGCCCGACGCGCGCGTGCAGATCACCGGCGGCGCCGGACACGACGACTCCGGACTGCTGCGGCTGGCCGCGGGGGAGTCCTACACGAGCCCCGTCCTCGCCGGGCTGTGGAGCGACGGCGGCTTCGGCGGCGCCAGCCGGCCTGGCACCGCTACCAGCGGGCGTACGTCATCCCCGACGCCGACCAGGACCGGCCGGTGCTGTTCAACTCCTGGGAGGCGACCGGGTTCGGCATCTCCGAGGACCAGCAGCGGGCGCTGGCCCGGCGGGCGGCGGCGATCGGCGTCGAGCTGTTCGTCGTCGACGACGGCTGGTTCGGCTCCCGCACCGGCGACCACGCCGGGCTCGGTGACTGGACGCCCAACCCTGACCGCTTCCCGAAGGGGCTGGCGCCGCTCGCCGAGGACGTGCGGGCGCTGGGGATGCGGTTCGGCATCTGGGTCGAACCGGAGATGGTCAACCCGGACAGCGACCTGTACCGGGCGCACCCGGACTGGGTGCAGTACCAACCAGGACGTAAGCGGACAGAGTTTCGCAATCAACTCGTACTCAACGTCGCCCGCGAGGACGTCCAGGAGTACCTGTGGGAGCGCCTGGACGCCCTGCTGTCGAGCGCGCCCATCGACTACGTGAAGTGGGACTTCAACCGCTGCTTCACCGACGCCGGATGGCCCGGCGAGCCCTACCCGCAGCGGCTCTGGGTGGATCACGTACGGGCCGTGTACGCGCTGCTCGACCGGCTGCGGGCGGCCCACCCCGGCGTCGCCTTCGAGTCCTGCTCGGGCGGCGGCGGCCGGATCGACCTGGGGGTGCTGAGCCGTACGGACCAGGTGTGGACCTCCGACAACACCGACCCCCTCGACCGGCTCGCCATCCAGCACGGCTTCAGCCAGCTCCACCCCGCGCGCGTGATGGCCGCCTGGGTGACCGACAGCCCCAACGAGCAGCTCAACGGGCGGGTCAGCCCGCTGCGCTTCCGGTTCGTGAGCGCCATGGCCGGGGTGCTGGGGATCGGCGGCGACCTGACCCGCTGGAGCGAGGCGGAGCTGGCCGAGGCCCGCGACTGGGTGGAGCTGTACCGGGAGATCCGGCCGCTGGTGCAGCGCGGGGACCTCTACCGGCTGCGCCCGCCGCGGGGCGGGCTGAGCGCGGTGCAGTACGTGCGCGGTGCCGAGACGGTCGTCCTCGCCTGCCTCCAGGCGCAGCACCACGGCGAGCCGGTCCCCGCGCTCCGGCTGCGCGGACTGGACCCGGCAAGCTCCTATGAATGCCCTGAAACGGGCGAAATCCACCGAGGTGCCGTGCTGCTGCACCACGGGATACGGCTGGGGCTGCGCGGTGACCTTGATGCGGCAGTTCTCCGACTGCGTCGCATCTGAGTCATCTGTCCGGATTAATCGCTTCCATTCCAACTCGCTCCGGAATTCGGCACGCTGGAAATCCGGCACGTGAGCAGCGTCATAGCGGTGACCGTCCGTCGCCCGTCATGTTCACGTAATCAGGGGCTTTTTCAAGGGCTTTTAGGGAAAGCGTCACCGCTCGGAACAACTCAGGGTGACCGGTAATTCCCGTAAGGGATCAAGAAAAAGGCGTTCGGGTGGAACCTCTCGCTTGTCCGTTTGCGTCTTGCTCGCTTACGTTCCACACCGATCCCGGACGGAACGCCGAATCCTGCCGCCGTCCGGACTCCGCGCAAACTGACCCGTGCACCCGGCAGGAGCGGGGGACCCACAGGTAGACCGCCTGTTCCGGTTCCCGGAACAGGCTTGGGGTACAGCCGCACCTCGGTGCGGCCGGACATCTCCAGTCCGCACCCGACAGCTCACCTCGCAGGCGCAGGAGAGGAATTCGCCATGCCCGCCAAGGGTAAGCACCGCCGTCCCAAGTCCCTGCGTATCGCCCGCTCCATCGCCGTGGCCGGTACCGGTGGCGCCGCGCTCGCCCTGCCCCTGATGGGGGCCGCCAGCGCCAACGCCGCCACCCCGCAGTCCGTTTCGGAAAAGGCCGTCCACTCCGCCCCCGCGGCGCAGAAGTCGGCCGCCGAGAAGAAGTCCACCGCCGAGAAGTCGGGCGTGCGGACCTATTCCGTCCGTGCCGGCGACTACCTTTCGAAGATCGCTGACGAGCAGAACGTCGACGGCGGCTGGAAGAAGCTCTACGCGGACAACCGCGCGGCGGTCGGCGACGACCCCTCGCTGATCCACCCCGGGCTGAAGCTCAGCATCGGCCAGAAGGCCGCGGCGCAGGGCGAGACCAAGCAGGGTGAGGCCAAGAAGCAGTCCGCCCCGAAGGCCGCCAAGCCCGCCCAGCCCGCGAAGCCGAAGCAGTCGACGCAGTCCTCCAAGTCGTCCGCCGCCGAGTCCTCGCAGTCGTCCGCCAGCACCGCCACGACCACCGCCGCTTCGGGCTACAGCGCCCCCGTCGACGGCGCCGCCGTCGGCACCGGCTACAAGGTGGCGGGCAGCATGTGGTCCAGCGGCTACCACACCGGCGTCGACTTCGCCGCCGCCACCGGCACCACGCTGAAGTCCGTCGGCCCCGGCACCGTCGTCTCCGCGGGCTGGGCCGGTGCGTACGGCAACCAGGTCGTCATCAAGCTGAACGACGGCTACTACGCCCAGTACGCGCACCTGTCCTCGCTGTCCGTCTCCAGCGGCCAGACCGTGACCGGCGGCCAGCAGATCGGCCTGTCCGGCTCCACCGGCAACTCGACCGGCCCGCACCTGCACTTCGAGATCCGCACCACGCCCGACTACGGCTCCGACATCGACCCGGTGGCCTACCTCCGCTCGCACGGCGTCTCCATCGGCTGACGCCAGCCCCGCGACCGCGCCGACGGCCGGACCCCACGCACGGGTCCGGCCGTCGGCGTATTCCGCAATTGACCAAGGTTTTGGCAGTGGCTTATCTCACCGCCCGTCAACCCTTTCCTACGGTCGCGTAGGTCACAATCGACGGGGAAAGATGGGCCGATGTGGCAGACGATTCGAAGAATGACAGCAGATCAGTGATCGGGTCGCACGTGGCGGTGGGGGACAGCTTCACCGAAGGCGTCGGCGACCCCGGCCCCGACGGGGCGTTCGTCGGCTGGGCCGACCGGTTCGCGGTGCTGCTCGCGGACCGGCGTCCCGAGGGCGACTTCCGGTACACCAACCTCGCCGTGCGCGGGAAGCTCCTCGACCAGATCGTGGCCGACCAGGTACCGCGCGCCGTCGAACTCGCCCCGGACCTCGTGTCCTTCTGCGCGGGCGGCAACGACATCCTGCGGCCCGGCACCGACCCCGACGAGGTCGCCGAACGGTTCGAGGAGGCGGTCGCCCGGCTGACCGCCGTAGCGGGCACGGTGATGGTGACCACCGGGTTCGACACCCGGGGCGTGCCCGTCCTCAAGCACCTGCGCGGCAAGATCGCCACCTACAACGGACATGTGCGCGCCATCGCGGACCGGTACGGCTGCCCCGTCCTCGACCTGTGGTCCCTGAGGTCCGTCCAGGACCGCCGGGCCTGGGACCACGACCGGCTGCACCTGTCCCCCGAGGGGCACACGCGCGTGGCGCTGCGCGCCGGGCAGGTCCTCGGCCTGCCGGTCCCGGCCGACCCGGACCAGCCCTGGCCGCCGCTGCCGCCGCGCGGCACCCTGGAGATCCGCCGCGACGACGTGCACTGGGCGCGCGAGTACCTGGTGCCGTGGATCGGCCGCCGACTGCGCGGCGAGTCCTCCGGCGACCACGTCACCGCCAAGGGCACGCTCTCCCCGGACGACATCAGGACCCGGATCGCGTCCGTGGCCTGAACCGGGGCGCGCCTCAGCCCTCCCCGGCCGCCAGCCCCAGCTCCCGCGCGAGCGCCTCGTCCACCCACTCCTGGGCCCGCGCGCGGGAGACGGCGCCCGGGTACGCCGTCAACTGCACCGCGAGGCCGTCGAGTAGCGCGGTCAGCCGCAGCGCGGTGGCGGCCGGGTCCGGGCACCGGAACTCGCCCGCGGCCACGCCCTCGGCGATCACCTCGGCGAGGGCGGACTTCCACCGCCGGTCCAGCTCCCGGGTGACCTCCTGGAGGGCGGGTTCGCGGGGCGCCGCCGCCCAGCCCTCGATCCACAGCCGCCAGCCCTTGGCGGTGCCGGTGGGGGCGTACCAGCGCACCGCCGAGCGCAGTCGGCGCAGCGCCGTCGTACGGCGGCCGAGCAGCCCGCGCAGGTGTGCGAGGTCGCCCTCGGCGGCGTGCGCGAAGGCGGCGGCGACGAGCTTCTCCTTGGACGCGAAGTGGTAGAGCACCAGCGCGTTGCTCACCCCGAGCGCCGAGGCCACGTCGGAGATCCGTACCGCCGCGACCCCGCGCGCCTCGATCTGCTCCACCGCCGCCGTCAGCAGCTCGGCCCGCCGCTCCGCCACACTCAACCGCACCCTCGCCACGCGGATCACCCTAGAGCCTGTCGTCGAACTCCCGTCAGCGGTACCAACCGAACCGCTCCGCGATCACCGGCAGCCGGTCGGCGGCCAGGGCGTGCGCGGCGGCACGGGGCGTCGTGCCGTCCGCGTCGGCGCGCGCGAGGACGGTGGTGACCAGGGCGCGCATGGCGCGGCGGGTGTGCGCGAACGCCTCAGCCGCGTCGGCACCGACGTCCCCGAACAGGGTCCACCACCACCAGGCGTTGGTACCGGAGTTGACCACCACGTCCGGCAGCACCGTCACCCCGCGCGCGGTCAGCAGCCGCTCCGCCTCCGGCAGGACGGGCATGTTGGCGGCCTCCACGACCCAGCGGGCGGTGATCCGGGCCTGGTTGGCGGTGTCGATCACGTACGACGCCGCCGCGGGCACCAGCACCTCCGCCCCCGCCGTCAGCCAGGCGTCCCCCGGCAGCTCCCGGTCAGCGGCGCGCAGCGCAGCCCGGTCCACCGTGCCGTACCCGTCCCGCGCGGCGAGCAGCGCCTCCACGTCCAGGCCCGCCGGGTTGGCGATGGTGCCCTTGACGTCGGCGACGGCCACCACGCGCAGCCCCGCGCGGGCGAGGAAGCGGGCGGTCGCGCCGCCCATCGTGCCCAGGCCCTGCACGGCGACCGGGGTCCCCGCGTACGGCACCCCGGCCCGGTCCAGCGCCACCAGCGCCGATTCGGCCACCCCGCAGCCGCCCACCAGCTCGTCCAGGCCGATGCCGTCCACCTCCAGGGCGAAGGCGTCGGCGAGCCGACGCCGGGCGGCGGCCTCGTCGTCCAGCAGCGGGTACACGGCCTGCACCGAGGAGACCAGCCCCGCCTCGGCGGCGGCCCGGTCCACGAGATCCTGGCTGAGGCCGAGGTCCTCACCCGTCGTCCAGCAGCTCTCGACGTACGGCCGCATCGCCCGCAGGTACCGCACCAGCACCCCGTACGCCGCCGGGTCGCGCGGGTCGCAGTCGATGCCGCCCTTCGCGCCGCCCAGCGGGACGTAGCGGTTCCCGGGGTCGTAGTGCAGCGCCTCCTTCACGGTCATGCCGCGGGCCAGGCCGGTCACCTCCTCCAGCGTGCAGCCCGCCCGCATCCGCAGTCCGCCGCTGGCCACGCCCCGCACCAGCCGGTCGACGACCAGGAAGCCCCGGCGGCCGGTGACGTGGTCGGTCCAGGTGAGGGAGAGCAGGGGAGCGGCCGGGGCGGCGGCGGTCGGCATACGGACTCCAGGGGGACGACGGAACGCTACTGAATCGCCGGTCAGTATTCGAACGGGTTCCCGGGGATGTCAACGCGCCACCGCGCCAGCCGACCATAATGGGAGGACTCACCGACTCCACCTGGAGGTACCGTGGCCGGTTCCCGTTCCCTGCGCTCCGGGCTCCGCTCGCTGCGGCCCGTGGCCTTCGGCGCGGACCCCAGCGGTGAGCGCATGGCGCGCATCCGCAGATCCCCGCACTTCAAGGACGGCGTCTTCCAGAACCCGGGTCCGCCCGCCCGGACCCGGCCCTCGGGCTCGGCGGTGGAGTTCGCCAAGATCTTCTTCGACAAGGACGAGCGCTCCCGCCGCTCCCCGAGGGGCGGCGTCCCGGTGCACGCCACCACGCTCGCCGACATCGCCCGGCCGCCCGCCAGCGGACTGCGGCTGACCTGGATGGGCCACTCCAGCGTCCTCGCGGAGATCGACGGACAGCGGGTCCTCTTCGACCCGGTGTGGGGCCAGCGCTGCTCGCCGTTCCCCTTCGTCGGGCCCAAGCGGCTGCACCCGGCGCCGCTGCCGCTGGCCGCGCTCGGCCCGGTCGACGTCGTCGTCATCTCGCACGACCACTACGACCACCTCGACCTGCCCACGATCAGGGCGCTCGCCGGTACCGACACCGTCTTCGCGGTGCCGCTCGGCGTCGGCGCCCACCTGGAGCACTGGGGCGTCTCCGCGGACCGGCTGCGCGAGCTGGACTGGCACGAGGAGACCCGGGTCGGCTCCCTCACCCTGACCGCCACCCCGGCCCGCCACTTCTGCGGCCGGGGCCTGCGCAACACCCAGCACACCCTGTGGGCGTCCTGGGTCGTCACGGGCGAGCGGCACCGGATCTACCACAGCGGCGACACCGGCTACTTCGACGGCTTCACCGACATAGGCGCGGCCCACGGGCCGTTCGACGCCACGATGATCCAGATCGGCGCGTACAGCGACTACTGGCCCCGCGACCGGGCGGCGGAGGACGGACCCGAGCCCGGCTCGTGGCCCGACATCCACATGAACCCCTCCCAGGGCGTGCAAAGCCACCTCGACCTGCAACAGGGCCAGCCGGGCGGCGTCCTGCTGCCCATCCACTGGGGCACCTTCAACCTCTCCCTGCACCCCTGGGCCGAGCCGGGCGAGTGGACGCTCGCCGCGGCCGAGGCGGTCGGCCAGGCCGTCGCCGTACCCGTCCCGGGCCAGCCCTTCGAACCCGGCGGCGACCTCCCCGTACGCCCCTGGTGGCGGGACGTGTCGCAGCGGCTCACCCGGAAGTGGCCGGTCCCGGAGATCGCGCTGCGCACCACCCGCGGCCTCGACCTGGTCGGCGAGGACTGACCGCGCTCACAGCCTCAGGGTGAACCACGTCGTCTTCCCCTCGTCGGTCGGCCGGACGCCCCAACTGTCGGCGAGGCTGCGCACCAGCAGCAGGCCCCGCCCCGACTCCGCGTCCTTCTCCGCGAGCCGGGGCTGCGGCAGGTGCGAACTGAGGTCGGCCACCTCCACGGTGAGTTCGGTCAGGGACCGGCACGCCCGCAGCCCGATGGGGCCCTCGGCGTGCTGCACGGCGTTGGTGAGGATCTCCGAGAGCAGCAGCAGGGCGTCGTCCGCCTTCGCCGTGCAGTCCCACGCGCTCAGCGTCTTGTGGAGGAAGGCCCGCCCCTCGGGCACCGAGGACGGCACCGCGGGCAGGTCCGTGACCGCCGAGTCGACCGGCGCCGCCGGGAGCTGGGCGAGCAGCAGGGTCACGTCGTCGTTGTGGCTCTCGGCGTTGGGCACCATCACGGCCAGCACGTGGTCCGCGACCGCTTCGAGCCGGACCGTGGGGCTGTCGGTGAAGAACTCGTCGAGCACGCCGGTGAGTTCACCGATCCGGCCCTCGATGTCGCTGCCGGGCGTCTCGATCAGACCGTCGGTGTAGAGCACCAGCGTCGCCCCCGGCGGGACCTCCGCGCGGGTCTGCTCGTAGATGATGTTCCCGACGCCCAGCGGCGCGTTCACCGGCGCGGTGAGCTGGTACACCCGGCCGCCCGGACCGGCCACCAGGGTCGGCAGATGACCGGCCGAACAGACCGTCACCGTGTTGGTGTCCGGGGCGATGACCAGGTAGCAGCAGGTCACGAGCTGGTCGGGCACGTCCAGGTCGGCGACGCACGTGTCCAACGCCTGCATCAACTGCCGTGGCTGCATCCCGGTCTTGGCCAGGGCGTGCGCGGCCGACCTGAGCTGGCCCATCACCGCGGCGGCCTCCAGGCCGCGGCCCATCACGTCGCCCATCAGGACACCGACCCGGCCCGCGCCCAGCGGTATCAGGTCGAACCAGTCGCCGCCCACGCCCGCGCCCTGGGTGGCGGGTTGGTAGCGGCTGGCCGTCGCGAGGCCGGGGATGGCGGGCGGGGTGCCCATCAGACTCCGTTGCAGGGTCAGCGCGATGTGCCGCTGCTGCTCGTACAGTTCGGTCAGCTCGGCCTCGGCGCGCTTGCGGTCGCTGACGTCGCGGACGGCGGCCGACACCAGCAGCCCGTCCGCCGTCTCCAGCGGGCTGAGGCTGATCTCCACCGGGAACTCGGTGCCGTCCTTGCGCACCCCGTGCAGTTCCAGTCCGGCGCCCATCGGCCGCACCTGCCGGTTGGCGGTGTAGTCGTCGCGGTGCCGGGTGTGGTGGTCGCGGAACCGCCGCGGCACCAGCACCTCGACCGGGCGGCCGAGCAACTCCTCGCGGCGGAAGCCGAACAGGGCCTCCGTCTGCGCGTTGACGAGCCGGATCGTCCCGGTGTCGTCGACGATGACCATCGCGTCCGGTGCCGCCTCAAGCAGCCCACGGAACCGTTCCTCGGCGACCGACGTGCCGCCGCCGAGCCCTGTCCCACCGCAGCGGCAGCGCGCCCGGACCGCGGTGGTCTCCGGACTGTTCGGCCTTTGGTCCAAAGCGCTCACGTCCGATTCCCCCCTTCCTTACCGTTCGCGGTCATCACAGCGCACCCGGGACGCAACCGTGCGTGCATGTCGGCTTCTGTTCTCGCACTGCCCGAACCACGTCACATTCGGTCCTTCCCTGACCATCCGGCCGCGCCGGGGTGGACACGGGCGTCCGGGGCGTGGGGCGTTCCGCGGTCGTCGACAGTGCCCGACCGGGACCCCCGGTCGGGGCCACTCGGCCCAAGCCGGGCGTCCGCCGCGCGGCCGAGTCTGGAATCAGGGGCCCGGCTGTCGTGCCCCTCCGGCGAAACCGTCGGCCCGTGTGAGGAGGCGCCGCCATGACGACCACCACGATCACACCCCGACTCACCAGGACGCTGCCCACCGAGTACCGCGGCAGGCTCATGGCCGCCGCCCGCGAGGTCGACATCCCCTCGGGCACCCGCCTCTTCGACGAGGGGTCCCGCGCCGACCACTTCTGGATCATCCGGTCCGGGACCATCGCCCTGGACGTCCGGGTACCCGGCCGCCGTCCGGTCGTCGTCGAGTCCGTCGGCTTCGGCGAACTCGTCGGCTGGTCCTGGCTGTTCCCGCCCTACCTGTGGCAACTCGGCGCCCAGGCCGTGGGCCCGGTGCGCGCCTACGAGTTCGACGCCGGGGCGGCCCGGCGGATGTGCGCCACCGACCCCGCCATGGGGGAGGCGGTCGCGCTCTGGATCGGCCGGGTGCTCGCCCACCGCCTGTACGCCACCCGCACCCGACTGCTCGACCTGTACGCCCCGTACGGCAGCGGCGTACCCGGCTGAACCGTCCCGCCGCCCCCATAACCCTCGTACCAGCCCGTGTCCTGGAGGAATCATGTACGGCTCTTCGCACCCCGCGCCCGATCCGGCACCCGGCGACCGCCCGGCCGTCTGACCGGGAGAGGGGGAACGGCCATGGAAGAGGGACGCCGCACCAGGGTCAGGCGGCTGTGGCTGTGGCGGTGGCGGCGCAACGAACTGCGGCGCCGCAGCGACCGCGCCGAGGCGTGGTTCGTGCTCGCCGTCTGGGCGTGCGCCCTGCTGGGCGGCGTGCTCGGCGGCTGGGTCGCGGAGGCGGCCACGGCGGACAGCCTCGCCGCGAGCCGCTCGGCGGCCCAGCGCGTCCAGGCCGTCGTCACGGAGATCCCACTCGCCGACTCGGAGAACGGCGTCGTGGAGTCGTACGGCAGCGGCGCCTGGGCCAAGGTGCGCTGGAGCGACGGCGACGGCGCCACCCGCACCGGGGCGGCCTGGATCGACGCGGGCGTCGCCGTGGGCACGTCCGTGCCCGTGTGGACCGACGACCGGGGCAAGCTGATCCCCGAACCGGTGGACGGCGCCCAGGCCCAGCGGCAGGCCGTCCTGCTCGGCGTGCTCTCCGGCATCGCGATCACCGCGCTGGTACTGGCCGGGGGCCGCCTGGCCCTGCGCGGGCTGGAGCGGCGCAGCGTGGGGCAGTGGGAGACGGAGTGGGCGCTGGTGGAGCCGCAGTGGCGGAAGCGGATGCTCGGCTGAGCCGGACGGCCGGGACGGGTGAAGGGCCCGCACGGGGCGCGTGCGGGCCCTTCGCTCCTGCCTGGCTACCTGGCCGCTTACCGGGGCGCGGGTCCGGTGAGGTGGCACTCCACGTCCACCACGCCCTCGACGGCGCGGATCAGCCGGGCGGCCACCGGGACCAGGGAGGTGTCGCGGACCGTGCCGGTGAGGGTGACCCGGCCGTCGACGACCTCCACCGACAACGGCTCCGGGGAGGCGCGGAAGACCGACGAGACGATCTCGCGGCGCACCTCGTCGGCGATCTCCTCGTCCGGCCGCAGGAACACCTTGAGCAGGTCGGCGCGGCTGACCAGGCCCTCCAGCAGACCCGTCTCGCCGACCACGGGCAGCCGCTTGACCCTGCGCTGCGCCATGATGCGGGCCGCCTCGGCGAGCGAGGCGCTGGCGTGCACCGTGACCGCGGGGCTGGTCATCAGCTCCCCGGCGGTCAGCGCGCCCGCCTTGGCCAGGTCGCCCAGCCGCTCCAACTGCGTGAACCGGTCCGGGTCGCTGTCCCGGAACTCCTCCTTCGGCAGCAGGTCGGCCTCGGAGACGACGCCGATGACCCGGCCCTCGCCCGCCAGCACCGGCAGCGCGCTGACCTTCCACTGCTCCATGAGCCTGACGATGTCCTTGAACGAAGCGTCGCGGCCGACGGCGACGACGGTCTGCGTCATCACATCGCTCACGACGTAGGGGCTTGGATGCACGGTGTCCTCCTCGACGCCATGGGGCTCCTCATCCTCAGCGTGCGTCCGGCCACCGCCGCGGGCCACGGGCCGACCGGCTCCGCCAGCAGGGACCTCCGGCACCGGACGGGGACCTCTGGGCCTGTCCCCGTGATCGCCAGGGCGCAGCAGGATCGGGACCGGAGCCGGTCGCCACGGCGGCCGACCCCCACTCCGGCCCCCCCTCGGCGCAAGGAGCACAGCCATGTCCACCGAAACGGGCGGCGCCAGGACGCCGCCCAGCGCGGCGCTGGGTCTGCCCGCCGCCTCCGCCCTGGTGATCGGCAGCGTCATCGGCACCGGCGTCTTCGCCCTGCCGTCCGCGCTCGCCCCCTACGGCCCCGTCGCCCTGGTCGCGTTCGTCGCCGTCACCCTCGGCGCGCTGGCGCTGGCCCTGACCTTCGGCGCGCTGTCGAAGCGGGCCCCGGCGAGCGGCGGGCCGTACGTGTACGCGCGGGAGGCGTTCGGCGAGTTCGCCGGGTTCCTCAACGCCTGGTCGTACTGGATCACCGCGTGGGCGGGCAACGCCGCGATCGCGGTGGCGTGGGTCGGCTACGTCGAGGTGTTCGTCAACGAAGGGCACGACAAGGCGTACTCGGTGCTGATCGCGCTGGCCGGGCTCTGGATACCGGCCGCGATCAACCTCAGCGGGGTGCGCAACACCGGCGCCTTCCAGGTGGTGACCACGGTGCTGAAGTTCGTACCGCTGGTGTTCATGGCCACCATCGGGCTGCTGTTCATCGACCCGGACAACTTCGGCGCGTTCAACTCCAGCGGCCAGTCCACGCTGGGAGCGATCTCCGCGGCCGGGGCCATCGCCCTGTTCAGCTACCTCGGTCTGGAGGCGGCCTCGGTGGTCGCGGGCCGGGTCCGCGATCCCGGGCGGAACGTGCCGCGGGCGACGGTGTACGGCACGCTGGTGTGCGCCGTGATCTACATCCTCGGCACGCTCGCCGTCTTCGGCACCGTCTCGCACGCGCGGCTCGGGGAGTCGGGCGCGCCGTTCACCGACGCCGCGAACAACATCCTCGGCGGCACCTGGGCGGGCGACGCGGTCGCCGTCGCGGCGATCGTCTCCGGCATCGGCGCGCTCAACGGCTGGACCATGCTGTGCGCGGAGATGCCGTACGCCGCCGCCCGCGACGGGCTCTTCCCCGGCGCGTTCGCCCGGCTGCGCGGGGAGAGCGGGGTGCCGGTGTTCGGCATCGTCGCCTCCACCGTGCTGGCCTCGCTGATCACGGTGTTCAGCTACACCCGCTTCGACGACGTCTTCACCAAGATCGTGCTGCTGAGCGTGCTGACCGCGGTCATCCCGTACCTGTTCTCCGCCGCCGCCCGGCTGTACTGGCTGCTGCGCGGCCGTGCCGGCGCCAGCCCGCGCGCCCTCGCCCGGGACGTGACGGTGACCGTGCTCGCCATGGCGTTCTCGTACTGGTCGATCCAGGGCAGCGGCTACCAGACCGTCTACTACGGCCTGTTCGTACTGCTGCTGGGGCTGCCGGTGTACGTGTGGCTGAAGCGCGGCGACGGATTGGACGACACCCCGCCGGAGTCCGGCGAGTCCACCGGGTCCGCCGACGCCGGGCCTGCCGCTTCCGAGTCTGCCGACGCTGAGTCCGTCGCCTCCGAGCCTGCCGCCTCTGAGTCCGCCGACGCCGGCCCCGGGCGCGCGCCCGAGACGCCGCTGGTGCTGCCTGCGCCCCGCCGCCCGAGCGGTGTCCGCGCCGGGCGGCTCCGCGGCATCCTCCGCCACCACGACTGACGACGCCCAGGGAGGACAGCCCGTCATGAACACCTTCCACGTCGACTCCGAGGCCGGGCGGCTGCGCCAGGTCATCCTGCACCGACCGGGCCTGGAACTGTCCCGGCTCACCCCGCGCAACGTCGACGCGCTGCTCTTCGACGACATCCTGTGGGCCAAGCGGGCCAGGGAGGAGCACGACGCGTTCGCGCAGGTGCTGCGGGACCACGGGGCCCGGGTGCACTACTTCGCCGACCTGCTCGCCCAGACCCTGGACGTGCCCGAGGCACGCGAGTGGCTGCTGGAGCGGGTCGTCACCCCGGCCGCCGTCGGCCCGGCGCTCGCGGACCCCGTACGGGAGTTCACCGCCGGGCTGGACGGCGAGACGCTCGCCGGGTACCTCGTCGGCGGGCTGCTGAAGAGCGACCTGCCGATCGCCGCGCCGCACAGCCTGGTGTGGAGCGCCCTCGGCGGTGAGGAGTTCGCGCTGGCCCCGCTGCCCAACCACCTCTTCCCGCGCGACAACTCCTGCTGGATCTACGACCGGCTGTCGGTCAACCCGATGGCCAAGCCCGCCCGGCGCCGGGAGAGCCTGCACGCCGAGGTGATCTACCGGTTCCACCCGATGTTCGCGGCCACCGCCCCCGAACCGCTGCTCCAGGGCGCCGTCGGCACCCTGGAGGGCGGCGACGTGCACGTCCTCGGCAACGGCGCCGTCATGGTCGGCATGGGGGAGCGCACCACCGCCCAGGCCGTGGAGAACCTCGCCGCCCGGCTGTTCGCCGAGGGCACCGCCCACCGGCTGATCGCGGTGCAACTCCCCGCGGAACGGGCCTACATGCACCTGGACACCGTACTGACGATGGTCGACCGGGACGCCTTCGTCATCTACCCCGGGCTCGCGGACGCGCTGCGCTCCTGGACGCTGCGGCCCAGCGCCGCCCACCAGGCGGGCTTCGCCGTCACCCCCGACCCGGACCTGCCGACCGCGCTCGCCGAGGCCCTCGACCTGGACAAGGTGCGGATGCTCTGCGCCGAGCAGGACATCCGCAACGCCGAACGCGAGCAGTGGGACGACGGCAGCAACTTCCTCGCCCTCGCGCCCGGCGTGATCGTCGGCTACGAGCGCAACGTCACCACAAACACCCACCTGCGCAAACAGGGCATCGAGGTCGTCACCATCGCCGGTGCCGAACTCGGCCGCGGTCGCGGCGGCCCGCGCTGCATGAGCTGCCCCGTCGAACGCGACCCGGTCGCCTGACCGGCCCACCCCGAGGAACCACCATGACCGTCGACCTGCGAGGCCGCTCCTACCTGAGCGAACTCGACTTCACCGCCGAGGAGATCACCCACCTCCTCGATCTGGCCGCCGACCTGAAGGCCGCCCGGCGGGCCGGAACCGAACGGCCCCGCCTGAGCGGCAGGCACCTCGCGCTGATCTTCGAGAAGACCTCCACCCGCACCCGCTGCGCCTTCGAGGTCGCCGCCGCCGAACAGGGCGCCGCGACCACCTACCTGGGCCCGGGCGACACCCACGTCGGCGGCAAGGAGTCCGTCGCCGACACCGCCCGCGTCCTCGGCCGGATGTTCGACGGCATCGAGTACCGCGGCGCCGCCCAGTCCGTCGTCACCGAACTGGCCGCCCACTCCGGCATCCCCGTCTACAACGGCCTCACCGACACCGCGCACCCCACCCAGAGCCTCTGCGACGTCCTCACGATGCGCGAGCACAGCCGCAAACCGCTCACCGACACCGCCTACTGCTACCTCGGCGACGCCCGCAACAACATGGGCAACTCGCTGCTGGCCATGGGCGCCCTGCTCGGCATGGACGTGCGCATCGCCGCCCCCGCCGCGCTCCACCCCGACCCGGCCCTGGTCGCCACCTGCCGGGAACTCGCCGCGCGCAGCGGCGCCCGGATCACCCTCACCGAGGACGTGGCCCACGCCGTGCGGGGCGCCGACTTCCTGCACACCGACGTGTGGGTGTCGATGGGGGAGCCCGCCGACGCCTGGCGCGAACGCATCGAACTGCTGCGGCCCTACCGCGTCGACGCCAAGACCCTGGCCGCCACCGGCAACCCGGACGTCGGGTTCCTGCACTGCCTGCCGTCCCTGCACGACGAACACACCAGACTCGGCCGCCAACTCCGCGACACCTACGGGCTGACCGGCCTCGAAGTCACCGACGAGGTCTTCTCCTCGTCCGCGTCCCTCGTCTTCGACCAGGCGGAGAACCGGCTGCACACCATCAAGGCCGTCCTCGTCGCCACCCTGGAGGGCTGAACCGTGCGCATCGTCATCGCCCTCGGCGGCAACGCCCTGCTGCACCGCGGCGAACGCCCCGACGCCGACGTCCAGCGGGCCAACATCGACCGGGTCGCCACCGCCGTGGCCGCCCTCGCCCAGGAGCACGAGATCGTCGTCACCCACGGCAACGGCCCCCAGATCGGGCTGCTCGCCGTGGAGAGCGCCACCGACCCCGCCCTCACCGCGCCCTACCCACTGGACCTGCTGGGCGCCCAGACCCAGGGCATGATCGGCTCGCTGCTGGTCCGCACCCTGCACGACACCCTCCCCGGCCAGCGCGTGGCGGCGCTGGTCACCCACACCCTGGTCCGCGCCGACGACCCCGCCTTCCGCAACCCGACCAAGTTCGTCGGACAGGTCTACCCGCGCTCCGAGGCCCGCGCCCTCGCCCACCGGTACGGCTGGCACATCGCCCAGGACACCACCGGCTGGCGGCGCGTCGTCGCCTCCCCGACGCCCGAGGGGATCGTGGAGGCGGACACCGTCCACGAGCTGCTCAGCACCGGCACGCTGGTCGTCTGCGCGGGCGGCGGGGGCGTCCCCGTCACCGCCGACCGCGACAGCGGGGCCCTGCACGGCGTCGAGGCGGTCATCGACAAGGACCTGACCGCCGCGCTGCTCGCCGAGGAGCTGCGGGCCGACTTCCTGCTCATCCTCACCGACGTCCCGAACGTCTACGCCGACTACGGCACCCCCGCGCAGCGGGCCGTCCTCGACGCCACCCCCGCCGACCTGCGGCGCGGCGGCTTCCCGGACGGTTCCATGGGGCCGAAGGCGGAGGCCGCCGCCCGGTTCGTGGAACGCACCGGGGGCCTGGCGGCGATCGGCGCCCTGGACGCCGCCCAGGAGATCGTGCACGGCCGCTCCGGCACCCTCGTACGACCGGAGCTGACGGTGCCGTGACATCGCCAGGGCCTGGGTAGGGCCGGTCTCCGGTCCCTCCGGGACAGAAGGTCCCTCACGCCCCGGCCGCCACCACCTGACGATGGGAGGACCGTAGCTGGCAGTGTGCCCCTCAGGCGAAAGATGGAATAGCCATGTATCGGAATGACGGTTTCCGCGAACTGGGGCGCCGGGAATGCCTGCGCCTGCTGGCCCGAGCCGACATCGGCAGGATCGTGCACACCCGCCAGGCCCTCCCGGCCGTCCTGCCCGTCAACTTCAGCCTCGACGACGACGGCGCCGTGCTCGTGCGCACCGCCGCGGGCTCCGAGCTGGTCCGCGCGGTCGACGGCGCGGTGGTCGCCTTCGAGGCCGACGAGGTCGACCGCGTCGCCGAGGCGGGCTGGAGCGTCGTCGTCACCGGCACGGCCACCGTCGTCACCGACCCCGCCGACCTGCGGCGCCTCGCCCGCACCGGCCCGCGGTCCTGGGCACCGTCCCCGCGCGAGGTCCTGCTGCGCGTCGAGCCGGAACTGGTCACCGGCCGCGAACTGGTCGGCGGACGCACCATGTACGGCCTCGACCTGCCGCTCTGGGCGCCCGCGGAGGCCCGCCGAACGACCCGCGTAAATAGGGCTGTTCAGCCCTCTCGGCGCGGACCTTCGGCATCCGGCGCCCAGGGGCCGGAGCCAGCAGAGTGAAGGTGTCAGGCACCACCCGGACCGTTCCCCGAAGGGACCACCGTCATGGCCGTGCACAACCACCCGCAGCAGGGCACCGGCTTCCACCTGCCGTCACTGCGCCGCAACCGGACCACCGCCGCACCGCAGTCCGACGCCGCCGCGCTGAGCGAGGCCCACACCGCGCGGGCCTACGTGTTCGGCTCGGTCCGCCTCCTCATGGGCTTCGTCTTCCTGTGGGCCTTCCTCGACAAGACCTTCGGCTTCGGCTACGCGACCCCGTCCGGCAAGGGCTGGATCGACGGCGGCTCGCCCACCCTGGGCTTCCTCAGCAACGTCAAGGTCGGTCCGATGGAGTCGACGTTCCACTCCTGGGCCGGTGACACCTGGGCCGACTGGATGTTCATGCTCGGCCTCCTCGGCATCGGCGTGGCCCTCGTGAGCGGCGTCGCCCTGCGGCTCGCCGCGGTCGCGGGCACCGCGATGATGGCGTTCATGTGGATCGCCGAGTGGCCGCCCGCCAAGCACCTCTCGGACGGCTCGGCGAGCATGTCGACGAACCCCTTCGCCGACTACCACGTCGTCTACGCCGCGATCCTGATCGCCCTGGCCGTCGTCTCGGCCGGGAACGCCCTCGGATTCGGCCGCCTCTGGGCGAAGCTCCCCTTCGTCCGCGACAACGGCTGGCTCCGCTGAACCCCGGCGACGCGGTGGACCCACCGACGGGTCCACCGCGTCGGGCCGCCCCCGGGCGCCGGACGTGCCGGACGCGCCGGACGGCCGAAGGGCCGGGTTACCCGGTCCGCCCGTCCCACTCGGCCCTCGCGGGTCACGGACCCGAGACGGGCCGTCGGCATACCCGAACCCGCGCGACCCGACCCGGGCCCAACGGCCCCCCGGTCGTCCCCGGTCAGCCCCTGGGACCCCGCGCCGCCCCGCTGGATGCTCGAAGTGCCGGACCACCACAGGTGAGGAGATCCGTGATGTCGGACGACGTGCTGCACCGCCCCCCGGTCCACGCCCTGCTCGCGGACGGCACCACCGTGCGGATCCGCCCCGTGGCACCCGCGGACCGCGCCCAGCTCGAGGGCCTCTACCAGGAGATGTCCCCCGAGAACCTGCGCCTGCGGTTCTTCGCGGCCAGCCGCCGCGCCGCCGAGCAGGCCGCCGAACGGGCCTGCGCCACCGGCCGCCCCGGCCACCGCGCGCTGCTCGCCGAGCGGGCCCAGCAGGTGCTCGGCCTCGCCGAGTACCACAGCGGCGAGGACCCGGCCTCCGCCGACGTCTCCATCGCCGTCGCCGAGGGACTGCACCACCGCGGGGTCGGCACGCTCCTCGTCGAGCACCTCGTCTCCGCCGCCCGCACCGACGGCATCACCACCTTCACCGCCGACGCCCTCAGCGAGAACCACAAGGTGATGCGGCTCTTCACCGACCTGGGCCTCGACATCACCCGGCGGCTCGACGGCCCCGAGGTGCACTGCTCGATCGCCCTCGACACCGACGACGCCTACCTCACCGCCGTCGAGGAACGCGGCCGGACCGCCGACGTCGCCAGCCTCGGCCCGCTCCTGCGGCCCGAGACGGTCGCCGTGATCGGCGCCGGACGCACCCCCGGCTCGGTCGGCCGGGCCCTGCTGCACCACCTGCACACCGGCGGGTTCACCGGCCGCCTGTTCGCGGTGAACCCGAAGTGCACCTCCGTCCTCGGCGTCCCCTCGTACCCGTCCGTCGCGCTGCTGCCGAAGGTGCCCGACCTCGCGGTGGTCGCCGCGCCCGCGCCCGCGGTGCCCGGCATCGCCGAGGAGTGCGGCAAGGCGGGCGTACGCGCCCTGGTGGTCGTCTCCGCGGGCCTCGACACCGGCACCGCGCGCGCCCTGGTCACCGCCTGCCGCACCCACGGGATGCGCCTGGTCGGCCCCAACTGCCTCGGCATCGCCAACACCGAGCCAGGGCTCGGCCTGGACGCCACCTTCGCCGCCAGCCACCCGCGGCCCGGCACCGCCGGGGTCGCCGTGCAGTCCGGCGGCGTCGGCATCGCCCTGCTCGACGGGCTGTCCCGGCTCGGCATCGGCGTCTCCAGCTTCGTCTCCCTCGGCGACAAGTACGACGTCAGCGGCAACGACCTGCTCCAGTGGTGGGAGAGCGACGACCGCACCGACCTGGCCCTGCTGCACCTGGAGTCCTTCGGCAACCCGCGCGCCTTCTCCCGCACCGCCCGCCGCGTCACCCGCCGCATCCCCGTCCTCACCGTGGACGCCGGACGCACCGACGCCGGGCGCCGCGCCGCCGCCTCGCACACCGCTGCCGCCGCCACCGGCACCATGACCCGGCAGGCCCTGTTCACCCAGGCCGGGATCACCGCCACCCACTCCATCGGCGAACTCCTGGAGACCGCCGCCCTGCTGCACTCCCAGCCGCTGCCCGCGGGCACCCGCGTCGCCGTCGTCACCAACGCGGGCGGCGCCGGGGTGCTCACCGCCGACGCCTGCGCCGAGGCGGGCCTGGTGCTGCCGCAGCCCACCCCCGACCTCGTCGACGACCTGCTCACCGTGCTGCCCGAGGGCGCCTCGGTCGGCAACCCCGTCGACGCCACCGCCGCCGTCGGCGAGGCCGAACTGCGGGCCTGCGTCGACCGGCTGGTCGCCCACCCGGGCGTCGACGCCGTACTGGTCGCCCTCGTGCCCACCGCCGTCGCCGCCGCGACCGGCGACGACCTGGTCCGCGCCCTCACCGACGGCCCCGGCCGCCGGGCCCGCCCGGTCGCCGTCGTCCGCCTGGAGCAGGAGGTGCCGGTGACGCTGCTGCGCGCCGCCGACGGCACCGTCCCCTCGTACGCCGAACCCCGCGCCGTCGCCCGCGCCCTCGCCCACGCCGCCCGCCGCGCGGCCTGGCTGGCCCGCCCGGCCGACGTGCCCGCCGCCCTCGACGACGTCGACGGCGCCCGCGCCCACCAGGTGGCCGAGGAGTACCTCGCCGCCCACCCCGAGGGCGGCTGGCTCGACCCGCGCACCTGCGCCGACCTCCTGTCCTGCTACGGCATCCCGCAACTGCCGTGGGCCTGGGCGGAGACCGAGGACGAGGCCGTGCTCGCCGCCGAACGGCTGCGCGGCGCGGACGGCCGGGTCGTGCTGAAGGCCCACTGGCCCGGCCTGGTGCACAAGAGCGAACAGCGCGCCGTCCACCTCGACCTGCGCGGCGACGCCCAGGTCCGGGCCGCCTACCGGGACCTGGAGACCCGGTTCGCCGGACTCCTCACCGGCGTCGTCGTCCAGCCGCTCGCGCCGCGCGGCACCGAGCTGTTCGCCGGGGTCGTGCAGGACGAGGTCTTCGGACCGCTGGTGCTGTTCGGGCTCGGCGGCACCGCGACCGAAATCCTCGCCGACCACGCCGCCCGGCTCGCCCCGCTCACCGGACACGACGTCCACGACCTGATCACCGGCCCGCGCTGCGCCCCGCTGCTGTTCGGCGCGCACGGCGGCGGGCCCGTCGACCTCGACGGCCTGGAGCAACTGCTGCACCGGCTCTCCCGGATGGCGGCCGACCTGCCGCAGCTCGCCGAGGCCGACTTCAACCCCGTACTCGCCACCCCCGAACGCGTCACCGTCCTCGACGCCCGGCTGCGGCTGCTGCCCCGCCGGTCCCAGGATCCCTATCTGCGCCGACTGCGCTGACCCTCAGCCGCAGGGAAGGAATCGCCATGAAGCACAACAAGGTCGGCTCCGTGATGACGACCGACGTCGTCCGGGCCGAGTACGGCACCACGTTCAAGAACGTCGCCCGGCTGCTCGCCGAGCACGACATCAGCGGGCTGCCCGTGGTCGACGAGGACGAGCACGTCATCGGCGTCGTCTCGGAGACCGACCTGATGATGCGGCAGGCGCAGGTCCCCGACCCCTTCGAGCCGCCCGTGCGGCTGCGGTTCGCCGCGCTGCGGCCCGCCGCGCGGCGCCGCGCGGCCAAGGCGCACGCCCGTACGGCGGGACGGCTGATGACCGCGCCGCCGGTCACCGTGCACGCCGACGACACCATCGTGGCCGCCGCCCGCACCATGGCCGAACGGCACGTGGAACGGCTGCCGGTGCTGGACGAGGAGGACCGGCTGGTCGGCATCGTCACCCGGCGCGACCTGCTGCGGGTGTTCCTGCGGCCGGACGCGGAGATCCGCCAGGAGGTGCTGCGCGAAGTGCTGGAGCGGGCCCTGTGGCTGCCGCCGTCCAGCATCGACGTGTCGGTGACGGAGGGCGTGGTGACGCTCACCGGGGACCTGGAGCGCAAGAGCGAGACCGAGATCGCGGTGTCCATGACCCGGCAGGTGGACGGGGTCGTGGCCGTCGTCGACAAGCTGACCTACCGGCTGGACGACGCGCGGCTGCCCGCCGCCGACGGGCACTCCCTGCACGGCGTGGCCGACGACTGGCTGCGCAGGCTGTGAACGGCTGAGAGGAGGCGGAACACCATGGACGGCAAAGACGGCGTCAAGGTGCTCGTTGCCTACGGTACGACCAACGGCGCCACCGCCGAGATCGCCGAGACGGTCGCCGAGGTGCTGAACCGGGAGGGCGTCCCGGCCGAGGCGCGCCCCGCCCGGTCCGTGTCCGACGCGGCGGCCTACGGCGCGGTGGTGGTCGGCGGCGCGCTGTACGCGGGGCGCTGGCACAAGGACGCCCGCCGCTTCGTGCGGCGCCACCGCGGTGAACTCGCCGGGCGGCCGGTGTGGTTCTTCAGCAGCGGCCCGCTCGACACCTCGGCCTCGGAGCGGGAGATCCCGCCCGTCCCCGGCGTCCAGCGCGCCATGACGGAGCTGGACGCGGTCGGTCACGTCACCTTCGGCGGACGGCTGGAGGAGGGCGCCCGCGGCCGGGTCGCCCGCATGATCCTCCGCTCCGGCAAGGGCGGCGACTTCCGCGACACCACCGCCGTCGAGTCCTGGGCGACCGGCATCGCCAAGGAGCTGACGGCGGACGGCGAGACCATCTAGGAGGGGAGGGGGCGAGCGCGCCCCGGCCGCCCGGACGGGACCGGGCGGCCGGGGCGCCTCGCCGTGCGGGACCGGGCGGCCGGGGCGCCTCGCCGTGCGGGACCGGGCGGCCGGGGCGCCTCGCCGTACTGGGACCTCACGCCCCGCCCCGCTCAGCCCGCCTCGGGCCGCCCCGCCCCGGGAGCCCCGTGAGCCGGGTGACCGTCGCGGTCGGGGCGGGGACCGTGACCACCGGTACCGTCGCGTGGCGCAGGCACGCGCGGCTGACCGGGCCCGTCGCGGTGGCGTGGCCGAGGACCAGCAGGGCCGCGTCGCGGGCGCGGCGCGGCAGGACGCGGGCGGGCGGTCCCTCGATCAGCTCGGCGCGCACCGTACGGGCGACGTGCGGGCCCATCACCCCCCGGACCGTCTCGGCGAGGACCCGCGCCGCCGCGATCCGCTCGTCGTCCGCCGCCGGTCGCGCCGCGGCGGGCGCGTACGGGGCGACGCGGGGGCCGCTGGGCTCCCACACGTGCACGACGACGACCTCGGCGCGCAGCACGCGGCCCTGCTCGGCGGCCCAGCGCAGGGCCGCCGCGGAGGCCGGGGAACCGTCGACGCCGACGACGATGGCCGGACCAGTTCCGGGTACGGACATGACACCCTCCCGAACGTCCTCCCGAGGAGTTCTCCGCCTTCCAGCGTGGCCCGTCCGGTACCCCCGCGCCTGGGGCCCACCGGCCCCCTCGCAAGGCCGCTCGGCCCGACGCGGGGACCTGCGGCCCCTGCTGCCGCACCGGCGCGGCCACGACCATGGGGCCAGGAAGCTGGAGAAAGGGCGGCACCCATGTCCGTCGTCATCGCACCCACCGGTCACGCCTCCGCCTACCTGGTGCGCGCGGCCGTCACGGCCCCCTCGGTCTACAACACGCAGCCCTGGTTCTTCGTCGCGGACGGGGACCGGGGCATCGAACTGCACGCGGACACCGACCGCAGGATGCCTCACACCGACCCGCACGGCCGTGAACTGGTCATCAGTTGCGGGGCGGCCCTGTTCAACGTCCGTCTGGCCATGCGGCACCTGGGCTTCGCCCCGGTCGTACGGTCCTTTCCGCGCCCGCAGGACCCGGCGCTGCTGGCCCGGGTGGCCTGGGGACCGTACGCCAGGCCCACCCCCGACGAACAGCGCATGTACGGCGCCCTGCGGCGGCGGCGCACCGTCCGCGGCCCGTTCCGCACCGACCCGCTGCCCGCCGGGCTGCTGGACGCGCTGCGCGTGCAGGCGGTGGAGGAGGGCGCCGCCCTGCACGTGGTGGACGACCCCGTGAGCCGCAAGAACCTCGCGGCGCTGGTCAAGGAGGCCGAGCACGTGCACCGCACGACGCTCACGCACAGCGCCGAGCAGGCCGACTGGACCTGGCGGCCCGCCGAACCCCGGCGGGACGGCGTGCCCACGGACGTGAGCGTCACCCACCCCGACTGCACGGGCTTCGCCGGGCGCGACATCGCCGGGCTGACGGGCATGTTCCCGGTGCCGCCCGGCCGGATGCCCGCCCCGGCGGGGCTGCTGGCGGTGCTGAGCACGGACCGGGACGACCGGCTGGCCTGGCTGCGCGCCGGGCAGGCGCTGGAGCGCATCCTGCTGCACGCCGCCGCGCAGGGCGTGATGGCCGCCTTCCACACCCAGCCGCTGGAGGTCGACCGGCTGCGCGCCCGGGTGCGCCGGGAGTTCCTGCCCGGTGACTTCCCGCAGATGGTGCTGCGCCTCGGCTTCGCCCCGCCGGTGCGGACCGTGCCCCGGCGCCCGGCCGCGGAGGTGCTCCACTGAACCGCTGGCCCCTTGATCGACTACCTCACCCCTGAGTATGACGGAGCGTGTTGGTGAACCCTGTTCCGGAGGCGCCGTCCCCGCCTCCGGGACGGTCCGTCTCCATCGTCCGATTGACTGCGCGCGAAGGGATGACAAGCGGGTGCCGGATTGACCCCCGCGTCTGATGTCGACCCCTCATGACCGTTTCTGAACAGGGAGTTTCGACTTCTTACGTCAGTACGACCGCCCCTCCGGCGTCCTCTCGGACGGGCGTACGAAGCCTCATACCAGAGTGGGACGTGTGGCGAGGGACTTTGTCAACTGCCCACCGCACATGAGACGTAGGCGACTACTGTGAGTGTCCGTCGGGCCCTCCCGACGAGGCCCCCGACCGACGGACCAGTACGAGGACGCCGATGTCTCACCTCCGCGCACCGGCCGCACGCGCAGACCGCCGTGAGAGCGGCGGGCGGCACGGACGGCCGGTCGCCCGTACCTCCACCACCCTGCCCGAGGCCCACATACGGCCCCAGCTCCTCCGCCTCGCCGTACTGCCGCCCATCGCCGTCGCCCTCAGCGCCTGCGCCGCCGTGCTCTTCACCGTCCGCTCCACCGGCGTCCGCCCCGCACCCACCCTGTGGGCCGTCCTCACCGGCGCCCTCTGCGTCACCGGCGCGGGCATCGTGATCGCCGCCGTCGCCGCGGGCCGCGCCGCCCGCACCGTCCAGGACCGCGTCGCCGCCCTGCGCCGCGGCACCGCCCGCCGCGAGGCCGACCTGCGCTCCCTCGTCGAGGCGCTGCGCCGCGGCGAGCCCCCCGCCCCGCGCACCCCGCCCGGCACCCCGCCCCCCGGCGCCGACGACTTCGAACTCCTCGCCGCCGACCTCGCCCGCGCCCACGACGCCGCCGCCACCGCCGTCCTCCAGGCCGCCCAGCTCTCCAGCCGCACCGGCAGCGAGCAGAAGCTGGAGGTCTTCGTCAACCTCGCCCGGCGGCTCCAGTCCCTGGTGCACCGCGAGATCTCCCTCCTCGACGACCTGGAACAGGAGATGGAGGACCCCGAGCTGCTCAAGGGCCTCTTCCACGTCGACCACCTCGCCACCCGCGTCCGCCGCCACGCCGAGAACCTCGCCGTCCTCGGCGGCGCCGTCTCCCGCCGCCAGTGGAGCAACCCCGTCTCCATGACCGAGGTGCTGCGCTCCGCCACCGCCGAGGTCGAGCAGTACTCCCGGGTCCGCCTGGTGCCGCCCATCGACGGCGACGTACGCGGCCACGCCGTCGCCGACGTCGTCCACCTGCTGGCCGAACTCATCGAGAACGCCACCCTGTTCTCCGCCCCGCACACCCAGGTCCTGCTGCGCACCGGACACGTCACCTCCGGCCTCGCCGTCGAGGTCGAGGACCGCGGCCTCGGAATGCCCGCCGGTGAGCAGCACAAGATGAACGCCCTGCTCACCGACCCCGACCAGGTCAACGTCGCCCGGCTCCTCGCGGACGGCCGCATCGGCCTGTTCGTCGTCTCCCAGCTCGCCCGGCGGCACGGCATCACCGTCCGCCTCCAGGGCAACATCTACGGCGGTGTCCAGGCCGTCCTCGTCATCCCCACCGAACTCCTCGGCACCGTCCCCCAGCCGCCCGGCGCCACCACCCAGCCCGCCCCCGCCCAGCCCACCGGGCCGCACCCCACCGCCGTACCCGCGCCCCCGCGACAGCCGCACCCGGCCAACGGCACGGCCGCCGCCCCCGGACCGCTCCCCGTCCGCGACGCCCACGACCAGCGGCCCACCCCCGCCGACGCCGTGCCCGGCATCCGTCCCGAGGACCGCGGCCAGCTCGCCGAGCACACCGCCGTACCGCCCGTCCCGCGCACCGGCACCGTCCGCGGCACCCCGGGCAAGCCCCGACTGCCCCGGCGCCGCGCCCAGGAACACCTCGCGCCCCAGCTTCGCGGCGGCCCCCTGCCCCGCCCGGACGACAGCGCCCACGTCGGCCACGACCCCAACCTGATGGCGGCCTTCCAGCGCGGCATCAGCCTCGCCGAGGCCCAGCGGGAACCGGAGGCGGCACCCCTCGGGGTGACGTACGGCGCCCCGGGGCGGCTCATCCCCCTGGAACCCAGACCCGCGCACACCCCCACCGCCCCCGAACACCCCGCCACCCGGCACGACGGGAGCCCACCGGCCGGATGACCACGGCACGCGGCACCCGATGCGTCCCCGATCCCGCCCCCGCCCCGCCCCCACCGCTGACGCGGACACCCGTACCCCAAGGAGTCGATCCCCCATGGCGAGCGACATGCCCACCGGCCACGTATCCGATCTCGACTGGCTGATGAGCGGCCTCGTGCAGCGCGTCCCGCACACCAGCAGCGCGGTGCTCCTGTCCAGCGACGGGCTGGTGAAGTCGGTCCACGGCCTCGACCCGGACAGCGCCGACCACATGGCCGCGCTCGCCTCCGGGCTGTACTCCCTCGGCCGCAGCGCCGGGATCAGGTTCGGCGACGGCGGCGACGTACGGCAGGTCGTCGTCGAACTCGACGCGACGCTGCTGTTCGTCACCACCGCCGGGTCCGGCACCTGCCTGGCCGTGCTCGCGGGCCGGGAGGCCGACGCGGCGGTGCTCGGCTACGAGATGGCGATGCTCGTCAAGAGCGTCCGCCCCTACCTGGTGACCGCCCCCCGCCAGCACGCCGTCGAACCCACGGCGCTGAGGTCTTGAACGTGGCGGCGGCTGGCGACGGGCCGTGGCTCGACGACGCGGCCGGACGGCTGGTGCGCCCCTACACGGTCAGCGACGGCCGGACCCGGCCCAGCACCACCCTCGACCTCATGTCACAGGTGATGGCCACCGGGGCCACCCCCCTCGGCTATCTCGGTCCCGAGCACACCCAGGCCCTGGACCTGTGCCACGCGCCCGTCCCGGTCGCCGAGGTCGCCGCCCACCTGAAGCTGCCGGTGGCCGTCACCAAGGTGCTGCTGGCGGACCTCCTCGACTGCGGGGCGCTCACCACCAAGCCCCCCGCCTTCCACCACCACCCCACGGACCGGGCCCTTCTGGAGGCAGTGCTCGATGGACTACGACGACAGCTCTGACTACGACGGCCACCCCGGCCCCGACCGTACCGACACACCCGACCCGGGCGGCCCCCCGGGCGGCGATCCGGGCGGTGACCCCTTCCCCACCGCCCTGAAGATCCTCATCGCGGGCGGCTTCGGCGTCGGCAAGACGACCTTCGTCGGCGCCGTCAGCGAGATCGCGCCGCTCAGCACGGAGGAACTGCTCACCACCGTCAGCGCCGCCACCGACGACCTCAGCGGCGTCGAGAACAAGGTCGAGACCACCGTCGCCATGGACTTCGGCCGCATCACCCTCGACCAGCAGCACGTCCTCTACCTCTTCGGCACCCCCGGCCAGCAGCGCTTCTGGTTCATGTGGGACGAGCTGTGCGAGGGCGCGCTCGGCGCCGTCATCCTCGTCGACACCCGGCGCCTGGAGGACTGCTTCGCCGCCGTCGACTTCTTCGAGGAACGCGGACTCGGCTTCATCGTCGCCGTCAACGAGTTCGACGGCGGCCACCGCTACGACCCGGAGGAGGTACGCGCCGCCCTCGACCTCGACCCGCGCATCCCCGTCGTCCGCTGCGACGCCCGGATCTCCGCGTCCGGCGTCCAGACCCTGCTGACCCTCGTCCGCCACCTCATCGCCCACGCCCCGGCGCCCGCGCCGAGCCAGGGCGTCCACCGGTGACACCCGCACACCACCGCACGGAGCCGCACATGACACACGCCCATCGCGACGGAGCCCGGCCATGAGCTACGAGCCGCCGCGCCCGGCCGGTCGCCTGCTGCTCACCCCCGACGACAAGGACGCCCCCGCCCGTGTACGGCGGCTGCGCCACCTCGGCCTCGGCGAGCGCCCCGAACCCGCCCTCGACGCCTTCGCCGCCTGGCTCGCCGGTCACACCGAGGCGCCCTACGCCATGGTCAACTTCCCCGACGAGCGCGGACAGTTCTTCGCGGGACTGCACACCCCGGTCGCCGGACCCGTCGTACGCGACGACGGCACCCGGCCGCTGATCGGCCGCTACCTCCCGCGCGACCACGGCTTCTGCCCCCATGTGGTGGTCCGGCGCAAGGCCCTCGTCCTGGAGGACGTCCGCGACTACCCGCGGTTCGCGGGCAACCCGGTCGTCGACGAGTTCGGCGTCCGCTGCTACCTCGGCGCGCCGCTCATCGACTCCACCGGCATGGTGCTCGGCACCCTGTCCGTCGTCGACGTCCAGCCCCGGCGCTGGGGCCGCGAGGGCCTGGCCACCATCAAGGCGCGGGCCGCGGAACTCTCCGCACGGCTGGAGCGGGGCGACGACGGCCACGGGCCCTGACGGCCGGTGCGCGGGGCGGCGGGCGGTGTGAAGGAAAGCTGCGGCGGCGCTTAAGAAAACCTCGATGGACCCGAGGGCCGCCGATACGGCAGATTGCTAGGCGTTTCCACTCCTTCCCCCCGTCGTGGGCGCCTTCGGCGTGCCCGGCCGCGGGGGCTCACCGTCAGGAGCCGTAGCGTTGAAGGCGCTGGTCAAGGAGAAGGCGGAGCCCGGCCTGTGGCTCACGGACGTCCCCGAGCCCACGATCGGGCCCGGCGACGTACTGATCAAGGTGCTGCGCACCGGCATCTGCGGCACCGACCTGCACATCCGCGCCTGGGACGGCTGGGCCCAGCAGGCGATCCGCACTCCCTTGGTGCTCGGGCACGAGTTCGTCGGCGAGGTCGTCGACACCGGCCGGGACGTCACCGACATCGCCGTCGGCGACCGGGTCAGCGGCGAGGGCCACCTGGTGTGCGGCAAGTGCCGCAACTGCCTCGCCGGACGCCGCCACCTGTGCCGGGCCACGGTCGGCCTGGGCGTCGGCCGGGACGGGGCGTTCGCGGAGTACGTGGCGCTGCCCGCCTCCAACGTCTGGGTGCACCGGGTGCCCGTGGACCTCGACGTCGCCGCGATCTTCGACCCGTTCGGCAACGCCGTGCACACCGCGCTCTCCTTCCCGCTGGTCGGTGAGGACGTGCTCATCACCGGCGCCGGTCCGATCGGCCTGATGGCGGCGGCGGTGGCCCGGCACGCCGGTGCCCGCAACGTCGTCGTCACCGACGTCAGCGAGGAACGCCTGGACCTCGCCCGCAAGGTCGGCGCCAGCCTGGCGCTGGACGTCTCCCGCTCCGCCATCGCCGACGGACAGCGCCAACTCGGCCTGCGCGAGGGCTTCGACGTGGGCCTGGAGATGTCCGGCAACCCCGCCGCGCTGCGCGACATGATCGCCAACATGACCCACGGCGGCCGGATCGCCATGCTGGGCCTGCCCGCCGAGGAGTTCCCGGTCGACTGGGCCCGGATCGTCACCTCGATGATCACCATCAAGGGCATCTACGGCCGCGAGATGTACGAGACCTGGTACGCCATGTCGGTCCTGCTGGAGGGCGGCCTCGACCTCGCCCCCGTGATCACCGGCCGCTACGGCTACCGCGACTTCGAGACGGCGTTCACCGACGCGGCGAGCGGCCGCGGCGGCAAGGTCATCCTCGACTGGACCGCGTAACCCCTTAGGAGCCCCCGCCATGTTCGACTCCGTGCGCGACGACCTGCGCGCCACCCTCGACGAGATCCGCGCCGCCGGACTGCACAAGCCCGAGCGGGTCATCGGCACCCCGCAGTCCGCGACGGTCAACGTCACCGCGGGCGGACGCCCCGGTGAGGTGCTCAACTTCTGCGCCAACAACTACCTCGGCCTCGCCGACCACCCCGAGGTGATCGCCGCCGCCCACGAGGCGCTGGACCGCTGGGGCTACGGCATGGCCTCCGTGCGCTTCATCTGCGGCACCCAGGAGGTGCACAAGGAGCTGGAGGCGCGGCTGTCGGCGTTCCTCGGCCAGGAGGACACGATCCTGTACTCCTCCTGCTTCGACGCCAACGGCGGCGTCTTCGAGACCCTCCTCGGCCCCGAGGACGCCGTCATCTCCGACGCCCTCAACCACGCCTCCATCATCGACGGCATCCGCCTGTCCAAGGCCCGCCGCCTCCGCTACGCCAACCGCGACCTGGCCGACCTGGAACAGCAGTTGAAGGAGGCCCAGTCGGCCCGGCGCCGCCTCATCGTCACCGACGGCGTCTTCTCCATGGACGGCTACGTGGCGCCCCTGCGCGAGATCTGCGACCTCGCCGACCGCTACGACGCCATGGTGATGGTCGACGACTCGCACGCCGTCGGCTTCGTCGGCCCCGGCGGGCGCGGCACCCCCGAGCTGCACGGCGTCATGGACCGCGTCGACATCATCACCGGCACCCTCGGCAAGGCCCTCGGCGGCGCCTCCGGCGGCTACGTCGCCGCCCGCGCCGAGATCGTCGCCCTGCTGCGCCAGCGGTCGAGGCCGTACCTGTTCTCCAACACCCTCGCCCCGGTGATCGCGGCGGCCTCCCTGAAGGTGCTCGACCTGCTGGAGGCGGCGGACGACCTGCGCGTCCGGCTGAACGAGAACACCGCGCTGTTCCGGCGCCGGATGACCGAGGAGGGCTTCGACGTGCTCCCCGGCGACCACCCCATCGCCCCGGTGATGATCGGTGACGCGGCCGAGGCGGCGAGGCTGGCGGAGCTGCTCCTTGAGCGCGGCGTGTACGTGATCGGCTTCTCCTACCCGGTCGTGCCGCAGGGCCAGGCCCGCATCCGGGTCCAGCTCTCCGCCGCGCACTCCACCGACGACGTGCTGCGCGCCGTCGACGCCTTCGTGGCCGCCCGTGCGGAGCTGGCCGCCTGACCTGAGAGAACCTGAGAGAATCGGTCACATGATCGAGGCGCGGCGGCTCCACATCCTCCGTGCGGTGGCCGACCACCGCACGGTGACGGCGGCTGCCGCCGCGCTGTACCTCACCCCGTCCGCCGTCTCCCAGCAGCTCACCGCCCTGGAGCAGGAGACCGGCCACCGCCTCGTCGAGCGGAGCGCGAAGGGCGTACGGCTCACCCCCGCCGGTGAGATCCTGCTCAGCCACACCAACGCCGTCCTCGCCCAGCTTGAGCGGGCCGAGGCGGAACTCGCCGCGTACGCCGCCGGGGAGGCCGGGACGGTCACCGTCGCCGCCTTCGCCACCGGCATCGCCCTGGTCGTCGCGCCCGCCGTGGCCCGGCTCGCCGACTCCGCGCCCGGCATCCGGCTGCGCGTGCAGGACGCCGAGGGCGACGCCAGCCTGCCGATGGTGCTCGACCGGCAGGTGGACATCGCCGTCGCCGTCGAGTACCGGGGGGCGCCGCCCGCCGACGACCCGCGGCTGACCCACGTACCGCTGTACGCCGAGCCGTTCGACGCGGTCGTACCGGTCAGCCACCGGCTCGCGGACGCGGCGGAGGTGCCGCTGGCGGAGCTGGCGAAGGACCCGTGGATCGGGCCGTACCCCGGCAATCCGTGCCATGACGTGGTGGTGCTGGCCTGCGAGAGCGCGGGGTTCCAGCCGCGTCTTGAGCACCTGTCGGACGACTTCCGGGCGGTGGTGGCGCTGGCCTCCGCCGACGCGGGCGTGGCGCTGGTGCCGCGGTCGGCGCTGCGGGGGATGTCGCTCGGCGGGGTCGTCGTACGCCCCGTCGACGGGGTCGCGCCCACGCGGCGGGTGTTCGCGGCGGTGCGGCGCGGGGCGGAGGCGCATCCGCTGATCGCGCCGGTGCTGGGGGCGTTGGCGGGGGCCGCCGCGGGGTGAGTGGCCAGGCGCGGGTTTCGTCGTGGTTGCTCGCGCAGTTCCCCGCGCCCCTATGGGGCGCGCTCAGCGTGCCGGAGTGTCGTGGGTGCTCCACGCTGGTCGCATGGACGTGGACGCATACAGCTCCGTCATCACGGTCGAGGTCAACGGCACCGCGCACACCCTCACCGTCGACCACCGCCGGGTCCTGCTTGACCTGCTGCGGGAGGACCTCGGGCTGACCGGCAGCAAGAAGGGGTGCGACCAGGGGCAGTGCGGGGCGTGCACGGTGCTCGTCGACGGGCGGCGGGTCAACGGCTGTCTGCTGCCCGCGGTCGCCCTGGACGGCAGCTCCGTCACCACCGTCGAGGGCCTCGCGGACGGCGACGCGCTGCACCCGCTCCAGCGGGCGTTCCTCGACCGGGACGCCTTCCAGTGCGGCTACTGCACCCCCGGCCAGCTCTGCTCCGCCGTCGGCGCGATCGCCGAGGCCGAGGCCGGGCACCCCTCGCACGTCACCGGCGCCGAGGTGCCGTCCGGGCGGCCGGTGCCGCTGACCCGGGACGAGATCAGGGAGCGGCTCAGCGGCAACCTGTGCCGGTGCGGCGCCTACCCGCACATCGTCGACGCCGTGGAGGACGTACTGACGTGAAGCCCTTCGCCTACGTCCGCGCCACAAGCGTCGAGGAGGCGGCCGACGCGCACGCCGCCGCGCCCGACGCCCGCTACCTGGCGGGCGGCACCAACCTGGTCGACCTGATGAAGCTGGGCGTCGAACGTCCCGGCACCCTGATCGACGTACGCCGACTGCCCCTGGACACCGTGGAGGAGCTGCCCGACGGCTCACTGCGCGCGGGCGCCACCGTGCGCAACAGCGACCTCGCGGCGCACCCCGCCGTCCGCGACCGCTACCCGGCGCTCTCCCAGGCGCTGCTGTCGGCGGCGTCCGGGCAGCTCCGCAACGCCGCCACCACCGGCGGCAACCTCCTCCAGCGCACCCGCTGCGCCTACTTCCAGGACGTCTCCAAGCCCTGCAACAAGCGGGAGCCGGGCAGCGGCTGCGGGGCCCGCGACGGCGTCCACCGCGACCACGCCGTCCTCGGGCACTCCCCGCACTGCATCGCCACCCACCCCTCGGACATGGCGGTCGCGCTGGTCGCCCTCGACGCCCGGGTGGAGCTGTACGGGCCGGAGGGCGAGCGCACCGTCCCCGTCTCCGGCTTCCACCGCCTCCCCGAGGACCACCCCGAGCGCGACACCGACCTGCGCCCCGGCGAACTGATCACCGCCGTGGTGCTGCCCGCCGCGACCGCAGGGCTGCCCTCGGCGTACCGCAAGGCCCGCGACCGTGCCTCGTACGCCTTCGCGCTCGCCTCGGCCGCCGCCGTGCTGCGCGTCGAGGACGGGGTGGTCAGCCATGTCGCGCTCGCCCTCGGCGCGGTCGCGCACCGGCCGTGGCGGGCCAGGCTCGCCGAGCAGGCGCTGCTGGGCGCCGCCCCCACCCCCGAGCTGTTCGCGCACGCCGTGGACCTGGAGCTGGCCGCGGCCGAGCCGCTGCGGGACAACGCCTACAAGGTGGCCCTGGCCCACGACGTCGCCGTGGACGTCCTGCGCGACCTGTCCGGGAGGACGTGATGGCAGCCCCCACTGTCGCCGCCCGCGCGCACACCGCCGTCGGCGCGCCCGCCGAACGCCGCGAGGGCCGGGAGAAGGTGACCGGCCGGGCCCGCTACGCCGCCGAGCACGAGCTGCCCGGCCGCGCCCACGCCTGGCCGGTCACCGCCACGATCGCCCGCGGACGCGTCCGCTCCGTGGACGCCGCCGCCGCCCTGGCGCTGCCCGGCGTGCTCGCCGTCCTCACCCACGAGAACGCGCCCCGGCTGGCCGAGCCGGACGACCCGATGCTGCGGGTCCTCCAGGACGACCGCGTGCCGTCCCGGGGCGCCTTCGTCGCCCTGGTCGTCGCCGAGACCCCGGAGGCGGCGCGGTCCGGGGCCGAGGAGGTCCGGGTGGCGTACGACGCCGAGGCGTACGACGTGACGCTGCGCGCCGACCACCCGGACCGCTACGAGCCCGAGCAGGCCAACGGCGGCCACCCCGGACGCCGCGAACAGGGCGACCCCGAGAACGTGTTCGCCGAGTCCACCGTGCGCGTCGACACCGCCTACCGGGTGCCGCCGCTGCACAACCACCCCATGGAGCCGCACGCCAGCACCGCCCACTTCGAGGGCGACCGGCTCCTGGTGCACACCTCAAGCCAGGGCACCACGGTGGTGCGGGCCACCCTCGCCGCGCTGTTCGGGATGGCCGAGGACGCGATCACCGTCACCGCCCGGCACGTCGGCGGCGGCTTCGGCTCCAAGGGCACCCCCCGCCCCGACGTGGTGCTCGCCGCGCTGGCCGCCCGGCACACCGGCCGCCCGGTGACGCTCGCCCTGCACCGCCGGATGCTGCCGTCCGTCGTCGGGCACCGGGCGCCCACCCTGCACCGGGTGCGGCTCGGCGCGGGCGCGGACGGGCGGCTGACGAGCGTGCTGCACGAGGTGACCACGCACACCTCCCGGATCAGGGAGTTCGTGGAGCAGGCCGCCGTCCCGGCCCGGGTGATGTACGCCGCCCCGCACCGTCTCACCGTGCACCGCGCCGTCCCGCTCGACGTGCCGATCCCGTCCTGGATGCGCGCCCCCGGCGAGGCGCCCGGCATGTACGCGCTGGAGTCGGCCATGGACGAACTCGCCGACGAGCTGGGCATGGACCCGATCGAGCTGCGCGTGGCCAACGAGCCGGACGCCGAACCCGACAGCGGCAAGCCGTTCAGCAGCCGCCACCTCGTGGACTGCCTGCGCGAGGGCGCCCACCGGTTCGGCTGGTCCCGTGACCGCGACCGCACCCGGGAGGGGCCCTGGCTGGTCGGGCAGGGAGTGGCGGCGGCCACCTACCCGGTGCTGGTCGGCCCGTCCACGGCGAGCGCGCAGGCCCTGCCCGACGGCACCTTCACCGTCCGGCTGAACGCCACCGACATCGGCACCGGCGCCCGTACCGTCCTCGCGCAGGTCGCCGCCGACGCGCTCGGCGTGCCGCTGGACCGGGTCCGTACCGAGGTCGGCAGCACCGAGCTGCCGCCCGCGCCGCTGGCCGGGGGCTCCTCGGGCAGCTCGTCGTGGGGCTGGTCGGTGCACGGGGCGTGCACCCGGCTGGCCGCCGCCCTGGCCGTGCACGCCGGGCCGCTGCCGCCGGAGGGCCTGACCGCGCACGCCGACACCACCGGCCGCGCCGACGCCGAGAGCCCCTACGCGCGGCACGCGTTCGGCGCGCACTTCGCCGAGGTCGCCGTGGACACGGTCACGGGGGAGACCCGGGTACGGCGGCTGCTGGGCATGTACGCGGCCGGGCGCATCCTCAACGCCCGTACCGCGCGCTCGCAGTTCATCGGCGGGATGACGATGGGGCTCGGCATGGCGCTGACCGAGGGCAGCACCCTGGACCCCGCGTTCGGGGACTTCGCGGAGTGCGACCTGGCCATGTACCACGTGCCCGCGCACGCCGACGTGCCGGACATCGAGGCGCACTGGATCGACGAGGAGGACCCGCACGTCAACCCGATGGGCAGCAAGGGCATCGGCGAGATCGGCATCGTCGGCACGGCGGCGGCGATCGGCAACGCCGTCCACCACGCGACGGGCGTCCGCTTCCGTGAGCTGCCGCTGACCCCGGACCGGGTGTGGGAGGCGCTGCGGGCGACCCGGTGACCGTGGGCGTTTCACATCTGGGATAGCATCCCGTATATGAAACAGCCGATGGTCGATGTTCCGCCCGACCCCGTCGACACCCGCCTCGGCGCCCGGCTCGCGGAGCTGCGCGCCGAACGCGGCTGGTCCCTCGGGGAGCTGGCGGAGCGCAGCGGCGTCAGCCGGTCCACGCTCTCCCGCGCCGAACGCGCCGAGACCAGCCCCACCGCCGCCCTCCTGAACCGCCTGTGCGCCGTCTACGGCCGGACCATGTCCCAGCTCCTCAGCGAGGTGGAGACGGCACCGGACCCGCTGGTCCGCGCCGCCGACCAGCCCGTCTGGGAGGACCGCGCCTCCGGCTTCGTACGCCGCTCCGTCTCCCCGCCGCACACCGGGCTGCGCGGCGAACTCGTCGAGGGACGGCTCGGCGCGGGCGCCGACATCGCCTACGACCGCCCGCCCGTCCCCGGCCTCGAACAGCACGTCTGGGTGCTGGAGGGCGCCCTGGAGGTGACCGCCCAGGACCAGACCCACCAGCTCGGCGCCGGTGACTGCCTGCGGCTGCGGGTCTGGGGGCCGACGCGGTTCCGCTGTGCGGACCCGGAGGGCGTGCGGTACGTGCTCGCGGTGGTGCTGCCATGACGGTCAGCCGTCTCGACGAGCGTGAACTGCTCGCCTGCCTGGGGGAGTTGGCGGACCTGCTGGCGGACACGGTGGCGGGCGGCGCCTCCGTCGGCTTCGTCCCGCCGTTCGGGCGGGCGGAGGCGGAGGCCTGGTGGCGCGGGCGGGCGGCGGAGGTGGCCGCCGGGCGGTGCGCGGTCTGGGTGGCGCGCCAGGACGGGGCGGGCCCGGTGCTGGGCACCGTCAGCCTCGCCTTCCCGGACAAGCCCAACAGCCGCCACCGCGCCGAACTGGTCAAGCTGATGGTGCACCGCGGGGCCCGCGGCCGGGGCCTCGGCCGCGGCCTGCTCACCGCCGCGGAGACGGCGGCGGCCACGGCCGGGATCACGCTCCTGCACCTGGACACCGAGACCGGCAGCCCCGCCGAACGCCTCTACGACACCGCGGGCTGGACCCGCGTGGGCGCCATCCCCGACTACGCCGCGACCCCGGCCGGGGAGTTGCGCCCGACGACGATCTACTACAAGCGACTGCCGTGATTGTCAGTGGTGGCGGCTACGGTGCCTGTCATGCCGCACGCCGAAGACGTACGCCGTATCGCCCTGTCCCTGCCCGATACGACGGAGAAGATCGCCTGGAGTATGCCCACGTTCCGGGTGGCGGGGAAGATGTTCGCCACCCTGCCGGAGGACGAGACGTCCGTGGCGGTGCGCTGCCCCAAGGAGGAGCGCGACGAACTCGTCCTCGCCGAGCCGGATAAGTTCTGGATCGCGGGCCACGAGGCCCAGTTCGCCTGGGTCCGCGCCCGGCTCGCCGCCCTGGACGACGAGGACGAACTGCGTGACATCCTCGCCGACTCCTGGCGCCAGGCGGCCCCGCAGCGCCTCCAGGAGGCGTACCCGGCACTGGGCCGCCCACCGGGCGCCTGATCAGGCGGGCTGGTGGCCCGTCAGGAACCCGGCGATCCGCTCCCGCAGCGACGCGGCGTCCAGCCCATGGGCGGCCACGTGCTCGTCCACGGTCCCGTACCGCCGCAGCTCCCGGCGGCCCACGCCGAGTCCGAGCACCCGGTGCGGCACGTCGGAGAGCGCGTCGTTGACGGCGGCCGTGGAGGTGCCCGCGAGGTACGGCTCCACCAGCACGACGTCCGCCGAGGCCGCCCCGGTGGCCCGGCGCAGCGCGGCCGCGTCGAAGGGCCGCACGGTCGTCGCGTACAGCACGGTCACGTCGAGCCCCTCGGCCGCCGCGAGCACCGCGTCGAGAACCGGCCCGACGGCGACGACGACCCCGCGCCGCCCCTCCCGCACGACCCGGAACCGCTCGCCGTCCACCGGCAGCGCGGCCTCGTTCGACTGCACCGACAGCCGTACGTACACCTTGTCGTCCCCGGCGGCGACGGCGTGCCGCAGCAGGGTCTCGGCCTCGTCCGGGTGGCCGGGCACGTGCACGGTCCAGCCGTCCAGCGTGTCGAGCAGCGCCACGTCCCCGGGCGCCATGTGGGTGTAGCCGCCCGCGGGCCAGTCGAACGAGGCCGCGGCGCTGACCAGCACGGCGCCCACCCCCTGGTGCCCGAGGTCCAGCTTGACCTGCTCGAAGGGCCGCTCGACGAGGAAACTCGCGAAGGTGTGCACGACCGGCCGCAGCCCGGTCAGCGCGAGCCCCGCCCCGGCGCCGATGAGGAGCTGCTCCCGGATGCCGACGTTGATCACCCGGTCGGGATGGCGGCGCCGCGCCTCCTCGAACCCGACGGTGCCGATCTCGGCGAGGACGACGGCGACCCGGGGGTCCTCGTCGAGCAGCCGGGAGACGACGGGCGCGAAACGGTCACGCATGGTGTCCATGACGAAAACGCTCCTAGTGATAGCTCGGGTCGGGTCTCAGGCGGACTTGGGCTCCACCCGGGCCACGACCACGTGCGGGCGTCCCGGGTGCGGTGCGGTGAAGGCGTCGTACAGCGCCTCGTGGTCCCGGCCGTCGACGGTCACCGCCGACCAGCCCGCCGCCTCGAAGCGGGCGGCGATGCCACCGGGCCGGGCGTGGCTGGCGGAGGCGTTGTCGACGACGACGGTGTGCAGCCGGTCCAGCCCGGCCGGGCCCGCGAAGGCGATGGCCTCGTGGTTGGAGCCCTCGTCCAGCTCGGCGTCGCCGACCAGCACCCACACCGCCGGATCGTCCAGCCCCTGGGCGCGCAGCCCCAGCGCGGTGCCCACGGCGAGCGGCAGCCCGTGCCCGAGGGAACCGCTGCCGATCTCCACGCCCGGCACCAGCGTCCGGTCCGGATGGTGCCCGAGCGGCGACTCGTACCCGCCGAACCCCGGCAGCCACTCCTCGGGCACGAACCCCTTGGCCGCCAGCACGGCGTAGTACGCCATCGGCCCGTGCCCCTTGGACAGCAGGAACCGGTCCCGCTCCGGGTCCGCCGCCGTCTCCGGCGTGACCCGCAGCACCCGGTCGTAGAGCACCCACAGCACGTCCAGGGTGGAGGTGGCCGCGGGCCCGTGCTTCTCGTCGCCGGTCATCAGCCCCATGAGGCCCGACAGACGCTCCCTGATGGTCGCTTCGATGATCGCCATGCCGACGATCGTGCAACCTCAACCGAACTTGAGGTCAACCGCGACCCCTCCCAGAAAGCCGCGCGCGACCACGGACCCGAGTGCGGTATTGTTTCCCTGCGCGTTTCACCCGGGGGAAACCCCAGGTCAGACGGCACCGGGACGTGGCGCAGCTTGGTAGCGCACTTGACTGGGGGTCAAGGGGTCGCAGGTTCAAATCCTGTCGTCCCGACTGGAGACAGTCGTAGATCAGTAGATCAAGGGCCGGTTTCGGAGGCATCCGAAACCGGCCCTCGTCGTTTCCGCGTCGGGCGCGGGCCGTCAGTGCGTCAGGCCCACGTGTGCCAGCGCCTGCTTCAGCAGGACCCCGTGGCCGCCCGGCATCTCCTCGTGGAGGGTGGGGGAGAGGGCCTCCTGGGGGGTGAACCAGACCAGGTCCAGGGCGTCCTGGCGGGGGCGGCAGTCGCCGGTGACCGGGACGACGTAGGCCAGGGAGACCGCGTGCTGGCGGGGGTCGTGGTACGGGGTGATGCCCTGGGTGGGGAAGTACTCGGCGACCGTGAAGGGCTGGAGGGACGGGGGGACGCGGGGCAGGGCGACCGGGCCGAGGTCCTTCTCCAGGTGGCGCAGCAGGGCGTCCCGGACGCGCTCGTGGTGCAGGACGCGGCCGGAGACCAGGGTGCGGCTCACCGTGCCGTCCGGGCCGATGCGCAGCAGCAGCCCGATGCTGGTGACCTCGCCGCTGTCGTCGACGCGCACCGGCACCGCCTCGACGTACAGGATCGGCATCCGGGCACGCGCCATCTCGAGTTCGTCCGGGGAGAGCCAGCCGGGCGTGGTCTCGGTCATGTCAGACATTGGGTGATCATACTTTCCGGGGGTGGGGCGGTCAGGGTTTCGCGGCTACCGCGCCGAACTGCGGCACCACGGCGGGGTCCTGGAGCCCGGCGCGCCACGTCGAGCACGACACCAGGCCCGGTTCGAGGAGTTCCAGTCCGTCGAAGAAGGCGGTGACCTCGGCGCGGCCGCGGGCCGTGATCGGGGGTGTGGCGTGCTCGTTCCAGAACGCCATCGCCGCCCGCTGGCCCGCGCCGCCCAGCTCCGGCTCGTGAGTGGGGTGGGTGAGGGCGAGGTGGCTGCCGGAGGGGAGCGGGGCCATGAGGCGGCTCACGATGCGGCGGGCCTCGTCGGTGTCCAGGACGAAGTTCAGGATGCCCAGCATCATCACCGCCACCGGGCGGGACAGGTCCAGGGTGGCCGCGGCGCGCTCCAGGATGGCGTCCGGATCGTGGACGTCGGCGTCGATGTAGGCGGTGACGCCCTCGGGGGTGCCGGTCAGCAGGGTGCGGGCGTGCAGCAGCACGATCGGGTCGTTGTCGACGTACACGATCCGCGATTCGGGCGTCACGCGCTGGGCGATCTCGTGGGTGTTGTCCGCGGTGGGCAGCCCGGTGCCGATGTCCAGGAACTGCCGGATGCCGCGCTCCTCGGCGAGGAAGCGCACCGCCCGGCCCAGGAACGCGCGGTCCGCCCGCGCGACATCCCTGATCAGCGGGAACATCGCGGCGACCTGGCCGCCGACCTGCTGGTCCACGGCGTAGTTGTCCTTGCCGCCGATCCAGTAGTTCCAGACGCGGGCGTTGTGCGCCACGGTGGTGTTCAGCCGTGCGGCGCCCTCCGTGGGCGGCTGGCTCTCGGGCATGTCGGGCATGTCGTGCGCCTTCCTCGCGTCCGGGGCGTCCGGGGCGTCCGTGGCCTCAGGGGTCCGTGGCGTCCATGGTGCCGCCCTCATGATCAGTGCGCGGCCCGCACCGCGCAACGGCCCCGGCGCGGGGAGCGCGGGACGGCCCGGTTAGGGTGGGCGGCCATGCCCTACTCCGACTCGCCGCTGCTCACGCCGTCCGACGCCGATCCCGCCCGTGACGCCGTCGACATCCGGCTCATCGTCACCGACATGGACGGCACCCTCCTCGACGACGCCAAGCGCGCCCCGCGTGAGCTGTGGACCGTCCTGGAGCAGCTCCGGGAGCGCGGGGTGCTGTTCAGCCCGGCCAGCGGGCGGCAGTACGCCACCCTCGCACGCGAGTTCGAGCAGGCGGCGGAGGGCATGGTGTTCATCGCGGAGAACGGCACGTACGTCGTCCGCGACGGCGTCGAGCTGAGCTCCGACCCGCTCGCCCCGGACGTCGTCACCCGGGTCGTGGACTGCGTACGGCGGCTCGCCGCGGGCGGCGTCGACGTCGGCGCCGTCGTCTGCGGCAAGCGGTCCGCCTACGTCGAGCGGACCGACGAGGCGTTCCTCGCCGAGGTGCGCCCGTACTACGTCGAGCACCGCGTCGTCGAGGACGTCGCCGCCGTCGACGACGACATCCTCAAGATCGCCCTGTACGACTTCGGCCCCGCCGAGCGGACCACCGCACCGGCGCTCGCCGCCTTCGCCGCCACCCACCGCGTCGTCGTCTCCGGCGCGCACTGGGTCGACGTCATGAACCGCACCGCCGACAAGGGCGCCGCCGTCCGCCGCCTCCAGCGCGACCTGGGCATCACGCCCGCGCAGACCATGGTCTTCGGGGACTACCTCAACGACCTGGAGATGCTCGACACCGCCGACTGGTCCTTCGCCATGGCCAACGCCCACCCCGAGGTCGTCCGCCGCGCCCGCCACCTGGCGCCCGCCAACAACGACAACGGCGTCCTGCGCACCATCGCCCACGTGCTCCGGCTGCCCTCCCCCGACCCGCGCTGAACCGGCGCCCGGGGCAGGATGGGCGGCACGGGCGCGGCTCCGTGCCCGCCCGTGCCGGAACGGAGCAGCAGGAAGGAAGCCCCATGAGCGACCCCGCCGCCGTCGCCCGCCGCACCCGGGAGGCCACCGCCCAGCTCGACGCCGCCGATCTGGAGGGCTTCTACCGCGACCTGCACCGGCACCCCGAGCTGGCGTTCGCGGAGCACCGCACCGCCGCCCGGCTCGCCACGCGGCTGCGGGCCGCCGGGTACGAGGTGACCGAGGGCGTCGGCCGCACCGGCGTGGTCGGCGTCCTCCGCGACGGGGACGGGCCCGTGGTCTGGCTGCGCGCCGACATGGACGCGCTGCCGGTGAAGGAGGCGACCGGCCTGGAGTACGCCTCGACGGTGGACGGCGTGATGCACGCCTGCGGCCACGACCTGCACGTGACCTGGCTGGCCGGGGCCGCCGAGGCGCTCGCCGCCGCCCGTGGGAGCTGGTCCGGCACGGTGGTCGTCGTCGGGCAGCCCGCCGAGGAGCGCGGCGGGGGAGCGGCGGCCATGGTCGCGGACGGCGTCCACGAGCGGTTCCCGCGCCCCGACGCGCTGTTCGGGCAGCACGCGGCACCCGGCCCCGCCGGGCTGCTGGCGCACACGCCCGGCCTCCTGCTGTCGGCAAGCGACGACATCGAGGTCGTCGTGCACGGCGTCGGCGGCCACGGCTCGCGGCCCGAGACGACCGTCGACCCGCTGGTGACGGCCGCCTACATCGTCACCCGGTTGCAGAGCGTCGTCTCGCGCGAGGTCGCCGCGAAGGACTCCGCCGTACTGACGGTGGGCCGCTTCCACGCCGGTTCCCAGGCCAACGTCATCCCCGCCGAGGCCACGCTCACCCTGAACCTGCGCACCCAGGACCCGACGGTCCGGGAGCGGATCCTGACCGCCGTACGGCGCATCGTGACGGGGGAGTGCCAGGCGGCGGGCTGTCCGTCCCCGCCGGAGATCACCCTCTCGGCGGAGTTCCCGAACACCGTCAACGACGCCGCCCTGGACGCCGAGGTCGCCGCGGCCCACCGGGAACTGTTCGGCGCGGGCGCGGTGTTCGACTTCGGCCCGGCGATGGGCAGCGAGGACTTCTCCCGGCTGGCGCCGCCCGGGGTGCCGTACGACTACTGGTTCGTGACCTCGACCCCGGCCGCCGTGTGGGACGCGGTGCCCGGCGCCGACCTCGCGGAGAAGATCGGCGGCGTGCCCAGCAACCACAGCCCGCTGTTCGCGCCCGACCTGGGCGTGCTGCTGCCGGGGGTGCGGACGCTGGTGTCGGCCGCGCTCAGTCGGCTCGGGTGATCAGGCGGCGCGGTGGAGGCTGTCCTCCACCACGTCCTTGTCCAGCGACGCCCGCACCAGCGCCGCGGCGAGCACCGCCGGTTCCGTGTCACCGGCGAGCCTCGCCACCCGGGCGGGGTCCTTCGGCAGGCCGAGCCGTTCGGCGCCCTGGAGGGCCTTGCCGTCCAGGTAGGGGGCGAACTCCGGCCAGACCCGCTGCACCTCCCGCAGGAAGATGTCGGCGCCCGCCGGGCCCACCCCCGGGACCTCCTGGAGCAGTCGGCGCAGCGCTTCCCCGTCGCCGTCCGCCTCCGCGCGCATCCGGCGCAGGTCGCCGCCCCAGCGCTCGGTGACCAGCTCGGCGGCGTCGCCGAGCTGGGTGGCGGTGCGCTCGTCGTAGCGCCGGTAGCCGCCCCGGCCCAGCGCGTCCACCCGCTGCTGCCAGGTGGCCCCGGCCATCCGCTTCGGGTCGCGCATCCCGGCGCCGTACAGTTCGCGGGCGGCGGCGACGGCGACCGAGCCGCGGATGCGGGCGCTCAGCAGATGGGCCAGCACCAGCAGTTGGTACAGCGGCTGCGGGGTGTCCCGCAGCCGGACGCCCGCCTCCTCGGCGTACGTCCGCCCGTGCGCGCCCACCAGTTCGCGCAGCACGCGCCGGTCGTCGGTCATGGCTTCAGCGGGTCGTGGCCGAGGGACATCAGGTGGTGCCTGCGGCGGGTCTGGTCGGCCTCGGGCTCGTTCTCCAGGTCCGCCTCGGCGCTGATGGTGTCCACGACTTCGTACATCACCTCGATGTCGTCGTCGGTGAGGTCCGTCCGCCGCTTCTGGAGGATGGCGAGGACGTGCTGCCCCATGGGCTCACCCGCGTGGTCCGGCAGGGGCTCGGTGTCCTCGTCGGCGTCGCTGACCCGCAGCCAGGTCGCCAGTTCGTTGGAGGTCATGTTCACCACGCGGTGGAAGTCCTCCCACAGCGTGTCGAGTTCGAGGGGGTCGCTCATGGCCTGCCCCTTCCTCATCCGTGCCGTCAGTGTTCCCGGGGCCAGTTCTCCGCGTCGAACATCCAGCGCTGCTTCTCCAGCTCCGCCGTGATGCCGATCAGCAGGTCCTGGGTGACCGGGTCGGGCTTGTCGGTGGCGTCGACGCGCTCCCGCAGCCGTTCGATCGCCGCCGCGAGGGACTCCACCATCACCTCGACCACCTCGCTGTCGCGCACCCAGCCCTCCTTCGGGCCGGGCAGCGTGAAGGCGCTGGCGATGGTCTCCGGGCGGCCGTCCGGCGGCAGCCCGAGCGCGGCCGAGCGCTCCGCGACGGTGTCGGCGAAGTCACGCGCCGCCGAGACCACCTCGTCCAACTGGAGGTGGATGGAACGGAACCGGGGCCCCACGATGTTCCAGTGCGCCTGCTTGCCGATCAGGGACAGGCCCAGGAGATCCACGAGGGTGCCCTGGAGCGCGTCCCCGGCGATCCGGCGGGCGTCCTCGGGCAGCGTGCTCTTGACGACAGTCATACCGTGCTTCTCCTTGTGGCGTCGGCTCTTGCGGTACGGAGCAGTTCGCCGCGTTCCTCCTCACAGGTCCCTCCCCAGACACCCGAGGTCTGTCCGCTGTCCAGCGCGTAGACCAGACAGTCGGTGATCACCGGGCAACGGGCACACACGCGCTTCGCGGCGGCTGTGTCCCGCAGCGCCGGTCCGCTGGTGCCCACGGGGAAGAACAGCTCGGGGTCCTCTCCCACACAGGCCGCACTGCGCAACCACTCCATGGGGGCGCGGGTGCCCAAGGCCAAAAGGTGCAAACGCCACCCGTTCGGGTCTCAGGGGGTGAGCACGCCGTCCAGGAAGTGGATCAGGTCGGCGTACACCTCGGCCTTGTTGGTCTCCAGGAACACCTCGTGCCGGGCGCCGGGGTAGACCCGCTCGGTGAGCGGGCCGTCCCCGGCCAGCCGCCGTACGCCGGTGCGGCTGCCGGGCAGCGGGACCAGGCGGTCGTCGGCGCCGTGCAGCCAGAGCACCGGCAGCGGGGCCACGGTGCCGCCCTCGTCGACGGCCTTCAGGGTGCGCACGAACGCCTCCAGCGTCGGGCGCTTCATCGGGCCGTGCCAGACCAGCGGGTCCGCCGCGTACGACGGTCCGACCTCCGGGTCCCGGGAGAGCGCGGACGGGCTGACCGGGATGTCCGGGACCTCCCCGTGCCGCTCGGCGTGCGCCAGCAACTGCCCCGGTGTCTCCCAGGCGCCGATCACCGGCCCGGACAGCACCAGGGCGGTCAGCTCGGCGCCGTGCCGCTGGGCGTAGCGCGCGGCGACCAGGCCGCCCATCGAGTGCCCGACCAGCACCACGGGCAGGCCGGGGTGCGCGGCGCGCGCCAGTGCCGCGACGGTGTGCACGTCGGTGACGACGTCCTCGAAGTCCTCGATCACCACCCGCTCGCCCGCCGACCTGCCGTGCCCGACGTGGTCGGGCCCGTAGACGGCCGCGCCGTGGCCGGTGAGTACGGCGGCCAGCGCGGCGTAGCGGCCGATGTGCTCGCCGTAGCCGTGCACGAGCAGCGCGAGGTACCGCGGCCGGGGGTGCGGCCACTCGCGGGCGGCGATCACGCCCCGGGTGCCGTCGAGGGCGTGGGCGCGGACGTCGGTCATCTGGTCGCCTCCCGGGGTGGGTGAAGGTGCCTCCGGGGATCTTCCCAGGGGGCGGGTCCCGGGTCTATAGTCCAAAACTAGCAGTGCTAATTAAGCTGCCGCTGGTCCTTGCTTACTGGTTACTGGTCACTGGAGCCCAGTGTCGGTCAGGAGTCCCCTCGTGCGTCCCGTCCACTTCGCGTCCGCCCGCCGCACCCCCATCGGAAAGCTCCGCGGCGCCCTGTCCGCCGTACGCCCCGACGACCTCGCCGCCGTCGTGATCCGCGCCCTCGTCGACGGGGTGCCCGCGCTCGACCCGGTTCGGATCGACGACGTCTACTGGGGCGCCGCCAACCAGTCCGGCGAGGACAACCGCAACGTCGCCCGCATGGCCGCCCTGCTCGCCGGGCTCCCCGACTCCGTGCCGGGCGCCACCGTCAACCGGCTCTGCGCCTCCGGCCTGGAGGCGGTCACCGCCGCCGCCCGCACCATCGCCGCGGGCGAGGCGGACGTCGTCATCGCGGGCGGCTCCGAGTCGATGAGCCGCGCCCCCTTCGTCCTGCCCCGCCCCGACGAGGCGCTGCCGCACCGCATGGAGACCGCCGACACCCGCCTCGGCTGGCGGCTGGTCAACCCGCGGATGGCCGACCTGCACGGGCTGCTGTCCATGGGCGAGACCGCCGAGGAGGTCGCCGCACGGTACGGCGTCTCCCGCGCCCGGCAGGACGAGTTCGCGCTGCGCAGCCACCAGCGGGCCGCCGACGCGCGCAAGAACGGGCACTTCGACGACGAACTGGTGCCGGTGACCCGGCCCGACGGTGTCGTCGTCGACCGCGACGAGTGCGTCCGCGAGGACACCTCCTACGAGAAGCTGGCCAAGCTGCGGCCCGTGTTCCGCGAGGGCGGCACCGTGACCGCGGGCAACGCCTCCCCTATGAACGACGGGGCCGCGGGGCTGCTGCTGGTCAGCGAGGAGGCGCTGAACGACCTCGGCCTCAAGTCCCTCGGGCGGTACGTCGCCGGGGCCTCGGCCGGGGTGCACCCCGACGTCATGGGCATCGGGCCCGTCCCCGCCACCCGCAAGGCGCTGGCCCGCGTGGGGTGGGGCGTCGGGGAGGTCGAGGAGGCCGAGTTCAACGAGGCGTTCGCCGCGCAGGCGCTCGCGTGCGTGGACCAGCTCGGGATCGACGCCGAGCTGGTCAACCCCAGTGGCGGGGCGATCGCGCTCGGGCATCCGCTGGGGTGCTCGGGGGCGCGGATCCTGACGACGCTGCTGCACCGGATGCGGCGGACGGGCGCGGGGCGGGGGCTGGCCACGATGTGCGTCGGGGTGGGGCAGGGGAGCGCGGTGCTGGTGCAGCGCGGATAGGCGCGTTTCCCGCCGCCCCCAGCAGGTCTCATGAGTCGCTGATCGAGAAACGGAGCACACCCGCACATGGCAACCCTCTCCGTCGCCGCCATCCTCGCCGAGAACGCCCGGCGCCGTCCCGACAAGACCGCCCTCGTGGAGGGTGACCTGCGGCTGAGCTTCGCCGAGGTGTGGCAGCGGGCCCGCGCCCAGGCCGGGGCGCTGGCCGGGCTCGGGGTGCGGCCGGGCGACCGGGTGGCGCTGATGGCGCCCAACACCGCGGAGTTCCCGGCGGCGTACCACGCGATCGCCGCGGCCGGGGCCGTCGTCGTCCCCGTCCACCTGCTGCTGTCGCCCGGCGAGGTCGAGCACGTGCTCAGGGACAGCGGCGCCACCCTGCTGCTCTGCCACCCCGCGCAGGCCGCGACCGGCGCCGCCGCCGCCGAGGCCGTCGGGGTGCGGACGGTCACCCTGGGCGCGGAGTTCGAGCGGCTCGCCGCGGACGCCGAACCGCTGCGCTCGTACGAGACCCGCGACGCCGACGACCCGGCCGTGGTCTTCTACACCAGCGGCACCACCGGCGTCCCCAAGGGCGCCGTGCTCAGCCACTTCAACCTGGTGATGAACGCGACCGTCAACGCCTTCGACTCCAACGACATCCGCGCCGACGACATCGCGCTGGGCGCGCTGCCGCTGTTCCACGCCTTCGGGCAGACGGTGTCCATGAACTCGGTGTGGCGGGCGGGCGCCACGCTCGTGCTGCTGCCGCGGTTCGACGCCGCCCGCGCGATCGAGCTGATGGTCAAGGAGGACGTCAACACCTTCCACGGCGTGCCCACCATGTTCGTCGCGCTGGCCGCCGCCGCGGCCGACGCGGACGCCCTGCCCGAGCTGCGGGTGTGTGTCTCGGGCGGCGCCTCGCTGCCGGTGGCGGTCCTGGAGCGGTTCGAGGCGGCGTTCGGGGCCCGGATCTACGAGGGGTACGGGCTGTCCGAGACCTCGCCGACGGCGACCGTCAACCAGCCCTGGTTCGGCGCCCGGCCCGGCACCATCGGGCACCCGCTGTGGGGCGTGGAGGTGGAGATCGCCCGCGCCGAGACCGACGACCGGATCGAGCTGCTGCCGGTGGGGGAGCTGGGCGAGGTCGTCATCCGCGGCCACAACGTCTTCTCCGGCTACCTCGGCCGACCCGAGGCCACGGCGGAGGCGATGGTCGACGGCTGGTTCCGCACCGGCGACCTCGGCACCAAGGACGAGGACGGCTTCCTGCGGATCGTCGACCGCAAGAAGGACGTCATCATCCGCGGCGGCTTCAACGTCTACCCGCGCGAGGTCGAGGAGGTCCTGATGCGGCACCCCGGCGTCGCCCAGGTCGCCGTGATCGGCCTGCCGGACGAGCTGCACGGCGAGGAGGTGTGCGCGGTCGTCGTACCCGAGCCGGGTGACGGCGGCGTACCGGACGCCGCCGCGCTCACCGAGTGGGCCAAGGAGCGGCTCGGCAGGCACAAGTACCCGCGGCAGGTGCGGTTCACGGACGAACTGCCGCTCGGGCCGAGCATGAAGGTGCTGAAGCGGGAGCTGCGGGCGCGGTACGCGGACGCCGGGTGACCCGCTGCCCCCCCCTGTGCGGGACCGTCTGCCGAGACGGTCCTTACGGTCGGCACATGCGTGGGCATAGCATCGGTGCCCGCATGGACACGATGACGCTGTGGCACATATCCGGCTGGGGGTTCACGGCGCTCGCCGTGGCCGCCCTGCTCGTCGGCTTCTCCAAGACCGCCGTGAGCGGGGCCAACACGGTCAGCCTCGCCATCTTCGCGGCGGTGCTGCCCGCCCGCGCCTCCACCGGCATCCTGCTGCCGGTGCTCATCTTCGGCGACGTCCTCGCCGTGCTCGTCTACCGGCGGCACGCGCACTGGCCGACGCTGGCGCGGCTGTTCCCCGCGGTCGGGGTGGGCGTGGTCGCGGGCACGCTGTTCCTGCTGTGGGCCGACGACGGGAGCGTACGGACCTCGATCGGCGCGATCCTGCTGCTGATGGCCGGGGTGACCGTGTGGCGGCGGCGGATCGCGGAGCGGGCGGCGGCGGAACCGGACGCGGTGGCCACCAGGGCGGGCCGCTGGAAGGCCCGCTCGTACGGGGTCATGGGCGGCTTCACCACGATGGTGGCGAACGCGGGCGGCCCGGTGATGGCGATGTACCTGCTGTCGGCGGGCTTCCGGAAGCTGGGCTTCCTCGGCACGTCGGCGTTCTTCTTCCTGATCGTGAACGTCGCCAAGGTGCCCTTCAGTGCCGGGCTGGGGCTGATCGACGGGAACTCGCTGCTGCTTGACGCGGCGCTGGTGGGGTTCGTGGTGCCGGGTGCGCTACTCGGCAAATGGGCGGTGAACCGGATCAACCAGCGGTTGTTCGAACAACTCGTGATCGCGGCGACGGTGGTGGGGGGCCTGCAACTGCTGTTGCGTTAGCGCGTGGCGTCGCGCGGCCCCAGGAGCGCGGGCAGGTCCGCGAACGAGTCGATGACGTGGTCCGGCGTGCCGCTCGCCGCCCGCTCCGTCTCCGGCAGGTACTTCCCGGTCCGCACCAGCACACCGGTGATCCCGGCGCGCTGCGCGGCCAGCACGTCGGACTCGACGTCGTCGCCGACCATCAGCGCCGCGTCCGGCGCCACGCCCAGCCGGTCCAGGGCCGCCGCGAAGAACGCGGGCGACGGCTTCCCCGTGACCTCGGCCTCCGTCCGCGCCGCCGCCTCCAGGCCCGCGAGGAAGGCGCCGGAGTCCAGGTCGAGACCGTGGTCGGTACGCCAGTACAGGTTCCGGTGCATGGCGACGAGCCGGGCGCCGCGCTGGAGGTGCCCGAAGGCGCGGTTCAGTGCCGCGTAGCCGAACTCGGGCCCGGCGCCGCCGACGAGGACCACGTCGACGTCCTCACCCGGGTCGGCCACGACGGTCACCCCGGCCAGGTCCTCCGCGACGTCCCCGTGGTTCAGCAGGAGACAGCGCGCGCCCGGCAGCTTCCCGGCGAGGTGCGCGGCGGTCGCGGCGGGCGCGGTGAGGATGTTCCCGGCGTCCACCGGGAACCCGGCGTCGGCCAGCGTCCCGGCGATCGAGGCCCGCGTGCGGGACGTCGTGTTGGTGACCAGGGCCACCGGGAGCCCGGCGTCCCGGATCTCCCGCAACGCCGCCACCGTGCCCGGCAGCGGCTGCCAGGACACGGTGAGGACCCCGTCGATGTCGATCAGGACACCACGTACCGACTCCATCACTCGACCATAGTCAGTCGGGCGCTGTCGTTCAGCGCGGCTGGTACGCCTTCGGCAGGCGCATCCCGCGGTCGGCCATGATCTGCCGGAGCCGGTCGGGGTAGTCGGTGATGATGCCGTCCACGCCCAGGTCGATGAGCGCCTCCATGGTGGCCGGGTCGTCGCAGGTCCACGGCACGACCTTCAGGCCCCGGGCATGGGCGGAGTCGATCATCTGGCGGTCCGGGTAGAAGCGGAAGCCGGGGTCGCCGATCTTGCCGTTCTGCGGGAAGCCGTAGTTGGGGGAGAGGGCCCGTACGCCGGGGATGGCGGCGGCGGCCCTGACGAAGTCGCCGTCGTAGTCGTCGGCGTCGATGCCGCCGAGCCAGGGGGAGGCGCCGGGCTGGCCCACCTGGAGGAAGTCGTGGTTGGTCAGCGCGACCAGCGGCCAGCGGGGCGCCAGTTCGTGCATGGCCTTCAGGGCGCCCCAGTCGAAGGACTGGATGGTGACCTGCCGTTCGATGCCGGAGGCGCGGATCTCCTCGAAGACCCGGCGCACGAACAGCTCGCGCGGCGCGGTCTGCTCGGGGGCGCCCGCCTCGACCTTGGTCTCGACGTTGAGGGTGACCTGCCGGGCCCGGTACCGCTTGACCAGGTCCAGCACGTCCTTCAGCTCGACCATCCGGGCGCCCGCGATCCGCTCCTGCCCCGGGTGGCCGGGCAGTTGCTGGTAGCCGCAGTCCATGGTCCTGATCTGGGCCAGCGTCAGATCTTTGACGTACTTGCCGACGTACGGGTACATCGGGTCGCCCGGCACCACCGGCGCGGTGTCCCGGCACTTCTGCGCGCTGACCTGGCGGTCGTGGGTGACGACGACCTTGCGGTCCTTGGTGATCTGGGTGTCCAGCTCCAGGGTGGAGACACCGAGGCGCAGCGCCTTGCCGAAGCCCTCCAGCGTGGACTCGGTGGTCAGGCCGAGGCCGCCGCGGTGCGCCTGGAGGTCGAAGTGCGCCTTCTGCTTCTGTGGCGGTACGGCGGCGTGCGCGGTGGCGGGGAGGGCCAGCACGGGGACCGTGGCCAGGGTCAGGGCGGCGAGGACATGCCGTACGGACATCGCGAACCTCACTCATCGGGGACGGGGCGACGCCGAGACGGTAGTTCGGGCCGGGCGGCGCTTGAAGACCCGCGGATGAGGGGACCGTGAACGCTGACGGAACGCGGGCGCGCGGGGTCACGTAGGGTCCCTGCCATGCCCTCCCATGTGCTGATCCTCGGTGGCACCACCGAGGCCCGTGAACTGGCCGCCGTCCTGGCCGGGCACCCCGGCGTGCGGGTGACCACGTCGCTCGCGGGGCGCACGGCGCGGCCGGGAGCGGTCGCGGGCGAGGTGCGGACCGGCGGCTTCGGCGGGGCCGACGGGCTGGCCGCCTGGCTGCGGGAGCGGCGCGTGGACGCGCTCGTTGACGCCACCCACCCGTTCGCCGAGACCATCACCGCGAACGCGGCACGCGCCGCCGCCGCGACCGGGGTGCCCGCGGTGGTGCTACGCCGTCCCGGCTGGCGCCAGGGCCCACGGGACCGCTGGCATCCCGTGCCCTCCCTCCCGGCGGCGGCGGACCTCCTGCCCGCCCTCGGCAGCCGCCGGGTCCTCCTCACCACCGGCCGCCTGGGCCTTGCCGCCTTCGCCCATCTGACCGGCCCGCACTTCGTCGTCCGCTCGGTGGACCCGCCCGAGCCGCCCCTGCCGCCCCGCCTCGATGTCATCCTGGCCCGCGGCCCGTTCACCGCCGCCGACGAGTCGGCGCTGCTCCGGGACCACCGCGTCGACACCTTGGTCACCAAGGACAGCGGCGGCACGGCGACCTCCGCCAAACTCGCGGCGGCCCGGGACCTCGCCCTGCCGGTGGTCGTCGTACGACGGCCCCCGCTGCCACCGGGGACGCGGGCGGTGCCGGACGTGGCCGGGGCGGTGGAGTGGCTGGGGCGCCACCTGAAGTGACGCGGGCGCGGACGGGAACCGCCGTGCTCAGCGCGTCGCCCCGCTGGACGCCAGTGCGCCCGCCCGTTCCGGCAGGCCGCCGCTGAGGTCCTCCGCCAGGAGGCGTTTGGCGATGGCGTCGACGGCGGCGTGGAGTTCGTCGGTGGTGGGGCGGCCGACGTCCCGCTGGACGTGCTCCTCCAGCCAGCTCGTCCAGGCGCCGCTGATGACCTTGGCCTCGCGGGCACCGGCCTGGGTGTGGGAGAGCAGGGAGCCGTCGCGGGTCAGGTAGCCCTCGTCGACCATGCGGTCGAAGACCGGCAGCAGCACCTCGGGCGGCACACGCCGCCGGGCGGCGATCAGGCCGAGGCTGGCGTGGCCGACCAGCCGGTGCAGCAACTGCACCTGCATCACGGCCCAGGCACCGGCCGGGTCGAGCCGGGTGTCGGAGTCGCGCACGATGCGGCGCAGGGTCGCCGGGTCCGTACCGCTGATGATCCGCGCGACGGCGGCCTCCAGCACCGGCTGGGAATCCGCGGCCCGCGGGGAACCGAAGCCCTCGCCCATGTCGGTGGAGACCAGCCGCGCGCTGTCACGCAACGGGACCTGCCTGAGGAACAGCGCCACGACGAACCCGACGGCCGCCACCGGCACGGTCCACAGGAACACGGTCTGGATCGTGTCGGCGTACGCGCCCACGATCGGCCCGGCCGCCTCCGACGGCAGCCCGTGCACGCCCTCCGGACTGGTCGCCGCCCGGGAGACGTCCGCCGGGTCCACCGCGCCGGTGCGCGCCGCCTCCGCGACCCCGTCGGTGAGGTTGGGGGTGAGGGCGTTGGTGTAGATGGTGCCGAAGACGGCGGTGCCGAAGGAACTGCCCAGCGTACGGAAGAAGGTGACGCCGGAGGTGGCGGTGCCCAGGTCGGCGTAGTCGACGGTGTTCTGCACGGCGATCGTCAGCACCTGCATACACAGGCCGATCCCCGTCCCGAGCACGAACATGTACAGCGACTCCAGCCAGGTGCCCGTCCCCGGCCCCATCCGGGACATCAGGAACAGCCCGAGGCCCATCACCACCGTGCCCACGATCGGGAAGACGCGGTACCGGCCCGTCTTGCTGACCACGTTCCCGCTGAAGACGGAGGCGATGAGCAGCCCGATCACCATCGGCAGCGTCCGCACGCCGGAGATCGTGGCGGAGTCGCCGTCGACGTACTGGAGGTACGTCGGCAGATAGGTCAGCGCGCCCAGCATCGCGAAGCCGACGATGAAGCTGAGGACCGAGCAGACGGCGAACACGGGGTTGCCGAACAGCCGCATCGGCAGCATCGGTTCGGCCGCCCGGGACTCCACCCGGCAGAACAGCCCGAGCGCGACCACCCCGCCCACGAACAGCCCGACGACGACCCCCGAACCCCACGCGTACTCCGTGCCGCCCCAGCTCGTCGCCAGGATCAGCGCGCTCGCCCCGACCGCGACCAGCGCGATGCCCAGGTAGTCGATGACCGGCCGGACCACCGCCTTCACCACCGGGATGGTGCGGGCGGCGGCGAACACCACCACGATGGCGATGGGCACGTTGACGTAGAACGCCCACCGCCACGACAGATGGTCGGTGAACAGCCCCCCGAGCAACGGCCCGATGACCGTCGCCACCCCGAACACGGCCCCGATCGCGCCCTGGTACTTGCCGCGCTCGCGCAGCGGGATCACATCCGCGATCAGCGCCATCGAGGTGACCATCAGCCCGCCCGCGCCGACGCCCTGCATCCCCCGCCAGACGATCAGCAGCGTCATGTTGGAGGCCAGCCCGCACAGGAACGACCCCACGATGAACACCACCGTGGACACCTGGAAGACCAGCTTCCGCCCGAACTGGTCGCCGAACTTGCCGACCAGCACCGTCGCCACGGTCTCCGCGAGGAGGTACGAGGTGACCACCCAGGACATGTGCGAGGCACCGCCCAGGTCCGACACGATCGTGGGCAGGGCCGTGCCGACGATCGTCTGGTCCAGGGCCGCCAGCAACATGCCCAGCACGATCGTCACGAAGACGATGTTCCGGCGGCGCACGTCCAGCACGGGCGGCTGCGCGGCGGGCGGGGCGGTGCTCTCGGTGACGGTCACGAGGTCACGATCACACCGCCCGGGGGCACCCGCACGCGGGGCCGGGCCGCCTGGGTGCGGATCGCTGGAGTGCGGGGGCGTCGCGTCGCCTCAGTCCTCCGCCGGGTGGCGGCGCAGCAGGTACGTGTCCATGATCCACCCCTTGCGCTCCCGCGCCTCGGCGCGCAGCCGCTCGATCCGCGGCGCCGCCTCGGCGATCGGCCCGGAGACGAGGATCTCGTCCGGGGTGCCTATGTACGCGCCCCAGTAGATGTCCATGTCCCGGTCGGCGTACCGCCGGAATGCCTGCTGCGCGTCCAGCATCACCACCACGTCGTCGACGCCCTCCGGGAACCCTTCCGCGAGCCGCCGCCCGGTGGTGATCTGCACGGGCCGGGCCACCCGGTTCAGCCCGGTGCGGTGCCGGGCGACCAGCGCGGAGACACTGCTCACCCCGGGGACGACGTCGTACGCGAAGGCGACGGCACCCCTCTCCAGCACCTCCTCCAGGATGCCGATCGTGCTGTCGTACAACGCGGGGTCCCCCCACACCAGGAACGCCCCGCGCTCGTCCTCGCCCAGCTCCTCGCGGATGAGCCGCTCGTAGATCTCCGCGCGGGCGCTGCGCCAGTCACCGACCGCGGGCGAGTACGCCGCGCCGCCCGCGCCGCGGTCCCGCTCCGGGTCGCGCGCCTCGACCACGCGGTAGCCGCCCTCGGGCAGGTGCGTGCGCAGTATGTCCCGGCGCAGCCCGGTGAGGTCGGACTTGGCCTCGCCCTTGTCGAGCAGGAAGAACACGTCGGTGTCCCGGAGCGCCCTGACCGCCTGGAGGGTCAGTTGGTCCGGGTCGCCCGCGCCGATGCCGATGACATGAATCTCTCGCACACCCCGAGTCTGCCGTACGCCACTGACAGTGCCGCCACCGCCCGGTGGATCACCGCAGCCGGGGCGCCCGCGCCGCCGCGTCCACCGGTCCGGCACCCCCCTCGACGTCCGCCGCGAGCCGCGCCGCCCACACCTCCAGCGCGGCGACGTCCACCCCGTACGGCCGCTGCCGCCCCGTCCGCGCCGCCCACTCCACGACGGCCCCCGCGCCGCGCCGCAGCAGTCGCGCCCCGCCGGTGCTGTTCCCACGGGCCGCGTGGGTGAGCCCCACGGCCACCTGGGCGAGCCCCCGCCACAGGTCACGCTCCGCCTCCGGCCCCGACTTCCAGGCGTCCTCGAACACCTCGTGCGCGTGGAACGGCTTCCCCGCGTCCAGCAGCGCCTGCGCCTCGACGACGGTCTCCTCCGGCCCGCGCACCACCCCCTCGGGCTGCCGCTCCACCCCGTCCGCCCCGTACGGCAGGGGCCGCCCCAGCCCGTCCCGGGGCCGGGCGTTCCGCGCCCGCCCCTCCGCGTCCCGGTCCCGCGCCCCGGCCTGCCACCGTCCCGCCTCACCGCTCATACGCCGATTGTCCCCCGCCCCGGCGCCCCCTTCGATCCGCCCCCGCACGTGCGGTAAAGTGCTGTCCGCGCGATCACGCGGCTCCCCGCGGGACAGCGCACCGGGACGTGGCGCAGCTTGGTAGCGCACTTGACTGGGGGTCAAGGGGTCGCAGGTTCAAATCCTGTCGTCCCGACTCGTATGAGTCGCAGGTCAGGGCCGGGTTCGGAGGCATCCGAGCCTGGCCCTTGGTGCTCGGTCACAGTGGAGGGCCTTCAGTCGAGCCAGTGGGCCTTGTCCCCGATGCGGACATGGCCGGGTTGCTCGACTGCCGCGTACACGCCGAGGGCGTTGCCGAGCTCGCGGGCGACCCAGCGCAGCACCGCGCGGTCGTGCGGGACAGTCGGAGTCTCCTTGGTGACCATCACGCAGCGGTCACACCCCTCGGTGAAACGCAACCGCAGCGTGCCGATGGCCATCCGGCGGCCGATCCAGTCGTGCTCGGGGTACCCGGTCGCGTGGTCGCCGGGCACGTCGTCGAGCACCAGGTTGGGCCGGAACCGGCTGACGTCTATCGCGGTGTCCGGCAGCGCCGAGCCGAGGCTGCGCAGTGTCGTCGTGGTCAGTACGTGGAGTGCGGCGTCAGGCCGGTGCTGCTGGTGCTCGGCCAGCGTGACCCTGGCCCCTACAGCCGCAGTGAGTCGACTGGAAGCGTCAGGCGCGTCGGAGCGGAACCGCTGGCCGTCCGGCAGGACCAGCTCAGCCACGCCCGGCCCGAGGGTGACCGCCCGCACTCGCATGAGCGCCGGAACAGCACCGGCCCAGGTGACCTCTTGCCCCTCGTCGTGTACGGCGATGCCCCGGTCACCCTCGATCCCGAGCGCACCGACCGTGGCGGCGGTCAGTCGCTCACCACCCACCGACTTCACCGGGTACCGCCACAGTTGGTCGACCCGCATTCGTCTCCCCCCTTCATCCCCCTGAGCCCGGCGACCGTAGCCGACGGCTGCTCAGGCAAGCGCTGCGACGGTCACCGTACTGGGCGGCGCCATCGTGGCGGCTCGTTCGGCGCTGGGGTCGGGTTCGGAGGTGTCCGAACCCGGCCCTTGGCCGTTGCTCACACCGCGCACCTGTCCGCCCGTGGGGACTTGGTGGACGGTCGCGGGAGCACGCCGCCCGAGATGTGGTGCGCCTTCACCGGACGGCCTCCTTCCGCGAGGGCCCGGCCGAGCGGGGTCGCGGTGTGCCACACGGTGTTGGCCACCCGGCGGCTGAGGATCAGACCGGCCTCCCGCAGGACGGCGGCGTGCTCGCTCGCCGAGGCGGCCGACATGCCCAGGCGACGGGCGATCCCCCCGCCCGTCGTACCGTCGGACGCCGCGACCTCCACCAGGACCGCCGCGCGGGTGCGCCCCAGGAGGCGGGACAGGGCCGCGGGGTCCGACGCCGCCGGATCCTCCGTGAGGAGCTGGAGGTCGCGGTTGGCGGGGTAGACCAGCACGGGGTCCAGGGCGTCGTCGAGCAGGGTGACGGGCCTGCCCCAGCAGAAGTAGGACGGGATCAGGAGCAGCCCCCGGCCCTCCAGGAACAGGTCCTGGCGCACCGGATAGGCCACCTTGAGCACCGGCGGCTCCCAGCGCGCCAGCGGATGGATGTTGCCCAGCAGCCGTTCGACACCGCCTTCGAAGAAGTCCATCACGCGCATGGCGCGTTCGGCCTCGACCACGGCGCGGATGCGGTGCCACGAACGCGACAGGACCCGCCGGTGGTACCGGTACATCGCCGCGCCCAGCTCGCGCATCGCCGCCGCCTCGCCCCCGGCCACCCGCCGCATCCACGGCGTCTCACCGCGCTGGGCGGCCAGCAGGGTGAGTTCGGCGCGCAGCCGTGCGCGGTCGACGCTCATCACGGCCTCCAGCGTCGACTCCAGGTCGGCGCCCGCGGGCGGCGTGAGGAAGTCGGGTGAGTAGCCGCGGGGCGGCGCCAGTTGGAGCAGCAGGGAGAGCGACGGATCGGGACCGGTCAGGGTCTCGGCCCGCCAGGGACCGAACACGATGTGGTCCGGGGAGCCGCCGAGCGCGTGCAGGCTCAGCAGCAGCTCCCAGACCGGGTCCGGTTGCGGGGCCAGGCGCACCCGGCCCAGGTCTTCCGACGAGAAGTGGATGTGCAGCACAGCGGTACCCCCGTGATATCAGCTGTTGAACGAGTCTCTCACGCGGGTCTGACAGCCGTTTCCGACGTGCGCGGGCCCCGTCCCGTCCCGCCCGCTCAAGTCTTTCGGTCGAGCCCGAAAGTGCGTGCGGGGCGATGGAGCCGTTGTCACGCTGAGGGCGACCAAGTCGATGGTCCGCCTGCGGGAGACGCCTTCGCGCGAGCGGACCGGAAGTGACACCTACGGCACGCGCCACCGTCCTTGACCGGGATGTGGCACCCGGCGCGCTGCCGTCGTCCGTCGGGCCGGGGGCCACCGCACACGCCCCCGTGCGCCCGCGGGAACTCCGGGGAACGGGTGAGGGGGAGCCGGTGCGTGGATTCGGTGTGCTGCCAGGGCGGTCGTCCGTGCGCCCGCCAGCGTCGACGGCGACACGGCCGTCGGCGGCGACAGAGGCACGGCCGTCGGCGGCGGCGACGCGGCCGTCCCCGCGGGCGGTGGCGCTGTTGCCCGTGCTGACGGCGCTGCTGCTCGCCGGACTCGCGGGGTGCGGACCGGGGCGGGGGGCGGTCGGGCCGGACGCCGGTCCGGCGCGGGCGCTGCCGCGGCAGGTCACGGCCGAGGAGTCGGCGACCCTGCGCCGGGCCGAACTGGTGCTGGAGCGGCGCTGCATGGCCCGTGCCGGGTTCCACCTGCCGCCGGTGCCCGAACCGGCGCGGAACGGGCCCCCGCCCCCGCCGATGCGCCTCGTCCTCGCCGACCCCGCGTGGGCGCGTGAACACGGCTACGGCTCCCTGGTCCGGCCCTCCGGACCGGACGGGGACGCCGCCAGCCGCGGGGCGGACCCGGTCGACACGTACGTCCGCGGCCTGACCCCGCAGCGCCGGGCCGCGGCGCTGCGCGCCTGGCAGGGCGGCGGCCGGGACACCGTCGAGGTCACGCTCCCCAGCGGCATGACCACCGGGCGGAGCACCCGCGGCTGCACCAGCGAGGCCCGCGGTGAGCTGTACGGCGACTTCCGCACCTGGTTCGGCGCCGACGCCGTGGACCGCGACATCGTCTCGCTGGCCCTGAGCCGGACGGAGACCGACCCGGCGGTCACCGGCGCGCTGCGCGGCTGGGCGGTGTGCGTGGCCGGGCGCGGGCTGCCGTACTCCTCGCCGCAGCGCCTGCGGGCCGCGCTGGGCGCCTCGGCGACCAAGGCCGACGAGATCCGGTACGCCGTCGCCGAGGCCGAGTGCGCCGTCACCTCCGGCCTCGCGGAGGCCGCCGCGGACGCCGAACGGCGGCACCTCGCCGCACTGCGCGCCCGGTACCGGGCCGACGTCACCAACGCCCGCGCCATGCGGCTGGCCGCCTTGCGGAAGGCGGCACTGATCCTCCGCGGCGAACACCCGTCGCGGCAGACCACCTGAAGGGACGACGTACGACATGAACAGCACGAGGAAGTACATGAGAACGGCCGTGGCGCTGACCGCGGCGGCCCTGATCGGGCTCGTCGGCACGGGGGTACCCGCAGCCGCCGCGCCGGACGCGGGCACCTCCGCGCCCAAGCCGGGCGCACCGACCCCGGTACGGTCCGGCACCGACCTGAGCGCGATGGCCGCGGCCGACGCGGACGGGTACCTCTACGCCTTCGACCTCCCGAACTTCGAGGGCGCCTACTGCCGGTGGGACCGGGACGACCCGTGGTGGGGCGACGACTGCGGCGACTTCAACGACCGGGCCACGTCCGTGTGGAACAACGGCTTCCCCGGCTACTACAGCGAGGTCGCGCTGAAGCGTGACATCAACATGGCCACGAACCTCGCGCGGTTCTGCATCGAGGCGGGCAACTACTACGCCGACCTGTCCCTGGGCTACGAGAAGTTCCTCGACGGCGTCCCCGCCGACAACGCGATCAGCGGCCACTACTGGTTCACCGACGACGCGGACTACGCCTTCGACCCGCACTACGCCTGCTGACACCCGCCCGACCCCGCCACGAACGGCCGCTGAAACGAGGAACCATGTCCATCACCATCAACCTGCGCGCCACCTGGGGCGCGTACGCCAGCGAGGGGACCCGGGCGCACGCCACGGCACCCCCCGTGCCGTCCTCCTCGCCCTGGACGGCCCACATGGGAGTGTTCATCCACTACCTCGGCGCGGGAAGCACCAGCGACCTGGAGACGGAGGAGGACTGCCGGAGGGAGATCGCGACCATCTACGCGGGCCACCTGCCCGAGTTCGACGACATCGCCTACAACTTCCTCGTCTGCCCGCACGGGCACGTCTACGAGGGCCGTGGATACGAACGCGGTGAGGGGAACGGCGACGCGTACGTCGACGGGGTGGGGCGCAACACCGGCTTCTACTCGATCGTGGGGATGGTGCGCTCCCGCGACGCCGTGGGCGAGCCGATGCTGCGCGGCATCAGGAGCCTCATCGACCACCTGCGTAACGAGGCCCCCAAGCGGACCGGCGCGATGATCCTCCCGCACGGCTACAACTACAACACCGAGTGCCCCGGCGACCTCGGCATGTACGCCCGCCAGGGATCGACCATCGACCCGGCCGCGGAATGGACGGGGGTGGGCGGGGACATCCACGTCTACCGGACGCAGAACTGGGTGAACAAGACCTACGGCGACGCGCCCGGGTACGTCAGGTGTCCGGAGAACGGCCGCATCAGCTGGTCCACGGTGCTGTCGCTGACCCAGGGGCTCCAGCACGAACTCGGCATCTCGCCCACGGTGCAGAACTTCGGCCCCGGCACCTTCGAGGCGGTGAGGAACCGCCGCATCATGCCCGTCGAGGAGGAGAACGAGAACCTCGTACGCCTCTACAACGGCGCCCTGTGGTGCAAGGGCTACTGGGCCTCGACCGAGCGGGAGCGGTGGACGTCCGACTCCGAGGACTCCCTGGAACAGCTCTACGGCGACATGGGCCTGGACTACTCGAACGCCGCCCAGGCGTACCGGATGTGGCCGTACGTCCTGAGAGCGCTGCTGCGGATGGACCAGTTCCGCAAGGTCCCCGGCGGCGACGACCACGTCCGTACGATCCAGCAGCGGCTGAACGCCCGCTACGTCGCCGACATCGGCATCCCCGCGATGAACCCGGTGCCCTGCGACGGGATCTACTCCCGTGACGTCCAGCAGGGGCTCATGATGGGCATCCAGTACGAGCTGGGCATCCCCCTGAACTCCATCAACGGGTACTTCGGACCCGGCACGCAGGCCGCGCTGAAGGGGAAGGGCTCCGGCACCCTGACGGGGGACCTGCGCTACCTGTTCCGTTCCGCGTGCTACTTCAACTCGCCCACGTACACGGCGGACGGGGAGCGGGCCTACCTCCCGCAGGACATCCCCATCGACGTCCAGACCGGCACCCACCTGGGCTGGCTGATGGCCTTCCAGCAGTTCTCGCAGATCCCCGTCACGGGCCACAACGACTACACCACCTGGGCCCAGCTCCTGGTCTCGTCCGGCGACGTCTCGCGGGACGCGACCGGCTGCGACTGCATCACGGAGATCACCGCCGAACGCGGGCGGCTGCTCAAGGCGAACGGCTACCAGATCGTCGGACGCTACCTGGACGAACACCTCGCCCCGGGCGACCCGTACTACCTCGGCAAGGCCCTCAAGCCCGGGGAGCCGCGGACCATCCTGGACGCCGGGCTGAGGTTCTTCCCGATCTTCCAGTACAACGGCACCCAGCTGGAGAACTTCACCTACGACAAGGGCCACGACCAGGGGAAGAAGGCCCACCAGAAGGCCGTCGAGCACGGCATCGGCGCCGGGACGTGCATCTACTTCGGGGTCGACTACGACGCCACGGACGAGGAGATCGGCTCCCACGTGGTGCCGTACTTCAACGGCGTCAAGGCCGGGCTGGCCGAGCTGGGGGGCCGCTACACGTTCGGCGTCTACGGCTCCCGCAACGTCTGCATCCGCGTCTCGGCGGAGGCCGGGGCCCGCTGGTCCTTCGTCTCCGGGATGTCGTGGGGCTTCTCCGGGAACCTCGGCTTCCCCCTGCCGCGGAACTGGTCGTTCAACCAGATCAACGAGTACGACTTCCAGCCGGGCTGGGGTCTGGACCACAACATCTGGCGTGCGGGGGGCGACCCCGGCGTCTCCGCCGTCACGTCCTGACCGGATGAGTGAGGAACCCACAATGATCACCAGACGCGGTCTCCTGGGCGCCGCCGCGGGCGCCGGTGTGCTCGCCCTCGCACAGAACACCCTGACCCCCGCCCCGGCCGTCGCGGCGGGCGCGGACCCGGACACCACCCGGTGGACCGGCACCCGCTCCGCCAACGGCTGGCCGATCGACCCCGACGCCACCGCCGTCTTCCCCGTCGAGGGCTCGGGGGCGTCGGCCCGCCTGCGCGGGGGCGCCGCGGCGGCGGTGCTGCTGCACGTCGCACGCCGCTGGCACTACGAGATCGCCGCCCTCGACTCCGGCGAGGGCGGCGGCCTCACCGCGTACACCACCCGCCGCGACATCGGTGCCGACTTCGAGTCGAACCACCTCTCCGGCACCGCCGTGGCCCTCCACCCCGCCGCCTACCCGCTCGCCGGGAGCGAAGGGCTCTGGCCCCACCAGGAGGCGATCGTGCGGGACATCCTCGTGGACTGCGAGGGCACGGTCGCCTGGGGCGGCGACCTCACCCCGGTGAAGGTCTCGCACTTCCACGTCGCCGTCCGGCCCGACGACCGGACCCTGGCCCGGGTCGCCGCCGCCCTGGACACCAGCAGGCCCACGACCGCGCCCCGCGCGCAGACCGCCGGGACGGTCGCCGACCCGGCGGCACCCGCACGCCGGGTCAAGGCCCGTCGCCTGGACCGCGCCCTGGGGTGAGAGGCGTGAGAGGGGTGGGTGCGGTGGTACAAGCATGTTCATGGACACGAGCGCGTTTGTGGAATGTGTGGACCCGCCCCGCCAACCCCTCCCCGTCCGATGACCGCCGGAGTCGACACCCCCGACCGCCGTGGGCGCACCGGGCTCGACCGAGTCGGGCGGGAGCTGAGCGGCAATCCGCGGGTGCGGGTGCGGGAGGTGCGGTTGCTCTCCAGTCACTGGTACGTCGAACGGGCCACGACGTTCGACTTCCAGCACGCCGACGGCACCTGGAGCACCCAGGAGCGCGAGACCCATGACCGTGGCAACGGCGCGACGATCCTGCTGTACGACGCCGAGCGCGAGACCGTGCTGCTCACCCGGCAGTTCCGCTTCCCGGTCTACGTCAACGGCCACCCCGACGGCATGTTGATCGAGACGCCGGGCGGACTGCTCGACGACGAGGACGAGCACCCGGAGATCGCCGTACGGCGTGAGGTCGTCGAGGAGACCGGGCACACCGTCGGGGACGTACGGCATGTCTTCGACGTGTACATGAGCCCCGGCTCGGTGACCGAGCGGGTCAGCTTCTACGCCGCCGCCTACGGACCGGCCACCCGTACCCACGAAGGGGGCGGGCTGGAGGACGAGGGCGAGGACATCGAGATCGTCGAACTGCCCTTCAGCACCGCCCTGGAGATGATCCGCGGCGGTGAGATCGCGGACGCCAAGACCATCATGCTGCTCCAGTGGGCGGCCCTTGAGGGGCCCTTCGCCAAGTGACCGGCCACGCCCGGCGCTTGACCTCGCGTGCGCTCCAAGTTGAAGACTCCCGTTCGTGGGCCCCGCCCGGGGCCACGCACGGGAGGAGCACCATGAAGTACCGCACCATCGGCACCAGCCCGGACACCCGACGCGAGGTCAGCGTGCTGGCGCTCGGGGCGATGTGGTTCGGTTCCGCTACCGACGAGGAGACCTCGTTCGCCGTCCTCGACCGCTATGTCGAGGCCGGGGGGAACTTCATCGACACGTCCGACAACTACGCCTTCTGGGCCGACGGCGGCCAGGGCGGCCAGAGCGAGGAACTGCTCGGCCGGTGGCGGCGCAGCCGTGGCGTCGGGGACGAGATCGTCATCGCCACCAAGCTCGGCGCCCGCCCCCTCGCCCCCGGCACCAGCTACGTCGACAACCCGGAGGGCCTGTCCGCGAAGGTGATCCGCGAGGCCGCCGAACGCAGCCGCGAACGGCTCGGGGTGGCGAAGCTGGACCTGCTCTACGCGCACATCGAGGACCACACCGTGCCGTTGCGGGAGACCGTCGAGGGCTTCGGGGAGCTGGTCGCCGAGGGGACCGTCGGGCTGCTCGGTGTCAGCAACCACGCCATCTGGCGGGTGGAGCGGGCCCGTGCGCTCGCGGCGGCGGCGGGGCTGCCGGGGTACGAGGTCCTCCAGTACGCGCACACGCACCTGCGGCCCCGCTTCGACGTCCCGGACGGCGGGCTGTTCCCGGACGGCACCCTCGGGCACGCGGGCGCCGAGCTGATCAGCTACCTGCGTGCCGAGCCCGGTCTCACCCTGGTGGCGTACTCGCCCCTCCTCAAGGGCGCCTACACCCACCCGGAGCGGCTGCCGTCCGACTTCGAGCACCCCGGCAACCCCGTCCGGCTGGCGGCGCTGCGCGACGTGGCCCGGGAGACCGGCGCCACGGTCAACCAGGTCGTCCTCGCCTGGCAGATCGGCGCCGAGCTGCCCATCGTCCCGCTGGCCGGGGTGTCCTCCGTGGCGCAACTGGAGGAGAACCTCGCCGCGGTCGACCTGGAGCTGACCGCCGAGCAGCGGGCGCGCCTGGACGCCGCGCACTGAGGGACCAAGCCCGAGGGGCCAGGCGCGCAGGCGGTCGCTAGCTCCCCGGGCCCACCAACCGGTCGAGCAGCGCGTCCAGGCCCGCCGTCAGACCCTCCTCCCCGCCCTGGTCGGCCAGGGCGGGGGCCGCCTCGCGGAGCAGGGGCAGCTCCCGGGGCGGCATCCGGTGCAGGCCGAGGCGGAACGCGGGGTCCGGCTCGTCGGGGTTGTCGACCATCGGGCGCAGTTCCACCAGGACGTAGCCCAGCAGCCAGGAGGTGACGGCGCGGAAGGCCGTGGCGGCGCGCGCCTCGTCCAGGCCGCCTCCCGGAGCAGGGACAGCACCCGCTCGTGGTCCTTCAGCACGGCGAGCGGGCGGCGGGCCAGCGGGACCGCCAACATGCGGGTGGCCAGGAGCGGGACCGCCCGGGGGTGGGCGAGGCAGACGGCGTACGTCGCCCGCGCGACGCGGTGCAGGCCGGTGCGCCAGGTGGGGGCGGGTCCGTCCTCGGGTACGGCGGTCAGGCGGTCCGCCAGTTCCAGGTACAGGGCCTCGACCAGGCCGTCCAGGAGGGCGTCCTTGTTCGCGGCGTAGCGGTAGAGCGCCATCGCCTCCACGCCCAGCTCGGCGCCGAGGCGCCGCATACTCAGCGCGGACAGGCCCTCCCGGTCGACCAGGTCCAGCGCGCTGGCCAGCACCCGCTCCCTGCTCAGTCGGCCGTAACGGCCCCGGTCGCTCGCGCGGCGCCCCGGCCGTCCGTTGCCCGAGTCGTTCGCCATGCCCGCCTGCCCCGTCCTCGTCCCGCTTGACCCAGGAGTCTTATGGGTTGATGGTGTCTGTATACGTCGTAAGCATACAGATTCACCCCTTTTGGACCCGGCTCATGACCCCGCTCATCACCGTCGCCGCCGTCGCGCTCATCGTCTATCCGCTGGTGCTCGGCGTCCTGGTGGCCGCCTTCGGCGGGCAGCGGGCCCGGCGCTGGTTCGGCGGGCTCGACCGCAGGGGCCGGGGGCTGGTCGCGCTCGGGCTCGCCGGGCTGCTGACCGGCGGCATCTGGACCTGGCCGAACGTCGTCGCCCCCCGGCTCTCCGACGAGGCGGGCGGCTGCGGCCCCGCCCCGTCCGCCGCCCCCGCCGCCGTGGCGCCCGCCCGGGACGCCGCCGACCTCACCGCGCCCGGCGCGCCCCCGCGCTGGACGGCGCCGGGGGAGCTGACCGGGCGGGCCGCGCCCACCGCGCCCGCCGGGGCCCGGCCCGCGCTGGTGCTGTACGACAGCGGCGCGGGCGATTGGTCGGACCGGCTCAGCGCCCAGCAGGCCGCGCACCTGGCGTCGCACTTCGGGCCGTGGACCGTCAAACCGGTCTCGCACTACCGCGCCGGGGAAGCGCACCGGCACTCCGCCGTGCTGTACCTCAGCTCCTCCGCCGCCCCGAGCATCCCCGGCGCCCTCCTCGACGACATCCTGCGCTCCCGCGTCCCCGCCCTCTGGGTCGGTGAGAACCTGCACCGCCTCTCCGGCCGCGATCCGCGCGCCTGGCAGTCCCGCTACGGCTTCCACACCCCCGGCGAGAGCGTCGAGGGCGTCACCGGCGTCACCTACCGCGGCACCACCCTGACCCGGCACACCGACCGCGCGGACCCGGGCGTGCGGCGGGTCCGCGTCGACGACCCGGACAAGGCGCGGGTGCTGGCCACGGCCCTCGGCCCCGGCGCCGCGCGGTCCCCGTGGGCGGTGCGCGCCGCGAACCTCTGGTACGTCGCCGAGGACCCCTTCTACGAGATCGACGCCTCCGACCGCTACCTCGCCTTCGGCGACCTGCTCTTCGACGCGCTCGCCCCCGGCACCCGGGCCCGGCACCGCGCCCTGGTGCGGCTGGAGGACATCTCACCCCACGCGGACCCCGCGCAGCTCCGGGAGATCGCGGACTGCCTCCACCAGGCCGGGGTGCCGTTCAGCTTCGGCGTCATCCCCGTCTACCGCGACCCGCGCGGTGCCCAGCACGACGGCAGGCCCACGACCATCACCCTCAAGGACCGCCCCGAGGTCGTCGACGCGCTGCGCCACCTCATCGACAGCGGCGGCACCCTGGTCATGCACGGCGTGACCCACCAGCTCGGCGACCGCCGCAACCCGTACCAGGGCGTCACCGGCGAGGACTACGAGTTCTTCACCGCCCACGAGGTCATCCGCAGGGACGGCCGCGAGGACGTCGTCACCGACGGTCTGGTGCCCGGCCACTCGCGGCAGCGGACCCGCGAGCGCCTCGACCGCGGCCTCGCCGAGTTCCGCGCCGCCGGACTGCCCCGGCCGCGGGTGTTCGAGTTCCCGCACTACGCGGCCGGACCCGACGACTACACCGCCGTCGAGAGCCTGTTCGGCTACCGCTACGACGAGACGATGGCCTACGCCAGCACCCTCACCGGCGGCCCCCCGGACCCGTACCAGCGCGTCGACCAGTTCTACCCGTACGGCGTCCGCGACCTCTACGGCACCGCCGTCATCCCGGAGAACCTGGGCAACGTCGAGGCCAGCGGGCACAACGGCCGACCCCCGCGCGGACCGTCGGACCTCATCGACGCGGCCCGGCGCAACCTCGTCGTGCGCGACGGCGTGGCCAGCTTCTTCTACCACCCGCCCCTCGGCACCGGGAAGCTCCAGGAGATCCTGCGCGGCCTGCGCGACCTCGGCTACACCTTCGTCACCCCGCAGGACGTCATGGGCAGGACGGCGAGGTGAGGACCGTGCCCCTGCGCGTCTTCCGGCGGATCGGCTACCGGCGCCCGCACCAGGCGCCCGGCCCCGGCGCCGCCGCGCCCGCCCACCGCGGCTTCGCCCTCCCGACGTACGAGACCGGCGGCTACGACGACCCGTACGCGCCCGAACTCCTGCGCCGCATCGCGCTGCTCGGCGCCAACTGGGTCCAGCTCAACCCCACCTGGTACCAGCCCGCGCCCGGCACGGCCACCATCCGGCCCACCCCCATGACCGCCTCCGACGCCGGGGTCGCCCGGATGGTCGCCCTCGCGCACGCGCAGGGACTGAACGCCCTGCTCAAACCCCATGTCGACCTGGACGACGGCACCGACCGCGCCACCATCCGCCCCGCCGACCCGGACGCCTGGTTCACCGCCTACACGCGGTTCATCACGCACTACGCCCGCATCGCGGCCCGGTGCGGCGCCGACGCCTTCGCGATCGGCACCGAACTGGCGGGCACCGACGGCGACCTGACCCGCTGGACCGCGGTCGCGGACCGGGTCCGGGTGATCTACGGCGGCCCGCTCGTCTACGCGGCCAACTACGACGCCTACGAGGGCGTCGCCTTCTGGCACACCGTGGACCTGGTCGGCGTCGACGCCTACTGGCCGCTCAGCGAACGCCCCACCCGGGACGTACGCCGACTGCTGCGCGCCTGGACGCCGGTCCGCGACCGGCTGGCGGCGTTCGCCGCGCGGACCGGCAGGCCCGTGCTGTTCACCGAGGCGGGGTACGCCAGTGAGCGCGGCGGCGTCACGGCGCCGTACTCACGCACCGTGTCGACCGTGCCGGACGCCGCCGAACAGGCCGTCGGCTACGAGGCGCTGCTGCGCGCCTTCTCCGGGCTGCCGTGGTGGGCCGGGGTCCACTGGTGGGTCTGGGAACAGCTCCCCACACCCCCCGCACGCGAACGCGCGCTGGACTACTCCGCCGACGGCAAGGAGGCCGCGAGCGTCGTCGCCCAGTGGTGGAACGCCCCGCCGCCCTCGCCGCCCTCGCGGCCCCCGAACCCCCCGAACTCCCCGAACGGGGCACGCTCATGACCCTCGTCGCCTCAGCGGTCCTCGTCTGCTTCCTGCTCTACGTCCTGGGCATGTTCGCCCTTGGACGGAAGGAGAGCGCGCCGGGCACCGGCGACGGACCCATGGACCCGCTGCTCTTCGTCTTCGTGCTGCCCTGCCTGGACGAGGAGCTGGTGATCGGCGCGAGCCTGGAGCGGCTGCTCGCGCTGCCGGACCGCAACTGGGTGGCCCTCGTCGTCGACGACGGCTCCACCGACGGCACCGCCGACATCGTCGGACGCTGCGCCGACCCCCGCGTCCTGCTGCTGCGCCGCACCCCGCCGCAGGCCCGCCAGGGCAAGGGCGCCGCCCTGAACGCCGCCTACCGGCACCTGCGGACCACCTGGCACACCCCGGCCTTCGCCGGGTACGGCGCGGACCAGATCATCGTCGCCGTCCTCGACGCCGACGGCAGGCTCAGCCCGGACGCGCTCTGCGTGGTCGCCCCGGCGTTCCGGGACCCGGGCGTCGGCGCCGTCCAGATCGCGGTGCGGATCCACAACGCGCCCTCGGGGCTCCTGGCCCGGCTCCAGGACATCGAGTTCGTCACCTTCACCGAGATCTTCCAGCGGGCCCGCAGCCGCATCGGCAGCGCGGGCCTCGGCGGCAACGGCCAGTTCACCCGGCTCTCCGCGCTGGAGACGGTGGGCGAGGCGCCGTGGAGTCGCTGTCTGACCGAGGACCTCGACCTCGGGGTGCGGCTGGTCTGCCACGGCTGGCGCAGCCACTTCACCTCCCGCACCCACGTGGCCCAGCAGGGACTGACCCGGCCGCGCCCCTTCCTGCGCCAGCGCACCCGCTGGTTCCAGGGGCACCTCCAGTGCGCCACCCGCATCCCCGGCATCCTGCGCGCGCAGCTCGCGCTCCGGGTCGCCGCGGACCTGCTGATCACGCTCACCCTGCCGCTGCTGGTGCTGCTGACGACGTTCTCCGTCGTCGCCTTCTACGTCGGCGCCGTCGCCGTGGCGACCGGCCTCACGGACGCGCGCACGACGCTCGACACGCTGACCGCGCACCACGGCGCCGCCCTCGTCGTCTGGGCGCTGGTCTCCTTCGGCGTCGCCCCGGTGTGCGCGTACGTGTACCACCGCGCCGAGGCCCGCACGGGTCCCGTACGCGCCGTGCTGTACGGGTTCCTCTTCACCCTCTACTGCTACCACTGGCTGCCCGTCGGCTGGGCGGCGGTCTGGCGGCAGCTCTCCGGGCGCGGCGTCTGGACGAAGACCCGCAGGCTCCCCGAGCCACCGCCGCCCGCCCGCACCCCCGCCGGGTCGCGGCCGGGCACCAGGACCGCCGTGTGAACCGGCCCTCCTCCCGCTTCGCACGCCTTCCGCGTGCGGTTGCCCTCTCCCCAACGTGGTGATCACATGGCTCTGACCGAATTCCCGCCCCGGGACGCGGAGGTGTCCCGCGACGCGCAGGACCGCGCCCTCCGGGTGGCGGTCGTGCTCGGCACCCGGCCCGAGGCCGTCAAACTGGCGCCGGTGCTACGCGCCATGGAGGGCGCGTCGCGGTTCTCGCCCGTCCTGGTCAGCACCGGACAGCACCGGGAGATGCTCGACCAGATGCTGCGCAGACTGTGCCTCACCGTCACCCACGACCTCGCCGTGATGCGGGAGCGGCAGCGGCTGTCCGCGCTCACCGCCCGGCTCGTCGACGGGCTCGGTGAGCTGATCCGGGCGGAGCGCCCCGACCTCGTGGTGGTGCAGGGCGACACGAGCAGCACGCTGTGCGGGGCGCTCGCGGCCTTCTACGAGCGCGTCCCGGTCGCCCATGTGGAGGCGGGGCTGCGCAGCGGCGTCCTCGACGACCCGTTCCCCGAGGAGCTGAACCGGCGGCTGGTCACCCGGATGGCGCGGTGGCACTTCGCGCCCACGCCCCGCGCCGCCGCCGCGCTGACCGCGGAGGCGGTGCCGGAGCGGCAGGTCGCGGTGACCGGCAACACGGTCATCGACAACCTCTTCTGGGCGCGCCGCACGGGCACCGGGCGGTCCGCGTTCCACGGTGACCGCCGGGGCGTGCTGGTCACCCTGCACCGGCGGGAGAACCAGGGTCCGGCGATGCGGGCGCTCGCCGGGGTGCTGCGGCGGGCTGGCGGAGCGCGGCGACGTGGAGGTGCTGGTGCCGCTGCACAAGAGCCCCGCCGTCCGCGAGGCGCTGCTGCCGGTGCTCGCGGGGCGGCCGGGGATCACCCTGACCGAGCCGCTGGACTACTTCGACTTCATCGCCACCCTCGCCGACTGCGAGGTCGTCCTCACCGACTCGGGCGGTGTGCATGAGGAGGCGCCCAGCTTCGACAAGCCCGTGCTGGTGCTGCGGGAGACCACCGAGCGCCCCGAGGTGGTCCGGGCGGGTGCCGCCCAGCTCGTCGGCACGGACCCGGCCGCCGTGCACGCGGGCGTCACCGCGCTGCTCGACGACCCGGTCCGGTACCGGAGGATGGCGGCGGCGCCGAGCCCGTTCGGGGACGGGCACGCCGCCGACCGCATCCTCGCCCGGCTGGCCCACGACCTCGGCCCGGCACCGGCCGCCGCCGCGAGCCAGGAGTACGAAGCCGTATGAACACCGCCCGTGTCCGCCGCTCCGGATGGCTGCTGGCCCTGGTGCTGGCGCCCGCCGCCCTCGTGCCCGCCTGCGCGGCGGGCCCGGCGGAGCGCGGGCGCCCGGCGGAGCGGACGGCGCCCGGGACGCGGTGGCCGGAGGGCAGCACCCACGGCCCCTGGCACGTCACCTACGACGGCGGCGGCGCCGTCACCGAGCGGGACGGCACCCTCGTACTCGCCCCCCGACCGGCACGCCACGCGGACGAGACCCATGCCGCGCTGGTCACGTCCGTGGAGGGGTACGGCGATCTGACGTACCGGCTGCGGATGCGCACGGCGCGGCGGCTGCGGGAGCCGGAGCCCAACCCGTGGGAGGCGGCGTGGGCGGTCTGGCACTACACCGACGACACCCACTTCTACTACCTCGTCCTCAAGCCCAACGGCTGGGAGCTGGGGAAGGCCGACCCCGCCTGCCCGGGGAACCAGTGCTTCCTCGCCACGCACCACGGCTCCTACCCGGTCGACGACTGGCACGACGTCGAGGTCCGGCAGACCGGGGCGACGATGACCGTCCGCGTCGACGGCGAGCCGCTGGTCACCCACACCGACCGCACCCGGCCCTACCCGCGGGGCACGGTCGGCCTCTACACCGAGGACGCCGTCGCCGAGTTCCGGGACATCAGCGTCCGGCGCCGCGACGGCACCTGAGACAGAGCCCGGCGAAGGGCACCGCCGAGAAGCAGCACTGAGAAGAACCACCGCCATGAGCGCACCCATCGAGGACTACGCCCTCGTCAGCGACCTGGAGACCGCCGCCATGATCGGCCGGGACGGCTCCGCCGACTGGCTCTGTCTGCCGCGCTTCGACTCACCGGCGTGCCTGGCCGCGCTGCTCGGCACCGGCGACAACGGCTCCTGGCGCGTCGCGCCCACCGAAGGCGGCGTGTGCGCCCGGCGCGGCTACCGGCCCGACACCCTCGTCCTGGACACCGTGTGGGAGACCGCGACCGGTGCGGTCCGGGTCACCGACTTCATGCCGCCGCGCGCCCAACTGCCCTGTCTGGTGCGGGTGGTGGAGGGGCTGTCCGGTGCCGTGCCGGTCCGCAGCGAGCTGCGGCTGCGGTTCCACCAGGGCCGGGTGGTGCCCTGGGTGCGGGACGCCGGGCGCCGCACGGTCGCGGTGGCCGGTCCCGACGCCGTGTGGCTCGGCGCCGACACCGCCGTACGGGCCCAAGAGGGCCAGGACGCCACCGTCTGGGAGGCCACCGTCCCGGCCGGGCGGCGGGTGGCGCTGACGCTGGCCTGGTCGCCCTCCCACCGGACCGCGCCGCCCGCCCCGCTGTCCGTACCGGCGGAGACGGCGCTCAAGGAGACGGTGGGCTACTGGCGGCGCTGGGTCGGGCAGTGCCGCTACCGGGGGCCGTGGCGGGAGGCCGTCGTACGGTCGCTGATCACGCTGAAGGCGCTCACCTACGCGCCCACCGGCGGGATCGTCGCGGCGCCCACCACCTCGCTGCCGGGCCGGATCGGCGGCGCGCACAACTTCGACCACCGCTACTGCTGGCTGCGCGACTCCACCCTCACCCTGTCCTGCCTGCTGCGCAGCGGCTACCGGGAGGAGGCCGCCGCCTGGCTGGATTGGTTGGTCCGGGCCGTCGCGGGCGACCCCGCCGACCTCCAGACCGTCTACGGCGTCGCCGGGCAGCGGCTGCTGCCGGAGACCGAGGCGCCGTGGCTCACCGGGTACGAGGGCTCGCGGCCGGTGCGGTTCGGGAACTCGGCGGCGGGACAGTTCCAGCTCGACGTGTACGGCGAGGTCCTGGACACCCTCTTCCTGTCGCTGCGGGCCGGGATCGCGCTGCCCGCCCATGTGTGGGAGCTGGTCGAGGCGTTGATGGGGTTCCTGCACCGGCACTGGCGGGAGCCCGACCAGGGGCTGTGGCAGATCCGGGGCCCGCGGCGGCAGTTCACGCACTCCAAGGTGATGGCGTGGGTGGCCGCCGACCGCGCCCTGCGGATGGGCGGGCTGCTCGGCCGCAACGGCTCCTCCGGCGAGTGGCGCGCGATGCGGCGGGAGATCGGCGGGCAGGTGTGCCGCCAGGGCTGGGACCCGGCGCAGGGCAGCTTCGTCCAGTCGTACGGCTCCCCGGAGCTGGACGCCTCCGCGCTGCTCATTCCCCGGCTCGGCTTCCTGCCCGCGCACGACGAGCGGGTGCGGGGCACCGTGCGGGCCATGGCCCGGCTGCGGCACGGCGGGTTCCTGCGCCGGTACACGCCCGACGGCTCCGAGGGCGCGTCCGTCGCCTGCTCCCTGTGGTACGCCGACGCGCTCGCGGCGACGGGGCACCGGGCGGCGGCGCGGGAGACCTTCGAGCGGGTGCTCGCCGTCCGCAACGACGTGGGGCTGCTGGCCGAGCGGTGGGACGCGGACGCGGGCCGCCAGCTCGGCAACGCGCCCCAGGCGTCCAGCCATATAGCGCTGGTCGAGACGGCGTTCACGCTGCGCTGAGTGGGGGAGGAGGGGGGAAGTGGGGTAGGGGTGATCACAGGGACACCGCCGCCTCTGATTTGTCCGGACATTCGGACCTGCTTGTGCAATGATGTCTGGACAAAGTATTGACAGCGGTCACCTCAGGGGATTACATCCCGTCCCAGCACGACAGCAGTGTTCCCCACCCGGTCGCACAGTGAGGTGCAGGCAAGATGGACCGCTCTTCGCACTCCCGCAAACTCGCCCCCGTCGTGGCCCTCGCCGCGGCGGCGGCCCTGACCCTCGCCGGGTGCTCCAGCGAGTCCGGCGGAAAGAAGTCGGAGGAGGGCGGAGCGGAGGCATCCGCGGGCAAGGCGTCCACGCCCCGGATGACGATCGCCCTCGTCACCCACCAGTCGCCGGGCGACACCTTCTGGGACATCGTCCGCAAGGGCGCCGAGGCCGCCGCCGCCAAGGACAACGTCAAGCTCGTCTACTCCGCCGACCCCGCCGCGGGCACCCAGGCCAACCTGGTGCAGAACGCCATCGACCAGAAGGTGGACGGCATCGCCGTCACCCTCGCCAAGCCGGACGCGCTCAAGGGCGTCATCGCCAAGGCCGCCGAGGCCGGGATACCCGTGGTCGGCCTCAACTCCGGCCTCAGCGACTGGAAGGACCTCGGCCTGCTGGAGTTCTTCGGGCAGGACGAGACCGTCGCGGGCGAGGCGTTCGGCAAGAAGCTCAACGAGGTCGGCGCCAAGCACGCCGTCTGCGTCATCCAGGAACAGGGCAACATCGGCCTCACCCAGCGCTGCGACGGCGTGCGGAAGACCTTCGAGGGCGAGACCGAGACCCTCTACGTCAACGGCACCGACATGCCCTCCGTGCAGTCCACCATCACCGCCCAGCTCAAGCAGGACTCCTCCATCGACTACGTCGTCACCCTCGGCGCGCCCTTCGCGCTGACCGCCGTCAAGTCGGTCGCGGACGCGGGCAGTTCCGCGAAGGTCGCCACCTTCGACCTGAACAAGCAGCTCACCAAGGCGATCCAGGACGACTCCATCCAGTTCGCCGTCGACCAGCAGCCCTACCTCCAGGGCTACCTGGCCATCGACGGGCTGTGGCTCTACAAGAACAACGGCAACTACAGCGGCGGCGGCGAGCAGCCCGTGCTCACCGGACCGGCGTTCGTCGACAAGGACAACGTCGACACGATCGCCGACTACGCCGCGAAGGGCACCCGGTGATGAGCATGGCCCAGCAGGCTGACCCGGCGGTGGGCACACCGCCGGGCCCCGGCCCGGGAAAGGCCGACGGGCGGACCCGGCAACGCCCCCTGGCGCTGCGGCTGCTGGCCCGGCCCGAGGTCGGCGTCTTCCTCGGCGCCCTCGCCGTGCTGGTGTTCTTCCTGTTCGCCGCGCCGCCGGTGCGCGACGGCAGCTCCATGGCGAACATCCTCTACCAGTCGTCCACCATCGGGATCATGGCGCTGCCGGTGGCGCTGCTGATGATCGGCGGCGAGTTCGACCTGTCTGCCGGCGTCGCCGTCATCAGCTCCGCGCTCACCGCCAGCATGGTCAGCTACCAGCTCACCGTGAACGTGTGGACGGGCGTCCTCGTCGCGCTCGTCGTCTCCCTCGCGATCGGGTTCTTCAACGGCTGGATGCTGGTGAGGACCGGACTGCCCAGCTTCCTCATCACCCTCGGCACCTTCCTGATCCTCCAGGGCGCCAACCTCGCCATCACCAAACTGGTCACCGGCAACGTCGCCACCGACGACATCAGCGACATGGACGGCTTCGCGCAGGCCAGGGACCTGTTCGCGTCCTCCTTCGACGTCGGCGGCATCCAGGTGAAGATCACCGTGGTGTGGTGGCTGGTCTTCGCCGCCCTGGCCACCTGGGTGCTGCTGCGCACCAGGTACGGCAACTGGGTCTTCGCCGTCGGCGGCAACCAGGAGTCCGCGCGGGCCGTCGGCGTCCCCGTCACCTTCACCAAGATCTCGCTGTTCATGCTGGTCGGCCTCGGCGCCTGGTTCGTCGGGATGCACAACCTGTTCTCCTTCAACACCGTGCAGTCCGGCGAGGGCGTCGGCCAGGAGCTGATCTACATCGCCGCCGCGGTCATCGGCGGCTGCCTGCTCACCGGCGGCTACGGCTCCGCCATCGGCCCGGTCTTCGGCGCCTTCATGTTCGGCATGGTCCAGCAGGGCATCGTCTACGCGGGCTGGAACCCCGACTGGTTCAAGGCGTTCCTCGGCGTGATGCTGCTCGGTGCCACCCTGATCAATCTGTGGGTCCGCAGGACCGCGACCGCGACCCGGAGGTGACCCACCCATGACCACCAGCGACACCGCCCCCCTCGTCGAACTGCGCGGCGCGGGCAAGTCCTACGGCAACATCCGGGCCCTGCACGGCGTCGACCTCACCGTCCACCCCGGGAAGGTGACCTGCGTCCTCGGCGACAACGGCGCGGGCAAGTCCACCCTCATCAAGATCGTCTCGGGGCTGCACCAGCACACCGAGGGCGAGTTCCGCGTCGACGGCGAACCGGTACGGTTCTCCACCCCGCGCGAGGCCCTGGACCGCGGGATCGCCGCCGTCTACCAGGACCTCGCGACCGTGCCGCTGATGCCGGTGTGGCGCAACTTCTTCCTCGGCTCCGAACTCACCAAGGGCCCCTGGCCCGTCCGCCGCCTCGACATCGCCCGCATGAAGCGGACCGCCGACCACGAACTGCGCGCGATGGGCATCGCCCTCGACGACCTCGAACAGCCCATCGGCACCCTCTCCGGCGGCCAGCGGCAGTGCGTCGCCATCGCCCGCGCCGTCCACTTCGGCGCCCGCGTCCTCATCCTCGACGAGCCCACCGCCGCCCTCGGCGTCAAACAGTCCGGCGTGGTCCTGAAGTACATCGCCGCCGCCCGCGACCGGGGACTCGGCGTCATCTTCATCACCCACAACCCCCACCACGCCTACATGGTCGGCGACCACTTCAGCGTGCTGCGGCTCGGCACCCTCGAACTCTCCGCCGACCGCGGCGAGGTCACCCTGGAGGAACTGACCCACCACATGGCGGGCGGCACCGAACTCGCCGCCCTCAAGCACGAACTGGCCCAGGTGCGCGGCGTCGACGTCGACGAACTCCCCGAAGCCGACGACCTCACCGCCCCGGCCGCCAGCCCCACGGAAGGAAAGCCCTGACATGCCCGCAGCGCTGGACCGCATCCGGGTCGGCTCCGCCCCCGACTCCTGGGGCGTCTGGTTCCCCGACGACCCCCGGCAGGTCCCCTGGGAACGCTTCCTCGACGAGGTCGCCGAGGCGGGCTACGACTGGATCGAACTCGGCCCCTACGGCTACCTCCCCACCGACCCCGCCCGCCTCACCGACGAGGTGACCCGGCGCGGCCTGAAGGTCTCCGCGGGCACCGTCTTCACCGGCCTGCACCGCGGCCCCGCCGTCTGGGAGCCCACCTGGGAGCACGTCAGCCAGGTCGCCGCCCTCACCCAGGCCATGGGCGCCCGGCACCTCGTCGTCATCCCCTCCTTCTGGCGCGACGACAAGACCGCCGAGATCCTCGAACCGCCCGAGCTGACCGGCGAGCAGTGGCGGCACCTCACCGAGGGCATGGAACGCCTCGGCCGCCAGGTGCGGGAGACCTACGGCCTCGACATCGTCGTCCACCCGCACGCCGACACCCACATCGACACCGAGGCGCACGTGACGCGCTTCCTCGACGCCACCGACGCCGACCTCGTCAGCCTCTGCCTGGACACCGGGCACTACGCCTACTGCGGCGGCGACAGCGTCAAGCTGATCGAGACCTACGGCGACCGCGTCGGCTACCTCCACCTCAAGCAGGTCGACCCGGAGATCCTCGCCGACGTCGTCGCGCACGGCGTACCGTTCGGACCGGCCGTGCGGCGCGGGGTGATGTGCGAACCGCCGTCCGGCGTGCCGGAGCTGGAGCCGGTGCTGGCCGCCGCGCAGCGGCTCGGCGTCGACCTGTTCGCCATCGTCGAGCAGGACATGTACCCCTGCGAGCCGGACAGGCCGCTGCCGATCGCCGTCCGCACCCGCAGGTTCCTGCGCTCCTGCGGGGCGTGACCCCTCACTCCCCGGTACGCCGCCCCCGGAGCAGCAGCACCGTCCCCGCCGTGGCCAGGACGACACCGGCCGTCGCCGCGCCGACCGGGACCGTCGTGCCCACGGCGCGCAGCCGGGCGCCGTCCTCCCTCGCGTGGCCGACGGCGAACTCCTGCGTCTCGGAGGTGTGCGCCAGCTTCCGCGCGTCCAGCACGACCACCGCGTCCTTCTTCGCGCCCGGCGCGCGCAGGGTCTGCCGGGGGCCCAGCCCGGCGTACAGGACCCGGCCGGTGGGCTGGTCGACGACGAGCCTGACGCCTGGTTGGCGTACCACTCCCCGGCGAACACCTGCCCGGCCTCCGGACACCCCACCAGCGCCCCTGGCACCTGCCGCGTCCCGACCCGCGTCGGCGGAACGGCGCCCTCGCGACAGGGCCAGGGACAGGGGCGAGGCGCTACGGCGCATCCGGACTCCAGGGCTCGGCTGCCACTGCACGGACTGGCTGCCGTCCCCTAATGGCCGGCGGTGAGCGCCGCGAGCACCGCCTGGGTGAGCCGGGTGGCGTAGGCGTCGTCGGTCGGGCCGCCGACGGCGAGCATCCGGAAGTACAGCGGCGCGCCGAACAGGTCGACGGCGAGCGACATGTCGGTGTCCGCGGCGAGTTCCCCGCGCTCCACCGCCTGCCGCAGCAGCTCCGCCACCGCCGCGCGCCGGGACGCCCACCCGGGCAGGCGCCTTCGGGCGGCGCGTCCGCGCCCGCTGTGCCAGGGTGCACAGGAGAGGGAGGTCGGGGGCGGGCGTCGGTGTCCCCCGTCCGTCCGCGCCGCTCGGGTGTTCGCCCCCGGCCTCCCGCCAGCGACGGCCCTCGACGCGTGGATGCGATGCCATGGCCCTGCACCAGACCGACGGCCCCGCGCCGGGCCCCTTCGACGACGTCTACGCCCTGCCCGTCAGCGAGGGGACCCTGCCGAAGAAGCGGGTCCCCGACGGCGTCTCCGACGCCCGCGCCGTCCGCGCCCTCATCCACGACGAACTGACCCTCGACGGCAACGCCTCGCAGAACCTCGCGACGTTCTGCACCACCTGGGCGGAGCCCGAGGTGCACCAGCTCATGGACGAGTGCCTCGACAAGAACATGATCGACAAGGACGAGTACCCGCAGACCGCCCAGATCGAGAACCGCTGCGTCCACATGCTCGCCGACCTCTGGAACGCCCCGCCAGGCGGCGGCGCCGTCGGCTGCTCCACCACCGGCTCCAGCGAGGCGGCCATGCTCGGCGGCCTCGCCCTGAAGTGGCGCTGGCGCCAGCGCCGCCGCGCCGCGGGCCAACCCGCCGAGCGGCCCAACCTGGTGACCGGGCCCGTCCAGGTCTGCTGGGAGAAGTTCGCCCGCTACTTCGACGTCGAACTGCGCCAGGTCCCCCTGGAGGACGACGCCCTCGGCCTGCGCCCGCACCAACTCCGCGACCACGTCGACGAGCACACCATCGGCGTCGTCGCCATCCTCGGCGTCACCTTCACCTGCGGCTACGAACCCGTCGCCGACCTCGCCGCCGAACTCGACCGCGTCCAGGCCGACACCGGCCTCGACATCCCCCTGCACGTCGACGCGGCCAGCGGCGGCTTCGTCGCGCCGTTCCTCCAGCCCGACCTGGTCTGGGACTTCCGGCTGCCCAGGGTCGCCTCGATCAACGCCTCCGGGCACAAGTACGGCATGGCCCCGCTCGGCGTCGGCTGGGCGGTGTGGCGGTCGGCCGACGTGCTCCCGGCCGACCTCGTCTTCCACGTCGACTACCTCGGCGGCGACCTGCCCACCTTCGCCCTGAACTTCTCCCGCCCCGGCGGCGAGGTCGTCGCCCAGTACTACAACCTGCTGCGCCTCGGCCGGGAGGGCTACGCCAAGGTCCACGGCGCCTGCGCCGCCAGCGCCGGGATGCTCGCCGAACGGCTCACCGGCATGGGCCCGTTCACCGTCCTGCACGACGGGCACGACGCGCTGCCCGCCGTCTGCTGGACCCTCACCGACCCCACCGCGACGCCGTTCACCCTCTACGACCTCTCCGACCAGCTCCGCCGCCGCGGCTGGCAGGTCCCCACCTACCCGCTGCCCGCCGGACGCCAGGACACCGTCGTCCAGCGGGTCCTGGTCCGGCACGGCATCGGCTACGACAAGGTCGCGCTGCTCGCCGACGACATCGAGGCGGCCGTCACCCGGCTGGCGCACGGCCCCGTGGTCCCCGCGGAGCCCCAACCGGGCTTCCACCACTGACGACGACGGCCCGGCACCTCAGCCGCCCCGCACCTCGTCGACCCGCACCGGCCGGTGCTCCCGCAGCGACAGCGCGCACGCCTCCGCGACCCAGCCCGCCTCCACCGCGTCCGCGACCGTGCACGGCGAGGGCCGCGCCCCCGCGACGACCTCGGTGAACGCGGTCAGCTCGGCGCGGTAGGCGGCGGCGAAGCGGTCCATGAAGAAGTCGTGCGGCGCCCCGGCCGGGAACGCCACCCCCGGCTCCGCCGACCGCAGCGGCAGCTTGTCGTCCAGGCCCACGGCGAGCGAGTCGGCGAAGCCGTGCAGCTCCAGCCGGACGTCGTAACCCCGCCCGTTGTGACGGCTGTTGGACACCACCGCCAGCGTCCCGTCGTCCAGCGTGAGCAGCGCCCCCGTGGTGTCCGCGTCGCCCGCCGCCCGGATGTACTCCGCGCCCCGGTTGCCGCCCACCGCGTACACCTCGCGCACCTCGCGGCCCGTCACCCAGCGGAGGGCGTCGAAGTCGTGCACCGAGCAGTCCCGGAAGATGCCCCCGGAGGCGGCGACGTACGCCGCGGGGGGCGGCGCCGGGTCCAGCGTCGTCGCCCGTACGGTGTGCAGCGGGCCCAGCGCACCGGAGCGCACCGCCTCCCGCGCCGCGGCGAACCCGGCGTCGAAGCGGCGGTTGAAGCCGATCTGCACCGGCACGCCCGCGCCCTCGACGGCCGCCAGCACCGCCACCGCCTCCGGCATCGTGCGGGCCACCGGCTTCTCGCAGAAGACCGGCACGCCCGCCGCCACCGCCGCCAGGATCAGCTCCGGGTGCGCGTCGGTCGCCGCGGCCACCACCACGCCGTCCACCCCGGCGGCCAGCACCGCCTGAGGGGAGTCCGCGACCTCGGCCCCGAACCGCTCCGCGGCGGCCTTCGCGGCGTCGGTGACGGGGTCGCAGACGACCAGCGATGCGACGGCGGCGAGCCCGGACAGGGTCTCGGCGTGGAACGCGCCGATGCGGCCGAGGCCGAGGATTCCTATGCGCATGGAGTGGTGCTCCTTGGAACGGTAGGGGAGGTGGCGGCAGGGTTACGGAGTCGAGGAGGGCTCCGGGCTGACCCAGGAACCGGTCCGGGCCGACCGGGCCATCGCGTCGAGGACGGTCGCCGCGCGCACCGCGTCGGTCAGCGTGGCGCCGTACGGGGTCCCCTCGGCGATGGAGCGCAGGAAGCGGTGGGCCTCGATCACCTTCAGGTCGTCGTAGCCCATCGCGTTCGCCGCGCCCGGCTGGAACGCGCCGAACTCGCCGTCGCCGGGGCCGACGTACACCGTGCTGACCGGCTGGTCCTGGTAGTCCGTGCCACGGCTGACGCCGAGTTCGTTCATCCTGCGGAAGTCCCAGAAGACCGCGCCCCGGGTGCCGTGCACCTCGAAGCCGTAGGCGTTCTGCTCGCCGACCGAGACCCGGCACGCCTCCAGGACGCCCCGGGCTCCGGAGGCGAAGCGCAGCAGGCAGGAGACGTAGTCCTCGTTCTCCACCGGGCCCCGCGCACCGCCGCTCGCCCGGGCGTGGCCCTCGGTGGCGCCGGTCGGGCGGGCCCGCTCCGGGACGAAGACGGCGGTGTCCGCGGTGACGGCGGCGATCTCACCGAGCAGGAAGCGGGCCAGGTCCACGCCGTGCGAGGCCAGGTCGCCCAGCACCCCGCTGCCGCCGCGCTCCCGCTCGTACCGCCAGGTCAGCGCCGCCTCGGGATGCGCCGCGTAGTCGCTGAACAGCCGGACGCGGGCGTGCGTGACGGTGCCCAGCTCACCGCTGGCGACCAGGTCACGGGCGGTCTCCACGGCGGGCGCGCCCCGGTAGTTGAAGCCGACCGTGGCCTGCACGCCCGCCTTGGTGACGGCGTCCGCGACCGCGCGGGCGTCGTCGGCGGTCAGGCCGACCGGCTTCTCGATCCAGAGGTGCTTGCCCGCCTCGGCCATCGCCACCCCGATCTCCCGGTGCAGGAAGTTCGGCGCGGTGACGCTGACCGCCCTCACCCGCGGGTCGGCGGCCACCTCCCGCCAGTCCCGGGTCGCCATGCCGAAGCCGTACTGCCCGGCCGCCCGCTCGGCCCGCCCCGGCACCTCCTCGGCGACGGCCACCAGCTCCGGCCGCAGGGGGAGCCGCGGATAGTGGTGCGGGAGGCGGGCGTACGCCTGGGTGTGCACCCGGCCCATCCAGCCGAACCCGACGACGGCCACCCCGAGCGTCTCCACCGTGTCAGCCATGTCAGTCATGTCAGCCCTCGCAGTCCCTCGTTGGACCGGTCCACAACCTCTCCAGGCCCACCCTGGGGACGAAGCACGAGGCTGTCAACCCTCCGCCACCCTTTTGACAAGCCGCACCCGCTCTGGAACGGTCCAAGCATGAGACAGCCGACCATCCGCGACGTCGCCGAGCGCGCCGGTGTCTCCAAGTCGCTGGTCTCGCTGGTGCTGCGCGGCTCGCAGCGGGTGCGCCCGGAGAAGCGGGAGGCGGTGCTGCGCGCGGTGCGCGAGCTGGGCTACCGGCCCAACTCGGCCGCCCGCAGCCTCAGCGAACGCCGCACCCGCACCATCGGCGTCCTCCTCAACGACCTGCGCAACCCGTGGTTCGTCGACCTCCTCGACGGCCTCAACCCGCCGCTGCACACCAGTGGCCTGCACATGCTGCTCGCCGACGCCCGCCTCAACCGGCGCGCCGGGCAGGACCCCACCGGCCCCTTCCTCGACCTGCGGGCGGACGGCCTGGTCATCGTCGGCACGCTGCCCGACCCGGCGGCGCTCGGTCCCGTCGCCGACCGGGTGCCCGTCGTCGTCGCGGGCGCCCGCGAACCGGTGCCGCCCGGCGTCGACACGGTCGCGGGCGACGACGAGGAGGGCGCCCGGCTGGCCACCGAGCACCTCATCGGCCTCGGCCACCGCAGGATCGCGCACCTCGCGGGGTACGGCGCGGTGGGGGAGCTGCGGCGGCGCGGCTTCGAGGCGGCGACGCGGCGGCACGGGCTGGCGGACACGGCGGTGGTCGAGCCGACCGACATGACCGAGGAGGGCGGCTACCGGGGCACCGTACGGCTGCTCGGCCGCGGGGATCGGAAGCGGCCCACGGCGGTGTTCGCCGTCAACGACATCACCGCGGTGGGGGTGCTGTCGGCGGCGGAGGAGCTGGGGTTCGGCGCGCCGCGGGACCTGTCCGTCGTCGGCTACGACGACACCAGCCTCGCCCGGCTGCGGCACGTCTGGCTGACCACCGTCGACAACGCCGCCCACGAGGTCGGCCGCCGCGCCGCCCACCTGCTGCTCGACCGGCTCGCCGGGGCCGGGGGAGCGGGGGAGGTGCACCTGTGCGCGCCGGAGCTGCGGGTGCGCGGCACGACGGCGCCCCCGGCCGGGGGCTGAACGCCCGCGAGCGGGCGCACGTCAGAGGCTGACCGCGTACGCCTTGCGCAGCGTCTCGTGCACCGTCCACGTCGTACGGTCCCCCGCACGCAGCACCGCCATGTCCCCGGGGCCGACCCGCAGCGTCGGCCCGCCCTCGACCTCGACCGTCGCCGACCCGCTGACCACCACGAAGAGTTCGTCGGCCTCGACGTCGGTCACCACGCCCGGCGTGATCTGCCAGATCCCGTGCATCCGCCGACCGTCCGGCGACTCCCACACCACCTTCCCGGTCACCTCGGGGGTCCCGGAGACGATCTGCGCCGGGTCGAGCGGCTCGGGTTCGAGCGCGGCGTCGGGGATGTGCAGGGCGAAGCTGTGGTCCATGGGGCGACCGTAGCCAGGGCGGACGCCCCGCCACCGCCGACAGAGTGTCCCCCGTCCGCGCCGCCCTCTGGACACCCTGTCAGCGGCCCTCCGGACCCCTGTCAGCACCCATCATGACAGCAATAAGTCGAACAAAATTGTTGACAATGTTGTTTGGCTAGATTTACGTTCGACAGGCACTCACTCAGGGAGGGCACATGCCGAAAGAAGCCCGTCCGAGCACCGGAGAGCAGGCCAAACAGCACGCGCTCGCGCGGCTGCGGCAGGCGATCCTGCACGGCGAGATGGCACCGGCGCAGCGGCTGGTGGAGAACGAACTCGCCGAGCAGTTCGGTGTGACACGGGCCAGCATCCGGGCCGCGCTGATCGATCTGGAGGCACAGGGCCTGGTCGAGCGCATCCGCAACCGCGGCTCGCGCGTCCGGGTGGTGACCGTGGAGGAGGCGGTCGAGATCACCGAGTGCCGCATGGCCCTGGAAGGGCTGTGCGCGGCGAAGACCGCCGTCGCCGCCAGCGACGACCAGCTCGCCGAACTCACCGAGCTGGGCACGGCGATGACCAAGGCCGTGGCCGACGGTGAACCGGTGACCTACTCCGACCTCAACCACCGGCTGCACACCCGGATCCGGGAGTTCTCCGGCCAGGGCACCGCCCTGGAGCTGCTGGAGCGGCTCAACGCCCAACTGGTGCGCCACCGCTTCCAGTTGGCGCTCCGGCCGGGGCGCCCACAGCAATCCCTGAACGAGCACCTGGCCATGATCGAGGCGATCCGGGCCAGGGACCCGCAGGCGGCCGAGGCGGCCGTCCGCGCCCACCTCACCAGTGTGATCGAGGCGCTGCGCGACTGACGCGCGCCCCGCGTGGCCCGGGTGAGGCGGGCGGCACCCCTGTCCACCAAGGAGATCCAGCATGACGCACGGCAACCCGCCCGCCACCCCACCCCGGTCGACACTCGTCGTCACCGCGCACGCGGGCGACTTCGTGTGGCGGGCGGGCGGCGCCATCGCCCTGGCCGCCGCCCGCGGGGAGAAGGTCACCATCGCCTGTCTGACCTTCGGCGAGCGCGGCGAGTCCGCGAAGGCCTGGCGCGAGGGGAGGAAGCTCGACGAGATCAAGGCGATCCGCCGCGACGAGGCCGAGCGCGCCGCCGCCACCCTCGGCGCCAAGGTCCGCTTCTTCGACGCCGGTGACTACCCGCTGATCGCCACCCCCGAGCTGACCGACAGGCTCGTGGAGGTCTACCGCGACACCCAGCCGGACGTCGTCCTCACCCACCCCGTCGAGGACCCCTACAACGGCGACCACCCCGCCGCCAACCGCATGGCCCTTGAGGCCCGGGTGCTCGCGCAGGCCATCGGCTACCCGGGCCCCGGCGAGATCATCGGCGCCCCGCCCGTCTTCTACTTCGAGCCGCACCAGCCCGAGATGAGCGGCTTCCGGCCCGAGGTGCTGCTCGACATCACCGAGGTCTGGGACACCAAGCGCAAGGCCATGGAGTGCCTCGGCGCCCAGCGGCACCTGTGGGACTACTACACCGACCTCGCCGTCCGCCGCGGCGTCCAGCTCAAGCGCAACGCCGGTCCGAACCTCGGCCTGCCGCACCAGACCCTGGCCGAGGCGTACATGCGCCCCTACCCGCAGATCGCGAAGGAGCTGGCATGAGCGGCGTCATCGTCACCAACCCGCCGAAGGCGGACCCTGGGGACGTCGAGGCGCTGGCCGCTTACGGGGTCGCCACCGTCAGCGAGGCGATGGGCCGCACGGGGCTGCTCGGCCCCGGCGTCCGCCCGATCCAGCAGGGCGTGCGGATGGCCGGCACCGCCGTCACCGTGCTGAGCTGGCCCGGCGACAACCTGATGATCCACGCCGCCGTCGAGCAGTGCGGCGCGGGCGACGTCCTGGTGGTCACGACCACCTCCCCGTCCACCGACGGCATGTTCGGCGAGCTGTTCGCCACCGCGCTGCGGCGGCGCGGGGTGCGCGGACTGGTCATCAACGCCGGAGTCCGCGACACCCAGGAGCTGCGCGACATGGGCTTCCCGGCCTGGTCGCGGGCGGTCTCCGCGCAGGGCACCGTGAAGGCGACCGGCGGCTCGGTCAACGTACCCGTGGCCATCGACGGGCAGGTCATCCGCCCCGGTGACGTGATCCTCGCCGACGACGACGGCGTGGTGGTCGTCCCGCGCGAACGCGCCCGGGAGACCGCGGAGAGGTCCGCGGCCCGGGAGGCCAAGGAGGCCGGGGCGCGCGCCGCGTTCCTCGACGGAGAACTGGGCCTGGACCGCTACGGACTGCGGGAGACGCTCAAGCGGCTCGGCGTCGAGTACCGCAGCTACGACGAGTACGCCGCGTACGCCGCGGGGGAGCGGTCGTGAACCGCGGGCCCGAGGAGGTGCGCTGCCTGCTGATGCGCGGCGGCACCTCCAAGGGCGCCTACTTCCTCGCCGCCGACCTGCCCGCCGACCCGGCCGCCCGTGACGACCTGCTGCTGCGGATCATGGGCAGCCCCGACGAGCGCCAGATCGACGGCCTCGGCGGCGCCCACCCGCTCACCAGCAAGGTGGCCGTCATCTCCCCGTCCACCGACCCGGACGCCGACGTCGACTACCTCTTCCTTCAAGTAGCCGTCGACCGAGCGGAGGTGACCGACCGTCAGAACTGCGGCAACATCCTCGCGGGCGTCGGCCCGTTCGCCGTGGAGCGCGGCCTCGTCACACCGGGCGGCGAGCGGACGTCCGTACGCGTCCGGATGGTCAACTCCGGTGACCTGGCCACCGCCACCTTCCCCACCCCCGGCGGCCGGGTCGACTACACCGGGGACGCCGAGATCTCCGGCGTGCCGGGCACGGCGGCGCCCGTGGTGATCGAGTTCCCGCCGGGCAGCGGACCGCTGCTGCCCACCGGGAACGTCCGCGACGAGATCGACGGAGTCTGGGTGACCTGCGTCGACAACGGGATGCCGACCGTGCTGATCACCGCCTCCGACCTCAAGGTCACCGGCTACGAGGCACCCCGGGACCTGGAGGAGGACCTCGCCCTCGCCGAACGGCTGCGGAGCATACGGCTGGCCGCCGGGCACCGGATGGGCCTCGGTGACGTGTCCGACACGACGGTCCCCAAGCTCACCCTCCTCGCCCCGCCCCGGCACGGCGGCGCGGTCACCACCCGCACCTTCATCCCCGTGCGCTGCCACACCTCGATCGGCGTGCTCGGCGCCGCCAGCGTCGCCGCCGGACTGCGGATCGAGGGCGGCGTCGGCGCGGCGACCGCCCGGCTCACCCCCGACGACGACCGCGACGACAGGGTCCGCGTCGAACACCCCACGGGCTTCCTGGACGTCGTCAGCAGCGTCGGCACCGACGCCGACGGACGGCCGTCCGCCCGCCGTACCGCCGTGGTCCGCACCGCCCGCAAGATCTTCGACGGCACCGTGTTCGCACGGTCCGCCGAGACGGCACCCCCGCCCGCACCATCCCCTGGAGGTCACCGATGACCCCTCCGCTCGGCGACATCGCCCACATCGGCCACGCCCAGCTCTTCACCCCGGACCTGGACGCCAGCGTCGCCTTCTTCACCGACTTCATGGGTCTCACCGTCAACGGCCAGCACGGCGACACGGTCTACCTGCGGACCTACGACGACTACGAGCACCACAGCCTCGTCCTCACCGCCCGCGACACGCCCGGCCTCGGCCGCCTCGCCCTGCGCACCTCAAGCGAGGAGGCGCTCCAGCGCCGTGTCAGGGCGGTCGAGGCGGCGGGCGGCACCGGCCACTGGACGGAGGACGAACCCGGCCTCGGCAAGGTCTACGTCACCACCGACCCCGACGGCCATGAACACGCCCTGTACTGGGAGAGCGAGCACTACGCCGCCCCAGAGGAGTCGCGGCCCGCGCTGAAGAACCAGCCGCAGGCCAAGCCCAACCGCGGCGTCGGCGTCAGACGCCTGGACCACGTCAACTTCCTCGCCGCCGACGTCGTCGCCAACGCCGAGTTCCAGCAGCGGGTGCTCGGCGCCCGGCCCACCGAGCAGATCCGGCTCGACACCGGGAGGATCGCGGCCCGCTGGCTGACCTTCACCAACAAGTCGTACGACGTCGTCTACACCTCGGACTGGACCGGCTCCTCGGGCAGGCTGCACCACCTCGCCTTCGCCACCGACACCCGCGAGGACATCCTGCGCGCCGCCGACCTCGCCATCGACAGCGGCGTGTTCATCGAGACGGGCCCGCACAAGCACGCCATCCAGCAGACGTTCTTCCTGTACGTCTACGAGCCCGGCGGCAACCGCGTCGAGCTGTGCAACCCGCTCACCCGGCTGGTGCTGGCCCCGGACTGGCCGCTGATCACCTGGACCGAGGCGGAGCGCGCCAAGGGCCAGGCGTGGGGCCTGAAGACCATCGAGTCCTTCCACACGCACGGCACACCACCGGTGGCCTGACCGGCGCCGCGGCCCGCCTCTCGGGGCGGCCGCTGGCCACAGGTCCGGACTCAATCGTCGATGAGATTGTTGACAAAAACGTTGACACTCGGCCCCGGGTCTCCTTAGCGTCTGCCGCACCACCCGGGGCCGAGCCGCACGAGCCGCGTCGGCCCCCGCATCTCACGTCCCCTCCAGGGAACTCCTCCTGGACGAGAGGAAAACAACGATGTCCTCCTCCCCCGCCCTGTCCGCGCGCGGCGGCAGACTCGCTCTGCTCGTCGTCGGCCTGTGCTGGCTCGCCGTGCTCTTCGACGGCCTCGACATGTTCATCTACGGCTCGGTGCTGCCCCACATGCTGGCGGAGAAGGCACTCGGCATCACCCCGGACCAGGCCGGTGACCTCGGCAGCTACGCCACCTTCGGGATGCTGGTCGGCGCCCTCACCGCGGGCACCGTCGCCGACCGGATCGGCCGCAAGAAGCTGATGGTCGCCTGCGTGACCCTGTTCTCGCTCGCCTCCGGCCTGTGCGCGCTCGCCGGGAGCGTCGGCGTCTTCGGCCTCGGCCGCACCCTCGCAGGTGTCGGGCTCGGCGGTCTGCTGCCCACCGCGATCAGCATGGTCTCCGACTACGCCCCGCGGGGCCGCGGCGCCCTCACCATCGGCATGTTGATGACCGCCCACCACGCGGGCGGCATCCTCTCCGCCTACGTCGCCCTGTGGGTCGTCGAGCCGCTCGGCTGGCGCGCCGCCTTCTGGGTCTGCGTCGTGCCGATCCTCTTCGCGGCCGTCCTGCTGAAGTACCTGCCCGAGTCGCTGAGCTTCCTGGCCGCCAAGGGCCGCACCGACGAGGCCGCCGCACTCGCCAGCCGCTACGGCGTCGAGGCGCCGGCCGCCCCCACCGGCAAGCCCGCCGCCGACCGCTTCGCCGCTGTCGCCAGCCTGTTCCGCGGCGGTCAGTGGTCGCAGACCCTGCTGTACTGGATCGCCTCCTTCGGCGGCCTGCTGCTCGTCTACGGCGTCGCCACCTGGCTGCCCACCCTGATGCGCAGCGAGGGCTACGAACTGGGCTCCGCGCTCACCTTCGTGGTGCTGTTCAACCTCGGCGGCATCGTCGGGATGCTGGTCGCCGGACGCGCCTCGGACCGCTTCGGCGCCCCGCGCATCTCCGCCATCTGGTTCGCGCTGACCGCCGCCGGGGTGTTCCTGCTCAGCGTCCACATGCCGCTGGCGCTGACCTTCGTGGTCGTCTTCGTCACCGGCGTCTTCCTCAACAGCGCCCAGACCATGATCTACGCCACCGTCTCCATCGCCACCCCCGCCGACCGCCGCGCCACCGCGGTCGGCTGGACCTCCGGCATGGGCCGCTTCGGCGCCGTCTTCGGACCGTGGCTGGGCGGCCAGCTGCTCGCCGCGGACAAGGGCGACTGGGGCTTCACGGCCTTCGCCCTCGCCGGGGTGGTCTCCATGCTCTTCATCGGCACCGCCGCACTGCGCGCTTCCCGGCAGCGGACCAGCCAGGCCACCGCCCAGGGACTGGTCAGCGCGGGCTGAGCCCCGCAGGACCGCACGCTGAACGCCGGTCACCGCGTCGAGGGACGCGGTGACCGGCGTTCCGGTGTCGCCGTCGCGCGGGTGCGGCGGTGCCCGGGAGGGAATCAGGGCGGGCGTATTCCGCGGTTCTCCAGCCGGGCCGGGGCGGTCGCGCTTCACTTCGGGAGGGGAAGGGTCATCGAGGACAAGGAGGACACCGATGGCTGACGAGACGATCGGCATCGTCGGCGCCGGGATCGTCGGACTGGCGACCGGCCGCGAGATCGCGCTGAGCCGCCCCGGCACCCGGGTCGTGGTGCTGGAGAAGGAGGACGAGGTCGCCCGCCACCAGACCGGCCACAACTCCGGTGTCGTCCACGCCGGGATCTACTACACGCCGGGCAGCCTCAAGGCCGAGCTGTGCGTGCGGGGCGTGGCCCTCCTCAAGGAGTTCTGCCAGGACCGGAAGCTGCCGTACCGGGAGATCGGCAAGCTGGTCATGGCGGTCCGCGAGGACGAGCTGGGCCGGATGGAGAACCTGTACGAGCGGGCCCGCAACAACCACGTGCCCGACCTGCGCCGGGTCTCCCGCGAGGAGATCAGGGAGATCGAGCCGCACGCCGGGGGCATCGCCGCCCTGCACTCGCCGCGCACCGCGATCACCGACTACCGGGCGATCGCGCGGGAGTTCGCCCGGGACGTCGAGGCGTCCGGCGGGACGGTCCGGCTCGGCTTCCCGGTCACGTCGGTGACCAGCGTGCCCGGCGGCGTCGAGGTGGCCTCCGGGCAGGAACGGCTCACGGTGGACCGGCTGATCCTCTGCGCGGGCCTGCACTCCGACGCCGTCGCCCGGCTCGCGCAGGACGAGGCAGAGCCGCGGATCATGCCGTTCCGCGGCGAGTACATGCTCCTGCGGCCGGACCGGACGCACCTGGTGAACGGCCTGATCTACCCGGTGCCCGACCCGCGCTACCCGTTCCTCGGCGTGCACTTCACCCCGCGCGTCGACGGCTCGGTGGAGGTCGGCCCGAACGCCGTCCTGGCCCTGGCCAGGGAGGGCTACCGGCTCGCCAAGGTCTCCCCGCGTGACCTGCTCGGCCTGGCCGCCTACCCCGGTTCCTGGCGGATGGCGGCCCAGCACTGGCGTACCGGCATCAAGGAGTACCGCGGCTCGCTGTCCCGCAAGGCGTTCATGCGGGACGCCGCCCACTACGTCCCCGGCGTCGGCGTCGCGGACGTGGTGCGCGGCGGCGCGGGCGTGCGCGCCCAGGCGCTGGACCGGGACGGCACCCTCGTGGACGACTTCCGCATCCACCAGGTCGGCCGCGTCACCGCCGTACGCAACGCCCCTTCCCCGGCCGCGACGGCGTCCATGGCGATCGCCGAACACATCGCCAAGGCGGCCTTCGGAGGCGCCTGAACGCACTCAGACGGGCGCCAACTCAGCCGCCCCGAACGACACGTCGAACCGGTCGCACCAGATGCTGACGCTGCTGAAGTCGGCGGGGTCGACACCCGCGGGCAGCGGGTAGTTCTGGCTGCCCTTGTTGCCCTTGAGCTTGCCGAGACTCTCGTACGCACCGTCGTCGAAGACGTGCCACCCGGCGGTGCCCTTCTTGACCGGCGCGTCGGTGAGCCACACGCGCAGGTCGGGCCCGTTGCTGGTGTCGAGGTCCTCCAGCCGTACGACGTGCGAGCCGTCGGAGAGCCGTAGCAGCTTCACGGTGCCGGAGGTGTCGTGCTCGTGACTGATCAGCTCCCCGCGGGCGACGGTGACGGGCTCGGCGGGCCTGGCGGGCTCGGCGGACGGCGACGGCCCGGTCTGCGCCCCCTTGGCGGGCGCGGCGGCCGTCGCCTGCGGCAGGGCCTCCTCGACGGTCTCGTCCTGCCAGAGCTTCCAGGGCTGGAACCAGTACAGCCCCACCCCGGCCAGCGCCAGCCCCACCACGAGCACCCCCAGGACGACCGGCCTCGTCATCCCCCGTCGCAAGCGCCCCATCCCCGTCTCCTTCGCTGGTGTCCTCTGCTGATCTCCGGAAGATCCATTGAACCGGGACGGGGAGCGCGGCGGCGACCGTTCCACGGTGACGGAAGTCTTACGACGACCGAGGGGCACCAGGCAGCGGATGTCACACTCACGGCCCGACGACCCCTCACACAGGCGTCCCCCCCTCACTCACCCCTGAGGAGAACGCCGTGAACATCGTCGTCTTCGGCGCGAACGGACCCACCGGACGACAGGCCACCGAGCAGGCGCTCGCCGTCGGACACACCGTCGCGGACGTCGATGAAGGCGCCGACGTGGCGGTCCCCCGTGGCGTGGCTCAGTGATGACGTCCTCCATGCGCCGCATGTCGTCGTAGATCTGGTGGCCCAGGCGGGTGACGGCGGGCACGACGGAGAACACGCCGCGGCTGATCCACTTCCTGCGCGAGGAGACGGCAGGAGCCGGTAAGAAGTAGCACGAGCTTATATAAGCGCCTGCTGATACAGTCCTCCCATGCACGCTTTCGATGTGCTGGGCGACCCGGTGCGCCGTCGGATCCTGGAACTGCTGGCCGACGGCGAGATGACCTCCGGGGCGGTCAGCGAGGTCATCCGGGAGGAGTTCGGGATATCGCAGCCCGGGGTCTCACAGCATCTGAAGGTGCTGCGCGACAACGGGTTCGCGACGGTACGCCCGGAGGGCACCCGGCGCCTGTACGCGGTCAACTCCGCACCGCTGCGCGACGTGGACGCCTGGCTGGACCGGTTCCGCCGCTTCTGGACCCCTCACCTGGACGCCCTGGCCACCGAACTGGCCCGCGGCAGACGAGAGCGCCGCCTGCGCGCCGCGGAAGCCGACGACGACCCCCCGAGGAGCACCCCGTGAAGATCGACGTGACCCACCAGATCAACGCCGTCCGCCGCACGGTCGGCAAGCGCGTCCTGGAGGCGGGCGAGGCCCGCGTCATCACCATCGGCCAGACCTACGACGCCCCGCTGGCGGACGTCTGGGACGCCTGCACCAACGCCGAGCGCATCCCCCGCTGGTTCCTGCCGGTCTCCGGGGACCTGGTGCTCGGCGGCCGCTACCAGTTGGAGGGCAACGCGGGCGGCACCGTGGAGCGCTGCGACCCGCCCAAGAGCTTCGCCGCGACCTGGGAGTACGGCGGCGACATCAGTTGGATCGAACTGCGCCTGACCGCCGAGGGCGAGGAGCGCACCCGCTTCGAGCTGGAACACGTCGCCCACGTCGACGACGAACGCTGGACCGAGTTCGGCCCCGGCGCGGTCGGCGTCGGCTGGGACTCGGCGGTCATGGGCCTCGCCCTGCACCTGACCACCGGCGCGTCCGTCGGCCCCGCCGAGGCGATGGCCTGGGTCGGCTCCGCGGAGGGCCGCCGCTTCATGACCGAGAGCAGCGAGGCGTGGTGCGCGGCGAGCATCGCCAGCGGCGAGGACGAGGAGTCCGCCCGCGCGGCGGCGTCCCGCACGACGGCGGCCTACACGGCGACCGAGTAGCCCACGCCCGCTCAGGGCCCGTCCTGACCCCTCCCGCACATGGGGTAGGGTTGACCTGCACGATCACGCGGTCCACCGCGGAGCGAGCACACCGGGACGTGGCGCAGCTTGGTAGCGCACTTGACTGGGGGTCAAGGGGTCGCAGGTTCAAATCCTGTCGTCCCGACTGGAGACAGTCGCAGATCAGGGCCGGGTTCGGAGCCATCCGAACCCGGCCCTTGGTCATTTCTCGGCTCTCGGCGACCAGTCGGGGACCGGCGTCCTTGACCGAGGTCAGCGGGCTCGACAATGGGGCTCGGTAGCGGGCGTGGTGCGCGCAGCCCGGGACAAGTCCTGGCTTCACGCCCCGGCCAGGGCCGCCGTCGTCAGGACCTGGTCCGGGTCTCCCTGTCCCGTCAGGTGACCGTCCTGGAGGAGCAGGCAGGTGTCCGCCGTGCGTGCCGTCGCCAGGTCGTGGGTGGCCTGGATGACCGTGGCCCCCTCCGTGACGAGGGTCGTCAGCAGGGTGCCGATGCTCTCCCTCGCCTCCGGGTCCAGGCCGGTGGTCGGCTCGTCGAGGAGGAGCAGGTCCGACTCCTGTGCCAACGCCTGGGCGATGAGCGCCCGTTGGCGTTGGCCGCCCGAGAGTTCGCCCAGTTGGCGTGGGGCGAGGTCGCCGATGGCGAGCCGGTCGAGGGCCGCGTTCACGGTCCCGTGGTCCCGTGCGGTCAGTCGGCGCCAGGGGCCCCGGTCGCCCCAGCGTCCCATCTCCACGGTCTGCCGGACGGTGAGCGGGAGGGCGTCACCGACCGCTCCGCGCTGGGGGACGAAGGCAGGCGGTCGGTCGCCGGAGCGGAGGAGATCGCCCGATGTCGGCTTGATCACACCGGCGAGCACACCGAGCAGGGTCGACTTGCCGCTGCCGTTCGGGCCGACGAGCGCCGTCATGGTCATCTTGCCTATGTCCGCGCTGACTTGGCGGAGCACAGGGCGCCCTGGATAGCCAGCGCACAGGGCGGAGAAGCGGATGTGCGTGCTCCGGTCCGGCGGCGGGGCGGGGGAGGAGGGCGGTTTTTTGAACATGATTTTCATTGTAGTGTCCATCGTATGGAATGGATGACGGCCCCGTTCGAGGTGACCTTCGTGCAGCGGGCCCTGTGGGGCGGGATGCTGGTGTCCGCCATCTGCGCGCTGGCGGGCACCTGGGTGGTGCTGCGGGGGATGGCCTTCCTCGGTGACGCCATGTCCCACGGGCTGCTGCCGGGCGTCGCGGTGGCCGCGCTCCTCGGGGGCAACCTGATGGTGGGCGCGGTCGTCAGCGCGGCCGTCATGACGGCGGGCGTCACCGCGCTCGGCCGCACGCCGAAGCTGTCGCAGGACACCGGCATAGGGCTGCTGTTCGTCGGGATGCTCTCGCTCGGCGTGATCATCGTGTCGCGCTCGCAGTCCTTCGCGGTCGACCTGACGGGCTTCCTCTTCGGCGACGTCCTCGCCGTAGGAGAGCGGGACCTCCTCGTGCTCGCGGTCGCGCTGCTCGCGGCGCTGGGGGTGTCGGCGCTCGGCCACCGCGCCTTCCTGGCCCTGGCGTTCGACCCGCGCAAGGCCCACACCCTGGGCCTGCGGCCACGCCTGGCGCACGCCGTGCTGCTCGGCCTCCTCGGCCTTGCGATCGTCGCCTCGTTCCACATCGTGGGGACGCTGCTCGTCCTCGGCCTGCTCATCGCACCGCCAGCCGCCGCCCTGCCCTGGGCCCGCTCCGTACGTGCGGTCATGACGCTCGCCGCCCTGCTCGGGGCCTCGGCCACGTTCGGCGGACTGCTGCTGTCCTGGCACCTGAGCACCGCCGCCGGAGCGACCGTCTCGGCGCTCGCGGTGAGCCTGTTCTTCCTGTCCCACGCGCTGTCCGGGCTGCGTGGCCGCCGTACGCGCCACGCCCACTGAAACCGCACCCGAGAGAAGCCAGAGGCGATCTTCATGACCGTCCGCAGAAACGTCACTCCCTGGGCCGCGCTGGCGCTCACCGCGCTGCTCACCACGAGTTGCGCGGGAGGGGAGGACAACTCCCCCGAGCGCGCCACCACTTCCCCCTCAGCCACTCCTCACGGGTACGTCGAGGGAGCCCGGGAGGCCGCCGAGCAGCAGGCCCGCCTGCTTCTCAACGACCCCGCCAGCGGAGACACCGGAGTCCTCGACCTCATCACCGGCGAGGTGCACCGGACACCCCCGGTGAAGGACGCCGTACGACTGGACACGGACGGCCGGTTCGGTTACCTCCACGCCCCCGGGGCCACCCACGTGCTCGACGGCGGCGCCTGGATGGTCGACCACGGCGACCACGTCCACTACTACAGCGCGGCCACCCGTGACGTGGGCGAACTCCCCGCCAGCGGCCGGGCACAGGTCCGCGCCGACGCCACCGTGACCGCGGTGACCGACGAGGACGGGCACGCCCTCCTCCACGACCGTGGCGAGCTGGAGAAGGGGCGGGTCGGGTCCCCGCGGACGGTGCCCGGCAGCTACGCCGGTCCCGTGGTGCCGTACGAGGAACACCTGCTCGCCCTCGCCCACAGGGGCAGCGGCACCAGCGAACTCGTCGTCCTGGACCGCGAGGGCGAGCGCGTCGCCGCCCCGGACGCGACGTGCGAGGAGCCCCGGGGCGACGCCGTCACCCGGCGCGGCGTCGTCCTGGGCTGCGCCGACGGCGCCCTGCTGGTCCGGGCGGCCGGTGGCTCCTTCACCGCCGAGCGGATTCCGTACGGAGAGGACGTCCCGGAGGCGGAACGCGCCACCGCCTTCCGCCACCGCCCCGGCAGCGACACCCTCACCGCCCCCGCCGGGGACGACGCCGTATGGGTCCTCGACGTCACCGAGCGGAACTGGACACGGGTGGACACCGGGCCGGTCGTCGCGGCCAACACCGCTGGCGAGGGCTCCCCGCTGCTCGTCCTGGAGGCCGACGGCGCGGTGCACGGCTACGAGATCGAGACCGGTAAGCGCGTAGCACGTACGAAACCACTCCTCCAGCCCGGGAAACGGCCTGCCGTCGACGGCCCGGCCCCCGTCATCGAGGTCGACCGCAGCCGCGCCTACGTCAACGACCCCGACGGCGGGAAGGTGTTCGAGCTCGACTACAACGACGGCCTGCGCGTCGCGCGCTCCTTCGACGTGGACGTGAAGCCCGTACTCATGGCGGAGACCGGACGATGAGCCGTACCGACGTGAAACGGCGCGCGCGGGTGGGCGTCGCACGCCTGCGGCACCTGATCGCCGGTCTGCTCGCCTTGGTGGCAGCCGCGACCGCCACCGCCTGCACCACCGGCGACGACCGCCCCGCGATCGTCGTCACGACCAACATCCTCGGTGACGTCACCCGGGAGATCGTCGGCGACGAGGCCGACGTCACGGTCCTGATGAAGCCCAACGCCGACCCGCACTCCTTCGGCCTGTCGGCGGTGCAGGCCGCCGAGTTGGAGCAGGCCGACCTGGTCGTCTACAACGGGCTGGGCCTGGAGGAGAACGTCCTGCGGCACGTGGACGCGGCCCGCGAGGCGGGTGTCGCGGCCTTCGCGGCCGGGGAGGCGGCCGACCCGCTCACCTTCCACACCGCCGACGACGGCGGGCAGCCGGACCCGCACTTCTGGACGGACCCCGACCGGATGCGGAAGGTCACCGGCCGCATAGCCGACGAGATCATCGCGCACGTCGACGGTGTGGACGCCGACACGGTACGGGCCAACGCCGACCGCTACGCCGAGCAGCTCACCGACCTCGCCACCTGGATGGAGAAGTCCTTCGACCGCGTCCCCGCGGACAGGCGGGCCCTGGTCACCAACCACCACGTCTTCGGCTACCTCGCCGACCGCTTCGGCTTCGAGGTGATCGGCGCGGTCATCCCCAGCGGCACCACGCTCGCCTCGCCCAGCCCCTCGGACCTGCGCGACCTCACGGAGGCGATGGCGGAGGCAGACGTACGCACCGTCTTCGCCGACTCCTCCCAACCCAGGCGCCTGGCCGAAGTGCTGCGCGCGGAGATGGGCGAAGGGGTGCGCGTGGTCGAGCTGTACTCCGAGTCCCTGACCGCCGAGGGCGCGGGCGCGGACACCTACCTGCGGATGATGCGCGCCAACACCACCGCCATCGTCACCGGCCTGACCGGCCACTGAGCCTCCCCCTGAAAGGAACAGGAAAGTGAACAAGTCGATACGCGGCAGGGCCCTCACGGGCACGGCACTGGCCCTGGCGGTCGCCACCGTGCTGACCGCCTGCGGCGGGGAGGACTCCTCCTCCGCCGACACCAAGACCGACGCCACCGCAAGCGCCCAACCCGCCACAGCCGTCGAGAACCCGCTGGTGGCCACCTTCGACGGCGGCCTCTACATCCTGGACGGCGAGAGTCTGGAACTCGCCAAGACCATCGAGCTGCCCGGCTTCAACCGGGTCAACCCGGCGGGCGACGAGGACCACGTCATCGTCTCCACCGACAGCGGCTTCCGCGTCCTCAACGCCACCGGACAGGTGCTGACCGACATCGCGTACGAGGGTGCGAAGCCCGGCCACGTCGTACGCCACGCCGGGAAGACCGCGCTCTTCACCGACGGCACCGGAGAGGTCAACGTCTTCGACCCCGCCGACCTGGGCCGCGGTGAGAAGCCGGAGGGACGCACCTACACCTCCGCCGAGGCGCACCACGGCGTCGCCATCGAACTGGCCGACGGCCGACTCCTGAGCACCGTGGGCACCGAGGAGAAGCGCACCGGCGCGCTGGTGCTCGACGAGGACGGCAAGGAGATCGCGCGCAACGAGGACTGCCCCGGCGTCCACGGTGAGGCCGCCGCCGAGAACGAGGTCATCGCCGTCGGCTGCGAGGACGGCATCCTCCTCTACAAGGACGGCGAGTTCACCAAGATCGACGCCCCCGACGACTACGGCCGCATCGGCAACCAGGCGGGCAGCGACGCCTCGCCGGTCCTCCTCGGCGACTACAAGACCGACCCCGAGGCCGAATTGGAGCGCCCCACCCGCGTCTCCCTGATCGACACGGAGCGGGAGAAGCTCCGCCTGGTCGACCTCGGCGCCAGCTACTCCTTCCGCTCCCTGGGCCGCGGCCCGCGGGGTGAGGCCCTCGTCCTCGGCACCGACGGCGCCCTCCACGTCATCGACGAGACCACCGGCAAGGTCGAGAAGAGGATCCCCGTCGTCGGCAAGTGGCAGGAGCCCCTGGACTGGCAGCAGGCCCGACCCACCCTGTTCGTCCGGGGCCACGTCGCCTACGTCTCCGAGCCCGGCAGGAAGGCGCTGCACGCCGTCGACCTGAACACGGGCGAGAAGACCACCTCGGTCACCCTGCCGGAGAGCACCAACGAACTGTCGGGTGTGGTTGCCGGGCACTGAGGCTGCCTCGGTTCTCGCCATCGTGGTGGCGGCTGCGCTGCCGCGATGGCGAGTCCGAATGTTTCGAACCCTGTTCCCGCACTTGCGTTGATACGCCTCTGGATCTCAACACGCCTCTCGTGAAAGTGAACGCGAGATGGCGACTGACCTGCGCATACACGCGAGTCGAAGCTCGTTCGGGTTAAGGGGATGTTTCCGAAAGTCTGCCGAAACTGTTGACAGGCTCATGCCGTCGTACGAAAACTGTGGCCACCGCGACGACGGGGTAACCCCCGCCGTGCTCCACGCAAGGCCGCGGGCGGCAGAAGCCGCCCGGCCCCCCACCAGCCTTCCTCGGGAGGACGTATGCAGCACGAAGAGATCAAGCACAACCCGGCTCCCTTCGGCGGCCTGAGCCGCCGAGGCTTCCTCGGCGGCGCTGGCACCGTGGCACTCGCCACCGCGTCCGGGCTGCTGCTGCCCGGCACCGCCCACGCCGCCACCACCATCAGGACCAACCAGACCGGCTACGACGGCATGTACTACTCGTTCTGGACCGACGGTGGAGGCTCCGTCTCCATGACGCTCAACGGCGGCGGCAGCTACAGCACCCAGTGGACCAACTGCGGCAACTTCGTCGCGGGCAAGGGGTGGAACACCGGCGGGCGCCGGACGGTCCGCTACACCGGCTACTTCAACCCGTCGGGCAACGGCTACGGCTGCCTCTACGGCTGGACCTCCAACCCGCTGGTCGAGTACTACATCGTCGACAACTGGGGCAGCTACCGGCCCACCGGCGAGTACCGGGGCACCGTCTACAGCGACGGTGGCACGTACGACATCTACAAGACCACGCGGTACAACGCCCCGTCCGTCGAGGGCACCCGCACCTTCGACCAGTACTGGAGCGTCCGCCAGTCGAAGGTGACCAGCGGCTCCGGCACCATCACCACCGGGAACCACTTCGACGCCTGGGCGCGCGCGGGCATGAACCTGGGCCAGTTCAGGTACTACATGATCATGGCAACCGAGGGTTACCAGAGCAGCGGAAGCTCGAACATCACGGTCAGCGGCTGACGTCCGCCTGCCTGACGAGCGGCTGTGGGGTCCGTCCTTCAAGCGGATCCCACAGCCGCGGTCGCGTCTGCCGTCGCGTCAATGCCGAGTGGGCGGGGAAGCGGGCAGTCTGGGGGTCATGCCGCGGACTTCGGACAGCACCGCCGTGCAGGACTCGATGTACTGAATGGCGGCGGCCCTGGTGACTCCGGTGTTCTCATAACGCACTTGGTCCCCGAGGTCGACAAGCCGCTGGGCAAGCGTCAGGGTCCGGGCTGACACTCCTATCTGCCCCAGGGCGCCCACTAGGGACGGCTCGGTGGAGGGAGCACCGCCATTCATGTTCCGCAAGAAAAGATAGACAAACGACTCCATGCGAGCGTGCGCGGTGACGATGGCCGTGGCGGGCAGGTTCTCCACCATCCGAAACGCGTCATCGAGAAGGGGATCGATCCTACGGTCCCCCGCCAGGTCTTCGTGGGAAATACGCTCTGGCACAAGCCGATGCAACGTCTCTGTTCCGCTCTCGCCGGAGACGGTCGAGGATTGTGGGTCAATCACCGGGCGGGTCAGACGGCGCGCTTCGGCGGGCGAAATATTGTGCCGACTGTTTTCTTGTACGTCCTCGGCCATGTCGGCCACTTCTCGAACCATGGCCTCGAACTCGGCGGCTCCGCCGAGGGTTTCTATTCTTCGCATTCGGGAGAACAGTTCTCGTAACTGTCTACGAAAGGCAAGCACGCACCCCAGCACCACGCAGGGCCACACGAGCGTGCTCACATAAACGTGCACCATCTCGGCGATCTCCATCTCGGCATGATGCACGGACGGATACCCGTTGTGAAGGGAAGGCGTGATCGAGGGCTAGGTGCAACCGTGCGCATGGGAAACCAGGCGTTTCCCGCGCCTCCCGTCCGCCGCCGCGACCGTGTTCCTCAGGTTCTGCCAGCGCACAGCTTGGCGCAGTAGGCGCCTAGGAGGGCGGCGGCAGTCCGGGTGAGCGCTCCCTCCCCGAAGTGATCGAAGCCCACCCGTGGCGACGCGTCGTAGCTGAAGCCGATTTGAAGTCGCCGTTCGCGAGGATCTGCTCTCCGACCGGAGAGACGGGGGTCGCCCCGGTGCCGTGGGGGCACCGGTGGGGATCCGGTGAGGAGGCGTCATGCGAAGACGAGCGCGGGGGTTGTGGGGACTGGTGCTCGTGGGTGCGCTCATGGGGTCGCGCCGGACGCGCTGCCGTCGGGTGGGCGCGGAGAGGGTGCCGCCGCGGTCGCGCGGAGCGAGGCGTATCCGCGGGGGAGCGTCGCGTGGGCCAGCGCGCGGGCCCGGGAGAGCGGTGAGCGGCAGGTCGTCGTGTCCCAACTGAGCGAGACCGAGACCGTGTACGCCAATCCGGACGGCACGATGACGTCCACGTTCAGCGTCCTGCCGACCCGTGTGCGGACGTCGGCCGGTGGCTGGACCAAGCCCGACACCACGCTGGTGAGGCGGGGCGACGGGACCGTCGCGCCGAAGGCCGCGGGGGTGCGGATGGCGTTCTCCGGTGGAGGATCCGAAAGGCCCATGGTGCGGTACGACCGGCTGGGGGCGTCCGTCGAGTTGGACTGGCCGGGGGCGTTGCCCAGGCCCGAGCTGGAGGGCAACAGAGCCGTCTACCGGGGTGTCCTGCCCGGCGTCGACCTGGAGTTCGTCGTCTCGGAGGTGGGGTACGCCCAGCGGTTCGTCGTACGTACCCCCGCCGCGGCGCGGCAGGACGCGCTGAAGGCGCTGCGGTTTCCGCTGCGGGTTCGTGGGGGGACCCTGGACGTGAAGAAGTCCGGGGTCGTCGAGGCGCGTACCCCTGACGGCGCCCTCGCCTTCGCCGCGCCACCTGCCACCATGTGGGACGCCAGCGAGGGGAAGCGGGGGCGTACCGCGGGCGTTCACGTGTCGCTCTCCGCGCGTGCCATGACGTTGCGGCCCGATCAGGAGATGCTCCGCGACGCCGACACCGTCTATCCCGTGTCCATCGATCCCGACGTCAGTCCGGGACTGTACGGGCTGTCCATGGTCGCCTCCGGGTACCCGGACCAGCAGTACTGGCAGGGCGGCGACGACGGCGTCGCCAAGGTCGGTACCTGCGCGGGCTGGGCGGGGTGCAACGGGGCGGACGTACACCGGTCGTACTTCCAGTGGAACACCGGCTCGCTGGTCGGCAAGCGCATCCTCGGCGCCGAGTTCAACGCGCTGGAGACCTGGGCGCCGTCCTGCACGGCCAGGCCCGTGGAGGCGAAGGCCACCGAGCCGCTGCTGTCGCCCACGACCTGGAACCGGCAGCCCCGGGAGCTGGTCAGCCTCGGCAGCCGGACGGTCGCCCACGGCTACAGCGCCAGTTGCCCGGACGCCTGGGTCGGCTGGAACGCGCTGGGTGCCTTCCCGGCCGACAGCGGCGGTGTGCGCCGGGCCGACGCGGACACCACGATCGTGCTGCGCGCCCCGCGGACCAGCACCGTGAACTACGAGGCGGACCAGCTCGCGTGGAAGAAGTTCGCCAAGAACCCCACCCTCACCGTCACCTACAACACCCGGCCCAACGCGCCCTACAGCCTCTCCAACGAGCCCGGTGTCCCGTGCGGGTCCGGCGCCAACCGGCCGTCCCTCAACCCGACCCAGACCAGCGGCGCCCCGCGCGGCGTCCGGCTGGGGTCACGCGTCTCCGACCCGGACGGGGGCAGCGTACGGGCGTGGTACGAGTGGCGTGAACTCAACGCCAGCTCACGGCTCTGGTACGCCTTCGCCAGCACCGCCGCGTCCGGGTCGCCGTTCTCCGTCGACGTCCCGGCGCAGCACGTCCTCGACGGGCACACGTACATGTGGCGGGTGGTCGGCAACGACTTCGTCGACGACGGGCCCGTCAGCCCTTGGTGTGAGGTCACCATCGACCGGACCGTGCCCGGCACACCGGTCGTCACCAGCGCGGACGGCCTGTACCCCGAGTGCCTGTTCCCCGACGACGCCACCGAGGACGGGTGCGGCCACACCGGCGGGGCCGGGCGGACCGGAGCGTTCCGGATCGCGGCCGACGCCGACGTCACCTCGTTCCGCTACACCATCGAGGGCGGCGGCACCGTCGAGCAGGGCACCGTCGCGGCCAGCGGTGGCGTCGCCGCGAACGCCCGCATCACCCCGCCCGCGCAGGGCACGAACCGGCTCCAGGTGTGGGCGGTCGACAAGGCGGGCAACAAGAGCGTCCAGCCGGACGTCTACTGGCTCAAGGTGGGCGCCGGTGCCGGACCGGTCGGCTACTGGCACCTGGACGGCCTGACCGAGAAGGCCGCCCCCGACGCGACGGCCGGTCACCGCGACGGAGTCGTGAACCCGACCGTCACCCCGTGGACCACCGGCCGGACCCGCGGCGGGCTGCTGTTCACCGGCGCCGACGGCGTCGCCCTCGGCAGCACCGCCCCGATGCACACCAACCGGTCCTTCACCGTGTCGGCGTGGGCCAGGTTGACGGCCGCCGACGACACCCCCCAGGTCGTCCTCACCCAGAACGGCGCCACCCACTCCGGATACGCGCTCGCCTACCACGCCGCCGCCAGGAGCTGGTCGTTCGGCATCCGGGACACGGCCACGTCGACCACCGCGACCAGGGTCATCGCCCGCACCCCGGCCGTGGCCGGACGCTGGACGCACCTGACCGGTGTCTACAACGCCGACACGAGGACCATCCGGCTGTACGTCGACGGCCGCGACCAGGGCACCGCCTCATTCACCACCGCCTGGGACGCGACCGGGCCCCTCCAGATCGGCCGCAACCAGCACGCGGGCGGCTACATCAACAAGTTCCGCGGCGCCGTCGACGAGGTCCGCGCCTACGACCGCATCCTGTCCGCCGAGGCCATCCACGACCTCGCGGTGGTCGACCCGGCGACCCTGGAACTGCGCGTCCCCTTCGAGGACGGGGAGGGCACCACCGCGGGCGACATCTCCGGGTACTACCGCGACCTCACCCTGGCGGGCGCCACCTCCTGGGTGCGCGGCAAGCACGACGACCCGGCCGCCGACCTCGGCACCGCGCTGCACCTCGACGCGGGCACCGCCACCTCGACGTCGTCCCTGCGCACCGACTCCAGCCACACCGTCAACACCTGGGTGAAGCTGGACTCCGTCTGCGCCGACCCCGACGACACGTGCTGGCAGGACCCCGGCAGCGCGGACCAGACGGTCATCGAGCAGCGCGGCACCAACGCCAGCGCCTTCCAGCTCCGCTACAACGGCACCCTGAAGCGCTGGCAGCTCAGCAGCGCCAGGACCGACACGGCGGGCGCCGCCGAGACCACCGTCACCTCCTCCAGGGCGGCGGTCGCGAACACCTGGACCCTGCTGACCGGCGTCCACGACCAGGCCGCGGGCGTGCTGCGGCTGTACGTCGACGGACAGCTCCAGGGCGAGGCGGCGGCCACCCCCTGGAACGCGGGCGGCAAGCTGCGGGTGGGCTCGACGGCCACGCCGCTGCGCGGGGCGGTGGACGAGGTCCGCGTCTGGGCGGGGGCGCGCACCGGCGACCAGGTCATGGACACGCTGGTGGACCCGGCCCCGTCGACCGACCCGCTCCACGTCGGCCAGCTCACCCGGTTCAACGTCGCCGGTGACCACGTCGTGACCACCGGCCCGGTGCACCCGGCGGCCCAGTTGGAGCACCCGCTCGGGTTCCCGCTGCCGGAGGGCACGGAGGGCACCCGGACGATCTACTCCTGCCGGACCGGTCCCGGCGACTACTTCCTCAGCTCCACCACCAACTGCGAGGGCTACACCCGGCTCGGTGTCGTCGGCGGCTTCCACGTCAACGCCCCCGACGAGTCGGCCGTCCCGGTCTACCGCTGCAACGTCCCCGGGCAGGGCCACTTCGCCTCACCCGACCCCGGCTGCGAGGGCCAGACCACGGAGTTCCTCCTCGGCTACACGCAGGGGTACCGCCACCTCTTCCGCTACGTCAACAGCGGGGCGCCCCACGACCACACCTCCTCGCCGTTCCGCGTCCCCGCCCAGTACCACCCGGAGTGGAGCCTCGGGATCATGGCGGCGAGCGACTGGTACCTCGCCCACCTCACCACCGCGCTCAAGACCTGCCGGGACACCGCCACCGGGGACCTGTTCAGCTCCGTCGAGACGGACTGCGAGGGGCACCAGGCGGTGCAGACCGTCGGCTTCGTCTGGGACGCGCCGCCCGAGGGCGGGCCCGCGAAGCAGCTCTACCGCTGTGTCGCGCAGTCCGGTGAGCGGTTCGACAACTCCGTGCTGGTCGTCCCGGACGCGCCAGCCGACCCCGACTGCGGGCCCGGCGCCCGCCTCGACCGCGTACTCGGCTATCTGAAGACCCAGGTCTGAGGAGGGACGCATGAAACTCACGCCCGTCATCACCGTGGTCACCCTGGCAGCCTCCCTGCTGATGACCACCGAAGGCGCCGCCGCCTTCCCCCCGGACGCCGGGTCGTCGTCCCGCCAGCCGGTCTTCGAGAGGCCGGAGCCGGTGCGGTCCGTGCCCGTGAAGGTGGTCCGGCCCGCCGACCCCGACCCGGCCGGGATGCCCACCGGCGCACCCAGGCGCGCGGCGGCGACCTGGCCCACGCCGGGGACGGCGACCGTCGACCTGCCCGAGGGCGCCCGTGCCCTCACCGACGCCGCCGCGCTGCCGGTGCAGGTCGGGCCGGGCAGCCACGGCGCCCCGGAGCGGGTCCGGGTCGAAGTACTGCCCCGGGCGCGGGCGTTGAAGGAGGGCGCCGACGGTGTCGCCCTGTCCGTCACACCGGCCGACCAGACCACCGACACCGGCAGGGTCAGGGTGGTCGTCGACTACTCCGGCTTCCAGGACGCGCACGGCGGCGACTGGGCGCACCGGCTCACCCTGACCCCCCTGTCCGGGCCCGGCACGGCCGTCCTCAGCGCCCGCAACGACGCGCGGGCCAGGACGGTGACCGCCGAGGTCGACCTCGCCCGGTCCACGACGTTCGCGGTCGCCGCCGACACCGGCGGCGCGACCGGCGACTACGCGGCGACCTCGCTCTCCCCGAGCGGCAGTTGGCAGACCGACCTCAACAGCGGCGGGTTCTCCTGGCGGTACGGGCTCAAGGCCCCACCGGTCCCCGGCGGGCTCGCGCCCGCGCTGGCGCTGTCGTACTCCTCGCAGTCCGTCGACGGACGCGTCGTCGCCCAGAACGCCCAGCCGTCCTGGGTGGGGGAGGGCTGGGACCTCTGGCCCGGCTACATCGAACGCACCTACAAGCCGTGCGCCGACGACCTCGGCGGGAATAACGGCCAGACGAAGACCGGTGACCTGTGCTGGGAGACCGACAACGCCACGGTCGCCTCACAGGCCCTCAGCGGCAGGCTCGTCAAGGGCGGCGACGGCCGGTGGCGACCGGAGTCCGACGACGGCACCCGGATCGACCGCAGGACCGACGGCGTCAACGGCGACAGGGACGGCGAGTACTGGATCCTCACCGCGACCGACGGCACCCGCTACTACTACGGCCTCAACCGGCTGCCCGGCTGGACGAGCGGCGACGCCACCACCCAGTCCGCCTGGACGGCCCCGGTCTACGGCAACGACGAGGACGAGCCCTGCCACGCCGCGACCTTCGCCGAGTCGGCCTGCGTCCAGGCGTACCGCTGGAACCTCGACTACGTCGTGGACGTCCACGGCAACTCGATGAGCTACTTCTACACCCCGGAGACCGGCAGGTACGGCCAGAACCTGGGCCGGTCCACGGCCACCTACACCCGCGGCGGCGTCCTCTCCGAGATCCACTACGGTACCCGCACCGGCGACGACTACGGTCAGGTCCCGGCGAAGGTGGTGTTCACGCCCGCCGACCGCTGCGTCAGCGGCGCGGACTGCGCCCAGCGCACCGCCACCGCCTGGCCCGACGTGCCCTGGGACCTCGACTGCGCGGGCGCGACCTGCTCCGACGCCCAGCGCACCCCGTCGTTCTGGACCACGAAACGCCTCGCCAGGATCACCACGCAGGTCCTCGGCGCTGACGGCGGCTACCGCTCCGTCGACCGGTGGGACCTGACGCACACCTGGCCCACCCCGGGCGACGGCACCAACGCGGGCCTGTGGCTCAACAAGGTCAGGCGGACCGGCCTCGGCAAGCCCACCGAGGTGGCGCTGCCCGCGGTCACCTTCACCGGCACCTTGTACGAGAACCGCGTGAACGCCGCGACCGACGGCCTGCCCAAGCTGAACAAGCCGCGGATGACCGCCATCGACACCGAGTCGGGCGGCCGGATCAGCGTCACCTACGCCCCCGCCGACTGCGCCCCCGGCACCCGGCCCGTGCCCGAGACGAACACCCGGCGCTGCTTCCCGGTGCGCTGGGCGATGCCGCCCGCCATCGAGCCGGTCGACGACTGGTTCCACAAGTACGTCGTCGCGCAGGTGCAGGAGATCGACAACCTCACCGGCGCCGCGCCCACCGTGACCGCCTACGAGTACACCGGCGGCGCCGCCTGGGCCTGGGACGACAACCCCCTGGCCGAGCTGGCCCGGCGGAGCTGGTCGCAGTGGCGCGGCTACGAGCGCGTCGTCGTCCGCACCGGCGACCCCAGGCAGGACCTCGACCACCCACGCCTGAAGACCACCCACCGGTTCTTCCGCGGCATGTACGGCGACCGCCTCAACCGGGCGGGCGGCACCAAGACGCCCACCGTCACCGACTCCACCGGCACGAGCGTCCCGGACCACCAGCAGTACGCCGGGTTCGAACGGGAGTCGATCACCTACCTGGGCGACACCGCCACCGAGGTGTCCGGCAGGATCAGCACCCCGTGGTCCCGCCAGACGGCGACCCAGACCGTCCTCGGCACGACCCTGCGGGCACACCAGGTGGAGAGCGTCCGGGACGTGTCCCGGACGCGGCTCGCGGGCGGCACCGACCGCACCACCCGCGTCGACACCTCCTACGACGACCACGGCAACGTCACCCGCGTCGACGACCACGGCGACACCGGCGTCACCGGCGACGAGGAGTGCACCACCACCAGCTACGCCCAGAACGCCACCACCCACCTCGTCAGCCTGCCGAAGCACGTCGTCAAGGAGGGCGTGGCCTGCCACTCCGGCGACCCCGTCGTCTCCGCCGTCCTCGCCGACACCCGCACCTTCTACGACGGCCACGCCTACGACGCGGCCCCGACCCGCGGCCTCGCGACCAGGACGGAGACCGCCAAGGGCCACTCCGGCAGCACCCCGCAGTACGTGGCGACGACCACCGCCTACGACGGCTACGGCCGCGCCACCCGGACCACCGACCCCCTCCAGCGCATCACGACGACCACGTACACCCAGACCAACGGGCTGACGACCGCCAGCACCGTCACCAACGCCCTGGACCACACCCAGACGACCACCCTCGACCCGGCCTGGGGCCTTGCGACCACCGTCACGGACGCCAACGACCGCAGGACCAGCCTCGGTTACGACGCCCTGGGACGCCTGCGCACCGTCCACAACCCCGGCCGCACGCCCGCCGACGACACCCCCGACGTGCGCTACGCCTACCACGTCAGCGACGGCGGCGGCCCCAACTGGGTCAGCACCGAGAAACTCGTCGCCAACGGCAACACCACCACGTCGTACGAGCTGTTCGACGGACTGCTGAGGCCACGGCAGACCCAGGCGCCCAGCCCGGCCGCCGAGGGCGGCTGGATCCTCACCAACACCACCTACGACTCCCGTGGCCTTGCGGTCCGCACCGACGAGCCGTACTACAACAAGAGCGCGGTCGGGTCCTTCTACCAGCCGCCCGCCGGGTCCGTGCCCGGCTCGACGGTCACCGAGTACGACGGCGCCGGACGCGTCACCGCCACCCTCCAGATGGCGGCCAACGAGGAGAAGTGGCGCACGACCACCACCCACACGGGCGACACGGTCACCGTCGTCCCGCCGCCCGGGGGCACCGCCACCACCACGGTCACCGACGCCCAGGGCCGGGTGACCTCCCTCACCCAGTACCGCGACCGGTCGGCGCGGGGCGACGGGGACACCACCCGGTACACCTACACCGACGCTGGCTCCCTCCAGACCGTCACCGATCCGGCGGGCAACGTGTGGCGCTACGCGTACGACCTGCTCGGCCGCAAGACGGCGGCGCACGACCCCGACACGGGCACCACGACCACGACCTACGACGACGCGGGCCAGCCCCTCACCACCACGGACGCCCGCGGCAGGACGGTCGCCACGGTGTACGACGACCTCGGCCGCGTCGTGGAGACCCGGCTGGTGACCGACACCGGCAGCACCCCGCTGACCAGGTCGGTCTACGACACCCTGCCCGGCGGCAAGGGCGTGCTGGCCTCCGCGACCAGCTACGACCACGGCGACGCCTATGTGACACGCACGGAGGAACTCGACGCCGCCGGACGGCCGTCGAAGACGTCGGTGACGGTCCCGAGCGTGCCGGGCGCCGAGGAACTCGCGGGGAACTACCCGACGACGTACACCTACAAGCCCGACGGCAGCCTCTCCAGCCGGACGCTGCCCGCGCTCGGCGACCTCGCCAGCGAGACCCTCACCCACACCTACACGCCCCTGGGCCAGCCCGCCCGGCTCACCGGCGCGACGACCTACGTCGACGCGACCGCGTACACCGAACTGGGCGAGCCGTCCAGCGTCGTCCTCGGCCCGAAACCGGCGCTCGGACAGCCGTCACGGCAGCTCACCCGCTGGTACGCCTACGATCCGGTCACCCGCCGCCCGACCCAGCAGCAGCTCACCCGCGAGGTGGACGGCAGCACCACCGCCCACAAGGTCGACTACCGCTACGACCCGGCGGGCAACATCACCTCCCTCGTCGACCACGCGGCCGGGTCCGTCGCCGACACCCAGTGCTACGCCTACGACCACCTGCGGCGCGTCACCCAGGTCTGGACGCAGGTCAGCGGCTGCGCGGACGCCCCCTCCACCAGCGTCGTCGGCGGCCCGGCGCCGTACTGGCAGACCTTCGCCTACGACCTCACGGGCAACCGGACCCAGAAGACGGCCAAGGGCCTGAACGGCGCGGCGGACGTCACGACGGCCTACCACTACCCGCGGCCCGAGCCGGGGGCGCCCGCCGACCAGCCGCACACGCTCACCTCCACGACGACCGGCACCGGCGGCACCGCCTCGTACACCTACGACGACGCCGGACACACCCTGTCCCGGCCCGGACCGGCCGGGCGGCAGACCCTGGAGTGGGACGGCGCCGGGCAGCTCGCCAGCATCACCAGCGGCACCGCGCGGACGTCGTACGTCTACGACGCCTCGGGCGCCCCGCTGCTGCGCCGGGACCCCGGCAAGGTGACGCTCTACGTCGGGGACGGCGAGATCGTCCTCGACACCGGGACCAAGGCCCGGACCGGCCGCCGGTACGTCTCCGGCGTCGGCACCCGCACCAAGGCCGACGGGCTGCTGTACCTGTCCACCGACCACCACGACACCGCCCAGATCGCGGTCAGCGCGACCGACCCGGCCGCGATGGACGTCCGCCGCACGGACCTCTTCGGCAACCCCCGCCCCGGCAGCGCCACATGGCGCGGCGGCGACCGCGGCTTCGTCGGCGGCACCACCAACACCACGACGGGGCTGACCCGGCTGGGGGCGCGGGAGTACGACCCGGGCCTCGGCCGGTTCCTCTCGGCGGACCCGGTCATCGACCCGATGGACCCCCAGCAGATGAACGGGTACGCCTACGCGAACAACAACCCGGCCAGCATGTCCGACCCGGACGGCCTGAAGTACTTCATCGACGCCGAGGGCCGCTACACCGCCCCCAGCGCGGCGGCGAAGAAGTACCTCGGTCCCGCCCGCTACCGGCAGATCGTGCAACGCGAGGACTTCAAGGCGCGGCGCGCCCACCTCGGGAAGATCGACACCGCTGTGCCGTACGGACCGAAGGGCCTGCCGCTCCCCAAGGACGTGATCGAACGGACCCTGGTGCCGCTGGGCTACGAGGGTTCGGACCGCTTCACCTACCGTGACGCGTTCCGGTTCGCCGCCCAGGGGGAGCTGGAGTGGTCGGTGACCTGCCAGATACTCGGCGGCTCGCCGCAGGACTGCAAGTCGACCGACGCGCCGTGGCATTTCAAGAAGGCCGCGGGCTGGGTCCGCGAGTGGTCGATCTCGCTGTGCGCCTCGGGGTCGCTCTTCGGGGCGGGCATGGAACTGTGCGGCGGGGTCGACCCGCACGGGATCGGCTACACCCGCGCCGTGCCCGTCGGCGCCGACGGCGAACTGCTGCGGCGCGGCGCGAAGTACGCCGTGGGGGACGTCACGCGGTTCCCCGTCCGGGGGTCGGTCTCGCTACGGGCGTCCAACCAGTCGTACGCGGAGCAGGGCGGACTGGCCTGGGAGGCCGCCGCGCCCGGTGTGGTGTTCTCCGAGTCGTTCGACGGGAAGGGCAAGTCGGTGACCCTGCCGCTCGTGCCGAGCCCGTGGGACTTCGGAGGGGGCGTCAGCGAGACCGTCGGCGCGGGCTACCTCGCCACCTGGGACACCGACACGCCCGGGTTCGCGCAGTGGCTGGCGAGGATGTCCCTGGCCTGCGGACTGGCGGACTGCTGAGCGCCGTCAGCCGAAGTGCCCCAGCCGGGCCCGCTCGCGGCGGGCCCGGCCCGGGCTCGCCCGGTCCAGTTCGGCGATGCCCGCGCGCCAGTGCGCCACGGCGTCGGCGAGGGCGCCGAACGCGGCGTGGGCGTCGCCGAGGTGGATGTGGGTCTCGCCGACGCCCACCCGGTGGTCCAGGGCGCGCCGGATGCGCAGGGCGTGGCCGTACGCCTCCAGTGCCTGCTCACGGCGGAGTTCGAGGCGGTGGATCAGGCCCAGGCTGTCCCACGCCGCCGCCTCGATGCGCTGGTCGCCGCCCGCCCGCGCCAGGTCCAGCGACTGGGTGCAGTAGTCCAGCGCCTCCGCGTAGGACCCGAGCTGGGCCAGGTCCCAGCCGACGTGGTTCAGGGCCTCCGCCTCGACGGCGCCCAGCCCGTGCTCCCGCACCAGCCGCAGCACGTCCCGGTCGTGGACGAGCGCGCTGCGCCAGTCGCCGCGGTCCTCCGCCACCGCGCCCAGCCCGCCCAGCGCACGCGCCTCCGCCAGCGTGTCCCCGACGCGCCGGGCGGCGGCGACGGCCCGCTGAAGGTGGTGCACGGCGCCCGAGGGGTGGTCCAGGTGCCGCAGGGCGCGCCCGATGAGCTGGTGGGCGTGGGCCAGGGACATCCCGTAGGTCTCGCCCTCCCCGGCCGCGAGGCTGGTGCGCAGCAGGACCTCCAGGCTGGACCAGTCGGCGCTGGAGACCAGGAAGTCGGCCAGGCCCCAGCCGAGCTGCCAGCAGTGCCGGGCGAGGCCGCGGGCCACGGCCAGCGCGGAGGCGGCCAGCAGGGTGTCCCGCTCCCGCACGAGCCACGCCTTCGCGTCGGCGGCCCCGGCGAAGTCGGTGACGGCGGCGCCCGCGGCGGGCGCGGGCAGCGGGATGGACACGCGCGCGGGGTCGACGGTCCGGGCGGCGGCGTGGCAGGTCCCGTTGTAGTGGTCGAGCAACCGGTGCACGGCCCGGTCCCGCTCCCCGGCGTCGAGCCGCGCGCCCGCCAGCTCGGCCGCGAACTCGTGCACGAGGTCGTGCAGCGCCAGCCGCCCGCCGGAGACCCGGTTCACGATGTTGGTGGCCACCAACTCCTCCACCCCGGCGGCGATTTCCGTCACGGGCCGCCCGGCGAGACTGGCCGCGGCGGTCAGGGACAGCTCGTGGGTGGGGTGCAGCCCGAGCCGTACGAAGACATCGGCCGCCCCCGGCGACAGCGCGTCGAAGGACCAGGAGAACACGGCGCGCAGATTGGTCCGCTCGTCGCCGCTGGACAGGGCGTCCAGCCGGGAACCGGCGGCGGCGAGCTGCGCGTCCAGCTCGGCCAGCGGCGCGTCGGGACCGGCCGCCGCCCGGGCCGCGACGACCGCCAGCGCCAGCGGTAACCGGCCTGTGCGCTCCAGCAGCCGCGCCGTCGCCGCCGGATCGGCGAGCACCTTGGGCTCACCGAGCCGTCGGCGCAGCATCTCCCGCGCCTCCCCGTCGCTGAGCGGGGCCAGCCGCACCCGTACGGCGCCGTCCGTCACGGCGAGGCCGAGCAGGTCGGCCCGGCTGGTGACGAGCACCCCGCAGCCCGGTTCGCCCGGCAGGAGCGGGCGGACCTGCTCGGCGCTGCGGGCGTCGTCGAGGACGATCAGCACCCGCTGTCCGTCGAGCAGCGAGCGGAACAGGCCCACCTGGTCCTCGGGGTCCTCCGGGATGCTCATCGTGGGGTGGCCCAGGGCGCGCAGCAGCGACGTCAGCGCCTGCTGCGGCGTGGTGACGCTGGGGCTGGCGCCGCGCAGGTCGACCCACAACTGCCCGTCCGGGTAGCGGGGGACGACGCGGCGGGCCACGTGGATCGCCAGGGACGTCTTGCCGACGCCGGGCATCCCCGTCACGACGACCAGACCGGGGCGGTGGCCGTCGGCGCCGCTGAGGGCGGCCTGGGCGGTGGCGGTCTCGGCGTACCGGCCGGAGAACGCGACCCGCTCGGCGGGCAGGTGCCGGGGGACCGGGCGCGGCGCGGTGGCGGGGGCGGTGACCGCCGGGGTGTCCTGGAGGAGTTCCTGGAGGGTGCGCTGCACCAGCTCGCCCGGTTCGACGCCGAGTTCGTCCCGCAGGTGGACGCGGGCGCGGTGGAACGCCTCGATCGCCTCGGTGCGCCTGCCGGAGCCGTGCAGCGCGGTCATGAGCTGTGCCCACGGCTTCTCCCGCAGCGGTTGCCGCGCCGTCACCTCAAGGAGCGGCCCGATGGCCTCCGCGTACCGGCCGAGGGCCAGGGCCACGTCGACGCGGCGCTCCTCCGCCTGGCGCCGCTGCTCGGTCAGGACGGGCAGGTGGCGCCGGTGCAGCAGGTCGGAGGGCACGTCGGCGAGCGGGGCGCCCCGCCACACGGCCAGGGCCTCGTCCAGCGCCGTGAGTTCCCTGGCCAGGTCGCCCGCGCCGCGGGCGGCGTCCGCGCGGTGCCTGAGCGTCGTCCACCGGCTCAGGTCGGTGGCGCCGGGCGGGGCGGCGAGCCGGTAGCCGTCGCCGTCCGTGGCGACGCTGTCGGCGGCGCCCGCGGCGGCCAGGCCGCGCCGCAGCCGGAGGACGAGCTGGTGGACGGCGTTCACGGGCCGGGCCGGTGCCTGGTGGGCGTAGACCGCCTCGGCGAGCAGCGTCGACGGCACGGGCTCGCCGTCGGCGAGGATCAGCGCCGCCATGACGACACGGCACTTCGGGGAGCCGATCGGCACCGCCCGGTCCGCCACCCGCACCAGCAGGGGCCCCAGCACGCCGTAGGTGGCGGCCTCTTCCGCCTGTTCTTTCCCGTTCACCGACTCGTCCACCGGCGTATTGCACCCCTCGACCCACATGGCAGCGCGCTGAGAGCGAAGTGTAAGAGCGCGAAGCGACAGTATTGTCATGAGAGTTGCCATTCTGGGGCCGGTTTCCCTGGTCGTCGGAGACGAGGCGCGCACGGTCAGGGCGACGAACTCGCGCACCCTGCTGGCGCAGCTCGCGCTGCGGGCGGGCCGTACGGTCCCCATGTCGGACCTGACGACCGCCCTGTGGGGGTGCGAGCCGCCCGCGCGGGCCCGGCGCGCGACCCAGCTCGCCGTCACCCGGCTGCGGTCGGTCCTCGCCCCGCTCGGCGCGCAGGACCTGGTCCGCACCCGCGCCGACGGCTATCTGCTCGACGTCGGCCCGCGCGACGTCGACCTGGGCGCGTTCGAGGAGGAGCTGCGGACGGCGGGCGCCGCGCGCGCGGCGCGTGACGCGGAGGGGGAGCTCCGCGCCCTCGAACGCGCCCTCGGGCTCTGGCGCGGCGACGCCCTCGCCGACGTGCACGCGCAGGCGCTCACCGCCGACCGGCACCGGCTCGACGAGCGGCGCCTCCAGGCCGTCGAGCGGCGCAACGACCTGCTGCTGGCCAGGGGCCGGGGCGCGGAGCTGCTGGCGGACCTCGCCGAGCTGACCGCACGGCACCCGGCCCGGGAGCGGTTCTGGGCGCAGTACGTCCGCGCGCTGCGCGGCGCCCGGCGCCGGTCGGAGGCGCTGGAGGCGTACGAGACGGTACGGCGGCGGCTGGCCGGGGAACTCGGCGTGGCGCCCGGCGCGGAGCTGCGCGCGCTGCACGCGGACCTGCTCGGCGGCCCCCGGACCGGCGCGGGCCGCCTCGCGCTGCCGCCCGTGCCCCGGCAGTTGCCGGGCGCGGTGCCGGGCTTCGTCGGCCGGACCGCGGAGACCGCCCGCCTGGACGCGCTGCTGCCCCGGCCCGGCACGCCGGGTCCCGCCGTCGCCGTCGTCACCGGGCGGCACGGCGTCGGCAAGACCTCCCTGGTACGGCACTGGGCGCGGCGCGTGGCGGACGACTTCCCGGACGGCCAGGTCTGGATCAGTCTGCGCGGCTCCGACGACCGGCGCGCCCTCACCGTGGACGACGCGACCGGCTGGCTGGTGCGCGCCCTCGGCGGCGGCCCCTACGACCGGCCCGTGCCGCCCGACGAGCGCGCCGCGCTGGTCCGCTCGCTCACCGACGGCCGACGGCTGCTGATCGTCGTCGACGACGTCCGGTACGGCGAACAGGTCGCGCCGCTGCTCCCGGGAACGGGCGGTGCGATGGTCGTCGTCACCAGTCGCGCCCCGCTGCTGGGCCTCGCCACCCGGCACGGCGCCGTGTCCGTGCCGCTCGCGCCCCTGAGCGCGGCCGAGGCCCGGGCGCTGCTGGTCAGGAGGCTGGGGGCCGCGCTGGTGGCGGCGGAGCCGGGGGCCGCCGCCGGGGTGGTGGCGCGGTGCGCGGGACTGCCGCTGGCCCTGGCGGACGCGGCGGGGCGGGTGTCGTCCGGGCGCTGCGGCACCCTGCGCGACGCCCTCGACGAGATCTCCGGCTCGGTGTGTCTGACGCGTCCCTGACCAACCCCAGACTTGGACTCATTCCTTTTCTTGAACCATTCGTGTTTGAGGCGGTAGGTTCTGCGGCATGACCGCACCTCGGACTCCGGGCGCCCCTGGCGCCCCCGGCACCCCGAGCCCCGCCGACGCCCTGCGCGGCGCGGGCCTGCGGGTGACGTCCGCGCGGGTCGCCCTGCTGGAGACCGTCCGCGGCGGTGACCACCTCGGCGTGGACGCCATAGCGGCCGGGGTGCGCGAGCGCGTCGGTCAGGTCTCCGTGCAGGCGGTGTACGAGGCCCTGCACGCGCTCACCGCCGCCGGTCTGGTGCGCCGCATCGAACCACCCGGCAGCCCCGCCCGCTACGAGGGACGGGTCGGGGACAACCACCACCACCTGGTGTGCCGGTCCTGCGGCACCGTCGTCGACGTCGACTGCGCGGTCGGCGAGGCGCCCTGCCTCACCGCCGCTGACGCCCATGGCTTCACGGTCGACGAGGCCGAGGTCATCTACTGGGGTCTGTGCCCCGACTGTTCCACCACCCGCAGTTCCTGAGCACCTCGTTCAGTCCAAGTTCCGGAAGGATTCACCCCATGGCCGAGAACCCTGATGCCATCGTCACCGACCCCAAGGCGGAGGGCGCAGGCGGCTGCCCGGTCGCGCACGGACGCGCCGCGCACCCGACTCAGGGCGGCGGAAACCGTCAGTGGTGGCCGGAGCGGCTCAACCTGAAGATCCTCGCCAAGAACCCCGCCGTGGCCAACCCGCTCGGTGAGGAGTTCGACTACGCCGAGGCGTTCAAGTCCCTCGACCTGCCCGCCGTCAAGCGGGACATCGCCGAGGTGCTCACCACCTCCCAGGACTGGTGGCCCGCCGACTTCGGCCACTACGGTCCGCTGATCATCCGCATGGCCTGGCACAGCGCGGGCACCTACCGCATCAGCGACGGCCGCGGCGGCGCCGGTGCCGGTCAGCAGCGGTTCGCCCCGCTCAACAGCTGGCCGGACAACGCCAACCTCGACAAGGCCCGCCGTCTGCTGTGGCCGGTGAAGAAGAAGTACGGCCAGAACATCTCCTGGGCCGACCTGATGATCCTCGCGGGCAACGTCGCCCTGGAGACCATGGGCTTCGAGACCTTCGGCTTCGCCGGTGGCCGCGCCGACGTCTGGGAGCCGGAGGAGGACGTCTACTGGGGCCCCGAGACCACCTGGCTCGACGACCAGCGCTACTCCGGCGACCGCGAGCTGGAGAACCCGCTCGGCGCCGTCCAGATGGGCCTGATCTACGTCAACCCCGAGGGCCCCAACGGCAACCCGGACCCGCTGGCCGCCGCCCGCGACATCCGTGAGACGTTCCGCCGCATGGCGATGAACGACGAGGAGACCGTCGCCCTCATCGCCGGTGGCCACACCTTCGGCAAGACCCACGGCGCGGGCCCCGCCGACCACGTCGGCGACGACCCCGAGGCCGCCTCCATGGAGGAGCAGGGCCTGGGCTGGAAGAACACCTTCGGCACCGGCAAGGGCGCCGACACCATCACCTCCGGCCTCGAGGTCACCTGGACCACCACGCCCACCCAGTGGAGCAACGGGTTCTTCAAGAACCTCTTCGAGTACGAGTACGAGCTGACCGAGTCCCCGGCGGGCGCCAAGCAGTGGGTCGCCAAGGACGCCCCGGAGATCGTCCCCGACGCCCACGACCCGTCGAAGAAGCACCGCCCGACGATGCTCACCACCGACCTGGCGCTGCGCTTCGACCCGGTCTACGAGCCCATCTCGCGCCGCTTCTACGAGAACCCCGACCAGTTCGCGGACGCCTTCGCCCGCGCCTGGTTCAAGCTGACCCACCGCGACATGGGCCCGAAGTCGCAGTACCTCGGCCCGGAGGTGCCCGAGGAGACCCTGCTGTGGCAGGACCCGCTGCCCGCCGCCGAGGGTGAGGTCATCGGCGCCGAGGACATCGCCGCCCTCAAGGCCAGGCTCCTCGACTCCGGCCTGACCGTCGCCCAGCTCGTCACCACCGCCTGGGCGTCCGCGTCCACCTTCCGCGGCAGCGACAAGCGCGGCGGCGCCAACGGCGCCCGCATCCGCCTGGAGCCGCAGCGCGGCTGGGAGGTCAACAACCCCGACGAGCTGGCCTCCGTGCTGCGCGTCCTGGAGGGCGTCCAGCAGGAGTTCAACTCCGGCGCCAAGAAGGTCTCCCTGGCCGACCTGATCGTCCTCGGCGGCTGCGCCGGTGTCGAGAAGGCCGCCAAGGACGCCGGGTACGACATCGAGGTGCCGTTCACCCCGGGCCGCGTCGACGCGACCGAGGAGCACACCGACGCCGAGTCCTTCGCCGCCCTGGAGCCCACCGCCGACGGCTTCCGCAACTACTACGGCAAGGGCAACCGCCTCCCGGCCGAGTACCTGCTGCTCGACCGCGCCAACCTGCTCACCCTGAGCGCGCCCGAGCTGACCGTCCTGGTCGGCGGCCTGCGCGTGCTGGGCGCCACCTACGACGGCTCCAAGGCCGGCGTCCTCACCGAGACGCCGGGCAGGCTGACGAACGACTTCTTCGTCAACCTGCTCGACCTGGGCGTCCAGTGGAAGGGCACCTCCGAGGACCAGACCACGTTCGAGGGCCGCGACGCGGCCACCGGCGAGGTCAAGTGGACCGGCACCCGTGCCGACCTGGTCTTCGGCTCCAACTCCGAGCTGCGCGCGCTCGCCGAGGTCTACGCGAGCGACGACGCCAAGGAGAAGTTCGTGACCGACTTCGTCGCCGCCTGGGACAAGGTCATGAACCTGGACCGGTTCGACCTGGTCTGAGCGCCACCTGTGATGGCGTGGCCGGACGCGTCACCCTCCCCCAAGGGTGACGCGCCCGGCCGCTCCCCCGGTGCCGGACCATGGTCCAGGCGCCCGTGCGGCGCGGCCGTCGTGCGCTGTCACCAGCACATGACGGCCGTCTCGCCCGAACCCCAGCCGGAGTACAGGCGCACACGGACGAAGTAGCGGCGGCCCTTGACGAGCCGGGCCCTGACGGTGGCGTTGCGGTCGGTGCCGCCGTCGTCCTGACCGGCGAGGTAGCGGGGTTCGCCGTCCCGCTCCTCGAAGAGCACCACGACGGTGTCGCCGTCCCCGAAGACGCCCACCGTGTACTCACGCGTCTCCGGCGGTTCCAGCAGGAAGTCCGCCTGCTCCCCGGAGGCCAGCCGCAGCGGCGCCGAACGGAACGGCACCAGCGCGGGCGGTCGCGGCGGCGCGAGCGGCGGATACCAGCGGAGCACGAACTCCTTGTCGAGCGGCGAGAGCGTCCCCGGCGGGTTCAGCCCCGCCCGGAACTGCTCCGGCTCCAGGATCAGCCCCGGCGAGAACGGGTACTCCATGATCGACAGCGGGTCCCAGCAGGACCCGTTGACCTCGTCCGCGTCCAGCTTGCGCAGCACGTTGACGAGCGTGCGCTCCCGGCTCCAGAAGTTCGGCGGACCCGCCAGCTCGGCGTAGACCGCCTCGTCGTCCCAGTGGATCCCCGCGAACGGGCTCTGATGCTCGTGCACCATGCCCAGCGCGTGCCCGATCTCGTGCAGCGCCGTGGCACGCTCCCCGGGGGCCGTCAGGTCCCACCCGAAGTTCATGGTGCGCTCACCGGCGCCCGTCCGCAGGGCGTCCTTGCCGACGGCGGACCAGGAGCCGTCGCCCCACTGGAACCCGATCCGCAGCTCCGCCTCCGAGCGGTCGGCGACCTCCGTGAACGACAGGCCGATCCCCAGGCCCCGCCACTCCGCGAAGCACTCCCGCACCACGTCCCGCTGCTCCTTGGCGCCCACCCACGACACCCGCCGGGTCTCCCCGGAACCTGGCACCGTGATCACCGAGGCGTCGTCCTCCCGGTCGAAGAAGCAGTAGTGCAGGACCGTCCCGTTGACCCACATCCGGTGTCCGCGCAGCAGCGCACTGAGCCGCTCGGCGGTCAGCCCCGGGGCGAACACCGGAGCCGACGCCTGCGCGAGGGAGCAGTAGCGTCCGGACATGCGCCAAGACTGGCGGGGCGCTCGCCCCGTACGCCTGAGTCGAAGGCTACTCAAGTCGCCCTGTATCAGAACTGAGTAACCCGGCTCCTGCTGTCGTGATGACTTTCGCACGGGACATGACGTCCGCCCGGGACACGGCGTCCGAGGGCGGCGCGAACACCCTGGAACTGCCCTGGCCGTTCACCGGCCGCGAGGACGAACTCGACGCCGTACGCCGCTCCCTGGCCGCCGGACGCCCCGGCACGGTGATCACCGGGCCCGCGGGCTGCGGCAAGACACGGCTGGTCACCGAGGCCGTCCGCGGCACCGACTGGGCGCGCGCCGCCGGAACCCCCGAGACCCGCGCGGTGCCGTACGCCGCGTTCGCGCACCTGCTGCCGGAGCGCGCCACCCTGCACCGCGCCGTGCAGTTGCTCTCCGGGCGCAGGCTCCTCGTCGTCGACGACGCCCACCTCCTCGACGACGCCTCCGCCGCCCTCGTCCACCAGCTCGCCGTCCAGGGCCGCACCCGGCTGCTCGTCGTCGCCACCGACGGCGCCCGCACGCCCAGCGCCGTGTCCCGGCTGTGGACCGGCGAACTGCTGCCCCGCCTCACCCTGGAGCCGCTCCCGCGTGAGGACACCGTGCACCTCGCCGCCGCGGGCGCGGACGGCCCCCTGGAGCCGCTCACCGCCAACCGGCTGCACCGCCTCGCCCAGGGCGACCTGCGCCTCCTGCGCGACCTGGTGGGCGCGCTGCGCGAACGCGGCCTGTTCACCCGGCACCCCGACACCAGCGAGCGGACCTGGCGCGGCCCCGTCCCGGTCACCGCCGCCCTGCGTGAACGCACCGCGCCCGTCCTGGACCGCACCGACCCCGAGGAGCGGGAGGTCCTCGACCGCCTCGCCTTCGCCGAACCCCTGCCGGTCGACCTCGACAGCCTCGACCTGCGCGTCCTGGAACGCCTGGAGGCCGAGCGGCTGATCCGCGTCGACGACCTGCCCGACGGCGTGCCCGACTCCGCCGTACGCCTGGCCCACCCCCTGCACGGCCCCGTGCTGCGCGCCTGCGCGGGCACCCTGCGCGCCCGCCGCCTCACCGGCGCCCCCGGCCGCTGCGGGCCCGCCCTCGCCGCCGAGGCGGCCACCCTGCTCCGGCACGTCGAACTGGCCGACGTACGGCCGCTGGCCACCCCGGTGGGGGAGTGGCTCGCGGACGAGGGCGTCGCGATACCCGCCGGGTACGCCGCCGTGCGCGCCCGCTTCTCGCGCCTGCGCGGCGAGCTGCGGGAGGCCGCCGCGTGGGCGCGGCAGGGGCTGCGGTACGCCCCCGACGACCGCGACTGCCGCGGCGAACTCGCGCTGGCCGCCGCGCAGACGGGCGACCTGGCGACCGCCGAGCGGATGATCGCCAACCGACGCTCCGCGGCCTGGGTCGCCGCCGCGCGCGGGGACGTCCAGGCGGCGGTGGCCGGGCTCGACGACGAGGTCGCCTACGACCGCTACGACGCCGTACGCCTCGGCGCGCCCGAGCGGGCCGGGGAACTGCCCGTCGGGGTCCTCGCCGACCACGCCCACGCCCTCGCCCGGCGGGACGGGGCCGCGCTGGACCGGGCGGCGCGGGCGCTGGAGGAGCGGGGGTTCCTGCTGTTCGCGGCGGAGGCGTACGCGCAGGCGGCGGGCGTACACGGGGAGCCGCGGGCGGCTCGTACCTCACGCACGCGGGCGGTCGCGCTGGCGCGGCGGTGTCCGGGGGCGCGGACGCCCGCGCTGGCCGGGCTGGTGCTGGGGGAGTTGACGGCGCGTCAGCGGCAGATCGTGACGCTCGCCGCGGCGGGGCTCAGCAATCGGCAGATCGCCGAGCGGCTCACCTTGTCCGTGCGGACGGTGGGGAACCACCTGTACAGCGCGTACGCGCGGCTCGGGGCGAGTGACCGGGGGGCGTTGAGTGGGGCGGTGGGGTTGAGCGCGTGAGCGTCGGTCTGTCCGTTCACGCCGCGCCGAAGGCCGTGAACGCCCAGCCCGTCGCCTGGTGGGTCGCGTCGTTCGGGAGGGCCCTGCGGGCGTCCCTCAGCGCCTCGGCCAGGGAGAGGCCCGCGCTGAGGCCCTTGTGCAGGGCGAGCATCAGGGGGACCACCGCCGCGTCGTTCACCGGGGCGCTGCTCGCCACCACACCCGCCGTGCCGAGCGGGAGCAGGGCCGTGACCAGGCCGAGGAGTTCGTCGGCGCCGACCGAGGCGAGGCGGGCGGTGTCGCAACTGGAGAGGATGATGCGGTACGGGCTGCGGTCGAGGCGCTCGAAGTCGTGCACGATCAGCGGGCCGTCCGCCATCCGCAGGGCGGAGAACAGCGGCGCGTCCGCGCGGAACGTGCCGTGCGCGGCGATGTGCGCGAGCGCCGCGCCGTCGAGTTCCTCCAGGACCCGCGGCACCCGCGCCTCGTCGTGCTCCAGGACCGTCGGCCTGCCGTAGCGGTCGGCGAGGTCCGGGACCTCCGCGCCGCCCGAGGCCAGGCCGGGGCCGCGGACCAGGACGTGACGGCCGCCCGGCGGCGGCTCGGTCTCCCGGGCGCGCAGCCAACTGCTCGCCGACGGCGACACGCTCAGCACCCGCTCCCGCAGCGACGGCAGCAGCGCCCACGGCACCCGGTGCAGCCGCGCAGGCGGCACCACGACGACGGGGCCGCCGCCCAGCCGTTCCGCGGCCCGGCCCAGGAGCAGTTCCTCCAGGCGGCGGCCCATCTGTTCCACCACCGGCAGCCGGTGCTCCGCCCCGGGGTGGGCCAGCCGCCGCAGCGCGGCCTGGACGTGCTCGGCCTCCGACTCCGCCGCCGCCAGCCGCCCCGCCTCGAACCGCCGTACCCGGCCCTGCCCGCACAGCAGCACGTGCACCTGCCCGTCCAGGACCGCCAACTCCACGAGCTGGGTGTCGCCGAGCCGGGCCAGCAGCCGGTCCACGTCGAACCGGTCGCCGCCGCCGGGCGCCTCGCCGCGCATGTGCAGGGTGCGGGAGCGGATCTCCCGCTCAAGACGCCGCTGTTCCCGCTCCAGCGCCGGAACGGGCCGCGCGTCCATGCGGGCCTCCTCCGCCCGCGCCGCGATGGTCCGGAACGCGGTCAGCGAGGTGAGCAGCGCCGGGTCGGCCGGGGGCCGGGTCGGCGGCGCGGACAGGACGGTCGCCCGCCACCGTTCGCTCCACACCAGCAGCCGCCGCGGCCCGCCCCGCGCCCGGCTCGCCTCCTGCGCCAGCGCCGCGAGCTCGGCGCCCTGCTCGGTGGCACGGGCCCGCAGCTCCGAGGCGCCCAGCGTCATCCGGTGGTCGTCCAGGACGTCCAGGCCGCGGCGGCACGCCTCAAGGACCCCGCGCCGGGACCCCGCGGCGCGCGCCCGCAGCGCCTGCGCCGCCCAGCCCGTCAGCCGCGCGAGCGGCGGCCCGCTGCGCCTGCTGCGCGCGGCCACCGCCAGATGCCGTTCGGCGTCCGCCGTCCAGCCCAGGCCCAGCGCGATCCGGCCCGCGAGCAGCGACGCCTCCGGCGCGGCCGGGGCGCCGAACGCGGCCAGCTCCTCGGCGACCTGCGCCGCGTCCGCGACCAGCCGCCCCGAACGGCGCCCGGCGGCCACCCGCGCCTCGATCAGCACCAGCCGCGCGTGCGTCTCCCACCAGGTCCGGCGCTGCGCCGCGAACAGCCGCACGGCGAGCGCGGCGCGCGCTATCGCCGTGTGCGGATCGCCCGCGAGCCGGGCCGCGCGGGCGGCGGCCAGCAACAGCTCCGCCTTGCGGGTGGACTGCCCGCCGATCCCGTCCAGGACGGCGATCGCCGCGTCCGCCTCCGCCAGCGCCTCCGGCGCCAGATTCGCCGCCATCAGCACCTCGCAGCGCCGGATGTTCAGCATGAACGTCGGCGTGCCCAGCTTGGCGTACCGCCTCTCGGCCTCGTCGAGCAGCCGCAGCGCCGCCGGGATGTCACCGGAGCGGAACGCGGCCAGGCCCCGGCTCTCCACCGCGTCGGCCTTGTCGTGCTCCTGGCCGGTGGTGTCCCACAGCGCCTCCGCGGCGGTGAAGTCGGCGTCCGCCCGGTCCACCGCGCCCAGCGCCAAGTGCACGGTCGCCCGCAGCGTCAGCGCCCGCGCCGTCCAGATGGTGTCGTCCTCCTGACGCAGCACGGGAATCGCCCGCCGTACGTCCTCCAGTGCCTGCGGATGCTGGCCGAGCACCCACCAGGCGTACGCCCTGCGGTACAGCACGCGCGCGCGGGTGTGCCCGCTGCCGCGCCGCACGCCCCGCTCGAACGCGGCCAGTCCCTGCCGGGTGCGGCCCGCGTGCACCAGGGCCACCCCGAGGGTGGCGAGGACGTCCGCCTCCCGTTCGGCGAGGTCCGCGCGGGCGGCCAGGTCGCGGGCGCGGCGCAGATGGCTCAGGGCGAGTCTGAGGTCCCCGAAGTCGCGCTGCCAGATGCCGATCACCTGGTGGGCGACGGAGGCGTGCAGGGGCGGCGGATCCGCGCCGAGCAGGCGTTCCGCCTCCGCCAGAGCGGCGTTCGGGGCGGCGAACACCCTCGGCAGCAGTCCGAGTACCGAGTCGCTTCCCGCTGTCACCCTCCGGATGGTAGTGGCCGTGGAACCGAGTCACACCGGTTCGGGTCTGTATCAAGCAGTCCGCACCGGGCTCTGTCTGAAGACCGCCGCGTCAGTGAGGGGACACCCATGGCACCACAGCGATTCCGCGAGCAGTTCGGCCACATCCAGCGCTCGATGCCCGACGTCCCCCTGGCGATGGGACCCGACGACTCCGCGGAGTTCCTCTACGAGAAGGGTGTCGTCCTCGTCCGCGACGGGGAGGACGCGGCACTGGTCGAGGACGCGGTGCGCACGTACTTCACCGAGACCCCCGACCTCGACCCGGAGCCGGTGCGCCGGGTCAGCCCGCGCGCCAACCGCACCGGCGTCACCCGCATCCAGGTCGGAGACCCGGGCCAGGGCGGCGCCGAGGGTGACCCGATGGTGGGCCACGCGCTGCGCGCGGTGCGGGAGCGGGCGGGCCGGGCGCGGCGCCGCCTGGTCAGCCGCAACCACGTCATCCACATCGCCCCGGTCAACGCCTGCCCCGGCGACGAACCCGTGCCCGCCCCGCGCGCGGACGGCACCAACCCGGCGCCCGCGCCGGGCGTGGCCCACGACCCGGACACCGCGGTCGGCGTCCTCGTCATCGACACCGGCCTGCTGCACGACTACCAGTCCTGGCCGCAGCTCGCCCACGTCGACGGGGACATGGCGGTCCAGGAGACCGACGCGGACGGGATGCTCAAGCAGTACGTCGGCCACGGCACGTTCATCGCCGGGGTCGTCTCCGCCGTCGCGCCCAACACCAACGTCACCGTCCTCGGCACCCTGAGCGACGTCGGCGCCATGCTGGAATCGGACTTCGGCGCCGCGCTCTTCGACAGCGTCGACCGGCACGGCTGGCCCGACATCATCAGCCTCTCCGCGGGCACCACCAACGGCGGCCTCGACGGGCTCCTCGGCATGGACGCCTTCATGGCCGAACTGCGCCAGCAGCGCACCCTGCTGGTCGCCGCCGCCGGGAACAACGGCAGCAGCACCCCGTTCTGGCCAGCCGCCTACGCCAGCCAGTCCGCCTTCGCCGACAGCGTGCTCTCGGTCGGCGCGCTGCGCGGCGACGGCGCGTACGGCGCCTGCTTCACCAACCACGGCCCCTGGGTGCGGGTGTTCGCCCCCGGCGAGCGCCTCACCAGCTCCCTCACCGGCTTCACCACCCCGGTTCCGTACGTCTACCAGCACTCCACCTACGACACCTGCCGCTACGGCTTCGGCTACGCCTGCACCTGCCAGGAACCCAGCCACAGCGGGGTGCTGAGCGACGACGGCGCGGCGGCCAAGCCGGACCAGGTGATGTTCGAGGGCCTCGCCCACTGGAGCGGCACCTCCTTCGCGACGCCGGTGGTGGCCGGGATGGTCGCCGACCTGATGGTCAGCGGCGGCCAGCGCGACCCGCGCGCCGCCGCGCAGCAACTGCTCTCCCAGGTCAGCGAGTTCGCGGAGGTGCGGGGGGCGGACGTACCGGCGCTCAAGCCGTCCACCTGGAGCCCGGTGCCCGTCCAGGCTCCCGCGGCGTCCGTATGAGGCCGAGATGAGGTCAGAGACATGCCCCACCACGGCGTACGATGACTTGCCGTACTCGAGGGGTGGGGCCGTGGACCGTGCAGATGTCGGCGCGCTCGTCCAGTCCGCCGTCGACGGAGACGCGGCGGCCTGGAAAGCGCTGGTGGAAGGGCTGAGCCCGCTGGTGTGGTCGGTGGTGCGCGCACACCGGCTCTCGGACGCCGACGCGCACGAGGTGTACCAGACCGTGTGGTTCCGCTTCGCCCAGCACCTCGGGCGGATCCGGGAACCCGACAAGACCGGCTCCTGGCTGGCGAGCACCGCACGCCACGAGAGCCTGAAGGTGATCCGGAGTTCGCGGCGGCTGACCCCCACGGACGATCCGCAGGTGCTCGACCGGGTCAGCGAGGACCGTACGCCGGAGCAGTCGCTCCTCGACTCCGAGGAGGCCGCCGCCCAGTCCGAACGGATTCGGCGGATGTGGCAGGAGTTCGAGGAACTCGGGGAGCGCTGCCGCCAGTTGCTGCGGGTGCTGATGTCCTCACCGCCGCCCAGCTACCAGGAGGTGTCCAGCGCGCTGGGCATCGCCGTAGGCAGCATCGGCCCGCTGCGGCAGCGCTGTCTGCGACGGCTGCGGGCCCGACTCGACGCACGGGGAGTGCTGTGAACCGCGACGACGACCACGGATTCGACGACGAGGAGTTCGGCGCCGGTCTGCTGGAGGAGGAGCTGCGCCGCGCCGCCGCCATCCTCGACCCGGTACCGCCCGAGCTGCGGCGCACCGCAGTCGAGGCGTTCACCCTGCACGACCTGGACGCCCGGCTCGCCGAGCTGACCTTCGACTCGTTGATCGACGCCATCCCGGTGCGCGGGGTGACCGATCCGCCGCGGATGCTGACCTTCCGCACCGGGGAGCTGACGGTGGACGTGGAGGTGACGTCCGAGGGCCTGATGGGGCAGGTGCTGCCGCCGCAGCCGGTGCGGATCGAGGTGCTCGGCGGTGCCCGGGTGGCGGCGCCGCCCGCGCTCACCGCCGACGACATGGGCCGCTTCACGAGTGACACCCCGCCCGCCGGTCCGTTCGCGCTGCGGCTGCGCACCGGCGGGGACGTGGTCGTCACGGAGTGGCTGCGGGCCTGATCACCAGGCGCAGGGCAGGGTCCGCGGGCCGCGGATCATCGTCCGGCGCCGCCATTCGACCTCCTCGGCGGGGACCGCGAGCCGCAGTCCGGGCATCCGGTCCAGCAGCGTGTCGAGGAGGAGTTCGGTGAGCGTACGGGCGAGGACCGCGCCGGTGCAGTAGTGCGGGCCGTTGCCGAACGCCAGGTGCGGGTTGGGGTCGCGGTCGGGGTCGATCCGGTCGGGGTCCGGGAACACCTCCGGGTCGCGGTTGGCGGCCAGGTAGGAGACGTACACCGGGTCGCCCGCGCGGATGAGCGTCCCGTGCAGGTCGACGTCCTCGGAGGCGATCCGGGCCAGGCCCACCGAGCTGCGGTGCGGGATGTAGCGCAGCAGTTCGTCGAGGACGGGGCCGCGGTCGGCGGGCCGCTCCCGCATCCGGGACATCAGCTCGGGGCGGGTCAGCAGCAGGTACAGCATCTGGCCGCAGTTGTGGGTGACGGCCTCGCCGCCGATCTGGAGCGGACCGGCGAGGCCGACCGCCTCCTCCTCGCTCATCTCACCGCGCCCGACGGCGGCGCCGAGCAGCGCGTACACGTCGTCGCCGGTGCTGGCGCGCCGTGCCCTGACGGTCTCGGTGATCCACGCGTACAGGCCGTCCTTGGCCTGTCCGGCGGCCTCGGCGCCACCGGAGGTGGAGATGATGGTCCTCGTCCAGGAGTGCACCCGCTCCCGCTCCTCCTCGGGCACCCCCATCACCTCGCTGACGACGGCGATCGGGAACGGTTCGAGGACGCGTTCGACCAGGTCGGCGGGCGGCCCGTCGCGCAGCACGCCGTCCACGAGGCCGTCCAGCACCGTCTGGGCGCGGGGCCGCAGCCGTCTCATGGCGGCCACCGTGAAGGCGCCCGCGACGGGCTTGCGCAGCCGGTTGTGGTCGGGCTGGTCGGCGAAGGCGAGCGATCCCGGCCGGGGCTTGAAGTGCGGCGCCATCCGGGTGACCTGCCGCCGCGGCACCTCGGCCCGGCCGAACCGGGGATCGTTGGTGATCAGCCGGACGTCGTCGTACCGGGTCGCCAGCCAGGCCCAGCCCTCGCCGTGCGGCAGCCGGATCCGGGTCAGCGGGCCCTCCCGCATCAGCTCGGCGAGGACCGGGTCGAACCGGGTCCCCTCCAGGTCCAGCGCGGGCCAGTCCCGCACCGGGGGCGGGGCCTGGCCGGTCAGTGTGGGGGTCTCCTCGGTCATTCCCTCACCCTCACCGCCCACCGGGCCCCTGTCGCGCGGGAGTGGTCCGGCCGGGCTCAGACCGCGCCGACGGCGACGGCGTCGACGAGGCGCGCCAGCGCCGCCGCCAGCGCGGTCAGCCCGTCCCCGGCCGGGCCGCCGGGCTCGGTCATGTAGGTGTCCCGGCGGATCTCCACCATCAGCGCGGACACCCGCGGGTCGGTCCGGTAGTACTCCAGCGGTACGTACGTCCCCGCGAACGGGCTGTCCAGCCCGGTCTCCCCGCACGCCGCGAACGCCTCGCGGGCCGCGTCGAGCAGCTCCGGCGGGGTGTGGAAGGCGTCCGTGCCGAGGCAGACCGGCGGGCGCGGGCCGGTGCCGTGCAGCTCGTAGGGGAGCGGGGCGGTGGGGTAGGAGTGCACGTCGACGACCACGGCCCGCCCGGTCGCCGCGAGCCGGTCCGCGACGGCGTCGGACATCGCGCGGGCGTAGGGGCGGAAGTACCGCTCGACCAGCGGCGCCGGGTCGAAGCCGTCGGGCCGCAGCACCTCCTGGTGCGTGGTCCGCGTGTAGACGGCGCCCATCCCCACCGCGAGCATCTCCTCCCGCTCGTCCGGGAACCGCTCCGGGTCGACGACCAGCCGCGACAGCCGGTTGACGAACCGCCACGGCGTGACCCGCGCCGCCTCGGCCGCCCCGGCCGCGATCTCGGCGGTGTGCGCGTCGGTGATGTGGTCCAGTTCCCGCTCCAGCTCCGCGTCGTCGAGCACGACGCCCGCGCGCACGGCGGGCGGTATCTCCCGCGCGGAGTGCGGCACGTGCAGGATCAACGGCGAGTCGGCGGCGCCGGGCAGCAGGGCGAAGGACGGGGGCACGGGCGGCTCCAGGGGGTGTCAGTGGGGCGCGGCAGGCCGTACGACGATGAGCCGCCCGGCGCGCGAACGGGCTCCGCCCCGTCCGGAGGGGTACGCCGGACGGGGCGGAGAACTAACGGGTGGGGCCGGGCGTCAGCTCAGGGACGCGAGGGCCTCGTTCCAGGTGGCCGACGGGCGCATCACCGCGGCGGCCTTGGCGGGGTCGGGCTGGTAGTAGCCGCCGATGTCGGCGGGCTTGCCCTGCACGGCGAGCAGCTCCTCGACGATCTTCTGCTCGTTGGCGGCGAGCGTCTCGGCGAGCGGCGCGAACGCCTTCGCCAGGTCGGCGTCGTCGGTCTGCGCGGCCAGCTCCTGCGCCCAGTACAGGGACAGGTAGAAGTGGCTGCCGCGGTTGTCGATGCCGCCGACGCGCCGGGTCGGGGACTTGTCCTCGTTGAGGAAGGTCGCCGTGGCGCGGTCGAGAGTGGCGGCGAGGACCTTGGCCTTGGCGTTGCCGGTGGTCTCGGCGTACTGCTCGAAGGACGGCACCAGGGCGAAGAACTCACCGAGGGAGTCCCAGCGCAGGTAGTCCTCCTTGACGAGCTGCTGGACGTGCTTGGGGGCGGAGCCGCCCGCGCCCGTCTCGAACAGGCCGCCGCCCGCCATCAGCGGGACCACCGACAGCATCTTGGCGCTGGTGCCCAGCTCCAGGATGGGGAAGAGGTCGGTGAGGTAGTCGCGGAGCACGTTGCCGGTGACGGAGATGGTGTTCTCGCCGCGGCGGATGCGCTCCACGGACAGCTTGGTCGCCTCCACCGGGTTGAGGATCCTGATGTCCAGGCCCTCGGTGTCGTGCTCCGGCAGGTACCGCTCGACCTTGGCGATCAGGTTGGCGTCGTGGGCGCGGCTCTCGTCCAGCCAGAACACCGCCGGGTCGCCGGTGGCGCGGGCGCGGGTGACGGCGAGCTTGACCCAGTCCCGGATCGGGGCGTCCTTGGTCTGGCAGGCGCGGAAGATGTCACCGGCCTCCACGGGCTGCTCGATCAGGACGGCGCCCGAGGCGTCGACCAGGCGGACGGTGCCCGCGGCCGGGATCTCGAAGGTCTTGTCGTGGGAGCCGTACTCCTCGGCCTTCTGCGCCATCAGGCCGACGTTCGGCACGGAGCCCATCGTCGACGGGTCGAAGGCGCCGTGGGCGCGGCAGTCCTCGATGACGGCCTGGTAGACACCGGCGTAGCTGGAGTCCGGGATGACCGCGAGGGTGTCGTGCTCCTCGCCGTCCGGGCCCCACATGTGGCCGGAGGTGCGGATCATCGCGGGCATCGAGGCGTCCACGATGACGTCCGAGGGGACGTGCAGGTTGGTGATGCCCTTGTCGGAGTCGACCATCGCCAGCTTCGGGCCCTCGGCCAGCTCGGCGTCGAAGGACGCCTTGATCTCGGCGCCCTCCGGCAGCCCGTCCAGGCCCTTGAGGATGCCGCCCAGACCGTCGTTCGGGCTGAGCCCGGCCGCGGCGAGGACGGCGCCGTACCGCTCGAAGGTCTTCGGGAAGAAGGCGCGTACCACGTGGCCGAAGATGATCGGGTCGGAGACCTTCATCATCGTGGCCTTCAGGTGCACGGAGAACAGGACGTCCTGGGCCTTGGCCTGGGCGACCTGCGTGGTGAGGAACTCGCGCAGCTTCGCGGCCCGCATCACGGAGGCGTCGACGACCTCACCGGCGAGCACCGGCACGGACTCGCGCAGGACGGTGGTGGTGCCGTCGGCGCCGACCAGCTCGATGCGGAGCGTGCCGTCCGCCTCGATGACGACGGACTTCTCGGTGGAGCGGAAGTCGTTCTCGCCCATGGTCACCACGTTGGTCTTGGACTCGGGGGTCCAGGCGCCCATGCGGTGCGGGTGGGTCCTGGCGTAGTTCTTCACCGAGGCGGGGGCGCGGCGGTCGGAGTTGCCCTCGCGCAGCACCGGGTTGACGGCGGAGCCCTTGACCTTGTCGTAGCGGGCGCGGATGTCGCGCTCCTCGTCGGTCTTCGGCTCGTCGGGGTAGTCCGGCAGCGCGTAGCCCTGCGCCTGAAGCTCGGCGACGGCGGCCTTGAGCTGCGGGATGGACGCCGAGATGTTCGGCAGCTTGATGATGTTGGCGGCGGGCGTCTTGGCCAGCTCGCCCAGCTCGGTGAGGGCGTCGGGGACGCGCTGGTCCTCGGTGAGGTACTCCGGGAACACCGCGATGATGCGGCCCGCCAGCGAGATGTCCCGGGTCGTCACGGCGACACCCGCCTGCGAGGCGTACGCCTGGACCACCGGCAGGAGGGAATACGTCGCCAGGGCCGGGGCCTCGTCAGTGTGTGTGTAGATGATGGTCGAGTCAGTCACCGGGTGCTCCGCTCCACGTCTGCAACATTGCTCGACATCAAGATATCTCGTGCCGGGGAATCCCGGGGCACGGGGCTGGCACGCGGTGCCGTGATCTTCGCGGGCGTGCCCCGGGGACCCCTCGGCGCTGGGCCGCCGCGCCGCGTTACTGCCGCGGCGCCCGGCTCTCCCGCTGGTGCGGGATGAGGGTCTCCTGCGCCTGGAGGACCTGGGGCAGGCCCGCGCCGTCCTGGTGCAGGGCGACCGTCCGGGTCGGGGCGGGGATGCGGATGCCCTCCTGGCGGAAGCGCTTGTGCAGTCGCTTGATGAACTCGTGCTTGATCCGGTACTGGTCGCTGAACTCGCCGACGCCGAGGATCACCGTGAAGCCGATGCGGGAGTCGCCGAAGGTGTGGAAGCGGATGGCGGGCTCGTGGTCCGGGACGGCGCCGGTGATCTCGGTCATCACCTCGGTGACCACCTCGGCGGTCACCTGCTCCACCTGGTCCAGGTCGCTGTCGTAGCCGACGCCGACCTGCACCAGGATGGTGAGCTGCTGCTCGGGGCGCATGTAGTTGGTCATGTTGGTCTTGGCGAGCTGGCCGTTGGGGATCACGACGAGGTTGTTGGACAGCGCCCGCACGGTCGTCTGCCGCCAGTTGATGTCCTCGACGTAGCCCTCCTCACCGCTGCTCAGCCGGATGTAGTCACCGGGCTGGACGGTCTTGGAGGCCAGGATGTGGATGCCCGCGAACAGGTTGGCCAGCGTGTCCTGGAGGGCCAGCGCGACCGCCAGACCGCCGACGCCGAGGGCGGTCAGCAGCGGCGCTATGGAGATGCCGAGGGTCTGGAGCACCACCAGGAAGCCGATGGCGAGGACCAGGATGCGGGTGATGTTGACGAAGATCGTCGCCGATCCGGCCACCCCGGACCTGGACTGCGTCACCGTCTGCACCAGACCGGCGACGATCCGCGCCGCCGTCACCGTCGCCACGAAGATCAGCAGCACGGTCAGCACCTGGTTGGTGTGGTGCTGGACCGTCCTGGTCAGCGGCAGCACCGCCGCCGCGGACGCCGCGCCGCCCGCGACCGCCGCCCACGGCAGCAGCGTGCGCAGGGCGCCCACGAGGACGTCGTCGCCCTCCCAGCGGGTGCGCTTGGCGTGCTTGGCCAGCCAGCGCGTCAGCACCCGCAGCAGGAACGCCGCCAGCAGTCCCGCCGCCAGGGCGATCCCGGCGACGACCAGGTCGTGCATGGTGACCGCTCGGTTCACCGGGTACCTCCGGGCGTACAGCGTGCGGCGAAGTCGTTCGCCGACGGCCGGATGTGAAGTCTCGTCACGTCGTCACCTGCTCGATACTGCGCGATTGCGGGGCTGTGCGCCATAGGGCGGTCCGAGACCGCGGCGCGACCGCTCATCCTGCCGTATGCGGCACGGGCGTTCGCACCAGGTCGGGGCCCCGGGCACCCGCGGACTTCCCACAGGACGACGGCGCCTGGCCCGCCGCCCGGTGCCCGGCGCCGGCCCGTGCGACCCTGGCCGTGCAGGGTGAACGATCACGTCCCGAGTCCAAGGAGCCCGACATGGCCAAGCAACCCGACGGCGGCGCGCGGGAGTTGCCCGTCGCGGTGGTGACCGGCGGCAACCGCGGCATCGGCTACGAGGTCGTACGGCAGCTCGCCCAGCGCGGCCACCGGGTCGTCCTCGGCTCCCGTGACCTCGCCAAGGGCGAGGCCGCCGCCGCCCGGCTCGACCCGCGCGGCAGCCGTGTCACCGCCGTCCAGCTCGACGTCGCCGACGACGCGAGCGTGGCCGCGATGGCCGACCGGGTCACCCGCGAGCTGGGCCGCGCCGACGTGCTGGTGAACAACGCCGCGATCCTGTACGACACCTGGGCGCAGGCCAGGACCGCCGACCTGGACGAGGTGAGACGGGCCCTGGAGACCAACCTGTTCGGCGCCTGGCGGACCACCCAGGCCCTGCTGCCGCTGCTGCGCCGCAGCCCGCACCCACGCGTCGTCAACGTCAGCAGCGAGGCCGGGGCCCTGAACTGGATGAGCGGCGGCACCCCCGCCTACAGCGTCTCCAAGGCCGCCCTGAACGCGCTCACCCGGCTGCTCTCCGGGGAACTGGGCGGCCGTCACCGCGTCCTGGTCAACTCGGTCTGCCCCGGCTGGACGGCCACCGACATGGGCGGCGGCGGACGCCCGGTGCCCGAGGGCGCGGCGGGAGTGGTCTGGGCGGCCACCCTGCCCGACGACGGCCCGACCGGCGGCTTCTTCCGGGACGGCAAACCGGTGGCCTGGTGAGACGGCGCACGGGTGGGGCGCGGGGGCTCGGGTGGGGCGCCGGGCCTCAGATCACCTTCAGGCGTACCAGCGCCCCCAGCGTCAGCGCCCCCGGCAGCAGCGGCAGCCACACGGTGATGACGCGGTAGGCGAGCACCACCGCCGTCGCCACGGTCACCGGCGCGCCCGCCGCGACCAGGGCGACGACCAGCGCGGCCTCCACCGAGCCGAGGCCGCCCGGCGTCGGGACCAGCGCGACGGCGACCGTGGCGGCCAGGTACGCCACGATCATGTGCGCGACCGGCAGGTCCAGACCCAGCGACAGCCCGACGGCGACCAGCCCGGCCGCCTGGAGCGTGGGGAACGCCAGCGAACCGCCCCACAGCAGCAGCGCCCGGGACGGCCGGGTGTGCACCGAGCGGGCCTCCCGCAGCGCGGTCCGCAGGAACGACGTCACCGCGCCGCGCACCCGCCGCACCGCCAGCAGCGCCCCGGCCCCCACGGCGACCGCCGCCACCGCCCCGGCGAGCACCGGCCCGAACGTCCCCTCCGGCAGCAGGGCGCCGACGCGCAGCGCCCCCGGGAAGGCCAGCAGCAGGCCGAGCAGCAGCCCGACCCGCGCGACCGACTCGGCCAGCAGGTACAGCGCGAGCGCCGCCGACGAACGGGCCAGCGGAATCCCGCACACCGTCATGAACCGCAGGTTGACCGCCCCGGCGCCCAGCCCCGTGGGCAGGAGGTGGTTGGCCGCGCCCGCCGCGAACTGCGTCGCCAGCAGCCGTGCCGCGGGCAGCCGCTCGACCAGCGCGCCCTGCCGGGTGACGGCGGCGGCCACCCAGGTCAGACAGGTCGCGCAGCCCGCCGCCAGCAGCCACGGCCAGCGGGCCGTCGCCAACTGCGCGAACCCGTCCGCGAGGACGGCCCGGTGGCGCACGGCGACCACCGCGACCAGGGCGAGCGGCAGCAGGCCGAGTGTCCGGCGGAGCGGGAGCCGTCCGAGGAGTTCCCGCGCGGGCACCGGCGGGCGGGGGAGTCGTGGCGCTGTCACATCCGGGAAGGGTGTCCGCGCCGCCTGACCCGCACGTTGCGGGCACGGGGCCGGGGGCTTACGGGTGGGGAGCGGTACGGCCTTGCCGGGGGAGTGGCAGGGTGTTGCCAGGGCGTTGCCTGGGGCGCGGTACGGCCTTGACCGAGGAGCGAACGGGTACGGCCTTGACCCCAACCTTGGTCGAGGTCCTACGTTGCCCGGTATGAGTATGGAGACCACCGCCTGGACCCAGTTGCACAGCGTCATGAACGCCGAGCGGGACCGCCGCCCCCTCGCCCGTGCCACCCTGCGCCGGGTCGCCGGGTTCGCCCGGCCGCACCGCCGCCGGATCGCCGCCTTCGTCCTGCTCGGCGTGGCGACCGCGCTGCTCGCCGTGGCCACGCCGGTGCTCGCCGGGCGGGTCGTCAACGTGATCGTGTCGGACGGCGACACCGCCACCGTCGTACGCCTCGCGCTGCTGATCGCGGGGATCGCCGTCGCCGAGGCGGCGCTCGGCATCCTCGGGCGGCGGCTGTCGGCGCGGCTCGGGGAGGGGCTCATCCTGGACCTGCGGACGGCCGTGTTCGACCACGTGCAGCGGATGCCGGTGGCGTTCTTCACCCGCACCCGCACGGGCGCGCTGGTCAGCCGCCTCAACAACGACGTCATCGGCGCCCAGCGGGCGTTCAGCAACACCCTGTCCGGCGTGGTCAGCAACATCGTCACGCTGCTGCTCACGCTCGCCGTGATGCTCACCCTGTCCTGGCAGATCACCCTGCTGGCGCTGGTGCTGCTGCCGGTGTTCGTGGTCCCGGCGCGCTGGATGGGCCGCCGGATGGCCCGGATGCAGCGCGAGGCCGCCACGCTCAACGCCGCGATGGGCACCCGGATGACCGAGCGGTTCTCCGCACCCGGCGCCACCCTCGTCAAGCTCTTCGGGCGGCCCGAGGAGGAGTCCGCGGAGTTCGCCGCCCGCGCCCGCCGGGTCGCGGAGATCGGGGTGCGCACGGCGACCGCGCAGTCCGCGTTCATCACCGCCCTCACCCTGGTCTCCGCCCTCGCGCTGGCCCTCGTCTACGGCCTCGGCGGCTTCTTCGCGCTGCGCGGCACCCTGGAGGCGGGCGCCGTGGTCTCCCTCGCGCTGCTGCTGACCCGGCTGTACGCGCCGCTGACGGCGCTCGCCGGGGCGCGCGTGGAGGTGATGAGCGCCCTCGTCAGCTTCGAGCGCGTCTTCGAGGTGCTCGACCTAGAACCCCTCATCAAGGACCGCCCCGACGCCCGCCAGCTCCCCGAGGGCCCGGTGGCGGTCGAGTTCGAGGACGTCCGCTTCGGCTACCCGTCCGCCGACAAGGTCTCCCTCGCCTCCCTCGAAGAGGTCGCCGCCCTCGACACCCGGGGCGGCACCGAGGTCCTGCACGGCGTCTCGTTCCGCGCCGAACCCGGCCAGACCGTCGCCCTCGTCGGCTCCTCCGGCGCGGGCAAGTCGACCATCGCGCAGCTCCTGCCCCGGCTGTACGACGTGGACGCGGGCGCCGTCCGCGTCGGCGGCGTCGACGTGCGCGAGCTGAGCGCCGCCTCGCTGCGCGGCGCCGTCGGCATGGTCACCCAGGACGGCCACCTCTTCCACGACACCGTCCGCGCCAACCTGCTGCTCGCCCGGCCCGACGCCACCGAGGACGAGCTGTGGGACGCGCTGCGCCGGGCCCGCCTCGACGACCTCGTCCGCCAACTGCCGGACGGCCTGGACACGGTGGTCGGTGAGCGCGGCTACCGCTTCTCCGGCGGGGAGCGCCAGCGCCTGACCATCGCCCGGCTGCTGCTCGCCCGGCAGCGCGTCGTCATCCTCGACGAGGCCACCGCGCACCTCGACAACACCTCGGAGGCCGCCGTCCAGGAAGCGCTTGCCGAGGCGCTGCGGGACCGTACCGCGCTGGTCATCGCGCACCGGCTGTCCACCGTCCGCGCCGCCGACCTGATCCTCGTCCTGGAATCCGGCCACATCGTCGAACGCGGCACCCACGACCAGCTCCTGGCCGACGACGGCCGGTACGCCGAGCTGTACCGCACCCAGTTCGCCCAGCGCACCGACGAACCGGCGCCCGCCGAGGTGGCGTAGCGGGGGCGAACGGCGGACGACGGATGGCTGAAATCATGCGGTGCGGGCGGGACTTCAACCGGCAACCGGGCTATGCCACCGGCAAACGTGGCTTAGGTTGTGCACTGATCACTGACGCTTTGCCGTGGGAGGCGCTTGCCGTGTCGGACTCCAATCCCCAACTGGTCGATGCCGCGGACATACGCGCCCGCATCGACACCTCCAAGCCGCACTCGGCCCGGTTCTGGAACTACTTCGTCGGCGGCAAGGACAACTACGAGGTAGACCGCGAGATCGGTGACCAGATCAAGGAGATCTTCCCCGGTCTGGTGGACGTGGCGGTCGCCAGCCGCGCCTTCCTCGGCCGCGCCGTCACCTACCTCGCGGGCGAGGTCGGCATCCGGCAGTTCCTGGACATCGGCACCGGGCTGCCCACCGCCGACAACACCCACCAGGTCGCCCAGCGCGTCGCCCCCGAGTCGCGGATCGTCTACGTCGACAACGACCCGATCGTGCTGGCCCACGCCAACGCCCTGCTGACCAGCACCCCCGAGGGCAAGACGGCCTACCTGGACGCCGACCTCTACGACCCGGACTCCGTCCTGGAGGCCGCCGCGGGCACGCTGGACCTGTCCCAGCCGGTCGGCCTGATGATCCTCAACACCCTCGGCCACGTCGCCGAGTACGAGCAGGCGCGCGGCCTGGTGGACCGGCTGATGGCGGGCCTGCCGTCCGGCAGCCACCTGGTGATCAGCGACAGCACCGCCACCAGCGAGGGCATGATCGCCGCGTCCAACGCCTACAACTCCAGCGGCGCGGTCCCGTACTACGTCCGCCCCGTCGAGGAGATCGCCGGGTTCTTCGAGGGCCTCGACCTCGTCGAGCCCGGCGTCGCCCAGGTCACCGCCTGGCGCGCCCAGGAGGACGATCCGGCCAACCCGGCGAACGCGGTGGACGCCTACTGCGGAGTGGGTCGTAAGCCCTAACGGCCGTGAGACGGTCTAGCGGTTCATCGGTGTAACCGCTGTTAGAGCCTCTCACCGACCGAAGTGCGAAGGTGGCCCGGCACGGCGCAACAGCCGTACCGGGCCGCCTTCACGTGTCCGGTGCCGAGCGCGACAGGGAGGCCCCGCCTACCCCAAACCCGCCCCACGGCGCAAGGCGGCCCCGCACGCCCCGCCCGCGACCCGGCGAGGCTTAGCGGCGCGTGTACCGGGAAACGACTACTCCAACGGTTGTCGCGCGACCGTCGGCCGACGCGGGAGGGGTCCTCGGTGGACGTGCCCTTGTACCTGAGGCCGCGAGTGGAGCCGCCGCTCGCCCAACTGCTGGAGGACACGCCGTTCCTGCACTCCCTCGTCGACGCGCTCGGCTCGCCCCTGAACGTGCTGCTGCCGGACACCGCCGCCGCCAATGCGGCCCGCTTCCGGGCCGTCTACCGCCGTCACCACCTCGCCGGACGCGTGTACTTCGCGCTCAAGGCCAACCGCTCCGCCGCCCTGCCGCGCCGCCTCGCCGTCGAGGACCCCGCCGCCGTGGGCGTGGACGTCGCCTCGACCGGGGAACTGCGGCACGCCCTGGGCTGCGGACTCACCGGGGACCGGATCATGGCCACCGGGCCCAAGGACCCGGAGTTCCTGTGGCTGGCCGCCCGCGTCGGAGCGACGGTGAACCTCGACTCGGCCGGGGAGCTGGACCAACTGGCGGCACTGGTACGGAAATACGGGCTTCCCCGGGTCCAGGTGCTGGCGCGGCTGTCCGGGTTCGAGGCGGGCGGCGCGGGCACCCGGGTGCTGTCCCGCCGCAGCCGCTTCGGCACCCCGCCGCACGACACCGACGCGCTGCTGACCGCCGTACAGCGGCACGCGGACGCCGTCGAACTGACCGGTGTCGCCTACCACCTGGACACCACCGGCCTGGAGGAGAAGGTCCGGGCGCTCGAACAGTGCGTGCTCTTCCTGGACGAGTGCCGGGCCCGCGGCCTCGCCCCGCGCGCCGTCGACATCGGCGGCGGGTTCGGCGTCGGCTACGTCGCCGACGCGGGGGAGTGGGAACGCTGGACCACCGCCCTCAGCGAGGCCGTCCTCGGGGTGCGCCCGCCGCTGACCTGGCGCGGGCACGGCTACGGCCTGCGCAACGAGGGCGGCACCGTCCGCGGCACGGCCGCCCTGTACCCTGGCCACCGGCCCACCGCGGGCCCCGGCTACCTCGACGAACTGCTCTCCACCCCCGCCCCGGTCCTCGGCCGCGCCCCCGCCACCCTGCTCCTCGAACACCTCCACGACCTGCACGTCGAACCCGGCCGCTCCTTGGCCGACCAGTGCGGGCTGACCCTCGCCCGGGTCCTGGAGGTACGGCCCACCGGCGACACGCACCTCGTCCGGCTCGGCATGAACGCCGGGGACATGACCCTGGAGGAGCACGGCGTCCTCGTCGACCCCGTGCCGCTGCCGCGCGGCGACCCCGCCCCCGAGGAGCGGCCGGTCGGCGTCCACCTCGTCGGCAACCTCTGCCTGGAGGCCGACCTGATCACCCGCCGCACGGTCTTCCTGCCCCGGCTGCCACGCGTGGGAGACCTGCTGGCCTTCGTCAACACCGCCGGATACACGATGGACTTCCACGCCCACCACGCGCAGCGGCAGCCCCTCGCGCGCACCGTGGCCGTGGAGCGGGAGGAGGAATCCTGGCGCTGGCGCCTGGACGAGGACTACTGGCCGATCACTCACCCGGGGGGAACGCCCGCATGAGGTACGACAGCATCACGGAGGCCATCGGCAACACACCGCTGGTGCGCATCGACCCCGCCGTGCACGGACTGCGCCACATCGACCTCTACGCCAAGCTGGAGATGCTCAACCCCTTCGGCTCCGTCAAGGACCGCCCCGCCTGGCACATGGCCCGCCCCGAACTGGAGGCCGGGGGCGAGGGCACGGTCGTGGAACTGTCCAGCGGCAACACCGCCAAGGCCCTCGCCCTGCTCGCCGGGATGCACGGCCGGAAGTTCCGCAGCGTCACCAACCGGATGCGGGTCCCCGAGATCAAGGAACTGCTGCTGCTCCTCGGCGCCGAGATCGAGGAACTGCCCGGCCGCAGCGAGTGCCTCGACCCCACCGACACCGACGACCCGCTCACCCACTTCCACCGCGCCCTCACCCGCCCCGGCTCCAGCCACCTCCACACCGACCAGTACTTCAACCCCCGCAACGTCGAGGCGCACGCGGAGGGCACTGGGCCCGAGATCGTCAAGGACCTCGACGGGCGGGCCCCGGACTGGTTCATCGCCTGCGTCGGCACCGCCGGTTCCTCCACCGGCATCGCCCGGGTGCTGCGCGAACACGACCCGGCGGTACGCGTCGTCGGCCTGGTCGCCGACAAGTCGGACTTCATCCCCGGCATCCGCACCATCGACGAGGTCCACCAGGTCGGCCTCTTCGACCCGGCCACCTACGACACCCTCGAAGCGGTGACCTCCGGAGACGCCATCGACGGCATGGTCACCCTCATCCGCCGCTGCGGCCTGCTCACCGGACCGACCGGCGGCGCCGCCTACCACGGGGCGGTACGGCACCTGCGGGACGCCGACACCCGGCTCGCGGGGTCAGGGGAGCGGCAGAGCGCGGTGTTCGTCGTCTGCGACCGCGCCGAGAGCTACCTCAGCTACGTACGGGCCCGCCGCCCCGAACTGCTCGGCAGGACCAGCCGCACCCCCTCCCTCGCCACGCTCACCGACGCCGAGGCGCGCGCCGAGGCCCGCGTCATCGGCGCCGCCGACGCCCGGCGCTGGACCACCGAGGGCGACCCCCGCCCGCTCGTCGTCGACCTGCGCGGCCCGCACGCGTACGCCGCGCTGCACATCGAGGGCTCCGTCAACATCGTCGACGAGCTCTTCGAGGAACTCCTGCGCGGCGGGCTCCCGTTCAGCAAGTCCACCCCCGTCCTGCTGGCCTGCCCCGTCGGTGAGAAGTCCCTGCGGTACGCCGCCCAGCTGACCCGGATGGGCCACCCCGACGTCCGCAGCCTCGCGGGCGGCATCGTCGGCTGGCGGGACGCGGGCGCGCCGCTGGTGCGCGAGTGAGCGCCGCGCCCCAGCAGGCCGGGACACCGGTGTGGCAGCGGGAGTTGCGCGAGCAGTTCCCGATCCTCACCGGCCACCCCGACCTGGTCTACCTGGACAGCGCGGCCACGGCCCAGAAGCCGTACGCCGTCCTGGACGCCGTACAGCGCTACCTCACGACGTCGAACGCCAACGCGGGCCGTGGCACCTACCCGTGGGCCAACCGCACCACGGACCTCGTGGAGCGCACCCGGCGACGGGTGCGGGAGTTCCTGCACGACCCCGAACCCGAGCGCTCCGCCGTCCACTTCACCAGCGGCACCACCGAGGGGCTGCGCGCCGTCGCCCGGGACTGGCTCGTTCCGCTGCTCGACGACGGCGACGAGATCCTCGTCCCGTTCCACGACCACCGCGCCAACCTCGACCCCTGGCAGGAGGCCCAGCGGCTGCTGGCCGAGCGCGGCACCGGCGTCCGGGTGCGGGCGCTGCCGTACCAGGCGTCGTCCGGCGACTACGACCACCGCGCCCTCACCGACGCCGTCGGCCCGCGGACCCGGTTCGTGGCCGCCACCCACGTCCACCACGTGTACGGCGGCGACATGAACGTGCACCGGCTGCGCGCCGCGGTCGGTCCGGACGTACCGATCTGCCTGGACGCGGCGCAGAGCGTCGGCCACCAGCCGGTGCGGCTCGACGACCCGGCGCTCGACGTCGACTTCGTGGTCTTCTCCGGACACAAGGCGATGGCCCTGCCCGGCACCGGGGCCGTCTGGGCACGCAACGCGCGCGGGCCCGCGTTCCGGCCCACCGGCTGGCAGGGCACCCCCAACACGGTGGGCATCGTCTCCCTCGGCGCAGCGCTCGACTGGCTCGACGCGGCCGGTCCCGACCGCATTGCCCGCTGGACGACCGCGCTCACCACCCGGCTCACCGACCGGCTGCGCCTCCTGGACGCCTACGAGGTCCTCGGCTGCCAGACCAGCCTCGCCGCCGACAGCGCGCTGCCGCACGAGCAGCGCCGCCACGGCATCGTCACCTTCCGGCACCGGGACATCCCCTCCGACGACCTCGGGTTCATCCTCTTCAGCCACGGCTTCATGGTGCGCGCCGACAGCCTCTGCCAGGCGGGCGCGGGGGAGCGGGACGGCTCGGTGCGGGTCAGCCTGCACGTCTACAACACGGAGGAGGAGATCGACCGGCTGTCCGACGTACTGACCTCCCTCGTGTGACGCACCGCCACCACCGGGCAAGTGATAACCGTTTCCACCTGTAGATTCGGTCCCGTATCCGGGGGACCCGGCAGACGCGAGACGAAAGAGGTGGCGCGACCAGATGGGCCTGAGTATGGCGGCGGCCAGGACGTGGGTGGAGCGCTGGGAGCGGCAGCAGCAGCGGTACGCGGTCGACCGCGAGGAGCGGTTCACCGTGATCGCCGACGTCGTCGAGCACGTGACGGCCGACCGCGCCCGGCCCCTCCTGCTCGACCTGGGCTGCGGACCCGGCTCCCTCGCCGCCCGGCTCGCGGCCCGGCTGCCGCACGCCGAGATCGTCGCCGTCGACATGGACCCCCTGCTCCTCGAACTGGGCCGCACCCACCACGCGGGCGCCGCCCGCTACGCGGACACCGTGATCGGCGCCGACGGCTGGACCCGCGCCCTCGGCCTCGACCGCCCGGTGGACGCGGCGGTCTCCACGACCGCCCTGCACTACCTCCCCGAGTCGGTGCTCCAGCGCGTCTACGGCGCGCTCGCCGCCCTGCTGCGCCCCGGCGGCGTGCTCGTCAACGGCGACCACTTCCCGCCGGAGGCGGCGCGCTGCGCCGACATCTGCGCGCACGTGGGCCGCCGCCGCGCCGAGCGGACCGGCGGGCACGACCACGAGGACTGGCGGTCGTGGTGGGCGGCGGCGGCCCGGGACCCCGAGCTGGCCGACCTGTTCACCGAGCGCGAGCAGCGGCTCGCGGTCCTCGGCGGCGGGGCCGGGGGGCAGTTGTCGGTGGAGTGCCACGAACGGCTGTTGTGGGGGGCGGGTTTCGGCCAGGTCGCGCCGGTCTGGCGGTTCGGGGACAGCGCGGTGCTGGTGGCGGTGGCAGGGGTGGGGGAGACGCCGAACGGGTGACAGGTCGTTGACATGTTCAGCGCCGGTCGGGATGCTGAGGGCAACCGCTTCTTCAACGATGTAAAGCGGCGGTGTGATGCGGTGCGCGCCGGTGTCCTCGGACGGTCCGGCGGGGACCGTGTGTGGGCGGTGCGCGCGGGTGCCTGCGGATGGTTTGGTGTGGACCGTGGGCGGGCGGTGTGCGCGCGGGCCCGCGGACGGTCCGGTGTGGACCGCGTGTGGGCGGTGTGCGCGCGGGTGCCCGCGCATGGTCCGGTGTGGACCGTGTGGGCGGTGCGCGCGCAGGTGCCCGCGCATGGTCTGCCGCGGACCACACGTGCTCTCCGCCGCGCGCCCCCGTACGCGTGAACCTCACGCCGCGACCCGGTCAAATAGCTCCCCACGGCACCATCCTGACCGTGCGTCATCACCCCACCCACGTTCCGCCGTCGGCATCCGGCGGCGCAGACCCCACCACGGAACGGGACCCATGAAACGCTTCCGCCCGCTGTACGGCGCCCTCGCCGTCGCCCTGTCCGGCGTCCTCGCCGCCGTGCTCTTCCTGACCTCCGCCGAACCCGCCCGCGCGGACCAGACCAGCCTGCGCGCCGCCGACCCGAGCGTGATCCGGGTCGGCTCCACCTACATCGCCGTCCGCTCGACCGGCGACGGCGTCGCCGTACGCCAGGCCCCCTCGACGGCGCAGCTCGCGACCGCGCCCGACCGGCGGGTGTGGACCAACCCCGGCAACCTGCCCGAGGTCTGGGCCCCGGAGATCGTGCGGGACGGCGGCCGGTACTACGTCTACTTCGCGGCCGGGTCCGGCGCGGCCCGCCGTACGTACGTCATCAGCTCGGCCAGCCCCGACAGCGGCTACGGCGCCGCGACCAAGCTCGCCCTGCCGGACGACAAGTGGGCCATCGACGGCACCCTGTTCACCTTCAACGGCCAGCGCTGGTTCGTCTGGTCCGGCTGGGCCGGGGACACCAACGTCGAACAGAACCTCTACATCGCCCGGATGAGCAGCCCGACCACCCCGGTCGGCGCGCGGTACGTCATCTCGCAGCCGCGGGAGGGCTGGGAGCGGGTGGTGGGCAACCCGTACATCAACGAGGCCCCGGAGGCGATCAAGGACCCGAACGGGCAACTGCACATCGTGTACTCCGCCAACGGGAGCTGGAGCGAGCAGTACTGCCTGGCCGACCTGCGGCTGCGCGCCGGTGGCGACCCGACGTACGTGTGGGACTGGTACAAGTCCAACGGCTGCCTGTTCGGCTCCAACCGGGACACGATGATGTCCGGCTGGGACCCGACGCTGTACGTCAACGGCCCCGGCCACCACAGCTTCGTGCTCCTCGACGGTGACATCGGCACCAGCCCGCCCGCCGGTCCGCGGTTCCCGCTGATGTTCCACGCGGTGCCGAAGGGCACGCCGTACACCTGGGCCAACCGGTACTGGTACACCGGTACGTTCTGCTGGTGGGGGAACACCACCTACCGCCGCGCCAACGTCCCGGGGCCGAACACGGACACCGGGTGGGGGCTGAAGTTCTTCGAGTGAGGGCGGTGGCGGCCCTGACCCCGGCTTGTCAGTCAGGGCCGCCGACTGTATAACTCCGGGACGTATAACGTTGTAAATGGCCGCCCGTCAGGGCCGGGAAGGGATGGACGTGCGGGTCAGCCTCAAGGACGTCGCCGCGCACGCGGGGGTCTCGATCAAGACCGTCTCCAACGTGGTGAACAACTACCAGCACGTCACCCCGGCGATGCGCGAGCGCGTCCAGCGCTCCATCGACGCGCTCGGCTACCGGCCCAACCTGGCCGCCCGCCACCTGCGCAAGGGGCGCACCGGCATCATCGCGCTCGCCCTGCCCGAGCTGGGCAACCCCTACTTCGCCGAACTCGCCGCCGCGGTCATCGACGCGGCGGCCGAGCAGGACTACATCGTGCTGCTCGACCACACCGGGGGCCGCCGCGAGCAGGAGATCCTGGTCAGCCAGGGCTTCCGGGCCCGGGTCATCGACGGCCTCATCCTCAGCCCCATCGAGCTGGAGACCGAGGACCTGCGCGACCGGGCGGACGTCCCGCTGGTGCTGATCGGCGAACGGGACTACGACCTGCCGTACGACCACATCGCCATCGACAACGTCGACGCCGCCCGTACCGCCGTGCGGCACCTGGTCGGCCTCGGGCGCCGGGAGATCGCGTTCATCGGGGACCGGCGCGGGCGCAGCGAGCCCGCGCAGTTGAGAGTGCGCGGCTGGCGCGAGGAGCTTGCCGCGGCCGGACTCCCCGCCGACGAGGGGCTGGTGGCGGAGACCGACGGCTGGGGGCACGCCGACGGGGCGGCGGCCATGTCCCGGCTGCTGGACTCCGGGCGGCGCCCGGACGCCGTGTTCGCCTACAACGACCCCATGGCCATCGGCGCGATGCGGGTGCTCCACGAGCGGGGGCTGCGGGTCCCCGAGGACATCGCCGTCGTGGGCTTCGACGACGTGATCGAGGGCCGGTTCGGCGCGGTGACGCTGACGTCGGTGTCGCCGGACAAGGAGGCCATCGGGCGGCTGGCGGTGGAGTCGGTCCTCACCCGCCTCGGCGGCACGGCCCCCGAACCGCGCCGCATCCGGGCCGAGTACCGGCTGGTGGAGCGGGAGAGCACGTTGGGGCGCCGGTCCACGGGCTGACGGCCCGCCGCCGCGGGCTGGGCACCGTCCGCTGCCCGCCCGTACCGGCTGGGGAAGCGGGAGAGCACACTGGGGCGCCGGTCCGCGGGCTGGGCACCGCCCGCTGGCCGCCGTACCGGCTGGGCACGGCCTGCCGCTCGTCGCCCGTCGCCCACCGCCCACCGCCCGTCGCCCGCCGCACCAGCCACCCGCCGCCGGTCCGCGGGCTGACGGCCTGCCGTCCACCACCGTTCACTGCTCACCGCCCGCCCGTCCCGGTCAGGGGGTGCTCCCGCTGCGGGGCGTCCGGGGCGGGCGGTGGTTCCGGGAGTGCGGCAGCGCGCTGGGTCGCCGCACCGCGGGCTGACGGTCCGCTGCTCCTCGCCGTTCACTGCCCGCCCGTCCGACCCTCGCCGTTCACTGCCTGCCCGCCCGACCCTCACCGTTCACTGCTCACCGCTCCCGTCCCAGCCAGGCGGTGACCCGACTTCCGTGCGTCCGGGGCGGGCCGCGGTTCGGGGAACGGGAGAGCACGCTGACCCCCTGGAGGGGCCGCGGCGTCACCGCCAGGCGGTCGCCTCCGTTCCGTGGACGCAGTACCGCTCGAAGGTGCTGGTGCCGCCGCGCTTGGGGATCACGCAGGCCGTCGCCCGGAACTCGCCGTCCGGGACGGTGACCATGCTGGTGAACTGGTCGTGGTCGTACTCGACCTCGGCGCTGCGCGCGGTACGGCCGGGCAGCACCTCCACCATCACCACGTCCCCGGGGTTGCCGTTCTGGACGCGCGCCCACACCGCCCGGCACGCCTCGCTGTAGCGGATCTGCAACTGGGCCGGGTTGTTGACGGCGGGTTTGAGGGTGCGGGCGTCCTCACCGCACCCCTCGCTCTGCGGGTTCTTCCCCTCGCACGCCGCCCCCGGGCAGGTCGGCTCGTCGAAGAGGGAGTTCATCACGCGGTCCCCGAGCGGGGTCACCGCCGCGGCCACCACCGCGCCGATGACGGTCACCGCCAGCGTCACGGTCGTCGGGCCGCCCAATCGTCTTCTCGGCGCGGGCTGGGGGGAGGGGGCGGGAGTCGTCGTGGGGGTGTCGTCGGTGCGGTTCACGCTCATGGGGGGATCACCTTGATTGACTGCTGCCGGATACCAGGATCGCCTCCCGCGGCGGCGGGAGATAAGGCGCAACTCGGGAGCAGGGAGGCATGGCGGCCCCCGCCCCGCGCGCCCCCGGACCGGGCCGTCGGCCGCTGGCGACAGCCGCCGTCCATCCGGCATCTCGAACAGACCTTGTGCGCAAGGGGTTTACAGCCCTCTTCCAACGATGTAAAAACCTCATGCGGCGGACCTGACAACGTTCGCACCGGGGGAGGAGCACCGCTTCCGCTCGTCCGTCACCCTCCCCACGTTCCCTGCCAGCGTCACCCGGATCGGGGTCACCATGCAGCGCAACCGCACTCACCGTCCTCAGCTCCTCGCCCGTCCCGTGGTGGTGGCCCTCGCCGCCGCCGTGGCCCTGACCGCCACCGCCTGCGCCAAGTCGGAGGACGACGCGGCGGGGGACCAGCAGTCCTCGACCGCCGCCGCCGACACCCAGCAGAAGGTCGTCGAGCCCAAGCCCGGCAGCGCCAACTGCGGCATCGACGCCTACGGCGGCGAGCAGCTCGACCTCGCGGACGCCACGGTCGGCTTCTCCCAGTCGGAGAAGGAGGCCAACCCCTTCCGGATCGCCGAGACCCAGTCCATCAAGGACGAGGCGAAGAAGAGGGGCGTCAAGCTCCTCACCGCCAACGCCCAGTCGCAGTTCTCCAAGCAGATCAGCGACGTCCAGGACCTGCTCGCCAAGGGCGCCGACCTGCTGGTCATCGCCCCGCTCAACTCCGACGGCTGGGACCCCGTCCTCAAGGCCGCCGCCGCCAGGAAGGTCCCGATCGTCACCATCGACCGCAAGATCAACGCCGAGCCCTGCAAGGACTACGTCTCCTTCATCGCCTCCGACTTCGTCGAGCAGGGCCGCCGCGCCGCCGACCAGATGATCGAGGCCACCGGCGGCGAGGGCGAGGTCGCCATCCTGCTCGGCTCCGCCGGGAACAACGTCACCACCGAGCGCACCCAGGGCTTCAAGGAGCGCCTCGCCGAGAAGGCCCCGGGCCTGAAGGTGGTCTTCGAGCAGACCGGCGACTTCGCCCGCGAGAAGGGCCAGCAGGTCACCGAGCAGCTCATCCAGTCCAAGCCCGGCATCAAGGGCATCTACGCCGAGAACGACGAGATGGGCCTCGGCGCCGTCGCCGCGCTCAAGGGCGCCGGGAAGAAGGCGGGCGACGTCAAGATCGTCACCGTGGACGGCACCCGCAACGCCGTCCAGGGCATCGTCGACGGCTGGATCAGCGGCGTCATCGAGTCCAACCCGCGCTTCGGGCCGCTGGCGTTCCAGACGCTGGACACCTTCACCCAGGGCGAGGAGGTCCCCCAGGACATCATCATCGAGGACGGCGCCTACACCGCGGACAACGCCGAGCAGGACCTCGGCAAGGCCTACTGACCCGCCCCGGGGCCCGGCCGCTCACCTCCCCCCGGACCGGGCCCCTCTGTCCCTCCGTCACCACTTATCCCAGGAGGCACAGTTGGCACCGACGGCCGAAGTCCTCGCCGTCCGCGGACTGAGCAAGACCTTCCCCGGCGTCCGGGCCCTCGACGACGTCGACCTCACCCTGCGCGCCGGTGAGGTGCACGCCCTCATCGGCGAGAACGGCGCGGGCAAGTCCACCCTCATCAAACTGCTCACCGGCGTCCACCGCCCCGACCACGGCGAGATCACCTTCCAGGGCCGCCAGGTCTCCTTCGGCACCCCGCTGGAGGCCCAGAAGGCCGGGATCTCCACCATCTACCAAGAGGTCAACCTCATCCCGCTGCTGAGCGTGGCCCGCAACCTCTTCCTCGGCCGCGAACCCCGCACCGGCCTCGGCCTGCTGGACTTCACCCGGATGCACCGCGAGGCCGAACAGACCCTGCGGACCTACGGCGTCCAGGTCGACGTCCGGCAGCCGCTGCGCACCCTCGGCGTCGGCGCCCAGCAGATGGTCGCCCTCGCCCGCGCGGTGGCCACCGACGCCCGGATCGTCGTCATGGACGAACCGACCTCCTCCCTCGAACCCCGCGAGGTGGAGACCCTGTTCTCGGTGATCCGCCGCCTGCGGGACGACGGCATCGCCGTCATCTACGTCAGCCACCGCCTCGACGAGCTGTACGCCGTCTGCGACACCGTCACCGTGCTGCGCGACGGCCGCCGCGTCCACCACGGCCGCCTCGCCGACCTCGACCGGCTCGCCCTGGTCTCCACCATGCTGGGCCGCGAGCTGGGCGAGGTCCGCCGCGAGGGCGTCACCAAGTTCACCGGCGACCACCACGACGCCGACGCCGCACCGGTCCTCACCGCCGACGCGCTGACCGTCCCGCACAAGCTGCACGGCGTCTCCGTGCGCATCCGCCCCGGCGAGGTCGTCGGCCTCGGCGGACTCCTCGGCTCCGGGCGCACCGAGACCGCCAAGGCCATCTCCGGCGCCCTGCCCGTGCGCTCCGGCAAGGTCACCGTCGCCGGGCTCCCGCTGCGCGGCGGCTCCACGCCCGCCGCCATCCGGGCGGGCATCAGCCTGCTGCCGGAGGACCGCAAGAGCGAGGGCATCGTCCCCGGCCTGTCGGTCCGCGAGAACATCGCCCTCGCGGTGCTGCCCCGGCTCTCCCGGTTCGGCCTGGTCTCCGAGGCCCGCGTCGACAGCGTCGTGGACACCTTCGTCAAGCGGCTCCGCATCAAGGCGTCCTCACCGCACCAGAAGGTCGGCGAACTCTCCGGCGGCAACCAGCAGAAGGTGCTGCTCGCCCGCTGGCTGGCGATGAACCCCAAGGTCCTGCTGCTCGACGAGCCCACCCGCGGCATCGACGTCGGCGCCAAGGCCGAGGTGCAGAAGCTCGTGGACGAACTCGCCGCCGACGGCCTGGGCGTCCTGCTCATCTCCTCCGACCTGGAGGAACTGATCGAAGGATCGGACCGCGTGGTCGTACTGAAGGACGGCGCCGTCGTCGGCGAACTCACCGGCGACGACGTCACCGAGGACAAGCTGATGCGCACCATCGCCGGGGACGACGCCCCGGCCCACGGCGTGGCGAAGGGGGCGGCCCTCGATGGCTGAAGCCACCCTCACCACCGCCACCTGGGACCGGGCCCGCGTCCTGAACTGGCTCCAGACCTACGGCGTCTACGCGGGCGTCGCCGCCCTCCTCGTCGTCAACACCGTCATCACCCCGCACTTCCTGTCCGCCGAGAACTTCCGCACCCAGGCCGTCCAGGTCGCCCCCGTCATCATCGTCGCGCTCGGCATGGCCCTGGTCATCGGCACCGAGGGCGTCGACCTGTCGGTGGGCGCGGTGATGGCGCTCGCCGCCTCCGTCACCGCCCTCTACCTCGGCTACGGACTGCTGCCCGCCCTGCTGGTCGTCGCCCTGTTCGCGGCCGGGGTGGGGCTCGCCAACGGGGCGCTGGTCGCGTTCGTCGGCGTCCAGCCCATCGTCGCCACCCTCGCCCTGATGGTCGGCGGCCGGGGCCTCGCCCTGGTCCTGCTGCCGCAACTGGAGGACCTGCACAACCCGGCGCTGGCCTCCCTCGGCTCCGACGACATCGCCGGGGTGCCGTACCTGATCCTGATCGCCGCCGCGCTCGCCCTGCTGGTGGCGTTCGTGGTGCGCCGCACCACCTTCGGGCGCCAGCTCCTCGCCATCGGCGACAGCCGACCGGCCGCCCAGCTCGCGGGGCTGCCGGTGCGCCGGGTGCTGATCACCGTCTACGTCGTCTGCGCGCTGCTCGCCGCCGTCGCCGGGGTGCTCGCCACCGCCCGGCTCCAGGCCAGCGACCCGACCTCGCTCGGCAACCTGATGGAGCTGTCCGCGATCACCGCCGTGGTCGTCGGCGGCACCCCGCTCACCGGCGGGCGGGTCAACATCGCGGGCACGGTGGCCGGAGCCGTCCTCATCCAACTGCTCACCGCCACCCTCATCAAGCACGATCTGCCGCCGTCATGGACCCAGATCGCCCAGGCCATAGTGATCGTCGCCGCCGTCTACGCGGCACGGGGACGGGGGAAGCGATGACCGTGACCAGGCCGGACACACCCGTGACCGCCGCGAGCAAGACGGCCGGGGGCGCCGAACCGGTCGGCGCGGCCCGCTCCGAGCGGCTCAGCGCGCTGGTCCAGCAGCACGGCGCGCTGGCCGTGCTGGTGATCGTCTCGATCGTCGCCTCGATCAGCTTCGACTCCTTCGCCACCGGCGACAACGTCAGCAACATGGCGACCAGTTCGGCGTTCCTCGCGATCGTCGCGCTCGGCATGACCTTCGTCATCATCACCGGCGGCATCGACCTGTCCGTGGGCTCCCTGTTCGCCCTCGGCGGGGTGCTCGCCGCCTGGGGCTCCCGGCACGGCACCCTCGTGGCGCTGCTGCTGCCGCTCGCCGTGTGCGGCGCGATCGGCGTCGTCAACGGGCTCCTCGTCGCCCGCTCCCGCCTCGCGCCCTTCATCGTCACCCTCGCCGCCATGCTCGGCGCCCGCGGGCTGATGCTCGCCCTCACCGACGAGGGCGCCGAGACCTACCTCATCGCCAAGGGGTCCTTCCTCGCCGAACTCGGCCAGGGCTCCACCCTCGGCCTCGGCAACCCGGTGTGGATCACGCTCGCCCTGTTCGTCGCCGGGGCCGTCGTGCTGCGCCGCACCCGGTTCGGGCAGCACGTGTACGCGGTCGGCGGCAACGAGGACGCGGCGGCGCTGATGGGCGCCCCGGTGGCCCGCACCAAGATCCTCGTCTACACGCTGTCCGGGGTGCTCGCCGGGCTGGCGGGCGCGCTCAACGCCGCCTGGCTCGCCTCCGGCGTGACCATCCTCGGCAACGGCATGGAACTGGAGGCCATCTCCGCCGCCGTCATCGGCGGCACCCTGCTCACCGGCGGGCTCGGCTACGTCAGCGGCTCACTGGTCGGCGTCCTGCTGCTGAAGGTGATCCAGAACGTCATCAACCAGATCGGCTCCCTGGACTCCTCCTACCAGCAGGTCGTCAGCGGCGCCTTCCTCGCCCTCGTCGTCATCGCCCAGACGTGGCTGGGCCGCAGACGGCAGCTCCTGTAGCCGGAAGCGAGGGCCCCGGCGCCGTACGCACCCGCACGTCTCCCACCCCCACCCCGCAAGGAGGCACGATGCGTAGCTCACCCGCCCGGCGGCCCTTACGGGCCCTCAGACCCCCCGCCCGCGCACTGGCCGTACTGGCGCTCCTCGCCGGTACGGCCGTCGCCGCGTCCGGCGTCCCCGCGAGCGCCGCGCCCCAGGCGTGGACGCCCAAGCCCGCGCCCATGACCACCCCGTGGACCAACCAGGTCCCCGTCGACAACCCCCTGCCCGAATACCCGCGCCCGCAGCTCACCCGCCCCGACTGGGCCAACCTCAACGGCGTCTGGGACTTCGCCGTCACCTCCGCGGACGCCGGTCAGCCCGCCACGTTCGGCGAGCAGATCCGCGTCCCCTTCCCCGCCGAGTCCGCGCTCTCCGGCATCCAGCGCCGGATCACCCAGAACGACAAGCTCTGGTACAAGCGCACCTTCACCGTGCCGTCGCAGTGGAACGGCCGCCGCGTCCAGCTCAACTTCGGCGCCAGCGACTGGCGTACGACGGTCTGGGTCAACGGCCGCCAGGCCGGGGCCGTCCACTCCGGCGGCTACGACGCCTTCTCCCACGACATCACCGACCTGCTGAACGGCGGCACCAACACGATCGTCGTCTCCGTCTGGGACCCCACCCAGACCGGCGGTCAGGCCGTGGGGAAGCAGCGCGTCAACGACGTCACCCCGCACCCCGGCGGCGGCATCTTCTACACCGCCGCGTCCGGGATCTGGCAGACGGTGTGGCTGGAACCCGTGAACGCCGCGCACATCGCACGGCTCGACCTCGTGCCCGACCTCGCGAACAACCGGCTGCGGGTCACCGTCCGCGGCGGCGGCACCAGCGGCCAGCAGGCCCGCGTCACCGTCTCCAGCGGCGGCACCACCGTGGGCACCGCCACCGGCCCGGTCGGCACCGAGTTCACCGTGCCCGTGCCCAACGCGCACCGCTGGACCCCCGACGACCCGTTCCTCTACGACGTCCGCGCCGACCTGCTCTCCGGCACCGCGACGGTCGACTCCGTCGGCAGCTACACCGGGATGCGCTCCATCGCCGTAGCCCGCGTGGACGGCGTCCTGCGCCCCGTCCTCAACGGGCAGTTCGTCTTCCAGACCGGCACCCTCGACCAGGGCTACTGGCCGGACGGCATCTACACCGCGCCCACCGACGCCGCCCTGCGCCACGACCTCCAGAAGCACAAGGACCTCGGATTCAACATGGTCCGCAAGCACATCAAGGTCGAGCCGCAGCGCTGGTTCTACTGGGCCGACCGGCTCGGCCTGCTGGTCTGGCAGGACATGCCGTCGATGGACCTGCGCACCCCCGACGCGGCGGCCCGCGTCCAGTGGGAGGCCGAGTACGACCGGATCATCGACCAGCACCGCAGCTCACCGTCGCTGGTCATGTGGGTCAACCAGAACGAGGGCTGGGGCCAGTACGACCAGGCCCGCATCGCCAGTGAGGTGAAGGCGTACGACCCCTCGCGCCTCGTCAACAACATGAGCGGCGTCAACTGCTGCGGCGCCGTCGACGGCGGCAACGGCGACGTCCTCGACCACCACGTCTACGTCGGCCCCGGCACCACCGTGCCCAGCGCCACCCGCGCCGCCGTCCTCGGCGAGTACGGCGGCCTCGGCTACAAGGTGCCCGGCCACGAGTGGTACCCGGGCGGCGGCTTCAGCTACGAGGACCAGCCCACCCTCGCCCACCTGAACAACCGTTTCGTGGGCCTCCTCGACGGCATCCGCGAGGTGCGGATGCCCAGGGGCCTGTCCGCCGCCGTCTACACGGAGATCACCGACGTCGAGAACGAGGCCAACGGCCTGCTCACCTACGACCGCCAGGTGGTCAAGGTCGACGAGGCGCGCGTACGCGCCGCGAACCGGGCCCTCATCGACGCCTCCCGCTCCCCGCAGGCCCCGCTCACCCTGCCCACCGGGCAGTACCGGTCCCTGCGCGTGACCACCCCCGGCCACACCGACCGCTATCTGCGGCACCAGGACGGGGCGGCCTTCACGGAGGTCGTCACCAGCGGCAGCCCCGCGCTGCTGAAGAACGACGCCACCTGGCGGATCGTTCCCGGACTCGCCGAAAGCTCCTGCTACTCCTTCGAGTCGCGGAACTACCCCGGCGAGTACCTGCGCCACCGCGCCTACCGCGTCTACAAGGAGGGCGGCAGCGGCGACCTGTTCCGCGCCGACGCCACCTTCTGCCCCGTCCGTGGCGCGGGCGGAGGCGTGCGGCTGTCCGCGTACAACTACCCCGAGCAGTACCTGCGCCACTACAACGCCGAGGTGTGGCTGGCCACTCCGGGCGGCAACCACACCTGGGACAACCCCGCCCTGTTCACCGAGGACACCACCTGGGCGGTGGAGGCGCCGTGGGCGCCGTGAGCTGACGGCGACGGCGGGCGGCGCCTGAGCGCCGCCCGCCGCGGGTCACCGGGAGCGGCTACGGCTTCTCCCCGGCGTGCAGGGCGCTCACCTCCTCGGCGGTGAGCGCCTTGTCGTAGGCGTGCACCTCGTCCACGGCGCCGTTCCAGAAGTCGGTGTCGTCGCCGTCCCACTGGGCGCGGCCCACGGCCAGCGGGCCGGTGCTGACGTAGTTCGGGCCGCTGGCGTTGGTCGCCGCGAGCTTCCCGTCGACGTACAGCCTGATCTGGCCGCTCGCCCCGTCCCGGACGCCGACGAGGTGGTACCAGCGGCCCAGCTCCGGGGTGGTCACCAGCCGGGCCGCTGCCCGCCGGGCAGGCTGAAGGCGAAGGCGCCCTGCCCGTACTGGAGGTAGAACGGGCTGGCCTGGCGGCGCCCGTCCTGGCTGACGGCGGTGGCGTAGTTGCCGGGGAGCCCGTCGAGGCGCACCCAGGCGGCCACCGAGTAGCTGCCGGTGGTGTCGAGCACCGGCCCGTCGGTCGCGGCGTACTGCCCCCGCCCGTCGAACCTCAGCGCGCTGCCGCTGACGCCGTCCGTCCACGTGGTGCCCTCGGACAGGGTCAGGGGACTGTCGTTGGGGCCGTCGTCCGCGGCGGTGGCGCCGGTGCCCTCGTCGAGGGTCCAGTGGCCGCCGCCGGTCAGCGGCTCCCGGTCGCCCGCGGCGGCACCGGCCGCGATGACCTTGAGGTTGATCTCCCGCACCGGGGCCGGGTCGACCTTGATCTCCCTGCGGTCGTAGGTCCACAGGCCGTTGAGCTCGTTCTCCAGGTCGGTGATCTGGGTGTAGACCGACCCGGACAGCTCGGCCCCGGCCTGGTCGAGGTAGTACCGCTCGGTGTTCTCCACGTACCGGCGGGTCAGCTGCTCCTTGGTGTTGACGCCGCTGTAGATCACGGTCGGGGCGCCCGGCCACATGTGGCCCGGGGTGCGCAGGGTGAAGCCGCCGTGCTCACCGTCCATGGCGGCCCGGGTGGCGTCGGGGAAGGGCGGGTCGGTGTTGTTGTAGTCGTGGTGGTCGATGATGTCGCCCTTGCCGGAGTCGCCCTTGGAGTTGCAGCAGTTGACCCCGCTGTGGGCGTTGACGACGCGCGACGGGTCTGCCGCCCGCACCGCCTCCGTGATCTGGCCGGTGACCGTGCGGTCCCACTCGCCCCAGCCCTCGTTGAAGACGATCCAGCCGATGACGGACGGCGCGTTGTGGTGCTCCCGTACGACCTCCATGCCCTGGTCGACGAAGCCCTCGCGGCCGGTGTCGGTGCGGTAGTCGCCGGAGACGAAGTCCTGCCAGACCAGCAGCCCGAGCCGGTCCGCGTGGTAGAACCACCGCGCGGGCTCGACCTTGATGTGCTTGCGCACGGCGTTGAAGCCGAGTTCCTTGTGCGCCTTGAGGTCGAAGGCGAGGGCCGCGTCGCTGGGCGCGGTGTAGAGCCCGTCCGGCCAGAAGCCCTGGTCGAGCGTGGCGAGGGAGAAGATGGGCTTCCCGTTGAGGACGAGCTTCTGGTAGCCGCCGACCTCCTCGACGCCGATCTCCCGCATCCCGAAGTAGCTGCCCACCTGGTCGGCCGACTTGCCGTCGGTGAGGCGGACGTCGAGGTCGTACAGGTAGGGGTCGTCCGGCGTCCACAGGTGCTGCCGGGCCACGGGCAGCCGCAGCTCGCGGCCCGCGGGTCCGCTGACCCGGCCGACGACCCGGCCGCGGGCGTCGCGGGCGACGGCCTCGACGCGGGCGCGCGCGGAGGCGTTCTCGGACTCGACGGTGACCGCGAGGGTGCCGGAGTCGATGTCCGGGGTGGTGACTACGTTGTCAATCGACACGTCGGCGACCGGTTCCATCCACACCGTCTGCCAGATGCCCGACGACTGGGTGTAGAAGATGCCGCCCGGGTTCCGGGACTGCTTGCCCATCGGCTGGTCGGCGCCGCCGGTGTCGGTGACCGCGACGACGATCTCCTGCGGGCCGCTCCGCTTGAGGGCGTCGGTGATGTCGGCGCTGAAGGCGTCGTAGCCGCCGGTGTGCTCGGCCACCCGCCGCCCGTTGACCCAGACCGTCGTCTGGTAGTCGACGGCGCCGAAGTGGAGCTTCAGCCGGTTGCCCTTGCCGACCTCCCAGTCCCTGGGTACGTCGACGAGCCTGCGGTAGAACATGTGGTCCTCGTGGCGTTCCAGTCCCGACAGCTGGGACTCGACCGGGAACGGCACGATGATCTTCTCGTCCAGGTCCTTGCCGAACACCGGCTGCTCACCGGCGTCGGCGCCGCTGAACTGCCAGGGGCCGTTGAGGTTCCTCCACCGCTCGCGCACCTGCTGCGGGCGCGGGTACTCCGGGAGCGGGTGCTTCGGGTCGACCTTGTCGCCCCACTCGGTGGTGAGACGGTGGCTGGAGGTGTTCCGCGCCCAGCGGACGAGCTTCGGCACGGTCTCGCCGCCGACGGTGAGACCGGCCTCGCCGTCGTAGCCGAACCTGACCTGCTGGCCCCGCTGGACCGGCTCGGCCAGGTTCACCAGCAGGGTGTCGGGGGCGGCGGGGTCGACGGTGGCCGACTCGACGGGCATCTCGGTGGTGTCGGCCTCGACCTCCAGGTGCTCCCGGGCCGCCTGGACGTCGCCGACGGGGCCGTCGAAGCGGGCGCGCAGCCGCCGTCCGTCCTCGGTGACGACCGGTTCCACCGGATAGACCTCGAAACCGGCGGGCGGGGTGAACGCCGACATCGGCACGATCTGCTTGGGCAGCGTCGGGGTCGACCAGCGCAGGTACATGTTCGCGCCGCCGAGGTCCTGGAACATCTCCAGCCGGAACTCGTGCCGCTCACCGGCGGTCAGGTGGACGGGCGCGCTGGTCTGCTCCCGGTCCCAGTCGGGCTCCCAGTGGTCGATGACCGGCTCGCCGTCGACGAACAGCCGGAAGCCGTTGTCCCCGATGGCGTAGAAGGTGTAGTCGCCGGTCTCCGGTGCCGTGAGCTGGCCGGTCCAGCGGGCGGTGGTGTGCTCGGTCTGCCCGGTCAGCTCCTGGAAGGTGCCGGTCAGTCCGGAGAAGTTGATCTGCGGGTCGAGCACGGTGCCGCCGAGCACGGCGAAGTCCCGGGCGCCGGGCGCCGACATCCGGAAGTACTCGCCCTTCAGGCCGTGCACCTGGACCGGGGCCTGTTCGGCGGCCGCGCGCACGGACGCGCCGCCAGCGGCGGTCGTCGTCCCGGCGGCGGACGCGGCGGGCGTGAGGGCGGTGGTGGGCAGTACCAGGGCCGCGGCGGTCAGCAGGGCCCAGACCGCGCCCCGTGAGCGCAGTGGTCGTCCGGGCCGTCTCGCACCTGATCGGCGTCTTGTCGTCCTTGTCATGGAACCCTTCCTCGCGCAGCGGGCGTGGACGTCCAGCGCGGCCTTCCCCCGCGTCCTTCCAACGTTGGAAAACCGGGCCAGCGGAATGACAACACGCCCTCAGGGGACTGTCCAGACCTCGCGCACAAGTGAGTTGACGCGCGCTTGACCAACGGACGGCTTCTCCTGCCGGACCCAGACCAAGGACGCGCACACCGGCCGCCGGCCCCTGCGCCTCGCCGAGGGGGTGGGGAACGCCCGCGACCACACCACCGGCCCCACCCCCCGTCCGGCCCCGCCGCTACGGCACCGCGCGCTGCGTCTCGCCGCGACCGGCGCCCTCGGTGGAGTCACCGCCCTCACCCTGCGCGCGCCGCGTCGGGCGGTTCGTGGGGCGGCCGGGTAGGCCGAAGGCGGAGACCACGGCGCCCAGCGCCACCATGACCACGGGCACGACCAGCGCCGTGCGGTAGGCGTCCAGCACCGCGCCCGGTGAGCCGTCGCCACCGGCGGCGGCGACCCCGTACACAGCCGTGGCCGCGGAGATCCCGACCGCCGAGCCGAACTGGGTGAACGTGTAGAGCAGCCCCCCAGCGAGCCCCTGCTCCTCCTCGGCCACGCTGTCGGTCGCCGTGATGGAGAGGGGGCCGTAGGCGCAGGCGAAGGCGGCGCCCGCGATGAGCAGGCTCGGGAACATCGCCACGTACGGCCAGTCCAGGCCGACCGGCAGGAACAGTCCGTACGCCACGACCGCCAGCAGGAAGCCGCCGAGGATCACCCGGGCGTTGCCGTAGCGCCTGACCAGGCGCGGCGTCACGGTGGGCGCCAGCACGGCGTCGCAGCCCATGACGACCAGCGCGACCGCCGTCTGGAGGGACGACCAGCCGCGCAGTTCCTGGAGGTAGAGCGTGACGATGAACTGGAAGCCGAAGAACGCGCCCAGGAAGAGCAGCGCCCCCACGTTGGCCCGGACCAGCGCCGCCCTGCGGAAGATCCCCAGCCGCACCAGCGGTGCCGTGGCGCGCCGTTCGACCGCGACGAACACCGCCACCAGCGCGAGACCGGTGACGAGCACGCCGACGGTCAGCCCGAGCCCCTCACCGCCGTGTTCGAGGCGGACGATGCCGTAGGCGACCAGCAGCATCGCGGCGGCGACGGTGGCCGCGCCCAGGAGGTCGTAGCCGTGCCGGGCGGGCGCGGGGCGTGCCGTGGCCGGGACCAGCCGGAACGCGGCGAGCAGTATGGCGCCCGCCAGGACCACCGGGGCGAAGAACACCCACCGCCAGCCGAGTTCGGTCAGCGCCCCGCCCAGGACGAGTCCCGTGGAGAAGCCGCCCGCGCCGACCCCGGCGAACACCAGCAGGGCCTGCTCGCGCCGCGGCCCCTCCGGGTACGACGTGGTGATGATCGAGATCGCGGCGGGCGTCATGAACGCCGCCGCCACCCCGGTGACGAACCGCGCCACGACCAGCATCCAGCCGTTCGTCGCGAAGCCGCCCAGCATGGAGAAGACCAGGAAGACGCCGAGCCAGCCGAGGAACATCCGCCGCCTGCCCAGCAGGTCGGCCGCGCGCCCGCCGAGCAGCGTGAAACCGGCGTACCCGAGGACGTAGCCGCTCATCACCCAGGCCGCGGTGCCGGTGCCCAGACCCAGGTCGGCGCGGATGGTGGGGAGGGCGACGGCCAGCATGGCGACGTCGCTGCCCTCAAGGAAGATCGTGCCGCACAGGACGAGCAGCAGGGCCCAGGAGGCCCGTCCGCCACTGGGCTCCGCGGGGGTGGTGGACACGGGCGCGCTCCTCGAGATCGGTCAGCGCCTCACACGGTAACGGAGGTGGACGATCTTCGAGTTGAAGGTGCGGGTCTCCACCAGGTCGAGGTCCACCCGCCGCTCGTGCCGCGGGAAGTAGGGCGTACCGCCGCCGACCAGCACCGGGTAGACCATGACCCGGTACTCGTCGATCAGGTCCAGCTCGGCCGCCTGGTGGGCGAGGGTCGCGCCGCCGATCGCGATCTCGCCCTGCCCCGGCTCCTTCCGCAGCCGCTCGATCTCCTCCGCCAGGCCACCGGTGGCCAGCCGGGCGTTCTGCCGCACGCTGGACAGCGTCCTGGAGAACACCACCTTCGGCAGCGGGTTCCAGAGCGCGGTCCACTCCCGCTGGTCGTCGTCGAGGGCGGGGTCCTCGGCGGCGGTCTCCCAGAACAGCATCGTCTCGTACAGCCGCCGCCCCAGCAGATGGACGTCGACCCCGCGGATCTCCTCGATCCAGTGGCGGAACACGTCCTGGTCGGGCTCCGACCAGTCGAAGCTCCCGTCCGGCCCGACGATGTAGCCGTCGAGTGAGACGTTCATCGAATAGGTCACGCTGCGCATCAGACCTCCTCCTCGGCAACGGTCCGACAGTACGGCCTGTTCGCCGCACCCCGTATTGAAGTTGGCCGCGACGAGCCTCCGTCACCACCATTGCCGACGCCCACGGCCCTCGCTATGTTAATCGGAAATCACATCCGTGCGACGCGGCTCAGTGCGCGCCGATGGAGCAACAGCCATGCTCATGGCGGCATTTGAGACCCTCTGCCCCACCAGGGAAGCAGGTAAGTCAATGGAGAACCTCAGTAGGCGCAAGGCTCTTTCGCTCGGCGTGGCACTCGGCCTCGTGGGCGTGGCGACCCCGCGGGCGTGGGCGTCGACGGGCTCGGCGGCCACGGCCGCCGCCGGGACCGGCCCGGAGTGGATCTGGGACGACCTGGCGGATCCGCTGATGGTCAGGATGCTGGAGGGCGGGCACGTCCCGGCGATCAACAAGGCATGGGCGTCGTGGGTGAACAACAACGACCCGCTGCCCACCGGCCTGCCCGCCGACTTCACCGCGTACCTCCAGCAGGTGAACCGGCTGCCCTCCTGGGCCGACCAGGCCAAACTGGACCGCGCCGCCGACTTCAACCGGCGCCGGGACACCTACCTGTTCATGCTGTACGGCCTCGGCAGCGGCATCATGAGCACCGTCATCCCCCGCGAGGCCAAGAGCGTCTACTGGTCCGCGGGCGGCGCCGACATGCAGGACCGCGCGGCCAAGACGTTCACCTTCGGCTACGACCTGTCCGAGCTGGGCGCCTTCAAGCCGACGGGGCAGTTCGTCGTCACCGCCAACAAGACCCGCGTCGTGCACGCCACCGTGCGCCACCTGCTGCCGCGGTCACCGCACTGGCGGGCGGTCGCCGACGAGTCCGTCCCGATCAGCGCCGCCGACATCCTCGTCACCTTCCACAGCCTGGGCACCTACGTCCACCGCAAGCTGCTCGACTGGAAGATCCCGTACCCGGCCGCCGACCAGGAGGCGTTCCTGCACTCCTGGCAGGTCGCGATCCACCTGCTCGGGGTGCCGTACGAGCACATCCCGAAGACCTGGGCGGAGGCCGAGGCGCAGTCGGCGCGGGTGCTGACCCCGATCCTCACGCCGTCCACCGAGGGCATCGCCCTGGCCGAGGACCTCCTCGGCCTGACCGCGCAGGTCGACCTCGGCGTCACCCGCGGCTTCCTCAACGAGTTCGTGCGCTACGTCCTCAGCAACGAGGTCGGCGACTGGCTGGGCCTCAAGCGCGACTACGCGGCGGCGGCCCTGGTGCGCACGGCGTGGCCCGCGTTCATCCTCTTCCGCGAGGGCCTGTCGCCCGTCATGCCCGGCACCTTCTACATGTTCGACCAGTTCGTCCGGGCCCTGGCCATGCTGTTCCTCAACAAGGGCTCCTCCGGCACCACCACCCCCATCACCATTCCCACCGGCAACAGGGCGGCCTAGGGTCGTCAAGCCGTCGTCTCACAGGCCCAGCGCGGCCACCAGCAGGGCCGTCACGGCCTCGCGGTGGTCGGGGCGGTCCCGCCACCGCAGGGTGCGGCCCGCCTCGACCACCACCCCGAACCCGGCGTGCACCAGCACCCGGGCCTGCCGTGGGTCCAGCTCCGGGCGGGCCAGCCGCAACTGCTGCTCCCAGACCGCGATGTGCTCCCGTTGCGCCAGGACCACCGGCCGCCGCAGCCCGGTCGGCAGCCCCGCCAGCTCGGCCTCGGCGACGCTGTTCAGCTCGGTGTACTCGAAGCTGTACGCCACGTACGTCGCCGCCAGCGCGACCACGGCCTCGTGCGGGTCGGCCACCTCGCGCAGGCTCTGCTCCACGCCCTGCGCCAGCAGCCCCGCCGCCTGCAGGCAGGCCGCCGCCAGGATGTCGATCTTGCCGGGGTAGTGGCGGTACAGCGCGGACGGCGTCACGCCCACCGCCTCCGCGATCTGCCCGTTGGTGACGTTGGCGAACCCGTCGCGGGCGAACAGCGGGATGGCCGCCGCGAGGATCTCCGCGCGCCGGGTGCGCGGCACCGGCCGGGCGGGCAGCTCGACGGAGTGCGCGCCCGCACGGCCCGCCGCCGGGTCGGTCGCGGCCACCCGCAGCGCGGACGCCAGCAGCAGGTCCTCCGCCCGGCGCTGGGCGATGGAGGTGCGATGCATGGTGATGGACCCGATCGCGCCGAGCGCCGCGACGGCCCGCAACCGCCGGTCGGGCAGGGGCCGTTCCCGCTGCACCGCCTCGTCGACCCGTCCCACGAGACGGGCGAACCGCGTCCCCAGTCGGCGGCGGTCCGCCCCGTTCAGGTACCGCGCCTCCCACCGGTACACGCCCCCCGACGCCCGGTGGGCGAGGGTGACCCGGGTGACCGGGGTGAGCACGTCCGGCAGCGGCGCCCCGGGCGGCACCTCGTCGAGCGCGGCGACCAGCCGGTCCACCATGACCTGCGCGCACTCGGCGAACAGCGCGTACTTGTTGGGGAAGTGCCGGTACAGCGCCGCCGCTGTGATCCCCACCCCGGCGGCCACCTCCTCCATGGACGCCTTGTGGTACCCGCGCTCGCTGAAGACCCGACCGGCCGCGTCCACGATGTGCTGCCTGCGGTCGCGAGGCCGGGTGGCCGCGGTCGGATCACCGGTCGCGGTCGAGCGGGCGGACGGGGAGGCGGAGGCCATGCGGTCAGTCAATCACAGGCCGTCAGGGGCCGGGCCCCGTGATCAGACCCCGGGACACCGGCCCCGGTACCGCGGTTGCCGGTCAGCCGAAGGTGAGGACCGGCTTCACCACGCCGCCGTCCGCCATCGCGGCCACCGCCGCGCCGATCTCCTCGAACGGGAACGTGGTGACCAGCCGCTCCACCGGCAGCAGCCCGCGCCGGTGCAGCCCGACCAGCTCCGGGACGAAACGGCCCGGGTCGGAGTCCCCCTCGATCACCCCGTGCACCCGGACGCCCTTGGCGAGCAGCCCCATCACGTCGAACGTGACCTCACCGCCGAGCCCGAGGAGGGCCAGCGCGCCGCGCGGGCGCAGCGCGCCGACGGCCTGCCGGGCCACCTCCGGACGGCCGGTGGTCTCCACGACGTGGTGCGCCCCGCCGCCGGTCAGGTCCCGCACCGCCGCGACCAGCCCGTCGCCGGGGGCCAGGGCCGCCTTGGCGCCGAGTTCCACGGCCAGGGCGCGGCGGGAGGCGACCGGGTCGACGGCCACCACCGGGTCGCAGCCCACGGCCACCGCCGCAAGCAGCGCGCTCAGCCCGACCCCGCCCGCGCCCAGCACGACCAGCGAGCTGCCGGGCTGCGGACGCAGCCGGTTGAGCACCGTGCCCGCGCCGGTCTGCACCCCGCAGCCCAGCGGCGCCACGACCTCGGCAGGCAGGTCGCCGGGCACCTTGACCACCCCGCGCGCGTCGACCACGGCGTACGTCGCGAAGCTGGACTGGCCGAAGAAACCGGCGTGCAGCGCAGTGCCGTCGAGCGAGAGCGGGCTGCTGCCGTCGGCGCGGCCACCGGAGAGGTTCAGCGCCCGCGCCGCACGGCAGTAGGCCGGGTGGTCCGCCGCGCACTGGTCGCAGCCGCCGCAACTGGCGAAGGTGAGGCAGACGTGGTCCCCCGGCGCGAGGCCGGTCACCTCCGCCCCGACCGCCTCGACGCGCCCGGCGCCCTCGTGGCCGAAGACCATCGGGGTGAGATGCCGGGGCCAGGTCTCCCGCATCCCCAGGTCGGTGTGGCAGACGCCGACCGCGGCCAGCCGCACCAGCACCTCACGGGGCCGCGGGTCCTCAAGGTCCGCGTCCCGTACGGTGAACGGGGCGCCCGGCGCCTCGACGACCGCGGCACGGACGCGTCTCACGCGGCCTCTCCGGGAACGCGTTCGAGGTAGAAGTAGTAGAAGGGCCCCTCGGCCGGGATGCCCTTGCCGTTCATGATCCCCATCAGGGTCGTGTCGTCCACCTGCTTGAAGTGGTCGAAGACGGGTCGGCCGTCGTAGGCCATCGTGGCGGTCGTCTCCCCGCGGAACTCCACGTTCCACAGGCTCGCCTCGCCCTTGCCCAGCTCCACGTTGGAGTACAGCTCCCCGCCCGCCCCGCGGCACATCAGCGGCTTGGCGTCGTGCACGGAGACGAACGTCTTGCCGTACCAGTCCGACTTGGCCAGCTCGCCGTTGAGGGGATGGCCGGTCTGGAACTCGCCGCCCTTCCACTCGCCGAGTATCTCCTCGGCGCGGACGGTCGCCAGCGCCGCCCAGATCTCGTCCAGTTCGGCGGGATCGACCAGACCGTCCCGCTCCCGCAGCTCCTCGAAGCGGGCGCGGGCCTCGAACACGTCCATGCGGGGGTGTCCTCTCGTGGGAGCCGTCCCCGGGAGGGGAACGGCGTCAGGGTGAAGCCGGGGTGCGGGGGACCGGACCCCGGAGGGCGGCGTGCCGTGCCAGCGGCAGTGCCAGTTCGCCGGTGACCGCGCCGGGGTGGCCGACGGTGCTCAGGCCCAGCAGCACATGGCGTTCGGCGACCTCCTCGGCGGTGAGCGGGCCGTCCTCCCGGAACCAGTTGGCGACCCCCTGGCACATCACCAGCACCGAGCGCACCGCGTCGGCGGGGATCGGCGTGGTGAACACGCCCTGGGCGCGGCCCGCCTCGACCGTGTCGAGCAGCATGTGCTCCAGGTAGTCGCGCAGGGCCACGTAACGCGCCCGGTTCTGGGGCTCCAGGCTGCGTATCTCCGTGTCCAGGAAGGCCAGTTGCTGCCGGTGCGCCATGTACAGCACGATCGACTCGACCATGCCGCAGAACCGGGCCAGCGGATCGTCCCCGGCCTCCGCCGCCGCGGCCCGGCAGCGGTCCAGGACGTCCTTGATGGACGTCTCAAGGAGCGTGGCGAGCAGCGCCTGCTTGTTCTCGTAGTGGTAGTACAGCGCGGGCACCGTGACGCCGACCCGACCGGCGATGTCCCTGACCGAGGTGCCGTGGTAGCCGTGCTCGTTGAAGGCTTCCATGGCGCCCATCAGGATGGCGTGCAGTTCGAGCGGCTCGTAGGAGCGCCAGTGCTCCGCCGGTGGGGTGGTGTCCTGGCTCGGCGCGGTGTTCAAGGACTCTCCTCGGGACGGGCGGCGATCGGCGACATCGTACGGCGGTGCGTCCGGCCCGCCCCCTTCCGGATACTGAGCGATCGATCAGTCAGGCCCGGCATCCGGTGACCGACTCTCAGTAACTTTCCCGGTTATCGCTGACAAAAACAAGTCCAGCACGGGGAGTTGACCGACCGGCACCGCACTCCTACGTTTTAGCGAACGCTCAGTAATTCTCCGGTTGGCGGCGCCTGCGCCCGTCCCTCACCGAGAAGGGAACCCATGAGCCAGAACTCCACCGACCGTTCCGGCCACGCCGTGGCGGGACCGCTGGACGGCGTGCGAGTGATCGAGCTGGCGGGGATCGGTCCCGGACCGTTCGCCGCGATGCTCCTCGCCGACCTGGGCGCCGACGTGGTGCGCGTCGACCGCCCCGGCCGCCCACCGCTCGGCGGCGACCCCGCCCGCGACGTCACCAACCGCAACAAGCGCTCCGTCCTCGTCGACCTCAAGACACCCGAAGGACCGGACGCCGTCCGCGCGTTGGCGGCCCGCGCCGACATCCTCCTGGAGGGCTACCGGCCCGGCGTCGCGGAACGCCTCGGCGTCGGCCCCGAGCACTGCATGGCCGCCAACCCGGCCCTGGTGTACGGCCGGATGACCGGCTGGGGCCAGTACGGACCCCTCGCGACCGCCGCCGGGCACGACATCGGCTACATCGCCACCACCGGCGCCCTCTCCATGATCGGCACCGCGGACGGCCGCCCCGTCTTCCCCGTCAACCTCCTCGGTGACTACGCGGGCGGCTCCCTCTACCTCACCACCGGCGTCCTCGCGGCACTGCTCACCGCCCGCGCCACCGGCCGCGGCCAGGTCGTGGACGCCGCCATCGTGGACGGCACCGCGCACCTCACCGCCATGTTCTGGGGAATGCTCGCCGAGGGCACCTGGCGGGACGCCCGCGGCCACAACCTGCTCGACGGCGGCTGCCCCTACTACGCCGTCTACGAGACCGCCGACGGCGGCTGGATGGCGGTCGGCGCCCTGGAACCGCGGTTCTACGCCGAGTTCGTCGACCTGCTCGGCCTGGACGCCGCGCACCTGCCCGACCGCGCCGACCCGCGCGACTGGCCCGAGCTGCGCGCCCTGTTCACCGCCCGGTTCAAGACCGCCACCCGCGCCGAGTGGACGGCCCGCTTCGAGGGCACGGACGCGTGCGTCGCGCCCGTCCTCTCCCTGCGCGAGGCATCCGCCCACGGCCACCTGACCGAGCGCGGCACCTACACCGAGGCGTACGGCGTCACCCAGCCCGCTCCCGCCCCCCGCTTCTCCGACACCCCCGGCACCCTCCGGCGCCCGCCCGCCGTCCCCGGCGCCCACACCCCCGACGTGGCCCGCGACTGGGACGTACCCGAACTGCTGAAGGACCCCCGCTGATGGAACTGTCCTCACCCCTGACCTACGCGGCCGACCCACGCGCCGCCGCGGACCAGGCCGCCGCCCTGGAGTCCGCGGGGCTCGACGCCGTCTGGGTGGCGGAGGCGTACGGCTTCGACTCCCCGACGGTCATGGGATACCTCGCCGCGAAGACCGAGCGGATGCGGATCGGCTCCGCCATCCTCAACGTCTACTCCCGCACCCCCGCCCTCATCGCCCAGACCGCCGCCGGACTCGACGCGCTCACCGGGGGCCGCGCCCTGCTCGGCGTCGGCGCCTCCGGCCCGCAGGTCGTCGAGGGCTGGCACGGCCGCCGCTACGACCGCCCGCTGGGCCGCACCCGCGAGGTGATCGAGCTGTCCCGGCGGATCTGGCGCCGCGAGGTCATCGAACACCACGGCATCACCGACCTGCCGCTGCCCCCGGACAAGGGTGGCACCCTCGGCAAACCGCTGAAGCTGCTGAACCACCCCGTCCGCGACACCATCCCGGTGTACGTCGCCGCGCTCGGCCCCGCCAACGTCCGCATGACCGCCGAACTCGCGGACGGCTGGCTGCCGTTCCTGTACGTCCCCGAGCACTCCGCCAAGGTCTGGGGCGACGCCCTCGCCGAGGGCACCGCACGGCGCGACCCGGCGCTCGGCCCGCTGTCCGTCGTCGCCGGGGGACCGCTCGCCATCGGCGACGGCGCCGAGGCCGCCCGCGACCTGATGCGGCCCACCGTCGCCCTGTACGTCGGCGGCATGGGCGCGCCCGGCCGGAACTTCTACCACGACCTGGTCCGCTCCTACGGCTACGAGGCCGAGGCCGCCGCCATCCAGGAGCACTACCTCGCGGGCCGCAAGAAGGACGCGGAGGCCGCCGTACCCGCCGAACTCCTCGAACAGCTCTGCCTGGCGGGCCCCGAGGGCTACGTCCGCGACCGCGTCGAGGTGTTCCGCGAGGCGGGCGTGACCATGCTCAACATCACCCCCGTAGGACCCGAGCCCGCCCGGCTGACCGAACGCGTGAGGAGCTGGCTGTGACCCTGCCCCGAGAGCTGTACGGCCCCGAGCACGAGGCGTTCCGCGAGACCGTGCGGACCTTCCTCGCCAAGGAGGTGCTCCCGCACCACGACCGGTGGGAGAAGGACGGCGTCGTCGACCGCGAGGTGTGGCGCTCCGCGGGCCGCCAGGGCCTGCTGGGCATGGCCGTCGACGAGGAGTACGGCGGCGGGGGCACCGACGACTTCCGCTACAGCGCCGTCCTCATCGAGGAGTTCGCCCGCGCGGGCGCCTCCGGACTCGCCCTGAGTCTGCACAACGACATCGTCGGCCCCTACCTGACCCGCCTCGCCACCGAGGAGCAGAAGCGGCGCTGGCTGCCCGGGTTCACCTCCGGCGACCTGGTCACCGCCATCGCCATGACGGAACCCGGCGCGGGCTCCGACCTCCAGGGCATCCGCACCACCGCCACCGACGAGGGCGACCACTACCTGCTCAACGGCTCCAAGACGTTCATCTCCAACGGCGTCCTCGCGGACCTGGTGATCGTCGTCGCCCGCACCACCCCCGAGGGCGGCAGCGGCGGGCAGAGCCTGCTGGTCGTCGAGCGCGGCGCCGCGGGCTTCGAGCGGGGCCGCAACCTCGACAAGATCGGCCAGAAGGCCCAGGACACCGCCGAGCTGTTCTTCCACGACGTGCGCGTGCCCAAGGAGAACCTGCTGGGCGAGGAGAACCAGGCGTTCACCTACCTCATGGGCAACCTCGCCCAGGAACGGCTGGCCATCGGGGTCGGCGCCGCCGCCGCGGCCGAGGAGATCCTGGACGTCACCACCGGCCACGTGAAGGAGCGCGAGGCGTTCGGCCGACCGCTGGCGCGGCTCCAGCACGTCCGCTTCGAGATCGCGGAGATGGCCACCGAGACCGCCGTCACGCGTACCTTCGTGGACCGCTGCGTCACCGAGCACAGCCGCGGCCAGCTCGACCCGGTGCACGCCTCCATGGCCAAGTGGTGGGCCACCGAACTCCAGAAGCGCGTCGCGGACCGCTGTCTGCAACTCCACGGCGGCTACGGCTACATGAGCGAGTACCGGGTCGCCCGCGCGTTCCTCGACGGCCGGGTCCAGACCATCTACGGCGGCACCACCGAGATCATGAAGGAGATCATCGGCCGCTCACTGCTGCGCTGAACCCCGGCTGACATACCGCTGTCCTCCCGCAGACCCGACCTGGAAGGCACCCCAAGGTGAGCACCGAAGCGTACGTGTACGACGCGATCCGCACCCCGCGCGGACGCGGCAAGGCGAGCGGCGCCCTGCACGGCACCAAGCCGATCGACCTGGTCGTCGGCCTCATCCACGAGACCCTCCGCCGCTTCCCTGGCCTCGACCCGGCGGCGATCGACGACATCGTGCTCGGCGTCGTCGGCCCGGTGGGCGACCAGGGCTCCGACATCGCGCGGATCGCCGCCATCGCCGCCGGACTGCCGGACACGGTGGCGGGCGTGCAGGAGAACCGCTTCTGTGCCTCGGGCCTCGAAGCCGTCAACCTGGCCGCCATGAAGGTCCGTTCCGGCTGGGAGGACCTCGTCCTCGCGGGCGGCGTGGAGTCCATGTCCCGCGTCCCGATGGGCAGCGACGGCGGCGCCTGGGCCCTCGACCCCGCCACCAGCCACGCCACGAACTTCGTCCCGCAGGGCATCGGCGCCGACCTGATCGCCACCATCGAGGGCTTCTCGCGCCGGGACGTGGACGAGTACGCGGCGCTGTCCCAGGAGCGGGCGGCCACGGCGTGGAAGGAGGGCCGCTTCGAGCGCTCCGTCGTGCCGGTCAGGGACCGCAACGGCCTGGTCGTCCTCGACCACGACGAGCACCTGCGCCCCGGCACCACCGCCGACTCCCTCGCCAAGCTGAAGCCGTCGTTCGCGGACATCGGCGACCTCGGCGGCTTCGACGCGGTCGCGCTCCAGAAGTACCACTGGGTGGAGAAGATCGACCACGTCCACCACGCGGGCAACTCCTCCGGCATCGTCGACGGCGCGGCGCTGGTCGCCATCGGCACGAAGGAGACCGGCGAGCGCCACGGCCTCACCCCGCGCGCCCGGATCGTCTCCGCCGCCGTCTCCGGAGCGGACCCCACCATCATGCTCACCGGCCCCGCGCCCGCCACCCGCAAGGCGCTCGCCAAGGCGGGCCTGACCATCGACGACATCGACCTGGTCGAGATCAACGAGGCGTTCGCGGCGGTCGTCCTGCGCTTCGTGAAGGACATGGGCCTGCCGTTGGACAAGGTCAACGTCAACGGCGGCGCGATCGCGATGGGCCACCCCCTCGGCGCGACCGGCGCGATGATCCTCGGCACCCTCGTCGACGAACTGGAGCGCCGCGACCTCCGGTACGGGCTGGCCACCCTGTGCGTGGGCGGCGGCATGGGCATCGCCACGGTCGTCGAACGCGTCTGACCCCTCCCGACGGAAGACCGACGGAAGACCAGGAGCAGTCACCTCATGAGCACCGAGTCCACCACCATCCGCTGGGAGCAGGACGACACCGGCGTCGTCACCCTCGTCCTCGACGACCCCGCCCAGGCCGTCAACACCATGAACGCCGCGTTCATCGACTCGCTGGACGCCGTCGCGGCACGGCTGACGGAACACCGGGACGCCATCCGGGGTGTCATCGTCACCTCCGCCAAGAAGAGCTTCTTCGCGGGCGGCGACCTGCGCGACCTGATCTCCGTCACGCCGGAGACCGCGCAGGCGTCCTACGACGCCGGGATGCGCGTCAAGCGCTCGCTGCGGGTGCTGGAGACGCTGGGCAGGCCGGTCGTCGCCGCGATCAACGGCGCGGCCCTCGGCGGCGGTTACGAGATCGCCCTCGCCTGCCACCACCGGGTGGCGCTGGACGGCCCGGCCACCCGCGTCGGCCTTCCCGAGGTCACCCTGGGGCTGCTGCCGGGCGGCGGCGGGGTCACCCGCACGGTCCGGATGTTCGGGGTGGCCGACGCCCTGCGGAAGGTCCTCCTGGAGGGCACCCAGTACGGCGCCGCCCGCGCCCTGGAGGCCGGTCTGGTCGACGAACTGGCCGCCGACCCGGCCGAACTCCTCGCCCGTGCGCGGGCGTTCGTCGACGCCCACCCCGAGTCGCAGCAGCCCTGGGACCGGCCCGGCTACCGCATCCCCGGCGGCACCCCCGCGGACCCGAAGCTCGCCGCGCACCTCCCCGCCTTCACCGCGCTGCTGAAGAAGAGGACGGGCGGCGCCCCGCACCCCGCCCCGCGCAACGTCCTCGCCGCCGCGGTGGAGAGCGCCCAGGTCGACGTGGAGACGGCGTTCGCCATCGAGGCCAGGTACCTGACGGAACTGGTGACCGGGCAGGTCACCAAGAACATGATCCAGGCGTTCTTCTTCGACCTCCAGGCGGTCAACTCCGGTGCCAACCGGCCCCAGGGCGTCGAGCCGCGCAAGGTCCGCAAGGTCGCCGTCCTCGGCGCGGGGATGATGGGCGCGGGGATCGCCTACTCGTGCGCCCGCGCGGGCATCGACGTCGTGCTGAAGGACGTGTCGCTGGAGTCGGCCCTCAAGGGCAAGGGCTACTCGGAGAAGCTGTGCGCGAAGGCGGTCTCCCGGGGCCGTACGACCCAGGAGAAGGCCGACGCGCTGCTCGCCCGCATCACGCCGACCGCGGAGGCGGCCGACCTCGCGGGCTGTGACGCGGTGATCGAGGCCGTCTTCGAGGACACCGCCCTCAAGCACAAGGTGTTCCAGGAGATCCAGCACATGGTCGCCCCCGACGCGCTGCTGTGCTCCAACACCTCCACCCTGCCCATCACCACCCTCGCCGAGGGCGTGGAGCGCCAGGCCGACTTCATCGGGCTGCACTTCTTCTCACCCGTCGACAAGATGCCCCTCGTCGAGATCATCAAGGGCGAGCGCACCGGCGACGAGGCGCTGGCGCGCGCCTTCGACCTGGTCCGGCAGATCAACAAGACGCCGATCGTCGTCAACGACTCGCGCGGGTTCTTCACCTCCCGCGTCATCGGCCACTTCATCAACGAGGGCGTCGCCATGGTCGGGGAGGGCATCGAACCGGCCTCCGTCGAACAGGCGGCGGCCCAGGCGGGCTACCCCGCGAAGGTCCTCTCCCTGATGGACGAACTCACCCTCACCCTCCCGCGCGCCATCCGCGAGGAGACCCGCCGCGCGGTCGAGGCGGCGGGCGGCACCTGGGAGCCGCACCCCGCGGACGCCGTGGTCGACCGCATGATCGACGAGTTCGGCCGGACCGGGCGCTCCGCTGGCGCGGGCTTCTACGACTACGTCGACGGCAGCCGCGTCGGGCTCTGGCCGGGCCTGCGCGAGCAGTTCACCGACCCCGGACGGCAGCCCGCCGACCTGACCGAGCTGACGGAGCGGATGCTCTTCGTCGAGGCCCTCGACACCGTCCGGCTGCTGGAGGAGGGCGTGCTCACGTCGGTCGCGGACGCCAACATCGGCTCCATCTTCGGCATCGGATTCCCCGGCTGGACCGGCGGCGTCCTCCAGTACGTCAACGGCTACGACGGCGGCCTGCCCGGCTTCGTCGCCCGCGCCCGGGAACTGGCCGACCGCCACGGCGACCGGTTCACGCCGCCCGCGCTGCTGCTGGCGATGGCCGAGAAGGGCGAGACCTTCACCGACCCACCCCGCGTCTGACCCCCGGTCTCCCAGAGGAGACGTCCCCTCCGACCCACAAGGAGGCCCCGATGACCTCGGCACCCCGCACCACCGTCGACCTGCCCGACGACCCGGTCGAACGGACCCTGCCGCACCTGCTGGCCCGCAACGCCGACGCCCACCCAGAACTCCCGGCGCTGTCCTGGCAGTCGGCGGAGCCGGGCGGCGACTGGGTGACGCTCAGCTGGGCGGAGGTCCACGAGCGCACCCGCAGCCTCGCCGCCGGGTACCGGTCCCTCGGCGTCGGCCGCGGCGACCACGTGCTGATGATGATGTCCAACCGGCCCGAGCACTGGCTGACGGACCTGGCACTGGTCCGCCTCGGCGCGGTCCCGGTCAGCGTCTACGGCACCTCGGCGCCCGAGCAGATCACCCACATCGCCCGCAACTGCCGCGCCCGCCTCGCCGTCGTGGAGGGGGCGGCCCAGGTGGCGGTGTGGGAGCCGCTGCTCACCGACGCCGACACCCCGCTGGAGCGGCTCGTGGTGGCCGAACCGGAGCCGGGACAGGCCCACGTCCCGTACGCCGACCTGCCGCACGCGCCGGTGCCCGAGGGGTTCGCGAAGGAGCTGGACGCCGCGCGCCCCGACGACCCGCTGACCGTCGTCTACACCTCGGGCACCACCGGGGAGCCCAAGGGCGTCGTCCTCACCCACCGCCAGGTGATGTCCAACGCGCTGGCGCTGGACGCCGTGGTGGAGCTGCCCCCGCACGCCGAGCACATCTGCTACCTGCCGTTCGCGCACATCGCGGAGCGGATGCTGGGCATCTACCTGCCCTGCCACCGCGCCGCGCACGTCTACCTCTGCGCCGACCCGACCCGGGTCGGCGAGGTGGTGCGCAAGGTGCGACCCGCGCAGTTCTTCGGGGTGCCGAGGATCTGGGAGAAGCTGTCCGCCGCCGTACGGGCCGTGCTGTCGCTGATGCCCGCCGAGCAGCGGGCCGTCATCGACGGGGCGTTCGAGGTCGCCCGAGAGCACGTCGGGTACCGGGAGCGGGGCGAGGAGCCGCCCGCCGACCTGGCGGAGCGCTACGCCAGGGTCCGCGAGGACGTCCTGCTGCCGATGCTGGCGGCGGGCGGTCTGGACCGGGTGACGTGGGCGGCGAGCGCGTCGGCGCCGATGCCGGGCGAGGTGGTGCGGTTCTGGGCCGGTTTCGGGATCGCCGTCATGGACGCCTGGGGGCTGACCGAGACCACCGGCGTGGCCACCAGCAACAGCCCGAAGACCGGTTTCCGGCTCGGCTCGGTGGGGCGTGCGGTGGGCACCGTGGAACTCCGCATCGCTGACGACGGCGAGATCCTGGTCCGGGGGCCGTCCGTCTTCTCCGGCTACCTCCAGCCGGACGGCTCGGTACGGCCCGCGGTGGACGCCGACGGCTGGCTGGCCACCGGCGACATCGGCCGGATCGACGACGACGGCTACCTCTGGCTCACCGACCGCAAGAAGGAGATGATCATCACCTCGACGGGGAAGAACGTCTCCCCGGCGCTGGTGGAGAACGCCCTCAAGGAGCACCCGCTGATCGGCCAGGCGATGGTGCACGGCGACCACCACTCCTACCTGGTCGCCCTGCTGGTGCTGGACGCGGAGGCCGCCCCCGCCTGGGCCGCGGCCAACGGCGTCGGGGCCGAGGGGCTGGCGGCCCTGGCCGCGCACCCCACCGTCCGGGCCGAGGTGGACCGCGCCGTGGCCGCCGCCAACGCCCGCCTCAACCGCACCGAGCAGGTCAAGCGGTACGAGCTGCTCGCCGAGGAGTGGGGCCCGGCGACGGGCGAGCTGACGCCGTCGCTGAAGATGCGCCGCCGGGTCATCCGCGACAAGTACGGCGCCGCACTGGCCGCGCTCTACGGCGAGTGAGCGCGCCCGCGCCCCGGACGGCCGTGGCCGCCAGCCCCGTACGAGGGTGGCGGCCACGGCCGTTTCACGCGGACGGGACCCTCACAGGCCGTACGTCTTGCCGATGACGTCCCGCTGGATCTCGCTGGTGCCGCCGTAGACCGTGGAGACGACCGCGGCCCGCAGGTGGCGCTCCATGTCGAACTCCGTGGTGTAGCCGTAGCCGCCCATCATCTGCATCCCCTCCAGGGCGGTCCGCTTGGCGACCTCGGTGGCCTTCAGCTTGGCCATCGACGCCTCGCGCGGGAACAACTGGTCCGGGTGCGCGTCGCAGTCGAGGGCCACCTCCCGCACCAGCAGCCGGGTGCACTCGATCTCGGTGGCGAGGTCGGCGATCCGGTGCCGCAGCGCCTGGAAGGAGCCGACGGGCCGCCCGAACTGCTCCCGGGAGCGGACGTAGGAGACGGCGTCGTCGAAGGCGCGGCGCGCCAGGCCCAGCATGTTGGCGGCGAGGAAGAGCCGCTCGTGGTTGAGCCCGGCCATCAACTGCCGCCAGCCGTTGTCGACCTGGCCGACGACGGCGTCCGCGGGCAGCCGCACACCGGAGAGGAAGACGTCGTTGACCTCCCGGCCCGCCATGGTCTCGATGCCTCGTATCTCCATCCCCGGGGTGTCGGTGGGCAGGTGGAACATGGTCAGCCCGCCGTGCTTGTCCTCGCCGGTGCGGGCCACCAGCAGGATGCTCCGGGCGCAGTGCGCGTTGGAGATCCACGTCTTCTGGCCGTCGATCACCCAGGTGCCGTCCCGCTCCCGCCGGGCCCGGCAGCGCAGCGCGCCCACGTCCGACCCGGCACCGGGCTCCGACATGGCGATGGCGAGGACGTCGCCGCGCACGGCGCCGCCGAGCACCTCGCTCCGCTGCCGTTCGGTGCCGAAACCCTCGTACGCCTTCGCGGCGATGACGGTGGTGACGAAGCCGCCGCACGGGACCATGCCGTAGGACGTCTCCTCCAGGAACAGACAGGCGTCGGCGAGTCCGCCGCCCGCGCCGCCGTACTCCTCGGGCAGGCACACCCCGAGCCAGCCCAGCTCGGCCAGCCTGCCGTACAGCTCGGGGCTGTGCGCCGTCCGGCCGCCCTCGGTGAGCGCGTCCCGCTGCTCGCGGGTGCCGCACTCGCGCTTGGCGAAGTCACGCACGGCCGAGACGAAGTCGGCCTGCTCTTCGGTGAGACGACTGCCCATCAGGTCCTCCGGTGTCCACTGCGACAGCGAGATACATAGTTATGCTATATGTATCAAGGTATCTGGGCGATGGCGTGGCGGTATCGTGAGGAACACCATGAGCACTGACACGAACGCCGCGTGGCTCGCCCGTGCCCTCGCGCAGCCGGAGCCGGACGACCCGGTGGCCCGCCGGATCCTCGACGCGGCCCTGGAGCAGTTCACGCTGCTCGGCCTGCGCCGCTCCTCCGTGGACGACGTCGCCAAACGGGCCGGTGTCTCCCGGGTCACCGTCTACCGGCGCTTCCAGAGCAAGGACAAGCTCGTCGAGGACACGCTGCTGCGCGAGCTGAGCCGGTTCTTCCAGCGGCTCGACAGCGCGGTGGCGGGGCTGCCGACCATGGGGGAGCGGATCGTCGAGGGGTTCGTGGTCGCCCTGCGCCACACCCGCGCCCATCCGCTCTTCGGCGGGCTGCTGCGCCTGGAACCGGAGCTGGTGCTGCCCTATCTGACGGTGCAGGGCGGCTCCTCGCTCTCCGCCACCGTCGAGTACCTGACGGGGCATCTGCGCCGCGCGCAGCAGGCCGAGGGCCGTCCCGGTGACGACCCGCGCCCGGTCGCCGAGCTGATGGTGCGGGTCGCGGTGTCCTTCCTGCTCAACCCCGTGAGCTGTGTCGAGATGGACGACGACGACCAGGCCCGCGCCTTCGCCCGCCGCTACCTCGCCCCGCTCCTCGACGCCTGACCGGCGGTTCAGCGGCCTGTTCAGCGGCGCCGGTGCAGCGCGCGGGCCAGCCGTACCGCGCGCTCCCGGGTGGCGGCCGGGACCGCGAAGGAGGTCAGCGCGAGCGGCGGGGTGAACCGCTGCACGGTCACCGACTGCACGGAGGTGAAGGCGCGCAGCCCCTCCGCGCCGTGGATGCGCCCGAACCCGGAGTCCCGTGAACCGCCGAACGGCAGCGCGGGCACGGCGGCGAAGCCGAGCACCGAGTTCACCGACACCGCACCGGCGCGCAGCCGCGCCGCGATCGCCGCACCGGCACGCCCGCTCCGGCAGAACACCGCCGCCCCCAGGGCGTAGCGGGAGGCGTTGGCCCGCTCCACCGCCTCGTCCACGTCGGCCACCGCGTTGACCGCCACGACCGGCCCGAAGGTCTCCTCCGTCATCGCCGCCGCGTCCTCCGGGACGTCGGTCAGCACGACGGGCGCGACAAACGGGGCGCGCACCGACTCCGCGCCGCCCACCAGCGCCCGCGCGCCCGCCGCGAGCGCCCCCGACACATGCCGCTCGACGACGTCGACCTGTCCCGCCAGCGTCATCGGCCCGTAGGGCGCGTCCGCGTCGGCACCGGGGCGCAGCTTCTCCGCCCGCTCGGCCACCCGCTGGCACAGCGCCTCGTGGATCTCCCGCACCGCGTACACGCGCTCCACGCCCGCGCAGGTCTGCCCGGCGTTGCTGAGCGCCCCCCACACGATGGCGTCGGCGGCGGCGTCCAGGTCGGCGTCCGCCGTGACGATGACCGCGTCCTTGCCGCCGCACTCCGCGAGGAACGGCGTCAGCGTCTCCGCGCACACCGCCATCACCTTGCGCGCCGTCCCCGGCGACCCGGTGAACGCCAGCTTGTCCACCCCGGACCTGGCCAGCGCCTCCCCGGTGGACGCCGGTCCGGTGACGGTGGCGAGCAGCCCGGCGTGTCCGGGCACGGCGGCGTCGAAGAGTTCGGCCAGCAGCACGCCGGTGCCGGGGGTCAGCTCGGACGGCTTGAAGACCACGGCGTTCCCGGCGGCCAGGGCGTAACCGATGGAGCCCATCGGCGTGTAGAGGGGGTAGTTCCACGGCCCGATCACCCCGACGACCCCGACCGGCCGGTGCACCAGCGAGGCCCGCTGGTGGGCGGCGAACAGCCCGGCGCCCACCCGGCGCCGCCGCAGCACCCGGTCGGCGTTGCGGGCGGCCCAGGCCAGGTGCTCCAGCGTGAGGACGACCTCCAGGGCGGCGTCACCGGACGGCTTCCCGGTCTCCTCCGCGATGGTGCGGGCCACCGTGTCCAGTTCGGTGGCGAGCGCCTTCTTCCACCGCAGCAACCGGTCCCGGCGCCGGGAGGCGGGCAGCGCCGCCCAGCCCTCCTGGACGGTACGGCCCCGGGAGACGGCGTCGGCGACCTCCGCCGCCCCGGCCACCGGGTGTTCGGCGACCGGCTCACCGGTCGCGGGGGAGTACGTCGTGAAGACCTCGGCACGGGGCGCGGCGGTCGGGGCGGTGTCGGTCATCCGGTCTCCTGAGTCGATGATACTGAATCTATTGAGTTGTTTCATCAAGCGTCAACACCTGTGACGGAGGGGGGAGTTCAAGGGGGGATTTCCGCAATCTCAGAGACCTCTGATCCAGGGCCGCTAGCGTCCGGCCCATGGTGCGCGACTACCTCATCCTCGGGGCCGGACCGGCCGGTCTCCAGCTCGCCGCTCTGCTGGAACGCGACGGACGCGACTACGTCGTCCTGGAGCGGGGGAGCGGCCCCGGCACGTTCTTCACCCGCTTCCCCCGGCATCGACAGCTCATCTCCATCAACAAGGTCAACACCGGTTACACCGACCCGGAACGCGCCCTGCGCATGGACTGGAACTCGCTGCTCACCGACGATCCCGAACTGCTCTTCACCCGGTACAGCGAGCGCTACTTCCCGGCCGCCGACGACATGGTCCGCTACCTGCGCGACTTCGCGACGCGCACCGGCGTACGGGTGCGATACGACACCGCCGTGGAGCGGATCTCCCGCGACGGTGACGGCTTCCTGGCGCGCGACACCACCGGCCGGACCTTCCGGGCCCGCCGCCTCGTCGTCGCCACCGGCGTCTCTCTCCCACACGTACCGGACATACCCGGCATCGAGCGCACCGAACGCTACGACGCCTTCGACACCGACCCGGCCTCCTTCACCAACCAGCGCGTCCTCGTCCTCGGCAAGGGCAACTCCGCCTTCGAGACCGCGGACGCCCTCATGGAGAAGGCCGCCGTCATCCACGTCGCCGGACCGCACTCGCTGAAGCTGGCCTGGAAGACCCACTTCGTCGGCCATCTGCGCGCGGTCAACAACAACTTCCTCGACAGCTACCAGCTCAAGTCGCAGAACGCCGTCCTGGACGGCACCGTGGAGGCGATCGAACAGCGGCCCGACGGCGGCTACCGGGTCGAGTTCCGGTACGCCCGGACCACCGAGCGGCTCCGCGAACTCCACTACGACCGCGTCATCGTCTGCACCGGCTTCCGCTTCGACGCCACGCCGTTCGCCGCCGACTGCCGACCGGCCCTCACCATCGACGACCGGTTCCCCGCCCAGACCTCCGCCTACGAGTCCGTCAACGTCCCCGGCCTGTACTTCGCGGGCACGCTCACCCAGCAGCGCGACTTCAAACGGTCCACCAACGGCTTCATCCACGGCTTCCGCTACGGCACGCGCGCCCTGCACCGCGTCCTCGGCGCCCGCCACCACGCGACGCCGTGGCCGTCCCGCACCCTGCCCGCCACGCCCGAGGCCGTCGCCGACGCCCTCGTGGAGCGCGTCAACCGCTCCTCCGGGCTGTGGCAGCAGTTCGGCTTCCTCGGCGACGTCGCGACCGTCCACGACGACCACACCCGCTACGCGGAGGAGGTCCCGCTCGACTACGTCACCGACGGCGGACTCGGGCCCGCCGCGCACCGGTTCGTCATCGACCTGGAGTACGGGCCCGACCACGACCACGTCGACCCGTTCGACGTCACCGTGCCCCGCGTCCGCGAGAACGACCCCGAGCACGCCATGGACGCCACCTACCTGCACCCCGTGGTGCGGTACTACCGCGACGGCGGCCTCGCGGGCACCCACCACCTGGCGGAGAACCTGGAGAACGACTGGGACATCCCCGCCGTGCACCGGCAGCCGCTCGCCGCGTTCGTGAAGTCCTGCCTTGGCTGAGCAGTTTCCCGGCGCCGTCCTCGACCTCCTCGACGCGGCGGGCGACCGCCCCGTCTTCGAGCACGGCGACCGGACCGTCACCGGCGCCCAACTCCTCGCCCTGGTAGGGCGGGTGTCGCGCGGCCTGCGCGCCAGGGGCGTGCGCCCCGGCGACGGCGTCGCCCTGCTGCTCGGCGTCACCCCCGAGGCGTTCGCCGCCGTCCTCGCCGCCCACACCGTGGGCGCCCGCGTCGTCGGCGTACGCCCCGGCCTCACGGCCGACCAACGGCACCAGCTGCTCACCGGCGCGGACATCGCCCACCGGGTCACCGACAGCCCGGACCGGCCGGACGACCAGGACGGCACCGGTACCGTCCCGCCCCTGGCCCTGGCCGACCTGCTCGCCGCCGAGGACGACGGCCGCCGCCCCCGCGTCACGGCCCGCCCGCACGACGTCGCCCGGCTCCTGCACACCAGCGGCAGCACCGGCGTCCCCAAGGCGTGCGCGCAGACCTACGCCGCGATGACCGCCGCCTGGGCGGCCCACCCCGACCGCTGGCCCCCCGCCATCCGCGAACTCGCCCCGCGCCTGCGCCGCTTCCTCGTCTTCGGCACCCTCGCCAGCCAGGTCATGCTGGAGTACGGCCTGCTCGCCCTGGCCGCGGGCGGCACCCTCGTCACCGCCGACGCCCCGGCCTTCCCCGACAGCCTGGTGCGCCACCGCGCCACCGGCAGCGTCATCACCGTGGCCCGCCTCACCAAGCTCGTCGCGAGCGTCCGGGCCCGCCCCGCCGACCTCGGCGCCCTGCGCGCCCTGATGGTCTCCGGCTCCCCGATCGACGCCGCCCGGCTGCGCGAGGCCGCCGAGGTGCTCGGACCCGTCGTCTTCCACGGCTACGGCCAGACGGAGACCGGCATGATCTCCATGGCCACCCCGTACGACGGACCCGGCTCGCTGGGCGTCCCCCCGGTCGACCTGGAGGTACGGGACGCCGACGGGAGGCCCCTGCCGCCCGGCACGGACGGCGAGCTCTATGCCCGCACCCCCTCCCAGGGCTGCGGCTACTGGGGCGAACCCGCCCTGAGCGCCGAGGTGTTCACCGACGGCTGGGTCCGCACCCGCGACATCGGCCACCTCGACCACGCGGGCCGCCTCTGGCTGACCGGCCGCGCCCGTGACGTCGTCATCGTCAACGCCCAGCTCTACTACGCCGGACCCGTCGAGCGGGTGCTCGCCACCCACCCGGCCGTCAGGGAGGCGTACGTCGTCGCCGTCCCCGACGACGACACCGGCGAGGCCGTCCACGCCCACGTGGTGCCCGCGCCGGGCCAGGCGCCGCACCTCGCGGAACTGCGCGCCCTGGTGGCGGCCGAACTGGGCGAGGCCACCGCCCCGACCCGGCTCACCCTCCTCGACGAGGTGCCGCTCACCCCCGCCGGAAAGCCCGACAAGCGGGCGCTGGCGGCCCGGGCTCAGCGCACCTGAGGCGCCGCCGCACGCCGTGGACCCCCGCCCCGCGCCCGCTCCCGCCGGTCTATCCACGCCAGCAACGGCGTCGCCATCACCGTGGTGACCACGGCGACCACCACCAGCGCGCTGAACAGCGCCTGCGTCACGATGCCCGCCGCAAGGCCCAGGTTGAGCGCGATGAGCTGCATCAGCCCCCGCGCGTTCATCAGCGCCCCCACCCGCAGCGCCACCGCCCCCGGCTCCCCGGCCAGCCGCGCCGCCAGCCAGCACGCCCCGAACTTCCCCGCCACCGCCACCAGCACACAGCCCAGCGTCAGCAGCAGCACCGGCCCGGAGGCCAGCAGCGCGAAGTCCGTGTTCAGGCCCGAGTAGGTGAAGAACAGCGGCAGGAACACCGTGCCCACCGGCTTCAGCGTCTCCGCCGTGTGGTCCAGGCGCTCCGACCGGGGGAAGACCAGCCCGAGGCTGAACGCCCCGAACACCGCGTACAGCCCGATCTCGTCGGTGTACCAGGCCACCAGGAACAGCGCCCCGACCAGCACCGGCAGCAGGCTCTCCGGCGCCACCCGCTCCGAGAGCCGCACCGTATGGCCGTGCAGCCGCGTCACCACCGCCAGCACCACCACGAGCCCGAGGGAGCCGACGACGGCCACCGACACCAGATCCGCGCTGCCCCCGGAGATGCTGAAGACCCCCGCGAGCAGCACCCACGCCAGCGCGTCGTCCACGGCACCCGCACCGAGCGACAGCGACCCGTACCGGGTCCCGGCCAGGCCCCGTTCGGAGATGATCCGCGCCAGCATCGGGAACGCCGTCACCGCCAGCGCCACCCCCACGAACAGCGCCGACACCACCAGCGGCACCCCCGGCACCAGGGTTCCCGTCCGCTCCCCGACGGCGGTGATCAGCGCCGCCCCGAGCGCCACCGGCACCAGCACCCCCGCCGCCGAGACCAGCCCCGCCGACCGGGCGACCCCGCGCAGCCGGTCCACCCGGAAGTCCCAGCCGACGTGGAACATGAACGCCACAAGCCCGATCTGCCCCACCACGTACAGGACCGGCCGCAACTCCTCCGGAAAGAGGCCCGCCTCCACCCCCGGGAGGAGCGCGCCGAGCACCGAGGGACCGAGGACGACCCCCGCGAGCATCTCCCCGACCACCGGCGGCTGACCAAGCCGCCCCAGCAGCGCCGAGACGACCCGGCACACGGCGAGGATCACCACGACGGCGAGGAAGAACGCGGGGGCGAGTTCCGAGGGCGTCATGCGCTGTCTCCCGAGGAGTGATCTCCCGTGGACCGGTCCCGCGTACCGTGGGCCACCGGGCAGCGGTCGGGCGGAAACCGTTCGAAGTACCGTGCGGCCAGCCGCAGTCGACGGGCGTGCAGCACCATCACCGTGCCGAGCACGAGCTGCCGCACCCCCCGGGTGACGTCCTCCACCCCGTCCCGCACCCGCAGGAACCGCCGCAGTTGCGCGAGGCGCGCCCCGGGCTCAAGCCCGCGCGGGACCAGTAGGCACGGCGCGCGGTGCGGGATGGACCGGGTGTGCGCGACCGGCGAGTCCAACTGGAAGCGGCGCAGCACCTCCCGTACGGCGGCCCGCAGCACCAGCGGCGACAACCGCCACGCCGGACAGGGCCGGTTGGCCGCCACCCCGAACGGGATGTGGTGGACGTCCCGGGCGGACAGCGACGCCCAGCGGTCCGGGTCGAACTCGTCCGGCCGGTCGTAGCCCGCGGCGTGGTAGTCCGGGTAGCTGAAGCACACCACCGAGCCGGACGGCAGCGTGGTGCGCCCGTCGAGCGGGATGTCGTCCGTGGTGACGCGGTGCGCGATGCCGAACAGCGGGTACAGCCGCATCGTCTCGTCGAGTACGTGCGTCAGGTACCGCTCGTCGTCCGGGTCGCCCGCGAGCCTCCGCTGCGCCTCCGGATGCCGGGCCAGCGCCAGCAGCACGTGCGCGGTCGCCTCCGACAACTGCACCACCGCCGTGTTGAAGAACGTGCCCTGGAGGTAGAAGACCCGCTCCTCGGGCGACAGCGAGGACGGCAGCCGGTGCGGCACGTCACCGGCCGCCACCCGCTGCCGCAGGTACGCCGTCAGCCGCGCCCGGCGCCGCGGATGCCGCAACCCCGTGCACTTCAGGGCGGTGATCACGTCCTCCGCGTGCCCGGTGATCAGCTTCCGGGCGTGCGGCGGGCACGGCTCGCGGAACACCAGCCCGTAGCAGAACTCCGCCCAGGCGGGCATCACCAGGTCACGCAGCCGCACCAGGCTGATCCGGTCCGCGGGCAGCGCGTCCAGCACCCCGGCGACCGCCCGGGTGGCCGCCGCCGTCAGGTCCGCCGAGCCGCCCGCGAGGATGCGCCGGGTCGTCTCCGCCACCTCCTCGTAGCGCGGCCCGGGCTCCAGGTGCTCCTGGTGCACCTCGGGCCCCGGCGCCAGCCAGTACCAGAACAGGTCGGACAACCCCGCCCCGGCGCTGCGGCCGTTGGCGGCCGGATGGGCGTACACCCGCTCGAACACCTCGGGGCCGTACGCCGCGTTGGGCAGCGTCACCGCCCGGTCGCCGTTCACCCGCTCGAAGACGCGCACCCGCAGCGCCACCACGGCACGCGGCAGCCACCAGGTGTCAGGACCCCGCCCGCCGCTCACCACGGACCGTCCCCGCGGACCACCATGTCCGGCGTCAGATCGGTGTTGCCGCCGCCCCCGCACAGCGCCAGCGTGTGGTCGTAGCCGTCCCGCAGCTCAGCGAGGACCTGCCGCACGCCCGCCTCCCCGTCGGCGGCCAGCCCCCACAGCACCGGGCGGCCCACCCCGACCGCCGCCGCGCCCAGCGCCAGCGCCACGGCCACGTCCGAACCCCGGCGCACCCCGCCGTCGAGCAGCACCGGCACCCGGCCCGCGACCGCCCCGGCGACCGCCGACAGACAGTCCACGGCGGCCGGTACGGTGTCGCACTGGCGCCCGCCGTGGTTGGAGACGACGACCCCGGCCGCCCCGTGCGCGACGGCCAGCAGCGCGTCGGCCGGGTGCAGGACCCCCTTCACCAGCACGGGCAGCGCCGTCGCGGCCAGCAGCGCGTCGAAGTCCCGCCAGGACAGCGCCGGGGACATGGGGATGTCGGTGAGGGCGCCCGGTGGGGCGCCGGGCAGGTCCCGCATGTTCTCGGCGGCGTAGCCGGGCGGCAGGTCCGTGAAGCCGTTGCGCAGGTCCCGGGCGCGGCGGCCGAACACCGGGGCGTCGACGGTGACCACCAGCGCGGTGCAGCCCGCCTGCTCCGCCCGCCGCACCAGCGCCTCGGTGACCTCGGGGCGCGGGTGCAGGGAGAGCTGGAACCACACCGCCGCGTCGGCCACCGTCTCCCGGGCCGCCGCGACCACCTCGCCGACCGCGACGGTCGCGGCCAGGCCGGTCACCAGGACGGCGCCCTCGGCCGCCGCCGCGCGGGCGGTGGCCCGCTCGCCGTCCGGGTGCAGCAGCCGGTGGAAGGCGGTCGGCGCGACCAGCACCGGCCCGGCCCCGCGGGCACCCGGCAGATCGACGGACGTGTCCCGCCGCGCGTTGCCGCGCAGCACCCGCGGCAGCAGCCGGTACCGGTCGAACGCGCGCTCGTTGTCGGCCAGGACGCGCTCCGCGCCCGCGCCGCCCGCCACGAAGTCGTAGCGCACCGGGTCCAGGATCCGGCGGGCCCTGTCGTGCAGCGCGCGCAGCGTCATGGCGCCACCGGGGCGCCGCGGTAGGTGGTGAGGAACGCGCGCAGCGGGGCCAGGTGCACGGCCTCGTCGTCCCACTCGTTCTCCAGGTTCTCCGTCAGGTGGTGCTCGGCGACGAACTCCCCGGCGCGGTACCAGCGCAGCACCGGATGCAGGTAGCGGCCGTCGAGACCCGAGGTGTCCTGCTGGGAGGGGCGGCCCGCCGTCACGTCGAAGGGGTCCACGCGGTCGTGGTCGGCCCCGTACTCCAGGGTGATCACCGCGTGGGCGGCCACCTCCCCGAGGTGCCCCGCGCGCACGGCCCGCGGCACATGGCCGACCGGCACCTCCTCGGCGTAGCGCAGCGTGCCGTCCGGGGCGAGCAGCAGCAGGTCGCCGAGGACCCCGAACTGCTGCCACAGCGCGGAGGACCGGTTGACCCGCTCGACGATCCGGCGGACGGCGCCCTCGGTGCCGGGCCCCAGCTCCGCCACCGGCCAGGGCTCACCGTGGTGACGGCGGCGCAGCTCGCGGTGCAGGGCGCGCACCGAGTAGCGGAAGCCGTGGATGAAACCGGTGGTCGACTTCTTGAAGTCGCGGCCCTGCGTCAGCGTCCCGGCGAAGTACAGCTCCGGCACGTTCACCGACTCCCCGACGGCGGTGACGGCGGGGAACCGGCCGTCGACCACCGTCTCGGGCGTACAGCTCCCGTCGAACACGGACGCGTCGAAGCGGAACCCGGTCGCGACGATCACCCGGTCGTAGTGGAGGTCCTTCACCACCTCGTCGACCCGTTCGAACGCCACCGGCACGCGGAAGCCGTCCCCGTCCCGCCGGATCTCCAGGACCCGCCCGTCCAGCAGGGCGTTCTGCGACTTGAGCTGGTAGCTGTCCAGGAAGTTGTTGTTCACCGCCCGCAGATGGCCCACGTAGTGCGACCGCCAGGCCATCCGCAGCGAACCGGAGCCGACCAGGTGGATGACGGCCGCGGTCTCCATCAGGCTGTCCGCCGTCTCGAAGGCGGAGTTGCCGCGCCCGAGCACCAGCACCCGTTGGTCGGTGAAGGACTCCGGGTCGGGGTCGAAGGTGTCGTAGCGCTCGGCCAGTTCGATGCCGGGTACGGACGGCAGGTTCGGCAGCGGCACCCCGGTGGCCACCACCACGCGCCGCGCCCGCCAGGTCCCCCCGGTGGCGTCGGTCACGGCGAACCCGTCGGCGTCCCGGGCGACCCGCTCCACGGCGGTGCCGTACCGCACCCGTACGCCGGTGCGTTCCGCGAAGTCGCGCAGGTAGCGGACCATGTCGTCGGCGGCCGGGAAGTACCGTCTGCTGTAGCGGGTGAACAGCAGCTCGGGATCGTCGCTCAGCAGGGAGTTCCAGTCCATCCGCAGCCGCAGCTCCGGATCGTCGTACCCGGTGTGCACCTTGTTGATGGAGATGAGGGTGCGGTGCCGGGGGAACCGGGTGAAGAAGGTGCCGGGACCGCCGCCGCGCTCCAGCACCATGTAGTCCGCGCCGTCGCGCTCCAGGAAGGCGGCGAGCTGGAGTCCGGCCGGGCCCGCTCCGATGATGAGGTAGTCGTGCGCCATGGCCCGGAAGCTAGCCAGCGCAATTCAGAGCCCTCTGAGATTCCCCGCCTACCGTCCCGGACGTGCTGACCACCCAGGACACCGTCACCCTCACCGCGCCCCTCGACCCCGCCGTCCTGCGCCGCGCGGCCGGGCCGCTGACCGTCACCGTGGACGACGCGGCCCGCGCCCGCCTGGACCGCGGGCGCCGCCTCTTCCGCGCCCTGCGCGACGGCGACGGCGGGGGGCGGCCCATCTACGGCAGCACCACCGGATTCGGCGCCCTCGTCGGCTACGCCGGACGGGCCGACGAGGCCGACCAGTGCGACAACACCCTCGCCCACCTCGGCGCCGGACAGGGCCCCGACCTGCCGCACGGCATCGTCCGCGCCGCCCTGCTGGTGCGCGCCCGGTCCCTCGCCCAGGGCCTGTCCGGGGTCTCCGCCGAGGTCGTCGACCGCCTCGCCGACATGTTCGGTACGACGTTCTCCCCGGCCGTCCCGCGCTACGGCTCCGTCGGCGCCAGCGGCGACCTGATCCCGCTCGCCTACGCCGCCCAGGCGCTCCGCGGCCGGGGCCACGCCTACGTCGACGGCCACCGGATGCCCGCCGCCGAGGCGCTCACCGCCAGCGGACTGCGCCCCCTCACGCTGGACGGCCGCGACGCCCTCGCCCTCGTCAACGGCACCTCCGTCACCACCGCCGCCCTCGCCCTGGCCCTGGACACCGTCCACGCCGCCCACCACGCCCTCACCGCCCTGACCTGCCTGCTGGCCGACCTGCTCGGCTGCGACCCCGGCTTCCTCGACGCCGACCTGCTGCGCGCCTACGGCCACCCCGGCGCCGCCGACACCGGCGCCCGGATGCGGCACCACCTGGCCGGTACGGTCCCGTCCGGCGAACGCCCGCTCCAGGAGCCGTACAGCATCCGCTGCTCCCCGCAGGTGCTGGGCGCCGCGCGGGACGCGCTGCGGTACGTCGACACGGTGGTCGCGGCGGACCTGGCCGGGGTCAGCGACAACCCGCTGTTCCTGCCCGGTGCGGAGGACACTCCAGGGCGGACGGTGCACGGCGGGAACTTCTTCGGGCAGCCCGCCGCGTTCGCCGCCGACCTGCTCGCCTCCGTCACCGCCCAGCTCGGCAACCTCGCCGAACGCCAGCTCGACCTGCTGGTGGACCCGGCCCGCAACGGCGGCCTCCCGCCCATGCTCGCCACCGAACCCGGCGCCCAGCACGGCCTCCAGGGCGTCCAGTTGGCGACCACCGCCCTCGTCGCCGAGATCCGCCGCTGCGCCACCCCCGCCGCCATGCAGAGCCTGCCGACGAACCTGCACAACCAGGACATCGTCCCGTTCGGCACCCAGGCCGCCCTGCGCGCCCACGACATGGCCGACCTGCTCGTCCTGCTGTGCGGCTCGCTCGCCCTGGGCCTGCGCCAGGCCGTGCACGTCGGCGCCCGACACCCCACCGCCCCCCGCTGCGCCGCCCTCCTCGACACCCTCACCGCCGCGATCGCCCCGGTCGACCCGGACCGCCCACTGGACGCGGACGTCCGGACAGCGGCACGGTTGCTCGCCACGCACGCCAGGTCCTGAACGCGGGTTCCGGGACCGCCGGGGGCGGCGGCGCGCTCTGCGGCAGCCGGAGGGTGAAGCGCGCACCGTGCCCGGGTCCGCCCGCCGTCGCCGCGACCGTGCCGCCGTGGCTCGTGACGACCTCCCGCAGCAGCGCGAGCCCCAGCCCGTACCGGCCGCCACCGCCCCGGTGGAACCGCCGGAACAGCCGCTCGGCCTCCCCGGCGTCGAAACCGGGCCCGGTGTCCGTGACCGCCAGCACCACCGTCGTACCGGAACGGGACAGCGCCATCTCGATCCGGCCGCCCGGCGGGGTGTGCGCGATGGCGTTGGCCAGCAGCTCCCCGACCGCCCGGCGCAACGCGGACGCGACCCCGTCGACCCACAGCGGATGCGGCGGCCCGTCCACCCGCACGGTCAGCCCGCGCTCACGGACCCGCTCCGCCTCCTCGGCCGCCGCCGACCGGGCCAGCGCCACCAGGTCCACCCGTCGCACCGCCCGCCACGTCTGCCCGGCCGTCAGGGCCGCCGACGACAGCAGGTCGTCCAGCACCTCCCCGAGCCGCCCCAGCGAGGTCACCAGCAGCGCCAGCCCCTCCCGGTGCGCGGCGGGCAGCCCGTCCTTCGCCGCCCGGCGCGCCAGCACCTGCGCCCGCGTGTGCGCCCGGGTGATCGGCGCGCGCAGCTCATGGCTGGCGTCGGCGACGAACCGCCGCTGCCGGGCCAGCGCCTCCGCCAGCGGCGCCACCGCCCGGCGCCCCAGGACCAGCCCCGTGACGCCCGCCGCGGCCAGCCCCACCACCTCGGCCACGCTCAGCGCGAACCACAGGTGGCTGCGGTCGGCGAGCTGGGTCCGCAGGTCCAGCACGGCCTGCACCACGTCGCCGCTGTCCCGCATCTCCGTCCGCACCAGGTAGACGGTGCCCGCGCGCCGCACCGTGCGCTCGACCGGCGCCCGGGTCTGCCGCACCCGGTCCAGGTCGGCGTACAACGGGAACCCGACCGGCGCGTTCGGCATCACGGCCGCGCCCCGGCCGTACAGCCACATGCACGCGGGCGGCCGGGACAGGTCGCTGTGCGCGGCGCCATAGCGCACCTCACGGCGTACCTGGTCGTCCTGGGCGTGCGTCATCACCGTGTACGCGACCCCGCCGACGACGGTGATCAGCAGCGTGATGATGGCGGCGGTCGTCCACACGATCCGCCGCCGGGCCCGCCGCACCGCCTCGTCTCCCGCCCGCCCCGGCTCCCTCACAACGACCCCAGCCGGTAGCCGACCCCGCGGACCGTGCGCACCGCCCCGCGCCCGAGCTTGCGGCGCAGGTAGTACACGTAGGTGTCGACGATGGACGGCGCGTGCGCCTCCTCGAACACCGTCCGGCGCAGTTCCGCCCGCGAGTACACCGCGTCCGGGCGGGTGGCCAGCGCCCACAGCAGCGCGAACTCCCGCGCCGCCAGCCCCACCCGCTCACCGTCCGCCAGCACCACCTCCCGCCGCCCGACGTACAACTGGCCGGAACCGATCCGCAGCACGTCGGTCGCGTCCAGCGACCGTCTGCACAGCGCCCGTAACCGGGAGGTGAGTTCGTCCAGGTCGAAGGGCTTGGGCAGATAGTCGTCGGCCCCGGCGTCCAGCCCGTCCACCCGGTCCGGCACACTGCCCATCCCGGTCAGCAGCAGCACCGGCGACCGCACCGGCCGCGACCGCAGCCGCCGCAGCAGACCGAGCCCGTCCAGCACCGGCAGCCGCCGGTCGATCACGAGCACGTCATAGCTGCGGCTGAGCCCGAGATGCAGCCCACGCTGCCCATCGGTCGCGACATCCACCGCGTACCCCTCGTCCCGCAGCACCCCGCCGAGCAACTCGACCAGCTCCAGGTCGTCCTCGACCAACAGCAGCCGCCAGGGATCCCGCCTGTGTTCCAGAGTCACCGTGCCCTCCCTCGCCCCAGTCTCGGGCCTGTCAACGCCTTTGTGACATAGGGGAGTTCCACTTCTCGACGCACAGCGGGGAAGGGCTTCGCCGCACCGGCCGCCGACCGTCGGTATCCCGCCACCGCGGACGGCACGCCGGAAGGGCCACCCGCCGCTGAGCGGTGGCCCTTCCGGAGTCTGGTGGTGCCGACGGCGAACGGACGCGCTACACGGCCGTGAACCGCCACTGCTGGTTCGTGCCGCCGTGGCAGCCCCACTGCAGGAGCCGTGCGCCGTCGGCCGTCGAACCGCCGTTGACGTCGACGCACAGTCCACTGGGAAGGCTCTTCATCGTGTACACGCCCGCCGTGGTGGTCGGTGTGACGAGGAACTTCTGCGCGTTGCCGTTGTCGCAGGTGGACTGCTGCAGGAACGCGCCCTGGGCGGTGGACCCGCCCGTGACGGCGAGGCACTTGCCGCTGTGCACCGCCTTCAGGTGGACGGCGCCGCCACCGGCGTCGACGGCCTGCCACTTCTGGTTGTCGCCGCCGGTGCCCGGCCACTGGACGATCTGGGCGCCGTCAGCGGTCGAGGCGCCGCTGACGTCCATGAACTTGCCGCTGTGCTGCGCCGCGACCGTCCAGGTCCGACCGGCCACGCCGCCGCCGCTGCCCGGTTCGCCGACTCCGCCGCCGCCGAACGTGAGCGAGTCGAGGTCGAACCAGTTGTCCGACGTGCCCCTGAACACCAGGTACAGCTTGTGCGAGCCAGCGAGACCGGTGGTGTTCACGGCTGGCGTGGACTGGTAGGTGTTCCAGCCGCCGGTGCTCGGTACCGGTGTGGTGGCCAGGAGGGTGCCGGTCGGGGAGTCGGCGCGCAGTTCGATCGATCCGCCGCCGCCCGGCGACGACAGCCGGTACCGCACGCTCGTGATGCCCGACAGGCTCATGGGGTCGAACGCGATCCAGTCGTTGGCGGAGATGTAGCCGACCCGCTTGCCGCTCTCCGCTCCGGCCTGCTCGACGAGCTGCACACCGGACTGGTCCGTGAAGAACTCGGCCTGCTTGTGCTTGGGCTGGAGGATCGCGTGGGCGTGGCCGGTGAGCGGGGCCGCACCGCCGGGGCCACCGTCGTCGGTGTAGCGGGCGTTGAGGACGTAGTACAGGTTGGCGCCGTCGGGGTGCCCGCCGAGCAGCGTCGTGTCGATGGTGCCCGAGCACCCCGGGTAGTCCGTGGTCTCGTGCTGGTGGTCGTCGTGGCCGAGGGCGGGGTTGACGAACACCTTGGCGCAGTCGACGGGCGCGCCGCCCGGGTCCGAGACGGACACCCTGTACGGGACACGGTCCCCGAAGTCCAGCATTCCGCCGTCGGCCGGAACCGTGATCGTGACGACCGGTGCGGTGTTGCCCACGGTGATCGGCACGTTGGCGAAGGCCGTCTTGCCGGTGTTGTCGGTGACCTTGAGCTGGGCGGTGTAGTTGCCGTTGGCGGTGTAGGTGTGGGACGGGTTCGCCGCCGTGGACGTGGTGCCGTCACCGAACGTCCAGTGGTAGCTGAGCGTGTTGCCGGGATCGGGGTCCGTGGTTCCCGCGCTGCTGAACTGCACGGTCAACGGCGCGTTCCCGCTGGTGGGCGTGCCGGTGGCCTTGGCGATCGGCGACCGCCCTCCCTGGACGTAGTCGATGCGGTAGAGCCCCGAGTCGTTGTTGCCGCCGAAGAAGTCGGTGCCCCATTCGAGCAGGTACAGCGAGCCGTCGGGCCCGAACTCCATGTCCATCGGCTTGAGGAACCTGCTGGCGGGCAGGAAGGGGTTGGTCCGGGTGACCGCGGTCGCGGAGTCGAAGTGGACCTCCTTGACGGAGTGGCGTGACCACTCGTAGAAGAAGTGGACCCCGTCGTAGTAGGGCGGGAACTTCGTCCCGGACGGGTTCGCGGCGTCGTAGCGGTAGACCGGTCCGCCCATCGGCGCCGAACCGCCGGAGCCGAGTTCGGGGAAGTCCGGTGAGACGCCGTAGCCGTACCACATGTTCGGCGCGACGATCGGCTTGAGGCTGGTCAGGCCGGTGTTGTTCGGTGAGTTGTTGACCGGCGCGGCGCAGTTGAACTTGGCGCCGACGACACCGGTGTCCGGGTTGTAGGGCGCGTAGGCCTGGTTGTCGCCGTGGCAGAACGGCCAGCCGTAGTTGCCCGGCGCCTTGATGACGTTCAGCTCGACGAGCCCTTCGGGGCCGCGGTTCGTCGCGGGAGGGTTCCGGTCGGGGCCGTAGTCGGCGAGGTAGACCCACCCGTTGGCCGGGTCGATCGAGAAGCGGAACGGGTTGCGGAAGCCCATCGCGTAGATCTCCGGCCGGGTCCGCGCCGTGCCCTGCGGGTAGAGGTTGCCGGACGGGATGGTGTAGCCGCCGTCGGCCGACGGCCGGATGCGCAGGAGCTTGCCCCGCAGGTCGTTGGTGTTGCCGGCGGTGCGGGCGGCGTCGAGGTTGGCCTTGCCCGGCCGCCAGTCCAGCGGGGCGTAGCCCTGCCAGTTGGCGTCGAGGTTCGGTGGGACGTCGTCCCCGGTGCCGATGTAGAGGTTCTTGTCGGGGCCGAACTCGATGTATCCGCCGGTGTGCCCGGGCTCGGCGAACGTGCGGTCCCGGGTCGCGGGGATGTCGATGACCGTCACCTGGCTCGACATGTTCAGGGTGTCGCCGGTGAGCGTGAACCGGGAGACCCGGTTGATGTCGTTCGGGACTCCGGCCGGGGAGTGGTACAGGTACACGTAGCCGTTGCTGGCGAAGTCGGGGTCGAGCGCCAGTCCGGTGAGGCCGTCCTCGCCGCCGGTGTACACGTTGAGCGTCCCGGCCGTCACGGTGCTGTTCGTGGCCGGTTTGAAGATCTTCACCTGCCCGGCCCGCTGGACGTAGAGCACCCGCCCGTCCGGGGCGACCGCGAGGGCCATCGGGTCCGTGGTGTTGTCGTCGAGGGTGCGCTTGTCGAAGTTGCTCCAGACGGTGCCGCCGCAGTCGCCGGGCTCGTTCCCCGCGGCCCACTTGACGCCCCCGAGGACGTGGTCGCGGAAGTGGGTCTCGCTGTAGGCCGCGCTGGCGTGCCCCATGCCGGTGGCCCACACCCGGCCGCCGCCGGTGTTGCGGCACCAGGAGATGGGGTGGTCAGGACCCATGGCGCGGGGGCCGGGTTGTACGTCCGCTCGTCCGCGGTGACCAGGACATGGACGTCACCGCGCGGGTTGCGGTCGAAGTTGTACCACTCCTCGCTGCGGTTCCAGCGGTCCGGCAGACCGGCCGTCGACGGGTGCTTCTTGTCCGCGACGATCGCGGTGCCGCCCAGCACGCCGGGGGAGTGTTCCGGCATGTGCGCGCCGCCGTTGATGGTCTGGTCCCACCACGGGTACTCGCCCTCGATGCCCATGTCGGTGGCGTTGTGGATCGCGACGACGCCCTTTCCGCTGGCGAGGTAGCCCTCCACCGCCTGACGTTGGGCCGCCGTGGTCCACACCATTCCCGAGGTCTGGAACATGATGAGCACGTCGAAGGTGGCGAGGTTCGCCGGGGTGAAAACGCTGGAGTCCTCGCTGTGGACCACCTCGAAGTTGTTGGCCGCCGCCTGCTCCCGGAACATCGCGAGGCCAGCGGGGATCGAATCGTGCCGGTAGCCCACGGTCTTCGTGAAGACCAGGGCCCGGAAAGCCGGCGCCGCTGACGCCGGTTGGGCGACGACGAGCGACAGAAGCACGCTCGCTATCGCCCCGAAGACAACGATGATGCGACGCATTCCGTCTCCCCTTCCGGCGGAGCAACGGGGGGAGTCACACCAGATGCGGCCGTCTCCCGTGGTTTGCGGGCCAGGATGCAGCGGCGTATCGCGACAGTCAATATGAATCGGGTGCGGTCGACTCCATAACACTTTTCACGTATCAATCGCCGTTGGTTCGGCGCGCGACGGTGGACGGCCCTATTCGATAACAGATTCTCGCGTGCCAGTAATTTCCTGCCGCGATGTCCGCTGGTATTGCCAGGCGTTCATGGAGGCATTTACTCTCGTGGCTGCGATGTCGCCATCGCGTCCGGTGAAAGTTCGCGGTTATTCGACCGAGAACGGCGCTGGCAAGCCCACGACGCTTCGCAGCCCGCGTGAGCGGAGTCACCGCTGCCGCTGTCGTTCCTGCTGCTGCTGCTCGCCGTCGCCGCCGCGGCCTGGCTCGTACCGGCGCGCACCCGCTTCGGCCCCCACCTGATCGCCGTGGGCGGTGATCCGGAGGCCGCCCGGCTCTCCGGCGTGCGTGCCGTCATCCCCTTCGGCCCGCCCGGGAACCGCCATAAGGAGGAGACGTGTTCACCCCTCTCGCGCTACCGAGGCGGCTGCTGACCGGAGCCGCCACAGCCGGTCTGGCCGCGACCGCCGTGATGGCGTCCCCCGCGCCCGCGTCCGCCGCTCCCGTCACGGTGTACGTCTCGCCGTCCGGCACCGGCACCGACTGTTCCAGCGCGCGGCCGTGCTCACTGCCCGTCGCACAGGCGATGGTGCGCTCGCTCAACGACGCCATGGCGGACGACATCGTGGTGCAGTTGGCCGACGGCGTGTACCGGCTGACCCAGACCCTGCGGCTGACCGCGGAGGACTCCGGCTCGGGCGGTCACACGGTCGTGTGGCAGGCCGCCCCGTCCGCGCGCCCGGTGATCACCGGTGCCCGGGCGGTCACCGGCTGGACGGTGGCCGACGCGGCCAGGAACATCTGGAAGGCCGACGTGCCCGCCGGTCCCGACGCCCGGCAGCTCTACGTCGACGGCGCCGTCGCAACCCGGGCCCGCACACAGGTCAACAGGGCGGACTTCACGCCCTCCAGCACCGGAATGAGGTTCTCCAGCGGTGCGCTGGGCTATCTGAACAACCTGGCGAACCAGAGCCGGATCGAGGTGGAGGGCGTCAACTCCTTCACCGACCGGTACTCGCCGGTGCAGAGCATCAGTTCGAACTTCATCACGATGCGGCAGCCAGCGTGGAACAACAACAACTTCGGCTACGACACCCTCATGCGGCCCCACCGCGCCGGTCCGTTCTACCTGTCCAACGCGTACGAGTTCCTGGACTCGCCCGGCGAGTGGTACCTCAACCCCACGGCCGGAGCCCTGTACTACATCCCCCTGGCCGGGCAGAACATGAGCACCGCCGACGTGGAACTGCCGAGGCTGCAGTCACTGGTGAGCGTCGGGGGCACGTATAGCGAACCGGCGCACCACGTCGCCTTCCAGGGAATCACCTTCACCGGTACGAGCTGGCTCGGCCCCAGCGGCAACCAGGGTTACGCGGACCAGCAGACGGGCGCCTACATCTCCGGCGACTGGAGCTGGCCCAGCTTCGACTCCTGCCACAACGGCTGCACGCAGTTCGAGGCCGCCCGGCCGCACTGGCAGCAGATGCCAGCCGCCGTGCAGGTCTCCGCCGCCCACACCATCACCTTCAGCGACTCCCGGTTCGTCAACCTGGGCCAGACGGCCATCGGCATCGGCAACGACGCGGGCGCGCACACCAGCGGCGTCGGCCTGGGCGCCGCCGACATCACGGTGACCCGGTCGGAGATCGCCCGCAGCTCAGCGGGCGGCATCCTCGTGGGCGGCGTCCGCGCCGACGCCCACCACCCGAGCGACCAGCGCATGGTCAACCGGGACATCACGATCAGCGACAACCGCATCCACGACCTCGGCGCCGACTACCGGGGCGTCGTATCCGTCCTGACCACGTACGTCACCAACAGCACCGTCGCCCAGAACGAGGTCTACGACATGCCGTACTCCGGCATGTCGATCGGGTACGGCTGGGGCGCCAACGACGCGGGCGGCAGCACCCACTACGCCAACCGCGGCCTGTACGACTACCAGCCGCGCTACACGACGCCGACCACCGCGTCCAACAACCGGCTCATCGGCAACCACATCCACGACGTCATGCAGCAGATGAACGACGGCGGCTGCATCTACACCCTCGGATGGAACCCGAACGCGCAGATCAGCCGGAACTACTGCCTGCGGACCAACGGGTACTTCGGGGTGTACTTCGACGAGGGCTCGAAGTACTACACGGCGACCAACAACGTCTTCGCGAACACCGGTACATGGGCGACGGCCAACTACTGGGGCGGCGAGAACATGGGGAACTGGACCGTCACCAACAACTGGTCGACCAACGGCAGCACGAACGTCACCAACGGGGACCGGGGCAACGTGGTCTCCGGCAACGTCACGGTCACCAACGGCAACTGGCCCTCCGGCGCCCAGGACGTGATGGCGTCCGCCGGGCCGCAGGGCACCACCCCGCCGCCCACCGGCCAGCAGATCGTGGGCGCGCAGTCCGGCCGCTGCCTGACCGCCCCCGCCACCACCAACGGCACCCAGACCCAGCTCCAGGACTGCACCGGAGCGGTCGGCCAGACCTGGACCCACACCGTCGGCGGACAACTGACCGTCAACGGCGGCAAGTGCCTCGACGCGAGCGGACGCGGCACCACCAACGGCACCGCGGTCATCGTCTGGGACTGCAACGGCCAGGACAACCAGCGGTGGAACGTCAACGCCAACGGCACCATCACCGGCGTCCAGTCCGCACTGTGCCTGGACGCCAACGCCGGCGGCACCGCCAACGGCACCAGGATCATCCTCTGGTCCTGCAACGGCGGCGCCAACCAGCAGTGGGCACCGCGGTGACGGAAACGCGTCGGTCCCGCCGCTAACGCCCCAGCAGGGTCGGCTCGCCCGGCCCGCTGCGGCGTACCACCCACGCCTCGGTGATGTGCGTGAACATCGCTTCGGCCGCGCCCTTGGGGTCGTGCGCGGCGATCCGCTCGTAGACGCGCCGATGGCCGTGGTTGGAGGCGACGCAGAAGGCGCGGCCGGTCCGGCCCATGTACCGGGCGGAGTCGATGACCTGGCGCTCCAGCGAACGAACCACGGCACGGCCGATGCGGTTCCCCGACGCCTGCATGACGGTGTCGTGGAACGCCCGGTCCTCCTCGTGGTAAGCGGCGGGGTCGTCGACGAGTTCGTCCATCCGCTCCACCAGAGCCCGTAGCTCCTCGATCGCCTCGGCGTCCGCCAGGCGGGCGGCGACGTTGGCCATGTCGGACTCCAGCGCGCGGCGGGTCGCGACGAGGTGGTCGAGGATGGCCAGGCTCTCGTCCTCGGCGATGGTCGCGCCGAGGACCAGCTCGTCGAGCATGTTCCACATCGTCGGCGGGGTGACCATCGTGCCAGCGCCCTGACGGACCTGCACCAGCCCCTTCTCCTGGAGGATCTTCACCGCCTCGCGGACCACGGTGCGGCTGACCGAGAAGGTCTCGCAGAGCACGGGCTCGGGGGGCAGCGGCGAACCGGACGGATGGACTCCACGGACGATCCGCTCCACCAGCTCGGCGGTGACCGCCGCGGCGAGGTTCACCGGGCGCCGACTCCAGGCGGGGGCCTCAGCGGCCTCCGCGGATGACTGCGGTACTGCCGTCATGACACCCCCCGGGGACCCGTGCCATACCACGGATGCTCGCCAACTATACGGCATCTGGTTGACGTCATACGTCATACGAGTTACATACGTCATACGAGTTGCGTTCCTCCTCAGCCTCAACTGCCGGGCACCCGGCCACCTCAGGAGAGTGGGGCAGCAATGAACCAGCGCACACGGTGGTCGGCGATCCTGGTCGCCGGGCTCGTCGTCTCGGTCGGCTGCGGAAGCGCCTCCGACCCGGACTCGGCGTCCGGTGGTGCGAAGGGCAGGCTCGTCGTCTGGGACTGGAAGTCCGGCGACGCCACAGCGTCCTCCTACGTCGAGAAGGCCAAGGCCGACTTCGCCAGGCGACATCCCGGCGTGACGGTCGAGTTCGTCGCGCAGCCGTTCGACCAGTACTACACCCTGCTCGGGGCGGCCATCCAGGCTGGCAGGGGCCCGGACGTCATGCTCTTCAACGGGGGCGGGCAGATCCGTGACCGCGCGGACTTCCTGCTGCCGCTGGACGAGTACGTCCGTGCCGACAGGAAGCGGCTGGCCGGATGGGAGGCCTTCACCAAGGACGGCAGGACCTACGCCGCTCCGGTCACCTTGCAAGGCCACCCCATCTACTACAACAAGTCGCTCTACCGGAAGGCGGGACTGGACCCGGAGCGGCCCGCCACCAACTGGCCCGCGTTCGTCGCCAACTGCCGGACCCTCACCAAGGCGACCGGTGCCAGGTGCCTCGCGCAGGGCAACAAGGAGGGCATCGGAATCCAGTTCTTCCTGTCCGGGCTCGGCTCGGGCGTCCTGTCGCCCACGGAGTACGACGACTGGATCGCGGGTAGACGGGACTGGTCCTCGCCAGCGGTCAAGCGGATCTTCTCGCTGTGGAAAGAGGCCGACGACAAGGGCCTGAACAACGACGGGGCGAACTCGACCGCGATGTTCAACGACGCGTTCGCGGTGTTCCAGTCCCACAAGGCCGCCCACGTCATCGGGTTGATGTCGGACGTCGGCCACTGGAAGGACTTCGCCGAGTTCCTCGACGCCGACGACATCGGCGTCATGAGGGCGCCGGTCGTCACGCCCGGCGCCACGCCGAGCCTTCCCTACGACGGCGGCATCGGCTACGCCGTCGCGAAGCGGACCAAGGACCCCGAGGCCGCCGCCGACCTGGTGCGCTCCCTGACCTCGACCGACGCACTGAGGTCGTTCTACGCCGACGCGGGCGCCATCGCGGCCGACCGCACCGTGGACGTCTCCGGCGGTGGCCCCGCCGTCGCCACCCTCGTGTCCGAGATCGACGGTGGCAAGCCCGCCCTGCACGTGGCCCTGCCGTCCAGGACCGTGGACCTGATGGGGCGGCTGTCCCAGCAACTGCTCAGCGGATCGGTCACGGTCGACGCGGCGGTCGAGCAGTTGGCGGCGTCCGACCAGGCGGGCTGAGACCATGTCACCCGGCCGACGCGCCGAACGCCTCGCCCCCTACGTCCTGGTCGCTCCCGCCGTCCTCGTCATCGTGCTGCTCCGGCTCTGGCCCCTGGGACTGGGCGTCAACTTCTCCTTCACCGGTGACGGCGAACACAACGGCGCCCCGGTGGGGCTCGGCAACTACGCCGAGCTGACCGACGACCCGCTGTTCCGCACCGCGCTGCGCAACACCGGACTGCTGGTGCTGCTGCTGCCGGTCGCGGTCGCCATCCCGGGACTGCTCGCCACCTTCATCTACCTGCGGGTTCCAGGGCACCGCGTCTTCAGGAGCGTCTACTTCTTCCCGGCCGTGCTCTCCCCGGTGATCGTCGGCGCGATCTTCAACCTGCTCCTCGCCCACGACGGTCCGCTGAACACCGTGCTCGGTGGCCTGGGCTTGGGCCCGGTCGACTGGCTCGGCGACCCCGACGTGGCCGTCTTCGCCGTCGTCGGCGTGCACGTCTGGGCGACGTCAGGGATGGCGCTGGTGGTGTTCCTGGCCGGGTTCGCGACCTTGGACTCCGCGCTTCTGGACGCCGCCCGCGTCGACGGCGCCTCGCTCGCGCGGATGATCCGGCACGTCATCGTCCCGGGGCTGTCCCGCACCATCGCGTTCGTCGTCGTCACCACGATGATCGGGATGCTGACCTCGATGTTCGGGCTGCTCTACGTCATGACCAGCGGTGGCCCGGAAGGGTCGACCTACCTGCCCGAGTACTACATCTGGGTCCAGCAGGGGCAGATGAGCCGCCCGGCGCTCGCGTCCGCCGCGTCCACCGTCCTCTTCCTCGTCATGCTGGTCGTGGGCCTGTTACAGGTCAGCCTGCTGCGCCGGGCGGGGAGGGAGGAGTGATGTCCCGCCTGGGCCCGAGCAGATGGCTCGTCGCCGCACCGATGGCGCTCCTCGCCCTGGCGACGGTCTACCCGCTGCTGTTCACCGCCAACGTCGCGATGAAGACCCGCCGCGAGTACGTCCTCGACCGGTTCTCCGTGGCGAGCGCCCTGCGGTGGGACAACCTCAGCACCGCGTGGAACAGCGCCGGCATGGGGCGGTACTTCCTCAACTCCGTGATCGTGGTGACCTGCGCCGTGGCGCTGTTGCTGCTCATCGGGTCCATGGCCGGGTTCGCGCTGGCCCAGGTGCGGTTCCGCGGCTCGTCCGCGCTGACCCTGGTCTGCCTCGCGGCGCTGTTCGTCCCGTTCCAGGTGATCATGGTGCCGCTGGCCAGGATCATGGCCGACGGCGGGCTCATCGACACCTATCCGGGGCTGGTGCTCGCCTACGTCGCGCAGTTCCTGCCGTTCACCGTCTTCCTGCTGACGAGCTACTACCGGGCGGTGCCCACCGAACTCGTCGACGCCGCACGGATCGACGGGAACACCCTGTACGGCGTCTACCGGCGGATCATGCTGCCGATGGGGGCACCGGCACTGCTGTCGGTGGGCATCCTCGACGCGCTGTTCTGCTGGAACGACGTGCTCATCGCGCTGCTGATGATGCCGTCGGCCGACCACCGCACCCTGATGGTGGGCATCACCTCACTGCGCGGCCAGTACTCCGCCGACATCCCCACCTTCGCAGCCGGCGTCCTGATCGCCGGGCTACCCGTGCTGGTGACCTACCTGTTCCTGCAGCGCCAGATCGCCGACGGCGTGACGGCCGGCGCGACGAAGGGATGACACATGCGCATCACCGGGTACCGGACCCTGACGACGGCGCAGCGATGGGGCCGACCCGTCGGTGACGCCAACGGCGTCCACGCCGACGGCGTCATGCCCGTGCCGGTCGTCATCGTCGAGACCGACGAGGGGATCACCGGCGTCGGCCTGGGACCGCACGTGGAAGCCGAGGCGGTCTTCGCTGCCCTCGACGGCCAGGACCCGCGCGCGGTGACCGCCCTCTACGACCGGATGCTGCGGCACACCTTCAAGGCCGGGCACGCCGGTGTGGTGTTCGGCACGATCGGCGCGTTCGACACGGCACTGTGGGACATCAAGGCCCAGGCCGTGGGCGAGCCCCTGTGGCGGCTGCTCGGCGGCAACGACCGCGTGGTCCACGCCTACGCCTCCGGCCTGGACATCGGCCTCACCGACGACGAACTCGTCGCCACCTACCAGGTCTACGCCGAACACGGGCTGAGGGCGGCGAAGCTCAAGGGCGGCCTCGACGTCGAACGCGACCGGCACCGGCTGTCCCTCGTGCGCGAGGTACTGACCGAGGCCGCGCACGGGAGGCGGCCAGGGCTCATGCTGGACGCGAACGAGTCCTGGAACCGCAAGCAGGCGGTACGCCACGTCGCGGAGCTGGAACGCACCCTCGACCTGACCTGGGTCGAGGAGCCGGTCCGGCGCTGGGACGCCGACGGCCTGGCCGCCGTCAGCCGTGGCGTACGCACGGCGGTCGCCAGCGGGGAGAACCTCACCGGCCTCGAACAGTTCCGCCCACTGATCGCGGCGGGAGGCGTCGACGTCGTCCAGACGGCCGCGGTCTGGGGAGTCACCCACTTCCTGCGGGTCGCCGCGCTGGCGCACGCCCACGACCTGCCGGTCAGCCCGATCGGCAACACACCGGTCGCGCTGCTGCACGCCGCGACGTCGGTGCCCAACCACCTCGTCAGCGAACTGCAGGACCTGCGGCCACCGACCGGCGTCGCGACGGACCTGCACGTCGAGGACGGCGCCTTCGTGCTCGGCGACACACCGGGCCTGGGCGTCCGGATCGACGAAACGGCGGTGACCGCGGCCCGTCAACGACCGGCACACGCACCCGAGGGACCGCACATACGGCCGGAGCGGGCCGGTCGGCGGCTGCTCGCGGTCACCTCCGGACCCCGCCGGTCCACCGCGGAAGGGGCTCTCGACACCATGGGGACGGAGGATCGATGACAGCGGTTGTCCACCGCGTGACCCACACCGTCGACGTCAACGCCGTCGCACCGGGCCGCCGAGCATCACCACCCGGCCACGCCCACCTCGACCGCCTGGTCGTCGCCGCACAGGCTGGCGATCCACGAGCGCTCGACGACCTGGCCGCGACGTACCTGCCGCTGGTGTACGCGATCGTGCGCAGGGCACTGGGCGAGCTGACGGACGTAGACGACGTGGTGCAGGAGACGATGCTGCGGGCCCTTCCCGAGCTGCGTACGCTGCGCGCCCCGGAGTGCTTCCGGCCCTGGCTGGCCACGATCGCGACCCGGCAGATCAGCACCCATCTGCACCGGCGGCAGGTGGACGCCGAACGGACGGCCCCCCTCGACGAGGTGACCGACCCGCCGGACGCCGACGCCGAGAACCTGGCCCTGATCCACGTCGAGCTGTCCGGTCATCGCCGGAAGACCGTACGCGCCAGTCGCTGGCTCGACCCGGACGCCCGGGCGCTGCTGTCGCTGTGGTGGCTGGAGGCCGCGGGCCGACTGACGCGGGCGGAGCTCGCGGCGGCGCTGGGAACGAGCGTGGCCCACGCGGGTGTGCGCGTCCAGCGGATGCGCAACCAACTGGAGCTGAGCCGGGCCCTCCTCGCCGCGCTGGAAGCCAGCCCCCGCTGCCCACGGCTGACCGCCGCGCTGGGCGGCTGGGACGGCGTACCGAGCACGCTGTGGCGCAAGCGCATCACCCGACACACCCGATCCTGCGCGGACTGCGGCCGGGCCGCCGACGAACTGGTGCCCCTGGAGCGGCTGATCGTCGCCCTGGCGCTGTTCGGCGCCACGGCGACCGCGACGGTTCAAGCCAGCCGCCGCTAACGAAGACCGCCGCGATTCACCCGCGGCGGGCGCCACCAGATCCAGCACAGCACGGACGTGACCACACCCCCCACCGGGAAGGGACGACCATGCCCCACACGCCTCGTCAGCGCCACCTCGCCCGGGCGCTCGCCTGCGTCCTGACCGCGCTGAGCACCCTCGCGGTCGTCGAGCCCCAGAGCGCCTCGCCAGCCGCCGCCGCTGACACCGCCCAGTTCCGCGGGGTCAACTGGGCCCGGCTCGGTGACAACTTCCACGGTGGACCGCTGGTCCTGCACGGGCTGAGCGGCTCCGACAGCTACCAGACCGTCGTGGCGAAGGCCAACGCCGTCTACACCGGCTTCGAGAACAACCTCGGCGCCAACACCGTCCGGCTGCCGGTCAACACCTACACCGTCGGGACGAGCTGGTGGAGCGCGTACACGGGCGCGATAGACGCGGCCACCGCGAAGGGATTCAAGGTCATCCTCTCCTACTGGGAGGACGGGGTGGCCGCCCAGGGCGGTCGCATCGTCAACCCGAGCGCCTTCGACACCATGTGGAACACCGTGCTCGCCCGGTACGGGACCAACAGCCTCGTCTACTTCGAACCGATGAACGAACCGGCGGGACACAGCGCCAGCGAGTGGGCGAACCTGGTGAGCGACTGGATCAGCGGCCACCCGTCGATCCCGCGCAACCGCGTCTTCGTCAGCGGCGCCGGCCTGAACACCGACATCGCGTCGATGTGCGCCGACCGCCGCCTCGACGGCACGTTCCTGTCGCTGCACCACTACACGTTCTTCAGCGGTGCGAAGACCTACGACCAGTGGGTGACGTACCTGCGGAACGCGATCGGCTCCTGCGCCGACCGCACGGTCGTCGACGAGTTCGGCGCCCCGATGGACACCGGGATCGACTACCACGACGCCACCAGCACCGACAACTTCGTGCGCTACTTCCGCGCCACCACCACGGTGCTCCGGGAACTGCGGATCGGCTCCGTCTACTGGCCTGGGCTGGGCGGGAAGATACGCGCTGGCCAGGGCGACGACTGGTACGCCATGCAGAAGCTGCACGGCACCGGTACCGACCTCACGCTCAGCACCCCCAGCGCCAGCGGCCGCGAGCGCCTCAGGTACGGCTGGGGCCTGGACGGCGAGGTCCCGGCCCCGACCAGCCTGCTGCGCAACGCCGGTACCGGGCGCTGTCTGGACATCCCCGGCGGGACCACGGCGAACGTCCAGGTCCAGGTGTACACCTGCGCCGACTCGGCCGCCCAGCGGTGGACCTTGACGGCTGGCGGGCAGATCACCGCGCTGGGGGGCCAGAAGTGCCTGGACGCGTACGGCGGCGGGACGACGAACGGCACCGTGGTCGGCACGTGGGCGTGCAACGGTGGCGACAACCAGCGGTGGACGGTGGGCGCCGACGGCACCGTCCGCGGCGTCCACTCCGGCCTCTGCCTCGACGCGAACACCGCCACCTCCAAGGTGCAGTTGTGGGCGTGCTGGGGCGGCGACAACCAGAAGTGGCAGATCCAGAACACGTACGCGCGAGGCGAGATCAACGCGCCGATCCCAGCCGACGGGGAGGCGGGACGGCGTACGGCCGCCGACCCGCTCACCGGCGGTTCGGCACACCCGAGTCAGTGACCTGCTCCAGTCCGTGAAGGGAAGACGACATGTCCGAGGTGACACGCAGACGGTTCCTCGCCGCCGGGGCGGCGGCTGGGGCGGGGATCGTGCCGGGTGGGTGGACGGCCACCGCCAGGGCGGGCGCGGCCACGCGGCCGGAGGTCCTGGCCGCCAACGACCTCGCCCTGTGGTACGACGAACCGGCTGGCACGGACTGGCTGCGGGCACTGCCGATCGGCAACGGACGCCTCGGAGCGATGGTGTTCGGCAACGTCGACACCGAACGGCTGCAGCTCAACGAGGACACCGTCTGGGCTGGCGGTCCGTACGACTCCGCCAACACCCGCGGCGCGGCCAACATCGCGGAGATCCGGCGGCGGGTCTTCGCGGACCAGTGGGGAGCGGCGCAGGATCTGATCAACCAGGCGATGCTGGGCAGCCCCGCCGGACAGCTCGCCTACCAACCGGTGGGGAACCTCCGCCTCGCCTTCGGCAGCGCCACCGGCGCGTCGGAGTACCACCGGACGCTCGACCTCACCACCGCCACGGCCCTCACGACCTACGTGCTGAACGGCGTGCGGTACCAGCGTGAGGTGTTCGCCAGCGCCCCCGACCAGGTGATCGTGGTCCGGCTGACCGCCGACCGGGCCAACTCCCTCAGCTTCACCGCCACCTTCGACAGTCCCCAGCGGACCACGGTCTCCAGCCCGGACGGGACCACGATCGCCCTCGACGGCATCTCCGGCACCATGGAGGGCATCGCCGGGCAGGTCCGGTTCCTCGCCCTGGCCCACGCCACCGTGACGGGCGGAACGGTCAGCAGCTCGGGCGGCACGCTGCGGGTCTCCGGCGCCACCAGCGTGACGGTGCTGGTGTCGATCGGCTCCAGCTACGTCGACTTCCGGAAGGTCGACGGCGACTACCAGGGCATCGCCCGCAGCCGCCTCAGCGCCGCCCGCGGCGTCGGCGTCGACGGACTGCGCGGCCGACACCTCGCCGACTACCAGGCGCTGTTCAACCGGGTGACGGTCGACCTGGGACGTACGGCGGCGGCCGACCAGCCGACCGACGTACGGATCGCGCAGCACGCGCAGGCGAACGACCCGCAGTTCTCCGCCCTGTTGTTCCAGTTCGGCCGGTACCTGCTCATCTCGTCCTCGCGGCCGGGCACCCAGCCAGCGAACCTGCAGGGCATCTGGAACGACCAGATGGCTCCGTCCTGGGACTCGAAGTTCACCCTCAACGCCAACCTGCCGATGAACTACTGGCCCGCCGACACGACGAACCTGTCCGAGTGCCTCCTGCCGGTCTTCGACATGATCGACGACCTGACCGTGACCGGCGCCCGGGTGGCCCAGGCGCAGTACGGCGCCGGTGGCTGGGTGACGCACCACAACACCGACGCCTGGCGGGGCGCCTCGGTCGTCGACGGGGCGCTGTGGGGGATGTGGCAGACCGGTGGCGCGTGGCTGGCCACCCTGGTCTGGGACCACTACCTGTTCACCGGTGACGTCGACTTCCTCCGCTCGAACTATCCGGCGCTGAAGGGCGCCGCCCAGTTCTTCCTCGACACCCTGGTCGCCCATCCGACGCTCGGACACCTGGTCACCAACCCGTCGAACTCTCCGGAACTCGCCCACCACGCGAACGTCAGCGTCTGCGCGGGGCCCACCATGGACAACCAGATCCTGCGGGACCTCTTCAACGGCGTCGCCCGCGCCAGCGAAGTCCTCGGCGTGGACGCCTCCTTCCGCACCCAGGCGCTGGCGGCCCGGGACCGGCTGGCGCCGACGCGGGTCGGCTCCCGGGGCAACATCCAGGAGTGGCTGGCCGACTGGGTGGAGACCGAGCGGACCCACCGGCACGTCTCCCACCTGTACGGTCTGCATCCGAGCAACCAGATCACCAAGCGCGGGACCCCCCAGTTGCACGAGGCGGCGCGGCGGACGCTGGAGCTGCGCGGTGACGACGGGACGGGATGGTCGCTCGCCTGGAAGATCAACTTCTGGGCGCGGCTGGAGGACGGCGACCGGGCCCACAAGCTGATCCGCGACCTGGTGCGGACGGACCGGCTCGCGCCCAACATGTTCGATCTCCACCCGCCCTTCCAGATCGACGGCAACTTCGGCGCCACCTCGGGCATCGCGGAGATGCTGTTGCAGAGCCACAACGGCGAACTGCACGTGCTGCCAGCGCTGCCCGCCGCCTGGCCCACCGGGCGGGTGAGCGGACTGCGCGGGCGCGGCGGACACACCGTCGGCGCCGAGTGGAGCAGCGGCCGGATCGAGTTGGTCGTCACCCCCGACCGAACGGGCGCCGTCCGCGTACGCAACCGCGTCTTCGCTGGCGACTTCACACTGCGGGACGAGACGAGCGGCGAGCCGGTCCAGCCGAAGCGGCTTGAGACCGACCTCATCGAGTTCACTTGCCAGGCTGGCCACACCTACCGCGCGTCCGCACTCAGGTCGGGCCCGGTGGAGGCTGGCGCGGCCTACCGGCTGGTGGCCCAGCACAGCGGCAAGGCCGCGGACATCAACGGCGCGTCCACGGCCGCCGGTGCCCGGCTGATCCAGTGGCAGATCACCGGCGGTCTCAACCAGCGGTTCGAGTTCCTGCCCTCTGACGCCGGGCACTACAAGATCCGGCTCGCGCACAGTGGTCTGTTCCTACAGGTCGCCGGTAACGGCACCGGCGCCGACATCACCCAGCAGCCGGACACCGACACCACCGGCCAGCAGTGGCGGCTGGTCGACCACGGCGGCGGCGTGGTCAGCCTGGTCAACCGACAGAGCGGCCTCGCCCTGGACGTATGGGAGGCCTCCACCGCCGACGGAGCCCGCATCTCCCAGTGGACGGTCACCGGCAACACCAACCAGCGCTTCCAACTCAACCGCGTCCAGCCATAGGGCACGTAAGCAGAGGCGCGGAGGCGGCCACAACACCCGCGACCGCCTCCCTCTCGTCCAACATGCTGCGCACGATGTCAAAGTCCAAGATCTAACATTTGGGTGTTTCTGCTGGCCAGAGGCTAGGCTGGCCAGGGGCCCCGTATTCGCCATGCCGCCGCTTCTCAACAGCGATACTGGATGCATGGACACGACGATCACCGCCGCCCGCGCCGAGGTGCTGCGGGACCGCTACCGCCGTCGGCTGCCCGAGCGCTTGCAGGAGCTGGCCGGTCCTGTCGAGGGCAACGTGGACCTGCCGCTCCACATCGTCTGGTCCGGGCGGACGAGCTACAGCCTGGACCGTCCGAAATCGCGTATGACGCTCTACCGCACCGTCCTCGCCGAAGGACTGCGCGAGGACCTGGTGGCCCTCCTGCACCACCGGCTGCTCACCGAACAGTGGACCGTGCTGCGGCGCTTGATCAGTCCCTACATCCGCGAGGTCTGGGAGGACGCCTTCCCCGAGCTGCTCCGCACCGCTCCGACCGACACGACCGCCGCGTGAAGCTCACTCCGCTCCACGCGCGTCTCCTCGCCGAGATTCTCGACCTCGGTTCCCCTTACCCCCTGGTCCTCACCGGCGGATACGCCGTGCAGGCCCACGGCCTGGTCGAACGCTTCAGCCGTGACCTCGACGTCGCCACCGAGAACCCCGCTCCCATGCAGGAGATCGTCGCCTCGCTCACCGCAGGTCTCAGCGCGCGCGGATGGCGGACCACGCACGTCCAGACCGACCCGCTCAGCGGCCGGTTCCTCGTCACCGATCCGGACACTGGCGAGGAGTGCGAGGTCGACGTCCTCAAGGAGGCGTTCTGGGCTCCGCCCGCCCAGACCCCCTACGGCCCAGTGCTCTCCCTCGACGACGTGATCGGCACCAAGGTCCGTGCCCTCGCCGACCGCGGCACCGTCCGCGACCTCATTGACGTCCAGGCTGCCTCCCGCCACCGCTCTACCGCCGACCTCGAATCCCTGGGCCGCCGTCGCGCCCATGACGAGTTCAGCCTCGAAGACCTCCGGGACCGGCTCATCGGCGCGGACTGGTACGAGGACGAGGACTACACCGCGTACGGGCTCACCTCCCGGCAGATCGAAGAACTCAAGGTGTGGGCGCTGGAGTGGGCGGAGGATCTGGGTGCGCGGATCCACGACGAGAACGCCTGAGGGCGGTCATCGCGTCCTAGACGCCGTGAGTTTTGGTGTGTTCGTCCAAGTCATGGATCACGAGAAGCCGAACGTACCTGTTGTCTCAGAGATGCGTCAGCGAGACGAGCACGCGCTGGGTTCCTCGGTCTGTCCCGGCAGCAGCCGCAGGGCGAAGACGGAGCCGTCGGCGTGGACGGAGACCGGACCGCCCCAGGTCTTGTCGAAGGTGAGGCGAGGGCGGACGTGGCGGCTCGCGTGGACGAGGACGCGGTACTCCTCGGTGTCGCCTCTGGCGAGAAGTCGGAAGACCTCCTCGTCCACGCCGGAGAACGCCTCGACGCGGGGGCCGTTCAGGCGGAAGACATGGTCGGTGCCGACGTACGCATTGCCGATGAGGGTGTGGGCGGCGTCCTGGATGCTCATGCTGGCCGCGTGTTCGAGGCCGGTGAAGCGTTTGCGGCCCTGCCGGTCGGTCAGGTGGCGGGCGGTGGCGTGGCCGGAGCCGGTGAAGGCCATGAGGCCCGCGGCCGTGGTGTGGGCCAGGGCCTCCTGGAACCAGGCGTAGTCCCTCGGCTGCACGTGGCAGCCCCGTACGGGCTCCGGTGCCACCAGGCCCTCGGCGGGCGGGTGGATGTCTGGCATCACGTTCGCCTGGAACGGTGGGGCGTTCAGGTTCGGCTCGCGGCCTTCCGCCGGGGACAGCCGACCACCACTGCCCGGTGCCTGGAGGGCGTGGACGGTCATCGTGCCGCCGTCCGTCGGGAGCTGCGTACTGAACAGCAGGCTGGGGGTCTCGTTCCACGCGCCGATGTGGACCGCTTCGGCGTGGGCCGAGGCGGAGGCCAGTTGCTCGGCGGAGGTGGCGGAGTCGCTGTGGTTGCCCTTACAGGCGAGGGGGATGGCCAGGGATGGCTCGCCTGGCCGCCAGACCTCGGCGAAGTACTGGGGACGATAGCGGTACTTCACCTTCTCGCCCTTGTCCCTGCTGGTGAGGGCCCAGCCCGCGCGTAACACCGTGTCGGCGGGAACGATCGTCACCGAATGGTCGGGGAAACGGTTGCGCAGCATGTGCTCGGTTAGCGTGAGCGCGAAGCCGATGCCGAGCTCGCCGGACTGCAGCGACTTGTAGTGGTCCGCGATGCGGTGGCCTTCGTCGGTGAGACCGAGGAAGGAGTCACGACCGCCGGCCAGGGCCTGGGTGTACTTGAGTGCGCCCCAGTGTTCCGCCAGCCCCCGGCCCGCACCACGCCACGACAGGGCAGTGGCCCGGGCGAGGGTGTGGAGCACGTCCCAGAGGGTCACTTCGAACTGCCGGGGCAGCTCCGTCTGTGCGATCGGGGCCAGGGCGGGCTTCCGGCGGAGCGGCTCGTCCTCGTTCTCCTCACGCTTCTCGTCGTCCGCCGTGATGGCGGCCTTCACCTTCCCGACGAGCGCGTCGTCGGAGTGGACGGAGATGTTCGAGGGCTGGGTCAGGTTCCGGAGCACTTCCTCGGTCGGCTTCAACAGCTCTCCTTCGCGGTGTGCGAGGCCGTTTCGTCATCGGCTGGACGCTACGGAAGGGAGGCGTGGCGCACGCAAGTACGCAGGGGCGCGTACCGTCGAGCGATTGCCTGTGCAGGCGTCGGTGACGGCGCGAAAGCCCAGACAGGAAGCCATCACGCGGCCGGAGCGATGTTCCTCACAAACATCGGACGGGGGTGTCGGTGTAAGGTCAAGACCGCCTTTGACCTGCACAAAGCAGGCAGGGAGCCGTCTTCCAGGAGTTCAACATGCTGCGCACCATGTTCAAGTCCAAGATCCACCGCGCCACCGTCACCCAGGCCGACCTGCACTACGTGGGATCGGTGACGATCGACGCTGATCTGCTCGACGCCGCGGACCTGCTGCCCGGGGAGTTGGTGCACATCGTCGACATCACCAACGGTGCCCGGCTGGAGACGTACGTCATCGAGGGGGAGCGGGGGTCCGGGGTCGTCGGGATCAACGGGGCCGCGGCGCACCTCGTGCATCCTGGGGACCTCGTGATCATCATCAGTTACGCTCAGGTGACCGACGCCGAGGCGCGGGAGCTGGAGCCGAGGGTGGTGCACGTGGACGCGGACAACCGCGTCGTGGCCCTCGGGGCCGACCCCTCCGCACCGGTGCCGGGTTCCGACCAGCAGCGCAGCCCGCAGGCCGTAGGGGGCTGACCGGCGAGGAGTGGGGTGCCCCATGAGCGACATCGAGATCCGCGACGACCGGGCCGCGGGCCGACTGGAGGCCGTCGGTGACGACGGTGCGGTGGTCGGCCGTATCGAGTACTTCGTTCTCGACGATCCGCGCCGCGCGCTTGTTCCGGTGCACACCATCGTTGAACCCGCCCACGAGGGCCAGGGCATCGCGGGCTCGCTGGCCCGTGAGCTGTACGCCGTCGCGGATCGGGAGGGCGTGGTCGTGGCCCCGCTGTGTCCGTACGTCGTCCGGTGGGCCGAGCGGCACCCGGACCTGGCACCGGCGGCCGACCCGGAACTGCTGCGGGCCGCGAAGGCGTGGCTCTCCGCGCATCCCGGCCGGTTCTGAGCGGGGACGGGACGCACCACGTGCTCGCTCTGCTGCACACCTCGCCCGTCCACGTGCCCGTCTTCGACGCCCTGCGCGACGCGCACCATCCGGGGCTTGAGCTGCGGCACCTCGTCGACGAGGGGCTGCTGGAGCGGGCCCGGGGCGACGGTGGGCCCGCGGCGGTCGCCGCCGACGTGCGGGCCCTGGTGGACCGGGCCGTCGCCGAGGGGGCGCGGGCCGTGCTGTGCACCTGCTCGACCATCGGCGGCGTCGCGGAGGTGGCGGGCGCCGGTGCGGGGGTGCCCGTGCTGCGCGTCGACCGGCCGATGGCCGCCGCCGCGGTGGCCGCGGGGCCCCGCCTCGTGGTGCTGGCGACGGTGGAGAGCACGCTCGGGCCCACCGTCGCCCTCGTCGAGGAGGAGGCTCGGCGCGCCGGTCGTGCCGTCGAGGTGCGGAGCGCGCTGGTGGCGGGTGCCTGGGAGCACTTCGCCGCGGGGGACGGTGAGGCGTACGTCCGTAGCGTCGCCGCCGCTGTCGACGCCGTCGGTGACGCGGACGCGATCGTCCTCGCGCAGGCTTCCATGGCTCCGGCCCAGCGGATGACCAGCACGGCGGTGCCGGTGCTGTGCAGTCCCCGGCCGGGGCTCGCGGCGGCGGCCGGGGCGGCGGCCCCGTCTCCAGGCGGGCCACAGGGCCGCCACCCGGGGGCCTGAGCTGACCCCCGCGGGTGACTGGGGGCGCGGGGCACGGGTAGGCGGGGGAGGAGTCCAGAGCCGACGTACGTTCGCCACTGGCCGGAGGACAGCATGACCGACCCGCACCACCCGGACCCCGTACCACCCGAGCCGCCGCCGGGCCCCGGGCCCCAGCACCCGGAACCCCACCCGGTACCGCCCCCCGAACCCCCACCGGGACCCACCCCGGGACCGGCCCCCACACCCCCGCCCCCGGGACCGGCCCCCACACCTCCGCCCCCCGGACCAGGACCGGGCCCGGAGCCCATGCCCCCGCCGGGTCCGCACCCCCCGCCCCCACCACCCCCGAACCCGACGCCCCCGCTGCCGGGCCCCCACCCCGTGCCGCAGCCCCCGCCCGGCCCCGGACCCGGCCCCAGTCCGCTGCCGGAGCCGGACCCGTCCCCCATTCCGCCGGGACCCGAGCCGGTGCCCAACCCGGAGCCGGGGCCGCCGCTCACCTGACGCGTCCCGCACACGCGAAGGGGCCCCGCACCCGCGGGGCCCCGGCACACGCGCGGGACGTCAGCCCGTGACCTCCGAGCGGTCGCCGCCCCACAGGGTGTGGAACGAGCCCTCCCGGTCGGTCCGCCGGTAGGTGTGCGCGCCGAAGAAGTCCCGCTGGCCCTGGGTGAGGGCGGCGGGCAGGCGCTCGGCGCGCAGCGCGTCGTAGTAGGCGAGAGCGGCCGAGAAGCCGGGCGTGGGGACGCCCTGCCGGGTCGCGGCGACGAGGACCTCGCGCCAGTCGTCCTGCGCCGCCGCGATCTCCTGCGCGAAGGTCTCGTCCGACAGCAGGCTCGGCAGGTCGGCGCGGGCGTCGTACGCGGCGCGGATGCGGTCGAGGAAGGCCGCGCGGATGATGCAGCCACCGCGCCAGATCGCCGCGACGGCGCCCAGGTCGATGTCCCAGCCGTACTCCTCACTGCCCGCGGCGATCTCGTGGAAGCCCTGCGTGTAGGAGACGATCTTGGAGGCGTACAGCGCCTGCTCCACCCGGTCCGCGAACGCCGCCGCCTCCGCCTCACCGAGCGGCGTCGCCTTCGGGCCCGCAAGCCCGCGCGAGGCCTCCCGCAGCGCCGCGTGGCCCGACAGGGAGCGGGCGAAGACCGCCTCCGCGATGCCCGACACCGGCACGCCCAGGTCCAGCGCGATCTGCACGGTCCAGCGGCCGGTGCCCTTCTGCTCGGCCTGGTCCACCACCACGTCCACGAACGGCTCGCCCGTCGCCGCGTCCACGTGGGACAGCACCTCGGCGGTGATCTCGATCAGGTAGGAGTCGAGGCGGCCCGTGTTCCAGGTGCGGAAGATCTCCGCGATCTGCGCGGGCGAGTAACCCGCCACGTCGCGCAGCAACTGGTACGCCTCACCGATCAGCTGCATGTCGGCGTACTCGATGCCGTTGTGCACCATCTTCACGAAGTGCCCGGCGCCGTCGGGGCCGACGTGGGTGACGCACGGCGCCCCGTCCGCCGCCTTCGCGGAGATCTTCTCCAGCATCGGGCCCAGGGAGTCGTACGACTCCTTCGAGCCGCCCGGCATGATGCTCGGGCCGTGCAGCGCGCCCTCCTCGCCGCCGGAGATGCCGGTGCCGACGAAGTGGATGCCGCGCTCGCGCAGTTCCCGCTCCCGGCGCCGGGTGTCCGCGAAGTGCGCGTTGCCACCGTCGATGATCATGTCGCCGGGTTCCAGGAGCGGCGCGAACTCCTGGATCACCGCGTCGGTCGGGTCACCTGCCTTGACCATGATCACCAGTCGGCGCGGGCGCTCCAGCGCGTCCACGAACTCCTTGGCCGTCTCCGCCGCGATGAACTCGCCCTCGCCGCCGAACTCCTCCACCAGCGCGTGCGTGCGCGCCGCCGTCCGGTTGTGCACCGCGACCGGGTAGCCGTTGCGGGCGAAGTTGCGGGCGAGATTGCGGCCCATGACCGCGAGACCCGTGACACCGATCTGGGCTTTGCTGCTCATACCGCCAACTCCCTAAGGGATCCGTTCGTACCGGGCGTGCTGCGTGTGCCGCCAGTCTGCCCTCCCGGCCATCCTGACGTGCCGGTACCCCGGCCGCATGTCCGGGGCCCACGGGCACCAGTACGCACACCGCCCACGCCCGGCTCACCCGCCCTGCCCGCCGATCCGGCCAAACGGCGTCCGTAACCGGCCACTTGGTGTGCCGGCGGCCGAATTCCCGTCTTGTCACCGGCTGTTGAACGCACATACTTTTAGGCCCCTCTGACGCATGTCGAAGGGGCTCCTCATGGCCGTACGCGGTCGGCACCGCCGGTACCAGCCGAACAGGATCAACCGTGCCTCACTCACCGTCACGGTCGGCGGCGCCGGGATAGCCATCCCCTTCGTCGGCACCGGCGGCGCCCAGGCCGCCGACGTCGGGACCTGGGACAAGGTCGCCGCCTGCGAGTCCAGCAGCGACTGGGACATCAACACCGGCAACGGCTACTACGGCGGCCTCCAGTTCACCCAGTCCACCTGGGAGGCGTACGGCGGCAGCCGGTACGCCGCGCGCGCCGACCTCGCAACCAAGGACCAGCAGATCGCCGTGGCCGAGAAGGTCCTCGACGGGCAGGGACCCGGCGCCTGGCCGACCTGCTCGACGCGGGCCGGGCTCACCCGCGGCGGCGCGAGCCCCGAGGTCAGCCCCGCCACGACGCCCACGGCCAGGAAGTCCGGCCAGGCGAGGACCTCCGTGCAGGACGTCCAGCCGCAGACCACCCCGCAGTCCCGGGCCGGGAAGGCCGAGATGTACACGGTGGTCCGTGGCGACACCCTCTCCGGCATCGCCGACACCGAGCGCGTCCGGGGCGGCTGGCAGCGCCTGTACGCCGCCAACCGCGCGACCATAGGAGCCGACCCCGACCTGATCCTGCCGGGCCAGCGGCTCAGCCTGCACGGCGAGGCCAAGAGACACGAGAGCGCCAGGCAGGAGAGAAGCACCAAGCAAGCCAAACCGGAGACCAAGCAGGAATCCGGGCAGGAATCCAAGCAGGAGAAGAGTCCCAGGCAGGAGAAGAGTCCCAAGCGGGAGAAGAAGGCCGCCCCCCGCAAGGAGTCCCGCTCCGAGCCCAAGACCACCTCGCGCTCCGACGAGCGCGCGTCCCAGTCGCTGGTCGCCCCGGTGAGCGCCGCCCTGGGCACCCCGTACCACGCGTCCGGCTCGTCCTGGTCGAAGGGCTACCACACCGGCGTCGACTTCCCCGTCCCCACCGGCACCTCCGTGAGGTCCGTCGGGGCCGGTCAGGTGGTCAGCGCGGGCTGGGGCGGTTCCTTCGGCTACCAGGTCGTGATCAAGCACGGCGACGGCCGCTACACGCAGTACGCCCACCTGTCGGCGATCTCCGTCAAGACGGGCCAGCACGTCGGCACCGGGCAGCGCATCGGCCGCTCGGGGTCCACCGGCAACAGCACGGGCCCGCATCTGCACTTCGAGGTGCGGACGGGGCCCGGCTTCGGTACGGACGTCGACCCGGTCGCCTATCTGCGCGCCGGGGGCGTCAGGATTTGACCCTCGCCCGGTGCCGGTCCAGGACCAGCACCGGGACGAACGCGGCTCCGTAGCCGGAGGGGTAGTACAGCACCGGCCGGACAGCCGACCTCGCCCCCGCGTCGGAGCTGGCGGGTGCCCGGTTCTCGCGGGCGGCCTCGGAGACCGGCCGCGGTACGAACACCTCGGCGCGCAGCTCGGGAACCAGTTCGTCCACCGGGCCGGGGTCGTCCACCTCCACGTCAGCCTGCCGCTGCTCCTCGGCCCGCTGCCCCTCGGCGCCCGGTTCCTCTGACACCGCCTCCGGGTCCTGGTTCTGGATGCGCTGCGCCGTCAGCAGGATCAGCCCGCCCGCGGCGACCACACCGCAGCTCAGCGCGAGCACGGTGCCCGTGGTGCCGTACCGGAAGCTCTCACCGAACATCGTGATGCCGACCGCGGCGGCCACCACCGGGTTCACCACCGTCAGCGTGGCCAGCGGGGCGGCGAGACCGGCGCCCCGGTAGGCGGCCTGCGACAGCAGCAGTCCGGCGGTGGCCAGCACCGCGATCGCGGCGAGCGGGGGGAGGTCCGCCGCCGTGACGCCGCCGGTCCAGTCGACCGCGACGGTCTTGGTGAACACCGAGGACATGCCGAAGGCGATGCCGGACCCGGTGGCGAGCAGCATCGCGCGCACGGCGGGGTGCCGGTGCGCGGCGCGGCCCGCGACCATCAGCGTCACCACGACACCGCCGGTCACGAGGAACGCCGCGATCTCTTCGGTGGCCCCGAGGGACTGGTTGTCGGAGGCGCCGACCAGGGAGAGCAGCCCCGCCAGACCCACGGTCGCCATGATCGCGCCCCGCCAGGCGGTCGCCCCGGCCCTGCGGCCGACGAACAGGGCCGCCATCGGCAGCGCGAACACGATGGTCAGCGCGCCGAGCGGCTGCACCAGGCTGAGCGGGCCGTAGGCGAGCGCCGCGACGTGCAGCAGACCGCCGAGGCCGTTGAGCGCGACCGCCACCCACCAGCTGGGGCGGCGCAGCGGGGCGTACTGCTGGGTGCGGGGCGAGGTCTCCGCGACACGCTCCTGCACGATGGCTCCGCCCGCGTACGCGATCGCGGACACGAGCGACAGCAGCACGGACAACGCGAGGGCGCTCATCGGCTGCTCCTCTGCGTGAGGCGGGTGCGCTTCACCCGGCGCGGCGAACGGTCGGCTTCCATAGCCAACACCATGCCTCCTCAAACTGTTCCCGTCGTCGTCCCTAGGCAGGCATTGGGTCCTACTGCCGATGGAGTACGCCCCCACCCCTGTCATCCCCAGGTCGGGTGACAGCGGCCCCCGACCCCCCTGACCTGCGCCCCTAGGGGGCCTGGTAGTACTGCTCCGCGTGGACCCCGAAGCGGAACTCGACCCCCGGCCAGACCCCCTGCTCGGCGCGCTGGCGGCGCTTGGCGGGTTCTTTGTGCTGAGGACGGCCGTTGACCTGGCGTGCGAGCCGCCCGCCGGGCTGCCGACGCTGGCCGACGTCTACGACGGGACTGTGTCGCGGGGGCGGGGCGACTGCGTCACCTTCCGGGTGCGGAAGGTGGCCCGCTCCCTGGGCACCCGGGAGACGCGGACCGCGGCCTCCGTGGCGCACCTCGGCCTTGCCGCCCGCCTCTGGTCGGTGGCGCTGGGCTGCGCCGCGGTGTACGGGCGCGTCCCCGACCTCGACCCCGGGCGGCTGCGCTGGGACCCCGACGCGAGCGCCCCCGACGACCTGTGGCTGGCCGGGGTGCGCCCGCTGCCCGGCGACGCGGAGACCGTCGCGGCGGTCGTGCTGGACGCCCACCTGGCACCCCTCGCCGCGCTGCTGCGCGACCGGTACCGGCTGGCGTCCGGGCTGCTGTGGGGCAACGCGGCCTCCGCGCTGACGGGCGCCGCCCGCGAGCTGGACCGCTGGGCGCACGCGCACGGCCGCCCCGACGTCGCCGCCCGCGCCGGAGCCCTCACCCGCCGCCTCCTCGCCCACCCCCCGCTCACCGGGACCGGCACCCTCACCGGCACCGCCTTCCGGCGCCGTAGCTGCTGCCTGTACTACCGGGCGCCCGGCGGCGGCCTGTGCGGCGACTGCTGCCTCACCCGAGCCCCGAGCCCCAAGCCCCGAGCTCCGGGAACCCGGTGAACCCCGGACCCCAGGAACCCCCGAACCCCCTGAGCCCCCTGCGGTCTTCCGCCCGTACCCCCTCATGGGCGACCATATGGGCACCAGCCGCCGAGCCAGGGAGTCGCGGGTGCGAGTGGGACTGCTGACCCGGGAGTACCCGCCGGACGTGTACGGCGGCGCGGGCGTGCACGTGGAGTTCCTCGCCCGGGAGTTGACCTCCCTGGTGGACCTCGACGTGCACTGCTGGGGCGAGGGCCGCGCCCCGGGCGTCGTACGCCACCGGCCCTGGCCCGCCCTCGACGAGGCCAACGACGCGCTGCGCACCTTCTCCGTGGACCTGTCGATGGCCGCCGCGCTGGAGGGCCGCGAGCTGGTCCACTCCCACACCTGGTACGCCAACCTCGCGGGCCACGTCGCCAAGCTGCTGTACGGCGTGCCGCACGTGATGACCGCGCACTCCCTGGAGCCGCTGCGGCCGTGGAAGGCCGAGCAGCTCGGCGGCGGCTACGCGCTGTCCAGTTGGGCGGAACGCACCGCGATCGAGGCCGCCGACGCGGTGATCGCCGTGTCCGGCGCCATGCGCGAGGACATCCTCGCCTGCTACCCGGCCCTGGACCCGGCCCGCGTGCACGTCGTGCACAACGGCATCGACACCGCCCTCTACCGGCCCGACCCCGGCACCGACACCCTGGAGCGCCTCGGGATCGACCCGGGCCGCCCCTACGTGCTGTTCGTCGGCCGCATCACCCGCCAGAAGGGCGTTCCGCACCTGCTGCGCGCCGTGCGGCACATCGACCCGGCCGCGCAGGTGGTGCTGTGCGCGGGCGCCCCCGACACCCCGGAGATCGAGCGGGAGTTCCAGGAGCTGTACGCGGAGCTGAGCGCCGTACGCGACGGTGTGCACTGGATCCCGCGGATGCTGCCGCGCCCGGAGGTGATCCAACTCCTCACCCACGCCGACGTGTTCGTCTGCCCCTCGGTGTACGAGCCGCTCGGCATCGTCAACCTGGAGGCGATGGCGTGCGGGACGCCCGTGGTGGCGTCCCGGGTCGGGGGCATCCCGGAGGTGGTCGAGGACGGCGAGACGGGCCTGCTGGTCCTCGTGGACGACGACTTCGAGGCGGGCCTCGCCCGCGCGCTGGACACCGTACTCGCCGACCCGGTGGCGGCCTCGCAGATGGGTCAGGCGGGACTGGAGCGGGCGGTGCGGGAGTTCGGCTGGGACACGGTGGCGCGGCGCACGGTGCGGCTGTACGAGGAGGTCCTGAAGTAACCAGGCCCGCCCCGGCGCGTTCGAACAGGCTTACTCACTCACCCCACGGGGCACTCATCGGTCAACCAGGGTGAGGGAGGGGCGGCCATGCGTCGTGGAGGACCTTCGGTACTCGGGATCGTGCTGGCGGGCGGGGAGGGCAAGCGGCTGATGCCGCTCACCGCGGACCGCGCGAAACCAGCGGTGACCTTCGGCGGCACCTACCGCCTCGTCGACTTCGTGCTCTCCAACCTCGTCAACGGCGACATCCTGCGCATCTGCGTGCTGACGCAGTACAAGTCGCACTCGCTCGACCGGCACATCACCACCACCTGGCGGATGTCGAGCCTGCTCGGCAACTACGTCACGCCCGTCCCGGCGCAGCAGCGGCTCGGCCCGCGCTGGTACCTCGGCAGCGCGGACGCCATCCTGCAGTCGCTGAACCTGGTCTACGACGAACGGCCGGAGTACGTCGCCGTGTTCGGCGCCGACCACGTGTACCGCATGGACCCGCGCCAGATGCTCGCCCAGCACATCGAGTCCGGCGCGGGGGTGACGGTGGCGGGGATCAGGGTGCCGCGCTCGGAGTCGTCGTCGTTCGGGGTGATCACGCCCGGCTCCGACGGGCTGACGGTCGAGCGGTTCCTGGAGAAGCCCGCCGACCCGCCCGGACTGCCGGACAGCCCCGACTGCGTCTTCGCCTCGATGGGCAACTACGTCTTCACCACCAAGGCCCTGATCGAGGCCCTCCAGCGGGACGCCGAGGACCCGGAGTCGGTGCACGACATGGGCGGTTCGATCCTGCCCCAGCTCACCGCGCGCGGCGAGGCCCAGCTCTACGACTTCAGCGAGAACCACGTCCCCGGCGAGACCAGCCGCGACCAGGGCTACTGGCGGGACGTGGGCACGCTGGACGCGTACTACGACGCCCACATGGACCTGATAGCCGAGCGTCCCGCCTTCAACCTCTACAACCGGAGCTGGCCGATCTACACCCACTCGAACCAGCTCTCCCCGGCCCGGTTCAACGCGGGCGGCATCGCCAGCGAGTCGATCATCAGCGCGGGGTGCCTGATCCGCGGGCAGGTGACCCGGTCGGTGCTGTCGCCGGGGGTGGTGGTCGACCCGGGTGCGGTGGTGCAGGGCTCGGTGCTGCACGACAACGTGCACATCGGGCGGGGCGCGGTGGTGCGGGGGGCGGTGCTGGACAAGAACGTGGAGGTGCCGCCCGGCGCGACGATCGGCGTCAACCCGGAGCGGGACGCCGAGCTGTACACCGTCTCCCAGGGCGGGGTGATCGCGCTGGGGAAGGGCCAGCGGGTCCCGTAGCACCCCCGCCCGGGGGCCTTCCCCGGCACCATACGGCGGTAGTCACAGCGCGCCCATACGTCACATGATGTTAACTGTGCGTAGCTTGATCGTACTTGACCGTAATCGCCCGATCGCGATTAACTGCTGACTCACCGTCGTCGTCGCGAGGCAAGCCATTGACTTCCGACCCGCTCGCACCCCTCGACCTGGCGTTCTGGAGCATCGACTCCGAGCGGCACCCCATGCACCTGGGCGCGCTCGGCGTCTTCACGGCGCGCTCGCCCACCGCGGGCGCCCACGCCGCCGACCTGCTCGCCGCCCGCGCCGCCGCCGTCCCCGGCCTGCGGATGCGCATCCGCGACAGTTGGCGACCGCTCGCCTTCGGCGGCGCGGCCCGCGAGCCCGACCCCGGCTTCGACCCCCTCGACCACGTCCGGCTGCACGCCCCCACCGGCGACTTCCAGCAGGCCGCGGGCCGCCTCATGCAGCGCCCGCTCGGGCGCGGACGGCCCCCGTGGGAGGCGCACGTGCTGCCCGGCGCGGACGGCACGTCGTTCGCCGTGCTGTTCAAGTTCCACCACGCCCTCGCCGACGGACTGCGCGCCCTGGCGCTGGCCGCCGCCGTCCTCGACCCCACCGACCTGCCGACCCGCCGCCCCCGGCCCCCCGAACCCGCCCGCGGCCCGCTGCCCGACGTGCGCAGGCTCCCCGGGATGCTGCGCGGCGCCCTCGCCGACGTGGGCCGCGCCCTGGACATCGGCGCCTCCGTCGCCGTCTCCACCCTCGGCATGAAGACCACCCCCGCGCTCACCTCCGAGCCCAGTGGCAGCCGCCGTACCGCCGGGGTGGTCGTCGACCTCGACGACGTCCACCGCATCCGCAAGGCGGAGGGCGGCACCGTCAACGACGTCGTGATCGCCGTCGTCGCGGGCGCCCTGCGCCGCTGGCTGGACGCGCGCGGCGACGGCAGCGACGGCGTCGCGCCGCGCGCCCTGATCCCCGTCTCCAAGCGCCGCCCGCGCACCGCCCACCCGCAGGGCAACCGGCTCTCCGGGTACCTGATACGGCTTCCCGTCGGGGAGAGCGACCCGCTCGCCCGGCTCGCCGCCGTGCGCACCGCCATGGACCGCAACAAGGACGCGGGCCCCGGCCGCGGCGCGGGCGCCGTCGCCCTGCTCGCCGACCACGTGCCCGCCCTCGGCCACCGGCTCGGCGGACCGCTGGTCGCGCAGGCCGCCCGGCTCTGGTTCGACATCCTCGTCACCAGCGTGCCGCTGCCCAGCCTCGGGCTGAGGCTCGGCGGTCACGGCCTCACCGCCGTCTACCCGTACGCGCCGCTCGCCCGCGGCCAGTCCCTGGCGGTCGCCGTCTCGACGTACCGCGGCCGGGTGCACTACGGGCTCGTCGCGGACGCCGAGGCCGTGCCCGACCTCGACCTGCTGGCCCGCGCGGTCACCGAGGAGGTGGCGGCGCTCACCGCCGTCTGCGACCCATGATCGTCACGGGTTTGGCGCCAGGGCCCGCCGCTCCGTAAAATCCCCTGTTCGAATGCGGCGCGACCAGCGCGCCACGACGGCAGACCAGGGAACGGCAACGCCCATGACGGTGACAGACGACTCCGCGGCGACCACGGAAGAGGTCGTCCACGGCCCCGGCATCGATCCGGAACGGCTCGCCGTCTGCCTCAGCGTGCTGGAGGAACTGGACCAGCTCGACGTCGACCACCCCGACGCGATCCTGGTCCGCCGGGCCACCTCGCACATCTACCGCACGGTCAAGCAGCGCCGCCGCCAGGAGCGCCGGGCCGCCAAGACCGCCCACGACCGGGCCGTCACCGAGGCCACCGCGACCGGCTCCGCCGACCGCATCGACGACGAGACGGAGGGCATCCTGCCCTCCTCCCGCACCGCCGAGGGCCAGATCGCGGGGATACTCCAGCGCCCCCGCTCCTGTTACATCTGCAAGCAGCGCTACGTCGAGGTCGACTACTTCTACCACCAGCTCTGCCAGCAGTGCGCCGCCGACAACCGCGCCCGCCGCGACGCCCGCGCCGACCTCACCGGCAAGCGCGCGCTGCTCACCGGCGGCCGGGCCAAGATCGGCATGTACATCGCGCTGCGGCTGCTGCGCGACGGCGCGCACACCACGATCACCACCCGGTTCCCGAACGACGCCATCCGCCGCTTCAAGGCCCAGCCCGACAGCGCCGACTGGATCCACCGGCTGAAGATCGTCGGCATCGACCTGCGCGACCCCGCCCAGGTCGTCGCGCTCGCCGACTCGGTGGCCGCCGAGGGCCCGCTCGACATCCTCATCAACAACGCCGCGCAGACCGTACGCCGCTCCCCGCAGGCGTACGGCGAACTGCTCGCCGCCGAGTCCGCCCCGCTGCCCGCCGGTGAGCTGCCCGCCGCCGAGGTGATCGGCACCTTCGGCTCCGGCGCGGTCGCCGCGCTGCCCGTCGCGGGGGGCGGCGCGCTCACCGCGCAGGACGTCACCGACCTGGCCCTGGTCTCCGGCTCCGCCTCCCTGGAGCGGATCGCCGCCGGTACCGCCATCGACGCGGGCGGCCTGGTGCCCGACCTGCACGACACCAACAGCTGGGTGCAGACGGTGGAGGAGGTCACCCCGGTGGAGCTGCTGGAGGTGCAGCTCTGCAACTCCACGGCCCCCTTCATCCTCATCAGCCGCCTGCGCCCGTCGATGGCGGCCTCGGCCTCCCGCCGTACCTACATCGTCAACGTCTCCGCCATGGAGGGCGTCTTCGCCCGCGGCTACAAGGGCGCCGGGCACCCGCACACCAACATGGCCAAGGCCGCGCTGAACATGCTGACCCGCACCAGCGCCCAGGAGATGTTCGACAAGGACGGCATCCTCATGACCGCCGTCGACACCGGCTGGATCACCGACGAGCGCCCGCACCCCGACAAGGTCCGCCTCGCCGAGGAGGGCTTCCACGCCCCGCTCGACCTCGTCGACGGCGCCGCCCGCGTCTACGACCCCATCGTCCGCGGCGAGCGGGGCGAGGACCTGTACGGCGTCTTCCTGAAGGACTACGCGCCCGGCAAGTGGTGAACCGTCCGGGCCGCCACCAGCTCCAGGACCGTACGCCAGTCCTCCAGGACCCCGGCGTCAAGCCCCGGCCCCGTGGCGGCCTCGTGCGCCTGGCGCAGGGTCAGGGCGTCGTCGGCGAGCGGGTCACGCGCGAACGCGGCGGCCTCCGCGGGCGACATCGCGCCGTTCCCCGCGCCCGGCACACCCGCCGGGGACGAGACGGCGGCGAGGTACCGCTCGGCGGGCGCGTGCAGCCACACCAGCCGGGCGACGCGCTCACCGAGCAGCGCCCGTACGGCGTCGGCGGCGCGGTCGGCGTCCCCGCCGGGCGGCGTCTCACCGAGCACGTGCACCAGCCCCGCCACCTGGAGTTCCTTGTCGGCGGGGCGACTTCGGCGCAGCAGCGCCGCCGTCCGCAGCGCGTGGTCGCGCAGTGCGCAGCCCCGCAGCCGCTCCATCAGCTCCTCGACGCCGCGCAGTTCCATGCGTCCGTCCTCCCGCGAGACAGCCGTAGCGGAACGCCACGCAATCATGGGCAGCTTGCGGACGGGCCAACGGGACCTGAACTGACCGCCCGTACATCCCCTCGGCACCGAAGAGGTGTTCGACAGGGTAAGCCGAGCGGGTGGCACGCAGGCCGGGCATCATGTAACGAACAGTCGCAGAACGGTGCGAAGCGCCTACGTTTCGACTTGGCATAGTTACACCTTGTTTTCAGCCCCATCGAGCGGGGGGCCGCTCATTTGGTTAACCTAGAGCGGACGGACAGCACCACGGGGCTCCACCCAACCCACGGTCCGTCCCGGGACAAGCCGGTACACCACGGCCTGCTCTCCCAGGAGTTGCCGGCGCCACCGCGTCCGACTGTTTCCCCCAGGACCCGAGGGCACCGGGCGGCCGGAGCGCGGCCGGACGGCACGTCCCGAGGGTTACCCGACACATAAGGAGTGCGCGGTGACACCGGAGAAGACGAATCGCGACCAACGCCCCAAGGAGCACCCGGAACGCGCGGGCCGCAGGCCCGGCGAGATCGGCAGCCTCGACGTGTGGGCCCGATCCGCCCCCATCCGACTCGCGGGCTACGAGGACGACCTCGCCGAGCCCCACATCCTGCCCAGCGTCGACTGACCCGGGGGCGTCCCCTCGCGATCGCCGGTCAGCATGGGCGTGCCACACTCACGTCCATGCTGATCAGGGAAGCCACCGCCGACGACTGGCCGCGCATCTGGCCCTTCTGGCACCGCATCGTCGCCGCCGCCGAGACCTACACCTGGGACCCGGACACCACCGAACCCGCGGCCCGCGCCCTGTGGATGAACCCGGCCAAACGGGTGTACGTCGCCCAGGACGCCACCGGCGCCGTCGTCGGCTCCGCCTACCTCACCCCCAACTACGGCGGCCCCGCCGCCCACCTGGCCAACGCCGGTTTCATGGTCGACCCCGACCACGGCGGACGCGGCATCGGCCGCGCCCTCGCCGAACACGTCCTGGGCGAGGCCAAGGCCCACGGCTACCGCGGCATGGTCTTCAACGCCGTCGTCGAGACCAACCCGGCGGTCGGCCTGTGGAAGTCCCTGGGCTTCACCGTCCTCGGCACGATTCCGCAGGCGTACGACCACCCGAAGCACGGGCTCGTCGGCCTGCACGTCATGTACCGGGATCTCTGACCCTGCTTCCTAGTCGAGCGGCGCCGTACGCCGCCACGGCCGCGCCCGCTCGATCCCGGCCGCCAGCCCCAGCAGCGCCGCCTCCGACCCCGGCCGCCCCACCAACTGCACGGCGGCGGGCGCGCCCGAGGGCAGCGTGCCCACCGGCACGACCAGCGCGGGCCAGCCGGTCAGGTTCCACGGCGGCGTGAACGGCGAGTAGGCCGAGTCGGCGACGAGGTTGCGCAGCCAGCCCCGCTCGTGCCAGTCCGCCGCCCGCGGCGCACGGCGGGCCAGCGCCGGGGTGAGCAGCACGTCGTACGCCCCGAAGAACGGCTCCACGCGCTCGCGGAGCGCCGTACGGGCCCGCCCCTCCCGCGCCCGGTCCACGAACCGCCGCCCCACCGCCGCGTGCACCCGCGTCCGCCGCGCCAGCAACCGTGGGTCCAGCCCGCGCGCGTCCACCGCCGTCCCCGCCGTCCACTGGGTGAGCGCGGTGACCCCCAGCGACGCCGGGTACGGCGGGTCCGCCCGCCGCACCAGGTGCCCCGCCCGCATCAGCAGGCCCGCCGCCTCGCGCGCGGCGTTCGTATACGCGTCACTGACGGTGATCCCGGCGAGCGGGCTGCGCAGCGAGAGGGCGACGCGGAGGCTGCCGTCGGCGGTGCGCGGCGCGAGGTCCGTAGCCGCCAGCACGGACAGCGTCAGGGCGGCGTCCGCGACCGTCGTGGCCAGCGGCCCGTTCTCCGACATGCCGAACCAGTCGCCGTCCCCGATGCCCGCGGGCACCACCCCGTGGCCCGGCTTGAGGGTGACGAGACCGCAGTTGGCGGCGGGGATGCGCAGCGAGCCCATGCCGTCGTTGCCGAGCGCGACCGGCACCATGCCCGCGGCCACCGCGGCGGCACTGCCCCCGGAGGACCCGCCCGCCGTCCGGGTCGTGTCCCACGGGTTGCGGGCGGTGCCGTACGGGCCCTCCGTCGTACCGAAGACGCACAGTTCGGGCACGTTGGTCATCCCGACGACCACCGCGCCCGCCGCCCGCAGCCGGGCGACGGTGACGTGGTCCTCGGCGGCCGGGGTGTCCGGCGTCGCGGCCGAGCCGACGCGGGTCGCCTCACCGCGCACGGCGAGGTTGTCCTTGACGGCCACGGGGACGCCCGCGAGGGGCAGTTCGGCGAGGTCGCCGCGGGCGCCGGTCTCGTCGGCCTCGATCAGCGCCCGCTCGGCGCGCACCTCACGGAAGGCGCCGATCCTGCCGTCCCACTCCTGTATCCGCCTGAGGTGCTGCTCGACGACCTCCCTCGGCGTGACCCGCTTGTCCCGTACGGCGGCGGCGATGTCCACGGCGGTACGGCCGGTCCAGTCGGTCACGTGGGCTCCTCGGGGTGCAGGTCGGGAGGGAGAAGGCGGAGCGCGCGGGCGCGGTCCTCGGGGGAGAGGCGCGCGGCGCGGGTGAGGCGGAGGAGGCCCAGGTGGGCCTCGGCGGACTCGTGGGCGGTGACGAGGTGCTCGGCGGCGTCGAGCCGGGTGGGGGTGGGGGTGTTGGGGTCGTTGAGGATCGCCGCCAGGGTCCGGGTCGCGGGGCGGCGCCAGGCGCGGTACTTGGTGAGGGCGGTGGCGGCGGTGACGCGGGCATCTGGGTGCGCGGCTCCGTCGAGGACCCGGCGGTAGGCGGCGACGGCCTCGGCGCCGATGTCCAGCTCCTCCCAGGCGGAGGCGGCGGCCAGGTGGGCCTCGGGGTCGGTGGTGTCGGGGCTGGAGAGGCTGTGGAGGATACGGCGGCCCTCCTCACCGAGGTCTTCGGCGAGGAGGACGGCGGCCTGGGCTCGGGCCTGGAGCGGGGCGGAGGGGTCGGTGGCGATGGCGCGGGTGAGGGGGATGCGGTTGTGGGCGCCGCTGCCGGGGAGGGAGCGGCAGATGGCCACCCGGAGTTGGGGCGGGACGTCGGCGTCGGCGGCGAGGTCGTACCAGGGCGTGCCGAGAACGCCGACCGCCACCTCGGTCGCCGCGAGCCGCTCCGCGAGCGGCGCCCCGGGGTCCCCGGCCCAGTTGAGGAGCGAGGCGTTCAGCCGGTCGATCTCGGAAGGGCCTTCCACCAGATAACCGATGAAGCGAAGGTCGATGATGGCGCAGGGGACGCGCTCGGCCACTAGGTCAAGCCACCGCAATACGGCATCGGGGGCGTCGACGCCCGCCAGAGCACCCGACTTGACCTCGAACCAGTCCTCGTCCCCGTGGTAGGACAGGGTCTCGCACACCACCGGGTGGTTACCGAAGGGGAATCGCTCGCCCGTGACCGCGTGCAGGCTCAGCCGGTGCAGGGGGTCTGGGCTCAGTCCCGCCATCCGGGCCTTCCACCGTGGATAGGGCACCAACCCGATGGAACGAGCGCTGGCCTTGGCTCGGACCTCCGGATCGGCGTCAGGGTCGTCGGCTAGCCGGTCCAGCGAGGCGCGCACCAGGGGCACGACCGCGGCCCGGCGCTTGCAGTGGGCGTCGATATCCAGCAGCGATGCGGCGGGCACCGTCTCGTCGACGAGTAGCGCCTGCAGCCGCTCCCACAGGGCTACGTCTGGATGAAGAGCGTCGGCGAGTTCCAGCAGCCGCCACAGGTGGTGATCGAGCAGCGCGGCGTCGTCCAAGAGCCGGTGCAGCGTCTCGGACGCCCCCCGGATGTCGACCTCGGCCAGGTCTGCCAGGGCATCGATACGGTGTGCCGTACCGGTGCGGAAATCCTCCGCGAGAGCACGCAGCAGTCCCGAGGCGGTGTCCCGGTGTCCCGCGTTCAACAGCCGCCGTGCCGCGTCCCGGCGTACCGCGCCCGGCAGCGCGGTGTCGCCCGCCATGGCGGTGAGGGCGTCGCCCTCCGCCGCGGGGTCCCGGTGCGGCACGACGGTGACGGCGAGCAGTCTGTCGTGCCCGCAGATGCCCGGGTCCGCCGCGAGCTGGGTGAGGACGTCCCGTACCGACTCCGCTTCGCCCAGGGTCGTAAGCTCCCTGGCGCAGTGCACCCGTTCTGCCACCTGGAGCGCCGAGTCGGTCAGGGGACCGAGGAGTATCTGTCGGTGCCGCGTGGACAGGCCGAGCTCCCTGAAGGACTGGGAGAGCTGGACCACATGCCAGGGCGCCACCGGCTGGGAGATCAGCGCCTCGCCGCACTCCACGACGGCCCGGTGCCGACCGAACTCCACCAGGCGCTGGACGGCTCGTACCCGCACGTCAGGGGGGAACTGCTCGTCACGCGCGGTCCGCTCGATCAGGTCGGGGTCCTCACACAAGGTGACGGCGGTGTAGGCGATGGTCTCCTTTACCGCCGGGTCGGTGAGGATGTCGGACGCCAGGACCTGTTCCGCGGCCTGCTCCGCGCTTTCCCGGTTCGACCGGAGCAGGGAGTTCGCCTCGTAACGGAGGTGGAGGGGCAGCGAACGGTCCAAGCTGAGCTGAAGCGCCATTTCCGGTTCCAGGATGGAGCGCAGACTGCGCGTCAGATAGCGGTGCTCGGGGGAGCTGGGGTCGCCCATCGTCGGATTTTTGGCCAGCGTGTCGCTGAGTTCCGCCCAGGCGGCCCGGTCCTCGACCACCGCCCCAGAGGATCGGAAGGCCTCGACCGCGAGCGTGGGAAACTCGGTGCTGCCCAACACCTCCCGGAAGACCATCAGTCCGGTCGGTTGCTCCAGCTCGAACAGCGCGACCGCGGCCTCGTACCGCGGCTCGGGCAGCAGGTCCGGGTCGCGGACGAGGCCGAGCAGACGGCGGACGGCCCCGGAAGAATCGCCCGCCTGAGCGAGTAGTTGAGCGGCGTCCGTCCGCAGGGTGGCGGGCAGGCCCGTGTCGTCAGCGAGCCGCCCGGCCAGGTCCGCCGCTCCGTCCGCGTCTCGGCGTACATAGTGCCCAAGCGCGTCGACGCGCGGCTGGTGCGGGACGGACGGGTCGTCGACGATGGCGGCCAGCTCCGGTGGCTCCAGCACCGCGAACAGCCGGTCGAGCACGTTGTTCACGTTGAGGTCGCCGACGGAAACGGGGCGGCCGTACAACTTCAACACCGCCCGCGCGAACCGCGCCGTCAACCCCTGGTCGACCACAAGACCGTCGCTCAGGATCGTCGCGCACAGCAGCAGGTCCCGCCATCCCCCGTCGTCCACGGCGGTGCGCAGGAACTCCTCAAGCGGCATACCGCGTTCGTGCCAGTGCGCGGCCATGAACAGGGCCACGTTGGGGCGTTCCGCGGCGATCTCCTCGCGGATGATGCGCAGCGCCTCGGGGTCCTTCGGGCTGAGCCGTTCGGCGGTCGCGCACCCGGCGAGGTACTCCTGCACGGTCTGGTGCGGGAACGCCAGCTCCCCGCCGCGCTGGGTGACCAGTCCGGTGAACGTCAGGGCGCGCAGCACCAGCTCCTTCGGCGGCGCCTCGGGCGCGAGCTGTTCGAGGACCTGGTCGAGCAGGGGCCGCGCGTCGCCGCCCTGCCGCTGCTCGGCCACCAGGCGCAGCACCTCGTGCATCCGGTCGAGCAGGTCGGGGGTGATGCCGTGGCCCCTGGGCGCCGTACGGCTGAGGCGCTGCGCCCCCTTCTCCTGGAGGATGCCGACGAACCGGCCGTACAGCTTGGCCGGGTTGCGCGGCAGCTCGGACAGGGCCGCCACGACGCAGATCATCGTCAGGGTCAGCGGGTTGCGGGACACCTCGCCCAGCCGACCGTGGCGGACCTCGGCGATCAGCTCGGTGGCCCGGCGCTCGGCGTCCGGCATCTTCAGCGCCGTGAACCACGCCTGTGCGACCCCCCTGATCTCCTGGTCCCCGAGCGGCAGCAGCGCGTACCGCCGCAGCGCGCCCAGCCGGTCCATGTCGGCGTGCAGCAGCGACCGGCTGGCCACCACGAACCGCAGGTACGGCTCCTGCGCCCACCGTTGGAGCCGCTTGATCACCTCGCGCCGGGCCTCGGGGTCGAGCACCTCGTCGAGGCCGTCGACGCAGACCAGCCAGTCCACGGACGGCAGGGGCGCGGCGGTGAAGACGTCGGCGGGCAGCGAGCGCCGCAGCCCCGGCAGGTCCCGCGCGACCGCCGCCGCCACGGCCTCCGGGAAGGGCAGGTCGAGCAGTTGGTCGGCGGTGACCCGGACGGGGAGGTACGGCGGGGCCTGGCCGGGGTCTCCAAGCCACGCCGTCGCCGCGGTGAGCGTCAGGTGCCGCAGCAGGCTGGACTTCCCGGAGCCCGCGCCGCCCGTGTACAGCACATGGCGGTCGGACTCCAGCACGCTCTCGGCGACGGCCTTCTCCTTCCCGGACGGTCCCGGCTTGCCCTCACCGCCGCCCGGCCTCGACGCCTCCTGCCGCACGTACACCCGCGACAGCGGTACGTCGCCCACGTCCGTCAGGAGTGAGGCGTACGGATGCTCGTCCGCCCCGTCCCGCGCCGCCGACAGGTAGTCCCGGAGTCCGGGGCCGGGGTACCGGAACTCCCCGGCCCGTAGCTGCTCGTCGGTGAGGGTGTTCAGCCAGCCGACCGGTGGGTCCGGCACCGTACACCGGGCGAGGATCTCCGCCACCGGGACCATGTGGGCGCTGCCCGCCGCGTTGGCGGTGGTGATCATGCCGCAGACCGCGCCCGTGCGGTGGTTGACGACCGGGCTGCCGCTGAAGCCCTCGCCCACCGGGGGGCCGTAGACCCGCGGCATCGCTATCGCGTCGTCGTCGAAGGTCAGCCGGGAGTCGCCCTGGTACTCCAGGACCGCCCACTGCCCGGCGCGGAAGTCGCCGCTGGGGTGGCCGTAGACCGACATGGGGTCGCCGAGGGTCGCGTGGGACGAGGTGAGGACAGGCGGCACGCCGTCGATCGCGCCGCGCAGGACCGCCAGGTCCAGGCCGTTCGCCGCGTGGTGGCGGTCGTCGGGGGAGACGGTCAGGGTCGTGTCGTGGCCCGTCGCCGCGATCCGGGCCCGTACCGTGTCCGTGCCCCTGACCACGTGCGCGCAGGTCACCACCACGCCGGGCGCGAGGACGAAGCCGGTGCCGCCCCCGCCGTCGGGCCGGTCGAGCGCGACCGTCGCGGCCTTCAGCGCGCCCTTCCAGGCGTCCACCACCCGTGCCCCTCCACGCTCGTCGGCAGACCCCCGGCACGGAGGTCGGACGGACCGCTCATCGTAGCGGCCCGAGTGGTTCGAACCACCCGCCGCAGGGGAGCTGTACCGACATGCATGACGACCGCAGCCTCGTCGAAGCCCGCTTGCGGCGCGTCCTCGACGAACGTGTCCGCCCCGCCGTCTATCCCGAGTCCGTGCCGCTCCAGGTGGCCGTCTGGCACGCCCCCGGTGAGCCCGTCCCGGTCGCCGAGGGGCTGGCGGCGCCGCCGGAGCCGATCGCGGTGGGCGCCCGCTGGGGCGTGCCGTGGGGGACGAGCTGGTTCCGGGTCACCGGCACCGTCCCGGAGGAGTGGGCCGGGCGGACCGTCGAGGCCGTCCTCGACCTCGGCTTCGACGAGAACATGCCCGGCTTCCAGTGCGAGGGCCTGGTGTACCGGCCGGACGGCACCCCGGTGAAGGGGCTCAACCCGCGCAACCAGTGGGTGCGGATCGGGGCTCCCGTCGCGGGCGGGGAGGAGGTGCGGCTGCACGTCGAGGCGGCCTCCAACCCCGTCGTCCTCGGCGCGCGGGGCTTCCGTCCGACGCCGATGGGGGAGAGGGAGACCGCGGGCCGCGAACCGCAGTACACGCTCGCCCGCATGGACCTCGCCGTCCTCGACGAGACGGTGTGGAACCTGGTCCTCGACCTTGAGGTGCTCGGTGAGCTGATGGCGGAGCTGCCGGGGGAGTCGCCCCGCCGCCACGACATCCTGCGCGCCGTCGACAGGGCGCTGGACGCCCTCGACCTCCAGGACGTCGGCGGCACCGCCGCCCGCGCCCGTGAGCGGCTCACCGGCGTGCTCGCCGCCCCCGCCGCGCCCTCCGCGCACCGGATCAGCGCCGTCGGGCACGCGCACATCGACTCCGCGTGGCTGTGGCCGCTGCGCGAGACGGTCCGCAAGGTGGCCCGCACCACCGCCAACATGACCGCGCTCCTCGACGACGAGCCCGACTTCGTCTTCGCCATGTCGCAGGCGCAGCAGTGGGCGTGGGTGAAGGAGCACCGGCCCGAGGTGTGGGCGCGGGTGAAGAAGGCGGTGGCGGAGGGGCGGTTCGTGCCCGCCGGGGGCATGTGGGTGGAGTCGGACACCAACATGCCGGGGTCGGAGGCGATGGCCCGGCAGTTCGTGCACGGCAAGCGGTTCTTCCTCGACGAGTTCGGCGTCGACAACGACGAGGCGTGGCTGCCGGACACCTTCGGCTTCGCCGCCGGGCTGCCGCAGATCATCCGGGCGGCGGGCACCAGGTACCTGCTGACGCAGAAGATCTCCTGGTCGCGCACGAACAGGTTCCCGCACCACACCTTCCTGTGGGAGGGCATCGACGGCTCCCGGGTCTTCACCCACTTCCCGCCCGTCGACACCTACAACTGCACCATGCACGGCACCCAGCTCGCGCACGCCGTGCGCAACTTCCAGGACAAGGGCGTCGCCCGGCACTCCCTCGCCCCCACCGGCTACGGCGACGGCGGGGGCGGCACCACCCGCGAGATGGTCGCCAAGGCCGCCCGGCTGCGCGACCTGGAGGGCTCGCCCACGGTGGTGTGGGAGACACCGTCCGCGTTCTTCGCCAAGGCCGAGGCGGAGTACGCCCACCCGCCCGTCTGGGTCGGTGAGCTGTACCTCGAACTGCACCGGGCCACCCTCACCAGCCAGGCGAAGACCAAGCAGGGCAACCGGCGCGGCGAACACCTGCTGCGGGAGGCCGAGCTGTGGGCGGCGACCGCCGCCGTGCGCACCGGGTTCCCCTACCCGTACGAGGAGTTGGACCGGATCTGGAAGACGGTGCTGCTGCACCAGTTCCACGACATCCTGCCCGGCTCCTCCATCGCCTGGGTGCACCGCGAGGCCCGCGCCACCTACGAGCGGATCGCCGGGGAGCTGGAGGGCATCGTGGACGCCGCGCAGCGCGCCCTCGCCGGTACCGGAACCGTCCCGCTGGTGTTCAACGCCGCCCCGCACACCCGCGACGGCGTACCGGCGGGCGCCGCCGCCACCCCCACCGCGGAGGGCCGCACCACGCGCGCCGACCGGCCCGGCGGTGGACACGTCCTGCACAACGGCCACCTGCGCGTCGAGATCGACGGGCGCGGCCTCGTCGTCTCCGCGTACGACGTGGAGGCCGACCGGGAGGCCGTCGCGCCCGGCGCCGCGGCCAACCTGCTCCAACTGCACACCGACTTCCCGAACATGTGGGACGCCTGGGACGTCGACGAGTTCTACCGCAACACCGTGACCGACCTGACCGCCGCCGAGTCCGTGACGGCCGGGCCGGACGGCGCCTCGGTGCGCGTCGTACGGTCCTTCGGCGCCTCCCGCGTCACCCAGGTGCTGTCGCTGCCGCCGGGGGAGCGGCGGCTGGAGATCGACACGGAGGTGGACTGGCACGAGACGGAGAAGTTCCTGAAACTGGCGTTCCCGCTGGACGTGCACGCCGAGCGGTACGCGTCCGAGACGCAGTTCGGGCACGTCCACCGGCCCACCCACACCAATACCAGCTGGGAGGCGGCCAAGTTCGAGGCGTGCAACCACCGCTTCGTGCGGGTGGCGGAGCCGGGGTGGGGCGTCGCCGTCGTCAACGACTCGACGTACGGCCACGACGTCACCCGCACGGTCCGCGAGGACGGCGGTACGACCACCACCGTCCGCGCCTCGCTGCTGCGCGCCCCGCGCTTCCCCGACCCCGAGACCGACCAGGGCGTCCACCGCTTCCGGCACGCCCTGGTGCCGGGCGCGGGCATCGGGGACGCGGTGCGCGAGGGGTGGCGCGTCAACCTGCCGCGGCGGCGCCGGGAGGGCGCCGGGCCGGTCGCGCCGCTGGTGTCGGTGGACCGGGACGCGGTGGTGGTGACCGCCGTGAAGCTGGCCGACGACGGCAGCGGTGACGTGGTCGTGCGCTGCCACGAGGCGCACGGCGGGCGGGCGCGGGCCACGCTGACCGCCGGGTTCGCGGTGGCGGGGGCGGTGGCGACCGACCTGCTGGAGCGTCCGCTGGAGGATGGGGCCGTGGAGCGGGACGGCGACCGGATCACCCTGCGGCTGCGGCCGTTCCAGTTGGTGACGCTGCGGCTGGCGCGGGCCTGAGGCCCGTACGCGCGGTCACTCGTCGGTGAGGTGGGCCCGCAGCCAGGTCTCCACCTCGCCGACGTGGGCGGCTGCCGCCGCCCTGGCCGCCTCCGGGTCGCGGGCGGTCAGGGCGCGGTGGATCGCGGCGTGTTCGCGGCGGGTGCGGTCGAAGGCGCCCGCCTCCTGGTAGCCGCGCCAGACGCGGGCGCGGAAGGTGCGCGAGGACAGGCCGTCCAGGATCGCGGTCAGGGTCTCGTTGCCCGCGGCCACCGCGATCGCGCGGTGGAAGGCCAGGTCGTGGGCGAGGATCAGCTCGGGGTCGTCGGTGGTGTCCATCGCCGTCAGGTGCCGCTCCACCTCGGCCAGTTGGGCGGGGGTGACGCGGGCGGCGGCGAGCGCGGTCGCCGTGGACTCCAGGACGCGCCGGATCTCCAGCAGCTCCAGCAGCCGCGGGCCGCGCGACAGGTCGGCGACGACACCGAAGGTCTCCAGGAGGTCCCCGGCGCCGAGCTGGGTGACGTAGATGCCGGAGCCGTGCCTGGCCTGGAGCACGCCGAGGACGGTGAGCGCGCGGATGGCCTCCCGCATCGAGCTGCGGGAGATGCCGAGCCGGGCCGCCAGCTCGCGCTCGGTGGGCAGCCGCTGGCCCGGCTCCAACCGGCCCTCCGCGATCATCGCCTTGATCCGCTCGATGGCGCGCTGGGTGACCGTGCCGCGCCGCGGGCCGGGCGTCTCCGTCGTGTCCACGTCGTTGCTTCTCCTGGCGTCGGTGCCGGGCAGTCTAGCGAGGCGAGTGGTCCGACCAATGCGCGGGATGGGGTCGTTTCGGGGTGTTCTCAGGGTCAAGTGGTCTGATAAGCAAGAGGGGGCGCTGTCCCGATGCCCCGGACCGAAAGGCCCTCCGTGCCCCCGACCTCCGCCCGCGTCACCGCGGTCGACACCCACGACGTCCGCTTCCCCACCTCCCGCGACCTCGACGGCTCCGACGCGATGAACCCCGACCCCGACTACTCGGCGGCCTACGTCGTCCTGCGCACCGACGCGGGCGACGGGCACGAGGGGCACGGGTTCACCTTCACCATCGGGCGGGGCAACGAGGTGCAGACCGCCGCGATCGACGCGCTCCGCCCGCATCTGCTCGGCCGGTCCGTCACCGCGCTCTGCGCCGACCCGGGCACCCTCTACCGCGACCTGACCGGTGACAGCCAACTGCGCTGGCTCGGACCGGAGAAGGGCGTGATGCACATGGCGATCGGCGCGGTCGTCAACGCCGCCTGGGACCTGGCCGCCAAGCGGGCCCGCGTCCCGCTGTGGCGGCTCCTCGCGGACGCCGACCCCGAGTGGATCGTCGGCCAGGTCGACTTCCGGTACCTCACCGACGCCCTCACCCCCGACGAGGCCCTCGCCCTGCTGCGGCGCCGCCGCGAGGGCCTCGCCGGACGCCGGGAGACCCTGACCCGGCGCGGCTACCCCGCCTACACCACCTCCCCGGGCTGGCTCGGCTACGACGACGCCAAGCTCACCCGGCTCGCCACCCGCGCGGTCGCCGACGGCTTCCGGCAGATCAAGCTCAAGGTGGGCGCCGACCTCGCCGACGACGTCCGCCGCTGCCGGGCCGCCCGCGCCGCGGTCGGACCGGACGTCCGCATCGCCGTCGACGCCAACCAGCGCTGGGACGTCGACGAGGCCATCCGCTGGACCCGCGCGCTCGCGGAGTTCGACCCCTACTGGATCGAGGAACCCACCAGCCCCGACGACATCCTCGGCCACGCCGCGATCCGCCGCGCCGTCGCCCCCGTCAAGGTCGCCACCGGGGAGCACGCCCAGAACCGGATCGTCGTCAAGCAACTCCTCCAGGCCGAAGCCGTGGACGTCGTCCAACTGGACGCGGCCCGCGTCGGCGGCGTCAACGAGAACCTCGCCGTCCTGCTGCTCGCCGCGCAGTACGGCGTGCCGGTCTGCCCGCACGCGGGCGGCGTCGGCCTGTGCGAACTCGTCCAGCACCTGGCGATGTTCGACTACCTCGCCGTCTCCGGCACCACCGAGGACCGGGTCATCGAGTACGTCGACCACCTGCACGACCACTTCCTCGACCCGGTGGTGATCCGGGACGGGCACTACACGGCACCCACCGCGCCGGGCTTCTCCGCCACCATGCGGCCGGAGTCGATCGCGCGGTACACCTATCCGGACGGCGCCTACTGGGCCGCCGAGGAGGGGAACACGACGGCATGAGCGACTTCACGGGGCTGACGGCCCTGGTGACCGGCGGCGCCTCCGGCATCGGCCGGGCCACCGCCGAACTCCTCACCGCACGCGGCGCCCGGGTCGCCGTACTCGACCGGGACCCGGCACCGGTCCGCGCGCCCCTGCGCGGCTACCGCGCCGACGTCACCGACGACCACGGCGTCCGTACGGCGGTGGCGGCGGCCGTCGCGGACCTCGGCGGCCTGGACGTGCTGGTGAACAACGCCGGTACCGGCGCCCAGGGGACGGTCGAGGACAACGACGACGCCGAGTGGCACCGCGTCCTCGACGTCAACGTCGTCGGCATGGTCCGCGTGGCGCGGGCCGCGCTGCCGCACCTGCGGCGCTCCGCGCACGCCGCGATCGTCAACACCTGCTCCATCGCGGCCACGGCGGGCCTGCCGCGGCGGGCGCTCTACAGCGCGACCAAGGGCGCCGTGCTGTCCCTGACCCTCGCCATGGCCGCCGACCACGTCCACGAGGGCATCCGCGTCAACTGCGTCAACCCCGGCACCGCGGACACCCCGTGGGTCGGCCGACTGCTGGACGCGGCCGACGACCCGGCCGCCGAACGCGCCGCGCTGGCGGCCCGCCAGCCCATGGGACGGCTGGTGACGGCGGCGGAGGTCGCGGGCGCCATCGCCTACCTCGCCAGCCCGCTGTCCGGCGCCACCACCGGCACGGCACTCCCCGTGGACGGCGGGATGCAGGGCCTGCGCCCGCGGCAGGTGGCCCGGTGAGCGCGCTCAGGGGCAGGGGCGTCGAGGTGACCGCCCTCGGCCTCGGCACCGGCGGCATCGGGAACCTCTACACCAAGGTGAGCGACGAACAGGCCCACCAGGCCGTCGCCGCCGCCTGGCGCCAGGGCGTCCGCTACTTCGACACCGCCCCGCACTACGGCCTCGGCCTCGCCGAACGCCGCCTCGGTGAGGCCCTGCGCGACCGCCCGCGCGCCGAGTTCACCCTCTCCACCAAGGTCGGCCGCCGCCTCGAACCCGTCCACGCCACCGCCCCCGGCGACGACCTCGCCAACGGCTTCGCCGTCCCCGCCACCCACCGCCGCGTCTGGGACTTCACCGCCGACGGCGTCCGCCGCACCCTCGACGCCAGCCTGGCCCGCCTCGGTGTCGACCGCGTCGACATCGTCTACCTCCACGACCCCGACGACCACGCCGAACAGGCCTTCCGCGAGGGCTACCCGGCGCTGGAGCGGCTGCGCGCGGAGGGCGTGGTCGGCGCGATCGGCGCGGGCATGAACCAGACGGCGATGCTGACCCGCTTCGTGGCGGACACCGACGTCGACGTGGTGCTGTGCGCCGGGCGCTACACCCTCCTCGACCAGGGCGCGCTCACCGACCTGCTGCCCACGGCACTGGACCGCGGTACGGCGGTCGTCGTCGGCGGCGCCTTCAACTCCGGGCTGCTGGCCGACCCCCGGCCGGGCGCCCGCTACGACTACGCCGCCGCGCCGCCCGAGCTGCTGGACCGCGCCCTGCGCCTGAGGTCCGTCGCCGCCCGCCACGGCACCACCCTGCGCGCCGCCGCCCTCGCCTTCTGCGCCGCCCACCCGGCCGTGGTGAGCGTCCTGGTGGGCGCGCGCTCGGCCACCGAGGCCGACGACTGCGCCGAGCAGTTCCGCGCCCCGGTGCCCGCGGCCTTCTGGCGGGACCTGAAGGAGACCGGCCTGCTGCCACCGGACGCCCCCGTGCCCGGCCCGAGGGACCCGTCATGACCGCCGTGGACGGGTCGAGGTGGCCGTCGCTGACGGGCGGCTCGCCGAGGTGGGGACGAGGACGATGTGGGCGACCCCGGCGGCGGTGGTGGTGGGGCGGGTCTACGGGCTCGGCGCGGCCAGCTAGGACAGCCGGGTCGGCGGCAGGTACTCGCGTACGAAGTCGCGTCGCCAGCACGCGCCCGTCGCGCGGAGTTCGCGCCAGGTGGTGAAGCGGTAGCGGAACAGGCGGGCGCGGATGAAGCGCGGGGGCTCGTCGGGTGGGAACGGTGAGCGGCGCAGCAGCTTCAGGGTGGCCCGGTCGTTCTCCAGGAGGCGTTCCACCAGCGCCGTGAACCAGGCCCCGGCGTAGCCCGGCGACAGCGCGGCGAACCACATCAGCCAGTCCAGGCGCAGGTGGTAGGGCGCGAACTGGCGCGGCCAGTGCCGGGGATCGCCCGGCTTGCCCCGGAACTCGTACTCCCGCCAGTCGGAGTCCTCGCGCGGGGTGTCGTCCGTGGTGCCCTCGATGACCACCTCGTAGCGGACGCGGCTGACGCTGCCGAACGCGCCGTAGGTGTTCACCAGGTGCAGCGGGTCGAAGGAGCGGTTCATCACCTGGGCCCGGGAGACCATGTTCCGTACCGGCTGGTAGCTCAGGTACAGCAGCAGCGCCGCCACGGCGAGGACGACCACGACGTACCAGAGCGGCGCGTCCGGCACCGTCGGCGGGTCCGCCGGGAAGCGGATCGCGGACAGCGCCAGCACGATGGTGATCCAGTTCAGCCAGGAGAAGTTGCCGGACAGCACCAGCCACAGTTGGGTGACGACCATCAGCGCGGCGGCGGCCGTGGAGACCGGGTGCGGCACGAACAGCAGCACCGGCACCACGAGCTGGGTGACGTGGTTGGCGGCCACCTCCGCGCGGTGCAGCGGCTTCGGCAGCCGGTGGAAGAACCAGCTCAGCGGGCCCGGCATCGGCTGGGTCTCGTGGTGGTGGTCCAGGCAGGTCAGCCTCCGCCAGCACTCGTCCCCGCGCATCTTGATCAGCCCGGCCCCGAACTCCACCCGGAACAGCACCCAGCGCAGCAGGAACAGCACCACGACCGGCGGCGCGACCTCGTCGTTGCCGAGGAAGACCGCGAGGAAGCCGACCTCCAGGAGGAGGGACTCCCAGCCGAAGGAGTACCAGGTCTGGCCGACGTTGACGATCGACAGGTACAGCAGCCACGGCACCAGCCACAGCAGCATCCCGCCCCACAGCGGCAGCAGCCCGTCCGCGCCCGCCAGCAGCGCCGCCGACACCGCGCAGCCCGCCCACGCCCACAGCGCGTAGAACCGGTCGGAGTAGTGCAGGTGGAAGACGCTCGGCGACCGCCTGAACGGCACCCGCGCCACGAACCGGGGCACCGGCAGCATCCCGCGCTCCCCGAGCAGCGCCCGGAACTGCAGGGCCGCCGTCAGGAACGCGACGAGGTAGACGGCGGCGAGCGCCCGCTGGAAGACCAGTCGGCTCAGCCAGTAGTCGGATGCGGTGAACCAGTCCACGGCCGTGCGCTCTCCTCGGTTGCGGTACCCGTGCCGATCAAGCAGACAATGGTGGAGCAGACGATGACGAACCAGACGTTAGTGATTTATCAGGCCGATGCCGAGCGGGAGCAGAGCGGTGCGTACCTCCACCGGAATCCTGGCCACCGCCTGCCTGCTCTGGGCGGCGCTCCTCGTCACCGGCTGCGCCGACGGCGGTGGCGCCCCGCGTCCGGGCCCGGCCCTCCTGCTGCACCCCGCCGCGGCCCACGGGCCTGACCCCTTCACCCGCTCCACGGCCACCACCCCGGCTACCCCGGCCGCGCCACCCCGAACACCGTCCGCCCCCCGCACCCTCTCCGGCGGCACCCCCGGCCTCTACGGCGGCACCCGGCGGACCCTCAGTTGCGACGTCGAGCGGCAGACCGACCTGCTCACCGCGGACCCGGCCCGCGCGGACGCCTTCGCCCGGGCCATCGGGGTGACGCGGGACGAGCTGTCGGCCTATCTGCACTCCCTCACGCCGGTCGTCCTGCGCGCCGACACCCGGGTCACCGACCACGGGTACCGCGCCCCCGGCCGCGTCCTGGTCCGGCAGGCCGTCCTCCAGGCGGGCACCGCCGTCCTGGTCGACGAACGGGGCCTGCCCCGGCTGCGCTGCGCCTGCGGCAACCCGCTGACACCGCCGCTCGCGCTGCCGCGCGGCACGGTGACCAAGGGCAGGCCCTGGCCGTCGTACCGGCCCGAGGGGGTCGTCGTGGTGACCCGGGCGCCCCGGGTGATGGGCGGGCTCACCCTCCTCGACCTCGTCGACGGCGGCTGGCTCGAACGGCGGCTCGGGCACGCGGTGCGGCATGACCGGCGGCTGCCGCCACCGGCGCGCACGGTGGAACCGGTGACGCCGCAAGCGTCGGTGACTCCGCAAGCGCCAGTGGCGCCAGTGGCGCCGGTGCCCTCGGAGGCGCCGGTGACACCGAGCGCGCCCGCGCGGCCCGCCGACACCCCCGTCCCCGAGTTCACCCCTGAGGCCGCCCCCGACTCCACCCCTGAGGCCGCCCCCGACTCCACCCCTGAGTCCGCCTCCGAGTCCGCTCCCGAGTCCGTCCCCGACACCCCCGACCTCCCCGACGGCGGCGGCCTGATCCCCGACGCCACCGACGACCCGGTTGACCCCCTCCCGCCCCCCGCATGAGACCACGACAAGTCGAAGAATCGGACAAACACTGGCAAGGTGGGCGCATGGCTGATCGGGGAGCGAGTGACCTTTCCCTCCCGGAGGACTGGCCCGCCCACCCGGACCCGATTCTGGCGCTGAACCGCATGGGCAGCTTCGACTGGGACCTGGACACCGGACTGATGGCCATGGACGCCCAGGCCCACGAGATCTTCGACCTGCTCCCCGGCGAGTACGACGACAACCCCGACTCCCTCGGCAAACGGGTGCCGCCCTCGGAGGCCAGACGCCTCGACACCTACGTCTCCCGCGCGCTGAAGGAGGGCAGCGAGAACTACGGCGCCTACTTCCGCGTCCGTCGCCGCGACGGCACCCTGCGCTGGACCCACACCCAGGGCTACATCCGCCGCGACGAGGACGGCCGCCCGCGCCGCATCATCGGCATCGTCCGGGACGCCACCCAGGAGCTGAGCGACACCGAGGCCCGCCGGGACCAGGCCGCCCGCGACGACGCCCGGCGCCAGCAGACCAACGTCGTCGAGCTGACCACGGCCGCCCTCGCGCACGCCCGCACCGTCCAGGACGTCATCGACGTGCTCAAGGACACCCGGGGCCTGAGCCACCTCGGCGCGACCAGCCTGGTGATGGGCCTGGTCGAGGCGCACCGCATCCGGCTGATCGCCGAGGGCCCGGCGGGCAGCTTCGTGCCCGGCACCCTGGTCACCGGCATCGACGAGCAGTACCCGATGAGCGAGGTCGTCCGCACCCTGCGCCCCCGCTTCATCGAGTCCCCGGAGGACTTCGCCGAGAGCTACCCGCTGCTGTGGCCGCACATCACCGACCTGCACATCACCTCGGCCGCCTATCTGCCCCTGATCGTGCAGACCCGGCCGATCGGCGCGATGGGCCTGCTCTACAGTGACCGCCACGGCTTCACGCCCGAGGAGCGCAACATCCTCATCGCCCTCGGCAGCAGCATCGCGCAGAGCCTGCAGCGGGCGATGTTCTACGAGCAGGAGAAGGACCTCGCCCAGGGCCTCCAGCAGGCGATGCTGCCGCGCACCATCCCCAGCGTGCGCGGCGCCGACGTCGCCGTGCGCTACCGCTCCGCGGAGATCGGCGGCTCCCTCGGCCGGGACATCGGCGGCGACTGGTACGACCTGATCCCGCTGCCGGGAGGCCGGGTCGGCGCCGTCATCGGGGACGTCCAGGGCCATGACACGCACGCCGCCGCCGTCATGGGCCAACTGCGGATCGTGCTGCGCGCCTACGCCGCCGAGGGGCACACCCCGGCCACCGTGATGGCCCGCGCCTCGGTCTTCCTGCACGAACTGGACACCGACCGGTTCGCCACCTGCCTGTACGCGGAGGCCGACCTGGGCACGGGGGTGGTGCAGGTGGTGCGGGCCGGGCACATCGACCCGCTGGTGCGGGCCGCGGACGGAAGCTGCCGCCGGGTGCCCGTCGACGGGGGGCTGCCGCTCGGCCTCTCGGCGGAGTTCGGCAGCCTGGAGTACCCGGTCTCGACGCTGGAGCTGGACCCCGGCCACACCCTGGTGCTGTGCACCGACGGCCTGGTGGAGCAGCCCGGCACCGACCTCGACGACGGGATACAGATCCTCACCGGCGTCGTCGCCACCGGCCCCGACGACGTACGCGACCTCGCGGACCGGCTGATCGAGGTGGCCGGGGAGCGCGGCGGCGAGGACGACGTGGCGCTGCTCCTGCTGCGCCGCCGCGGCCTGGACGCGCCGCAGACCGGGGGCCGCCTCCAGCAGCACGTGGCGCCCGGCGACCCGGAGGCGCTCACCCAGGCCCGGCACATGATCCGCGCCGCGGTCCGCTCCTGGGGCGCCGGGGACCGCGCCGACGAGATCGAACTCGTCGCCGACGAACTGGTCACCAACGCGCTGATGCACACCGAGGGCGCCGCCATCCTGACCCTGCGCGTCCTCACCGGCGGCGACCGGCGGCTGCGCGTCGAGGTCGAGGACACCTCCAGCGCCCTGCCCCGGCGCCGGGAGGCGGGCGAGTCCGGGGTGTCCGGGCGCGGACTGCTCCTCGTCGACCTGCTCACCGACGTGTGGGGCGTGGAGGCGCGCGGCGGCGGCAAGGCGGTGTGGTGCGAGTTCGTGGTGCCGGTACGGCGCTGAGCGCACGCCCCGGGCGCCCCTGGCACCCTGGACGTATGCCGGAACTGCCCGAGGTCGAAGCGCTGAAGGACTTCCTGACCGAGCACCTCGTCGGTCACGGGATCGTCCGCGTCCTGCCGGTCGCCATCAGCGTCCTGAAGACGTACGACCCACCCCTGTCCGCCGTCGAGGGCCACGAGGTCACCGCCGTGCGCCGGTACGGCAAGTTCCTCGACGTCGTCACCGACGGCGGCCCGCACCTGGTGACCCACCTGGCCCGCGCGGGCTGGCTGCAGTGGAAGGACCGGCTGCCCGACGGGCCGCCCAAGCCCGGCAAGGGCCCGCTGGCGCTGCGGGTGGCCCTGGCGGACGGCGCGGGCTTCGACCTCACCGAGGCGGGCACCCAGAAGCGGCTCGCGGTGTACGTCGTGGCCGACCCGGAGCAGGTGCCGGGGGTGGCCCGGCTGGGACCCGACCCGCTCGCCGACGACTTCGACGAGGCGCGGCTGGCGGCGCTGCTGAAGGACGAGCGGCGCCGGATCAAGGGCGCGCTGCGCGACCAGAGCCTGATCGCCGGGGTCGGCAACGCCTACAGTGACGAGATCCTGCACGCCGCGAGGATGTCGCCGTACAAGCTCGCCGCCTCCCTCACCTCGGAGGACGTCGGCACGCTGTACGCGGCGCTGCGGGGCACCCTCACCCAGGCCGTGGAGCGGTCCCGGGGGCTCGCGGCGGGGCGGCTGAAGGCGGAGAAGAAGAGCGGCCTGCGCGTGCACGGCCGGACGGGTGAGCCCTGCCCGGTGTGCGGCGACACCATCCGCGAGGTGTCCTTCAGCGACTCCTCCCTCCAGTACTGCCCGACCTGCCAGACGGGCGGCCGACCGCTGGCCGACCGCCGACTGTCCCGGCTGCTCAAGTAGGCGCCCGGGTCAGGGCGAGGGGAGCGTCACCAGCCGGGTGCCGTCCGCGGTGCGCACCTCGTAGCGGTCGATCTCGTGGGGGTGCAGGGCCGCGCCGCCGTTCATGGTGTGCGGGCGGGCGTCGTGCCCGGGAACGGTCCAGGTGGTGACCGTCTCCTCCGAGCCGTCGTGGCCGACCGCGACCAGTCGGCACACGCGCGGGCCCGCCGCGTCCTTGACGGTCACCTCGACCCGGCTGCCCCAGGTCTCGTCCGCGCCGGTGACCCGCGCCCACACGCCCGAGCGCGCGTCCGTGGCCGTCACCCGCACCGCCGCCTCCCCGCCGCCGTCGCCGCCCCCGGTGAGGAGGACGGCGCCGGGTCCGGCGACCGCGAGCGCCACCGCCGCGGCCACCGCGTACCGCCGCAGCCTGCGCCGCGCCCGGTGCCGGGCCGCGACCTCGCCGAGCAGCCGCTCCAGGAGCCGCGGGCCGGGCCCCGCCATGGGGTGCACCGACCGCGGTGTCGCCCGCCGGTAGAGCATCAACTGCCGGGTGGCGGGCCCGAATTCGGTGACGTGCGCGGTACAGCTCGCGCAGTCCATGAGGTGGTCCTCGAAACGGAAGGACTCCGCCTCGTCCAGCACGCCGAGCGCGTACGCGCCGACGTCGCGATGCCTTTCCAGGGACCTCATGCCGAATCCTCGTGCCGTTGGGTGCGGGTGGGGTTGCTGCGGTTACTCCTCGCACCCACCGGTACGCACCCGGCAGCCGAATCACTCAAGCCGTACACCGAATCGCAACCTGGTGATTCGGAGCCGCCCGGCCCGCGGATTGGTCCGGCCTCAGAACAAGTGGATGGCGAGGTGCCCGAGCGGCAGCCCGAGCTGCCACGCCGGGGTCCACACCTTCGGCCCGTCGTCCTCGCCCACCGCCGCCGCGCCGCCCGGCACGGCGTTCAGGTCCGGCGCCAGCAGCTCGGTCTCCTCCAGCCAGCGCCAGGCCGCGCGGGCCAGCTCCAGGTCCGGTGAGTCCGGGGCGTCCGCGCCCAGGGCGGCGGCCTCGGCGGTGAGCTGCGCCATCCGCTCACCCACCCAGTCCTGCCAGGGCTGGTCGTACGCCGTCAGGGAGAGCCAGTTCTCCAGCTGGGAGACGACCCGGATGCCGGACAGCTCACCCCCGCCGTCGGAGAGGAAGATCGTCAGCGCCAGGGCGTCGCGCCCGGCGCGGAACTCGAAGGACGTCGGCGGCATCAGGTCGCCGGTCCGCAGCAGTTCCTCGGCGATGTACTCGGCGTACAACCAGGCCATGGGGACGGTCAGTTCACCGTCGCCGGTGCCGCCCGTACTGTGGTGATCTCTGTCCTGCATCCCTTCCTGCCTTCCTCCGGTGCCTGCGCGCGTCGCCCGACCCCCGAGTCCCGCTCCGGAACACGGATGAGGACAGCCGATTACCCAACCGGGGTCAGCGGCAAGGCGCTTTACGGAGGCTTGACCCAGCTCTCGGTTTCACCGCAGGTCGGCCGCGTAACCCGGAAGAACCCGGCGCAGGGCGCGCAGCGCGTAGTACGCGCGCGACTTCACGGTACCGGGTGGGATGCCCAGGGCCTTCGCCGCTTCCGCCACGCTCGCCTCCTGGAAGTACACCAGCACCAGGACTTGCCGGTGCTCCGGAGTGAGTGTCTTCACAGCCTCCCGTACGTCGACGGCGGCGGCGGACCGCTCGGCGTGGTCCGCGCAGACCCGGGCGTTCTCCAGCACCGCGTCGCCGACCTCCGGCGGGCGGGCCTGCCGGGCCCGGCGGGCGTCTATCGCGAGCCGCCTGGCCACGGTGAGCAGCCAGGGCCGTACGGACTCGAAGGCGTCGGCGCGCAGGGCCTCGGGATGCTGCCAGGCCCGCACCAGGGTCTCCTGCACCAGGTCCTCGGCGCGTTGCCGGTCTCCGTCGCAGAGCCGCAGCAGCAGCGAGAAGAGGGGCCGGCCGTGCTCGCGCTGGAGGGCGGCAAGCTCGTGCTCGGCGGTCGTCGTCACGTCGGTGAGTGTGGTTCCGGCCGTCATGGCCGTATGGCATCGCAGGGCGGGGCGCCGGGACAGACGGCGGACAAGGATCTGCGACGGACGGTCGATCGCGTCGACGAACGGTTCGACGAACGGTCCGCGGACCCCGCGGGCGGACACCGGACGGGTTAAAGGGAGCGCTGGGGTTGTTTGCGCGCTGATCCACCTTCGTACCTATTTGTGGGTAAATACTATTGCTCGCGCTCTGGGGTGAACGGATGATCGCACGCAGACACCAGGTGGCCCTGGCCCTGACCACCGTGCTCGCCGCGGCGGCGGCCTGCCAGGCCGAGCACCGGCAGCCGCCCGACCGGCCCGGACGCCCCGCCCCCACCGCCGCCGACGACCGCGGCTTCACCCTCGTCGCCTCCGGGGACGTCCTGCCGCACTCCTCGATCATCGACCGGGCCCGCTTCGACGCGGGCGGCCAGGGCTACGACTTCCGCCCGATGCTCGCCGGGATCGCCCCCGTCGTCTCCCGCGCCGACCTCGCCCTGTGCCACATGGAGACCGTGTACGGCGAGAACGGCCACTACACCGGCTACCCCGCCTTCAAGTCCCCGCCGGAGATCGCGCGGGCGCTCGCCGAAACCGGCTACGACGGCTGCTCCACCGCCTCCAACCACACCCTCGACGACGGCGCCGCCGGAATCCGCCGCACCCTGGACGCCCTCGACCGCGCGGGCGTACGGCACACGGGCTCGGCGCGCACCGAGGCCGAGGCGCGCACCGTCACCGTGCTGCGCGCCGGAGCCGCCCAGGTCGCCCACCTCGCCTACACCTACGGCACCAACGGGCAGCCCCTGCCGCCCGACCAGCCCTGGGCCGTCAACCTGACCGACGCGGACCGGATCGTCGCCGACGCCCGCACCGCCCGGCAGGCCGGGGCCGACGTGGTCGTGGTCTCCGTGCACTGGGGCACCGAGTGGCAGGACGCCCCGGACCAGCGGCAACTCGAACTCGCCGAGCGGCTCACCGCCTCGGCCACCGCCGACCGGCCCGACATCGACCTCGTGCTCGGCACCCACGCGCACGTGCCGCAGGCGTACGAGAAGGTCAACGGCACCTGGGTGGTCTACGGCATGGGCGACCAGATCGCCGGTGAGATGGTCAACCACCAGGGGGCCACCGACCCGCGCGGCAACCAGTCCACCCTCGGCCGCTTCACCTTCGCCCCGCCCGCCGGGCCCGGCGGACGCTGGCGGGTCACCCGGGCCGAGTTCGTGCCCCAGCTCTTCGACGTCGACGCCGGGCGGGTGGTGAACCTCAACGACGCCCTCGCGCGGGGCGCCGACGTGCGCGCCGTGCGCGACCGCATCCGCGACGTGGTGCTCAGCCGGGGCGCCGCGCAGGACGGCCTGCGGATGGGGAAGTGACGGGGGTCCGCCGACGGCCTACGGTACGACGGTCACGGGCCACCGCCCGGCCTTCACCAGCCGGATCGCCACCGACCCGACGATCCGGTGCCCGGCCTGCTCGGAGGCGCCGACGACCACCGCGTCCGCCTTCAGGTCGTCGGCGGCCTTCACCAGGCCGTTGTAGGGGTCGCCGCGGAACGTGTGGAACTCCCAGCGGACGTCGAAGATGCCCTTGACCCGCTCGGTGGCCTCCCTGATCTGCGCGACCAGGTCCTCGGCGATCTCGTCGGTGGTGTCGGCGACCGGCACCCCGAGCGCCGCGCCCCCGGCGAGCACCGGCTGCACGTACACCATCGCCAGCAGCGCGCCCTGCCGCCGGGCGAGCCCTCCGGCGTACGCCGCCGCCCGCAGCGACGAGTCGGACCCGTCCACCCCGACGACGATGACCTTCGGCCCGTCCGTACCCCGCTCGAACCCCTGCGCCCGCTGCTCCGTCACCCCCCGAGATTATCCGACCCCCCCACCTGGCCCGCGACGCGGGCACCTGGGCGCGGGCAGCCCCCGCGCGGGCGGCTCCCGTCCCGCCCCGCTGCGCCGCCCGGGTGGATTCGTGCCGCCGCACTGGTGCCGGGGTGGTGCGGGGGGCGTTGGGCGGGCGACTGATGAGTCATGAAGAAGGATCAGTTGCTCACGCGGCGCCGGGCGTTGCTCGCGGGGACCGCCGCACTGGGGGCCGCCGGTGCGGCCGGGGCCGCCGGGATGTTCGCCCTCGGTACGGGCGACGCGGCGGTCGGGCCCGCCGCCCCCGCCGCCGGACCCCCCGCGCGCCGCCCGCTGAACCCCTCCGCCCACCGCCTCCAGCCCCTGGCCGGATACGGCCCGCCCCGCGCCGTCCGCCACCTCCCGCCGGTGCGCCGCGCGCCCCTGCTGCGGGTCTCCGGACTCGGCCGCACCGTGGTGCTGACCTTCGACGACGGCCCCGACCCCCGCTACACCCCGGCCATCCTGGACACCCTCGCCGAGTACGACGTCCGCGCCATGTTCTTCGTCTGCGGCGAGATGGCCGACGCGCACCGGGACCTGCTCGCGCGGATGGCCGACGAGGGCCACGTCGTCGGCAACCACACCTGGTCCCACCCCCTGCTCACCCGGCTGCGCCGCTCCCGCGTCCGCGCGGAGATGGAACGCACCTGCGACGTCATCGAGGCGGCCTGGGGCGACCGCCCCGAGTGGTTCCGCGCCCCCTACGGCGCCTGGAACCGCGCCGCCTTCCAACTCGGCGCCGAACTCGGCATGGAACCGCTCGCCTGGACCGTCGACACCCTCGACTGGACCAGCCCCGGCGCCCGCACCATCGTCTCCCGGGTCGAGGACGGCGCCGCCCCCGGCGTCGTGGTCCTCTCCCACGACGCCGGGGGCGACCGCAGCCAGAGCGTCCGCGCCCTGCGCGACTACCTGCCGGACCTGCTGGACTCCGGTTACCGCGTCGCCGTTCCCCGGCGGCGGTACTAACGGACCTCGGTCAGACGGGCGAAGACGACCACGTTCCCGTCGTATCCGTTCTGCTTGGAAAAGCCGCCCCCGCAGGTGATGACCCGCAATTCCGCGGCGCCTTTCGAACCGTAGACCCGGTCACCGGGGAAGTTGTTCTTCTCGAACACCTCAATGCCGTAGATCTCGAAAAGCGCCGTCTTCCCGTCCTGCCGGGACACCTCGACATGACTGCCCTTTTTCAGCGCGCCGAGCCCGTAGAAGACGGCGGGACCCTGTTTGTTGTCGACGTGGCCGACGACCACCGCGGTGCCCTTCTCGCCGGGCGAGACCGCGCCGGTGAACCAGCCCGCGAGGTTGGGGTCCTCCGGCGGTGGCGCGTCCACCCACCCCGCCGCGTCCAGCCCCACCGGCATGACCGGCGCGTCCACCTGGATCGCCGGAATCCTGACCCGGTCCGGGACGGCGTACGGCAGCGGCTGGACGGCGACCTGGAAGGTGTCGGGGGCGCTGCGTTCGCCCGCGTCGGCCGCCGCCGCGGTGGCGGGCTGCGGCGGGCCCACGTCGAACTCCCCCGAACCATTCCGAATAAGCGCGAGACCGGTCAGCAGAACAAGCGCTATCACGCCCCACGGGGCGCGCTTCCGCCGCCGCTCCTCCTCCTCGGCCAGCTCGGAAACAGACATTCGCCATCCCCTCTCGACACGGCCGTCGCCGCGTCATTCCGCGCATAGGAGAACGCTAAACGGCACACGCGGAACCGGCGACGGGGGCAGATACGAACGGGTGGCCCCGGCGTGGCGCCGTGCGCCATCCGAGTTGCCACCCGCAGGAAATTTCTGACGGTCCGTGACCTGCGGTGATATCCGATTGTGTGGTGATCCGTGGGCGTGTCGCCTCACCAGGACGGACCATTCCCGACATGCGGGCCGGTGCGGCGCGTTCGAGGGTCGTGTGCGGGAGGCGCTTTCTCGCCGATCGACCGGGGACGGGCCCCGGGGCGTCTTCCGCGGAGGATCACATGCGTAGAACACGTGCCCTGGCGGTCTCGGCCGCCGCGGTCGCCACGCTCGGCCTCGCCGCCCCGGCCGCCGTCGCCTGGGACACCCCGAGCAACATCGTCGCCCTGCCCAGCGTCATCGCCCGCGGCGGCCAACTGACGGTCACCGTCGACGGCTGCCGCACCGGCGGCACCATGACGTCCGGCGCCTTCCCGACGACCAACCTGACCCCCATCCACGGTGCCAACGAGACCGCCAAGGGCACCGCCACCATCAACAGCAACGCCCGGCCCGGCGCGTACGACATCACCGTCAACTGCGGCGGCCGGACCCTGACCCGCCCGGCGGCGTTCACCGTCATCGGCGGTGTCCGCGGCGGCCTCGGCGGCAGCAGCTCCAGCGGCGCGACGCCGACCGACATGGCCATCGGCGGCGGGCTGGTCGCCGCGGCGGTCATCGGCGGCGGGGTCTTCTGGATGCGGCGACGGGCCGAGCGGCGGGCCTGACCCGGGACCCTTCGGACGCGCCGTCCTTCGCACGTGGCGCACGTGGCACGCCTTCGCCCCGGCACCTCCCCTCAAGGAGGTGCCGGGGCGAAGAACATGGCCCGGCTCAGGCGCCGTCCGCACCGCTCCGGCGGCGCGAGAGGTGGTACGCCGCGCCCACCGAACCGGTGACCAGCGCCAGCCCGAGCCCGATCTCCCTGAGGTCGAGACCGGCGAGCGTGCCCCCCTCACCGGCGTGCACACCCTTCTGCGGCACACCGCTCTCCGGCGCGGGCTGGTGGTGCCGCTGCTGCTCGGAATGCTCCGGCTGCTCGGGCTGACGGGGCTGCTGCTCGGACTGCTCGGACTGCTCGTGCTTCTCGTGCTGCCCGGGTTCGCGGGTCTGTTCGTCCTGATGCTCCCGCGGCGGCGGGGGCTCCTGCTCCTGCCCCTGTTGGTGCGGCTGCTGTGGATGCTCGGTGGGGCGCCCCCCGGCGATCGTGAGGTCCGTCGACCCGCTCACCCCGTCACAGGTGAACGTCACCCGGTACGTCGCCCCGGGGCGGGCGTCCTGGTCGACGACCGCGTTGGCCCGGTCCTGCCCCGGCCGGATGGTCACGGTGTCGAAGACCCCCGACGTGACGTTGGCGACCCCCCGGCAGCCCCCGCCCTCCCGCTCCACCCGCAGCGAGACCTGCCCACCGGCCGCGATGGTCGAGGGCATGACGCTGAAGCCGAACGGCGTGACGTTGTCGTCGCCCTTCGCCATGGCGGCGGGCGCACAGGAACTGAGGGCGCTGATGCCCAGCAGAGCGGCCGAAGCGACGCGTATCGCGCGCATGGTGAATCCTCCGGGTCCCCGAGGAGCGGCGGCGGACCTGTTCCGCTCGCGCCAGAAATGCACCTCGATGCCCGAAACGCTAGGAACGCTCCCCGGGTACCGCGATCGCAGTAGCGCGAACGGGTTACGGGTGTGGGGCGCCCGGGTGACGCCATGGCCGTAACGCCCTCGGTGGCCCCTCAGTCCCCGGCGCCGGGGAACAGGGTCAGGAACGGTTCCGCCGTCGCGGCGAGGCCGCGGCTGTAGGGGGCGTCGAAGTCCCAGATCAGGAAGAGCAGGAAGGCGATCAGCGCGGAGAACACCGCGGCGAGGATCAGTTCGCGCGGGGTCCTTCTGATCTGGAGGGCGAGGATCATCCCGATGGTGACCACGGCCCCGACGATCAGCCCGAACCACACCACCCCCGGCATGGTCGGCTCCGTGGAGTCCGCCCGCGCGGCCCGCGCCTGGTCCGCCGCGGCGGCCTGGTCGACCAGCGGCTGGTACGCCTGCGCCTCGAACTCCGACGCCGGTTCGTAGTCGGTGACCTCCTGGCGGATCCGCTGCATCATCGCGTCGCCGCGCTCGGTGACGCCGCCGCCGTCGGCCATCTGCTTCCACTCGGTGTGGACGACGTGTCCGACATAGGAGTTGACATCCTCCCGAATCCGGTCACGGACGTCCGGGGGGTAGACGCGGACCCGCTCGGAGATCTCGTGCAGCGCCTGGGCCTCCGCCCGCACGTGGTCCTGGGCCATGCCCCGGGCCTCCCAGACCCCGGCGATGGCCAGACCCAGGACGATGGCGTACACGACGCCGATCCACATCGTCATGTACTCGATGACGTCCGGGGTCTCGCTGGGATCCTCGTCGTCGTCCGCCCTGCGGTTCCGCATCAGCGTGATGACGACCACCAGGGCGCAGGCGGCCACCATGGCGAGGGTGAGAACAAGCCATTCCGGCAAGGGGTTCCTCCAGGAGGTCTGCGGGCGGGGCGCCGTCGGCATCAGCGGGGCCGCAGCGCGGCCACGGCGATGACCGCGGGCAGGGTGATGAGCAGGACGAACCTGAGCGGCGAGGTGCGCTGGTGCACGACCGGCCGCGGCGGCTTGGCCCGGTACTCCGGGTAGGTCACCGGCGAGGCCGACGGCCGCGGGGTGGGCGTGGGGGACGGCGTCGGCGAAGGCGATGGCGAAGGCGGCGGAGGCGGCGTGGGCGTCGGAGTCGGCCGGGGGGCCACGGGCGCCGGGGGCGCCGCGACCGGCGGCGCGGGCGCGGGCGGCGTCGGCCGGGGCTTCGGCGGCTTCGGCGCGGGCGTGGGCGTCGGAGTGGGCGGAGGCGGAGGCGGAGGCGGCGGTGGTGTCGGCGTAGGAGTGGGCTTAGGCGGGGGAGTGGGCGTCGGGCACGCCGGGATGGTCGGCCAGGGCCAGCCGCCGTCGCCGTCCCCGGCGACCGCCACCGCGTCCGTGCCGCCGGGCCCGGTGGAGGCGTACGCGCAGGCGTCCGCCACCGCAACCCCGGCCGGGGCGCCGACGAGCAGCCAGGTGAGCGTCACCAGCGCCAACCCCCGTGCGACGACGGGGCGGTGGGTCGGTTCGGGTCCATGCACGACGGAGATCCTCGGCCGCCGCCCGGCACGGCACGCCCGGCCGCGGCCGGAATGCCCCGAAGGAGGGACACCGGGTCAACCCCCGGCCGTCCCCCGGGCGTTCGCCCGTTCCCGCGGACGCACACCCGTACGGCGTCGGCACCGGCTCCCGGAAGAAAACCGGGCCGCGGTTGAACACAACCCGTGCCCCCGTGCGTACCCCATGCCGTGCGGCGGCGCAGCGGGCGCTGCGACACCCATGTTGACGATTCGGGGAGTTGACGATGAAGACCTCCTGGCGGAGCGCCTCACTCGTGGCGAGTGCCGCGGCCGTACTGGCGCTGACGACGGCGTGCGGTCAGGAACAGCCCGCCGCCCAGCCGGGCAGCCAGAACGTGGGCGCGGCGGCCTCGGCCACGGCGTCCGTGGGGGCCGGTGACGGCTCGGGCGTCGGCTACGGCGACGGCTACGGCGACGGCACGAGCGAGCAGGGCGGCGCCGGGGCCGAGGCGGCTCCCGCGGGCGAGCTGGCGGTGTCCGCCAACGCCGAGATCGGCGACCTGGTGACGGACAGCGCGGGCCGCACCCTGTACCGCTTCGACGAGGACACCGCGAAGCCGCCGAAGTCCAACTGCGACGGCGACTGCGCCACCGCCTGGCCGCCGGTGCCCGCCGACGACGCCGCCGCGGGCGCGGGCATCGACGAGGCGATGCTCGGCGAGGTCACCCGGGCCGACGGCACCAAGCAGTTGACGATCGGCGGCTGGCCCGCGTACCGCTACGCCAAGGACGTCAACCCCGGCGACACCAAGGGGCAGGGCGTCAAGGGCACCTGGTACGCGCTCGCCCCCGACGGCAAGAAGGCGACGCTCGCGGACCTGCCGGGGCTGTCGACCCGGGAGGACCCGAAGCTCGGTGAGATCGTCATCGACAAGAACGGCATGACGGTCTACCGCTTCATGAAGGACACCCAGTGGCCGATGTCCACCGCGTGCACCGGCGAGTGCCTGAAGAAGTGGCCGGTGGTCGCGCCGGTCCCCGCCGAGGACACCGAGGGCATCGACCTCCAGGGCTCCACGCCCAACCGGGGCTACGTGGTCTTCAACCGGCCCGACGGCCTCAAGCAGCAGAGCATCGACTGCGTGCCGATCTACACCTTCGCCGGTGACAAGGCCCCCGGCGACACCAACGGCCAGGGCGTGGGCGGCACCTGGTACGCCGTCGCCCCCGACGGGAAGCCGGTCGGCCTCCCCGACTAGCAGACGGTACGGCAGCACGGTCGTCCGCCCCTCCGCCAGCCGACGCGGAGGGGCGGACCGCTGTGCGCCGCCCGGATTCCGTGCGTAGTCGGATTGGCACGTGCCGCAGGCAGTGACCGGGAACGGATGGTCAATTTCCGTTTCTGCTCGCTCCATTGGCGGGCGATCAGTAGCCTCAGCTCGAACACCGGATCGCCTACGCCTGGAGAGATAGATGGAGCGTCCCGCCTGGGCCCCACGGAGCATCGACATCTCGGTGCCGAGCGTCGCGCGGATCTACGACTACTACCTGGGCGGTTCGCACAACTTCGAGGTCGACCGGCAGGCGGCGCGCAGGGCCATGGAGTTCATGCCGGGCCTGCCGAAGATCATGCAGGCCAACCGGGCGTTCATGCGCCGCGCGGTGCGCTACGCGGCGGCCGAGGGCATCACCCAGTTCCTGGACATCGGCTCCGGCATCCCGACCTTCGGCAACGTCCACGAGGTGGCGCAGTCGGCCAGCCCCGGGGCGCACGTCGTCTACGTCGACCACGACCCCGTCGCCGTCGCGCACAGCCAGGCCGTCCTGGGCGGCAGGCCGGGCACCGACGTGGTCGCCGCCGACCTGCGCAAGCCGCAGGAGATCCTGTCGAGCCCCCAAGTGACCCGACTGATCGACCGGAACCGACCAGTGGCGCTGCTCCTCGTTGCCATACTGCACTTCGTGGAAGACGCGGACGACCCGTACGGGGCGGTGGCCGAGCTGCGCGACGCGTGCGCGCCCGGCAGCCTGCTGATCCTCACCCATGCCTCGTACGAGGGAATCCCCCTTCCGACGGAGCGGTCCGAGGGCACGGTGGGCGTATACAAGGACATTCGCAACCCGCTGATCATGCGCTCGCGCGACGAGATCGCGCGGTTCTTCGAGGGGTACGACATGGTGGAACCGGGACTGGTGCCGATGCCGCACTGGCGGCCGGAGACCGCACCGGAGGACGAGGATCCGTATGCCTTCTCCGGTTTCGCGGGCGTGGGGCGTACGGCGTGAGCGCGGAGCCGGACGGGCCTCAGGACAGACTGCGCCGGTTCGCGACGATCTGGAGCCGGGCGGTGTTCCCGGTGACGTCGACGTCGCTCACCCGGCCGGAGTTCGAGCGGCAACTGCTGCCGCTGGCGGCCCGGCTGAGCGAGGCGCTGCGCGAGCGGACGTTCCACGCGGAGGCGGGCCGGGCGGTCGGCGCCGCGCTGGTCTCGGCACACTGCACCGACCCGGAGGCGCTCAGCCGCACGCTGGACTGCGTCGACGCCTACCTGGTGCTCTACTGCGGCGGCGACGGCCCGCACGAGGACCTGCGAGCCCGCTCCGCGCGCCTCCAGCACGCGATGGCCGCCGGGTTCGCCCAGGCGCTGCGCGAACGCACCCTCGCCGAGCAGGAGGCCATCGCGCAGGCCGCGTTGCAGGCGCAGGGCGTGGTGGCGCAGGCCCTGCACGCCAGCGAGGCCCGCTTCCGGGCGCTGTTCGAGGGCGCGGCCATAGGGATCGGCATCGCCGACCTCAACGGCACCATCCTGGAGGTCAACGACGCGCTGCTGCGCATGTTCGGCGGCTCCGAGCAGGGGATGCGCGCCCGCAACGTCCAGGAGTGGACGCACGCCGAGGACGCGCCCACGGTGTGGCGGCTGTACGAGGAGCTGGTGCGCGGCGAGCGCGAGCACTACCACGTGGAGAAGGCGTTCTACCGGCCCGACGGCACGGTCCTGTGGACCAACCTCACCGTCTCCCTGCTGCGCGACGCCGACGGCAACCCGCAGTACCAGCTCGCCATGATGGAGGACACCACCGAGCGGCGGCTGCTCAACCTCCGGCTGCGCTACGAGGCCACCCACGACGCCCTCACCGGGCTGCCCAACCGCACCCTGTTCTTCGAGCGGCTGGAGAAGGCGCTCAACGCGGGCGAGGGCCAGCGCTTCGGGCTCTGCTACCTCGACCTGGACGGCTTCAAGACCATCAACGACAGCCTCGGCCACGCGGCCGGTGACCGGCTGCTCGTCGAGGTCGCTGACCGGCTCCAGTCCTGCGCGACGGCGCCCGGCGAGATGGTCGCCCGGCTCGGCGGCGACGAGTTCGTGGCGCTGACCTGCGGCCCGGACGCCAGCCGGGAGGTCGACGAACTCGCCGCCCGGATCATGAACGTCCTGCTGGCGCCCGTCCGCATTGAGGGCCGGGAGCTGACCGTGCGCGGCAGCATCGGTGTCGTCGAGGGCCCGGCGGGCGGCGAGCGCAGCCCCGCCGAGGTGCTGCGCAGCGCCGACATCACCATGTACCGGGCCAAGTCGGCGGGCGGCAACCGCTTCGAGCTGGCCGACCCGGAGGCCGACGCCCGCGCCATCACCCGGCACGGGCTGACCACGGCGCTGCCGACGGCCCTGGACCGGGGCGAGTTCTTCATCGAGTACCAGCCGCTGGTCAACCTCGGGGACGGCAGTGTGCGCGGCGCGGAGGCGCTGGTGCGCTGGCTGCACCCGCAGCACGGTGTCCTCGGCCCGGACCGGTTCATCCCGCTCGCGGAGCACACCGGGCTGATCGTGCCGCTGGGCCGCTGGGTGCTCGAACAGTCGGTGCGGCAGGCCCGGGAGTGGCGGGAGCGGTACGACGAGTCCGCCGCGGGGCCGCTGCGCATCAACGTCAACCTCTCGCCCTGCCAGCTCACCCACCCCCGCCTGGTGCAGGACACGGTGGAGATCCTCCAGGCCGCGGGCGTGACCCCGGACGCGCTCTGCCTCGAAGTCACCGAGTCCGCGCTGATCGGCGCCGACGACGACCTGCTGAAGCCGCTGCGGCGGCTGGCCGAGATGGGCGTCGACATCGCCCTCGACGACTTCGGCACCGGCTACTCCAACCTCGCCAACCTGCGCCGCCTGCCGGTGAGCGTCCTGAAGCTGGACCGCTCCTTCACCCAGTCCATGCAGCAGTTCCCGGCCGACCCCGTCGACCAGAAGATCGTCGAGGGCATCGTCTCCCTCGCCCACAGCCTGGACCTCGCGGTCACGGTCGAGGGCGTGGAGACCGGCGCCCAGGCCGAACAGCTCCGCATACTCGGCTGCGACACGGCCCAGGGCTGGTACTACGCCCGCCCGGGCCCACCCGACCGGCTCCACGAACTCGCCTTGGTCGATGCAACAGGCTGAGGCACACGCGCCCTGAAGGGGCGCGGGGAACTGCGCGAGCACCCCCCACGGCCCGCGGCCCCGGACGGCGCAGAACCACAACGGCGCTGTCGGGGCCGCGGCCAGCTTGCGTCACCGTTCCAACAACATCCGCTGCAACTCCCGCGCGGCCCGCGGCGGCGCCACGTCACTGCGGTGCGCCAGCGCGATCGTCCGATGCAGCCCGGGCCGCGCCAGCGGCGTCACCCGCAGCCCACGCCCCGACCGCGCCGCCACCATCCGCGGCACCACGGCCACCCCCAGCCCCGCCCGCACGAACCCCAGCACCGCGTCCATCTCCCCGCCCTCCACCGCGAACGACGGCTCGAACCCCTCGGCACGGCACGCGGCGACCGTCAGCTCCCGCAGGTCGTACCCGTGCCGGAACATCACCAGCCGCTCCCCCTCCAGGTCACCGATCCGCACCGTCCGCCGCTCACCCCCCGGCCGCGGCGCCTCCGGCGACGACACCACCACCAGGTCCTCCCGCAGCAGCTCCACCGTGGTCAGCGCGGGTGACGGCGTCGGCAGCGGCAGGACGACCAGCGCCAGATCCAGCGCGCCGCGCGCCAGCTCCCGTACCAGGTCGTGCGAGCCGCCCTCCTCGATCATCAGCCGGATCCCGGGATACCGGTCGTGGAAGGCGCGCAGCACGTCCGGCAGCAGCCCGGTGCACAGGCTCGGCGTGGCACCGAGCCGCACCCGCCCGCTCCGCAACTGCGCCAGCTCCTGCACCTCGTGCCGGGCGGTGTCCGCGTCCGCGAGGATGCGCCGGGCCAGCGGCAGCAGCGCCTCCCCGGCGTCGGTGAGGGTGATGTTGCCCCGGGCCCGCAGGAACAGGTCCGCCCCCAACTCCCGTTCCAGCGCCTTGATCTGCTGGGACAGCGAGGGCTGGGCCACGTGCACGAGTTCGGCGGCGCGGGTGAAGTGCCGGGTCTCGGCGACGGCCACGAAGTACTGGAGCTGCTGGAACTGCACCCCGCCATCCTAGCCCGACCATAGGCTGCGCCTATCGAATCAAGGTGTTCCATGTCTTGGACCGATGGGGACCTTCGGCCCTAGCGTCTTGAGCCATGGCTCTGGCAACGCGGACGGACCGACGGCCGTCCATGGCACGCACGATGTGGGACAGCTCCGTCGGCAAGAAGACGGTGATGGCGGTCAGCGGACTGATTATGCTGATCTACCTCGTCGTCCATGTGATCGGCAATCTGAAGATCTTCTTCGGGCCCGGCGAGTTCAACCACTACGCCCACTGGCTGCGCACCCTCGGCGAGCCGTTCCTGCACTACGAGTGGGCGCTGTGGATGATCCGGGTGGTGCTGGTCGTCGCCGTCGTCGCGCACGCCGTCTCCGCGTACCAGCTCAGCCGCCGCGACCTGCGGGCGCGCCCCAGCAAGTACGTGCACGGGAAGGCCCGCGCCTCCTACGCCACCCGCACCATGCGCTGGGGCGGGATCATCCTCGGCCTGTTCATCGTCTGGCACGTCCTGGACCTGACCACCGGCACCGTGCACACCGGCGGCTTCGAGCACGGCAAGCCCTACCAGAACGTCGTGGACACCTTCTCCACCTGGTACGGCAACACGATCTACCTCACCGCGATGCTCGCCCTCGGCCTGCACATCCGGCACGGCTTCTGGAGCGCCGCCCAGACCCTCGGCGTCGGCAGCCGCACCCGCGACCGCGCCCTGAAGGCCACGGCCAACGCCCTCGCGCTGGTGCTCACGATCGGCTTCGTCGCCGCACCCGTGGGCGTCATGACCGGACTGGTGGACTGACATGACTGACATAACCGACGTGACCGACGTGAACGAGTACGTGAACTACGCGACGGGCGAACCGATCGCCGACACCAAGGCCCCGGCCGGGCCGGTGCACGAGCGCTGGGACAAGCGGCGCTTCGAGGCCAAGCTGGTCAACCCGGCCAACCGGCGCAAGCACACCGTCATCGTCGTCGGCACCGGCCTCGCGGGCGGCTCCGCCGGGGCCACCCTCGCCGAGCAGGGCTACCACGTCGTCCAGTTCTGCTACCAGGACTCCCCGCGCCGCGCCCACTCCATCGCCGCGCAAGGCGGCATCAACGCGGCGAAGAACTACCGCAACGACGGCGACTCCGTGCACCGGCTGTTCTACGACACCGTCAAGGGCGGCGACTTCCGGGCCCGGGAGTCCAACGTGCACCGGCTGGCGCAGATCTCCGTGGAGATCATCGACCAGTGCGTGGCGCAGGGCGTGCCGTTCGCCCGCGAGTACGGCGGCCTGCTCGACACCCGTTCCTTCGGCGGCGTCCAGGTCTCGCGCACCTTCTACGCCCGCGGCCAGACGGGGCAGCAGCTCCTCCTCGGCGCCTACCAGGCGCTCAGCAGGCAGATCGCGGCCGGGAACGTCGAGATGCACCCGCGTACCGAGATGCTCGACCTGATCGTCGTGGACGGCAGGGCGCGCGGGATCGTCGCCCGGGACCTGGTCACCGGCAGGATCGACACCTACTTCGCGGACGCCGTCGTCCTCGCCTCCGGCGGCTACGGCAACGTCTTCTACCTGTCGACGAACGCCATGAACTCCAACGCCACCGCCGTCTGGCGGGCACACCGGCGCGGCGCGTACTTCGGCAACCCCTGCTTCACCCAGATCCACCCCACCTGCATCCCGCGCACCGGCGACCACCAGTCCAAGCTGACGCTGATGAGCGAGTCGCTGCGCAACGACGGCCGGATCTGGGTGCCGAAGGCCAAGGGCGACGACCGCCCGCCGAACAAGATCCCCGAGGACGAGCGCGACTACTACCTGGAGCGCGTCTACCCGTCCTTCGGCAACCTGGTGCCCCGCGACATCGCCTCCCGCGCCGCCAAGAACGTCTGCGACGAGGGCAGGGGAGTGGGCCCCGGCGGGCAGGGCGTGTACCTGGACTTCGCGGACGCGATCCGGCGCATGGGCCGCAAGGCCGTCGAGGCGAAGTACGGCAACCTCTTCGACATGTACCAGCGGATCACCGACGAGGATCCGTACGAGGTGCCGATGCGGATCTACCCGGCCGTGCACTACACGATGGGCGGCCTGTGGGTCGACTACGACCTCCAGACCACCGTCCCCGGGCTGTTCGCGATCGGGGAGGCCAACTTCTCCGACCACGGCGCCAACCGGCTCGGCGCGAGCGCGCTGATGCAGGGCCTGGCCGACGGCTACTTCGTGCTCCCCGCCACCCTCAACGACTACCTGGCCCGCAACCCCCACCAGGAGCCGCTGACCGACGACCACCCCGCCGTGCGCGCGGTGACGACGGAGACGACGGAGCGCCTGGAGCGGCTGCTCGCCGTCGACGGCGACCGCACACCGGACTCCTTCCACCGCGAACTAGGCGAGCTGATGTGGGAGTTCTGCGGCATGGCCCGCACCGAGTCCGGGCTGCGCAAGGCGCTGGAGCGGATTCCGCAGATCCGCGAGGAGTTCTGGCGGCGGATCAAGGTGCCCGGCACCGGCGAGGAGTTCAACCAGTCGCTGGAGAAGGCCAACCGCATCGTGGACTACCTGGAGCTGGCCGAGCTGATGTGCCTCGACGCGCTGCACCGCGCCGAGTCCTGCGGCGGCCACTTCCGCGAGGAGTCCCAGACCCCCGACGGTGAGGCCGCCCGCCGCGACGAGGAGTTCTCCTACGCCGCGGCCTGGGAGTTCACCGGCACCGGCACGGCCCCCGTGCTGCACAAGGAAGACCTGGTCTTCGAGTACGTCCACCCCACCCAGCGGAGCTACGCATGAGGCTCACCCTGCGCGTCTGGCGGCAGCGTAACGCCGACGCCGAAGGCGCCATGTCCACGTACGAGGTGGACGGCATCTCCTCCGACATGTCGTTCCTGGAGATGCTCGACACCCTCAACGAGGAACTCATCCTCAAGGGGGAGGACCCCGTCGCCTTCGACCACGACTGCCGCGAGGGCATCTGCGGCGCCTGCTCCCTCGTCATCAACGGCGACGCGCACGGCCCGGAGCGCACCACGACCTGCCAGTTGCACATGCGGTCCTTCAAGGACGGCGACACGATCGACATCGAGCCGTGGCGGGCGTCCGCCTTCCCGGTGATCAAGGACCTGGTGGTGGACCGGTCGGCGTTCGACCGGATCATCCAGGCGGGCGGCTACATCACCGCCCCCACCGGCTCCGCGCCGGAGGCGCACGCCACGCCGGTGCCGAAGCCGGACGCCGACTTCGCGTTCGAACACGCGGAGTGCATCGGCTGCGGGGCGTGCGTGGCCGCGTGCCCCAACGGCGCGGCGATGCTGTTCACCTCCGCCAAGGTCAACCACCTGAACGTGCTGCCGCAGGGCGCGCCCGAGCGGGAGACGCGGGTGCTCGACATGGTGGCGCAGATGGACGAGGAGGGCTTCGGCGGCTGCACCCTCACCGGGGAGTGCGCGACCGCCTGCCCCAAGGGCATCCCGCTGATGTCGATCACCAGCATGAACAAGGAGTGGCTGCGGGCCACGCGCAAGGCGGCCAAGCGGTAGCCGCCAGGGACGTTCGCCGCGGTGGCGGGCGGGCGGGGCCGGGGTGTGGTGCTCATCCCCGGCCCCGTCTGGTTTCCGCTCCGGCCCCGTCTGGTTTCCGCTCCGGGCCCGTCTGGTTTTCGCCCCGGGCCCGTCCGGTTTCTGTCGTTCAACAGGTTCACATCAACTCTCCCGGCAGTCGTCACGTGGGCGCCAACCCGTCTCGGAAGAACAAGGGACGACGGCACCGCTCGCCGTCGCCCGTCCCTGACCAGGAGAAACCCATGACCGGCGTGTCCACGCTCGACCGTCCCCCGCAGCCCGCGGCCCCCACCCGCTACACCGTCACCGTGGCCCGCGACGAGGCCGACGTCCGGGCCGCCCAGCGCCTGCGGCACGACGTCTTCGCCGGGGAGATGGGCGCGCTGCTGGCCAGCGCCGAGCCGGGTCTCGACGTCGACGCGTTCGACGCGTACTGCGACCACCTGCTCGTCCACGACAACCACACCGGGCAGGTCGTCGGCACCTACCGGCTGCTGCCGCCCGAGCGGGCCGCCGTCGCCGGGCGGCTGTACTCCGAGGGCGAGTTCGACCTCACCGCGCTGGCCCCGGTCCGCGGCCAGCTCGTCGAGGTCGGCCGCTCCTGCGTCCACCCCGACCACCGCGACGGCGCCGTCATCGGCCTGATCTGGGCCGGGATCGCCCGCTACATGACCGACCGCGGCCACGAGTGGCTGGCGGGCTGCTGCTCCGTACCGCTCGCCGACGGGGGCACCCTCGCCGCCGCCACCTGGGACCGGGTGCGCGACAAGCACCTGGCGCCCGCGGAGTACCGGGTACGGCCGCTGCTGCCGTGGCGCGCGGACGGCGTGGCCCGCCCGGCCGGGCGCACCGAACTGCCGCCGCTGCTGCGCGGCTACCTCCGCCTCGGCGCCTGGGTGTGCGGCGAGCCGGCGCACGACGCGGACTTCGGCGTCGCCGACCTGTACGTGCTGCTGTCGATGCGCCGGGTCAACGAGCGCTACCTGCGGCACTTCCTCTCCCTCGTCCCGTCGGTCTGATGAGCGTCTGGCTGCCCGGCGCGCCCTGCACCCCGCGGGCCTGCGTCGAGCCCGCGGGGCGGGGCGCGGTGACGGCGCGGGCCGTGCTGCGGCTGACCGCCGTGGCGGTGGTGCTGCTCGCCGGGATCGTGCTGCTCCCGGTCGGCAGGCGGGTCCCGGCCGCGCTGGTGCGCCGGTGGTCGCTGACGGTCGTACGCGCCGCGGGGGTGCGGGTCCGGGTGCGCGGCGGTGCCGCCCCGGCGGGCGGGGTGCTGCTGGTCGCCAACCACATCTCGTGGCTGGACATCCCGCTGCTGGCCGCCGTACGCCCCGCCCGGATGATCGCCAAGGCGGAGATACGGCGGTGGCCGGTCGCGGGGGCGCTCGCCGCGCGGGCCGGGGTCGTCTTCATCGAGCGCGACCGGCTGCGCGCCCTCCCGGGCACCGTCGCCCACCTCGCGGACGCGCTGCGCTCCGGTGCCGCCGTGGGCGTGTTCCCCGAGGGCAGCACCTGGTGCGGGCGCGCGCAGGGGACCTTCCGGCGGGCCGTGTTCCAGGCGGCCCTGGACGCGGGCGTCCCGGTGCAGCCCGTACGGCTGGGCTACCGCCTGGACAGCGGCGCCGCCAGCACGGCCGCCGCCTTCGTCGGGGACGACTCCCTGCTGGCCTCCCTCTGGCGGGTGGCCGCCACCCGTGGCCTGGTCGCGGAGGTCGACGTACGGCCCGTGATCCCGCCCGGCGCCCACCAGGACCGCCGCGCGCTGGCCCACGCCGCCCAGACCGGGTGAGGGAAATATGTGCTTTGGGGTGCCTATGTTCCGTTTCTGGACTCCTGTGGCGGTGACTCGGAACGCGTCGCACCGTATTCCGGAAGGAGGGTGATGCCAGATGATCACCCGCGACCAGATCAGCAACGTACTGGACCACCCCGTCTACGACGGGGAGGGCCACAAGATCGGTGAGGCCAAGCACGTCTTCTTCGACGACATGACCGGCCGTCCCGAGTGGGTGACCGTCAAGACCGGGTGGTTCGGCTCCAACGAGTCCTTCGTCCCCATCCGGGAGGCCCACCTCGTCGAGGACCGCGTGGAGGTCCCGTACCGCAAGGACCAGGTCAAGGAAGCGCCCAACGTGGACGTCGACGCGGGCGGCCACCTGTCGGAGTCGGAGGAGCACCGCCTCTACGACTACTACGGCATCAACTGGGACAGCGTCCTGGAGGACGACCAGACCGGGCAGTACGGCGAGACGGGGCAGGCCGGGCAGGCCGGGCCGTACGGCGAGACCGGCTACGCCGCGGGCACGACGGGCACGATGGGCGCCACCGGTGCCGCGGGCATGGCCGGGACCGGCGGCATGGCCGGTACCGCCGGTGCGGCGGGCAGAACCGGACGGTACGCCGACGACGACGCCATGACCCGCTCCGAGGAGCAGATGCACGTCGGCGTCGAACGGCGGGAGTCCGGGCGGGCCAGGCTGCGCAAGTACGTGGTCACCGAGGAGGTCGAGACGACCGTGCCGCTCAGGCACGAGGAGGTGCGCGTCGAGCGCGAGCCCATCACCGACGCCAACCGGGACGCCGCGCTCTCCGGCCCCGAGATCAGCGAGGCCGAGCACGAGGTCACCCTGCACGAGGAGCGCCCCGTCGTGGAGACCGAGGCGGTGCCCGTGGAGCGGGTGCGGATGACCACCGACGAGCGCACCGAGGAGGAGACCGTACGCGGCCAGGTCCGCAAGGAGCGCATCGAGGCCGAGGGCGTCGAGCCCGGCGACATCCGTCCGGGGAGCGAGTGACCCCCACCGACGGTCACCCGTGAGGGGCGCGGCCCCTCACGGGTCCGGGTCGGCCAGCAGCGGCCCCAGCGGGCCGAGGTCGAGGTTCAGGTCGGAGCGGCTCAGCCCGTGCTGCTCGCACAGGTCGTCCATACGGCGGTCGAGCAGCATCAGCGCCGTCCCGAGCCGGTCCTCCTGCTCCGCGCTCAGCGTCCCCTCGTCGAACCGGCGCACCGCCTGCCGCTCCATGAGCTGCCGCAGCAGCTCCACCACGGTCAGCACGAGCGCGGCCAGGTCGTTCGCCACCCGCTCCGGATCGAGGTCGACGGAGCGGGCCCGTCCCGCGCTCACAGCGGCCCGCTGTCCGGCCAGGGAGCGGGCACCCGCTCGTTGACCGACGACAGCAGGGCGTGCAGCGAGATCCGCACCAGCGGCACGTCGGCGATGGCCAGCACCAGGTCCCCGCTGACCACCACCCCGGTCGCCAGCACCCGGTCCAGCAGGTCCACGAGCGGCACCCCGACCGGCGCGTACGGCTCCGCCTCGTCCCACGGCACGGACGGCCGCCCCGGCTCCCTGACGTCGGGGACGGTCATACGGTGGCCTCCCGCCGTTCCTCGTCGAGGCGGGCGAACGAGTACGGGACCCAGGGCCCGGACGCGACCACCTCGACGCCCCGGCGCCGCCCCTCGGCGGTGAGCCGTTCCAGGGCGCCGGTGAAGGCCGCCCGCTCCGCCTCGGCCACCAGGTAGGCCACGTTCAGCAGTTGCGGGGCGGCGGTGCCGGTCAACTGCTCGCTCTGCGGCCGGTGCCGGGTCGCGGCGACGGCGTACCGCCGCAGCTCCCGGTCCACGGCGCCCGCCTCCGCCAGGGCCCGCTCCCGCGCCTCGCTCCGGGTACGCCGCCGGGCGCTGGCCCGGCTCAGGTACGCCCGCCCGGCGGCGGCCCGACCGGCGCCGTCGTCCCGCGGCACCGACACGGCCCCGGCCTCCCGGGTCCCCCCGGTCTCCCGGGCGTGGATCTTCACCGCCCACTCCCTGCGGTCCCGCAGCCGGTCGAGCAGGGCGGACAACTCGGTGGCGCGCCCGGTGACGGCCCGCGCGGCGGCGGCCTCGGTGCGGTACAGCGTCGCCAGCGGCAGCGGCACCACCGGACCCCAGCGCGCGGCCACCTCGACGGCCCGGTGGTGCGCACGGGCGACGCGCTCCAGTTCGTCGCGCCGCTCCAGCCGCTCCGCCAGGGCCGTCTCGTCGAACGCGGACGCGGGCACGTCCTGCACGAGCAGAGACAGCTCCCCGGCCGCGAGGACCCGCAGCGGGCCGCCGCCGTCATGGCCGGGCGTGCCCCCCAGGTCGGCCGAGGACCCGGGGTCGCGGGTCACGGCGAAGGCACACAGGAGGGTCGCGTTCACCGGACGCCCTCCGGTTCCGCGTCCGCCGCGCCCTCCAGGAGGGCCAGGCGCTCCCGCAGCCGGGCGTTCTCCTCGGCGAGCGCGCTCTTCGCCGCCCGGGAGGACAGCGCCGGGTCCGTCTCCCACCAGTCGATGCCCGCCTTCTTCGCGGTGTCGACGGAGGCGACGAACAACCGCAGGCGGATGGTGAGCAGTTCGATGTCGAGCAGGTCGATCTTGATGTCGCCCGCGATGACGATGCCCTTGTCGAGGACGCGTTCCAGCAGGTCGGCGAGGTTTCCGCTGACGGGCGCGTACGGCTGGGCGCCGGATTCCGCGGGCGGCCAGGTGCCGAGGTCGGTCACGGCGCGGCTCCCGCCGTGCGGTCAGCGACGCCGCCGGACGGCGCGGCCGTCGTCCCCGTCCTCGTCGTCCTCCTCGTCGTCCTCTTCGGCCTCGTCATCGTCTTCGTCTTCGTCCTCGTACTCATCCTCGTACTCGTCCTCTTCGTCGACGGCGTCGTACGCCTCGTCCTCCAGGGCCTCCTCGTGCGTGCGGACGACCTCGCCCTCGCGGATCTCGCCGCGCCAGCCCTCCACCTCCTCGTCGGCGTGCAGGGTGACGTGGCGGGCGAAGTGCTTGAGGTCGAGGCGGAGCCGACGGCCCTGGGCGCGCCAGAGGTTGCCGGTCTTCTCGAAGAAGCCCGTGGGGAAGTACTCGACGACCAGCACGATCCGGGTCAGGGAGGGCGCCAGCTCGTGGAAGGTGACCGCGCCCCGCGTGGTGCCCTTGGCGCCCTCGGACGTCCAGGCGATCCGCTCGTCGGGAAGCTGCTCCCACACGGTCGCCCGCCAACTGCGGCTGGACGGGCCGACCTTGACGTTCCAGTCGGACTCCACCTCGTCGGAGCGGGTGACGCTGCGGGCGCCCTTGGTGAAGGTGGCGAAGTCCTCGAACCGGGTCCACTGGTCGTACGCGGTGCGCACGGGCACCCCGACGTCGATCGACTCCACGATGACGGTGGCCTTGACGCCGCCGCCGCCGCCTCCGCCGTCGCCGCGTCGGCCGCCGCCCCGGCCCGCCTCGGACAGCCGGTCCGTGAGGCGGCCGACCTGCTTCCCCGCCCGGCCCGCGAGGCTGCCGCCCAGGGCGGTGACGTAGCCGCCGAGCGCGTCCTTGAGGTCGTCGAGCGGAGAGGCCGTGGTCATCTCGGCTCACCCGCCCCGCCGAGGGCCTCGGTGCGCTCCCGGAGCGTGTCCGCGAGGGCCGTGACGCGCCGGTTGGCGGCGGCCGTGACCGCCGCGCGGCCCGTCCGCAGCAGCTCGCCGCGCACCTGGTCGGACAGCTCCTGGAACTCCGGCGCCTGCTGGAGCCTCGTCAGGCTGGCGGCGACGAGCTGTCCGGGCGAGAGGCCGAGGCGCCGTCCCGCGAGGTACGAGGCGACGGCGATCGCCAGGCGCGCCTTCCTGGTACGGCCCAGCAGATAGCCGCCAGCCACGGCCGCGGTCAGGGCCACCTTGGTGTCGTTCATGGACGCCTTCCCTGGGGGCGGTGGGGGCGGGGCCGGGTACGGCCGGGGCCGGGCGGGATGTCCTCAAGGAGCGTGAGCAGCCGCTCCTCCTCGCGCTCGAACGCCGCCTCGTCGATCTCACCCCGGTCGAGGGCGTCGTTGAGCGCGGCAAGCCGGGCCCGCGCGGCGCGTGGATCGCCGGTCTGGCGCCGGGCCTCGGTGACGAGCTGGTCGGCGATCCAGAGGGTGCCCCGCACCGGGGCCAGGGGCAGCAGCAGGAGCCCGCTCACCAGTCCCATCGTCACCGTCCGGGCGTGGCCGCGGCGGGCCCCGCGTCGACGAAGCTGTAGCAGGGCAGCGGCCCGGTGACGCTGAGCGCCAGCCGGTCGCCGAGGGCGCGGGCCTGCTCGGCGACCGCGTCCAGGAACCGCCGCTCGTCGGCGGCGCGCAGCAGGAACGACACGCTGAGCACCTGGTCGTCGTCCACCTCGCCCCCGGCCGTGCGCACGGCCAGCGGGGTCAGCCGGGTGAGCACCTGCCGCGCGGCCCGGCGCGCCTCGGCGCGCACACCCGCGGCGAGCGCCTCCCCGAGGCGGACGTTGGCCTGGTAGCCGGGGCGCCGCCGGGTGCGCGCGGCGAGCGCGCGCAGCCGTTCGTCACGGCGCAGCAGCTCCGCGAAGTAGCCGGGCACGACGGTTCCCTTGAGGTTCATCTCCACGCGGTCCCGTACGGCGTCCAACTGGTCGGTGAGGTCCCGGTGGCCGTCGCGCAGCCGGGCGCGCAGCGCGTCGGCGTCGGGGCTGACCATCGCGAACCGCATCGGCAGGACCGGGCCCTGGGCGGCCAGCTCGGCGAGCACCTCCTGGTGGGCCACCAGGTCGCGGCGCCGGGGCCGCAGCCGCTCGGGCGCGTCGGAGACGGCCGCGCACAGGCCGGAGGCGCGCAGCAGCGAGACCGGCGCACCGGCCACGCCGGTCGAGCGCGGGGGCCGGGCGTCCGGGGGAGTGATGCCGTAGACGTACAGGGCGCGGGTCGCGGTGGCGGTCGCCGGGGCCGTGGCGGTCGTGGGGGTGGTTGGGGTCGTGGGGGTGGTGGGGGCCGTCATTCGTCCTCCTCCGCGCGGCGACGGGGGCGGGGGCGGGCGGGGCGTTCGCGCTCGCGGCGCGCGGCGCGCTCGGCGGGCGGGCGGCGGCGCGGACGCTCCTCGGCCGCCTCGTCGGCGATGGTGCCGTCCTCGTCCTCGTCCTCCGCCTCGGGAGTGAGGAGGTCGTGCACCTTCTCGGTGAGGGACCGCCCGGCCCGCTTGGCACCGGCCCGGCCCAGCGTCTTGGCCATGGGCCCGCCGAACATCTCCGGCACGGTCTTGCTGCGCGAGTCGTGCTCCAGGTCGAGGCGGTTGCAGGCTTCGGCGAACCGCAGGTAGGTGTCGACGCTGGCGACCACGATCCGGGCGTCGATCTTGAGGATCTCGATGCCGACGAGGGAGACGCGGGCGAAGACGTCGATCACCATGCCGCGGTCGAGGATGAGTTCCAGCACGTCGTAGAGGGTTCCGGCGCGGGGCGCGCAGACGACCTCTTCCTCGTAGGTGAGCATCGGTGTCCTTCCGGGCGGGTCGCTGGGGCCGCCGGTCACTGGTCCTGGGCGCCGCGCCGGTAGCGCGCGATGCGGCGGTACTGGGTCAGCTCACCCGACGCGTCCAGCTCCACCTCGTACACGGCGAGGAGGCTGGTGGTGTCGGGGATGCGGGCGAGTTCCAGGACGTCGACGTTGACGATCCAGCCGTCCTCGTCGCCGCGGCGGACCGCGGAGACGCCCTCCAGGCGGTGCCGGATCAGGGAGCTGAGCCCTTCCGCGGCCCGTTCGGCGGCGTCCTGGGCACCGCGGACGCCGCGCTCGCGGGTGGCCGAGGGGGCTTTGCCGTGGCGTCGCTCGCCGGATTCCGTCATGACGACCACTCTGGCCGCGGCGGCCGGGGGGCGCCCGTGGAGTTGGCCCATCCGGGCCACGGGCGGATCGGCGGGCGCGGTCAGCGCAGGCGGGAGGTGACCGCCGCCAGCCGCCGGTAGGAGTCCAGCAGGGCCGTACGGTCGTACGTGCTGGTCGTGACCAGCACCTCCTGAGCGCCCGTCGCCTTCAGCACCGTCTCCAGCTCGTGCTCGACCTGTTCCTCGGTGCCCGCGATGTGCCCGGCCAGGCCCTCCTCGTAGCGGGCGCGCTCCTTGGCGGTCATCGTGCGGGACTCGACGGCCTCGGCGGGCGGCAGCGGCGGGAAGGTGCCGTGGGTGCGGGAGTACGCCATCGACCAGGCCTCGGGGACCAGCAGCCGCCGGGCCGCCTCGGGGGTCGCGGCCACCGCGATGGTGCCGGAGATGACGACGTACGGTTCGGCCGCCCAGGGGGAGGGCGAGAAGCGGTCGCGGTAGCGGTCGACGCCGCGCCGCATCCGGTCCCGGTTCCTCAGGTCGCCGATCACCATCGGCAGGCCCGCGCGGGCCGCGATGTCGGCGCCCTCGCCCATGGCCAGCACGAACGGCGGGACGCGCAGGCCCTCGGCGGGGCGCGCGTGGGCGCCGGTCGGGGAGGTGCCGCGGAACCAGCCGAGGAGTTCGTCGAGCTGCGCGGCGAAGTCGTCCGCGGCGCCCCGGTCCCGGCCCAGCGCCCTGCGCACCCCGTCGGTGAAGCCGACCGAGCGGCCGAGGCCCATGTCGATCCGTCCCGGGAACAGCGACTCCAGGACGCCGAACTGCTCCGCGACCACGAGGGGTTGGTGGTTGGGCAGCATGACGCCGCCGGTACCGACCCGGATGGTGCGGGTCGCGGCGGCCACGGCGGCGGCCAGCACGGTCGGCGCGGAGCCCGCGACGCCGGGCACGCCGTGGTGCTCCGAGACCCAGAAGCGGTGGTAGCCGAGGCGCTCCGCCTCCCGCGCCAGCTCCACGGTGTCCCGCAGCGCCTCCCCGACCGGCCGCCCCTCGCGGGTGCGGGAGCGGTCCAGGACGGAGAAGCGCGTCGACGCCAGTACGGAGGTCACGCAGACGTCAACGCCTGGCACGCCGGGGCATTCCCGCCTCGTCCAGGCGGCCGTTCGGCCAAGCGGCCGTTCGTCCAGGGCGGCCGTTTGTCCAGGGTGGCCGTTTGTCCAGGGTGGCCGTTTGTCTAGGGTGGCCGTGTGACAGCCCACAGCAAGCGCCCCGTGGCCGTGTTCGACCTGGACAACACCCTCGCCGACACCGCCCACCGGCAGCGGTTCCTCCAGCGCAGGCCGCGGGACTGGGACGCCTTCTTCGCCGCCGCGCCGCACGACCCGCCGCTGGCCGAGGGGGTGGCGCTGGCCCTGGCGAGCGCCGAGGAGTGCGAGGTCGTGTACCTCACCGGCCGCCCCGAGCGCTGCCGCCGCGACACCGTGGAGTGGCTCGCGGCGCACGGGCTGCCCGAGGGCACGGTCCACATGCGCCGCGACGACGACCGCAGGCCCGCCCGCCGCACCAAGCTGGAGATCCTGCGCCGCCTGGCCAGCACCCGGGACGTCCGGGTGCTGGTCGACGACGACGAACTGGTCTGCGAGGACGCCGAACGGGCGGGCTTCACCGTGGTCCGCGCCCGCTGGGCGGCCCCGTCCGCCGCGCTGCGGACGGCCCAGGAGCGGGAGGGCCGCACCTGACCCCGCGCGGGTGCCGTCAGTCCCCGTCGTCCAGGCGGAAGCCGACCTTCATGCTCACCTGCCAGTGGGCGATCTCCCCGCCGTCCAACTGGCCCCGCACCTCGGTCACCTCGAACCAGTCGAGGTTGCGCAGGGTCTGCGAGGCGCGGCTGATGCCGTTGCGGATGGCCTGGTCCACGCCCTCCGGCGAGGTGCCGACGATGTCCGTGACCCGGTAGGTGTGGTTCGACATGCGGGTGTTCCTTCCGCCGTGCTCGGATGTGTCGTACGTCACTCAACGGTGCCCCAGGCTGCGACGGAGCGCGAGGCGTCGCCTCCGGGTTCCCCGTTCCGCTTGACCTCCGCATTGGTCCATACCAAAATCCAGCACACCCGTGCGAGCACACACGCTCGTCCCCCCACGTCGGGCCCCTCGACCCTGTCCACCAGACAGAACAGGACCCCTCGTGAGACCTCCAGGCCGTCTGCTCGCCTTCGTCTGCCTCTCCGCCATCCTGACCAGCGGCTGCGGTCTGCTGCCCGGCGAGGACGGCGCCGAGCGGCACACGGTCACCGTGTGGCTGATGAAGGGGAGCGCGTCCCAGGAGTTCATCGACCGGTTCACCGAGGAGTTCGAGAGCGAGCACACCGACCTCGACCTCGACATCCGCATCCAGGAGTGGACCGGCATCGGCGACAAGGTGCACACCGCCCTCAAGGACACCTCGCCCGAGGGCCCCGACGTCATCGAGGTCGGCAACACCCAGGTCTCGCAGTACGTCGACGGCGGCGGCCTGCTCGACCTGACCCTGGAGTCCATGCGGGACTGGGGGATGCGCGACTGGCTGCCCGGCCTCGCGGAACCCGGTGAGCAGCTCTCCCAGCAGTACGGCATCCCCTGGTACGCGGCCAACCGGGTCGTCATCTACCGCAAGGACCTCTTCGCCCAGGCCGGGATCGACGCCGTGCCGAAGACCCGCGAGGAGTGGCTCACCGCCACCGAGCGGCTCAACACCGGCGGCAACCAGGGCATCTACCTCGCCGGACAGGACTGGTACACCCTCGCCGGGTTCATCTGGGACGAGGGCGGCGACCTCGCGGAGGACACCGGCGGCACCTGGAAGGGCACCCTGCACAGCCCCGCCGCCCTGCGCGGCATGGACTTCTACCGCCAGCTCCAGGCGCTCGGCGAGGGCCCCGTCGACGCCGACGAGGAACACCCGCCGCAGGCCGGGGTGTTCGCCGCCGGGCAGGTCGCGCAGATCGTCGCCGTCCCCGGCACCGCCCGCACCATCCTCCAGGAGAACCCCGACCTGGAGGGCGAGCTGGGCTTCTTCCCGGTGCCCGGCCCGACCGCCGAGCGGCCCGGCGCCGTCTTCACCGGCGGCTCCGACCTCGTCGTACCGAAGAACACCGACCACCGGGAGGGCGCGATCGAGGTCGTCTCGGCGCTGGCCGGGGAGAAGTGGAACACCGAGCTGGCCCGCATGATGAACTACGTGCCCAACAAGACCACCCTGGCCACCGCCGTGGCCGGTGAGGAGGGGGTCGCCGCCATGGCGGCCGGGGCCGCCCAGGGCCGGGCGACCCCCGCCACACCGGAGTGGGCCAACGTCGAGGCGGACAACCCGATCAAGGAGTACATGACCAGGGTCCTCAACGGCGCCGACCCGGCGACAGAGGCCCGCAACGCCTCCCGGCGCGTCACCGAGGCGCTGGCGGTACCCCTGTCCTGACCTGCCCTGACCCGCTACGGCACGGCTACGGCACCACGCTCAGCGACAGCGCGAACCGGCCCTCGGCGTCCGTCCACCAGTGGGTCAGCTCCAGGCCCGCCGCGGCGAGTTCGGTGCGGACGCCGTCCTCGCGGAACTTCGCCGACACCTCGGTGCGCAGCTCCTCGCCCGCCTCGAAGTCCACGGCGAGGTCCAGCGCGGGGATCTTCACGGTCTGCGCGGTCCGCGCCCGCAGCCGCATCTCGATCCACTCGCGCCCGGCGTCCCACAGGGCCACATGGGTGAACGCCTCCGGATCGAAGTCGGCGCCCAGCTCACGGTTGACGACCGCCAGGACGTTCTTGTTGAAGGCGGCCGTCACCCCCGCCGCGTCGTCGTACGCCCGCACCAGCACCTGTTCGTCCTTGACCAGGTCGGTGCCGAGGAGGAGGGCGTCGCCGGGGGAGAGCAGCGCCCGGACCGCGGCGAGGAACGCGGCGCGCTCGGCGGGCAGCAGGTTGCCGATGGTGCCGCCGAGGAACGCCACCAGGCGCGGCCCCGGCGTGTCCGGCAGTTCGATCCGGGCGGTGAAGTCGGCGATCAGGGCGTGCACCCGCAGCCCCGGCCGCTCGGCCACCAGCGCCTGACCGGCCTGGGTGAGGGCGCTCTCGCTGACGTCGACGGGCACGTAGGTGTCAAGGCCCGGCAGCGCGTCGAGCAGGTGCCGGGTCTTGTCGGAGGAGCCGGAACCCAGCTCCACCAGGGTGCGCGGGCGGGCCGCCGCGGCGATCTCGGCGGCCCGGCCGAGGAGGATCTCCCGCTCGGCGCGGGTCGGGTAGTACTCGGGCAGTTCGGTGATCTGCTCGAACAGCTCGCTGCCCCGGGCGTCGTAGAACCACTTCGGCGGCAGCGTCTTCGGGTCGCGGGTCAGGCCCAGCAGGACGTCGGCGCGCAGCGCGGCGTCGGTGGCGTCCTCGGGCAGGGTCCGGGTGAGAAGGAACGGACTCACGTGCGGGGCTCCTTCGGCGGTGCGGGGAGCGAGGCGTCGCTCGGCTCCTTGAGCGGGGTGAGCCGCACCTCGGCGCGGCTGGCGGTGAGCAGGGTGCGGTCGGGGACCTCCCGCCACTGCGGGGCGTCGTCGGCGGGCTCGGAGGCGACGACGGTGCCGCCGCCGGGCAGCGGGCGGTACCAGAGCGTGTCGCCCCAGGCGGTCGCGGTGATCGACGCGCCGTCGGTCAGCAGCAGGTTGAGCCGGGACCCCGGGGCGGCGGAGGCGACCTCCGCCACCGTGGCGGACAGCGCCAGGCCCGGGTCGTCCCCGGCCCGCAGCCGGGCCAGGACCAGCGCCCAGACCAGCGCGGAATCGTTTCTGGCCTCCAGGCCCAGCAGGTCCTCCGGCGGCAGGGTGCCAGAGAGCGCGGCCAGCGAGCCGGGCCAGCCCCGGACGGCGCCGTTGTGGCTGAACAGCCAGCGCCCGGAGGCGAACGGCGCCGCCGCGGCCTCGGCGTCCGCGCCCGCCAGGGTGGCGTCCCGCACGGCGGCCAGCAGCGCCGCCGAGCGCACCACCCGGGCCAGGTCCGCGAACGACAGGTCGGCCCAGATCGGCCCGGCCCGGCGGTAGCGCGCCGGGACCGGGTCGCCCTCGGCGTACCAGCCGACCCCGAAACCGTCGGCGTTGACCGTCCCGTGGCGCTGCCGACGCGGCGCCCAGGACTGCCGGTACAGACCGTGCGGCGGCTCGACCAGGAGCCTGCCGAGCGGCACCTCGGGTCCCACGTAGGCGATATGACGGCACATCAGGCGGCTGCCGTCGCCGACCGCGCGGTGCGGAAGCCGGAGAAGATCTGCCGCCGGATCGGGTAGTCCCAGTTGCGGAACGTGCCCCGGCAGGCCACCGGGTCCACCGCGAACGAACCGCCGCGCAGCACCTTGTGGTCGGGTCCGAAGAACACCTCCGAGTACTCCTTGTACGGGAACGCCGTGAAGCCCGGGTACGGCAGGAAGTCGCTGGCCGTCCACTCCCACACGTCGCCTATCAACTGCCGGACCCCCAGCGGTGATTCCCCGGCCGGGTAGCTGCCCGCCGGGGCCGGGCGCAGGTGCCGCTGGCCGAGGTTGGCGTGCTCGGGCGCCGGGTCGGCGTCGCCCCACGGGTAGCGGGTGGAGCCGCCGGTCGCCGGGTCGAAGCGGGCCGCCTTCTCCCACTCCGCCTCGGTGGGCAGCCGCCGCCCGGCCCAGCGGGCGTAGGCGTCGGCCTCGTACCAGCACACGTGCAGCACCGGCTCGTCGGCGGGCACCACCTCGGTGATCCCGAACCGGCGGCGCAGCCACTGCCCGCCGTCCCGGCGCCAGTACAGCGGCGCCTTGATGGCGTGGCGGCGGATGTGGTTCCAGCCCTCCGCCGTCCACCAGCGCGGCTCGTCGTAGCCGCCGTCCTCGATGAACGCCTGGTAGGCGCCGTTCGTCACCGGGGTGGTGTCGATCCAGTACGGGGCCACCTCACGCCGGTGCGCGGGCCGTTCGTTGTCCAGCGCCCAGGCCTCCGTGGAGGTGCCCATGGTGAACGGGCCGCCGGGGACCAGCACCTCCGCCGGTCCGGTGAACAGCGGCACCGGCTCCGGGTCCGGGGCGGTCAGGGCCCGCGGGCCCTTGCGGAGCTGGTGGGTGATCAGCATGGTCTCGTCGTGCTGCTGCTCGTGCTGGGCGATCATGCCGAAGGCGAAGCCCGCCTCCGTCAGCCGCGTCCCCCGGAACGCGGCCGACTCCAGCACGTCCAGCGCCCGCCCGCGCACCTCGGCGGCGTAGGCGCGGGCCTCCTTCGGGGACAGCAGCGGCAGGCTGGGGCGTTCGGCGCGCGGGTGCTCGAAGGCGTCGTACAGGCTGTCGATCTCGGGCCGGATCGCGTCCTGCCCGGCGACCGCCCGCAGCAGCCACAGCTCCTCCTGGTTGCCGATGTGCGCCAGGTCCCACACCAGCGGCGACATCAGCGGCGAGTGCTGGGCGGTGAGGTCCGGCTCCTCGACGCAGGACGTCAGCAGGGTGGTCCGGTCCCGGGCGGTGAGCAGCGAGGCCAGCGCACGCTCCCGGAACGCTTCGGTGTCGACGGCGGTTTCGGTGACGTGCTCGGTCATGTGCTCAGGTCCTTCCCGTCCAGCTCGTCCAGCTCAGCCAGCTCGTTCATCTCGTCCAGCAGATCGTCGGCGGGGCAGCGGCCCGGCACGACATAGCGGTCCCGGTAGGCGGTGACGGCGGCGATGACCCCGGCGGAGACGCCGAGCCGGGGCAGCGCCGCGAGGGCCGCCGCGAAGCAGGCCACGGCCGCCTCGTGCAGCTCCGGGTCGGCGAGCCCGTGCCGGGCGGCGGCGGCCCACAGCGGGTTGTGCGGCGCGGGGCGCCCGTGCGCCCGCTCGGCCAGCGGCTTCACCGTCCGGTAGGCGGTCTCGGCGGCCTGCGGATCGTCGAACAGCGCCGCCGTCACGGCGAGCGGCACGATCCACCCGTCCTCGCCGGGCTGCGCGTCAATCATCCGCAGCTCCAGGTGGCCCCGCGGTCTGGCCGGTGGGAACAGCGTCGTCAGGTGGTAGTCGACGTCCTCCCACGTGGGCGGCCGGGGCCCGCCCGAGCGGGTCCACTCCCGTAAGGTCAGCCCCTCGGGCACCTCCCACGGCCCGCCGTCCCGGCGTACGCACATCACCGGGGCGTCCAGCACGTGCCGGGCCCAGGCGGCGCGCGGGTCGGCGTCCAGCGGGGGCGCGCCCGCCCGGTCCGCGCCGATCTCCATCCAGGTCAGCTGCCGGGTGGAGCGCCAGCCGGTCGGCTCCCGTCCGGCGAGCGGGGAGTTGGCGAACGCGGCCACCAGGACCGCGCCGAGCTGGTGGGCCAGCCACCAGCGGCGGACGTGCCCGAGCGGGCCCGGTTCCTCGGTGCCCGCGTCCAGGCAGACCTGGACGGAGGCGGAGGTGCACATCATGGCGCGCCCGGCGGGGCCGGTGCGGTCGAGGCAGGCTTCCATGGCGTCGTAGCGCGGCTGGCGCAGGAAGCGCCGGGGCGGGTGCCAGGGGTCCTGGCCGACGCCGAGGAGACCGAGCCCGTGCTCGCGCAGTACCGCGCGGACGGCTTCCAGGTCGGCGGAGACGGTGCCCACGCACTCCATCAGGGAGGCGGCGGGCGGCGAGCTGAGTTCGAGCTGGCCACCGGGTTCGACGGTGAGCGCCGATGCCAGGGGCACGGTCCGCAGTGCGGCGTAGGCCGCTTCGAGACGTTCGGGTGAGACGGGGAGCCACGGGGCGCGCGGCTCCTGGACGAGCCATTCCACTTCGACACCGAGGGATCGAGGCGGTCCGGTCTTGAAGCAGATGCCCCGCACCAGGGCCTCCACCTCGGCTTCGGTGACGGCGGTGCGGGTATCGGTGCCACCACTCCCCGGTGGAGTGGTTCTCGCTTCGGACATGTCGGGATCCTCCTGAGATTCCACCATGTCGCCGGTCGTCGCCCGGTGGGGCCCGACCGGCACACCCGTCCCACCCAAGACCGTCGCGCCGTCTCGCACAAGGGTACGATGCGGGCTTTTTCGGACCCGGCCGCCGGACCCCGGGAGAGTTCCGGCGGCGGGGAAACTCTGTTGCACCGCACGACCAGCATCGCTCACGATGCGTTCACGGGCATGGCGGGGGAGACGACGGGGAGATGACCGAATGATGACGGCCGCGGGGCGCGCGTCCATGGCGCACACGGGGGTGGCGCCATGAGCGCGCGCCTGCGCGGCATCGCCCGCGAGACCGAGGAGATCGTCGCCGCGGGCGGCTACCACGCCCCGGACGGGCGGTGGGTCTCCCTCGCCGCGGCCCTCGACGCGGCCCGGGACGGCACCCGGATGTACGGCCCGGAGCCGGTGCCGGTCGAGGTGGTGCCGTCGGTGGCGACCTCGTTCCAGGTCACCGGCGAGAGCAGCCTGGAGGCCGCCCGCAGGATGCGGTGGGCGGACCCCGACCCGGTCGCCGTCCTCAACTTCGCCTCGGCCCGGAACCCGGGCGGCGGCTACCTCAACGGCGCGCAGGCGCAGGAGGAGGCCCTGTGCCGGGCCTCCGCGCTCCACGCCTGCCAGTTGCGGGTCCCGGAGTTCTACGACCACCACCGCGCCCACCGCGACCCGTTCTACACCGACCGGGTCATCCACTCACCCGCGGTGCCCGTCTTCCGCGACGACCGCGGCGGGCTCCTCGACGAGCCGTACACCGCCGGTTTCCTCACCGCCGCGGCGCCCAACGCGGGCGTGGTGCTGAGCCGGACCCCGGAGCGGGCGGCCGAGCTGCCGACGGCGCTCGCCCGCCGCGCCGAGCGGGTGCTGGAGACGGCGGCGCACCACGGCTACCGGCGGCTGGTCCTCGGCGCCTGGGGCTGCGGCGTCTTCCGCAAGGACCCGGCGCAGGTCGCGGGCGCCTTCCACGCGCTGCTCGGCCCCGGCGGGCGGTTCGCCGGGACCTTCACGCAGGTGGTCTTCGGCGTCCTCGACCGCACCCCGGGACACACGGTGCGCGCGGCCTTCGAGCAGACGTTCCCGGGGCGTCAGCTCCAGCCGTAGGGCTCGTCCGTCGCTTCCGTACGGCGTCAGCTCCAGCCGTAGCGCTCCCGCAGCCGGTGGCGTACGGAGTTGAAGCGCATCCGGTCCAGGGCGCAGGCCTCCCGCCGCATCCCCTGTTCGTGCAGGCGCAGCACACGGTCCACGCCGACCCAGGAGTCCCGGCCCGACCGGTCCCACGGTCCGCTGCCGATCGGCACCCAGTCCCGCTCCCCGTCGTGCCGCCTGCTGGAGAGCTGGACGGCGAGCAGTGTGCCCGCCGCCTCCCGGGCCACCACCAGCACCGGGCGGTCCTTGCCGCGCCCGTCGTTCTCCTCGTACGGCACCCAGGTCCAGACGATCTCGCCGGGGTCCGGGTCACCGTCGTAGGCGGGTGCGTACTCGGTGCGCACCCGGCCCACCTCGCGGGGGTCGGCCTCGGTGGTCGCGGTGGGGCCGTGGCGGCCGGGGGCGTTCTCATCGGTCAGCGCAGTCACGGTGATCACCGTAGGGGGTCGCGCCGCCGCGGGGACAGGGGCCCGGTCGCCCCGCCGCTCAGCCCTGGTGGGCGAGTTGCCGGGCCCTGCTGACCGCGTGCTGGTGGGCGCGCTCCCGGGAGGACTCGTACAGCGGGACCAGCTCGGACATCGCCGGGTTGTGCGGCGCCATGGTGAGTTCCGGGACGATGAACTCGACCTCCATGGCCATCGCGTCCGCCAGGATCACGTGGAGGTAGTTCCGCACGTAGTCGTTGCCCTCCTTCGGGGTGCCGGGGCCGTAGGAGCCGCCGCGGCTGGCGACGACGGTGACGGGGGTGCCCTTGGCGGACGGGGCCTCGCCCGCGGTACGGCCGAAGAGGACCACGTTGTCCAGCCATGCCTTGAGGGTCGAGGGGATCGTGTAGTTGTACATCGGCGCGCCGATCAGCACGGCGTCGGCCTCCTCCAGCTCCCTGATCAGCTCCAGCCGCCTGCCGAAGGCCGCGGCCTGCTCGGGCGTGTGGGTGGCCGGATCGACGAAGCCCGCGGTGTGCGCCTCGGCGGTGAGGTGCGGCACCGGCTCCTTGGCGAGGTCGCGGTAGATCACCGTGCCGTCGGGGTGCTGCTCCTGCCAGGTCCTGCGGAAGGTCTCCGCGACGGCCCGGGAGGCGGATGCCTCGCCCTGGAAGACGGACGAGTCGATGTGCAGCAGCGTGGTCATGCGTGTCTCCAGACGAAAGCAAGTGAAGTTTCGCTTGTGACTTCAGATTACACAGTCACTTACTTTTTTTCATCTCATGGAGACGAGTATGCTGGGGCCATGCCGGTCGACCAGAGCCACTCCGCAGGTGCCTGCAAGAAGGTGGACGACGCCATCACCCGGGTCTTCCACCTGCTCGGGAAGCGCTGGACCGGCCCGATCATGGCCGTTCTGATGGAGCAGCCCGCGCACTTCGCGGACCTGCGCAGGGCGATTCCCGGCATCAGCGAGCGGATGCTCTCCGACCGCCTCACGGAACTCGGTGCCCTCCGCCTCGTCGACCGCGAGGTGGACGAGGGCCCGCCGCTGCGGGTGAGCTACGCGCTCACGGAGTCGGGGGCGGCCCTGAAGCCCGCCATCCTGGAGCTGGGCAGGTGGGCGGAGGAGCACCTGCCGGACACGGGGCCGTGTGTCAACCGGAAGTAGGCCGGAAGTGAGCCGGGAGTAAGAGGGGACCTGGGCCCCTCAGCGGTAGCGCAGCAGCAGCATCGCCGCGTCGTCCTGGAGCGGACCCCCGACGTGCTGGAGCAGGTCCCGCCGTAAGGTGTCCAGGGCGGACTCCGGGTCGTGCTCCTTGAGCAGATGAGCCCGCTCCGCCAGCGGGTAGAAGCGCCCGTCGCCGTCCCTGGCCTCCGTGATCCCGTCGGTGTACAGCAGCAGTTGGTCCCCGGGACGGAAGTCGGCCCGGTACGGCAGCGGTTCGGACGCGCCGTGCGCGCCCAGCCCCAGCGGCAGCGCGTACACGTCGGGCTCCGGCAGCGTGGAGGAGCCGTCGGCGCGGATCAGCAACGGCGCCGGATGGCCGTAGTTGAGGAACGTGACCTCATGGTCGGTCACCTCGGCGAGGATCGCGGTGACGAACTTCTCGCCCTCCAACTGCCGGTCCACGGACCGCGACAGCCGACGCCCCACCCGCGTCAGATCCGGCTCGTCCAGGGCGGCCTCGCGGAACGCGCCGAGGACGACGGCCGCCGTCTCCACCGCCTCCAGGCCCTTGCCCTGCACATCGCCCACGACCACCCGCACCCCCTGCGGCGCCGCGACCACCTCGTACAGGTCACCGCCGATCCGGGCCTCGGCCACCGCCGACGTGTACGAGACGGCGGCCCGCAACTGCCCCGCCAGCCGCGGCACCGGCTTGAGCAGCACCCGCTGCGCGGCCTCGGCTATCGACCGCACACTGGCCAGCTCCGCCTCCCGCCGCTGCCGCATCGCCACCGCGACCAGGCCCGCCGCGGTCACCCCGAGCACGGACAGCACGCTCACGGCGCCGCGCGCCCCGCCGAGCAGACCGTCGTACAGCCCCAGGCCGACGGTGAGCAGCATCGCCGCCACCCCGATCGCCGCGGTCCGCCGCCAGCCGCCGACCAGCGGGGCGAAGGCGGGCCCCAGCGACAGCAGCGGCAGCAGCCCCACCGACGGCCCGATGGCGACGTCCACCAGCGACACCAGCGCCATCATGGCGAGCGGCAAGGCGGACAGCACGGCGATCCGGCCGTTCCGTTCCGACACGTCCCCTCCAGCGGCGGTGGCCGTTCCGCGCTCCCCGCGACCTGGGGAGGCGGCCACCGACGCCTCAACCCGTCGCACGCTCCCGACGGAGCTGCGTCCATCGTCGCAGACGGCGCCGCTCTTGAGGGCCGGACGGACGTCACGGGGCGCGGTGGCGCTGCGCGGTGCGGACGTGGGTGGTTCCCTTCACGGGCGGACGCGGGCGTCCCCGCCAGGCGCGGAGACGTCACCGCCACCCTGCGGCCGCGCGGCCCGGTGGGAACGCCCCGTCCGATCCGATCTTTGGATACGGCCATCGACGGCGTGGCTGCCCACCCCTCCCGCGGGCCGCGACGCCCGGCTCAGGCCCGCTGCTCGCGCCGGAAGGCCCACTCCATCCTCGGCTCCACCACGCACCGGAAGACGGTGCGCACCGGCGGCGAGCACAGCAGCGTCACTCCCGCCCCGGCGACCAGGGTGACGGTGATCTCACCCAGCGGCCGGTGGAACCAGGCGTGGTCGGCCCAGTTCCAGTGGTTGGCGGCCTGGACGAAGAAGCCGTGCAGCAGATAGCCGTACAGGGTGCCCGCGCCCAGCGCGGTGAACCAGGTGCGGCGGCGCGGCACGAGGGCGAGGAAGCAGGCGGCGAGGACCGTCGAGCAGCCGAAGACGGCCAGCGTCATCACCGGCCCGTACCAGGGCGGCACGCCGAACTCCTCGGCGCTGGAGCGGTGGAAGAACCAGGCGTAGTCCATCCGCGGCACCGCCCAGTACGCGGTGAGGGCGGCGCAGCAGAACACCGGCACCGCCAGCATCCGCACGGCCCGGCGCCGCAGCACCTGGAAGTGCTCCGGCCTCAGCAGCAGCCCCAGCACGAAGTACGGCAGGAACTGCAGCGCCCGCTGGAGGTCGAGGTCCTTGCCGATGTCCGGCGACAGGGTCGCCAGCATCGCGATGCCCAGGGCGACCGGCAGCGGCCAGCGGAGGAGCTTCCACACCGGGGTGGTCAGCCGCCAGATGAACAACGCCACCAGGAACCAGGTCAGGTACAGCGGGTCCAGCAGGCTGATCGGACGGTTCGGATCGTCGTCCGTCCACCGGGTGAACAGGCTGTACGCCACCTCGAAGACGACGTACGGCACCACGACGCCGGTCAGCAGCCGCTTCACCCGACCCGGCGCCGCGTCGAAGCTGCGGGAGAAGTAGCCCGAGATGACGATGAAGGCGGGCATGTGGAAGGCGTACACCAGCATGTAGAGCGCGGTGACGGTGCGGCTCCCGCCGCGCAGCGGCTCCCAGGCGTGCCCCATCGCGACCAGCACGATCGCGAGGTACTTGGCGTTGTCGAAGAACGCGTCCCGTCCCGTGCCCGAGTCCCGGGCCGCCCGGTCGGCGGGTCTGTCGGAGGCCACCGGTGGCGGCGGTGCCTGCGCGGGGTCGCGTGGCAGAGTCTCGCTCACGATTCCTTCGTGCGGGAACCCAGACAGAACAGAACACCTCTTACTGGAGTTGTGTGAGTGACCGGCGGGCGAACACCGGGTCACCCTAGCCACGGCCTTCCCACGAGTAAACCTGGCAGGCCACAGCGTGCGCGCGGGCCCTCAGTGACCGCCGGTGAGCTGCCCGTGTATGGCGAGTACCGACTCCTCGGGGCTCATTCGCCCGTTCACGCAGACCTCCAGGTACCGGGTGTCGCTGGCCTGGTGCCGGGCGCGTACGACGGCCATGGCCCGGGGCGCGCAGGGCACCACGGCCACCACGCCGTTGCGGGCCAGCACCTCCGCGATCAGCCCGACCCGGCGGGCGTCGGTGCACAGCTCGTCGAACCGGTCGAGCACCTCCACCCGCCGTCCCTCCCCGTGCAGCCGCTCCGCCAGCGCGTACGCGGCGGCCAGCCGGTCGGCCGCGGGGTCACCCGTCACCCACACCGTGGCGCCGGGGCAACTGCAGCGGCAGTGCACCCCCCGGCGGTCGCCCCGCGCGGTCAACTCGGGTATCCCCAGGCGCGGGTGATCTCGCGCAGCGGCGCCGGGACGTCCTCGGGGGCGGGCAGCGCCCGGGCCCGCTGGATCTTCCCGGACTTGATGTTCTCGCTCCAGTCACCGATGAACGGCACGAACGGGCCGTGGTCGACCTTGCGGTAGTCCAGCATCCGCGGCGTCCACTCCACGCCGAGGAAGGCGCAGATCTCGCGCGTCACGTCCTCGGGCCGCTCCGTGAGGGTCTCGTAGCGGACGGTGAGTCCGGGCAGCGCGGCGCGGGCCGCCTCGACGGCCTCGACATAGCCGCGGACCTCCTTGACCGTCGCCGTCAGCTCCCGGTCCGGACGGTTGTTGATCAGCGAGCTGACCATGGACGCCGGGTGCCGCAGCAGGAAGACGTACCGCGCCTTCGGCCACGCCTCGTGCAGCCGCTCCCACACCCCGGCGTTGCCGGGCGTCTTGTCCACGATGATCCGCTTGCCGCTGCGCACCAGCTCCCGGTGCAGCACGCGGTCCCACAGGAGGTACTCCAACTCACGCTGGTCCAGGCCGAGTTCGGCCATGGCCTTCTTGGAGTACGGCTTGCTGAGGTCGACCGTGAGGGTGCGCAGGTGCATCTCGTGCGGGGCGCGGATCTCGGGGTGGCTGTTGAGCAGGACCCGCAGCAGCGTGGAGCCGGAGCGCACGGAGGAGATGATGAACACCGGTTCGGGCACCAGCCGGTGGGCGGACTGCGGCACCGGGGGCTCCGCCAGCTTCCGTATGCGTCGTCTGACCCCGCGGGCCACTCGACGGAGTTCCGTGCCGGTCCGGGTCATGGCTACTGCCTCTCTGCCTCACCGCGTACGACGTCGATCCCCCTCGTGCCCCCCTCGTGCCCCCTCGCGCCCCCGGGCCCACCTGACGATACTGCCTTTTCCTGTGTTGTCAGTCGGCGTCGGCGCCAGGCTCCTCGGCGGTGGTGGGGCGTTCGGTGGGAGCGTCCTCCGACTGCTGGACCAGGGAACCGCCCGGCGTCTCGTACTTCTCCCGCTCGCTGCCGGGGCCGCCGGACGCCACGAGCAGGAACAGCACCACCGCGGCGGCGGCGCCGAGCGCCCGGCAGACCAGCCGACGGCGGCCGGGTCCGTCCAGTTCCCGCCAGGCCGGGGCGTCCCGGGCGTCGTCGGGCTGCCACAGCTCTCCTACGGCGTCCACCGGCCCCGGTGCCTCCACCCGGGCGCCCGCGGCCCGCTCCCGCGCGGACGGCTCGCGGGGCGCCCCGGCGGCGGGGGACCGTCGGCAGTCCTCGGCGAAGCGGCGCCACACCTCGTCCGAGGCGCCGCCGTCGTCGTCACCGCGCTCGCGACTGGCCACTGCTCCAGCTCCTCATCGGAAGAACGGTTGCACAGCCTAAGGGAAGGGCCGGGAAACGGGAGCCGCGGCCGTGCGTCAGTTGGGGAAGGTCAGGGACCAGCGCGGTGCGCTGCCCGTGAGTCGGCAGGCCAGGAAGTACAGCGGTATCGGCGGCGTGTACGGGGAGCCCGCGTCGGGGCTGTGGATCAGGTGCGGGACGGGACGGGGCCGGGTGGGCGTCCAGGACGGGTCGGACAGCCGGGCGCCGACGGCGTAGCGGACGCTCGGGGGCCAGTCGACCCCGAGGTGGGACCCGGCCGGGACGATCCACCACCAGCGCTGGTCGTCGGCGAAGACACAGCCGACGCGGGGCAGACAGGCCAGGATGCGCTCACCGTGCTCCCGCGGGGTGCCGACGGCGTCGTAGCCGAGGCTGGTGGGCAGTTGGTCGGGGATGCGCAGGGCGCGGCCGGTGTGGGGGCGCGCGGGGCGGGGGCAGGACAGGTCAGGGCTGTGCGTTCGGTCCATGGGGGTCGAGTCCTTCGGCCGAGTGGGGGGTGGGCCGTGCGGTCGGGGGGCCGCCGACGGGGGGTGCGGGGGGTTGGGGCGCGGGTCCGGGCGGCGGTGCGGGGGAGTGGGGCGGTGGTTCAGGCGGCCCGGGCGCCGATTCAGGCGGTCCGGACGCCGGTTCAGGCGGTCCGGGCGGCAGTTCGGCCCAGACCGTGCGGCCGGGGCGGTGTGCGGGGCCGGTGACGCCCCAGGCGGTGCTGAGCGCCTCGACCAGGAACAGGCCGCGTCCGCTCTGGTCGTCGGGGCCGGAGTGGCGGGGGCGCGGGTCGCCGCCGCCGCGGTTCTGGTCCTCCACCTCGATACGGAGCACGCCCGTGGCGGTGAGGTGCGCCCGGTACATGATCCGTTCGCTCGCCGAGTGGGTGACGGCGTTGCCGACGAGTTCCGCGACGACGAGTACGGCGTTGTCGCGCGACTCCTCGTCGACGTGCCACGCGGTCAGCAGGGCGCGTAGCTGTCGGCGGGCCAGACCCGCCGACTCCGGGATCCCCGGCAGGACGTAGGTCTGTGTCCGCTCGGGCGGTGGAGGCCCGGAGGCGAGCCGGTCGGGGCCCAGGGGCCCGGGGAGTCGACCGTGGCGCTCGCCTCCGGGTGGCCGGTCGGGGAGATCCGGCAGGGGGGAGGGGCTGGATAACCGGTCCGGGTCCCCGGGCAGTCGAGCCGGTGGCCGGGAGGGAGAGGGCGGAGCCATTGCCGTATGCCTTTCGTGTGCTCGCGCACAGCCCCTCCCCCCTACCAGGCTGCGGTGTCTGCCGATGCGGCGACCGAGTCGGTACGCCTACTGTGGCACCTGCCAACATCACGTCGCAACTGGCGAGTTGAAATTTGCAACTGGCCAAGTGCATCCTTCGAACGGAAACGATCTGCGGGAAAGACCTGCCGAAAACGATCTGGCGGAAGCTCGGGCAAAAGGGGTAAGGCGTGACCGCGGAGACCGACTGGGGCGGCGCCCCTTCCGTCCTGCGCATGATCCTCGGCAGACAGTTGGAGGAACTGCGCACCCGGGCCGGACTGACGTACGAGCAGGCGGGCGCGGCGATCGGGGTCAGCCACTCCACGATCCGCCGGATGGAGTCCGCCAAGGTCGCCCGGCTGCGCCTCGCCGACGTCGAGAAGCTGATCCAGATCTACGGGGTGCGCGACCAGCAGGAGATCGACACCTTCCTGAAGTCCGTCCGGGAGGCCAACAAACGCGGCTGGTGGCACACCTACCGCGACGTCATGCCGGACTGGTTCGCCGCCTACCTCAGCCTGGAACAGGCCGCGTTGCAGATCCGCGCCTACGAGAACCAGTTCGTGCACGGCCTGCTCCAGACCGAGAGCTACGCCCGCGCCCTGCTCGGCGCGGGCAACCCGCACGCCCCGGCGGAGGCCACCGAACGCCGGGTCGCGCTGCGGATGCGCCGCCAGGAACTGCTGGCCCGCGCGTCGCCTCCCCGGCTGTGGGTGGTGATGGACGAGACGGTGCTGCGCTGGCCGGTCGGCGGCGCCGAGGTGATGCGCGCCCAGATTGACCACCTCATCGAGGTCAACACCCTGCCGCACGTGACCTTGCAGATCATGCCGTTCGCCAACGGCCCGCACCCCGCGATGCGCGCGGGGGCGTACCACCTGTTCCGGTTCCGGGCCCCCGAACTGCCCGACATCGTCTACCTCAACGGCCTGGTGGGCGCGGTCTACCTGGACAAGGCCGACGACGTCGTGGTCTACCGCGAGGCCCTGGACCGGCTGGGCGCCCAGGCGACGCCCGCCAGGAAGACCGAGGAACTCCTCGGCGCGATTCGCAAGGAGCTGTGACCGTGCCCCACCCCATACGCAACGGAATGCCGTCCCGGGAACTCGGCGCGCTCGGCTGGACCAGGCCGTGGAGCGACGACGCGGGCGGCGCCTGCGTGGAAGTGAAGAAGCTCGCCGACGGCCGGGTGGCGGTCCGTCAGTCGACCGATCCGGAGGGCCCCGCGCTGGTGTTCACCCCGCACGAGATGACCAGGTTCCTGACGGGGGTGAAGGCGGGCGACGCCGACTTCCTGCTCTGATGTGTGTGTCTGTTAACTGACCGAGTGTCCACGAGCGTGACCGACTGAAGGGGAGGGGCGGCGTTGCCCGAGAACGGATGGCCTGCCGACCGCATCGACACCGAGAGCGCGCACTCGGCGCGGATCTACGACTACATCCTCGGCGGCAAGGACTACTACCCCGCCGACAAGGAGGCGGGCGACGCCATGGCGCGTGAGTGGCCCGCCCTGCCGATCCACATGCGCGCCAACCGGGACTTCATGAACCGCGCGGTGCGCTATCTGGCCGAGGAGGCGGGGATACGGCAGTTCCTCGACATCGGCACCGGTATCCCCACCTCGCCCAACCTGCACGAGATCGCCCAGCGGGTCGCCCCGGAGTCCCGGGTGGTCTACGTCGACAACGACCCCATCGTGCTCACCCTCTCGCAGGGGCTGCTGGCCAGCGCGCCCGAGGGCAGGACGGCGTACATCGAGGCCGACTTCCGGGACCCGGACGCCATCCTCGGCTCGCCGGAGTTCCGCGAGACCCTCGACCTCGGCCGCCCGGTCGGGCTCACGGTGATCGCGATCGTGCACTTCATGCTGGACGAGGACGACGCGGTGGGCATCGTCCGCCGCCTCCTCCAGCCGCTGCCGTCCGGCAGCTACCTGGCGATGTCCATCGGCACCGCCGAGTTCGCGCCGGAGGAGGTGGGCCGGGTCGCCCGCGAGTACGCCGCCCGCAACATGCCGATGCGGCTGCGCACCCTCCCGGAGGCCGCGGAGTTCTTCGAGGGCCTGGACCTGGTCGACCCCGGCATCGTCCAGGTCCACAAGTGGCATCCGGACGGCACCGGCGAGCAGGGCATCCGGGACGAGGACATCGCCATGTACGGCGCGGTCGCCCGCAAGCCGTAGGACGAGGGTGCCTCAACCGCCGGGCGGCGGCTGCGGCTTGGTCCAGTCGGGGTCGGCCCACCGGGCCGCGTCCGCCGGGTCGGGCAGCGCGCCCCGGCGGTACCCGGCGTCCCGCTCCCGCCGCAGCCGTACGGAGGCGTGGCAGCGGGCGTCCGGCGGCAGCGGCCGGGAGCGGCGGCCCGCGAGGACCCACAGCGGGCCGTTGTCGTGCACGGGCGCGTGCGCGAACTCCTCGGTGACGGCGCAGGCTTCGGCGTAGGCGCCGGGCCGGAAGTGGAGGTCGTCCAGGACCGCGTCGGTGACCCACTTCAGGGAGACGGTCGACAGCAGCGGCTCGCCCCGCTCGTGGGCGAAGGTGCCGCCGACGTCGCAGTGCACGCCCGCGAACCACACCTCCTCCACGGTGTCCCGCAGTTCCCCCTCCCGCGGCGTGACCAGGTACTCCCGGTACGGGCGGCGCCGCTCGTCGAGGGAGACCGCGTGCCGGATGCGGGCCGCGTTCGGCAGCATCCGCGTGTACGGCCAGCGCAGGTTGCCCAGCCGCAGCACCCCGGCCGCCTTCACGGTGTCCCAGACCCCGAGATAGGCCACCGGCAGCGCGTAACGCGACACCTGCCGCGGGTTGTTGCGCTTGACCACCGGCCACAGCGGCTCGTCCTCGGTCACCCGGCAGAACGCCCGCGAGAACCGGGCGACCTCCTGCTGGCTCTTGCCGAGGTCCTGGTTGAAGGCGTACTTCGCCACCGCGTACGGCACCAGGTTCTCCGACCCGGGGCGCATCAGCCCCGGCTTGTTGAGCATCCCGACGAGCGCGCGGGCCGTGTAGGCGCCCCGGCTGAAGCCGAAGACGTACACCGCGTCGCCCGGTTCCCAGTTCCGCATCAGATAGGTGTACGCCTCGGCGAGGTTGGTCCTCAGACCGCTGCCGAACGCCAGGCCGCCGATCCGGGAGAGTCTGCGGGTGAGCGGCCCGTAGGCGTTGGCGGAGGCCATGGTGCCCACGCCGGGGTCGTAGTACAGCAGTTGCCGGGTGGGGTCGTCGGTCTCCAGCATCTCGTAGAGCCGGACGACGTTGGTGGGGTGGTGGGCGCCGACCTGGTTGCCGGTGCCGTCGAGGCAGATCACGAGGGTGCGCGGCATGTGCCGCCTCCGCTGTCGGTCAGGTGGGTGGCGGCGGCACCGCGGCATCGGCCGTGAGCGGGCCGGAGGCGGTACGGCTGCCGGGTGCGATCTGCTCCGCGAACGCCTGGAGCGCCACGGGGCTGTTGGGCGGCAGTACCGCCATCATCCGCAGTTCTTGGGCCTCGGCCACGGTGTCCGCCGCCGCGCTGCCCTCCGGCACGTGCAGCAGCCGGACGTGTCCGTCGCCGGAGCCGCGGCGGCCCACCGGGGCCACCGCGCCGTGGGTGCCGTCGGGCAGGGTCACCCACAGTCGGAAGTCCTCGTAGCGGAAGTAGTCCGCGCCCTTGACGGGCCAGGGGTAGTGGTGCTCGCCGGGCACCTTGGGCAGGATGCCCTGGTGGTTGGAGCGGCTCAGCGGCACACAGGAGTTGAAGAGGCCGTCGGTCCACGCCTCCACCCCGTCGGCGTCGGTGACCGGGGTGCGCAGCAGCTCCTCGGCCTCCTCGTAGCCGAGCGCGGCGAGCGCGGGCAGGGTGCGCGGGAAGGCGTCGACGAGTTCGGCGGCCTCCCGGCGCAGCCGGTCCACCTTCACGGGGTCGGCGCAGAACTGCATACTCCACTCGATGCCGACCCGGGCCCGGTACAACTGCCAGCCGCCGGTGCCCTTGACCCAGAGGCTGCCGCCGTGGTGCATCTCCCAGTGCTCGTCGGCGCCGGGCGGCGGGCCGTAGGGGAGGTGGTCGTCGCCGGTCTCGGCGAGGATCTTCTTCGCGGCCTTCTTCGCGGCGCGGAAGTGCGAGGACTCGAACCGCTTGGGGTGCTTGACGAGCCGTATCCGCCAGGGATGGTCGCCGCCGTGGACCCCGCCGGGCCGGAGGTCGGGCGGAGTCCGGGACGTCCGCGTGGGAACGGTTTCGGCCATGGCCGCCTCCTCCTGCTACCCCGAGGACCCCTGGTCCCATGGTGGTCCCGCGGGCGGGCCGACGGCTAGTCAGCAGCAGCGGTTGAACCATCAAAGACAGAACACACCGCTGGTTTGCCGACCCGTGCCGGGCGACCGACACTGTAAGCAATGACGTGGAGCCACCGGTGCTCCGACGACTCCGCGCCGCCCCGACGAGCAGCTACGAAGGGGCTGAACCGGTGGAGAGAGAACTGCGGATCGTCCTTTCCGAGGAAGGGGCGGAACCCGACCACGTGGCGCGGCTGACCGGCTACCTCCGCGAGGAACTGCTCCGGCTCGACGTGGACGACGTGACGGCCGTCCCCGCCGCCGAGCCGCCGCCCGGCACCCGCGCCGTCGACGTCGCCGCGGTCGGCGCCCTGCTGGTGAGCCTGGGCACCGCCGCCACCGGCCTCGGACAGGTCGCCACCGTCGTACGGCAGTGGCTGGGCCGCAACCGGGACGAGACCCGCCCGGCGCTGCGGCTGGCCCTCGGCGACGACGTGCTGGAGATCTCCGAGGCGACGGACGAGCAGGTGGCGGAGGCGCTCGACCTGTTCGTCAAGCGGCACTCGGCGGTGGGCGCGTGACCACGGGCGGGGCCAGGGACGCGCTGATCATCGCCAACGACAGCTACGACGACAAGGGCCTCAAGAAGCTCAAGGCGCCAGCCCACGACGCCGTCGCCCTCGCCGGGGTGCTCGGCGACGCCGACATCGGCGGCTTCCGGGTCGACGTGATGCGCAACGAACCCGCGCACGTCATCTCCCTGCGCATCGACGACTTCTTCGCCGACCGCCGCCCCGCCGACACCCTCGTCCTGCACTTCTCCTGCCACGGCCTGAAGAGCGAGTCCGGGGAGCTGTACTTCGCCGCCCGCAACACCCTGCCGCGCCGCCTCGCCTCCACGGCCGTCGCCGCCGACTTCGTACGCCGCCGGATGGCCGCGACCCGGTCCGCAGCATCGTGCTGTTCCTCGACTGCTGCTACGGCGGCGCCTTCTCCCAGGGGCCGACGTCCGTACGGGCCGCCGCCGACGCGCACGTCCTGGACTCCTTCGCCGGGGAGAACCTGGGTGGCGGGCGGGGCTGGGCGGTCATCACCGCCTCCAACTCCATGGAGTACGCCTTCGAGGGCTCCGACCTCGCCGAGGGCTCCGCGCCCCGCCCCCGGCCCTCGCTCTTCACCCACGCCGTGGTGCAGGGCCTGGCCACCGGCGAGGCGGACCTCGACCAGGACGGCCTGGTCGCCCTGGACGAGCTGTACGAGTACGTCTTCGACCACGTGCGGCAGCAGAACCCGAACCAGACCCCGAGCCGCACGGTCGACATGCAGGGCGACATGTACCTGGCCCGCAGCCACCGCCGCCGGATCACCCCGGCGCCGGTCCCCGAGGACGTACGGGCCGCCATGCGCAGCCCCGACCTCTACACCCGGCGCGGGGCGATCGCGGAACTGCGCGCCCGGATGGAGAACCGGGACCTGCCGATCGCCGCGGGGGCGCGGGAGGCGCTGGCGGAGATGGTCCGCAACGACATCCGGTTCATCGCGGACGAGGCCCAGCGGGCGCTGGACGAGGTCGCCATCAACCCGCACCCGGTACGCCTGGACTTCGGCGCCGTACCCCAGGGCGCGCCCGCGCCCCGGCAGACGGTACGGCTGCTCGGACCGCCCCTCGCCCGCTCCTGCGTGCCCCACCCCAAGGCCGACTGGCTCCGGGCCACCCCGACCGACGACGGCCTCGACGTACGCGTCACGACGGCGACGCCGGGGCGGCTGAGCGGGGACGTGGTGCTGAAGGGGGCGGTGGGGGAGGCGGTGGTGCATGTGACGGCGGAGGTGAGGAGCAAGGACCAGCCGGAGGCGCACCACCGGTCACCACCGCCCCCACCGAGGGACGCCGACCCCACCAGGCCCCTGGACGTGCCCCCGCCGCCACCCAAACCGCCGCCGCCCCGGCCCGCACCCACGCCGAAACCCCCGCCACCACCCCGACCAGACCCCACACCGAAGCCACCACCCCAGCCCCCGCCGAAGCCACCACCCCAGCCCTCGCCGAAGCCACCGCCCCGCCCTGTCCCAGGCCCTGCGCCCACACCACCCACGCCCCGCGTCCCCGCCGGAGCCCGCCGGGCCCCGGTGCTGGCCGCCGCGGCCCTCGCCCTGGCCGTCACGTCGGTGTTCCTGCTCGTGCGGACCGCCGTGGCGGCGGCGGAGGTCGGGCGGAACCTGAGCGCCGACGGCACGCTCGACGCCGTCACGGTGCACGCCGCCGACGCCGGACTGGTGGCCCCGATGGTCGTCGCCCTGGTGACGTCCGTCGCGGCGCTCGCGCTGCGCGCGCTGGCCCGGTACGAGCTGCGCACCCGCCCCGGCCGCTACCCGCGCTCGGCGGAGCACACCACCAGGGCGCTGGTGTGGACGACGGCCCTGCTCGCGGTGCCGGTCGCGGTGCTGGCCCTGCTGCTGTCCGTCGGCTACCTCGTCCTCAGCAACATGGCCTGACCCCGCCGCACCAGGGGCGGCGGGGTCAGGCCAGGGTCCGTGACCGTCAGGCGGCGGCCTGCGTGCCCGCGTGGCCGTGCAGCCGGGCCACGACGTCGGCGAGCTGAGCGGCCACCTCGGCGTCGTCGGCCGGGTGGGTCTCGGCGAAGCGGGTGACGGAGCCGGGGATGGACAGCTTCACGTCCTCCAGGACCTTGCCGCCCGCGATGCCGACCGCCTTGCGGGCCTCGTCCTGCGCCCAGACACCGCCGTACTGGCCGAAGGCGGTACCGACCACGGCGACCGGCTTGGCGGTCAGCGCCCCGGCGCCGTACGGGCGGGACAGCCAGTCGATGGCGTTCTTCAGGACGGCCGGGATGGTGCCGTTGTACTCGGGCGTGAACAGCAGCACGGCGTCCGCGGCGCCCGCGGCCTCCCGCAGCCGGGCGGCGGCGGCCGGGACGGAGCCCTCGACGTCGATGTCCTCGTTGTAGAAGGGAACGTCGGCCAGGCCCTCGTAGAGCCGCACCTCCGCGCCCTCGGGGGCGAGCTTGACGGCCGCCTCGGCGAGCTGGCGGTTGTGCGAACCGGAGCGCAGGCTTCCGACGAGGGCGAGGATCTGTACGGACATGGGAACTCCCAGGGCTGAGACACGACTACCGTTAGAACCGGACCGAGGTCCGCTTCAATGTTGTAGCACCCTAACCGGACCGCGGTCCAGTTTCTTCCCGGTGCTTTACCCTGTCCTCATGTGCGCCGCCCTGCCGCCCTTCCCGCCGCCCCAGGAGCCCCTGGACAGCGCCGAGTTGATCCAGCTCAGCACCTCGGCCGAGGAGCAGTGCCTGCGCGCCGACGCCGCGCGCAACCGCGCCCGCCTGCTGGAGGCCGCCGCCCGGCTGGTCGCCGAACACGGCGCGGCCGGGGTGACGATGGAGGCCGTGGCCGCCGCCGCCGAGGTCGGCAAGGGGACCGTCTTCCGCCGCTTCGGCGACCGGGTCGGCCTGCTGACCGCGCTGCTCGACCACTCCGAGCAGAAGTTCCAGGCCGCGTTCCTCTCCGGCCCGCCGCCGCTGGGCCCCGGCGCACCGCCGGTGGAGCGGCTGCACGCCTTCGGCGTGGCGGCCCTGCGCAGGTCGGCCGAGGCGCTGGAGCTGCACCTCGCCGCCGAGCGCAGCGCGGACCGCCGCTACACCGCCCCGTCGTGGCGGCTGCTCTACGGGCACATCCTGCTGCTGCTGCGCGAGGCGGTCCCCGACGCCGACTGCGAGGTCCTCGCCCAGACCCTGATCGGCTACCTGGACCCGGCCGCCATCCACCACCTGACCAAGGTGTGCGGGATGCCCATGGAGCGCCTGGAGGCGGGCTGGACGGACCTGGTCACACGCCTGACGGCCCCCCGGCCGCCCGGCTGACGGCCCGCCCTGCCGATTCGTACAAGATTCACCCGTCGGGTCCCCGGTCGACGTCCGGTCCCCCGGTTCTGCCAAGATGCGGTACGTCATGGTGCAGATACCGAAACCGCCCACGCCCGCGTCGGCCGCCGTCGGCTCCGTACCCACCAGCGCCGACGTGGCGCGCCTGGCCGGGGTCTCACGCGCCACGGTCTCCTACGTCCTGAACAACACCAGCGCCGTACGGATCAGCGAGCCCACGCGCCGCAGGGTGCACGAGGCGGCGAAGGAACTGGGGTACGTACCGCACGCCGCCGCCCGCAGTCTGCGCGCCGGGCACAGCCGGATGGTCCTCATGCCCGCCCCGACCATCCCCGTGGGCCCGCTCTACAGCCAGTTCCTCAGCGACCTCCAGGGGGCGCTCGGCCGCCTCGACTACACGGTCGTGCAGTACGGCGCCGTCGGCACGCACGGCGACGAGGCCGCCCGCGCCTGGGCCGAACTGCGCCCGGTCGCCGTCCTGGTGCCCGGCTCCGGACTCGGCCCGCAGGGCGTCGCCGTACTCAAGCGCTCCGGCGCCCGCGCCGTGGTCACCCTCGGCCCCGAGACCGTCGAGGGCGCGCACGCCCTGCTCATGGACCACACCGCCGTCGGCCGGGCCGCCGCCGCCCACCTGCGCGCCCGCGGCCGCAGCCGCATCGGCGTCGTCGTCCCCGCCGAACCCGGCCTTGAGGTCTTCTCCCGGCCCCGGCTGCACGGCGTACGGCACGCCGTGCACGGCACCGGCGGCACCGGCGCCACCGTCATCGAGCTGCCCCTCGCCTACGACGAGGACGACGCCGCCCGGCTCGCCGCCCGCTGGCGCGGCCTCGGCCTGGACGCGGTGTTCGCCTACAACGACGAGTACGCGATGCTGCTGATGCGTGCCCTGATGGACGCGGGCGTCGACATCCCCGGCGACACGGCGGTCATCGGCGCCGACGACCTGATGCTCGGCCGCCTGCTACGGCCCCGCCTCAGCACCGTCCACATCGACCTGCCCTCCGGCCGCGACCTGGCCGAGCTGGTCGACCGCGCGGTCCGCGACCCCGCCGCCCCACCGGAGCGCCGCGAGGTGCTGGGCGCCACGGTCGTCCCGCGCGAGTCGAGCTGAACACACGGGTACGCCGCCCCCACGGACCGTGGGAGCGGCGTACCGGGAACCAGCCGCGCTATGCCTGCTGCTCGCCCTGCGCCTGCTGCGCGGCGACGGCCTTGTGGACCTCGTCCATGTCCAGCTTGCGGGCCTGCCCGATCACATCGGTGAGCGCCGCCTCGGGCAGCGCGCCCGGCTGCGCGAACACGGCGACCCGGTCCCGGACGATCATCAGCGTGGGGATCGACTGGATACCGAAGGCCGCCGCCAGCTCCGGCTGCGCCTCCGTGTCCACCTTGCCGAACACCAGGTCGGGGTTGTCCTCGGCCGCCTTCTCGTAGACCGGAGCGAACTGACGGCACGGACCGCACCAGGACGCCCAGAAGTCGATCAGGACGAAGTCGTTGTCCGTGACCGTCTGGTCGAAGTTCTCCTTGGTCAGCTCCACGGTGCTGCTCATGGCGTGTTCCCTCTTCCTGGTGTCGGGGCGAAGCCGTCGGCACAACGCGGCCGGACCGGCACGTATTCCGCCCGCGCTCGTACCCGTGTGGCCCCGCGCCACACCACCCAGCAGACTGACCCCATGACGGAAACGGATTCCATCGCATACGACGTCGTGGTGCTCGGGGCCGGGCCCGTGGGGGAGATCGTCGCCGAGCGCACGCGCGCGGCCGGACTGTCCACCGCGGTCGTGGAGAGCGAACTCGTCGGCGGCGAGTGCTCGTACTGGGCGTGTATGCCCAGCAAGGCCCTGCTGCGCCCGGTGATCGCCCGCGCCGACGCCCGCAGGGTGCCCGGACTGCGCCAGGCGGTGCAGGGCCCGCTGGACACCGCGGCGGTGCTCGCGCACCGCGACTACTACACCTCGAACTGGCAGGATGACGGCCAGGTCGACTGGCTGACCGGCATCGGCGCCGAGCTGTACCGCGGCCACGGCCGGATCAGCGGCCCCCGCACGGTCACGGTCACCGCGCCGGACGGCACCACCCACACCCTCACCGCCCGGCACGCCGTCGCGGTCGCCACCGGCAGCCGCGCCCTCCTGCCCGACCTGCCCGGACTCGCCGACGTACGCCCCTGGACCAGCAGGGAGGCGACCAGCGCCAAGGCGGCGCCCGGCCGTCTGATCGTGGTCGGCGGCGGGGTCGTCGCCACCGAGATGGCCACCGCCTGGCAGGCCCTCGGCTCCCAGGTGACCGTCCTGGTGCGCGGCAAGGGCCTGCTGAACCGGATGGAGCCGTTCGCGGGCGAACTCGTCGCCGAGGCGCTAACCGAGGCGGGCGCCGACGTCCGCACCGGCACCTCCGTCAAGTCCGTCACCCGCGAGAACGGCACCGTCGTCGCCGTCACCGACACCGGGGAGCGCATCGAGGCCGACGAGATCCTCTTCGCCACCGGCCGCGCCCCGCGCACCGACGACATCGGCCTGGACACCGTCGGCCTGGAGCCCGGCTCCTGGCTCACGGTCGACGACAGCCTCCGCGTCGACGGCACCGACTGGCTGTACGGCGTCGGGGACGTCAACCATCGCGCCCTGCTGACCCACCAGGGCAAGTACCAGGCCCGGATCGCCGGTGCCGCGATCGCCGCCCGCGCCGCCGGTGACCCGCTGGCGGAGGGCGAGGCGTGGGGCGCCCACGCGGCCACCGCCGACCACCACGCCGTACCGCAGGTCGTCTTCACCGACCCGGAGGCCGCCGCGGTGGGCCTGTCCCTGGCGGAGGCGGAACAGGCGGGCCACCGGGTGCGCGCCGTCGACGTCGCGTTCAGCTCGGTCGCCGGGGCGGGCCTGTACGCCGACAGCTACCAGGGCCGGGCGCGGATGGTGGTGGACCTGGAGGAGGAGATCCTGCGCGGGGTGACGTTCGTGGGCCCCGGCGTCGGCGAACTCATCCACGCGGCGACGATCGCCGTGGCGGGCCAGGTGCCGATCAGCCGCCTGTGGCACGCGGTCCCGTCCTACCCGACGATCAGCGAGGTCTGGCTGCGCCTGCTGGAGGCGTACCGGGGCTGAGCACCCTCACTCGGGCAGCCGGAAGCCGAGCGCACGGGCGGCGCCGTGCGGCGTGGGCGCGTTCCAGTGCTCGGCCATGGCCCGGTTGGAGGAGAAGGACCGCAGGTCCGCGCGGTCGAGGTAGAGGACACCGTCCAGATGGTCGGTCTCATGCTGCACGATCCGCGCGGGCCACCCGCTGAACACCTCGTCCAGCGCACGGCCGCGCTCGTCGAGTCCCGTCAGCCGCACCGCGGCGGGCCGGGCCACCACGGCCTGCCACCCCGGCACGCTCAGACACCCTTCGAAGAAGGCGGCACGCTCGGCCCCCACAGGCTCATAGGACGGATTCACGAGCACCCGGAACGGCTGCGGCACCCGCTCACGGGCCACCCGCACCTCCTCGGGCACCGGCGCGGGGTCCTCGATCACCGCGATCCGCAGCGCGACGCCCACCTGCGGCGCCGCGAGCCCGACGCCGGGCGCGGCCCGCATGGTGAGCCGCAGGGCGTCCACGAAACGGTCGAGGAGCGCGGGCGGCAGCTCCCCGTCGTAGGGCGCGACGGGCTGCCGCAGCACCGGCTCCCCGGCCTCTACCAGGGGCAACGGCCCGCCGGTGGCGAGCAGTTCCTCCACCTGCTCGACGAGCGAGGGTCGGCGGGCGCGATCAGCGGCAGCACACATCGGGCCAGCATGACACGCCGCTGACGTCAGAGTTCCGGGAAGTCGCCCGCGAGCGCCGAGGCGAGCCGCAGGTGCGGTTCGGCCTCCGCCGCCCGCCCCTGCCGCTCCAGGGTGCGGCCGAGCAGCAGCCGGGCGTACTGCTCCACCGGGTCACGCTCCACGATGCGGCGCAACTCGGCCTCCGCCCGACCCAGTTGGGCCGAGTGGTAGTAGGCGCGGGCCAGCAGCAGCCGCGGCCCGGTCTGCTCCGGCACCTCTTCGACGAGCGCGCCCAGGACGCGGGCGGCGGTCGCGTACTCCTTGGCGTCGAAGAACATCCCCGCGCGCTCCCAGCGCTCGGCGGGCGTCCCGTGGTCGTAGTACGTCGTGTCCACTGTCGACCTCCTTCGACGCGCTCAACCCCCACAGGTGGTTAAACATTCCACTACTTCGCCAGGGCGGCCAGCTCCGCGTCGGCCCGCTCACGCACTAGGGCGAGCACGCGCCCGGTGGCCGCCAGGTCCTCCGCGGGGATGCCCGCCCAGATCCGCGCGGAGATCTCGGCGGTCTCGGCACCGGAGGCGGCGTAGAACTCCCGCCCGGCGTCGGTGAGCCGCAGCGCGGCGCCCTCGGGGGCGCACAGCCCCTTGCCGACCAGTTCCTCGACGACGCCCCGCACGTCGTCCGCGTCGGCCTTCAGCGACCCCGCTACCTGACGCACGACGACCTCCCGGCCGACCGGACCCTCGGCGACGGCGAGCACCCGGAGGGCGACGCTCTGCTGGAAGGTGACGTCGTAGCGGGCCAGTACGGATTCGAGGACGCCGCGCGCCGCGTAGTGGGCCAGCGCCAGCGCGCGGCTGTCGGCGGTGGGCGTGGTGGTGGGCGTGGTGGTCATGACTGCTCCTGCCTGTGGTCAGCGGATGGATCGAGCGGTGCGTCGAGCAGGGCGGCGAGGTTCCGCGAGAACTCCAGGGCGCGGGGATCATCGAGCCCGCCCAGGGGCGCCAGCAACTGCTGGAGCAGCCCCTGCACGACCCCGATGGCACGCCGGGTGACCTCCACCCCCTCCTCGGTCAGCGCCAACTGGACGGCGCGCGGGTCGTGCGGATCGCGCCCGCGCTCCACCAGACCGGAGGTCTCCAGGGCGCGGGCGAGCTTGGACACGTACAACGGCTCAAGCCCCGTATGGTCGGCGAGCCGCCGCTGACTGGGCCGCTCCCCGGACCGCCGCATCCCGTACAACGACGCCACCAGGGCGTACTGCGCGTGCGTCAGCCCCAACGGCCCCACCGCGCGATCGACGGCGACCCGCCACTTCATGGACAGCCGCCACACGAGAAACCCGGGCGTAGCGCCCTCAGATGCCGTGCTCACCCGAGATACAGTACATGGCTACTATGTCCATGGCTACTATCGATCGAGCCCCGCGGCGACGAACCCCCCGACGGCAGGGTCAGCGACCCACCACATCCTGATTGTCGACCGGCCGCTCGGGCGCCACGGCCGCGGGCCGACGGAACCTGTCGGCCACCCGCAGGGCGACCGGCTCGGTGAACCGCGCCGTGAGCGGCCCGACGACGACCAGAATCAGCACGTACGCCGTGGCCAGCGGCCCGAGGGACGGCTCGATACCGGCGGTCACGGCGAGCCCCGCGATCACGATGGAGAACTCGCCGCGGGCCACCAGCGCGCCCCCGGCCCGCCACCGCCCCTTCACGGAGATCCCCGCACGCCGCGCCGCCCAGTACCCCGTGGCGATCTTCGTCAGCGCCGTGACGACGGCCAGCGCCAGCGCGGGCAGCAGCACCGGCGGGATCGTCGCCGGATCGGTGTGCAGCCCGAAGAAGACGAAGAACACCGCGGCGAACAGGTCCCGCAACGGCGCGAGCAACGTGTGCGCGCCCTCGGCGACCTCCCCCGACAACGCGATGCCCACCAGGAACGCGCCCACCGCCGCCGACACCTGGAGCTGCTGCGCCAGCCCGGCGATCAGCAGCGTCAGCCCGAGCACGACCAGCAGCAGCTTCTCCGGATCGTCACTGGAGACGAACCGGGAGATGTGCCGCCCGTACCGCACCGCGACCACCAGCACCAGCCCCGCCACCCCGAGCGCGACGGCCAGCGTCACGCTCCCCGCCGCGAGCCCGGTCCCGGCGAGCAGCGCGGTGACCACCGGCAGGTACACGGCCATCGACAGGTCTTCCAGCACCAGGATGCTCAGGATCGTCGGCGTCTCCCGGTTCCCCAGCCGCCCCAGGTCCCCCAGCACCTTGGCGATGACACCGGACGACGAGATCCAGGTGACCCCCGCCAGCACCACCGCCGCCACCGGTCCCCACCCCAGCAGTACCGCCATCGCCGCACCCGGCAGCGCGTTGAGCGCGGCGTCGACCAGTCCCGCCGGGTAGTGCGTCTTGAGGTTGGTCACCAGATCGCTGGCCGTGTACTCCAGGCCCAGCATGAGCAGCAGCAGGATGACACCGATCTCGGCGCCGACGGCGACGAACTCCTCACTGGTCCCGAGCGGCAGCAACCCGCCCTCACCGAAGGCCAGCCCGGCGAGCAGGTAGAGCGGGATGGGCGAGAACCGGAACCGCCCGGCGAACCGCCCCAGCAGCCCCAGGCCGAGGATGAGCGCGCCGAACTCGATCAGGAAGACGGCCGAGGAGTGCATCCCGGTCACTCCCGCCCGAGTATCGCGGCGGCGGCCTCCACGCCCTCGCGGGTGCCGATCACGATCAGGGTGTCACCGCCCGCCAGCCGGAAGTCGGGCCCGGGGGACGGTATGGCCTCGGCGCGCCGCAGCACCGCCACGATGGACGCGCCGGTCGCGGTCCGCATCCGGGTGTCGCCGAGCAGCCGCCCGTTCCAGTGCGAGACCGCCGACAGCCCGATCCGCTCGGCCACCAGCCCGAGGTCGGTGGTGGACAGCAGGTTCGGCGTGTGGTGGGCGGGCATCAGCGCGTCGATCAGCGTGGCCGCCTCCTCGGCGGTCAGCCGCACCGACAGCGCGCAGGCGTCCGGATCGTCCTTGGCGTACGCGTTCAGCGTGCGCTGCCCGTCCCGGTGGGCGACCACCGACAGGTGCCGCCGCTCCCGCGTCGTCAGGTCGTAGCGGACGCCGATCCCCGGCAGCGGCGTACTGCCCAGACGTGGCGCGCCCATGGCGGACCCCCTTCTCAGGCGGGTCAGCCCGACGGCCTCCCGCGTGCGGTCTGTGCGGGATCATCCTAGGCACGCCCCTCCACACCCCGCTGACCTGGGACGGCGGCCAGCGAGCCGTGGGTCACCGCACCGTCGGAGTGGCGCTCGGCGACGGCGTCGTGGTCCTGACGTCCAGATCGGGCCGCGGCGTCAGCACCACCACCGGCGACCCCGGCTGCGGCGGGGGCGGCGTGAGCTGCTCCTGCGGCAGCTTCGGCGGAGCGGTCTGCTGGAAGTTGACCTGGTCGTAGTTGACCATGCCGGTCTTCTCCAGCACGGTGATGTGGTCGAGCACCGTGTCGTTGGCCTGGTCGGCCAACTGCCGGACGAGCGTGTTCTGCGTACTGGCGCGGATCTTCGCGATCGCCGGGAAGATCTGGCCGTGCGTGACGCGCATGATGTTGGCCGCGGTGGAGTCGAACTCCCTCCCCGCCTTGGACTCGATGGTGGCGACGAACTGCTGCTGCTGCGGGGTCGCCTGGTTGGGCAGGACGATGCCCAGCTCGGGGGCGATCTTCCGGCAGGTGGCGTCCAGCCCCGCGTGGCCGACGACCAGGTGCTCCCCGGCCTCCTTCATCTCCGGCGTGGTGCCCCGCTCCATGGCCAGTTCACCGAGCGGGTACTCCCACAGCCCGGCCGAGCGCACCTTGACCACGAAGTCACGGTCGGCCTCGGTCAGCGGCCCGTACCGGGTGTTGGCGATGATGCGGCTGGTGTCCGACGCGGTCTTGTCGATGCCGAGCACGGCCGGGTACGCGAGCGCGGTGAGCGTCAGACTCAGCGCTCCGCCGACGAAGACGGTACCGACCATATTGCGCGACAAGCGCATCGTGCCTCCCGAAGTGAACAGCCCGGACGCCAGGGAGTACGGATGCGGCGGGCGAGGCAGTCACCGCCAGCGGCAAAACTTGCCGGTAACCGGTGTGGCGTCGGTCACAGAAACCACGCCCTCCGGAGCCCGGCGTACAGTGGCGCCCGTGTCGACACCCCAGGTCACCGCCGCCGATGTGCACGCCGCCGCCGCCCGTCTGAAGGGCGTCGCCCACCGCACCCCGGTGCTGCGCTCCCGCACCCTGGACGCGCTCGTCGGCGCCGAGGTGCACCTCAAGTGCGAGAACCTCCAGCGCGTCGGCGCGTTCAAGTTCCGCGGCGCCTTCAACGCGGCGTCCCGGCTCACCCCCGACCAGCTCGCCCGCGGCATCGCCGCCTACTCGTCCGGCAACCACGCCCAGGCCGTCGCCCTCGCCGCCCGCGAACTCGGCACCACCGCGGTCATCGTCATGCCCGAGGACGCCCCGCGCTCCAAGATGGCCGCCACCGCCGGGTACGGCGCCGAGATCGTCACCTACGACCGCTACACCGGCGACCGCGCCGCCATCGCCGAGGCCCTCGCCGCCGAGCGCGGCCTGAGCCTCATCCCGCCGTACGACCATCCGCACGTGATCGCCGGACAGGGCACCGCGGCCCTGGAACTCCTGGAGGAGACCGGGGAACTGGACGCGCTGGTCGTCCCGGTCGGCGGCGGCGGGCTGATCGCCGGGAGCGCCACCGCGGCGAAGGACCTGTACCCCGGTATCCGGGTGATCGGCGTCGAACCGGAGGCCGGGGACGACACCAAGCGGTCCCTGGAGACGGGCAGCCGCGTCACCGTCCCCGTGCCGCGCACCATCGCCGACGGCCAGGCCATCACGACACCCGGCGAACTGACCTTCGCCCTCAACCGGCGCCTCGTCGACACCGTGGCCCTCGTCTCCGACGACGACATCCGCGTCGCGATGCGGTTCGCGTTCGAGCGGCTGAAGACGGTCGTCGAACCCAGCGGCGCCACCCCGCTCGCCGCCCTGCTCACCGGCCGGGTGACCCCGACACCGCGCCGCGTCGGGGTGATCGTCTCCGGCGGCAACGTGGACGCGGACCGCTTCGCGCGGCTGTGTGGCGAGGGCACCTGACGGACCGTCCCCCGAATGGCGCCCCCCGCTTGACAGGCGGACGATGGAGGGACGGAGGCGGGGCCACCGCGATGCCAGTGGGGGCAGCCGGACGACCGGTCCCGCGGCCGGAAGGGAGAGCGTCATGCTGGAGGTCAAGACGCTGGACAAGCCCGACGAGCGCCGCGATTTCCCCCGCGGGCACCTGGAGGCGGTCCACCTGACGGGGCTCGACTTCGCCGTGGCCACCTTCGAGCCGGGCTGGCGCTGGACCGAGTCCGTGAAGCCGATCGCGGGCACCGACACCTGCCAGGTCCACCACAACGGCTACGTGGTCAGCGGACGGCTGCACGTCGTCATGGACGAGGGCGGCGAGGGCGAGGTCGGCCCCGGCGACGCCTTCGTGTGCTCCCCGGGCCACGACGCCTGGGTGATCGGCGACGAACCCTGCGTCGTCTACGACTTCGCCGGACAGATGGCCCAGGAGTACGCCAAGGCCGACTAGCGCCGCGCCACCCGCACACCGCACCGGCTCACACCGGCAGCAGCCGCGCCACGATCCCGCCCAGTTGACGGGCGTTGCGGCACTCGTGCATCTCCACCAGCCCGGCGTACTCGGGCGCGGCGGAGTCACCGGTGCCCCACAGTGCGCGCGGCTCCGGGTTCAGCCAGTACAGGCGCCGGGCCCGCCCGGCGATCCGCCGTACGGCGGGCAGGTTCGGGTCGCCCATGTTGGTGCGGGCGTCCCCGAGCACGAACACCGTCGTCCGCGGGCCCACCGCGTCGCCGTACCGCTCCGCGAACTCGCCCAGGGCGACGCCGTAGTCGCTGCTGCCGTGCCAGCCGGTCAGCGTCGCCTCGGCGCGGATGCGGGCGCCGAGACCCTCCGGGTCGGCGGTGCCGCGCGCCAGCAGCCCGGTCACCTCGTCGACCCGGTTGACGAACGCGAACACCCGCACCTTGCTGAACTGGTCGTGCAGCGCCTGCACCAGCAGCATCGTGAAGTCGGAGAACCCGGACACCGAGCCCGACACGTCGCACAGCAGCACCAGTTCGGGCCGGGCCGGACGGCGCCTGCGCAGCACCGGCCGCATCGGCACCCCGCCCGTCGACAGCGAACCGCGCAGGGTGCGCCGCAGGTCGACGCTGCCCCGGGCGGCCCGGCGACGGCGGGCGGCCAGCCGGGTGGCCAGCTTGCGCGCCAACGGCTGTACCGTACGGCGCAGTTCGGCGACCCGGTCGCGCCCGGCGTACAGGAAGTCCACCCGGTCCGCGGTCGGCGCGATCGCCCGTCGCGCGATCTCGTCCCGCCCGCGCCGCTCCGCGACCCGCCGCCGCGCCTCCGCGGCCACCTGCCGCCGGAACACCTCGATCCGGGCCCGGATCTCGTCGTCCAGCAGCCGGTCGGTGAACCCGGGCGTGCCCGCCCGCATACTCCGCCGCACCTGCGCCAGCAGCGTCTGCGGCCGGATTCGCTCCAGCGTCTGGTACGACGAGAAGCCGTCCGAGCCCGGTGAACTCCCGTACCCGCCGAAGCCGTCGACGGCCTCCGCCGCCAGCCGCCCGAGCAGCTCGGTGTCGCCCGCGGCGAGCGCGGCGGCCAGCCGCTCCCGCAGGTCGTCCCGGTCCGTCGTACTGTGTTGCGGCCCACCGACGCCGCGCGGGAAGTACAGGTCGAAGACCGGGTCGAACACCGGCCGCTGCGCCGCGGTGTGCAGCAGCGTCGCCGCCAGCCCCTCGCGCAGCAGCTCCCGGTCGGCCAGCCCCAGCGCCGTCACCGCGCGGGCCGCGTCCACGGTCTCCCCGGTGCCGACGCGGACGCCGTGCGCGCGCAGCGCGGCCACGAACCCCGTCAGCCGCCCGTCGAGACCGTTGGACCCCTCGGGAGCCACCCCGGTCACACGGCGTCCAGGTCGAGCTTGGCCGCCGCCTTCGCGATGTCCTCCTGGTGCTTGAGGACGACGCCCAGGGTGTCCCGTACCACCTGCTCGTCGAGGGTGTGCGCGCCGAGCGCGAGCAGGGTGTGCGCCCAGTCGACGGTCTCCGCGACAGAGGGCGCCTTGCGCAGGTCGAGGGCGCGCAGCGCGCCGACCACCCGGACCACCGACTCGGCCAGCGCCGCGTCGACGCCGGGCACCTTCAGCCGGACGATCCGCCGCTCCAGCTCCTCCTCCGGGAACCCGATGTGCAGGAACAGGCAGCGGCGGCGCAGCGCCTCGGACAGCTCGCGGGTGGCGTTGGAGGTGAGGACGACGAACGGGCGGCGGGTCGCGGTGACCGTGCCCAGCTCGGGCACGGTCACCTGGAAGTCGCTGAGGACCTCAAGGAGCAGGCCCTCCACCTCCACGTCCGCCTTGTCGGTCTCGTCGATCAGCAGCACCTTCGGCGCGTCGCCGCGGATGGCGGTGAGCAGCGGGCGGGGGAGCAGGAACTCCTCGCTGAAGATGTCGGTGCGGGTCTCGTCCCAGGTCTCGTCGCGGCCCGCGCTGATCCGCAGCAACTGCTTGGCGTGGTTCCACTCGTACAGCGCCCGGGACTCGTCGACGCCCTCGTAGCACTGGAGCCGCACCAGCTCGGCGCCCGCGACCCGGGCGACCGCCTTCGCCAGCTCGGTCTTGCCGACGCCCGCCGGGCCCTCCACGAGCAGCGGCTTGCCGAGCCGGTCGGCGAGGAAGACGGTCGTGGCGACCGCGGGGGAGGCCAGATAGCCGGTCTCCGCGAGCCGGGCGGAGACATCGTCGACGGAAGTGAACAACCGGCCCTCCGGGCGTCGCGGTGAATGGTCCGCCCCTATCCAAGCGCTTGTTCACCCCATCTGTCACGGGGTTGCCCGCTCACCGGAACGCGGCCACGTACCGCCGCGCCCAGTCCGCGAAGGCGCGCGCTGGCCGTCCGAGGACGCGTTCCGTGTCGGGGCTGAGGCGCCGCTCGGCCGGGGTCGGCGCACCGAGGATGGTGAGGGTCGTCTCCGCGACCGGCTCCGGCATGAACGCCAGCAGCCGCTCCCTGGCCTGCTCCCGGGTCAGCTCGACGAAGCGGACCGGCTCACCGAGCGCGTCCCCGAGGGCGGCGGCCTGCGCCCGCGGCGTGATCACGGCGGGGCCGGTCAGCTCGTAGCTCCGCCCGGCGTGCCCGTCCTCGCGCAGCGCCACGGCGGCGACCTCCGCGATGTCGTCCGGGTCGACGACGGGCAGGCCGACGTCGGCGAACGGCGCGGCGACCGTCCGCTCGGCGCGGACCGACGCCGCCCAGGCGAAGGCGTTGGACGCGAAGCCGCCGGGCCGCAGGACCGTCCAGTCGAGCCCGGACTGCCGTACGGCGTCCTCGATGGCCCGCGCGACGCCCCCGTGCGAGGCCGACTCCGGGCGGGTCGTCACCCCTTGCGAGGAGAGCAGGACGACGCGCTCGACGCCCGCGGCCTTCGCGGCGCCCAGGATGCCCGGCGCGTCGAGCAGCTGCGCGCTCGGCCCGCCGTTCTGGAGGAACAGCGCGTCGGCGCCCTCCAGGACGGGCCGCAGGCTCTCCACGTCGGTGAGGTCGGCGGGCAGCCGCCGTACCCCGTCCGGCAGGTCGGCGTCCGCGATCCCGCGCGAGGTCGCGGTCACCGGCGCACCGGCCGCCGCGAGGGTCCGTACCAGCGAGCGCCCGACGTTGCCGGTCGCCCCCGTCACCACGATCATGTCCAACTCCCCGGTGGTCGTTCTCGGTTGACGCGGGGAAGCTAGCATCGTGGGGATAGTGGGTACCTAGGGGAAAGTGACTACCTCAGAGGGGACGCATGACCACCGTCGACCGCGCCGATCCCGAACTGGCCTGCCCCATCAGCCCCGTCGTGGACATCGTGTTCAGCCGCTGGACCACGCCGATCCTGTGGTCCCTGCACACCTACGGCCGCCAGCGGTTCGTGGAACTCCAGCGCGGGATCGCCCACATCACCCCCAAGGTGCTGACCCAGCGGCTGCGCCAGCTCGAACGCGACGGGCTGATCACCCGCACCTACCACGCCGAGGTCCCCCCGCGCGTGGAGTACGAGATCAGCGACCTCGGCCGCAGCCTCGCCCCGCTCTTCGCGCACCTCGCGGAGTGGGCCACCAGCCACCTCGAGGAGGTCGAGCGGGCCCGCCGGGAGTACGACGGCGACTGAGCCGCCCGTGACTACGCGTCCCCGGCGGCGAAAGGGCCGTCCGGGGCGAACGCCAGCCGGGCGAAGCGTTCGCCGATGCGGCGGTGGGTGGCGGCGTCCGGGTGCAGTTGGTCGGGCAGCGGCAGTTCGGCGGCGTCGGACTCGCCGTAGAGGTCCCGGCCGTCGAGGTAGTGCAGGTGCGGGTCGTCGGCCGCCCGCCGCTCGACGACGCGGGCCAGCTCGTCCCGGATGACGGTCAGGGTCAGCTTGCCCTCCACGGTCTGCGCCGGGTCGCCCGTGGCGCGGAAGCTGAGGCGTCCCTCGGCCAGCGCGGAGAAGTCGTAGCCGGTGGGGCCCGGGGTGTCCTCGTGGATGGGGCACAGCACCGGGGAGATCACCAGCAGCGGCGCGTCGGGGTGGCCCTCGCGGAGGGTGTCGAGGAAGCCGTGCACGGCCGGGGTGAAGGCCCGCAGCCGCATCAGGTCCTGGTTGACGACGTTGATGCCGATCTTGACGCTCAGCAGGTCGGCGGGGGTGTCCCGCAGCGCCCGCGCGGTGAACGGGTCGAGCAGGGCGCTGCCGCCGAAGCCGAGGTTGACCAGCTCCACGCCCGCGAGCCGGGACGCCAGCGCGGGCCAGGTGGTGGTGGGGCCCTCGGCGTCGGAGCCGTGGCTGATCGAGCTGCCGTGGTGCAGCCACACCCGGCGGCCCCGGTCCGGCAGCGGCTCCACCGGGGCGTCGGTGCGCAGCGCGACCAGCTCGGTGATCTCGTTGTGCGGCAGCCAGATCTCGATGTCCTTGGCGCGCTCCGGCAGCCCGGTGAAGCGGGCGGTGCCGGGCTCGCCGGGCCGCAGCTCGGTCTGGCCGGTGCGCATGTCGACGGTCACGGTGTGGCCGCCGGTGACCGTCGTCCGTCCGGCCGGGGAGCCGTCGACGAGCAGCTCGTAGACGCCGTCCGGGCGGGGTGGGGCGCCCGCGTAGGCCCGCTTGGTGGGCAGGGTGTCCAGCTCCACGGCGGTGGCCCGGCTGCGGAAGGCCAGCCGCACGCCGGAGGGCTGGGACTCGGCCATCTCCAGTTGTGGGTCGGTGTTCTGGGCGCGGGCCCTGGCGGGCAGCCGGTGCGGCAGCAGGCCGTGCACGGTGCGCTCCAGGTCGAGGGCGCCGCGCAGCAGGTCCGCGGTGAGGGGCGTGGTGATCCAATGGGGGTGCTCGGTGCGCATCGTCTCAATCCGTTGTGCCGGGGGTGCCGGGACCGGCCGCGGGCCAGTTCCGCAGCAGGGCGTCGAGAACGTCCAGGACCCGGTCCCAGCTCTCTTCCGAGGAGGGCTGGCTGTGGCTGAAGCCGCCCGCCGCCTCCAGGCTGACGTAGCCGTGGAAGACGCTGCCCAGCAGCCGCACGGCGTGGGTCTGGTCCGGTTCGGTGAGGTGGTAGCCGCGCAGGATCGCCCGGGTCATCTGGGCGTGCCGGACGCCCGCGCTGGCGGCGGCGGTCGCCGGGTCGAGCGGGAGCCGGGCGGCGGTGTAGCGGCCGGGGTGCTCACGCGCGTAGTCGCGGTAGACGTGCGCGAACGCGGTCAGGGCGTCCCGGCCCGCGCGCCCGGCGAGGGCCTCGGCGGCGCGGTCGGCCATCTCCTCCAGCGCGAGCAGGGCGATCCGGGTGCTCAGCTCCTGCGAGTTGCGCAGGTGGGAGTACAGGCTCGCCACCTTCACGTCGAAGCGCCGGGCGAGCGCGGAGACGGTCACCTGGTCGAAGCCGACCTCGTCGGCCAGCTCCGCCCCGGCGCGCGTGAGCAGCTCCGGGGTCAGTCCCACACGGGCCATGGCTGATGACGCTCCTCTCCTCGGACGGGCCGAGTATGCATTTGCCTAAAGGTATTAGGCAAATGCCGAGAGGGGCTCCAACGGGTCGCTCAGTCGACGAGGACGACCTCCAGCACCCGCGGCCCGTGCACGCCCTCCACCCGGTCCAGCTCGATGTCGCTGGTCGCGGACGGCCCGGAGATCCAGGTCAGCGGGCGCAGCGGGTCGAGGCGGGGCAGGGCCAGCGGCACCGACGGGACGACCTGTTCCGGCACCCGTACGACACAGATGTGGTGGTCCGGGACGAGGGTGATGCGGCGGCGGCCCTGGTCGGGGGAGCCGTCCAGCACGATCGTGCCGGTCTCCGCGATCGCCACCGCGCACCCGGTGACCACGCTGTCCACCCGGTCCAGCTCGGCCGCCGTGCTCTCCGCCCGGTCCTCGACCCGGCGGACCTCCGTCTGCGCCAGCCAGCCCGCGTCCAGACCCGGCGGGACCAGCACCGACTCGGCGCCGCGCCCGGCGAGCAGCCGGGCGATCAGCGCGGGCAGCTCGGCGCGGGCGCAGCGGTGCACCAGGGCCCGGTAGTCCGCGAGGTTCTCGGCCAGCAGGTCCACCGTCCGCTCGACGCTCCGGTCACCGTGCTCGGTGCGGTAGTCCCGCGCGACCGCCTCCTCGTACGGCGTCCCGTCGCGCGGCACGTCCGCCAGCGCGCGCCGCACCCGGCCCAGAACCCGTTCCCTGCTGCTCACTTGGCGTCCTTTCCGCCGTTGGTCCGCTGCCACCAGTCCCGGAACGGCTCGACCGGCACCGGCGGCAGGTCCCGGGTGCCGCTCCACGCCCGGCCGGGACCGGGCAGCGAGCGCGGGTGGAAGCGCCGGGTGCGGGAGGCCAGCCGCTGCCCGGTGCGCAGGGCGCCGGGGTGGGCGAACGTCCAGCGGGCGGCCCGCATCGCGGCGCGCTCGGCGGCGTGCCCCTTGGCGGGCTTCAGCACCACCTTGTTGCCCTCGCGGGTCACCTGGCCGCCCTGCGCGACGCGTTCCCGCAGGTGCACCAGGACCTCGGGGATGTCGATGGCGACCGGGCACACGTCGTAGCAGGCGCCGCAGAGCGACGACGCGTACGGCAGGGAGGCGTCGATCTCGCTGCCCGTGCCCCGCAGTTGGGGACTGAGGATCGCGCCGATCGGCCCCGGGTAGACCGAGCCGTAGGCGTGGCCGCCCGCCCGCTCGTACACCGGGCACACGTTCAGGCAGGCCGAGCAGCGGATGCAGCGCAGGGCCTGGCGGCCGACCTCGTCGGCGAGGGTGTCGGTGCGGCCGTTGTCGAGCAGCACGAGGTGGAAGGCGCGCGGGCCGTCCTCGTCGGAAGTGCCGGTCCACGTCGACGTGTACGGGTTCATCCGCTCGGCGGTGGAGGAGCGCGGCAGGGTCTGGAGGAACACCTCAAGGTCCCGCCAGGTCGGCACCACCTTCTCGATGCCGACCACCGAGATCAGCGTCTCCGGCAGGGTCAGGCACATCCGCCCGTTGCCCTCGGACTCCACCACGACCAGCGTGCCGGTCTCCGCGACCATGAAGTTGGCGCCGGAGATGCCGACCTTGGCGCGCAGGAACTTCTCCCGCAGGTGCAGCCGGGCCGCCTCCGCGAGTTCGGCGGGGGCGTCGGTGAGGCCCTCGGGGGCGGGGCGGCCCCACTCGCCCATCTCCTCGCGGAAGATGTCCCGGATCTCGCCCCGGTTGCGGTGGATCGCCGGGACCAGGATGTGCGAGGGCCGGTCCCTGCCCAACTGCACGATCAGCTCGGCGAGGTCGGTCTCGTAGGCGTGGATGCCCGCCGCCTCCAGGGCCTCGTTCAGCCCGATCTCCTGCGTCGCCATCGACTTGACCTTGACGACCTCGGACTCGCCGGTCGCCCGGACCAGTTCGGTGACGATCCGGTTGGCGTCCTCGGCGTCGGCGGCCCAGTGGACGACGCCGCCCGCGGCCGTCACCGACTCCTCCAACCGCTCCAGGTAGCGGTCGAGGTGGCGCAGGGTGTGGTCCTTGATCCGCTTGCCCGCCTCGCGCAGCTCCGCCCAGTCCTCGACCTCGGCGACCGCAGCCGCCCGCTTGGCGCGGATGGTGTGGGTGGCGTGCCGCAGGTTGCCCCGCAGGGTGGTGTCGCGCACCGCCTCGTGCGCCGCCTTCGGGAACGACGGCATCCCGACGAACGTCCCGCTCATACGGCCGGTGCCTCCTCCGTGCTCGCCAGGATCTCCGCCAGGTGCACCGGACGCAGCTCGGTGCGCAGCCGGGTCATCGTGCCCCCGAGGTGCATCAGACAGGAGTTGTCGGCCGCGCACAGCACCTCCGCGCCCGTCGACTCGGCGTTGCGGACCTTGTCGGCGCCCATCGCCGCGGAGACGTCCGCGTTCTTCACCGAGAACGTCCCGCCGAAGCCGCAGCACTCCTCCGCGCCCGGCAGCTCCACCAGCTCCAGCCCCTTCACCGCCTCCAGCAGCCGCCGCGGCCGGTCCCCGAGCCGCAGCCCGCGCAGCCCGTGGCACGTCGGGTGGTAGGTCACCCGGTGCGGGAAGTACGCCCCGACGTCCGTCACCCCCAGCACGTCCACCAGGAACTCCGTCAGCTCGTACGTCTTCGGCGCCACCGGCGCCACCGCGGTCGCCAGCGAGGTGCCGCGCCCCTCGGCGCGGGCCCGCTCACCCATCCGCGGGTACAGCTCCCGCACCATCGCCGCGCACGACCCGGACGGCGTCACGATCGCCTCGTACTCCCCGAAGACATCGGAGAAGTGCCGGGCCATCGGCTCCGCCTGGTGCCGGTAGCCGGTGTTGTAGTGGGCCTGCCCGCAACACGTCTGGGCCATCGGGAAGTCGACCTCGACGCCCAGTCTGGTCAGCAGTTTCACCACGGCGCGTCCGGTGTCCGGATAGAGCGTGTCGTTGATGCAGGTCATGAACAGGGCGACACGCATGGCGGCTCCTCGTTCCTCGGTCATCGGATGGGTGCAGGGTAGTGCGGGTGGGGCGGCCGGGGGAGACCGCGCCCACCCGCCCGGCTCACTGGTGCGCGGTGGCGAGCCGGGCCGCCGCCGCGTGCCACCGCTCCGTGTCACCGCGCGGCTCGTACCGGGTCAGCGGCTGGGTCCGCTTCAGCAGCAGCCGCATGTCGGTCCGGTCGCCCACCAGGCCGTCGGCCCGCGCCTGCACGAGCACGTTGCCGAACGCCGCCGCCTCCGTCGGGCCCGCCACCACCGGCAGCCCCAGGGCGTCGGCGGTGAGCTGGCACAGCAGCGCGTTCCGGGTGCCGCCGCCCACGACGTGCACGACGTCCACCGGGTGGTCGGCCAGCCGCTGCGCCTCCTCGACGGCCCGCCGGTGGGCCAGCGCGAGGGAGTCGAGGATGCAGCGCGTGATCTCCGCCCGGGACTTGGGCACCGGCTGCCCCGACGCCCGGCACGCCTCGGCGATCCGCTCCGGCATCCGCCCCGGCGCCAGGAACGCCGCGTCACCCGCGTCCACCACCGACCGCAGCGCCGGGACCCGGGCCGCCTCCCGCAGCAGCTCACCGAGGTCCGGCTCGCCCCAGGCGCGTACGCACTCCTGGAGCAGCCACAGACCCATGATGTTGCGCAGGTAGCGGACCGTGCCGTCGATGCCCAGCTCGTTGGTGAAGTTGGCGGCCCGGCTCTCCTCGGTCAGCACCGGCGCGTCCAGCTCCAGACCGGCCAGCGACCAGGTGCCGGTGCAGATGTACGCGAACCGCTCACCGACCGCGGGGACGGCGGCCACCGCGGACGCCGTGTCGTGCGAGGCGACCGCCCGCACCGGCACCGGCCCGCGCAGCCCCGTCTCCTCCAGCACCGGCGCCCGCAGCAGCCCGGCCGCGTCCCCGGGCTGCCGCAGCGGCGCGAACAGGCCCAGGTCGACGCCGAGCCGCTCGGCCACCCCGGTCGACCAGGTGCGCGTGCGCGGGTCGACGAGCTGGGTGGTGGAGGCGTTGGTCAGCTCGGTGCCCTGCTCGCCGGTCAGCCAGTACGCCAGCAGGTCCGGGATCAGCAGCAGCCGCTCGGCGTGCGCGAACTGCGCGGAGTCCCGGGCGGCGACCAACTGGTACAGCGTGTTGAAGGGCGCGTACTGGAGCCCGGTTGCCCCGTACAGCTCCGCGGCGGGCAGGGTCGCCCACACCTTCTCCGCGACCCCTTCGGTGCGGGCGTCGCGGTAGTGCACCGGGTTGCCGAGCAGCGCCCCGTCGGCGTCCAGCAGGCCGTAGTCCACGGCCCAACTGTCGATGCCGACGGAGTCGACCTGCCCCGCCGCCCGCAGCCCGTCCAGCACGCCCGCGTACAGCCCGAGCACGTCCCAGCGCAGCCCCTCCGGCACCCGCACCGGCCGGTTCGCGAACCGGTGCGCCTCGGCCAGCTCCAGGCTGTCGGGGCCGACGCGGCCGACCATGACCCGCCCGCTGGAGGCGCCCAGGTCGACCGCGGCGTACGACTTCACGGTCCCGCTCACCGCAGGAACGCGGCGGCGACACCGGCGTCGACCGGGACGTGCAGGCCGGTGGTGTGCGACAGCTCCCCGCCGGTCAGCGCGAACACCGCGTTCGCGACGTGCTCCGGCAGTACCTCGCGCTTGAGCAGCGTGCGCTGCGCGTAGAACTCGCCCAGCTTCTCCTCCGGCACCCCGTACACGGCGGCGCGCTTGGCGCCCCAGCCGCCCGCGAAGATGCCCGAGCCGCGCACCACGCCGTCCGGGTTGACCCCGTTGACGCGGATGCCGTGCTCGCCCAGTTCGGCGGCGAGGAGGCGCACCTGGTGGGCCTGGTCGGCCTTGGTGGCGGAGTAGGCGATGTTGTTCGGACCGGCGAAGACGGCGTTCTTCGAGGCGATGTAGACGATGTCACCGCCGAGGCCCTGCGCGGTCATCACCCGCGCCGCCTCCCGCGACACCAGGAACGAGCCGCGCGCCATGATGTCGTGCTGGAGGTCCCAGTCCTTCGCGGACGTCTCAAGGAGCGGCTTGGAGATGGAGATCCCGGCGTTGTTCACCACCAGGTCGACCCCGCCGAACGCGAGCAGGGCCGCCTTGAACGCCTCCGCGATCTGCTCCTCGGAGGTGACGTCCACGGTCACCGCGACGGCCTTGTCCGGACCGCCCAGCTCCTCCGCGACGGCCGCCGCGTTCTCCCCGTTCAGATCCGCTACGACCACACAGGCGCCCTCGGCGACCAGCCGCTCCGCGATCGCCTTCCCGATGCCGCTGCCCGCGCCGGTGACCAGCGCCACCCGGGTGGCCAGCGCCTTCGGCTTCGGCATCCGCTGGAGCTTGGCCTCCTCAAGGGCCCAGTACTCGATGCGGAACTTCTCCGACTCCTCGATGGGCTCGTACGTCGACACGGCCTCCGCGCCGCGCATCACGTTGATGGCGTTGACGTAGAACTCCCCGGCGACCCGCGCCGTCTGCTTGTCCTTGCCGAAGGAGAACATGCCCACGCCCGGCACCAGCACGATCGCCGGGTCGGCGCCGCGCATCGCGGGGGAGTCGGGCTCGGCGTGCCGCTGGTAGTAGGCGGCGTACTCCTCGCGGTACTCGGCGTGCAGCTCCTTCAGCCGGGCGACTGCCTCGTCCAGCGGCGCGGTCGGCGGCAGGTCCAGGACCAGCGGGCGGACCTTGGTGCGCAGGAAGTGGTCGGGGCACGACGTCCCCAGCGCGGCGAGCCGCGGATGCTCGGCGGCGGCCAGGAAGTCGAGGACCACGTCCGAGTCGTTGAAGTGCCCGACCTGCGCCTTGTCCTGGGAGGCGAGGGCGCGCACGTACGGCGCCAGCGCCGCCGCCCGCTCCCGCCGCTCGGCCTCGGGCAGCGCCTCGTACCCCTCGACGACGGGCCCGAAGGGCTCCGCCTTCCCCTTCTCCGCCAGGAACGCCTCCGCGGTGCGGATGATGTGCAGCGAGTTGCGCTCGCACTCCTCGGAGGTGTCGCCCCAGGCGGTGATCCCGTGTCCGCCGAGGACACAGCCGATGGCCTGCGGGTTGGCGGCCTGCACGGCGGCGATGTCCAGGCCGAGCTGGAAGCCGGGCCGCCGCCACGGCACCCACACCACGGTGTCCCCGAAGCACTCGGCGGTCAGCTTCTCGCCGTCCGCCGCGCAGGCCAGCGCGATCCCGGAGTCGGGGTGCAGGTGGTCGACGTGCGCGGCCTCGACGAGCCCGTGCATCGCGGTGTCGATGGAGGGGGCGGCGCCGCCCTTGCCGTGCAGGCAGTAGTCGAACGCGGCGACCATCTCGTCCTCGCGCTCCACGCCCGGGTAGACGTCCACGAGCGCCCGCATCCGGTCGAGCCGCAACACGGCGAGCCCCGCCTCGGTGAGCGTCCCGAGATCCCCACCGGACCCCTTCACCCACATCAGCTCCACCTCACCCCCGGTGACGGGATCGGTGTCGGTGCCCTTGGCGGAGGCGTTGCCCCCGGCGTAGTTGGTGTTCCGGGGATCGGCACCGAGCCGATGGGAACGAGCGAGGAGGGCGGCGGCTTCGGGGTGCGTTGCCATGATCATTCAGTCCTTTTCAAGAGAGGGGAGGGTGAGCGCCCCTTCAGGGGCGCGGGGAACTGCGCGACCAGCCACACTCAGCCCGCAGTCCGCGACGAACAGAACCCGGCAGCCGCTCACGCCCCCCACCCGGCCTGCTCCCCACCAACCCGCTCAGCCACGATCCGCTCAGCCCACCCGGACTGGGCATACGCGGCCATGGGCTCAGGGGCGAGCCCCATCTCCTCCCGCACCTCACGAAGCAGCGGCCGCACGTCCGTGTTGAACGCGTCCATCACCACACCGTTGGCTCCCAGCACATCCCCCGAAGCCTGCGCGGCAGCCAGCGCCTCCCGGTCCACCAGCAACGCCTTCGCCGTGGCCTCCTGCACGTTCATCACCGACCGGATGATCGCCGGGACCTTCGCCTCGATGTTGTGGCACTGGTCGAGCATGAACGCGACGTCCGGCGTGAACCCGCCCCCGCGCACCACCTCGTACATGATCCGGAAGAGCTGGAACGGGTCGGCCGCCCCCACCATCAGGTCGTCGTCGGCGTAGAACCGCGAGTTGAAGTCGAACCCGCCGAGCTTCCCCTCCCGCAGCAGCGTCGCCACGATGAACTCGATGTTGGTCCCCGGCGCGTGGTGGCCGGTGTCGACCACGACCTGCGCCTTCGGCCCGAGCTTCAGGCAGTGCGCGTACGCCGTCCCCCAGTCCGGCACGTCCGTCGTGTAGAACGCGGGCTCGAAGAACTTGTACTCAAGCAGCATCCGCTGCCCGTCCCCGAGCCGCTCGTACACCTCGGCCAGCGCCTCCGCGAGCCGGTCCTGCCGGGCGCGGATGTCGTCCTGGCCGGGATAGTTCGTGCCGTCGGCGAACCACAGCTTCAGATCGCGGGAGCCGGTGGCGTCCATGATGTCGACGCACTCCAGCAGGTGGTCGACGGCCTTGCGGCGGACCGCCGCGTCCGGGTGGCAGACGCTGCCCAGCTTGTAGTCGTCGTCCTGGAAGGTGTTGGAGTTGATGGCGCCGAGCCGCACCCCGTGCTCCTCGGCGAACTTCGCCAGCGCGGCGTAGTCCTCCACCCTGTCCCAGGGGATGTGCAGGGCGACCGTCGGGGCGACCCCGGTGAACTCGTGCACCTTGGCGGCGTCGGCCAGCTTCTCGAAGGGGTCGCGGGGCACACCGGCCTGGGCGAACACCTTGAAACGGGTCCCCGAGTTCCCGTACGCCCACGACGGCGTCTCGATGGCCTGGGTCTTCAGGGCGGCCTTCACCGCGGCGACATCGGTCACTTGAGGGCTCCTGTGGCGAACGACATTGATGAAACGATTCAGAACGGCAAGTTATGAGCCGCCAGCAGGGGTGTCAAGCACTCTGACCAACCCGTCTCTCCGTGACTCGGTCGTGACCTTCGGGTATCGAAAACTTTTCGACACGGAACCATTGACGTGCGCCGCCCTGCCTGCCTAACGTCCCGGCAACCCAGTTGAAACCTTTCACGACGCCGTGTGGGACGCCTCGCCGTTCGCGCCGCGTCGTCGAGGAGCCCCCATGACCCACCCGTCCGACACGGGTTCGGCGCCGGTGCTTGCGCTCGAGGACGTCTCCAAGTCCTTCGGCGCGGTACGCGCTCTGCGGGACGTCTCCCTGGAGCTGTTCCCCGGCGAGGTGCACGCCCTCGCCGGTGAGAACGGCGCCGGCAAGTCGACCCTGATCAAGACGCTCGCCGGGGTGCACCGGCCGGACGCCGGCCAGGTGCTGCTCGACGGTGAGCCCGTCGTCTTCCACGGACCCGGCGACGCCCGCGACGCCGGAATCGCCGTGATCTACCAGGAGCCCACGCTCTTCCCCGACCTGTCGATCGCCGAGAACATCTTCATGGGCCGCCAGCCCCGGCGCGCCCTCGGCCGCATCGACCACAAGGCCACCCACGAGGCCACCCTCGCCCTGATGACCCGGCTCGGCGTCGAACTCGACCCCGACCGCCCGGCCCGCGGGCTGTCCATCGCGGACCAGCAGATCGTCGAGATCGCCAAGGCCCTCTCCTTCGACGCCCGCGTCCTCATCATGGACGAGCCGACCGCCGCCCTCACCGGCAGCGAGGTCGCCCGCCTCTTCGGCGTCGTACGGACCCTGCGCGAGCAGGGCGCCGCCGTGCTGTTCATCTCGCACCGGCTGGAGGAGATCTTCGAGATCTGCCAGCGGGTGACGACCCTGCGCGACGGCGCCTGGATCTCCAGCGAGCCCCTCGACGGCATGACCGAGGACGACCTGGTGCGCCGCATGGTCGGCCGCGACCTCGACGAGCTGTACCCCAAGCAGGACGTCACCCCCGGCGAGGTCGCCCTCAGCGTCCGCCGCCTCACCCGCGAGGGCGTCTTCACCGACGTCTCCTTCGAGGTGCGCCGCGGGGAGATCGTCGGTCTCGCCGGGCTCGTCGGCGCCGGACGCACCGAGGTCGCCCGCGCCGTCTTCGGCATCGACCGCTGGGACGCGGGCGAGGTCGAACTCGACGGTCGCGCGCTCACCAACGGCGCCCCGTCCACCGCGATGGCCGCCGGGCTCGCGCTGGTCCCCGAGGACCGCCGCGCCCAGGGCCTGGTGATGGACATGTCCATCGAGCGCAACATCGGCCTCACCGGGCTCCGTACGACGGTCAGGGCGGGCCTGATGGACCGCGGCGCCGAGCGCAGCCGGTCCCTGGACTGGGCCGTCAAACTCCAGGTGAAGTACGCCCGGATCGCCGACGCGGTGGCCACCCTCTCCGGCGGCAACCAGCAGAAGGTCGTCCTCGCCAAGTGGCTCGCCACCGGGCCCAAGGTGCTGATCGTCGACGAGCCGACCCGCGGCATCGACGTCGGCACCAAGGCGGAGGTGCACCGGCTGCTGTCCCAGCTCGCCGCCGACGGCGTCGCCGTCCTGATGATCTCCTCCGACCTGCCCGAGATCCTCGGCATGGCCGACCGCGTGCTGGTGATGCACGAGGGCCGCCTCACCGCCGAGATCCCGCGCTCCGAAGCCACCGAGGAAACCGTGATGGCCGCAGCCACCGGGAGGGCCGCCGCATGACGGTGACCACCCCCGAGAAGACCCCCGTGGTCGACGTCCCCAAGTCGAGTGGCACCCGGCTCGTCGACCGTGTCTTCAAGATGCGGGAACTGGCGATCCTGCTCGTCTTCCTGGTGATGATCGCCGTCACCCAGGCGGGCAACAGCGAGTTCCTCTCCGAGCAGGGCATCAAGGACCTGCTGCTGAACGCGACCATCCTGGTGCTGGTCGCCACCGGCCAGTCCCTGGTCGTCATCACCCGCAACGTCGACCTGTCCGTCGGCTCCACCCTCGGCATCAGCGCCTTCGCGGCCGGTACCTACCTCCAGGGCGGCGGCAACCCCGTCGTCGCCATCGCGCTCGCGGTGCTGCTCGGCATCGGCTTCGGCCTGCTGAACGGTCTGCTCGTCAGCCTCGGGCAGGTGCCCGCCCTGGTGGTCACCCTCGGCACGCTCTACATCATCCGCGGCATCGACTCCATCTGGGTCGGCTCCCGCCAGATCACCGCGGCCGACCTGCCCGGCGACTTCGTCGACTTCGGCTCCGGCGGCCTCTCCGCGGTGCCCTACCTGGCGCTGATCGCGCTCGCCGTGCTGGTCGCCACCGCCTACTACCTCAAGCACTTCGGCAGCGGCCGGGAGCTGTACGCGCTCGGCTCCAACCCGGAGGCCGCGCGGCTCGCGGGCATCCCCGTCCGCAAGCGCATCCTGACGGCGTACACCTTCTGCGGGGCGCTCGCCGGACTCGCCGGGGCGATGTACCTGGCCCGGTTCGGCAACGTCGACTCCGGCACCGGCAACGGCTACGAGCTGACCGTCGTCAGCGCCGTCGTGGTCGGCGGCGTGGTCTTCACCGGCGGCTCCGGCAGCGTCTACGGCGCGGCCCTCGGCGCCCTGCTGCTGACCTCCGTCAACAGCGTGCTGCCCGCCCTCGGCGTCAGCTCGGTCTGGGTGCTCGCGATCAACGGCATCCTGCTCATCCTCGCCATCGCGGTCGACCGGATCGTGGCGCTGCGCGTGGCCACCGCACTGAAGAAGAGGAACGCCCGCCATGCCTGAGTCCGCTTCTTTGGCACATCGCGCGATCCGCTGGGACACCGTGGTCGGCGCCCTGCTCATCGTCCTGCTGCTGTTCTCCTTCACCACCGTGGACGGCTTCAGCAACGCGCTCAACCTGTCCTTCCTCATCGGCAACACCCTGCCGATCGCGCTGATCGCCCTGCCGATGACACTGCTGGTCGTCTCCGGTGAGATCGACCTGTCGGTGGCCTCCACCGCCGGGCTCTCCGGCGCCGTGATGGGCGCCCTGTGGAACCAGGGCATGACCATCGAGACGATCATCCCCATCTGCCTGCTGCTCGGCGTGGTCTGCGGGTTGGTCAACGGCCTGCTCGTCACCAGGCTGGGGCTGCCGTCCCTCGCCGTCACCATCGGCACCCTCGCCGCCTACCGGGGCATCGCGCAGATCGTGCTCGGCTCCGACGCGGTGACCGACTTCCCCACCCCGTACCTGGACTTCGCCGCCGGACGCATCGGCGACACGTTCATCCCGTACGCGCTCCTGCCGTTCCTCGTGCTGCTCGCCATCGCCGTGGTCGCGCTGCACGCCACCCCGTTCGGGCGGTCGCTGTTCGCGATCGGCGCGAGCGAGGAGGCGGCGCGGTTCGCCGGTATCCGGGTCAAGCGGCAGAAGCTCATCCTGTTCACGCTGACCGGCCTGATGGCGTCGCTGACCGGCGTCTTCTGGGCGCTGCACTACGCCAGCGCCCGCTACGACAACGCCACCGGCCTGGAGCTGTCCGTCGTGGCCGCCGTACTCCTCGGCGGCATCGACTTCGACGGCGGCAAGGGCACCCTCGGCGGTGCCATCGCCGGTGTCTTCCTGCTCGGCGCCCTCCAGAACGTCATGAGCCTCAAGGACGTCTCCGCGCAGTCGCAGATCGTCGTCACCGGCGTGCTGCTGGTGCTGTCGGTGCTCGGCCCCCGGGTCGCCCGGCAGATCGCCGTCGCCCGAGCGGGACGCCAGGCCCAGTCCGCCGCCCCCGCCTCGTCCTCCTAGCCCACCCCCCGGCCCACCCGTAAAGGAACCCCACCATGCGCAAGTCATCCCTCCGGCGTGTCTCCGTGACCCTCGCCGCCGTCACCTCGCTCGCCCTCGCCGCCACCGCCTGCGGCGGCACCACCAAGGAGGACGTGGCCAACGAGGGCGGCAAGACCGCCGCGGCCGGGAAGGCCGACCCGAACGCCGAACTGAAGAAGGGCCTGACTGTCGGCTTCCTGCCCAAGCAGGTCAACAACCCGTACTTCACCACCGCCGACAAGGGCGGCGAGGCGGCCCTGAAGGAGCTGGGCAACAGCTACAAGGAGGTCGGCCCGTCCAGCGCCACGGACACCTCCGGCCAGGTCTCCTACGTCAACACGCTCACCCAGCAGCAGGTCGACGCGATGGCCGTCTCCGCGCAGGACCCGGGCGCGCTGTGCACGGCCCTGAAGCAGGCCATGAGCAACGACATCAAGGTCGTCACCTACGACTCCGACACCAAGCCCGAGTGCCGCAACGCCTTCATCTCGCAGGCGTCCGCCGAGGACCTCGGCCGCACCGAGGTGCAGCTCCTCGCCGAGCAGCTCGACTACAAGGGCGAGATCGCGATCCTGTCCGCCGCGCAGACCGCGACGAACCAGAACACCTGGATCGACTTCATGAAGGAGGAGCTGAAGGACCCCAAGTACAAGGACATGAAGCTGGTCAAGGTCGCCTACGGTAACGACGACGCCCAGCAGTCCTTCCAGCAGACCCAGGGCCTGCTCCAGGAGTACCCGAACCTGAAGGGGATCATCTCCCCGACCACCGTCGGCATCAAGGCCGCCGCGCAGTACCTGTCGGGCTCCAAGTACAAGGGCAAGGTCAAGCTGACCGGCCTCGGCACCCCCAACGACATGCGCAAGTACGTCAAGAACGGCACCGTCGAGGCGTTCGAGCTGTGGGACCCGGCGAAGCTCGGCGAGCTGGCCGCCCGTACCGCCGTCGCGCTGGCCTCGGGCCAGATCACCGGCCAGGAGGGCGAGACCTTCACCGCCGGTGACATGGGCGAGTACACCATCGGCGCGGACGGTGTGATCAGCCTCGGCAAGCCGACCGTCTTCAACGCCGACAACATCGACCAGTTCGACTTCTGAGAGCCAGGGGGCCGTTGATGCAACGCGTGTGCTTTCTGCTGAAGGTCCGGGCGGACCGCCTCGACGAGTACCGCGAGCGGCACGCCGCCGTGTGGCCGGAGATGCTCGACGCGCTCTCCGCCACCGGCTGGCACAACTACTCGCTCTTCCTGCGGGAGGACGGCCTGCTGGTCGGCTACCTGGAGACCGAGGACTTCGCCGCCGCCCAGGCCGCCATGGAGGCCACCGACGTCAACGCCCGCTGGCAGGCGGAGATGGCGCCGTTCTTCGAGTCACTGGACGGCGCCCGACCCGACGAGGCGATGCGGCCTCTCACCGAAGTCTTCCACCTGGCCTGAGCACCTCCCCTCAGTCGAAGAGAGCCGCAGCCATGAAGAGACGCACCGTGATCGCCACGGCCCTGCTGGGGGCCGTGGCCGGGCCGGGCCTCGGGTCCGGCGCCGCCCGCGCCGCCGCCCCGGGCCCGTCCGTCACCCGGACAGGTACCACCACCCTCGACCCCCAGGCCCTGTACTTCGTCTCCTACGACGGCCTGGTCAACAACAACTCCTTCCAGAAGAACGGCCTGCTGACCTACCGGGGCCACCAGTACGCCGCCTGGTACACCGCCGACCGGGGCGCCGTCGTCGCCCGCCGCCCGCTCGGCGCCACCACCTGGTCCACCGTCAGGGTCGGCCACACGCTGCGCTACGACGACTCCCACAACGTGATCTCCATGGGCGTCTCCCGCGTCGACGGCCGCCTCCACCTCACCATGGACTCACACAGCGACGGCTTCACCTACGTCAAGTCCGTCGCCGGACTGATGGACGACCCGACGGGGCTGAGCTGGACCGCGAGCCGCTTCGGCGCGCCCCAGTCCACCCTCGACGGCCTCGCCCTGACCAGCCAGTTCACCTACCCGCAGTTCATCGCCACCCCCGAGGGCCGCCTCCAGCTCAGCTACCGCGCCGGGGTCTCCGGCAACGGCCGCAACGCGCTGGCCGAGTACGACGGCACCCGCTGGAGCGCGCTGGGCGAGTGGACCAGCTCCACCGGCACCTACACCAGCGAGCACGGCTCCAGCACCGCCCGCAACATGTACCTGCACGGCATCGACTACGACCGCGGCGGCCGACTGCACGCCTTCTTCACCTGGCGCGAGCAGAACGCCGCCGTGATGTGCGCCAGCGGCGGCATCACCAACCACGACACCGGCTACGTCTACTCCGACGACCGGGGCCGCACCTGGCGCAACAACGCCGGGGCCGTGGTCGGCACCACCGGCGGCGCCGACCGGGTCGCGGTCACCGACCCCGCCCTGGTCGTCGACCCGCTCAACCCGGACCACTCCCTGATGAACCAGGAGAGCCAGGCCACCGACTCCGCCGGACGCCCGCACGCGCTCATCAGCTACGTCCCCGGCCGCTTCGGCCAGTGCACCACCAACTACGTCACCGACCGCACCGCCAACGGCCGCGCCTTCCACGTCCGCAAGAACGCCTCCGGCGGCTGGCAGAAGACCGAGATCCCGGTCCCGCTGAACTCCAGCCAGCGCACCAAGCTGGTCCTGGACTGCTACGACAACGCCTACGCGGTCCTCCCCTTCGGCCGGATCGCGGGCGCCTCCGCCGCCACCGGACACACCGACTGGCGGCTGCTGTTCGACGGCGCCGGGCTCAACGCCTTCGGCGAGGTCGTCATCGACGAGACGCGGGTCGCGCAGGACGGCGTGCTGTCCTTCATGTACCAGGAGAAGTCCAGCGGTACGACACCCTCGGCGCTCCGCGTCGTCGACTTCCGGCTGCCCGCATGAGGCGGGCGGCGACCCGGCGGCGGAGCGGTAGTGTGATGCCTCTCCCGCCGCCCCTCGTATCCCAGGAGGTCCCCGCCTGATGGCCCAGTCGGTGGGTATCAAGGACGTCGCCCGCGCCGCCGGAGTCTCCGTGGGAACGGTCTCGAACGTCATCAACCGGCCGGACACGGTCGCCAGCGAGACCCGCGCACGGGTGCTGTCCGCGATCGACCGGCTCGGCTACGTCCGCAGCGAGTCCGCGCGCCAGTTGCGCGCGGGCCGCAGCCGGATCATGGGGCTGCTCGTCCTCGACATGGGCAACCCGTTCTTCGTCGACGTCGCGCGCGGCGCCGAGCGGGCCGCGCGCGAGTCGGGGCTCGGCGTGATGGTCTGCAACAGCGCCCAGAGCCCGGCCGAGGAGGCGGACTACCTGTCCCTCTTCGCCGAGCAGCGGGTGCGCGGCGTGCTGCTCACCCCGGCCGACGCGACCGGCCGCAACATCGCCGCGTTCCGCCGCCACGGCATCCCCTTCGTGCTGGTGGACCGGGTCGCCGAGGGCGCCACCGAGTGCTCCGTCTCCGTCGACGACGTCGCGGGCGGCGCGCTCGCGGTACGGCACCTGGTGGACGCCGGGCACCGCTCCATCGCCTACGTCAGCGGGCCGCCCGAGCTGAACCAGGTGCGGGACCGGCGCACCGGTGCCCTGAACGCCCTGGCCGAGGCCGGGCTCGGCCCCGACGCGCTGCGCGAGCTGCCCACCGAGCGGCTCGATGTCGCCGCCGGACGGGACGCCGGGGCCCGGCTGCTCGGCCTCTCCGACCGCCCGACCGCCGTGTTCTGCGCCAACGACCTGCTCGCCCTCGGCGTGCTCCAGGCGATGTACGCGGCCGGGGTGGGCGTCCCCGACGACCTCGCCATCGTCGGCTACGACGACATCGAGTTCGCCGCGGCGGCCGCCGTACCGCTCACCTCGGTCCGGCAGCCCGCGGTCACCATGGGCGCCCTCGCGGCGGGGCTGTTGCTTGAGGAGACGGAGGCGGAGAGCGGTCCGGTGCGGCACGAACACCGGCGGGTGGTGCTCCAGCCGGAGCTGGTGGTACGCCGCTCCAGCCTCTCGGGCCGCTGACGCGGCTGCTGAACCGCCGTTCAGGACACCGGGGCGCGTCGGCTGAACCGCCGTTCAGCCGCCGACCCTGATCCCCGGTCCCGCCCGCCGTGCCCGAGTGTGCTGAACTGGGACGCGGTCCGCACACCGTCCGTCCCGGGAGCAACGTTGTCCGACAGCTACCGCCAGCCCGGCGTCGTCCTCACCGACCGCCGCTTCACCGTGCCCCTCGACCACGCCGACCCGGCCGGGGAGACCATCGAGGTGTACGGCCGCGAGGTCGCCGCCAGCGACAAGGCGCACCAGGAGGACCTGCCCTGGCTGGTCTACCTCCAGGGCGGCCCCGGCTTCGGGGCGAATCGTTTCGTCGGGAAGCAGGCGTGGCTCGGCCGGGCCCTGAAGGAGTACCGCGTCCTCCTCCTCGACCAGCGCGGCACCGGCCACTCCACCCCCGCCAACCGCCAGACCCTGCCCCTGCGCGGCGGCCCCGCCGCCCAGGCCGACTACCTCACCCACTTCCGCGCCGACGCCATCGTCCGCGACTGCGAGCTGATCCGCCGCGAACTGACCGGCGGCGACCCCTGGACGGTCCTCGGCCAGAGCTTCGGCGGCTTCTGCACGGTCACCTACCTCTCCCTCGCGCCCGAGGGCCTGCGCACCGCCCTGATCACCGGCGGCCTGCCGTCCCTCGACGCCCACGCCGACGACGTCTACCGCGCCGCCTACCCGCGCGTCGAGCGCAAGGTCACCGCGCACTACGCCCGCTACCCGCAGGACGTCGAGCGGGCCCGCCGTATCGCCGACCACCTCCTGAACCACGAGGTCGTCCTGCCGAACGGCTACCGCCTGACCGTCGAGGCGTTCCAGTCCCTCGGCATCCTGCTCGGCGGCGGCGAGGGCTCCCACCGCCTGCACTACCTCCTGGAACACGCCTTCGTGAACACCCCCGCGGGCCCGGCCCTCTCGGACGCCTTCCAGGAGGAGGTCCAATCCCTCCTGTCGTACGCGGGCCACCCCCTGTACGCCCTCGTCCACGAGGCGATCTACGGCCAGGACGCGCGGCCCACCGACTGGTCGGCGGAGCGGGTGCGCGCGGAGTTCCCGCAGTTCGACGCGGCCAAGGCGCTCGCGGGCGACGCCCCGCTGCTGTTCACCGGCGAGTCCGTGCACCCGTGGATGTTCGACGCCGACCCGGCCCTGCGCCCGCTGCGCGAGACCGCCGACCTGCTCGCCGCCCGCACCGACTGGCGCCCGCTGTACGACGCCGAGCGCCTCGCCACCAACGAGGTTCCGGTGGCCGCGGCGGTCTACCACGACGACATGTACGTCGACACCGCACACGCCCTGACCACCGCCCGCGCGATCCGCGGCCTGCGCACCTGGGTGACCGACGAGTTCGAACACGACGGCGTGCGCGCGGGCGGCCCACGGGTCCTGGACCGCCTGCTGGCCCTGGCCCGTGACGAAGCGTGATGTCAGCGGCACCGGTTAGTCTGCGGACATGACCGAGCCGACGCCGCCCCAGCTCAAGCCCATGCCCGACGACTGGCGCCGCGCCCTCGCGGTGGTCGCCCACCCGGACGACCTGGAGTACGGCTGCTCGGCGGCCATCGCCCAGTGGACCGACGAGGGCCGCGAGGTGACGTACGTGCTGGCGACCCGCGGCGAGGCGGGCATCGACACGCTCGCGCCCGCCGAGTGCGGCCCGCTGCGGGAGCGCGAGCAGCGGGCGAGCGCGGCGGTCGTCGGCGTCACGGAGGTGGAGTTCCTCGACCACCGCGACGGCGTCATCGAGTACGGCGTCCCGCTGCGCCGCGACATCGCCGCCGCCGTGCGCCGCCACCGCCCCGAGCTGGTGATCACCCTGAACCACCGGGACACCTGGGGCGGCGTCGCCTGGAACACCCCCGACCACGTGGCCGTGGGCCGGGCCACCCTGGACGCGGTGGGCGACGCGGGCAACCGCTGGATCTTCCCCGAGCTGACCGAGCGCGGCCTCGCCCCCTGGAACGGCGTGCGCTGGGTCGCGGTCGCCGGTTCCAGCACCCCGACCCACGCGGTGGACGCCACGGCGGGCCTGGAGCGGGCGGTGCGCTCCCTGCTGGAACACCGCGCGTACATAGAGGCGTTGACGGACGAGGAACCGGAGGCGTACGTCCGCTCGTTCCTGACGGGGAACGCCAGGTCGACGGGGGAGCGCTTCGGCGGCGTCCCGGCCGTGGCCTTCGAACTGTTCAGCCGCTGACACCGCGAGCCGACGCACACCACAACAGGGGGAGACGAACGTGCACGACACCGAGGCGCTGGCGGACCGCTTCGAGGAGCACCGCGGCCAACTGCGCGCGGTGGCCTACCGGATGCTCGGCTCACTGACCGAGGCGGACGACGCCGTACAGGAGACCTGGCTGCGCTACAGCGGCGCCGACGTCAGTGAGGTGCGCAACCTCGGCGGCTGGCTGACGACGGTGGCCGGACGGGTCTGCCTGAACATGCTGCGCTCCCGGGCCGCCCGCCGCGAGCAGCCCATGGAGGCATACGTCCCCGACCCCGTCGTCAGCGAGCTTGACCACGTCGACCCCGAGCGGGAGGCGTTGATCGGGGACTCCGTCGGACTCGCCCTCCTCGTCGTCCTGGACACCCTGGAACCGGCCGAGCGACTGGCGTTCGTCCTGCACGACATGTTCGCCGTGCCCTTCGACGACATCGCGCCCATCGTGGAGCGCACCTCGACCGCCACCCGCCAACTGGCCAGCCGCGCCCGCCGCCGGGTCCAGAACGCCGCCCCGGCCCCGGAGCGCGACGTCACCCGCCAGAAGGAGGTCCTCGAAGCCTTCCTCGCCGCCTCCCGCGGCGGCGACTTCGAGGCGCTGGTCGCCGTGCTCCACCCGGACGCGGTCCTGCGCGCCGACGAGGGCACGGTGTCCCAACTCCTGCGCGGCGCCACCAGGATCGCGGGCCAGGCGATGCGGTTCCGCCAGCTGGGCCTGGACGAGCGCCTGGTGCGGGTCAACGACGGCGTGGGCGCCCTCGCCCTGGTCGACGGCAAGCCCGTCTCCCTCCTCGGGGTCACCATCGCCGACGGCCGCATCACCGAGATGTACATCGTCGCCGATCCCGACCGCCTCCACCGCCTGGGCGTCCTGACGTGAGCTGACGGCGCGGGTCAGGCGGCCACCGTCAGCGTGCCCTCGGCGCGGTGCGGGGCGACGGCTCGGCCGTCGGGGAGAGCTTGGGGAAGGTCGGGGCTCTCGGAGGTGGGGCACGGGGGCTGGTGGGTGCACATGGTGGTCTCCTCGCAGCGGGACGGGGGGTCCTGCCCTTCGGTGTCATGCTCAGTGGTAGCGCAGGTTGTTTTCGGTGGGATGAGAGGACCCCCACAAGGCGCGGATCTCATCGGTGAGGTTTCGGGTCCGGGCCGCCGTTTAGGGTGGTTCTCATGCAAGAACAACCGGGTGGTCCCGTAACGGGGGCCGCCGCGCTGCGCGGGGACTGCGTCAACTGCTTCGGCCTGTGCTGTGTCGCCCTGCCCTTCACCGCCTCCGCCGACTTCGCCCGGAACAAGGACGCCGGGACGCCCTGTCCGAACCTCGCCGAGGACCACCGGTGCCGGATTCACGCCCGGTTGCGGGAGACGGGGTTCAACGGCTGCACGGTCTATGACTGTTTCGGCGCCGGTCAGCACGTCTCCCAGGTGACGTTCGCCGGGCGCGACTGGCGTGCCGCCTCCCGTGCGCACGCCCGGCTGATGTTCGACGTCTTCCCGGTCGTACGGCAACTGCACGAGCTGCTCTCCTACTTGACCGAGGCGCTGGCGCTGGCCGCCGCCCGGCCGCTGCACGCTGAGGTGCGCCGGGTGCTGGAGGAGACCGAGGGCCTCACCCGGAAGACGGCGGAGGAACTCGTCGCGCTGGACGTGGGGCCGCACCGGCAGCGGGTCGGGGACCTGCTGACGCGGGTGAGCGAGCTGGCGCGGGCGGACGTGCGCGGGCGGCGGAGGGACCGCAGGGGCGCCGATCTGATGGGCGCCCGGCTCAAGGGCACCGACCTGCGCGGGGTGAGCCTGCGCGGTGCCTACCTCATCGCCGCCGACCTGAGCGGCGCCGATCTGCGCGGCGCGGACCTCCTCGGTGCCGACCTGCGCGACGCCGACCTCGGTGACGCGGATCTGACCGGCGCCCTCTTCCTCACCCAGCCCCAGGTCACCGCGGCCCGGGGGAGCGCGGGCACCCGGCTGCCGGGGACGGTGCGAGCGCCCGCGCACTGGACGCCGTAGGGCGGGAACACGGCGGGGTCCGGTTGGCGTACTCCTCGATCTTCGGTAGGTTAGGCAAGGCTTACCTAATGAGGAGGATGGGTGCATGGGTGACAGCCAGGTCTGGACGGCCGCCCCCGCCACGGCGGAACACGCCCGCTCGGTGCTCGCCACCGCGTGGTCGTGCTCCGTGGCCACCGAGGGCGTCCGCGAGGAACTCATCGGCGCGCACACCGTGGACGACGACGGTCGCGTCCTGCTGGACGTGCCCGAGGACAGCGCGCTGCTCGCGGTCGCCCTGTGCGCCCCGCGCGGTGAACCCTCCGCCGTGCTGGAGTTCGCGGACGTCGCCCCCGTGCCCGTGCGCCAGCGGATCCGGGCCCGGCTGTGGATCGCGGGCTGGTTCTCCCTCGCCGAGGGCCACCTCGTCTTCCGGCCCACCCGCGTCGTCCTGCGGCAGCGCTCCGGCGCCACGCTCATCGGCCTCGACGAGTTCACCGCCGCCGCGCCCGACCCGCTCGCCACCGCCGAGGCCGGGCTGCTCACCCATCTCGCGGACCGCCACGGCGACGCCGTCGAACGGCTCACTCGGCTCGTGGAGCCCGGCAGCCTGCTCGGCGCGACCCGCGTCCAGCCGCTCGCCGTCGACCGGCACGGACTGACCCTGCGCATCGAACGCCGCCGCGCCCACGGCGACGTACGGCTGCCGTTCCACACGCCCGCCGACACCGTCGCCCAGCTCACCGAGCGCGTGCACGTGCTGCTCTCGCAGGCGAGCGGGGACTGCCCGCGCGCCCTGCACCGGCGGCGCGCGGACGGCGACGGCTGAACCGACCCCCTACCAGTCGCCGTCCTGCACGGGCTTGCCCGGCGCGTCGCCCAGCGGGTGCACCTGGTGCGGGGCGGGCTCCTGCCACGGCTCGTGGTCGTCACCGAGCCAGTCACCGACCGGCCGCACCGCGGTGAGCGGGTCGGTGGGCGCGAGGTCGTCGGCGTCCGCGTCGTAGTAGTCGTACCAGGGCAGCCCGGCCGCGGTGTACGCCGCCCGGTCCACCGGGGACGGGGGCGGGGCCTCGCCGGTGATGCGGCGCCACTCGGGCGGGGTCACCAGGTGCACGAAGACCCGCCCGGCCGGGGCCGTCGCCCAGTCGGAGAGCGGCCGGTCGTCCTGGTAGACCTCCTGCCGCATCGAGCCGCCCCCCCCGAGACCCATCGCCGCCGCGGCCCGGGGACGCGGCGCGCCGCCCGCCGGGGCCGCCCCCGGCGCCGCCATCTGCGGGGCCGCCGGTATCGCGCCGCCGTACGCCGCGCCCGTCGCCCCCGGCGCCTGGGGCATCCGCGCCACCGCCGCCGCCCGGCGCCGCTGCTCCTCCCGCCACCCGGCCAGCACCGTGTCGTTCAGCGGGAACGCCTGGAGCTGGACGCCGCCCCAGGTCTCCTCGCCGGTGACCTGGCCCTCCACCGTCGCGCCCAGTCCGAGCGGCACCGCCACGAACTGCCGGACCGTGCCCTTGCCGGAGTTGATGCCGTCCAGCCACGGCTGGCGCGGCAGCACCACGTAGTTCTGCGGGCGCCGGGTGAGCCGGTCGCTCCACGGCCTGCCCGAGACCGCGCACACCTTGCCCACGCCGACCTGGAGCGCGGCGGGCTCCACGGTGCCCGCGAAGCTCAGCCACATCGCCTCGCGCAGGTACACCGGCAGCATCACCCCGCCGCGCGCCCGCCACTTGGCGGGCACGGTGTCCGGGTAGTCCGCCACCCGGCGCACCGGGAACTCGCCCAGGCCCGGCGGCAGCGCGTGGGTGCCCTTCTCCGGCAGCCGCAGCGTGCGGATGAACCGCACCGCCACCCCGCCCGGCAGCCGCAGTGTGTTCCCGTCGACCCGCACGCCACTCGCCGTCATCCGTCCGCTCTCCTCGCGCTGGTGCCCCCGCCGCCCGCGGGCGGCCTCCTCACAGAGAACGTCGGCGGGAGGCGGTGCGGTTCCGGCGTCGGGGCAGCCGTCCCAGCCACTCCTGGAACCGGGTCAGCCGCGGCATCCGCTCGCGCTGCTCCCGCGAGCAGCGGTCCAGCTCCTCCAGCAGACGGCGCGAGCGGTGCTCGGTGTCCATCTCGTCCAGGATGCGGTTGACCTCGGTGAGCACGGCGCCGTGCAGTTGCCACTGCGGGGCGTCGCGCCGCACCTCGTCGAGGAGGAGCTGGGCCAGCTTGTCGCGGGTGGCCGCCGCGGTGTTCAGCTCGGCGGTGAGCCGCGCCTCCGCCGACTCGGCGTTGGCGCTGACATGGGTGGTGACCAGCACGGCGAAGCTGACCACGGCGTCGGCGATCTCGGACAGCACCTGCTGCACGACGAGACCGGTCTCCCGCTCGAACAGCGGCTCGGGTTCGCGTTCCTTCGCCATGTCGGTGAGGGTGCGGGCGAGCACCCGCAGGACCACCGTGCAGATCTCCAGCGTGTCCAGGCCGGTGCGCAGCACCACCCGGTGCAGCAGCCCCTCGCGCACGCGCGGGTTGAGCCGCAGGCTGTCCTCCGCCTGCCGCAGCGCCGCGTCCACCTGGACGATGTCGTGGTCGAGGCGGCGCGCCTCGTGCAGCCGCTCGGCGGCCAGCGCGAAGGGGGTGCGGTCGGCGGCCTGCTCCCCGATGCGCAGCATCATCTGCCGCAGCCGCCGCGCCAGCCCCTCGATCGACGCGCCCGCCTCCCCGGTCCACACCGGCGGCGGCAGCAGCACGTTGGTGCCCAGGCCGACGAAGGCGCCGATCAGCGTCTCCAGGACCCGCGCCCACGCGTACTCCCCGTGGGTGGTCACGCCGAGCACCAGCATCGCGCTGATCGCCACCTCGGGCACGTACTCGTCGACCCGCACCAGGTGCCCGACCGCCAGCGAGGCGAGGATCAGCAGCCCCAGGCTCCACCAGGTCAGACCCACCAGCAGGCTGAACGCGATGGCCACCAGGACGCCCGCCACCACCGCGTTCACCCGGCGGACGCCGTTGGTGAGGGTGGCGAACAGGGTGACCTGGACGACCAGCAGCGCGGTCAGCGGCGCCGTCAGCGGCGCGGCCTCGGGACTGAGCTGGACGGCGATGACGTAGGAGATCGTCGCCGCGAACGTCGACCGCAGCGCCTGGACGACGACGGGCTCCCGGCTCCGCTTCGCCGCGCGGACAAGGGACTGCGGCCACTCACTTACCACTCGCATCCCTTGGGCTGTTCCCCGTCACACCCCGTATCGAACGTATCGCCGCAACTCGGGCGTACGGTCCGCCGGGTGCGTCAGGCGAGGAAGCCTGTCCGGGAAGGCTCAGGCGAAGAGCTTGTCGAGGAAGGCGGTGAGGTTGCCCGTCGTGCGGGCGATCTGCTCGTCCAGGGTGAGGCTCTCGTCCAGGCGGGTGCCGTTCTCGGGGACCTTCTTGCCGCGGACGTACAGCGAGCAGGCTAGGTCGGCGCACATGTACAGGCCGATGGAGTTGCCCTCGCGGCCCGCCGCGCCCGCCTTGCGCGCGGTCATCAGGGCGACCCCGCCGCGTGGGTGCCCCGTCAGGCAGAGCGAGCACAGGCTGCGGTGCAGGAAACCGCGCTGCGGCGGCGGGAAGCGCAGGGTCACGCCGACGGTCCGGCCGTCCCGCTCGGTGACCAGGTAGCTGCGGTCGGGTGCCCCGGGGTCGCGCCAGCCGAGGAAGTCGAGATCCTCCCAGGGACGTTCGCCGAGGTCACGGGGGACGGCGAGCCGCTTGGCCTCGCCCTTCGAGCAGTTGATGAAGGAGGCGCGGATGTCCTGCTCGGTGAGCGGTTTCATGGGTTCTCCGGGGGTGTGCACTTCGCTGGGTACTACCTAGGGCTCCTAGGCAGATTCCTAAGGTATTCGGAGAACACTGACGGGGGCGAACGAATTTCCGGCCCGCGGGCCGCGGTTTCCGTAGGCTGGGGCCATGACGGGGGAGGGGCGGGACATGGCGGTGGACTCCTGGGGAAGGGCCCGGACCATCCTGGGCGCGGCGGGCCTGCCCGCCGACCGGCTCACCGGGGTGACGCCGCTCACCGGCGGCACCTACAACGCGGTGGAGGAACTGCGCCTCGCGGACGGCGGCCGGTACGTGCTGAAGGTCCCGCCCGCGCCGACCGTGCCCGGGCTGCGGTACGAGCGGCGGCTCCTGGTCGGGGAGGCCGAGTTCTACCGCGGGGCCGCCCAGGCCGACGTACCGGCGCCGCGCGTCCTGGCGCTGTCCGGCCCGGCGGCCGACGTGCCGTACCTGCTGATGACCGCCTGTCCGGGCACGACCTGGGACGACGGGGCCCTGAACGCCACCGAGCAGGGCGCCCTGCGCGCCGAGCTGGGCCGGGCGGTGGCCCGGCTGCACCGCGTCACCGGGCCCGGCTTCGGCTACCCCTCCGGCGCCCTCGGCCCGCTCGCCGCCGACTGGCGCACCGCGTTCACCGCGATGTTCGACGCCGTCCTCGACGACGCCCGCCACTACCGGGCCCGGCTGCCCCGCCCCGTCGACGAGATCGCCCTCGCCGTCCGGGCCGCCGGGGGCGCGCTGGAGGAGGTGACGGAGCCGTGCCTGGTCCACTTCGACCTCTGGCCCGGCAACATCCTCGTCGACCGCTCCTCGGGGGCGCCCCGCGTCAGCGGCCTCATCGACGGCGAGCGCATGTTCTGGGGCGATCCGGCGGCCGACTTCGTCTCCCTGGCGCTGCTCGGTGACATCCGCAAGGACGAGGCGTTCCTCGCGGGCTACCGGGAGGCCGGAGGGCGGGCCGACTTCGACCGTCCGGCCAGCCTCCGGCTCGCCCTCTACCGCGCCTACCTCTACATGATCATGCTCACCGAGACCGTGCCGCGCGCCGTGGGCGAGGAGCACGAGGCGTGGGTGCGGCAGATGGTCGACCCGGAACTCCTCGCGGCGCTGGCCGAGATCGAGGAGCTGACCCCGTGAGAACGATCTGGACCGGTGCTTCGTTCATCACATGAATTAAGGGTTGGAGTAATATCGCGTACGACCGGCCAGGGCGGTAGGTCGCAGGTCGGGCGGGGTTCGCCGGTCGGGCCGGGGTCGAAAGGAGCCACATGGCGGAGCGCAACGGGCGCACGGTACGCGATCTGCGGCGGGCCAACCGCACGGCCGTACTGCAGCGGCTCTACTTCGACGGCCCCCTCAGCCGCTTCGAGCTGGGCCCGGCCACCGGCCTCAGCTCCGGCTCCGTCAGCAACGTCGTCGCCGACCTGATCGCCGACGGACTGCTGGAGGAGGCGGGCAGCGTCGACTCCGACGGCGGACGTCCCCGCACCCTGCTCCGGGTCGCGCCCGGCAGCGGCCACATGATCGGCGTGGACGTCGGTGAGACCCGGGTCCGCATCGAGCTGTTCGACCTCGCCCTCACCGAACTCGCCCGCGCCGAACGCCCCCTGGCCGACCAGGGCTACGACGTCGAGGTGATCGTCGGCCACATCCGGGACGGCGTCACCGAGGTGCTCGCCGCCACCGGCATCACCCCCGACCAGCTCCTCGGCGTCGGCATCGGCGTCCCCGGCATCGTCGAACGCACCCCCGACCGGGGCGCCGTCGTGCACGGCCAGACCATCGGCTGGGACGCCGTGCCGCTGGAGTCCCTGCTGCGCTCCGCCGCCGGGCTCCCCGACACCGTCGCCTGCTTCATCGACAACGGCGCCAAGACGCTCGGCCAGGCCGAGATGTGGTTCGGCGGCGGCCGGGGCGCCCGCAACGCCGCCGTCGTCCTCTTCGGCTCCGGCGTCGGCGCCTGCCTGGTCACCGCCGACGTCTCCCAGGGCCGGGCCGTGGAGTGGGGGCACCTGACCGTACGGGTCAGGGGGCGCCGCTGCCGCTGCGGCGCCCTCGGCTGCCTGGAGGCGTACGCCGGGGCCGAGTCGCTCCTTGAGCGCTGGCGCGAGGGCGGCGGACACCCCCCGGAGGGCGTCGACGAGGAGACCGCGCTCACCGCGATGCTCGCCGCCGCCCACCCCGACCGGGGCCCGGACGTCGACCCCGTCGCGCACACCGTGCTGGAGGAGACCGCCGAGTACCTGGGCGCCGGGCTCTCCGACCTGATCAACCTCTTCCAGCCGGAGCGCATCCTCATCGGCGGCTGGGCCGGGCTCCAGCTCGGCACCGGGTTCCTGCCCGCCGTACGCCGCCACGCCACCGCCTACGCGCTGCGCCACCCCGCCGAGAAGGTCACCATCGAGCTGGGCACGCTCGGCCCCGACGCGGTCACCGTCGGCGCCGCGATCCTGCCGCTCGCGGACTTCTTCGCGCGCGGTGGCCGCCGCCCCGAACCAGCCCCCGAGGGGCAGCCGCCCGCCTGGCGCGCGGCGCTGCGGGAGCGGACGCCGGGCTGAGGTTTCGGCCCTGGTCAGGAAGGTACCCGCCCGGTTCGTCACCCGCCTGGGGCGGGTGGCCGCACGGAGGGAGACCAGCGTGGCCATGCACCGCAACGAGGCACCCGGCGAGAACGGCGGCGACCCCGTACCCCGCGACATGCAGGACCAGCTCAGCGGAGCGGGCGACGACCACTGGGACGTCGACCCGCGCGAGGCCGACCCCGGCACCGACGACAGCGGTCAGGAGGGTCAGGAGACGGAGTCCACGGGCTCCTCCCACGACGTACCCGACACCGACGAGGCGGGCACCGGCCGCGAGGGCGCCGCGCACGGTGCGACCGTGCACCCCGAGCACCCGACGCCCGACGAGTCGTCGGGCTAGGAGCCCAGGGACGGTCCTGGTCGGGATTCAGCCGACCTTGCGGCCCCGCATCGGCTCCGTCGGGGCGCCCGCGCCTTGCTGGAGCCCCTGGAGGAACTCCTCCAGCACCTCCGTCGCCGTACGCTCCGGACGCCAGTCCAGCTCGGTGTGGGCCCGGGAGCAGTCCATCAGCGGCAGCCGCAGCACCGCGTCGAACAGGTGCGGCGAGGCGGGCAGCAACCGCAGCCCCCACGCGGCGGCGATCGCCGAGCGGGCGGCGCCGCGCGGCAGCCGCACCCGCCGCTCCGTGCCGAGCAGCTCACCCAGCACCTCCGCGTCCACGGGCGGGTCCGCGGCGAGGTTGAAGGCGCCCCGCACGTCCGCGCGCAGCGCCGCCAGGTACGCCCGCGCCGCGTCGTCGGTGTGCAGGGCCTGCACCCGCAACCCGGGGACGTCCGGCAGGAAGGGCAGCAGCTCAGGCCGGGCCAGCGGGCCCGGCAGGAACCGGCCGCCGAAGATCCGGCGCTGTTCGCTGGCCGACTCCCGCTTGAAGAGGAACGCGGGCCGCATCCGCACCACCCGCACCTGCGGCTGGGCGCGCTCGAAGGTGTCCAGGGCCCGCTCCAGATACGCCTTCTCCCGGCAGTACGCGGCGTCCGGCCAGCCGTGCGTCGGCCAGGACTCGTCCACCGCGTGCTCCTTCGGGCCCGGCGAGTACGCCCCGACCGAGGAGGCGTGCACCAGCGTCGGCACGCCCGCCGCGGCCACCGCGTCGAACACCCGCAGCCCGCCGAGCACGTTGGTCCGCCAGGTGGTGGCCGGGTCGTGGGTGGGCTGGAACGCCCAGGCGAGGTGGATCACGGCGTCGGCGCCCTCGAAGTGGGCGGCCAGGTCGCTCCGCTCGGAGGCCTGGTCGACCCCGGCCCACTCCGTCTTCGGCGGCTCCCAGTCGGGTATCCGCCGGGCCAGCCCCAGCACCGACCCGACCTCGGGGTCCTCCGACAGCAGGCGTACCACGCTGGTGCCGACGTTGCCGGTGGCGCCCGTGACGACGATCCTGCTGCCCCCTGCGCTGCTGCTCACTGTCGGCTCCTCTCGGCCGTACGCTCCGGGCGGAAGGGCCGAGTACCCCGGGCGCGGCGGCGGGCACCCCGGGCCGGGCAGGAAAAAGCCCCGACCGGACGGGGGGGATCGCGGTCGGGGCGGCCTTGGGTGTGGGTGCGGATGGCGGTCGCCTCTCGGCGAAAGGCTCCACAGGGCTTCAGCCGAACGATCGTCCCTGTGGGCAAAAGGTGAGGCCCGGGGACACTGTCCCATCCACACCCACGGTCTCTTCAACGGGGAACCCCCCTGCGGTGTTCCGGGGTGCGGCACAATCTCAGGTGACTTGCGTCACTCGCCTGTGATTCTCAGGCGAACGGGCTCTCCGGCAGTGCGGCCAGCAGGTGTGCGGGGTCGTCGTAGACCACCTCGGCGCCCGCCGCCACCAGGTCGGCGCGGGGGATGCCGCCGCACAGCACGCCCACGCAGCGCACCCCGGCGCGGGTGCCCGCGCGCATGTCCCACACCGTGTCGCCGACGAACACCGAGTGGTCGGCGGGCGCCCCGGCCAGCTCCAGGGCGTGCTCCACCGGCTCGGGCGCGGGCTTGCCCGCGCTGACGTCGTCGGCGCTGGCGGTGGCCGTGATCGCGTCGTCGGCGTCGATCGCCCGGCGCAGCGCCGCCAGTTCGGGACCGCCCGCCGAGGTGGCCAGCACCACGGCCCACCCGTCCTCGTGCAGCCGGTGCAGCAGGCGGCCCGCGTCGGGCAGCGGCGGCAGCCGGTCGAAGTACTGCCCGTACAGGGCCTTGTGCGCGGCGCTGATCTCCTCGTCCTGGTAGCGGTCCCGGTCCTCGCCGAGCAGGTGCGCGACCAGGTCGTCGGAGCCGAGGCCGACCGCGCGGTGCACGGCGTGCATCGGGACCCGGTGTCCGGCCTGCCGCAGCGCCTCCCACCAGGTCGTCACATGGAGGTGGTTGGTGTCCACGAGCGTCCCGTCCACGTCGAACACGGCGGCGCGTTCCATGGGTGGCGGTCTCCCTTCGACCGTAGGCGTCCGGCTGCGACCCGAGTACCCCGTCCCGCCGCTACCGAGCGCGCTCGGGCACCTCGCCCTGCCTCGTCCAGGCCAGCAGCTCGTCCGCGGTCCAGGTGGTCACCACCCGGTCCGCGGGCACCCCGCACTCCTCGGCCCGCGCGCAGCCGAGGATCTGCCAGTCGAGCTGGCCCGGCGCGTGCGCGTCGGTGTCCACGGCGAACAGCGTCCCCGCGGCGACGGCCCGGCGCAGCAGGGCGCGCGGCGGGTCGAGCCGCTCCGGGCGGCTGTTGACCTCGACCGCGGTGCCGGACTCGGCGCACGCCGCGAACACCTCGTCCGCGTCGAACCGCGACTGCGGCCGACCGCGCCCGGTCACCAGCCGTCCGGTGCAGTGCCCGAGGACGTCGGCGTGCGGATCGCGTACCGCCCGTACCATGCGGCGGGTCATCGCCCGCGCGTCCATGCGCAGCTTGGAGTGGACGGACACCACGACCACGTCGAGCCGCTCCAGCAGCTCCGGCTCCTGGTCGAGCGAGCCGTCGTCGAGGATGTCGCACTCGATGCCGGTGAGCAGCCGGAACGGCGCCCAGTCGGCGTTGAGCGCGGCGACCACGTCGAGCTGCTCGCGCAGCCGGTCCGGGCTGAGCCCGCGCGCCACCGTCAGCCGCGGCGAGTGGTCGGTCAGCGCGGCCCACTCGTGGCCCAGCGCGGCGGCGGTCCGGCCCATCTCCTCGATCGGGCTGCCGCCGTCGGACCAGTCCGAGTGGGTGTGGCAGTCCCCGCGCAGCAGCGCCCGCAGCCCCGCCCCGGGGCCCTCGGGGGGCCGACCGGCCTCGGCCGCCAGCTTCGCCAGGTACCCGGGCACCTCTCCGGCGAGCGCCTCGCGGGCCACCTGGGCCGTCTTCGGGCCCACCCCGCGCAGGGACTCCAGGGACCCGGCCTCCGCCCGCTGCCGCACCTCGTCCGTGGGCAGCGCCGACAGGGTGCGGGCCGCGGTGCGGAACGCGCGCACCCGGTACGTCGGTGCCAGGGACCGCTCCAGCAGGAAGGCGATCCGCTCCAGCGCCTCGACGGGATCCATCGCCACCTCCACGTCCGGCCCCTCCAGGGTTCCCCAGCCCGGCCGGGTCCGCACGACGGCCGGTGCCGCCCCGTCGGACACGGCCCCGAAGGCGCCGGTGAGCGGCGGCTACGCGCGATGAGGGTCCGTTTCGCCCGATTGCGTCCTACGCTCTAAGACATGACCGAAATCGCGAGCCCCTATCTGTCCCAACCGCGGATCATGGTGCTCGGCGTCCAGCCGGGCAGGCCGCCCTTCCGCATCGTCGAGATAGACGGCGAGGTCGTGGGCGCGGCGAAGGCCGTCACCGACGTCCTGGAGACGGCCGCCGCGTTCGGCATCACGGTCCACGACCTCGACGATCCCGACGTGGTGCGCTGGGTGGGCGGCGACAAGTTCACCTGGAGCCCGCGCTGACCCGCCCGCGGCGGTCGCTCAGCCGACCGTCCACTTCTGGTTGGCGCCGCCCGTGCAGGTCCAGATCTGCAGCCGGGTGCCGTTGGCCGAGTCGTTCCCGGTCACGTCGAGGCACTTGTCGGCCCGCGGGTTGACGATGTCGCGCGCGGCCGTGACCACCCACTTCTGGTTGGCGCCGCCGGTGCAGTCCCAGAGCTGGACGGTCGACCCGTCCGCCGTGCCGTTACTGGTGACGTCCAGGCACTTGCCGAGCGCCCGCAGCGTGCCGTCCGCGCCGACCGTCCAGCGCTGGGCCGCGGTGCCGTTGCAGTCGTAGAGCTGTACGGGGGTGCCGTTGGCGGAGTTCGCCCCGGCCACGTCCACGCACTTGCCCGCGAGGCCGCGGATCGCGACCCCGGTCGCGGTGTCGCTGGTGGTCACCGAGACGTGGTCCACGACCAGTTGCTGCGGGAAGACCGTGGAGCCGTCCGGGTCGCCGGGCCAGTAGCCGCCCACCGCGAGGTTCAGGATCAGGAAGAACGGCTTGTTGAAGACCCAGGTCCGGCCGCCCAGGTCGGCGGGGGTGCGGCGCTGGTAGACCTGGCCGTCCACGGACCAGGTGATCGAGTCGGGCGCCCAGTCGACGGCGAAGGTGTGGAAGGCGTCCGCGAAGACCTGCCCGCCCGGCAGGGTGTAGCCCGCGCCGATGCCGCCGGAGCCGGAGTAGCCGGGGCCGTGCAGGGTGCCGTGCACCGTCGACGGCTCGAAGCCGACGTTCTCCATGATGTCGATCTCACCGGAGTCGGGCCAGCCGACCTGTCCGAGGTCGTTGCCGAGCATCCAGAACGCGGGCCACATGCCCTGCCCCCGCGGGATCCTCATCCGCGCCTCGACGTGCCCGTACTGCGCGGTGAACTTCCCGGCCGTGTTGAGCCGGGCCGAGGTGTACTGGCAGGTGCCGTACCAGCACTGGTAGTTGGCCGGGTTCTCGCGGCGGGCGGTGATCACCAGATGGCCCTGGCCGTCGAGCGCGGCGTTCTTCGCGCCGGAGGTGTAGTACTGCCGCTCGTGGTTGTTGACGTTGTCGCCGGTCTCGATCTGCCACTTCGAGGAGTCGGCCGCCGCCCCGGCGGGACCGTCGAAGGTGTCCGAGAAGGTGACGGCCTGGACGGCGGCCGGAGCGGCGGCCGGTTCCGCGCTCGCGGGCACGGCGGCCCCGGCGGCGACGAGTACGGCGGACAGCACGGCCAGCAGGCATCTGCGCGACAGGCGGGGGGAGGGCACGGCGTTCCCTTCCGTACGGCGCCCCGGGAGCAGGGCGCCGACTGTGGTGGGGGGTGAGAACGGGAAGAGCGCTGCCCTTGATTCAAGTGGTGAACTAAGGGGTCGTCAATACTTTGGTACGGACCACGGTCCCGCCATGGCTCAACCGGCGCCCGCGCGCGCGTGCACCGCCCGCCCCAGCCGCCGCCCGAGCAGGAGGTAACCCACCAGCGCCCCCACGGTGTTGAGGATGACGTCGTCGATGTCGAAGGCGCGCCCGGTGACCATCGCGCCCTGCGCCAGCTCCACCAGGAGCATGACGAACGCGGTGAGCGCCAGCACCCGCAGCACCCCGCGCGCCCGCGGCGCGAGCACCGGCACCAGCACGCCGAAGGGGACGCCGAGCAGCAGGTTGCCGCCGATCTGCTTGACGGCGTCGCGCAGTTCGGGCTGGTCGAGGTAGGCCCGCACCGAGCGTCCCGGGCGCAGGTTGCTGTGGGTCAGCGCCTCCGAGGCGGGGGAGGGCTGGAGGGTCAGCCGGGCCAGCACGATGGCGAAGGCCACCATGAACACGAAGGCCACCGTCATCGCCAGCACCCGCGCCAGCAGCGGCAGCAGACGGCGCCGGGGCTTCGGCGCGGCCTTCGGCGCGGGGTCCGGCTCCGACTCGCCCGGCGGCCTCGCGGGACGCAGCCGGGACGGTACGAGGGAACGCAGGGCCGCACGGGCCATTCGGTCCTCCTGTCTGGAACTTCCCTGGGCGTGCTGCGGAACGGCGGACGCGGTGGGCGCCCGGCGGGCGTCAGGGCCGCGGCTGCGCGGTGGCCGACCCGTAGGTGACGTGCACCTCCTCGAAGCCGAGGGAGCCCAGCAGGCCCTCCAGCATGTCGGTGGTGTTCTTCTCGGCGCGTGCGGTCAGCTCGCTCTCCCGCGCCGCCTGACCGATGTGCCGCACGGCGAGCCGCTGCACGGCCTGTTCGCTGTTGGGGTTGTCCGAGAAGACGTCCCCGAGCCGGTCGAGCAGCCCGCGCTGCTTGGAGACGGCGTAGGAGCGGTCGGGGTCGAGGGCGGGCTTGCCGAGCCTCGCGTGCGGCAGGCGCAGACTGGCCGTCGTACGGTCCTCGTTGACCGTGACGTCCCGCTCGCCCACCGAGCCGAGGTCGACGTAGGCGTCGACGGTGCCCGCGCCGACGTACAGGGTGCGGGACCCGCGGATCGCGTCGGGCACGAACTTGGTGTCCTTCTCCAGGTCCACCACGATCTGGAAGTTGCCGGAGGCGGCGTCGTAACGGCTGATGTCCTTGATGGACTGCAGCAGGGCCGGACCCGAGCGGTCCTCGGTCTCGGTGCCGAAGAAGTCCTTCAGGCCCGGGACCACGCTCAGCCGGAAACCGGCGAAGAGCAGGACGAGCACCAGCGCGAGCGCGCTCAGCACCTTGGCCCAGCCGGGCATCCGCGCCGGGAGGCGCTTGATGGGAGTCGTCATGGACGGCCCTCCTTCCTACTGACCGGATGCCCCCCAATTCCCCTGCCAGACCAGCTCGTTGACTGATGTACGACCCATGGGGGAGTCGCGCGGGGGCGCGGCGGTCAGGAGGAGCCGGAGGGCGCGCCGGGGCCGCCGAGGGCCGCCTCCAGGGTGGGCAGCGGGGGCAGCAGTCGGTGCAGGCCGGTGATGCGCAGGACCCGCAGGGTCAGCGGATGGGTGCAGACCAGCGAGAGCTGGCCGCCGTGCTCGCGCACCCGGCCCCGGGCGCGGTGCAGCAGCCGCAGCCCGGAGCAGTCGAAGAACTCCACCCCCCGCAGGTCGATCACGATCCGGCAGCCCGGCTGCCCGGTCACCGCGTCCAGCTGCGGGCCGATCTCCGCCGCCGCGAGGATGTCGATCTCACCGCGGAACTCCAGGACGGTGTGACCACCGTTCTGGAGCACGCGCAGATGCCGGGTGAGCGGCGCGGCCTCCTGCCCCACGACGACATCGCCTCCAGGCTGCTTCACAACGGTTCCCGCCCTGCAAGTTACCCTCGATGGAGTGAATTCCAGCATGTTCAGTTGACATATGTCGTTGAATTCCAGCCGAGCGTAAGGGAGTTCACCGCGAGGGCGGGAGCGCGTCGCCGGTCAGTCCATGACGAGAACCAGCTTCCCCGTCGTGCGGCCCGTGTCGCCCAGCTCGTGCGCCCTGGCGGCCTCGGCGAGCGGGAAGGCGCCCGCGATCGTGGCGCGCAGCGCGCCCGATGCGGCCAGCCGGGCGACCTCCTCCATGCCGGTGCGGTCGGCGTCCACCAGCATCCGCACCGCGCGGACGCCGAGCCGCTCCGCCTCCGTGTAGAACTCCTGGGAGCCCACGGGCAGGATCGACACCACCACCCCGCCCGGCCGCAGCACCTTCAGCGAGCGCAGCGCGTAGTCGCCGCCGATGGTGTCCAGGACGACGTCGGCGTCCCGGACCGCCTCCGTGAAGTCCGTCGAGCGGTAGTCGACCGCCTCGTCGACGCCGACGTCGCGCAGGAAGTCGTGCTTGCCCGCGCTCGCCGTGCCGATCACCTGGGCGCCACGGGACTTGGCGAGCTGCGCCGCGACATGGCCGACGCCCCCGGCCGCCGCGTGGATCAGCACCCGCTGGCCCGCCTGGAGGTCCGCCACCTCCACCAGGGCCTGCCAGGCCGTCAGCGACACCAGCGGCAGCGCGCCCGCCTGGACGTGGTCGATCGCGGTGGGCTTGTGGGTGAGGGCGCGGGCGGGCACGGTGACGTACTCGGCGTGCGAGCCGTGGCCGAACGGGTAGGGCAACATGCCGAAGACCTCGTCGCCGGGCCGGAAGGCGGCCACCCCGACGCCGGTCGCCTCGACGGTGCCGGAGACGTCCCAGCCGAGGACGAACGGCGGCTGGCCGAGGAACGCGCCGGTGGCCCGGTGCTTCCAGTCGGTCGGGTTGACCCCGGCGGCGCGGACCCGCACCAGCACCTCGTTGGGTCGCGGGGCGGGCCGCTCCACCTCGACCACCTTCAGGACCTCGGGACCGCCGAGGACGTCCTGGCTGACAGCGCGCATCGTCTGAACGGAACTCATGGTGTTCATGGTCATCCAGCCTGCCCGCGCCCGCCCGCCGGGGAAATGGCACGATGGTCATGCTCCGATAGAATCCTGCCATGAGCGCTCCCCACCGGGTCGTCGTCCTCGCCATGACCGGCGTCTACCCCTTCGAACTGGGCATCCCCAGCCGCATCCTGGGCATGGTCCCGGACCGGTACGAGGTGCTGACCTGCGGCGTCGACGGCCAACCGGTGCGCACCGCCGCGGACTTCACCATCACGCCCGAGCACGGCCCCGAGGCGCTGGCCACCGCGGACACCGTGATCGTCGCGCCCGTCGCGCCGCCGTACGTCACCGACGGCCTCCCGGCGCCGGTCGCCGCCGCGCTCGCCCACGTCCGGCCCGGCACCCGGCTCGTCTCCATCTGTACCGGCGCGTTCGTGCTGGCCGCCGCCGGGTACCTCGACGGGCGCCGGGCCACCACGCACTGGCACCTCGCCGACCGGTTCCGGCGCATGTACCCGCACATCGACCTCGACCCGGACGTGCTGTTCGTCGACGACGGCCAGGTCCTCACCTCGGCCGGGGCGGCCTCCGGGGTGGACGTGTGCCTGCACCTGCTGCGCAAGGACCACGGCAGCGCGCTCGCCAACACCGTCGCCCGGTACTGCGTGGTGCCGCCGTTCCGGGACGGCGGCCAGGCCCAGTACATCGAGCAGCCGGTGCCCGAGACCGGCGCCGCGAGCACCGCCGCCACCCGCGCCTGGGCCCTGGAACGGCTCGGTGAGCCGCTCACCCTGGCGGACCTCGCCGCGCACGCCGCGATGAGCCTGCGCACCTTCGCCCGCCGCTTCCACGACGAGGTCGGCCTCAGCCCCGGCCGCTGGCTCATCCAGCAGCGCGTCGCCCGCGCCCGCCACCTCCTGGAGTCCAGCGACCTGACCGTCGACCGCGTCGCCGCCGAGGTCGGCTTCGCCACCGCCGCCTCCCTGCGCCAGCACCTGCACGCCGCGATCGGCGTCTCCCCACAGGCGTACCGCCGCACCTTCCAGCTCACCCGCTGACCGTTCGCGTCCCCCGGCCGACTGAATCCGCCCAGCCGGGACAACCGTGGGAAGGAGGGCGCGGCGCACCACCGCCCCGCGCCCCGGATCCGACGGAGGAGACATGGCACTGGTGAAAGCGGGCGTCGTGGTGCTCGACTGCGCCGAGCCCGAGAAGCTCGCCGAGTTCTACAAGGAGCTGCTGGACGCCGAGGAGATCCACGTCACCGCCAACCGGGTGGAGATCAGGAGCCCGGACGGCACCCAACTGGCCCTGCGCCGCGACGTCAACGCGACCCCGCCGAGCTGGCCGCGGCCCGAGAACTCCCTCCAGGCGCACCTGGAGTTCGAGGTGACGGACCTGGACGCCGCCGAGCGCCGCATCGTCTCCCTCGGCGGGCGCCCCACGGAGACCAAGGACGCGACGGGACCGTTCGAGGAACGGTCCTACGCCGACCCCGCGGGGCACTCCTTCAGCCTCCGCCGCTCCGTACCGCACGGGCCCAAGATGGGCTGAGCCCCCCGGTCACTCCCGGCCCCGGGGTCAGTCCCGGCCGCCCTTGTCGCGGGCGGGCCAGACGCCGGTCGAGCGCTCGATGGCCTTGGCGCCGCCCCGGTCCACGGCGCTGCGCACCGCGGCGAAGATGGCGCCCTGGATCGCGGCGGCCAGCAGGATCTCGCCCCACTTGCGGTCCGGGTCGAGCGCGTCGGGCGCGTCGTCCTCGTGCCGGATCGCCTTCCACGTCTTGCGGAAGGCGATCCCCGCCAACGCGCCGCCCGCCCAGCCGAGCACCCAGCCGACCGGCTGGTAGCCGAACGGGATCTTCTTCTTGTACGCCACCTGGTGTCTCCTCACTCCTGCGTTCGGGCCGTGCGCCCCATTCCTACCGGGGCGCGGGCACTTCCTCACCGGTGGGCACCGGACCGGGCGCGGTTCCGTCCCCGAACGGCCGCCCGCCGAGTTCCTCCCGGTGGTGCGGGGTCAGCCAGCCCGCGAGGTCCGGGCCGAGCGGCACGATACGGGTCGGGTTGATGCCGGTGTGCACCTGGTAGTAGTGCCGCTTGACGTGGTCGAAGTCGACCGTGTCTCCAAAACCTGGCGTCTGGAACAGGTCCCGTGCGTACGCCCACAGCACCCGGTTCTCCGTCAGCTTCCAGCGGTTGCACTTGAAGTGGCCGTGGTAGACGGCGTCGAAGCGGACCAGCGTGGTGAACAGCCGGATGTCCGCCTCGGTGATCGTGTCGCCGACCAGGTACCGCTGCCCCGCCAGCCGGTCCGCGAGCAGTTCGAGGCGCCGGAACACCCCGGCGCACGCCTCCTCGTACTCCTGCTGGCCGGTGGCGAACCCCGCCCGGTACACGCCGTTGTTGACGTCCTCGTAGACGTCCGCCATCACCGCGTCGATCTCGTCGCGCCGCGCCCGCGGGTACAGGTCGGGCGCCCCCTCGCGGTGCAGGGCCGTCCACTCGGTGGCGAGGTCGAGGGTGATGCGCTGGTAGTCGTTGGTGACCAGCCGCCCGCTGGGCACGTCCACGATCGCGGGCACGCTGACGCCGCCCGGGTAGCCGGTCTCGCGCCGGTCGTACGCCTCGCTGAGGAAGCGGATGCCGAGCACCGGGTCCCGGTCGCCGGGGTCCAGGGTGAAGCGCCAGCTACGGTCGTCCTGCACGGGGTCCGCCACCGCCATCGACAGGGCGTCCTCCAGGCCCAGCAGCCGCCGGGCGACCACCGCCCGGCTGGCCCACGGGCAGGCGCGGCTGACGACCAGCCGGTAGCGGCCCGCCTCCACCGGCCAGCCGTCCCGGCCGTCGGCCGTGATCCGGTCCGCGAAGTGGCTCCTGGACCGCTTGAAGGCGGTCCTGCCGTACGCGCTGTTGCCGTCGCCGTCCGCGCTCATGGTCCGCTCTCCTCCGCACCGGGAACCCGTCGTCGTCCTCCGGGTTCCCCGACTTCCCCCGTTTCCGCCCGCCACCGTGTGATCTTCCCCGTCCGGGGCATTCGGCGGAAGTGACCGGCAGGCCCCCGGCACGGCGACGACACAGGCGACCCGACCCCACGGAAGGCGTATGACGAAGGACCGGAAGGCGGACCGCAGGACCCGGATCACCGTCCTCGTGGCGCTCGCCGCCAATCTGGTGATCGCGGTGGCCAAGGCGATCGGCGGCATGGCCGCGGGGTCGCCCGCGCTGCTGTCGGAGGCGGCGCACTCGGTGGCCGACAGCCTGAACGAGGTCTTCCTGCTCGCCGCGCTGCGCCGCAGCCGCCGCCCCGCCGACCGGCGGCACCCGTTCGGCTACGGCAAGGAACGCTACTTCTGGTCGCTGCTCGCGGCCGTCGGCATCTTCGTCATGGGCGGCTGCTTCTCCTTCTTCCAGGGGTTCGAGGCGCTCAGGAACGGCACCGAGGAGTCCTTCGGCGGCTATGTGGCGGGCCTGGTCGTGCTCGGCGTGGCCCTGCTCGCGGAGGGCGCCTCGCTGCTGCGGGCCCTGTACCAGATGCGCCGCCAGGGCGGCCTCGCCCGGCTGCGGGACCCCGCCCTGCGCACGGTCATCGCCGAGGACGGCACCGCGGTGCTCGGCGTCTGCCTCGCGCTGGCCGGGATGGCCCTGCACATGGCGACGGGGCAGGTGGTGTGGGAGGCGTCCGCGTCGCTGGCGATCGGCGCGCTGCTGGTCTACGTGGCCTACCGGCTGGGCCGGGACGCCCGGGACCAGCTCATCGGGGAGGCCGCCGACCCGCGGGCCAGCGGCCGGATCGAGGCGGTGCTGCGGGCCCAGCCCGAGATCGACAGCGTGGAGGCGCTGTTCACGATGAAGACCGGCGTCGACACGACCCTGGTGGCGGCGCGCGTCGACCTGGTGCCGGGCCTGGACAGCGAGCGGGTGGAGGAGGTCGCCGTACGCATCAAGCGGACCATCGCCCGCACCGTGCCCGAGGCGGACCAGGTCTTCCTCGACGTCACCGACCGCCTCGCGCAGGAGGCAGGGGAAAGCCCCGCCGCGACGGGGGAACGCGGCGGGGCATGAGGTGCGGGTGCCCGGCCCCGGGCGCTTCATGCCACCCGTGCGGAGAATTTCTCCGGGAGTTCTCTCCGGGGCCCGTACGGCACCGGCTCCCCCCTCACCGGCGTTACTGGTGCTCGGTCCGTTCGAGCACGAACACCGGGATGAGACGGTCCGTCTTCTCCTGGTACTCGGCGTACGGGGGATAGGCGGCGACGGCCCGCCGCCACCACTCCTCCCGCTCCTCGCCGGTGACCTCACGGGCCGTCATGTCCTGCCGGACCGGGCCGTCCTGGAGCTCGACGCGCGGGTCGGCCTTGAGGTTGTGGTACCAGAACGGGTGCCGCGGCGCGCCGCCCTGGGAGGCCACCACCGCGTACCGCCCGCCGTGCTCGACCCGCATGAGCGGCGTCTTGCGGATCTTGCCACTGCGGGCGCCGCGGTTGGTCATGATGATCACGGGGAGCCCGGTGTCCCGGAGGGTCGTCCCCTCGGTGCCGCCGGAGCTCTCGTACAACTCGACCTGGTCGCGGACCCACTGGGCGGGGCTCGGCTCGTACTCGCCGTCGAGAGGCATGGCTTTCGTACCCTTCGTCACGTACGCGTGCTCAGGCCACCACCATATGCACCGCCAGCCCCGCCATCACGCCGCTCGACACCAGCGCCGTCACCAGTCGCCCGCGGCGCCCGGTCAGCGTCCGGCCGAGCAGGGCGCCGCCCCCGGCGAGCAGCAGCTGCCAACTGGCGGACGCGGCGAAGGCGGCCAGCACGAACACCGCCTGCTCCACGGGGCGCGGGGCGTCCGTGGCGCGGGCGCCGACGACCAGGGCGGCGAAGTAGATCACGGTGGTCGGGTTGAGCAGGGTGATCCCGAGCAGCGCGAGGAAGGCCCGGCCGGGACCGGGCGGGGGCGTCCGCGCCCGGGTGGCGCGCAGTCGCTCGCGGTACTGGCGTACGGCGGTCACCGCGCCGCGCACCGCGAGGGTGACCAGCACCAGCGCGGCGACCCAGCCCAGCGGCCCCAGCGCCGGGCGCAGCGCGGCGGCGAGCGCGGAGCCGCCGAGGGCGGCGAGCAGGGCGTAGAGACCGTCGGCGGTGGCGACGCCGAGCGCCGCGCAGGCGCCGGTGCGCAGCGAGGTGCGCGCGGTCAGGGACACCAGGTAGGTGCCCACCGCGCCGACCGGCACGGCGATGCCGTACCCCGCGACCAGCCCGGCGACGAGCGCGCCGGTCATGACCGCGGCGCTGTCGGCCCTCCCCGGTGGGACGGCCGCTGTCGCGTCCCCGGCGTACGGGGGGCGGCGGCGGTCGGCGGCAGCGGGTGTGCGGTAGCGGGCATGGCGTGATCGTGCGGGGCGCGGTGCCGTGGGGGCAACCGGTTTTCCCGGTGCCCCGTGCGCGTGTCGCCGCGGGAGTCGTCACTGATGGAGCGTCACATTACTGAACCGTAACCTTCTGGGTGCTACCGCCAGTAACCCCAGGCTGGGTACTGTCGGGGCCGTCACTCCGGAGTGACGCGAGCAAGGTCCGTTCTGCCTACTTGCCGTCACCAGGAGGTCAGTCATGCCCGCACGCAGCCGCCCCCGCCTGCTCGCCGTGGCGGTCACCACCGCCACCGCGGCGGCCTGTCTCGCCGCCCAGGCGCTGCCCGCCACCGCGGCCATCGGGACCGGGCGGGAAGCCGCGCGCGACAGCCGCGCCATCACGGTTCCCGCGTTCTACACCCCGCCCGCCAGCCTGCCCGCGGCCAACGGCGCCCTCGTCCGCAGCGAGCCCCTGCCGCTCGCGCTCAGCCTGCCCAGCCTGGGCGGCCCGTTGCCCGGCCGGGCCACCCGGCTGATGTACAAGTCCACCGACTCCGGCGGCGGCCCGGTCGCCGTCACCGGCGCCTACATCGAACCCACCGCCGCCTGGTCCGGCTCCGGACCGCGCCCGCTCGTCGCCGTCGCCCCCGGCACCCTCGGCCAGGGCGACCAGTGCGCCGCCTCCCTGGGCCTGCAGTACCCGCTGACGATCAACGGCGACACCGTCTCCGTCGGCTACGAGGACCTCGCCGTCTACCGGCTGCTGGCCAAGGGCGTCGCCGTCGTCGTCACCGACTACGCCGGGCTCGGCGCCACCGACCGGCTGCACACCTACGTCAACCGCGTCGACGAGGGTCACGCCGTGCTGGACGCGGTCCGCGCCGCCCGCTCGCTGAGCGGCGCGTCGGTCACCGCGTCCTCGCCGGTCGGCCTCTTCGGGTACAGCCAGGGCGGCGGCGCCACCGCCTCCGCCGCCGAACTCCAGCCGACGTACGCCCCGGACGTGACCCTCTCCGGCAGCTACGTCGGAGCGCCGCCCGCCGACCTGACCGAGGTCACCGCCGCCATCGACGGCAGCGAACTCGTCGGCGCCCTCGGCTGGTCGCTCAACGGCTTCCTCCAGTCCGAGCCCGCGCTGCGCCCCCTCGCCGACGAGCACATCAACGACAAGGGCCGCGCCGCGCTCGACGACCTGGCGCACCGCTGCGTCGGCGACGCGATCCTCGCCTACGGCTACCAGCGCAGCACCGCCTGGACCAGGGACGGCCGGTCCATCAGCCAGATCATCGCGGCGGAGCCGCTGCTCCAGGACTTCCTGGCCGAACAGCGCATCGGCAACCTGAAGCCGACCGGCCCGGTGCGCGTCGCCACCGGTGTCAACGACAACCTCGTCCCGCACGGCCAGTCCCGCAGGCTCGCCGTCGACTGGTGCCGCAAGGGCGGCAACGTCACCTACAAGCCGGTGATCCTGCCGAACGTGGTCAGCCCGCTGCTCAACCACTTCGGCCCCCTCCTCACCGACCAGGGCGACGCGGTCGACTGGCTCACCGACCGGCTCTCCGGCAAGTCCGCGTCCGGCAACTGCTGGTCCATGCCGATCCAGCCCTGACGCCGCGCACCTACGCGCAGCCCACGGTCGGCCCCGCCAGCATCCCGCCGGTGTAGAGGGCCTGCCCGCGCGGCATCCAGTAGCCCAGCTTGGACACCACGGTGGAGCACCGTGCGTCCAGCGCCACCCGGACGGTCACGGTGGCCGGGTGGCCGGGCTGGAGGTCGGTGAGGGCGCAGTCCAGGGCGTGCGGCAGCCGGGTGTCGGAGGGGTGACGGCCGATCAGCGGGTTGACGCAGCGGGCGTCCTCGGTGACCAGCCGCACCCCGCTGCCCTCCTCACCGATGAGCCCGAACCGCGCGCTGCCGTCGCCCTGGTCGCTGTCGCGGTACACGGTGTACGTCAGGGTGGTCGTCGCACCCGGCCGCAGCGGACCGCCGGTGACCTCCACCCGGTGGGTGGGCGCCGCCTTCGGCGCGGTCAGCGTGAGGGTGGCGTGCACCGTGCCCCGCAGGTCGACCCCGTCGGGGGCGGAGCGCACCCGCACCTCGGCCTCGATGTCGTACCGCCCCGGCCCGGGGTACGCCGCCGACCCGGGCAGCGTGCCGGAGGCGACGGTCTCGCCGTCCCGCCGCGCCGTCCAGCTGCCCGACGTCAGACAGCCCAGGCGGGCCCGGGCGCCGGGCCGGTGGCAGGACGCCGGTGCGGAGACGGCCAGCGTCGGGGTGCCGCTGCCCGCGCACAGGCTGACGGTGGCGCGCTGCCCGGCCGCGCCGCGCAGGGTGCCCGCGGGCGCGCACAGCGTCGCCGGGGGCTCGGCGGCCGGGGCCCGCGCCGGGAGGGGACGCCCCTCGGCGGGCCCGCCGAGCGCCAGCGTCAGGACGGCCGCCGCCGTCAGCATCCGGACCAGTGAGCGCAAGCGCGAACGTGTCGGCACCGCTTTCCTCCCGCACGGCCGGACCGGCCGGGCGCCGGTCACCTGGGCCGAGGATGCGCGCCGCCCCACCCCCCGGCCCGCACCCACGCCGGGCGGGTCACCTGCGGGCAGCAACGGCAGGGCGGGTGCCACCCGTAAGAGGACCACCCGTAAGAGGACCACCCGTAATTCGGTACTCCCGCGCGGGAGTCGCGCCTATCGTGGCGCGATGACCAGCCGACTCATCGCGATCTCCTTCGACGCACACCAGCCGGAGCCCCTGGCCCACTTCTGGTCCGGCGTCCTCGGCGGCCTGGAGCGGGCCGACGACCCCCGCACCGGCGTCGCCCTGCTGTCCGGGAACGACGCCGGTTACCGCCTCGCCTTTCGCCCCACCGAGGCCCCCAAGACCGCCCAGAACCGGCTGCACTTCGACCTGACCACCACGTCCCCGGAGGGCCAGCGCGAGATCGTGGCCAGGGCGCTCGACCTCGGCGCCCGCCACGCCGACGTCGGCCAGGGGCCCGACGCCTCCCACGTGGTGCTCGCCGACCCCGAGGGCAACGAGTTCTGCGTCCTCGCGCCGGGCAACCGCTTCCTCGCCGGGTGCGGCCTGCTCGGGGCGCTCGCCTGCGACGGTTCGCAGGCCGTGGGCTACTTCTGGAGCGCGGCGCTCGGCTGGCCGCTGGTCTGGGACCAGGACGAGGAGACCGCCGTCCAGTCACCCGACGGCGGCACGAAGATCACCTGGGGCGGTCCGCCGCTGATGCCGGACCCGGGCAAGGACCTGCACCTCGACCTCGCCGCGGACGGCGACCAGCAGGCGGAGGCCGAGCGGCTGGTCTCCCTCGGCGCGAAGCGCCTCGACGACGGCGCGGACGGCGCCGTCCTGCTGGCCGACCCCGACGGCAACACGTTCCGGCTGCTCCCGGCTCAGTGAGGCCCGCCCGCGGCGAACTCCGTGCCGCACGGGCCCGCCCCCTCGCTCTCCGCCAGCACCACCCGCTCCCCGCTCATCGCCACCGTCCGGTAGTACGTCCCGATGCGCCGCGCCGAGCGGCCGACGTAGTGCCCGATGAACGAGCGGCGGAAGCGGTCGGCGCTCAGGTTGGGTCCCGAGCCGTGCACCAGGCTGCCGTTGAAGAACAGCACGTCACCCGGGGACATGTCGACGGGCACGGCGCTGAGGCCGGGCGGCGGGGGCACGTACTCGCGGGCGAAGGACAGCTCCGGGTCCGCGTCCTCCGGGCAGAACAGGTCCATCCGGTGGGTGCCGGGGACCACCTCCAGGCCGCCGTTGGCGCGGTCGATGACGTCGCAGGCCAGCCAGGCCGCCACACACGTCCCCGGCTCCACCCGCAGGTAGAAGTTGTCCTGGTGCAGGGCCTGGCCCCGGGCGCCCGGCGGCTTGAAGTAGAACATGCTCTGCGCGGCCAGCACCTCCTCGCCCAGGAGGACCTCAAGGACCGTACGCAGCCGCGCGTCCAGGAGGACGTCCCGCGCGCGGTCGAGGAACTCGTGCGGGTGCATCACCCGGGGGTGGGTGGCCAGCGGGTCCCCGGTGGCGTCCGGGCGGGGCTCGAAGTGGCCCGGCACCGGGCGGCCGGTGGCCCGCAGCGCTTCGAGGTCGGCGCACAGGGCGTCGACCTCCGCCCGCGCGAACAGGCCGGGGAGGACCGTGTAGCCGTCCTGCCGGAAACGGGCGACGGCTGACTCCGGCAGGATGGGGGTACCGGCGGCGTCGATGCCCGTGGCTGTCATCGCTGTCCTCCTGGGTCGGGGGGCGTCGCCTTCCACGCTAGGCCGGGACGCGGTTTCGGAGGATGCCCGTGAACGCTGAGGACCTGCCCGTGGCTGCCGCGCCCGGCGACCCCTCACCGCCGCCGGGCCTGCTGGTGACCGGACGGTTCGACGAGACCGCCGGGTACCGGGTGGACCGGCCGGACGGTTCCGCGAGCTGGCTGGTCGTGTGGACCACGGGCGGGCGGGGGCGGCTCCGGCAGGGCGCCGCCGAGGCGCACGCGGCGGCGGGTGACCTGCTGGTGCTCGCGCCCGGGGTCGCGCAGGAGTACGGCGTGGCGCCGGGCGCCCGGAACTGGCGGTTCTGGTGGGCGCACTGCCAGGTCCGGCCGGGCTGGCTGACCTGGCTGCGGCCGTACGCCGTGGGGGACGGCATGTACGCCGTCACCCCGGTGCCCGCCGCGCTGCACGCCCGGATCGGGGCCGCCCTGCGCCGGACCCACGCCGACGCCCGCTGGACCGGCACCGGAGCCCCGCCCACCGCCGTGGACGCCGGGGAACTGGTCGCCGTGGCGCACGGCACCGCCGCCCGGGAACTCGCCCTCGGCGCCCTGGAGGAGGCCGTCGTGCTCGCCACCGCCACCGCCCGCACCCCGCCGCCCCCGCCCGGCACCGACGCCCGGGTGCACCGGGCCCTCGCCGTCATCGCCGCCGACCCGGGCGCCCCGCACACCGTCGCCTCCCTCGCCGCGGGGGTCGCCCTGTCGCCGTCGCGGTTCGCGCACCTGTTCACCCGGCAGGCGGGGCAGTCGCCCATGCGGGCGCTCCGCGAGGCCCGGCTGCGGCACGCCGCCCGGCTGCTGGAGAGCACCGAGCTGTCCGTGGAACGCGTCGCCGCCGCCTCCGGGTTCGTCAGCCCCTTCCACTTCAGCCGGGTGTTCCGCGAGCGCTACGGCGTCCCGCCCGGCGCCTACCGGGCCGCCGGGCCCCGCTGAGGCGCGCCGCCGTCAGCTCCCGGTGCCGGGGCGGACCACCGTCAGGCGCACCGTCGAGGCGTTCCCGGCGACGGGCACCGGACCGGCCGTCCACGCCACCCGTAGCTGGTCGAACTCGTCCGGCGGAGTGATCAGGAGCGCCGCCGGTGTGGCCGTCTCCGCGCCGCTGATCTGCGGGCTGGAGAAGCTCAGCCCCGCCCAGGCCCGCTGCCCCGGCGCCAGCCGGACGGTGGTCGCCTCCATCGGGTCACGCCGCGGGTCGGGGCCGAGCTGCTCGCCCGCGCTGTCGACGAACGCGGCGCCCGGGTAGCCGTGCAGGGTGCAGGTACGTCCGGAGGCGTTGGTGAGGACGACCGGGTAGTTCCGCTGCCCGGCGCCGGGCGAGCCGCGGCCCACCGACGCGCGCAGTTCGGAGGTGTGGCAGCGGGCGGAGTCGTCCTTGTCGTGCGCGGCGTCGCCGGGCACCGTGGCCTCCTCGGTGATGTCGGGCAGCTCCGAGGTGTTCGGCACGCTCACCGACGCCGAGGCCGCCGGGCTCACCTCGCGCGGCGCCGGGGTGTCCGCCGCGCCCGGTGTGCCGACCGTGGTGCCGCAGCCGGTGAGCCCTGTCAGCACGGCCAGCACGGCCAGCACGGCCACGGCACCCACGAGGGCGGCCCGGCCCCGGGCCGGTAACACGGTAGCCGTCATGTTCCCGCTCTCCTCACGCACGCTCCGTGACCGTTCGGGTGCCCCGTCCGGAACCGCTCATCCCTCTTCCGGTTCGAGGAGCGTCAGTTCCGCCCAGATCGTCTTGCCCTCGGTGGTGTGGCGGCTGCCCCAGCGCTGGGTGAGCTGGGCGACCAGGAGCAGCCCCCGCCCGCCCTCGTCCCAGGTCTTGGCCCGGCGCAGGTGCGGGGCGGTGTGGCTGGTGTCGGAGACCTCGCAGATCAGCGTCGCCGCGTCATGGATCAGCCGCAGCCGGATCGGCGGGGCGCCGTAGCGGATGGCGTTGGTGACCAGCTCGCTCACCACCAGCTCGGTGGTGAAGGAGGCCTCGCCGAGGCCCCACTCGCCGAGCTGGTCGAGGACCTGCTTGCGGATCGGCGCGACCAGCGCCGGGTCGGCGGGGATGTCCCAGGTGGCGACCTGCGACGGCGGCAGCCCGCGGGTGCGCGCCAGCAGCAGGGCCACGTCGTCGACGGCGCTGCCGTCCTTCGGCATCAGGGTGCGCAGCACCCGGTCGCAGGTCTGCTCCAGCGAACCGGAGTCCTCGGTCAGCGCCTCCCGCAGCAGGGCGCGGGCGGCGTTCTCGTCGCGGAGCGGGGACTCGATCAGCCCGTTGGTGAAGAAGGCGAGCAGACTGCCCTCCGCCAGCGCCAGTTCGGCCGACTCGAAGGGCAGCCCGCCCACGCCCAGCGGCGGTCCCGCGGGCAGGTCCACCTCCCGGGGCGCGCCGCCCGGCGGCACCAGCACGGGCGGCGGGTGCCCGGCGCGGGCCAGGGCGCAGCGCCGGGACACCGGGTCGTAGACGGCGTACAGGCAGGTCGCGCCGACCTCGCCGGTGCTGCCGTCGCCGCCGGTCTCCTCGGACAGCCGTACCACCAGGTCGTCCAGGTGGGTGAGGAGTTCCTCGGGGGCGAGGTCGATGTCGGCGAGGGTGCGCACCGCCGTGCGCAGCCGCCCCATGGTGGCGGACGCCTGCACGCCGTGGCCGACGACGTCGCCGACGACCAGGGCGACCCGCATCCCGGACAGCGGGATCACGTCGAACCAGTCGCCGCCCACTCCGGAGCGGGCGGCGGGCAGATAGCGGGAGGAGGCCGCCACGGCGGCGGTGTGCGCGAGGCTGCGCGGCAGCAGGCTGCGCTGGAGGGCGAGGGCGGTGTCGCGCTCGCGGGAGTAGCGGCGGGCGTTGTCGACGCAGACGGCGGCGCGGGCGGTGATCTCCTCCGCCAGCAGCGCGTCGTCCGGGGTGAAGGGGTCGGTGCGCCGGTAGCGGGAGAAGACGGCGATGCCGAGGGTGGTGCCGCGGGCCCGGATCGGCACCGACATGCCGGAGCGCACCTCGTACTCGGCGGTCCGGGCGCGGCGGCGGTCGTCCTTGGCGAGCCAGCGCTCCAGGTCGTCGTCGGGGAGCGTGGCGATGATCGTGCGGCCGGTGAGCAGCGAGTTGGCCTGCGGCGACTCGGCCGGGTACGCCCCGGTGTCGCCCAGCGCGATCGCGGCCTCCGGGGTGCCGGGGCGGATCGAGCGGTGGGCGACGCGGCGCAGGGTCACCGGTGGGGTGAGCCGGGTCGGCGGGTCGCCGTCGTCGGTCGGGTCGAGCAGGTCGACGCTGACGAAGTCGGCGAGGGCGGGCACGCACACGTCCGCCAGCTCCTGTGCCGTACGGGTGACGTCGAGGGTGGTGCCGATGCCGACGCTGGCCTCGTTGACCAGTTGGAGCCGCTCCCGGGCGAGGTACTGCTCGGTGAAGTCGTGCGCGGCCACGCTCACCCCCCGCACCCGGCCCTCGGCGTCGAGGACGGGGGCCATCAGGGCGAGCCAGGCGGTGACCTTGCCGTCGCCGCCGAACGGCACGTAGAGGCGTACGTGGCTGCGCTGGCCGCTGGCGATGACCTGGCGCATGTGCCGTTCCAGCTCGATGGTGTGCGGCTGGATGCTCACGTCGGTGGGCCTGAGGCCCCGCAGCCGTTCCTCGGGCAGTCCGAGCACCGCGGCCATGGCCTCGTTGGCCCGGCGCAGCCGCAGGTGCTCGTCGTTGATGGACATGGCGCACGGCGACTGCATCAGGTCGATGTGGGCCAGCGCGTCCCCGGGCGCCGGGGGCGCGTCGTCCAGGGGGGTGACCACCAGCCAGCCCGGGGTGCGGGGGTGCGCGAGCAGCCAGACGGGGAGCGTTCGGCCATCCCGGTGGCGCAGGGTGAGGGTGCCGCCGAGGCGGTCGCCGGTGAGTTCGCTGACGGGCTTCAGGTGACCACCGGCGACCAGCTCCGCGGCGGGGTGGCCGACCACCTCGGCGGCGGTCCAGCCGAGCAGCCGCCGGGCGCCCTCGTTCCACTCGGTCAGGATGCCGTCGCCGTCGAGGGCGACCCGGGCCGTCGCGGCCTCGTCGAACGGGTGATCCGGGCTCACCATCGCCACTCCATCGCGTCCACGCACAGTGAACAACTGTGTTGCCTGAGTTCCAGACTAGTGCTTTTGGTCCGTACCGGTCGGCAAGCCCCGAGTGCCCAGGGACGCGGCGGCGTCATGCGTCCGGGCGCGGGGTTTGCCGTGGATCTTCCGCCACGCGCGGACCCCGCCCGTCGAACGGCGCCGTCGAACCGGTCCTGTCCGGACCGTTGACGTGCGTCATGACTCCCACAACGATGGCCTCCGACCGCATCTGGGAGCGCTCCCACGGCATGGTGGCCCGGGAGCGCCACCCGCACCTCCCTTCCAGGAGCCCAGACGTGAAACGACCCAGAACCGCCCTGCTGTCCCTGACAGCCCTGCTGGCGGCGGGCCTGACCGCGCTGCCCGCCGCCCCCGCCGGGGCCGACGAGGTAGAGCAGGTCAGGAACGGCACCTTCGACACCACCCTCGACCCGTGGTGGACCACCAGCAACGTCACCCCGAACCTCACCGACGGCCGCCTCTGCGCGGACGTGCCCGGCGGCACCCAGAACCGGTGGGACGCCACCATCGGGCAGAACGACATCACCCTCACGAAGGGCGAGTCGTACCGCTTCTCCTTCTACGCCGACGGAGTGCCCGACGGGCACGTGGTCCGGGCGATCGTGGGCCTGTCCGACGCGCCCTACGACACCTGGTTCGAGGTGAGCCCGCAGCTCAGCGTCTCGGGGAACTCCTACGCGTACACGTTCACCTCGCCGGTCGACACCGCCCGCGCCCAGGTCGCCTTCCAGGTCGGCGGCAGCGCCGACCCGTGGCGGTTCTGCACGGACGACGTCTCGCTGCTGGGCGGTGTGCCCCCGGAGCGGTACGAGCCCGACACCGGGCCGCGGGTGCGGGTCAACCAGGTCGCCTACCTGCCCGCCGGGCCGAAGAACGCCACCCTGGTCACCGACGCCGCCACCCGGCTGCCCTGGCAGCTCAAGAGGGCCGACGGGACCGTGGCCGCCCGCGGCTGGACCGTGCCCCGCGGCACCGACGCGTCCTCCGCGCAGACCGTGCACTCCATCGACTTCAGCGGCTACAAGGCCCGCGGCAAGGGGCTCACCCTGGTCGCGGACGGCGAGACCAGCCGCCCGTTCGACATCGACGCGCGGGCCTACGAGCGGCTGCGCCTCGACGCCGTGAAGTTCTACTACACCCAGCGCAGCGGCATCGCGATACGGGACGACCTGCGCCCCGGCTACGGCCGCGCCGCCGGTCACCTCAACGTGGCGCCCAACCAGGGCGACGCCGACGTGCCCTGCCAGCCCGGCGTCTGCGACTACTCCCTCGACGTCACCGGCGGCTGGTACGACGCGGGCGACCACGGCAAGTACGTCGTCAACGGCGGCATCTCCGTCTGGGAGCTGCTCAGCACCTACGAGCGCGCCCTGCACGCCCGCACCGGGCAGCCCGCGCGGTTCGGCGACGGCTCCCTCGCCATCCCCGAGAGCGGCAACAAGGTGCCCGACCTGCTCGACGAGGTGCGCTGGCAACTGGAGTTCATGCTGAAGATGCAGGTACCGGGCGGGCAGCCGCTCGCCGGGATGGCGCACCACAAGGTGCATGACGAGGCGTGGACCGGGCTGCCGCTGATGCCCAGCGCCGACCCGCAGAAGCGCGAGCTGCACCCGCCGACCACCACGGCCACCCTCAACCTCGCCGCCTCCGCGGCGCAGGCGGCCCGCCTCTACAAGCCCTACGACCGGAAGTTCGCGGCCGAGCTGCTCACCGCCGCCCGCACCGCCTGGGCCGCCGCGCTCGCCCACCCCGACCTGCTGCCCGACCCGAACGACGGCGTCGGCGGCGGCGCCTACCCGGACACCGACGCCAGCGACGACTTCTACTGGGCCGCGTCCCAGCTGTACCTCACCACCGGTGAGAAGCAGTTCGAGCGGTACGTCCTGGACTCGCCGGTGCACACCGCCGACATCTTCGGCGCGACCGGCTTCGACTGGGCACGCACCGCCGCGGCGGGCCGCCTGGACCTCGCCACCGTGCCGAACCGGCTCCCCGGCCGGGACAAGGTCCGCCAGTCCGTCGTCAAGGGCGCCGACCGCTACCTCGCCACCCTGAAGGCACAGCCGTACGGGATGCCGTACGCCCCCGACGGCAACGTCTACGACTGGGGCTCCAACCACCAGGTCCTCAACAACGCCGTCGTCATCGCCAGCGCCTACGACATCACCGGCGCGTCGAAGTACCGCGACGGGGCCGTGCAGAGCATGGACTACGTCCTCGGGCGCAACGCGCTGAACCTGTCCTACGTCACCGGCTACGGCGACGTCAGCGCCGAGAACCAGCACAGCCGCTGGTACGCCCACCAGCTCGACCCGAACCTGCCCCACCCGCCCGCCGGTTCCCTCGCGGGCGGTCCCAACTCCAGCATCCAGGACCCGCTCGCGCAGGCGAAGCTCCAGGGCTGCGTCGGCCAGTTCTGCTACATCGACGACATCCAGTCCTGGTCGACCAACGAGCTGACCATCAACTGGAACGCGGCCCTGGCCTGGATGGCGGCGTTCGTCGCCGACCAGGGCTAGCCGCCGGTCGCTGGTCACCCCCGGCCGGGAGGGACGGTTCAGTCCCTCCCGGCCGGGATCAGGGTGGCCACCAGAACGTCCCGCCAGGCCGGTGCGGTGTCGTCGACCGGGCGGATGGGGGAGACCCCGTGCACCGTGCGGCGGTCGTCGCCGAGCAGCAGGGTGCCGGGCTCGCTCAGCGTCGTCTCCAGCAGCGGTTCGCCGTCGGTGCCGACGACGCAGGTCTGGCCGCCGGAGGCGTTGCGCCGGTCGACCAGGAGCGCGGAGACCAGGGTGACGCCGTCGTGGTGCAGGCCCTCGGGCGTCGGCTCCCCGGCGCCACCGGCCCGCGCGAGCACCCGGAAGGGGTGCACCTGGGCCTCCCACGCCTCGACGTCCGCCAGGTCCGCCGCCGCCCCGCCCAGCAGGCGCAGCAGCGCCCGCAGCACGGGGTCGGCGGCGAAGGCGTCGGTCAGCGGCTCGAAGTGGCGGTCCACGGTGACGTACAGCGGATTGCTGGCCTCCGGCTGCACGAACGCCCGGTGCGGCAGCGGGGTGAGGTCCCCGGTGCCGTCCGCCAGCCGGAAGCGGCCGTAGCGGCGCGTGCGCTGGGTGCCGCGTTCGGCGGCGTAGGGGTCGGGCGCCAGCTCCTCCCAGTGCCGGGCGAAGTCCGCCCACCCGGCGGCGTCCGTCCCGACGTGCGCCGACACCTCGGCCGCGGTCAGCAGGCACACGCCCGACGAGGCGAGCGCGCGGCGGGCCCGCTCGGGCAGTGCGGTGGACTTCTCGGCGTTCACCATGCCTCCCATGGTCCACAGCCGCCTCGCCCCCGCACCCGGAAGGCGCCTCAGGCGGGCGTCTCCGCGGTGGCGGTCAGGACCGCGCGGCCGAGGACGTGACCCGACATCGTGAAGCCGAGGACGGCCGGGGTGGCGTCGGCCGGGACGCCGATGGACTCGACGTCGAGGGCGTGCACCACGACGAAGTAGCGGTGCGGGCCGTGCCCGGCGGGCGGCGCGGCGCCGATGAAGCGGTTCGCCCGCACGTCGTTCGGGAGCTGGTAGGCGCCCTCGGGCAGCCCCGAGCCGGTGTCGTCGCCCGCGCCCTCGGGCAGCTCGGTGACGGTGGCGGGGATGTCGGCGACCGCCCAGTGCCAGAGCCCGGAGCCGGTCGGGGCGTCGGGGTCGTACACCGTGACGGCGTAGCTCCTGGTGCCCTCCGGGGCGCCGCTCCAGGAGAGCTGCGGCGAGGCGTCCTTCCCGCCGGGGACGCCGGAGATCCCGGAGTACTGCTCGATCGGCCAGGGGGCGCCGTCGTCGACGGTGGTGCTGGTGACGGTGAAGGAGGCCGCCTCGGGGAGGCGGGCGAAGGGGTCGTTGGCGCTCATCGTGTGGTTCCTCTCGGGGATGCGGGGATGCGGTGACGCGGAGCCGTGGAGCGACTCTGAATCGACCATAACACCGATAATCGATTATCCGCTGGATCGTCTATGCTGACGTCCATGAAGCAGACATCCCACATCTCCGCCCCGCCGGAGAGCCCCGCGGGAAACCCCGCAGGAAACCCGTCGGGGAAGCAGATGCTCTCCGAGCAGGTCTACGCACACCTGCGCGACGCGATCATGCGCGGCGACCACGCCCCCGGAGATCCGCTCAAACCGCAGGACATCGCCAAGGAGCGGGGCGTCAGCCTGGCCGTCGTGCGGGAGGCGCTCGTCCGGGTGGTCGGGGACGGGCTCGCGGACCGGCTGCCCAACCGGGGCTTCGCCGTCCCGGCCTTCTCCGACCGCCGCTGGCAGGAGATCGCGGAGGCCCGCCGGACCATCGAGCCGGTCGTGCTGCGGATGTCGGTCGAACGCGGCGACGTCGAGTGGGAGGCGCGCGTCCGGGCCGCCCACCACCGGCTGGCCCGCACCCCGGCCTACCTGCCGGGGGAGGGCGAGCACTACAGCGCCGCCTGGGCCGAGGTCCACCGGGTCTTCCACCGGACCCTGCTGGAGGGCTGCGGCAACCCCGTCCTGCTGGCCACCTGCGACCGGCTCTGGACGGCCAGCGAGCTGGCCCGCCGCTGGTCGGCGCGGCGCGCCCCCGGACGCGACGGCGCCGCCGAGCACCGGCGCCTGGAGGAGGCGGCCCTGGACCGCGACGCCGACACCGCCGCCGACCTCCTCGCCCAGCACCTCACCACGACCGCGGCCGTCCTGACCGACGGCCCGACCGCCGACCACGAGTAGGGGACCGGATGTCCGGACTGATCGACACCACGGAGATGTACCTCCGCACCGTCCTGGAGCTGGAGGAGGAGGGCGCGGTCCCGATGCGGGCCCGGATCGCCGAGCGGCTCAACCAGAGCGGACCCACCGTCAGCCAGACCGTCGCCCGCATGGAACGCAACGGCCTGCTGCGCGTCGCGGACGACCGGCACCTGGAGCTGACCGACGAGGGCCGTCGGCTGGCCACCCGTGTGATGCGCAAGCACCGCCTCGCGGAGTGCCTGTTGGTGGAGGTGATCGGCCTGGAGTGGGAGCAGGTGCACGCCGAGGCCTGCCGCTGGGAGCACGTGATGAGCGAGGCCGTGGAGCGTCGCGTCCTCGAACTGCTGGGCCACCCCACCGAGTCGCCGTACGGCAACCCGATCCCGGGCCTGGCGGAACTGGGCGAGACGGGGGCCGTGGCGGCGTTCCTCGGCGACGGCCTGGTCAGCCTCAGCGACCTGGCGCCCGGGCCGGACGGCGCGAGCGTGGTCGTACGGCGGATCGGGGAGCCGGTGCAGACCGACCCCCGGCTGATGCTCACCCTGCGCCGCGCGGGGGCGCGGCCCGGCGCGGTCGTGCGCGTGACGCCGTCGCCCGGCGGGGTGACGGTCGGCGACGGCGGTACGGCGGCCGAGCTGCCCGCGCCGGTCGCCGCGCACGTGTTCGTGGCGAGGCGCTGAGCCCGGCCGGGCCCAGCGCCTGTCCTACCAGGTGCTCAGGACGCGGGCTGGCTCCACAGGTCGCACTTGTGGTCCCGCGGGAACGTCGTCCCCGAGGTGATCGCCTCCGGTGCGAGGTTCTGCACCTTCGGGTACGTGGCCCAGTACGGGGCGTCCGCGGCGTACGGGACGCTCGTCCGGGCGAAGTTGGTCCAGTAGCCGAGCATCCGGTCCGCCAGGGCGTTCTGCCCGGGGGTGCCGGAGACCCCGCCGAAGACGTACCGGATCTCCGAGCCGTGCGGGGCGCCGATGGGGAAGCTGAGCGGCAGGTCCAGGTAGTCCATGGAGTGCCGGTCGGCGAACTCGTACTGGTAGGAGCGGACGTAACGGGCCATCAGGTCGGCCGTGCGGGACTGCGGGCAGGCGAACTGCGAGTCGGTGAAGACCGCGCCGAGCGCCTCCGCCGGGGTGCCGTACGCCGACAGCGGGTAGCGGGCCAGGATCGCGTCGGCCCGCTCGCCGTAGGCCGCGCGGACCGCCACCGGGTAGCCCGCCGCGGTGAGTTGCCGTCCCGCCAGGTCGTAGGCGGTGGCCACCGACAGCCTGCCCTCGTCGGCGGTGGTGCCCTGGAGCACCGGGACCCGGTGGAACCGTCCGGCCGCCAGCGCGTCCGTCACCTGCTCGGGCAGCAGCACCCCGTCGACGTTGGGCGTCCAGCGGGCCGTCGGCGACTGCGCGGCCCGCAGCAGCACGTCGGCGGGCTTGGCACGCAGGCACGCCACGTCCGCGCAGCCCAGCGCGTCGGCCCAGGCCGTGCCGTTGCTCTCCTGCGACTCCTGCGTGGGCAGCGGGAACCCGCAGCCCGACTGGGCGATGGCCCGGTCGAACTGGCCGACCGTGCGCGGCGAGACGAGGTTCTGGCAGACGCTGCCGCCGCCCGCCGACTCACCGAAGAGCGTCACGTTGCCGGGGTCGCCGCCGAACGCCGCGACGTTCTGCCGCACCCAGCGCAGCGCCGCCTGCTGGTCGAGCAGCCCGTAGTTGCCGGACAGCCCCAGCGGCGACTCCTTCGCCAGGTCCGGGTGGGCCAGGTAGCCGAACGCGCCGAGCCGGTAGTTGAAGTTCACGACGACGACATCGCCCCGGGCGGCCAGCTCGGCGCCGTCGTAGAACGTCCCGGAGCCCACGGTGTAGCCGCCGCCGTGGATCCACAGCATCACCGGGCGCTTGACGAGGGAACGCTTCGCGGGCGTGTAGACGTTCAGGTACAGGCAGTCCTCACTCGGCGTGCCCGGACCCGCCAGGTTGCCCCAGGGGGTGGGGGTGAGGGCCTGCACACAGGGGTTGCCGGGGCTGGTCGCGTCCCGCACGCCGGTCCAGGGGCGGGGCGGGGACGGCGGCTTCCACCGGTTCGCGCCGACCGGCGGCGCGGCGTACGGGATGCCGAGGTAGGAGGCGGCGGTCTCGTCCGCCGTCCCCCGCACCTGGCCGTAGTGGGTCGTGACGGTCGGTCCGTCGGCCGCCCGGGCGGGTACGGCGGCCATCCCGACGGCCGACAGCAGCAGCGCGGCGATCAGCGCGCCGAGCCGGGTGGTCCAGCGCGGTAAGGGGCCGTTCCTGGCCGGGGGAGTGGTGAGCGGGCCGGGCATCTGCACCTCCGTGCGGAAGGGGCGGGCAGGTCACCGCAGTCTCGCCACCCGCCCGATGCCCGGCACCGCGTAAATCACCAGTGGCGCCGGGGTGCCCGGTTCACACCGTGCGCCTGCCCCGTGACGTCCGCAGCAGGAGCAGTCCGCCGCCGATCAGCAGGACGGTCCCGATGGCCGCGGGCCACAGCTTCGCGCCCGTCTCGGCCAGCCCGCCGCCGACCGTCTGGGGCGCGGTCAGCGACTCGCTCCGCTCAGGGCTCGGCGCGGTGCTGACCTGCGCCGCGGCGGCATTGCCGTCGTCGGAGGGGCGGGCGGTGGCCGGAGGTGAGGTGCGGATCTTGGGGGAGGCGGTCGTGGGGCGCGCCGTCACGTCGCCCTTGTTGCCCTGGTCGGCGGGGTGCTCGGCGCGGTCGGTGTTCTGCGGGGCCTCCGGCTCGTCGGACTCCTGGGGGTCCCGCGTCGGCTGGGCCGTCTCGCGGGGCGACTCGCTCGGGTCCTCGCCGGGTGTCTCACTCGGCTCCTCGCTGGGCTCCTCACCGGGCGCCTCGCTCGGGTCCTCGGTCGGCTCCTCGGCGGGAGGCGTGGGCGCGTCGTCCGGCAGGTCGGTCGAGTCGCAGTCCCGGCCGCTGTTGATGCAGCCGACCATCGCGTCCATCAGCTCCTCGTCGAAGACGTTGACGAAGTCGCCGTGGTCCGTGACCGGCTTGTGCAACTGCTCCGGGAAGGAGTCCACCGCGAACAGCGGCGTCGTCCGGCCGCCGTCGTCCAGGCTCGGCGCGGCCACGTCGTACACGATCCGCTGCACCAGTCGCGGGATCGCCCGGAACCCCTCCGGGCAGCGGCCCTCGGCGTCGGCGAAGGCCACGTGGGTGCGGTGGTTGGCGCTGTCGATGCCGCTGCCGTCCCAGCAGCTCTGGAACCGGAAGGTGCGCACCACGGCGCTGCCGTCCGGGCACAGCGGGTACTTGTCCCTGAGCTGGCGGTCCTCGAAACCGGTGCAGCTCCAGGAGGCGTTGGCGTTGGCGGTGCCGTTGACGAACGCCTTGGCGTCGCCGGTGATGATGCGCAGCAGCCTCGGCATCGCGGTGACCTCGCTGACCGGGCTGCCCTCGAACGTCAGCGTGACCTCGGCGGGCGTGACGATCTCACCGGCGTTGCCCTCGATCCCGCCGCCGGGGGACTCGGCGTCCCGCTCCACGGTGCCGTTCCGCAGGCGCAGCACCGGCCAGTAGTACGTCGACCTGTCGCCGGGGTTGGCGCAGCTCGTCTCGGCGTTGGCGAGGTCCTCGTCGCTGGCGAAGGCGGTGTTGGACTGGTTGCCGATGTAGTCGTGGAAGTGGTGGGCGCCGTTGGAGACACCCGGCGCGACGATGATGTTGTCGGAGTTGAACAGGCCGTTCTCGTTGACGCCGCAGCTGGTGGTGAAGGTGCCGCGGGAGGCGCCGTCCCGCGGGCGCGGGCGCCGCGCGGTGGGCTGCACCGAGGTGATGTCGGCGTAGTCGGCGGCGACGGGACCGTTCCCGGCCTGCCCGTCACCGCCGTCACCGGCGCCTTCACCCGCACCTTCGCCGGTCTGTTCCCCCTGCTCCGGCTCCGCCCGCGTGACGCTCACGGCGCAGGTCGCCAGGTCCGCCAGCCCCTGCGGGGACTCGCCGGAGCGGTCGACGGCCGCCGTGATCCGGCCGATCGACGCACCGCGCTGCTCCTTGAGCGGGTCCGTGATCGCCGCCGGGTCGATCGCGCCGCCCCCCGCCGCCGCCTCCTGGAGCCGCTGGTAGGCGTCCGCCACCTGCTGGTCCAGGGCGGCGAGTTCCCGGTCCACGTCGGCGCGGGCGTCGTCCGGGACCTCGGTGAGCCGCTCGCCGACGTCGGGGCAGTCGATGGTGGCGGCGCGGCCCCCGTCCAGAAGGACGCGTTCCCCGCTGCCGGTGGCGGAGGCGTAGACGTTCACCCCCACCAGCCCTCCTCCGCCGAGCATGAGGGCGACCGCTGCGAATGTCGCGCGTCGCGCGCCGGTGGGGCGTCTGCGCGTGTTGCGTCTCACGGATGGACTCCTACGAGTGTGGGGGCGGCGACCTGGTCATGGCGACCGTCCGTACTTGTACGGAGCCCGACGCCGAGATGTTCAGGCGTCGTTGGCATTCCCGGGTTGGCCGGGCTCGTCCGCGCTGTCGCGGACATGGGTGAGTTTGTCGGGGTTGGTGACCAGATAGACGTCCGAGATCCGCTCGCCGTCGGTGGTGAGGTCCATGACCATCACGGCGTACGGCGAGCCGTGCGCGAACACCACCGCGGCGTCGTCGCCGTTGACGCGGCGGTAGCGCAGCTCCAGGCCGGAGCCGTGCCGCTCGGCGTAGCCGGTGAGCAGGCACACGGCCTTGTCCCGGCCGCGCACCGGGCGCAGCGCCGAGACGCCGGGGAGGCCGCCGCCGTCCGTCCAGACGGTGACGTCGGGGGCGAGGATCTCCATCAGCGCGGCGACGTCCCCGCCGAGCGCGGCCCGCACGAACCGTTCGGTGGCCTCCCGGCGTACCCGGGGGTGCGGTCGATGATCTCCGCGATCTCGGTGTGCGCGTAGCCGAACACCTCGCCCAGCACGAACACCGCCCGCTCCAGTGGGGTGAGGGACTTCAGGACCACCAGCATCGCCAGGGAGACCGACGCGCCGCGCAGCGCCGGGTCCGCGGCGTCGCTGGCGGCCGTCGCGGTGTCCCGGACGTCGGTGAGCAGGGGTTCCGGCAGCCAGGGGCCGACGTAGGTCTCCTGGCGGCGGCTGATCTGGCGCGCCGCCCCAGGGCGTGGTTGACGGCGATGCGGACCAGGTAGGCGCGCGGGTTGGCGACCTCGGCCAGGGGGAGCGGTTCAGCCGGGCCGTCCGGGACAGCCAGGTCTCCTGGAGCACGTCGTCGGTGTCGGCGACCCTGCCGAGGACGTTGTAGACGACGCCGAACAGCAGCTCGCGGTGGTGTGCTCACGGCTGGGAGGCCGTGCGGGTTCCGGAATGTGACAGTCGTCGACACGAATGTGACGCGCGTCTCATCGCTTTCGAACGAAACGGACCGGGTTCGGCTTGCCTCGGTACCGTGCCGTACCCATCCTGAGCTGGTGGTATTTACGGGTAAGTACCCGAGCGGTACCGTGATGTCATGCCAGCTCTGAATGTGGAGTTCAGCGAGCGCGAGCTGGAGGACCTGCGACAGATCGCCAAGGAGCGCGGTACGTCGATGAAGGCCCTCGTGCGTGAGGCCGCCGCTGCCGACATCGCCCGCCACCGGGCGCTCCAGGAAGGCGCGGAGGCGTTCCGCCGGTTCTTCGCCGCGCACGCCGACGAGTTCGCGGAGGCCTTCCCCGACGACGAGCCGCCCGCCAAGGGCGAGGGACGGGCCGCCTGACCCATGACACCTCCCGTCGTCCATATCGACGTGCCCTGGCTGCTCCAGCGCCACGAGGAGGTCATGCCGGACCAGCCCACGGTCAACGACTTCTCGGCGCTGGTCGCCGCCGTCGCCCGGCACCGGGTCGACCCGCCCCGGCTCGGCGTGGACTCCGACCCGGCGTGGCGGGCCGCCGCCCTGCTGCACACCCTCGCCCTGCTCAAGCCCCTGCCGTCGGCGAACGCCCGCTTCGCGTGCGCGACCGCCGTGGCGTACATGTTCGTCAGCGGCGTCGGCATCGACCCGCCGTACGGCGCCCTGGTGGACCTCGCCCGCGACCTGATCGACGGCAAGGCGGACGTCTACGCGGCGGCCGACCGGCTCAGGTCCTGGCAGATCTGACCCGGGCACCGTGCTTTTCGGGGCCGCCTGGCCGAGGGCGGGAGGAGCGGGACCAGGGCCTGTCGTTTGGGTCAGGCCGCAGGGCATCGGCGGTGGATGATCAGACCCCGCGTCTGCGGCATGATCCAAACGACAGGCCCTGGTCGGCCCAGCGCGCGCAGGAGAGCCGCCGTCCTGCGCGGGGCCTCCGAGAGGGCCGGGTTCCATCGGACTACGCGGGGCGGCGTGGGCGGGAGCGTGCGCGGGGCGCCGGTGTGTGCGCGTGATTCACACGGGGCGCGGGGAACATCGAATGCCGGTGCGAACCCGCTGGTGAGGCGCCCGCCAATTGACTCACTTTCAGTGAAACCGATGTTGCCCAAGTGCCTTGTTGGTCATGAGTGACCTGTGCGAGGGTGAACCCGCCATGCGGGGGGCAATTGCCAGCGCTCGCGGACTTGTTGAACCGGGTCCGGAGTGCCAAAGGTGAATTCACGCACCCCGCTCACCGCCAAAAAGGTACGCACCAATAAGGCGCCCCCTTTTCGGCGACAGAACTCATGTGTGTCCACGCGCGCGTGGGAAGGAATCCGCTCAAGTGCCCACCCCCCACCCCCCTCGACCTCCCTATCCGCCGCCCGGTGCGGCGCCCGGTGAGTCCGACGAGGCCCTCGCGGCCCGGCTCACCGGCGCCGCGGACGACGAGGTCGCCCACTCCACCGGCCTGCTGATGGCGCGCCACTGGCAGCCGGTGCACGAATACGCCGTCATCTGTCTCGCCTCCTCGGCCCAGGCCGCCTCGATGGTCACCGGCACCGCCTTCCACCAGGTCTTCGACCGGCTGACGCTGGGCGAGCCGGGCGTCGCGCTGCGGCCCCTGCTGCTGGTGGCCGTGCGCGACACGGTCCGCCGCTGGTCCGCCGACGACCAGATATCCGGCGTACTGCCGGAACTGCTGAAACCCGCCGGGGGCCGCGGTATGCGCGCGGCGGGCTCCCTGACGCCGGAAAACCGCAAGCTGGCCGAACGGGCATTCCTCGGCCTCACCCCGGTCGCCCGCTGTCTGCTCTGGCACACCGAGGTCGAGGCGGAGCCGATTTCCGTACCGGCCGGTCTGTTGGGCATCGACACCCACAGCGCCTCGGCCGCCCTGGAACAGGCCCGGGACAAATTCCGCGAGGGCTGTGTACGGGCCCACCGGGAACTCGCGCCGAGCAAGGAGTGCGGCTACTACAACCGACTCCTGGACGTGCCGATCCGCCGCGGCGGCACCCTGCTGCCGGACGTGCAGGAGCACCTCGACGACTGCCGCTACTGCCGCTCCGCGGCGGAGCAACTCAGCCATGTGGAGAGCGGGTTGGGGGCGCTGCTCGCGGAGGCCGTACTGGGCTGGGGCGCCCGCCGCTACCTAGACTCCCGGCCCGCCCGCGGCTCCCAGGGCCCGCGTGGCCGCCGCTCCGGGCGGCACGGCGGCCGGGCCCGGCGCCACCGGCTGCTGGCCCGCCTCCCCACCCCGGTCGTGCTGCCCACCCCGCGCGCCCTGCTCACCGGCGTCGGCGTCGCCTCCGCCGGAATCCTCGCCACCGTCCTGGTGGCCAACCTGTGGTCCTACGACGGTGACGCCGACCCGGCGGCCTCCAGCAGCGCGGCCACCGGGCGCCAGGCCCAGCCGGGGGTGTCGGCGCCGCCCGACAGCGCCGCGCTGCCCGGCGCCGTACGCCGCATCGGGCTGCGCAACGCCGCCGCCGACCTGTGCCTCGCGGTGCGCGGCGCGGTGCGGGCCGGGGCGGGCACCGAGCTGGCGCCGTGCTCCGACGCGCGCGGCCAGCAGTGGTCGTACGAGGACGACGGGCTGCTGCGGAGCGTCGCCGAGCCGCGGCTGTGCCTGGACTCGCACGCGGACGCCGGGGTCGTCATCCTCGGTGAGTGCGCCGCCGCCGACGTGGAGCGCGGGGTCGACGTGCGCTACGACCTCACCGTGCGGGGCGAGCTGCTGACCCGCTGGGAGGAGCAGCTCGCCCTCGCGGCCACCACCGACGCGCCGGGCGCTGACATCGTCGTCAAGGTCCGTGACGGCTCCGACGGCCAGCGCTGGCTGACCGGCTCCCCGTCGGCCAGCCCCGACCCGCTGTCGGTCACGGGCACGGAGGGCCCGTCGGCCCGCCGGGTGGAACTCCCGGGCCGCAGGGCCTGACGTCGGTCCGGCGGGCGGGCGGCACGAGGCCCCGCCCGCCGGAGACCCTCAGGCTTCCACCACGTCCCCCGCCCCCACCGTGCCCGGGACCGCGTGGCCCGACAGGGCCAGGGTGAGGTCGAGTTCGGCCAGGACGCAGCGGATGACGTGCTCGACGCCGGGCTGGCCGTCCAGGGCGAGGCCGTAGACGTACGGGCGGCCCAGCAGGACCGCGCGGGCGCCGAGGGCGAGGGCCTTGAAGACGTCGTCGCCGGTGCGCACCCCGCTGTCGAAGAGGACCGTCAGCCGGTCGCCCACCGCCCGCGCCACCGCGGGCAGCGCGTCGGCCGCCGCCACCGCACCGGCCACCTGGCGGCCCCCGTGGTTGGAGACCACCACCCCGTCCATCCCGGCGTCGGCGGCGAGCCGGGCGTCGTCCGGGTGCAGGACGCCCTTCAGGACGATCGGGCCGTCCCAGTGCTCCCGCAGGAAGGCGAGGTCCGGCCAGGTCTTTCCGGGGTCGGCGAACATGCCGACGAAGTGCATCACCGCGGCGTTGAGGTCCTCGTGCGGCGGCTTGGCGAGGCCCGCGCGGAACGCCGGGTCGGAGAAGTAGTTGGCGGTGCCCACGCCGTGCAGGAACGGCAGGTACGCCTGGTCCAGGTCGCGCGGGCGCCAGGCGAGCAGCGGGGTGTCGAGGGTGACGACCAGCACCGAGAAGCCGGACGCCTTCGCCCGGTCGAGGAAGCTGCGCGTGACCTCGCGGTCCCTGGCCCAGTACAACTGGAACCAGCGCTCGGCGTCCCCCATCGCCGCCGCGACCTCCTCCAGGGGCGTACTGGACGCCGAGGACAGCGTGAACGGCACGCCCTGCGCCGCGGCGGCCCGCGCGGCGGCCAGCTCCGCCTCCGGGTGCATGATCGACAGCACCCCGACCGGCGCCAGCGCCAGCGGGGCGGGCAGGGTGCGGCCCAGCACCTCGACCGTGAGGTCACGCTCCGCCACGTTCCGCAGCATCCGCGGCACGATCCGGCGCCGGTCCAGCGCCGCCCGGTTGGCGCGGGCCGTGCTGCCGTCCCCCGCGCTGCCCGCGACATAGCCGACCGGGCCCGGGCCGAGGCGCCGCTCGGTCAGCTCCTCCAGCCTGGTCAGGTCGGTGGGCAGCCGGGGGACCGCGCCCGTCATGCCGTTCAGGTAGATCTCGTACTGGAAGTCCGCCCAGTGCTTGGCCATCGCCAACTCCCGCCTCTCCTCGTCGAGCCGCGTCGCGCGCCCCGACGATACTGGCGAGTAGCGCGAGGGCGCCCGGCCGCCCCCGCGCGGGTTGTTTCCGGCCGATTAACGAGGCGGCGGAAACCGGCCATTCAGCCAACAAGATCGATCGGGAGTGGGCTGCCACGGGAGTTGCAACGTTCGAATTCCGTGACTTCCCGCCACTGATTCAACACGCAAGGTTACTGAAACCGGTGGGGTCGATGTGAGTTTCGGCGGCGGACTCGGCAGACTCGCGCTCGCCGGTCCGGCACCGACCAGGACGCCGTCCCGGCACCCCTGGACTTCGAGCGGAAGGATGCACACGATGCGGAACCCCGCGCGCTGGGCAGCGACCCTCGGCCTCACGGCCACCGCCGTCTGCGGACCCCTGACCGGGGCCGCGCGGGCCACCGAGGCCGCCCCGTCCGCGCTCTACGCCCCCTCGGCCCTGGTGCTCACCGTGGGCCACGGCGAGACGGCCGCCCTCGCGGCCCCCGAACGCGCCGTCACACTGGACTGCGCGGCCCGGCCCGTCGGCACGCACCCGGCGCCGCTCGCGGCCTGCGCGGAACTGCTCGGCGCGGGCGGTGACCTCGACGCCCTCCAGGCCCGCGACGACGTGCTGTGCACGCGCGAGTACCGGCCCGTGGTCGTCACCGTCGACGGGGTCTGGCAGGGCCAGCGCGTCTCCTACGAGCGCACCTTCGGCAACGAGTGCGCGCGGAACGCCCACGGGGCGTTCTTCGCGTTCTGAGAAGACCGGGATCGTACGGTCCCCGTGAGTGCAGCGGACCCGTAACTGGGGAGTGCGGGTCCCGCACGGGGCACGTCGCGGTCTCGCACCGGGGACCGGTGAGGCGGAGTGGGGCCGCCCACCGGTCCCCGGCACCATGCGCGCTAGCGCCGGTCCCGGTGGCTGGTGTCGCACCACGGGTAGCGGCGGCTGCGGCGGCAGGTGCACAGGGCCACCCGGAAGCGGTCGGAGGAGACGGTGGTGCCGTCCTCCAGTTCCACTTCGACCGGGCCCTCCACCAGCAGCGGGCCGCGCCGCCGCATCCGTATCCGGCGGGGTTCGCGGGGCGGTTCAGCAGGGGGCTTGGGCACGGACGATCACCAGCTCCTCCCGGTCCTCGGTCGCGGACAGCAGCCCCCGCTCCCGCAGCCACTCCGCCCGCGCCCGCAGGACCGGACCGAAGGCGATCCGATGCCGGTGCGTGACCGCGGCCGACAGCCCGGACGCGCGCAGGTGTCCGACGGTCCGGCCCGGGTCGCTGAGCGCGGAGTGGACCAGCAGCAGGGTGCCGCCGGGGCTGAGCAGGGCGGGCGCCTCCCGGCAGATCCGGTCCAGCACCGCCCGCCCGTCCCGGCCGCCGTGCCAGGACGTCACCGCGCCGAAGGGCTCCCGGGCGTCGTCGGGGCCCGGCACGTACGGCGGGTTGGTCACGATCAGGTCGAACGACTCACCGCGCACCGGCGCGAACAGGTCACCGTGCCGGACGCGCACCGGCAGCCCGGCCCGCCGCGCGTTGCGCCGCGCGGCGCGCACCGCCCGCCAGGACACGTCCACCGCCGTCACCCGCGCCCCGCGCCGCGCGGCCCGCAGCGCCAGCGCGCCCGTCCCGGTCCCGACGTCCAGCACGTGCGCGCCCGGCGGCAGCGGCTCCTCGGCCAGGGCGCCCGCGAGCAGCGCGGTGTCCTCCTGCGGGGCGTAGACGCCCGGTGGGGCCAGCGGGGGAGCGGTCTCGTCCGGCGGGGCCGGTGTCACAGAGGAAGTCACGCACCCCAGGTACCCCGAACATCACGACATATGGGGTGTAAGGCGTGTTTCGGGAGTGTGCAGGGACGACCGGCCCGCGTGCCAGTCGGTCAGCAGCCGGGCCGCGAGCCGGTCCTCGACGTGCCCGGTCGCGTCGATGCCGAAGGCCACGTCGGACGCCAGGTACGGCTCCTCCTCCAGAAGCCCTCCGATGACGTCGTACCGCACCACCTGCTCGTGCACCGCGTCGGCCTCCACGTGCTCGTCGTAGAAGTGCTCGGCGGCCGGTCCCGCCCCGGTGCGGCGCATCGCCTCCGCCAGCCTGCGCGAGCCCGGCGAGGAGGTCACCTCCACCGCCGCGAAGTGGCCCACGAGGGCGCCGCGCAGCGACCGGTGCAGCCCGAACAGGGACATCAGGTTCACCGTGGCCAGCACCTCCGCGGACGCCACCGGCAGGTAGTGGCCGTACGACGTGTCCAGGCCGAGGTCCGTCATCAGGTCGGCGAAGAGCCGCGCGTGCACCCGGTCGGGACGGCCGCCGCCGTACTCGTCGAACTCCACCGCCGCCATCGCCGCCTTCGCGCGCCCCCACAGCCTGGGCAGCACCCACGCGTGCGGGTCGGCCTCCTTGAGGTGGTACAGGGAGCGCTGCATCGCGTACTCGCGGAGCTGCCACAGCTCGCCCTCGTCGCGCAGGAAGTGGGTCACGCCCGTCCCGTCGACGGGTTCGACCAGCAGGTCCGCGAGGGCGTCGGTCACCGAGTCGTGGACCCGGGTGTCGGCGCGCAGCGCGGACAGGAACCGGTCCTCCAGCGCGGCCCGCGCGCGCAGCAGCTCCGGGTCCCACTCGCACTCCGGGCGCACCCCCGCGAAGCCGCGGTAGTGCGTCTCGTAGCAGAGGTACAGGGCGAGCTGGAGGTCGTCGCCGTACGCCGTCGCGTCCGCGGCGTCCGCGGGGTGCGGGGGCGGTCCGGTCTCCGTCAGCCGGTCCAGGACGGCGGCCGAGAGGGGGCCCCGGGCGGGCGGCAGGGGTGGTTCGCGGTGTGCCATGCGGGCCGGGTACCCGGACGGCGGCGGACCTTGCGTCCGCTTGGGCGCTCCCCGCGGGGGCCACGCGTCGGCCGCCAGCCTGGACGGCGTGGCACGGGTGCTGGCGGAGCGCCGGTGGGGGTCGCCGTCCAGGTGACGGACGGCGACCCCCACCACGCGACCCCCACCACCGGGGGTCAGTCGCCCTGGGACTCCTCCTGGGCCTCGACATTGGGGGTGATGGCCTCTCCGGCCTCGCCCCGGTGTGCCCGTTGTTCGTCGGTGTCCCGGGTGCGGCGCTCGATCTTCTCTATCTCGCGCAGCACCTCCTCCCGCGCCGTCTCCGCGCGGTCCTCGGGGCGCCCGTCGTCGTGCGGGCGCCCCGCGCCCGTCCTCTCGTCGGACATGTCGCTCTCCCGTCCTCGTCTCGGCGTCTCAGCTCGTCGTCGTCGCGATGCGCAGCGGGACCGGCTCGCCGGGTCCCTCCGCGGGCTCCTCGGCGGGGCGGGAGACCTCCGCCCACCAGGACCCGCCGTCCTCGATGTGCCGCAGCATGATCCCCTCGCGGATCGCCCACGGGCAGACGGTGACCGTGCGCAGCCCGGTCAGCTTCATCGCCGTGTGCCCCACCACCGCACCGGCCAGGCTCTGCGCGGCGCGCGGCGCGGAGATGCCGGGCAGCCGGGCCCGCTCGGCGGCGGGCAGCTCCGCCAGCCGGGTCACCGCCCGGCGCAGGTCCGAGCGGTGCAACTGGCGTTCCGTGAACGGTCCGTGACGGCCGGGCGCCGCCCCGCACAACCTGCCGAGCTGCTGGAACGTCCGGGACGTCACCACCGCGGTGCGCGGGCCCTCCCAGCGGATCCGCGCCGCCACGTCCCGCAGTTGGTGCCGCACCTTGCGGCGCAGCACGCGGACCAGCTCCGGCGACGGCGGGTCCTGCCCGGCGAAGAACTCGTGGGTCAGCCGCGCCGCGCCCAGCGGCAGCGACGCCGCGAAGTCCGGCATCCGCCCCCGCCCGAAGGCCACTTCGAGGGAGCCGCCGCCGATGTCCATGAGCGCCAGCGGCCCCGACCGCCAGCCCATCCAGCGCCGCGCGCCGAGGAACGTCAGCTCCGCCTCCACCTCACCGGGCAGCGTGCACAGCTCCACGCCGGTGCGGTCGCGGACGGTGCGCAGCACCTCCTCCCGGTTCGGCGCGGCCCGCACCACGGCGGTCGCGAAGGCCAGCGGACCGGCCGCGTGCCAGCGGGCCGCGGTCCGCGCCGCGTCGGCGACCGCGCCGACCAGCCGCTCCACGGCCTCCTCGGGCACCGGGCCGCCGGGTCTGACCTGTTCGGACAGTCTCAGCCGCCACTTCGCGGTGTGCACCGGAAGTGGCACCCCGCCCTCCGCGTCCGCCACCACCAGCCGCACCGTGTTCGATCCCACGTCCACCACGCTGATTCGCATGGGCCCGCGAGTACCCGCTCACACCCGGTGCCAAAGGTGTCCGGCACGGTAACGGCGCGAACCGGGCGGTCGGCCGCCTCACGCGAGCTGACGGCGCACCAGCTCGTACAGCCGCCCGCCGGTGTCGGCCAGCAACCGCGCGGGCGGGCCCTCCTGGGTGATCCGGCCGTCCTCCATCACCAGGACCCGGTCGGCGTCCAGGACCGTCGACAGCCGGTGCGCGATGACGATCCGGGTGGCGCTCAGGGCCTTGGTGCTCTCGATGACGGTGCGCTGGGTGTCGTTGTCCAGGGCGCTGGTCGCCTCGTCGAAGAACAGGAGGCGCGGACGGCGGATCAGCGCCTGCGCGATCATCAGCCGCTGCCGCTGGCCCCCCGAGACCGAACCGCTCCCGGAGACGAGGGTGTGCAGCCCCATCGGCATCCGCCGGATGTCCTCGGCCAGCCCCGCCAGCTCGGCCGCCGCCATCACCTCCTCCGGCGTGTGCGGCTCGGTGCCGCTGATGACGTCCATGATCGAGCCGGTGAACGGCTGCGCGTGCTGGAGGACCACCCCGCACTGCCGCCGCACCGCGGACTGGTCGAGGGCGGCCAGGTCCTGACCGTCGTACAGGACGCTGCCGGAGGTCGGGCGGTCGAAGCCGATCAGCAGGCGCAGCAGCGTCGACTTGCCGCAGCCGCTCGGGCCGACGACCGCCACGAACTCGCCGGGCCGCACCGCGAAGGAGACGTCGTCCAGGACCAGCGGACCGTCGTCGGAGTAGCGGAACGACAGCCGCCGGGCCTCCAGCGCGCCGGTCAGCGGACCGGGCCGGGTGCTCCCGGCGCGCACCTCGGGCGCCGCCGCCAGCACTGGCTTGATCTGTTCGTACAGCGGCAGCGCCGCCACCGCCGAGACCAGGGCGCCGGTCACCTGGGTGACGGCGGTGAGCAGCATGGTCACCGCGGTGTGGAAGGCGAGGAAGTCCGCCGCCGACATGTCGCCCCGCGCCGGGCCCGCCAGCAGCATGAACATCAGCAGCGAGCACAGCGGCAGGTAGACCGCGCCGAGCACCGTGGTGAGGTTCTTGATCCGGCCCACCCGCTGCTGGAGTTCCCGGCTGCGCGCGAACTGCTCCGCCCAGGCCGCGTAGGCGTAGTTCTCGGCCGCCGCGATCCGCAGCTTGGGCAGCCCGCGCAGGGTCTGGAACGCCTGGTTGTTCAGCTTGTTGGTGAGCACCACAAGACGCCGCTGCCAGCGCACCTGCCACAGCCCGAGGCCCAGGAACACCGCCGCGACGACCGTGAGCATCCCGAGCGCCGCGAGCGCCATCGGCACGCTGAACCACAGCAACAGCGCCAGGTTCACCGCGCCGACCGTCACGGACTGGGCGACGGTGGGGCCGACGCCCGCGAGCATCCGGCGGATCGCGCTGATACCCATCGCCGCGCTGGCCAGCTCGCCGGTGGAGCGGCCGGTGAAGAACCGCGTCGGCAGCCGCAGCAGCCGGTCCCACACCGCGGGCTGGAGCGCCGCCTCGACGCGGCCCTCAAGGCGCAGGATCGTCAGGTTCTGGAGCAGCAGGAACGCCGCCGCGACCACGCTGCTGAGCAGCACCGCCAGACAGACCTGCCCGATCAGCCCGGCCCGCGCCGTCGGCACGTACTCGCCGAGCACCTTGCCGGTGGCCACCGGCACCAGCGCGCCGATCGCGACCGTCACCAGACCGCTCAGCAGCAGCGCCGTCAGATCGCCGCCGGTGCCGCGCAGCGTGAAGCGCAGCAGGCCCAGCGGGCCGAGCGGCCGGTCGGGCAGCGGCCGGTAGAACATCACCGCGCGCGGCTCGAACTCCGCCGCGTTGGCCTTCTCCACCGGCGTCTCCCGGCCGGTCGCCGGATGGACGGCGACATAGCCGCCGCGCCGCCACAGCAGCGCCACCGGCGCTCCGGACAGCGCCCGGTGGCCGACCAGCGGGCCGACGTCCTCCCGCCACCAGCGCCCCGCCAGCCGCACCGCGCGGGTGCGCACCCGGGACGCCAGCGCGATCCGCTCCACCGGGTCGAGCCGGTCGCCGTCGGCGCCGCCGTGCCCGGGGTCGGCCAGCGCGATCCCGCTGGCGCGGGCGACCAGGCGGCACGCCGCGTAGGTGGCGTCCGCGTCGGCGGCCGTGGCACGCCGGGCCGACGGCCCGCCGATCGCGGCCAGCAGCGTGCGGTCCGCCTGGTCCCGCACCGCCTCACCGGCGCGGATACCGGCCGCCGTACGGGTCTCGTGGCTGCGCTCCAGCTCCGCTATCCAGCGGTCGAGGGTGGTCAGCAGCCGGTACTGCTGGCCGACCATGGACTGCCACACCGCCGGGTCCACCAGCAGGTCGGCCGCCGCCTCCGCGCCGTACAGCGACCCGTACTGCACGCTCCCGGGCGGCACCCGCATCCAGAACACGTCGTCATCCGTGACCTCGGCCGCGCCCTCGCTGGCCATCGGCGCCTGGAAGAGGACCGACAGACCGCGGCCGACGCCCAGCGCGAGGGCGTACTCCAGCGGGCTGGTCGTCGGCGGCACGTACTGCGGGTTGCCCCACTCGTCGTAGGACCACGTCTGGGTGGGCGCGGGCTGGTACAGCTCGCGCAGCCCGATCCGGCGCACCACGCACTCCCGCAGCGGCCGGGCCACCAGCGTGTGCCGGGCGCCGGAGACCGGGCCCAGCAGCAGCGTGCCCGCCTCCAGACGGCCGAGGTGGTGCCAGTGGCCCTGCCGCTCGGCGTCCACCGCGAACAGGTCGAGCGCCCCGGCCGCGACCAGCCACAGCACCTGCGGCCCTTCGAGGTCCAGGCGGGTGAACCCGGCGCAGTCGACCGCCGAGCCCAGCGCCCCCAGGGCGCCCAGGACGAGATCGCCGTCCGGCACGGACACGGACGTCATCTCACCGCTCCCTGACCAGCGCCGCGTACGCCCCGCCGCGCGCCACCAGCTCGTCGTGCCGCCCGCGCTCCACGACCGTGCCGTGCTGGAGGACGACGATCTCGTCACTGTCGCGCACGGTGCTGAGCCGGTGCGCGATCACCACACAGGCGCAGCCGCGCCGCCGCAGGTTGTCCATCACCACCAGCTCCGTCTCCGCGTCCAGGGCGCTGGTCACCTCGTCGAGGACGAGGATGCTGGGGCGGCGCACCAGCGCGCGGGCGATCTCCAGGCGCTGCCGCTGCCCGCCGGAGAAGTTCCGGCCGTCCTGCTCCACCGGGCTGTGGATGCCGCCCGGCCGCCGCGCCACCACGTCGTACAGGGCCGCGTCGCGCAGCGCCTCCACCACCGCCTCGTCGGGGATCGACGGGTCCCACAGCGCCACGTTGTCGCGGACGGTGCCCTCGAAGAGGAACACCTCCTGGTCGACGAAGGACACCGACGCCGCGAGCGCCCCGCGCGGGATGTCCTCAAGGCGCCGCCCGTCGACGCGGATCACGCCCTCCCACGGCGCGTACAGGCCCGAGATCAGCCGGGACACCGTGGACTTGCCGCTGCCGGAGCCGCCGACCAGCGCCACCTGCTGCCCCGGGCCCACGGTCAGGTCGAACCCGGTCAGCAGCGGCTTGTCCAGCGGGCTGTAGCCGAAGGACACGTTCTCCAGCTCGACGTACCCGTCCAGGCGGCGGGTGGCGTCGGGCCGGTCCCCGACCCGCTCGTACAGCGGGTCGGCGCGGAAGTTCTCCACGTCCTTCAGCCGGGCCACGTCCGCCGCGAAGTCCTGGACGCGGCCCGCGACGCCGTTCAGCCGGGTCAGCGGCGCGGTGAAGCGGGTCACCAGCGCCTGGAAGGCGACCAGCAGACCCACCGAGATATGGCCCTCGACCGCCCGCAGCCCGCCGATCCACAGGATCAGCGCGCTGTTCACCGTCGCCAGCGTCGGCGCGACCACCCCCAGCCACGCCGTGGGCACCCCGAGCCGCTGCTGCTCCTCCAGGGTGGTCGCGTGCTGCCCCGCCCACCGGCGGAAGTAGCCGTCCTCGCCGCCGGTCGCCTTCATCGTCTCGATCAACTGCAGCCCGGTGTAGGCGGTGTTCGTCAGCCGCGCGCTGTCGGCGCGCAGCTTCGCCGTACGCGTCGCGCGCAGCCGTACGACGACCCGCATGGCGACGATGTTCAGCAGGGCCACGCCGATGCCGACGAAGGTGAGCTGCGGGTCGTAGGTGTAGAGGAGGACGGCGTACAGCACCACCACGACCGCGTCGACGCCCGCCGCGGCGAGGTCGCGGGCCAGCGTCTCGGCCACCGCGTCGTTGGACTGGAGGCGCTGCACCAGGTCGGCCGGGCTGCGCTGGGCGTAGAAGGTGACCGGCAGCCGCAGCAGGTGGCGCAGGAAGCGGGCGCTGGAGAGGGTGGAGGAGATGATCCGGCCGTGGTGCAGGTTGGCCTGCTGGAGCCAGGTCAGCACCACCGTCAGCAGCACACAGGCGCCCATGGCCGCGAACAGCGTCCCCAGCAGCGAGGTCTGGCCGCCGATCAGGAACGTGTCGATGTAGGTCCGGCTGAGCGCGGGCACGGCGGCGCCGACCAGCACCAGCAGCAGGCTCGCGAGCACGGCGGCGGGCAGCGTCCCGGCGGTGCCGCGCAGCCGGGCGGGCAGCGCGCCCCAGACGCCGGGCCGACGGCCGCCGCCGGTGAAGTCCGGGCCGGGTTCCATGGTGAGGACGACGCCGGTGAAGCTGCCGTCGAAGTCCTCCAGCGGCACGAAGCGGCGGCCCTTGCCGGGGTCGTTGACGAACACCCCGCGCCGTCCCAGGCGGCGCCCCATGCCGTCGTAGACGACGTAGTGGTTGAACTCCCAGAACAGGATCGCGGGCGCCGCCACCCCGGCGAGCGCCGCCAGGTCCATCTGCATCCCCTTGGCGGTCAGGCCGTAGGAGCGGGCCGCCTTCAGCAGGTTGCTGGCGCGGGAGCCGTCACGGGAGACCCCGCACGCGATGCGGAGTTCCTCCAGCGGGACGTGGCGGCCGTAGTGGCCGAGGACCATCGCGAGCGCCGCGGCGCCGCACTCCACGGCCTCCATCTGGAGGACGGTCGGGGTGCGCACGGTCCGGGCGCGGGCCCTGGGGGCGGAGCGTCTGGGTGGTGCGGCGCGGCGTCGGCCGCGGGCGGCGCGGGTGGCGGTCATGGCAGCAGCCAGTCGACGGGACGCTGGTCGGCCAGCCGGATCGATCCGGTGGCCAGCGTCATGGAGGTGAGGGCGTGCGGCGGGCCGTCCGACGTGGACCACCGGTAGCCGCTGTCGGTGCTGCCGGAGGGGTCCAGGCGTACGGTGACGGCGACCGGGCGGCCGTCCTCGGTGAACTGCTCGCCGAGCTGGGCGTCCCCGAGGAACGCGGCGATCCGCTGGGCGGACTGGGGCGCGCGGTCCACCGCCCGTACGTGGCCGCGCAGCACGCCGTACCGGTCGGCGGGCACGGTCTGGACGGTCAGGTCCACGGCGGCGTCGGCGGGGATGGCGGCGGCCTGCTGGGCGGGGACGTACACGGTCGCGTACAGCGGGTCGTCCGCCCCGGCCGTCCGCTCCACGGCGGCCAGGTCGGCGCCGGTGGCGACGATCTGCCCGATCGTCGCGGCGAGCGCGGTGAGACGGCCCGCGGCGAGGGTGCGCACCACGGTCTCGCCGTCGGCCGTACGGACCTTCAGCACGGGGGAGTCGGCGGGCAGCCGCTCGCCCTCCTTGGCGAGGACCGCGGTGACCTGCCCGGCGACCGGGCTCTGCAGGACGTAACTGCCCTTGCCGTGGGTGAGGATGGCGGGCGCGTCCACCGTGGCGGAGACGGTGCCGGTCACCGCCCACACGGACGCGGCGGCCAGGGCGAGGACCGTCACGGACAGCACGAGCCAGCCCTGCGGGCGGGCGAGCCGTACCGGGAGGTCCAGCTCCTCCGGCGACTGGAGCTTGGCGAGGGCCTGTTGGCGGAACTGCACGGGATGTCCTCGGCGCGGTCCGAGGTCCCGGAGCCGGGCGACGGCTCCGGGACCTCGGGGACGCGTCCGGGTGCGATCAGAGACCGGCGACCAGGTTGGCGACCGGCGCGGTGCTCAGGCCGGTGGCGCCCTCGACGGTGCTGACGGCGGTGTTCACCAGGCCGGAGACCGGGGCGATGCCGTCCACCAGACCGGTGACGGTGCCCACGGCGTTGACCGTGAGGCCACCGGCGACGTTGTCGAGGTCGGCGTCGGCGATCTCGGCGGTCTCAACCTGGGGGGTGGAGTTCATGATGGAACTTCCCTTCCTATGGATATCTCACAAGGGGGAGCGGCCCCTTCCGGGGACCCCTTCCGGGGACGGACGGCCGCCACCGCGGGCGCCGGGCGCCCTGCCGGGTGCCGTGGCGGGCCCCGCGGTGCGTTGGATCAAAGCACGCCGCCGCCGCGCCCTTCCAATCAATCACCCCGTCCCACCTGCGCACTTGCGCCTCGCCCTGGGTCAACCGTGCAGAGCCGGGCACCGCTTGCCAGCGACTTCTTCACAGCCCGCGCGGGATCGTCGCAGCCGTCCCCTTGCCGCCCCCGCGGCGAATCCGGCACTCCCGCCCCAAAGACGTGCCCGGCGGCGGGCGGTTGTGCAGATCCCACGGAACCGGTGCCCCGGATGGGCAATCGGTGTGCAGATTCCCTGAAGCCGGGATTCCGCCCCGCGTTCGAGACGGACCGTCGCGGACCGACTACATCGGGTGCCGACCTGGCCGAGACGCGCCGTCAGCCCCGGCGCGCGGAACCGGAATTGAACGCCCCGCGCGCCCCGTCCGTACCCATGGCCATCCAGGCGCCCCCCGAAAGCTGCCGACCGGCGGCCACCCAGACCCCGTCCCCCAGGAGGTCGAGAAGGTTGAGTCACAAGCGAATGCCGAAGCGCAGGGCCGCGATGGCGGTGGGCGGCGTGGCGGCGCTCGGCGCGGCGGCCGTCCTGCTGCCGCACGCCAACGCCTCCCAGGACGGCGCCCCGGACGCCGCGGCGCCGAAGACCCTCAAGGCGGCGGACGCCTCCGGCCTCGCCACCCAGCTCGCCGGGCTCCTCGGCGACGCCTTCGCGGGCTCGTACTACGACTCCGCCAGCCAGCAGCTCGTCGTCAACGTCGTCGGCGACGACAACCAGGTCGTCGTCCAGGCCAGGAAGGCCGGGGCGACGGTCCGGCAGGTCGACAACAGCATGGGCGAACTGGAGGTGGCCGCGCGGACGCTGAAGAGCGAGGCCACCATCCCCGGCACCGCCTGGGCGGTCGACCCCCGCACCAACAAGATCCTCGTCACCGCCGACTCCACCGTCACGGGCGGCGACTGGGACCAACTGGAGTCGACCGTCGACACCCTCGGCTCCGGCATGGCCACCCTCAAGAAGTCCGCCGGCACCTTCAAGACCTTCGTCTCCGGTGGCGACGCCATCTTCGGCGGCGGCGCGCGCTGCTCCCTCGGCTTCAACGTCACCGCCGCCGACGGCGCCCCCGCCTTCCTCACGGCCGGACACTGCGGGGTCGCGGCCGAGCAGTGGTCCGACGCGCAGAACGGGGCGCCGGTCGGCACCGTCGAGCAGGCCGTCTTCCCCGGCGACGGCGACTTCGCGCTCGTCCGGTACGACGACCCCGCCACCGAGGCGCCCAGCGAGGTCGACGTCGGCGGCGGGCAGCTCGTCCCCATCGCGCGGGCCGCCGAGGCGGCGGTCGGCCAGCGGGTCTTCCGGATGGGCAGCACCACCGGCCTCTTCGACGGCACGGTCACCGGGCTCGACGCCACCGTGAACTACCCCGAGGGCACGGTCACCGGCCTCATCCAGACCGACGTCTGCGCCGAGCCCGGCGACAGCGGCGGCTCCCTGTTCACCCAGGACGGCAGCGCGATCGGCCTGACCTCCGGCGGCAGCGGCGACTGCACGATCGGCGGCGAGACCTTCTTCCAGCCGGTCACCACCGCCCTGGCGGCGGTCGGCGCCACCCTCGGCACGGAAGGCGCGGACGGCGCGGAAGGCGCGGGCGACGCGGGCGCCGGGGAGGAGGACCAGGGCGCGGCCCGTGAGGTGCCCGGCCTCGGCGACGAGGTGGGCCTCGGCGCCCGCAAGGGACACACACGGGGCGACTGAGCCCACGGGGACCCACGCGGCAGGAGCGACGCCGCGCCCCCACAGACGTCCGCCGACCGCCCCCACCAGCGGCGGCGGACCCCGCGGTCCGGTCCTTCGGCGGAGGGACCGGACCGCGCCGCGAGGGCGGGGGAGAGCCCCTCAGGCGTCCTCCCGCCCCCGCCCTCGCGCCCGCAACAGCAGCAGCGCCACGTCGTCGTCGCGCTCCTCCGCCGCCGCCCCCGGCCCGACCAGCGTGTCCGCCAGCTCGTCCAGCGGCATGTCCCCCGCCGCGGTGAGCCGTCGACCCAGGTCCGCGAGGGCGTCCTCGATGTCGACGCCCGGCGTCTCGATCAGGCCGTCGGTGTACAGGGCGAGCACGGAACCGGGCGCGAGGGCGACCTCCGTCGTCGGGTAGGCGGCGGAGTCGTCGATGCCGAGCAGCGGACCCCCGGCCAGGTCGAGCACCCGCACCCGGCCGTCCGGGCGGCGCAGCAGCGGCGGCGGATGCCCCGCCCGCGCCATCACGGCCCGCCCGCGCTCCGGGTCGAGCCGCAGGTACAGACAGCTCGCGAACAGGTCCGAGCCCAGGTCGATCAGCAGCCGGTTGGTGCTGGCCATCACCTCCTGCGGGGACTGCCCGACGGCGGTGTACGCCCGTACGGCGGTCCGGATCTGCCCCATCAGCCCGGCCGCGGTGACGTTGTGGCCCTGCACGTCCCCGATCACCGCCGCGGCCTCCCCGCCCATCGGCACCACGTCGTAGAAGTCGCCGCCGATGTCCATGCCCCGGGTGCCCGGCAGATAGCGGGCGGCGGTGTCGATGCCGGGCAGCGGCGGCAGCGAGTGCGGCAGCAGCGCCTCCTGGAGCCCGTGCGCGAGCTGGTGCTTGGCGTCGTAGAGCAGCGCCCGCTCCAGGGCCAGCGCGATCAGCCCGCCCAGACTCGTCAGCACCGCCCGCTCGTCCGCCGGGAACGCGTGCGGCTCGGCGTAGGCGAGCACGCAGGTGCCCACCGGCCGCCCGGAGGCGATCAGCGGCAGGAACGCCCAGGAGACGAACCCGTCGGGCGTCGCGGGCCGCGCCGGGTACAGCCGCTCCAGGTGCTCCCGTGACTCGAAGAACGCGGGCACCCCGCTGGTCAGCGCCTGCGCGCCCGGGGTCGAGGAGTCCAGCGGCAGCCCGTCGAACTGCTCCACCATGTGCGGGTCCGGATAGCCGCGGTGCCCCAGCACGCGCAGCCGCCCCGCCCCGGTGCCCAGCAGCACCTGCGCCTGGCTGCCCACGGCGGGCGCGATCTCGTCGGCGACGAGCTGCACCACGTCCTGCACGCCCGCCGCCTGGGTCAGCGCCCCGGCCAGGCTCAGCACCTGCGACATGGTCACCAGCCGGGACGGCCCGTCGCCGGACCGGGGCGCGTCCCGCGCCAGCTCCGCCACCGCCCGCGCCCTGCTGATCCGCACGCTCAGCCCGGTCCTGCTCGGGTACATCCGGAACGACAGCCAGTCGCCCGGCGGGCGCAGCGCCACGAACGAGGTGGCCTGCTGGCTGAAGAGGGCCGCCCGGTACCGGTCCTCGTACACCGGGTCGTTGAGCCAGGGCACCGACGCCCAGAGCTGGGTACCGAGCAGCCGCTCCAGCGGTACGCCGAGCAGGTCGGCCACGGTCGGGTTGGCGAACGTGATCCGCCCCTGCATGTCCAGCGAGCACAGCCCGTACGGCAGCCGGGACACCATCCGGGTCGCCTCGACCGACCCGAGCGTGCCGGAGGCGCTGCCGATCAGCGGGGCGGCCAGCAGGTCGGGCTCCGGGCGCACCGGGAGCCCTTCGCGGGCGGCGCGCTCCAGCCGGACGGCGAGCCGGTGGCAGGCGGCCGTCAGATGCTCCCGCTCCCGCCGCGACAGCTCCGGAGGGTGCCCGCCGGGCCAGGTGACGAAGACCGCCCCGTACACCGTGGACTCCGTCGCCACCGGCAGCGCGGCCAGCGCGAACGGGTACGGCAGCACCACGGCCACCCGGGGGAAGCGGCGCGCCATCTCCTCCTCGTCGCGCACCCAGACCAGCGCGCGCTCCCGGGTCGCCTCGGCGACCGGGATCGGCGCCGCGAGGCCCACCCGCTCCCAGGGCGCCGCGAACGCCCGCGGCAGCCCCGCCATCACCGCCATCTGGAGTACCGGCTCGTCCGGCGCGAGCAGATAGACCGCGCCGGAGTGCGCCTGGACGTCGTCCATCATGGCGGCCAGCGTCAGCGACAGCAGCGGCAGGCCGACCGGCAGCCGGGAGGTCGGCGCCTGCCACCCCGTGTCCTGCCCCTCGGACACGCCGACCACCTCCTCGCCGTGCCGCGCACCGGGTCCCGGAACAAATCTCCCTCTCAGCGGCCGGTCGCGCACGGCGAGCGGACCGCCCCCACAGGGCGGCCCGGCCCGTGGCCGAAACCGTTCGCACGCCCCGCCCGCCCCACGGAACGCGCGCAGGGGCTGCGCCCTCGCCCCATAAGCGCTGTAATACCCACGTGGTCAGTCACGGTGCCGCGGGACGCGAGGCGGGAACGCCGCGTACCGAAGGTGCCCTGAAAGCGCTCATGGCCGAACCCGACTCCCCCGAACGGCGGCACCGCGTCCTGGAGCAGGCGCTCGTCTTCGCGGGGGCGACGTTCGCCGCCGTCTACACGCCGAGTGAGGACGGCGACTCGCTGTGCCTGGTCGAGTCCGCCGGGGTGCCCCGCACCCTGTACGGGCTGCGCGACGCCTACGCCGTCGACGGCCGCTCCCCGGCCGCCGACGCCCACCGCACCGGACACGCGGTGTGGCTCGGCCCGGACGAGCTGGCCGACCGGGCCGACTCCCGGCGCACCCCGTCACCCGCCTTCCACCTGGCCGCGCTGCCCGCGCACCGTGAGGACGAGGGCGGCTGCCTGCTCGCCGTCAGCGAGCGCCCGGCGGGCTTCGGCCCCGAGGAGCGCGGCTGCCTGGAGCTGATCGCCGACGCCGTCGTCGGCCCGGTCCCCGACTGGCACCCCGAGGGCGGCGAGCCACCCCCGTACGCCTTCGGGCTGGCGATGGACAGCGGGCGGGTCCGGGTCGGGGACGGGCTGCTGGAGCTGTTCGGACTGCCCCCCGGCGAGTTCGACGGCCGGGTGGAGACCCTGCTGGGGCGCACCGTCCCCGAGGACCTGCCGTCGCTGATGTCCGTGGTGGAGGCCGACCACATGTCCATCGGGGAGCGCGAGCTGGAGTTCCGGGTCGTGCAGCCCGCCGGACCCCCCAAGTGGCTGCGGCTGCGCGGACGGCTGCTGCCCGGCGGCGAGGGCCGCCCGGCCCGGCTCGTCGGCAGCGTCGTCGACGCCTCCCACCTGCGCTCCGACGTCACCGACGTCGCCCGCATCCAGCGCCTCGCCGCCGCGCTCGCCACCGCGGGCACCGTCCGCGACGTCAGCCAGGCCCTCGTCTCCGCGCTGCGCAAACCCCTGCGGGCCGACCGGATCGCCCTCGCCGAGCTGGAGCACGACCGGCTCGTGGTCACCGTCCTCGACCCGCCCGAACCCGAGTCCTGGCCGGAGGTGTGGCGCCTGGAGTGGCGCGGCGAGTGGCCGGACACCCCGGTGCGCACCATGCCCACCCTCGCCGCCGCGCTCAGCGAGGGCCGCACGCAGATCTGGCCCGCCGGGACCACCGTCCTCGAACCCGCGCTCGGCGAGGTCGGCCCTGGCGGCCTCGCCGTGCTGCCGCTGCCCGCCGGGGGCCGGATGGTCGGCGCCTGCCTGATCGGCTGGGACAACCCGCACGACTTCGGCCCCGACGAACGCGCCCTGCTCACCGCCGCCGCCGGACTCGCCGGACAGGCCCTGCTGCGCGCCCACGCCTTCGACGCCGAACACGAACTCGTCGGGATGCTCCAGCGCCAGCTCCTCCCGCGCCGCCTGCCCCGGCTGCCCGGCGCCGAGGCCGTCGCCCGCTACCTGCCCGCCACCGCCGGTCTCGAGGTCGGCGGCGACTGGTACGACGTCATCCCGCTGCCCGACAACCACGTGGCCCTCGTCATCGGCGACGTCCAGGGGCACAGCGCGGGCGCCGCCACCCTCATGGGCCAGATGCGCACCGCGCTGCGCGCCTACGCCGCCGAGGGGCACCCACCGGACGTCGTGGTCAGCCACGCCAACCGGCTCCTGGTCGACATGGAGACCGACCTCTTCGCCACCTGCGCCTACGTCGACGTCGACATGGAGGAGGGCTCCGCCTGGTGCGTGCGCGCCGGGCACCTGCCGCCGGTGCTGCGGCACCCGGACGGCGCCACCGACATCGCGGAGGCCGACGGCGGGCCGCCCCTCGGGGTGGTCGCGCAGGCCGACTTCCCGATGAGCCCGCTGCGGCTCGCCCCCGGCAGCGTGGTCGCGCTGACCACCGACGGCCTCGTGGAGTCCCCGCACTCCGACCTCGACACCGGCATGGCCCACTTCGCCGCCGCGCTCGCCGCCGCCGACCCCGCCCACCTCGGCCTGGTCGCCGACGCGCTGCTCGACGGCGCCCGGCGCAGCGACGACATCGCCCTGCTGCTGATGCGCTACGACGGCATGGCCGTCCGCCCCCGCCGGGAGAGCTGGACGGTGTGGCGGGTCCCCGAGGCGGTCCGTCACGCCCGCCGCTTCACCCGGCGCACCCTGCGCTCCTGGGGCGCCGCCGAACACGTCGACGCCGCCCTGCTGGTCGTCTCGGAACTGGTCACCAACGCCCTGGTGCACACCGACGGACAGGTCCGCCTCGACCTCACCCTGCTCAGCGACCGGCTGCGCATCGCCGTCGCGGACTCCTCCCCGCGCACCCCCGTCAAACCCACCAGCATCGGCTGGGAGGCCACCGGCGGCCGGGGCCTGCTGCTGGTCGAGGCCATGTCGACGGCGTGGGGGAGTATGCCGGTCAGCGGCGGCAAGCAGGTGTGGAGCGAGATCACGCTGCGCCGCTGAGCCGAACGGCCGGACAAGTCGCCGTAACCGGTGAGTGACAACAAAGCGACGTCGGTCCCGGCGATCACCGCTAAGGTGAACCAGATGAAGGCTCTCGTGCTCTCCGGTGGCGCTGGAACACGCCTGAGGCCGATCACGCACACATCGGCCAAACAGCTCGTGCCGGTGGCCAACAAGGCCGTGCTGTTCTACGGACTCGAATCGATCGCGGCGGCCGGGATCACCGATGTCGGCATCGTCGTCGGTGACACCGCCGAGGAGATCAGGGAAGCGGTCGGCGACGGCTCCAGATTCGGTCTCGACGTCACCTACATCCCCCAGGAACGCCCCCTGGGACTCGCCCACGCGGTGCTGATCGCCCGGGAGTACCTCGGGGACGACGACTTCGTGATGTACCTCGGTGACAACTTCATCGTCGGCGGCATCGCCGACCTCGTGGACGAGTTCCGCGCCACCCGCCCCGACGCGCAGATCCTGCTGACCCGCGTCTCCGACCCGCGCGCCTTCGGCGTCGCCGAACTCGGGCCCACCGGGCAGGTGATCGGCCTGGAGGAGAAGCCCGAACACCCCAAGAGCGACCTCGCCCTCGTCGGCGTCTACCTCTTCACCCCCGCCGTCCACGACGCGGTGCGCGCCATCACCCCGTCCTGGCGCGGCGAGTTGGAGATCACCCACGCCCTCCAGCACCTCCTCGACACCGGCGCAGACGTGCGCTGCACCGTCGTCAAGGGCTACTGGAAGGACACCGGCAACGTCGGTGACATGCTGGAGGTCAACCGCACGGTCCTGGAGTCCGTCGAGCGCCGCATCGACGGCGAGGTGGACGAGGCGTCCGAGACGATCGGCCGGGTCGTCGTCGAGGCGGGCGCGCGGGTCGTCCGCTCCCGGATCGTCGGCCCCGTCGTCATCGGCGCGGGCACCGTCGTCAGCGACTCCTACGTGGGCCCGTTCACCTCCATCGCGGAGAACTGCCGCATCCAGGACAGCGAGTTGGAGTTCTCCATCGTGCTGCGGGACTCCTCCATCGACGGCGTCGGCCGCATCGACAACTCCCTGATCGGCAGACACGCCCAGGTCACCACCGCGCCCAGCGTGCCCAGCGCCCACCGACTCGTCCTCGGAGACCACAGCAAGGTGCAGATCCACACATGAACCTCCTCGTCACCGGCGCCGCCGGATTCATCGGCTCCGCCTACGTCCGCACACTGCTCGCCGACGGCGGGCCCGACGCACCGCGGATCACCGTCCTCGACAAGCTCACCTACGCGGGCCGCCGCGCCAACCTGCCCGCCGACCACCCCCGCCTGGACTTCGTGCACGGCGACATCTGCGACGCCGCCCTGGTGGACAAGCTGATGGCGGACGCCGACCAGGTCGTGCACTTCGCCGCCGAGTCCCACGTGGACCGCTCCATCGACTCCGCCGCCGACTTCGTGCGCACCAACGTCCTGGGCACCCAGACCCTGCTGGACGCGGCCTACCGGCACGGCGTCGGACCCTTCGTGCACATCTCCACCGACGAGGTCTACGGCTCCATCGACACCGGCTCCTGGCCGGAGACGCACCCGCTGAGCCCCAACTCGCCGTACTCCGCCTCCAAGGCGTCCTCCGACCTGCTCGCCCTCGCCCACCACCGCACCCACGGCCTCGACGTCCGCGTCACCCGCTGCTCCAACAACTACGGGCCGTACCAGTTCCCGGAGAAGGTCATCCCGCTGTTCGTGACCAACCTCCTCGACGGGCTGACCGTCCCGCTGTACGGCGAGGGACTCAACGTCCGTGACTGGCTGCACGTCGAGGACCACGTCCAGGGCATCGAGCTGGTGCGGACCAAGGGCCGCCCCGGCGAGGTCTACAACATCGGCGGCGGCACCGAACTGACCAACCGCGACCTCACCGCCCTGCTGCTGAAGGCGTGCGGCGCCGACTGGGACCGCGTGGAGCACGTCACCGACCGCAAGGGACACGACCTGCGCTACTCCGTCGACTGGTCCAAGGCCCGCACCGAACTGGGCTACCGGCCCCGGCACGACTTCACCGCCGGGCTCGCCGAGACCGTCGCCTGGTACCGCGACAACCGCTCCTGGTGGGAGCCGCTGAAGCGGGGGCGCGCATGAGGTGGCTGGTCACCGGGGCGGGCGGGATGCTCGGCCGGGACACCGTCGCCGCCCTGACCCGGCGCGGCGCCGACGTGACCGGGCTCGCCCGAACCGCCCTGGACGTCACCGACCCCGACGCGATCGAGCGGGCCTTCACCGAGCACCGGCCGGACATCGTCGTCAACTGCGCCGCGTACACCGCCGTCGACGCCGCCGAGACCGACGAGGCCCGCGCCCTCGCGGTCAACGGCGACGGACCGCGGCTGCTGGCCCGCGCCTGCGCGGCGAGCGGGGCCCGGCTGCTGCACGTCTCCACCGACTACGTCTTCGACGGCGACGCCCGCACCTCCCCCTACCCGGAGGACCATCCCCCCGCCCCGCGCACCGCCTACGGCCGCACCAAGCTCGCCGGTGAGCGCGCGGTGCTCGGCGAACTCCCCGAGCACGCGGCGGTGGTGCGCACGGCCTGGCTGTACGGCGTCCACGGCCCCAGTTTCGTCCGTACGATGATGGCGCTGGAGGCGTCCCGCGACACCGTCGACGTCGTCGACGACCAGCGCGGCCAGCCCACCTGGAGCGCCGACGTCGCCGAACGCCTCGCCGACCTCGGCCCGTTGACCGGCCCGGCCGCGCACGGCGTCTTCCACGCCACCGGCGCGGGCGAGGCCACCTGGTACGAGCTGGCCCGCGAGGTCTTCCGCGGCCTCGGCGCCGACCCCGACCGGGTGCGCCCCACCACCAGCGCCGCCTACCCGCGGCCCGCGCCGCGCCCCGCGTACAGCGTTCTCGCCCACGGCCGCTGGGCGGCGGTGGGCCTGCCCGAGCCGCGCGACTGGCGCGCCGCGCTGCACGAGGCACTGCCCCAGATCCGCAAGGAGCACCAAGGAGTCCCCACGTGAAACGGCACGAATTCCTCCGGGCACTGCACAAGGCCACGGCCAACCGCAACTACCTGGAGATCGGTGTCAACGACGGCCGCAGTCTGACGCTGTCGCGGGTGCCGAGCATCGCGGTCGACCCGGCGCCCAAGGTGACGTCGGAGATCCGCTGCGACGTCCACCTGGTCAAGGCGACCAGCGACGACTTCTTCGCCCGCGCCGACCCGCTGGCCCACCTCAGGGGCGGCCGTCACCCGGTGCGCAACCTCGCCCGCGGTCGGCACCCGCTGGGCCGCTGGCGGCGCACCACCCTGGACCTGTCGTTCATCGACGGGATGCACCTGTTCGAGTACGCGCTGCGGGACTTCATGAACGTCGAGCGGTACTCGGACTGGTCCAGCGTGATCGTCCTCGACGACATGCTGCCGCGGAACGTGGACGAGGCGGCCCGCGACCGCCACACCGACGCCTGGACCGGTGACGTCTACAAGGTCATCGAGATCCTGGCCCGCTACCGCCCGGACCTCGCGACCGTCCTCGTCGACACCCAGCCCACCGGCCAGCTCCTGGTCTTCGGCGCCGACCCGGGCAACACCGTCCTCCGCGACCGCTACGACGAGATCCTCGCGGAGTACGAGGTGCCCGACCCGCAGAAGGTGCCCGAGGCGGTCCTGGAACGCGTCCGTGCGGTCCGGCCCGAGGACCTGCTCGGCGCCGACTTCTGGCGCCCCCTGGTCCGGGCCCGCAACCGCGGGGTGCGCCGGACCCGGGGCTGGAAGCCGCTGCGCGCCGCGGTGGAGCGGCTGGCCCCCAGCCCCTGAGCCCCCGGCCCCTGAGCCCTCAGGGCCGCAGCCGCCGGTAGTGGGCGCGGCAGGCGTCGTACGACGGCAGGAGCCCGGTGTCCCGGGCCTGAGCCAGCGTCGGCGCCGCCGCGTCCTTCGGCGACAGCACCGGGGTGACGCCCGCGGGCCAGTCGATGCCGAGGTCCGCGTCGAGCGGGTGCACCCCGTGCTCGCGCTTCGGCGCGTACCCGGTGGAGCACAGGTACACCACCGTCGCGTCGTCGGTGAGGGCCATGAAGGCGTGCCCGAGGCCCTCCGCGAGGAACACCGCGTGCCGGGTGTCGTCGTCGAGCCGTACGGCCTCCCAGCGCCCGAAGTCCGGGGAGCCGACGCGCAGGTCGACCACCACGTCCAGGACGGCGCCGCGCACGCAGGTGACGTACTTGGCCTGCCCGGGCGGCACGTCGGAGAAGTGCACGCCGCGCACCACGCCCCGCCGGGAGACGGAGCAGTTGGCCTGCGCGAGCGTCAGGTCGTAGCCGGTGGCCTCGCGGAACTCCGTGCCCCGGTACCACTCGTGGAAGCTGCCCCGCTCGTCCGGGAAGACCTTGGGCTCCAGCACCCAGGCGCCCTCGATGTCCAGCGCGCGCATCCCGTCACTTTCCCTTCGTCCACGCCTTCGCCCTGCCGAGCACCCGCCGTGCCCGGCGCACCAGCCGCCGCACCCCCGGCGAGCGCCGGACGCGCACCACCCGGTCCCGTACCCCGCCCGGCGCCGTGCGCAGCGCCAGCGGCAGCGACACGAACTGCGGCTCGTCCGCGCGCGGGTCGGGGCCGAGGCCGACCCGCCAGCTCCCGTCGCCGGTGAGCCGCCCGTTCGGCACCACGGCGTCCAGCACCGCGCGCGGCCCGGAGGGCATGGGGGAGAGCGTGCCGGGGACGGTGACGGCCCGCTTCCCGGACGCCGTCAGCCGCAGCAGCACCTCGGTGGCCCCGGGCGCGTACAGCGGCAGTCGCGCCCGCAGCCGCCCCTTGACGACGCGGACGTCGCTCACCCCGTTCCGGTCGAGCCGCAGCCGCCCGCGCGCCTGGTCCACGTCCAGGGACAGGTTGCCGTGCGGGCTGGTGGCGTACGGCAGCACCACGTGCCCCGCGACCACCCCGGCGTACGGCAGCGCCGTGGTGCCCACGGCGGCCCTGGTCTCCTTCGTCCAGCCGCCCATCCGGACCCGGGCCACCGCGTCCCACGCCCCGGCGGCCAGCGGCCGTCCGCTCGCCGCCCCGCCGGGGTCGACGGTGGCGGTCGCCCGCAGCACCAGGCGGACCCGGGAGCCGTCGTCGACCGGGACCCGCTCCCGGGTGACCCGGGTGGGCTGGAAGTGCGGGGCGGAGCTGGCGCGTTCGCGCAGCACCAGGTCGAGCGTGGCCTTGTCGAAGTGGGCGGCGTTCTCCGCGCCCAGCCGCTCCACCGCGTCCGCGACATCGCGCGGCGGTTCGTCGAACGAGGGCTCGGGGGCGTCGGCGGGGAAGGTCATCGGCGTACCGTCGAGGGTCAGTTCGGCGGCCACCTCGACGTGCAGGGCGCCGTCCCGCCACTCGACGCCCTCCGTGGTGGCCGTCAGCCCCACCGCGGACTCCCACTCGGCGAACGCCACCACGTCGTCGTAGCGGTCGGCGGCGGCCAGCGCGGCGACGATCCGCTGGACGGGCTGGAGCCCGGCCGCGACGCCGGGCCCGAAGCGCTCCACGACGACGGCGTGGATCTCCTTGAACAGCTCGCGGCGGAAGTCCTCGGGCGCCGCCAGCAGACGGCGGCCCCGCAGCCGTTCCACCATCTCGTTGCGCAGCCAGCGGCGCAGCAGCCGGTCCCGCAGCGGGCCGGGCTCGGTGTACCGCTCGACGACGTCGAGGGCCTCGCGCAGGTTGCCGAAGTACCCGGCCGGGTCGAAGCGCTGGAAGCCCGCGTTGGAGCCGTCGTCGCGGCGGGTGTGGTAGTAGCAGACGTAGTCGCTGAGCACCGCCACGTTGTCGGCGCGCAGATACGCCTCGGCGACGAAGACGTGGTCCTCCAGGCGCCGTCTGCCCTCCGGGAAGCGCAGGCCGGTGCGGTCGAGGAAGGCGCGGCGGACCATCTTGTGCGGGGTGAGGCTGTCGATCAGCGGGGCGTCCGCGACGGAGGCGCGCGGCCGGTTGACGCGGAACAGCTCCACGGGCACGCCGCGGCCCTGGCCCGCCATCTTGCCGACCACCACGTCCGCGTCATGGGCGACGCCGTAGTCGTACATCCGCTCCAGGGCCTCGTCGCCGAGGTGGTCGTCGTGGTCGACGAACATCACGAACTCGCCGCGGGCGGCGGCGATGCCGACGTTGCGGGGCTTGCCCGACCAGCCGGAGTTCTCCTGGTGGATGACGCTGACCCGGGGGTCCTCGGCGGCGAGCGCGTCCAGCCGGGCGGGCGTCTCGTCGGTGGAACCGTCGTCGACGAAGATCACCTCGTACTCGTCGGGCGGCAGCGACTGCCTCAGCAGCGACGCGACGCACTCCTCGATATACCGGCCCGGGTTGTACACCGGGACGACAACACTGACCTTGACCGGCATGTGGTAACGGGCCCCCTGGGTCGCTTGCCGTTCACCTGCGAGCATGATGCGCGTGGCCTGATGCTAACGCCCTGCCGCGGGGCGCGCGGTCACCGGTCGCCTTCCCGGGCCGCGGTGGGCACACGTGGGGGCGCGGCCCACGCGGGGGTGGCGTGGGCCGCGCGGGGCGGTCAGCTCGCGGACGGGGACGTCCAGTCGGCGGGGACGCGGGCGAGGCGGACCCGCTGCGGGTGGTCGCCGACGGGGACGGAGACGGTCTTCCGGCCGGTGGCGAAGTCGATCGCGGTGACCTGGTCGGCGCCGCTCTCGGAGATCACACAGGACCTGCCGTCGCCGCTGACGGTGGCCCAGTACGGCTTCGCGGCGGGCACCAGCGGACCCTCCTGGAGCGTCGTGCGGTCCACGACGGTCGCGTAGTCGTCCATCGTGCCCGCGACGCACAGCTTGCTGCCGTCCGGCTTCATCGAGATGCCGTGGTGGCGTGAGTCGTTGACGAACGAGGTGCGGTCGTCGCTGGTCGCCGGGTTCTTCGGCAGGGTCTTGGTGCGGGTGATGCGGTCGGTGGCGACGTCGTACTCGAAGAAGCCGTTGAAGAACGACACCTGGAAGTACAGCTTGGACTCGTCCGGGCTGAACGCCGCGGGCCGCACCGCGTCGGAGTAGTCCTTCAGTCCGATCGCGTCCAGCCGCGACCGCATGTCGACCACCTTGACCTGCTGGAACGTCCGCGCGTCCACGACGGTGATCTTGCGGTCGCCCTTCGTCCAGTCCAGCCAGGGCGCGTCGAGGTCGGTGTTCACCTCACCGATGGACATGTTCCAGATGTAGTTCCCGCCGCCGGTGAAGACGTTCTCGTGCGGCTTGTCGCCGGTGGCGAACTTGCCGACCTGCGCGCCGGTGTCGATGTCCAGCACGTGCACGGTGTTGGCGGTGGAGGCGGAGACGGCGACCCGGGTGCCGTCGGGGGAGACCGCCATGTGGTCGGCGCGGTAACCGGACACCGGGAAACGCCAGTTGACGGCGCCGGTCGTGACGTCGATGGAGACCACGTCCGCGAAACTGGGCCGGGAGACCACCATCGAGCGGCCGTCCGGCGTCGCGTACATGTCATCCACGAACTGGTCGTGGCCCTCACCGACGCTGTTGCGGATCGCCATGAAGTAGATCCACCGGATCGGGTCGGCGTTGATCTCGGCCATCCGCTGGGCCTTGTCGGGGACGACGTTGATCCGGCCGATCCTCGCGAAGTCGCCGGAGGACTTCAGCACGTCCGCGGTGCCGTCCCAGTTGTTGCCGACGAACAGCACCTCCCGCAGGGCGGCGGGGCCGGGGTCGGCGGTGGCGGCGGTCGCGGGGGCGGCCAGGGTCAGGGCGAGGGCGGCGGCCACGGAGCAAAGGTGCCTGGGTCTGATGGCAGGCATGGGTGCTCTCTCCTCGGAGGGGGGAATCTGAATACGAGCACGTTCAGAGTGAACTTACTGAAAAGTAAGGAGGGTTGGCCTTCACCACAAGACCGCGTACACGACAAAATTGGAGATCGCATCGACGGGGCGCACGGGGGAGGGACCACGTGGCGGGCAGGCTCAGGGCGCCGACCGGCCGGTACGGCGGCAGGTCCGCCGAGGAACGCAAGGCCGAACGCCGCGCCCGGTTCCTGGACGCGGCGCTACGGCTGTTCGGCGACACCCCCGGCTACCGCGCCACCACCGTCGCCGCGCTCAGCGAGGCCGCGGGCCTGTCCACCCGCCAGTTCTACGAGGAGTTCCGCACCCTGGAGGACGTCCTCGCCGCCCTGCACCTCCAGGTCAACGACTGGGCCGAGCAGGCCGTGTTCGCGGCGGTCGCGGACGCGGGCGGCCTGCCGCTCGCCGAGCGGGCCGCCGCGATCTTCCGCGCCTACGCCGCCAACGTCACCGCCGACCCGCGCCGCATCCGCATCACCTTCGTGGAGATCGTCGGCGTCAGCCCCCGCCTGGAGGAACAGCGGCTGGCCCGCCGCGCCCGGTGGGTCGACCTGCTGTGCGCCGAGGCCGACGCGGCCGTCGCGCGCGGGGAGGCAGCCCCCCGCGACTACCGGCTCGCCGCGACGGCGTTCATCGGCAGCGTCAACGGACTGCTCCACGACTGGAACGCCGGATGGGTCGACGCCACGCTGGACGAGGTCGTCGACGAACTGGTCCGCCAGTTGCTGTGCATCGTGCGCCCCCCGGGCGGGGACCGGGGGGCGTGAGCCAGCGCCGCTCCGGGCCTACTCGTCCCAGGCCTGGATCAGCGTCTGCTCGGTGATCTTCCCGTCGCGCAGCGAGACCATCGACTCGGCGAGCACGCGCACCCCGTCCGGGTACTCGCAGGACTCGCTGAACGCCAGCCGGTCGCCCTGCACGACGCAGTTGTCCAGCGTGTGGGTCATGTCCCGGCTGTAGACGTCGTCGAGGAAGGAACTGATCTCGTCCCGGCCGCGCATCACCTTGGGGTGGCTGGGCTGGGTGTTGTGGTCCACGATGCGTACCTGCGCGTCGTCCGCGTACAGGGACAGCAGCGTCGACGCGTCCTGTCCCTCGATGCCCCGGCGCAGCGCCTCGGTGTCGAAGCCGGTACCTGCCGCAGTGCCCATGGTGACCTCCTCCAAGAGCCGCGGCCCGGTCGGCGCGGGCCGCGAAAGAGCCTCACCTACGAGCCTCCTCCGCCTCCCGCCGCCCGGCAAACGCAGACCCCCCGCTGCGCCTGACGGGTGACCGGCGCCGGGGCCCCGTGTCCGGGCCGGGTCCGGTGCCGTTGCTGAAGGCATGATCTCAACACGTCGTATCGTCGCTGCCGTTGGTCTCGCCGCCGGTGTCGCGGGTCTCGCCGCCCCCACGGCGGCGGGCGCCGCCGAGGCGGAGGCCAAGGGCACCGGCAAGATCAGCCCGCTGGCCATCGTCGACTCGCTCCAGGTCAAGGACATGCCCGTCCGCTACCGGGACGCCCTGCCCCTGCCCTCCCAGCAGGTGGCCCAGCTCCGGCGCCTGAAGGAACTGGAGCAGGTCGCGGCTCCGGTCGCTCCCGTCGTCGGGCTGGTCCACGGCATCAGGTAGCCCCCCCGCGGGCGCCGCACGGCTCAGCCCGCCGTCGCCAGGAACTGGGTGGCCGCCAGCTCCGCGTACAGCGGGTCGGCGGCCACCAGCTCGCGGTGGGTGCCGACCGCCCTGACCCGGCCCGCGTCCATCACCACGATCCGGTCCGCCATCGTCACCGTCGACAGCCGGTGCGCGACCACCAGCACCGTCGTCGCCCGCGCCACGTCGGCGACCGTGTCCCGCAGCGCCGCCTCGTTCACCGCGTCGAGCTGCGAGGTCGCCTCGTCCAGGAGCAGCAGCCGGGGGCGGCGCAGCAGCGCGCGGGCGATGGCCACCCGCTGCCGCTCCCCACCCGAGAGCCGGGTGCCACGGTGTCCGACCAGCGTGTCCAGACCGGCGGGCAGCCGCGCCACCAGCCCGTCGAGCCGGGTCGTCTTCAGCACCCGGGCGAGCGCCGCCTCGTCGGTGTCCGGGTTGCCGAGCAGCAGGTTGTCGCGGAGCGAACCGGACAGCACCGGGGCGTCCTGCTCCACATAGCCGATCGCGGACCGCAGCCGCGGCAGCTCCCACTCCGCGACGTCCCGGCCGTCCAGCGTGATCACCCCGGACTCCGGGTCGTAGAACCGCTCGATCAGCGAGAACACCGTCGTCTTGCCCGCGCCGGAGGGCCCGACGAACGCGGTCATGCCGCGCGGCGGCACCGCGAAGCTGACCCCGTGGTGGACGTACGGCAGATCGTCCGCGTAGCGGAAGCGGACGTCGTGGAAGGCGACCGCGGCCGGTTCCGCCGACTCCTCCGGCAGCGGCGCCGCCGGGGCCCGCTCCTCGGCGGGCAGCCGCAGCGCCTCCTGGATGCGGGTGAGCGCCGCCGCGCCCGTCTGGTACTGCGTGATCGCGCCCACCACCTGCTGGATCGGCGCCATCAGATAGAAGACGTACAGCAGGAACGCCACCAGCGTGCCGATGTCGATCACGCCGGTCGCCACCCGCGCCCCGCCCACCGCGAGCACCGTGATGAACGCGCTCTGCATCGCCAGGCCCGCCGTGTTCCCCGCCGCCGCCGACCACTTGGCGGCGCGCACGCTCTGCCGCCAGGAGTCCTCGGCGGCGGTGTGCAGCGTCAGCTCCTCGCGGTGCTCGGCGCCGGACGCCTTCACCGTGCGCAGCGCGCCCAGCACCCGCTCCAGCGAGGCGCCCATCACCCCGACCGCGTCCTGCGCCCGTCTGCTGGCCTGGTTGATCCGGGGCACGATCACCCCGAGCACCGTGCCCGCGCCCAGCACCACGGCGAGCGTCACCGCCAGCAGCACCGGGTCCACCAGGCCCATCATCACCACCGTCGCCACCAGGGTGAGCCCGCCGGTGCCGAGGCCGACCAGGGAGTCCGTGGTGACCTCGCGCAGCAGGGTGGTGTCGGAGGTGATCCGGGCCATCAGGTCGCCCGGCTCACTGCGGTCCACCGCGGGTATCCGCAGCCGCAGCAGGTACGACGACAGGGCCTTGCGCGCGCCGAGGACCACCGACTCCGCGGTCCGCCGCAGCACGTACGAACCCAGCGCGCCCACCGACGCGTTGGCCACCACCAGGACCGACATGAGCAGCAGCGCGCCGGTGATGGTCCGGTCGTGGGCGAGGTCGTCGATCAGCTCCCGGGCCACCAGCGGCAGCAGCAGCCCGGTGGCGCCGGTGAGCAGGGACAGCAGCGCCCCGGTGAGCAGGGACCAGCGGTGCGGTGCGACATAGCCGAGCAGCAGCCGCCAGGGCGGCGGGCCGGGTTCGGTCGGGGCGAGGCTCACGGGTCTCCTTCACGGGCCGGGCGAGGAGTTCAATCTACGCGGGGCCACTGACAACCGGCCGCGGACGGCCGCGACGGCTGACGTTACCGATCAGTCGCGCGTACGGTCGAAGACGACGGAAGCCGCCGAGGAAAGGGCCAGCGCCATGGCGCAGGAAGTACGGGGTGTGATCGCACCGGGGAAGGACGAGCCGGTCCGCGTCGAGACGGTCGTCGTGCCCGACCCGGGGCCGGGGGAGGCCGTCGTCCAGGTGCGGGCGTGCGGGGTCTGCCACACCGACCTGCACTACAAGCAGGGCGGCATCAACGACGAGTTCCCCTTCCTGCTCGGCCACGAGGCGGCCGGGATCGTGGAGTCCGTCGGCGACGGCGTCACCGACGTCGCCCCCGGTGACTTCGTGATCCTCAACTGGCGCGCGGTGTGCGGGCGGTGCCGGGCCTGTCGCCGTGGCCGCCCCTGGTACTGCTTCGACACCCACAACGCCGGGCAGAAGATGACCCTCGCCGCCACCGGCCAGGAGCTGTCCCCGGCCCTCGGCATCGGCGCGTTCGCGGAGAAGACGCTGGTCGCGGCGGGCCAGTGCACCAAGGTCGACCCGGCGGTCTCCCCGGCCGTCGCCGGACTGCTGGGCTGCGGCGTGATGGCCGGGATCGGCGCCGCGATCAACACCGGGAACGTCGGCCGCGGCGACACCGTCGCCGTGATCGGCTGCGGCGGCGTCGGGGACGCCGCGGTCGCGGGCGCCCGGCTCGCCGGGGCGGCGCGGATCATCGCCGTCGACATCGACGACCGCAAGCTGGAGCTGGCCCGCCGGATGGGCGCCACCCACACCGTCAACTCCGCCCAGACCGACCCCGTCGAGGCGATCCGCGAACTGACCGGCGGCTTCGGCGCGGACGTCGTCATCGAGGCCGTCGGCCGCCCGGAGACGTACCGGCAGGCGTTCTACGCCCGCGACCTCGCGGGCACCGTCGTCCTGGTCGGCGTGCCCACCCCCGAGATGAAGCTCGAACTGCCGCTCCTGGACGTCTTCGGCCGCGGCGGCGCCCTCAAGTCCAGTTGGTACGGCGACTGCCTGCCCTCCCGGGACTTCCCCATGCTCGTCGACCTGCACCAGCAGGGCCGACTCGACCTCGGCGCGTTCGTCACCGAGACCATCCAACTGGACGAGGTGGAGAAGGCGTTCGAGCGGATGCACGCCGGTGACGTGCTGCGCTCGGTGGTGGTGCCGTGATGGCCGCCCGCATCGAACGCCTTGTCACCTCCGGGCAGTTCAGCCTGGACGGCGGCACCTGGGACGTCGACAACAACGTCTGGATCGTCGGCGACGACACCGAGTGCGTCGTGATCGACGCCGCGCACGACGCCGACGCCATCGCCGCCGCCGTGGGCGACCGGCGCCTCACCGCGATCGTGTGCACCCACGCCCACAACGACCACGTCGGCGCCGCGCCCGCGCTGGCCGACCGCACCGGCGCGCTGATCTGGCTGCACCCGGACGACCTGCCGCTGTGGAAGCAGACCCACCCGGACCGCGACCCCGACGCACACCTCCAGGACGGCCAGGTCATCGAGGCGGCGGGCGCCGACCTCACCGTCCTGCACACCCCGGGCCACGCCCCCGGCGCGGTCTGCCTGTACGACCCCGGCCTGGGCGCGGTGTTCACCGGCGACACCCTCTTCCAGGGCGGCCCCGGCGCCACCGGCCGGTCCTACTCCCACTTCCCGACGATCATCGACTCGATCCGCGACCGGCTGCTGACCCTGCCGCCCGACACACGGGTCCTCACCGGTCACGGCGACGCCACGACCATCGGCGCGGAGGCCCCGCACCTGGCGGAGTGGATCGCCCGGGGCCACTGACGGCGCCGTCCGGGCGATCTCCGCGATCCCCACGGAAAAGGCGACAGGAGATGTCCGGCTTCCCCGGCACCCTCGTGGCAGAGACAGCGAGGAACGACACGGGAGGCCGGACACATGACAGGACCGCTGACGGGCAAGGTCGCACTGGTGGCGGGGGCGAGCCGGGGAGCCGGACGCGGCATCGCCGTGGAACTCGGCGCCGCGGGCGCCACCGTCTACGTCACCGGCCGCACCACCCGCCACCAGCGCTCGGAGTACGACCGCCCCGAGACCATCGAGGACACCGCCGACCTGGTCACCGCCGCGGGCGGCCGGGGCGTCGCCGTACCCACCGACCACCTCGACCCCGCCGCCGTCCGCGCCCTGGTCGACCGGATCGCCGCCGAGCAGGACCGCCTCGACGTCCTCGTCAACGACGTCTGGGGCGGCGAGAAGCTCTTCCAGTGGGACACCCCCGTCTGGGAGCACGACCTGGACAACGGGCTGCGGCTGCTCCGCCTCGCGGTGGAGACGCACGCCGTCACCAGCCACCACGCCCTGCCGCTGCTGCTGCGCCGCCCCGGCGGCCTGGTCGTCGAGATGACCGACGGCACCGCCGAGTACAACCGCGACACCTACCGCGTGAACTTCTTCTACGACCTCGCCAAGGCGTCCGTGCTGCGGATGGCCTTCGCCCTCGGCCATGAACTCGGCCCGCGCGGCGCCACCGCCGTCGCCCTCACCCCGGGCTGGCTGCGCTCGGAGATGATGCTGGAGACGTTCGGCGTCCGTGAGGACAACTGGCGCGACGCCCTGGAGAAGGAGCCGCACTTCGCGATCTCGGAGACCCCGCGCTACGTCGGCCGCGCCGTCGCCGCCCTCGCCGTCGACCCGGACGTGGCCCGCTTCAACGGCCACTCCCTCTCCAGCGGTGGCCTCGCGCGGGAGTACGGCTTCACCGACCTCGACGGCAGCCGCCCCGACGCCTGGCGCTACCTCGTCGAGGTCCAGGACCCGGGCAGGCCCGCGGACACCACCGGCTACCGCTGAGCCGTGTGAGCTGTGCTACGTGACGGGCCGGGCCCGCCGTGCAACCTTCCGCCGTCGCCTACCGTCTAGCTGACAGACAGCGCGTCCGCACCGACCGGCGGAGCGCACTCTCCACGCGAAAGGCGGGGCCACTCATGGGGGACAGACGCAGACGGGGAGCCGTCGTACTCGGGGTCACGGCGCTGGTGGCGCCGGTCACCGTCGTCGCGGGCGCCGGTACGGCGCAGGCGGCGAGCTGCACGACGCAGACGGGCCCGTACCAGAAGCAGGTGGAGAAGTTCCTGGGCCGACCGGTCGACGGCAGGCAGTCGGCCGCCGACTGCAAGGCGATCAAGGCGTTCCAGACCAAGCACGGCATCACGCCCAACGTCGGCTACGCCGGTCCCATCACCTGGGGTGTGATGGACCTCATGCGCAAGCAGAAGGCGGTCGGGAGCAACCCGAACAAGGACGGGAAGTGCCCGGTCAACAAGGGCCGGATCGCCTGCGTCAACCTCACCCTCCAGCTGAGCTGGATCCAGGACGGCAAGAAGCTCGTGTACGGGCCCGTGCCGGTGCGCACCGGCCGCGACGGCTACGAGACGCGCACCGGCCTGAAGAAGGTCTACTGGCGGAACATCGACCACGTCTCCACCATCTACAACGTGCCGATGCCCTACAGCCAGTTCTTCGACGGCGGCCAGGCGTTCCACTCGGTGCAGCTCAGCATGTGGAACCCGCCCGGCTCACACGGCTGCGTCAACATGACGAGCACCACGGCCAAGAAGTACTGGTCGCTGCTGAAGACGGGCGACGACGTCTTCGTCTACGGCCGCAAGCCGGGCACGTGACAAGCGACACGGTCCGAAATGCCGGATTCGCTCCTGAATACTCACAGCACCTTCACCTCGTAACTCGTATGCTGCACAGCATGTCCACCACTGTTGAACCCGTCTCCGAGCGATCGGCCGCGGAGGTCAACGAGGAGATCCGGGCCCTGTGGCGCCGGGCGGGCGGGACACTCAACACCGAGCAGCGCGCGGAGTACCAGCGCCTCGTGATGGAGTGGGCCGCCGCGGCCCCCCAGTCGGCTCGCGCCGCCGCCTGACCACCGCGGGCATCCGCCCGTCACCCGGCGCCCTGACCGGCGCCGGGTCCGTCCATCTCCCACGCACCGACACCGGCCAGTCATCCCCACATCGCCGAGTAGTGCCGCTGGTAGGACCTGCGGTCCTGCTCGGCGCGGATCCACCGGGTCGCCACCAGCGCGACCAGACTCCCCGCGACGACCAGCAGTCCGGGCCCGACGTTCCGCGGGTCCGACAGCCGCGCCAGCAGCGCCGTCGCCCGCACGCCCCCGTCCACCGGAGCCGACGACCCCGGCGACGCCGTACCCGGCGACGCCACACCCGGCGCCCCCGCGCCCCGCGTCGCCGCCGCGGACGGCTCCGGCGAGGCGCCCGCGCCCCGTGGCGCCGACACGATCAGGTCGAGACCGAGCGCGTCCAGCGCCTCCGTCACCGGCTGGAAGAACGTCGTACCCCCCGCCGCGCAGTCACCGCTGCCCCCGGAGGTCACCCCCAGTGCGATCCCCTCGGAGAACAACGGGCCGCCGCTGTCGCCCGGTTCGGCGCACACGTCCGTCTCGATGAGGCCGCTGACCGTGCCCTCCGGGTAGTTCACGGTGGCGTTCAGCGCGGTCACCCGGCCGTCCCGCAGCCCGGTGGTGCTGCCGCTGCGGAACACCCGCTGGCCGACCGCCGGATCACCCAGCCCGGTGATCCGCACCCCGCGCCCCGCGCCGACCGCGACCACGTCGGCGCCGTCGCCCGCCCGGCCGTCCGCGTACGCGATGAGTGAGAAGTCGTCGCCGGGGAAGCTGCCGCGGATCGTGCGGCCCACCTGCTGGCTGCCCCGGCTGTCCGCGAACCAGACCGAGCCGGTGGGCCCGCAGTGCCCGGCGGTGAGGATGAAGTCCCGCCGCCCGTCGGTCACGTTGAACCCCGCCGAGCAGCGACCGGCCGTCGACAGGATCTGCCGCGCCCCGTTCAGCCGGGTGGTGAAGGCGCCCTCGGCGCGCTCCATGCGCACGGTGCCGTCCATGCCGTCGGCGAGGTCCGTCAGCCGCGACCAGTCGGCGGCGGAGACGGTGCTGTCGCCGCGGACCACCACCTCGTTGGCGCGGTAGTCCACCGCCCACGCGGTGCCCGACACCCGGGGCGCCGCGCGCAGCGCCGCCGTGGCCGACTCCAGGTCGCTCATGCTGTGCCGGACGACCTTCGCCGCCGCGCCCGCCGCCCGCACCTCGGCGGCGGCCCGCCGGTCGGTGACCGCGACGACCGGCCGCCCGTCGTCACCGATCCAACTGCCCGCCGTACGGGCGGTGCCGAGCCGGTCCAGGAGCGGGGCGGCGGGCGCCGTCCACGCACCACCGGACGTGCCGCGCGGCTCGGGCGGCGCCGGGGACTCGCTGGCGACGGCCCTGCTGACCATCACGGTGCCCAGCAGCAGTCCACCGACGGCCGCCAGCCGTGTCACCCGCCGGACGATCCGTCGTCGTGCGTGCCTCATGCGTGGCTCCCGAACCCCGAACGCGCGGCGTCAGCGCCGCGGGGCGCCCGGTGGTCGGGCGCCCCTCGTCCATACGTGCCGGGGCCCGCCGGTGTTCACCGCGCCGGGCGGCGGCTCACCGCTTCAGGGCCACCCCGCCGAACATGGCGACCTCCTCCGGCTCCGGCCCGTCCACGGGCTCCGGACGCCAGCGCGAGCACGACACCACACCGGGTTCGAGGAGTTCGTAGCCGTCGAAGAACCGGGCCACCGCCTCGGGCGTGCGCTGGGTCAGCTTCGGGGTGCCGTGCTCGTTCCAGAACCTCACCGCCTCATCCACGTCGGGCATCGCCGGGCTGGTGATGGTGTGCGACAGCACCAGGTAGCTGCCGGACGGCAGCCGGTCCATCAACTGCCGGACCAGCGCGTACGGGTCCTCGTCGTCGCCGATGAAGATGACCACGCCGAGCAGCACCAGCGCCACCGGCTGGCTGAGGTCCAGGGTCTTCGCCGCGTGTTCGAGGATCGTGTCGACGTTGCGCAGGTCCTCGTCGAGGTAGTCGGTACGGCCCTCGGGGGTGCTGGTCAGCAGGGCGCGGGCGTGCGCCAGCACCAGCGGGTCGTTGTCGACGTAGACGATCCGCGACTCCGGGGCGAGGCGCTGCGCGACCTCGTGGGTGTTGTCGGCGGTCGGCAGTCCGGTGCCGATGTCCAGGAACTGGCGGATACCGGCCTCCTCCACCAGATGGCGCACGGCCCGCCCGAGGAACAGCCGGTCCGCGCGGGCGTAGTCACCGATACCCGGGTGGAGCTGGCGGATCTGGTCGCCCGCGGCGCGGTCGACCTCGTAGTTGTCCTTGCCGCCGAGCCAGTAGTTCCAGATCCGCGCGGTGTGCGGCTGGCTGGTGTTGATGCGCTCGCGCAGCGTCTCTGCGACGCCGTCCGTCGCGGCCGGGTTCTCGGTCACGGGTCAGCTCCTGGTGTGCCTGGTGCCTGATGCCTGGTGCACTGTCAAGGAGCAATCTAGACGCCCGCGTTCGCCTTAGACTCCGGGAATGGACGAGACGCCGGTGAAGCAGCTCGGAGACGGCAAGTACCTCCTGCTCATCACCCACCGCAAGGACGGCACGGGCGTGCCCACCCCGGTGTGGGTGGTCCGCGACGGGGACGGGGCGCTGGGGGTGTGGACGGTCGCCGACTCCTGGAAGGTCAAGCGGATCAGGCGCCGCGCCGACGTCCGGGTCGCCGCCTGCGACCTGCGCGGCAACCCCCTCGGCCCGGAGTACCCGGCCACCGCCGAGATCGCCGACGCCGCCACCGCCGCCCGCTACCGCAGGCTCATCGCCCGCAAGTACGGCGTCGTCGGCCGCCTCACGCTGCTCGGCAGCAGGCTGCGGCGGGGCACGTCCGGGACGGTCGGGATCAGGGTGACGCCGGACTCCTGAGGCCGGGTCAGGACCAGGGCCGGTACGGCTCGTCGAGCAACTGGAACACCGGCTCGCCGCGCACCGGGTCCTTGGCGGTGGACAGCCGCACCCGGTCGCCGCTGTGGATGCTGACCGGCGGGCCCATGACCCGGCCGCGCACCACGAACCCCTCCGCCATCTCGATCAGGGAGACGTTGCGCGCGGCGGGGGTGTTGCGGTGCAGCACGGTGGAGTGGCGGACCGTGCCGGTGCCCTCGCTGCGCTCCTGGCGCAGGTCGCTGCCCTGGCAGACCGGGCACAGCAGCCGGTGGTACATGGCGGTGCCGCACCAGGTGCAGCGCTGGTAGACCAGCGCCTCCGGCTCCGGGGCGGCGTGGTCGAGCACGCCCGCCGCGGTCCCGGCGCCCTGCGGGGCGGCGCCGGTGGGGCGCTGGGCGGACTGGTGGTAGGTCGGACGTCCGAAGTGGTGCCCTGAGTCGTGTCCTGTGTGGTGGTACACGCTGGTCAACTCCCTGCGCTCGGCCGGAAATCCCACGTGCGCGGCTCACCCGTGCACGGACGTGCCCGGTCACCGTGCCACCGTGCACGCGCACAGCGTATGGCACTCAGTGCCAGCCGTAAAGGGACTCGGTACCACTAATTTGGGCCTCAGTCGCACCCCGGTGGGGTGGCGCGCGGCGCCCCTTGCGCCCGGCCGATGGCACTCATGAGCAAGGTGCTGGCACTCAGTGCCGGACAGGGAGGGGGCTGAGGCCCTCGGGGCGGCACGGCTTAGCCTTTCGGGACCGTTCCGCACCCCCGGGAGATCCGTATGCCGTCCGCCCGCCCCCGCGTCCTGTACGTGACCGACCTGGCCTACCAGGCGCGCGGGCGCCGCTACTGCGACGAGGACATCCACCTCACCGCCCAACTGCGCGAGGAGTTCGACCTCGCCCTGTGCCACCCGCTGGACGCCGCCGCGCTGCTGGACGCCTTCGACGCGGTGGTCGTCCGCAACAGCGGGCCGGTGCTCGCCTACCAGGCGGCGTACGAGGAGTTCCGCGCGCGGGCGCTGCGCACCGGGGCGCCGGTCTACAACCAGCTCACCGGCCGCGCCGACATGACCGGCAAGCAGTACCTGATCGACCTGACCGCCGCCGGGATGCCCGTCATCCCCACCGTGGACCGCGCGGCGCACCTCGACCGGCTGCCGCCAGCCGAGCGGTACGTCGTCAAGCCCAGGCTCGGCGCCGACTCCATAGGGCTGCGCGTCCTGTCCGCGGGGGAGCTGTCCGGCCTGGCCGACGGCGACGTGCTCGTGCAGCCGTACGTCGACTTCCGCTACGAGGTCTCCTTCTACTTCGTCGACCACGACTTCCAGTACGCCCTCTACGCCCCCGACCCCGAGCGGCGCTGGCGCCTGGAGCCGTACCAGCCCACCGTCGAGGACCTGGAGTTCGCCCGCCGCTTCATCGACTGGAACGGCATCGAGCACGGCATCCAGCGGGTGGACGCCTGCCGCGCCCCGGGCGGGGAGCTGCTGCTGGTGGAGTTGGAGGACCTGAACCCCTACCTGTCCCTCGACGCCCTCCCGGACGCCGCGCGGGACGCCTTCGTCGCGGCGTTCAGGGCGTCCCTGCGGCGGTTCCTCGCGGCGGCGTGAGGCTCAGGCGCCGTCGGCCCGCGTCGCCATGACCCGGGCCACCGCGGCGGACACCTGGCGCTGCACCGCGTCCGGGAGCGGATCGCCCTGGACGGCGGTCACCAGGTCGTCGGCCAGGCGGTGCAGCTTGGTGTTGGTGTTCTGCGAGGCCGCCACCAGCACTTCCCAGGCCTGGTCCGGGTTCAGTCCGAAGGACGCCATCAGCACCCCGCGGGCCAGGTCGATCACCGGCCGGGTCTGCATGGCCCGGCGCAACTGGACGACCTCCACCCCGAGGCCGCCGTCGCTGCCGCCGCCGCCCGCCAGGGCCGGGGTGAACATCGTGAGCGTGCCGGTCAGCGCGAGCAGCCGCCCCGCGGCGGGCCCGGCCGCGCGGACGGTGACCGTCTTGCCGTCGGCCAGGGCCTGTTCGCGCACGGTGAGCAAGGTGTTCAGGGTGGAACAGTCGCAGAACTCCACCCCGGTGAGGTCCAGGTCGATACCCTCGATGGAGTCGGCCAGGGTCTCCCGGAGGATCTTCTGCAGGTCGTCGTCCACCGGCAGGCCCAGTTCCCCACGGAGGGTCACACATGTGCGGGTTCCCTCGGACCGGGTCTCGGCCAGCAGGCCGCTCGGCACCCGGGCGGCGAGGCCGTCGCCGCCGTGTGCCGCTACGGCATCCGCTGACGGGGGCAACGCGGAACGCGCGGACTCCGGCATGGCCGCCTCTCCTCGGGTCTCCAGGGCGTACGTCATCAGGCTCACCCCACCCATGAGAACACGTCAAGGGATACCGGAAACAAATTTCATGCTTCTGTATGCGGGAAACGGAGGCCCTATGCTGGCTCCATGGGTGGAGTGCCTGAGCCGCATACAGGATGGACGTTTCTCACTAATCATGCCCGTGTACTAGCCGCCATCGCCGACGACCACAACGTCCGCATCCGTGACATCGCGGCGTACTGCCGCCTCACCGAACGGGCCGTACAGAAGATCATCAGCGATCTGGAGCGGGACGGCTACCTCTCGCACACCCGCGAGGGGCGCGGCAACACGTACCGGATCGAGCCCTCGAAGGTGCTGCGCCATCCGGCCGAGTCCGGGCTGACCGTGGCCGCCCTGCTCGCGCTGCTGGTCAAGGACGAGGCGTACCGCTTCCGGGACAACCCGGACGAGCGGCCCCACGTCCAAGACACCTGAACGGGACCTAGGCGGCGCCGTCCGGCACCCTGATGTCGAGCACGCACACGTCGTCGCGCCGCTCGCCCTCCAGCATCGCCGACAGCAGCGGGCTCAGTGAGCCGGGCACCTCCGAGTGCCGCTCCTTCGTGGCCGTGGCCAGCCGCTTCAGACCCACGTCGAGGCATTCACCCGGCCGCTCCACCAGACCGTCGGTGTAGAGCAGCAGCCGGTCGCCCGGTTCCAGACGGCACTCCGCCTCCTCGAACGCGGGCGTGGCGCTCGCCCCGAGCAGCATCCCGGCCGGGCGGTCGAGGTAGCGCACCTCGCCGCCCCGCTTCAGCAGCGGCGGCAGATGACCCGCCTGCGCCCACACCAGCCGCCGCCCCTCCGGGTGGTAGCGGGCCAGCACCAGGGTGGCCGTGCCGTGCGAGTCGTGGGAGTGCAGCAGCAGCGTGTTCAGGCGGTTGAGCGCCCCCGTCGGTGACGAGCCCGTGCTCACCATGCCCTTGGCGGTGAAGCGGAGCTGGGCCATCGTGGCGACGGCGTCGACGCCGTGCCCCGCGACGTCGCCGACCACGAACAGGGCGGTGCCGTCGGGTAGTTCGATCGCGCTGAACCAGTCGCCGCCGACGTGCAGCCCCGACTGGGCGGGCAGATAGGCCACTTCCACGCGCAGCCCCGCCAACCGGACGGGCTGGCGGCGCGGCAGCGGCAGCAGCGCGTGCTGGAGGCGGCCCGCGAGCGCCCGTTCGGCCTGGAGGACGCCGTGCTGCACCAGGATGGCCCGCTCGCTCTCCACCAGGGCCAGTTCCGCGCTGCGCTGCGCGGTCAGGTCCTGGACGAAGCCGTGCACCTCGACGGGGGTGCCGTGCACGTCCGTCGTCGCTTCGGCGACGGCCCGCAGATACCGGACCGCCCCGCCCGCGCGGACCCGGAACGGCACGTCCAGCGGGCGTCCCTCGCGCACCAGCGCCCGGACCGCGCCGGTGAACAGCGGGCGGTCCTCGGGCACCGCGAGATCCGGCAGGGCGGTGAGGGGGAGCGGGGCGTCGTCGTCGGGGGCGAGGCCCAGCACGGTGCGCATCTGGTCCGACCAGAGCGCCTCGTGGGTGACCAGGTTCCAGTTCGCCCAGCCGAGGTTGCCGAGCCGCTGTACGTCCGCGAGCCGCCGCTCCTGCCGGTCCGACGGGTCGACGCGGGGCCAGGTGACGATCAGTCCGTCGCCCAGCCGCTCGGCCCGCACCGCGTAGGTCACCGGCTCCGCCGCCCCGGCGCCCACCACGAACGGCCCCGCCTCGTACGGCTCCCCGGTCTCCAGGGCGCGCCGCAGCCCCGGCCAGAGCCTGTCGTGCGCGCCGGGCCAGCACTCCCGCAACCGCAGCCCGGTCGGCGGGCGGCCGGGGCGGCCCAGGGCGTCGGCGGCCTCCGGGGTGGCGGCGACGACGTCGTAGTCGTCATCCGCCGCCGTACCCACCGGCCGTAGCAGGGCCACGGCGCCCGGCAGTACGTCGAAGGCGGCGGCCACGGCGTCGAGGGCGTCCCGCGGTCCGGTGGGGCCGAGATCGCGCAGCCGCCCGGCGCACAGCGGCACGACGGCCCGCAGCAGCTCGCGCTCCTCGGGGCCGAACGGCTCGCCCCGCTCGCGCAGCACCCCGACGGCGACCCCCGGGCCGCCCGGACCGGTGGGCACCGGCAGCCAGGCGCGGGACCGCCAGCGCTCCGGTGGATCGCCGATCACGGGGTACCGCTCGTCGGCCACCGCGGCCTCCGCCAGCCAGCGCGGCTCACCGGTGCGCAGCGCGTCCAGCGGGGCGAGCCCGCGCAGCGGCGGCACCTGGCGCCAGCGCGCGGCCAGCGCGTCGTCGATCCCGGCGTGCCCGGCCAGCTCCAGACCCCCGTCGGGCCGCGGCACGTACACCATGACGGCGTCGGCACCGACCGGCGGCCCGAGGTGCTCCCACAGACACCGGGCCAGCTCCCGCCAGTCCCGGACGGCGACCAGCGCCACCCCCAGCCGCGCCAGCACCCCGGCCCGGTCGGCCGCCCCCGGGACACCGTCTGCCGGGGACCGCGAGGCATCGGGCGAGACGGCGTCGGCCGGGGGCTGCGAGGTGTCGGGCGAGATGGCGTCGGCCGGGGGCTGCGAGGTGTCGGGCGAGATGGCGTCAGGCGAGGGCTGCAAGGTGTTGTCCGGAGAGATGGCGTCGGCAGGGGACCGCGGGGCTGCCGGTGGGGCGCCGTCGGCCCGAGGCCGCGAGGCGTCCGGCGAGATGGCCAAGGAGTCCGGGGGGACGGCGGCGGCCGGAGGGCGCGGCGTGGCGGTCGAAGGGGGCGGGGTGGCGCCCGGGGAACGCGGGGTGGTGCCCGGAGGGCGCGGGGTGGCGTCCGGTGCGTGGCGGGGCAGGCCGCCGAGGGTGCGCCAGCACTCCTCGATCAGCGTCCGGCCCCCGGCCTTCGCCCGCTGCGTCAGCTCCTCGAAGGCGGCGTCCGCGGAGCACCCGGTGAGCGCCATGACCGCCCCGCGGGCACGCTCCAGCACCGCTGACGTCGCGGCGGCCTCGGCCGCGGCGCCGCGCTCCGGGGGGACGACCGGCTCGCTGGTCACGCGTTGAGCATGGCACATCGACACACCCCGGGTCGCGAAGTCCGCCGGACTTGATCGCCCGCCGCCCGCCGCCCGCCGCCCGCCGCCTGCCGTCTGCCGCCCGCCGCCCCGCCGGACCCGGCGCGGCTCAGCGGCCCGCGTGGTGGTCCGCGAGCGCCTGGGTGACCGCGCGGACGCTGCGGGCGATGTGCTGGAGCTGGAGCACCTCGGCGGCGTAGAGCTTGATGGTGTGCTCGATGACGGACTCCTGCATCCCGAGCCGGGGGAGGTCCGCGCGGGCGGTCTGGAGGGCGGTGCGGACGGTCCGGATCTCCTGCTCGACCTGGAGCTGGGCGTGCCGGGCGAGCAGCACGGGATGGCGCAGGAACACCGGATAGCTGGCGTAGCGCGCGGGCACCAGCTCGCGCAGCCACTTGGCGGCGGAGCGCTCCCAGTCGTAGCTGCCGGGGGTCTTGACCTGGCACGGCCAGTCCGCGCTGGTGCGCGTGGACGTCAGGGGCATGTTCATCGCTTCCGGGTGTGCTGCGTCGTCACGGGGGTCCGCCGGTCGGGGCGGCCCCGGTCTAGGGGATGACCGGGGCCGCGCCATGGACGCTCGCGGCGCCCCGGCGCCGACGTGGGTAGGGGACGTCGGCATCCGCGAGCAGTATTTATATATGCCGTCCTGTTGGCAAGACGCATGAAAACATTCATGTGCGCCTTGATGTGCGCGTTCAGCTCGGCAGGAAGAACTGGTTCTGCTCCGCGATGTGCTCGTACGCCTCAAGCCGGGCCTGCGTCCGCTCCGGGTCGGCGTCCGTCATGGCCTGGAGCAGCGCGGCGGCCAGCACCCCCGGCGCCGCGTAGGAGTCGAACACCAGCCGGGACCCGGTCCCGGTGGCGAAGGTGACGTCCGCCGCGTCGGCCACCGGCCCCAGCGCCAGGTCGGTGATGAGCGCCACCCGCAGCCCCGCCTCCCGCGCCACCCGCACCGCGGTCAGCGTCTCCTGCGCGTGCCGGGGCAGCGAGAACGCCAGCACCCAGGAGCCGCCCGCCTCCCGGGCCTGGAGCAGCGCGTCGTAGGCGACGGTGCCGCCCCGGGTGACCAGCCGGACGTCCGGGTGGATCCGGCGGGCGGCGTAGCCGAAGTACTCGGCGAGGGAGGCGGAGATCCGCAGCCCCAGCACGGTCAGCGGCGTCGACGCGGACAGCTCGCGGCCGACCTCGATGACCTGGCTGGGGTCGGCGAAGTCCCGGCGCAGGTTCTCCAGGTTCTCGACCTCGGCGTCCACCGCCGCCTGGAGTTCGTTGGCGGTCTTCTCCGCCGCCGTGGCCGGACCGTGGGCGAGGGTGCCGAGCGCGATCGACTGGAGCTTCTCCCGCAGCGCGGGGTAGCCGCTGAACCCGACCGCCGCCGCGAACCGGGTCACCGACGGCTGGCTCACCCCGACGCGCTCCGCGAGGTCGGTGATCGACAGGAACGCCGCCTCGGTGAGGTGCTCGATCAGGTACTGGGCGATGCGCCGCTGCCCCGGCGACAGCCGCGGCCGGTCGAAGAGCGCCCTGAGCTGGGAGGCCGGGGCGGCCTCCGCCTCCGGAACCGTCTTCCCCGAGGTGATCGCGGATGCCTGTGCGCGTGCCTGCTGCGGCGATGGCACCGGTGCCCCTCTCCCTTTGTCCGCTTGTCCACTTGTCCGCAAGAAGTTCTCAACATAGCTCACGCACAGCCCTGACCAGGGCGGGATACGAGGGGATACGAGGGCCAAGACGCCGTGGATCAGCGGCGGTAGAGGGTGATCGAGTACCCGACCCGGTCCACCTCACGGCTGCCCGCCAGCAGGTCCGCCAGCCGCCCCCGCGCCTTCGCGGCGGCCGAGTCCGACACCACGAGCAGCCCGTGTACGTCACCCTCCGGCACCCGGCGCGGGTCCTCGGCGTCGATGCCGTACGCGGACGGCACCCCGCTGCCCTTGTAGACCAGCCAGACCCGTTCCCCCGGGTACCGCTCCCGCAGCCGGTCGGCGAGCCGCCCCAGGTCCTGCCCCCAGTCCACGTTGGAGTCGTGCAGGTGCCGCCGGGTCGCCGCCGTCCCCCCGAACGCCTCGTTGGCGTACGGCAGGTAGTAGGGGTAGGTCCGCAGCGAACTCACCGCCACCCACACCGCCAGCGCCCCCGACACCACCGGCACCCACCGCCACCGCACCGCCAGCACACAGCCCGCCGCCACCGCCAGGAACATCGGCAGGAAGACGGCGTACCGGGTGCCGAAGTCCCGCGAGCCGCGCATCGCGGCGGCGAGCAGCACCAGGGCGGGCAGCAGCACGTACGGCGCCGCGGGCCGCAGCCGCCGTACCGCGAGGACCGCCACCGCACCGGCCGCCCACAGCGCCAGCGCGCCCAGCGGCGTCTTCACCAGCAGCGCGGCGGGCAGGTAGTACCACAGCGACCCGGTGTAGACCCGGCCGAACAAGAAGCCCTCCCAGGGGTAGGTCTCCAGGTGGAACTGGATCCGCGTCCCGTCCCGGTACGCCTCCGGGAACGGCAGCAGCGCCACCAGGTGCCCGCGCAGCCCCGCCACGTCCGGCACGTGCTGCCGGGGCGCCCAGCGCAGCCGCGGATCGGCCAGCGCGTACACCGCCCACACCACGGCGACCGCGGCCAGTGCCACGACCGCCGCGCCCAGCACCGCCCGGCGCCACCGCCGGGCACCCCCCGGCGCCCACGCCGACAGCGCCGCGAGCCCCACCAGCACCGGGAAGGCCGCCAGCGCGCTCATCTTCGTGGCCACCGCCGCCCCCAGCGCCGCCCCGGCCAGCGGCAGACACCACCTCGGCCGCGTCCGGGCCCGCCACAGCAGCCACACCGACGTCAGCAGGAACCCCGCCGTGGGCACGTCCAGCGTCGCCAGCGAACCGTGCGCGACGACGTCCGGCGAGCAGGCGTACAGGGCGAGCGCCAGCACCGCGCCCCACCGGCCCGCCAGCTCCCGCGCGAAGCGGAACACCACCACGCCGAACAGCAGCGTCAGCACGATCACCGGCAGCCGCGCCGCGAGCAGCAGCCGCCCCGGGTCGTTGCCGGACTCGTACAGCAGGTGCCGCCCCCACGCGCCCTGCCCGCCGTCGAAGTCCGCCCCGTCGACCCGCGCCCCCGAGAACGCCACCCCCGCCGCGATCACCAGCTTGCCCAGCGGCGGGTGCTCGGCGTTGTGGCGCAGCCCGTACCCGTGCAGGTAGTCGGCGGCGGCGCCCACGTACACCGGCTCGTCGATGGTCGGCGTCTGCCGCACGGCGGCGGTCACCATCGCCACCGCCATCTGCGCCAGCAGCACCACCGCCACCAGGGGCACCAGCCACCCCCGGGCGCGCTCCGAAACCCGCAACCCCGGCCGCCACATGGCCCCACCCTCCCACCCCGGGGCCACGGCGGGCCGAACGGCCCGGTGCGGGGGACCGATGGCGGGCCGTCCTGCCCCGGTCGGCCCTGCCCCGCGGCCCGCCCCAACGGCGAGCATCGAGGCAGTGGGGACACATCCACATGAGGTTGAGAGAGGGAGACCCGCGATGACGGCGGCAGCGAAGGAACCGGCGGCAGCGGCATGGCGCGGATTCACCGGAACCCGGTGGCGGGAGCAGATCGACGTACGTGACTTCATCCACGCCAACTACACGCCCTACGAGGGCGACGCGGCGTTCCTGGCCGGGCCGACCGAGCGCACCCGCACGGTCTGGGAGAAGGTGAGTTCCCTCTTCCCCGAGGAGCGGCGCAAGGGCATCTACGACGTCGACGCCGCGACCCCGTCCACGATCACCGCGCACGCGCCCGGCTACATCGACCAGGAGCGCGAGCTGATCGTCGGACTCCAGACGGACGCCCCGCTCAAGCGCGCGATCATGCCCAACGGCGGGCTGCGCATGGTGGAGAACGGGCTGCGCGCCTACGGCTACGAGCCCGACCCGTTCGTGCAGAAGGTCTTCGGCACCTACCGCAAGACCCACAACGACGGCGTCTTCGACGCCTACACCCCCGACATGCGGGCCGCCCGCAAGGCCGGGATCATCACCGGCCTGCCCGACGCCTACGGCCGCGGCCGGATCATCGGCGACTACCGGCGCGTCGCGCTCTACGGCACCGACCGGCTCGTCGCCGCCAAGCGTGCCGAGCGGGCCCTGCTGGACGCCCGCCCGTCCACCGAGCACGTCATCCGCGACCGCGAGGAGATCGCCGAGCAGATCCGCGCCCTGGACGAGCTGAGGCGGATGGCGGCCAGCTACGGCTGCGACGTCACCCGGCCCGCCGCCACCGCCCACGAGGCCGTGCAGTGGCTGTACCTCGGCTACCTCGCCGCGGTGAAGGAGCAGAACGGCGCCGCGATGTCGCTGGGCCGCACCTCCACCTTCCTCGACGTCTACCTCCAGCGGGACCTCGCGGCGGGTGTCATCGACGAGGAGCGCGCCCAGGAACTCGTCGACGACTTCGTCATCAAGCTGCGGATCGTGCGCTTCCTGCGCACCCCCGAGTACGACGCCCTGTTCTCCGGCGACCCCACCTGGGTCACCGAGTCCATCGGCGGCATCGGCGACGACGACCGCCCGCTGGTCACCCGCACGTCGTTCCGCTTCCTCCAGACCCTCTACAACCTCGGCCCGGCGCCCGAGCCCAACCTGACCGTGCTGTGGTCGCCGCGGCTGCCGGAGGGCTTCAAGGAGTTCTGCGCCCAGGTCTCCATCGACACCAGCGCCGTGCAGTACGAGTCCGACGAGCTGCTGCGCCCGCACGCCGGTGACGACACGGCGATCGCCTGCTGCGTCTCGGCGATGGCGGTCGGCAAGCAGATGCAGTTCTTCGGCGCCCGCGTCAACCTCGCCAAGGCGCTGCTGTACGCGATCAACGGCGGCCGGGACGAGATGTCGGGCGACCAGATCGCGCCCGAACTGCCCGCGCTGACCGGGGAGTACCTCGACTACGACGAGCTGTCCGGGGCGTACGACAAGGTCCTCGACTGGCTCGCCGAGACCTACGTCGACGCGCTCAACGTCATCCACTACATGCACGACAAGTACGCCTACGAGCGCATCGAGATGGCCCTGCACGACTACCCCGTGCACCGCTACATGGCCTGCGGCATCGCCGGTCTCTCGGTCGCCGTGGACAGCCTGTCCGCCGTCAAGCACGCGCGCGTGAAGGTCATCAGGGACGAGACCGGGCTCGCCGTCGACTACGAGACCGAGGGGGAGTACCCCGCCTACGGCAACAACGACGACCGCGCCGACGCGCTCGCCGTCGACCTGGTGGAGTCGTTCATGGCGAAGGTGCGCAAGCACCCGACCTACCGGGACGCCGAGCACACCCAGTCCGTGCTGACCATCACCTCCAACGTGGTGTACGGCAAGCACACCGGCAACACCCCCGACGGGCGGCGCGCCGGACAGCCGTTCGCGCCGGGCGCCAACCCGATGAACGGCCGGGACAGGCACGGTGTCGCCGCGTCCGCGCTGTCGGTGGCGAAGCTGCCGTTCGAGCAGGCCAAGGACGGCATCTCGCTCACCACGACCATCACCCCGCAGGGGCTCGGCAACCACCCCGGTGACCGCGCCCACCACCTCACCGGCATCCTCGACGCCTACATGTCGGCGGGCGGCTTCCACATGAACGTCAACGTCCTGGACCGGGCCACCCTGGAGGACGCCATGGAGCACCCGGAGAAGTACCCCGAGCTGACGATCCGGGTCTCCGGGTACGCGGTGAACTTCGTACGGCTGACCCGTGAGCAGCAGCTCGACGTCATCAGCCGTACCTTCCACGGAGCGCTGTGACCACCGTGGACACCGGTACCGATGTGAACGCCTCGCCCGGGTCGGTCCCCGGGCGGGCCGTTCACGGCCGTATCCACTCCTGGGACCTGTCCACCGGCGTGGACGGTCCCGGGACCCGGTTCGTGCTCTTCGTCAGTGGCTGCCCGCTGCGCTGCCTGTACTGCGCCAACCCCGACACCTGGCACATGCGGGACGGCAAGGACGCCACCGTCGACGAGGTGATGGCCGAGATCGACAAGTACCGCGCCTTCCTCACCACCGCCGGGGGCGGCGTCACCGTCACCGGCGGCGAGGCGCTGCTCCAGCCCGCCTTCACCGGCGCCCTGCTGCGCCGCTGCAAGGAGGCCGGACTGCACACCGCCCTGGACACCTCGGGCTTCCTCGGCGCCCGCGCGAGCGACGAGCTGCTGGCCGACACCGACCTGGTGCTGCTGGACATCAAGTCGTTCAACGTGGCGACCTACCGGAAGCTGACCGGCGGCGAACTCGCCCCCACCCTGTCCTTCGCCACCCGCCTGGACCGGCTCGGCAAGCGGATGTGGATCCGCTACGTGCTGGTCCCCGGCTGGACCGACGACGCCGAGGCGATCGACGGGCTCGCCCGGTTCGTCGCCGGGCTCGGCTCGGTGGAGCGCGTGGACGTGCTGCCGTTCCACAAGCTGGGCGCGGCGAAGTACGAGGCGCTCGGAATGCCCTTCCCGCTGGAAGGCACCCCGTCGCCCGACCCGGACCTGGTGGAACGGGTACGCGGACAGTTCCGGGCACACGGGCTGACCGCCTGCTGAACCGACGACAGGACAACCGACAACAGAACACACGGTCCACTCCGCACCGGCGTCCGTCAGGACGACCGGTGCGCGGCCATTTGACGCACGGAGGTGACGGGCATGACCGCCAGGGTTCCGACACAGGAGGCGCAGACGGCACGGACGCACCACGCGCCGGGCGACCTCGGACGCCGGATCGCGCAACGGCGCACGGCGGCGGGGCTGACCCGCACGGCCACCGCCCTGCGGGCCGGGATGGCGCCCAGCTACCTCCGCTACCTGGAGGAACGGCCCGGCGCGACACCGGACGCGGGCGTGCTGGTCAGGCTGGCGGGCGTGCTGCGCACCACGGTCAGCGAGCTGACCGGCGGCGACACCGACCTGCCGCCGGGCATCGGGCACGCCTCCCCGCACCCGTCGTTCACCGAGCTGAGCGAGCGGGAGTGCCGGGAGCTGCTGTCGACGCACGGGGTGGGCCGGATCGCGGTGAACACCTGGGAGGGCCCGGCCGTGGTGCCGGTCAACTACGGCGTCGTGGACGGCGCCGTCGTCTACCGCACCCGTCCGGGGGCGACGCCCGCGCTGGCCGTCGGCCGCCGCGTCGGCTTCGAGACCGACCGCGTCGACGACGCCCTCAGCCAGGGCTGGAGCGTCCTGGTCCGCGGCGACGCGGAGGCCGTGACGGACCCGGCCGTCGCCCGCCTCCTCGACGAACGCGCCTACACCCGCCCCTGGGCGGGCGGCGGGCGCCCGCTGTGGGTCCGCATCGAGCCCCGCCTCATCACGGGCCGCCGCATCACGACCTGACCTCCCGGACATACGAACCGCCCCGGTGGGGTCTCCACCGGGGCGGTTCGGCTCGTCGCGGGAGCGGTCAGTACGCGGCCCGCATGAGTTCCTGCATGTCGTCCAGCATCGGCATCCGCGGGTTGGCGGGGGCGCACTGGTCCTCGTAGGCGTTCATCGCCTGCTGCGGCAGGGCCGCCATGAACGCCTTCTTGTTGACGCCGACGGCGCCGAACGACGGCTCGATGCCGACCGCGTCCCGCAGCCGCTCCACCGCCGAGGCTAGCGACTCCACGCCCTCCTGCGGGGTGGCCGCGGGCAGGCCCAGCGCGACGGCGATCTCCTGGAAGCGCTCGGGGGCCCGGTAGTTCTCGTACTTGGGCCAGCCGGTCAGCTTCGTCGGGACGGTGCCGTTGTAGCGGATGACGCGCGGCAGCAGGATCGCGTTGGTCCTGCCGTGCGCCACGTGGAAGGTCGCGCCCAGGGTGTGCGACATGGCGTGCACGATGCCGAGGAAGGCGTTGCCGAACGCCATGCCCGCGATGGTGCCCGCGTTGTGCATCTTCTCGCGGGCCTCCGGGCTGTTCGCCCGGTCGTTGACCGCCGCTTCCAGGTTGCCGAAGATCAGCCGGATCGCGTGCAGCGCCAGACCGTCGGTGAAGTCGTTGGCGTACACCGAGACGTACGCCTCGATCGAGTGGGTCAGCGCGTCGAAGCCGCTGTCGGCGGCGAGCGTCGGAGGCAGCTTGGTGGTCAGCAGCGGGTCGATGATCGCCACGCTCGGCGTGAGCGCGTAGTCCGCGAGCGGGTACTTCTTGCCCGACGCCGGGTCGGAGATGACCGCGAACGGCGTCACCTCGGCACCGGTGCCCGACGTGGTCGGCACGCACACCAGGCGGGCCAGCTTGCCCAGCTCGGGGAAGCGGAAGGCGCGCTTGCGGATGTCGGAGAACTTCTGCCGCATGTCGGCGAAGTCGATGTCCTTGCCCGCCGCCTGCTGCTCGTACAGCAGCCACATCACCTTCGCCGCGTCCATCGGCGAACCACCGCCGAGCGCGATGATCGTGTCCGGCCGGAAGTCACCCATCAGCCGGGCGCCGCGGCGCACCGAGTCGATGCTCGGCTCCGGCTCGACGTTGTCGATGACCTGCACGCTGACCGGCTCCCGGCGCCGCTGGAGCACCCGGTTGATCCGGTCGACGTAGCCGAGGTTCGTCATGGTCGCGTCGGTGACCACGGTGACCCGGTGCACGTCCGGCATGGACGTCAGGTAGCGGATCGCCTGCGGTTCGAAGTAGATCTTCGGCGGCACCTTGAACCACTGGAGGTTGTTGCGGCGGGTGGAGACCCGCTTGACGTTCAGCAGCTGCGCCGCCGAGACGTTGTTCGACACCGAGGTTCCTCCCCAGGAGCCGCAGCCCAGCGTCAGCGAGGGCAGCAGGCCGTTGTAGATGCCGCCGATCGCGCCCTGCGAGGACGGCGCGTTGACGATGACGCGGACGGTCTTCATCCGGGTGCCGTACGCCTCGGCGAGCGCGCGGTCCTCGGTGTGGACCACCGCGGTGTGGCCCTGGCCGTGGAAGGCGATCATGTCGGCGGCGAGGTCGAAGCCCTGCTTGTCGTCCTCGGCCCGCAGCACCGCCAGGACCGGGCACAGCTTCTCCCGGGTCAGCGGCTCGTCCGGGCCGACGCGACCGGCCTCGACGAGGATGATGGAGGTGTCCTTCGGGACGCTGAACCCGGCCTTCTCGGCGATCCACACCGGGCTCTGCCCGACCGCCGCCGCGTTGACCTTCGGCTCGCAGCCGCCGCCCTTGGTCTTGTCGACCGGGAACAGGAACTTCTCCAGCTTCGCCTTCTCCTCGGCGGTCGCCACGTGGGCGTGCAGCCGCCGGAACTCGCTCACCGCGGCGTCGTAGATCTCGGTGTGCAGGATCACGGCCTGCTCGGAGGCGCAGATCATGCCGTTGTCGAACGACTTCGACAGCACCAGGTCGTTCACGGCCCGGCGGACCTTGGCGTCCCGGTGCACGTAGGCGGGGACGTTGCCCGCGCCGACGCCCAGGGCGGGCTTCCCGGCCGAGTAGGCGGCCTGCACCATCGCGTTGCCGCCGGTGGCGAGGATCAGCGCCACGCCCGGGTGGTGCATCAGCGTGTTCGTCGCCTCCAGCGACGGCGTCTCGATCCACTGCACGCACGCCTCGGGCGCGCCCGCCGCGATCGCCGCGTCCCGGACGACCCGGGCGGCCTCGGCGCAGCTCTGCTGGGCGGAGGGGTGGAAGGCGAAGACGATCGGGTTGCGGGTCTTCAGCGCCATCAGCGCCTTGAAGATCGTGGTGGAGGTCGGGTTGGTGACCGGGGTGATCGCGCACACCACGCCCACCGGCTCCGCGATCTCGACCATGTCCTCGATGTCGTCGCGGGCGATGACGCCGACCGTCTTCATCTTGCCCATGCTGTGCGTGACGTGCTCGCAGGCGAACATGTTCTTCGCGGCCTTGTCCTCGAAGACGCCGCGACCGGTCTCCTGGACCGCGAGCTGGGCCAGCGCGGTGTGCCGGTCGAGGGCGGCCACCGACGCTTTCTTGACGATCTGGTCGATACGCTCCTGGTCGAACTCCTCGTAGTCGGCCAGGGCCTTGAGGCCCGCGGCGACCAACCGGTCCACGGCGACCGCGATGTCGGTCGGCGCTCCGGGCGTGGCTTCGTCAGGGGTGCCGACGTCTTGCCGGGTCATGGATGCCTCCGCTGCTGCGCTGTGACGGCCGCCGGAACCGCCGACGACCTACGGGTGGGGGAGCACCGCGGGGGACGATGCCCTCCCGATGCCTACTCTTCCTGGTGGGGGGCCTCCGCCGGAGTGGCCGATGGTCCCCTCCGCGACCTGACCGTCCCGCCGGGCGCAGGGACCAACGGACCCGGTGCGCCGGGACCTTCCGGGCCAGCGCGAAGGCCGGGTCCCGCGGGACCCGGCCTTCGCGTCGCGCGGTGTCCGCGCAGGTCACGCCGTGGGGCCGCCCCGCCACGGTGGCGGGGTCGCCGCCCGGCGCGCCGCCTCGCCGCGGTGGGTGAGCCGGTCGACCCGGGCGCGCAGCAGGTCGTGCAGCCGGTCCGCGAGCTCCCGGGCGGACGGCTCCTCGTCGTGGACGACGACCAGCTCGCCGCCGACGCGGATCTCACCGCCCGCCGACCACGGCGCCTCGGTGTGCGACGCCGTCGCCCGCGCGATCCGCACCTCGCCGGTCACGGCGGGCAGTCCCGGCCGGTCCAGGGCGGCGCCGACCTTGGCACGGAGGTAGGCGAGGTCCTCCTCGGGCACCGCGCCGCGGGTCCGCACCCGCACACCGCCAGCGTCCTGGGCCGCGCTGTTGCTGAGGGTCATCTGGGTCTCCTGGGGTCGGGTGGTGCGGGACGGGACGGTGGTCAGTCGTGCGGGACGACGGCCACCGGGCAGGGGGCGTGGTGCAGGGCCGCGTGCGCGACGGGGCCCAGCCGCCACGGCTGGTGCGGACGGCGGCGGCGTCCGACGACGACGAGACGTCCGTGCGCGGACGCGGACAGCAGCACCGGCGCCGCGGGGCCCGCCGCCGTCTCCTCGACGACGGGGACGTCCGGGTACTTCCGCCGCCAGGGTTCGAGGGCCGCGGCGAGCCGCTCGCCCTCCGCCGCCCACGGCCCGGTGCCCGACCGCCAGGACGGCGGCAGCGCGCGGACCGCGCGGACCCGGCCGCCCTGCGAGGCGGCCTCCGCGAAGGCCAGCTCCAGCAGCGGGTCGGCGTCCGGGCCGGGGTGCTGCACACCGACCACGACATCGTCGTGGTCCGCGGTCGGCGGCTGCCCCCAGCCGGTCTCGACGACGGTGTCACCGGCCCGCACGGTCACCGTCGGGCAGCGCGCCAGGCTCAGCACGTGCAGGCTGATCGAGCCGAGCAGGAAGCTCGCGACCGAGCCGTGCCCACGACTGCCGAGCACCAGCAGGTCGCCGTCCCCGGTGCGGGCCAGCAGGGCCTCGGCGGCGGGCTCCGGCACCAGCTCGGTGGCGACGGTCAGTCCGGCGTGGCGGTGCAGCAGCTCCGCCGACACGCGGTGCAGCACCTGCTGCCCGTAGAGCTGCTTGCTGCGGGCCTCCTGCGGGATCGGCACGTCCAGGGGCTGGGTGGTCCAGGAGTGCAGCAGCAGGAGCGGAGCCCGCCGGTCCAGCGCCGCCCGGGCGGCCCACCACGCGGCGGTCACGCTCGCGGGGGAGCCATCGAGTCCGACGACCACCGGTGCGGTCATGGCCCACCTCCAGGTCCGTAGGACGTGGGCGCGGTGCCGGGTGCCGGACCGTCCCGCCGTCCCCTTCTCCGCCTCCAGGGTGGCCCGCGCGCCGACGCCGGGGGCAGGGCCGTTCGGTGCGCCCCCGAGGACCGTCCGGCCCCTGCGGGCCGTACCCGGGCCGACTGAGGCTGGAGGCAGTGGCGGGCCGGTCGCCCGGCCCGCGGAGGGGAGAGCAGCGATGCGTGGCCCGGTGGTGGCGGGCGCCCAGGCGCCGACGCCCGACGAGACCCTCCCGGAGGTGGTCCGGGACGCCCACCTGCTGCCGCCCGCGCAGGTGGCGGACGGCCTGGGCGTCGACCCGGCGGCGGGGCTCACCGCCGCGCAGGCCGCCGCACGCGCGGCCACGTACGGGCCGAACCGGCTGGCCGAACCCGCCCGGCGGCCCGGGTGGCTGCGGTTCCTCGACCAGTTCCGCAACTGGCTCATCGGCGTCCTGCTGCTGGCCGCCGTGGTCGCCGCCGCCCTCGGCGACCTCAAGGACGCGGTGGTCATCACCGTCGTCGTGCAGATCAACGCCGCCCTCGGCTACGCCCAGGAGCGGCGCGCCGAGCGCAGCCTGGAGGCGCTGCGCCGGATGCTCGTACCGACCGCGCGGGTCCGCCGCGACGGGACGCAGGCGCAGGTCGAGGCGGGGTCGCTGGTCCCCGGGGACGTGGTCCTGCTGGAGGCCGGTGACCGGGTACCGGCCGACGGGCGGCTGGTCGTCGCCGAGTCGGTGGAGGTGGCGGAGGCCGCCCTGACCGGCGAGTCCCAGCCGGTCGCCAAGGGCACCGCCGCGGTCGAGACGCCCGGTACCGGAACCGTCCCGCTCGCCGAGCGCACCGGCATGGTGTTCATGAACACCGCGCTGACCCGGGGCCGCGCCGAGATGGTCGTCACCGCCACCGGGATGCGCACCGAACTCGGCGCCATCGCGGAGGCGTTGCGCACCGGCGCCGAACCGCCGAGCCCGCTCCAGGTCCAACTGGACAGCCTCGGCCGCCGCCTCGCCCTGCTCAGCGGCGTCGCGGTCGTCCTGTACGCCCTCAGCGCCCTGGTGCGCGGCGAGTCGCCACCGGACATCGCGCTGCGGGCCGTCGCCCTCGCCGTCGCCGCCATCCCCGAGGGCCTGCCCGCCGTCCTGGCGCTGACCCTCGCGCTCGGCGTGTACCGGATGGCTCGCCGCGGCGCCGTCGTCAAACGGCTCGCCTCGGTGGAGTCGCTCGGCGCGGCGACCGTCGTGTGCAGCGACAAGACCGGCACCCTCACCCTCAACGAGATGACCGTCCGCGCCCTGTGGACCGCCGGACGCCACTACGACGTCACGGGCGAGGGGTACGGCACGCGGGGCGCCGTCCGCGCCGAGGACGGCACACCCTGCGCGCCCGAGGCGGTGCTGCCGTTCGCGCTGTGCAACGACGCCCGCCTCACCGACGACGGCTTCCTCGGCGACCCCACCGAGGCCGCCCTGGTCGTGCTGGCCGCCAAGGCCGGACTGGACGCCGACGCGCTGCGCGCCCGTGCCCCGCGCACCGCCGAGCTGCCGTTCGACCCGGCCACGAAGTACATGGCCACCTTCCACACCGGCGCCGACGGGCGCACCCACGTGTGGGTGAAGGGCGCGGTGGACGTCCTGCTGGAGCTGTGCGACGGCGTCCGCGCCGCCGACGGCACCCGCCCGCTCGACGACGGTCACCGCGCGGCGATCCGCGCGGTGACGGCCCGGTTGGGCGGCGCCGGACTGCGCGTCCTGGGCGCCGCCACCGCCGTCCTGGACGGCCCGCCGACCGACCCGCCCCGGCTGCCACGGCTCACCCTCACCGCCGTCGCCGGGATCGCGGACCCGCCCCGACCGGCCGCCAAGGAGGCGATGGCGCTGTGCCGGTCGGCGGGCGTCGCCGTGAAGATGATCACCGGGGACCACGCGGACACCGCCGCGGCCATCGCCCGCGAGCTGGACATCCCCGGCGAGGTGGTCACCGGCGCCGACCTCGACCGGATGACGGCGGCCGACCTCACCGCCCGCGTCGACGGCATCGGCGTCTTCGCCCGGGTCGCGCCCGAGCACAAGGCCGCCATCGTGCGCGCCCTGTCGGAGCGCGGGCACGTCGTGGCGATGACCGGCGACGGAGTGAACGACGCCGCCGCGCTGCGCGCCGCGCACATCGGCGTGGCCATGGGCGGCACCGGGACCGACGTGGCCAAGGAGGCCGCCGACATGGTCCTCACCGACGACGACTTCGCCACCCTCGTGCGGGCCGTGCGCGAGGGCCGGGCCATCTACGCCAACATCGTGAAGTTCGTCCGCTTCCAGCTCGCCACCAACATCGGCGCCATCCTCACCCTGCTGGGCGCCTCGCTCGCCGGGCTGCCCGCCCCGCTCACCGCCGCCCAACTGCTGTGGATCAACATCATCATGGACGGGCCGCCCGCCATGGCGCTCGCCGTCGACCCGGCCGACGACGACGTCATGCGCCATCCGCCGCGCGACCCGCGCGAGCGCATCCTCGACCTGCGGCGGACGCTGGCCATCGCCCGCTCCGGCGCGGTCATGGCCCTCGGCACCGTCACCCTGCTCGCCCTGGCCCGTGCGCACACCACCGCCGACACCGCGCTGACCATGGCGTTCACCACCTTCGTGCTGTTCCAACTGTTCAACACCCTCAACGCCCGCGCCGACGAAGGGCCCGTCCTCGGCCGCCACCAACTGCGCAACCGCACCCTGTGGCTGTGCCTCGCCGGTGTCCTCGCCGTGCAGGTCGCCGCCGTCCACCTGCCGTGGGCCCGCACGGTCTTCGGCACCGTCCCGCTGACGGCCACCGCCTGGCTGGCGTGCCTCGCCACCGCCGCCACGGTCGTCCTCGCCGAACTGCTGTGGCGGTGGGCGGCCCCGGCGGTACGGAGCCGGGGGCGAACCGGCTGAAACCGCCCCCTTCGTCGCCGTACCCCGAGCCGGGTCCCTACCGGGCCCGGCTCCCGGCGTTCCGGGGCCGGGACCAACGGGGCCGAACGGTCCCCGCGGGCACCCCCACCGACCCATGCCGCCGCTCTCCGGGCGGCGGGACGCTGTGGGGGAGAGAGCGGACCGAGCACAGGAGGTGTGCCACATGCTCCCGCCCGTAGTCGCCGGAGTCGACGGATCACCGGAGAGCCTGGCCGCGGCCGAATGGGCCGCCCGGGAGGCCGAGCGCCGCCGGTGCGGCCTGCGGCTGCTGCACGCGCACGACGGGGCGAGCCGACCACACGGCACCGACCCCTCGGACGCGGCGCTGCGCCACGTCGCCCGGCGCGTGCTGCACCGCGCGGAGGAGCGCGTCGTCGGCGCCTGCCCCGGCGTACGCCACGACGACGCACAGGTCCCCGGACCCGCCACCACCGCCCTGCTGACCGCGGCCGACCGCACCCAGCTCCTGGTGCTCGGCTCCCGCGGCCTGAGCGGCTTCACCGGGTTCCTGGTCGGCTCCGTCGCGCTCGGCGTCATCGCCCGCGCGACCGCCCCCGTGGTCCTGGTACGCGCCGACGAACAGGCCGCCGACTCGCACCTGCCCGCCGCCGACGGCAGCGCCACCACCAGCACCCCCTACCGGGACGTCGTCCTCGGCCTGGACGTCACCAAGCCCTGCGACGAGGTCATCGAGTTCGCCTTCGACGCCGCCCGGCTGCGCGGAGCCCGGCTGCGCGTGGTGCACGCCTGGCAGCCGCCGTCCGCGTTCGGGCTGGGACAGGGCGACATCGGCCTCGTCGACAACCCCTACCGCGCCGAGGAGTGGCAGAGCTTCCTGTCCGCCGTCCTGCTGATGTGGCGGGACAAGTTCCCCGAGGTACCCGTGCTGGAGACGGTCGTGCGGGAGAAGCCCGCGACCGCCCTGGTACGCGCCGCCTCCGAGGCCAGCCTGCTGGTCGTCGGCCACCAGCTCTCCGAACGCGCCATCGGCCCGCGCACCGGCCCGGTCACCCATGCCGCCGTCCACCACGTCGGTTGCCCCGTCGCCGTCGTCCCGCACAAGTGAGAGGCCAGCCACGATGAACGCACCCATCAAGTACGTGTACGCATTCGGCGAGGGCGACCGGGACATGGCCGCCCTGCTCGGCGGGAAGGGCGCCGGGCTCGCCGAGATGACCCGGCTCGGCCTCCCCGTGCCCCCCGGGTTCACCGTCACCACCGAAGCCTGCCGGACCTTCCTGGCCAGCGGCGCGGAGCCCCCGGAGCTGCACGCGCAGACCGCCGCCGCGCTCGCCGACCTGGAGGACGCCATGGGCCGTCGGCTCGGCGCGCCCGACGACCCGCTGCTGGTGTCCGTGCGCTCCGGCGCCCGGTTCTCCATGCCCGGCATGATGGAGACGATCCTCGACATCGGCCTCAACGACGACTCCGTCGTCGGGCTCGCCAAGGCATCCGGGCGGGAGCGGTTCGCCTGGGACTCCTACCGCAGGCTCGTGCAGATGTTCGGGCACACCGTGATGGGCGTCGACGGCGACCTCTTCCAGGACGCCATCGCCGCGCACCGCGCCAAGCTCGCCGTCGCCGCCGACCAGGACCTCGACGTCGGTGAACTGCACGCCCTCACCGAGGAGTTCAAGGAGATCATCCGCCGGGAGACCGGCGAGGAGTTCCCGCAGGACCCCGCCGAGCAGCTCCGCCGCGCCGTCCGCGCCGTCTTCGACTCCTGGAACGGCGAACGCGCCCGCGTCTACCGCCACCGCGAGCACATCTCCGAGGACCTCGGCACCGCCGTCAACGTCCAGGCGATGGTCTTCGGCAACCTCGGCGCCGACTCCGGCACCGGCGTCGCCTTCACCCGCGACCCCGCCACCGGCGAACGCGGCATGTACGGCGACTACCTGCCCGACGCGCAGGGCGAGGACGTCGTCTCCGGCGTCCGCGACGCCGTGCCGCTCGCCGAGCTGAAGCGGCTCGACGCGACGTCGTACCTCGCACTCGGCGACCACCTGCGCACCCTGGAGAGCCACTACCGCGACCTGTGCGACGTCGAGTTCACCGTCGAGCGCGGCAAGCTGTGGATTCTCCAGACCCGGGTCGGCAAGCGCACCGCGCAGGCCGCCTTCCGCATTGCCCGCGACCTGCGCGAGGAGGGCGCGATCAACGCCGACGAGGCGCTGGTCCGGGTCGACGGCGCCGCCCTGACCCGGCTGATGTTCCCCCGCTTCGACGTGCACTCCGACGACGTACCGCTGGCCCGCGGCGTGCCCGCCTCGCCGGGCGCCGCCGTCGGCGCCGTCGTCTTCGACTCCGCGACCGCGCAGCGCCGCGCCGCCGAGGGCGAGGACGTCGTCCTGGTGCGCCGCGAGACCACCCCCGACGACCTGCCCGGCATGATCGCCGCGCAGGCGGTGCTGACCAGCCGCGGCGGCAAGACCAGCCACGCCGCCGTCGTCGCCCGCGGCATGGGCAAGGTCTGCGTCTGCGGCGCCGAGTCCCTCACCGTCGACCCCGTCGCCCGGCGCCTGACCACCGCCACCGGCACCGTCGTCACCGAGGGCGACGTCGTCTCCGTCGACGGCACCACCGGCACCGTGCACCTCGGCGCGTTGCCGCTGACCGCCTCCGAGGTCGGGGAGGCCCTGGAGAACGGCACCGCCACCAGCGAGGTGACCGCCGCCGTCCTCGACGCCCTCGCCCACGCCGACGCCGTACGCCGCCTGGAGGTGCGGGCCAACGCCGACACCCCCGAGGACGCCGTCCGCGCCCGCGCCCTGGGCGCCCAGGGCATCGGCCTGTGCCGCACCGAGCACATGTTCCTCGGGGAGCGCAGGTCACTGGTCGAGGCGATGATCCTGGCCCGCGACGACGCCGCCCGCGCGGCGGCGCTCGGCGCCCTGCTGCCGCTCCAGCGGGCCGACTTCACCGGCATCCTCGCCGCGATGGACGGCCTGCCGGTGACGATCCGGCTGCTCGACCCGCCGCTGCACGAGTTCCTGCCCGACCGCACCGAACTCGCCGTCCGGCTGGCCACCGCCGTCCACCCCGACCCGCACGACCGGGAGCTGCTCGCCGCCGTCGAGCGGATGCACGAGCAGAACCCCATGCTCGGCCTGCGCGGCGTCCGCCTGGCGCTGGCCGTCCCGGGGCTGGTCGCCATGCAGGTGCGGGCGATCGCGGAGGCCGTCGTCGAACGGCGGCGCGCGGGCGGCGACCCGCGCGCGGAGATCATGATCCCGCTGGTCGGCACGGTCGAGGAGCTGCGCCTGGTGCGCGCCGAGACCGAGCGGGTGCTCGCCGAGGTCACCGAGGAGACCGGCGAGGACCTGGACCTGCCCATCGGCACGATGATCGAACTGCCGCGCGCCGCGCTCACCGCCGGACGCATCGCCCAGGCCGCCGACTTCTTCTCCTTCGGCACCAACGACCTGACCCAGACCACCTGGGGCCTGTCCCGCGACGACGCCGAGGGCTCCTTCGTCCCGCTCTACCTGGACGAGGGCGTCTTCGACACCTCCCCGTTCGAGACCATCGACCAGGAGGGCGTGGGCAGGCTGGTCGAGATCGGCGTCGAGGCCGGACGCGCCGCCAACCCCCGGCTGGAGACGGGCGTCTGCGGCGAGCACGGCGGTGACCCCGAGTCCATCCACTTCTTCCACCAGGCGGGCCTGGACTACGTCTCCTGCTCGCCCTTCCGCATCCCCGCGGCCCGGCTGGAGGCGGGCCGCGCGACCCTGACGGAGACGGAGACCAGCGACACCCGCTGACTCACCCCGTGATCGGCCGACCCCCGGCGACCCGGTCTGGAGCTGTCCGGCCGCCGGGGGTCCGGCTCGCGCGCGGCCGGTCCCCGCCGACCCGTTCCACCGGCACCACCAGGTCCGCCCGTGCCCGCGTCGGCGCGATCAGGTCCGCGTTGCGCTGGTCGCTGCCGAGCGCCCACGCCACCGCCGCCTCGTGCGCCTTGCCGAACTCCTCGTGCCGGGCGACGAGACGGCGGACCCGCTCGGCCTCCGGCAGCTCGCAGAACCACACCTCGTCCAGGGCCGCCCGCACCCGGCGCCACGGGTCCGCGTCAAGCAGCAGGTAGTTGCCCTCCGTCACCACCAGCCGCACCGACGGCCCCACCGGGATCGCCCCGGCGAGCGGCTGTTCCAGGTCCCGCTCGAACTCCGGCGCGTACACCGTCTCGCCGCTCTCGCCGGACTCCTCCCGCAGCCGCCGCAGCAGCGCCGCGTACCCGCCCGCGTCGAAGGTGTCCGGCGCGCCCTTGCGGTCCAGGCGGCCAAGCCGCCGCAGTTCGACGTCGGCGAGGTGGAAGCCGTCCATCGGCACCCGCGCCGCCCACGGCTCACCCCCGCCGTTCAGCTCCCGCACCAGCCGCTCCGCCAGCGTCGACTTGCCCGCGCCGGGGCCGCCCGCGATGCCGAGCACCGCCCGGCGCCGCCCGGCCCCGGTGAGCGCGCGGGCGCGGGCCAGCAGGGCGTCGAAGGTCAGGGGCGCCGTCCGATCGTCATCATGCACACCGCCGAGTCTCCCAGCCGCGCGTATTCCTACAAGTGCGCATCATGTGGTCCGCATTACCCACTCAACGGCCGCCCGTGGGGAACGGTGTCCCTATGAAGGATCTCGGTCTGCCCGAAGGCATCCTGGCCTGTCTCTTCGACCTGGACGGCGTCGTCACCAGAACGGCGGTCGTGCACGCCGCCGCCTGGAAGGAGACGTTCGACGCGTTCCTGCGGGACCGCGACGGCGAAGACTTCCGGCCGTTCGACGCCCACCACGACTACGACGAGTACGTCGACGGCCGCCCCCGCGCCGACGGCGTCCGCACCTTCCTCGCCTCCCGCGGCATCCACCTGCCCGACGGCACCCCCGACGACCCACCCGACGCGGCCACCGTGCACGGCGTCGGCAACCGCAAGAACGAACTGCTCCTGGAGAAGATCCGCACCGACGGCGTCGAGCCCTACGACAGCACCCTGCGCTACCTCGCCGCCGCCCGCGCCCAGGGCCTGCGCACCGCGATCGTCTCCTCCAGCGCCAACACCCTCGACGTGCTGCGCTCCATCGACGCCGAGCACCTCTTCGACGCCCGCGTCGACGGCGTCACCGCCCGGGAGCGGAACCTGCCGGGCAAGCCACGCCCCGACACCTTCCTCGCCGCCGCCCGCGACCTCGGCGTCACCGCCGCCCAGTCGGCCGTCTTCGAGGACGCGCTCGCCGGGATGGACGCGGGCCGCGCGGGCGGCTTCGGGTACGTCGTCGGCGTCGACCGCGTCGGCCAGTCCGACGCCCTGTACGCGCACGGCGCCGACGTCGTCGTCAGCGACCTCGCGGAGCTGGGAGGCAAGGAGTGATAGCGCAGCGGTCGTACGCCGTCGAGCCGTGGACGGTACGCGAGACCTCCCTCAACCTCGACGTGCTCGCCCAGAGCGAGTCCGTCTTCGCCCTCTCCAACGGCCACGTCGGCTGGCGCGGCAACCTCGACGAGGGCGAACCGCACGGACTGCCGGGCAGCTACCTCAACGGCGTCCACGAGGTGCACCCGCTGCCGTACGCGGAGGCCGGGTACGGCTATCCGGAGTCCGGGCAGACCGTCATCAACGTCACCAACGGCAAGGTGCTGCGGCTCCTCGTCGACGACGAGCCCTTCGACCTGCGCTACGGGCGCCTCGTCAGCCATAAACGCGTCCTCGACCTGCGCCGCGGCGTCCTGGAGCGGACCTGCGAGTGGACCTCACCGGCCGGGACCACGATCCGGGTGCGCTCCACCCGGCTGGTCTCGCTCACCCAGCGGGCCATCGCCGCCGTCGCCTACGAGGTGGAACCCGTGGGCCGCGCGGCCCGGGTGGTCATCCAGTCGGAGCTGGTCGCCAACGAGTCCCTGCCCGCGCCGAAGGACGGCGACCCGCGCCAGGCCAGGGCCCTGAAGTCCCCGCTGGAGCCCGAGGAGGACCACACGGCGGGCCCCCGGCTGCGGCTGGTGCACCGCACCCGGCACAGCGGACTGCGGGTCGCGGTCGCCGCCGACCACGTCGTCACCGGCCCCGACCGCACCACCACCAGCAGCGAGAGCAACGTCGACGTGGCCCGCCTCACCGTCACCTCCGTGCTTGAGCCCGGCCAGCGGCTGCGGGTCGAGAAGATCGTCGCGCACGGCTGGTCCGCCAACCGCTCCCGGCCCGCGATGAGCGACCAGGTCGAGGCGGCGCTCGCGGCGGCGGCGCACAGCGGCTGGCCGGGACTCCTCGCCGAACAGCGGTCCTACCTGGACGACTTCTGGGCCCGCGCGGACGTCGAGGTCGACGGCGACGAGGAGATCCAGCAGGCCGTCCGCTTCGCCCTGTTCCACGTCCTCCAGGCGGGCGCCCGCGCCGAGGGCCGCGCCATCCCCGCCAAGGGACTCACCGGCTCCGGCTACGACGGCCACGCCTTCTGGGACACCGAGACCTTCGTCCTGCCGCTGCTCACCCACATCTCACCGAACTCCGTCGCGGAGGCGCTGCGCTGGCGGCAGTCCACCCTGCCGGCCGCCCGCGAGCGCGCCGCCCAACTCGGGCTGCGCGGCGCCGCGTTCCCCTGGCGGACCATCGAGGGCTCGGAGGGCTCGGCGTACTGGCCCGCGGGCACCGCCGCCTTCCACGTCAACGCCGACATCGCCGACGCGGTGGTCCGCTACGTCACCGCCACCGGCGACACCGCCTTCGAACGGGACACCGGCGTGGAGCTGCTGATCGAGACCGCCCGGCTGTGGCGCTCCCTCGGCCACCACGACCACCAGGGCGTCTTCCACATCAACGGCGTCACCGGACCCGACGAGTACAGCGCCGTCTCCGACGACAACACGTACACCAACCTGATGGCGCGGGCGAACCTGCTGGCCGCCGCCGACGTCGTCGAGCGGTACCCGGAGGAGGCGGCCCGGCTCGGCGCCGACGACGAGGAGAGCGCCGCCTGGCGGGACGCGGCCAAGGCCGTGCACATCCCGTACAACCGCGAACTCGGCGTCCACGAGCAGCACGCGGGCTTCACCCGCTACCAGCGTTGGGACTTCGAGGGCACCGCCGCCGACCAGTACCCGCTGATGCTGCACTTCCCGTACTTCGACCTCTACCGCAAGCAGGTCGTCAAGCAGGCGGACCTGGTCCTCGCCATGTACACCTGCCACAGCTACTTCGACGCGGAGCACGTCGCCCGCAACTTCGCCTACTACGAGCCGCTGACGGTCCGGGACTCCTCCCTGTCGGCGTGCGTCCAGGCCGTCATCGCCGCGCAGGCCGGGCACCTGCGCCTCGCCCACGACTACACGGCCGAGGCCGCGCTGATGGACCTGGAGGACCTGGAGCACAACACCCGCGACGGACTGCACATCGCCTCCCTCGCCGGGACCTGGCTGGCGCTGGTCGCCGGGTTCGGCGGGATGCGCCGCGAGGGCGCCACGCTGGGCTTCGCGCCCCGGCTGCCGGAGCGGTTCAGCCGTCTCGCCTTCACCCTCCAGATGCTCGGCCGCCGACTGCGGGTGGAGATCACCCCCGACAAGGCCACCTACACCCTCCTCAGCGGCGGCCCGCTCACCCTCCACCACCACGGCACCCCGGTGACCGTACGCCCCGACGACCCCGCCGTCCGGGACGTCCCGCCCCCGGTCTACCGCCCGGCCCCCGAGCAGCCCCCGCACCGCGGCCCCGCCGTCCGCTGACCGCCCTGGAGGCGGACCCGGGGGACACCTCGCCCGGCCCCCGCCGGCCGGGGTTTCCCACGGGTCCGCCTCAGGTAGGACTCCCTGTGTCGACCCGACGACGAAGGGGGAGCCACGGATGGCAGGCGACGACGAGACCGGCGGCGGGCGGTTGGGGGCGGAGTTCTTCACCCCCGGCTCCTCGTCGTTCACCGAGTTCCTCGCGGCACACCGGCCCGCGCTGCTGCCCACCCGCAGCCCGCTCCCCGACGGGGTGCGCGCCGAGCCCGGCCGGTTCCCGCACGGCACCACCGTCCTGGCCCTCGCCTACGGCGACGGCGTCCTGATCGCCGGGGACCGCAGGGCCACCATGGGCAACCTGATCGCCCAGCGCGACCTGGAGAAGGTGCACCCCGCCGACGACCACACGGCGGTCGCGTTCGCCGGGAGCGTCGGACTCGCCCTCGACATGGTCAAGCTCTACCAGGTCGAACTGGCGCACTTCGAGAAGATCGAGGGCACCCCGATGACCTTCGGCGCCAAGGCGGCCCGGCTCGCGGGCCTGCTGCGGCAGAACCTCGCCCAGGCCATGCAGGGCCTCGCCGTCGTCCCGCTGCTCGCGGGCTACGACCCCACGGCCCCCGAGGGGCGGCGGGGCCGCATCGTCGCCTACGACGTGGCGGGCGGCGCCTACGAGAAGTCCGCCTTCCACGCCGAGGGCAGCGGATCGCCGTACGCCCGCGGCGCCCTGAAGAAGCTGTACCGGCCCGGCATGGCCCGGCGCGAGGCGGCCCTCGCCGCGCTGCACGCCCTGTACGACGCCGCCGACGACGACTCCGCGACCGGTGGCCCGGACCTCAACCGGCGGATCTTCCCCGTCGTCTCCGTGATCACCGGGGACGGCTTCGAACGGCTGCCGGAGGCGGAGACCGCGCGGCTCAGCCAGGAGATGGCCGACCAGCGCCGCGACCGCCCGGACGGCCCGAGCGCGGCGCCCTGAGCGCTTCCCCCGGACAGCGGAGGTTGGCGGGCACGGAACGGGATACGCGGAGGAGGATCACCGGGACGCGAGGCGACAGGGAGGACTCATGGGCACGAACCCCGAACCGATGGGGGACGACGTGTACCAGCCCACGGGGACCAACGAGGAACAGGAGGACGCCGCTCCCCTGGACCTTGAGGACGCCGTCGACGAACGCGACTACGACGACATCCTGGACGAGGGCTACTCCCCGCCGGAGAAGCCGCTCGGCGTCACCAAGCACGGCACCACCGCCGCCGAGCAGCACGACGGCGAGACCCTCGACGAACGCCTCTCCCAGGAGGTCCCCGACACGGCCGCACCCGCCGGGGACGGCATCGGGGACCTGGCCGACGGGGACGGCGAACCGGTCGACCCCGAGGCGGGCGGCGAGCGCGCCGGACGCCTGGTCGCCCCCGACGAGGGCCTGCGCTCCGACACCACCAAGGAGGAGGTCGCCGAGGACGTCGGCATCGACGGCGGCGCGGCGGGCGCGGAAGAGGCCGCCGTCCACATCACCGACGACGACCTGCCGTAGGCGCCGCGCGAGCGCGGGGGCACCGGCTGACACGGTGCCCCCGCGCTCGGACGTGCGCCTGTCGGCTACGGGAGCAGCTTGTCCAGCGCGGCGGGCCCCTCCGCCGCCAGCTTCCGCTTGGCCCACTCCAGCGTGCGCGGGGTCAGGTCCTTGCCGGACGCGAGCACCACGTCCTCGGGCGACACGTCCGTGCCGGTGCGGGTGTGGAGCAGGGCGTCGGGGGTGGCGCGGTCCTGGGAGGGCTGGGACGCGCCGGACGGTGACGTAGACATGATCTGTGCTCCTCGGTCCGGGTCACTGCTGCTTCGGCCCCGTTGGTGTCATCGGGTCCGATAACTCACCATTCACCTCGTGAGCCCGTGGTGCAATCCCGCGGCCCGGTACGCCGCCCACCGCGACGGGCTCCGGTGCAGGCAGGAGTACCGTTCCCGGGCCGAAAAAAACCACTGGACGGCCAACGGGACTCCCCGTAGCGTCCTCTCCACGCCCCGAGACGACGGAGGGAGGGCAGTGCCATGAGATCCACACCGTTCCCGCGCTCCCTTCCCGTTGCCCCGGCGTGCCGTCTCTGACCGGGAGCGCTCCCCGCCTCCCGGAGGACTCCGTGACCGACCTGGTCATCCGCGCGCTCGACGACAGCGACGCGCCCCTGTTCGACACCCTGCCCGACCCGCTGGGCCAGCGGGACACCCACCGCCGTACCCGCCACCGCCCCGACTGGCGGCGCGTCGTCCTGCGCGACGGCCGGGTCGTCGCCCGCGCCGCCTGGTGGGGCGGGCCCGACGACACCGCGCCGGTCAACGTCAACTGGTTCGACGTGGCCGAAGGGGAGGAGTCGGCGGGCGCGGAGCTGCTGCGCACCGCGCCCTGGCGGGTCGAGCTGGAGCTGACCCTGCCCAGCGGCTGGCGCGACGACCCACGGCAGCGCGCCGCCGCCGAGACCCGCTTCGCCGCCGCCCGCGCCGCCGGGTACGAACTCCTCGTCGAGCGCTACCTGTACCGCTGGACCCCGGAGCACGGCCTGCCCGCCCGGCCCACCCGGCTGCGCCACACCCCCGAACCGGACGACGCGGTCTTCCTCGACGCGCTGCGCCGCATCCACTCCGCCACCCTCGACGCGCACGCCCTGCTCGCCATCGACAAGGGCGGCGTGGACCTGGCCGCCCAGGAGGAACTCGACTTCTTCCACTGGTGCCCGTCCCCCCGCGAGTGGTGGCGTGTCGCCCGCACCCCGCAGGGCGACCCGGTGGGCATCCACATCCCCGCCCACAACCCCTCGGGCCCCTGCATCGGCTTCATCGGCGTCCTCCCGGAACACCGCGGCCACGGCTACGCCTACGACCTGCTCACCGAGTGCGCCCACTTCCTCGTCGACGAGGGCGCGCCCTTCATCGCGGCGGCCACCGACCGCGGCAACGTCCCGATGGCCGCCCACTTCGAGAAGGCCGGATTCCCCATCAGCCGGGAGCGGGTCCACTTCCGTCCCTGACCCGCCCGTCCAGGAGCCGCTCGGCCTCCGCGAGGATCTCCGTCACCCGGAGCGCGAACGCGGCGTCGCACGGGTGCGGGGTGCCGGTGCGGGCGGCGGTGCGCAGGGCGCTCGCCGCCCGCGCCAGGGCGTCCACCGGGGTCTCCGCGGGGGTCGGCAGCTCGGTCACGCCGCTCGTGCCGCGCAGCTCCACGCCCGAGCCCTGGGCGGCGAGCGGCGCGGTCAGGCTCAGGGTGAGGGTGCTGGACGCGCCGCCGTCGTGGTCGAGGACGAGCTGGACGGTGTCCTGCGGCCCGCGGGCCACCGCCGCCACCCGGCGTACGTCCCCGAGCACCGGCAGCAGCACGCTCAGCGCGTGCGGGCCCACGTCCCACAGGGCGCCCTTCTCCCGCCGCCACGGTGACGCGGCGAACGGGCTGTCCGTGGTGAACACCGCGCCCAGCCACTGCGCCCGCGCCGTGAACCAGCCCCCGGCCGCCGCCTGCTCCTCGATCCACGCCTCCGTGGCCCGCTGGAACCGCTTGGTGAAGAACACCACCGAGGCGACCCCGGCCGCCCGTGCCGCCTCCGTCACCGCCCGGCCCCGCGCCACCGTCGGCGCCAGCGGCTTGTCGAGCAGCAGATGGCGTCCCGCCCGCGCCGCCCGGACCGCCAGCTCCGCCTGCACCTCGGGCGGCAGCGCGATCGCCACCGCGTCCACGTCGGCAACCAGCGCGTCCACGTCGTCGTAGGCCCGCACCCCGTACTGGTCGGCCAGTTCCCTCGCGGCGTCCGGGCGCCGCCCCCACACCCCGGCGAACTCCAGCTCGCCGTGTCCGGCCAGGGCCGGGGCGTGCGCCATCCGCGCCCACGGTCCGGTGCCCAGCAGTCCGATACGCATGTCGTCGCCCCTCGCCCCTTGACGTCACTGCCCGGTCGGAGCCGAGCGTCGCACACCCGTGGCCCGCGCCCGCAACCCCCGCCCCCGCACGACACCGGTGATTTCGCCGGTCCCCTCGCCCGGGGCCCGCCCCGACAGTGGCACCGCCAGCCAGAGGCGGCGCCGCCGGACGCGGTCCACGCAACCCTCCACGCCGAGTGGACCGCGTACGGCAGGACGGCCCGCCCCGACCGAGAGGACTCCCCGTCGTGCAGGAGCACCCGCACAGCAGCACCGCCACCAGCGTCACACCCCCCACCGGCACCGGCCGCGCCCGCCGCCGCACGGGCCGACTCGCAGGCGCCGCGGCGGCGATCGCCGCCGTCGTCGGGCTCAGCACCCTCGCCAGCCCCGGCGCGCACGCCGCGGACAACCCCTACGAGCGCGGCCCGGCGCCGACCCAGTCCAGCATCGAGGCGCTGCGCGGCCCGTACGCCGTCTCGCAGACCAGCGTGTCCTCGCTGCTCGTCACCGGCTTCGGCGGCGGCACGATCTACTACCCGACCAGCACCGCGGACGGCACCTTCGGCGCGGTCGTCATCTCACCCGGGTTCACCGCCTACGAGTCCTCCATCGCCTGGCTCGGACCGCGGCTCGCCTCGCAGGGCTTCGTCGTCTTCACCATCGACACCCTCACCACGCTGGACCAGCCCGACTCCCGGGGCCGTCAGCTCCTGTCCGCGCTGGACTACCTCACCGAACGCAGCTCGGTGCGCGGCCGGATCGACAGCACCAGGCTCGGCGTGATGGGCCACTCCATGGGCGGCGGCGGCACGCTGGAGGCCGCCAAGACCCGGCCGTCGCTCCAGGCGGCCATCCCGCTCACCCCGTGGAACACGGACAAGACCTGGCCCGAGGTGCGCACCCCCACCCTGATCATCGGGGCCGACGGCGACACGATCGCCCCGGTGGCCACCCACGCCGAGCCGTTCTACAGCACCCTGCCGTCGTCCCTGGACAAGGCGTACCTGGAGCTGAACGGGGCCACGCACTTCACCCCGAACTCCAACGACACCACGATCGCGAAGTACAGCATTTCGTGGCTGAAGCGGTTCATCGACAACGACACCCGCTACGAGCAGTTCCTGTGCCCGCTGCCGCGGCCCAGCCTGACGATCGAGGAGTACCGGGGCAACTGCCCGCACACCTCCTGACGTCTGGAGGATCTGCCCGCCACGGCGGTCGTGCCCCCGCGCACGGCCGCCGTCGGCGTTGTGCGGGGGCCCGGCGCGGGCGCCGCCCGCCTGGGCAGCGGCACAGACCTGCGCCGCCGACGCCGTACGAAACGGCAGGTGGCGCGGCGGATGGGCGGGGGCGGGGCGCGGACGCCACGCTTCCGGACCCGGTTACTTCTACGTAACCTCCCGGGAATGACCGTAACGACGACCGTGCAAGCGCCCCACCGGCTGTACGGGCGCGGCACCCAGCGCCGGGCGGTGGCCGCGCTGCTGGAGCGGCTGCGGACGGACAGCGCGGTGCTCGTGGTGACCGGCGAGCCGGGTCTCGGCCGTACGGCACTCCTTGACCACGCGGCCCGCACCTTCGACGGCGGCCGGGTCCTCGCCGTCCGCGCCGACCCGGCCCTCGCCCGGACCTCCTGCGCCGCCGTGTACGCCCTGTGCAGGGCCGCGGCGGCCGTGGCGGCGGAGTCGGGCGCCGCGGTCGGGGCGGCGGGGGCGCCCGCCCGGCCGGTGCGCGCGCTCCTCGACGCGCTGGCCTGCGCCGCCGTGGACGCGCCGCTGCTGGTCTGCGTCGACGACGCCCACCGGTGGGACGCCGCCTCCCGCGCCGCCCTCGGCAGCGCCGCCCGGCAACTGCACCGCGCGGGCCGCATCGGCCTGCTCATCGGCGTCGCCGGGCACCGCGCGGCGGAACGGGACCTCGCCGGGCTCCCGGTGACGGGACTGCACCCGCTGGCACCGGCGGACGCCGGGGCGCTGCTGGACGACGTGACCGGCGGGGGCGTGGACCCTGCGGTCCGCGAGGAACTCCTCGACGAGGCCGAGGGCAACCCGGCCCTGCTGCTGGCGCTGATCCGCCGCCTGGGCCCCGCCGAGCTGACCGCGGAGCGCCCGCTGCCCCGCCCCCTCGCCGACGCCGCGACACTGAGCGGTGTCGCGGGGGACGCGCTGCGCGGCCTCACCCCCGCCGCGACCGACCTGCTCCTCACGGCGGCCGCGGCCCTGCGCGAGAGCGACGAGGTCTCGGTCGACGCCGACCTCGTACTGCGCGCGGTACACCACCTCCAGCCCACCGCCTCCACGCCCCGCGACCTGCTGCCAGACGTGGTGGGGCGGGCGGAGGGCGGTCCGCGGTGCGCGGCGTCCGGGCCGTCCGAGGCGCCTGGTCCGGCTGAGGGCGGGCTGCGTTTCGCGGCGTCCGCGCCCCCTGAGCCGCTGTCCGATGCGCTCGGTCCGGCGGACGGTGGTTTGCGGTGCGCCGCGTCCGCGCCCCCCGAGCCGCTTGGCCCGGCTGACGGCGGTTCGTGGTTCGCCGTGCCCGGGGCGCCCGAGTCGTTGCCCGACGCGGTCGGGCTGGCCGATGGCCGGTTCCGGTTCGTGGGGCGGCTGGTGCGGCGGGCCGTGTACGCCGGGGCCCCGCCGGAGCGGCGGCGGGCCGTGCACCGGGCGCTCGCCCGGGTGCTCGCGGCCGACGGGCAGCGGCTCCCGGCGCTGCTGCACCGGGCCTGGGCCACCAGCGGGCCCGCGCCGCTGGTCGCCGCCGAGCTGTCCCGCGCCGCCGCCGACCCCGCCGTCCCGGCGCCCCAGTGGCTGCGCGCCCTCGCCCACGGCCGCGCCGCCCAACTGACCGCGGACGGCGCGCGGCGGGCGGCGAGCTGTACGGCCGCCGCCGAACAGGCGCTGCACGCGGGCCGCCCCCGCTGGGCGCTGCGGCTCCTCGACGACGCCGGGTACGGCACCGCGCCCGCGGCGGTACGCGGCCGGGCCGAGCTGGTCCGGGGCCTCGCGGAACGCTACGACGGCCCGGTCGCCGACGCCCGCGAGTCCCTCCTCTCCGCCGCGGCCCTCCTCACCCCGACCGCCCCGGCCCTCGCCACCACCGCCGCCCTCACCGCCGCCGACGCGGCCTGGGCGGCGGGCGACGCGGGGGCCTGCCTGGAGGCGCTGGACGCGGCGGGGCGGACGCCGGACCTCGCCTCCGAGTACGGCTACGGAATGCGCGCCGTCCTCCAAGGGCGCTTCGACCTCGCCGCCGCCCCCCTGCGGCGCGTCGTCGCGGACACCCCCGTCGACGGCGAACCCGAGGCCCTGCTGCGCCCGGCGGTCGCCGCTCTCCTCCTGGGTGACATGTCCGCGGCGGTTAGGGCGGGCGCCAGGGCGCTCGCGGCGGCCCGCGCCCACGGCAGCGACGCCCTCGTACCCCGCGCCCTGGAGTACCTCGCCTACGCCGAACTGCGCGCCGGACGCCACGCCCTGGCCCGTACCCACGCCGAGGACGGGCTGCGCGCCGCCCAGCGCACCGGGCAACGCAACACCGCCGCCCACCACCACGCCGTACTCGCCCTGGCGGCGTCGATCGAGGGCGAGGGAACCGTCGTCACCCGCCACGTCACCGCCGCCCTCGGCACCGCCCGGCGGCACGGACTGGTCCAGGCCGCCACCCTCGCGCACTGGGCGGCGGCCCGCGCCGACCTCGGCCGGGGCCGCCCGCTGGAGGCCGCCGACCGGCTCGGACCGCTGGTCAGACCCGGCCCCCGGCGCGGCCACTTCGCCGTGTGGATGCTCGCCGTGCCCTGCTTCGTGGAGGCCGCCGCGCTCGCCGGACGCCCCGACGACACCCAGGGCGTCCTCGCCGACCTCGCGGTCTGGGCGTCCCTCGGCGCCGACCCGCAGGCCCCCGCCCAACTCGCCCGCTGCCGCGCCCTGCTCGCCCCGCCCGAGCAGGCCGACGCCCTCTACCAGCGCGCCCTCGACCTGCACGAGCACGCCGTCGGCGACTTCGAACGCGCCCGCACCCAACTGCTGTACGGCAAGTGGCTGCGGCGCCGCCGCCGACTGCGCGAGGCCCGCGACCGGCTCGGCGCCGCCCTCGCCGGGTTCGACCACTGCGGCGCCGGGGTCTGGGCCGAACAGACCCGGCAGGAACTGCGCGCCAACGGCGCCGCGCCCAGCGGAACCGGCGGCGGGGCGCTGTCCCGGCTCACCCCGCAGCAGTGGCGTATCGCACAGTGCGTCGCCGAGGGCGCCACCAACCGGGAGGTCGCCCGCACCCTCTCCGTGAGCACCCGCACCGTCGACTACCACCTGCGCAACGTCTTCGCCGTACTGGGCGTACGGTCCCGGGTCGAGCTGGCCCGGCTGGTGGAACAGTCCGAAAAGACCGGTGCACAACCCTAGGGACCGACCGGACGGTATGCCATCCTTCGGGGCAGCAAGAGTCAGATGCCGGCCGCCGCCACGGGCCACCCGGCCGACCGGGAACCGGTCGGAGGCCCGACGCGACCGCACCGCCTGGCAACCGCCCCTGGGGGAGGACCGCGATGCAGCAAGCACTACGGCCACGAACGGCGACCCGCCTTCGGCCGACCGCCGTACCGCCACCGCGCGCCGGGCGTCCCGTCCGGTCACTGATCGACGCCGACGCCATCCGCGTCCTGCACCGCGCCGCCCGCGTGCTGCAGGACGGACTGCCCGACCTCACCGACCGGCTGGTGGCCGTCCTCCAGGAGGAGGAGGCGTGCTACCGGTCCGCCATGGAGACCGAACCCGTCGCCACCTGGCAGGAGGTGCACCGCTCGCTGGGGCACAGCATCGCCTCCCTGCTCGACCCGCGCGGCGCCCGGGACGGCGCCCGCCGCTGCACCTGGAAGATCGGCGCCCGCCGCGCCGAGCAGGGCATCCCGCTCGACGCCCTGCTGCACGCCTTCCGGCTCGGCGGCTCCCTGGTCTGGCAGGGCCTGGTCGAGGAGACCTCCCGCACCGCGCCCGAGGACATCCGGCTGCTGGTGCACGTGGCGTCCGACGTGTGGAACTTCGTCGACGAGCACTGCACCCTCGTCGCCGAGTCCTACCGGCAGGTCGAACGGCAGCTCGCCTGGCGCCGCGAGAACCGGGTACGGGTCCTCGCCGCCGCCCTGCTCGACGGCACCAGCCGCATCGCGGACCTGCCCGAGGCCGCCGAGGTGCTCGACCTGCCCGAGAGCGGACGGTACGTCGTCGTCGCCATCGCGGGTGGCCACCCCGCGCAGTGCGCCGACGCCCGCGCCGCCGCCGTACCGCCGGGGCTGCCCGTGCACTGGCACTCCGGCGCCGACGCGGACTACGGCATCGTCCTGGTCGGCGACGGCGACCTGCCCGAGCCGGTGATCGAGCCGACCGGGCCGACCGCGGGCGTGCGGATCGGCATCGGCGGGGTCGTGGAGGGGCTGGCCGCAGTGGGCGACGCCCGCCGCCTGGCCGACACGGCGCTGACCATCTGCCCCCCGGAGGGCGGCGCGGTCCGCCTCGCCGACCACCTGCCCGCCGCGCTGATCGTCACCTCACCCGAACTGGGCGCCGCCCTCTCGCACCGCGTGCTCGGCCCGCTCGCCCAGCTCGACCCCGCCGACCGCGAGGTCCTCCTGGACACCCTCGCCGCCTGGCTCGCCTGCGACGGCTCCGCCCAGCGGGCCGCCCGCCGCCTGTACTGCCACCGCAACACCGTCCTCAACCGGCTGCGCCGCTTCGAGCAGCTCACCCACCGCTCCCTGGCCCGCCCCGCCGACCTCGCGGAGATCACGCTGGCGCTGACCGCGAGACGGCTGCTGCGGCCGTCCTGAGTCAGGGAGTGAGGGGCACGCCCAGCCGCCCGGCCACGGCGGTGAGGGTGTCGCCCAGCGGGAGCGCGACCCGGGTGCGGGCGTAACGGTCGCCCCGGGTCGGGTCCCGATTCACGATCAGCACCGGCTTCCCGGCCTCGGCCGCCTGCCGGACGAACCGCAGTCCCGACATCACGGTGAGGGAGGAACCCAGCACCAGCAGCGAGCTGGCCGCCCGGACCAGCTCACGGCAGTGCTCCACCCGCCGCGGCGGCACGTTCTCCCCGAAGAACACCACGTCCGGCTTGAGGACGCCCCCGCACACCGCGCACGGCACCACCCGGAAGTCCGCCACCTGCTCGTCGGTGAGGTCGGCGTCGCCGTCCGGGTTGAGGCCCGCCGCCACCGGCGCGAAGCCCGCGTTGGCCTGCCGCAGCCGCCGCGCCAGCTCGCGGCGCGGACTGAAGGCGCCGCAGGACAGGCAGACGACCCGGTCCAGGCTCCCGTGGAGTTCGACGACGCCCTCGCTGCCCGCGGCCTGGTGCAGACCGTCGACGTTCTGGGTGATCACACCCGCCAGCAGCCCATGCCGCCCGAACGACGCCACCGCCCGGTGCCCGGCGTTGGGCAGGGCACGCCCGAAGGTCCGCCAGCCGAGGTGACTGCGTGCCCAGTACCGGCGCCGGGCCCGCGCGCTGGCGGTGAACTCCTGGAACGTCATCGGCGTGTGCCGGTTCAGGCTCCCGCCCACGCCCCGGTAGTCCGGGATGCCCGACTCGGTGGAGATCCCCGCCCCGCTGAGCACCAGCACCCCGCCCGCCGCCAGCACGTCGGCGACCGGGCCCGGGTCGGCCGTGCCCGGCGGCAGGTCCTCGGGCGGGGTCCAGCTCAGGGTGGGGCGGGTACGCATGACATTCAGGGTACGGTCGCGCGGTCAGCGCCGGGCCGGACCGGGAAAGCCCGGTCAGCGCCGGGCCGGACCGGGAAAGCCCGGTCAGCTCCGGGCCGGACCGGGAACGCGCGCGCGGACCAGACCGTCGCCCTCCTCCGGCCTGGCCAGCCGGGCGACCAGCTCCCGGAAGCGCTCCTGACCCAGCAGCGCGTCGCAATCGCCCGCCCGCTCCGTCGCCCCGCCCCGGTCGATCGCCAGCCAGCGCAGCAGGAACGCCGGGAGGTCCCCCGGCGCCCCGCACTCCTCCCGCGCGGCCCGGCGCAGCCGGGGGAGCTGTTCGAGGACGCCCTCCAGGTAGTCCAGCGCCAGCTCCGTGACGCCGTGCCGCTCGTACATCCGCAGGACCCGCCCGGCGTGCGCGGCGTCGTCCACGCCGAGGTGGCGGGTGAGCGTGTGCCGGATGTCCGCCGCGTCCTCCTCGGACACCGGCCCGAGCAGCCCCTTCGCCTTGTGCACCGCCAGGCAGAGCTGGATGGTCGGCTCACCGGTGCGCACGTCCTCGCCGGTGTCCGCGTCCACCAGGTCGTCGATCACGCAGGCCGCGGTGGTGGCGCCCGCGAGGTACTCCGTGAAGGCGCCCCCGTCGGGGATGCCGTCGCCGTAGCAGGCCAGCAGTCGGCCCAGGGCCACCATGAAGTCCACCCAGTCCGTCGCCCGGCTGAACGTCACGGACTCGTAGGCGTCCAGCGTCAGGTCGTCCAGCGGCACCGGCCGGGGCGCCGCCCCGTCCGCCCCGTCCGCGCCCGGCGCACCTCCGTCGCGCCGCAGGTCCAGCACCGCGTGGTAGGCGAAGTAGTGCGCGATGTGGCCGATCTGCCGTACCGCCCGGTCGTACATCTGACGCTTGAGCGGGTGGTGGTCCGGCACCACCCAGCGCAGCACGTTCAGCGCCTGCACCGCCATGATCAGATGGTCGTTGGCGAACGAGCGCGGATGGCGCAGGTGCCACGCCGGACGCCCGTTGCGGGTGCCCGAGCCGTCCAGCCAGTCGTCCGTGACGAGCGTCATCGAGGTCAGCAGGTCCGCCGCCGCGGCCACCGCGTACACCAGCCGCATGTGCGCCGGGCCCTGCCGCTCCGGCGGGGTGGTCCGCCGGTACACGTGGATCACCAGGGCCGCCGCGTAGTGGTGGTGCCAGGACGCCGACAACGCCGCGCGCCCCACGTGCTCCGCCCACGCCTGGTGGTGCCGCAGCGCCAGCGGCGAGTCGTTGTACCCGAACAACGGCATCCCGGCCAGCCGTTCCAGCACCTCCCGGTACGGCCCGTCCACCTCCCGCCGCAGCGCCGCCAGGTCCAGCGCCCCGTACAGCCGGAACCGGTCCGCCGCCAGGTGCTCCACCGGCAGCTCCAGCCGCCGCAGGTCGGAGCCGTCCGGCAGGGTGCCGAAGGCGTCGGCGAAGGCGCGCGCCCGCCGGTTCCCCGGGTCGTAGCAGGGCGCGAACCGCCGCCCGTCGAAGCCGAACAGCGTGCGCGGGTCCTGTCGAGGCAAGGGTCTTCTCTTCCTGTCGGTGCCGAACGCGCGCACCGGGCGTGCGAGGGGAGCGCGGGCCGCGGCGGAGGCCCCGCGCGCGTCGCCGTGCCCAACGCGGACCATCACGGGGAGGTCACGCAGGCCACCGGCGTGCGCCGGGCCCCTGGGCACCCGCACAAGTCGGCCCCACCCGGGTTGGGAAGGCGCAGCGTCAGCGCGGCGAAGCCTGTACCGGCGCGCGGCGCGCGTGCTGTCGTGAGCGGCACCTTCCCACCACAGCCCGTGCCCGCCCGGGCACGGACCCGAGGAGCCGTGATGCCCGAAGCACCACCGGACGGCGAGCCCGCGCTGCACGTCGAGGACCTCGACGTGGCCTACGGCCGTGCCCTGTCCGCCCTGCGTTCCGTGTCCCTGACCGTCCCACCGGGCGGCGTCGTCGCCCTGCTCGGCGCCAACGGCGCGGGCAAGACGACGCTGCTGCGCGCGGTCTCGGGCACGCTGCGACTGCATCGCGGCGCCGTCACGGCGGGCAGGATCCGCTACGGCGACACCGTCCTCGACGGCCAGGACCCCGTCACCGCCGTCCGCTCCGGAGTCGTCCAGGTACCCGAGGGGCGGCGGGTGTTCGCCGGGCTCAGCGTCGAGGAGAACCTGCGCGCGGGCGCCCTCGGCCTCGGCCGCCGCGGCGCCCACCAGGCGAAGGGCGCCCGCGACCGGGTCTTCGCGCTCTTCCCGCGGCTCGCGGAGCGCACCCAGCAGGCCGCCGGTCTGCTCTCCGGCGGCGAGCAGCAGATGCTCGCCATCGGCCGCGCCCTGATGGCCGCCCCCCGGCTGCTGCTGCTCGACGAGCCCTCCCTCGGCCTCGCCCCGCGCATGGTGCACCGGATCGCCGAGGTGATCCGCGAGATCAACGCCCAGGGCACCGCCGTCCTCCTCGTCGAACAGAACGCCGGAATGGCGCTGTCCCTCGCGGACCACGCCTACGTCCTCGACGTCGGTGAGGTCGGCCTCGCCGGACCCGCCGACGAACTCGCCCGCACCGACGCGGTGCGCCGCCTCTACCTGGGCGAGGCCGCCACCGAAGGTCAGGGGGCCGCGTGACCACCCGCACCACCGCACCTCCGCTCCCGCTGGAAGTCAGCGGCGTCACCGTCCGGTTCGCCGGTCTGACCGCCCTCGACGACGTCTCCTTCACCGTCGCCCCGGGCTCCGTGCACGCCGTCATCGGACCCAACGGGGCGGGCAAGTCCACCTGCTTCAACGTCCTGTCGGGCCTGTACCGGCCCGCGAGCGGCACGGTCCGCCTCGGTGCGACCGAGCTGACCCGGCTCGCCCCGCACAAGATCGCCGCGCTCGGCGTCGCCCGCACCTTCCAGAACATCGTCACCACCCAGGGCACCGTCGCCGACAACCTCATGCTCGGCCGCCACGCCCTGTCCCACGCGGGCTTCGCCGCCAGCGCCCTGCGCCTGCCGCAGGCCCGCCGCGAACAGCGCGAGCACCTCGCCCGCGCCCGCGAACTCGCCCACCTCACCGGCCTGGCCGACCACTTCGACGCCCCCGTCGCCGCGCTCTCCTACGGCGACCGCAAGCGCGTCGAGTTCGCCCGCGCCCTCTGCCTGGAACCACGCGTGCTGCTCCTCGACGAACCGGTCGCCGGCATGAACGCCGCCGAACGCGCCCGCACCGCCGAGGTCATCCGCGCCGTACGAGAGGAACTCGGACTCTCCGTGCTGCTCGTCGAACACGACATGGGCCTGGTCATGCGCCTCGCCGACGAGGTCACCGTCCTCGACTTCGGCAAGGCCATCGCCCACGGCACCCCCGAAGAGGTCCAACGCGACCCCGAGGTGCTGCGCGCCTACCTCGGCACCGAAGCGGACGGCGCCACCGACGGCGGGGAGGACGCCGCATGACCACCTTCGTCGACAACGTCCTCAACGGCCTCGCCCTCGGCTCGGTCTACGCCCTGGTCGCCCTCGGCTTCGTGATCATCTTCAAGGCGTCCGGCGTCCTGAACTTCGCCCACGGCTCGCTGCTGCTGCTCGGCGGCTACCTCACCGCCGTACTCCACGACGACCTCGGCTTCGCCGGGGCGCTCGCCCTGGCCGTCCTGGCCACCGCGACCGTCGCCGGGCTCCTGGACCGGTACGTGCTCCAGCGCACCGGCGGCCAGGACGCGCACGCCGCGCACGTGCAGACCATCGTCACCATCGGCATCGACATCGTCCTCGTCACCGACCTGGCCCGGCGCATCGGCGGCGACCTGCTGAGCACCGGGGACCCCTGGGGCGACTCCGTCACCACCGTCGGATCGTTCACGGTGGCGGACAGCCGGATCGCCGCGATCGTCGTCTCCGCGCTGGTCATCGCCGGGGTCTTCGCCCTCTTCCGGTACAGCACCTGGGGCCTGTCGCTGCGCGCGGCGGCCGAGGACGTGGAGGCGGCGGCGCTGATGGGCGTACCGCTCACCCGGGTGCGCACCCTCGCCTGGTGCCTCGCGGGCGGCCTCGCCGCGCTCGCCGCCGTGTTCCTGGTCGCCTTCCCGGCGCCCGGTCTGGAACGCACCACCGGGCAGATCGCGCTCAAGGCGTTCCCGGCCGCGATCCTCGGCGGCCTCGCCTCCCCGCCCGGCGCCCTCGCGGGCAGCCTGCTGATCGGCCTGACCGAGGCGCTCGTCGCGGGCTACCAGTCCGACCTGCACGTCCTCGGCGAGGGCTTCGGCGACGTCGCCCCGTACGCGGTGATGGTGCTGGTCCTCCTGGTCCGGCCCACCGGACTGTTCGGCGCGAAGGGAGCGGCACGTGTCTGACCTCGCCAAGTGGGCCCGCTGGGCGCTGCCCGTGGCGCTGATGTGCGCCCTGCCCTTCTACCTGGAGGCGTTCTGGCTGCGCATCGGCCTGTTCGCCATGGCGGCGGCCATCGGCGCGGTCGGCCTGAGCCTGCTCTCCGGCACCGCGGGCCAACTCTCCCTCGGCCACGCCTTCTTCCTCGCCGTCGGCGCCTACGGCTACGCCTGGTTCGCCGGTGACCCGGGCCTCGGCCTGCCACCGGTGCTCGCCCTGGTCCTCGCGGTGCTGCTCGCCGGGGCGGCGGGCGGCCTGTTCAGCCCCGTCGCGGGCCGGGTGCGCGGCATCTACCTCGGGGTGGCCACCCTCGCCCTGGTCTTCCTCGGCCACCACGTCCTGCTCACCGCGGACTCCGTCACCGGCGGCTTCAACGGCCGCTCGGTGCCCCCGCTGACCGTCGGCGGCTTCAGCTTCGGCGACGACACCGACCTCACCGTCCTCGGCGTGCCGTTCGGCACCGAGGAACGCCTGTGGTACCTCGGCCTGCTGCTCTTCGCCGTCACCTGCCTCACCGCCCGCGGCGTCCTCAGGGGCCGCCCCGGACGCGCCCTGGTGGCGCTGCGCGACAGCGAGACCGCGGCGTCCGTGATGGGCGTCAACGTGGCCCGCTACCGCTCGGCGGCGTTCGTCGTCTCCTCGATGTACGCGGGCCTGGCGGGCGCGCTGCTCGCCCTCGCCTTCCGCCGCGTCGTCCCGGACTACTTCGGCCTCGCCCTCTCCGTGGACTACCTCGCCATGATCGTCATCGGCGGCCTCGGCTCCGTCGCCGGGGCGGTGGCGGGCGCGGCGTTCGTCACCGCGCTGCCGCTGCTGATGACCCGCTACGCCGACCACCTGCCGCTGGTCACGGCACCCGGCACCGGTGAGGGCGGCGTCGGCCCCACCGAGGCCGCCCGCTACCTCTACGGCGCCGCCATCGTCGTCGTCCTGCTCTACGCGCCGGACGGCCTGCACGGACTGACCCGCCGGGTGCGGGCCCGCGTGCGCGGCGGACGCCGCCCCGAACAGCCCCAGGAACCGACTCCGACCACTCCGTCCGCACCACCCGCCTCAGCCGCACGAGCCAAGGAGCACACCCCGTGAACGTCAAGCCCCGCAGGCACCGCACCACCTCCAGAATCGTCCTCGCCTCGGCCGTGTCGGCGCTCCTGCTCGCGGGCACCGCGTGTAGCTCCAAGGCGGACGAGGACAAGACCACCAGTGGCGCCGACGGCGTGAAGGGCGGCCCCGGCGTCACCGAGAAGACCATCACCCTCGGCGCGCTCACCGACCTCACCGGTCCCTACGCCACCCTCGGCAAGTCCATCGTGCAGGCCCAGCAGATGTGGGCCGACGAGATCAACGCCGAGGGCGGCATCTGCGACCGCAAGATCAAGATCGTGGTCGAGGACCACGGCTACGACGTCCAGAAGGCGGTCACCGCCTACGCCGACATCTCCCCGGACGTCGTGGCGCTGCCGCAGGTCATCGGCTCCCCGGTGGTCGCCGCGCTGCTCGACGACATCGAGAGCGACCACCTGCTGACCTTCCCGCAGGCATGGGCGGCCTCCCTGCTCGGCAAGGACGCCGTCCAGGTCCTCGGCACCACCTACGACGTCGACATGATCGCCGGCGTCGACTTCCTCACCCGCACCGCCAAGCTGAAGAAGGGCGACGCGATCGGCCACGTCTACTTCGAGGGCGACTACGGCGCCAACGCCCTGGAGGGCTCCACCTGGGCCGCCGAGCAGGCGGGCATGAAGATCGTCGACCAGAAGATCAAGGCCACCGACACCGACCTGTCCGCGCAGGTCTCCGCGCTGCGCAAGGCGGGCGTCAAGGCCATCCTGATCAGCGCGGGCCCGGCGCAGACGGCGTCCCTCGCGGGCGTCGCGGCCTCCCGCGGCCTCCAGGTCCCGATCGTCACCAGCGCCCCCGGCTACGCCCCGCAGTTGATGAAGACGCCCGCGGCCAAGGCCCTGGAGGCCATGGTCCACATCGTCAGCGCCGCGCCCGCCGTCAGCTCCAACCTGCCGGGCGTGAAGAACATGGTCGGCGCGTACCAGAAGAAGTACCCCGGTTCCCCGGTCGACTCCGGCGTGCTCTCCGGCTACAACGCGGCGAAGCTGATCGGCGAGGACCTGGAGAACGCCTGCGAGAGCGGCAGCCTCGCCCGCGAGGACGTGGTCAAGGCCCACCGCGCCCAGACCAAGGCCGACACCGGCCTCGGCACCCCGCAGAACTTCTCCGACGTCAACAGCCCGGCGAGCCTGTCCACCTACATCCTCAAGCCCGACGCGAAGTCGGTCGGCGCCGTCATCGGCGTCGAGGACGCCCACGAGGCCCCCGGGGTGGCGGAGTACCTGAAGGGCAAGGGCGCCTGACGCCCCCTCCCCGGCGACCGCGAGCCCCAGAACCGACTGCCGCCCGGAGTTGTTTCCCGGCCGGGCGGCAGTCTTGGCGTGGGTCAGGCGCGGCGCCCCGCCCGGGCCGCTTCGTCGCCGTAGGCCAGGCTCCTCACCCGATCTCCGCCTGCCGGGCGAGGAACTCCTCGTACGCCGCCCGCTGCCGCGGGTCCATGAACCCCTGACGGGCGTCGCGGGCCTTCTCCTCAAGCCACCGCGCCTCAGCGGGACCCAACAGCTCGGCCACCACCACGCCGTCACGCGCCACCGCCGTGCGCCCTCCCACCCGACGCCGATAGAGCGTGAACGGGCCGACCTCCACCGGCCGGGCCAACTCCGCTGCCACCGCCTCCCGCTCGCCCGGGTACGCAGCGGGCGCCCAGTGCTCCCAGAGCGCCAACGTCACCGCGGGCACCAGCACCGCCCGTTCCGCCTCTTCCCGCCCCTCCCACACGAACGTGACGGTGACGGGCCCACCCACAGCCTCGGCCAGCCCGAGCACCCGCTCCATCTCGTCGTCGGCACCCGGACAGTCCACCACCACATCAACCACGAGCCCCATGCCACCCGAGGCTACTGACCCGTCCGAACTGGCAGTATGCGCCCATGCCCGACTACACGATCCCCACAGCGGACGGCGACGACTGGCCGCCCCTGCCCGTCGGTCCTGCCGCTGCGCTCCAGCCGACGTCCCTGCCTTGCGAGGTGCTTGAGGAGGACGGCGATCTCGCGTTCCGCGTCGGTGGCGCGACCGTCTCCGCGTCCTGGGAGTTGGCCGGTACCTGGTACGTCACCGTCGAAGACGCGGCCTCGTCGGCGGCGGCCGACGCGCTGGTGGCCGAGATGGCCAGCCGACTCGGTGAGGCGGCGGGGAAGCGGGCCGTGCACCACCGGATCAGTGACTAGCGCCGCAAAAAAAGGGGGGCACTGACCGCGTCGTTCGCCACGCTGTCGGGCGGTCGGTGTCGCGTCGGGCGTTTCCTTCGGATCATTCGAGTCGTTGGCCTGAATGTGCCTTTGCCGACCCCTGTCCGCCCCGACTTCCGAGGGCAGGCGAACGGAGTGCCCTGTGCGAATGACCGACCTCCAGCGTTGCGAGATCCGGCCCGGACGGCTCGTGGAGTGGACGCTGCATCCCGCGACCGTAGAGACGGCGACCGGCCTGGGGGAGGACGTCAGGCCACCCGCGTACGTACAGGAGTCGCACCTGCGTACGGCGCGGTCGGTGCGGGAGGACGGGCTGTTCGTGCCCACCTGGCTGGGGGCCGCGTTCGACATCCCCGGCGACGTCGACCTCGACGTGCTGCACGGCGCCCTGCGCGCCTGGACGCTGCGGCACGAGACGCTGCGCAGCGGGTTCCGCTGGGTCGGTGACGACATGCGCCGGTTCACGCTGGCTCCGGACGCGGTCCGGTTGCACCGCGAGGACCGCGGCGACTTCACCGACGCGGCGACGCTGAGCCGGTACCTCCAGGACCGCTTCGACGTCGCCGCGGACGCCCTCGGCTGGCCGAACTTCATCTACACGGCCGTCGTCCGGGAGGGCAGCGCGAGCGTGTACATGGCCTTCGACCACAGCAACGTCGACGCGTACTCCCTGCACCGCATCCCCGCCGAGATCCACGAGCTGTACGCGGCCGGAAGCGCGGGACGGACCCCGCCCGCCGCCCCGGCCGCCAGCTACATCGACTTCTGCGCCAGCGAACGCACCGACGCCGACCGGATCGACGCCACGCACACGGTCGTCGCCCGCTGGCGGGAGTTCGTCGCCCGGTGCGGCGGGACGCTGCCCAACTTCCCCGTCGACCTGGGGCTCGACGCCCACGAGGGGCCGCTGCCGCCGCAGAAGCTCATGCACGAGATGCTCGTCGACGAGAAGGACGCCGCCGCCTTCGAGACCTACTGCCGCCCCCACGGCGGCACCCTGGTCGGCATCCTCGCGGCCACCGCGCTCATCGTCCACGAGCTGACCGGACAGCCGGTGTACCGCACCGTCGTACCGTTCCACACCAGGATGAAGTCCCGCTGGTCGGACTCGGTCGGCTGGTACGTGGGCGGCGCCCCGATCGAGATCCCCGTCGCCCAGGCCGACGGCTTCGACAGCGCCGTCCGCATGGTCCGCTCCGCGCTGCGCGCCAGCCGCCCGCTCGCCCAGCTCCCCATCGCCCGCGTGCTGCGCCTGCTCGGCTCCGACTTCCGCCCCACCTCACCTGACCTGTACTCGATCGTCTCCTACGTGGACGCCCGCGCCACCGTCGGCTCCGAGCGGTGGCGCGAGCTGAACGCCTACGGCCTCATCCGGGTGTCGTACGGCGACCAGGTGTGCGTCTGGGTCACCCGGCTGCACGAGGGCCTCCAGTTCGCCAGCCGCTACCCCAGCACCGACCCCGCCTACCGCACCATGCGGCGGTACGTCGAGCTGCTGCGCGCACACATCCTGTCGGCCGCGCGTGCGGGCATTCAGCTCCCCCGCTGCTGAATCCGTTCACCTTCCTCTATTGGACCTCCGGCGCGCGGGCCGTCACGCTGGATCATGTCCGGCGCCGTACCCACCGGCCCGCCGGACGCCAGGTTCCGCGCGACAGTCGAAAGAGGTCACGAGCAGATGCACACTCGCCGTATCGGTGCCGTCGACGTCAGTGCGATCGGGCTGGGCGCCATGCCCATGTCGATCGAGGGGCGTCCGGACGAGGCCCGCTCCCTCGCCGCCGTCCACGCCGCCCTGGACGCGGGCGTCACCCTCATCGACACCGCCGACGCCTACCACCGCGACGCCGACGAGGTCGGCCACAACGAGACGCTCATCGCCAAGGCCCTCGCCGAGCACGAGCGCGGCGCCGACGTCCTCGTCGCCACCAAGGGCGGCCACCTGCGGCCCGGCGACGGGAGCTGGACCCTCGACGGCAGCCCCCGGCACCTCAAGGCGGCCTGCGAGGCGTCGCTGCGGCGGCTCGGCGTGGAGGCCATCGGGCTGTACCAGTTCCACCGGCCCGACCCCCGGGTGCCGTACGAGGAGTCCATCGGCGCCCTGCGCGACCTGCTCGACGAGGGCAAGATCCAGATGGCGGGGATCTCCAACGCCGACCCGGAGCGCATCAAGCTGGCCAACGACATCCTCGGCGGGCGGCTGGTCTCCGTGCAGAACCAGTTCTCGCCCGCCTTCCGCTCCAGCGAGCCGGAGCTGCGGCTCTGCGACGAACTCGGCATCGCCTTCCTGCCGTGGAGCCCGCTCGGCGGGATCTCCCGCGCCGGTGAACTGGGCTCCGTACACGCCCCGTTCGCCCGGATCGCCGAGGCGCACGGGGTGAGCCCGCAGCGCGTCTGCCTGGCCTGGATGCTCGCCAAGTCCCCCGTCGTCATCCCCATCCCCGGCGCCAGCAGGCCCGAGACCATCCGCGACTCGGTGGCGGCCACGGACCTCGTCCTCACCCCGGCCGAACTCGCGGAGCTGGACGCGGCCTGACCCCGTAGCGGTCGTCGTCGCCATGGACTGGCATCGGCCAACATCGCCTCCCTAGGATGTAATCCCTGTCACACCAGTCGAGTTGGCGCTCGGCGCAACGCTGGGGGAACGATGCAGACCGACAAGCCGCTGTCCACCGAGATCGACGCCAGCGTCCCGACGGCCGCGCGGATGTACGACCACTACCTCGGCGGCAAGGACAACTACGCCGCCGACCGCGCGGCCTGCGAGGAACTCGACAAGGTGGTGCCCAGCACCCGCCGCCTCGCCCTGAACAACCGCCGCTTCCTCCAGCGCGTCGTCAGGACGCTCGCCGAGGAGCACGGCATCCGGCAGTTCCTCGACCACGGCTCCGGCCTGCCCACCCAGGACAACGTCCACCAGGTCGCCCAGCGCGTCGACCCCGGCGCGCACGTGGTCTACGTCGACAACGACCCGATGGTGCTCGTCCACGGGCGGGCCCTGCTGGAGCAGGACGAGCGCACCGCCGTGATCCACGCCGACATGCGGGAGACCGACGGCATCCTCGCGCACCCCGAGACCCAGCGGCTGATCGACTTCTCCCAGCCGGTGGCCGTGCTGTTCAACTCCGTCTTCCACTGCATCCCGGACAGCGACACCGACGGCCCGCTCGCGGTGGCCACCCGGGTGCGGGAGCGGCTGGTGCCGGGCAGCGCGATGGTGATGTGCCAGCTCGTCAGCCCGGACCCCGAGGTGCGCGCCTTCGTCACCGACTTCATGGACAAGGCCACCCAGGGGCACTGGGGCAGGGTCCGTGAGGAGAAGGACGTGGAGCGGCTGTTCGAGGGTCTTGACGTGCTGGAGCCGGGGCTCGTGGAGGTCTCCACCTGGCGTCCCGACACCGAGGTGGCGCCCCGTCAGCTCACCCACGAGTGGATCGAGTTCGGGGGCGTCGGGATCGTGCGGTGAGCCGGGGGCGGCGCGGAGGCGGTGCGGGTCAGTAGCGGGCCCGCAGCGTCTCGTCGATCCGCGCCAGCGACTCCCTCGGCGTCAGCGCCTCGTCCGCCAGCCGGTCCAGGACGACCCGGTACTCCTCCGTCTCGTCCTGGTCCTCCAGGAAGTGGGCGCTGCGGATGTGCTCCAGGTAGACCACGTCCGGCAGATCGAGGCCGCCGAAGCGCAGATACGTGACCGGGATCGTCGGCGACGACGCGTTGGTGGCGTCCAGCGGCACCACCTGCACGGTGATGTGCGGGCGCCGCGCCATCTCCAGCAGGTGCTCCAACTGCTCCCGCATCACGGCCTTGCTGCCCAGCACCCGCAGCAGCACCGACTCGTCGATGACCGCCCACAGCCGGGGCGGGTCCGCCCGGTGCAGCAGCTCGGTGCGCTTGGTCCGCAGCTCCACCCGGCGCCGTACCTCGGGCCCGGGAGCGGCGGGCAGCCCGCGCTCCATCACGGCCTGGGTGTACGCGGGGATCTGGAGCAGCCCGGGGACGTACTGGATCTCGAAGGTACGGATCGCCTCGGCGGCCTCCTGGAGGCCCACCAGCCGGTCGAACCACTCCGGCATCAGCCGCTTGTCGTACCGCTGCCACCAGCCCGGCTCCCCGGCCCGCCGCAGCAGCTTCAGCAGCACCGAACCCTCGTACTCGTCGGTGCCGTACAGCTTCAGCAGGGCGCGGACGTCGGTCTCGGAGGGCGGCCTGCGGCCCTTGCCCGACTCGATGCGGGACAGCTTCGCCGCGCTGAACCCGAGCGCCCTGGCCGCCTGGTCCTGGGCGTACCCCGCGTCCTCGCGGAAACCGGCCAACTGCACGCCGACCAGCATCTTCAGGAGCGTGGGAGCCGGTTCCGTCCGTGCCAGATAGGGTTCGAGACGGGAGATGCGCTGCGACTCGGCGGACATCCTGGCTCCCAGCGAAACGGCAGAAGTGACAACCACGCTACCGCAGTCCGCCCGTCCGCACCGCACCTCCCGGGCGGCAACTCCGCCTGGCGCGCCCGCTGTCGGCGGGGCCCCGGGGCACCGGACGCGCCCCGGCGTCACACCAGGTGGTCGAACTCCCCGTCCTTCGCCCCGGCGAGGAACGCGGCCATCTCGGCCGCGGTGTAGATGAGCGCGGGCCCTTCCGGGTCCCGGGAGTTGCGCATCGCGATGGACCCGTCCGTCAGATGGGCCACCTCCACGCAGTTGCCCTCGGCGGTGCTGTGCTGGCTCTTGGTCCACGCGGCGTCCAGGGAACTGGCGCGCACTCCGTTGGGGGTTGCTGACACTGGCTTCTCCTTGCCGTTTCTCGCGTTCCGCCGGGGGGCCGTGCGCCCACCGGGGGCCCGCACGACTCGCGGTGCGCGGGGCCTCTCTCTTCCTACCCCGATTCCGCGCAATTTCTCGTGCAATTGCACGCGGACGCCGTCGGCGTGGATAATGGCCCTCGGCGTCAACCCCTCGGCCGACGCCGACGCCTGACGTCATTTCAGGGAGACGCCTTGGCCCTACCGGTGCGCCGAGCGCCCCAGCGCAACACCCCCGGCCGCGGCCCGGCTGCCGCGCCGCCCCCTTCGCTGACCTGACCGCCGCGGAAAGGCCCACGCCATGCGCACCGCTCCGACGCACCAGCCGAGCACCGAGCGCAACCAGCACAGCCAGCGCGCCGACCACGAGACCGCGCCCGCGGAGCCCCTGCGGGGCCTGGGCGAGGTGCCCTGGCCGGACCTCGCGGACTCCACCGGCTCCGCCGCGGCGATCCCCCTGCTGCTCAACAAGATCGCCTGGGGCGGCGCCCCGACGGCCGCCGCCGCCCTCGGTGAACTGCGGGACCGGATCTGCCAGTACGGCTTCGTGGTGGCGCAGGCCACCGCCGCGACGGTCCCCTTCCTCGCGGAACTGGCCCGGCTGCCGCACGTCACCTGCCGTCCGGAGGTCGTCCGGCTGCTCGCCAGCATCGCCCACGCCGACCAGTGGGAGCGCACCGCCAGCGCCTACCCCAAGCTCCTCAACCACCGTGAGAACCCGGTCGCCTGGGAGCGCGCCGCCCGCGAGGCCGTGCGCGAGCTGCGCGGACTGCCGGACCAGCTCCCCGCCGACGAGAGCGAACTCGGCCGCGCCGCGGCGGAACTGGCCCGCGCCCTGGACCCGGCGCTGACCGCGGGCTGACCACCCCCGCGCCCGCCGGCGCCGGTGTCCTGATCTCACGCCCTGGACGTCCCCGCCGTCCCGCCCCGACCTGGTGTACTCCTCGCCCGCAAGGGAAGGGAAGCGCTTGCTGCCCGCGAGAGCGCTTCCATCAGGGCACTGGGAGGAACACCGCCGATGGCGCCGACGCAGGAGAGACCACTCGACCACCGCTACCGGGGCGAGCACCCCGTCCGCACGCTCGCCTACCTGTTCCGCGCCGACCGCTGGCGACTCGCCGCCGCCGTCGGCGTCTTCACCGTCAAGCACAGCCCCGTCTGGCTGCTGCCGCTGATCACCGCGTCCATCATCGACACCGTCGTCCAGCACCAGCCCATCAGCACCCTCTGGACCAGCACCGGCGTGATCATGTTCATCCTGCTGGTCAACTACCCCCTGCACGTGCTCTACGTCCGCCTCCTCTACGGCAGCGTGCGCCGCATGGGCACCGCGCTGCGCTCGGCCCTGTGCACCCGGATGCAACAGCTCTCCATCGGCTACCACTCCCGGGTCAGCGCCGGGGTGCTCCAGGCCAAGGTGGTCCGGGACGTCGAGACGGTCGAGCAGATGGTGCAGCAGACCGCGGAGACCGGCCTCGGCGCGGGGACCGTCCTCATCGGCGGACTGGTGATCATCGGGGTGCGCACCCCGGAGTTCCTGCCCGTCTTCCTCGTCATCGTGCCCGCCGCCGCCCTGGTCGTCGCCCGCCTCAGGGCCCGGCTGCGCACCCACAACGAGCACTTCCGGCACGAGGTGGAGACCCTCTCCTCCCGGGTGACGGAGATGACCCGGCTGATACCGGTCACCCGCGCCCACGGCCTGGAGGGCAAGGCCCTGCGCCGCATGGACGGCACCCTGACGCGGCTGCTCGACTCCGGGATGCGCCTGGACCTGGTCAACGGGCGGTTCGGCTCGCTGGCCTGGGTGGTGCTCAACGTCGTCGGCGTGCTGGTGCTCGCGGGTGCCGCGCTGATCTCGTACTACGACGTCTGGGGCGTCACCGCGGGTGACGTCGTCATGCTCAGCGCCTTCCTGACCACCCTCACCAACTCCACGACCACGCTGGCCGGTCTGGCGCCCGTGATCACCAAGGGCCTGGAGTCGGTGCGCTCGGTCGGCGAGGTGCTCCAGGCGCCCGAGCTGGAGGACAACGAGGGCAAGGCCGAACTCACCGCGCTGCGCGGCGCCGTCACCTTCCAGGACGTCGGCTACGCCTACGACGGCGGACGGGCCGCCGTACGCGACCTCAGCCTCTCCGTCGCGCCGGGGGAGACCATCGCGCTGGTCGGCGCCTCCGGGGCGGGCAAGTCCACCGTGCTCAACCTCGTCATCGGCTTCATCCGGCCGACCTCCGGGCGGCTGCTGCTCGACGGCACCGACATGAACACCCTGGACCTGCGCACGTACCGGCGGTTCGTTTCCGTCGTACCGCAGGAGTCGATCCTCTTCGACGGCACCATCCGGGAGAACGTCGCCTACGGCATGGACGACGCCGACGAGGAGGCGGTGCGGGCGGCGCTGCGGGACGCCAACGCGCTGGAGTTCGTCGACCGGCTGCCGCAGGGCCTCGACACCCTCGTGGGCGAGCGCGGCGCCCGGCTCTCCGGCGGGCAGCGGCAGCGGCTCGCCATCGCCCGCGCGCTGATCCGGGACCCCAGGGTGCTGATCCTGGACGAGGCGACCTCGGCCCTCGACACCCGCTCCGAGGCGCTGGTGCAGCAGGCGCTGGCCCGGCTGCTGCACGGCCGGACGACCTTCGTGGTGGCCCACCGGCTGTCCACCGTGCGCGGCGCGGACCGGATCGTGGTGATGGGCGACGGCCGGGTCCTGGAGACCGGCACCCACGACGAGCTGCTGCGCCGCGGCGGCGCCTACACCGAACTGCACAGCGGGCAGGCCGTCTGACGCGCCCCGCACCGCCCCGCGTGTGGGCCGTCGGCGGGGGAGCGCGCCGTCGGCCCCGCGCGTCGCGCTTCCGAGGCGAATGACCCACGGTATTTGGTCACTTGGGAGAAAAGGACCGGACGGCAGGAATGGTCCGGTGCTCCCCGGGCATACGCGAAGCCGAAGATCGAGAGAGGGGCGCACCGTGATCGTTCCGGACCCGAAGGCCGTCAGGAGACAGCTCACCCGTTACGCTGCGCTGCGGATCGCGCAGTCCGAGCACGCGGTTCCCGCGAGGGCGCGGGAGCTGGAGGACGTCAGTTACACACTCTGCGTGATGATGGGCACGACCAGCGTCCAGGACGCGATCGCCCGCGCGGACGCCCTGCTGGCGGAGGACCAGCACAAGGAGAAGGAGAACGACGGGGAGGGCGACCTCTCCCTGGTGGGCTGAGCCGGGGTGCGGCGGGGGGTGTGAACCGGGCCGAGGGGCGCGCGGGGCACGGGGCGGGCTCCGGGGCGGCTCCAGCGGTTCTACTCCGTCCGCACCGAGGCGTGCCCGGTCGCTTACACTCGGCAGTCATGCCCATGTTCATGGGTTGCCGAGAGGAAAGGCGCGTTGCCGGGTGTTCCAGGATTCCCCGATCTACGACCGACTCGTGGCGGAACGTGGAGACGTTCCCGCCCATGTACGCAGCGAGGCCGAACGCGTCGGCAGGGAACTGGAGCTGGTCATGCGCCCCCTGCGCGCACCGGGCGCGCCACCCGGCGTCGACCGCCATCCGTCCGCCCCGGGCGCGGGCTGGCAGCGCCAGGGGATGCTGCCGGGCCCGCGCCCGCACTGAGCGCGCGGCCCGTCCGGGTCAGGGCACCACGCTGTTCACATCCCTGACCTGCGGTGGGCGCCGTCCCGTCGGATGGGAGAGCCAGTCGGCGATGGCGCGGGCGATGGGCTGCCCGGTGTCCACCTCGACGAAGCCGAACTGCCCCGACTGGTTGCACTCGAGGAACCACCACACCCCGTCGCCGTCCTCGACGAAGTCGAAGGCGCCGTACGCCAGTTCGGCCTCCCGCAGGTAGGTGTGGACGGAGTCCGCGACGCGGGGCGGCACCTCGGCCGGGCGCCAGGGTGCCGGGGACCGGTCGAACCGGACGTCCACCTCCTCGGGGTCGGCGTCCGCCGTCGCCTCCTTGCGGGCGGCCAGCAGCCGGTCGCCGACGGCGGTGAGCCGGATGTCGGCCCGTTTGGCGATCCGCCGTTGCAGCAGCGTGGGGCCGTACGCCACCGCGGCGAAGTCGGTGCCCGGCGCCACCCTGCTGGTCGGCACCGCCCGCGGCGGCTCCTGGGGGTGGGCGCCCGAGACCGGTTTGACGACCAGGTCCGGGAAGCGGGCCGCGAAGTCCCGGGCGGCCTGCGGGAACGTCGTGATCAGGGTGGCCGGGACGGGCAGCCCGCTGCGCTGGGCGAGGCGGAGCTGCCACGGTTTGTGCCGGGCCCTGCGGGCGGCGTCGGGGTGGTTCATCCAGCGCGCGCCGGAGCTGCGCAACATGCCGTACAGCGCCTGCGCGGACTCCTCCGTCAGCCACGGGGAGGGCTGGGGCACGCGGGCGGCCGGGGTGCCGGGCCTGCGCACCCACACCGACCGCAGGCCGTCCATGGTCAACAGACGGCCCGCGGACCAGAGATGACCGCGGAACGAGCCGTGCACGTACTCACCCGAGAGCGCCACCCCGCCGGTCAGGTCGGCGGGGTCGAGCCGGACCACCGGGACCCCGGACGCGTTCAGGTGGACGACCACCATGTCCGCGGTCACGTCCTCGTCGGAGGTCAGGATCAGTACGGTCATCGTCGGACGGCCCGTGGTCAGTCGTCGAAGTGTGTCTTCGAACCGGCGGTGGAGGTCGTGGTGCCCAACTCCCGCAGGAGCGCGTGGTCGGTCGCGGCGATGCGACCGTCCCTGGTCACGTTCAACTGAAGTCCGGCGTCGTAGGCGTATGGAGTGGTCAGGTCCACATCCGCCGCGGGGCGTGCGTAGTTCAGCGCGAACGGTTGCATCGTCTCTCCCTTTTCGGTGCTCCCCCGGTCAAGGCGGCGACATCCCGTGTCGTCGCTTGGCCCGCTGGATCTCCAGGCTTTCCATGGACTTATACGATTCGAACGAGTGAATGGTTTCCCTACGCTCCGTAGTCGTGGGCCAGTTGGCCCGTCCTGAACCTGAGACGGTTGAGTTCCCTTGTCGGTTGACTGTTTGTGACATGGAGCACTCAGGGGGCGTGCGGTAGTTAATGGGGCGCATGGCGGGGGGCTGCGCGCCGGTGGGCCGGAGGGGCGCTCAGACGGTGTCCGTGGGGCGACCGGCCGTCGACGGCTCCCGTACCGGCCGCCCGGTCCTGTCGGCCAGCGGGGCGCGCAGACTGCGCAGGGCCAGCAGGAGTACGCCCACGTCGTCCAGGTAGACGGGGTCGGGCAGTACGTCCGCCGGAAGGACGAAGTACAGGACCGCTCCCCAGAACACCCAGCGCGGTCCGGTCGGCAGCCCGGCGCGCCGCAGGCCGCGCCGCGCCCGTACCAGCCGCACCAGGAGCGCCACGGCCGCCGCGAGGACCAGCGCCGCGAGGACCAGCGCTACGGCGACGAGTACTGCTGTGGTCGAATCCACGGGCCCTCCTCAGTCCGGTGCACCGCTCGACGCGTGCCCCGTCTTTCTGGATTCCCGCATATGGCGTTGGTATGGCCGACGGAATACGGCCACCCACCCGAACGGGGGTTCCGGCGTCCACCGTGGGGCTACTGCTCCTGGGGCCGCTCCGACGCGGGTTCGGTGTCCGTGTGCCGGACGGGGCGCGGGGGCCTGGAGCCGCCCTTGAGGCGTTCGAGCGTGCGGGTGAGCTGCTGGAACGGGGACGGCCCCCGGGAGGCGGCCCCGGTCCTCTCCGGACCGGGCGCGGGGGCGTCCCGGTAGGCGGCCAGCGCCTCGTGGGCGCGCTCGGCGGCCTCCCGGTACAGGTCCCGCGAACGCGTCATCGCCTCCAGCGCCTCGGCGTACATGGTCACCAACTGCCGCTGGCGGTCCAGCTCCTCCTCCAGGGTGAGCAGGTGCCAGTCCTCGCGCAGGGCGGTCACGGCGGCGTCGGCGCCCTCGGGCAGGGGCCGCGGCAGCGCGGCGAAGCGGCCCACGGCGTCGAGCAGTTCGGTGGGCTCCGAGCCGTCCAGGAACACCGTGCGCACGGAGAACCGCTCCGCGCTCCAGCCGTCCGGCGCCGGATCGCCCGGCAGGACCGCGGCGCCGCCGCGCGGCACCTCGACGCCGCGGTCCCGCAGCGCCCAGTTGACCGACCGGAGCTGCTGCGGGGCGGCGCGGTGCTCCACCACCCGGTGCGCCAGGCCCGGCGGCAGCAGCGCGGCCAGCGGGCGGCGTCCGCGCGCGTCCGGGGTCATCGCCTCGTGCACGACGACGTGCACCGTCCAGGTGGCGCGCGCCGCGCCCTTCAGGACCCGCCGCAAGTCCTTCTCGTCGGACGGCAGGGGGTTGATGTCCCGCAGGCGCAGCCCCGTGTCGGCCTCCCGGTCCCACTCCGCGTCGGCGTCCGCGGGCCAGAACATGGTCGCCGGGGACGGCCAGCGCGGGTCCCAGGCCCGTTCCGCCTCGGCCGCCAGCGTCCACGCGCCGCCGTCGAGGGAGAGCCGGGCGCGCACCGTCACCTCCCCGGCGACCCGCCAGCGGGCCTCGAAGACGTGCGCGCCGTCCCCGCCCGTCCCCGGCGGTTCGAGATGGCCGTCGATCACCCCGCGCTCCGCCAGCGCGCGCAGGGTGCGCCGGACCGTGCCGGGGGCGTCGGGACCGGGCTGGTGGCCGCGGGCCAGCCACAGGGTCGGGGCGGTCGGGGGGCGGTCGGCGGGCGAACTCGGCATGGCTCCAGCAGGGAACGAGGGCGTCGGGTATCAGCCAGTATCGCCCCCGGGAGCGGTTCCGGATCACCGGGGGGCGGTGGCGAGGGTCACCGGGGTGCGTGGCGAGGGTCACCGGCGTGTGTGCGCCGGGCGTCGTCAACCGTGTGGCGCTCGATCCTGTGATGGTCAGAAAAGAACACCTGTTGGCATATTCCGAACGAAAGTGCGGAAGCGTTCCCCGGGTCCCGCACGGTCCGTAGCGTCGGTCCCGCGTTCGCCGTACGGCCGTACACGGGGAGGGGATCCGGCGTGCCCGGGATCGACGAGAGTCTGCTGGACGCCATGCGCCTGCCCGGCGCCCGGGGCGCCGCGGTGATCGACTGGATCAGCGGGCTCGCCCTGGGCGCCGTCGGTGAGGCACCCGGCGGCGACCTGGAGACCGCCGCCGCGGAGACCGCCGAACTGGCCCGGCTCGCCGCGGAGAGCGCCTCCTTCCGCCCGGCCGACGCGGGCGACGCCACCGCACCGGGCAAGGAACCGCCCGTGCAGGACGTGATCCTCACCACACCGGACGACTACCACGTCGTACGGTTCGTGACCACGGCGTTCGACAGCAGCGTGGTGCTCCACCTGTGGCTGGGGCGCGCCGAGGGCAACCTCGCGCTGGCCCGCATCCGCCTCGCGGAACTCGCCGAGCGGCTGGTGCTCGGATGACCACCGCCCCCGACGTGCGCACCGCGGCCCACTGCCTCGCCGCGCTCGCCGACCAGCGCGCCACCGGCGTCCTGCTCGGCGCGACCGGCGCCCTCTACCTCACCGACGGCCGGGTCACCCACGCCGAGTCGCCCGTCGCCCCGGACCTCGGCGCCCTGCTCACCCGCAGCGCCGCCGTCGACCCCGACGGCTGGCGGGACGCCGTGGACCGGGCGGGTGCCCGACGCCGGGTCGGCCGCCAGCTCGTCGACAGCGGGCGGCTGGCCGCGGGCGCCCTGGAGCTGTGCCACCTCGGCGCCCTCTTCGACGCCGCGTACTTCGTCCTCGGGCCCGGCGCGGACGACGTACGGTTCCGCGCGGGCGCCGCGCACTGGATCGGCGCGGTGCGCCCGGTGCCGGTGGACGTGCTGCTGCGCGAGTGCGCCCGCCGCCGCGCCCTGCTGGACGGGATATGGCCCCGGCCGGACGTCGACAGCGCCCCCCTCGCCCGTGCCCCCCTCGCCACCGGTGCCCGCCCCCGCGCCCGGACGCTGCCCGCGCGCCGCCGCCGCGTCCTCGCCGAGATCGACGGCGAGCGTACGGCGGCCCAGATCGCGTCGGCCCTGGCCTGCCGCGCCTTCCACACCCTGGTGGAGCTGCGCCGCCTGGCCGCCGACGGACTCGTCACCCCGGCACCGCGGCCCCCCGCACCGCACGGCCCCCCGCCCGACTGGCTGCCGCCCGTGGTGGAGGACCCCGACACGGCGCTGCTGCGACGGCTTCGAGACGCCTTGGAGGCCCTGTGATCCGCGCGCGCCGACAGCGTGCCGAAAGGAGACTGCTCATGGCCGTGGAGGCCGACGTCCTGGACGAACTGCGCCGACTGCGCTCCCGGCTGCCCCAGCTCACCGGCTCCCTGGCGGCCAGCGTCGACGGCCTCGTCCTCGCCCAGGACGCGCCGGGCACCGAACCGGAGTCGCTCGCGGCGGTGACCGCCGCCGCCCTCGGCGTCGCCCAGCGCATGGCCGACCTCACCGCCCGCGGCGACTTCCGCGAACTGCTCCTGCGCGGCGCCGACGGCTACGTCGCCACCTACACGGCGGGCCCCTCCGCGGTGCTCACGCTGCTCGCCGACGACCGCGTCAACGTCGGGCGGCTGCACCTGGAGGGGCGGCGCAGCGGCGTGCGGATCGGTGAGCTGGTGGCCGCCCGCGTCGGCCCGGACGACACGGTCCGGCGGCCGGTGGCCGACCCGGACCCCGAGCGCCCCATCGGCACCCTCCCGGTCCGCGCCCCACGGCGGCCCCCGTCCCCGGCCGGGTCCCGCGCCCGGCCGCAGCCCGAGACCGGCGGCTGAGCCGCCCGGTCCCGGCCCCCGTCCCCGCCGGACCGCTCACCCCGGAGCACCGGCCCGACCATCACCACCGCTCGAAAGGACCCCTCCCATGGCCAACCTGGAAACCTCGCTCAAGGAATGCCTCAGCTCCATCGAGGGCGCGCGGGCCGCCGCGCTCGTCGACTACACCAGCGGCATGGCCCTCGGCACCCTCGGCGGCAGCAAGACGTTCGACCTGGACGTGGCGGCGGCCGGGAACACCGACGTCGTACGGTCCAAGCTGCGCACGATGGAGCACCTGGGCCTGAAGGAGGAGATCGAGGACATCCTCATCACCCTCAGCAGCCAGTACCACCTGATCCGCCTGATCAAGGGGCGCGGCGGGAAGGGCCTGTTCCTCTACCTCGTGCTCGACTCCGGCCGCGCCAACCTGGCGATGGCCCGCCACCAGCTCCGCAAGATCGAGAACGAGCTGGAGGTCTGACCACGGCGAAGACGCGTCCGGCGTGGACCCCCCGTCAGGGGCGCCCACGCCGGACCGCGCGCCAGGCTTACGCGCCGCTCTCGCGGAGCATGTCCTCGCGCTCCACGATCTTCACCCGCTCGCGGCCCTGCGGCTCGCCGAGCGCCTTCTCCGCGGCGTCCAGCCTGTACCAGCCGTCCCAGGTGGTGAAGCGGACCTCGCGCTCGGCGAGGAAGGCGTCCACCGCCTCGGGCGCGGGCGCCGAGGGCTCGTGCAGCCGCCCCTGCGCGAAGTCGTCCAGCAGGTTCGACACCGTCTCGTTGGCGTCGCCCTTGGTGTGGCCGATCAGACCGACCGGGCCGCGCCGGATCCAGCCGGTGACGTACACCGACCGCAGGTGCGCGCCGCTCTCCTCGATGACCCGGCCGCCCTCGTCGGGGACGGTGCCCGAGTCGAGGTCCCAGGGCAGCTTGGGCAGCTTGTCGGAGAGGTAGCCCACCGCGCGGTAGACGGCGGTGACGTCCCAGTCGGTGAACCTGCCGGTGCCCTTGACGTTGCCCGTGCCGTCCAGCTCGGTGCGCTCGGTGCGCAGGCCGACGACTTTGCCGTCCTCCCCGAGGATCTCGCTGGGCGACTCGAAGAAGTGCAGGTACAGCTTGTGCGGGCGGTCCCCGACGTCGCGGATCGCCCAGTTCTCCAGGGTCTTGGCGACCATGTCGGCCTGCTTGTTGCCGCGCCGGGTCTCGATGGAGCCCGCGTCGTAGTCGATGTCCTCGGGGTCGACGATGACCTCGATGTTGGGGGAGTGGTCCAGCTCCCGCAGCTCCATCGGGCTGAACTTCGCCTGCGCCGGACCGCGGCGGCCGAAGACGTGCACCTCAAGCGCCTTGTTGGCCTTCAGGCCCGCGTAGACGTTCGGCGGGATCTCGGTCGGCAGCAGCTCGTCGGCGGTCTTGGCGAGGACGCGGGCCACGTCGAGGGCGACGTTGCCGACGCCGAGCACGGCGACCTTCTCGGCGTCGAGCGGCCAGGTGCGCGGCACGTCCGGGTGGCCGTCGTACCAGGAGACGAAGTCGGCGGCGCCGTAGGAGCCGTCGAGGTCGATGCCCGGGATGGGCAGGTTGCGGTCGGCCGTCGCGCCGGTGGAGAAGACCACGGCGTCGTAGAAGGAGCGCAGGTCGTCCAGGCTGATGTCGGTCGGGTAGTCGACGTTGCCGAAGAGCCGGATCTGCGGTTTGTCCAGGACCTGGTGCAGGGCGGTGATGATGCCCTTGATGCGGGGGTGGTCGGGAGCCACGCCGTAACGGATCAGGCCGAACGGCGCGGGCATCCGCTCGAAGAGGTCGATGGACACGCCGGGGTCGGCGGCCACCTCGGACTTGAGCAGGGCGTCGGCGGCGTAGATCCCGGCGGGGCCGGCTCCGACGATGGCTACCCGCAGGGGGCGGGGCATGATCAGGTTCCCTTCGAGCGAGGACAGGCGACTCGAACGGGAAGCCTAAGCTAAGGCAAGCCTAAGTCGGTACGGGGGTTCGATCTATGGGCTCATAAGCTGGGGTTATGAGCGACGAGAAGGGGTGGTCGGCGGTGTGCCACCGACCACCCCTGCCACGGCTGAGCCTCCGTCAGTCCGCCACCCGGCTAGCCTCGTAGGGCCGCCGCGTCGGCGGGTGCCGGTCCGTGAGCTGGAGCATCAGCAGCAGGAGCAGGGCCGCCAGCGAGGCCAGCGACGCGCACACCGCGGTCAGGCCCGCGCTCCACGGCGGCGCCACCATGATGCCCAGCGCCTGCGAGAGCTGCGGCGCCCGCACCCAGCCCTCGGACACCACCGCCCCGGCCAGCACCGCGGGCACCAGCACGCCCGCGAGGAGCACGGCCGGGGTCACCCGGCAGGCCACCACGACGGCCAGGACGACGCACAGTCCCGACACCGCCAGGGTCGCCGTGTAGACGCTGAGGGGGACGCCCTCGCGCAGCAGCGGGAAGTGCGCCGCGCCGCACACCAGCAGGGCCGCGGCGGCGAGCCAGCTCGGCCAGAACGCGGACCTGCCGGACCGCTCCCGGTCCCGGTCGCGCCGGACCCGCACCGGCCCGCGCACGACCGCCACCGGGTGGGCCCGTCCCGGACCACCGGCCGGGGGCTCCGGCTCCTGGTCCAGGGCGGGCACGTCACCGTGCCGTTCGCGCGCCAGGCGCCCTATCAGCTCCACGAGTTCCTCGACGGGGCGGCCGGTGGCGGCGGCGTGCACGGCCTCCTGCCCGCAGTGCGGCTGCACCGGCGTCTCGTGCAGCAGCTCCATCAGCCGCGACACCTCCTCGACCGTACGGGTCTCGACCGCCGTGCGGATCGCGATGTCCGCGCTGTCCGGCTGGCGCGGCGGCCGGGTCAGCTCGGTGATCAGCCGGGCGACGTCGTCCACCGGGCGGTCCACCGCGACCGCCCGCAGGACGTCGACGACGGCCCCCGCGTGCTCGGGTGACTCCTCCAGCAGGGTGATGATGCGGATGACCTCCTCCAGCGGCCGGTCGCTGACGGCCGCGTGCACCAGCTCACCGGCCGCGCCGCCGTAGTCGACGGTGGGGGTCGCCTGCCGGGGTGCGGGGGCGGGAGTGTCCGGCGCCAGGGGCACCAGGGTCGGCGGCGCCGCCGGTTTCGCCGGGGGTGCCCCGCCCTCGTCCTCGCCCGGGGCGGGGTCGGGATCGTGGGCCGGGCGGGGCGGTGGTTCGGCGGCGGGTACCGGTTCCGTGGTGGGCACCGGTTCGGTCACGGGCATCGGTTCGGTGCCGGGCGCCGGTGCCGCGCCGGAGACCGGCGGCGCCATGGGCGCCGGTGCCGGTCCGGCCGCTGCCGTGGCGGTCGGGTCCGAAGGGGTGGGTGACGATGAGGGCGTGGTCATGCTGCGCTCCAGGGGGGAGTGGTACACGGCCGCCCCCTGCCCCTCCGAAGGCGGCACGTGGTGCTTACCCTGCCCATTACTAGGGCCCCCACCGGGGCAGCGCCACCTGGGTGAGGCGCGTGGATGACGCCTCAAGGGCCCGGGACACCTCGGGGTGGCCGCCGCGCCGCGCGCAGCCCGGGGTCGTCCCCGGCGATGGCCAGGGCGGCGCCAGCCCGGTCCAGGGCCATGGCCAGCAGGCCCTCGTCATGGCCGAGTTCGGCCCGCTCACGCAGGCGTTCGCCGAGCACGTCGAGCGCGGAGATCCAGGTACGGACCTCCTCGGGATCGTGGTCGGCGGCGGCACATGGCGGCTGACCGGCGACGTCGAGTTCCTCCTCCAGCACGGTCGTCGCCGCCGTCAGGTCGGCCGGGCCCCGGCGGCCGTGAACCGGTCGGCCAGGCAGCGCGCCAGGTGCGTGGCGGCCATCAGGCGCGGCCAACCGCCCGGGTCGGCCACCGTCAGCACGCCGCGGAAGAGGCGGATCGCCTCGTCGACGTCGCCGGGCGGTCCGCCCGCGGGGAAGCGGGAGTGCAGGGCGACGCCGAGCCGGAACTCCACGTCTGGCCGGTCGTCGCTGTCAGCGTCGAGCTCGGCCAGCGCGGTGGCGAAGTGGCGCACGGTGCCGTCCGGGTCGCCCAGCCGTTCGCAGACCGCGCCAGCCATCGCGTACCACCACTGACGGTCGTGCGCCGCGAGGCCCTCCGGCGGACCCAGCGCGGCCCGGTCCCGGATGGGCCCAGCACTGCGACGGTGAGTTCAGGCGGCGGAATCCGCAGATTCGGCAACTCCGCCAACGACCAGCGCACTTCGCCCCCGCACCGTCACCAGCCCGGTCAGGCCCGTGACGAGAGCCTACGGCGCGCGGCCGAGCCCGCACGGGTCGACCACGAACGAGGAATCGCGGTGAACCGCGGGTGCTCGCGGCGTCCGGGCCCGGTCCGCCCGCCGTGGCCGACAGCGGGGCTCCACCTGCGGGAGGTCTCCGGGTCCGCGGGGCGGCTTGCGGTCGGTGGCGGGGAGGCGGCAGGGTTCGCCCGTGGCCACCTTGCTGATCGTGCATCACACGCCCTCCCCGAACTGCCAGGCCCTCTTCGAGGCCGTGGTCTCGGGTGCGACGGCACCGGAGATCGAGGGCGTACGGGTGGTGCGGCGGGCGGCGCTGGCCGCGACGGCGTCGGACGTGCTCGGCGCCGACGGCTTCCTGCTGGGCACCCCGGCGAACCTCGGCTATGTGTCCGGCGCCCTCAAGCACTTCTTCGACCAGGTGTACTACCCCTGCCTGGACGCCACCCGGGGCAGGCCCTTCGGCTACTACGTGCATGGCGGGAACGACGTCACGGGCGCCGTCCGGGCCATCGAGTCGATCACCACGGGCCTGGGCTGGCGGCGCGCCGCGGAGCCCGTCACCGTCACCGGGGAGCCGGGCAAGGCCGACGTGGAGGCGTGCTGGGAACTGGGGGCGACACTCGCGGCCGGGCTGATGGACGAGGGCGCCTGAGGGGCTGCGGGTCCGCGGGCCCGTCGCGTCACACCGGCCGTTCGCCGGACGCGGCCGGATGACCGTTGCCGTGACCGTTGCCCGGCGCCGTGGCGAAGAGCTGGAGTGAGCCGTGCAGGTTCTTCAGGTCGGGCGTGACCCCGCTCAGCTCCAGCGCGATGGCGGCGGCGAGGTTGTCCCGCAGCAGCGGCTGCTGTACCTGGGCCACCAGTTCGAGGGCGCGGGTGGCGCGGGCGTTGCGCTCGGCGTCCTGCCGCAGGTCGGCCAGGGCCTGGATCATCATCCGGCGTTCCTCGGCCCGGTTGCGGAAGAAGAAGAACGACAGCACCTGGGAGAAGAGGCCGGACGCGGTGGCGACCACGGAGAGCACCAGGTCGTCGGAGCGGTAGATGCCCACCAGGATGCCCGCGACGATGATGAGGTAGCCGAGCACGGCGGCGGCGATCGCGGCGAAGAAGCTGACGTCGGCGCGGCGGCCGACCTTCTCGTAGTAGTCCTCCAGGACGTCCGACAGGGCGGCCGGGCTCTGGTGCGGCACCGTCGTGGTGGGGTCGGCGGCGGTACCGGAGCCGTCGGGGGTGGCGCCGTCCGTGGCGCCCGGGAAGCCGACCGGGGACTCCTGGAAGGGGTCACCGGGCTGCCCCGGCTGCTCCCGCTGGCCCGCGCCCCGCTGCCGGGCACGGAGACGATCGACGGCCGCCCGCCAGGCGTCGCTGCCCGCGGCCGAGGCCAGGCTGGAAGCCGCCAGGCCGGTCAGGATCGGGTCCATGTCGTCGTCCCCCCAAGTGCGCCCGAGTAACGGCACCTTACTGGCCGTCAGCGGCCGGGCGGCAGCCGAGGGGTGCGACCGGTGACGGCCCGGGGACCGTCACCGGTGGCACACCGTCGTACCGTGCGGGTCAGACGGAGATGGTGGTGCCGTCGAAGCGGGTGAGGCTGAAGTACGCGTCCTCCAGGGTCGATTCCCTGGCCTCCCGCAGCAGCCCGATCGCGATCTCCTCACCGAGGCGCACCGAGGCGGTGTAGTCGCTGCGCCAGTGCACCCCGCCCATGTTCCGGCCGATGGCCACGTTGGCGGCGACCTTGTTCAGTTCGCCGCCGACCGTCAGCCGTCCGGCGTCCGCGCCCGTGTACGGCTTGAGGCTCTTGCCGTCCTTGCTGGGTACCACCGGGTCGGTGAGCAGGTGCCGCTCGTCGAACCACGCCTTGAGGATGGTCACGCAGGCGCCCGCCACGGTGGCGTGCCCGGCGCCGTAGGCCGGGTGGGTGGGGCTGCCCTCGGGGAACGCCTGCGGGAGCAGGTAGCTGCCGTACTTCTTGAAGACCCGGTCGACGGCGGTCGAGCCGAGGACGCCGGAGTGGACCGGGTACTCGCGCACGTTGCTCAGGTGCTGGTGGATGCGGCCGCCCAGCTCCTCCGGCCGCAGCCGCCGGTGCACGTACCACTTCTGGTACCAGACGGCCTTCAACGCGCGGGTGGCGACCTCGGTCACCAGCGACAGCAGGTGCGGGCCGCCGTAGGTGCCGAAGCCCTCCTGGTTGTGGGAGTACTGGTACGGGTTGCCCGCGTCCACCGGGGCGCCGCTGCCCAGCAGGATGAGCGCGGAGTTGAGGTACGCCTCGTACAGCGCGTCGAAGTGGACGTAGTGGGCGAGGTCGCGCGGCGTCTGGACGTAGCGGCGCCGGGTGAAGTCGCGCTGGTCCGGGACGGTGGTGTCGCCGTTCTGCACCTCCAGCCAGTCGTCCCACGTCGTGAGGTGGTCGACCGGGCGGACCAGGGTGTCCAGGGTCTGCTTGATCAGCAGCGTGCCGTAGGGGATGTCCTTGAGCAGGAACTGCGAGAGGTACGGCCCCACGAGGTCCCCCGGCGTGGTCCCGCGGAAGAGGGTCCGCGGGGTGACCTCGCCGCGCTCGGTGGGACCGGCGAGGGAGGGCATCGCGGTCAGCTCGGCGGCCGCGTCGGCGGCCTCCTGGCTGGCGGCGAAGTCGGTGAACGGCACGTCACGGCAGAGTGCCATCCAGTACAGCTCGACCGCCTCGGCGGCGCCCTGCGCGCTGTCGATGCGCGGCGCGGGCGGCACCGTCAGCGCCTGCGCGTCCGGGCCCTGGAGGTCGAAGGCGAGCCCGGCCTGCGGGTTGACCAGCTTGCGCGGACCGGCCAGCGGAATCCGCTCGAAGTCCTCGTGCCGCCCGGTGTGCAGCGCCCGGCGCAGCAGGTTGTAGGCCGCCGGGTCCACCTCGCCCAGCCGGTCGTGCGGCAGCCCCTTGGAGTAGTTCGCGATGAACGGCAGCGGCGCGTAGTCCGACTCCTCCCCGTTCGCCGTCTGCACGGGTACCTGACGCTGGAATTCCGCTTCGGCCGCGCGGACGCGTAGCTGCCGTGCGGCAAAACGGCGGTCACTCATACGAATCCCCCGGTTCTACTTCCCCGTGATGAAAGTGGTGCGCGGTTCGCCCCACTTGAAGGGGCGACGTCTCGGGGCGCGGCGCAAGTTCCGGGAGAATCGGTAATTCCGCGACTTTTCACATCCGTAAGGGAGTGCTCCGGGCCCGTTCCACCGCTCCAAGGCCCCTCAAGGACGGCTTTGTTGACGTCCATTCATGCGATTGTCCGGTGATACGATCACCGCGTTTGCGGAGCGGGCGGATGGGTGCACGACGGCATCTTCCGACGTCAGGGACAGCAGCCTGGGCAGCCACCCCCGGTGCGAGCGGTCCGCCGGGGCATCCGCACAGAGACGTACATCAAGCAAGCGGGCTGTCAGTCGCCTGAAGAGAGTCTTATGACGGAATACATAGTGATTGCGGCGCTGTTGGCGCTGCTCGCTGTCATCGTTGTCGCCGTCGCGCTCCTTGTCCGCCAACGCAGGGCGGCACGGAATCTGCGGCAGGAGATCCAGGGCCTCAAGGCTCATTACACGGAGCTGGAGAACGACTACGCACAGTCCGTCCGAGCGGCCCAGGAACAGGCCGACGACGCGACGAAGACCGTACTGAAGTCCGCGATGCGGACGCTTCAGGGTCTCGCCGCCGAACAGCAGCTCGTCCTCTCCCGGCTCCAGGCCAAGTACGGTGACTCGGTCATCCTGGAGGACCTCCTGGAGATCGACCACACCAACTCGCAGTTCGGCCGCCGCGCGCAGTCCATCGCGGTGCTCTGCGACGGCTGGCTGGGCGGTCGCCGGGACGTCGCCTCGGTCTACGACGTGGTGCGCAGCGCGCAGGGCCGGATCCGGCACTTTCGCCGGGTGGAGATCCTCTCCCAGGTGGACTTCGGCATCACCAGCCGGGCCGTCGAGCCGGTCGCGCTCGCCCTCGCGGAGCTGCTGGACAACGCCACCAGCTACTCCAGCCCGGACACCGTCGTCGAGATCAACATCCGGCCCGTGCCCAAGGGCATCTGCGTCATCGTCGACGACGCCGGTGTCGGCATGAGCGACGAGGAACGCGTACGCGCCCAGCGACTGCTCTCCAGCGAACGCGCCTCCGGCGTCTCCGGTCTCGGCAACCCGCCGCAGTTCGGCTTCGCGGTCATCGGTGTGCTCGCCGAGCGGTTCGGTTTCGAGGTGGCCGTGGACTCCACCTCCCCTTACGGAGGTGTACGCGCCGTCGTTCTGCTGCCGCACGACCTGCTCACCGGAATGCCCGAGAAGAAGGCACCGGCCACCCCGAACGGCACCGCCCGCGACGGCGGACCCGAGCCCGCGCTGACCACCGGCTCGACCGCCGACGGACTGCCCCGGCGCCGCCGCAAGCGGCCCATGGCCATCGTGCCGGGCACCAGCTCCGGCGACGCGGGCGACGCCGCCCCCCGCTCCGGCGCGGAGACCGCGGCGATCATGGGCGCCTTCCAGCGGGGCACGCGGTCCGGCCGGGCCGCGCAGCCCGACACGGGGGACCAGACGAGCCGCACACGTGAAGCAAGCAGCGAAGGGCATGAGGTCTCGTGAACGATCTGTCGTGGATGCTCGACAGCGCCCTGGAGATTCCCGGCGCACTGCACGCGGTCCTGATATCCGCCGACGGTCTGCTGATGGCCCGTACGAAGGACTTCGACAAGGACGACGCCGACCGGGTCGCCGCCGCGATGAGCGGGGTGCAGTCGCTCAGCCGGTCCCTGGGGTTCTTCTGTGAGGACCCCAGCCAGCGGTGGCGGCAGACGCTGGTCGAGTTCGACGGCGGCTGGGTCTTCCTGATCTCCGCCGGTGAGGGTGCCTACCTCGCCGTCTCGGCCTCGCCGGACGTCGACATGGCCGACATCACCTTCCGGATGCAGCAGCTCGTCGGCAGGCTCGGCAAGGAACTGATGACGCCGCCGCGCGAGAACCTCGGCGCCCGCTCATGACGGGCCAGGAGGAGTGGGGGCCGGAGGGCGCCGAATTAGTGCGTCCGTACGTCATCACCAAGGGGCGCGGACTGCCCCAGGAGGAACAGCTCTCCCTCATCACCCTGGTCACCGCGGCGGAGGACCACGCCCAGCGGCCGACCCGGCTGTCCCCCGAGGAACAGAGCCTGCTCGACGTCTGCTCGGCCGGGTACCTCTCGGTCGCCGAGGTCGCCGGGCACACCCGGCTTCCGCTGGGCGTGGTGAGGATCCTGCTCGCCTCGCTCGCGGAGGGCGGCTACCTCATCACCCGCCCGCCGGTGCAGCGGGCGCCGCTCGCCGAGCGGCAGATCCTGGAGGAGGTGCTGAATGGGCTCCGCGCCAAGTTTGGGTGAGCGGGACTACGTCCGCGGCGGGGCGGCGCAGACGGCCGTCAAGATCCTGGTCGTCGGGCACTTCGCGGTGGGCAAGACGACGTTCATCGGCTCGATCTCCGAGATCGAGCCGCTGTCCACCGAGGAGACGATGACCCGGGCCGCCGAGTCCGTCGACGACCTCAAGGGCGTGCACGGCAAGACCACCACCACGGTCGCCATGGACTTCGGCCGCCTCACGATCAGCGACCGGGTCGTGCTGTACCTGTTCGGTACCCCCGGGCAGCTCCGCTTCGTGCAGATGTGGGAGGACATGGCGCGCGGCGCGCTCGGCGCGCTGGTGCTGGTCGACCCCGAGCGGCTGGCGGACTCCTTCGCCGTGATCGACCTGATCGAGCAGTACGGCCTGGACTACGCCATCGCCGTCAACCACTTCGACGGTTCCCCCGACCGGACCGAGGCGGCCCTGCGCGAGGCGCTCGACCTGCTGGACGACACCCCCGTCGTCACCTGCGACGCCCGCGACGAGAAGTCGTCGGCCGCCGCGCTCACCACCCTCGTCCGCTATCTGCTGGACCGTGCCCACTAGGAAGCTGAACGTACACATGGACGCTCAACCCACCACCCCGGTCCCCCCGCCGGGGTGCCCGGCCCACGGCTCGGGCGGCCGGGTGCCGCTGTACGGGCCGGAGTTCGCGGCCGACCCGCAGGCCTACTACGAGTTCCTGCGCCACTACGGCCCCGCCGCCCCCGTGGAACTCAGCCCCGGCGTCGAGGCCACCCTGGTCACGGACTACGCGACGGCCCTGCAACTGCTCCAGGACTCCACCTCCTTCCGCAAGGACGCGCGCCGCTGGCGGGCCTTCAACGAGGGCAAGGTCAGCCCGGACAGCCCCGTCGCCCCGCTGCTGGCGTACCGCCCCAACTGCATGTTCGCGGACGGCGCGGAGCACATCCGGCTGCGCCAGGCGGTCACCGACAGCTTCGCCAAGGTGGACAGCAGGCGGCTGGCGCGCAGCACCGAGCAGATCTCGGACTACCTCATCTCCCAGGTCGGCACCCGCGGTTCGGCCGACCTGCTCGGTGACTACGCCAAGCAGCTCCCGCTGTTCGTCTTCAACGAGCTGTTCGGCTGCCCCGCCGACATCGGTGACCGGGTGCTGTTCGGCATCTCCGGCATGTTCGACGGCGTCAACGCGGAGAAAGCGGTCGGGGTCCTCTTCCAGGCCGTCGGGGAACTCGTCGCCATCAAGCGGTCCCGGCCGGGCGACGACGTCACCTCCTGGCTGATGCAGCACGAGGCGGCCCTCACCGACGAGGAGATGGTCCACCAGCTCGCCCTGCTGCTCGGCGCGGGCGCCGAACCGCTGCGCAACCTGATCGGCAACACCCTGCACCGGCTCCTCACCCATGACCGGTACGCCCGCGAGGGCGGACTGATCGAGGAGGCCATCGACGACACGCTGTGGGAGAACCCTCCCATGTCCAACTACGCGCCGCACTACCCGGCGTCGGACATGGAGTTCGCCGGACAGCACCTCCAGGCGGGCGACCTGGTGCTGGTCGGCTTCGCCGCCGCCAACACCGGCCCGGCGCTGTCGGCCGCCCGCAAGGCGGGCAGCAACCGCGCCCACCTGGCATGGAGCGCGGGCCCGCACGCCTGCCCGTCGAAGGAACCGGCCCGGCAGATCACGGTGACGGCGATCGAGAACCTGCTCAACCACCTGCCCGACATCGAACTCGCCGTACCCGAGGACAGCCTGACGTGGCGTCCGGGGCCCTTCAACCGGGCCCTGGCCACCCTGCCCGCCCGCTTCACCCCGATCCGCCCGCTGCGCCAGCCCACCGCGCAGCAGCAGACCCCGCGGACCCCGGTCGCCGACACCCCGGCCGCCGCGGCGCCCGCGCGCAAGCCCGAGCGCGGGCTCTGGAGCAGCTTCCTCAACTGGATGAAGGGCTGACCCGACGGGATCATGGAGTGACGCACTCCACAGCGCACCAACTTTCGTACACCGCATGAAGGTTCAACGGTACGGGTAGTGAGCAACGCGGCATCCGAACGCTTACGAGGCAGAGGAGGCGTGATGCGTCACATATCTGTCGATGTCGCATATCGTCCCGGCAGACCACAACCCCTACCGTCGGACCGCACCCCGGTACCCGCCCCACCAGGCGGGTATCTTTTTGCCCCCGCCGAGCCCCTGCGGGCCGCCTGGTGACCCCCCTGAGGACCGGTGACCGCCAGGGGCCCGGCATATCCACCCTCGGCGACCTCACCACCCGGCAACTGCACCGGCTCAGCGGCGTCGCGGGACTGTCCGACGCCGACGCCGACACCTACGCGGACGTCCTGACCGAGGCGCTGGGGGCGGTGGCCGCCCGGCCGCTCGACCTGCCCCCGGCCGCCGAGTCCTTCCTGTCCGACGACCACACCCCGGTGGAGTTCTCCCTCTCCTTCCGGCCCGGCACGGCACCCGCCCTGCGCGTGCTGGTGGAACCAGGCTGCGGCGCAGGCAGCCTGGCACGCACCGGCCGCAAGGGGCTGAGGGCCGTCCGGGCCATGGCCGGACGCTGGAACTTCGCCACCGACCGGCTCGACGCCCTGGCGGACCTGTTCCTGCCCGCGTCCCCCAAGGGCCCGCTCGCCCTGTGGACCGCGCTGGAGCTGCGGCCCGGCGGCGTGCCGGGGGTGAAGGTGTACCTCAACCCGGCGGCGGCGGGACGCAAGCGGGCCGCCCAGACGCTGGCCGAGGCCCTCCGCCGCCTCGGTCACGGCCGGGCCCTCGCGGCCCTGCCGGACGCCGACGGCTACCCCTTCCTCGCCCTGGACCTCGGCGACTGGGACACCCCCCGGGTCAAGGTCTACCTCCGCCACGACCGCCTCTCACCCACCGAGGCACCGGGCCTGTCCCGGGTGGCGGGCGGGCCCGACCCCGAGAGCGTGGCGGAGTTCTTCCGTACGGTGGCGGGTCCCGGCCTGCCCAGCCTGGACCGCCGTCCGGCCCTGACGTGTCATGCACTCACCGACAGTGCGGTGGCCCGTCCGACCGGCTTCACCCTGCACATCCCGGTCCGGGACTACGCCCCCCACGACGGCGAGTCCCTGGCCCGCGCGTCGGCGGTGCTGCGCCGCCACGGCATGGACCCGGCGCCGCTGGCCCGCGCCCTGGCCGCCGTCACCGACCGGCGTCCGGAGGACGGGGTCGGCCTGATCGCCTACCTGGCCCTCGTCCACCAGCAGGGCAGCCCGCCGCGGGTGACGGCGTACCTCTCCTGTGAGGCGTACGCCGTCCGCCCGCCGAACGAACGGGCCGTGACACCCCCGCTGGAGGTGGTGCACTGACACCCGGGAGGCTCCCGGCGGACGGCCCGCGGGGAGCCTCCGGTGGCGCGGGGCGGGGGAGCGGACGGCTAGACGGCCTGCACCTCCCGCAGTTCGCCCAGGTAGGGGCCGACGTCCACCTGGATGGAGGCGCCCTCGGTGCGGCCGTAGCGGGCCGCGATCCCGTCGAGGTACGCGTCGATCTCCGCGCGCATCACCTCGGCGGGCGGCAGCCCGGTCTCCCCGGCGATGATCCGGGCCAGCCAGTGCGCCTGCGCCTCCACCAGCCGCGTGATGGCGCCCAGCGGCCGGACCAGCCCCACGAAGTACAGCCCGGGGCGCTCCGGCGCGACCGCCCGCTTGTACAGCCGCACCGCGCCGTCCGCCCCGGCCGGGCACCCGGCGGGCAGGAAGGGGAAGTCCATGCGGAAGCCGGTGCAGTACACCACGGCGTCCGCCTCGGCCCAGGTGCCGTCGGCGAAGGTGACCAGGGGACCGTCGAAGGACGCGATGGACGGCTTCGGCGTGACCGTGCCGTGCCGGATGCGGCTGAGGATCTCGTCGGAGATGGTCACCGCAGAGGAGAAGACCGGGTGGTCCGGCTCGGGCAGCCCGTAGTCGCCCAGCCTGCCCCGCGCCACGAGCAGCGCCTGCTCCACGAACCGGCGCTGCTCCTCGAAGGACATCCCGGTCCACCAGGGCGCCTCGGCGATCTCGTCGAGGGACAGCCCGAAGAGCTGCTTGGGCAGGATGTGCAGTCCCCGGCGGACCGACAGCAGGGTCCGCCCGGCGTGCCGGGAGAGGTCGGCGGCGATGTCCACCGCGGAGGCGCCGAGGCCCACGACGACGACGCGCTGGCCGGTGAAGTCGGAGCCGTCGCGGTAGTCCAGCGAGTGCAGGATCGTTCCGCTGAAGGTGTCGGCGCCCGGCGGCAGCGGACTGGGCAGCGACGGCGCGGAGTTGTGCCCGGAGGCGACGATCACCTGCTCGAACTGCCGCGCGGTCACCGTGCCTTGCGCGTCCCGGCTGAGCACCGTCCACAGGCCGTCGTCCCGCCGCCGTACCGACACGACCTCGGTGCGCGTCTCGATCCGGTCCAGCACCCCCGTCCACTCGGCGAACGCCCGCAGGTACGCGGCGACCTCGTCGTGCCGCGGGTAGAGCGGGTAGGCGTCCGGCATCGGGAAGTCGCGGTAGGCGGTGAGCTGCTTGGCGGTGTTCAGGTGCAGCGACAGATAGCCGGGACCGGGCTCACCGGCCCCCGGCCGCCGCCAGATCCCGCCGACGTCGGGCGCCTTCTCCAGGCAGACGAAGCCGATCCCGCGCTCCTTGAGCGCACGCGCCACAGCCAGCCCGGACAGACCTGCACCGATCACGCACACGCGCACGGTGACCCCCACAAAACCGACACCAGTTCGTTTCGCACGGCCATTGACTGCCCACGGGTCCCGGCGTTCACACCCGCCCGCGCTGTCGCCCACGTCACTGCCGCGAGCGGCGGTGCGGGGGTTCGCGGCGGGCCGGGGGCGCGACCTGACGCAGAAGCGGCGCGCGGTCGGCAGACGGGTGTGCACGGGGCGTCCGCGGGCGACTGTGAAGGCGTACCGGCCGCCCCCCGAAGGGAACCACCCGCCATGACCGACCACCTGCCCGGCTCCCCGGCCCGCCGCCCGCTGCCCCGGCGCGTGGCGCCGCTGTCCCTGCGGGTCCACCGCGTGGTGTGGAACGCGCTGCGCGTCCCGCTCGCCGCCGACCTCCGCTACGACCCGGCCAGCCCGCTCACCGTCTCCGTCACCTTCCGCCCGGCCGAGGGGCCGCGGGTGACCTGGCACATCGGCCGCGACCTGCTCTCCGACGGCCTGACGGAGGCGACCGGCGAGGGCGACGTGCGGATCTGGCCGCTGCGCGGCAGAGGCCGGTGGAAGGTGTGCCTGCGGCTGCGGTCGCGGGGCGTCCAGGCGCTGTTCGAGGCGGACCTCAGGACGCTGGAGAACTGGCTGCGCGGCACCTACGAGGTGGTGCCGGACGGCACCGAGCTGGCCGGGGTGGACTGGGACGCGCTGGCGGCGGAGCTGCTGGAGGGGGGATGAGCGCGCCCGGCCGGTTCAGGCGGCCTCGCGCCCCCGGTGCTTCCAGTAGCCGGAGAACGTGATGCGGTCCTTGGGCAGCCCCGCGCCGTGCAGGTGCCTGCGCCCCTCGGCGGCGAGCGCCGACTCCCCGACGACGTAGGCGTATCCGGTGGGGTCGACGCGGGTGTGGCGGCGCAGTTCCGTCAGGGCGGCGGTGCCCGGAACGGTGTCGGGGGAGTCGCGGACGACCCAGGTGACCGTGAGCGCGGCGGGCGCGTCCAGCGGGCGCCGGTCGCCCGGGGCGGGGACCTCCTGGATGAGGCGGCCGACGGTGTCGCGGGGCAGTGAGCGCAGGATGCCGGTGGTGGCGGGCAGTCCGCTCTCGTCGGCGACGATGAGCACCTCGGAGGCGTCCGCCGGGCGGTCGAACAGCAGGCCCTGGTCGAGGACGGCGAGCGCGTCGCCGGGGCGGCCCGGCAGGCCCAGATCGCGGCGCCGCCCTCCGGTTCGCCGCTCGGGCCGTGGTGGACGACGAAGTCGATGTCCAGCTCCGCGGCGCCCGGCCGGTGGTCGGCGACGGTGTAGTTGGCGCAGTGCGGGCGTTCGTCCTCGGGGATGGCGAGGTAGGCGTGCCACCACCGGCCGTCCGCCAGCTCCGGCAGCCGCAGCGCGCGTTGGTGCGGCAACCGGAGGAAGAGCCGGAACCGGTGGTCGTAGCCGAGCCAGGGGAAGTCGACGAGGTCCGGGCCCGTGACGGTCACCCGGTGCAGGGAGGGTGACACCCGCTCGGAGCGGGCGACTTCGGCCTGGTAGAGCCTGGGCGTGTTCGGCATCCGTGTCGTCGACATGAAGGTGAGGTTCCTAGCCTTACTGACGACACGAGCCTTACTGATGCCGCGAGCCTCGCTGGTGACACAAGTGAGCCCCTGTGATCGCGCCGAAAGTAAGGTTAGGCTAACCTTAGCGTGTGAGTACAGGTGAAACGGCCGACAAGGCCCCCCACGTGCGTGGTCGCCCGCTGGCGGCCCGGAACGTGACCGTCGCGTACGACGGCGTCGACGTCGTCCATGACGCGGCGATCGCGCTCCGGCCCGGAGCGGTGACCGCCCTGGTGGGCCCCAACGGCAGCGGCAAGTCCACGCTGCTACGCACCCTCGCCCGCCTCCAGCGGGCCCGCGGCGGCACGCTCACCGTCGGCGCCGACGACGGCACGGAGACGGACGGCCTGGCGCTGACGGCCCGTGAGTTCTCCCGCCGCGTCGCCCTGCTGACCCAGGGACGGCCCACGCCCAGCGGGCTGACCGTGCGGGACGTGGTGGAGTTCGGCCGCTACCCCTACCGCGGGCGCTGGGGCCGGACCGACCCGTACGGGCCCGCCGCGGTGGCGCGCGCCCTGGCCATGACCGGCGTCGAGGACCTCGCGGACCGCGCCGCCGACCGCCTCTCCGGTGGCCAGCTCCAGCGGGTCTGGCTGGCGAGCTGCCTCGCCCAGGAGACCGGCGTCCTGCTCCTCGACGAGCCCACCACCTACCTGGACCTGCGCTACCAGGTCGAACTGCTCGACCTGATGCGGGACCTGGCGGACCAGCACGGCATCGCCGTCGGCGTCGTCCTGCACGACCTCGACCAGGCCGCCGCCGTCGCCGACCGCGTCGCCCTGCTGCACGCGGGCCGCGTCGTCGCCGACGGCCCGCCCGAGGACGTCCTCGCCCCCGACCGCCTCACCGAGGTCTACGGCATCCGCGTCGAGGTCACCACCGACCCCCTCACCGGCCGTCTGCGCACCCGCGCCATCGGCCGCCACCACGCACGCACCGAAAGGCTCAGCACCACCTCATGAGACGCTCCCTCAGCACCGCCGCCGCGGCCGTCGCCGCCGCCCTCGCCCTCACCGCCTGCGGCTCCACCGAACCCGCCGCCAGCGGCGACGACAAGGGCACCGAGAAGATCACCCTCACCGACGCGAGCGGCGCGAAGGTCACCCTCGACGGACCCGCCGAGAAGGTGGTCGGCACCGAGTGGAACGTCGTCGAGAGCCTCGTCACCCTCGGCGTCGACCCGGTCGGCGTCGCGGACGTCAAGGGCTACACCACCTGGGACACCTCCGCCCCGCTGACCAACACCCCCAAGGACATCGGCACCCGCGGCGAGCCCAGCATGGACACCATCGCCGCGCTGGGCCCCGACCTCGTGGTGGCCACCACCGACCTCCCGGCCGCCGCCGTCAAGCAGCTCAGGAAGATCGCCCCGGTCCTCCAGGTCCGCTCCGCCGACGCCGCCGACCAGATCGGCCGGATGAAGGAGAACCTGGACCTGATCGCCGAGGCCACCGGCACCGAGGCCGCCGCCACCCAGGCCAAGGACGCCTTCGACGCCAAGGTGGCGGAGGGCAGGAAGGCCCTCACCGACGCCGGGCTCGACGGCGCCGACATCGCCTTCGCGGACGGCTACGTCGCCTCCAACCAGGTCTCCATCCGCCCCTACACCAGCGGCTCCCTGGTCGGCGCCGTCAACGAGGCGATCGGCCTGGAGAACGCCTGGACCGTCGAGGGCGACGAGAACTACGGCCTGGCCACCACCGACGTCGAGGGCCTCACCGAGCTGGGCGACGTGCGGTTCGCCTACATCGGCGGCAGCGACGAGGCGTCCGACCCGTTCGCGGACGACCTCGCCGACAACTCCGTGTGGAAGTCGCTCACCTTCGTCAAGAAGGGCAACGTGCACCGGCTGCCCGACGGCATCTGGATGTTCGGCGGCCCCAAGTCCATGGCGGCGTACGTCGACGCCGTTGTCGCCGCGCTGACGAAGTAACGCCATGGCCGTCACCGCAACCACCCCCGCCGTCCGTCCGCGGGAGGGCACCGCCAGGACGGGCGCGACCGCGGTGACGGCCGTGCTCGTCCTGCTGGTCGCCGCGCTCGCCGTCGTCGACATCACCCAGGGCACCGCCGCCGTCGGACCCGCCGAGGTCCTCAAGGCCCTCACCGGCCGCGCCGACCCCGGCGACGCCTCCGTGGTGATCGCCTCCCGGCTGCCCCGGATGACCGCCGGACTCCTCGTCGGCGTCGCCCTCGGCCTCGCGGGCGCCGCCCTCCAGGCGGTCAGCCGCAACGTGCTGGCCGCCCCCGACACCCTCGCCGTGAACGCCGGTTCCTACCTGGCGCTCGGCCTGCTCGCCGCCACCGGCGTGTCGCTGCCGCTGCTCGCCTCCTCCGGCGTGGCCTTCCTCGGCGGACTCGGCGCCGCCGCGGTCGTCCTGGCGCTGTCCGGCCTCGGCGCGGGCACCGTGCGGCTCGTCCTCGCGGGCAGCGCGCTCACCCTCGGGCTGTCCTCCGCCACCGAGGGACTGCTCCTGCTCTTCCCGGAGCAGACCGAGGGCCTCTACCAGTGGAACCAGGGCAGCATCAGCCAGAACGGCTTCGACGGCGTCCTCCAGATGGCGCCCGTCGCCGTCCTCGCCCTGGCCGGACTGCTGCTGACGGCCCGTCGGCTCGACGCGCTCGCCCTCGGCGACGACACCGCCCGCGGCATCGGCGTGCCCGTGCGGTCCACCCGGGTCACGGTCGTCGTGCTCGCCGCGCTGCTCTCGGCGGCGGCGGTCACCCTCGCCGGGCCCATCGGCTTCGTCGGGCTGTGCGCGCCCGCGCTCGTCCGCCCGCTGGCCCGCCGCCTCGCCCCGTACCGCCGCACCCGGCTCGCGCTGCCCGTCGCCGGACTGGTCGGCGCGGGCCTCGTCCTCGGCGCCGACGTGCTGCTGCGGGCGCTGGTCAGCGCCCAGTCGGCGGTCGCCGTGCCCACCGGCGTCGTCACCAGCCTGCTCGGCGCGGTCTTCCTGGTCACGATGGCGGTACGGGCCCGCGACACCGGCGGCGCCAGCGCCCCGGACCGGCTGCGCATCCCCGGCCGCGCCGTCTTCCTCACCACCACCGGCGTCCTCGTCGCCGTGGTGCTCGGGGTGACGGTCGCCGGGGTGCTGCTCGGGGACGCCAAGCTGCTCCTCGGGGACGTCGTCAACTGGGCGCGGGGCCAGGCCGTCCCGTCGGTCTCCTTCATCCTCGACACCCGGGTGCCCCGGGTCGTCGCCGCGCTCCTCGCGGGGGCGGCGCTGGCCCTGTCCGGCACGCTGGTGCAGGCCGTCACCCGCAACCCGCTCGCCGAACCCGGCATCCTCGGCGTCTCCCAGGGCGCCGCGCTCGGTGCCGTGCTGCTGGTCACCTCGGTGCCGCTCGCCGGGCCGTGGGCGGTGGCGGGCGCCGCGCTGGGCGGTGCCGCCGTCAGCGCCGTCGTCGTGTTCGGGCTGGCCGCCCGGGGCGGCTTCCAGCAGAACCGCCTCGTCCTCGTCGGCGTCGGGGTGTCGGCGGCGGCGACCGCGCTCATCAGCCTCTTCATCGTGCTGACCGACCCGTTCAACGCGACCAAGGCGCTCACCTGGCTGTCCGGCTCCACCTACGGCCGCACGCTGCCCGACGCCCTCCCGGTCGCCGCCGTGCTCGCCCTCGGCGTCGCGGTGGCGGTGGCCCGGCGCACCGAACTCGACCTGGTCTCCCTGGACGACGACACCCCGGCCCTGCTCGGACTGCGGCCCGCCTCCGCCCGGTCCGGCTTCCTCGCCCTCGGTGTGCTGCTGAGCGCCACCGCCGTGGCCGCCGCGGGCACCGTCGGCTTCGTCGGCCTCGTCGCCCCGCACGCCGCCCGCGCCCTGGTGGGCCGACGGCACGTCAGGGTCGTCCCCGTGGCGCTGCTGCTCGGGGCCGCCCTGGTGTGCGCCGCCGACCTGCTCGGCCGGACCGTCATCGCCCCGGCCCAGGTGGGCGCCGGGGTGATGACGGCCGTCATCGGGACGCCGTACTTCCTGTACCTGCTGGTCCGGACCCGGAGGTAGCCGGACGGTCGCCCACTAGGCGGTGTGCAGGGTCAGGCCGTAGCGGTTGAGGATCTCGTTCACCGGCTGGAACCAGGTCTGGCCGCCGCTGGAGCAGTTGCCCCAGCCGCCGGAGGTGACACCCTGGGCCTGGTCGCCGCTGATGAACGAGCCGCCCGAGTCGCCGGGTTCGGCGCAGACGCTGGTCTTGGTCATCTGGTGGACGGCGCCCTGGCTGTAGTTGACGGTCTCGTTCTTCGCCAGCACGGTGCCGCAGTGCCAGTGGGTGGTGGAGCCGGAGCGGCAGATCGAGGCGCCGACGGGTGCCTCGGCGGAGCCGCGCACGAGCTGGTCGGAGACGGTGCCCCAGCCGAGCACCACCGGCACCGTCCACCAGCCGCTGCCGACGCTGACCCAGGCGTAGTCGTTGTCCGGGAACGACGAGCCCTGGAAGGTGCCGATGTACGACCCGTCCCAGCCGCTCACCCCGGCGCCCGCCCGGCCGCAGTGCCCGGCGGTGACGAACCCGCCGTGCACGGAGAAGCCGATGGAGCAGCGGACGTTGCCCGTGTAGTAGGGGTCGCCGCCGACCGTGCCCGCGGCGAAGGTCTCGGGAGCCGCCGCCACCGTCCGCACGGTCACCGGACCGGCCTCGCGGGCGCGGTCCACGAACCGCTGGACATCGTTGTCGGCGCGCTCGCCCGCGACGACGTCCACGACGACGGAGTTGGCGGCCGGGTCGACGTGCCAGCCGCTGACGCCCGCCGGGGCGTCCAGCCGGTCCACGCGTGCCTTGGCCGCGTCGAGCCGCCGGGCGCTGTGCTCGACGGTGCGGACCGCCGTCCCGGCGTCGCGCAGGGCGCGGACCGTCGCGCCGGAGGCGTCCGCGGTGACGGCGACGGTCAGCTTCCCGCTGTCGGCGTCGAACCAGGAACCGGCGTACGCGGCTCCCGCGGTCCGGCGTGCGGTGGGTTCGAGGGCGGTGGCCCGCTCCTCGGCGGCGAGGCGGGCCTCGGCCTGGGCGCGGGTGAGCCCGAAGTCCCGCCGCATGGCGTCCAGCAGACCGGGGGAGGCGGATTCCTCGGTGGCGGTGGGGGTGCCGCTGTCGGCGGCGGCGGGGAGGGTGCCCGCGGCGGCCAGGCCGCCCACGACCAGCAGCGTGGCCAGGCCGACGTGCCTGAGGGTGCGCCGTACGGGCGTAAGGCTGGTGGGGGTGCGTCTCATGGGTGGGTTGCCCTTCGTCGTTCCCGGTGTGGGGGTGGAACAACAACTGATTGAGAGCGCTCTCACGGTGCTGGTGCGGAGCTTAGCGGGCCAGGCCCGACAGGTCCATGCCAATCGCACGGTCTCTGTCCGGCCCGGCATCCCGTCAGGAGGGCAGTGCCGCCAGCCAGTCGGTCAGGATGCGGTTGACGTCGTCCGGGCGCTCCTGCTGGATCCAGTGGCCGCAGCCCTCCAGCAGGTGGGAGGAGACCAGGCCCGGCAGGGTGGCGGGGAAGGCGTCGATGGCGTCCTTCAGCCAGGTGGTGGACGCGTCGAGCAGACCACCGGCGAACAGCGACGGCCGGGTGATCGCGGCACCGTCCTGGTCGGCCAGGTCCGCCCAGTCGCGGTCCATGTTCCGGTACCGGTTCAGCGCCCCCGTCAGACCGGTCCGCTCGAACTCACCCGCGTACACGTCGAGGTCGCCCTCGCCCAGCCAGGCGGGCGTCGCCCCGGCCGGGAACCGGTCCCGCAGCGTTCCGCCGGGGCCCACGAAGTGCGGGTCCGGCGCGCCCGGCGCGGGCAGGGTGTCGCCGGACAGGGCGGCGTAGAACCCGGCGAGCCAGCCGCGCACATCGGGTTCGATCTCCGCCTCGGCGCGTCCGGGCTCCTGGAAGTAGGAGACGTAGAACTCCTCCGGGCCACCCATCCGGCCGAAGACCTCGCTGGGCCGTGGCCCGCCGCGCGGGGTGTACGGGACGCTCAGCAGCCCCACCGCGCGGAAGACGTCCGGGCGCAGCAGCGCGGAGTTGGCGGCGATGTTGGCGCCCCAGTCGTGGCCGACGACCACCGCCGACTCCTCGCCCAGCGCGTGGACGACGTGGGCGTTGTCGTCCACCAGGTCCAGCATCCGGTAGGCGGCCGGGTCCGCGGGGCGGGAGGATCGTCCGTAGCCGCGGACGTCGACGGCGACCGCGCGGTACCCGGCCGCGGCCAGCGCGGGCAACTGGTGGCGCCAGGAGTACCAGCTCTCCGGGAAGCCGTGCACCAGCAGCACCAGCGGCCCGGTGCCCTGCTCCACCAGATGGATCCTGCCCGCTGGTGAGGGAACCAGCCGGTGGGTGAAATCCTTGACGTGCGCCTGCATGAGTCCTCCGGGTACGCCGGTCCGCTCCCGTCGATCATGCGGCGGGCCCGCGGCCGGGCCCGAACCGTTTTGCCGGTCCGGCACAACGTGCCGGACGCGGACGGGGGCGCCGAGTCCGGCGTACGGGCGGGGATCAGTGGTACTTCGTAGAACTGGTGCCCGGTACGGCGCACACCGCTTCGGCGGCCGACAGTGAGGAGTCGCGGTGCGATCACGGACACGGCCGCAGGGCGCGGAGCGCGGGCCCGGACGGCCCCAGGACGGCACGGACCCCCGGCGCTGGAAGGCGCTCTGGGTGACCCTGGTGGCCGGGTTCATGAGCCTGCTCGACGTCACCATCGTCGCCGTCGCCCTGCCCACCATGCAGCGGGACCTGAACGCCTCCGCGCCCGCCATCCAGTGGGTCGTCTCCGGCTACGCCCTCGCCTTCGCGCTGGTGCTGGTCACCGCGGGGCGGCTCGGCGACGCGCTCGGCCGCCGCCGGATCTTCCTGCTGGCCCTCGGCGGCTTCGTGGTGTGCAGCGCGGCGGCGGGCGCCGCCCCCGGCATCGGCGCCCTCGTCGCCGCCCGCGTCGCGCAGGGCGTGTGCGCCGGGTTCCTGGCGCCACAGAACTCCGCCCTCATCCAGCAGATGTTCCGCGGTGGCGAGCGCGGCCGGGCCTTCGGCCTGTTCGGTGCCACCGTCGGCATCTCCAGCGCGATCGGCCCCGTCACCGGCGGACTCATCCTCGCCCTCGCCAGCGGCCCCGAGGGCTGGCGGTGGATCTTCTACGTCAACGTCCCGGTCGGCGCCCTCGCCCTCGTCCTCGGCCTGCGCCTGCTGCCCCACGCCCGCCCCGCCGGGGGCCAGCGGCTCGACCTGCCCGGCGTCGCCCTGCTCGGCACCGGCGTCCTCGCGCTGATGCTGCCGCTGGTGCTCGCGGAGTCCGGCGGGGTGCGCACCGTGTGGTGGCTGTTCCTCGTCGGCCTCGCGCTGCTCGCCGTCTTCGCCCGCTGGGAGCGCGCGGTCGCCGCCCGCGAGGGACAGCCGCTGCTCGACCCGCGGCTGCTCACCGAGGCCCGCGGCTACGCCACCGGCGCCGCCATCGCCACCCTGTACTTCGTGGGGTTCAGCGGGGTGTGGCTCGTCTTCGCGCTGTTCTTCCAGAACGGCCTCGGGTACTCGCCGCTGCGCTCCGGGCTCGCGGTGACCCCGTTCGCGGCCGGGTCGGCGCTGGCCGCGTTCGTGGCCGGACGGCTGGTGGAGCGGCTCGGGCGGCTGCTGACGGTGTGCGGCCTCGCGGGCGTCGTCGCCGGGCTCGGCGGCACCGCGCTGATCCTGCACTGGGCGCCCACCGACCTCGCGCCGTGGCTCGCCGCGCCCGTGCTGTTCCTCGGCGGCGTCGGCAGCGGCTGCGTCATCTCCCCGAACGTCACCATGTCGCTGCGCGAGGTGCCGGTGCGGATGGCCGGGGCCGCGGGCGGCGCCCTCCAGACCGGGCAGCGGCTCGGCGGCGCCGTGGGCACGGCGGCGCTGCCGGGCCTGTTCTACCTGGTCCTCGCCCAGGACGACGACCAGTACCGCACGGCGGTCGCGGTCGCCGTCCTCTGCGGCGTCCTGCCGGTGCTGGCCGCGCTCGTCCTCGCGGTGCGGGACTGGCGCAGGCACCGCGGGGGCACCGGACGGTCCCGCCCCGAGGACCGCGCGCACCGCCCCGTGCACGCCGGGCACGGCTGAGCCGCGGGCCGCGGGGGCTGGCCCGGCGCTTTCGGGGAAGGTTCTCCGAAGAGCGGTCCCGCCGGTACGGTCCGGCGGGCTGGGGGGAGAGGTCGGGTGGTACCGGTGGTCAGGGTGCGGGCGCACCGCCGCCAGGCCTGGGCGGCCCGGTCGTCGCTGACGGCCGCCGCCGCGGCGGTCCTGCTGCCGCTGGTCGAGGGCGGCGTCGCGGGACTGCTGCTGCTCCTGCTCGGCCTCGCCGGACTCGCCGTCACCTTCGCCGCGCTGTGGTGGACGCTGTCCCGCCGCGGCGCCCCGCGCCTGGCCGCCGCGACCGTCGCCCTGCTCACCCCCGTCACCGTGATCATCCTCTTCGCCCGCGCCAACCTGCTGTGGGTCGTCCTGCTCTCCGCGCTGCTGTGGTCGGCGGCGGTGTGGAGCGGCCGGTACGCGCTGCGCACCACCGGCCTGCGCCGCAGCCGCGCCAAGGAGTACCGCACCCCGCCGCCGCGCCGCCCCTTCGTGCTGCTCAACCCGCTCTCCGGCGGCGGCAAGGTGGAGCGGTTCGCGCTGCGCGAGAAGGCCGAACGGCTCGGCGCCCGCGTCGTGCTGCTCGACCCCGACAAGCCGCAGGACGTGACCGAGCTGGCCCGCGCCGCGGTGGCCGACGGCGCCGACCTGCTCGGCGTGGGCGGCGGCGACGGCACCCAGGCACTGGTCGCCGCGGTCGCCGCCGAACACGGGCTGCCGTTCCTGGTGATCTCCGCCGGTACCCGCAACCACTTCGCGATGGACCTCGGCCTGGACCGCGACGACCCCGCCGCCTGCCTGGACGCCCTCACCGACGGCGTCGAGGTCCGCGTCGACCTGTGCTTCGCCGGTGACCGCCCCTTCGTCAACAACGCCTCGTTCGGCGTGTACGGGGCGGTGGTGCAGAGCCCCGGCTACCGCGCCGACAAGGTCGGTACGGCGCTGGGCCTGCTGCCCGACCTGCTGTCCCGCCAGCACGGGCCGCGGCTGACCGCCCGGGTCGGCCGGGCCACGTTCAGCGATCCGCACGCCGTCCTCGTCAGCAACAACCCCTACCGCATGGACGACCCGTTCGGGTTCGGCCGCCGGGCCCGCCTGGACACCGGACGGCTCGGCGTCGTCGCGGTCCGGGTGGACAGCGCCGTGGACGCCGCCGAACTCCTCCTCGACCCGCGCGGGTTCGCCACCACCACCTCCCACGACGTGGTGCTGCACGCCGACGCGCCCGAGGTGGAGGCCGGGCTCGACGGCGAGCCCGTCACCCTGCCCGTCCCCGTCCGCTGCCGCATCGAACGCCGCGCCCTGCGCGTCCGCGTCCCACGGAACCGGCCCGGCGTCCCCGACCCGGCGCCCCGCCTCGACTGGCGCCGCCTGCGCAAACTCGCGGCGGCGGTGGGCCGTACCGCCGCCCCCAACCGCTCCCCGCGCGGGCACGGCCCCGCGGACCCAAACCCTACGACGGCCAGCCTGCCGCCGACCACGATGTGACCCCTTACCCGGCCCCGCTCGCCGCGGCGCGCTGTTCGAGCCGCCTCAGCGCCATCTCGCCCCACCGCAGGTTCTCCCGCGCGAACGCGATGCCGCCCTGGAGCGTCAGATAGGGGCCGACGCGCTCGGCGGTGGCGAAGAACTCGTCCTCGCTGCGCCCGGCCAGCAGCCGCTCCCGCATCCGCTCGAAACGGGCCAGCTTCGCCGTCGCCCACGCCACCCGCTCGGCGATCGCCTCCCGTACGGCGTCCACGTCCCCGACGTCGGCGCACTGCACCTTCACCATCAGCTCGTCCCGCAGCGCCGTCGGCTTCGTCGGGACCTCGGCGACGTAGGCGCGCACGGCGGCGAGCCCGGCGTCGGTGAGGGAGAACAGCCGTTTGTCGGGCCGCCGTTCCTGCCGCACGACCCGCGCGGAGACGAGCCCGTCGGCAGCCATGCGCTCCAGCTCCCGGTAGATCTGCTGGGGGGTGGCCATCCAGAAGTTGGCGACCGAGGCCCCGAACCCCTTCGCGAGGTCGTAACCGGACGCCTCACCCTCCAGTAGAGCGGCCATCACCGCGTTGCGCAGAGCCATGGCTCACAAATTAACACCGGGCCGCCCGCTCACCGCGGCTGACCTGCGACCGGCCGGACGGCCCCCCGCACCACGGCGGCGAAGTTGGCCACCAGCCGCCGCGCGGCCCGGCGCGCCTCGGGCTCCGCCGCCAGCGCCGCCGTCCGCAGCGCCGCGAGGTCAAGACCCGCGTCGGCGAGCGCGGCCTCGTCCCAGTCGGCGAGCCGCTCGGCACCGACCTCGGGGTGGAACTGCACGCCCCAGGCCCGCTCACCCACCCGGAACGCCTGCACCGGGCAGTCGGCGCTCCGCGCCAGGTGCACGGCGCCGGGCGGCAGCGCGGTGATTTGGTCCCGGTGGTTCTGGATCACGGGGAACGCCTCCGGCAGCCCGGCCAGCAGCGCGTCGCCCGCCGCCTCGGGACGCCGTACGACGGTGTGGGAGCCGCGTTCCGGCCGACCGTGCGCGCCGGTCACCGCGCCGCCGGTGGCGACCGCGAGCACCTGGGCGCCCAGGCACACGCCGAGCAGCGGCACCCCGCTCTCGGCGCACCGCCGGGCGAGGTCGCGCTCGGCGGGCAGCCAGGGCGCGTGCGCGTCCGCGTCGGGCAGGAAGCCGCCGCCCAGCAGCACCACGGCGGCGAAACCGGCCGGGTCGACGGGCGCCGACCCGCCGGGCAGCTCCGTCACGGCCAGCCCCTCCTCACGCAGCCAGGGCGCGAGGCGGCCGGGGCCGCTGCCGGGGGAGTTGCGCACCAGCAGCACGTTCATCGTCGTCTCAGCCATGCGCCCCACACCATCAGAGCCCGCCGCCCGGCGGCAACGACGTGCGCCACACCGGCACGTGTCCGCTCAGCGGACGCTCGTGACCGGATACAGCTCTTGACCGTCCGTCGGTCTCTGGCTGAACATCAGGCGCGCACTTCCGCACCAGCGCGCAACGCCCCGCGTCCCTCGGGTCGTTGGCGCGCGCACGGCACTCGCACCGCTCTGGCACCACCGAACCAGGCACCGTCCGAGACTCCCCACCGACGAGAAAGTGCGGACCCCCCACATGACTTCCTCCACCACGAGACCGTCCCGTACCGCCTCCAGACGCGTGGCCGCCGTGGCCGCGGTCGCCCTCGCGGGCCTGCTGGCCGTCCCGGCCGCGTCCTCCGCCGCCCCCGAGCGCGCCGCCGCCCCCGCGGCCCTCGCGGCGCCGGACATCCCGCTCGCGGGCGTCAAGGCGCACCTGACCCAGTTCCAGTCGATCGCCAACGCCAACGGCGGCAACCGCGCCCACGGCCGCACCGGCTACCGGGCCTCGCTCGACTACGTGAAGGCCAAGCTGGACGCGGCCGGGTACACCACGACGATCCAGCAGTTCACCTCCTCCGGCAGCACCGGCTACAACCTCGTCGCCGACTGGCCCGGCGGCGACCCCGACCAGGTCCTGATGGCCGGGGCGCACCTCGACTCGGTCACCTCCGGCGCGGGCATCAACGACAACGGCTCGGGCTCCGCCGCCGTACTCGAGACGGCGCTCGCCGTCTCCCGCGCCCAGCTCCAGCCCACCAAGCACCTCCGCTTCGCCTGGTGGGGCGCCGAGGAACTCGGGCTCGTCGGCTCGAAGTACTACGTCGCCAACCTCCCGGCCACCGAACGCGCGAAGATCTCCGGGTACATCAACCTGGACATGGTCGGCTCACCGAACCCCGGCTACTTCGTCTACGACGACGACCCGGCGATCGAGAAGGTCTTCAAGGACTGGTACACCGGCATCGGCGTGCCCACCGAGATAGAGACCGAGGGCGACGGCCGCTCCGACCACGCCGCCTTCAAGAACGTCGGCATCCCGGTCGGCGGTCTGTTCACCGGCGCCAGCCGCACCAAGACGGCGGCCCAGGCCACCAAGTGGGGCGGCACCGCGGGCCAGGCGTTCGACCGCTGCTACCACTCGTCCTGCGACACCACCGCGAACATCAACGACACCGCCCTGGACCGCAACAGCGACGCCCTCGCGCACGCCGTGTGGACCCTGGGCACGGGCGACCCGCTGCCGCCCGGCGAGGTCTACGAGACCACCACCGACGTCGCCATCCCCGACAACGGCGCCGCGGTCACCTCGTCCCTGACGGTCTCCGGCCGCACCGGCAACGCCCCCGCCGGGCTGCGGGTCGGCGTGGACATCAAGCACACCTGGCGCGGCGACCTGGTCGTCGACCTGCTGGCCCCGGACGGCACCGCCTACCGGCTGAAGAACTCCAGCAGCTCCGACTCCGCCGACAACGTCATCGCCACGTACACGGTCGACGCGTCGAGCGAGACGGCCAACGGCACCTGGCGGCTGCGGGTGCAGGACGTCGCGGCGCAGGACACCGGCTACATCGACAGTTGGAAGCTGACCTTCTGACCTCCTGACGGGAGCTGACGGGAGCTGACGGGAGGTCACGGCCGGGGCCCCGGGGAGCGGGCCGTTGTCAGTGGCATGGTGGAGACTGCGGGCAAGCGAGATCAACTCCGGCCGGACCGGGTAGGCGGTCTCGAAGACCCCGTGGAACCTCGTGGAAAGGCCGCTGGTGAACGCCCGCTCCTCCGCCCCGGTCAGCCGCACCGCCGCCGACGTCCTGCGCATCGTCTCCGACCCGGGGACGCCGGTCTTCGTCACCGTCCACGAGGGGGGCCGCCGCAGATACGGCTACTGGCGGCCGTCGGGCCCCGGTGGGCAGGGCGCGTGCTACGCCGCCCTGCCCACCGACGTGTGCGACGAACTGCGCGCCGCGCGCCGGATCGTGCTCGGCGAGCCGCTGGTCGACCCGGCCAAGACGACCTACCGGGTCCGGGCCGCGACCGGGTGGGCGGCGACCCGGCAGCCGACGGTGGTGGTGCGGGCGGCGTGAGCGGCGTGCCGCGCGCCCGGTCAGCCGATCCCGAGGGTGCTGAGGGTGTGCTGCGCCATCCGTGACTCGCCGAGCGCGTTGGGGTGGACGGGCACGAGGTTGGTGCCGAAGAGCAGCGGCTCGATCCACCGGGTGCCGAGCGGCTTGCAGGCGTCATGGCCCTCGGACGCCTGCGCGAAGTCCACGAAGGTGGCCCCGGTCTCCTGGGCGGCCCGCTGGACGACGGCGTTCAGATGGGCCTGGATGCCGCGCAGGTAGGCCACGTCACCGGAGGCGACCGGCAGCTTGGCGAAGCAGGACGGGTCGGGGGTCGGGGGCATGATCCACGGGTAACCCAGCGCCGCCACCCGGGCGTTGGGGGCCTTGGCCTTGACGTTCTCCAGGGCGGCCTTCAGAGCGGGGTAGGTGTTCCGCTCGATCTGGTCGTCGAAGGTGCTGCCGTGCTTGTCCTTGCACGGGCTGCCCTGGCCGCCGCTGAGCAGTCCCGCGGTGCCGCAGGCGGTCAGGGCGTTGATGAAGGTGCCGTTGTCGTTGCCGCCGATCGTCAGCGTCACCAGCTCGGTGTCCGCGCCGAGCGCCGCGACCTGCGGCGGTACGCCCGGGTACTGGGACTCGGTGAAGTGCTTGGTCTGGGCGGCGCCGCAGGTGACGTCGGTCAGGTGGGCGCCGGTCCGGGAGGCGATGACGCGGGGGTAGTTGGCCAGGGACCGCAGGCACAGCGGCGAGCTGAGGTCCACGGGCAGCACCCCGCTGCCCGCGCTGTAACTGTCGCCGAGGGCGACGTAGTCCAGCGGCTCGGCGGCGTGCGCGGCGGGGGCGGTCAGGCCCAGGGTCGCGGCACTCAGCGCGGTGACTGACGCGAGCATGACACGGCGGAAAATCCTCATCGGCGGGTGCTCTCTTCTCGACAGGCGAAAACGGCGGCTCGGGGCAGGTGTTACCGGGAGGTGCTACCGATAGGTAATGTGCGGGGGGTCCGGCTGGACGTCAACGTTGTTGACGCAACTTCTTACGGCTGAGTACGGCGGAACCCTCGCTCGACCTCCGCCGAACCGTTGCGCCGTCGGGGTGGTACAAGCGTGTCGCGCACCGTCGTTGCCGTGGCCGGGCGGGCGGCCCTGTCACTGTCCCGGTGTGATGATCGTGTCGAAAGATGAACGTGTAGCGCGTCCCGGTGTCCGGGCCCGCCGTGGTCCGCGGACCGTGCTGACGGCGCTGGCCGTCGCCGTGACGCTCGCCACCACCACGGGCGCCGCCGCGCAGTCGTCCACCGTCCTCGGTCCCGACTGGGACGCCATCGCCGCCTGTGAGTCCGGCGGCAACTGGAAGGCCAACACCGGTAACGGCTACTACGGCGGCCTCCAGTTCAAGACGTCCAGTTGGGTGGCGGCCGGAGGTCTGCGGTTCGCGCCGCGCGCGGACCTGGCCACCCGCGGGCAGCAGATCGCCATCGCCAAACGGCTGGCCAGAATCCAGGGCATGGGAGCGTGGGGCTGCGCCTGACCGCCCGAGGTGTCCGGTACGGCGAAGGGCCCGGCACCGCGGTGTGCGGTGCCGGGCCCTCGGTCGGTCGATCGGGTCGCCGGATCAGCGGGTCTCGCGGAACGGGACGTGCGTCCCGGCCACGGGGTCGTACTTGCGCAGGACCAGCCGGTCGGGGTCGTTCAGCCGGTTCTTGCGGGTCACGTAGGTGACCCCGGTACCGGCCGTCGACCTCAGCGTGACGACGGGGCGCACTGTGCTGCGGGCCATGGGCTCCTCCTTCCACCGGCACCACGGGTTCCACGGTTCTCTGACCCGTCCATGCCAGCTACGTCGTGCTCAACGCGGACCGCCCCCGCAGCATTCCCGGCTCGCCGCCGGGCCCGCGTACGACCACCGGGTCCCGCTTCGGAGGAGCCCCGCGTACGACCACCGGGTCCCGCTTCGGAGGAGCCCCGCGTACGACCGCCGGGTCTCGCCCCTGAAGGAGCCCCGCGTACGATCACCGGGTCCCCGCCCCCGGAGGAGCCCCGCGTGCCTCACGGGGGTGCCGCCCCGTGAAGGAGCCCCGCCCGTTGACCGCGCTCGTCCCCCCGCCGCGCTCCGTGCCCGGCGGTCACCTGCCTGTGCGTTGCCTGCCCCGTCGGGAGGACGGCGAGACCCTGCACACCCTGGTCTGGTCCCCGGGACCCGGCCACCGCATGATCAGCAACGCCGTGCTGGGCGGCGGCATCGGTGAGCGCGCCTGGGTGCTGAACGCCCAGGTCGCCCACGGCTACCGGCGCACCGACCCCGACCGGCACCTCGCGGAGCTGGCGACCGGCCTCGGTCTGCGCACGGCGGGCGTCGGCCTGATGACGGCGGCGGACGTGACGGCGTACGGCCACGCCCGGGACGGCGGCGTCGAGGCCGTCGTCACCGCGGGGGTGAACGTCCGCGGCTGGGCCGCATCCGCCGCGGAGGGCACCGCCGCCCCCGCGGCCCCCGGCACCATCAACATCGTCGTCGCCCTCCCGGTGCCGCTCACGGACGCCGCCCTGGTCAACGCGGTGGCCACCGCCACCGAGGCCAAGGTGCAGGCGCTGCTGGACGCGGGCCTGGACTGCTCGGGCACCCCCACCGACGCCGTGTGCGTCGCGGCTCCCGTCTCCGGCGCCGGGACGCAGCGGTTCGCGGGCCCGCGCTCCCTGTGGGGCGCCCGACTGGCCCGCGCCGTGCACCGGGCGGTGCGCGCGGCCCTGCCCGCCGCGCCGCGGTGACGTCCGCCGCTCGACCGGGCTACGCGCCGCTGACGGCGGTGAAGCCGTCCGCCTGCGCGGACTCCTCGGCGGTGTAGGGCGCGGCGAAGGTGAACGCGCGCGGGGACGGCCCGTGCGTCCGCAGGTCGGCGAGCCGCTCCAGGGCCTCCGCGGCGGTCGGGAGGTGACCGGCGGGGACCCACCAGAGCACCATGTGCGCCTCGACGTGCCGCTCGAACCACTCGCGCCGCCGCCGCATCACCTCCAGGTGCCCGCTGCGGTAGGTGAAGTCCCACAGGGCCTCCTGGCTCTCCCACACCGACAGGTTGACGATGACGTCGTCACCCGCCGGGCGCAGCCCGGTGGCGTCCGGCGCCCCGTCCTCCATCAGCCGCCACACGAACCCGGGCGCGGCGTCGGCCGCGGCGTTGACCGGGTCGAGCAGTTCGACGAAGGGGGCCGTGCGCGGGTCGTCCAGGGGGAAACGGAGCGTGGCGACGTTGAGTTGGGCGAGATGGCGGGCGTGCGCGGATGAGGTCATGGCCCCATCCCAGCACGCCTTGTTTTTCTATGTCAATCGATATTGTTTTTAGAGTCTCCGGCGCTCTTCCGGCCCTCCGTGGCGTCCTCGACCACCACGCAGCACTCTCCCGGCCGGGCGTCCATCCGGGCGCGCAGGGGGCCGTCCGCGCCGATCAGCCCCTCCAGCAGCGCGAGGTTCATCCCGCAGACCAGCGGCGGGAAGCGCTCGGCGACGGTGTGGAAGGGGCAGTTGCGCATCCGTACCGCCGCCGCCGCCCCCTCGCTGTCCTCCAGACGCGGCTCGTAGCCACGGGCGGCGAGCACCTCCATCGCCGCGTCCAGGTCGCCGCACGGGGTGGCCGTACCGCGCAGGGCGGCGCCCCTGCGGTGGGCGGCGGCGCGGAGCCCGGCGTCGAGACCGGCCTCCTCCGCGGCCTCGGCGAGCAGTTCGGCGGCGGTGCGGTAGTCCCGGGCGGGCAGCGACACCGACCGCTCGGCGCGCGCCCGCGTGTACACCTTGGCGGGGCGGCCCGCCCCCGGCCCCGAGCGGCCCGTCAGCCGACGGCTGCCGCTCTCCAGCAGCCCGGCCTCGGTCAGCCGGTCCAGGTGGTGCGCGGCGAGGGTGCGCGCCACCCCGGCCGCCTCGGCGGCCTCGTTGCGGCCGACCTCGCGGCCCTGTGCCGCCACGTACTCGTACAGACGGCGCCGTACCGGATCCTGTAGCGCCGCGATCGCGTCGATGTCCTCCACTCGGCCATTCTAGGTTCTAGGAACAACGCGGATTGTCGATAGAAGGGTGCTCAGGGGCGCCAGTAGCCTGGCGGGCATGACCTCCCTGGAGAAGATCCACGACGTTCCGGTGCTGGTGTGCGCGGCCGACGGCCCGGCCATCGAGGGCGAGCGCGACGCCGTGGACCTGATCGGCGACGCGGGCTACCTCGGGGCCCGCTGGGTCGTCGTCCCCGCCCAGCGGTTCGGCGCCGACTTCTTCCAGCTACGGACCCGCGTCGCGGGGCACATCGTCCAGAAGTTCGCCCAGTACGGCGTGGGGCTGGTGGTCCTCGGCGACATCTCCGCGCACGTCGGCGCCAGTTCGGCGCTCGCGGACTTCGTACGGGAGAGCAACGGCGGGCGCCAGCTCTGGTTCCTCACCGACCGGGAGCAGCTGGCGGACCGGCTGCGGGGCTGACAGCGGCCACCCCGTCCGCGAGAATCGGCGGGGAGCCGCGCTGGCCCTCCGTGAACGCCCAGTCCCCGGGATCGTCGTCGTCGAGCCGGTCGTCGGGTTCGAGGGCGTTCAGGTGCTCCGCGTGGAGTCCGGCCGGGTTCTGCCGCACCGGGTCGGAGGACCGCCACACGTCCACCGCGCCCGCCAGGTCGCCGCGCTCCACGAGCATCTCGGCCAGCCGCCGCGTCGTGGGCGAGTCGTCCCCGTAGGCCCGCGCCCACACCCGCAGCGCGCCTTGGGGGCCCCTCCCGCCCGAGCAACAGGTGGAGCGGCTGCTGGCCGAGGGCGGCGACGAGGCCGAGGGCCCGTCAGCGAACTGACGGGCCACCCCGGCGGTCAGCGCACGTACGCCGCCAGATGCTCCCCGGTGAGCGTCGACCGGGCGGCGACCAGGTCGGCCGGGGTGCCCTCGAAGACGATCCGGCCGCCGTCGTGGCCCGCGCCGGGGCCGAGGTCGATGATCCAGTCGGCGTGGGCCATGACGGCCTGGTGGTGCTCGACGACGATCACCGACTTGCCGGAGTCCACCAGCCGGTCCAGCAGGCCCAGCAACTGCTCGACGTCGGCGAGGTGGAGGCCCGCCGTCGGCTCGTCGAGGACGTACACACCGCCCTTGTCGGCCATGTGCGTGGCGAGCTTCAGCCGCTGCCGCTCACCGCCGGAGAGGGTGGTCAGCGGCTGGCCGAGGGTGAGGTAGCCGAGCCCGACGTCCACCAGGCGCTGGAGGATCCGGTGGGCGGCGGGGGTGCGGGCCTCGCCGGTGCCGAAGAACTCCTCCGCCTCCGTGACCGGCATCGCCAGCACCTCGCTGATGTCCCGCCCGCCGAAGCGGTGTTCCAGGACCGACGCCTCGAACCGCTTGCCGTCGCACTCCTCGCAGGTGGTGGAGACCCCGGCCATCATCCCGAGGTCGGTGTAGATCACCCCGGCGCCGTTGCAGGTCGGGCAGGCGCCCTCCGAGTTGGCGCTGAACAGGGCGGGCTTGACGCCGTTGGCCTTGGCGAACGCCTTGCGGATCGGGTCCAGCAGACCCGTGTACGTCGCCGGGTTGCTGCGCCGCGAGCCGCGGATCGGCGTCTGGTCCACCGAGACGACGCCCTCGCTCGCCGGGATCGACCCGTGGATCAGGGAACTCTTCCCGGACCCCGCGACGCCGGTGACCACGGTGAGCACCCCGAGCGGGATGTCGACGTCGACGTCCCGCAGGTTGTTCGCGGACGCGCCCCGGATCTCCAGCACCCCGGTGGGCTCGCGCACCGACTCCTTCAGCGCCGCCCGGTCGTCGAGGTGGCGGCCGGTGACGGTGTCGCTGGCCCGCAGCCCCGCCACGCTGCCCTCGAAGCAGACCATGCCGCCCGCCGTGCCCGCGCCCGGACCGAGGTCGACGACGTGGTCGGCGATGGCGATCATCTCCGGCTTGTGCTCCACCACCAGCACCGTGTTGCCCTTGTCCCGCAGCCGCAGCAGCAGGTCGTTCATCCGCTGGATGTCGTGCGGGTGCAGACCGATCGTCGGCTCGTCGAAGACGTACGTCACGTCGGTGAGCGAGGACCCCAGATGGCGGATCATCTTCACGCGCTGTGCCTCACCGCCGGACAGCGTGCCCGAGGGCCGCTCCAGCGAGAGGTAGCCGAGGCCGATCTCCACGAACGAGTCCAGCGCGTGCTGGAGCGCGGCCAGCAGCGGCGCCACCGACGGCTCCTCGATGCCGCGCACCCACTCGGCCAGGTCGCGGATCTCCATCGCGCACGCGTCGGCGATGTTCACGCCCCCGATCCGCGAGGACCGCGCCAGCTCGCTGAGCCGGGTGCCGTCGCACTCGGGGCACCGGGTGAAGGTGACCGCCCGGTCCACGAACGCCCGGATGTGCGGCTGCATCGACTCCCGGTCCTTCGCCAGGAACGACTTCTGGATCTTCGGGATCAGCCCCTCGTAGGTGAGGTTGACGCCGTTGATCTTCACCTTGGTCGGCTCCCGGTACAGGAAGTCGTACCGCTCCTTCTTGGTGTACGCGCGGATCGGCTTGTCCACGTCGAAGAAGCCGGACTCCTTGATGATCCGCACCACCCAGCCGTCCCCGGTGTAGGTGGGGATGGTGAACGGGTCCTCGGCGAGCGACTTGGAGTCGTCGTAGAGCTGGGTGAGGTCGATGTCGGAGACGGTGCCCCGGCCCTCGCAGTGCACGCACATGCCGCCGGTGCGGCTGAACGTCACCTTCTCCGTCTTCGTCTTCTCCGCGCCCCGGTCGACGGTGAACCCGCCGCTCGCCGACACGGAGGCGACGTTGAAGGAGAACGCGCCGGGCGGGCCGATGTGCGGGGTGCCGAGCCTGCTGAAGAGGATGCGCAGCATCGCGTTGGCGTCGGTGGCGGTGCCGACGGTGGACCGCGGGTCGGACCCCATCCGCTGCTGGTCGACGGCGATCGCGGTGGTCAGCCCGTCCAGCACGTCGACCTCGGGCCGCGCCAGCGTCGGCATGAAGCCCTGCAGGAACGCGCTGTACGTCTCGTTGATCAGCCGCTGTGACTCCACGGCGATCGTGTCGAACACCAGCGAGCTCTTGCCCGAACCGGAGACCCCGGTGAACACCGTGAGTCTGCGTTTGGGTATCTCGACGCTGACGTCCTTGAGGTTGTTCACGCGCGCCCCGTGCACGCGGATCATCTCGTGGCTGTCAGCGAGGTGCGGTGCCGACGCGGTCGTGTCCGTGCTCATGCTGTCCTTCGTCTCCCTGTTCGTGATCGTCGTCGTCGGCGGTGCCGCTCAGCGTGTCTGCTGGATCCGGACCATGTTGCCCGCGGGGTCGCGGAAGGCGCAGTCGCGCACCCCGTACGGCTGCTCGGCGGGCTCCTGCATGACCTCCGCGCCGCTGGCCTCCACCCGCTCGAAGGTGCCGTCGAGGTCGGTGGTGGCCAGCACGATCCCCGCGTAGGTGCCCTTGGCCATCATCTCGGTGACGGTGCGGCGCTCGTCGTCGGTGACCCCGGGGTCGGCGGCCGGGGGAGTCAGCACGAGGGAGGTGCCGGGCTGGCCGGGCGGGCCGACCGTGATCCAGCGCATCCCGCCGTACCCGACGTCGTTGCGCACCTCGAAGCCGAGCGTGTCGCGGTAGAACGCCAGCGCCGCGTCCGGGTCGTCGTGCGGGAGGAAACTCGAGTGAATCGTGACGTCCATGACGGTCACGCTAGTGCGCGCGGCCGACCGGTGCTTCTCGATTCCTGACCGCCTCGCCGACCGGCTTGCGGACCGGGTTTCCGGCCGGGTTCCTGACCGGCCTCGTGACCTGCTTCGCCACGCACGACGGCAGCCCCGCCGTCGCGCTCGCCGCGAGCCGCCGGTAGGTGCTCGGCGGCATCCCGACCAGCTCCGTGAACCGGGTGCTGAAGGTGCCGAGCGACGCGCAGCCCACCGCGAAGCAGACCTCGGTGACGCTGAGGTCCCCGCGGCGCAGCAGCGCCATCGCCCGCTCGATACGCCGGGTCATGAGGTAGGCGTACGGCGACTCGCCGTACGCCTGCCGGAACTGGCGGCTCAGGTGCCCGGCCGACATGTTCACGCCCCGCGCCAGCGCGGCGACGTCCAGCGGCTGCGCGTACTCCCGGTCGATGCGGTCCCGGACCCGCCGCAGCAGCGCGAGGTCCCGCAGGTGCTGCCGCGCGGTCGTGGCGGTGGTGCTGGTCACCTGTCCGATCGTGCCATACGGCACTGACAGGGGCTCACGGCGCGGAGGGCTCGGGGCAGAGCACCGGCACCCGCTGGACCAGGTTGTTGGCGAAGCCGCCGCGGTTCCAGGGCTGCTCCAGCGGCTGCTCGTTCCCGGCCTCGTCGCGGGCCCGCGCGCTCAGCACGTGCTCGCCGGGGACGGCGGTCCAGGCGTACGTCCAGCGCCGCCACGCCCAGCGGTGGCCGTCGTCCGGTTCCAGGTCGGCCGGGTGCCAGGTCGCGCCGCCGTCGGTGCTGACCTCCACCGCGGCCAGGGGCGCCCGTCCTGACCAGGCCCGGCCCTCCAGCGGCACCGGGCCGGGGGCGACCACCCGGGTCCGGGACATGAAGTCGGGGAAGCCGGGCGGCACGAGCAGCGCCCGGGGAGCGATCCGCGTGACCGGTTCGCCCGGGTCGTCGGGCGTCTGCCGCAGCCGGTAGGCGACGGACTGCTGGAAGCCGGTGAACGGCTCGTCGACGACGGTGATCGCGCGCAGCCACTTCACGTGCGCCATCCCGTACCAGCCGGGCGCCACCAGCCGCAGCGGACTGCCGTGCTGGGGCGGCAGGGGCGCGCCGTTCATCGCGTAGGCGACCAGCACCTCCGGGTCGTCCCCGGTGGCGACGTCGAGCGGCAGGGCGCGCTGGTAGTCCTGCTCGACCCCGCGCTCCACGCCGTGGTCCGCGCCGGTGAACACGACGTCTACGGCGTCGGAGGCCACCCCGGCCTCCGCCAGGAGCAGCCGCAGCGGCACGCCCGTCCACTCCGCCGTGCCGACGGCCTCGACCAGCCAGGGCTGGCTGACCGGGCGCGGGGTCAGCAGGGCCCGGCCGTTGCCCGCGCACTCCATCGTCACGCGCGTGGTGACCGGGGGGAGGGCGCGCAGCCGCTCGGGGGAGAGGCTGAGGGTGCGCCGTACCCGGCCGTCCACCGTCAGGCGCCAGTCGTCGGCGTCGGCGTCCGGCACGTGCGGGATGTCGTAGTGCGTGAGGACGTAGTGCAGGCCCGGCGGGGTGACGTCGTAGCGCAGGGCCTCCAGGGGCAGGCCGTGGTTGCGCGCGGCGAGCGCCAGTTCGTCCTGCCCCAGGCCCTCACCGTCGGCGGCGAGCCGGGCGGGGGCGCTCATGTCGGTGAGTCGGCGCGTCATGCGGCCATTATTCTCCGGCCGCGCCGCCGCGCCCTAGGTGTATTGGCCCGTGAGGTTGGGAACGCGGCTGGCGGGTGGCTGACCTCTCAGCGCGGTGTGTCCGCGGTGGTGATTGTAGGTGTGCAGCCAGTTGGGGAAGGCGTCGCGTCGTTCCTGTTCCGAGCGGTAGGGGCGGGCATAGGCCCATTCGTCGAGCAGGGTGCGGTTGAACCGTTCGACCTTGCCGTTGGTCTGGGGCCGGTAGGCGCGCGTGCGCTTGTGCGTGATGCCGGCTGCGGCCAGGGCATCGCGCCACAGACGGGACTTGTAGCAGGAACCGTTGTCGGTCAGCACGCGCTCGACGGTGACCCCGCACGAGGCGAAGAACGCCTGCGCCCGCCCCCAGAAGGCGACGGCGGTTTCCTTCCTCTCGTCAGTGAGGATTTCGCTGTAGGCCAGGCGGGAGTGGTCGTCGACGGCGGTGTGCAGGTAGCTGTAGCCAGCCCCGCAACGCCTCCTTCGGCCCGCCTGGCGCCCCAGGACCTTGTGGCCGCCGCCGTCGGGGATGTTGCCGAGCTTCTTGATGTCCACATGCACCAGCTCGCCGGGACGTTCCCGTTCGTAGCGGCGTATGACGTGGCCGGTGGCCCGGTCCAGGTGCGTGAGGCGGGCCAGGCCGAAGCGGGTGAGCACCCGGTGGACGGTGGAAGGAACCAGCCGCAGCAGGCCCGCGATCCGCGCAGGTCCCCAGCGGCGCAGCACACGGACCTTGATGATCCGCCGCTCGGTGCGGGTCGGGGTCCGCCGTGGGCTGGTGTGCGGGCGGCTGGACCGGTCGGCCATGCCCGCCTCGCCGTGCTGCCGGTAGCGGTCGGCCCATCGCTTGGCGGTGCTCACGGAGACTTGGAAGCGTTCCGCGGCCCGCCGCAGGGGCCAGTGGTCGTCCACGACGCAGCGGGCCAGGCGCAGTCGTCCGGTCTCGGTCAGGGGTGCATTACGGTGGGGCACGAGGGCCTCTCTGGTCGCCGGTGCAGATCTCGCAATCCACACCGAGCCAGAAGGCCCTCACCCATTTCAAGATCACACATCAGTGATCGCTGTCGCCAACCTCCGTGGACAGAACACCTAGGTGCAGGTGAGGTCGAAGGAGTCCCCGATGACCGTGCGGTCGGCCTGGGGGGAGGTGACCTCGACGGTCATGCCGCCCTGGACGCGTTCGCCGGGCTGGGTGCCGGTGAGCTGGACGCTGAACTCCTCGTGCTGTTCGTTGGGGGCGGTGAACGTCATCGTCCCGGCGCGGCTCTGGACGCCGCGGGCGATGAGGCGGTCGTCCGGGTGCCAGGTGTACTCGATGGTGCCGGGCCGCTGCGCGGCGGCGGAGAAGGTGAACACGACCGGCTGGGAGCAGTCGGCGCCGTCCAGCCGCGGCGAGGCGTTGATGCCCGCGCCGCCCAGCACCGGGCCGGTGTCCTGCTCGGTGTCCGGCCGCGTGGGGTCGTCGGACACCTCCGGGTCGCCCGGGTCGTCGACGGTGCCGCCGCCGTCGTCGGGGGTGGTCGCCGTGGCGTCCGGTTCCTCCTGGCCGCCCTGCCCGTTCGCGCCGTCCCTGTCACCCGTGGCGACCGGCCCGGGCCCGGAGCCCCGGCCGCCGTTCCCGTCGCCGCCGTCGCCCGCCCCGGCTCCCGCGCCGTCGCCGCCGCCCGGGGTGCTGGACGCCGTCGGCCCGGTGGCGGTGTCCGAGCCGCCGCCCGCGTCCTCGTCGCGCAGGGACGGCAGGTAGACGGCGGCGAGCAGGACCGCCGCCACCACCAGCACGGCGGTCGTGACGTACCCGGCGACCCGGCCCCCGCGCCCCGGGCCGTCGTCACCGTCGCCCGGGTGGCCCACGACGGTCGGCGGCACCGGCACCGGCACCGGCTCGGGTGACGGCGGCGGGGTCGGCGTCGGCTCCGGGCGGCGGGCCTCGGCGGCGGCCATGGCGGCCTCGTCCGCGGCGATCGCCCGGTGCAGCACCCGCGCCACGTGCTGGAGGACGTCGTCCACCTCGTCCAGTACGGCGGTGACGTCGACGGGCTCGGCCGGTTCGGGCCCGAGCAGCCGCACCGGCAGGACGACACCGCCGCGGACGACGTCGTCCACGTGCCGTGCCACCTCCCGGCGCAGCGCCAGCGCGGCGTGCGGCGCGGACTCCCCGCCGTCGCCGCCGGAACCGGTACCGGCGCTTGGCTGCACCAGGTGCTGGTGGCGCACGCGGGCGGTCTCCGCGCGGAGCTGGTCGTTGGCGAAGGTCTCCATGTACCACCGGTGCAGGCCCGCGCGGGCCTGCTCAAGGGCCCGCAGGTACGCCTGCCGCACATGGTCCCGGGCCTCCCGGGTCACCGGCGTCCCGGACACCTCGCCCACGAGGTCGAGGACCGCCTCCAGCGCCTCCCGGTCGGGCACGCACCTGCCGTCGGCGATCCGGCGCAGCACGTCCGCGCCGAACCACGGCCCGGCCCCGAGCCGTTCGCTGATCCGCGCGTACGACCAGCCCCGGCTGGCCAGCGGCCCGAAGATCTGCTCGCGCACCACGTGGGCGAACTCCCGCTGTCCCGCCCCCGGTTCCCCGCTCCCCTTCGCCGTGCTGGGGCGGCCTCGCCCCTCACCACGCACCTGCGGCACCGCACCCGTCGATGAACCGCCGTCCACCTCAGCCTCGGACACGCTCTTCCCCCCACCGGGGCGTGACCCGGCCGGGCCCCGCCCACGGCTCTTCGCCTCGCTGGCGTCAACCGCCGTCGTACAGGAGGCCCCAGCATGACCACGCCCGCGCCGCCTCCGCACGGAAACGCCGCGAGTTCCCCCGGCCCAGCGACACGGGACGCGCCGGGCGCCGTCACACGGGCGCGATCCGGGCGTGCAGGAGGCAGAACTCGTTGCCCTCGGGGTCGGTGAGCACGTGCCAGTTCTCGGTGCCGTCCTGGCCGACGTCGGCGGGCCGGGCGCCGAGCGCGAGCAGCCGCTCCAACTCGGCGTCCTGGTCGCGGTCGGTGGGGTTGACGTCGATGTGCAGCCGGAGCTTGGCGGGCCGCGGGTCGGTGCTGGGGCTGAGGATGAGCGTGGGCTGCGGGCCCCCGAAGCCGACGCCGGGCGGCCCGATCTCGATGCTCCCGTCGTCCTCGCGGCCCACTTCGACGTAGCCGAGGACCTCACTCCAGAACACCGCGAGCCGCTCGGGATCGGCGGCGTCGATGATGAGTTCACTGATGCGACATGCCATGCGCGCCAGTGTAGGGAGCCGCCCACGGAAACGATCACCGCGCCGCCCACGCAAACGATCATCGCGCCGCACCCGCTGACGGCGCCGCTGCCGTGCGCCCACCATGGGCGCATGGCACACCTCCACGACATCGTCTTCGACTGTGCCCACCCCGCGTCCCTGGCCCGCTTCTGGGCCGCGGCCCTGGACGGCTACGCCGTCGCCCCGTACGACGAGGCCGAGCTGGCCCGGCTGCGCTCGCTGGGGATCACCCGTACGGAAGACGACCCCACGGTGCTCGTCGAGCGGGCGGACGGCGGGCCCCGGCTGTGGTTCCAGCGGGTGCCGGAGGTCAAGGTGGTGAAGAACCGCGTGCACCTGGACCTGCGCGCGGCGGACCCGGGGGCGGAGGTCCGTCGCCTGACCGCTCTTGGCGCGACCGTCCGGGCCCGGCACGCCGACAACGTCGTCCTCGCCGATCCTGAGGGTAACGAGTTCTGTCTGGCGGTGCCCCCGGCCCGGCAGCAGTCGTGACGGTGCGCCGCCTCACCGGCGCCGGACGCGCAGTACGCCGGTCAGCATCGGGAGCGTGAACTCGCCGTGGGCGGTCTCGGGTCTGCTGGCGAGGAACGCGCGGACGCGGTCCAGCAGGGCCCGGCGGTCCGGCTCCGGCATGACCAGCACGCCCGCGCGGGTGGCGAGGGTGGCCACGAGGGAGTCGGCGGTACGGCGCTGGGCGTGCGGGAACACGGCCTGTTCCGGCGTCTCGAACCAGGCGTCCGCGCCGCCCCTGGGCAGGTGCGCGGCGGCCGTCTCCGTACGCCAGCTCGCGGGCGTGTCCCGGGGGCCGATGGCCGCCGCGGTGGCGACCCGCGCCAGTGCGGCGACCCACTCGACCTCGTCGTCCAGGAGGTTCCACAGGCCAGCGAGGACGCCGCCGGGGGCGAGGACGCGGGCGATCTCCGGTCCGGCGGCGGCCATGTCGAACCAGTGCAGGGCGTTGCCCGCCAGGACGGCGTCGACACTGGCGTCCGGCAGCGGGATCGCCTCGGCGCTGCCCGCGAGGGCGCGCACGTCCGGCAGGGCGCGGCGCAGCTCCGCCCGCATCGCCGGGTCGGGCTCGACCGCGGTGACCTCGGCGCCGAGGGCGAGCAGCGTGCCCGTCAGCTTGCCGGTGCCCGCGCCGAGGTCGAGCACCCGCGGGCCGGGCGCGGGCGCCAAGGCCCAGCGCACGGCGGGGCGCGCGTAGTCCGGACGGTGCTCGGCGTAGGCGACCGCGGCCGTGCCGAACGAGGAGGAGGGGGACGGCTGTTGGCTCTGCTCCATCCGGTCACGCTAGCCGTACGGCGGGCGGCCGACTAGCGGCCCTCCGGGGCACGGGTGACGCTGGAGGCGCACTGGGCCCCGGAGACGGAAAGAGAACCCCGATGACCCGCGTACCCCGCATGACGTCCACGACCCTGCCGTTCCAGGCGCTGGCCGCGGCCCTGACCGTTCTGGCCCTGTCCGCCGGTCCCGCCCACGCCGCCGCCGACGTCAGCGCGTACGAGTGCGTCCAGGGCGGCGGCGTGATCGTCATCTCGGCGGTCGAGGGCAGCACGGACACCTTCACCAAGCGCTGCGTGGGCGGCCTCCACGACGGCGAGACGATCACCTGAGGACGGGGCGGGTCAGCGGACCTGTACCACCTTCAGGACCGCCGGTTCCGGGTGGGTTGCTCGGAGGGTGATGTCGTACAGGTACTCCGCCCTGCCGGGGCGCAGGACGGCGGTGGCGCCGGAGGGGACGAGGTGGTTCGCTCCCTGGTCGCGGACGCCCTGGCGGGGGCCGCTGATCACGGTGACGTAGACGGCGGACGTGCCGTCGTTGCGTACCGTGACCGCCGTGGTGCGGGTGCAGGTGCCGTGGCCGGGGCACACGCGGCGCAGGTCGCCGAACCCGTCGGTGCCGCAGGACAGTTCCAGGCCGGGCGGCAGCGTGGAGCGGCAGACCTGCCCCGCCTCGACGTGGTGCGCGTCGGGCGCTGGCCCGCGTGCGGAACCCGCCACGACCGCCGTCGCGGCGGCGACGGCCAACAGCCCGTACCAGGACAGGCGGCCCGCCCAGCCCTGCGCGGTCCTCACGGGGCGTCCCCCGCGGCCAGGATCTCGCGGACGACGGGCCCGGCCGCGTCGCCGCCGTGGCCGCCCTCCTCCACCACGGCCGCCGCCGCGACGTCGTCGCGGAACCCGGTGAACCAACTGTCGGAGACGGCGGCCCCGCCGACCTCCGCCGACCCCGTCTTCGCGCCGACGTCCCCCGGCAGCCCGGCCAGCGCCCGCGCCGCCGTGCCCTCCGTCGCCGTACGCCGCATCAGGTCCCGCAACTGCCCGGCGACGCCGCGCGGCAGGGACCGAGGTGCCTCCGCGACGGGCTGCCCGGCCAGTTCCGGGGCGACCAGCACCGGCTGGCGGAACCGGCCCGCCACGACGGTCGCGGCGACCGACGCCATGTTCAGCGCGTTCACCTGCACCCGGCCCTGCCCGATCATCCCGGCCGCCTTCTCGGCGCCCTTCGCCTCCGGGACGCTGCCGTCGAACGTGGCCAGACCGCTGTGCCACTCCAGCCCGAGCCCGAACACCTCCCTGGCCTCGCGCGCCACGGTGTCCGAGCCGATGTCGTCCGCGGCCTTGACGAAGGTGGTGTTGCAGGACCGCGCGAAGGCGTCGGAGAACGTGCCGCCGGGGATCTCGAACCCGTCGAGGTTGTGGAAGGTGGCGCCCCCGTACTCGGCGTACTTCGGGCACTCCGCCCGCCGGAACGGGCTGACGACGCCCTCCTCGAGCAGCGCCGCCGAGGTGATCACCTTCAGGGTGGAGCCGGGGGCGCGCTGGCCCAGGAAGGCCGCGTTGAAGCCGTCCTCCCGGTTGTTCGCCACCGCCAGGATCTCGCCGCTGCTCGGCGCGACCGCCACCGCGGAGGACCGCGGGTGGTCGGCCACCGCCCGCTCGGCGGCCCGCTGCACCCGCGCCGACAGCGTGGTGCGCAGCGTCGCCGGGGTACCCGCCGACACCTCGTGCAGCGACGGTCCCGGACGGCCGTCGCGCCGGGTGACGCGGACCTCGGTGCCGGGGCGTCCGCCCAGCTTCTCGCCGTACCGCTCGCCCAGTTCGGGGATGACCGACGCGAGCGAGGGGAACTCCTCGGCGGTCAGCCTCCGGCCGTCCCGGTCGGTGACCCGGACCGACATGCCGTCCGCCCGCGCCAGTTCCAGCCGGTCGCCGTTCGCCAGCCGGGGGTGCACCACCTTCGGCGACCAGGCCACCCGCGCCTCGCCGTCCGACTCCGGGTCCCGTACGACCGTCAGGGCGGAGCCGTACGTCCACACCGAACCGGCGCCCTCCCCGTCGAGGCGGACGGTGACGTCGAACGGTACCGTGGCGGACGTGGTGGGGGCGGGCCGTACGGTCAGCCGTGGGCCCAGTTCCCGCCGGAAGAGGGTCAGGGCGTCGGAGGCCGCCCCGGCGTCGTCGGTGAGACCGGCCGCGGCGGCCACGTCCCCCTCCGCCCACGCGTCCAGGAAGCCCCGGGACGCCGAGCTGATCTCGTCGGCGGTGAGCGGGCCGGTCTCGCGGAGGAAACCGGCCGCGTCGACCACCGCGTAACCGCCCGCCGCCAGCAGCGCGACGGTCGTCCCCGCGACGACGAGTCTGGTCTTCCCGTTCAACGTGTCCTCCCCGGTGCTTGCCGTACCGACCGCACAACGTGGGCGCCACCGCATCCGGTTCACCTCGCGCGCGCCCCACACGGCTTTACCTTCTCTTTGCAACGTGCTCCCTCGCTGCCTCGTCTCTCCGCACGACCCGTCACCACGACGAAAGTGAGCGACACCGATGCGCCGAACCGCCCTCACCGCCCTGGCCGTTGGCTGTACCGCCGTCCTCGGGGCCGCGCTGCCCGCCCACGCCGACGGCGGCAGCCCGGCCCCCGCCAGCCCCACCGTGGCCCCCGACCGCGACGCCACGCCGACGCCCGCCCCCGCCACCGACGACACCGCGACGCCCGCACCGGCCACCGACGGCACCGCCGCGCCCGCCCCGGCCACCGGCGACTCCGACGCCAGTACCGCGCCCTCCGCCGAGCCGACCCGGCCGCAGGTGTCCGTCGTGCCCAGCGGGGCGCCGGACACCGGCGTGGCGCCCACGGCCTCCGAGCCGGGCGACGGCGGCACGCTGGTCGGCGGGGGCGCCGCCGCGGCGGTCGCCCTGAGCGGCGGCGCCGTCGTCCTCGTACGCCACCGCCGCGGGCGGGCCGCCGGCGCATGACCGCGCTCTCCAGACGGGCCTTCGCCCTCGCGGCCCTGACCACGCCGCTCGCAGGCTGCGGTGGCCCTCCGGCCGGGCGGGGGGCGCGCACCCCGCCCGGCACCCGGACCCCGGCGAACTCCGCGTCCCCGACGGGGCGTCCGGTGCCGGTACGGCTGCGCGTCCCGGCCATCGGGGTCGACACGCCCCTCATCCGGCTGGGGCTCGCCCCGGACGGCACGGTGGAGGTGCCGCCCGTCACCGCGCACGACCGGGCGGGCTGGTACGAGCACTCCCCGGCACCCGGGCAGACGGGACCGTCGGTGATCCTCGGCCACGTCACCGTCGGCCGCTACGGCGACGGGGTCTTCCGGCACCTGTCCGCGCTGCGCCGGGGCGCGGGCGTCGTGGCCCGGCTGGAGGACGGCACGGAGGTGGCGTTCACCGTCACCTCCGTGCGCACCGTCGCGAAGGCGCGGTTCCCGACCGACGACGTGTACGGAGACGTCGGCGCACCGGAGCTGCGGCTCGTCACCTGCGGCGGCCAGCGCACCGCCGACGGCTACCCGGACAACGTCATCGTCTTCGCGACGCTGGACGCCACCGGTCCGGGCAACTGAGCAGCCGCGCCCCGCGCCACCCCCACGGAGATCCTTGGAGAACGTTGAAACGCTCGCGCGAAACGGCAGCGTCCGAGCTGTTCGTCGCCCTCTACCCGCGTCTCGCCGGGTGGTGCCGCCGACTGGTCGACGACGACGAGACGGCCCACGAGATCGCCTCCGAGGCGTTCACCCGGCTGTGGGCCCGCTGGACCTCCGTGTCCGAACCACGGGGGTTCCTCTACGTCACCGCGGCCAACATCGTCCGCGACCACTGGCGCAGACTGGAGCGCGAACGCCGGGCCGTGCACCGGGCCAGCACCGAGGCCGCCCTGACCCCGCAGCCCGAACAGGCCGACCCGTCGGTGCGGCTGCTCGTCCAGGCGCTGCCGGAGCGACTGCGCGTGCCGATCCTGCTGCACTACTACGCTGACATGCCGATCCGGGAGGTGGCCGCCCTGACCGGGCGCAAGGAGGGAACCATCAAGGCCGACCTGCACGCGGCCCGCGAACTGCTCCGCGCTCACCTGAGGAGAAGCCTTGATCACTCACTCTGACGAGGACCCGGACTTCGCCCCCGACGATCCGCTCGCGGTCATCCTGCGGCCCCCTACCGAGTTCCTGGGCCCACCGCCGGGCCGCTACACGGCGATCCGGCGCCGCGCGGCCCGCCGCAAGCTGCTGCGCGCCGCCCTCGGCACCGCCGTGGCCTGCGGGGTCGCCGCCCTCGTCGTCCTGCCGCTGCGCCAGCCCGGCACCGGCGGCCCCGACCGCCCGGCCACCCCCCTCGCCCCACCGCTCACCAGCGTCTCGCCCGCCCCGCGCACCCCGCCCGCTCCCGCGCCGAGCGCCACGGCCCCCGTCGCCAGCCCCGTCCCCGACACCCCCACCGCGGACCCCACCACCGCACGGGACCAGGCCAGGCCCTCGGCGGCCACGGACGACCCACCGGTCACCGACCCGTCACCGTCGCGCGCCCGGGACACCACGGCGACCAGCACCACGGCGCCCCGGTAGCGGGCCGGGCCCCTCAACCGGCCTGCCAGGCCCGGAGCTTCTCCGGGTTGCGCACCGCCCAGATGTTCCTGACCCGGCCGCCCGCGACCTCGAACGCGAACACGGTCGCGAGCGCGCCGTCCTGCCACGCGACCAGCCCGGGCAGGCCGTTGACCACGCGCTCCTCGAACGTCGTGCGGTGGCCCGCGACCCGGGCGATCTCGGCGTAGGCGCGCGCGATCCACTCGCCGCCCACGATCGGGCGCGGATGGGTGACGGCCAGCCCGCCGCCGTCGGCGGTCGCGGTGGCGCCGGGGTCGAGCAGGCCGACCAGGGCGTCGATGTCCCGCGCCTCCCACGCCGTACGGAACCGCCGCACGACGCTGGCCTGCCCGGCCCCCGGGCCCGCGGGCGGCCGTGCGGTGCGCACCCGTCGGCGGGCCGAGGAGGCCAGTTGGCGGCAGGCCGCCGGGGTACGGCCGACGATCTCGGCGACCTCGCCGAACGGGTAGCGGAAGACGTCGTGCAGCACGAACGCGACCCGCTCGGCCGGGGTCATCGCCTCCAGCACGACCAGGAAGGCCATCGTCACCGACTCGTCAAGCGCGATCCGCTCGGCCGGGTCGTCGGCGCCGGAACGCCCGGTGAGGTGCCCGGCGGGCCCGGGCAGCGGCTCCGGTATCCAGTCGCCCACGTACGTCTCCCGCCGGGCCCGCGCCGAGCCGAGCAGGTTCAGGCAGATGCGGCTGGCGACCGTCACCAGCCAGGCGCCGGGCGACTCCACGGCCCGCTGCTGCCGCTCCGACAGCGCGTACCAGCGGGCGTAGGTCTCCTGCACGACGTCCTCGGCGTCGGTACGGGACCCGAGGAGCCGGTAGCCGAGGTTCAGCAGGTGGTGCCGCTCGCCCAGGAGCACGCCGAGGTCCGGATCGCTCCGCTCGGCACGGGTGGTCGCTCCGCTGGTCATGGTCCGCCGTCTCCCTCGCTCGCCGCCGTGGCCTCCCCGCTACGACCCGGCGGCGCCCCGGGATGTGACGACGCGGCGTCACCTCACATTCGGGCGGGCCGCGTTGTCGTAAGGGTGAGGACGTCACCCACACCGAGAGGGAACCCGATGAACGACTTCCAGGCCGTCGCCGACCGCGTCGAGATCGAGGCGCTGCGCGCCGAGTTCACCGACGCGTTGATGATGCGCGACCGGCCCCGCCTGGCGGCCCTGTTCACCCCGGACGGCGTCCTGCGGATGCCCAACATCCCCGTGGAGCAGGTCGGCCGCGAGGAGATCCTCGCCGGGGGCGAGCGGTTGCAGCGCCAGTGGGACTTCTTCGTGCAGAACAGCCACCCCGGCACCATCGTGCTCGACGGGGACACCGCGACCGGCCGCACCTACGTCCAGGAACTCGCGCGCGCCCTCGACGGACGCCAGGGCATGAACTTCGCCGTCTACCACGACCGCTACCAGCGCACCGAGGAGGGCTGGAGGTTCGCCGAGCGGGTGTACGAAGTCAGGTACCTCGACACCTCCCCGCTGACCGGCGGCGCGCCCCGGGCCGCCGACGCCGCCCCGGGCTTCGACGCCCCGGCACCCGCCGAGCGGCTGGAGCGGGCGGCCGACGCGCTGCGCGCCAACGGGTTCACCGTCGAGATCCTCGACGACGCCGCGGCGGCCCGCGTCCGCGTCCGGGAACTGCTCCCCGAGGGCGCCAGCGTCTTCACCGGCGCCAGCGAGACGCTGCGGCTGTCCGGCATCGAGGAGGACATCAGCGGCAGCGGCCGGTACGACGCCGTCCGGCCGCGGATCCTGGCCATGGACCGCGCCACGCAGGCCGACGAGATACGACGGCTGGCGGCCAGCCCTGACGTCGTCGTCAACAGTGTCGCCGCGGTCACGGAGACCGGCTCGCTCGTGCTGGCCTCGGGCAGCGGCACCCAACTGCCCGCCAACGCGGGCGGCGCCGCCCGGGCCGTCTGGGTCGTCGGCGCGCAGAAGGTGGTGCCCGACCTCGCCACCGCGCTGCGCCGGATCGAGGAGCACGCCCTGCCCCTGGAGAACGTCCGCGCCCAGGCGGTGTACGGCAGGCCCAGCGCCGTCAACCGACTGCTCGTCCTGAACGCGGAGCCGCGGCCGGGCCGGGGCACGGTCCTGCTGCTCCGCGAGGCCATCGGGTTCTGACGCGCCTCACGACGGTGTGCCTCACCACGACGCGCCTCACCACGACGCGCCTCACCACGACGCGCCTCACCACTCGGCGACGAGCGGCTCCCGCGGCGCGCTCCGCCGCCAGGCCGCGGTGAGCCGGGCGAGGCGGTCGGGGGCGGCGATGCCGCGCAGGGTGGTGATCCCGCCGTCGGCGAGGTCGAACGCCACGGCGCCGATGACCTGGTCCCCACGGACGAAGAGCAGCGCGGGGGCGCGGTTGACGAGCGCGTAGTGGACGGCCGACACGCCCCCGGCCAGCCGCCGCTTCGCCGGGGTGGACCGGAAACCGGCCCGCGCGACGGCGGCGACGCGCTGCGGGGAGTCGTACCGCTGGAGCGTCCCGGTGCGACCGGCGTTGTCGGAGACCGCGGTCGCGTCGTCGGTGAGCAGGGCCACCAGGCGTTCGGTGCGGCCGGAGGCGGCGGCGGTGAAGAACTCCTCGACGATCCGGCGGGCGGACGCCGGATCGACCTCGCTGCCGCCGCCGTGCCCGCGCTCGGCGGCGACGCGGCGCCGGGCCCGGTGCAGGTGCTGCTGGCTCGCGGCCTCGCTGATGTCGAGGATCTCCGCGATCTCGGCGTGGCTGTGGGAGAACGCCTCCCGCAGCAGGTAGACGGCCCGTTCCTGGGGCGACAGGCGCTCCATGAGGGTCAGCACGGCCAGCGAGACCGACTCGCGCTGCTCGAAGGTGTCGGCGGGGCCGAGCATCGGGTCGCCGTCCAGGAGCGGCTCCGGCAGCCAGGCGCCGACGGCGCGCTCCCGGCGGGCCCGCGCCGAGCGGAGCCGGTCCAGGCAGAGGTTGGTGACGACCTTGGTCAGCCACGCCTCCGGCACCCGGATCCGCTGCCGGTCGGCGCCCTGCCAGTGCAGGAAGGCGTCCTGCACGGCGTCCTCGGCGTCGGCGGCGGACCCGAGCAGCCGGTACGCCAGCGAGGCCAGCCGGTTGCGGCTGGCCTCGAAGCGACCGGTGTCGAAGCGATCGGTGGTGGCGCTGTTCACTCGGACCACCCTAGGTGGCTACACGACGGCTTTCTCGGCGGGCGCGTGGGGCGCGTGGGCCGCGGCGGACAGACGGCGCCTGCGGCAGGGCAGGCCGAAGGTGGGGTGCGAGGTGGTCCACAGCGCTCCCCGCAGGATGGCCGCCTTGACCCGCGCGGCCTTCCGGCCTCCCACGTACCCCCGCCGGGGGCGTGCCTCACCGTCCACCAGTTGGAGGATGCCGTCCCGCCGTCCGAGGCTGATGTGGTTGCCCAGGTAGACCAGCGGGGTGCGCGGGACCTCGCGGCCGGTGAGGCTGGCGACGATCGACGCCACCGCCTGCCGTCCGGTGTACCCGGCCGAGCCGCAGGACATCGGCAGCGGTCGGCCGTTGTCGCCGATGGCGTGGGCGCTGTCGCCCGCCGCGTAGACGTTCGGGTGCGAGACCGACCGCATGGCGCGGTCGACGACGACCAGGCCGTTCGCGGTGACCGTGAGCCCGCTGGCGGCGGCGAGCGGGCTGACCGTGAACCCGCCCGTCCACACCGTGGCGTCGGACGGCAGGACGGTGCCGTCGGCGCACCGCACCCCGGTCGCCTCGACGGCCTCGACGGTGGTGTGCTCCCGGACGGCGATGCCCAGCCGGTCGCAGGCCCGGCGCAGATGGCGGCGGGCCCCGGGGCCGAGCGTGGCGCCCAGCTCGCCGCGCGCGATCAGGGTGACCGCGAGGCCGGGTCGGCCCTCGGCGATCTCGGTGGCGGTCTCGATGCCGGTGAGGCCGTCGCCGACGACCAGCACCCGCCGGTCGGCGTCCGGTCCGGCGAGGGCCTCCAGCTCGTCCAGGCGGGTGCGCAGCCGCAGCGCCGCGGGCCGACGGGTGACGTGGAAGGCGTGCTCCGTCACCCCGGGGACGCCGTGGTCGGCGACATGGCTGCCGAGCGTGTAGCACAGGGTGTCGTAGGCCAGCTCGTCCTGGGTCCCGTCGGGGTCCGTGACGGTGACGACCTGGCGCTCGGGGTCGATGGCGGTGACCCGGGCCACGCGCAGCCGGATCCCGGTGCCCGCGAAGACGTCGGTGAGCTTCGGGGCCTCTACCTTCCGGCCGACCGCGAGCTGGTGCAGCCGCAGCCGCTCGACGAAGTCCGGCTCGGCGTTGACGACGGTGATCGCGAAGTCCCGCGGGGACAGTCGGCGGACCAGGTTCCCGGCCACGTAGGCCCCGGCGTAACCGGCGCCGAGAACGGCGATGTGGTGCTTCATGTGGTGCTCCGTGCTCGTGCGGTTCGTTTGCTCCCCGAAGGCTGAGCGGGACGGCGCCGCGATTCCTGACAGAGATATCCGGATTGGTACCCGAACGAGTGATATCGCCGCGTCCAGGCGTATTCGAGTACGTGTTCGGCGGCGTGCAACCATCAGGCGACGATCGTGGTCTGATCACGGTGAGGCGGCCGAGCCTCCGACCATGCGATCGACAGAGGGGGCGCGGGTGAGCGGATCGGGGAAACGACGGCGCACGCCGGGCGGCGCGGGGAAGTCCCGGCTGACCCGGCGGGGGCGGATCCTGGCGTGGAGCGCGGGGGTGACCACGGTCGTCGTCCTCGGGATCGCCGGGGTGGGCGCGTGGGTCTACCACGACCTCAACGACAACATCACGTCCGCCGACGTGGACGACAAGATCGGCGGCGACCGTCCCGAGAAGCTCAGCCCGGGGTCGAAGAACATCCTCGTCGTCGGCTCCGACAGCCGTGAGGGCGCCAACGCCAAGTACGGCAAGGACCTGACCACCATGCAGTCGGACACGCTGATGGTGCTGCACATCCCGGCGAACCGGGAGTGGGCCACGGTCGTGTCGTTCCCGCGTGACTCCTGGGTGGAGATCCCCGCGTGCGACAAGGGCGACGGCAGCACCTCCCCGGTCCACCACTTCAAGATCAACGAGGCGTTCGCGCTCGGCGGCACCAGCGGTGACGTCGCCGGGGCCGCCGCCTGCACCATCAAGACCGTGGAGACCAACACCGGGCTGCGCATCGACCACTTCATGTCCGTCGACTTCCAGGGCTTCAAGGGCATGGTCGACGCCCTCGGCGGCATCGAGGTCTGCCCCGAGGAGGCCATCCACTCCGACAAGGCGAAGCTGGACATGGAGCCCGGCTGCCAGACCGTCGAGGGCGAGAAGGCCCTCGGCTACGTCCGGGTCCGCTACGGCGTCGGCGACGGCTCCGACATCGGGCGCATCGGCCGCCAGCAGGAGTTCATGAACGCCCTCGCCGAGAAGGCGCAGTCCAAGCTGACCAGCCCGAACGCGCTCTACGGCTTCCTGAAGTCCGCCACCAAGTCCCTCACCACGGACCCCGACCTGGCCGGGATCAAGCCGCTGTACGGGCTCGGTACGGAACTGAAGGGCATCCCCAGCGACCGGCTGACCTTCCTCACGGTCCCCAACTACCCGCGCGAGGCCGACGTGCCGAGCGACACGGCCAACGTCGTCTGGCAGTACCCGCTGGCCACCGAGCTGTTCACCGACCTGGCCAAGGACAAGGAGGTCGACAAGGACCGGCTGGAGGCGGTCGCGAAGGAGCCCCTCTACGCCTCCTCCGTCTCCGTCCAGGTCCTCAACGGCACCGGCACCTCCGGCCTCGCCGCCACCGTCGCCGAGCGGCTGACCGGCGCCGGTCTCAGGGTCACCGGCACGGGCAACACCCCGGAGGCCACCGGCACGACGACGGTGACGTACCCGGCGGGTCTGGAGCGGCAGGCCGCGGCGCTCGCCGCCCGGCTGCCCGGAGGGGTCCCCGCCACCCAGGCGGACGACGCGGCGGCGGGCGTGGTCACGCTGGTCGTGGGCAAGGACCTTGAGGTCGAGGACATCCACTGACCGGTCGTCTTCGTCCGCTGACCGGTTGTCCTCGTCCCTCGTCCCCCGTCCGCTGTCCGCGTCCTCGTCCTCAGTCGGCCGTGCGCGGGCGGCGCGGCAGCAGCAGGGGCGTCGTCAGCAGGAGCGCGCCCGCCAGGCCGATGGCCGTCCGTGGGCCGAGGAGGGTGCCCAGCACGCCCCAGGCGGCCGTCAGGACGGCGGTCGTGGCCCTGCCCGTCACCGCCCAGGCCGACAGGGTGCGGGCGACCCGGTCGGCGGGGGTGCGCTGGAGGCGGTGGGTGGCGTAGACGGGGTTGAACACCGCGCAGCAGAAGATCAGCCCGGACTCCACGCCGATGACGAGGACGAGCCCGCCGGTGCCCGGCCCCAGGAAGGCCAGCCCCAGGGGCCAGACCGCGCGCAGGGTCCCGGCCCCGGTCAGGACCCGGTGCCGCCCGTACCGGGTGACCAGCGGCCGGGCCAGCCGGGCGCCGAGCAGCCCGGCGACCGAGGGGGCGGCGAAGGCGAGGCCGTACTGCCACGGCGTGAACCCCAGCCGCCCGAGCATCAGCACCGCCAGCAGCGGCTGGGTGGCCATCACCAGCCCGTTGAACACGGCGGTGTTGAGGAACAGCGGACGCAGTGCCGGGTCGGCGAGGATGAACCGCCAGCCCTCCAGCAGGTCCCGGGCCCGCGGGCGTACGGCCTTCCGGCGCCCGGGGCGCGGCTCGGGGCCACGGGAGGCGTGCACGCCGAGGGCGGAGAGCAGATAGCTGACCGCGTCGGCGGCCACCGTCGCCACCGGGCCGAGGAACCCGACCAGCACCCCGCCCAGCGGCGGCCCGACGATCGTCGTCGTCCAACTGGTCGCCTCGAAGCGGGCGTTGGCGACCAGTAGCTCCTCGGCGGGCAGCAGCGCCTTCAGATACGCGCCGGACGCGGCCCGGAAGGTGATGTCGGCCGCCGCGACGACCGCCGAGACCAGCAGGAGCTGGAGGAAGGTGAGCGCCCCGCACGCGTACGCCACCGGGATCGTCAGCAGTGCCGCGCACCGGACCAGGTCCGTCGCGACCATGACGTACCGCTTGCTCCGGAACTCCACCCACGGCCCCAGCGGCACCGCCACGGCGGCGCCCACCGCCGCCCCCACGGAGGCGAGCGCGGCGACCTCGACCGGTCCGGCGTCCAGCACCCGGACCGCGATCAGCGGCAGCGCGCCGAAGGCGAGCCACGTACCGAGCGCGCTGGTGCCGTACGCCGCCCACAGCCACCCGAACCGTCGCCCGCTCCCCATGCCCGACGCCCCCTTGACGACCCTCACCCGCACAACCGTTTTGTGACCGGGGACATCGAAGCGGGCCGCGTACCCGTGGATCAAACAACCACGGAGCCACCTGCTCACAACCAACAGTTGTGCTCCTAGGGTGGGCGGCATGGACCTCGACACCATCCGGACCTTCGTCGCCGTCGCCGACGCGGGGCGGTTCCAGGAGGCCGCCGCCGGGCTGGCGGTCACCCAGCAGGCCGTCTCCAAACGCGTCGCCGCCCTGGAACGCGACCTCGGCGTACGGCTGTTCACCCGCACCCCGCGCGGCGCCGAGCTGACCATCGACGGGCAGGCGTTCCTGCCCCACGCCCGCGAACTGCTGCGCGTCGAGGAGCGCGCGGTCGCCTCCGTGCGCCCCGGGCGCCGCCCGCTGCGCGTCGACGTGATCGCCTCACGCGGCGCCGCGTCGGGCCTGATGCGCGCCTTCCACCGCGCCCACCCCGCCGTCGACCTCGACGTGGTGTGGCTGTTCGACATCGGTACGGCCGTCGCCGCGCTGCGCTCCGGTGAGATCGACGCGTCCTTCCGCGCCGTCGCCGCGCCCGGCCGTCCGCTGCCCGAGGACATCGAGTCCGTGCGGGTCCTCGACGAACCGCTCCAGCTCCTCACCGGCCCCGGCCACGCGCTGGCGGGCGCCCGCTCGGTGACCGTCGCCCAGCTCGCCGGGCACCGGATCTGGATGCCGGGCATCGTGCCCGGCACCGAGTGGGCCGCCTACTACGACGACCTCGTGGCCGAGTTCGGCCTCACCATCGAGGCGACCGGGCCCAACTTCGGCTCCGACGCGCTCCTCGACACCGTCGCCGACACCCCGGCGCTCGCCACCTTCATGGGGGAGCTGACCCGGCTGGTCTGGCCCGCCGACCACGGGCTGCGCCGCATCCCGGTGACCGACCCGACGCCCGTCTACCCGCACTCCCTCCTCTGGCACCGCGACAACCCCCACCCGGCGCTGACCACCCTGCGCGCCCACCTCGCCGCCACGACGCCCGGCCATGACGCGCCCGGGACCTGGGTGCCGGGCTGGGTGCGGCCGGACTGACCGCCGCCGCGTCCGGGACCGTCAGACGGGCCGGTGGATCACCCGGTCCAGGGTCTCGGTGCTCAGCGGCGGGCGGGTGAAGGTGAGCGCCGGGTTCCTCAGCCCGGCCACGGCGATGTCGAGGTGCCGTTCCCAGGCGTCCGGGGCGATGGCGTCGGTGGTGGCGACGATGCCCCGCAGCCCCCAGATGACGGTGGCGATGTCGGAGAGGGCGACGTCGGGGGCGATCACACCGGCCCGCCTGCCCCGCTCCAGGAGCTGGCTGGTCGCCTCGTAGAGGCGTTCGCGCTGGTCGGCGGTGGCCATGCGGCCGAACTGGTGCGGCAGGACGCCGTGGCTCAGCGCCAGGTGCAGTCCCACGGTGTGCAGGAAGTGCTCCAACTGCCGCTCGACGGGCAGGCTGAACGTCTGCTGGAGATGGGCGAGGAGCCGGTCGGAGAACGCCTCGGCCAGCCGGTCGTGCAGCAGGTCGGGTGTGGGGAAGCGGCGGTAGAGGGCGGCCGGGGCCAGGCCCGCCTCACGGGCGATCTGCGCCATGCTCGCGTTGGGGCCCAGCCTGCGCATCGCCGCCGCCACGGTCCACAGCAGCGCCTCCTCGTCCGGCCCTGGTCCGTCGTCCTGTGCTCGCTCCACCACGCCGACTCCGCTCTGTAGGGGTGCGGCACCATGATTCCACCGCGGAGTGGGGCAAGTACGGGCAATCCCTCTCTTCTCCGGCGTATCACCTCCATGGCTGGTCCGCGCTGGTCCAGGTGTGCCAACATGCTGAATTGCCAACTTTCGCAATTGCTGAGATGCGCCTGCGCGCATGAGGAAGTCGAGGACTCGTGACCCCTGCGCCGTCGCGGATACGCCGGGCCGTGGCCCGTGTCACCGCGCTGCTGCCCGCCCGCGCCGACCTGGCGGACGTGCGGCGCGCCCCCGGGCGGGACCTGCTCGCCGGGCTGACCGTGGCGATCGTGGCCCTGCCGCTCGCGCTCGGCTTCGGCGTGTCCTCCGGGCTCGGGGCCGAGGCGGGGCTGGCCACCGCCGTGGTCGCCGGGGTGCTCGCCGCGCTGTTCGGCGGCTCCAACCTCCAGGTGTCCGGGCCCACCGGGGCCATGACCGTCGTCCTGGTGCCGATCGTCGCCGAGCACGGCCCGGCCGGGGTGCTCACCGTGGGACTGATGGCGGGCGTCATGCTGGTGGCGCTGGCCGTGCTGCGCGCCGGGACGTACATGCGGTACGTGCCCGCGCCGGTGGTGGAGGGCTTCACCCTCGGCATCGCCTGCGTGATCGCGCTCCAGCAGGTCCCGAACGCGCTCGGCGTGCCCAAGCCCGAGGGCGACCACGTGCTCGCCGTGACCTGGGGGGCCGTCCGGGCGTTCGCGGGGGACCCGAACTGGACGGCGGTCGGCCTCGCGGTGGCCGTCGCGGCGGTGATGCTGGCGGGGGCGCGCTGGCGGCCCGGCGTCCCGTTCTCCATCGTCGCCGTCGTCGCGGCCACCGTCGTCGCCGAGACCACCGGCCTGCACGCCGCCCGGCCCATCGGCGACCTGCCCGCCGGACTGCCCGCGCCCTCCCTCGGCTTCCTCGACGTCGGAACGCTCGGCGCGCTGCTCGCCCCGGCCGTGGCGGTGGCGGCGCTCGCGGCGCTGGAGTCCCTGCTGTCCGCGTCGGTGGCGGACGGCATGACCGTGGGCCAGCGGCACGACCCCGACCGCGAGCTGTTCGGCCAGGGGATCGCCAACATCGCCGCGCCGCTGTTCGGCGGGGTGCCCGCGACCGGCGCGATCGCCCGGACCGCCGTCAACGTCCGCACCGGCGCCAGCTCCCGGCTCTCCGCCCTCACCCACGCCGTGGTCCTCGCGGTGATCGTCTTCGCGGCGGCGCCGCTGGTCGAGCGCATCCCGCTCGCCGCGCTCGCGGGGGTGCTGCTGGCCACCGCCGTGCGCATGGTCGAGGTCGGCTCGCTCAGGGCGATGGCGCGGGCCACCCGCTCCGACGCGCTGATCCTCGTCCTGACCGCCGTCGCCACCCTCGTCCTCGACCTGGTGTACGCGGTGATCATCGGCCTGGTCGTGGCCGCCGTGCTCGCCCTGCGCGCCGTCGCCCAGCAGGTCCGCTTCGACCAGGTGCCGCTCGACCGGGGCGACCACAGCGCCGAGGAGCACGCCCTGCTCGCCGAGCACATCGTCGCCTACCGCATCGACGGACCGCTGTTCTTCGCCGCCGCGCACCGCTTCCTGCTGGAGCTGGCCGAGGTGGCGGACGTACGGGTGGTCATCCTGCGGATGTCGCGGGTGTCGACGATGGACGCCACCGGGGCCCTCGTCCTCAAGGACGCCGTGCGGAAGCTGGCGCGGCGCGGCGTCCTCGTCCTGGCGTCCGGCATCCGCCCCGGTCAGCGGCAGGTCCTGGACTCCGTGGGTGCGCTGGAGCTGCTGCGGCACCAGGGACGGGACTTCGCCACCACCCCCGAGGCGATCCGCCACGCCCGCGCCCACCTGGAGCTGACGGACGTACTGCCCCCGGCCGGGAACCGTGCCGAGGCCGCGCGATGAGCCCGGCGTCGCCGTACGCGGTGGCCGGGTTCGGCGCGGCGGGCGCCGGGGGCGAGGATGTACCGCATGGACGTGACGAGCGGATGGACGCGGTGCGCCGGGCCCCGGCCGGTGCGGGCGCGCCGGGGCGGCGGGGAGGCGACGGCACGATGAGTACGCCGCTGTACCAACTGAAGGCCGAGTTCTTCAAGACGCTGGGGCACCCGGCCCGCATCCGGGTCCTGGAACTGCTCAGCGAACGGGAGCACGCGGTGGCGGAGATGCTGCCCGAGGTCGGCATCGAGCCCGCGCACCTGTCCCAGCAACTGGCCGTGCTGCGGCGGGCCAACCTGGTCAGGACCCGCAAGGAGGGCTCCACCGTGTACTACTCGCTGACCAGCCCCCAGGTCGCGGAACTCCTGCGGGTCGCGCGGACCATCCTGTCCGGGCTGCTCGCCGGACAGGCCGAGCTGCTGGCCGACCTCCGGGCCACGCCGGGCGAGGGCCGGGCGCGGTCCTAGGGGGTGGGGCGCAGCGCGAGCAGGGCGATGTCGTCGGTGCTGTCGGCGCCGAGCTGGATGATCAGCTCGTCGCAGAAGACGTCGAGGGGCGCCCGCGCGTAGGCGCCGGTGTGCTGGCGCAGGCGTTCCAGGGCGTCGTCGATGGGCTCACCACGGCGCTCGATCAGGCCGTCCGTGAAGAACAGCAGGGTGGAGTACGGCGGCAGCTCGTCGTGGGCCGAGGGGCGGGGCGCCCCGGGATCCACGCCGAGCAGCAGACCGCCGCCCGTGTCCAGGTAGCGGGCCTCGCCCGACCGCGTGGTCAGCAGCGGCGGCGGATGGCCCGCGGAGGCGTGGTGCAGGCTCCACCGCCCGCCGTCGCCCTTGAGGACGCCGTACACACAGGTGGCGGTCAGCTCCGGGGACAGGGTGCCGCTGGCGAGGTCCACCCGGCGCAGGACGACCCCGGGCGGCTCCTGGCGGTCGACGGCGATGCCGCGGAGCATGTTCCGCAGGGTGCTCATGGCGACCGCGGCCTGCAGGTCGTGCCCCGACACGTCCCCGATGACCAGCGCGGTGTCGCCGTCGGGCAGCGTGAAGGCGTCGTACCAGTCCCCGCCGACCTCCGCCGTGGCGCTGGACGGCACGTAGCGGGCGGTCAGCTCCAGTTGGCCGACCCGGGGCAGCTCGGGCAGCAGGGCGCGCTGGAGCTGCTCGGCGTTGGAGCGGGTGGACTGGTGCAGCCGGGCGTCGTCGACGCCGAGGGCGATGCTGCGGACCAGCTCCGAGATGAGCACGAGGTCGTCCTTGACGAACGGCTCCTCGTCACGGACGCGGACCATGGTCAGGGCGCCGACGACGCCCCGCCGGGCCCGCAGCGGCGCGAGCACGGCGCTGCCGCCGCCCAGCCGCGTCACCAGGTCCCGCTGCCGGGCGTCGAGCGGACTCTGGGTGGGGCGGAGCGGGGAGAGGTCGGTGACCAGCAGCGGGCCCGCGCCGCGCAGCACCCGCGACAGCGGGTCGCCGGTGTTCTCGGGCGCCGCGGGGAGCCGTCCCAGGTGCTCCGCCGAGATCCGCGCCCGCGGATCGCGGTGCACGATGCAGACCCGTTCCGCCCGGCCGTGCTCGTCGAGCAGGTCCGCGGCGCACCAGTCCGCCAGGTGCCGGGTGAGCACCCGGCACACCCGGCGCAGCATCTCGGGGGGATCGAGGGTGCTGGTCAGCGCCCTGCTGGTGGCGGCGAACACCGGCAGCCACTCCGCCGCCCGCCGCCCGTCCACCGCCGTGGCCCGCCGCTCGGCGGCGGTGGGCAGCCGCGAGGGGCCCGGCACCGGCCGGGTGACGTACCCCTCCTCCCGCGGCGGCTCGGACGGCGCCGGGGGAGCCGTGGTCGCGGTGAGCTGGGCGACGAAGACCGTGCGCCCGTCGACCGCCTCCTGGGTCTGGATGAACAGCCGGACGGGGATCGCCCTGCCGTCCCGGTGCAGCGCCGGGACCGGGATGGAGCGGCCCAGGATGCGGGACTCGCCGGTCAGCAGCAGCGAGGTGAACGCCGCCCGGTGGCGGGCCCGCAGGTGCTCGGGCATCAGCGCCGTCAGCCGCCGCCCGACGAGTTCGTGCGCCTGCCAGCCCAGCAGGCTCGCCGCGGAGTGGTTCACCGCGATGATCCGGTTGCGGTCGTCGGCCGCGACCGTCGGCACGTCCGCGGCCTCCACCTCGCTCGCGTCCCACGGCGCGAGCTGCGCGGGGGAGGCGCCCGGGGTCCCCGGCGCCTGCGTCCACGAGGTGGGGTACGCGCCGGAGAGCTGACCGGCGATCTCGTCGAACAGCCAGTGGCGGAAGCCCCGGATCTGCGGCAGCGCCGGGAGCGCGAGCAGGTCACCCTGGCGGGCCGCCGCCTCCGCCGCGTCGACGACCCGGCGCAGTGTCGCCACCCCCGGCGCGGCGTCCGCGGCGAAGGCGACCCGCAGGGACAGCGTGGTGCTGTCCGGGGTCTCCTGCTCCACCGCCGCCGTCATGGACGAGGAGACCAGATGGCTGGTGTCCTGGGCGACGGCCAGGTCCTTGGGCGGCACCCCCGCCGCGCCGCCGGACAGGGAGACGAGGAGCAGCTCGCGCAGCAGGCCCTCCCAGTGCTGCTGCGCCGCCCAGTACAGGGTGTACGGCACGTCCCTGAGGGCCACGGTCACGGTGCGGCCGGGCGGCGCCAGGGTCTCCCACGCCGACGTCGGGGGCGCCGCCGCCTCGGGCCACAGGTCGAACCAGACCGTCTTGCGCTCCGCGTCGCTGTGCACGCCGTAGCTGGCGGCCAGCTCCCGCAGCAGCGCCAGACCACGCCCCGTACTGGCGTAGGGGTGCCTCTCGTGCGGTACGACGCCCCACTCGGGACGCCGGTCGCTGACCCGGACCTGGGCCCGGCCGCCGTCGGCCCACGCCCACACCTCGGCCTCGGTGCGGGCGTGCACCACCGCGTTGGTCACCAGCTCGCCGGTGAGCAGCTCGGCGGTGTCCAGCACGTCCGGCGCGGCACCGGCCAGCGCCGCCCGCACGAACCGCCGGGCGGCCGTGACGTTCTCGGGCGCCGGGGAGAGCCGCCGGGACGGCACTCCGGGCGGAATGGGGCAACCCATACGGGCTGGGTGCCCACGCCGGTCAACCTGAAAAGGGCGACACGGCGTGCCCGTGCCCGTCCCGCGCGGTGCCCTCCGGCAGGGCGACCGGCGGCTCGGGCGACCGCGGCGCCCGGCGCGGCAGGCGCCGCTCCAGCCAGCGCGGCAGCCACCAGGCCGCCCGGCCCAGCACGGCCATCGCCGCGGGGACGAGCACCATGCGGACGATCGTCGCGTCCAGCACGACGGCGGTGGCCAGCCCCAGGCCCATCATCTTGACCAGCGGTGACGGGTTCACGACGAAGCTGAGGAAGACCACCGTCATGATCAGCGCGGCGGACGTGATCACCCGCCCGGTGACCGCCATCCCCCGGGCCACCGACTCCACGGGGTCACCGGTGGCGTCGTACTCCTCGCGGACCCGGGACAGCAGGAACACCTCGTAGTCCATGGACAGCCCGAACAGCACCGCGAAGAAGACCGTCGGCAGCGGTGAGGCGATCGGCATCGTCTCCTCCAGGCCGAACACGGACGCCAGCCAGCCCCACTGGAAGACGGCGACGACGACGCCGTACGCGGCCCCGATGGACAGCAGGTTCAGCACGGCGGCCTTCAGCGGCACCGCCACCGAGCGGAACACCAGCGTCAGCAGCAGGAACGACACGACGAGGACCGCGGCGACGAACACCGGCAGGGTGTGACCGAGCTGCCGGGTGAGGTCGTCGGTCATCGCGGTCAGCCCCGACACGGCGACGTTGCCGGGCACGGCGTCGCGGACCCGGACGAGGGTGTCGGCGGTCGCCGGGTCCGCCGGGGCGGTGGTCGGCACCGTCGGCAGCACCACCGTGTCGCCCGCCGCGGAGACCTGCGGCTCGCCCACCGACGCGATGCCGGGGTCGTCGGCGACGCGCCGGGACAGCGCCGTGACGCCGTCGGCGTCCACCCCCGGCTCCCGCAGGTCGACGACGATCAGCAGCGGCGCGTTGAAACCGGGGCCGAAGCCCTCCGCCAGCAGGTCGTAGGCGCGCCGGTGCGTCGTGCTCACGGCGTCGTCGCCCGCGTCCGGGAACCCCGTCTCCATCCGCAGCGACGGCAGCGCCAGCGCCACCAGCGCGGCGCACGCGGCCAGCAGGTACGGCCAGGGGCGCCCGGAGACCCGGTGCGCGAACCGCCACCACGCCGTCTCCTGGGGCCGCCCGGCACCCGCGCGACGCCGGGTCAGCCGCCAGCGTCCCCCGCGCGCGTGCCCCTGGTGGACCCGCTCGCCCAGCAGGGACAGCAGCGCGGGCAGCAGCGTCAGCGCGGTCGCCACCGCGCACAGCACCACCAGCGAGGTGCTCAGCCCGATCGACGTCAGGAAGCCCAGACCGGTCAGCGCCAGCGCGCTCATCGCCACCACGACGGTGCCCCCGGCGAACAGGACCGCCACGCCCGACGAGGCCATGGCGTTCGACAGCGCGGTGCGCGCGTCCTGGCCCGCGGCCCGGTTCTCCCGGCAGCGCGCCACGATGAACAGGGCGTAGTCGATGCCCACGCCCAGGCCGATCATCGCGCCGATCGTCGGCGCGGCGCTGGAGACGTCCATGGCGTGCGACAGCAGCGCGACGCCGCCCAGACCCGCCGCGACGGCGACCACGGCGAGCGCGACCGGCACCAGCGCCGCCGTGACCGTGCCGAACGCGACCACCAGGATGACCAGCGCCGTCAGCAGCCCCGCCGCCTCCGCGCCCGACGTCGGCGTCTTGGCGTTGATGAACACCACGTCACCGCCCAGCTCGGCCGTCACCCCGGCCCCGCGCGCCGGTGCGACCGCGGCGTCCAGCGCGTCGACGTCCTCCGGGTCCACCTCCATCGGCGGCACGTCGAAGGCGATCCGCGCGTAGCCGATCCGGCCGTCCGGGGAGACCGTGCCCGCGGTGAACGGATCGCTGACCACGGCCACGTGCGCCACCTCGGCGATCCGGTCCACCGCCGCCTCGACGGCGGGCCGGTGACCGGCTATCCGCTGCCCCTCCGGGACGGCGAACACCGCCATCGCGGTGCCGCCGGACGCCTCCGGGAACCGCTCCTCCAGCAGGTCCATCGCCTCCTCGCTCTGGCTGCCCGGGGCGACGAGGTCGTCCACGAACGAGGCACCGGCCAGCGCGGCCAGCGGCAGGAGGAGGACCAGCGCGGCCAGCCAGGCGGCGATGGTCACCCAGGGACGGCGGGCGCTCGCGTCGCCGATCCGGCGTGTCAGTCGGTTCATGGCTGTGGCTCCTGTGAGGAGACGGAAGGGCGCACGGACGCGGGACGGCCGTTCGGCGGCCGGGCGCGGCGGCGGGACGCCCGGGGACACCCGCGGTCCCGGCGTACGGGGAGGGCGGGTCGAGCGGCTCCATCGTGGGCGCCGTGCCCCCGTGCCGTCGCCCGCCGCCGGGCGGGTCAGCGCCTCCCGCGCACGGCGGGCGGGGCCGGGCCGCGCCTCCGTCCGGCGGGGGAGGACCGCATCCGCCCGCGGGCGGGTGACCGGGCTCCGGGGCCGGTCATACGATGACGTGCCCGGTGCGCCCCGGCGGCCCGCCGCAGGGCACCGGACGCCTTCGCTGGGAGCGACGATGAACCCCACGGCCCCGCACACCGAACCCCCCGACGGCACGGACGGCAGCGCCCCGAGGGGGCGCCGCGGCCCGTTCGCCCGCTGGCCGCGCGGCGCCGACGCGGCCCTCGCCGCCGTGCTGTTCACCCTGGCGGCGCTGCTGCGGGACGGCCCCGGCGACTCGGCCTCCCTGCGTCCGGCGCGGGACCTCCTCCACCCCGCGCTGCTGCTCATCGCCGTCGCCGCGGGCGCCCTCTGCTGGCGTCGGCGCAGGCCCGTCGCGGTGCTGTGGGTGACGCTCGCCGCGTGGGCGCCGACGCTGGGCACCACCTACTCCACCATGGGCGGCCTGGTCATCGTCGCGCTCTACGGCGTCGGACGGTACGCCGACGACCACCGCTGGGGCCCGCCCGGCGTCGCCGTCGCCGTCGCCGTCGCCGCCCTCGTCCTTGAGGGGCTGTTCCACGCCACGCCCTGGGGCGACGTCGGCTTCGGCGCCGCCGTCTTCGCCGGGGCCTGGTACCTCGGCCGCCGACTGCGGCTGCGCGCCGAACACGCCGCGCGGGAGCGCCGTGAACGGGCCGCCGAGGCACGGCGGGCCGCGACCCAGGAGCGCACCCACATCGCCCGGGAACTGCACGACGTGGTCGCCCACCGGGTCAGCATGATGACCGTGCAGGCCGGTGCCGCGCGGATGGTGGCCGCCGAGGACCCGGACGGCGCCCGGGAGGCGATGGCCGCGGTGGAGGAGGCCGGACGCCAGGCGCTGGACGAACTGCGCCACCTGCTGGGAGTGTTGCGCCCGGACGCCGAGCGCGACGGACTGGGACCCCAGCCGGGCCTGGCCGACCTGCCCCGGCTGGTGGCCCAGGTGCGGGAGGCGGGACTGCGGGTGTCGGTGACAGGCGCGCCCCCCGGACCGCTCCCGGCCCGGGTGGACCTCTCGGCGTACCGCATCGTCCAGGAGGCGCTGACCAACGTGCTCAAGCACAGCGGGCCCGGCACGCACGCCGAGATACGGCTCGACGACACCGGCGACTGCCTCACCATCGAGGTGCTCGACGACGGCCACGGCGCCGCCGTGCGGTCCGTGTCCACCGCGCACGAGGGCCTGCCCGGGCACGGCGTCGTCGGGATGCGGGAGCGGGCGCTGCTGCTCGGCGGCGGCCTCGACGCCGGTCCGCGCCCCGGCGGCGGCTTCCGGCTCGCCGCCCGACTGCCCGTCAAGGGGGAGCCCACGTGACCATCCGCGTCGTCGTCGCCGACGACCAGGCGCTCGTCCGGCGCGGCTTCGCCATGATCCTTCGGGTCCACCCGGACATCGAGGTGGTCGCCGAGGCGGGCACCGGCGTCGAGGCCCTGGAGGCCGCCCACCAGCACCACCCGGACGTCATCCTCATGGACATCCGGATGCCGGAGATGGACGGCCTGGAGGCGACCTCCCGCATCCTCACCGAGGCCGACTGGGGCCCGCGCGTGCTGATCCTGACGACCTTCGACCCGGACGAGTACGTCTACGAGGCGCTGCGCTCCGGCGCGAGCGCCTTCGTCCTCAAGGACATCCCGCCCGAGCAACTCGCCACCGCCGTACGCACGGTGGCCGAGGGCGGGACGCTGCTCGCGCCCTCGATCACCCGCCGCTTCATCGACCGCTTCGCCGGGCGCCGGGTCGTCAACACCGCCGTCGCGGAGCGGCTGGACCGGCTGACGGGCCGGGAGCGGGAGATCATGACGGCGGTCGCCCGGGGCGCCAGCAACGCGGAGATCGCCGACCGGCTCCTCATCGGCGCGGCCACGGTGAAGTCACACGTGTCGAGCATCCTCACCAAGCTGGGGCTCCGCGACCGGATACAGATCGTGATCTGCGCCTACGAGAGCGGCCTCGTCGAGGCGGGCGAGCACGACATCGGCCACTGACCGTTCCCCGGCACTAGCTGCTCGGCGGGGTCAGCACCACGAAGTCCGCGTTCGCCGGGTCCAGGCAGACGGCGAGCCTGCCCACCCCCTCCGCGTCCTCCGGGCCCATCTGCACACTGCCGCCGTGCTCGGTGACCCGGGCGACCGCCGCGTCGCAGTCGTCGACCGCGAACACCGGGTGCCAGTACGGCCGTCCGCCGGTCAGCGCCAGGTTCTCCTTGGGTAGTTCCATCACGCCGCCGTGCATCCGCTCCTCGGGCTGCCCGGCCGGCGTGATGAGGGTGTACGTGCCTCCGCCGCCGGGGAGTTCCATGTCGCTGAACCGCCAGCCGAGGACGTCGCCGTAGAACTCCTTCGCGCCCGCCGCGTCGCTGGTGTACAGCTCCGTCCAGCACAGGGAGCCCGGCTGGTCCACCAGCTCCACGCCCTGGTTGGTGCCCGGCTGCCAGACCGCGAACTGCCCGCCCAGCGGGTCGCTGTACTGCGCCATGCGGCCCCACTCGTCGAGGTCCGTCGGGGGCACCCGCACCGTGCCGCCGCCGCGCCGCACGGCCTCCGTCGTGGCGTCCGCGTCGGTGACGCTGTGGTAGATCATCCAGGCCGAACGCGCGCCCTGCTCGGTGAGTTTGCCGAGCCCGGCGACGGTCTTGCCCTCCTTGCGGAACATGCCGCCCTCCATGTCCCCACCGTCGCCCATGGGCTCGTACTCCCACCCGAGCACGGCGCCGTAGAAGGCCGCGGCGGCGCGGACGTCGGGCGCGCCGAGGTCGAGCCAGCAGGGGGAACCGGGGACGAAGTCCGTGGTGATCATGGCGCTGATTCCTTCCGCAGATCCTGTGTGACCCCAGCGTGACACCCACCACTGACAACCGCCCGTCAGCCGCTTCCCCGGGGCGACGCTCAGGCCCGCGAGCGCAGTCCCGCGACCAGGACCCCGACCATGCGGCGGGCGTCGTAACGGGGGTTGGCGCCCGCCCCCGCGCACAGGCTCCCCACGCCGCGCATGAGGGCGTAGGGGTCCATGCCGGGGTCGATCTCCCCCGACTCGGCGGCGGCGTCGAGCAGTTCGCCGCACACCGGCACGAGCCGGTCGAGGAAGTAGGCGTGCAGGGGGTCGAAGCAGGGGTCGTCGGACTGGAGCACCGCGGGGAGTCCCTGCTTGGTCGCCACGAAGTCCACGAAGAGGTCGATCCAGCGCTCCAGCGCGGCGTACGGCGTCGGGCCGTCCGCCAGCAGCCCGGGCCCGGCCTCCGCGAGGGCCTCCACCTGGTGCCGGTAGACGGCGACGATCAGGTCCGCGCGGGTCGGGAAGTGGCGGTAGATCGTGGCCGTCCCGACCCCGGCCCTGGCCGCGATGTCCCGGATCGGCGCCTCCACGCCGGAGGCGACGAAGACCGCGGCGGCGGCGTCCAGCAGGACCTGCTCGTTGCGCCGCGCGTCCGCCCGCTTGGCCCGGGGCGCGCGGGCCGTGCCCCGCGCCTGTTCCCGTGCGCCCTGGTCGCCGCCGCTCATCTCGCCTCCGCCTCCCGGACAGCGGCCCTGACCTGGCCGCCCAGCTAAACGGGACATCGTCCCGTATATTCGAAAGGTAACCGGGACAACGTCCCGCTTGCCCATCATGGCAGACCGGCGTCCGGTGCCGCCCCCTGCCCACCTCCCCGAAAGGACGCCCCATGTCCGCAGACACGCCCGTCGTCTCCGTGAAGCCGCTGGTGCTGGACGCGCCGGGCCGCGGTACGGACCTCCGGGTCCGGGTCACCGCGCCGGTGACCGGGAGCGAGCTGCCCGTCGTCCTGCTGTCCCATGGCCACGGCTCGTCGCTGGACGCCTACGGCCCGCTGGCCGACCACTGGGCCGCGCACGGCTTCGTGGTGGTCCAGCCCACGCACCTCGACTCCCGGACCGTCGGCCTGTCCCCGGACGACCCCCGCCACCCGCGCGTGTGGCGGTACCGCGTCGAGGACCTGAAGCGCGTCCTCGACCACCTCGACGTGCTGGAAGGCGCCGTCCCCGGTCTCCGTGGCCGTCTCGACCGCGACCGGATCGCCGCGGCCGGGCACTCCTTCGGCGGCCAGAGCGCGGGCAACCTGCTCGGCCTGCGCGTCGTCGACCCGGTGACCGAGGAGGCGACGGACCTGTCCGACGCGCGGATCGGGGCGGGCGTCCTGCTGGCCACGGCCGGGCGGGGCGGCGCCGACCTGACCCCGTACGCCGCCGAGCACTTCCCGTTCATGAACCCGGACTTCACCCACATGACGACGCCCGCCCTCGTCGTGTACGGCGACAAGGACGACCTGCCGTTCACCACCCGGGGGCCGGGCTGGCTGGCCGACCCCTACCACCTCAGCCGCGGCCCGAAGAGCCTGCTCACCCTGTTCGGCGCGGAACACTCCCTCGGTGGCATCGCCGGGTACGAGGCCCGCGAGACCACCGACGAACACCCCGCCCGCCTCGCCCTCGTCCAGCGCGCCACCCTGGCGTACCTGCGCCACGCCCTCGGCGTCGAGGACGCGAGCTGGGCGGCCGTGCGGCGGGACCTGGCGGCGAGCGACGCGCCGCTGGGGCGGATCGAGTCCAAGGGCGGGGCGTGAGGCCGACGGCCGGGCCGACCGGTGTCAGCTCCGGTCGGGCTCCTGGGCGTCGTAGCGTTCGCGCCACTTGTCGATCAGGGCGGCCATCTCGCGCTGCATGAAGCCGTAGAAGTCCTGCATCTCGTCCAGGCGGCGGCCCGCGGTGCTGTCCCGGCCCGCCGTCTTGATGCCCTCCGCCGCGGCGTTCCACATGCTGTCGAGGAGGGCGTTCTGGTTGCCCATCAGGGTCGCCCAGGCGTGTTCCCGGAAGCGGTAGTGGTCGCGGCGGCTGCCGGGCGCCGGGACCCGCTCGATGATGCCGGTCGGGACCAGTTGGTTGACGGCGCCGGAGACCGCGCCGCTGCTGATCTGGAGTTCCTCGCAGAGATCCGCCGAGGTCATCGCCTCCTGCTGGGTGAAGAGCAGGGCGGTCATCACCCGGGCGGTCGTCCGCTGCATACCGCTCTGCGCGAGCGTCAGCGCGAGCCGCTCGGCGCAGTCGCGCAGTTGTGTGTCCCTCTCGTCCATCAACGCCCTCCGTCTTGACTGGATCTCAGCATAACGAGGAAGTCGAAATCTCAAAACGTTTACAGATCTCTGAAACTTCGGTACGTTCCGCGCCATGGAGAACGTGATCGAGCTGCGGAAGCTCACCAAGACCTATGGCACGCGCCGCGGGCTGGTCGACCTGTCCCTCGACGTACGACGGGGCGAGGTCTTCGGCTACCTCGGCCCGAACGGCGCGGGCAAGTCCACCACCATCCGGCTGCTGCTCGACCTCATCCGCCCCACCTCGGGGCAGGCGACGGTGCTGGGGCTCCGGCCGCGTGAGGACGGCGTGGAGCTGCGCCGCCGGGTCGGCTACCTGGCCGGGGACTTCGTCTGCGACGGCCGCCAGAACGTCCGCAGCTACCTGCGCTTCCTCGGCCAGCTCCGCGGCGGGGTGCCCGAGGTGCGCATCGACGCGCTCGCCGAGCGGCTCGGGCTCGATCAGACCACCATGATCAAGAAGCTGTCGAAGGGCAACCGGCAGAAGGTCGGCCTGGTCCAGGCCTTCATGCACGAGCCGGAGCTGCTGATCCTGGACGAGCCCAGCTCCGGGCTCGACCCGCTGGTGCAGCAGACGTTCCTCGACATGGTCGCCGAGGCCCGGCACGCCGGACAGACGGTCTTCATGTCCAGCCACATCATGAGCGAGGTGGAGGCGGTCGCCGACCGGGTCGGCATCATCCGCGACGGCCGCCTCGCCGCCCTGGACACCGTGGCCAACCTGCGCAGCGGCGCCGTCCGGGACATCGAGGTCACCTTCGACGCGCCCGTACCGGCGACCGCGTTCGCGGCCCTGGACGAGGCGGACCGGCTGCGCCTGGACGAGGCGGGCACCACCCTCACCGGCCAGATCTCCGGCAGCCCGGACGCCCTGGTCAAGGTGCTCGCCCAGTACACGGTCACCAGCCTGCGGGCCACCGAACCCGCCCTGGAGGAGCTGTTCCAGAGCTACTACGCGGGGGCCGAGGACGCACCGCGCACCGAGACGGCGCGTGCCGTATGACACCGCCGCCGCCCGCCCCCGTGAACCGCACCGAAAGGACCAGGTCCCCCCGATGAGCAGCGCCATCCTCGTGAAGTACCTCTCCGACAGCCGACGCGCCCTGACCGGCTGGGCGGTCGGCACCGCCGCGGTCGCCACGGTGTACGCCAGCACCTACCCGTCCCAGCGCGAGAACACCGCCAACCTCCCCGAGGCCCTGCGGGAGGGACTGCACATCGACCAGTCCGCGGCGGGCTACCTGCACGCCAGCGTCTTCGGCATCCTCCTTCCGCTGCTGGCCATGATCTACGGCGTGACCGCGGGCACCCGCGCCATCGCCGCGGAGGAGGAGTCCGGCCAGCTCGACCTGGTCCTCGCCCACCCCGTCACCCGCACCCAGCTCGCCGCCGAGCGGTTCGGCGCGCTGATCGCCGGGGCGTTCGCGATCGCCGCCCTGGTGTGGCTGGGCCTGCTGGCCATCCGCAACGGCTCGGAGCTGACCAGTGTGACCCCGGTGGAGTTCCTCGCGCAGTGCCTCAACCTGGCGCTGCTCGCCGTGCTCTTCGGGGCGCTCGCCATCGGCCTGGGCGGCGTGGTCGGCCGCAGGTCCGTCGTCCTGGTGTCCTGCGCCGTGATCGGCGTGGTGTCGTACACCCTGGACACCTTCGCGGGGCAGCTCGGCGCGGACTGGCTCGCCTACGTGTCGCCCTTCCACTACTACATCGGCGGTGAGCCGCTGCGGCACGGCTTCCAGTGGGCGGACGCCCTGGTGCTGGTCATCGCCTCCGGCGTGCTCTTCGTGCTGGGGGTGCGCCGCTTCAACCAGCGAGACATCAACAGCTGACCTGTATCACCGTCCAAGGCTCTGGGGTGGGTGCTGGGGGAGACCCCAGTGTGCGCCCCGGGGCCTTCTGGCGACGCTGCATCGACTGACCCGTCCTGTGAGGGGAAAGGTGATGGGGTGTCCACGACAGAGACCGAGATCCCGGCTCAGCCCAATGTGAACGACCCGGCGATCTACGACTGGTACCGCCTGATGCGCGACGAGCATCCCGTGCACCAGGACCCGGCGACCGGCTGGTGGGTGGTGTACCGCTACGCCGACGCCCGGCACGTCCTGACCAACCCCGGGACCTTCTCCTCCGAGATGCACCGGATGGGGTTCCCGGAGTCGGGCCTGGAGAGCCTTCCGCAGATGGACCCGCCCCGGCACACCCGGGTCCGGCAGATCCTGAGCACCGCCTTCACCCCGGCGTCGATCGCCGCCTACGAGCCGCAGATCATCCGGGCGACCCACGAGATCGTGGACGAGATCGGCGACCGCGACCAGGTCGACCTGGTCGCGGACCTCGCGTACACCGTGCCCATCGCCGTCATCCTGGAAATCCTCGGCCTGCCCGCCGAGGACCGGGTCCTGTTCTACGACTGGGCCCGCAAGGTCATGAACGTGACGCCTGAGGAAATGGCGCAGGAGGGCTATCTGGAAGCCCTCGGGGAGCTGCAGCAGGAAGCGATTTCCTATCTGCGTGAGAAGGTGCGCGAGCGGAAGAACTCGGACACCGACGACATGCTCACCCGGCTCGCCAACGCCGAGCTGGACGGTGACCGCCTCACCGAGGACGAGACGGTCAACTTCGCGAATGTCATGTTCGCCGGCGGGCACATCAGCACCACGATGACCATCGCCAATTCCATCGATCTCCTCGACCTCAACCCGGACGCCCAGGCGGAGCTGCGGCAGAACCGCGCGCTGATCCCGCAGGCGGTCGAGGAGGTGCTGCGGCACCGACCCCGATCACCACCGGGCTGCGCGCCTCGACCCGCGAGGTGGAGCTGGCGGGCGTCACCATCCCGGAGAACCAGCACGTCGCGGCGAGCTTCTGCTCGGCCAACCGGGACGAGCGGCAGTTCCCGGACCCCGAGGCGTTCGACATCCACCGGCGCAGCGAGGGCCGCCACTTCGGGTTCGGGTTCGGCACCCACCACTGCATCGGCAACGCGCTGGGGCGGCTGGAGACCAGGCTGGTGCTGAACGTCCTGTTCGACCGGTTCAAGGAGATCTCGGTCGACCGGGACGGCGACCTCGCCTGGGCGATCCCCCCGCAGATGGTCGGCTTCGACAAGCTGCCGGTCAACCTGCGCCCCGCGTGACATAACGAACGGCACCCTTTGACCCACCTTCGACCACCCCTTTTCGGCCAGGGCCGGGAAGGGGTGGTCGTCATGCTCTATTCCCCGCCACTGGCGAAAAGACCGACATTTCTTGACGGGTTATCAACACTTTCTGCCATGGCATGGGACAGGGGCATGTGGTAGCTTGACACGGACTTCTGACCTGTGCGGTGGCAAGGTGCTGGACCTGAGAACGGGGGAACATGTTGCAGCCGTCGCGAACGGGATAGTAACGCCGCGCGCCAAAAGCGCAGCAGAATTCGTCCATCTTCCCTTTTCTGGAATATTTCCGGTTTCTCGATTTCCATCAAGGGGTGTGGCATATGCGGCGGAATTTCCCGCTTCTTGAGCGTGACCGCGAATTGGAACTGATCAGAACCGGCATCGACCACGTGCTCGACGGACACGGCGGCGTCGTCCTGCTCGAAGGCGCCCACGGCTCGGGCAAGACCCAGCTCCTGGCGGCCGCCCGGTCCGCCGGGGAGGACGCCGGGTTACAGGTCCTGCACGCCCGTGCGGGGGAACTGGAGCGCGGTTTCGCCTGGGTGGTGGTGCGTCAGCTCTTCGAACACCGGCTGACCGCCGTGGACGGCGCCGTGGACGCCCTGCTCACCGGCCCGGCCACCCTCGCGGGCAGCATCTTCGACTACGCCGACCCCGAGGGCATCAGTGCCCCGCCGCACGAGGGCGCCGGACTCTACCGGGTCCTCCACGGCCTGTACTGGCTGTGCCGGAACCTTTCCGCCACGACGCCCCTGCTGCTGCTCATCGACGACGCCCACCACGCCGACACCGCCTCCCTGCAGTTCGTCAACTACCTCGTCAACCGCCTCGAACGCAGCGGCGTCCTGCTCGTCCTCACCAGCACCCCCGACCCCCAGGGCGGCCCCGCGCAGGAACTGCTGCTGTCCGCCAGCCGCTCACCCGACGCCCGGCACGCCGTCCTCGAACCGCTCGGCCGCGGCGCCGTCCGCGAGGCCATCACCGCACGCCTCGGCGACGCCCCGCACGACGACGTGACCGCGGCCTGCCTCGCCGCCAGCGAGGGCAACCCGCTGCACCTGACGGAACTGCTGGACGAGATGAGCCGCCGCGGCATCAGCCCGCAGCAGCCCGCCGCCGAGACCATCCCCCACCTGGCCCCCGCCCGGATGGCCAAGGAGGTGGTGCGCCAACTACATGACCTACCGCAGGCCGCGCAGGCCCTCGCGGACGCCGTCGCGGTCCTCGGTGACGACGCCGAACCCCGGCACTGCGCCGCCGCCGCCGGGCTCAGCCACTCCGAGGCGCTCCAGGCGGCCCACGTCCTGCGCGAGGCGGGCGTCCTCAACCCCGGCCTGCCGTACGCCTTCCGGCGCTCCGTCGTACGACCCATCGTGTACTCCCGGATGTCCTCGGAAACCCGCAGCCAGGTCCACCGGCGGGCCGCCTACACGCTGCATGCCTCCGGCGCCGACATCGTCACCGTCGCCGAGCACCTGTGCCGCACCGAACCCGGCAACGACCCCTGGACGGTCCGCACCCTGCGCGCCGCCGCCGTCGAGGCGATGCGCCGCGTCGAACCCGGCGACTCCACCCGCTACCTGCGCCGGGCGCTCGCGGACTCCAACGCCGAACGCGACCCTTGGATACTGGGCCAGCTCGGCTCGGCGGAACTGCGCGCCCGGCAGCCCGAGGCCGTGGAACACCTGCGGGAGGCCCTGCGCCGCACCCACGACCCCGTCGTCCGCTGCCGACTACGGCTCGAACTGGCCGTCGCGCTCACCGCCGCCGCCCGCTACGACGAGGCCCTGCGGGTGCTCGCGGTCACCGGCGCCCTGCGCGACGAACAGGACGTGCCTGACCCCACCGACCAGGCCGCCCGCACCGTCGCCGCGGTGGTGGCCCGCACCACCCCCGGCCACTGGCCCACCGACCGCCTGCCCGCCGTGGGCGCCCCCCGCGCGCACGCCGCCATAGAGGCGCTCTCCCGCGGCCTGTCCGTCACCCGGGTCGCCCGGCTGGCCGCCGCCGCGGTCCCCGACGACGCCCCCCTCCCGGCCGAGGACACCGAACTCACGGACACCGTCGTCGCCGCCTGGGCGCTCAGCCAGTGCGACGAGGCCGAGTCCGCCGAACGCGCCCTGCGGGAGACCGCCCACCGCGCCCTGAACGCCGGACACCTGCTCGCCGCCGCCACCTCCGCCAGCCTGCTCGGCGGCGTCCTCCTCGACACCGGACGGCTCGCCGAGGCGGAGACCGGGGCGCGCCGCCTGCTGCGCCAGCACGAGGGCCACTCCCTGATGCTGGCCAGCGTGCCCCTGGCCGCCGCGGTGCTCACCCACTGCCTCATCGAGACCGACCGGCTGCACGAGGCGGAGGAGGCGCTCCACCGCCACGGCCTGACCGGACGGCTGCCGCGCAGCGCCCTGTTCGTGCCGCTGCGCATCGCCCGCATCCGGCTGCGCATCCGGCAGGACCGCTTCGAGACCGGGCTGCGCGAACTGACCGAGTGCCGGGACCTCGCGGACCAGGAAGGCTGGCTGTACCCGTCCGCGTCCTCCGAGTACCTGTCGGACGCCGCGAAGGCGCTCGCCATCACCACCGGACCGCGCGCCGCCCGCGCCCTCGCCGCCGACGTCACCGAACGCGCCCGCGCCTTCGGCGCCCCCCGGCCGCTCGCCGCCGCGCTGCGCACCTACGGCGAGATCGTCGGTGGCGACGAGGGGCTGGAGATGCTGGAGAGCGCCGAACACCTCCTCGCCTCCTCGCCGTACCTCCTCGAACGCGCCCGCGTCCAGGTCGCCCTGGGGGCGGCGCTGCGCCGCCAGGGCCGCCGCGCCGCCGCCCGGCGCCGCCTCACGGCCGGGATGGACACCGCCCAGCGCATCGGCGCGTCCGTGCTGGAGGCCACGGCCCGCAGCGAACTCCGGCTCGCCGGGGTCCGCCAGGCCCGCGGCGGACCGCAGCAGCGCGCCCCGCTGACGCCCGCCGAGGAGCGCGTGGCGCACAAGGCGGCGGCCGGACTGAGCAACCGGGAGATCTCCCAGGCGCTGTTCGTCACCGTCAAGACGGTGGAGTGGCACCTCAGCCAGGCCTACGCCAAGCTGGGCATCGCCAAGCGCGCCGAACTCGGCCGCGCCCTGGCCGCCGGACCGGCCTCCCAGGCCGACGAGATGTGGGCCTCCGCCTGATCCCCCCGAGCGGGCCCCCGGCACCGCCGTGCCGAGCCGACGGCCCGCGCCGCCCCACCACCCCCAGGTAGCCGACCCCTGCCCCCTGGCACCCCGAACTGGGGTCGCTGCTGGGGGCGTTCCGGGGGCGGGTGCGCGCCCCCGTCGACCAGGCTTGGCGGCTGGCTCCAGCGGACGCTGGGCTTCCCCCCGCGTCCCACGGGGCCGCAGCGGCCGGACGCCGAACCGAGAGGCGGGACCAGTGACGAGTACGACGGACAAGACCTACGCCACCCTCACCGAGGGCGAACGCACCTTCGTGGACCAGGTGGCCCGGCACTACCACGAGGCCCACGGCGTGACCTGGGAGAAGGGCCGGGTCATGGCGTGGATGATCATCAGTGACCCCATCGAGCAGACCGTGGACCAGATCTGCGCCGCGGTGGACGCCACCCCCGACGCCATCGAGCAGCTCATCGAGCAGCTCACCCTGGCCGGTCTCTACCAGCGCGTCGAGACCCCCGGCGAGGAGACCCGCTACCGCCTCGTCGACGACGGCTACCCCAAGGCGGTCTCCGACACCTTCGCGAGCTGGCCCGAGTACCACCGGATCTTCCAGTTCGGCCTGGAGGTGCTCGCCGACGCCGACGACGACCGGCGCAAGCGCATCGCCGAGATCGAGGAGCTGTTCGGCCACATCGTCGGCGACCTGGCCGACATGTCCAAGCGCTGGGCCGAGCACCGCACCGCCGCCTGACCTTCCGGACGCACGCGAGGAGAGCGCCGCATGACCGAGCAGACCGCCACCATCACCCCCCTCACCGAAGGCCAGACGGCCTTCGTCGAGAAGGTCGCCCAGTACTACTTCGAGAACGACGGGATGCCCCACGACCGCGGCCGGGTCGTCGGCTACATGATGATCTGCGACCCGCCCGAGCAGACCGCCGCCGACATCGAGAAGTCCCTCGGCGTCCCGCGCGCCGCGATCGACCGGATCGTCGACCAGCTCACCCCCGAGAACGACCCCGTCAGCGTCTTCGAGCGCAGCGGGTCGCTGGACGAGAACTACACGATCCGGCTGCGGGAGAACAGCTGGGGCCCCAAGGTGCGCGGCATCTTCTCGGAGTTCCCCGACTTCCACCGCATCGCCGCCGACGGCCTCGCCGCGCTCCGCAAGGAGAACGCCTCCGACGAACGCCTGAAGCGACTCGCCAACATGGAGCGCTTCCTCGGCTTCGTCAGCGCCGAGATGCCCGCGATCCTCGAACGCTACGAGCAGCGCAAGGCGGGCGGCACCGCCTGACAAGGGCGCCAGCGACGAGGCACCGACGCCGTACCGAACACGACGGGGCTAAGGAGCAGGGATGACCACATCGCTCGCGCGGGCCGTCCACCCGGCCGACGGCCAGGACCGCGTCCGCGCCGAGGCACTGGGCAGCGCGGCGTTCCGCGCCGAGCACAACGTGCGGTACGCCTACGCTGCGGGCTCCATGTACAAGGCCGTCGCCTCCGAGGAGATGGTCATCCGCATGGGCCGGGCCGGGCTGCTGTCCTACTTCGGCACCGGCGGACTGCGCGCCGAGCGGGTCGTCTCCGCCATCCGCCGCTTCGAGCGGGAGATCGGCGACGGCCCCTACGGCCTCAACCTGCTGGCCTCGCACGAGAACCAGGCCAAGGAACAGGAACAGGTCCGCCTGTTCCTCGCGCACCGGGTGCGCCGGGTGGAGGCGGCGTCCTTCATCGTCCCCACCCGGCCGCTGGTCCAGTACCGGATCAGCGGCCTGCGCCGCGCCCGCGACGGCTCCGTGCACGTGCCGAACCGGGTCATGGCGAAGGTGTCCAGGCCCGAGGTCGCGCAGTACTTCCTCGACCCGCCGCCGCGCGCCCTGGTCGCGGAGCTGCTCGCCGAGGGCGCCGTCACCGCCGAGGAGGCCGCCCTCGCCGAACGGATCACCCTCGCCGACGACCTGTGCGCCGAGGCCGACTCCGGTGGCCACACCGACCAGCGCCAACTGGTCGTCCTGCTGCCCGACATGGTCCGGCAGCGGGACGCCGCGGGCCGCGCCTTCCCCCCGGCCGCGGCCGTCCGGGTCGGCGCCGCGGGCGGCCTCGGCGTACCCGAGGCGGTCGCCGCCGCGTTCGTGCTCGGCGCCGACTTCGCGCTCACCGGCAGCGTCAACCAGTGCACCGCCGAGTGCGGCACCAGCGACCGCGTGAAGGACATGCTCCAGCGGGCCGAGGTGCAGGACATGACCGTCGTCCCCGCCGGGGACATGCTGGAGACCGGCGCGAAGGCCCAGGTGCTGCGCCGCGGCCTGTTCTACCCGGCGCGCGCCAACAAGCTCTACGAGCTGTACCGCCGCCACGACTCCCTGGAAGACCTCGACGAGCAGACCGCCGACCAGCTCCAGCGCCGCTACTTCCGCCGCACCTTCGACCAGGTGTGGCAGGAGACCCGCGCCTACTACGCCCAGGCCAACCCCGAGTCGCTGGCCCTCGCGGAGCGGGACCCCAAGCACCGGATGCTGCTGGTCTTCAAGGCGTACTTCGTGCAGTCGATCCGGCTCGCCATGAGCGGCTCGGAGGAGCACCAGGTCGACTACCAGATCAACTGCGGCCCCGCCCTCGGCGCCCTCAACTCCCGGCTGCGCGGCACCCCGAGGGAGGACTGGCGCAACCGGCACGTCGACGAGATCGCCGACTGGCTGATGCGCGGCGCCGCGGACGTCCTCACCGACCGGCTGGCCCGCCTGACCGCCATGACCTCACCCGGGAGCGGAACATGACTGTCGCCCACGTCTTCGCCGGGCAGGGCTCCCAACGGGTCGGCATGGGGGCGGAACTGCTCGCCTCCTACCCCAACCTGGTCCGCCAGGCGGACGCCGCGCTCGGCTACTCCATCACCGACCTGTGCCTCAACGGACCCGCGGAACGCCTCGCGGACACCCGCTACACCCAGCCCGCCGTGTACGTCGTCGACGCCCTCGCCTACGTGGACGCCGTACGCACCACCGGGGTGATCCCCGACGTGGTCGCCGGACACAGCCTCGGGGAGTACGCCGCGCTCTTCGCCGCCGGTGCCTTCGACTTCCGCACCGGCCTGGAGATCGTCGCCCAGCGCGCCGCCCTCATGGCCGAGGCCGGGCCCGGCGCGATGGCCGCGGTGATCGGGCTGACCGAGTCCGAGGTGCGCGAGGCCCTGGACGCCGCCGACACCGACACCGACCTCGCCAACCTCAACGCCCCCGACCAGATCGTGATCTCCGGCACCCCGGAAGGGGTACGGCGGGTCTCCCGGGCGCTGGCACCGCGCGCCGACGCGGTCGTGCCGCTCACCGTCAGCGGCGCCTTCCACTCCCGGCACATGCGGCCCGCGGCCGAACGCCTCGACCGGTTCCTGGGGCAGTACGTCTTCGGACGGCTGAAGATCCCCGTCATCGCCAACGCGACCGCCCGCCCGTACGGCGACGGCGACATCCGCGACCTGCTCTGCCGTCAGCTGTGGTCCCCGGTCCGCTGGACCGACACCGTGCACCACCTGCTCACCCTCCCCGACTGCGAACTGCGGGAGATCGGCCCCGGCAACGTGCTCACCGGGCTGACCCGCAGGATCCGCGCCGCCCGGGAGGCCGCCGGAACCCGCGGCTGACGGGCCGCGCCAGCGACCGCAGGCCCCGGAACGCCGACCGACCCGACTGGAGGAACAACGGCGTATGCAGCCCCACGTCGTCGCGGGTGACTTCCGCGTCACACGACAGGACGTCCTGGACTTCGCCGAGGCCGGTGGGGACGCCAGCCCCCTGCACCTGGACGCGGCGTACGCCCGGCAGACCCCCTTCGGGCAACCGGTCGCCCACGGCGCCCTGTGCGTCCTGCACGCCCTCGCCCTGACCGAACCCCCGGCGGACGGCGGCCAGCGCCTGGCCTCCCTGCGGGCCCGCTTCCTCGGCCCCGTCTACGCCGACCAGCGCTACACCTGGCAGTCCGCGCCCGACGGCCCGCACGCCACCGTCCTGCGCCTGCTGGACGGCCGCCGCGCGCTCGCCGAGATCGACGTGCGCTACGACACCGGCCCCGTCCACCCCGCCCCGGACGACGCCACCCCGCCCCGCTTCACCGACGCCGCCGCCCGCACCCCCCTGGAGGACCTCGTCCCCGGCACCGGGGCGGGCACCCGCTACCGCCCCGACTGGCGGGCCCTCGGCCGCTTCACCGACGCCCGCGGCCTCACCCGCCGGGGCGTCGGACCCGAGCACGTCAGCGTGCTCGCCTGGGCCAGCCAGCTCGCCGGGATGGAGATCCCCGGCCGGGCCGCCCTGGTCAGCGGCATCGACGCCGACTTCACCGCCAGCGGCGGCGCGGGGCACGGGTTCACCGCGCGGGCCGTGCTCGCGGACGTCGACCCGCGCTACCGGTCCCTCCGGCTGACCGGCGACGTCACCGCCGGACACACCACCGCCCGCGTCGAGGTGCGCGCGTTCGCCCGCCGCGAGGCCGCCCCCTCCGACCCGGCACGGCTGCGCGCCCTGCTCGGGGACGCCCGGCCGCTGCGCGGCAGGACCGCCCTGGTGTGCGGCGGCAGCCGCGGCCTCGGCGCCGCCCTCGTCCAGGCGCTGGCCCTCGCCGGGGCCACCGTCCACGTCGCCTACCGCGACAGCACCGCCGAGACCGAGGCGCTGCTGGCCGCCCTCGGCCCCGACGCCGCCCGCGTCCACCCGCACCAGGGCGACGTGGGCGACCCCGCCTGGTGCGCCGGGCTGAGCCGGACCATCCGCGACCAGGACGGCCCCGTCGACCTGCTGGTCCTCAACGCCGGACCGCCCGCCCGCCCCATGGACCTCCACCCGGACACCGTGACCCGCTCCGGCGAACACGTCGCGGAGGCGCTGCGGCTCGTCCAGGCGCCCCTCGCCGCGTTCACCGCCGACCCGCCCACCGGGGGCGTCGTCGTCGCCGTCTCCTCCGCCTACGCACCCGCACCCCATCGCGGACTGTCCCACTACACCGCCGCGAAACGGGCGGTGGAGGGCCTGGTGGAGGCCGTCACCGTCGACCACCCCGGCCTCGCCGCGCTGCTCGTGCGGCCACCGCGGCTGGCGACCACCTTCGCCGACAGCATGACCGACGACACCGCACTCGCCGTCGAACCGGTCGCCGCCGCCGTCGTCCACCGGATCGCCACCGGAACCGACGCGGGCAGCACGGAAGTCCTCGACGAGTTCCCGCAGGAGCCACCGGCCGAGCCCACCGGCAGGTCCGGCACCCTCGCCGTCGCCGCCACCTTCACCACCGACCCCCTGCGCCAGCCGCTGGCCCACTGGACCGACCGCCTCGGCCTCGACCTGGCCGTGGACCTCACCTCCTACGGCCAGGTCTTCCAGGAACTCCTCGCCCCCGACAGCGCCTTCGCCACCAACCGGCGCGGCTGCAACGCCGTCCTGCTGCGCGCCGAGGACTGGCCGGAGGGCGCCGACGGGGAACGCACCGCCGACGAGTTCGCCGCCGCCGCCCGCGCCGCCGCCGAACGCTTCGCGGTGCCCCTGCTCATCGCGCTCTGCCCCGCCTCCCCGCCCGCCGCCGACCGGCGCGGCCCCGAACTGGCGGCGCTGGAGGACCGGGTACGGGGCGCGCTGGAGGGCGCCCGGGGCGTGCACCTCGTACGCCTTGAGGACCGCCGTGACGGCCACTGGGTGGCCGACCACCACGACGCCGCACGCGAGGAACACGCCTCCATCCCCTACACGCCCGAAGCCTGCACCGCCCTGGCCACGGCCGTCGTCCGGCACGTCCACGCGCTGCTCGGCAAGCCGTTCAAGGTGCTCGTCCTCGACTGCGACAACACCCTGTGGCGCGGCGTCGTCGGCGAGGACGGCCCCCGCGGCGTCCAGTTGGGCGAGGCCCACCGACGGCTCCAGGAGTGGGCGGTACGACGGCACGACGAGGGCGTGCTGATCTGCCTGGCCAGCAAGAACTCCGCCGAGGACGTCGAGGAGGTGTTCCGGCAGCGCCCGGAGATGCCGCTGCGGCCCGAGCACATCGCCGCCCGCCGCGTCGACTGGAACCCCAAACCGGCCAACATCGAGGCGCTCGCCGCCGAACTCGGCGTCGGCCTCGACTCCTTCGTCTTCCTCGACGACAACCCCGTGGAGGTCGCCGCCGTCCGCGCCGCGCAGCCCCGGGTGCTCGCCCTGCGGCTGCCCTGGGACGAGGCCGACTGGCCCGCGTTCCTCGCCCGGCTGTGGGCCTTCGACCGCGCCGAGGTCACCGACGAGGACCGCCGCCGCACCGCCATGTACCAGGCGTCCCGGCGCCGCGAGGAGGCCAAGGAGGCGGCCCCCTCGCTGGCCCGCTTCATCGAGGGCCTCGGCCTGCGCGTCGACGTCCACGAGGCCGACGAGACCGACCTCGCCCGCTTCGCCCAGCTCACCCAGCGCACCAACCAGTTCAACCTGGCCCCCCTCCGCCGCACCGAGTCCGACCTGCGCCGACTGCGGGCCGAGGGGGCCCGCTGCTGGGTGGCGGAGGTCCACGACCGGTTCGGCGACTACGGGCTGGTCGGCGCCGCCGTCACCCGCGAACGGGACGGCGACGTCCTGCTCGACACCTTCCTGCTGAGCTGCCGCGTCCTCGGGCGGGGCGTGGAGCACGCCTTCCTCGCCGCCGTCGCCCGCGCCGTCACGGCCACGGACGGCCCCGCGCACCTGAGGGCCGAGCACCGGCCCACGGACCGCAACGCCCCGGCGCGCGCCTTCTTCCACACCGCGATGGGCGAACCCGAACCCGGCCCGGACGCCCAGGTCTTCCGGGCCAGCCTCACCGACCTCGCCGCCCTGGTCTTCCAGCCCGACGAGGGCGCCGCGGCCGAGGCGCCGGACCCGGACGCGCCCCGCCCCGCCCCCCAGCCCGGCGGCAGCGCGGCCGGTGACGCCGCCCGGCGCGAGACCCTCGCGCTGCTCGCGGACGAACTCACCGACCCGGCGGCACTGCACCAGGCCGTCACCGGCGAGACGGCCCCGCCGACCGCCCCCGCACCCGCGGCCCGGGAGACGGCCACCGGTGGCACGGGCGACGCCTTCGACGCCGTACGCACGGTCGTCGCACGGCTGAAGCGACTGCCCGCGGCCGGGCTGACACCGGACACCACGCTGGAGTCCCTGCGGCTGGAGTCGCTGGAGATCGTGGACGCGACCGTCGCCCTGGAGAAGACCTTCGGACGGCTCCCGAAGACGCTGTTCTTCGAACACCGCACCCTCGGCACGCTCGCCGCCGCGCTGGCACCACCCACCCGGGAACCCGTGACCGAAGTGCGGGAACGGCAGCCCGAGCCCCAGCCCGCGCCGCCGCCCGCCGACCCCGGCCCCGGCCCGTCCGACGGCATCGCCGTGGTCGGCATCGCGGGCCGCTACCCCGGCGCCCGCGACACCGCCGAGCTGTGGGAGAACCTCAAGGCGGGCGCCGAGTCCCTCGGCGACGTCGCCGAGCGCTGGCACCGGCGCGACGTCGTCGACCCGCGCGGCGGACCCGACCGCACCTACACCTCCGCGGGCGGACTCCTCGACGGCGTCGACGAGTTCGACGCCCAGTTCTTCCACCTCGCGCCCAGCGAGGCCGAGACCATGGACCCCCAGCAGCGGCTCTTCCTCCAGGCCGCCCACCACGCCCTGGAGGACGCCGGGCACACCGCCGCCGACCTCGGCCGCGACGTCGGCGTCTACGTCGCCTCGATGGGCCCCGACTACGCCGTCCTCAGCGCCAACGCCGCCCTCGACGGGCACAGCAGGTACCCCAACAGCGACCTCTACCAACTCGCCAACCGGGTCTCGTACTTCATGGACTTCACCGGTCCGAGCGTCGCGGTCGACACCGCCTGCTCCGGCTCCGGGGTCGCCCTCCAGCTCGCCGTCGACGCGCTGCGCGCGGGCACCGTCTCCGCCGCCCTCGCGGGCGGCGTGAACCTGATCCTGCACCCCGCCCGGCGCATCCAGTACGCCCAGCTCGGCATGTTGTCGCGGACCGGCCGGTGCCACCCCTTCGGCGCCGACGCGGACGGCATGGTCACCAGCGAGGGCGTCGGCGCCGTGCTGCTGCGCCCGCTGCGCGACGCCCTCGCGGACGGCGACCACGTCTACGGCGTCATCCGGGCCGTCGGCACCAACAGCGACGGACGCACCAACGGCTTCACCGTGCCCAGCCCCCAGGCGCAGGCCGACCTCATCGCACGGACCCTGCGCCGGGCCGGGGTCGAACCCGCGCAGATCGGCTACGTCGAGGCGCACGGCACCGGCACCCCGCTGGGCGACCCCATCGAGATCCGCGGCCTGGGCAAGGCGTTCGGCCCCGGGAACGGCCCGGCGACCGTCCCCGTCGGCAGCGTCAAGGGCAACATCGGGCACACCGAGGCGGCGGCGGCCCTCGCCGGGCTCACCAAGGTGCTCCTGCAACTGCGGCACCGCACGCTCGTGCCGTCCCTGCACTCCGCGCGCCTCAACCCCGACATCGACTTCGACGCCACGCCCTTCCACGTGCAGCAGGACACCGCCGCCTGGCCCGCCGCCCCGGCCGGAGCGCCCCGCCGGGCCTGCCTCAGCTCCTTCGGCGCGGGCGGCGTCAACGTCCACCTGGTCGTCGAGGAGGCCCCCGAGCGGCCTACGCCACCGCAGACGTCCGCCGCGCCCGAGCTGGTCGTGCTCTCGGCGCGGGACGAGGACCGCCTGCGCGAGTCCTGCGCCCGGCTCGCCGCCCACCTGCGCACGGCGGCCGGGCCGCGGCCCGGCCTCCGCGACATCGCCTTCACCCTGCGCGAGGGCCGCGAGGCCCACCCCACCCGGCTCGCCCTCGTCGTCGACGGCCTCGACGAACTCGCCGCACGCCTGGAGGAGATCACCGCGCACGACGGCCCCCTCGCGGAGGCGGTCCGCGGTGTCGACGGCGCCCTCACCGGCCGCGCCGACGACGACACCCGCCTCGGGGACGTCTTCGACGGCACCCCGGCCGCCACCGAGGTCCTCCGCACCCTCGCCGCCCACGGTGAGCTGACCAAGCTGGCCCGGCTGTGGTGCCAGGGCGCCCGGCTCGACTGGGCCGACATCCTGCCGACGCGGGACGGACGGCGGGTGTCCCTGCCGGGCTACCCGTTCGCCCGCGTCCGGCACTGGCTGCCCGTGACCGAGGAGCCGCAGGCGCCTTCAGAGACCGCGGCCGAACTCCACGTCCCCGACTGGACGCCCGCCACCCCGGCCGGGACCGACGCTGCCGGTGCGGCCGTCGTCGTCGTGGGCGGCACGCCCGCCTGGGCGGGGACGGCGGACCACGTCCGGGAGCTGACCGGGATCAACCCGGAGGCCGGACGGCGGCTGGTCGTCGTGGACCGGCGCGGTCTGGACGGCCCGCGCGGACCGCTGCCCCGGGCCCTGGACGAGGCGCCCGACGCCCTGCACGCCCTCGCCCGGCTCGGTGCCGTGACCTACGTGAACCTCACCCGCCCCGACCACGACGACCCGGCGGCGGCGCTGGCGTCCGGCTTCGGGCGGGCCCTGGAGCACGAGGTGCCGGGCTTCCGCTCGGTGCGCCTGGAGGTCGCGGAGGACGCGCCGGAACCCGGCCTCGCCCAGGTGCTGTCCGCGCTGGACACCCCCGAGGGACGGCTCACCGGCGACGGCCTCCTCGCCCGCGCCTGGCGGCAGGCCCCCAAGTCCCCAGCCGGACCCGCGCCGTTCCGGCGCGGCGGCCACTACGTCATCACCGGCGGCCGGGGCGGCGTCGGCCGCCTGCTCACCGCCCACCTCGTCGAACGCCACGGGGCCCGCGTCACCTGGGTGAGCCGCTCCACCGCGCCCGCCAGCTCCGACCCGGCCGTGCACGAGGTGCGGGCCGACGTGGCCGACCCGGCCGCCCTCGCCGCCGCGCTGGCCGACGCGCGCCGGGTCCACGGCCCCGTCCACGGCGTCATCCACGCCGCGGGCGTCCTGGACGACGGCCCGGCCCGCTCCCGCACCGCCGACCAGGTGCGTGCCGTCCTCGCGCCGAAGGCGGTCGGCTGCGTCGCCCTCGACGAGGCGACCGCCGACGACCCGCTGGACTTCTTCGTCCTGATGTCGTCCTACGTCGGCACCCTCGGCAACGCCGGACAGACGTCGTACTGCGCCGCGAACCGCTTCCTGGACGCCTACGCCGAGCGGCGCGCGCGCCTGGTGGCGGCGGGGCAGCGGTCCGGGACGTCCGTGTCGATCGCCTGGCCGCTGTGGCGGGACGGCGGGATGCGGATGCCGGACGCGGTGCGCCGACTCACCGAGACCACGCTCGGCCTCGTCCCCATCGGCACCCCGGCCGCCCTCGCCGCCCTGGAGGCCGCGCTCCGCCTCGGCCGCCCCCGCGTCCTCGTCGGCCACGGCGACCAGCGGCGCATCGGCGCGGCACTCGCACCCGCGCCGGTCGCCGAACGCCGGGCCCCCGAGGCGCCGGGCACCGACCTGCGCGCACTGCTGCGCGCGGAGGCCGCCAGGCTGCTCAAGGTGCCCGTGGCGCAGCTCGGCGACACGGCCGAGTTCGGTGACCTCGGCTTCAACTCCATGCTGTTCACCGACTTCGCCAACCGCCTCAACGAACTGCTGGGCCTGACGCTCACGCCCGTGGTCTTCTACCAGCACTCGACGATCGCCGCGCTGACCGCCGCGTTGGGGGACACGCCGGTACCGGTGGCCCCACAGACGGACGAGGCCCCGACCGTCACCCTGCCTCCCGCTGGCGTTCCGGCTCCCGCGCCCGTTCCCACTCCCGCCCCCGCTCCGGTTCCCGGTGGGACCATGCCCCCGGTCGCCGTCATCGGCATGGCGGGGCGGCTGCCGGGGTCCCCGGACCTCGCGGCGTACTGGCGGCACCTGGTCGAGGGGCACGACCTGGTCGGACCCGGCCCGGTGGAGCGCTTCGGCGACCCGGCGCCCACCGGGGGCTTCCTCGACGACGTGCTCGCCTTCGACGCCGAGTTCTTCGCCGTGTCCCCGCGCGAGGCGAGCCTGATGGACCCCCAGCAGCGGCTATTCCTGGAGGCGGGCTGGCAGGCCGTCGAGAACGCGGCCATCCGGCCGTCCTCCCTCGCGGGCAGCCGTACCGGCGTCTTCGTCGGCGCGACCCTCTCCGACTACGCCGACCTGCTGGGCCGGACGGGCGAGCGGGTGGCCGCCCACAGCATCACCGGCCACGTGCAGAGCGTCATCGCCAACCGGCTGTCGTACCTGCTGGACCTGCGCGGGCCCAGCGAGGTCGTCGACACCGCCTGCTCCAGCTCCCTCACCGCGCTGCACCGGGCGCTCGCCGCGCTGGAGGCGGGGGAGTGCGACCTCGCCCTCGCCGGTGGCGTGAACGCCCTGTTCAACCCGCGCTGGTTCGACTCGCTCGGGCAGGCGGGCATGTTGTCGCCCACCGGCCGCTGCTGGACGTTCGACGAGCGCGCCGACGGGTTCGTGCGCGGCGAGGGCGTCGGCGTCGTCGTCCTCAAACCGCTGGACCGGGCGCTCGCGGACGGGGACCCGGTGCGCGCCGTCATCCGCGGCAGCGCCGTCAACCACGGCGGGCGCGCCCACTCGCTCACCGCGCCCCGCCCCGAGGCCCAGGCCGAGGTCGTGACCGCCGCCCTGGAGCGCGCCGGGGCCGACCCGCGCGGGGTGTCGTACGTGGAGACGCACGGCACCGGCACCAAGCTGGGCGACCCCATCGAGATCGCCGGACTGACCACCGCCTTCGAACGGCTCGGCGCGACCGCCGACGCCCCCTGGTGCCACCTGGGCGCGGTCAAGTCGAACATCGGGCACCTGGAGTCCGCCGCCGGGATCGCCGCCCTGCTGAAGGTGCTGCTGGCCATGGAGCACCGCACCCTGCCGCCGAACCCCGTCGGTGAGCGCGCCAACCCGCACCTGCGGCTCGACGGCGGCCCGTTCCGGATACTGCGCGAGGCGCGGCCGTGGCGACCCGTGGACGCCGGGGGAGCGCCGATGCCGCTGCGCGCCGGGATCAGCGCCTTCGGGTTCGGCGGGGCCAACGCCCACGTCGTCGTCGAGGAGGCGCCGCAGCCGCCGCCCGCCGCCGGGAGCGCCGCGCCGGTCGACGGGCGGGCGTCCGCGCTGGTGCTGTCGGCGCCGGACCACACCCGGCTGCGGGCCTACGCGACCCTGCTCAGGGACGAACTGCGGCGACGGCCCGCCGAGTTCGCCGACCTCGCGCACACCTCCGGGGTGGTGCAGGAGCCGTTGTCCGCGCGGCTGGCCGTGGTCGCCGCCTCGGCCGACGAGGCCGTCGCCGCGCTCGACGCCTACCTCGCGGGACGGGCGGCCCCCGGGCTGGTGACGGACGCCGCCGCGCCCGCGCCGTCCACCGGGCCCGTGGAGTCGGACCTCGCCCGGCGCTGGGCCGGTGGGGAGTCCGTGACCTGGCCGGTCGCACCGGGGCGGCGCCGCGTGCCGTTCCCCGCCCGGCCGTTCGACCACTCCACGGAGTACGGCCCCAAGGCGGCGGAGACACCGGCTCCCGAGGGGAACCTGCGCCTCCTGCGCCCCGTCTGGACCCCCGAGGCCCTCGGGCAGCCGCAGCGGTCACCCCGGAGCGTCCTCGTCCTGGCCGGTGCGGAGGCCGGTGCCGGGCTGCTGGAGGAGGTCGCCGGGCTCGCGACGCCCACCGTGGTCGTCCTGCGCGAACCGTCCCCCGTGCCGCTGCCGAGCGCCCGCACCCTCGAAGCTGACCTCGGCGACCGGGACGCCACCCTGCGCGTCCTGCGCCAGGAACTGACCGCCCACGAGCCGTTCGACCTGGTCGTCGACCTCGTGGACGCCTTCGCGGCCCCCGGCGCCCCGCCCCGCCACGAGGGCCGACTCGCGCTGCTCCAGGAGCTGGCGGCACGGGCCCGCCGCCACCCGGTCACCGTGGTCCACCCGCGCCCCTCGGCCGCGTCCCGCCCCGCCGCAGCGGGCGACGCCGTCCTCACCGCCGCCCGCGTCGCCGGATGCGTCCGTGCCGTCGGCGCGGAGTACGCCGCCGTCACCGCCGTCACGGTCGAGTACGACGCCCTGCCCGCCGCCGGTCTGCCGGGCCCCCTGGCGCTGGCCGCCGCCGAGTACGCCGCCGGGACCGGCAGCGCCGAGGTCCGCTACGCCCACGGCACCCGCGAGGTCAGGACGACGGGGACGGCGCCCTCCGGGACGCCCGGCGGTCCCGGTCACCTCGGCACGGTCACCGTCACCGCGCACCGGCCCTACCTCGTCACCGGCGGCACCGGCGGCCTCGGCCTCGCCGCCGCCGAACTGCTCGTGGCGAGGGGCGCCCGGCGGATCGCGCTCACCGGACGCCGGGCCCTGCCGCCCCGCGCGCAGTGGGCCCAGGCCACCCCGGACGACTGGTGGGCCCCGTGCGCGGCGGCCGTCACGCGGATGGAGGCGGCCGGGGCCGAGGTCCTGGTCGGCCACGGCACCCCCGGGCGGCTCCCCGCCTTCCTCGACGAGGTGCGCGCCCGCTTCGGCCCCCCGGCCGGGGTGCTGCACTGCGCGGGCGCGGTGTCGCCCACGCCCGCCTTCGTGCACAAGCCGCCGCACGAGTTCGACACCACCTGGGAACCCAAGGGCCCCGCCCTGTCCGCGCTCGCCGGGGCGCTCGGCGACGACGCGCCCGACTTCGTCGTCCTCTACTCCTCCCTCTCCGCCTGGCTGCCCGAACTCGCCGTCGGGCTCAGCGACTACGCCGCCGCCAACGCCGCCCTGGACGACTACGCCGCCTTCGCCGCCGCCCACGCCCGGCGCCGCGGCACCGCCACCCGCTGGCTCTCCCTCGCCTGGGGAAGCTGGTCCGGCATCGGCATGGGCGAGGTGGTCACCCCCCGCTACGGCGAACTCGGCTTCACCGCCCTGCGCCCCGAGGACGGCCTCACCCTGCTCGACGCGGCGCTGGCGACCGCGGGGGACGTCAACCTGGCGGCCGTCGCGACGGTGACCGCCACGCCGGTGGTGACCGCCACGCCGACGGTGGCCGCCGCGCCGGTGGTGGCCGCCGCGCCGGTGGTGGCCGCCGCGCCGGTGGCGGTCACCGCCCCGCCCGCCGCGACCCCGGAGGCCGCCCCCATGGAGCAGCAGCACGACACCGCCCGGCTCGCCGAGCGCTGCGCCGCGCACCTCACCGGCGTCCTCGCCGACGTCACGGACCTGGACCGGCAGCGCATCGCCCCCGACCGCCCGTTCGCGGACCTCGGCGTGGACTCCATCCTCATCGCCAGCATCGTCGTACGGCTGGAAGAGGTCACCGGCACGGCCCTGGACCCCTCGGTGATCCTGGAGCACCCGACCGTCGACCGCCTCGCCCGCCACCTGACGCTGACGTACCCGGAGGGCCTGGGCCGCTGGGCGGGCGACCAGCCGCGGACCACGGCCGAGGCGAGGCCCGCGGCCCCCGCGCCCGCGCCGGAACCCGCCCCCGCCCCGGAACCCGCCCCGGCGACGACCCCGCTGGCGGTCATCGGCATGGCCGGACGCTTCCCCGGCGCCCCCGACACCGCCGCCTTCTGGGAACTGCTCCGCGACGGCCGCTCCGGCGTCCGCGAGGTGCCCCGCGGCCGGTGGGACGTCGCCAGCCTCTACTCGCCCGAGTACGCGCCCGGCATGAGCATCAGCAAGTGGGGCGGCTACCTCGACGGCATCGAGGAGTTCGACCCCGCCTACTTCGGCATCCCCGAGGACGACGCCGCCCACATGGACCCCCTGATCCGGCTCTTCCTCGAAGCCGCCGAGACGGCCATCGCGGACGCCGGGTACCGCGGCGAGGAGCTGAACGGACGGCCCGTGGGCGTCTTCGTCGGCTCCGGGACCAGCACCTACGGCACCCGCGTCACCGTGCCCGGGCGGGCCACGGCGACCGGCCTCAACCAGAACTTCATCGCCGCCCACCTGGCCCACCTGCACGACCTGCGCGGCCCCAACCTCACCGTGGACACCGCGTGTTCGTCCTCGCTGTCCAGCCTCCACCTGGCCCGGCAGTCCCTGCTGCTCGGGGAGTGCGAGATGGCGATCGTCGGCGGCGCCGACCTGCTCCTCGACGAGACGCCCTACCTGTCGCTCAGCGCCGCCCGCGCCCTGTCACCCGACGGCACCTGCCACGTCTTCGACGCCGCCGCCAACGGGTTCGTGCCCGGCGAGGGCGTGGGCGCCGTCCTCGTCAAGCCGCTGGACGCCGCGCTGCGCGACGGGGACCGCGTCCTCGCGGTGATCGAGTCGACGGCCATGAACAACGACGGCCGCACCATGGGCCTCACCACCCCGAACCCCGACGCCCAGCAGGACGTCGTCCGCGAGGCCCTGCGCCGCGCGGGCGCCGACCCGGCGAGCGTCTCCTACGTCGAGGCGCACGGCACCGGCACGATGATCGGCGACCCGATGGAACTGCGCTCCCTCACGCACGTGTTCGGCGCGGCCACGGACGAGCGCCAGTTCTGCGCCGTCGGCAGCGTGAAGTCCAACGTCGGCCACCTGCTGATGGCGGCGGGCATGGCCGGACTCCAGAAGATCGTGCTGTCCCTCCAGCACCGGCAGCTCCCGCCCACCCTGCACTGCGAACGCCCCAACCCCCGGTTCGCCTTCGAGACCTCACCGTTCCGCGTCCAGGACCGGCTCACGTCCTGGCAGCCCCGGCACGGGGTGCGGCGCGCCGGGCTCAGCGCCTTCGGCTTCGGCGGCACCAACTGCCACGTCGTCCTCCGCGAGGCCCCCGACACCGACCGGACGGCCGTACGGACCCCGCTGCCCGCGCCGGTGTTCCAACGGCGCCGGTACTGGCTCGACCGCCCCCGCCCGGCGGACCGCTCCCACCCGGCGGACCGTCCCCGCCCGGCGGACCTCCCGCCCACCCGGCCGACCCGTCCACTGCTCGAGCTGGAGGAACTGATCTAGCCATGCCGGAGAACCGATCCGTCCAGCACCCGCAGCATCCGCCGCGCCCCCTCGCGGGCCGTCGCGCCAGGACCGGCGTCAGCGCGGACGACCCGGCCGTACGCGACCACCTGGTCCACCAGGTGCCGGTCCTGCCCGGCGTCTTCCTCCTCGACCTCGTCCTGCGCACCGCCCGGCGCGCCGGGGCCGACCCCGACCACCTCGAACTGCGCCGCATCGTCTTCCACGCCCCCATCGCCGGGACGGCGACGGACGGCCGCCACACCGTCGAGGTCGCCTTCGGCGACGCCGAGCCGGGCGCGCCCGTGCCCGTCACCGTGCGCAGCCGCCCCGACCGCACCCCGGACGCCCCCTGGGAGACCAACTGCACCGCCGAACTCCACCAGACGGCGGGCGACCGGCCGTGGCCGCGCGTCGACCCGGACCGGCTCGACGCCGAGGCGCCCCGCACGGTCGGCGTCGACGAGCTGTACGGCTTCGTCCGCGCCCTCGACATCCACCACACCGGGTTCATGCGGGCCTCCGGCACCGTCCGCGTCGGCCCCGGGCACGCGCTGGCGCGGATGCGGCTCGCGGACGAGGCGACGGACCAGCTCGGGCACTTCCACGCCCACCCGGCCGTCCTGGACTTCGCCACCCTGATCCCGATGCTGCTCTTCCCGGAGCAGGACCTCGGCGCGCCCCGGCACGCCTACATCCCGCTGTTCGTCGAGTCGTTCCGGGCCCGCGGGGGCATCGGCGCCGAGAACCTCGTCCATGTGCCCGGACCGGTCACCGGCGGCTTCGACAGCGAACTCTTCCAGGCCGACATCGCGGTGTGCGCGCCGGACGGCGAGGTGCTCGCGGAGCTGACCGGCTTCCGCGCCAAGCGGGTGCGGTCGGCGGCGCTGATCACGGACCGGGCGCAGCCGCGCCCCGCCGAGCCGCCCCGGCCCACCGAGCCCGCCCGGCCGGTGGTGAGCGGTCCCGCGTCCGGGTCCTCGTCCGGTTCCTTCGAGGACCGCGTCGCCGCCCTGGTCGCCCAGCGGCTCGGTGTCGCCGCCGACGGCGTCGACCGCGACCTCGGGTTCTACGAGTGCGGCCTCAGCTCCGTCGACCTGCTCAGCCTCGCCGGGGACCTGGAGGAGCTGCTGGGCACGGAGCTGTACCCGACCCTGCTCTTCGAACACCCCACCGTACGGCGCCTCGCGGGCCACCTGAGCGCCGAGTACGCGGTGGCGGCGGAACCGGTACGCGAGGCGGTGACCGTCCCCGCGGCCCCGCGCCGCCCCGACCCCGACCCCGCCAACCAGCCCCTCGCCATCGTCGGACTCGCGGGCCGCTACCCGGGCGCCGCCACCCCGCACGAACTGTGGGACGTCCTCAGCGAGGGCAAGGAACGCACCGGCCCCGTCCCCGCCGACCGCTGGGACCACGACCCCTACTTCGACCCCCGGCGCGGCACCCCCGGACGCACCTACTCCCGCTGGGGCGCCTTCTGCGACGGCGTGGCCGAGTTCGACGCGCCCTTCTTCCAACTCAGCGCCCGGCAGGCGGAGTTGATGGACCCGCACGAGCGGCTGCTGCTCCAGGCCGCGTGGGAGGCCCTGGAGGACGCCGGGCACACCCCCGAAGGGCTCGCCGAGCAGACCGGCCGGGGCGTGGGCGTCTTCGCGGGCGCCATGTGGACCGACTACCAACTGCACGGCCTGGACCGGCTGCGCGACGGCACCGGCGACATCGCGGGCTCCTGGGCGTCCGCCCTGTCCAACCGGATCTCCTACTTCTTCGACTTCACCGGCCCCAGCATCACCGTCGACACCGCCTGCTCCGCCAGCCTGGTGGCCCTGCACCTGGCCGCCGACGCGCTCCGCCGCGGCGAGTGCCGCGCCGCCCTCGTCGGCGGGGTGAACCTCTCGCTGCACCCCTACAAGTACCTGCGCCTCGCCGAACTCGGCCTGCTCTCCCCGACCGGGCACTGCCGCCCCTTCGGCCGCGACGCCGACGGCTACGTCCCCGGCGAGGGCGTCGGCGCCCTGCTCCTGCGGCCCCTCGACGACGCCCTCGCCTCCGGCGACCACGTCTACGGCCTGCTGCGCGGCTCCAGCGTCCAGCACAGCGGACGCACCGGCGGCTACTCCGTGCCCAGCCCCGAGGCGCAGACCCGGGTCGTCGCCGCCGCGCTCGACGACGCCGGGGTCTCCCCGCGCACCATCGGCTACGTCGAGGCGCACGCGTCCGGCACGCCGCTGGGCGACCAGATCGAGGCGGAGGCGCTCGCCGCCGTCTACGGGCGGGACGGCGGCGCCCCCGGGCACTGCGTGATCGGCTCGGCCAAGCCCGTCATCGGCCACCTGGAGGCGGCGGCCGGGATGGCCGGACTCACCAAGGTGCTGATGGCCCTGCGACACCGCACCCTGCCCGCCGTGGGCGACATCGGCGCCCCCGCGCCCGGCATCCGCTGGGAGGGCACCCCGTTCCGGCTGCCCACCGCGCCGGAACCCTGGCCCAGCCCCGTCGACCCCGACGACGGAAGCCCGCTGCCGCGCCGGGCCGCCGTGAGCGCCTTCGGCGCCGGGGGCGCCAACGCGCACGTGATCATCGAGGAGTTCACCGGGGCCGTGCACACCGGCGCCGACCGCGGGCCGCTGGCGGTACCGCTGTCCGCGCGGTCCGCCGACCAGCTCCGTGAGCTGGCCCGGCGGCTCGCCGGACACCTGTACGCCGGGCGGGTGGCGAGCCTGGCCGACGTCGCCCACACGCTGCGCACGGGACGCCGCGCCATGCCGCACCGGCTCGCGGTGGTCGCCGCCAGCACCGACGAACTCGCGGCGGCGTTGGACGCCTTGGCCGCGGGGGGCCGGGCGGCGTGCCCGGCCTACCTGGGCGCCGACTCCGTGGGCGCCGAGGGTACGGGCGGGCCGGAGGCCGAGGCGGCACGGGCGTGGGCCGCGGGGGGCGCGCCCGCCTGGACGCCCGTACCCGGCGCCGTCCAGCGCGTCCCCCTGCCGACCTACCCCTTCGAACGGCGGCGGTACTGGCTCGGCGACGCGGCCCCCTCGAAGGCCGAGCGGTCGCCTGTGGAGGCCGCGCCGTCAGCATCGAAGGCCGAGCCGCCGCCAGCGTCGCGGGCCGGGCGGTCAGCGGTGGAAACCGAGCCGTCGCCGTCGCAGGGCGCCCCCTCCCCGCCGCCCGCAGAAGACACCGCGACCCTGCTGTACGTCCCCAGCACCCACCCCCTCCCGCTCCCCTCAACCCCCCTCACCCCCGACAACGGCCCCCTGCTCCTCCTGGACACCGACGACCACCGCCACCGTGACCTGCGCGCCCTGCACCCCGCCGTCGTCCGCGTCCGACCCGGCATGTCCTACCTGCGGACCGCGCCGGACGAGTTCGTCATCGAGCCCGGCGAGGCGGAGCACTACACGAGGCTCGTCGAGACCCTGCGCGCGGAGGGCCGGGCGCCCCGGGCGGTGCTACACCTGTGGGCGCTGTCCGCCGGGGACGTCACCGGGGACACGGGCGGGGGCGGCGTCCTCTCCACGCTGCTGCTCTGCCGCGCCCTGGCCGTCGGCCTCGCCCAACCCCTGCCGGTGGTCTACGCCTACGCCTCCCAGGGCCCCGCCCCGGCACACGCCGCCGTCGGCGGCCTCGCCCGCAGCGTCCGGCTCGAACAGCCGAAACTCCTGCTGAAGACGGTCCGGTACGCGGCCACGGAGCCCACCGCAGCCTCCCTCCTCGCCGAGGCACACGCCGCCCCCGGCGACGCCTTCGGCACCGAGGTCCGACACACCGCCCAGGGCCGCCTGGCGGAGGCGTTCGCCCCGGTCGCCACCCCGACCGACGCCACCGGCGTACGGCTGGCCCGGCCCGGCGGCGTCTACCTGGTCACCGGCGGCGCCGGGGGCCTCGGCCTGCACACCGCCCGCCGTATCGCCGCCGTCGGCCCGGTCTCCGTGGCCCTGCTGGGCCGTTCCCCGGCCGACGAGCGAACCGCCGCCGCCGTCGCGGAACTCGAACGCCTCGGCGCCCGCGCCGCCTACCTCACCGCCGACGTCACCGACCACGCCGCCCTGACGGCGGCCGTGCGCGCGGTGCGCGAGCGGTTCGGCCCGCTCACGGGTGTCGTACACGCGGCGGGCGTCCTCGATGACGCGCTCGTCGTCAACAAGAGCCGGGCCTCCGCCGAACGGGTCCTCGCGCCCAAGCTCCAGGGCACCGCCCACCTCGACGCCGCCACCCGCGACGACCGGCTCGACTACCTGCTGCTGTACTCGTCGCTCGCCGCGGCGGCCGGGAACGCGGGCGGCGCCGACTACAGCGCCGCCAACCGCGCCCTGGACGCCTTCGCGGCCTGGCGGGCGGAGCGGCGGAAGGCGGGGGAGCGGCACGGGGCCACCCTCGCCGTGGACTGGCCGCTGTGGCGCGACGGCGGGATGCGCATCGACCCGGCGCTCCAGGACCGCGTCCTCGCCCGCACCGGCTCGGTCCCCCTGGACACCGACACCGCCTTCGACGCCCTCGACACCGCCCTCGGCCTGGGCGTGGAGCGGGTCGTGGTCCTGCACGGCGACCGGGACCGGCTGACAGCGGCCCTGGACACCACCACCGCACCTCCCGCAGAACCCGCAGCACCCGCCACGGAAACGGGGGACGACGTGCGCGCCCGCCTCACCGACCACATCACCGCGGCCCTGCGCCGCACCGGCCACGCACCGGACGCCGTGACACCGGACCGGGGCTTCATGACCCTCGGCCTCACCTCGGTCGAACTCACCGCCCTCACCACCGACCTGGGCTCCTGGCTCGGCGTCGACCTGCCCGCCACCACGCTCTTCAAGTACCCCGACACCGAACGCCTGGTGAGCCACCTGCTCGACGCGCACCCCGACGCCGTACGGGCCGCGCTCGACGCGGAGGTGACGCGCGCGCCCGCCGCCGAACCCGCCGACCAGCGGGAGCAGCCCGTCGCCATCATCGGCATGGCGGGCCGCCTCCCCGGCTCCGGCGACCTCGCGGGCTTCTGGGCCGACCTCCTCGGCGGACGCGACCTCGTCACCGAGGTGCCCGCCGACCGCTGGGACCACCGCGAGTACCACGACCCGACCGGCCGCACGCCGGACGCCACCGACTGCGGGCACGGCGGCTTCCTCGACGACGTGGACCGCTTCGACGCGGCCTTCTTCGGCCTGGGCCGCGCGGAGGCCGAAGGGCTCGACCCGCAGACCCGGCTGCTGCTCGAAGTGCTCCACGAGACCGCCGAGGACGCGGGCGTCGCGGGCAGGCTGCGCGGCTCGGCCACCGGCACCTACGTGGGCCGCTGCTTCAACGACTACGACCAGTTGATGACGGCGGCCGGACGCGCCCCGGGCGCGCACGACGTGACCGGCACCTCCGTCACCATGGCCGCCAACCGCGCCGCCTACCACTTCGACCTGGCGGGGCCCTCCCTCGTCGTCGACACCGCCTGCTCGTCCTCCCTGTACGCGCTGCACCTCGCCGTGGAGGCGGTGCGCCGGGGCGAGTGCGAGATGGCGTTCGCGGCCGGGACCAACCTCGTCCTCGACCCGCAGCACTACGTGCGCAGTTCGGCGCTCGGCGCGCTGTCGCCGTCCGGGCGCTGCCACACCTTCGACGCCCGCGCCGACGGCTACGTGCCCGCCGAGGCCGTCGTCGCCGTCCTGGTTAAGCCCCTCGACCGGGCCCTGGCCGACGGTGACCCCGTGCACGCCGTCGTCCGCGCGGTCGGCGTCAACCACGGCGGGCGCGCGGGCTCGGTCACCGCGCCCAGCCCCGCCCGGCAGACGGACCTGCTCGACGCCACCTGGACCCGGGCCGGTATCGACCCGGCCCAGCTCGGCTACCTGGAGGCGCACGGCACCGGCACCGCGCTCGGCGACCCGATCGAGGTCGAGGGCGCCGTGTCGGCCCTCCGCCGCCACACCGACCGTACGGCGTTCTGCGCGATCGGCTCCGCCAAGGCCCACCTGGGGCACGCGGAGGGCGCGGCCGGACTGGTCGGCGTCGTCAAGACCGTGCTCCAGATGCGGCACGGGGTGATCCCCGCCATGCCCGACTACCAGTCACCCAACCCCGACTGCCGCTTCGACGGCACCCCGCTGTACGTCAACACCGCGCCCGTCGCCTGGGAGACGGCCCCGGGGCGGCCCCGCCTCGCCGGGGTCAGCTCCTTCGGCTTCGGCGGCTCCTACGCCCACGCCGTCATCGAGGAGGCCCCGGCCGCCGTGCGCACGGCCCCGCCCGTGCCCGACCAGCCCCGGCTGTTCCCGTACTCGGCCCGCGACGACGAGGCGCTACGGCACCTGGTGCGCCGTCACCGCGACGCCCTGGCCGCCGCGCCCGACACCCCGCTGGACCGGATGGCGGCCACGCTGTACCACGGCCGGGAGGCGCTGGCGCACCGGCTCGCGGTGGTCGCGGACTCCGCCGCCGGTCTCCTCGCCGCGCTGGACGCCCACCTCGCCGACCCGCGCGCCACGGACCGCGTACAGGTGACCGCCAACGCGCCCGGCCGCGACCTGCTCGACGCCGCGCGGGCGTGGGCGGCGGGCGTCGACTCGCTGCCCGCCACCGCCGTACCGGACCCGGCGACCCCCCGGATTCCCCTGCCCACGTACCCGTTCGCCGGGGAGCGGTACTGGTTCACCGATCGCACCCCGGTGGCCGAGGTACCGGACACGCCCGTCGAGGTGCGCGAGGCCGAGCGGCACATCTCCGCGAGCGGCTTCGACGGACGCCGGGCCGCCGCGGGCATGGAGCGGCTCAACGAGATGCTCAGGCGCTGGTGCCGCCACCTGCTGGCCGACGCGGGCACGCCCCCCACCGCCGGGCGGCTGCGGGCGCTGCTCGCCGACGAGGAGCAGTACGGGCGGCTCGCGGACGCGCTGGCCGCGATGACGGCCGGGTCCGCCGACGCGTCCAGCAGGGCGGGCGACTTCCTCACCGAGGCGTCCGCGCTGGCCGCCGAGCACCCCGAACTGGCGCCCTGGACGGACCTGGTGAAGGTGTGCCTGCCCCGGCTCCCCGACATGCTCACCGGGCGGGCGGACGCCCTGGAGGTGTTCTTCTCCCCGGACCACCCGGACCTGCTGCTGCGCATCTACGACGGCAACGCGGTCGCGGACCACCACAACGAGATCGTGGCCCGGCTGATCGCCGCCCGGGTGCGGGAACTGCGGCGGGAACGGCCCGGTGAGCCGGTCCGGCTGCTGGAGATCGGCGGCGGCACCGGCGGCACCACCCGTCGGCTCCTCGAAGCGCTCGCCGAGCACGGCGACGCCGTGCGGTACCTGTTCACGGACGTCTCCCCGGCGTTCCTGCCCGCCGCCCGCGCCCGGTTCGCGGACAGCGCCGCGGAGTTCACCACGGCGGTCCTCGACCTCGACCGGGACCCGGCCGAGCAGGGCTTCACCCCCGGCGGCGTGGACATCGTCGTGGCCGCCAACTCGGTGCACGCCACCCGCCACCTGGGCGAGAGCCTCGGCCGCATCCGCTCCCTGCTCGCGCCGTCCGGCGTGCTCGTGCTGGAGGAGCTGGTGCGCAACCACGACTGCATGACCGCGATGATCGGCCCGCTGCCCGGCTACTGGTCGGCGGTCGACGTGCCCGCCCGGCTGCCGCACTCCCCGTTCTTCGACGTGCCGCGCTGGCGTTCGGCGCTGGCCGAGCAGGGCTTCGAGGCCACCTGGGCGCTCGGGGCGCCGGACCTGGCGGAGACGGAGTTCGACAACGCCGTGCTCTACAGCCGCGTACCGGCGACGGCCGCCCCGGCGCCGAGCGTCCCCGCGGCGCCCCCGGTCGCCGTCGAGGCCCCGACGCCGGAGGTCCGGCAGACCACCGAGCGGCCCGCGCAGCCCCTCCCGCCCGAGCCGCCCGCGCCTTCCGCGGCGTCCGAGTCGTCCGCGCCACCGGCCGACGAGGCCGAGGTCCGCGAGCGGCTCCTCCCGGTCTTCGCACGGTTCTTCGGCCGCGCGCCCGAGGACGTGGACACCGCCGTCCCGTTCGACCGGTACGGCATGGACTCGCTCAGCGCGATCCAGCTCGTGCGCAGCCTGGAGCCGGAGTTCGGCAAGCTGCCGAAGGTGCTGCTCTACGAGCACCCGACGATCGACGCCCTCGCCGCCCACCTCACCGAACACGCGCCCACACCGTCCCGCAGGCCCCGCCCGGAGCCGGTGAGCGCCGCAACCCCCGCACCCGCACCCGTGCCCCCGCCCGTCCCGGACGACGACCCGGTGGCGATCGTCGGCATGGCCGGACGGTACGCTCGCTCGTCCGACCTGGCGTCCTGGTGGCGGCACCTGCGCGACGGCACGCACCTGGTCGACGAGATCCCCCGCGACCGCTTCGACTGGCGTGAGGTCTTCGGTGACCCGCACCGCACGCCGGGCACGGTCAACAGCCGCTGGGGCTCCTTCATCGAGGGCGTCGACCGCTTCGACGCGGACTTCTTCGGCATGACGCCGATGGAGGCCGAGCTGATGGACCCCCAGCAGCGACTGCTCCTGGAGACGGCATGGCGGGCCGTGGAGGACGCCGGACACCGGCCCGGTGACCTGCGCGGCACCCGTACCGGCGTCTTCGTCGGCGCCACCTCCCGCGACTACGACTGGCAGTTGCACCGGGCGGGCCGTCACCGCGAGGGGCACGTCGTCAGCGGCAACGGGCACTGCCTCATCGCCAACCGGATCTCCTACCAGCTCGACCTGCGCGGCCCGAGCGAGGCCGTCGACACGGCGTGCTCCAGCTCCCTGACCGCACTGCACCGGGCGGTGCGCTCGGTGCGCTCCGGCGAGTGCGACGCGGCGATCGTCGGCGGGGTGCACCTGTTCCTGACCGCCGACCTGTTCGTGGCCCTCGGCCAGCTCGGCATCATGTCGCCGGACGGCCGCTGCGCCGCCTTCGACCGGCGGGCCAACGGCATGGTCCGCGGCGAGGGCTGCGTCGCGGTGCTGGTGAAGCCGCTGTCCCGGGCGCTCGCGGACGGCGACACCGTCTACGCGCTGGTCCGCGGCAGCGGCGTCTCGCACGGCGGCGGCGGGCACGTCAACTCCCTGATGATGCCCAACCCGACCGCGCAGGCCGACCTGATCGGCTCGGTGTACCGGGAGGCGGGCGTCGACCCGCGCACGGTGACCTACATCGAGGCGCACGGCACCGGCACGGAGGTCGGTGACCCCATCGAGGTCCGTGGGCTGCGCAAGGCGTTCGCCGCGCTCGACGGCAGGCCGGACACCGAACCGGTCGACCCCTGGTGCTGGCTCGGCACCGTCAAGTCCAACGTGGGCCACACGGAGGCCGCCGCCGGGCTGACCGGCGTCGTCAAGACGGTGCTGGCGATGCGGCACGGCGCCCTGCCGCCCACGCTGCACTTCACCGAGCCCAACCCGCTCCTCGACCTGGACGGCAGCCCGTTCCGCGTCGTCGACCGGCTCACCCCCTGGCAGCGCGGGGCGGACGGCACACCGCGCCGGGCCGGGGTCAGCTCCTTCGGCCTCGGCGGCACCAACGCCCACGTCCTCCTGGAGGACTACGTCGACCAGCGCGCCGAGGCCCGCGACACCGGCCGGGGCCCGCTGGTCGTGCCGGTGTCCGCCCGGACGCCGGAGCGACTGCGGGCCCGGCTCGCGGACCTGCACGCCGCCCTCACCGCGGACCCCGCCGAGCGGACCGGCCCGTTCGCCCTCGCGGACATCGCGCACACGCTGACCGTGGGACGCGACCCGATGGCCCACCGCGCCGCGTTCGTCGTCGACACGACGGACCAACTGACGGCGGAGATACGGCGGTCGCTGGACGGCGACCCCGGTCCACGGACCGTCACCGGCACCGCCGCGGCCTCCTCGGCGGAGCAGCCGACCAGGGGCGACGCGGACCCGTACGACACGGCCCGCGCGTGGGTGACGGGCGCGGGCGGCCTGCCGGTACGGCCGGGGCGGCGCGTCCCGCTGCCCGGCTACCCCTTCGAAGCGCAGCGCCACTGGGCGGAGCCCTTCGACGAGCCCCCGGCGGACAGCCCGGGGACCAGCCTGCCCGACCTGCTCCAGGCCCTCAACGACGGCCGACTGTCGGTGGACGAAGCGGAACGCCTCATGGAAGGTGCGCGGTGAACTCCAGGAAGAACCGGCGGGACATACTCGAACGCGTGCGGTCCGGGCAGTTGTCCGTGGCCGACGCGGTCGCCGCGATGACCGAGGCGCGGGAGGCGCACGAGGTCGTCGCCTACACCTCCGGCTGGCGGCACGCCGAGCCCCCCGCGGCCAGTCCCGCCGCCGCGGACCGCCCCCTCGTCGTGCTCGACGCGTCCGCCGCGCGCCGCCCCGGCCTCGCCGTACCGCAGGACGCGACGGTCGTCCGGGCCGACGAGACCGCCCTCGCCGACGACGCCTCCTGGGAGCGGCTGTGGGCCGGGCTCGCGGACCGGGACGCCACCCCACGGCGCGTCCTCCTCGTCACCGCCGAAGGCCCCGAGCACTGCCTCGACCTGGCCTATCCCGCCCTGCGCACCCTGATCCGCGGCCGGGTGGGTGACCGGCTCGCCCTCGCCTGCGTCGCGGTCGGGGAGGACAGCGCGCCGTCGGCGGACGCGCTCGGCGGCTTCTGCTCGATCGCGGCCCGCGAGGACAGCAGGCTGCGGCTGGTCGCCGTGGCGGCCGGTGACCGCGCCGACGCGCTCGCCCTCGCCCTGCGCGAACTCGCCGCGAACGACGCGCCGTTGCACGAGGTCCGGTACGACGCCCAGGGCCGCTGGCTGCGCACCATGACGCCCGCCGTCCTCCCCGACGCCGACGGCGCCACCGTGACCGGCGGGGTGCACCTGCTGTCCGGCGGCGGCGGGGGCCTCGCCGTGAGCCTCGCGCGCCACCTGGCGCCGACCTCCCGCGTGGTGCTCCTCGGCCGGTCCGCGCCTGGCGCCCGCGTGGCCGACCTGCTGCGCGACTTCGGCGACCGCGTCCGCTATGTGCGCGGCGACGTCACCCGGCCCGAGGACGTCCGACGCGCCGTCGACGAGGCCCGCGCGGCGTACGGCCCCGTCACCGGCGTACTGCACCTGGCCGGGGTCAACGAGGACGCGTACATCGTCAACAAGGCGCCCGGCAGCCACGCGCGCGTGCTCGCCCCCAAACTCCTCGGCGCCCGCGCCCTCGACGAGGCCACCCGCGACGAACCCCTCGACCACTTCGTGCTGTTCTCCTCCCTCGCCGGGTACGCCGGACACCCCGGGCAGTCCGACTACGCCGCCGCCAGCCGCGCCCTGGGCGGCCTCGCCACCGCCCGCGCCGCCCTGGTCGAGCGCGGGCTGCGGCGCGGCACCACCGTCTCCATCGCCTGGCCGCTGTGGGCGGACGGCGGCATGACCCTCAGCGACACCGACCGCGAGGCGGTCGAACAGCTCCAGGGCATGGTCGAGATGGAGCCGGAGACCGGCCTGCGGGTGCTGCGGGCCGCGCTGCGGTCGCGGGCACCGGAGGTCGTCGTCGTCCACGGCCACCGCGAGCGCATCGAACGGTTCGTCCAGTCCCGGCTCAGCACGCCGGACACGGACTCAGACACGGACACGAACGCCGAGGGGGACGACGGCACCCCCGAGGCCGCCGACACCGCGCGGGACTTCCTGCTCGACGTCTTCGGCAGACTCACCCGGCTGCGGCCCGAACGCATCCGCCCCGACCTGGAGTTCTCCGCCCTCGGCATCGACTCCGTGATGGTCAAGCGGGTCACCGTCGCCCTGGAGGACAAGCTGGGCCCGATGCCCGCGACCCTGCTCTTCGAGCACCGCACCATCGACGACCTCACCGGCTATCTGACGGCCCACCACGGGCCCGCGCTCGGCGCCCTCTCCGGGGACGGCGCCCGCCGCAATGGCACGGTCACCGACGCCCCGGCGAAGGCGCGGGCCGCGGTGCCCGTCGAGGTGGCGCCCAGGGAGCCCGTCCCGGACGACGCCGTCGCGGTCGTCGGCCTCGCGGGCCGCTACCCCGGCGCCCGCGACGTGGGCGAGCTGTGGCGGATGCTGGTGCGCGGCGAGGACGCCATCGGTGAGATACCGGCGTCCCGTTGGGACAAGGAGCGCTGGTTCGACCGGGACGGGGCACGCGCGCGCGGCACCAGCTACGGGCGCTGGGGCGGCTTCCTCGACGACGTGGCCCGCTTCGACTCGCTGTTCTTCTCCGTCGCCCCCCGCGAGGCCCGCCGCATGGACCCGGCGGAACGGCTCTTCCTGGAGGTCGCCTGGTCGGCGCTGGAGGACGCCGGGTACACCCGCGACCGGCTGCACCGCGCCACCCGCACCGACGGCGACGGCCACGCGGTGGGCGTCTTCGTCGGCGCCACCGGCCTCGCCTACGGCCTGGTCGGCGCGGAGGAGTGGGGCAAGGGCAACCCGGTCTCCGCGTACTCGATGGAGTTCTCCCTCGCCAACCGCCTCTCCTACCACCTCGACGTGCACGGCCCGAGCCTCACCGTCGACACCGCCTGCTCCGCCTCCCTCACCGCGCTCCACCTGGCCTGCGAGAGCCTGCGGCGCGGTGAGTGCCGGATGGCCGTGGCGGGCGGCGCCTACCTCAACCTGCACCCGTCGAAGTTCGCCATGCTCGCGGAGCAGCGGATGCTCTCCCCGGACGGCGTGTGCCGCGCCTTCGGTGAGGGCGGCAACGGCTTCGTGCCCGGCGAGGGCGTCGGCGCCGTCATCCTCAAGCCGCTGGCCGCCGCGCTCGCCGACGGCGACCGGATCGACGCCGTCATCCGCGCCACCGCCGTCAGCCACGGCGGCCGGACCAACGGCTACACCGTGCCCTCACCGCGCGCCCACGCCTCCGTGATCGGCGCGGCGCTCGACCGGTGCGGGATCGACCCGGCGACCATCGGCTACGTCGAGGCGCACGGCACCGGCACGGAACTCGGTGACCCCATCGAGATCGAGGGCCTCACCCGGGTGTTCCGCCGGTCCACCGACGAGCGCCAGTTCTGCGCCCTCGGCTCGGTGAAGCCCAACATCGGGCACGCCGAGGCCGCGGCCGGGATCGCGGGCCTCACCAAGATCGTGCTCCAGCTCCGGCACCGCACCCTCGCCCCGACCCTGAACAGCGACCCGCCGAACCCGAAGATCGACTTCGCGGGCAGCCCGTTCCGGCTCCAGCGCGCCGCCGAACCCTGGCAGCCACGCCGCCCCGGACTGCCCCGGCGCGCCGCGCTCAGCTCCTTCGGCGCGGGCGGCGCCAACGCGCACGCGGTCATCGAGGAGTACCCGGCCCCCGACCGCCCGCGCCCCGCCGACGACGGCACGGACCACCACCTGGTCCTGCTCTCCGCCCGCACCCCCGACCGCCTCACCGCCGCCGCCGACCGGCTGGCCCGCTTCCTCGACGCCCCGGGGGAGTCCCTGCCGCCGCTCGCGGACATCGCCCACACCCTGCGCACCGGGCGGGAGGGCTTCGAGCACCGCGCCGCGTTCGTCGTCGCGGACCACCGGAGCCTGCGTGAGGCGCTCACGGAGTACGTCCGCACGGGCACGGCGCACGCCTCCGGCACCCTGGCACCCGAGGCCCCCCGCCAGCGGGCGACCGACGCCACCGCCCTGCTCGCCGGGGGCCGCCTGCACGACCTCGCCGCCCGCTGGGCCGGGGGCGAGGACTTCGACTGGCCCCGGCCCAACCCACGCTCCGGCTCCGCGCCCCGCGTCGTGCCGCTGCCGACGTACCCGTTCGCCGGGCCGGTCCACTGGCCCGACACGGTGGACGCGGCACCGGTCCCGGCGGCACGGCCGGAGGCGGGGTCCCCGGCACCGTCAGCCGAAGGGCTCCCGGCACGGTCCGACGAGACGTCCCCGGCACGGCTGGACCAGGCGTCGTCCCCCGTCGGCCTCGGCCCCGACCACCCCTGGGTCGCCGACCACCTCGTGGACGGCCGACCCGTGCTCGCCGGAGTGGCCCTCCTCGAACTGGCCCGTACGGCGGCCGAGCGCACGGCGGCCCGACCGGTCACCGAACTGACCGACGTACGCTGGCGCACCCCCGTCCTCATGGACACCGGCGAACGCCCCACCGTACGCACCCTGACGGAGGACCAGCGGCTGCGCGTCGAGATCACCACCGGCCCCGCCGACCACCCCGTCGTGCACGCCACGGTCACCGCCGACCCCGACGCCCGGTTCACCGCACCGCGCGCCGTCGACCTCGACGCCGTACGCCGCGACTGCGCCCGCGAGATCGGCCACGAGGACTTCTACGCGCGGGCACGGGCCGCGGGCCTCGACTACGGCCCCTCCTACCGCCGCGTCACACGCCTCTGGTGCGGCGAAGGACAGGCCCTGGCGGAACTCGCCGCCCCCGGCGCCGGACAGCCGCACGGCGGCACCGCCGACCCCGGCACCACCGACGCCGCGCTGCACGCCGTCCACGGCGCGCTCCCCGCCTGGGACGAACCGGCCACCCGGCCCGCCGCCGTGGACCGCGTCCGCGTCCACGACCCGGCCACCGCCCCCCGCTACGCCCACGCCCGCCTGGTCTCCGCCGACGAGACGCGCGGCACGGCCCGGTGCGACGTGCTGATGACGGACGCCACCGGACGCGTCCTGGTCGAGTTCACGGGACTGACCGTCGTACGGCCCCCGCGCGCCGAACCCGACGTCCCCTACCTCGTGCCCGCCTGGCACCTGGAACCCCTGCCGCGGGACGCCGCCACCGCCAGCGGACCGGCGCTGATCCTCACCGCCGGACACGACCACGGCCTCGCCGACGCCCTGGCCCGCGCGCACGGCGGCGACGCCACCCGGGCCGACCTCGGCGCCCTGCGCGACCGCGCCGACCACCGCGCCCTGCTCGCCGCCCACCCCGACACCACGACGATCTACTTCACGGGCGGCGTCGACACCCGCCGCCACTCCACCACCGACCTCACGCACCTCGCCGAGAGCAGCCGCCTCGGCTGCCGTGCCCTGTTCCACCTCGCGCAGGCCCTGTCCGACCTGCGCCCGCAGGGCGTCCGGCTCGTCGTCCTCACCAGCGACAGCCAGCAGCCGCTGCCCGACAGCCCCGTGGACAACCCGTACGCCGGTGCCCTGCACGGCATGGCCCGCACGCTCTCCCGCGAGCTGACCTTCCTCGACGTCGTCTGCGTGGACCTGAGCCGCGCCGACCTCGCGGCGTGCGCGGCGCGCGCCACCTGGACGCCCCTCGTCTCCGCCCTCGCCGCCGAGCCCGCGGGACAGCCGTTCCAGGAGACCGCCCTCCGCGCGGGAACCCGCCTGGTCAAGCACCTCGTCCCCGCCCGGCTGCCCGCCCCGGCCGACGACCGGCTGCCGCTGCGCCGCGGCGGCCGGTACCTCGTCGTCGGGGGCCTCGGCGGCCTCGGCCGGGTCATCAGCGCCCACCTGCTGCGCGCGTACGACGCCCGGCTGGTCGTCATGGGCCGCAGGACCGAGGCCGAACTCCCGGACGGTGAACTCGCCCGGCTCCGCGCGCACGGCGGACAGGTCGCCTACCACTGCGGCGACCTCACCGACCCGGCCGCCAGCCGGGCCGCCGTCCGGCTGATGCACGAGCGGTACGGCGGCGTCGACGGGGCGGTGCACACCGCGTTCGTCCTCGCGGACCGCACCATCGGGCACCTGGACGACGACGTCTTCGACGCCGCGTTCGCCCCGCGCACCCGGGGCACCGTCGCGCTCGCCGACGCCCTCGCCGCCGAACCGCTCGACTTCTTCGCCCTCTTCTCCTCCGCCATCGCCCACACCGGCAACCCAGGGCAGTCCAACTACGCGGCCGGATCGACGTTCCTCAGCGCGTACGGCGCCCACCTCGCCACCCGGCTGCGGTGGCCGGTCACCGTGTTCGACTGGGGGTTCTGGGGCGACGAGGGCGCCGTCGCCACCCCCGAGCACCGCGAACGCCTCGCCCGCTGGGGCGTCCAGCCGCTGACCGCCGACGAGGGCCTGCGCGCCTTCCGGCAGGTGCTCGCCGCCGGACTCACCCAGGTCGCGCCGCTGCGCGCCGACCCGGACGAACTGGGCCGGGTGACCCGGCTGCACCCCGTGACTCGGGACCTGGGCGGTCGCCCGGCCGGTGACGCCCTGGCCGCGCCCACGTCGGCCGTCGCCGCCGCGCAGCTCGCCTCCGGTGAGCCGTACGCGCCGGACTACCTGGACGCCGTGGACGCCTACGCGCGCCTCGCGGTCCGGGACGCCCTGCGGGGCGCCGACGCGGGCGAGCGGCTTGAGGTGCACGAGGAACGGAGGCGGCTGCACGACGCGTTGGCGTCCATGCTGGAGGAGAGCGACGACGGTGAGGGCGGCCGGGCCGCGCTGCGGGACCGGCTCGTGGAGCGCTTCCCCCACCTCACCCCCACCCTCGACCTCCTCGACGACTGCACGGCGGCCCTCCCCGACGTCCTCGCCCGCCGCCGCAGCGGACTCGACGTCCTCTTCCCCGGCGGCTCCGACCGGCGCATGGCGGCGCTGTACGCCGACGACCCGCGCACCCGCTACTTCAACCACCTCACGGCCACGGCGATCCGCGCGGCGGTCACCGACGCCCTGGACGCCGACCCCGAACGGCGGCTGAGCGTCCTGGAGATCGGCGCGGGCACCGGCGCGACGACGCGCGCGGTGCTGGACGTCCTCGCGGCGCACGGTACGGCCGTCTCGTACGACGTCACCGACCTCTCGCCGTCGCTGGTCGCCGCCGCCCGGCAGCGGCTGTCCGACGGGCGCGTCCGCACCGACTTCCGGGTGCTGGACATCGCCGGGGACCTGGCCGCGCAGGGCTTCGACGGCCACCGCTACGACATCGTCGTGGCCACCAACGTCCTGCACGCCACCGGGGACATCCGGCGGACGCTGCGCAACGTGGCAGAGCTGACCGCCCCCGGTGGGCTGCTCGCCGTCAACGAGGCCACGCGCGTCCTCGACGCCGTGACGCCCATCTTCGGCCTCACGGACGGCTGGTGGCTCGCCCGGGACGCCGACCTGCGGCTCCCGCACGCGCCGCTGCTCGCCCCGGCCGCCTGGGAGGCGCTCCTCGCCGAGTCGGGGTACGACAGGGTCCGGCGCGTCGGCGTCCGGGACTGGACCGACCACCAGGCCGGACAGCACCTGTTCCTCGCGGAGCGGGGGGCGTGGAGCGTACCGGCGGAGGTCCCGGACCCCGTTCCGGGGACCGTGGAAGCGGTGGCCGCCGCGCCCGCCGCGCCCGCCGCCCCCGCGGCCGACGACGGGCTCCTCGCGGGCACGGAGCAACACCTGCGGAACCTCTTCGCGGAACTCCTGCGGATGCCCGTCGACGAGTTGGACCCCGCCGTCCCCCTGGCGTCCTTCGGCACCGACTCGCTGACGGTGCTGGAAGCGGTGGAGCGGCTGGAGCGGGAGATCGGGCGGGTGCCGCACGAGGTCGTGGTCTCCGGGGAGTCGGTACGGGCCATCGCCCAGTCGCTGGTCACGGCCAAGACCGCGGAACTGTCGGGACTGACGGGCGGGGCCGAGCACCCGGAGCGGGTGACGGAACGGCCCGCCGCGACGGGGCCTGTCCTGACGGGGCCTGTTCTGACGGAGCCCGCCCGCGTGGAGCCCGCCCGCGTGGAGCCCGCCCGCGTGGAGCCCGCCCGTGCGGAGCCCGGCTTCGCGGAACCTGCCCCGGTGGGAGCCCTTTCGGCGGAAGCGGCTTCGGTGTGGCCTGCTCCGGCGGAAGCGGCTTCGGTGGGGCCTGCTCCGGCGGAAGCGGCTTTGGTGGGACCTGCCCCGGCGGCAGCCCCTCCGGCGGGAGCCGCCTCGGCGGAAGCCGCCCTCGTCGAACCCCAGCCCTCGCACGCGGCGACCGCGCCCTCGCACGCGGCGACCCTGCCGCCCCCGCCCGACGCCGACGAGCCGATCGCGATCGTCGGGGTGGCGGGCCGCTACCCGGGCGCGCCGGACGTCGACACGCTCTGGGCCCACCTGCTCGCCGCCCGCAGCCTCATCACGCCCGTACCGCCCGACCGTTGGGACGGCGGCGGCGACCCCGGCGACGGCTCCGCCTGGGGCGGCTTCCTCGCCGACGTCGACCGCTTCGACCCCCTGCTCTTCCGCGTCTCCCCGCGCGAGGCCGAACGCATGGACCCCGCCGAACGGCTCTTCCTGGAGACGGTCTGGGAGGCGCTGGAGGACGCGGCGCTGCCCCCGGCCCGGCTGCGCGCACAGGCCACCGGCCAGGGACGGCGCACCGGCGTCTTCGTCGGTGTCATGCACCACCAGTACGCGCTGCTCGCCGCCGAGGAGCGCGGCCGGGGCAACGCCGTACAGGCGCTGTCCTCGGGCTGGTCCATCGCCAACCGGGTCTCCCACACCTTCGGCCTGACCGGGCCGAGCCTCGCCGTCGACACCGCCTGCTCGTCCGCGCTCACCGCCGTCCACCTCGCCGTACGCAGCCTGCGCGCGGGGGAGTGCGGCACCGCGGTCGCCGGGGGCGTGAACGTCATCCTGCACCCCAGCCACCACACCGACCTGGCCGCCGCGAAGATGCTGTCGCCGGGCGGCCGACCCCGGGTCTTCGACACGGCGGCCGACGGCATCGTCACCGGGGAGGGGGTCGGCGCCCTCGTCCTCAAGCGGCTCTCGGACGCGCTGCGCGACGGCGACCGGGTGCACGCCTGCATCCGCGGCTCCGCCGTCAACTCCGACGGCCCCACCGAGGCGTACGCCGTGCCCAGCGCGGCGGCGCAGACCGAGCTGATCGCCGAGGCCCTCGCCGCGTCCGGCGTCGCCGCCCACACCGTGCAGTACGTGGAGGCGCAGGCGACCGGCTCCCCGGTGGGCGACCCGCTCGAACTCGCCGCCCTGCGCCGGGCCTACGGCGTCGGCGAACGCGGGCACCGGCTGCGCGTCGGCTCCGTGAAGCCCAACACCGGGCACCTCGAAGCCGCCTCGGGCATGGCCCAGTTGACCAAGGTCATCCTGCAACTGCGGCACCGCACCCTCGCCCCGACCCTCGGCACCGACGGCCCCCTGACCGCCGACGGCTTCCTCGTCCCGCGGGAGCCCGTGCCCTGGCCCGAGCAGCCGGACGGTTCCGCGCGCCGGGCCGCCGTCAGCTCCTTCGGCGCGGGCGGCGCCAACGCCCACGTGATCGTCGAGGAGGCCCCGCGGGAACCGGAGGCCGTCGCCCCCGCGCCGGGCCCGTACCTGCTGACCCTGTCGGCCCGCCGCCCGGACGCCCTCGCCACCCACGCCCGCCGCCTCGCCGACTTCCTGCGCGGCCCGGGGGCCGGTCTCAGCGTGCGGGACGTGACCCACACCCTGCGCGTCGGCCGCGAGCCGCTGCCCGCGCGCCTCGGCGCGGTCGTCCACACCCTGACCGACGCCGTCGAGGTCCTCGACGCGTACGCCGAACAGCGGGCCGACGAGCGGCTCGTGCGGAGCCATCAGCAGTCGGCCGGATCGGCGCCGCCCGCCGCCGCGTCCGCCGAGGAGGCCGCCGTACTCGACGCCGCCCGCGCCTGGGTCGACGGGGGCACGGACGTGGCCGACCCGGGCCCGGCCGGTGCCCGGATCGTCTCCCTGCCGCACTACCCCTTCGCCTCCGGCCGCTACTGGATCCGCACGTCACCCGCCGCGGCGGCCACCCCCAGTGGCAGCCGTTCCGTCGCAGCCGCCCCTCCCGGTACCAGCCCTTCCGCCGCAGCCGCCACCTCCGGCACCAGCCCTTCCGAGGAGCCCTCCGTGACCCGCCCTGACCCGAACGTCGACACCGCGGGCGGCACCACACCGTCCGCCTTCACCGCGATGCTGGCGACCGTCACCGACGCCATCTGCTCGCTGCTGGGCGTGGCACCCTCCGACATCGACCCGGCCGACCACCTCAGCGACTTCGGCTTCGACTCGGTGACGATGGTGCAGCTCGCCGACCGCCTCTCCACCGACACCGGCGTCGAGGTGCCAGCGCCCGTGCTGTACGGGTGCCGGGACACGGCCGCGCTCGTCGAGTACCTCGTCAAGGCGACGAACGGCGCGACGGCCCCGCCCGCGGAGGAGCGACCGGAGCCCCCGGCCGAACGCCACGACCCCCCTGCCCCTGCCGCCGCCCCCGTATCCGTATCCGTGCAAGCGCCCGCTCCCGCCCCTGCCCCCACCCCCGGCGCCATCGCCGTCGTCGGCATGGCCGGGGCGTTCCCCGGCTCGCCCGACCCGGACGCGTTCTGGGCCAACCTGCTCCAGGGCCGCGACCTGATCTCCGAGGCGCCCGCGGACCGGTTCGGCACCGCACCGGCCGGGCGTCCGCCGATGCACGGCGGGTTCCTGGACGGCGTGGACCGGTTCGACGCCGGTTTCTTCCAGATCACGCCGCGTGAGGCGCGCGTGATGGACCCGCAGCACCGGCTGTTCCTCCAGACCGTGTGGTCGGCCATCGAGGAGGCGGGCTACGACCCCGCCACCCTCGCCGGTACCGCCTGCGGCGTCTACGTGGGCGTGGCCTCCTCCGAGTACGGGGAGCTGGCCCGCGAACGCGGGGTGGACGTGGACGGCCAGCTCATGACCGGCAACGACCACAGCGTGCTGGCCAACCGGGTCTCCTTCCTGCTCGACCTGCGCGGCCCCAGCGAACCGGTCGACACCGCCTGCTCCAGCTCCCTGGTCGCCGTGCACCGCGCCGTGCGCGCCATCCAGACCGGTGACTGCGAACTCGCGATCGCCGGGGGCGTCAACGTCATCGTCGCGCCGACGGCGTTCGAGGCGTTCGGCCGCTCCGGGATGCTCGCGCCGGACGGCCGCTGCAAGTCCTTCGACCACCGCGCCGACGGCTATGTGCGCGGTGAGGGCGTGGGCGCCGTGCTGCTCAAGCCGCTGGACCGGGCGCTCGCCGACGGCGACCACGTCCACGGCGTCATCGCGGGCTCCGCGACCAACCACGGCGGCCGGGCCGCCTCGCTCACCGCGCCCAACCCCGCCGCGCAGGCCGAGGTGATCGCGCTGGCGCAGAAGCGCGCGGGCGTCGGCCCCGAGACGATCGGCTACGTGGAGGCGCACGGCACGGGCACCGCGCTGGGCGACCCCATCGAGATCACCGGACTGCGGACCGCGTTCGACCCGCCCACGGAGCCGGACCGCGCCGCCGTCCCCCGCCAGTACTGCGGTCTCGGCAGCGTGAAGACCAACGTCGGGCACCTGGAGACCGCGGCCGGGATGGCGGGCCTGTTCAAGGTGCTGCTCTCCCTGCGCCACGGGATGCTGCCGCCCACCCTGCACGTCGAGCGCGTCAACCCGCTGATCAAGCTCGCGGACTCGCCCTTCCACCTCGTCACCTCCGCCCGCCCCTGGACCCCGTTCACGGACGGCGCGACCGGTGCCCCGCTGCCCCGCCGCGCGGGCGTCAGCTCCTTCGGCTTCGGCGGCATGAACGCCCACCTGGTCGTCGAGGAGGCCCCGCCGTCCCGCCCCACGGCGCCCGGCGCCCCGGACGGCACCGACCAGCTCTACGTCCTCAGCGCCCGCGACGACGAACGGCTGCGCGCCGCCGCGCGTCGGCTCCTCGACCGGCTGGAGGCGTGGGAACGCGACGGCCGGTTGCGGACGGTGTCCCCGGCGGACGTCGCCTACACCCTCCAGGTCGGCCGCACCCACCTGGAGGCGCGCCTCGCCATCGCCGCCGCCACCCTCACCGACCTCGCGGACGTCCTGCGCACCCACCTCGACGGCGGTCAGACGGCACGGCTGGTACGGGGCACCCCGACCACCGACGGCGCGGAACCGGCCGCCGACGCCGACGACCTGGCGGACGCCCTGCGCCGGGCGGCCAACGGCGACGTCGGCAGGCTCGCCACGCTGTGGGTGCGCGGCGCCGAGGTTCCCTGGCGGTCCCTGCACACCGCCGCCCCCCGCACCCGGGTCTCCCTCCCGACGTACCCGTTCGCCCCGGAACGGCACTGGCTCCCGGCCGCCACACCCGCGCCCGTCCCGCCCGCGCCCGCCCCGCTCACGGCAACCCCCAAGCAGACGCCCCCACAACGCCGTACCCCCCAGCCCGCATCCGTGCCAGCTCCCGCACCCGCGCCAGCGCCCACCCCCGCGCCAGCTCCCGCAGCCGCCCCCGCCCCCGCCCCTGTATCCCCTCCCCCCGCCGACCCCGACCGCCTCGCCACCCTCCGCCACCACGTCCGCGAGGCCGTCGCCGACGGCATCGGCATCCGTACCGAGGACGTCGACCCCAACCGGGACTTCGCGAGCTACGGCGTCGACTCCATCGGCGCGATGCGGATCATGCAGACGATCCAGGCGCGCTACGGCGACCACATCCCCATGGCGGCGATCCTCGAACACCCCAGCGTCGACCGCCTCGTCACGCACCTCGACAAGAGCTACGTCCTGCCCGACGAGGTCCCCGACACCCTCGGCCCGGAACCGGTCCCGCCCGCCCCGCGCCCCCGCCCGGCGGCGCCCGCCCCCGCGAGGCTGGTGCCGTTCACCGCGGCCGGGGAGGGCGACCCCGCCTACTGCCTCTTCGGGGACACGGGCGAGCTGACCTGGGCCATGCACCTGGTCGGCGCGCTCGCCCAGGACGGCCCGGTGACGGGCGTCGAGGCGCCCGGCTTCCGTTCCGGTGACGCCCCGTCCGCCGACGTCGCGCTGCTCGCCCGGGCCTGCGCCGACGCGATCGTGGGGGAGCGGCCGGAGGGGAGCTGCCGGATCGCCGGGTACGGGCTCGCCGGTCTGGTCGCCGTGGAGACGGCCCGGCTGGTGCAGGACCGCGGCCTTGAGGTGACCGAGCTGCTGCTGGTGCAGACCCCGGCGCCCGGCGAGGCGCCCACCGGCGAGAGCGAGGCCCGGTCGCTGGCCGAGACGGCGGCGCACCTGGCCGGGGTCTGGGGCGCGACCCGGCTGCCCGCGCGGACGGACGACCTCGCCGGACGGGGGCGCGACGAGGCCCTCGACCAGGTGACCGCGGCGCTCGCCCCGGTCGCGCCGATGGACCGCGAGGCGCTGCGCGGCAGGCTGGAGCGGGCCACCGAGTGGCGTACCGCCCTCGCGGTCGCCGCCGCCGGATACGTGCCGCGCCCCCTGGGCCGCGCCGGACGGACCGTCGTCGTACGGGCGTCCGGGGCCGGGGCCCCGGTGGGGGAGTACCACCGCTGGATCGCCCCGCCGCCCGAGGTGGTCGAGATCGACGCCGAGCCGTGGCTGCTGCTCTCGCGGGCCAACGCGGGCCGCGTGTACGGCACCCAGCCCGCCGTCGCGCCGCGCGCGGAGGCCGCCCCGGAGGGGGCGTCGCCCGTCGTCGCCATCAACCGGCACGGTGACAGCCGCCGCTCCATCTGGGCGCACAACCTGTACGGCGAGGTGAGTTACGCGATCTACCTCTCCCGCCACCTCGGGCTGCACAAGCCCGTCATCGGCCTGGAGCAGATCGGCGCGGCCACCCCGGACCGCGCGCCCCGCCGGTACGACTCGGTGGAGGAGATGGCCGCGCACTACACCGACGAACTGCGCGCCCGCTTCCCCGGCGAGCCCTACCTGCTGGGCGGCTGCTCCTTCGGCGGGGTGCTCGCCTACGAGATGGCGCGGCAGCTCCAGCAGGCGGGCGAGGAGGTGAGCCACCTGATCGCCATCGACCCGATCATGCCGGGCACGGAAGCCTGGGACAGCGTCGACTGGGGCACCGTCACCGAGGTGGAGGCGGAGGCGTTCTCGCTGGTGATGCTGGGCAACGCCATGTGCCAGCGGTGGGGCGTCGGCGAGCAGATCAGCCTCGCCGCGCTGGCCGACCTGGACCTGGACGCCCAGCTCGACCTGGTCGCCCGCCACATCCACGACCGCTCCGCCGCCCGGCCCGACCCGGACATGATCAAGCACCAGATCCTGGTCCGGCACGAGCTGATGCTGCACAACGGCGACCTGCTCCAGGCGTACCGGCCGCAGCCGCTGCGCAGCGCGGTCCCCACCACCCTGTTCCACGCCACCCAGGGCTTCCTGGCCCCGGGCAACAGCAACGACCTGCCGCCCGTGCCCAGGACCAGCGCGGACAAGTCGAACGGGCTCGCCCAGTTCGTCGGCCCGCGGATCACCATCCACGAGATGCACGCCGACCACCACACCATCGCGCACGACGAGAACCTGGCCCGCATCGCGGGGATGCTGGCCCCCGTGCTCGATCCACGCACCTTCCCGGCCAGCCTGTTCCCCGCCTCGCTCAACCCGGCGGGCCCCGACGGCGACAGGTGAGGAAACCGATACCGATGGATTTCAGCGTCTACTTCTTCTCCGCCAACGACCGCAACGACTTCGGCGCCCGCTACCGGTTCATCCTGGACGTGGCCCGCTTCATCGACCGCCAGGGCTTCACCGCCATCTGGACCCCGGAGCGGCACTTCCAGGAGTTCGGGGGCAGCTTCCCCAACCCGGCCGTACTGTCCGCGGGGATCGCCGTGGCCACGGAGAACCTGCGCATCCGGGCCGGGAGCGTGGTGGCGCCCCACCACCACCCCGTCCGCGTCGTCGAGGAGTGGTCCCTGGTCGACCAGCTCTCCCAGGGGCGGGTGGGGGTGTGCCTGGCCACCGGCTGGCACCAGGGCGACTTCGTCTTCTACCCCGACAACTACGCCACCCGGCGCGAGTACACCCTCGACAACGTCGACACCATCGCCGCGCTGTGGCGGGGCGAGTCCCGGTCCTTCCCCGGCCCCGACGGCCGCCCCCTGGACGTACGGACCTATCCGCGGCCCTGCCAGCCGGAGCTGCCGATGTGGCTCGTGCACACCTCCAACCCGCAGACCTGGGTGGAGGCGGGCAGGCGCGGACTCAACGTGCTGTCCCTGCTGACCAGTTGGGAGAAGCTGGAGGAGGACATCGCCCACTACCGCGCCGCCCGCGAGGAGGCCGGGCACGACCCCGCGGCGGGCACGGTCACCGTGGGGATGCACACCTACGTCGGCGACGACGAACAGCGGGTGTGGAACCTCGTACGCGAGCCGGTGAAGGGCTACCTGGCGTCCTTCATGACGCAGAAGCGCAACGACGACAAGGTCAGCGGCACCTCCCGCGGCACCGACGCGGCCGAGCAGGACAAGCTGGCGGAGCTGATGGCCGAGGACTACTACAGCCGCCGGTCCCTGCTGGGCACCGAGGACAAGTGCGCGGCGACGGTGGAGCGGCTGCGCGGCGTCGGCGTGGACGAGGTGGCCTGCCTGGTCGACTTCGGGCTGCCCTTCGACACCGTGACCCGGGCCCTGCCCGCCCTGGACGCGCTGCGGCGGCGCTGCGCCGCTGACCCCGGCCAGGAACCGGCGCCCGAGACCCCCGCCGCGGGTGCCGGGGCGACCCCGATGAGCTGGTACTACACCACCTGACCGGCCCCGTGCGGTGCCGTACCGGGGCACCTGCCAGCCGACGGCACCGCACGGCGCCCGCACCACCTTCCGGTGCTCCGACGCAGAGAGGCACCACATGACCTCGTCGCACCCGTCCCACACGGAGGCGGTCGCCGAACTGTACGACTCCTTCGTCGCCGCGCACGCGCGCATCTGCGCCAGCAACCTGCACGTCGGCTACTGGAAGGACGCGGACGACGACGCGAGCTTCGAGGTGGCCGCCGAGCGGCTGACCGCGCTCATGGTGGAGCGGCTCGCGCCCCGGACCGGGCAGCGCGTGCTGGACCTCGGCTGCGGCATCGGGCAGCCCGCCTTCCAACTGGCGCGCGGCCACCCGGTGGAGGTCGTCGGGGTCTCCGTCAGCCGCCGTCAGATCGAGCACGCCAGCGTCCGCGCCCGGCAGGCCCGGCTCACCGACCGGGTCCGCTTCGAACGGGCCGACGCCCAGCAACTGCCGTACCCGGACGCGTCGTTCGACGCCGCCTGGTTCTTCGAGTCGCTGATCCACATGACCGACAAGCCGCGCGCCCTGCGGGAGGCCGCCCGGGTGCTCCGACCGGGGGCCCGGCTCGCCGTCGCCGACATGTTCCACCAGCCCGGCCGCGACTGGTCCACGCCCCACCCGCTGGTGACGGCCGTACCGCTGGCCGCCTACCAGCCGATGCTGCGCGCCGCCGGGTTCGACGTCCTCGACCAGTCCGACGTCACCGCGCGGGTGTGCGTCCCGCGACCGCTGCGGGACCGGCTGCGGGCGACGCTGGCGGAGCACCGCGACGAATGGGTGGCCCTCGCGGGCGAGGAGGTGGTGCGCGTCCTCCTCGACACCGAGGACGACACCTTCGACACACCCGGCCTCGGGTACGTCCTCATCACGGCCCGCAGACGCTGAACGTCCCGCGTACCAGCGCGCTCACGGCACCAGCGCGCGCAGCAGCTCCGCCGACAGGTGCGTGAGCAGCGGCTCCCGCGACGGCTGGAGGAAGAAGTGCCCGCCGGGCAGCAGCAGCGTGCCGCACCCGGCGCCCGTCACCTCTCCCCACGCGGCCAGGGACGCCGTCGTCGTCTCCGGGTCGTCGACCCCGCCGTACGCCACCACCGGGCAGCCCAGCGGACGCCCCGGCGTGTAGCGGTAGGTCTCCAGCATCGTGGTGTCGGCGCGCAGGATCGGCAGGTACATCGCCCGCATCTGGGCGTCCTCGCGCAGCAGCGGCGGGATCGCGCCGTACCGCTGGTCCAGCACGTCGAGGTACTCGTCGTCGGGCAGCCGGTGCACGGTCCCGGCGTACGTGCGGTGCTGCGGCGCGTTCCGGGCCGACACGGCGAGCAGCACCGGCTCCGGCAGCCCCAGCTCCCGCAGCGCGCGCACCGTCTCGAAGGCGAGGAACGCGCCCAGGCTGTGCCCGAAGAACGCGTACGGCCCGCCCAGTTCGGGCGCCAGCGCCCGCGCCAGCTCCCGTGCCGTGGCCAGCAGGTCGGTGCGCAGCGGCTCCTGGAGGCGGGCGTCACGGCCCGGCATCCGCACCGCCCACGGTTCGATCGTCGCGGGCAGCAGCTCCGACCAGCTGTGGAAGGCCGCCGCGCCGCCGCCCGCGTAGGGCACGCAGACGAGCCGCACCAGCGGGGGCCGCGCGGGCGCCGCGTCCCGCATCCGCAGCGCCCATCCGGCGGCCGGTCGCGCGGAGGTGTCGACGGTGGTCAAGGGCGTGGCCTTCCTCAGGCGGGGTCGGATTCCAGCCGGGCGGTGACCGGGGCCGGAGCCGCGAGCCCGTGGTTGCGCAGCGAGAACAGGCGGGTGTTCAGCCGCATACAGGGCTGGAGGAGGGTGTCGACGAGCACCAGGAAGCAGACGGTGCCGACGCCCACCGGCCCGCCCAGTACCCAACCGGCCGCCAGCAGCACCAGTTCGAGGCTGCCCTTGGCGGTCCAGAACGGCCAGCGCCAGCGGTGCGTCATCGTGATCGCCACCAGGTCCATGGCGCGGATGCCGATCCCGCTGATGATGATCAGCGCCGAGCCGTAGGTGCACAGCCCCACCCCGACGAGCATGAGCACAGTGCTGGGGACGGGCAGCAGGGAGGCCGCCTCCAGCGCCCGCAGCGCGTCGATGATGCTGCCGCAGAGGAAGAACGTGACGAACGGCGACACCGGCGGCCTGCGCCGGTTCCACGCCGCCCATCCGGCCAGACACACCGCGGCGACCGTGGCCTGCACGATGCCGATGGTCAGCGGCGCGTGCTCCAGGACGCCGAGGGCGAACACGTCGAGCGGGTCGGTGCCCAGGTCGGCGTGGATGAAGCAGGCGGCGCCGCTGGAGAACAGCAGACAGCCGATCAGGTAGACCGCGTACCGTCCGCGGTGGGCGGCGACATGGCCGCGCAGCCGGGACCAGGCGGACCGGGAGGACAGATCACCCACGAGGCACTCCAGCGCGTTCCGGCAACGGGCGGGATATCGTCATGGGCCCCGAGCCTGCCCGAGCGACCCGGCGCGCCGCCCTGGTGACCGCCCCAGCATCGACCCCAGTCCCGGCCCGCCCGCATGGCGGCGACCGCCCGCCCGCCCCTAACGTCGGCCCCGGTGGCCAGCGGGAGGGAGAGGCGGGTGGAGGCTCCGTACGAACCGCTGCTGCGGGTCGAGAAGGGCGAGGCGAGCGCCCAGGACCTCGCCGCGCTCGTCGCCGTGTTCGCGTGGCTGCGGCAGCGCCGCCAGGACACGGACGCGCGCCCCGGCCCGCCGGACCCGCCCGCCGCGCGGCCCCCGAAGGCGACCTGGCGGCGCCTCGAACGCCGCCCGTACCACGGCGTCCCCACGAGCTGGAACACCCACTGACGCGATCCGGGCCCGGCGCCTCGTACCCTGTCCGGCGTGCCACCTCCTCCGCTGCGCCGCGTCGCCGTCCTGGTACTCGAAGGGGCCAAGCCGCTCGACGTCGGCATCCCCGCGCAAGTGTTCACGACCCGGGCGAGTATGCCGTACGAGGTACGGGTGTGCGGGGCCGCGCCCGGCCTGGTGACCGGCGGCGACGGACTGTCGTACCACGTCGCCCACGGCCTCGACGTGCTGGAGTGGGCCGAGCTGGTCTTCATCCCCGGCTACCGGTTCCCGGACCGCGACGACCCGCCGCCCGCGGTCGTCGACGCGCTGCGCGCCGCGCACGCCCGGGGCGCGCGGCTCGCCGCCATCTCGACCGGCGCGTTCGCGCTCGCCGCGACCGGACTGCTCGACGGCAGGCGCGCCACCACCCACTGGCACTACGCGCGCGCCCTGAAGGCCCGGCACCCCCTCGTCCAGGTCGACGAGAACGTGCTGTTCGTCGACGAGGGCAGCGTGCTGACGTCCGCCGGGGCCGCCTCCGGCATCGACCTGTGCCTGCACGTCCTGCGCGGCGACCTCGGCGTGGCCGCGTCCAACCACGCCGCCCGGCGGCTGGTCGCGGCGCCCTACCGCAGCGGCGGGCAGGCGCAGTTCGTGCCGCGCAGCGTGTCCGAGCCGCTGGGGGAGCGGTTCGCCGCCACCCGGGAGTGGGCGCTGCACCGGCTCGGCGAGCCCCTCAGCCTCAAGGTGCTCGCCCGGCACGCCGCGGTCTCGCCGCGCACCCTGTCGCGGCGGTTCGTCGACGACACCGGGTACACGCCGATGCAGTGGGTGATGCGCGCCCGCGTCGACGCGGCCCGTGAACTGCTGGAGCGCTCCGAGCGCAGCGTCGAGCAGATCGCCGTCGACGTGGGCCTGGGCACCGGCGCCAACCTGCGCCTGCACTTCCAGCACATCCTGGGCACCACCCCGAGCGAGTACCGGCGCACCTTCGCCCGGGGCGAGTAGGGGCGGGACGGGGCGGCCGGGAGCGCCTGGCGCGATCCTTGCGAACCGTGGCGCTCCCGCCCCGGCCACCCGCGGACGCGGCGCGCGAGGCTGGTGACGAACCAAGGGACGCAAGGCCCCGGGGCGTCGGACCGCAGGGACGCCGGAACCCCCGGGGACGAAGGGATGAAGGGACACCCCTCATGACGCGCATCGCCATCAACGGATTCGGCCGCATCGGGCGCAACGTGCTGCGCGCCCTCCTGGAACGCGACAGCGACCTGGAGATCGTCGCCGTCAACGACCTCACCGAGCCCGCCGCCCTCGCCCGGCTGCTCGCCTTCGACACCACCGCGGGCCGCCTCGGCCGCCCGGTGACCGTCGACGGGGACACCCTCGTCGTCGACGGCCGCCGGATCAAGGTGCTCGCCGAGCGCGAACCGGCACGGCTGCCCTGGGCCGAACTCGGCGTGGACATCGTGCTGGAGGCCACCGGCCGCTTCACCTCCGCCAAGGCGGCCCGCGCCCACCTCGACGCGGGCGCGCGGAAGGTGCTCGTCGGCGCGCCCTCGGACGGCGCCGACGTCACCCTCGCCTACGGCGTCAACACCGACGCCTACGACGCCGAGCTGCACACCATCGTCTCCAACGCCTCGTGCACGACGAACGCCCTCGCGCCGCTGGCCGCCGTACTGGACCAGCTCGCCGGGATCGAGCACGGCTTCATGACGACCGTGCACGCCTACACCCAGGAGCAGAACCTCCAGGACGGCCCGCACCGCGACGCCCGCCGCGCCCGCGCCGCCGCCGTCAACATCGTGCCGACGACGACCGGCGCCGCCAAGGCGATCGGCCTGGTGCTGCCGAACCTCGACGGCAAGCTGTCCGGCGACTCGATCCGGGTGCCGGTCCCGGTCGGCTCGATCGTCGAACTCAACACCACCGTCGCGCGGGACGTGACCCGCGACGAGGTGCTGGAGGCGTACCGCGCCGCGGCCGAGGGCCCGCTCGCCGGAATCCTGGAGTACTCCGACGACCCGCTGGTCTCCGCCGACATCACCGGCAACCCGGCCTCGTCGATCTTCGACTCCGCCCTCACCCGGGTCGACGGCCGCCACATCAAGGTCGTCGCCTGGTACGACAACGAGTGGGGTTTCTCCAACCGGGTGATCGACACCCTGGAACTGCTCGCCCGGGGCTGACACCCCGCCCGCCTGGGTATGCCTTCCCCCACGCGCACGCGCTGAGGGTTGGGGGGAGCTGGCCCGGTGACATGGCGCCGCCGGGTAACCGGCCGACCGGCATCGAGAGGTGCCCGGCGACGCCAGGCGGTGCGACTGCTGCGCACCCAGGGCCGGTACGGACCCGAGTTACGCGAGGTACTGCCCGCGCTCACCGTGCTGGTCCTGGTCGCGTGTGGCGCGTTCGCCGCCCTGACGGCGGCCTACCGCCACCTGGGCGCCGGGGTCCTCATGGCCGCGGCGGCCCTGGTGGCGGTCGTCGTCCCGGTGACCGTCGTGTGCCGTCGGCCCCGGCTCCGCCGCCGCCTCGGGTACTACACCCCGCACGAGATAGCCGAGTTGGACCCGGACGGCCTCGCCCTCGCCGTCTGCCACATGCTGCGCCGCGACGGCTGGACGGCACGCCGGGCGCCCGGTGGCGGGGTACGGCCCCGGGTGCGGGCCCGCCGCGCGGACGGACCGCGCCTTGAGGTGGCGTTCCGCCCCGTCGCCGAACCGCTGCCGGACGAGGACCCGCCCCACCGGCGCGACCGCGAACCCCCGCTGCGGCTGGTCGTGCACCGGGGCACCTTCGGCGCCCGGGACACCGCGTGGGCGCGCGCCAGGCCCGACACCCGCCTGGTGGACGGCGCCCTGCTGAGCCGTTGGGCGCACGGCACCCCGCTCGACCGGTTGATCGACCTGACCGACCGTCAGACGCCCCCGCCAGGCTGACCGGACGGTCAGGAGGTCACACCCGACGGCGCGCTGGTCTCGGCGTCACGCTCGACCTGGCGCGCGTGCAGCAACAGCAGACCGGCCAGATCACGCGCCTCGGCCGCGGTGAGCGCCGCCCACACCCCGGACTCCCCGCCCGGGTACTGCCCGACGTCCAGCGTGACCCGGCTGATGGGCCGCTCCGCGACCGCGAGCCGCAGCCGGCGCACGGAAATCCTGCGCCCACACCTCGTCACCAAAGACGTGCCCTCACTCGCGGACGGCCAGTCACGCTCTGCGGTCGCCATCGGTCTTCACGCTCCTCCGCCGGATCAGGAAGCCCCCCAACCGAGATCCACTCCACGATCCCCCAGGGGCACCCGGATCAGCACCACCCGCGCCCGGATTGTTCCCCGGGCCGGGCGGTGCCACGGACCCGGCGGCCGGTGCGGATCAGAGCTGGAACTCCGCCGGGGAGATCCCCAGGGCGCCGCACACCTCCCGGATGACCGTCTCCTCCGCCTGGGAGAAGTGGCCGTCGGCGCCCGCGATCACGATGCCCATCTGGATCACCGCGCGGGCCTCGGTCGGCTTCTTGGCGGTCTTGGCGATCTCCTGCAGGGCCTCGGCCTTGCCCTGCGCGAAGTCGTACGTCAGGCGGTCGACGTGCTTGCCGAAGCGCTGGCGGAGCTGCTCGGGCGGGAAGTTATGCAGCACGTCGTTGCTGACGATCAGCGACTCCATCTGCTGCCGCTCCGCCGCGTCCACATGCCCGTCGGCCGCCGCGACCAGCGCGCACATCGCCATGCTGGCGTCCCGGTACGCGCCGCTCTTCAGCTCCGTCTTCAGCGAACCGAGCTGGGTCTTCAGCGCGCTGACGAGCTGGGCCCGTGATCCACCGCCGGACCGCGTGCCACGGCCGCCGTGCCCGCCCTGGGACTGCTGGAGCGCCTTGGCCTGGTCCTTGAGCCGGTCCCACACTGCCATCGAAGGTCACCTCGGTATTGATGAAGGGCTTCTGCCGTCTGTCTCGAACCCGCTCACGCGCGCTCGACCCTCCAACGACCGGCCCCCACGCAAAGGTTCCGCAAAGCGCGCACTTCCCGGCGCCTTCCCGCCTTCCCGCCTTCCCGCCTCCCCGCCTTCCCGCCTCCCCGCCTCACCCCTTCCCCGCGTCCCGCCCGCCCCGTTCAGTGCGCGACCGGCGCCGCCCCCAGGCCGAACAGCGAGCCCACCGCCCGCGCGAGCCCGCCCGCGCACTCCTCGGCGGCGTCCGCGGGCACCGCAAGGCGCCGCAGCGCGCCGCACAGCGCGTCCTCCAGCAGCATGATCTGCCCGCCCAGCATCCGCGCCCCCGACGGCCCGTGCCGCTCCCGCTGGGCCAGCAGCGTGAGCACCTCCTGCGCGTCGGCCTGGAGCTCCTGGAGCACCTGCCACTCGCGCACCGCCGCCCGCCCCCGCCCCAGCACCTCCGGGAACCGTTGCGCCAGACTCCCGTGCCACAGCGACAGCGCGCCCTCCATCTCCGCGCGCAGCCCGTCGAGACAGAGCCGCACCGCCAGCGCGCCCATCGACACCGTGACCACCGGCGCGGCCGTCCGCACCGTCGTCGGGGCGGGCCGCGCGGCGCCCAGGTAGTTGCGCAGCACGACCGGCATGACCTCCGCGTCGGCCGTCGGCCCGTGCGCGTCGGGCGCCAGTAAGGCGGAGACGGGAGCGAGGCAGTGAGCGGCCTGCTCAGCCGCCGTGTGACATGCGTAGTCCGTGGGCACGATGCGTCGTTCCTTTCCAGGCGGCGCGCCTGGCTGCGGCCGGTTCTTGCCGGGTTGCACGCCGTGAACGCGCTTTCGGTTCACCACGGGTGCGGAAAACGTTCACCAAGAACCGCGGCAGGACCCCGACGCCCTCCGTCACCGCACGGCACCACACGTCACAGCAGCACCGGAGCCCCGCGCAGCGGCGTGACCGCCTCGCTGTCGTCGAGGTAGCAGAAGGCGTCGTACCGCTGGGACAGCACCGTCGGCACGTAGGTGCCGAGGTGCTCGTGGCGCGGCCGGTAGACGACGCCGATCGCCCGGTGCCCGCGCTCCTGGTGGAACCACGCGCGCGGGCCCGTCGACGGAGGCCGCTGCAACTGCACGTGCGGGAAGACGAACAGGGCCCGCCGCCCGGGCACCGCGGCCTGGTGCAGCAGCTCCTCCAGGCTGCCCGCGTGCGCGGGCGGCACGTCCATGACCCGCGGCTCCGCACCCCACCCGGTCGCCGCCAGCACGGTCCCCGTGTACGCGCCGGCGCCGCGACCACCGAGGCGTTGACGGCCTGGCAGTCCGGCCAGTCGCCCTCCACGGCGACGAGGGAGAACCCCTTCTCCTCGATCAGGCGGCGGGTCAGCGCGCCCCGCAGCCGGTAGTAGTCGGCCGTACCGTGCGACGCCTCGCCCACCAGCACATAGCGGGCGTCCCCCACGCGGTCGAGCAGCGGGTCCAGCGAGGCCGCGTCCGACAGCGGCAGGGCGTCCTCCCGGATGCGGAGCAGATCGGTGTCGGACACGGCTCGTCCCCTTCCGTACGCCCCCTTCCGTTCCGTACGCCCGCCCGGCCCCCTTCCGTACGCGCGCCCCGGGTTCCCCCGTCACCCCCACGGAAAACGGCACTCCCGACCTCGGGGAGAACGGCACCCCCTACGACGACTCCCGCACCACCAGCTCCGTGGGCAGCGTGACCTGGCGCCCCGCCGGTGCCGCCTCGGTGATCTCGTCGAGCAGGATCCCGGCCATGGTCCGGCCCAGCTCCTCCACCGGCTGCCGGACCGTCGTCAGCGGGGGATGGGTGTGCCGGGCGAGGACGGAGTCCTCGAAACCGACGACGGCGACGTCCCCCGGCACCCGCCGCCCCTGGCGGCGCAGCTCCGTCAGGGCGCTGACGGCCATCAGGTCGGACGCGGCGAAGACGGCGTCCAGATCCGGCGCGCGTTCAAGCAGTGAACGCATCGCCCGGCGCCCGCCCTCCTCCGTGAAGTCCCCGGCCTCCACCAGCAGTTCGTCGGCGACGGCCCCGGCCGCGCGGTGCGCGTCGCGCCAGCCCGCGAGGCGGCTGCGGCCCACGTCCATGTCGAGCGGCCCGGTGATGGTGGCGATCCGGCGCCTGCCGCGCTCCAGCAGGTGCCGTACGGCAGCCGCGGCGCCGCCCGCGTTGTCGGAGGTGACGTGGCTGAGCCGCTCGCCCTCGTCACGGCGGCCCGCGAGCACCGTCGGCAGGCCGAGGTCCTCCAGGATGCCGGGCAGCCGGTCCTGGGCGTGCACGGAGACCAGCAGCACCCCGTCCACCCGGCGGGTCGCCACCGAGGCGGTGAGCTGGTCGCGTTCGGCCTGGTCACGGACGAGCATGAGCTGGAGCTGGGTGCGGGTCTCGGCGAGCGCGCCGCTCACCCCGCGGATCAGCGCGGCGAAGAACGGCTCGGAGCCGAGGCGGCTCTCCGACTCCGGGATCACCAGGGCCACCGCGTTGGTGCGGCTGGTCACCAGCCCCCGGGCGACGGAGTTGGGGACGTAGTTCAGCTCCTTGATCGCCGCGAGCACCCGGGCGCGGGCGTCGGCGCTGACGAGTTCCGAGCCGTTGATGACCCGGGAGACGGTCGTCCGTCCCACCCCGGCGCGGGCGGCGACCGTCTTGATCGTGGGACGGCGGTTCCCCACTGCGTGCTCCTCACCGACGCGGACCTGACCAGCGGCATTGTGGCAGACGCGGGAACGGCGGCAGCACCCCCACCGGGCTCGGGAAGCGAACGCTCAGCCCGGGTCCGTTCGGGCAATTGTTTTCAAGTTATTGACAGGGACGGTCGCTGCCATGAGTCTTCTCACCACCGGTGGGTACGTTCCCACCCCTCGGTGGGAACGTGCCCACCAAGATCATCCACTCTCATGACTCCGGTGTGCCAGAGCCGTCCGTTGGAGGAAGAAACCATGGGCCTTGCAGACAGGTCGTTCCGAACCAGAGCCGTCGCGTTCGTCGCGGCCACCGGCGCGCTCGCGCTCCTCGTCGGCTGCTCGGGCGGCGACGACTCGGTGACGGGCGGCGGCAAGAAGGACGGCAAGACCGTCATCACCATGGGCCTGTTCGGGGTCATGGGCATCAAGGAGACGGGCCTGATCGAGCAGTACGAGAAGGAGAACCCCGGCGTCGACGTCCAGGTCGAGGTGGCCGGTGACGAGCAGACCTACTACACCGCCCTCCAGACGAGGCTGGCCGCGGGCAACGGCCTCAAGGACATCCAGGGCATAGAAATTGGTAGGGCCAAAGAAATCACCGACACCCAGGCCGACCGCTTCGCCGACTTCTCCGACGTGCCCGGCACCGACCACTTCCTGCCGTGGAAGCTGTCCCAGATCACCACCGGCGACGGCAAGGTCCTGGGCCTGGGCACCGACATCGGCCCGATGGCCGTCTGCTACCGCAAGGACTACTTCGAGCAGGCGGGCCTGCCCACCGACCGCGAGGAGGTCGGCAAGCTCTGGGAGGGCGACTGGGCCAAGTACGTCGAGGTCGGCCGCGACTTCAAGAAGGGCTTCAAGGGCGGCAAGGTCGCCTACATGGACGCCGCGAGCGGCCTGTTCAACGCGATGGTCTACGGCCACTCCGAGCAGTACTACGACGAGCAGGGCGAGCTGATCTACGACAAGAACCCGGTCGTCAAGGAGGCGTGGAACCTCGCCGCGGACGCCGCCGAGGACGATCTGACCGCCAAGCTCCGCCAGTTCCAGCCGGGCTGGGACCCGGGCCTGGCCAACGGCACCTTCGCCACCGCCGTCTGCCCGGCGTGGATGCTCAGCCACATCAGCGAGAAGGCCGGTGACGCCAACAAGGGCAAGTGGGACGTGGCCAAGGCCCCGCAGGGCGCCAACTGGGGCGGCTCCTTCCTCGGCGTGATCGACAAGAGCCCGGTGAAGGAGGAGGCCAAGAAGCTCGTCGCCTGGCTGACCGCTCCCGAGCAGCAGACCCACATCTTCGAGGAGCTGGGCAACATCCCCTCCTCCAAGACCGCGCTGGACAGCGCCGAGGTCAAGAACGCCACCTCGGAGTACTTCAACGGCGCGCCCATCGGCCAGATCTTCGGCGCCGCCGCCCAGGAGATCCCCGACAAGCAGGTGCTGGGCCGCAAGGACGGCACCATCAAGGACACCTTCTCCCAGGGCCTGACCCTGATCGAGCAGCAGGGCACCGCGCGTGACGAGGCGTGGGACACCACCGCGGAGCGCATCGAGAAGGCGGTCGGCTGACCGGCCGCCGTCCCCGGGGGCCCGCCCGCCCGTACCCACGGGCGGGCGGGCCCCGAGCCCCGGCTCACCCACCCGCTCTCAGGAAGGAACCGCGGTGGCCACCTCCACCACCAACGCCCGGCCGGATCGCGCCGAGCCGGGCGGCGACCGGCCCACCCGGCGGCTCGGCGCGCTGCTGCACCTGGCCGACATCAAGGGCGCCCCGTACGCGTTCGTCGCGCCGTTCTTCGTCATCTTCGCCGCGTTCAGCTTCTACCCGCTGATCTACACGTCCTGGATCTCCCTGCACCGGGTGGAACTGGCCACCCTGGACGTCATGGAGTGGGTGGCGTTCGACAACTACGTCGACCTGTGGAACGACTCCCGCTTCTGGAACGCCCTCCAGAACACGATCACCATCGGCGTCATCTCCACCGTCCCGCAGCTCCTCATGGCGCTCGGTCTGGCGCACCTGCTCAACTACCGGATGCGCGGCTCGCTGTTCTTCCGCGTCGCCTCGCTGGTGCCGTACGCCACCTCGGTCGGTGCCGCCGCCCTGGTCTTCACCATGCTCTTCGAGCGCGACTTCGGCATGATCAACTGGGCGCTCGGCGGCATCGGCCTCGACCCGGTGAACTGGGAGGCCGACAAGTGGCCCGCCCAGGTAGCGATCTCCACCATCGTCATCTGGCGCTGGACCGGCTACAACGCGCTGCTCTACCTCGCCGCTATGCAGGCCATCCCCGCCGACCGGTACGAGGCCGCCGCCATCGACGGCGCCTCCCGCTGGAAGCAGTTCACCCACGTCACCGTGCCGGGCATCCGCTCCACCATCGTCTTCACGATCGTGCTCTCCACGATCGGCGCGACCCAGTTGTTCGGTGAGCCGCTGATCTTCGGTCAGGGCCCGAACGGCGTGACCGGCGGCGCGGACAACCAGTACCAGACGCTCGGTCTGCTGCTGTACGAGGAGGGCTGGAAGAACTACCAGATGGGCCGCTCGGCGACGGTCGCCTGGGCGATGTTCCTGCTGCTCGTCCTCGTCTTCGTCGCCCAGCGCCTGATCAGGCTGCTGCGCGCCCGCACCGCCCGCGTCGCCCCCAGGAGTCCGCGATGACCACCGAGAGCCTCCCGGTCCGGAGCAACGCCCCGGCGGCCCGGGCCCCCGAGAAGCGCACCACCGGCCGCCGCCTCCTCGGCCAGCGTGCCGGGCGTCAGCACCACGCGGGCCCGCTCGCCTACGTCCTGCTCGCCATCACCGCGATCCTGTCCATCTTCCCGCTGTACTGGACGATGGTGGCGGCCTCCACCGACAACACCCGGGTCAGCCAGACCCCGCCGCCGTTCCTGCCCGGCCCGAACCTGTTCAGCAACCTCGCCCGCGCCTGGGACGAGGCCGCGATGGGCAAGGCCATGATCAACAGCCTGATCGTGGCCGGGGTGATCGCCCTGTCCACGGTGTTCTTCGCGACGCTCGCCGGGTTCGCCTTCGCCAAGCTGCGGTTCAAGGGCCGCAACATCCTGCTGATGCTGGTCATCGGCACGATGATGGTGCCGCCGCAACTGGGCGTCGTACCGCTGTTCATGATGATGGCCGAGCTGGGCTGGTCGCAGGAGCTGCCCGCCGTCATCTTCCCCACCCTGGTCAGCGCGGTCGGTGTGTTCTTCATGCGGCAGTACCTGTCGGAGGCGCTGCCGGACGAACTCGTCGAGGCGGCGCGGGTGGACGGCGCGCACTCGCTGCGGATCTTCTGGTCCATCGTGCTGCCGGTCGCCCGCCCCGCGATGGCCGTGCTGTTCATGATCACGTTCGTGCACGCCTGGAACGACTTCTTCTGGCCGTTCGTGGTCCTCGACATGACCAACCCGACGGTCCCCGTCGCGCTCACCCAGCTCAGCGCCGGGTACATCCGCGACCAGTCCCTGATCATGGCGGGCGCCCTGCTCGGCACCCTGCCCCTGCTTGCGATGTTCATCGTCTTCGGCCGTCAGATCGTCAGCGGCATCATGGCGGGCGCCGTCAAGGGCTGATCCCTCCCCACCGTTCCCCTCCCACCTGAAAGGACCTACGTGGTCACCGCAGCGCAGCAGCAGACCGCGTCCGCCCCGGACGCCTCCCGCACCTTCCCGAAGGGCTTCCTCTGGGGCACCGCGACCGCCTCGTACCAGATCGAGGGGGCCGCCGCCGAGGACGGCCGCACCCCGTCCATCTGGGACACCTACGCCCGCACCCCCGGGCGGGTCCGCAACGGCGACACCGGTGACATCGCCACCGACCACTACCACCGCTGGCGCGAGGACGTCGCGCTCATGGCCCAACTCGGCGTCGGCGCCTACCGGTTCTCCCTGGCCTGGCCGCGCATCCAGCCGACCGGCCGCGGTCCCGCCGTCCAGAAGGGCCTGGACTTCTACCGCCGCCTCGCCGACGAACTCCTCGCCCAGGGCATCCGGCCCGTCGCCACCCTCTACCACTGGGACCTCCCGCAGGAGCTGGAGGACGCGGGCGGCTGGCCGGAGCGCGCCACCGCCGAACGGTTCGCGGAGTACGCGGCCCTCGCGGCCGACGCCCTCGGGGACCGGGTGAAGACCTGGACCACCCTCAACGAGCCCTGGTGCAGCGCCTTCCTCGGCTACGGCTCCGGGGTGCACGCCCCCGGCCGCACCGACCCGGTCGCCGCGCTGCGCGCCGCCCACCACCTCAACCTCGGCCACGGACTCGCCGTCCAGGCGCTGCGCGACCGCCTCCCCGCCGACGCGCAGTGCTCGGTCACCCTCAACATCCACCACGTCCGCCCGCTGACCGGCAGCGAGGCCGACGCCGACGCGGTCCGCCGCATCGACGCACTCGCCAACCGGGTCTTCACCGGCCCCATGCTGCGCGGCGCCTACCCCGAGGACCTGTTCGCGGACACCGCCTCACTCACCGACTGGTCCTTCGTGCAGGACGGCGACCTGAAGGCGGCCCACCAGCCGCTGGACTTCCTCGGCGTCAACTACTACTCGCCCACGCTCGTCTCCCGGGCCGACGGCTCCGGCACCCACAACTCCGACGGGCACGGCAACAGCGCGCACAGCCCGTGGCCGGGCGCCGACGAGGTCGCCTTCCACCAGCCGCCCGGCGACACCACCGCCATGGGCTGGGCCATCGACCCGTCGGGCCTGCACGAACTGCTGCTGCGGCTGTCGTCCGACTTCCCCGAACTGCCGCTGGTCATCACGGAGAACGGCGCCGCGTTCCCCGACTACGCCGACCCCGAGGGCAACGTCAACGACCCCGACCGCATCGCCTACCTGCGCGGCCACCTCGCCGCCGTGCACGAGGCCATCAAGGACGGCGCGGACGTGCGGGGCTACTTCCTGTGGTCCCTGCTGGACAACTTCGAATGGGCCCACGGCTACAGCAAGCGCTTCGGCGCGGTGTACGTGGACTACCCGACCGGCACCCGCATCCCCAAGGCCAGCGCCCACTGGTACGCCGAGGTGGCCCGCACCGGGGTGCTGCCGGGCGCCTGACCCGGGGGCTGGGAGGACGGGGACCCGCGTGACGCGGGTCCCCGTCCGCCTTGGCGCGTCGCAGCCGTGCCGTCCGGGTGAGCGTCAGGCGGCGCGGAGCCCGTCCAGCGCGGCGAGGATGTCGGCCGGTTCGGCGCGGGTGGTGTAGTCGGTGTCGGCGAACGCCCAGCGGATGGTGCCGCCGCCGTCGATGACGAAGGTCGCGGGCAGCGGCAGGGTGCGGGCGTGGCCGCCGTTGGCGCGGTGCAGGTCGATGCCGAACTCCTCGTAGACGGCGGCCAGGTCGTCCGGCACGTCGAAGGCGAGGCCGTACTGCTTGGCGGTGTCGCTGCCGAGGTCGCTCAGCACGTCGAAGGCCAGCTCGTGCTTCTCGGCGAGGGTGAGGGACGCGTCGGGCGTCTGCGGGGAGACGGCGACGAGCCGGGCGCCGCGGGCGGTGATGGCGTCGTGGTGCCGCTGGAGGGAGCGCAGGGCGATGTTGCAGTACGGGCACCAGGCGCCGCGGTAGAAGGTCAGCACCACCGGACCCTCGGCCAGCAGCGCGTCCAGTTCCACCGTCTCTCCGGTGGCGGAGGGCAGGGTGAAGGAGGGGGCCTTGTCGCCCACGGTCAGGGCGCGGTCGGCCTGCCCGGAGTCGGCCAGCTCCCGCGCCGCCCGCCGCATCACGGCGCGGACGTGCTCGGGGAACTGTGCCTGGCGGCTGTCGAAGAAGGCGCGCAGTTCGGCGTTGACGCTCATGGGTCCCTCCGGAAAATCTTGGAACGGTTGTTTCAAGATAGCCCTTGGAGCGCGCTCCACGTCGACGCCCGCGGCGTTATCTTGGAACTCTCATTTCAAGTTGGCGCGTAGGTGACGTGTCATAGGCGCACGGAAGCGGGCGGGAGCGGACATGCCGGATATCAAGCACTTCGATCCGGAGGCGACCCTGGACACGGTCGTCCGGCTCTTCTGGCGGCAGGGGTTCGCCAGTACCGGCATCCAGGACATCGTGGACGCGACCGGACTCAACCGCTCCAGCCTGTACGCCACCTACGGCGGCAAGCAGGAGCTGTACCGCGCCGCCCTCGACCGCTACGCCGCGAGCCGCTCACGTCCCGTCCTCGAACGGCTCACCGCGGACGAGCGGGGGCTGCCCGCCCTCCGGGACTTCTTCAGCGGGCTGGTCGAGACCCGCTGCTCGGGCGAGTACGCGCGCTGGGGCTGCATGATCTCCAACGCCCACGCGGGCGCCGGGAACGGCGACCCCGAGGTGCTCGCCCTCCTCGACCGGCAGCACGCGGCGCTCCGCGACGCCCTGCGCCAGACGCTGCTGACGGCCCGGCGGCTGGGCCAACTGGCCGAGGGCGCCGACCCGGACACGGGCGCGGAGATGCTCGCCCTGCTGGCGTACGGCATCAACCTGCGCTCCCGCGCGGGGGTGGACGTGGGGCGGTTGCGCGGTACCGCGATGGCGGCGATCGACGCGCTGGCGGGCACGGAAGCCTGACGCGTCCTCCCGCTTGACGGGGTGTTGGTCCGTACCTATGGTCGGCTCGCAGTGCTAGTTCAGCGAAGCGAATGTCGTTCACATGCGAGAACGGACCTTCATGTCACCCACATCCGCTCACCCCCACCGCGGAACCCGCCGCCGTTCCCCGCTCCTCCCCCTCTTCCCTCTCCTCCTCACCGCCGCCGTCACCGCCCTGCTGGCCGGGCTGCTCGCCTGGCCGGGCGCCCCGCGCGCCGACGCCGCGCCCGCCACCTTCACCCACCCCGGAGTCACCGTCTCCCGGGGGCAGTTGGACTTCACCCGCAGCATGGTCAACGCCGGGGCACAGCCCTGGAAGGGCGCGTTCGACCAGATGATGGCCAGCAGGTACGCCGACCTCAACCGCGTCCCCAGGCCCCGGGCGGTCGTCGAGTGCGGCTCCTACTCCAACCCCAACTACGGCTGCACCGACGAACGCGAGGACGCGATCGCCGCCTACACCCAGGCGCTCGCCTGGTACGTCACCCGGGACGAGCGGCACGCGCGCAAGGCCATCGAGCTGATGGACGCCTGGTCCGCCGTCATCCAGGACCACACCAACAGCAACGCGCCGTTGCAGACCGGCTGGGCCGGTTCCTCCTGGCCCAGGGCCGCCGAGATCATCAAGTACACGTACACCGGGGGCTGGCCCAACTCCGGCCGCTTCGCGACGATGCTGCGCACCGTCTACCTCCCCGAGGTCATCAACGGCTCGAACTCCAACGGCAACTGGGAGCTGTCGATGATGGAGGCCGCCGTCGGCATCTCCGTCTTCCTGGAGGACCGGACGTCGTACGACCAGGCCATGGCCAGGTTCCGCACCCGCACCGCCGCCTACGTCTACCTCGCCTCCGACGGCGACCTGCCGAAGACCGTGCCGAGCCAGAACCTCGACACCCGCGACAAGATCGTCCGGTACTGGCAGGGGCAGGGCACCTTCGTCACCGGCCTCACCCAGGAGACCTGCCGGGACCTCACCCACACCGGCTACGGCATCTCCGCCATCTCCCACGTCGCGGAGACGAGCCGCATCCAGGGGCAGGACCTGTACGGCACCGACGTGGGCGAGCGGCTGCGGCACGCGCTGGGCTTCCAGGCGAAGTACGAGCTGGGGACGGCCGTACCGAGCTGGCTGTGCGGCGGCACCCTGCACCTCGGCCTCGGCCCGGTCACCGAGGTCGGCTACAACGCGATGCACAACCGGCTCGGCCACGCCATGACCAACACCCGGACGCTGACCGAGCGGAACCGGCCGGCGGGCAGCAACAACCTCTTCGTCGCCTGGGAGACCCTCACCCACGGGGACAACTACGACTGACGCTGGTGCGCGGCTACTTGCACTCCACCCGCCCGACCGGGTCCGCCCGCCGCGTGAGCGCGTCCCGCACCGTCTGCCAGGCGGCGTCCCCGGGCCTGAGCTGGCTGCGGAGGTAGCCCCAGGTCAGCCACTGGAGCGCGGCGACCCGGCCGGGGTCCTCGTCGGTGGTCTCGGCGGCGTCGTACCCGGCGACGCCGCCGAGGCCGTGCTCCGCGCCGAACAGGGTGAGCAGGGTCTTGGGGGCGGGCGCGAGGGCGTAGGGGTCGGCGTGCCACTCCGGGCCGAGGTCGGTGAAGTGCCGGGAGTCGTCCTGGTCACCGGCGACGACCAGGGCGGGCGTGATCATGGTGCTGAAGTCGGAGGTCCGGAAGGCCGACACCAGGTCCGCCCGCGGCCCGTTCAGGGCGTCGCCGCCCCGGCCGGGCGCCGCGAGCAGCACGCCCGCCCTGATCCGCGGTTCGAGGAGGTCGACCACCCGACCGTCGTCGGGGTCGGTGAGCCGGGCGCCCAACAGCAGGCTCGCGGTGTGGCCGCCGAGGGAGTGCCCCACGACGGCGACCCTGTCGTGGTCCACGCGCCCGGCGAGCTGCGGCACGGCCTCCTCGATCAGGTCGAGCCGGTCGAGTATGTGCCGCATGTCCTCGGCACGCGAGCGCCAGAACAGCGGCGCCCCGGGGTCGTCGGCGACCAGGTGGCTCAGCGTCGCGGAGTTGAGGTGGGTGGGCTGGAGCACCACGAACCCGTGCGCCGCCCAGAAGTGGGCGAGCGGCGCGTAGCCGTTGAGCGAGGAGAGGTGGTTCGAGGGGCCGTGCCCGTGCGACAGCAGCACGACGGGCAGTCCGGTGCCGGTGACGGGCGCGGAGACGCGCAGTTCGAGGTCCACGGGGCGTCCGGGCACGGACAGCGTCACCGGGCTGACGGAGAGGACGGGGGCGGGGGAGTGGAAGGCGTTGAGGGGGAGGGCGGGGCCTGGTCCGGCCATGGCGCGCGGTCCTTTCGCTCGGCTCCGCACCCGCGAACGGAAGCGGAGCGTTGTTCCGTTTACGATACGGATCAATGTTCCGCTTTGTCAAAGGGTCGAGACCGGCGCGCGAGTCGAGAACGGGGCATTCCGGGTGATCGGCATACGATCCGCCCGTGGCACACACCTTCGACGAACTCGTGGAGATGCAGCGCGCCGCCGACACCGCGCACGCCCAGGTCGAGCGGCTGCGCGCCCAGTACGGGTCGCCCACCGCCCACCCGTGGAGCGAACAGCAGACCACCACCTACGAGACCGCCTGGCGGGCCTGGCGTGACCTCGCCCGCGACGTCCAGGCGGCGGTCACCGAGCACGCCAAGGACCAGGGCCAGTCCCGGAACTCGGTCGAGGCGGACGTGAAGAAGGCCGTACGGCACGCGGAGGAACAGGGCCCCTGACATGACGAAGGGGCGGCCCGGGAGACCCGGACCGCCCCTCACGCGCCGCCGGTCACCTGCCCAGCACCCCGGAGGGGACCAGGGACTGCGGGGAGGACGCCGGGTGCCCCAGCTCAAGCGAACCGAGGACACCGTTGAGGAACGGCGCCCCGGGGACCCCGGCGGACGGCACCGGGTGCCAGGCGGCCTGCGCGGCGGGAACGGCGGTCGCCAGGAGAGCGGCGGCCAGGACGGAGACACGAACGAGGTTCTTGATCATGCCTGGCCCAACGACCGACCCCCGGGCCGGAAACGCCCGCTCGCGCCCCCTCACGCCGGAGCGGCGCCGAACGGGTGAAGTTCGCCCACCAGAGCCCGCGCCGACGCCCGGTGCCGGGCGGCCCCCTCCGGATCGGTCCCGTCGAGCAGTACGGCGATGCCCTCGTGGGCCAGCGCCTCCTGGTGCCGGTTGCCCAGCCGCGGGGCCAGCTCCAGCGCCTGCCGGTGCAGCCGCAGCGCCTCCTCGGGCAGGCCCGCGAGGCGGCACGTCTCGGCGTAGCCGTTCAGGAAGTGGATCTTCCAGTGCTCCTCGAACAACTCGTCGAGCAGCGCGAACGCCTCCCGGTGGCTGGCCAGCGCCTCCTCGTAGCGGCCCATCCGGCGCAGCGCGACGCCCCGGCAGTTCAGGCACCACGCCTGGTTGTTCAGGTGCCCGTCCTCCCGGGCCAGGACCAGCGCCCGGCACAGGTGGTCCGCCGCCTCCTCCGGCGCCACGTCGGCGAGCGCCACGCCGAGGGTGATCCGGGCCGTCAGCGCGGGCGCCCAGGCGGGGTCGGCGTGCGGGACGTCCAGCACCTCCCGGGCCGGCGCGCCGCCTCCTCCCGGTGCCCCAGTTGCAGCGTCGCCCACGCCTCCGCGGCGGCGGCGTGCGCGGCCCCCGCGGGACAACCGGCCTCCTCGTACAGCTTCCCCGCCAGCCGGAAGAGGTCGAGCGGCTCCTCGACGCCGCCCGCGTCCCAGCTCAGATAGCCGCGGCGCAACGCCAGTTCGGCCGCCACCCGGGCGTCCCCCGCCTGCGCCACCCGCAGCCCCGCCGCCTCGTACCCGGCGGCGGCCTCCGCCAGACGGCCCGCGTTGTAGCGCGCGAACCCCAGGTCGCTGTGCGCCTCGGCCAGCCGCACCGGATCGCCCAGCCGCTCGGCCGCGGCCAGCGACCGCTCGAAGAGGACGTTCAGGTGCGTCGTACCGCAGCGCCGCGCGAAGTACGCCCGCAGGAACCGCGGCAGCTCGTACACGTGCGTGTCGGCGCCGACGGCGGCGGCCGTCTCGAAGGCGGCCATCAGGTTGCCGTACTCCGCGGTGAGCCAGGCGAACGCGGCGTTCTTGTCGGCGAACGGCGGCAGTTCGGCCGGGGGACGGCCCGCCGTGGGGGGCGCGCCGGGGGACAGGAACGGCATCGCCGCGTCGGCGGCGGCAGCGGCGTGCACGTAGTAGTCCAGGACCCGGCCGAGCGCCCGCTCCCGCTCCGCCGCCGGGTCCTGCTCCGCCGAGGCGCGGCGGGCGTGCTGGTGCACCAGGTCGTGCAGCCGGTAGCGGTCCGCCGTGGGCTGCTGGACCAGGTGCGCGTCGAGCAGCTCCTCCAGCATCGCCCGCACGTCCCGCACCGGCAGGTCCGCGAGCGCCGCGACGACGTACTCGTCGAACGACGCCCCCGGCAGCAGCCCCAGCAGCCGGAACAGCCGCGCCTGCGGGCGGCCCAACTGCCTTACGGACATGGCGAACGCGGTGTCGAACTCGCTCGCGCCCGCCGCCAGCCGCTCCACCAGCACGCCCACCGTCCAGCCCGGCCGGTGCCGCAGCCGCGCCCCGGCCAGCCGCAGCGCCAGCGGCAGGTGCCCGCACCGCCGCAGCACCTCGGCGGCGGACTCCGGGTCGCGGGCCAGCCTGCCCTCGGGGCCGCCCGGGTCGCCGCTGGCCCGGACCAGCAGCTCCGCGCTCTCCTCGGGGCTGAGCACGTCGAGCGAGACCGGCGGCACCTCGTCCAGGCCGAGGAGCCGGTTGCGGCTGGTGACCAGGGCGACGGAGGGACCCGCGCCCGGCAGCAGCGGACGGACCTGCTCGGCGTCGGCGGCGTTGTCGAGGACCACGACGACCCGGCGGCGGGCCAGCTCCGCCCGCCAGCAGGCGGCCAGTTGCTCCAGCCCGTCCTGCGGGACCCGCTCGGAGGGCACGTCGAGCGCGGCGAGCAGCGCCCGCAGCGCGGAGTCGGCGTCCAGCGGCGGCCTGCCCTCGGTGAACCCGTGCAGATCGACGTAGAGCTGGCCGTCGGGGAAGTCGGCGGCCAGCCGGTGCGCGGCGTGCACCGCCAGACACGTCTTGCCGACGCCCGCCATCCCGTCGACGGACACCACCCGGTGGCTCTCCACGGCGGCGAACACGGCCGCGAGCTGCTCCGCACGCCCGGTGAAGTCCGGCACGTCACGCGGCAGGTCGTTGCGGGGGAGCGGGCGGCCCTGGCGGCTGCTCTTCGGCGGCGCGGGCAACGGGTTCGACGCGCGCTCCCACAGCGGGCGCAGCGGGCGCGGGTCACGCCGGACCACCCGGCACAGGGCGACCACCGCGGGCCACGGCGGCACCGTCTGCCCGTTGAGATAGCGCGACAGCGACGACGAGCTGAGGCCGGTGTCCCGCGCGAGCGCCCGCACCCCGAGCCCGGACAGCTCCTGGAGCGCGCGCAGCCGCCCCGCCAGCTCCCCCTGCGGCTCGCCCCGTGCCTGCCGCCCTGACGCGTCCACCACTGTCCCCCGCCCTTCCCCCGGTGTTCCGTCCCGCTCCGGGTGAAGTCTCGCGAGCCAAGTCGCCGCTGGTCAAGGGCGTTCCGGCTGTCCCACGGTGTCCCACCGCCGTGGTCCGTGCGCACCGGTGCGGCTGTGATGGAGCCATGCCCCGGGGGAACGGGGCACCGGCCCAGAAGAGGAGCACACCATGCAGTCCCGGATGCGCAACCCCGCCGTCGTCCTGTCCGCCGCGATGCAGCCCATCCAGCAGGTCTTCAAGGCCGCCCACTCCGGCGGCGTCGACCCGCAGACCCTGGAGCTGGTGCACCTGAGGGTCAGCCAGATCAACGGCTGCTCCTCCTGCGTCGACGCCGGAGCCAAGACCGCCCGCAAGGCCGGGGTCAGCGACGAGCGTCTTGCCACGGTCGCCGCCTGGCGCGAGGCCCCGTACTTCACCGACGCGGAGCGGGCGGCCCTGGCGCTCGCCGAGGCCGCCACCCGGCTCGCCGACCGTCCCGACCCGGTGGGCGACGACGTCTGGGACGCCGCCGCCACCCACTACGACGAGACCCAACTGGCCGCCCTCGTCCTGATGGTCGGCGTCACCAACCTGTTCAACCGGCTGAACGCCAGCACCCGGCAGATCGCCGGGGCCTGGGCCTGACCGGCCACCCCCACCACCCGTTCGCAGACCAGGAGGAACACCCCGTGAAGAACGCCCAGAAGTCCGCCACCGACGGCTACGACGGCTTCACCGACGAGGAGCGCGCCGCGATGAAGGAGCGCGCCCAGGAACTCAAGGCGTCGGCGCGCAGGACGTCCCGCGCCGAGAAGGCGGCCCAGGACGAGGCCGCCGTACTCGCCAAGATCGCCGAGATGGAGGCGCCGGACCGCGCCCTGGCCGAAAGGGTCCACGCCCTCGTCACGGCGAGCGCGCCGGACCTCGCGCCCAAGCTCTGGTACGGGATGCCCGCGTACGCCAGGGACGGCAAGATCGTCTGCTTCTTCCAGAGCGCGCGGAAGTTCAAGGCGCGGTACGCCACCCTCGGCTTCAGCGACCAGGCACACCTCGACGACGGCGCCCTGTGGGCCACCTCCTACGCCCTGGCGGAGCTGACCCCCGACGCCGAGGCGCGGATCGCCGCCCTGGTGAAGCGGGCGGCGGGCTGACCCGCCGCGCGCCGGGGACGTCAGCCGGTGAAGGACTCCGGGCCGAAGCGGCCCCACGCGATGAACACGGCCAGCGAGAAGTAGGCCACGTTCAGTCCGACGTACCGGAACTCGCCCCGGCGGCCATGGGTGATCATCGCCCCGATCATCAGCAGGACGAAGCAGGCGGCGGTCACCGGCACCATCACCGGCGCGATGTCGAGCGCGGCGGGCAGGATCAGGCCCGCCGCCGCCGACAGCTCCAGAACGCCGAGGGACTTCACGAAACCGTCGCTGACGTCGAGGGTCCACCCGCCGCCGTCGTGCGCGCCCAGGGTCTGGCGGGGCACGAACGTCTTGCTGACTCCGCCGACGAGGGCCACCGCGGCCAGGAGGCCAGCGGCGATCCACAGGGCCAGGTTCATCGTCCGCTCCTTGATCGAGGAATCACCTGCACCCGTACGACGAGACAGCGGCGGCAGACGTGACAGCCGGGGTGAAGGCAGACGAGAAGGGCCGGACAAGAAGGGCCAAGAAGAAAGGCAAGGAGGTGAACCCTCTCCTTGCCACTCTCAACTTATAGCGCACGGGGGGCCTTGCGGCAAGGCCCCCGTCGTGGCGGAGAATCGCCCGGCCAACGAACTGGGGGTTCCATGATTGACGTGATCATCGCCGGTGGCGGACCGACCGGCATGATGCTCGCCGCCGAACTACGACTGCACGGCGTGCGGGTGGTCGTACTGGAGAAGGAGGCGGAGCCGACGCCGTTCGTGCGCGGGCTCGGCCTGCACGTGCGCAGCATCGAGGTGATGGACCAGCGCGGCCTGCTGGACCGGTTCCTCGAACTCGGGCAGCGACACCCGCTCAGCGGCGGCTTCTTCGCGGCCATCCGCACCTCGACGCCGCCGCGCCTGGACACCGCGCACGGCTACGTCCTCGGCATCCGGCAGACCGTCACCGACCGGCTGCTGGCCGAGCACGCCGTCGCGCTCGGCACCGAGGTCAGGCGCGGCCAGGCGCTGGTCGGGCTGGCCCAGGACGACCAGGGCGTCACCGCCGAACTCGCCGACGGCACCCGGCTGCGCTCGCGCTACCTGGTCGGCTGCGACGGCGGCCGGAGCACGGTGCGCGGACTGCTCGGCGTCGGCTTCCCCGGCGAACCCTCCCGCCACGACACCCTGATCGGCGAGATGAGGGTGTCCGTGCCGCAGGAGACGCTGGACGCCGTGACGGCCGAGGTGCGCAGGACCCAACTGCGGTTCGGCGCCATGCCCCTCGGCGACGGGGTGTACCGGATCGTCGTACCCGCCCCCGAGGTGGCCGAGGACCGGGCCACCCCGCCCACCCTGGAGTACTTCGCGCAGGCGCTGCGGACGACCGGGGGCACCGACTTCGGGGTGCACTCACCGCGCTGGCTCTCCCGCTTCGGTGACGCCACCCGGCAGGCCGAGCGCTACCGCGTCGACCGGGTGCTGCTCGCCGGGGACGCGGCGCACGTCCACCCGCCGACCGGCGGCCAGGGCCTCAACCTCGGGGTCCAGGACGCCTTCAACCTCGGCTGGAAGCTGGCCGCCGAGATCAACGGCTGGGCGCCGGACGGGCTCCTGGACAGCTACCACACCGAACGGCACCCGGTGGCCGCCGCCGTCCTCGACAACACCCGCGCCCAGATGGAGCTGATGTCCACCGAGCCCGGGGCGCGGGCGGTGCGCCGACTGCTGGCGGAGCTGATGGACTACGAGGAGGTCAGCAGCCACCTGATGGCGAAGATCACCGCGCTCGACGTCCGCTACGACCTCGGCGACGACCACGACCTGGTCGGCCGCCGTCAGCGGGACGTGGAGCTGAAGCGCGGGCGGCTCTACCCGCTGCTGCGCCAGGGCCGCGGGCTGCTGCTCGACCAGACCGGCGCGCTGTCGGTGGCGGGCTGGGCGGACCGCGTCGACCACGTCGTGGACGTCAGCGAGGAACTGGCGGCGCCCGCCATCCTGCTGCGGCCGGACGGCCATGTCGCCTGGGCCGGGGAGGACCAGCGGGAGCTGCTCGACCGGCTGCCGCGGTGGTTCGGGGCCGCGGCAGCCGGTTGAGGCCGGGTCAGCGGCCGATGGCGCAGGCGTCGCCGTTGAGGGTGAAGCGCGGCGGCGGTGACGCGTCGCCGGTGTGGCTGGCGACGTAGCCGATGGTGAAACTGGCGCCCGGGGCGACGGCGGCGTTGTAGGAGGCGTTCGTCGCGGTGATGGTGTTGCTGAGCTGGGTCAGGTCCGTGTTCCAGTCGGAGACCACGGTCTGGCCGAGGGCCAGCGGGAACTTCAGCGTCCAGCCGTTCAGCGCGGTGGTGCCGGTGTTGGTGACGGTGAGTTCGACCTTGGTGCCGGTGCCCCAGCGCTCCACCGTGCGGTCCACCCGGCAGGTCGGGGCCTCCTGGGCGAACGACACCCGGTGCAGGCCGCCGGGCAGGTCGTTGACCATGTAGAACTCGCCCTCGACGGTGGTGCCGATCGCCGTCACCTGGGTCGGCGTCTGACCGATCTCCGCCTGCTCGTAGCCGCCGTTGCCGTCGGGCCGCAGCGCCCACACCGTGGAGGAGCAGTAGTCGGTGGCGATGTACGTGCCGCCGAGCAGGGCGGCGTTCCGCTGGCCGCGGTAGACGTGGCCGCCGATCACCGAACAGCCGCCGGTGTAGGGGGAGTAGGTGAACACCGGCGGGGTGTAGGTCTCGCCCGCGTGGCAGTCGCCGTCCGCGAACTTCTCCAGGCCCTCGTAGCAGGACCAGCCGAGGTTCAGGCCGCCCCGGCCGCGGGCGATGTGGTCGATCTCCTCCCAGCGGCCCTGGCCGACGTCACCGATCCACATCGAGCCGTCGACGCTGTCGAAGGAGAACCGCCAGGGGTTGCGCAGCCCGTAGTGCCAGATCTCCGGGCGGGCTCCGGGGGTGTTCACGAACGGGTTGTCGGCGGGCACGCAGTAGGGGAGCGGGGCGCAGGCGCGGCGGACGTCGACGCGGAGGATCTTGCCGAGCAGGGTGTCCAGGCGCTGCGGGGCGCGCAGCGGGTCCGCGGCGCCGCCGCCGTCGCCGATGCTCCAGTACAGGTTGCCGTCGGGGCCGAAGGCGAGCTGGCCGCCGTTGTGGTTGTTGAACTCGGTGTGCGGCTGGGAGAGCAGCACTTCGAGCCGGGACTCGTCGAGCCGGTAGCGGGCCAGCGTGACCGCGCCGTCCGGCAGCGCCGTGTACGCCAGGTACAGGTCCTGGCTGGTGGCGAAGTCGGCGGGGAGGGCGAGGCCGAGCAGGCCGCGCTCGTTGCCCGACGACTCGTCCACGACGGAGGTGATGTCGATCAGCGGGGTCGCGGCGAGGCCGGTGTCCGGGTGGTAGACGCGGATCCGGCCGGGCTTCTCGGTGATGAACAGCCGTCCGGTGCCGTCGTCGGGGGCGACGATGGCGGTGGGGCGCCGCAGGCCCGAGGCGACCTGGGTGGTGGTCGCGGAGATCGACGGCAGCGGCACGCGGTCGGCGGTCGGCGCGGGGGGCGCCGCGGTGGGCTGGCGCGCGGCGGCGGGCAGCGGGGCGAGCACGGTGAGCAGGAGGGCCAGCAGCAGGGGCCCTGTCCAGCGGCGTCGTGGCATCTCGGCTCCAGTGACGAGGCGCATGGCATGGATATGACAACAGGGGGTTCCGGTATGGGAGCGCTCCCGCGCTCCAGGCTGCGCCTCATGCCTCACGGCGGCAACAGTTGAACACGCCACTTCCGCGCACCGGGTGGCGCAAAAGCGGCCATGGGTGGCCGGATCGGCAGCTCGGTGCGAGTGGCCCGGCGAAACGGGTGTAATTCTTTTGCGGAATTTGCGCTAGCCTTGCGTTCATGACGCGACGACTTGCTCAGGTAGCCAGGAAGGTGGGCGTCAGCGAGGCGACGGTCAGCCGTGTCCTCAATGGCAAGCCCGGGGTCTCCGAGGCGACGCGCCAGTCCGTGCTGACGGCGCTGGACGTCCTCGGCTACGAGCGGCCCACCCAGTTGCGCGGCGAGCGCGCCCGGCTGGTCGGCCTGGTGCTGCCGGAGCTGCAGAACCCGATCTTCCCGGCGTTCGCCGAGGTCATCGGGGGTGCCCTCGCCCAGCAGGGGCTGACGCCGGTGCTGTGCACCCAGACCAAGGGCGGGGTCTCCGAGGCGGACTACGTGGAGCTGCTGCTCCAGCAGCAGGTCTCGGGCGTGGTCTTCGCGGGCGGTCTGTTCGCGCAGGCCGACGCCCCGCACGACCACTACCGGCAGCTCGCGGAGCGCGACATCCCGGTCGTGCTGATCAACGCCTCCATCGACGGCCTCGACTTCCCCTGCGTCGCCTGTGACGACGCGGTCGCCGTGGAGCAGGCGTGGCGCCACCTCACCTCGCTGGGGCACGAGCGCATCGGCCTGATCCTGGGCCCCAGCGACCACGTGCCCTCCAACCGCAAGCTGGACGCCGCCCGCGTGGTGGCCGAGTCCGTGGGGACCCCGCTGCCGGACGAGTTCGTCGTGCGGTCGATGTTCTCGCTGGAGGGCGGCCAGGCCACCGCCGCCCGGCTGCTCGACCGGGGCGTCACCGGCGTCGTCTGCGCCAGCGACCCCCTCGCCCTCGGCGCCATCCGGGCCGTGCGCAGGCGCGGTCTTTCCGTCCCGGCGGACGTGTCGGTCGTCGGGTTCGACGACTCCGCGTTCATGAACTGCACCGAGCCGCCGCTGTCCACCGTCCGGCAGCCGATCGAGGCGATGGGCCGGGCCGCCGTGGAACTGCTCTGCGCCCAGCTCCAGGGCACCCGGACACACGCCGGTGAGCTGCTCTTCGAGCCCGAACTGGTGCTGCGCGGCTCGACCACCCAGCCGCCCACCGCCTGACCCTTCCGCAAGCCCTTTCGCTCGCCCTTCCACCAAGCCCTCTCGCAAGGCCCCGACCCTGAGGTCGGGGCCTTCGTCATGTCGCGGCTGTTGACAAAGTGATGACCCGGTAGAAATCTGTGCCCGCGGTTACGTAAAAGATTGATGAAATCACTCAATTCCTCGGCGATCCGCCGAGATTCGTGGAGAGGGTTGTATGAGCGGGACACACAAACGACGAGGTTTCCTCGTCACGCTGCTGATATCGGGCCTGATCGCCCTGGGCCTGCTCCCCGTGAGCGCACAGGCCGCCGACACGGCCGCCGTCACCAACGTCGCGCTCGGCAGACCCGCGACGGCGGGCGGCGCCCTCGGCGGCTACCCGGCGGGCAACGTCAGCGACGGCAGCCAGCAGTCGTACTGGGAAGGCCCCACCGGCGCCTTCCCCCAGTGGGTGCAGGTCGACCTCGGTGCCGAGACCGACGTCGACCGGGTGGTGCTCAAGCTCCCCGCCTCCTGGGAGGCGCGCACCCAGACCCTCGGCATCCTCGGCAGCGCCGACGGCAACGGCTTCGGCACCCTCGCCGCCGCCACGGCACGGACGTTCACCCCGGCCCAGGCGAACACCGTGAGCGTCGACCTCGACGGCGCCCGCACGCGCTACGTCCGGGTGCAGATCACCACCAACACCGGCTGGAACGCCGCCCAGTTGGCGGAGCTGGAGGTCTACGGCGAGAGCGGCACCTCCGAGCCGCCGGTGGAGGGCACCAACCTCGCCCGCAACAAGCCGATCGAGGCCACCTCCACGACCCAGAACTACGTCGCGGCCAACGCCAATGACGACAACACCGGCACGTACTGGGAGTCCTCCGGCCACCCCGCCAGCCTCACCGTGAGGCTCGACGCCAACGCCGACGTCGCGGCCGTCGTCGTCAAGCTCAACCCGGACCCGATCTGGGGCCCGCGCACCCAGTCCCTCCAGGTGCTCGGCCGGGAGCAGTCGGCGTCCGCCTTCACCTCCCTGAAGGCCCGCGCCGACTACGCCTTCAGCCCCTCCGGCAACCAGAACACCGTCACGATCCCGGTCACCGGACGCTACGCCGACCTCCGACTGACCTTCTTCTCCAACACCGGCGCGCCCGGCGCCCAGGTCGCCGAGTTCCAGGTCGTCGGCACCGCCGCCCCCCACCCCGACCTCACGGTCACCGGCCTGACCTGGTCCCCGGCGCAGCCGTCCGAGACGGACGCGGTGACCGTCGACGCCACGGTCCGCAACGCCGGTACGGCGGCCTCCCCGGCGACCACCGTCGACGTCAGCCTGGAGGGCACCGTCGCCGGGTCCGCCCCGGTCGGCGCGCTCCAGCCGGGTGAGTCCAGCACCGTACGGGTGGCCGTCGGCAAGCGGCCGAGGGGCCCCTACACGGTGTCGGCGGTCGTCGACCCGACGGACACCGTCACCGAACTGGACGACACCAACAACAGCCGCACCGCCGCGACGAAGCTGGTCGTCAGCCAGAGCCCCGGCCCCGACCTGCGCGTCAGCGGCATCGCCAGCAACCCGTCCGCCCCCGCGGTCGGCGCCGCCGTCTCCTTCACCGTCACCGTCCGCAACGACGGCACCACCGGCGTCCCGGCCGGAACCGTCACCCGGCTCACCGTCGGCACCACCACCCTCAACGGCACCACCGGCGCGATCGCCGCCGGGGAGAGCGCCACCGTCGCCCTCTCCGGCACCTGGACGGCGACCAACGGCGGCGCCACCCTCACCGCCACCGCCGACGCCACCAACCAGGTCACCGAGACCAACGAGGACAACAACGTCTTCGCCCGGTCCATCGTCGTGGGCCGCGGCGCCGCCGTGCCGTACACCGAGTACGAGGCGGAGGACGCCCGCTACGACGGCACCCTGCTCACCGCCGACCGCAAGCGCACCTTCGGCCACACCAACTTCGCCACCGAGTCCTCCGGACGGCAGTCGGTGCGGCTCAACACCACCGGGCAGTACGTGGAGTTCACCTCCACCGGCGCCGCCAACTCCCTCGTCGTCCGCAACTCCATCCCGGACTCCGCGAGCGGCGGCGGCACCGAGGCCACCCTCAGCCTCTACGTCGACGGCACCTTCGCCCGGAAGCTGACGCTGTCGTCCAAGCACAGTTGGCTGTACGGCAACACCGACAGCCCCGAGGGCCTGACCAACACCCCCGGCGGCGACGCGCGGCGGCTCTTCGACGAGTCGCACGCCCTGCTCGGGCAGAGCTACCCGCCGGGCACGAAGTTCCGTCTCCAGCGGGACGCCGACGACCGGGCCGCCTTCTACATCGTGGACCTGGTCGACCTGGAGCAGGTCGCGCCCCCGGCCGCGAAACCCGCCGCCTGCACCTCCATCACCGCCTACGGCGCCGTCCCGGGCGACGGCATCGACGACACCGACGCGATCCAGCGCGCGGTGACCGCCGACCAGAAGGGCGAGATCGACTGCGTGTGGATCCCGGCCGGGCAGTGGCGGCAGGAGCAGAAGATCCTCACCGACGACCCGCTCGACCGGGGCACCTACAACCAGGTCGGCATCCGGGACGTCACCATCCGCGGCGCGGGCATGTGGCACTCCCAGCTCTACACGCTGACCCCGCCACACGAGGCGGGCGGCATCAACCACCCGCACGAGGGCAACTTCGGCTTCGACATCGACGACAACACCCAGATCTCCGACCTCGCCATCTTCGGCTCCGGCACCATCCGCGGCGGCGACGGCAACCACGAGGGCGGCGTCGGCCTCAACGGCCGCTTCGGCAGGAACACCAAGATCAGCAACGTGTGGATCGAGCACGCCAACGTCGGCGTGTGGGTCGGCCGGGACTACTCCAACATCCCCGAGCTGTGGGGCCCCGGCGACGGCCTGGAGTTCACCGGCATGAGGATCCGCGACACCTACGCCGACGGCATCAACTTCGCCAACGGCACCCGCAACTCCACGGTCTACAACTCGTCCTTCCGCAACACCGGCGACGACGCCCTGGCCGTGTGGGCGAGCCGCTACGTCAAGGACACCTCCGTCGACATCGGCCACGACAACCACTTCCGCAACAACACCGTCCAACTGCCGTGGCGGGCCAACGGGATCGCGGTGTACGGCGGCTACGGCAACACCATCGAGAACAACGTCGTCGCCGACACCATGAACTACCCCGGCATCATGCTGGCCACCGACCACGACCCGCTGCCGTTCTCCGGCCAGACGCTGATCGCGGGCAACGCCCTGCACCGCACGGGCGGGGCCTTCTGGGGCGAGGCCCAGGAGTTCGGCGCCATCACCCTGTTCGCCGCCGGACTGGACATCCCCGGCGTCACCATCCGGGACACCGAGATCCATGACTCCACCTACGACGGCATCCAGTTCAAGGGCGGCGGGGGCGCGGTGCCCGGCGCCCAGATCAGGGACGTGACGATCGACAACTCGGTGAACGGCTCCGGGATCCTCGCGCAGGGCGGGGCGCGCGGCAGCGCCACCCTCACCAACGTGGCGATCTCCCACTCCGCCGAGGGCGACGTCCTGGTCGAACCCGGCTCCCAGTTCGTGATCAACCGGGGCTGAATTGCCGCTCCCCGCAGGAACGGGAGCTGGGGCCCCGCTCCCCACACGCAGGAACGAGATCGGAGACCGATGAGAATCCCCACACGGAGACCGCGCGTGCTCAGCGCCGTGGTCGTGACCAGCCTCCTCGCCCTGGGCGGCCCGGCGTTCACCGCCCAGGCCGCCGGGGGACCGAACATCGCCCTCGGAGACCGGGCGACGGCGAGCAGTTCCGTGGCGGAGTACGCCGCGCCGAACATCACCGACGGCAACCAGGGCACGTACTGGGAGAGCGCCGGGGGCACCTTCCCCCAGTGGGTGCAGGCCGACCTCGGCGCCACGGAGAACGTCGACGAGGTCGTCCTCAAGCTCCCCGCGGGCTGGGAGAGCCGCAGCCAGACCCTGTCCGTGCAGGGCAGCGCCGACGGCACCAGCTTCAACACGCTGAAGAACAGCGCGTCGTACGCGTTCAGCCCGGGCTCCGGGAACACCGTGACCGTGGCGTTCCCGGCGACCCGGACCCGCTTCGTGCGGATCGCGGTCACCGAGAACACCGGCTGGCGGGCGGCGCAGCTCTCCGAGCTGGAGGTGCACGCCGCCGACGGCTCGTCCGTCAACCTGGCGGCCGGGCGCACCCTGACGGCCAGCAGCCACACCCAGGTGTACGCCGCCGCGAATGCCAACGACGGCAACCGGGCCACGTACTGGGAGAGCGCGGGCGGCGCGTTCCCGCAGTGGCTGCGGGCCGACCTCGGCTCCTCCGTGCGGGTGGACCGGGTGGTGCTGCGGCTGCCGGGCACCTGGGAGGCGCGCAGCCAGACGCTGAAGGTCCAGGGCAGTACCAACGGCACCGACTTCACCGATCTGACGGCCTCCCGGGCGTACACCTTCGACGCCGCTAGCGACCAAACGGCCACGATCGCCTTCGACGCCACCACCACGCGCTACGTGCGGGTGCTGGTGACCGCGAACTCCGTGCAGAACGCCGCCCAGATCTCCGAGCTGGAGGTCTACGGCCCCGAGACCGGCGACACCCAGGCGCCCAGCGCCCCCGCCGGTCTGGCGCTCACCGAACCCGGCACCGGGCAGATCCGGCTGACCTGGAACGCGGCCACCGACAACGTCGGCGTGACCGGCTACGACATCTACGCCAACGGGTCGCTGCTGACCAGCGTCGCCGGTGACGTCACCGCCTTCACCGACACCCGGCCCGCCGACCAGACCGTCTCCTACTACGTGCGGGCCAGGGACGCGGCCGGGAACCAGTCCGCCAACAGCAACACCGTCACCCGCGCCGCCGACACCGGCGACACCCAGGCACCGACCGCGCCGACGAACCTCGCCCTCACCGAACCCGGCGACGGCAAGATCAGGCTGACCTGGACCGCCGCCTCCGACAACCGGGGCGTCACGGCGTACGAGGTCTACGCCAACAACACCCTGCGCGCCAGCGTCGGCGGCGACGTCACCACGTACACCGACACCCAGCCCGCGACGAGCACCGTCACCTACCAGGTGCGGGCGAAGGACGCGGCGGGCAACACGTCACCGCCGAGCAACAGCGTCACCCGCAACGGCAGCGGCGGGCAGGGCTCCAACCTGGCCGTCGGCAAGCCGATCAGCGCCTCCTCCGTGGTGCACACCTACGTCGCGCAGAACGCCAACGACAACGACGTGGCGACGTACTGGGAGGGCGCGGGCGGCAGTTACCCGAACACCCTCACCGTCAGGCTGGGCGCCAACGCCGACCTGGACCGGCTGGTGCTCAGGCTGAACCCGGACACCGCCTGGTCGGCCCGGAACCAGACCATCGAGGTCCTCGGCCGGGACCAGGACGCGCAGGACTTCACCTCGCTGGTCGCGGCGAAGAGCTACCGCTTCGACCCGGCCGACGGCAACACCGTCACCGTGCCCGTCGCCGCGCGGGCCGCCGACGTGCGGCTGAGGTTCACCGCCAACTCCGGCGCCCCGGCGGGGCAGGTCGCCGAGTTCCAGGTGATCGGGGTTCCGGCGCCCAACCCGGACCTGGAGGTGACCGGCCTGACCGTGTCGCCCGCCAATCCGGTGGAGTCGGACACGATCAGCGTCTCGGCCACCGTCCGCAACACCGGCTCCGCCGCCGCCCCGGCGAGCGGTGTGGCCGTGCGGCTCGGCGGCACCGAGGTCGCCACCGCGCGGGTCGGTGCCCTCGCGGCCGGTGCGCAGACCACCGTCACCGCCTCCCTCGGGGCACGCGCGGCGGGCACCTACCAGCTCAGCGCCGTCGCGGACGCCGCCGAGGAGGTCACCGAGCAGAACGAGACCAACAACACCTACACCAGTCCCACGTCGCTGGTCGTCAGGCCCGTCGACAGCTCGGACCTGGTCGCCACGGCGGTGACCACCGCGCCGTCCAGCCCGACCGCGGGTGACGCGGTGACGTTCAAGGTGCGGCTGAGGAACGAGGGCACCAAGGCCAGCGCGGCGGGCGCCCACGGCGTCACCCTCACCCTGACCGACTCCAAGGGCGCCGTGGTCCGCACCCTGACCGGCGAGTACTCCGGGAGCCTCGCCGCGGGCGCCTCGGCCGAGGTCGGCCTCGGCCCGTGGACGGCGGCGAACGGCTCGTACACCGTCAAGGTGGTGGTGGCGCCGGACGCCAACGAGGTGCCGGTCAAGCGGGAGAACAACACCACCACCCAGCCGCTGTTCGTCGGCCGCGGCGCGAACATGCCGTACGACATGTACGAGGCCGAGGACGGCACCACGGGCGGCGGCGCCACCGTCGCCGGACCCAACAGGACCGTCGGTGACATCGCGGGCGAGGCGTCCGGCCGCAGGGCGGTCAGCCTGGACGCGACGGGCGAGTACGTCGAGTTCACCACCCGCGCCGCCACCAACACCCTGGTCACCCGCTTCTCCATCCCGGACGCGCCCGGCGGCGGGGGCATCGACTCCACCATCAACGTCTACGTCGACGGCGTCTTCAGGAAGGCGCTGCCGCTGACGTCGAAGTACGCCTGGCTGTACGGCGCGGAGGCGTCACCCGGCAACTCCCCGGGCGCGGGCGCCCCGCGGCACATCTACGACGAGGCCCACCTGATGCTGGGGGAGACCGTCCCGGCGGGCAGCCGGATACGGCTCCAGAAGGACGCGGCGAACACGTCGACGTACGCCATCGACTTCGTCAGCCTGGAGCAGGTCGCGCCGGTCGCCAACCCCGACCCGGCGACGTACACCGTGCCGAACGGGTTCACGCACCAGGCCGTGCAGGACGCCCTGGACCGGGTGCGGATGGACACCACGGGCAAGCTGGTGGGCGTCTACCTGCCGCCCGGCGACTACCAGACGGCGAGCAAGTTCCAGGTGTACGGCAAGGCCGTCAAGGTGGTCGGCGCCGGGCCCTGGTACACCCAGTTCCACGCGCCGTCGACGCAGGACAACACCGACGTCGGCTTCCGCGCGGACGGCACGGCGAAGGGGTCGCTGTTCAAGGGGTTCGCCTACTTCGGCAACTACACCTCGCGCATCGACGGCCCCGGCAAGGTGTTCGACTTCTCAGGCGTGTCGGACATCGTCATCGACGACATCTGGAACGAGCACATGGTGTGCCTGTACTGGGGCGCCAACACCGACCGGATGACGATCAGGAACTCCCGGATCAGGAACATGTTCGCCGACGGCGTCAACATGACCAACGGCTCCACGGACAACCTGGTCTCCAACAACGACGCGCGCGCCACCGGCGACGACAGCTTCGCGCTGTTCTCGGCGATCGACGCGGGCGGCGCCGACATGAAGGACAACGTCTACGAGAACCTGACGTCCACCCTGACCTGGCGGGCCGCGGGCGTGGCCGTGTACGGCGGCTACAACAACACCTTCCGCAACATCCACATCGCGGACACGCTCGTCTACTCCGGGATCACCATCTCCTCGCTGGACTTCGGCTACCCGATGAACGGCTTCGGGACCGGGCCGACGACCGTGGAGAACGTCTCCATCGTCCGCGCGGGCGGCCACTTCTGGGGCGCGCAGACCTTCCCCGGCATCTGGCTGTTCTCCGCGTCCAAGGTGTTCCAGGGCATCCGGGTGAACCACGTGGACATCGTCGACCCCACCTACAGCGGGGTGATGTTCCAGACCCAGTACGTGGGCGGGCAGCCGCAGTACCCGATCAAGGACACCGTGTTCACGGACATCTCCATCACGGGCGCCCGCAAGAGCGGGGACGCCTACGACGCCAAGTCGGGCTTCGGTCTGTGGGCCAACGAGATGCCCGAGGCGGAGCAGGGGCCCGCGGTCGGTGAGGTGACCTTCAACGGGCTGGAGCTGAGCGGCAACGCCGTGGACGTGCGCAACACCACGTCCACTTTCAAGATCAATATCAACCCGTAGGCCGAACGGCCCTGGGCGGGCCGGTGCACGCCGTGTATGCGGCTTGCACCGGCCTTTTCTCTTCCGCTTGTCAATCAATTACAGAGTCTGCGCGATATCTTGCGCTCGCTTGTCGGTGGTGGTTGAGTGTGCGACGCCCCACAACGCACCGGCGGTGGGGCGACCTCCACGTTCATGCCCGAAGGGGTCCAGTCATGAGAACTGCCCGGTTCCGCCGTTCCCGCCGCGCCAGCGCGGTCGCCCTCCTCTCCGCGCTCACGCTGACCGCTCTCGCCGCCTGCGGTACGAGCAGCAGCGACGACGGCGCCGGAGGTTCGGAAGGGGGCGGCGACTCCAATCCGGCCGCGCCGCTGGACCCGAAGACCAAGGTCACGATCACCATCGACTGTATGCCGCCCAAGGCGAAGGCGGCCGAGCTGAAGGAGTGGCAGGAGGACGTCGCCGAGTTCAACAAGACGTACCCGAACGTCACCATCGAGGGCCGCTCCACCCCGGGCCAGTGCCTGGAGCCGCCGCGGTTCACCGCGATGCTCAAGGCCAAGTCGCAGCCCGACGTGTTCTACACCTACTTCACCGACCTGCCGCAGGTCCTCGACAACGACGGCGCCGAGGACATCACCGCCTACGTCAACGACAGGACCGTCCCGCTGCTGAAGGACATCGACCCGAACGTCCTCGGCTCGCTCAAGCAGGACGGCAAGCTGTACGGCCTGCCCACCAGCAACTACACGATGGGCCTGCTCATCAACCGCAAGCTGTTCCAGCAGGCCGGGCTCGACCCCGACGCCCCGCCGCGCACCTGGGAGGAGGTGCGGGCCGCCGCCAAGAAGATCGCCGCCCTCGGGGACGGCATCGCGGGCTTCGGGGAGTACAGCGCGGCCAACACCGGCGGCTGGCACTTCACCGCGCACATGTACAGCCTCGGCGGCGACGTCGTGGACCCCAGCGGCACCAAGGCGGCGTTCAACGACGAGACCGGCCGCCAGGTCGCCCAGAACCTCCACGCCATGCGCTGGGAGGACGACAGCATGGGCAAGACCCAGTTGCTGAAGTGGGGCGACCTCCAGAAGCAGATCGCCACCGACAAGCTCGGCATGTTCCTCGCCGCCCCCGACGACATCGCCTACATGGTCCAGCAACTCGGCGCCGAGTACGAGAACTTCGGCATGGGCCCGATCCCCGGTGAGCGCAACACCCTCGCGGGCGGCAACAACTACATGATCAAGAAGGGCATATCGCCGGACAAGATCAAGGCCGCCGTCGCCTGGCTGAACTTCAAGAACCTCACCGTCGGCAAGGGCCAGTTCGACTGGGCCCGCACCAAGGCCGACAAGCTCCCGGTCGGCGTCCCGCAGCCCAACTTCTGGCTGGGCGAGTCCAAGAAGAAGGACGACGCCGCCCGCGTCGCCAACGCCACCATGCCCGTCGCCAACTTCAGGACGTTCATGGACAACCCGGTCCCGGGCAAGGCCGAGCCGCCGAAGGCGCAGGAGATCTACAAGGTCCTCGACAACGTCATGTCCGGCATCCTCACCAACGAGGACGCCGACATCGACAAGCTCCTCGACACGGCCGAGGCGCAGGTCAACCAGGTCCTGGCCAACCAGTGACCCCCTCCCGGCGTGGGCGGGCGCACCGGCCCGCCCCCGCCGGGGAGCGCCGTCCGGCACACCATCCGGCAGACCCGTACCAAGGAGCGACGATGTCGGCCCCCAGCCTCACCCCGACAACGGCGGACCCGGCCCGCCACTCCCCACCGCACAGGACGCCCGTACGACCACCCGCGGGCCGGTTCGCCAGGACGGTGCGGCGCAACCTCACCGCCCACGGCTTCCTCATCGGCGCGGTCGTCTGCTTCGCGGTGTTCTCCTGGTACCCGATGGTCAGGGAGTTCCTCCTCGCCTTCCAGAAGACCGAGGGCGGCGAGACCACCTGGGTGGGCCTGGACAACCTCACCACCGTCTACCACGACCCCGCGTTCTGGCAGGCGTGGCGCAACACGCTGCTGTTCACCGTCCTCGCGCTGCTCCTCGGCTTCGTCGTCCCGTTCGCCGTGGCGATCGTCATCAACGAGTTCCAGCACGGCCAGGGCTACCTCCGCCTGCTGGTCTACCTGCCCGTGATGCTGCCGCCGGTCGCCTCCGTGCTGCTCTTCAAGTACCTCTACGACCCCGGCTACGGCCTCCTCAACGACCTCCTGACCACCCTGCACCTGCCCGAACAGCAGTGGCTCCAGGACCCCGACCTGTCCATGCTGTCCATCGTCATCGCCTCGACCTGGATGAACATGGGCGGCGCCGCCCTGATCTACCTCGCCGCGCTCCAGGGCATCCCCGGCGAGCTGTACGAGGCCGCGGAACTCGACGGCGCCGGACTCTTCCGCAAGATCTGGCACGTCACCATCCCGCAGACCCGGCTCATCCTGTCCCTGATGCTGCTGATGCAGATCATCGCGACCATGCAGGTCTTCGTCGAACCGTTCCTGCTCACCGGCGGCGCCGGACCCGAGGGCTCGACCACCACCGTCGTCTACCTCATCTACCAGTACGCCTTCAACTTCAACAACTACGGTGCCGCGGCGGCGCTCGGCCTGCTGCTCCTCGTCCTGCTCGCCGGTTTCTCGGCGGCGTACGTGAAGCTCAGCCGCGCCGAGGACGCCTGACGCGAGGGAGACCGGCATGTCCACACGCACACTCATCTCACCGGCCCAACTCGCCCGGCCGCGCGGCAGGCTCATCTACTGGACCGTCTTCACCGTCGTCGTCGGCCTGTTCACCCTGGCCTTCCTCGGCCCCCTCTACTGGATGGTCTCCAGCGGCTTCAAGGACGCCCAGGAGGTCATCCAGACCCCGCCCACCCTCGTACCGGACTCCTTCACACCGGAGAACTACAGCCGCGCCTGGGACGTCATGGACCTGGCCAGCCTGCTGTTCAACACCCTGTACTACGCCCTCGGCGCGCTCGCCTTCCAGCTCGTCCTGGACGTCGCCGCCGCCTACTCCCTCTCCCGGCTCCGCCCGGTGCTGGGCAAGGCCATCCTCGGCATGATGCTCGCCACGCTGATGATCCCGGCGACCGTGCTCGTCGTCCCGCAGTACCTGACCGTCCTCGACGTGCCGGTCGTGGAGCGGAACCTGCTCAACACCCCGTGGGCGATCTGGCTGCCCTCGGTCACCAACGCCTTCAACATCTTCCTGCTGAAGCGGTTCTTCGACTCCATCCCGAAGGAACTCCTCGACGCCGCCGCCATGGACGGCGCCTCCCCGACGCGCGTCCTGTGGTCGATCGTGCTGCCGGTCTCCCGGCCGATCCTCGGCGTCGTGTCGATCTTCGCGGTCGTCGGGGTGTGGAAGGACTTCCTGTGGCCGATGCTCACCCTGCCCGACCCGGCCAAGCAGACCCTCAACGTGGGCATCTACTCGCTCTCCAACGGCGTCCCCGTCAACGTCCTGATCGCCGCGCTGACGATCGCCTCCCTGCCCACGCTGCTGATCTTCCTGATCTTCCAGCGGAACATCATGAGCGGCCTCACGGCAGGCGGCCTCAAGGGCTGACGCCGCACCCCTCCTCGCAGTCCATCCGACGATCCGCCCTGCCCGAAAGGACCGACACGTGGCAGCCCCTCACTCGCCCCGCACCGACGACTGGTGGCGCGACGCCGTCATCTACCAGGTGTACCCCCGCAGCTTCGCCGACGGCGACGGCGACGGCACCGGGGACCTCGCGGGAGTCCGGGCGAGACTGCCCTACCTCGCGGAACTCGGCGTCGACGCCGTCTGGTTCACCCCCTGGTACGCCTCACCCATGGTCGACGGCGGCTACGACGTCGCCGACTACCGCGTGATCGACCCGGCCTTCGGCACCCTCGCGGAGGCCGAGAAGCTCATCGCGGAGGCCGCCGGACTCGGCATCCGCGTCATCGTCGACATCGTCCCCAACCACGTCTCCGACCAGCACCGCTGGTTCCGCGCCGCACTGGCCGCGGGCCCCGGCAGCCCCGAACGGGAACGGTTCCACTTCCGGCCCGGCCGCGGCGCCCACGGCGAACTCCCGCCCAACGACTGGCCGTCGCAGTTCTCCGGCCGCACCTGGACCCGCGTCCCCGACGGCGAGTGGTACCTGCACCTGTTCACCCCCGAGCAGCCCGACCTCAACTGGGCCCACCCGGCGGTCCGCCAGGAGCACGAGGACATCCTGCGCTTCTGGTTCGAGCGCGGCGTCGCGGGCGTCCGCATCGACTCCGCCGCCCTGCTCGTCAAGGACCCCGCGCTCGCCGACTTCGAGGAGGGCGTGGACCCGCACCCCTACATCGACCAGGACGAACTCCACGACATCTACCGCGCCTGGCGGTCCATCGCGGACGAGTACGGCGCCATGTTCGTCGGTGAGGTCTGGCTCCCGGACGCCGAACGCTTCGCCCGCTACCTGCGCCCCGACGAACTCCACACCGCCTTCAACTTCAACTTCCTCACCTGCCCCTGGGAGGCTGACCGGCTGCGCCGCACCATCGACGCCACCCTCGCGGAACACGCCCCCGTCGGCGCCCCCGCCACCTGGGTCCTGTGCAACCACGACGTCACCCGCACGGTCACCCGCTACGGCCGCGCCGACACCGCCTTCGACTTCGCCACCAAGGCCTTCGGCACCCCCACCGACCTGGAACTCGGCACCCGCCGCGCCCGCGCCGCCGCCCTGCTCACCCTCGCCCTGCCCGGCTCGGTGTACGTGTACCAGGGCGAGGAACTGGGCCTGCCCGAGGCGGAGATACCGCTCGACCGCATCGAGGACCCCATGCACTTCCGCTCCGGCGGCACCGACCCCGGCCGGGACGGCTGCCGGGTGCCGCTGCCCTGGACGGCGGACGGCCCGTCGTACGGCTTCTCCACGGCCGCCGACCCGTGGCTGCCGCAACCGGCCGACTGGGGCGCGTACGCCGTGGACCGGCAGCGCGCCGACCCGGGGTCCATGCTGGCCCTCTACCGGGAGGCGCTGGCGCTGCGCCGCTCCGGCCGGGGCTTCGGCGACGGCCCGCTGACCTGGCTGCCGTCCGGGGACGACGTCCTGGCCTTCGCCCGCGCCGACGGCCTGGTCTGCGTCGTCAACCTCTCCGACCGCGCGACGCCGCTCCCCGCCCACGAGCGCGTGCTCCTGACCAGCGGCCCGCTCGACGCGGACGGCCTGCTGCCCCGGGACACGGCGGTCTGGCTGCGCGTCTGACCGGACCCGCCCGCCGGTGCGGGCACCGGCCCCCGCCGCGCGGACCGGTGCCTCAGACCACCGGCGGGCTGAGCCGGGCGAACCCCTCCTGGTGCTGGTAGGGGAAGTGCGGGTACGGCGCTGGCCTGGCGCTCGCCGCGTCGAGCCGCGCCATCTGCTCCGGCGTCAGCGCCCAGCCCACGGCGCCGAGGTTCTGCCTAAGCTGCTCCTCGTTGCGCGCGCCGATGATGACGGAGGCGACGGTCGGCCGCTGGAGCAGCCAGTTCAGGGCGATCTGCGGCACGGCCCGGCCGGTCTCCGCGGCGATCTCGTCGAGGGCGTCGACCACCCGGTACAGGTAGGCGTCCTCGACCGGCGGGCCGTAGTCGGCGGTGTCGTGCAGGCGGCTGCCCGCGGGCAGCGGCTGACCCCGGCGCACCCTGCCGGTGAGCCGACCCCAGCCCAGCGGGCTCCAGACGACCGCGCCGAGGCCCTGGTCGAGCCCGAGCGGCATCAGCTCCCACTCGTAGTCCCGGCCGATCAGGGAGTAGTAGACCTGGTGGGCGACATAGCGCGGACGCCCGTACCGCTCCGCGACCGCGAGGGACTTCATCGTCTGCCAGCCGGAGAAGTTGGAGACCCCGAGGTAGCGGACCTTCCCCGCGCGCACCAGGTCGTCCAGCGTGGCCAGCACCTCCTCGACCGGCGTCCCGGCGTCGAAGGCGTGCAACTGGAACAGGTCGATGTGGTCGGTGCCGAGCCTGCGCAGCGCGTCCTCGCAGGCGCGGATCAGCCGGGACCGCGAGGAGCCCGCGTCACCCGGCCCGTCGCCCATGGGCAGGCTGGTCTTGGTGGAGACGATCACCTGGTCCCGGCGCCCCTTGAGCGCGGCGCCCAGCACCTCCTCGGAGGCGCCCGCGGAGTAGACGTCCGCGGTGTCGAACATGGTGATCCCGGCGTCCAGGCAGATGTCGACCAGCCGCCGCGCCTCCCGTACGTCGGTGGTGCCCCAGGCGCCGAACAGCGGCCCCCGGCCGCCGAAGGTCCCGGCGCCGAAGCTCAGCGCGGGCACCTTGAGCCCGGACGCGCCCAGCCGTCGGTACTCCATGTCCATGGTCACTCCTCGGTCACTGTTAACGGTTCTGTGGTTCCGTTAAGGTGATCCGTAAGATAGCAGGAGCCGGCAGTAAACGAAACTGGGGTCCCATTATTGGTCCCGGGGAGTGAGGACATGGTGGGAGACACCGAACCGGGGACCGTCCGCCCCGGAGGACGCACGGCGCGGGTGCGCGCCGCCGTGCTCCAGGCCGCCGGGGACGCCCTGGCCGAGGGCGGCTTCGCCGGGCTCGACCTCGCCGACGTCGCGCGCCGCGCCGATGTCGGCAAGACGACCGTCTACCGGCGCTGGGGCACGGTCACCGGCCTGGTCGCGGACCTGCTGACCGACATGGCCGAGCAGTCCCTGCCGCGCACCGAGACCGGCTCCCTGCTCGGTGACCTGAAGGCCAACGCCCAACTCGTACGGCGCACCCTGGCCGACGACAGGCAGGGCGCGCTGTTCAAGGCCGTCATCGCCGCCGCCACCTGCGAGAGGCGGACCGCCGAGGCGCTGCGCCGCTTCTACGAGACCCGGGTGGCGGAGTGGGCGCCCTGCGTCGAGCGGGCCGTCGAGCGCGGCGAGGTCCCCGAGGGCACCGACCCGCACGAGGTGGTCCGCGCCGTCTCGGCCCCCCTGTACTACCGGCTCCTCACCACCGGCGACCACCCGGACGAGGCCGCCGCCGACCGCGCCGCCGAGGCCGCCGTGGCGGCGGCGAAGGCGGGAGCGTACGTACGCCGAGAGGGCGGCCCACACCAGGAGGACCCCGCATGAGCACCCCACCGCCGCCGGTCAGGATCGGCGCCCTCGCCCCGCTCACCCGCCCTGGCTGGACCGAGCCGGGCCACCACCTCCTCGCCGGACTCGAACTGGCCGTCCGCGACGTCAACGCGGCGGACGGCATAGCAGGACGACCCCTCGAACTGCTGGTCCGGGACACCGCGGCCGACCCCCGGCGGGCCGAGGCGGCCGTCGGCGAACTGGCCGACCTGGGCGTGACCGCGCTGGCGGGGGAGTACCACAGCGTCGTCGCCCGCGCCGCCGCCACCCGGGCCGACGCCCTCGGGCTGCCGTACCTCTGCTCCTCCGCGGTGCTCGACACGCTCACCGAGCGGCCGACGCGATGGGTCGCGCGCCTGTGCCCACCGCAGTCCCGCGGCTGGCGCGCCTACGCCGACCTCCTGCTCGCCGCGGGCCACCGCCGCATCGCCGTGGCGACCCAGCCGAGCGTCTACTGGGCGTCCGGCACCCGCGTCCTGCGCGAGCACGTGACGCCGCACGGCGGCACCGTCACCGCACTCGACACGACCGCGCTCACCCCCACCGCCGTCCGCGACGCGCTCCTCGCCCACGGCGCGACCGCCCTGCTCCTCCTGGTCGGCCACCCGGACCCCGCCGTGCCCCTCGTCCAGGCCGTACGACAGGACCCGCGCCTCGCCGGGGTCCTGATCGGCGCACCGGCCGGACAACCGGAGTTCGCGTCCTGGGCGGCGGCCCTGGGCGCGGACGGCGCCGCGGTCCCGTTCCTGCGCTACCTGCCCGCACACCTCACCCCGCTCGGCGCCCGGGTGGCGACGGCCCTGCGCGAACGGCTCGGCGCGGCACCCTCGTTCGTCGCCTTCGAGGGGTACGACACCATCGCCGTACTCGCCCAGGCGCTGCGCTCCCACGGCACGGACCGGGCACGGGTCGCGGAAGCCTGGCCGTCCGTCACCGTCGACGGCACCCGCGGGCGGATCGCGTTCTCCCGCCCACCGGGCGGCGCGGTCTGGCAGTGGGCCGGGGCGCCCGTGCAGGTCGCGGACCGGGACCCGGCGGCACCCGACCGGTTCCGCGTCCGCCACACCGGCTGAGGAGCCGCGCCGGGGCGCGTCACCCGTCCGGAGCGCTCGACGGGGCGCGTGTCGGGGACGGCCCGCAGGGTGGAGGGTGCTGTCCCCACACGCGAGGGAGCGAGTCATGCCCGAGGCCGAGTTCGACGGCGCCGCCGGAGCCGTCACCGACGCCGGGAGCGGTCGGCCGTCGGCGCGGCGCGAGCCGGAGTCCGGCGCGGCCGACCTGCGGCGGGTCGGCCTGAACCCGGACCACTGGTACCCCCTCGCCCGGTCGCGGAGCGTGCGCCGAGGGCGGGTGCGGGCGGCCGTGTTCGCCGGTGAGCGGATCGCCCTGTTCCGCACGGAGAGCGGCGTCGTGCACGCGCTGGAGGACCGGTGCGCCCACCGGCAGGTGCCGCTCAGCATGGGCGTCGTCGAGGGCGAGACCCTCCGCTGCTGCTACCACGCCTGGGCGTACCGCGGCGACGGCCGGATCTCGCAGATCCCGTACCTGTCCAAGGGCGACGCCCGCCCGCCGCGCGGGGTGCGCGGCTATCCCGTCCGCGAGGCGTACGGCCTGGTGTTCGTCTTCCCCGGCGACCCGGCGAAGGCGGAGACCACCGAACTGCCCTGGCTGCCCGCCTTCCACGCGCCCACGCACCGCACCATGACGTTCTCCCGGACGGTGCGCTGCCACTACTCCTTCCTGCACGAGAACCTGCTCGACATGAACCACCAGTTCCTGCACCGGGGCGTCGTCGGCAGGATCCACCCCGACCTGCTGGGCTACCGCACCAGCGCGACGTCGGTCGAGGCCCGCTACCTCTTCACCCACACCGGCGGCCGACGCGACCGCGGCGCCAGCCTGCTCGCCGCCGGGGGCGTTAGGGGCAGCGACTCCGGTGACGTCCTGACCATCCGCACCGAGTACCCGTACCAGACCCTCGACCTGGTGCCCGAGGGCGCCGAGCGGCCCGCGTTCCGGCTCTGGACCGCGTACGTCCCCGCGGACGCCGAGCAGCGGAGCTGCCGCGCCTACGGACTGCTGATGATCTCCAAGCCCCGGCTCCCCGGCGCCCTCGCCCTGGCCTGGCCGCTGATCCGGCGGTTCACCGAGCGGGTGTTCGCCGAGGACCGGATGGCCGTCGAGGCCGAGCAGTGGGCGTGGGACGAGCAGGGCGGGGACCGCAACCACGAGGTGTTCCCGCTGATCCTGGACGTCCGCGAGGTGCTGCGCGCCAACGGCGTCCCGCTGGCCGCCCGGCCCGGCGCGTGCGGCACCGGTCCGGGCGGCTGCGGTCGGACGCCGTAGCGGGTGCCGGTCTACAGCCCCGAGCCGAAGGACTCCGTCGTGTACGCGCACTCCGTGTAGACGTACCCCGGGTCCAGCTTCGCGGTGTCCGAGGCGGGCGACGAGAGGCTGTCGCCGAGCGGCTTGTGCACGAAGTACGTGGTGCCCACCGGCAGGCTGATCGTCTTCTGCGGGTAGTTCTTGCCGCTGTCGCTGCACGGCTCGAACGTCCCGCCGATGGTGCTGGCCAGCGGGTACGCGTCGCAGCTCCCGCACGCCTTGAGGGTGAAGCTGCCGGTGACGGGGCCCGTGTAGAGGACCCGGATGTCGTCGGGGCTGTCGTTCTTGACCGTGACGGAGATGCTGCCGCCGGTCGCGGTGGTCGGCAGCCGCTTCCCGGCCGCCGGGACCGTCTGGGCGACCTCGGCCGCGATGGCGACCTTCCGCGCCCGCTCACTGTTCCTGTGGTTCTTGTTGTCCGCGACGAACTGGTCCATCGTCGCCTTGGCGTCCTCGAACTCCCCGTCCTCGTACTGGTCGATGCCGCACGCGTAGGCGCCCGAGGCGGCCCGCCCGTCCGCCCGGTCGGCCTCCTCGCTCAGCGCCTGCTCCGTGCCGCTGGCGTTGTCCGACAGCTCGGTGATACGGGCGCTCAGGGACCGCAGGTCCGCCATGGCGGCGCACGGCTCGTCGCCGCGCAGGCCCTTCGCGGCGCCGTCCACCGCGGACTTCACGGCGGGCGTCACCTTCCCGGCCTGCTCGGACTCCGGGAACGTGCTCAGGAGCTGGCCGAAGGACGCCGTCCAGTCGGCCTGCCCGTCCGCCAGCTTGCCCGCGCCGCACTCGTACAGCGAGGTGGCCAGCCGGTCGTCGGGCCAGGTCACCAGCGAACCGAGCGCCTCGTCGGGCATCCGGTCCGGGACGTCACGCAGGTACTTCAGCGGTTCGACGGCGTGACAGTAGTCCTTGTCCTCGTACGCCGCGCCGACCGTCGTGTAGTACGTCCGCATCCGGTCCGGGACCTGCCTCGCCGCGCGGGAGCCGCCGTGCTCGGTGCTGAGGTCGCGGTAGGCGGCCAGCGCCTCGCGGAAGTCGGGCTCGGCGCCGCTCCAGGACTCCTTCCCGGCCGCCGCCACCAAGGCGTCCGCCTCCGCGAGCCGTTCGAGCAGCATCCGCTCCACGGCCTCGTCCCGGGCGTCGTCGTACAGCACGGCACCACCGGCCGGTACGGCGAGCAGGGCCACGCCCAGGACCACCGCGACGGGCCGGTTCCCCGGCCACACCAGCGGCCTGCGCAGCCCGGTCACCGCCCCGTGCACGGCCGCCAGCACCAGGAACGCCAGGTAGCAGCCGACCGCGGCGGACGGGACGCCGTCCGCGTCCGCGGGCAGCGCCACGAACAGCAGGACCGCGGTGGCCGCCCAGCACACGGCGGTGGCGAGCCAGCGGCGCGCCAGCGCGTAGCCGAGGCCGAGACCGCTGAGGTTCAGCAGGGCGACGGCCAGCGCGCGCAGACTGTCCGGCGGCGCGGGCGGCGGGCCCGGCGGCATCGGCGGCACGACGAATCCACTGCCCGCGTCATACGGGTTCCCTGACATGGTGGCTCCCCCCGGTCAACTGCTGGTCAACTGCACCCACACCCCTGTGCGTTGGCAGTGTACGGCCGAGTCCACCGGGCAGCCCACCGGGCCGACAGCGCGAGGTCTCCCGGCTCCTCAGGAGGCTGTGCGCGGTTCTTGACTGGCGGGAATCTCAAAGCTGAGGATGTCATCAGTCGCCGCTTCGGCGGCCACCCGGGGCTGGGAGGGCACCATGTCCGTACGGCACGCGCGGGATGACGGGGCGGCGGCGCGGGGCGACGTCCGCACGGCCCACCAGGACCTGCACAGCGAGCGGGGCGCCCTGCGTGGCGAGCACCCGGGGCGAGCCCGGAACCCGGTGGTCAAGGTGGCTGACCTGGCCTGGCTGGAGTTCGAGAAGCCGGACCTGGACCGGGCGGAGGTGTTCGCCCGGGACTTCGGCTTCGGCGTCGCCGCCCGCACCGAGGGGGAGCTGTGGCTGCGGGGCACCTTCGCGGGCCCGCCCTGCGTGGTGGTCCGGCGTGGCCGCGCCTCCCGGTTCATCGGCCCGGTGTTCCGCGCCGCCGACCGTACGGACCTGGACCGGCTGGCCCGCGCCACCGGCACGTCCGTGCGGGACGCGGACGTCCCCGGCGGCGGCAGCACGGTCGCCCTGCTCGACCCCTCCGGGTTCCCGGTCCGGGTCGTGCACTGCGCCGGGGAGCTGCGCGCCCTGCCCGGGCAGCGCCCGCTCACCCTCAACTCCGGCCCCCGCCACCGCCGTACCAACGCCACCCAGCGCCCGCCCCGGGAGCCGTCCAGGATCCAGCGGCTCGGCCACGTGGTCCTGGAGACGAGCGTGTTCGCCCACACGCTGGACTGGTACCTCGACACCCTCGGCCTGATCGTCTCCGACTTCCTGTTCCTGGACGGGCAGCGGGAGCGCGGGCCGACGATGGCGTTCCTCCGCTGCGACCAGGGCGACCGGCCCGTCGACCACCACACCCTGGCGATGCACCTGGGCCCCGGTACCGGTTACGTCCACTCGGCCTACCAGGTCACCGACCTGGACGCGCTCGCCGCCGGCGGGGAGTACCTGGCCGAGCGCGGCTACCGGCGCAGTTGGGGCATCGGACGGCACATCCAGGGCAGCCAGCTCTTCGACTACTGGCGCGACCCGGACCGCCTGATGCTGGAGCACTTCACCGACGGCGACCTGTTCTCCCACGACCTGGAGCCAGGCTGGGCGCCGATGTCCGCGAGCGGGCTCGCCCAGTGGGGCCCGCCCGTGACCCGCGACTTCCTGGGCACCAGCCCGTCGCCCGCCAAGGTCCGCGAGGTCGTGGCGGCCCTGCGCGGCGACAACGAACTCGACCCGGCGCGGCTGCTGGGGCTGATACGGGCGATGACCCCGTAGGGGCCACGGGTGTCGTGGGAGCGGTCGTCCGCCGCGGGTGGCTCGCGGGACGGCGTGCCCCGGCCGCCGCGGAGGCGTAGCGTCGCCCTATGGGAGAGGCTGGGTACGTGCGGAGCGCATATGCGGCCGGGTGCCGCGACGGCCACCGCGCACCTCCGCCGCCCGGGACGCTGGAGGTGCCGGGTGACCAGCACGGCTGACGCGGGTGATGCTGGTGGTGCCAGCGGGGCTGGTGGGCCTGGTGGTGGTGCTGGTGGCCGTAGCGGGCCCGGTGGTGCTGGCGGTGCGAGCGGCGGTGCTGGCGGTGCGAGCGGCGGTGCTGGCGGTGCCGGTGACGGCAGTGGTGCCGCTGGTGCGGTCGCCGCGCGGGACGCGCTGGACGCCGCGTTCGCGGAGACGGTCCGCCGCACCGGCGCGTCCATCGGCGTCCTGTACCTCCTCGACGCCGACCGGCAGCTCCTGCGCCTCGAAGTGCTCTGCGGGGCCTCGATCGAGCTGGCCGCGCCCTGGGCGCGGGTGTCGCTGACCGCCCCGGCGCCGGTGGCCGACGCCGTCCGGCAGAACCGGCTGATCTGGCTGGGCGGCCAGGAGGAGATCGCCCACCGCTACCCGCGCACCGCGATGGCGCTGCCCTACCCGCTGACGATGGCCGCCGCCCCGGTCTCCGGCGTCCGGCACTGGGGCGCGCTCCTGCTGCTGTGGTCCGCCACCCGGCCGCCGTACATGACCGGCAGGGAACGCGGCCACATCATGTCCCGCTGCCGACGCCTCGCCCGGCTCCTGGAGGAGGCCGCCGAGCGGGGCCTGCCCCGGTGGTCCGACGCCGGTCCGCGCGTCGTCGCCCCGGCCGCCGCACGCCCGGACGTCAGCCCGGCGCTGGCCGTGGCCGACTTCGTCGAGCGCCTGCCGGGCGGCAGCTGCGCGCTCGACCTGGAGGGGCACTTCACCTACGTCAGCTCCGGCGCCTGCGAACTGCTCGGCCGCGCGGCCGGTGAGCTGCTGGGCACCCTGCCGTGGCAGTCGGTGCGCTGGCTCGACGACCCCCTCTACGAGGACCGCTACCGGGCCGCCGTCATCAGTCGCGAACCCGTGTCGTTCACCGCCTGCCGCCCACCCGACCAGTGGCTGGAGTTCCACCTCTTCCCCGACTCCAGCGGCATCAGCGTACGCCTGGCCCCCATCGGCGTCCTCCCCCGCCTGCTGACGGCGCCGCGCGTGACGGGGACGGCGGGCGCGGGGGAGACCGGGGACACCGGGGACACCGGGGACACCGGAAACACCGGGGGCGCGAAGGGTGCGGAGGCGGCCACCCCGGCCCGCGCGGGCCAGCTCTACCAGCTCGTCCACCTAGCCTCCGCGCTGACCGAGGTCGTCGGCGTGCAGGACGTCATCGAGCTGATCGCCGACCAGATCATGCCCGCGTTCGGCGCGCAGGGCCTGATCCTCTCCATCGCCGACGCGGGCCGACTGTGGATCACCGGCCACCGCGGCTACACCCCCGAGGCCGTCGAACGCCTCGACGGCCTGACCGTGGACACCGAGTTCACCCCGGCCGGACGCACCCTCGCCAGCGGCATCCCCGCGTTCTTCGCCAGCGCGGCGGAACTGAGCCGTATCTACCCGGACGCCCCGGCGGCCAGCGGCGGCAAACAGGCGTGGGCCTTCCTGCCGCTGATCATCTCCGGCAAGCCCATCGGCTGCTGCGTCCTGTCCTACGACCACCCCCGTGAGTTCCCCGCCGAGGAACGCGCCGTCCTGACCTCGCTGGCCGGACTCATCGCCCAGGCGCTCGACCGGGCCCGCCTCTACGACACCAAGCACGCCCTCGCCCATGGGCTGCAGCAGGCGCTGCTGCCGCACGTCCTGCCGGAGGTGACCGGCCTGCGGGTCGCCGCCCGCTATCTGCCCGCCACCCGCGGCATGGACATCGGCGGCGACTTCTACGACGTCATCCGGCTCGGGGACACCGCCGCCGCGGCGGTCATCGGGGACGTCCAGGGCCACAACGTCGCCGCCGCCGCGCTCATGGGGCAGGTGCGCACCGCCGTCCACGCCCACGCCACCGTCGGCACCTCGCCCGCGCGGGTCCTCGCCGCGGCCAACCGGCTGCTGACCGACCTCGGCGTGGACCTGTTCACCAGTTGCCTCTACGCCCGCCTCGACTTCGCGCGCGGACGCGTGACGCTGGCCAGCGCCGGTCACCCGCCCCCGCTGCTGCGGCTGCCGGACGGCGACACCCGGCCCCTCGTGCTGCCGCCGGGCCCGCTCCTCGGCATCGACCCCGACGCCGACTTCCCGGTGACGGAGGTCCCGTTGGCCCCGGGAACGCTGCTCGCCCTCTACACGGACGGGCTCGTGGAGACCCCCGGCGTCGACCTCGACGACTCCATCGCCGCCCTCGCCGAGCACCTCGCCCACACCGGCCACGAGGACCTGGACCTGCTGATCGACGACCTGTTGAGGAAGGCGAGCGCGGCCCGGCAGCGCACCGACGACGTCGCGCTGCTCGTCCTGCACCGCGAGTCAAACCCCTGAACGACGGTTCAGACGTGGGTGAGCAGCCGCTCCAGCGGCCGGGGCACGCGCCCCAGGTCCAACTGGCTGACCAGCGCCCGCGCGTAGAGCGCCTTGCGGCCGCTGTGGGTGCCCATGAACCGCCGCAACTGGTGCTCCACGGGCCGCTGCCGCTGGGCGGGCTGGTTCTGGAAGGTGTGGAAGGGCCGCGCCTCGCCCTGCGCCGCGATGACGTCCCGCACGCCGTCGGCGCCGAGGGCGCGGATCAGCTCGTCCTCCAGGTCGGCGACGCACACCTGGAACCCGAGCTTCTCCAACTGGGCCCGGGTGAGCGCGGAACCGAGCCCGACCCGCTCCAGATGACGCCGGAAGTGCCGCTCCTCACCGATGTCGCAGAGCCCGGCGAGCGGCAGCCCGAGGCCCGCGGGACCGCACACGTCCAGGAAGCGCCCGATGTTCGTGGCGCCGCCGAGCGGCACCACCGCGACGCCCTCCGCGGCGAGGTCCCGGCCGTGGCGCGCGGCCAGCGCCTCCAGCGCGGCCTGGTCGCTGCTGCCCTCGACGAGGACGACGGTGTGCACCCCGCGACCGGCCAGCTCCCGCGCCCGTACGGCGGCGGCGCTCGCCCCGGTACCACCGGCCGCCCATGCGACCAGCGCCTGCCGGAACCGCCCCAACTCGTCCACGAGACCTCGCTTTCCCCCGCCATCGTGGCACGGCGGAGATCCCACCCGCACCCGGGTTTCCGGGGCGGGTGACGCGGCGCCTCAGCCACCCTTGGGGTCAGCGCGGCGGCGCCGCGCCCTCACCCCGCACGGGGTGCTTGCTCATGATCGACACCCGGTTGAAGGCGTTCATGGTGATCGCCACCCAGATGACCGCGGAGATCTCGTCGTCGGTCAGCGCGGCACGGGCCTGCGCGTAGGCCGCGGTCTGCGCGGCGGCGTCGGCGGGGTGGGTGGTGGCCTCCGCGAGCGCGAGGGCGGCGCGTTCCCGGGGGCTGAACAGTTCGGTGTCGCGCCAGGCGGCCAGTACGCCCAGCCGCCGGGTGGACTCGCCCGCGCGCAGGGCCGCCCGGGTGTGCAGGTCGAGGCAGTACGCGCAGGTGTTGAGCTGCGAGACGCGGAGGTTGACCAGTTCGACGAGGATCCGGTCGAGCCCCGCGTCCGCCGCCTCCCGCCGTACCGCCTCCGCCGTCGCGGTCAGCGCGCGGTACGCCTCGGGGCTCTGCTTGTCGACGTAGACCCGCTGGCCGGGTCTCGTCGCCGCCGTCCCTGTCACATGATCTCCTTACCTTGAGCGATCATCCGTCCCTCGTCATATCATCACCACATCGACAGAGAATGTTGAATGTCGAACATTCAGCCGCTGGGAGGACACCCGTGAGCAACACCGAGACCCACCCCACCGAGCTGAAGTGCGGCGAAGCGCCCGGCGAGCCGTCCGTCGTCGAGATCCTCACGGCCCGCCAGGTCCCCCTCGGCGGCCCGCGCGCCATGCCGGTACGGCGCACCCTCCCGCAGCGGGCCCGCTCACTGATCGGCGCCTGGTGCTTCGCCGACCACTACGGCCCCGACGACGTCGGCAGCACCGGCGGGATGGACGTCGCCCCGCACCCGCACACCGGACTCCAGACCGTGAGCTGGCTCTTCAGCGGCGAGATCGAACACCGCGACAGCCTCGGCAGCCACGCCTTCGTCCGCCCCGGCGAACTCAACCTCATGACAGGCGGCCACGGCATCGCCCACTCCGAGGTCTCCACGCCCGACACCACCGTCCTGCACGGCGTGCAGTTGTGGGTCGCGCTGCCCGACGAACACCGCGCCACCGCACGGGACTTCCAGCACTACGTCCCGACCCCGGTACCCCTGGACGGCGGTCAGGCCCGGGTCTTCCTCGGCACCCTCGCCGGAGACACGTCCCCGGTCCGCACCTTCACCCCCCTCCTCGGCGCCGAACTGTCGGTCGCCCCCGGCGTGACCCTCACCCTCGACGTCGACCCGGACTTCGAACACGGCCTCCTCGTCGACACCGGCGACGTCCGCCTCAACGGCACGACCATCGAACCGGCCGCCCTGGGCTACACCGCCCCCGGACACCGCGCCCTGACGATCACCAACGACGGCCCGTCCCCCGCCCGCCTCGTCCTCCTGGGCGGCCCGCCCTTCGGCGAGGAGATCATCATGTGGTGGAACTTCATCGGCCGCACCCACGAGGACATCGTCCAGGCCCGCGAGGACTGGATGGCCGGGTCACGCTTCGGCGAGGTGCGGGGCTACGACGGCGCTCCCCTGCCCGCACCGGAACTGCCGAACACACCCCTGAAGCCGCGAGGAAGGGCACGCTGACGTACGAATACGGCGCGTCGTACGTCGACAAGCCAGGATCGCTGCTGCGCCTGTCAAGCGGCGTGCTGGGCGAGTAGGCACCCAACCTTGGCGTCGGGGTCTAGACGCTTGAGTCGCAGGCTTCCCTCGGAAGCGACTGCCCATCAGTGCCCGATGGCGTGTTCGTCGAGCACCGCCTGGCCACGTTCGGCCCCTACGAGGACGCCATGCACGCCGCCGACCCTGTCATGAGCCACGGCCTGCTCTCCTCCTCCCTGAACCTCGGCTGGGACCCGGCCGCGGTCCCGGACTGGTCCCACCGCTGTTTCGTGGACGGCTACGACCGGGTCATGGTCCCCAACGTCGTGGGCATGTCCCAGTACGCCGACGGAATGCGCATGACGACCAAGCCCCAACGTCGGGCGGCGCCTACGTGAACCGCATGAGCGACCTGCGCGGCCCCTGCGCCTACCGGCCCGGCGACCGCACCGGTGACCAGGCGTGCCCCTACACCGCTGGCTACTGGGCGTTCCTCGACCGGCACCGGGAGCGGCTGGCCCACGACCACCGAGTCGCCCGGCCGGTACGGCAACTCGACCACCGCCGTGAGCCCGGTCGACGTCGGCGCCGGACGGGACGGCGGTCGGTGCATCCCTGGAAGGGCGCCGGGCGGAAGCAGGGCCGTGCGGACAACCAAGAGTGAGAAGGGGCCGTTTATGCCTGGACTGCCGTCGGTGGCGGCCCCACCGGCCGAACCCGTGGACGCCCCTCTCGCGGCGGCCGACGCCGTGGGCCCCGTCCTCGGAGAGGTACTCGACGAACGGCTGCGTCTCTCCCGTGCCGTCGACCCCGTCTTCGGCCGGGAGCTGGCCGACCGCCTCGCCGCGCTGGCCACGCGGGGCGGCAAGCGGCTGCGCACCGCGTTCGCCCACTGCGGCTGGCGCGCCGCGGGCGGCTCGGGGGATCCCTCCGCCGTCCTGCGTACGGGAGCCGCACTCGAACTGCTGCAGGTGTGCGCCCTGGTGCACGACGACGTGATGGACGGATCCGTGCGGCGACGCGGCGTACCGGCCCTGCACGTCCAACTCGCCCGCAGGCACTGGGCGGCGGGTATGTACGGCTCCTCGGAGTCCTTCGGCACGTCGGCCGCCGTCCTCGCCGGTGACCTGGCGCTCGCCTGGGCGGACGACCTGCTGACCGAGACGGCACTCGGTACGCCGCACGGCGCGCGCCTGCACGCGGAGTGGCGGGCGATGCGCACCGAGATGGTCGCCGGACAGTACCGGGACCTGCACGCCCAGGCCGCCCGGTCCTCCGGGGTCGACGAGGCGCTGACCATCGCCACATTGAAGAGCGCCCTCTACACCGTCGCCCGGCCCCTCGCGCTGGGAGCGTGCCTCGCCGGGGCCGACGAGCGGGTGCTGGACGCGCTGCGGGCGGCTGGCCGGTGCGCCGGGCTGGCCTTCCAACTGCGCAACGACCTCCTGGGGGCGTTCGGCGACCCGGCGCTGACCGGCGAGCCAGCCGACGACGACCTGCGCTCCCGCAAGCTCACCTACCTCCTCGCCGTCGCCGTCCAACTCGCCGACGCGCGCGATGACCGCCAGGCCGCCGCGGCGCTGGCACCGGACGCGGACCTGACGTCCGGGAAGGCCGTGCGACAGGCGCGGTCCGCGCTGCGGCGCACCGGAGCCCGGGACGTGGTGGAGGCGAAGATCGAGGAGCTGGCCGACCTGGGCCTGACGCACTTCGAGCGCTCCGGCGCGCCCCCGGCCGCACGGCACGAGTTCGCCGCGCTGGTCGAGCGTGCGACGGGCGCGGCTCCGAGCGCGGAGGAGGAGGTCGCGTGACGGGGGTGGCGGAGCCGACCGGTCAGTCCTCCTGCTGGACGTCGGCGGTACCCGGGGTGCCCGACGCCACCACGCGACGCGTCCTGGTCCGCGCCGGGGCGGTGCCCACTCCCGCAGCCCGCAGACGGCGGAGGCGAGCCCGGTCAGCCGACTCCGGGGCAGCCGTCCGTTCGACGCGGTGCCGGGGACGTCCGGTCCGTGCCGGTCCGTGCCGGTCCGTGCCGGTCCGAGCTTGCCTGCGACGCCGCGACGGCCGAGCGGCTGCACCCCTCGGCGGGACACCACCGTCTCACCGGGCCCGGCGCTCGACGACCGGGCCTCCGTCCGGGCCCGAGCGCAGCAGTTCGGCATCGGCCTCCAGCGCGTCGGCGACCCCGACGGCCACCTGACGCGGGTCGCCGCCCTCGGGCAGCCGTGGGGTGGTGCCCGTCACGGGTCGCTCCGCGAAGCCGGTGTCGAGGTGCGTCGGCCGGATCTCCAGGACCGTGATCCCCGCACCGCGCGCTTCGCGGCGTACGGCGTCCAGCCACGCGGTCAACGCGGCCTTGGAGGCGCTGTAGTCGGCCATCCGGGGCTGTGGCCGTTCGGCCACCACTCCGGTGACGGCGGCGATCGCGGAGCCGGGTCGCAGGATGCCGAGCGCGGCGCGGAAGAACGCGGCGGGCGCCAGGTGGTTGACCGCCATCAGGTGCTCCGCCACCTTGTCACCGACCTCCGCGGCCAGGCCGAAGGCGACCGACCCGAACGCGACCACGACGGCGTCCAGCCCTCCCCACGCCGCCGCCACCTCGCGCACGGCCCGGGCGCACGACTCGGGAGCGTAGGCGTCGAAGGACACGGTCGGCGTGCCCGGACGCGTCCGGGCGGCGTGCGCGAGGCGGCTCCCCGCACGTCCGGCGAGGGCCACGCGGGCACCCCGATCGGCCAGTTCGGTGGTGATCGCACCACCGAGCACCCCGGTGGCACCGGCCACCAGGACACGCGCGCCGTTCAGTTCCACGCTTCACTCCTGGGGACGCACAGCGATCTCTTCGGCTCGTGACGGGTTCGGGAGCGGGGCCTTACCCGGACGCGGCCGGGCGCCTCCCGGCGTACCGGCGTCATCCGTCCGGTCGCAGGTCGGCCGTCACCTCGCGCGCGGCGCGCGCCCCCGACGCCAGGGCACCCTGCACGGAGCCGGTCGCCCGGTGGTCCCCGCACACGTACCGCCCCGGGCCGAGGCGGGTGGTGCGGCTCAGCGGCCAGGGGGGAGGCATCGCCGGGAGCGCCCCCTCGACCGTGTGGGCGGCGACCTGCCGCCAGCCGCCCGTGTCGGTGCCGTACATCTCGGCGAGACGCCGGAGCACCGCCTCCGCCCTGCCAGGAGGGTCCGTTCCCAGTACGGAGGTGGAGACCAGCCCGGTGCCGGGCGGCGCGTAGGTGGGGGCGACCTCGCTGAGGACGCAGGTGTTCAGGACCGTCCCGGTGCTGTCCACCATCAGGGTCGGTTCGGCCAGCGGTGGGCCGTCGGTGGCGTGGTAGTAGGTGGTGACGGTGCGGGTGTCCGGCACGGCCAGTCCCGGCAGCAGCGTGGCGGCGGTCGCCGGGTCCGTCGCCACGACGACGGTCCGGGCGGGCACCTCGCTCCCGTCCCGGAGCAGCACTCCGGCGTCGGTGACCTCCGCGACGGGCGTGCCCAGACGCAGCACACCGCCGGGCAGGCCCTCGGCGAGCTGGGCCGGTACGGCGCCGATCCCGTCCGCTGGCAGGCACAGGGAACCCCGGACCATGCTTCGCCAGACCAGGTGGAAGAAGCGCGCGGACGTCTCCAGCCGGTCCTCCAGGAAGACGCCGGACAGGAACGGCCGCAGGACGTCGGCGATGACGGCGTCCGACAGCCCCAGGCCGGAGAGGGCCTCCGAGGTGGGGCGGTCCCGGCGCCGCGCGGTGGCGGACACGGGCAGCACGGCGTCCCGCACCGTGAGCGCCGCCAGCGCGGCGAGATCGCGGGCCGACAGCACCCGCCCCGGCAGCAGAGTGCCCACCGCGCGGGGCTCCCTGGTCGGATCGGCGAGGCGGACAGGTCCGCCCGGGGTGTGCGCGACGAGGCCCGCGGTGAACGGCCGCAGCCGCAGCCTCCTCAGCTCCAGCCGCCGCTTCACCTGCGGATACGAGGTGTTGAACACCTGGAAGCCCCGGTCCAGCAGGAACCCGTCCCTGCGGTCCGTGCGCATCCGCCCGCCCACACCGTCGGACGCCTCCAGCAGAACCACCCGCCATCCGGCGCGGCACAGGTCCAGGGCGCAGGCGAGACCGGCCAGCCCCGCGCCCACGACGACCGCGTCCGGTACCCGGCGGTCCTGGTCGCTCACGCTCCTCCTCCGTCGCCGCCGTCCGCGCGGCCCGGCCGGTGCCGGACGTGCCGCGAGCGCGGCGACCGCCCGTCAACGGCCACGGGGCGGCGTACCGGTCCAGCGGACCACGTCGCCCGGCCGATGCCCAGGCGCCACGACCAAGCGCCGTCGGGGAGCGACGCGTCAGGAGGACACCGAGGACTCCACGGCCGCGACGGCCTCGGCGAGGCCCGACGGACGCGCCAGCCCCGCCACCGACTGCCCGGCCCAGCCGGGGCCCAGGGTCAGGACGACCGGCCTGCGACGGGCGCCGCGCACACCCCACTCCATCCCGGCCACGTACTGGGCCAGCGGCCGACTGGCGGTGGTGCGCGACTGTGCCCACAGGCCCACCACGGCGGGCCCGGTCCTGCGCACCGCCGCGACGAGCGACTCCACGGGCAGGGCACCACCGAACATCCGCACCGGGACGCCCCGCTCCGTCAGCGCCGCGGACAGGACCTCTAACGGCAGGGTGTGGCTCTCCCCCGGCACGCAGGCGAGCACCGTGGTGGCACCGGGCCGGTCCGCGACCGTGTGCGAGGTGGCGCGCCGGAGCGCGCCGGAGACGTGCCAGGACAGGAAGTGCTCGACCTCGACGTACTTCTCGCCCGAGGTCTCCCACTTGCGGCCGACGGCCTGGAGCGTCGGCATGATCACCTCGGTCCAGGCGGCGACCAGCCCGTGTTCGGCTATCGCGCCGAGCAAAAGTTCGTCCAGGACGGCGGCGTCCAGACGCAGGGCCGCCCGGGCGATGCCCCTGCACTCCTGACGTGCGTCGCCGAGTCGCAGGCCGCTCCCCGCCCGGCTCCGGCGCCGGGCCGTGCTGGGGCGTGGACCGGCGGAAGGCGGGGGCTCGGGCGCCGCGGGTGACTTCTCGCCGCGGGCGATCCGGGCCGCCTCGGCCGGCGGCAGCCCGGTCACCGTCAGGGCGCACATGCGCTCCAGTCTCGCCACGTCCGCCGCCGTCCAGCGCCGGTGCCGACCACCCGTGTGCGCTTCGGGTCCGAGCCCGTACCGGCGGTCCCACGTGCGGACGGTCGTGGGTGCCACCCCCAGGCGCCGGGCCACCTCGCCGGTGGTCAGGCCACCACCGTGCGGGCCGCCCTCGTCGACCTGGTCCTCACCGTTTCCCGTACGCGCGTTCACCCTCTCACTATACGACGCACAAACGACGCACGTTGTCTGCGTCGTTTGTGACTTCAACACTGAAGCCACGCGCACGGCAGGAGGAACGGCCATGAACACCCACACCCGACCGACCACCACCCTCGCCCCGCCCGTGGAGGAGACGCGGTACGAGGAGGAACTGGCGCACGGCCTCGTCGCCGCCGACGAGGAGGCGTTCGCGGCCATCTACCGGCACTGGGGCTCACTCGTGCACACCATGGCCACCCGCTCCCTCGGCGACACGCACGAGGCCGAGGACGTCACCCAGCAGGTCTTCGTCGGCGCCTGGCGGGGACGGCACGGCTTCCGGCCCGAGCGGGGTCCGCTCGGCGCCTGGCTGGTCGGCATCACGCGCCGCAAGATCGTCGACGCGCTGGCGGCCAGGACCCGGCGCCTGTCCCTGGTCGAGTCGGCCGCGCGGAACGCCGTGCCCGCCGGGCCCATCCCGCCCGCGCCGGACGACGTGCTCGACCGCGTGCTGCTCGTCGAGGCCCTGGCCCGGTTGCCGCAGGCCCAGCGGGAGGTGCTGTGCATGGCCTTCTACGAGGACCTGACACAGGTTCAGATCGCGGAGCGCACCGGGGTGCCCCTGGGCACGGTCAAGAGCCACGCCCGGCGCGGCCTGCACCGTCTGCGCACGGCCGTCGACCGGGGCGACGCACCCGGCGCGGGCTCCTGACCGGCGGGAGCGGTGCCGCGGACGCATCCACGGCACCGCCCACCCGCGAAACAGCGTCGAGACTCCCCAACAGGCGGAGGCTCCCCACGAAGGAATGATCGCCATGACTGCCAGGACCACCATCGCCATCGCCACCACGGCCGGGGCCTGTGCCCTCGCCCTCGGCGCCACCGCACCCGCCCTGGCGGGGCCCGGACAGGCTGAGGACAAGGGCATGGTGTCCGTGTTCCACGGCATCCCCGGCATGACCGTCGACGTCTACGCCAACGGCGAGGAACTGCTCAGCGACTTCAAGCCCGGAACCGTGACCGACCCCCAGTCCCTCGACGCGGGTACCTACGACATCCAGGTCTTCGAAGCCGGGCAGGACCCCGACGGCTCACCCGCCCTGGAAGAACAGGTGAAGGTGCCCGAGGGCGGCAACGCCACCATCGCCGCCCATCTCTCCGCCGACGGCGAGCCGCGACTGACGGCGTTCGCCAACGACGTCTCGACGGTGGACGCGGGCACGGCACGCCTGACGGTGCGCCATGTCGCGGCCGCGCCCGCCGTGGACGTACGGGCGGGCGGCCAGGCCCTCTTCACCGACCTGGCCAACCCCGACGAGGACACCACGGCCGTCGACGCGGGCAGCGTGATCGCGGACGCCGTCCTCACCGGCACGGACACCGTGGCCGTCGGCCCGGCCGACCTGAAGCTCAAGGAGGGTACGAGCAACGTCGTCTACGCCTGGGGCAGCGCCGAGGACAAGAACCTGGCCCTGGCCACCCAGACCTTCAGCGGCATGGACTCGACGCCCACGGCGGTCCACGCGGGCGTCACCGGGTCCGCCGTCACCCCGAACTCCTCCGACCAGTGGCTGACCTGGGTCGCGGCAGCCGGGCTGGTCACCGCGACGGGTGCGCTGGTGGCCCGCCGGGCCGCTGTCCGACGTGGCTGAGTCCGCGCGACGGCTGACCGGACTGGCGACGGCGGCTGCCAGAGTGGCAGCCGTCCTCGCCGTTTCCGGCCAGCCGTCGGAGCCCGCGACGGCACCGGCCGACTTCGGTTCCGCGCTCCCGCGGCGGACGGCCGCGGCCACCACGCCGCCCGGCACGGCGCAGGCGCGGTCCGACACCGCTGCCGCCGTCGCGCCGCCCCAGCGCGTCCGGGTCCGCGATGTCGGCCTCGACGCCCGGGTACGAGCGGTCGGCGTGACCGACCAGGGAAGCGTGACCGTCCCCGGGGACCCCTCCGTGGCTGGCTGGTACCGCTACGGCCCGGCCCCCGGCAGCCCCGAGGGATCGGCCGTGCTCGTCGGGCACGTGGACGGCGAGACGGGTGCGCTCGGCGAGTTCGCCGCGCTCTACGAGGTACGGCCCGGAGACCGCGTCGAGGTCGGGCGGGCGGAGGCCGCGCCGGTCGTCTTCCGCGTCGTCTCGCGCACCACCGTGCCCAAGGACGAGCTGCCGCCCTCCGCGTTCCGGCGTACGGGTGACCCGGTCCTCACGTTGATCACGTGTGCTCCGCCGTTCGACCCTGAGCGCGGGGGCTACCTGGCCAACCTCGTCGTCACGGCGGAGCCGGTGCGCGGGTGACAGCGTTTCCGGCCTCGCGCGAGCGGCGGGTACCGGCGAAGACGACGAAGCCCCGAGAACAGGAGGGCGCAGTGGGCCACGTCCACCCGTCGCACCTGGTGGAGCTGGCACTCGGTCACCCGAGCGGCGACACCGACGGCGGCGATCTGCGGCATCTCGCGGCCTGCCCGCGCTGCCGCGACGAACTGGCGCGTATGACCCGCGTGGTGACCGCGGCGCGCGGCGCGCGGGCGTCGGACCTGTCGACGGCTCCGCCCGGCCACCTGTGGCAGCGCATCGCCCAGGAGGCCCTGCGGGAGCCCGACGGGCCACCGGGCTCCGACGAGCGCTCCGCCACCGCGCGGGCCCGCGGCGTCCGGCACCGGTGGACAACCGTCACCGGACCGCTCGACGACATCCGCGCACTCGTCCTGACCGCCGCCGCCCGTCTCGTCCGGTGGTCGCGGATCAGCCCCGGTCGCGTCCCTGCCCGGCGGCGCAGACCTCCATGGCGGCGCCACGCACGCTGAACCAGCCACCGCACTCATGGCGGGCGCGAACCATCGCCCTTCAGCGCGCCCTGCCTCGGGGCTTCAAGGGTGCGGCCGGCGATGTCCGAACGCACCCCTGAAGCCGCGAGGAAGGGCACGCTGACCCGAGGAAACGGTCAACCTCGCGCGGAAGGCGCTAGGGCTCACGTCCCGGTGGCGTTTGAAGGCGGCGCTGAAGCCGAAGGCATCGGCGTAGCCGACCGACTTGGCGATCTGGGCGATGGAGGAGTCGGTGTCGGACAGGAGTGCCTCGGCCTCGTCCATACGGCATTCGGTGAGGTAGGTCAGGGGCGGGCGACCCATCACCTTGGTGAAGTGTTTGGCGAACAGCGCCCGGGAGACACCGGATTCGGTGGCGAGCGCCTCTACCGTCCACCTCTCGGAAGGCCGGGCGTGGAAGGCTTCGAGAGCGGGGGCGAGGATCGGGTCGGCCAGGCCGCGATACCAGTCGGGGGCTTCCGCGCCCGCCCGGTCGAACCAGGTACGCAGCGTGCACACCAGGGCCCAGTCCAGCAGCCGGTCCATCAGAGCCTGGGAGCCGGGAGTGCGCAGGGCGGCGTCGGCGGCGGCCGTCTCCAGCCAGGCGCAGACCTCCGTGCCCTCGTTGACCACGAGTACGGGCGGCAGCGCGCGGAGCAGTCGCTCATGGCGATGGCCCGAGGCGCGGTACGCGCCCACGATCAGTGCGGTGGCTCCGTCCGGATCGTTGCCCCACCGGATGCCGCCGAGATCCCGCGCGGTGCATTCGGCGTCCGCGGTGAAGCAGGCGATCTCGTACTCGACATGGGGGCGGTCGACGGTGGCCGGATGGTCCGCGAGGTGAAACGGGTCGGAGGCGCGCACGATGGCCGTGTCGCCGACGCCGACCGCCTGTTCGGTGCCGTCGGGCAGCAACAGGGTGCCACCGCCCCGCAGCACCGTGACCATCGTGAGCGGGGCGCCGTCGACGAAGCGGATGCTCCAGGGCGCTTCCAGCACGGCGTGGGTGACGACGGAGCCCTCGGCCCGGATGCCACCGAGTAACGCACTCAAAGGATCCACGCAGTCATCGTAGACGAACTCCTATGTAGTGGAGGGTTTCTCCTATGGATCGTCTAGTGGATCACGTGTCTACTGGACCGGTCGGACGCACCCACACCCGCCAGGAGAAGCCGTGTCGCACCGCAGCAGCGCTGCCAGGACCGCCCTTGTGGTCATCGCACACCACCGAGCCGATTCCCTCACCGCACACACCGCCCGCCGCACCAGGGAGCGACTCGAGACGGCCGGATACCGTGTCGACCTTCTCGACCTGCACGCCGAGGGGTTCGACCCGCGGATGAACGTGGCGGACCAGCCGGACTGGGGCAACCGGGAGAAGCCCTACTCGGACGAGGTCCAGACCCATATGCGGCGCGTTCTCGACGCCGACATCGTCGTCGCCGTGTTCCCCGTGTACTGGCAGAGCGTGCCCGCCCTTCTCAAGGGCTGGATCGACCGCGTGTGGAACTACGGGTTCGCCTACGGCCGCAGCAGGCCGCGCCTGGCGGGCAAGCGCATCCTGTGGCTGGGCCTGGCCGGTGCCACCTCCGATGACCCCGTCACGGAGGGGATGCGGGCCGTGCTGGAGACCAACCTGAGCGAGGGCATCGCCTATTACTGCGGCTTCTCCTTCTCGTCCGTCGCCCTGCTCCCCGACGCCGAGGAGCGCCCGCAGCGCATCGATGCCGAGGGCCGGCTGCTGGTAGGCGACGCCGTCGCGGGAGCCGAACGCGAGGCGCAGTACGCCGAGTTCGACCGCCGCGCGCGGAAGGCCGTCGAGGGCTTCCTCGCAGCGGAACTCGCGACGGCCTGAGGACGGACACGGGCTCCGGGCGCGTCACAGACCCGCCGACGCGGACTCCTTGACGGGGGCGGCGTGCGCGCCCGCCGTCCCGGGGGCGTGGAAGTCCTCGCCCTCGACGTCGAGGCGGGGCAGCACCCGGTCCAGGCGGCGCGGCAGCCACCAGGCCCGGTCGCCGAGCAGGGCCAGTACGGCGGGTACGAGGGTCATGCGGACCAGGAAGGCGTCGACGAGGACCCCGAAGGCGAGGGCGAACGCGATCGGCATGATGTCGGCGTCACGGGAGAACAGGAAGCTGACGAACACCGCGACCATGATGAGCGCGGCGGACGTGACCACGCGGGCGGCGTTGCGGGCTCCGCCCAGGACGGCGTCGCGGGCGTCGCCGTGGCGGTGGTAGTCCTCCCGCATCGCGGAGACGAGGAACACCTCGTAGTCCATGGCCAGTCCGAACAGCACCGACATCACGATGATGGGCACGAAGCTGGCCACCGGCCCCTGGCTCGGCACGCCCAGCAGGTCCGCCAGCCACCCCCACTGGAACACCGCGACGGTGGCTCCGAAGGCGGCGCCCACGGACAGCAGAAAGCCGAGGGTGGCCTTGACGGGGATGGCGATGGAGCGGAACGCGGTCATCAGCAGGAGCAGGGAGAGGCCGACGACGACGATCACGAAGGGCGCGAGCGCGCCGCTCAGCTTGTCGGAGACGTCGATGCTGACGGCGGTCATGCCGGTCACGGCGACGGAGCTGCCGGTGGAGTCGGCCAGCGGGCGTAGCCGGTCGCGCAGGTGGGAGACGAGGGCGCTGGTCTCCTCGGAGCGCGGCCCGGTGTCGGGGATGATCTGGACGCGGGCCGCCGTCTCGTCCTCGGCCAGGTCGGCGCCGCTGACGTCCGCGATGCCCGGCACTGCGCGCAGGGCGTCCTCGACGGCGGCGGCCGTGGCGGTGACGGTGGCGGGGTCGTCGTCCTCGACGAGCACGACCAGGGGGCCGTTGGCGCCGGGGCCGAAGGCGTCGCTGATCAGGTCGTAGGCCTGGCGGCTGGAACTGCTGGTGGCGGCGGAACCCTCGTCGGTGAGGGCGAGCTTCAGCTCCATGCCGGGGACGGCCAGGGCGAGGAGGGCGGCGGTGCCGAGGACCAGGTGGCGCACGGGGTGGCGCAGCACGCCCCGCGTCCAGCGCACGCCCATGCCGGGCGCCGGGCCGTCCTGGGCCGTCCGGCGGCCTACGGTGGGCAGGAACCCGCCGCGCCGGGGCGCCCTGGGCGTGAGCCGCTGTCCGGCCATGGCCAGCAGCGCGGGCAGCAGGGTCACCGCGGTGACGACGGCCACCGCGACCGCTCCGGCCGACGCCAGGCCCATCGACGTCAGCATCGGCACACCGGCGACGGACAGTCCGGCCAGGGCGATGAGGACCGTGGCCCCGGCGAAGACGACGGCGCTGCCCGCCGTGGCGGTGGCCGTGGCGATGGACTGCCGGACCGGCATCCCCGTGCCGAGCTGGGCGCGGTGCCGGGAGACGATGAACAGGGCGTAGTCGATGCCGACGGCGAGGCCCAGCATGATCGCCAGGGTGGGCGCGTTGTCGGAGACGTCGAAGACCGTGGCCAGACCGGCCATCGCCGCCATCGTGCCGACGATCCCGAGCACCGCGGTGAGCAGCGGCAGGCCCGCCGCGAGCATCGACCCGAAGGTGATCACCAGGATGACCAGGGCGACGCCCAGTCCGACCAGCTCACCGGGCCCGACGGGCGGATGTGAGGACTCGTACGGTTCACCGCCGTAGACCGTCCTCAGGCCCGCCCGCTCGGCCGCGGTGCCCGCGGACCTCACGCCGTCCAGGGTGGCGGCGGGTACGTCGTCCTCCTCCCTGGTGGAGAAGGTGACCCGCGCCACCGCGGTCCGCCCGTCCGCGGAGACGGTGCCGCTCTCGGACGGGTCGCTGACCCCGCTCACCCCCGGGACCCGGCCCATGGCCGCCAGACTGGTCTCCAGCGGCCCGCGCAGAGCGGCCTCGGCCAGCTCGTGGCCGGGCGGCGCCTGGAACACGATCTGCGCCGACTGCACGTCCGGCTCGGGGAAGTGCCGTTCCATCCTGGTCAGGGCCGACTGGGCCGGGGAGCCGGGAAGGGAACCGCTGTCCGTGAAGGACCCGGCGAAGGAGACTCCCAGGCCGGTCACCACACCGAGGGCGAGGAGCCACCCGATCACCATCGTGCGCCACCGGTGAGCACCCCACGCGCCCAGCCGGTACAAGAGCGTAGCCATCACTGATTCCCTCACTGCTAGGAAGCCGACCCGCCCCAGCCTGCTGAGCGGACTTGACGACGGCCCCCCGGCGAACCTGAGGGTTTCCTGACGGTTCCCGCCCCGGCGTCGTCAGGTCGCCGGGGGACCGCTCCCGCGCCGTCAGGTCGCCGGGACCGCTCTCGCGCCGTCAGGTCGCCGAGGGCTGTTCCGGCGCGCGCCGCAGCCGTGGCGGGAGCCGCTCGGCGAGGTACTCGATGAGCGCGCTGACCCGGCGCGGGACGTGCCCGTCCTCCTCCAGCAGGGCGTAGATGTCGGCGGGCGGTGTCGGCACGTGAGGCAGCACGCGGACGAGTTCGCCGCGGTCCAGATGCGGTCCGACGTGCCACTCCGAGCGCATGATGATGCCCCGGCCCTCCAACGCCCAACCGGTCACCACGTCACCGTCGTTGCTGGAGAGGCCCCCGTGGACCCGTACATGGCGGGGCCGGTCCGCGTCCCCGAAGCGCCACAGCGCGAAGTCGCCCTCGTTCTCCCGCAGCACGATGCAGTTGTGGTCGACCAGGTCCTCGACGCTCGCCGGGGCGCCGTACTCGGCGAGGTACGACGGTGCCGCGCAGGGCACCCGCCGGTTCTCGGCGAGCCGCCGCATCCGCAACGACGAGTCGGGCGGCATCCCGACGTGGACCGCGACGTCGAACTCGCGCCGGTGGGGCCGCAGCGGCAGCGCGGAGGTCTGCATCCGCACGTGCAGCCCCGGGTGGGCCGCCGCGAACTCGCCCACCAGCGGGGCGATGTGCGCGCGGCCGAGACCGAGCGTGGCCTCGACGACGAGGGAACCGCGCAGCCCCGCGGCGCGGTCGGTGATCGTGTCCTCCAGCTCGCGCACCTGGTCCAGGATCGCCTCCACCCGGGCCGCGTACAGCTCGCCCTCCGACGTCAGCACGAGTCGGCGGGCGCCGCGCTGGACGAGCCGGACGTCGAGGCGGCGCTCCAGCGCGCTGAGGCGCTTGCTGACGACGGGCAGCGAGCAGCCGAGTTCCCGGGAGGCGGCCGTCAGGGTCTCACTCGACGCCACCACGTGGAAGAAGTGCAGGTCGTCCACGAGTGAACGGCCCCTGGCCGCGGGGCGGCCCGAACGCCGGAGGCTTTCCATGGGGGAAAACGTACCTTGCCCGTTACGGCCTTGTAACGGGTGTCAGCGCTGGCCAAGGTAGGACCCATCGCGCCGTGGCCGGAATGCCTCCCTTCTTGAGAGTGCCGCTCACCGGACGTGCGCCTCCCTCACCTGGACTGGAGTGGATTCGTGCCGCAGAGCTATCGCATCGCAGCGATCCCGGGCGACGGGATCGGCCGCGAGGTCGTCCCGGAGGGCCTGAGGTGTCTGCGGGCCGCCGCCGACGCCCACGGCTTCCACCTCGACGTCACCGAGTTCGACTTCGCCAGCGCCGACTACTGGCTGAAGCACGGCACGATGCTGCCCGAGGACTGGCGGGACGTCCTCGGCGGCTTCGACGCGATCTTCTTCGGCGCGGTCGGCTGGCCGGAGGTGGTCCCCGACCACGTCTCGCTCTGGGGCAGCCTGCTGCAACTGCGCCGGGGCTTCGACCAGTACGTCAACCTGCGCCCCGTCCGGCTGCTGCGCGGCGTCCGCAGCCCGCTGCGGGACCACCGGCCCGGCGACATCGACTTCCACGTCGTCCGCGAGAACACCGAGGGCGAGTACTCCAGCATCGGCGGCCGGATCTTCGAGGGCACCGAACGCGAGACGGTGGTGCAGGAGACGGTCATGACCCGCACCGGCGTCGACCGGGTCCTGCGCTACGCCTTCGAACTCGCCGCCTCCCGCCCCCGCAGGCACCTGACCTGGGCGACCAAGAGCAACGGGATCTCGATCTCGATGCCCTACTGGGACGAACGCGCCACCGAGATGGCCGCCCGCTACCCCGAGGTGACCGCGGACAAGGACCACATCGACATCCTGACCGCGAAGTTCGTCCTCCAGCCCGACCGGTACGACGTCGTCGTCGCGAGCAACCTCTTCGGCGACATCCTCTCCGACCTCGGCCCCGCCTGCACCGGCACGATCGGCATCGCCCCCAGCGCCAACATCAACCCCGACCGCGCCTACCCCAGCCTGTTCGAGCCCGTCCACGGGTCGGCGCCGGACATCGCGGGCCGCGGCATCGCCAACCCGGTCGGCCAGATCTGGAGCGGCGCGATGATGCTCGACCACCTCGGCGAGCACGAGGCCGCCGCCCGGGTGGTCGCCGCGATCGAGGACGTGCTCGACGAGCAGCCCGCCGCGGTCACCCCCGACCTCGGCGGCACCGGCACCACACGGGAGCTGGGCGGGGCGATCGCGGCGAGGATCGCGGGCGGCGGGGGAGCGGCGGGCCGTACGTCCGGAGAGGAGACCGCGACCTCATGACCAGGCCCGTGTCCGACCCGATCGGCCTTGAGGTGCGCTGGGACCGCCTCGCCGCCGCCACCGACGAGGCCGCCGCGACCGTGCTGCGCACGGCCTTCTCCACGATCATCCGGGAGTCGAACGACTACACCGTCGTCCTGATGGACCGCGCGGGCCGCACCATGGCCGAGTCGCGGGCCGGGATACCGGCCTTCGCCGCCCTGATGAGTTCGCTGACCGAACGGGTCCTGCGACGGTTCCCGCTGGACGAGTGGCGGGACGGCGACAGCGTCATCACCAACGACCCGTGGATCGCCACCGGCCACCTGCCCGACATCGCCATGATCAGCCCGGTCTTCCATCGGGGACGGCTCGTCGGGTTCACCGGCACCGTGGCGCACTCCCCGGACATCGGCGGCACCCCCTCGACGGGCGCGACCGAGCTGATCTCCGAGGGCATCCTGATCCCGCCGCTGCGCCTGTTCCGGGCCGGTCGCATCGAGCGGGGCGTCAAGGACCTCCTGCTGACGAACGTACGGCTGGCGGACCAGGTGTGGGGCGACCTGGAGGCGCAGGCCGCCGCGCACGCCGTGTGCCGCCGCCGCGCCCGGGAGTTCCTCACCGACTTCGGCGAGGAGGACTTCGAGGACTTCGCGGCCCAGGTCCACGCGGTCACCGACGCCGCGATGCGAGCGGGAATCCGTGACCTGCCGGACGGCGTCTACCGGGTCGCCCTGGACGCGGACGGCGTCGACGGCCACCCCACCCACATCGCGAGCGCGGTGACCGTCCGCGGCGCCGAGGTCGGGATCGACTACACCGGCAGCTCCCCGCAGGTGCCGTACGCGACGAACTCGACGCTGAACCACACGCGTGCCTACTCCGTGTACCCGCTGAAGATCCTCCTCGACCCGTCCACGCGGACCCAGTGGGGCTCGTACCGCTCGATCCGGGTCACCGCGCCCGAGGGCACCATCGTCAACCCCACGTTCCCCGCGCCCGTCCTGGCCCGGCACCTCACCGGGCACCTGCTGTCCTGCGCGATCTACCAGGCGCTCGCGCCGGTGCTGCCCGACCGTGTCATCGCCGACAGCGGGGGCGCCCCCGCCCTGCGGGTCCGGTTCGCCGGGGTCGACGACGACGGCCGCCCCTTCAGCCTGATGCTCTTCGCCAACGCGGGCATGGGCGCCTCCAAGGAGGAGGACGGACTCTCCACGACCGCCTTCCCCACCAACTCGGGCGGCGGCAGCATCGAGGCCCTGGAAGCCGCGTCCCCGCTGCACTTCCTTCGCAAGGAGCTGCGGCCCGGATCGGGCGGCCGGGGGCGACGCCGCGGCGGCCTCGGCCAGGACATCGAGGTGCACAACCCGACCGGCCGACCGGTGCACATGGTCCTGCTCGGGGACCGCGAACGGCACCCGGCGCTCGGCCTCGCGGGCGGCGACCCCGGTGCCACCGCACAGGTCGTCCTGGACTCCGGCGAGCGCGTCCCGCTGAAGTCGGTCTCGCACCTGGCCCCCGGTTCCTCGGTGGTCATCTCCTTCGCCGGGGGCGGCGGGTTCGGCCCCGCCGAGGAACGCGAACCCGAACTCCTGATCGCCGACGAGATCGCGGGCTACACCGCTCCGCCCCACCGGCGGCACCCCGCCCGCACCCCCAGCGCCAGCGCCCATGAGGAGGCGGCCCGATGACCCGCACGGCCCGGATCGGCGTCGACGTCGGCGGAACCTTCACCGACCTGCTGCTGCACGACCCGCGCCGGGGACTGACCTGGGCTGGCGAAGGCGCTGAAGATCCCCCGCGTGATCGTGCCGATGCGCGCCGGGGTCATGTCCGCCTGCGGACTCCTCGCCGCCGCCCCCACCGTCGACGAGGTGCGCAGCCTGCCGTCGCCGCTCACCGACGTCGACTGGGACCAGGTCGCCGCGGTGTACGACGACATGACGGCCCACGCCACCCAGACGCTCCCGCCGCACGACCCGGCCCAGGTCGGGGTCCGCCGCTCGGTCGACATGCGCTACCTCGGCCAGGGCTTCGAGATCGAGGTCGACCTGCCCGAGCGGGACCTCGGCCCGGCCGGTGCCGACCGTGTCCGGGCCGCCTTCGAGTCGACGTACCGCGCGGTCTTCGGCCGGTCCCTCGACGGACCCGCGGAGGTCGTGAACTGGCGGCTGTCGACGCGGCTGCCCGGTGACGAGACGCCGACGGAGGGCGGCCACCCGAAGGGCGGCGACGCCAGCCGCGGTGTCCGGCCGGTCCACTTCCCCGGACACGGGCCGCTGGAGGCGACGGTCTGGAACCGCTACGCCCTCACGCCGGGAACCGAGCTGGAAGGCCCGGCGATCTTCGAGGAACGCGAGTCGTCCTGCTCCTTCGGACCGGACTGCCGGATCCGGGTCACCGACGACCTGACCCTGGTGGCGGGAATCGACCGGTAGATCGGTGCACCGGTGAGCACACCGGAGCCGCACCCTCCGGCCACCACCCCGGAGTTGCCCCGCCCCCCACGCCCACCCCGACAACCTCTCCAGTAGCTGCCCAGCATGGTGGCGGCGCGAAGGGACGACCCTGATGACGACGACGTCGGTAGGGCAGCGCACACGTACCCGGCGCATCACGTTCCTGGTCGCTCTCGCGGTCTTCGCCCAAGAGTCGACCTGGAACTTCTACGAGGCCCAAGTCCCCCCGCTGCTGCGGGAACACCTCACCAGCGCGGCCGTCGTGGGCCTGCTGATGGGCATGGACAACCTGCTGGGCATCTTCATCCAGCCGTGGATCGGCAACCGCTCCGACCGCACCCGGACCTCCTGGGGACGGCGGATGCCCTACCTGGTCGTCGGGATGCCGATCGCCGCCACGCTGTTCATCGTCATCCCGCACACCGCGGCGTCCCTGCCGCTCCTGATCGCGGTGATGTTCGCCTACGCGCTCGTCGCCAACACCTTCAAACCGATCGCCGAAGCGCTCGTCCCGGACTTCATCGCGCCCGAGCGGCGCAGCCGGGCCAACGCCGTCGTCAAGATCGCGTCGAGCGTCACGGCCATCGTCGCCGCGCTCATCAGCATCTTCCTGGTCGACGACCACCTGAGCCTCGCCTTCGCGATCCCCGCGATCATCATGCTGGTCTCGGTCGCGGTGCTCGCGGCCACCGTCCGCGACAGCCGGTCACCGGCCTACCAGGCCGCCGTCGCCGAGACCCACGACACCTCCGGCGCCGACCGCCCTGAGCCACGGGTCCGGGACACCTTCGTCGAGATCGTCAGGGACACCGACCGCAGTCGGCTCCTGCTCCTCGTCGCGATCCTCGTCTTCGGCAGCGCGTGGGCCGCCTCCCGGTCGCTGATCACGCCGTACGGGATGGAGGCGCTCGGCATGTCACGGGGCGCCGCGGGCGGCCTGACCCTGCCCAGCGGGATCGCCTTCATCCTGGCGGCCTACCCGGCGGCCGTACTCGCCGAGCGCTACGGGCGGCTGCGCGTCATGGCCGCGGGCATGTCGGTCTTCGCCGGTGCCATGGTGCTCGGCACGGTGATCCAGACGCCGACGGGCGCCGTCGTCGCCCTGTGCCTCGCCGCCGCCGGGGCGACCTGCTTCCTGGTCAACGCGGTGGTCGTGCTGTGGAACCTCGCCCCCTCGGCGCGGGTCTTCGGGACCTACGCGGGCATGTACACCGTCGGCTGGGCCGGTGGCGGCTTCCTGGGCCCCGCGCTGGTCGGCGGCATGGTCGACCTCAACGGCTGGCCGCTGATGCTCGTCGACATCGCCCTCGTCGCCGCGCTGTCGATCCTCGTCGTCGCCCGGATCAGCACGCTCCAGCGGCGCACCACCCCGACCCTCACCCCGTAGCACCAGCACCGTCCCGTGGCCCGGCGCGAGCCCGGCACGGGCGCCGTCAGAGACGAGGAACACGTGCCACGCATCCTGATCACCACGGACTACCTGCGGCCCGGCGACAAGGTCGATCAGTATCTCCGGACGCACGGCCACACCACCGAGCACGCACCGATGGTCGGCCGACGCGACCCCGAGCGGCTCGTGGCCGCGCTCGACGGCGTGGACGCCGCGCTCGTCGCCAACGAGCCCCTGACCGCCGACGTCCTGTCCCGGGCGCCCCGGCTGCGGGCCGTCGTACGGACCGGGGTCGGCTACGACTCCATCGACATCGCCGCCGCGGGCAGGCTCGGCATCACGGTGAGCAACCTGCCGGGGATCAACGCCAACGCCGTGGCCGAGTACACCCTCGGCCTGCTGCTGGCCTCGGCACGGCGGCTGGTGCAGAGCGCGACGGGCGTCGCCGCCGGGGGCTGGCCGCGGGAGGACGGTCACGAACTGCGCGGCTCGACCCTGGGCCTCATCGGCTACGGGGCGGCGGCGCGGGCCGTGGTGCCCCTGGCGCGGGCGTTCGGGATGCGGGTGCTGTGCGCGACGAACGTGCCCGAGGACCTGCGGACCGACCCGTCCGTGCGGTTCGTCGACCTTCCGGTGCTCCTGGAGACCTCCGACTACGTGTCGGTGCACACCGGACTGACCGAGCGCACCCGCGGTCTCCTCGACGCCTCCGCCTTCCGCCGGATGAAACCGACGGCGGTCCTGATCAACACGGCACGTGGGGCCGTCGTCGACGAACGCGCCCTCGCCGACGCCGTACGCGGCGGCCAGATCGCCGCGGCGGCCCTCGACGTGGTGAGCGAGGAACCGCTCGCGGCCGACAGCCCGCTGCGGGACGTCGAGGACCTCCTACGACGCCTCCACCCCCACCGAGGACCTGGCACGCTGGGCCGTCATGGTCGACGAGGGATACGCCTGGGCCGCGTCCTCGTACCGGCGCGGCGGATACGGCGTCCGCATGGCCGCCGCCGACACCGAGAACGTGCGCCAACTCTTCGTCGACCGCTTCGGCCGCCCCGACCGGACCTACCTCCACGGCCAGTCGTGGGGCGGGAACGTCGCCGCCAAGCTCACCGAGACCCACGGCAGGAAGCGCGGCGCCTACGACGGCGTGCTGCTGACGAACGGCTTCCTGGCCGGAGGCTCACGCGGCTACGACACCCGCGTCGACCTGCGCGCGGTCCACCAGTTCTACTGCCGCAACCTGCCCCGCCCCACCGAGCCGCCGTACCCGCCCTGGCAAGGACTGCCCGCCGACTCCAGGATGACGCCCGACGAGGTGCACGCACGCCTCCAGGAGTGCACCGGCATCGACTCCGCCCCCGCCGAGCGCACCCCGCTCCAGCAGCGCAACCTCGACGACATCCTGGCCGTCACCCGTATCCCGGAACGCGCACTGGCCACGAACATGCGGTACGCGGCCTTCCTCGTCCGCGACATCGTCGTCCACCGGCTCGGCGGCCGTAACCCGTTCGGCAACCGCGGCGTCCGGTACGACGGCTCGCACGACGACGAGGCGCTCAACGCGGGCGTGGCACGCTTCTCGGCCGACCCCACCGCACGCCGTGACCTCTCCTACGACAGCGACCTCACCGGCCGCGTCACCGTGCCCGTCCTCACCCTGCACGCGATCGACGACCCCCAGGTCTTCGTCGAGCACGAGGCCGCCTACCGCGCCAGCGTCCGCAGCGCCGACCAGGGCGAGAACCTCGTCCAGACGTTCACGACGGAGAGCGAGCACAGCGCGCTCAGCGACGCCGAGTACGCCACCTCCCTCGCGGCACTGGACACCTGGGCGCGCACCGGCCAGAAGCCCACCCCGCACTCGATCGCGCGGGCCTGCGGCACGTTCGACGCCGCCCACGGTGGCGGCTGCCACTACGATCCCGCCTTCCAGCCCGCGCCGTTCGCCACCCGGGTCCGCCCCCGCCCCGGCGGACTGCGCTGGCCCGCCCTGTCCGCCGCCCAGGAACGGGCGTGGAGCCGTATCGACGGCGTGGGCATCGCCCCCTGAGCCACGGTCCGGCCAGTAGCAACTCCCTGACGAGTTACTGACGTTGACCCGGTCGTCGGACGCGTGCCACCGTCAAGCGTCCGGTCCGTCCGTCCGGGCGGGCCGGTTCGGGGTCCAGGGGAGGAGTGACGGTGACCATGGGTGGAAGGCGCATCGTGAGACGAGGGACGGCGGCTGCCGCGGTCATGACGGCGGCGGTGCTCACGTTGTCGGCGGCCGGACCGGGCGTGGCCGCGGTCGGGCCGTCGACCGCGGCGCGGGAGTCGGTGGCGGCGGGCGCCCTGAGCGATCCGACGCCTGAGGAGCAGGAGCGGTTGCGGGAGATCGCGGGCGCGATCTGGAGCCCGGAACTGGCGGCGGGATGGAACATGAACGCGGCGGTCGCCGCCGTCCTGTCGACCGCCACCGGCCAGATCCTCCGGTGCAGCGAGGCATTCTCCCTCGTGCCGCGCCCGCCCGGCTTCGTGCCGGGGCTCGGCTACCTGGTCAGCTACTGGAAGAACCTGCGCGATTATTTCCTGGCCGTGAAGGACAACCGGACCTACCGCGCCTGCGTGGTCACCGCCGCGGCCAACTACCGCTCGGCGATCGAGATGGCGTCGATGGGAATCTGACGACCGGGTGTGTCGATGGGGGTTCGCGTCGTTAGACGTGAGGATGACAGCGGGTCATCCTGACGAGAGGCGACGGCCATGCCCAAGGTCCGGGTACACAACGTGACGATCTCCCTCGACGGCTTCATGGCGGGCGTCAACCAGCGCGCGGACGCCCCCTTCGGTGACGGTGTCGGTTGGGGCGACCAGAACGTCGGCGCCACGATCACGGGGCGGAACATGTTCGGGCCGCAGCGCGGGCCGTGGCAGGACGCGCCGGGCTGATCGACGAGATGCACCTGGTGATCGCGCCGATGCTCATCGGGCGCGGCGAGCGGCTGTTCGACAACCTGGGGGGACGGGATCGAGGGCTACCGCGTGTCGGAGGTGGTCGGCTCCCCGAACGTCACGCACGCGGTGCTGGTCCGCCACCCGCACTGACCCCTATAGAGTGCCGGGCGTGGCCAGAGTCGTGGACGTCGACGCCCGTGGATTGCGGCACTGTGAGACGACGGCTGTCGGAGTGTTGCTGAGGCACCAAGGGGTCGAACTGTCGGAGCCCATGGTGTTCGGTCTCGGCTCCGGGCTGTCCTTCGTCTACTGGGACAGCAAGACCATGGGGTTCCCGTTCCTCGGAGGGCGGGTCAAGCCGTTCCAGCTCACCGTGAACCTCGCTGACAGGCTCGGGGCGCGGTTGTCGGTCCGGGAGACCACCTCGCCGCGCCGGGCATGGGACAACGTGGTCGCGGCCATCGACGGGGGGCGACCGGTCGGGCTCCAGCTCGACAGCTACCACCTCGACTACTTCAGCACGAAGGTGCACTTCGGCGGTCACATCGTGGCCATGTACGGCTATGACGACCACGACGCCTACCTGGTGGACACCGACCAGCAGGGCGGCGCGGTGTCCACCAGCCTGAGCAGCCTCGCGGAGGCCAGGGCCGCGCGTGGCCCGATGACCGCGCGGCACCGCTCCTTCACGCTGGACCTGCCGGGGGAACCGCCCTCGCCGCGGGAGCGTATCCTTCCCGCCCTCGCGGCCTGCGCCGACGCCTTCCTCCACCCACCCATCGCCAACCTCGGGTACCGGGGCATCGAGAGGGCGGGGGAGAGGGTACGGACATGGCTGGGGCGGACCGACGACCCGCAGCGGGACCTCCCGCGGGCGGCGCTCCTGATGGAGAAGGCCGGAACCGGCGGAGCGCTGTTCCGCAACCTCTACCGGGACTTCCTGGGGGAGTGCACCGAGGTGATCGACAGCGGCAAGCTGCGCACCGCCCACCGGCTGTACGCCGAGGCTGCCGCCCAGTGGACGCGGGTCGCGGCGCTGATCGCGGAAGCCGGTGCGACGGGCGACGCCGCGCACCTGGAGCGAGCGGGCCTCGTTCTCGGGGAACTCTCCGGTATCGAGCGCGAGGCCATGCGGGCGTTGAGCCAGGTCGCGGGCTGAGCGCGAGCGCGGTGGTCTACGGGGCGATCTGCGCGGCGAGGAACCGCTGGACGGCGGGCAGGACCGCGAAGTGGTCGTGCCCGGCGCCCGGAACCGTGTCCAGCCGGGCGTCGATGCCGTGCGCACGCCAGTTGGCGCGCAGGGCGTGGATGAGATCGGTGCGGTTCCCGGCCGCCGGGCCGGACCCGCGCTCGTCGGGAGGCGCGAGGTCGCCGGTGCCGGTGTCGTGCTCGCCGATGACCAACTGGACGGGGACGTCGCGCAGCGCGGCGAGGTCGGGCCTGGTGCCGAAGCGTTCCTCGGCGTCGGCCGTACCGTGCCACCAGGGTGTCGCCGGGTCCGCCAGGGTGACGCGTCCGGGCGCGCCGACGGACAGGGACGCCAGCCGGTCGGGGTGGAGGTAGGCGAAGCGGTGGGCGAACTGGCCGCCTCCGGAGAAGCCGTGGAGGTGGAAGCGGTCGCTGCGCACATGCCAGCGGACGGCCGCCTCCTCGACCATGGCCAGGAGTACCTCGTCCGGGCGGAACCCGGCCGGGGAGAGCAGCTTGTAGCTGTGCACGTCGTTCGGGCCGGTGATCTGGGCGGGGAAGAGCGGGGCGAGGACCACGCAGTCATGGCGTTCGGCGAAGTCGGCGAACGCGTCGCGGAGGCCCTCCACACGCCGCCGGGTGCCGTGCACGGCGACCACCAGGGGGCGGGGCGGGCCGTCGGGGCCGTGGCGGCCCGGCACGTACAGGCAGGAGGAGAAGCGCGGATCGCGGGCGAGGGCGAACAGCGGCGTGCGGCCGGTCAGGAAGGACACGCCGGGGTGACCGGCGGGCAGGTCCCAGGGGGACAGGGGGCGCTCGCCGGTCACGCGGTGCGCCCTTCCGCGAGAGGCTCCACGCGCAGGTCCATCAGGGGGGCGTACTGCTGACCGGCGTAGCAGTCGCTGTCGCGCGGGTCGCCCTGGACGTGGGGGCGGGGCAGGGAGACCTTCACGGCCAGCGCCCGGGGGTGGTTGACGAGCAGGATGTCCCGCGGGTCGGCCCCGTAGAGACGCGAGAACAGGTCCTCGTTGAGGAATCCGGTGGCCACCAGGGCGTCGTAGGCGGCCTGGTCGTGGCACATGAAGTCGAAGGTGAGGGTGAAGGGCCCGGCGTTCTTGGAGCGCACCAGGGAGCAGAAGTCGAGCAGGGTCGCCATGGTCACAGCTCCTCGGTGACGGTGCGGAACAGTTCGGTCGGGGTCACGCCGGTGACGACGTGGTTGAGGGTGAAGCGGTACAGCGGTCCGCGGTCGATCTCGGGAGGGGAGTAGGGGTAGGCGAGCGTGGAGACCAGACCGTCGTACTCGGGGATCGGCAGATGGCTGCTGGCGTGGGCGACGAAGGTCGCCACGGCGTGCGCCGTGGCCTGGTCCGGCGCGGTCACGGTGATGAGGACACCGAGTTCGCGGGGGCGCAGCGGCTCGGGTTCGGCGGCGGCCAGCACCGCGCCGTCGCCGTAGAAGCGGTAGTCGATATCCACGTCGGCGGGGTCGACGTCGCCGCCGAACACGTCGAGGATCTTGTCGGCGAAGTACTTCTTGGCGAACGGCACCAGGTCGGGCAGGTGCCGGATGACCACCTGGTCGCGCACGCCCCCGACGATGACGGTCTGGTGGCCCACCAGTTCGGCGCCTTCGAGCTTGTTGGTGTAGCCGTCGGCGGGGACGAAGCGTGCGCCGCGCACCCGGACGGTGCGTGCGTCGACGCTCTCGTACGTGGCGTCGGTGGTGTCGAGGGTGCCCGCCGGTTCCTCTATGTGGAACGGGTCGGCGTTCTCGTACAGGGTGTGGGCGGCGACCGAGCGGGGCGTGAGCCGACTGTCCGCGGCGAGGGTGGTGACGTCGAAGTGGTCGTCCCGCAGGTGCACCAGGAGCCCGTTGGCGGACGGGGGGACCGCGCAGGCGGCACCGCACTCGATCGTCTTCGCCATGTGCCAGGTCAGCCCGGGGTCGGCGCCGCGCATATGGGGGAGCGCGGCGAACAGCGCGGTGTCGCTGGCGCGTCCGGCCAGTACGACGTCGCAGCCGGAGCGCAGCGCCTCCTGGAGGGGTTCGACGCCCATCATGGCGACGGTGTGCCCGCGGGCGAACACCTCCGGGTCGAGGGCGGGAGCGTGCGGGAGCGGTCTGATGCGGTCGGCGTCGTGCAGCGCCCGGAGCCGCTCGGCGGGCTGGTCGGCGTAGATCAGGGCGAGCCTGAAGTGGAGGTTCTCCGCCGCGGCGATGCCGCGCACGAGGGCGGCGACGCGGTCCACGCCCACGTCGCGGCCGCTGGTGCCGCAGGACCCGATGATCAGCGGTACGCCGAGTTCCGCGCGGGCGGTCAGCAGCAGGCGCAGGTCGCGGGCGACGGCCTGGTCGGAGAGCTTCGGTTGCCCGGAGCCCAGGGCGGCGGGGCCGGAGTCGGTCGATCCCGCGTCGCAGGCGATGACGTGCGGGCGGGCCTCGACGCCGCGCCGGAAGGCCTCGGCGTCGAAGCCGGCGCCGAGGGCTCCGGTGGGAGCGAGGATGCGGAACTCCATGAGGTCTCTGTCTCCTTGCTGGGATGGCTGGGGTCAGGCCTTGGTCGTCGTGCGGGTGACACGGCGGGCCAGGCGGGTGAAGACGACGAAGGTGATCGCGGCGAACCCGGCGCCGTCCAGCAGCATGAACCGCCATCCGGTCAGGTCGACGGTGAGGCCGAGCAGGGCCGGGCCGAGCGCCGCGCCGGTCGACGAGGCGACCGTGTACAGACCGGTGTAGGTGCCCACGACATGTCTGCTGGGGGCCAGGTCCCAGAGCGCCACCAGGGCGTTCACAGCGAAGGTCGCGTAGCCGACGGAGGTGATCACCAGGGCGGTCACCGTGCCGGGCACGGTGGGGGAGAGGAAGCCGACGAGCAGGCCCACGACGAACAGGCCCACGCCGTAGCGCATGGCGTGCGCCTGCCCCAGCCGGGACGAGGCGTACGCGAGGGGGACGACGCAGACCAGGAAGGCGAGGGCGCCGGGCAGGGCGAGTCCGCCCGCCGCGCCCCGGGACAGGCCCAGGGCCTCCGTGCCGTAGGGGGTCATCAGGGAGCGCAGGGCGGACCACATGCCCGCGAAGCAGAAGATGCCGAGCATCAGCAGCGCCCGGGCGCGGGACGGGTCGCGGACCATGTCCTTGACGACGGCCCACGGGGAGGCGAACTCCGCGGTGGCCGACTCCTCGTCTGCCGCCGAGGCGGTACGGCGGCGGCGCAGGACCGTCCACGAGGCGGTGAGCAGCAGCAGCATCAGGGCCGGTGGGACGGCGAACGCGAGGGTGGTGCTGCGGTCGACGACCAGCAGGCTGATCAGGGACGAGACGACGATGGTGAGACTGACGCCCGCCTTGACGAAGCCCTGCGCCTTGCTCTGGTGCGTGGGGGAGACGTAGTCGGAGACGAGGGTCTCCGTGACGCCCTTGAAGGCGTTGGCCGTGGCCGCGAAGGCGACGACGCACAGCAACAGCGTGGGCAGGTCGCGCGTCCAGGGGATCAGGGCGAAGGGCACGGAGGCCAGTGCGGCACCGCTGAGGATGATCGCCCAGCGGCCCCTGCCGTCGCGGGCGCGACGGTCCGACAGGAAGCCCGTCCAGGGCTGGATCAGGACCCCGAGGACGTTGTCCATGCCCATGATCAGCCCGATCAGGCCCGCCGAGGTGAGGTAGTGGCGGAGTTCGGCGGGGACCTGGGCGTCGTAGAAGTTCCACACCGACTCCTGGGCGAAGACGGCGAGGGTCACCCACAGGACGGTCGTGGCGCTCATGCGCCGGGCGGGCCGCGCGGTGGGCGGGCGGGTTTCCCGGGGCTTGGGTGGTGCGGTGTCCGGCATGACGGCTCCTTTGCCATATGCCATAGCATCCGGTCTCCCGTGGACCGGAGCCGTGCGGCTGAGGGTTGTGCTATTTGCTATAGCTTCTCGGTCCGGGCTGTGCCCGAGCTGCCGATCCGCGGGCCTCTCAGTCCGCGAAGCGCGCCGTGATCAGGGAGTCGCTGGAGGAGCGGCTGTGCGCGATCATCAGCGCCGCCGCGCGTTCACCGGCACCGGAGGCGATGGCGTCGTAGATGGCGCGGTGCTGGCCGTAGCGCTCGTCCACCGCGGCGCGCCGGGCGCCGCTGACCTCGGACAGCACCGAGCTGCGCCGTTCGTCGGCGCCGAAGGCGTCGACCATGTGCAGCATCTGGAGCAGGGTGGAGTTGCCGCTGGCCTCGTCCACGAGCGCGTGGAACCGGCGCATGTGCGCGAGGATCTCCTCGATCAGCTTCCGCTCCTCCTCGCTGCCCGGCTCGCACTCACGGGCCGCCCCGCGCAGGCGGTCGGCCTCGTCGAGCACCGCGCTCATCTCCCGGCGCTGGGCCGCGGTCGACTTCTCGGCGGCCAGCCGGGCGGCCAGCGCGCGCAGGGTGTCCCCGATCATGGTGAACTCGCGCAGTTCCTCCTCCGCGAACTTCGCGATGCGTACGGAGCGCGGGCCCGTCCGCTCCACCAGCCGGTCCTGCTCCAGTCGGCGCAGCGCCTCCCGCACCGGCGTCGCGCTGATGCCCAGCGACTCGGCGAGACCCCGTTCGGTCACCTTCTGGCCGCGTTCGAGGACGCCCGAGACGATCGCCTCGCGGATCGCCGTGTACGCCTGGTCCCCGAGGGTCGCGGACATCGTGAGGTGAGGAAGCTGTGCCATGTGCAGTACCGTATGTGCTACAGCATCATTGTCAATATGTTGCGGTCGGTGAAATCCGACGTCAGCGGGACCAGCGGGAGCCCTCATGAACGCCGTCACCGACCCCGGGACCCCTGACCGTGTCCTCGTCGTGGACGACGATCCCGGCATCCGGCGCCTGCTGGTCTCCGCGCTGGAGTTCGCGGGGTTCGAGGTGGACACGGCGCGCGACCTGACCGAGGCCCTCGACCAGGTCGCCCGCCGTCCCCCCGACGTCGTCGTCCTGGACGTGATGCTCCCCGGCGCCGACGGCTTCGAGATCCTCCAGCTCCTGCGCGCCCGCGCCGTCGACGTCCCCGTGCTCTTCCTCACCGCCCGCGACGCCGTCGAGGACCGGGTACGCGGCCTGCGCCTGGGCGGCGACGACTACGTCACCAAGCCCTTCAGCGTCGTCGAGGTCGGCGCCCGCCTCCAGGCCCTGCTGCGCCGCGCCCGCGGCACGGCGCCCGCCGCCGAGGGGACAGCCCTGCGCTGCGCCGACCTCACCCTCGACGACCCCCGCCACGAGGTCCGCCGCGCGGGCCAGCTCATCGACCTCTCGCCCACCGAGTACCGCCTGCTGCACTACCTGCTGGACCACCAGGGCCAGGTCCTCTCCCGCGCCCAACTCCTCGAAGCCGTCTGGCAGTACGACTTCGGCGGCGACACCGTCGTCGTCGAACGGTTCGTCTCCAACCTCCGCCGCAAGATCGACCACGGACACCCACCCCTGCTGCACACCGTCCGAGGCGTCGGCTACACGCTCCGAGAGCGGAACCGCACATGAGCCTCGGAGGCCGTCGCCTGTCCTGGTCCTGGTCCTGGTCCAGCGTCCGGCTGCGCCTGCTCGTGGGGCTGGCCGTCCTGCTGGTCTTCGGCCTGGTCGCCAGCGCCGTCATCAGCGCCGCCCTCATGGAGGACTTCCTCGACCGGCGCGACGAGACCACGCTGCGCGCGACCGCCGACCGCCTCACCGAGGTCATCGGGCGCGGCCCGCAGACCGCCGACGCCGACCAGCTCGGCGCCCTGCTCGGTTCCCCCCTGGGCACGGTCGCCGTCGACGCGGACAACGAGGTCCTGCTGAGCACCGGCTCGGCGTCCCGGGCGGGGCGGCACCTGGCCGGGCTGAGCGTCACGGTGCCGACGGGCGACCTGTTCACCCTGGAGGGCGGGGACATCAGCGCGGTACGCATCCCGAGCCCCGGCCTGACCATCGACCGCGGACCCGGCCAGCCCACGGTCGAACCGGCCGCCGTCATCCTCTCCATCGACACCTCGGTGGAGGACGCGACCACGGCGACGCTGATCAACCGTCAACTCGCCCTCGTCGGAGCCGCGTTGCTGGTCCTGCTCGCCCTGTCCGTCCTCGTGCTGCGGCTCGGCATGTTCCCGCTGGTCCGCATGGCCCGCAGCGCCGACGCCATCGCCGCGGGCTCCCGCACCGAACGCCTGCCCACCCACCGCAACGGCAGCGAGGCCGACCTGCTCGCCAAGGCGGTGAACCGGGCCTTCGACGCCCAGGCCCGCGCGGAGGCCACCGTCCGCTCCCTGGCCGCCGACACCTCCCACGAACTGCGCACCCCGCTCACCACCATCTCCGGCTGGCTCGACCTGCACCGCCAGGGCGGCCTCTCCGGGCCGGGGGGCCTGGAGACCGCCTTCGAGCACATCGAGAACGAGGTGGGGCGGATGCGCCTGCTCGTGGAGGACCTCTCCCTGCTCGCCCGCCTGGACGCGGGCCGCCCCGTCGAGCAGGACGACGTCGACCTCACCGCCCTGGCGGCCAGCGTCATCGAGGACGCCCAGATCATCTACCCCCAACGCGACATCACCCTGACACCCGCACCGCCCGCCCCCGTCACCGGCGACGCCACCCGCCTCCAGCAGGTCCTGCGCAACCTCGTCGGCAACGCGGTCCAGCACACGCCGCCCCAGACCGCCGTACGCGTCGAGATCTCCGACACCCCCGAGCACGTACGACTCGCCGTCATCGACGACGGCCCCGGCATCTCCCCCGAGGACCTGCCCCGCGTCTTCGAACGCTTCTGGCGCGCCGAGGCCAGCCGCAGCCGCGCCTACGGCGGCTCCGGACTCGGACTCGCCATCGTCGAGGCGATCGTCCACGCCCACCACGGCGAGGTCGACGTGGCGTCGCGGCCGGGCGCCGGGACCACCGTCACCATCCGCCTGCCGCGCACGCCCTAGGCATCTGGAGCCACCCCGCGGCGGTCCCCTGGGCGGCACCCTCACGCGTCGCGGCCGACGCGGCCCAGTGACCGGTCCGCGACGCACACGAGCAGGAACACCGCCGTCACGCCGACGAGCAGCCACGCCATGGAGTGCAGCCCCGAACTGGTGGCGCCCGCACGGAAGAACACCGCGTTCGCCGCCGAGGCGAACAACGCCCCGACGTACATGAACGTACGCAGCAGTCCGGCCGACGAGCCCATGCGCGCCGGGTCGGCCTGCGCGTACAGGGCGTTCTGGTTGGCCAGCCCGATCAGCCCGTGCGGGATGCCCACGGCCGCGCTGAGCAGCACGAGCAGCCAGACCGGGCTGTCGCCGCCGAGCGGCAGCAGGGCGGCGACGCCCAGGCACTGACAGACGGCGCCCACCACCAGCTTGCCCCGGACCTGCCCCCGGCGGCCCGTCAGCGCGGTGACACCGACGGCGGTCACCGACAGCGGCAGCAGAAGCAGACCGGCCTGGGACGCGTCCAGCCCCCGGCCCTCCTGCACCCACTGGCTGTAGCCGTAGAAGAAGGCGTACGACGTGGTGTAGGCGAGGAGTTGCCGGGCGAACGTCATGAGCAGGGGTGGGTTCCCGCCGAGGACCCGCAGGTCTATGAACGGCTCGTCCGCGCGGAGTTCGCGGCGGACGAACACCGCCCCCGTCACCAGGCCGAGCACCGGCAGGTACCAGTGGGCGACGGCAGGGTCCATCAGGAAGAACATGAACGCCGTCAGGGACCCGGCGAACAGCAGCATCCCCGGCGTGTCGGTGCGCGCCGCCCTGGCCGGGGGAGTGGCGCGCGGCAGCCACAGCGCGCCCAGGACCAGGCAGGCCAGGGACAGCGGCACGTTGACGGCGAAGACCAGCCGCCAGCCGCCGGTGCCGATCAGCAGGCCGCCGAGGGCGGGTCCGACGACCGCGAAGACCTGGTTGGAGACCGACAGCGCCGTCAGGACCCCGCTGGGGCTCTTCTCGCCGGTGCGCTCGGACTCGGAGCGCAGCAGCGACATCGAGGCCGGGAAGGCCGCGGAGGTCCCCAACCCGAGCAGGACGCGGGAGGCGACCAGCGCCCACAGGTTCGGCGCGAGGGTGCCCAGCAGTCCGGCGGCGCCGACCAGGGCGGTGCCCAGCAGATAGAGCCGTCGCGGCCCGAACGTGTCCACGAGTCGGCCGATCACCGGCTGGCCCACGGCAGTCGCGAGGTAGAGGCCCGAGACCAGCCAGGCCGTCTGCGAGGGCGGCACGTCGAAGGCGCGGCCGATGGGGACCAGCGCGACCGCGAGCATCGAGGAGTTGACCGGGTTCAGGACCGAGCCGAGGACCATGGGCGCGACCAGGCGCCGGTCGAAGCCGCTCCGCTCACCCTGCCGCGGCCCGCGTGAGCGTCGGGCGAGCCGGGTCACGCCTGCGCCACCCTGTCGAGCAGTGCCATGGCGGTGATGACGGCCCGCACCTCTTCCTCGGTGCCGTGCTCCTGGAGGGCCCGGGCGAGCCACTCCTGACGGGCGAGGCGGTCGCCCCGGCGCCGCTCGTACCCGCGCTCGGTGAGCGAAACCAGTTGGCGGCGCCCGTCGTCGGGGTCCTGGCTGCGGACGACGAGCCCGGCCTGCTCCAGGGCGAGCACGGTCTTGGCCATCGACTGCGGCCGTACGCCCTCGGCGGCGGCGAGGTCACTGGCGGAGGCGGGGCCGTTGCGGGCGAGGCGGCGCAGGACGGAACTCTGCGGCGGAGAGGGCTCCCGGTCCTCACCCCGGCCCGGACCCACCGCTTCCTCGGCGGCCTCCAGGGCCCGCAGCTTGCGGCGAATCCGGCTCACCACCACCCAGATGTCGGCAGCCGCCTGAAGCGCGGCCTCGGTCGGGGGTTCGTCGTCCGTGGTCATGCCCCGAGAGTAGATCGACAGCCCAGGCTGTACAACCTGGGCTGAAGAAATGACGCGGGATGATGCCCCGCCCCAGTCCGGAAGGGACCAGGGTTTCAGCGGGCGTGCTCGGAGGGTGGTCGCTGCTCAACCTCCCCCGTGCCATCCTTCCCGGAACAACTCGTCGACCTGGTCGAGCAGGCGGGGCCTGCGCGTGGCCGCCGAACTGCGGCTGCCCCCGGAGGAGTACAGCGGTGCGGGCCTGGTCGTCATGGCGAAGCGCCCCGACTGAGGCGGCGGCGCCGCAGGTCGGCGGCGGCTACCAGCTCGCTGAGGTCATGGCCGGTCCGCCGGCGCGGGACGCAGCACGACGGGGACGCTGGTGTGTGCGTTGCTGATGAGGCTCGGCAGGCGTCGCAGGTCCTCGGTGGCGAGTCGGGCGTCGGGGAAGCGGTCGAAGAACAGGCGCAGGACGGTGGCGACTTCGAGGCGGGCCAGCGGGGCGCCGAGGCAGAAGTGGACGCCGTGCCCGAAGGCGAGGTGCTCCTTGCTGACCCTGGTCGCGTCGAACCGGTGGGCGTCGTGGTGCAGGTCGGGGTGCCGGTTGGCGGCGGCGTAGGAGGCGAGGATGGCGTCCCCGGAGCGGATGGTCCGCCCGTCGGGGAGCGGGATGTCGGTGAGGGCGTAGCGCAGGGGCAGGTACTTGACCGCGGGCTCGTGGCGCAGGGTCTCCTCGACGACGTCCTGCCAGGTGCACCCGCCGGAGCGGACGTGGGCGAGCTGCCGCGGGTCGGACAGCAGGGCGGTGAGGGCCTGGTCGATGACGTTGACGGTGGTCTCGTACCCGGCGCTGATCATCAGCAGGAGGGTGTCGCGCAGTTCGGTGGCGCTGAGGGTGGAACCGTCGCCCTCCTCGTCGCGGGTGGCGATCAGCAGCGAGGTCATGTCCTCGCCGGGCGCGGTCCGCCTGGCGTCGATGAGATCGTCCAGCAGGCCGTAGAGGGCGGCGGTGTTGGCGGCCTGTTCCTCGGCGGTGAGGTGGGTGGCGAACACCTTGTCGACCACGGCGCGGAACTCGGCGCGCCGGTGGGCGGGGATGCCCAGGAGCTGTCCGATGACGGCGAGCGGTACCGGGTAGGCGAGGTGCTCGCGCAGGTCGACGCTCTCCCCGGCCGGGCGGGCGGCGAGGTCGTCGAGCAGGCCGGTGACCAGGGCCTCGATGCCGGGCTGGAGCGCGGCGGTGCGGCGGGCGGAGAGCGCGGGGGCGACCATGCGGCGCAGGCGGCTGTGGTCCGAGCCGTACGCGGTGAACATGTTCTCCGCCGCGATCCACAGGGCCAGCGGCCAGGTGGTGATGGTCCGGGCGAAGTCCGGCCAGTGGGCGCGCCCGTCCTTGGAGACGTCCTTGCTGGTGAGTAACTGCTTGAGGAGGGCGGGATCGGAGACGGACCAGGCGCGCACACCGAGGATGTCCACGGGGGTGGCGGGACCGCGCTCGCGCAGGGTCTGGTGTTCGGCGTCCGGGTCGCTACCGGTGGGGTCGAGGACGAGTGCCTGCTGTTCGGACATGACGGGACCTCTTTCCGACAGAGGGGAAGGCGACCGGCCGGGTCACAACCTGCTTCGGTGCGGGGCCGGTTGCCGTGGCGACAGCGTGCTGGAACGGGTACGGAGGAGCCAGGAGCGCGTCTTGCATTGTGCTGGTGATGGGCGGCGCGTGCCACGGTGGGGCGCGCGGGGCCTGGTGCCAGCAGCGGAGATCCCTACAGTTCCGGCCACGGCACCGCGACCTACGACGGCCCCGTGCGGAAACCCCGGAAGGTCACCTGTCCGCGCGTTTCGAAGCCGAGGCGCTCGTACAGCGCGATGGCGGCGGTGTTCGTCTCGGCCACGTGCAGGAAGGGGCGCTCGCCGCGCGCCACGATCCGCGCGGCGAGCGCACCCACCAGACGGGCGGCGTGGCCCCGCCCCCGTGCCTCGGGAGCGGTGCAGACGGCGCTGATCTCCGTCCAGCCCGGCGGACGGAGGCGCTCCCCGGCCATCGCCACGAGGGTGCCTCCGGCCCGGACGCCCAGGTAGGTGCCGAGTTCGTGGGAGCGCGGCCAGAAGGGACCCGGCTCGGTCCGTGCGACGAGGGCGCGCATCTCGGGCACGTCCTCCTTGCCCAGTACGACCAAGCCGGTGTCGGGACCGGTCCCGGCCCGGTCGGGGAGGTGGCCGCCGGGCCAGATCATCTGACGGCCCGCGAGACTGAAGACCGGCTCCCAGCCCGGCGGCGGGGCGGCCGGACTGCTGAACAGGTCGGCGAAGGCGCCCGGACCCCCGAGCAGCTCGGCGAGATCGGCCCAGTCCGCGGCGTCCGGCTGGACGGGCACCGCGGAGAAGGTCGCCACGTCCGCGAGATAGGTGGCGGCCCCGCCGCGCCGCCGGGCGAGACGCGCGTGCGGACCGCCGAGCGACTGGCCTACCGGATCATCGAGCACCGAGTCGTCGTTCACCCTCGTGACGGTACGGCCAGGAAGTCGGCGGACGCGAACGCCGGTCACCGTCGGCGGTCGAAAACTTTCGCCGCCCTGTACGTGACCCGGGGGCGCTGCCTTGAATGTGACCACTGCCGCCCGAACGGGCTCAGGTACACGTGAGGAGTGGTCGAGTGTCATCCACCGAGGCCGGGGTTCCGGAATCGCTTCGCTTCGGTACGGGGCGCGTGGTGCTCGACCCGGTGACGGGCGCGCCGACGCGGTTCGCGGACGACGGGGCCCCGGCCCGGCGCTTCCTGCTCGACCAGGCCAGCGCACCGTGGCACTCGGTGGAACACCAGTGGGGCAGCGGGCACCTGGTCACGGACCGGGGAGCGGCCCGCTGGCTCGCGCCGGCACGGCTGTGGGCGGCGGGCGACAGCGTGGAGACGGTGCACACACCGCTGCCCGGCGTCCGGGTGGAGGCGCGGCGTTCCGTGGCCGGGGACCTGCTGCGTGAGCGCTACACGGTCGTCAACAGCGGTGACGAGCCGCTCGCCGTCACCGGCCTCGGCGTCCAGACGCCGTTCGCCGACTGGTACCAGGACGCGCGGACCTCCCTGGAGGAGGCGGTGCACGCCCACGTCTTCGCCGGCGGCACCTGGGCGTGGGTCCTGGCCCAGCCGATGTCGGGTGGGGGGCGCTGCCTGGGGCTGGTCGTGCGGGAGGGCGCGGTGCGGGCGTACTCGGTGGAGTCCCGCAACCAGGACTCGCAGTCCCACGTCCGGGGCCACCTCGTCCTCCAGGTCACCGACCACGCCCGCAACCCGCACGCGTTCGGCGGACAGCCGGTGCTGCGGCTGGCGCCGGGGGAGTCGACGTCGGTCGCCTGGGAGCTGGGCTGGTACGCGTCGGTCGACGACTTCACCGCCGCCACCCGGCCACCGGCCGTCTTCTCCGCGTACGCCGCCGAGACCGGGACCCCGATCGTCGTCGAGGCGGCGTCGGTGAGCAGCCCGGACCCGGAGGTGAAGGTGGAGCGGGAGGCGGACGGCCGGTACCGGGTCGAGTCGTCCGCGCACGGCACCCGCACCCTGGACATCGGCGACGGCGCCCGTACCGAGGTCCTCTTCCACCTCCCGCTGGAGGAGGTCGTCCGCCGCCGCGTCGCCTACGTCATCCGCCACCAGCGGGCCACGGAACGCCCCGGTCTGCTCGCGCACGCCTTCGTCCCCGTGAACACCCGGACCGGACTGACCAGCCCCACCAACGGCTGGTCGGACTGGTCCGACGGCTCCGAGCGGATCGCCATGCCGCTGCTGTTGCAGGCCGCCACCGCCCACGGCCTCGCGGACCCGCGGGAGACCGGCCCCCTCCTGGACGGCTGGTCCGACTTCGCCGTGCGCCACCTGCTCGACGCGAGCGACGCCCCGCGGCGCGGATCCCAGAGCTGGCACATCGAACCCCGGTTGTACGACATGCCCTGGCTGGCCCGCTTCTTCCACGACCGGTACCAGGCGCACGGCCGCGCAGAGGACCTGGAGCGCGCCGCCCGCGTCATCGAGCGCCGCTTCGACCTGGGCGGCGCCACCCATCTGTCCATCGACGTCTCCCCGGCGACGACGGCCGTCTGCGACACCCTCGACACCGTCGGCCAGACCGCCCGCGCCGACCGCCTGCGCGACCAACTCGTCGACAGCGCACGTCAATTCCTCCGCATGGGCCGCCAACTGCCCGCCCACGAGGTCAGCTACGAGCAGGCCATCGTCGCCCCGCTCCTCGACCTCCTCAGCGACGCGTACGCCCTGACCGGCGAGGCCCTCTTCCACGACGCGGTCGAGGAGCGGCTGCCCTGGCTGCTGGCCTTCGGCGGACCCCAGCCGCACGCCCGGCTGCACGGCATCGCCATCCGGCACTGGGACGGCTACTGGTTCGGCGAGAACCGGCTCTGGGGTGACGTCTTCCCGCACTACTGGAGCGTCCTCACGGCCACTTCCCTGCTCCGCCTGCCGACCACCCTCCGTACCGCGGACACCGACCGGCTGGCCGAGACGATCCTGCGCGCCAACATGGCCAACTACCACGAGGACGGCTCGGCCACCTGCGCCTTCGTCATGCCCTCCACCGTCGACGGCCGCGCCGCCCACGCCGCCGACCCCCTCGCCAACGACCAGGACTGGCACCTGGTCCTGTGGCTGCGCCAGTTGAGCTGACGGCTCAGCCACCGGGCCTCACATGCCGAGGGCCAGGCGGTGGTACGCCTGGTTCCAGCGCAGTTCGCGGTGGAACCGCCGGAACGTGGTGGTCTCGTCGATGAGGGCGAGTTCCACCTTCAGCATCTCCGCGAGGTCGTCCAGGTGCTCGGCGGTGAGCGCCGTGCTCAGGACCGTGTGGTGCGGGCCGCCCGCGGTCAGCCACGACTCCGTGGACGTACGCAGGTCGGGCAGGGGCCGCCAGACCGCGCGGGCCACCGGCAGGGCGGGCAGCGGGTGCGGCGGCGGCACCACGTCGACCTCGTTGGCCACGAGGCGGAAGCGGTCACCGAGGTCGCTCAGACCGACGACGACGGCACGGCCGGGGGCCGCGTCGAACACCAGCCGCACGGGGTCCTCGCGGCCACCGATGCCCAGCGGGTGGATCTCGCAGGCGGGCGTGGCACCCGCGAGCGACGGACACACCTCCAGCATGTGCGCGCCGAGGATCAACTCGTCGCCGGGTGTCAGGTCGTAGGTGTAGTCCTCCATGAAGGACGTGCCCCCGGGCAGGCCCTCGGCGGCGACCTTGAGGGCGCGCAGCAGGACGGAGGTCTTCCAGTCGCCCTCCCCGCCGAAGCCGTAGCCCTCGGCCGTCAGCCGCTGCACGGCGAGCCCCGGCAACTGGCGCAGGCCGCCGAGGTCCTCGAAGTTGGTGGTGAACGCCTTGAAGCCGCCCTCGGTGAGGAACGACCGCAGGCCCGCCTCGATCCGTGCGGCGTACCGCAGCGACGCGTGGCGCTCACCGTCCGCCCGCAGCTCGGGCGCCAGACGGTAGGCGTCCTCGTACTCCTTGACCAGAGCGGTGACCTCGCTCCCGTCCACCGAGTCGACCACCTCCACCAGGTCGTTGACGCCGTAGGTGTTGACGGAGACGCCGAAGCGGAGCTGCGCCTCGACCTTGTCGCCCTCGGTGACGGCGACGTCGCGCATGTTGTCGCCGAAGCGGGCGACCTTGAGACCGGCCAGCTCGGCACGGGCGGACGCGGCACGCGCCCAGGTCACGATGCGGTCGACCGTCACCGGGTCGGAGACGTGACCGGCGACCGTCTTGCGCGGCACGCCGACGCGGCCCTGGACATGCCCGAACTCGCGGTCGCCGTGGGCGGCCTGGTTGAGGTTCATGAAGTCCATGTCGATGGTGTCCCAGGGCAGGGCCACGTTCGACTGGGTGTGCAGGTGCAGCAGCGGCTTGCGCAGCGCGTCCAGGCCAGCGATCCACATCTTCGCCGGGGAGAAGGTGTGCATCCAGGCGATGAGGCCCACGCACCGGTCGTCGCCGTTGGCGTCCAGGCAGACGCGGCGGATGGCGGCGGCGTCGGTCAGCACCGGCTTCCACACGACCCGGACCGGCAGGCCGTCCGCACCCGCCAGGGTGGCGGCGATCCGCTCGGACTGCTCCGCGACCTGCTTCAGGGTCTCTTCTCCGTACAGCCCTTGGCTGCCGGTGAGGAACCAGACTTCACGGACGGGGGAAGGGGCGCTGGACACGTGAACTCCTGGGGAGAGAGTGGTTCGGTGGTTCAGGTGCCGACCGCGACGGACGCGGTCGGCGGGCGGGCGGGGTCAGTTGGCGGTCAGCGAGGCGTTGCGGACGGCGCGCAGCCGGTGCAGCAGGTCGTCGGCGCCGAAGTGGTCGTGCAGCAGCCGGTACTCCGCGAACAGCGCGTCGTAGGCGTCGGCGCGCGCCGGGTCGGGCACGTAGACGGCGCGTTCCAGACGGCCCATCGCGGCGGTCGCGGTGCGCACGTCGGGGTACGCCCCCGCGGCGACGGCGGCGTGGATGGCCGACCCGAGGGCAGGGCCCTGCCTGGACGCGGCGAGGGACACCGGGCGGCGCAGGACGTCCGCGTAGATCTGCATGAGCAGTTCGTTCTTGGCCAGTCCACCGGCGACGATGAACTCCTCCACCGGTACGCCACCCCGCTCCAGGGCCTCGACGATGACCCGGGTGCCGTAGGCCGTGGCCTCCAGCATGGCGCGGTAGACGTCCTCGGGTCGGGTGGCGAGGGTCAGGCCGACGATGACGCCGGACAGGTGGTGGTCGACGAGGACGGAGCGGTTGCCGTTCAGCCAGTCCAGGGCGATCAGGCCGTGACCGCCGACCGGCTGGCCCGCCGCCTTGCGGGTGAGCAGGGCGTGCAGGTCCTCGCCGCGTTCGGCGGCCTCGTCGTAGTACGCGCGCGGGACGCCCTGGCGCAGCACCCAGGCGAAGATGTCACCGACCGCGCTCTGCCCGGCCTCGTATCCGTACGCCCCCTCCACGATGCCGCCGTTCACGACGCCGCAGATGCCGGGGACGTCGGCGAGGACGGGGGCGTTGACGACGTGGCAGGTGGAGGTGCCCATGATGGCCAGCAGCCGCCCGTTCTCCACCGCCTGGGCCGCGGCGGCGGTGACATGGGCGTCTACGTTCCCGGCGGCCACCGCGATGCCGGGGCGCAGGCCGGTCCACGCTGCGGCCCGGTCGCTCAGCGAGCCCACGCGGGAGCCGAGCGGGGAGAGCGGGAAGTCGAGCCGGGTGCGGACGAAATCGGCGAACCGCGGGTTCAGCGCGGCCAGGTAGCCGTCGTCGGGGTAGCTGCCGTCCTGGTGGATGCCCTTGTAACCGGCGGTGCAGGTGTTGCGGGACTCGGCGCCGGTCAGCTCCCAGACGATCCAGTCGGCCGCCTCGATCCACCGGGCGCAGGCGTCGTAGACCTCGGGGTCCTCCTCCAGCACCTGTAGCGCCTTCGCGAACTGCCACTCCGCGGAGATCCTGCCGCCGTACCGGCCGATCCACTTCTCGCCCCGCGCGTGCGCCAGCTCGTTGATGCGGTCGGCCTGGGCCTGCGCCGCGTGGTGCTTCCAGAGCTTGGGCCAGGCGTGCGGGCGCCCGGCGAGGGCGGTCTCGGCCAGGGGGGTGCCGTCGGCGAGCGTGGGCAGCACCGTGCAGGCGGTGAAGTCGGTGGCGACGCCGACGATGTCGGCGGGGTCCACGCCGGACGCGGCCACGGCCTCCGGCACGGCCCCGCGCAGCACCTCGCGCCAGTCGTCGGGGTGCTGGAGCGCCCAGTCCGGCGGGAGCTGCGCACCGGTGCCGGGAAGGCGCTCGTCGATCACCGCGTGGGCGTACTCGTGGACGGCGGAGGCCAGTTCCTGACCGTCGCGTACCCGGACGACCACGGCGCGGCCCGACAGGGTGCCGAAGTCGACGCCCACGGTGTACTGCTCGCGGTCGTCGGAGGAGGCTCGGAGGGAGGTCACCGGATCGCCTTTCGAAGGGGCCGTACGGCGGCGGACTGCTCCGCGGGCCGACGGACGGAGTGGGTCTTGCCCTCGGTTCTTGCTCTCGTATTGTGAGCGCTAACAATTCTGGTGCGCAAGGGCCCTGTGGCGGGAATCGGATCGGCGGCGGGACTGCGGAGAGGGTGGGAGCCGCCTTTGTGAGCGTCCCCAATGACGGGGGCGCTGACGCTGGCGAAGAGGGGTCGCGTAAGGCGCCCCTCACGTGCGTGCGGGGCGCGGAGGACCGTCGGCGGGACGTGATCCGGTCCCTTCGGCCCCTCAGTCCCCTCAGTCTTCGATCGCGGGCCTGCGGCGGGCCGTGCTGGCGCGGACGATGAGTTCCGGGGCGATCGTCAGGTGCGCGGTCTCGGACGCGGTGCCCTCGATGTGGTTCAGGAGCAGTTCGATGCTCTTGCGGCCGAGCGAGCCGAAGTCCTGGCGGACCGTGGTGAGCGGGGGAGGGAAGAACTCCGCCTCGGGTGTGTCGTCGAAGCCCGCGACCGCGACGTCCGCCGGGGTGCGCAGCCCCACCTCGCGGAAGGCCCGCAGCACACCCAGCGCCATGTGGTCGTTCGCGACGAACACCGCGGTGAGCCCCGCGCCACGGTCGGCCGACGCCAGCGCCCGCCCGGCGAGCTGCTGACCGGCCTGGTAGCCCGACAGGGGGCTCCAGTCGCCCCGCAGCACGGCTGGCACCTCGGCCCCGGCGTCCCGCAGCGCGCTCTCCCAACCGGCCGTACGGCCCTCGCTCTCCAGCCAGTCGGCGGGACCGGCCACGTGCCAGACGGTGGAGTGGCCCGCCGCCAGGAGGTGCTCCGTGACCATGCGGGCCCCGGCGTACTGGTCGACCGACACGCCGGGGAGGTCGAGGGCGTGGCCGCCCTCGACGGTGACCACGGGGAAGGGGGCCTCCAGCGCGGCCAGGGCCCGGACCGCGTCACGCTGCGGGGTGATGGCGATCACGCCCTCGACGCCCCAGGTGGTGAGGTGGTGCATCGCCTCGGTGAGTGAGGACTCCGTGAGCGTGCGCAGGGTCACGGCGGTGGTCAGATAGCCGCGTTCCCGGGCCGCCTCCTGGACGCCGAAGAGCGTGCTGGCGGGTCCGTGCAGCGTGCTGTTCACCGCGATGACGCCCAGCGTGTGCGTCCGGCGGGTGGCGAGAGCCCGAGCCGCGGAGTTCCGGCGGTAGCCCAACTGCTGGATGACCTCCGTCACCGCCATACGGGTCTTGGCGCTGACGTTGGGATGACCGCTGAGCACGCGCGAGACGGTCTGGTGCGACACGCCAGCCACGCGCGCCACATCCGCCATGGTGGGTGCTCTGGAGACTTCCGGGAGCTGGGTCAAGCCTCTTCCCCTCCTAGTTCGTCACGGGCCCTTACTCAAGGTACCGCCTGACCACTGGCGCGCTGAGGCCTCATCCGGGGGATGGGCCGAGGCCTCATCTGGGGGATGAACCGAGGCTCATCCGGGGGTGGGGGCGGCCCGGACAGGAGTCCGTTCGCCGCACTCTGATGTGTGCGCTCACACTGGGGAAAGTCCAGTCGGGAGGATGCGCTCCGAATTCTTGGGCCAGCTCTTGAGGCTGCGCTATGTTAGCGCGCACAATCGAAGCAGGGTTCGTGCGTGGCCGCGAAGGCCCTCGCGGGTCGGTGGCGGTCAGCCGATGACGGAAAGACGGTGAGCGTAGTGAGCGAGTCCCTCTCCTTCGGGGACCTCCGCCGGGAGGTTCTGGCGGCCAACCTGCGAATTCCGGAGGCTGGCCTGGCCACCCTCACCTGGGGGAACGTGAGCGGCGTGGACCGTGACGCCGGGGTCTTCGTCATCAAGCCGTCCGGTGTGTCGTACGCGGACCTCACCGCCGAGGACCTGGTCGTGGTCTCCCTTGCGGACGGGCGGGTGGTCGAGGGGCACTTCAAGCCGTCCACGGACACCGAGACCCACCGGTGCCTGTACCGCGCGTTCCCCCACATCGGCGGCGTGACCCACACGCACTCCACGCACGCCGTCGCCTTCGCGCAGGCGCGCCGCCCGATCCCCGTCCTCGGCACCACCCACGCGGACACCTTCAACGGACCGGTCCCGGTGACGGAGGACCTGACGGCCGAACAGTGCGCGCGGGACTACGAGTACAACACCGGCCAGGTGATCGTGGCCCTCCTCGAAGGCGACCCGCAACGTGCGGAAGAGGTGCCGGGCGCGCTCGTCTCCCGGCACGGCCCGTTCACCTGGGGGGCCACGGCGACCACCGCGCTCGAGAACGCGATCGTCTGCGAGGCGGTCGCGGAGATGGCCCTGCACACCCTGGCCCTGCGGTCACCCGTCGACGCCCCTGAGCCTCCGCAGCACCTGCTCGACCGGCACTTCACCCGCAAGCACGGACCGGACGCGTACTACGGCAACACGGCCGCCGTCGCCGCCACCGCTCGCTGAGCGGGGAGGAACGGACTGGCCAACCGCGTGCTGACCGGCTTCACCGGCCCGTGCGCCGAGTGGCCGCCGTCCATCGACCGTGTCGGAGCGGCCCTGGTCGGTGACAGGAGCGAAGACGGAACGGGTGAGCGATGCCCGAGTAAGTGTTCGCACCCAAAGGCTCGCGAACCGGGTGTAGGGCCGCTTTTCGGTTGCCCCTCGCTTATGCTGTGATGCTCGTCACATGTGTGGCGCCGGCGGAGCGCCCAGGGTGCTCGTCCCCGCGCAGGTCGGGGCTGGCGGTCCCGGTGGGGTGAGGGGGGAGGGGCGGCGTCACGGGACCAGTCGCGGCGCTTCCGCGTAATCGAACGCATCCAGTCCGTGAGAACCGCGGCCCCGCGGGGTGCACGATGGCGGACCCCGGGACGCCATCACAGGCAGAGGGCGCAGCCGCGTCCTTCCGGGCCGGTTGGCTCGTGCGCCGAACGGAAGGGCGAAGTCGCGTGTCTTTGCCGTTAGTTGACGAGATGATCCTTTTGGTGCTCGCGGTGCGGGTGCTGGGCCGTGACGTGGTGGCCCTGCTGCGGCGTGCCGCGGCGGCCGGGGTGCGGTGGGGGATCAGCGAACTGCGCCGGGGCGACCAGAGGGACGGACGGGCGTGAGGCGGGGCGCCCCGGACACGCCGACCGGCGTCACGACGATGACCGAGCTGCCCGAACTGCCCCTGGACTTCGAGGCCTTCCACCGGATGCACCGCCCCCTGTACGTGGCCTGGGCGAAGTCGTACCTGAAGCACAAGGCCGACGCCGAGGAGGCCGTCGACTGGGCGTTCGAGCAACTGCTCACGGGGTGGCAGGAGGTGCTAACCAAGGAGAGCCCGGCGGCGTACGCCTGGCAGGTGATGAAGCACCGCACCATCGACGTGGCCCGCGCCCGCGGCCGGCGCGAGTCGTTGATCGACACCGCCGCCTTCGAGACGGCGGCGCTGCGCAAGGCGGTCGACCCCATAGGGCAGTTGGAGGAGAACCTGAGCCTCATGCGGGCCATCGAGGCACTGCCCGAGCGGCAGCGGGACGTCGTCCTGCTGCTCTCCCTGCACGGGCAGTCCACCCGCGAGGCCGCCGACCACCTCGGCATCACCCCCGCGGCGGTCCGCTCCACCGCCCGCTACGCGCGCCGCCGCCTGCGGGAGATCCTGGGTCTGGCCAAGGAAGGACGAACCGATGACGTCGCCCGTTGACCAGTTGCTGGACCGCTCCCGGCTGGTCAGTGAGCCCTACACCCTGGAGGAGATCGACGCCGCGGCCCTCCGCGTCGCCGCGCGCGCGGCGGCCCGGCGCGCCGAGTGCGCGCCGGATGACCCGGAGCCCGAGATAGCACCGGTCCCCGGGACGGCACCGGTGCCCGAACAGGACGCCGCGGCGCAGGACCTGCGTGCCCTGTGCGAGACAGCCGTCATGAGCGACGGCGCCCTGACCAGCCTCAGGCACTTCGTGGCCCGCGCGCTGCCCGAGCCGTGCGGGGCGCGCGTGCTGGGGTGCGTCCTCCAGCTCACCGAGCGGGAGGACTCCGCACGGCTGTGGTGGCAGTACGCCGCAGGTGCCGGGGACAGCGCCGCCACCTACTGCCTGTACCTGCACCACCTGGCCCACGGCGAGCGGCCGGAAGCGGAGTGGTGGTGGCGCGCCCAGGCCGCCGCCGTCACCTCCGGCTGCGGTGAACCGGACGGCGGACTCCATGAGTTCACCACGGCACTGCGGACCCCGCGCCGGGACCAGGCGCCCGACCTGGCCACCCGCACGGCACAGCTCAACGCCGTACTCGACTACGTGCCCGCGGCCCTGGCCTACGTCGACGACGACCTGGACCTGCCCCTGCCCGACCCCGACTTCACCGACCGCATCACCTCGCTGACGGAACGCCGTACCCGCGAGGCGCCCCTCGGCCCCGCGCCGCGGACGTCGGCCCCGGGCTGGACGTGGCACGACGGCGGGGGCGCGTTCGGTCACCGGCAGCGCGTCGGGAGCGTCGCCGCGGAGTTCCGCCGTCGGCGGACGCTGCGCGCGTTCTGGCGGCACTGCGAGAAGTGCGCCGACTGCGACCCCTCCGGCATCCCGTGCCACACCCACGAGGTGGTGTGGTGAGGCGGGGCCGTACGACGGGTGGTCAGACGCGGATGCCCAGCGCCTCCAACTGTTCCTGGAGCGGGCCCAGGCCGACCTCCCGGCGACGCTCGTCGACGTCCCGCGGCTGGCGTATCGGGTACGGGCGCAGGGTCTTCGGGTCGATCCGGGTGCCGTAGAGCTGCGGCTGGCCCTCGTCGACGGCGCAGTGGTCGGTGATGTACGCCAGGTGGATGGCGGGGCAGTGCCCCTCCGCCACGGCCTGCGCGATCAGGTCCCGGCCGTCGCGCCGGAAGCCGGGGTCGGGGGCGTGCAGCAGGATCATCAGGGCCGCGGTCGAGGCGGGCGCGCCGACGAGCGCGGCGGTGGGCCAGCCGTGGCGGCGGACGATCGTCGCGAGGGCCTCGGCGTTGTCGCGATGGCACTGGGCGATACGGCGCCGGTGATCCGGTGGCGGGATCGTTTCCGCCTGCCGCATCAGTTCACGGTCCTCGTCGGCCCTGCGGGTCAACTCGGCGGCGAGCGCCGAAGCGAGAGCGGGGGACACGGGCGGTGCGGTGCCGCCGTCCCCCTTCATAAGACCGCTCCCGGGAGCACGAGGGTGAACCACACCCTCTTGCCGGGGGCGCCCGGTTCGGGCGGTGCCACGCCCCAGTCGTCGGCCAGCGCGCTCACGATGGCCAGTCCGCGTCCGGACTCGGCCGTGTCGCTCGCCGTACGCGACCGTGGCGGCACGGGTGAGCGGTCGGCCACGGACACCCGCAGCGTGCGCTCGCTGGTGTCGATGGTGAGGGTGACCGTGTCGTCGGGGCCGTGACTGGCGTGGCGCACGGCGTTGGCGAACAGTTCGTCGGCCATCAGGACAGCGTTGTCCAGCAGGTCGGGGGAGAGCCGCAGCTCCGCGAGGTGTTCGATGACGGTGCGCCGCACGGCGGTGGCCCAGGCGGGCCGGGCCGGGACCGTGGAGCGCAGGTGAACCTCCCCACCCTCAGTCACCTCCCCACCGTCGGTCATCCCGTTCTCGACATCGTCCGGTGCGGGCGACGGCCCGTGGCGCCGCGTGGTGAATGCCGTCATCGGTTCCCCTCGTAAGAGCACGCGGTCGGACGCACCGGCTCGCCCGTTACCCGGGGAGCGGGGCGCTGGCGGCGTGGCTGACGGTGTTGGCGGAGCTGGTCGAGCCACCGAAGCTGATGGAGCGTCAATTAGCTTGCGCCCGCGCGCGGTTGTGCTCGAGGGCGCCCAAACCGTGGGCCACGTCACGTCAAGCACTATGGCCGCCGAGAGGATCGCTCCGCAAGCGACGTTCTGATAATTTCAGAACTATCGGCAACGCACTGTCTGTGTCGTCGACGGCGTGGCACACTGCGGAAGGTGACAGCCGTTCTCGGGGGTGGGGAGTGAGCGAGAACCGTTCTGGCGGCAGCGCTCCCACCGTCCTGCGCAGGGTCCTCGGCAAGCGTCTGGCGCAACTGCGCCAGCAGGCGGGCATGACGTTCGAGGACGCGGCGGCGACGATCGACGTGACCCCCCTGACGGTCCGCCGGATCGAGAAGGCCGAGGTCGGCCTGCGCATCCCGTACGTGAAGGAACTCCTCCGCGCCTACGGTGTCCCCGCGGCCGAGATCGACGACTTCCTGGCGCTGGCCAGGGAGGCCAACCAGCCGGGCTGGTGGTACAACTACCGCGACGTGCTGCCCGACTGGTTCAGGGCGTACGTCAGCCTGGAGAGCGAAGCCAGTCTCATCCGCCTCTACGAACCCCACTACATACCCGGCCTGTTGCAGACGCGCGACTACGCGACCGCGCTGTTCCGCGTCGGGTTCCCCACCGAGCCGAAGGAGGAGATCGCCCGCCGGGTGGACCTGCGCCTCAGGCGCCAGGACCTGCTCACCAAGCCCGACGCCCCCAACATCTGGGCCATCCTGGACGAGACGGTGCTGCGCCGCCCCGTCGGCGGGGCCGAGGTGATGCGGGCCCAGCTCGACCGGGTCATCGAGATCCTGGAGACGACGAAGGTCCGCATCCAGGTCATGCCCGTCGCCGTGGGGGCCCACCCCGGCGCCTTCGGCCCCTTCCACCAGTTCCGCTTCGGGTTCTCCGAACTGCCCGACGTGATCTACACCGAGAACCTCACCGGCGCCACCTACATCGAGCGACCAGAGGACGTAGTCACCCACCTTGAGGTCATGGACCGGATGTCCGTGCAGGCGGAGCCGGTCGGGAAGACCAGGGCCATCCTGGAAAGAATGCGTAAGGAGTTGTGACCATGGAAGCCATGGAATCCAAGGACCCCGTCCGCAACGGCATGTCCGCCGCCGACCTGGGAACCGAGGGCTGGCACAAGCCCTGGAGCGGCACCAACGGCGGCAGTTGCGTCGAGGCCAAGCGCCTCCCGGACGGCAGCGTCGCCTTCCGCCAGTCGAAGGACCCCGAGGGGCCCGCGCTGGTCTACACCCGCGAGGAGATGATCGCGTTCCTGGAGGGCGCCAAGGCGGGCCAGGCGGACTTCCTGATCGCCTGACACACACCACCGAGGGGGGAGGGTTCCATCGCCGTGACGGGAGTGGGACACATACACGACGATGAGCCTTCAGCGGGCTTACTCCCGCGCGGGACCGACTTTGTCGGTCCCGCCACCCCTTGGCCGCCGCCCTGCCGCCCCATCCGGGCCGGACCTCCCGCCGCCGTCAACCCCAGGCACGGCACCGGACACCGACGTCCAGACACTGACGTCCAGACACTGACGCTCAGACATTGACGTCCAGGCAGTGACAGAACGCGTTCCACGGCAGGAGACCACCCATGGCAGACGGCCAGCCCACCCCGGACCAGGAAGCATGGTCCAAGATCGACACCACGGTGCCGCACTCGGCCCGGATCTGGAACTACTGGATGGGAGGGAAGGACAACTACGAGGTCGACCGCGTCGCGGGTGACGCCTACCGCGAGGTCGCCCCGAACATCGAGACCATGGCCCGCGCCTCCCGCCACTACCTGATCCGCGCCGTCACCTTCGTGGCGGGCGAACTCGGCATCCGCCAGTTCCTCGACATCGGCACCGGCCTGCCGACCTACGACAACACGCACCAGGTCGCCCAGCGCATCGCGCCCGAGTCGCACATCGTGTACGTCGACAACGACCCGCTGGTGCTGCGGCACGCCGAGGCGGTGCTCACCAGCTCCCCCGAGGGCGTCACGGAGTACATCGACGCCGACCTGCACCGGCCCGAGGAGATCATCGAGCGGGCGAAGGGGTTCCTGGACTTCGACAAGCCGATCGCCCTGATGCTCATGGGCATCCTCGGCCACATCCAGGACTACGAGGAGGCCAAGTCCATCGTCCGCCGCCTCCAGGCCGCCCTGCCGTCCGGCAGCTACTTCGTCCACTACGACAGCACGGACACCGACGAGTCGCTGAAGTCCGCCCAGCAGGGCTACGACGACACCGGCGCGATCCCGTACGTACTGCGCAGCCCGGAGCAGCTCGCCGCATACTACGAGGGCCTGGAACTCCTGGAACCGGGCATCGTCTCCTGCCCCCTGTGGCGCCCCGAACCGGGCACCACCCCGGAACCCACCGATATCTACGGCGGCGTGGCCCGCAAGCCCTGACCCGGTCGCGAACCTCCGGTCCCGGGCGTCGGTCAGTCGCCGCCACACTCCCGGGGCCGGTGTCAGGGAGGGGCCGGTGGGCGCTGTTACATTCGAAGGCCCGCCGTGCCCAAGGAGATGGTGGAGATCAGCACGCAGGCCGACGCCGCCGCGCAGCCGCGCACCCCCCTGAGCAGGCAGCGGGTCCTGGCCGCCGCCGTCGCGTTGGCCGACGAGGGCGGGGCCGACGCGCTCAGTATGCGCAAGATCGCCCAGGCGCTCGGCGTCGTCCCCATGGCGCTCTACAAGCACGTCGCCAACAAGAACGAACTGCTGGACGGCATGATCGACGTCCTCGTGGGCGAGATCGACCCGCCGACCCCCGACGCCGACTGGAAGACGGCCGTCCGCCGCCGGGTGCTGTCGGCCCGCCGGATGCTGCTGCGCCACCCGTGGGCGCCGGAGGTCATCGAGGCGCGGATGAAGGCACGGGCCAACCCGACCCCGGCCGTGATGGCGTACCTGGACTCGATGATCGGGATCTTCCGGGCCGGAGGGTTCTCGATCGACCTCGTCCACCACGCGATGCACGTCATGGGCAGCCGTATGCTGGGCTTCTCCCAGGAGCTGTTCGAGGACCGCCCCGACCGCGCGCCGGAGCCGGACGCGCCGTCGCCTGAGGAGATGGCGGAGCGTTTTCCGCACATCACCGCGCTGGCCAGGGCGGTCGCCCATGACAAGGAGTCCGTCGTCGGCTCGGGCTGCGACGACCAGTACGAGTTCGAGTTCGCCCTCGACCTGACCCTCGACGGCCTCGAACGGCTCGCCCGCCGCCCGGCCTGACCCACCCTCACCTCTTTCCCTTGACGGGTGTACGGCGTACACCTACCGTGCCCAGAGAGAGGTGTACGCCGTACACCCTGGGGGCCGGTCCGGAGGGGGAGAGACGATGAGGGCAGTCACCCAGGAGCGGTTCGGACCGCCGGACGTCCTGCGTCTCGCGGACGTCGACCGGCCGCGGATCAAGGCCGGTGAGGTGCTGGTCAGGGTGCGCGCCGCCGCCCTGAACCCCTACGACTGGCACATGCTGCGCGGCGACCCGTACGTGGCGCGGCTGCTCGGCGGCGTCGGAGTGACCCGGCCGAAGAGCGCGGTGGCCGGGCTCGACGCGGCCGGACAGGTGGCGGCCGTCGGCGCCGACGTACGGGGACTGCGCCCCGGCGACGAGGTGCTGGGCTTCTGCCCGGGCGCCTTCGCCGAGTACGCGCGCACCACCGCCGACCTCCTGGTGCCCAAGCCCGCCCGCCTCACCTACGCACAGGCGGCGGCCGTACCGCTGGGGGCGGTGACGGCCCTGCGCGGCATCCGCACGGTGGGCAGGGTCCAGGAGGGACAACGGGTGCTGGTCAACGGGGCGGGCGGGGGCGTGGGCACCTTCGCCGTCCAGATCGCCGCCGCGCTGGGCGCGGAGGTCACCGGCGTGTGCGGCGCGGGCAACGCCGAACTGGTCCGCTCCCTGGGCGCCGCGCACGTCCTCGACTACGCGCGCGAGGACTTCACCGACCAGCGGGCCCACTACGACGTCATCCTGGACAACGTCGGCAACCACCCTCTGAACCGGCTGCGCGGCGCCCTCACCCCGACCGGGACCCTGGTCGCCAACGGCGGCGGCTCACCCGGCCACCTCTTCGGCGCGGTCGGCTCCCTGCTGCGGCTGGCCGCGGTCAACCCCCTCGTCCGGCAGCGGCTCCGCCCCATCCTCCCCGCCGCCCCCGCCGGACCGGCCCACGACGACCTCCTCGCCGTCGTCCAGCTCATCGAGTCCGGCGTACTCACCCCCGTGGTCGACCGGACGTACCCCCTGGCCGACACCGCCGAGGGCGTACGCCACGTGGAACGGGGCCACGCCCGCGGCAAGGCCGTCATCACCGTGGCGTAAGCCGCTCCGCGGGCGCTCGCGGCAGTCGTCGAGTGCCAGCCTGATTCGGTCCGCACCTGAGCCTCAGACCAGCACAACGACACCGGCGTGACGGATACGGTCGAAGCGAGGGCGGGTGGGGCGAAGGGCGGTACGGGGGCAGCCGGGTCGGTGAGAGGGAGAGGGGGAAGGCCCCGCGAAGTGGACGCCTTGCGGAGCCGAGCCCCCCGTCCAGAAGGCGGAGGCCCCCGGCCGTACCTCCCCCCGGCGGGACCGCAAGAGACAAGCGCCCGGCCAACGCGGTGCGGGCTCCTACGACGTCGTCGCCGCCGTCACCGTCTTCGTCCTCGCCTTCCTCGCACCCTTCGGCATCATCCTCGTCAACTCCTCCAAGACCAGCGCCGACTACCGCGCCCACGGCTCCCTGTCCTGGCCCGAGCAGTGGAGCTGGAGCATCATCGGAGACGTCTGGGAACGCGTCGACTGCACCCAGAAGCTCGTCAACAGCATCCAGATCAGTCCCGGCGTCGGCATCACCTACAGCGCCTGCGGCACCTACCTGCTGTCCTCCGTCTTCGGCAGCTTCCCGCGGGAACTCATCGAAGCGGCCTCCCTGGACTGCGCGGGCCGCTGGACCATCCTGTGGCGCATCGTCCTGCCGATGAGCTGGCCCACGCTGTCGGTGATGTGCGTGTTCTTCTCCGTCTGGAGCTGGAACGAGTTCCTCTACCCCCTCGTCCTGCTCATCTCCAACGACCAGCAGACAGTCCCCCTGGGGCTGTCCGTCATGCAGGGCCAGTACACCAGCGCCTCACCGCTGGCGCCGTGAAGTAGCCGACGCGGCCACCAGCCACCCCGGACCGCTCGTGCGGAGAGGACGTACTACGAACGCCGCACCCAGGAGGGCCAGACCCGTCGGGAGATCCTCCGACGCCTCAAGCGATACGCAGCCCGCGAGGTCCTCAACCTGGTCACCATCGGTTCCTCCCAACGCCCGGGCCAGCACCGCTGCTTGGGGAGCGGACCGTGTGCGCCACGAGGCGCCCTGTAGCGCGCCCGCCGTGCGAGGGGGATCTTGGCTTTGTCATCGACCCGAGCTCGCAGGCGATTCAGCGCGATCCTTTGTCCGGCAGAGACCTGCCCGTCGGCGATCCTCCCTGTTCTACTGACCTCGTGTCGGCTGTGGCCGCATCAGACGAGTGCGGCGCACAGGCCACGGTGAAGCCTCCGACCCCATAAGGAGTCCGCATGGCAACGCGTATCAGCCGTCGCACCATTCTGGCCGCCGGCGCGGGCGCCGCCGGGCTGTCCCTCCCCGGCGTCGCCGCGTACGCGGCCGGCCGTACGCCCGCCACCGTACGATTCACCCTGAACGCCCAAGTGCTCGACGGCGGCGAACAAGTCACCTCGATCACCCTGGAGACCGCCCGGCTCGGCCCGATCGACCCGGGCGGCCTGACCACCGCGACTTTCGGCGTGCACGCCAAAGGCACCAGGCCGTTCCCCGCCACCCCCGACGACGACAGTGTCAGCGACTACGACCTCGACCGCACGGTGACCGCTGTTCGGCTCGACCGCAACGGCAACATCGTGCTCGAACTGGACTACGCGGAGGGCCAGACCGGGGGGAGCACGCTCAGCTACCTCGCGGACGAGGGCCGCAACGTGATGCTCGACCTCACCTACACCCTCACTCAGCACGCCCCGATCGTCCTGCGCAACCACCGCACCCTCGTCATCGAGAAGTTCGTGCAGAACCCCCGACTCTCGGACCCTGAGGTGGACGCGTTCAGCGCCCACGTCTCCGGCTCAGGAATGAAGTACCGGCTGTACTCACCCACCGATGTCCACTCCCCCCGGCGCGACAAACGTCCGCTGGTCGTCTGGCTGCACGGCGGGGGAGAGGGCGCCTCACTGCCCAACGACTACTACGACAACGAGACCACGCTACGAGCCAACCGAGGGGCCCTCGGCTTCGCCACCCCCGAGGCGCAGCGCATCTTCGGCGGCGCCTACGTCCTCGCCCCGCAAAGCACCTCCTATTGGATGGAGGACGGCCCCCGCTTCGCCCCCCTCATCCACGAGATCATCGGCGAGGTCGTCCGCAGGCACCGCATCGACCGCGACCGGATCTACGTCGCCGGGTGCAGCAACGGCGGTTACATGAGCATGAAGATGACCACCGTCTATCCCACCCTGTTCGCCGCGTCCGTACCGATCTGTGGCGTCGTCACCTCCTTCCCGCCCGGAGGAGCGCCGCTGCTCCCCGACAGTGAGCTGGCCCGGATCACCACCCCCAGCTGGCTCGTCGCCTCCGGCGACGACACCGTCGTGGACCCGCAGGCCAACACCATCCACGCGCACGAGGTGGTCCCAGGATCGCTGATGACGCTCTACGACCACGTCATCTGGAACGGCTACCAGTTCCACGGCCACTTCTCGTGGATCTACGTCGCCCGCAACGACCCCAGCATCGACGGAACCCACATCTGGCAGTGGATGGCCGCCCAGCGTCGGCACTGAGAGGGCCGCGGTCGTCAAGGCGGCGCTCGGTGAGCCCCGACGGAAGCCGTCTGCACGCCCGCTTGTCGTGCGCCCGTCAGTCGGACGAGAATGCCGCGCATGACCGGCGCCGAGCGGACCACGGTTGCCCTGCCCCGCACGGTACGCATCGGCTACGGCCTGGGATCCCTGGGCACCGGCGCCTTCGGTACCGTCCCCGGGCTGGTGCTGCTGTACTACCTGACCGACGTGCTCGCCGTGCCCGCCGCGCTCGCCGGTGCCGCCGTCGCCCTGCCCAAGGCGTGGGACGTGGTGGTCAACCCCCTCATCGGGGCCGCCGCCGACCGCAGCCGGGCACAGGGCGGCTCCCGGCGCCCCTTCCTGCTGGCCGGGGCGCTCACCCTGCCCCCGCTGTTCGCCCTCGTCTTCGCCGCGCCCCCGCTGCGCGGCACCGGCGCCGCCGCCTACGTGGCCGCGCTCTTCGTCCTCGCCGCCACCGCGTACGCCGTCTTCCAGGTGCCGTACGTGACCATGCCAGCGGAGATGACGGACGACACCGGCGAACAGGCGCGGGTCCTGGCCTGGCGGGTCGCCTTCCTCGGCGTGTCCATCCTGCTGTCCGGGGCGCTGGCCCCCGCCGTCGCGCGGACCGACGACGAGGACCCCGCCGGATACCGCACCATGGGCGTGGTCATCGCCGTCTTGTTGGCCGTGGGGATGCTGGGCGCCTGGGCGGCCACCCGCCGCGCCCCCGTCCTCGCGCGCAGCGCGGCCGAACCCTCCCTGCGCGCCCAGTTCGCGGCGGCCCGCGACCACCGCGCCTTCGCCCCACTGGCGGGCATGTGGACCGTGCAGGCCCTCGCCGTGGGCGTGATGCTCGCCGGAACCCAGTACTTCGCCACCTACGTCCTCGACTCGGCGGCATCCGTCACCTGGCTCTTCCTCAGCATGATCGGCCCGCTCATCCCGGCCACCCCGCTGTGGAACCGCCTCGCCCGCGCCCGCGGCACCACCACCGCACAGTGGTACGCCTCCCTGCTGTTCACCGCCGCCTGCGCCCTGCTCGCGCTCACCCCGCACACCCACCCCGCCCTCGCCTACGCGGCCGTCGCCGCGGCGGGCGTCGCCTACGCCGGTCTGCAACTGCTGCCGCTGACCCTGCTGGCCCACACGCTCGCCACCGACGCCGCCCGCACCGGACGGCGCCGCGCCGCCACCTTCACCGGCGTGTGGACGGCGGCCGAGACGCTCGCCCTGGCGGCGGGCCCGGCCCTGTTCGCCCTCGTCCTCACGGTCACCGGATTCCGCTCCTCCGACGCCGACGAACGCGTCAGCCAGCCGGAGTCGGCCCTCACCGGCATCAACACCGCGATGAGCCTGCTCCCCGCCCTCCTCGTACTGGCCTCGCTCCCGCTGCTGCGCCGCTACCAGCGCGAGTCCGCCCGGCTCAACGCCCCGACCCCGCACCCGCCCAGGAGGATGAGACCCGACGTGCCCACTGACCCCGCCGCCCCCGCCCTGCCCAAGGGCCGCCCCGCCGCCGACGTACTCGCCGAACTGCGCGCCTCGCGCGCCGCCGACGCCCCCACCCGCGGCGGCCGGACCTTCGCCTACGTGTACGACGCGGGCGTCCCCGGACTCGACGACCTGGCCGCCGAGGCGTACCGCGTCCACGCCACCGTCAACGGCCTCGACCCCACCGTCTTCCCCAGCGCGCTCCGCCTGGAGAACGACCTCGTCGGCGCCGTCAACACGGTCCTCGGACGACCGGGCGCGCAGGGCACCCTCACCAGCGGCGGCACCGAGTCGATCCTGCTCGCGGTGAAGACCGCCCGCGACCACGCCCGCGCCGAACGCGGCGTCACCGACCCGCAGTTGGTGCTGCCCGCGACGGCCCACCCCGCCTTCCACAAGGCCGCCCACTACCTGGGCCTGGAGACGGTCACCGTCCCCGTCGACCCGGAGACGTTCCGGCCCGCCGCCGCGGACGTCGCCGCCGCGCTCACCGACCGCACCGTCCTGGTGGTCGCCTCCGCACCCTCGTACGCCCACGGCGTCCTCGACCCGGTGGCCGACATCGCGGCAGCCGCCGCGGCCCGGGGCGTCCTGTGCCACGTGGACGCCTGCATCGGCGGCTGGTTCCTGCCGTTCCTGCGCCGCACCGGCCGCGCGGTCGAGCCGTTCGACCTGACGGTGCCCGGGGTGACGTCCCTCTCGGTGGACCTGCACAAGTACGGCTACGCCGACAAGGGCGCCTCCGTCGTGCTGTACCGGGACGCGGAACTCCGCCGCCACCAGTACTTCGCGTACGCCCGCTGGCCCGGCTACCCGGTCGTCAACCCCACCGCGCAGGGCACCCGGCCCGCCGGACTCGCGGCCCAGGCGTGGGCGGTGCTCCAGCACCTCGGCGAGGACGGCTACACCGCACTGGCCCGCCAGGTCGCGGCAGCCGCCGACCACCTGCTGCCCGCGCTGCGCGCCCTGCCCGGCGTCCGCGTCCTCGGAGAACCCACCGGCAGCCTCGTCGCGTTCACCGTGACCGGACCGGACGGCACCCCCGACCTCGCGCGGGTCCTGCACGTCGCGGACGAGATGAGGGAACGCGACTGGTACCTCCAGCCCCAGCTCTCCCACGGCCCCCTGCCCCCCAACCTCCACCTGACCCTCACCCCGGCCACCGCCGACCGCGTCCCGCCCCTCCTGGCCGACCTCACCGACGCGCTCACGTCGGCCCGCACGGCTCCCGGGACCGCCCCCGACCCCCAACTCCTCGCCCTGGCCGCCACCCTGGACCCCGACACCCTCACCCCCGACGACATCGCCGCCGTCCTGGCCTTCGCTGGCCTGGGCGGCGCCCAGCCACCGCCCACCCGGATGGCCCCGGTCCTGACCCTCCTCGACGCCCTGCCCGCACGGCTGAAGGAACGGCTGATGACGGAGTACGTCTCGGCGCTGTTCCGCGTCTGACGACGGCCCGGCCACGCCGCCGGGGGCGACCGGCGGCTTGCGCGCACCCCGGCGTTCAGCGTGCCTGACTGTCCAAGCGTCCAAGATCTCTCTACGGTGGGGATCCGACCGCCCTGCGGGGCCGGATGGTGAAGGGGGCCGTGTGGAAGCGGAGTTGGCCGCTCTGGCCGCGTCGGGGGCGACGACGCTGGTCGGACTGATCGTTTCGGAGTCGTGGGAGCGGGCCAAGAGCGGCCTGGGGCGGTTCTTCCGACGGTCGGACGGCCCCGCGGACGACGGCGAGGAGGAACTGCGGGCGACCCGGGACGCGCTGGAGCGGGCGCGGGCCACGGGCGACGTCCGCGGTGAGGAACGGGTGCACGCGCGGCTGCGGCAGCGGCTGGCGGACATCTTCCAGACCGAACCGGGCGCCGCCGAGGAACTCGCCCGGTTACTTGCGGCGCTGGCCCCGGACACCTCCCACACCTTCGTCAACCTGGTGAGCGGCGGCGTCAACCACGGCCCCGTCTTCCAGGGCTCCCACATCCACGGCGGCATCACCTTCACCGTGCAGTCGACGGCGCCCCAGCCCGCGACCGGACCCACCGTCAGACCCGACCAGGTACCCGCCGTCACCGTCCGGTTCAGCAACCGCCACGCCGAACTCGCCACCCTCGACGCCACCCCCGGCACCGCGCCCGTCAGCGTCGACGTACTCGACGGCCTCCCCGGCGTCGGCAAGACGGCGATGGCGTGGCAGTGGGCGGCACGCGCCCGGGAACGGTTCCCCGACGGACAGCTCTACGTCGACTTCGCCGCCCTGCGCGACCAGACCACCCCGCTCACCGGCCCCGGCGCCGACGTCTCCGAGGCCCTCGCCATGTGCCTGCGGGCGCTGCCCGGCGGCGACCTCGCACTGCCCGACTCACTCGCCGAACGGGCCAGCCTGTTCCGCTCCCGCACCGCCAACCTGCGCCTCCTGCTCGTCCTCGACGACGTGAACCAGCCCCGGCAGGTCCGCGCCCTCATCCCCAAGGGACCCGGCAGCGCCGTCCTGGCCACCAGCCAGAGCAGGCTCGCGGAACTGGCCGCCCACGACGGCGCCCGGCTGATCTCCGTCAAGCCCCTCGACGCGCACGGCGGCCTCGAACTGCTGCGGGACCGCTGCGGCCCCGACACGGTCGAGGCCGAACGCGCCGCCGCCGAGCGGCTGGTCGACCTGTGCGGCGGACTGCCGGTGGCCCTGCAGGTCGTGGCGGCACGCCTGACCACCGACGACACCCTGACCATGGCGGAACTGGCCGACGAACTCGACGACGAGAGCGGTCGGCTGGCCGGTCTCGCCCTGGAGGGAGAGGAGTCCGCCGTGTCCACCGTCCTCGGGCCGTCCTACCGGCTGCTGCCGCCCGACGCCGCCCGCCTCTACCGGCTGCTCGGCTGGCTGCCCTTCGGCGTCTTCGACGCCGGGGTGGCCGCCGTCGCCGCCGGGACCGACACGGCCAGCGCCAGGCGCCTGCTCGGCGTCCTCAAGAAGGCCAGCCTGGTGGAGGCGCTGCGCGACCGCCGGTTCCGGATGCACGACCTGGTCCGGCTGCACGCCCGGGAACGCGCCGCCGAGGAGGAACCGCCGACCGAGCCGACGGCACTGGCACGCCGGGTGGGCGGACACTACCTCGCGCTCACCGCGTACGCCGACCGCGCGCTCAGGAGGGAACGCCTGCGCACCGCCGACCTCTCGGACCTGCTCAGCGACGCCGACGACCCCTTCGCCGCGCCCGGTGGACCCGCGCCGCTGGAGTGGCTGGACGCCGAGCGGCCCGCCATCCTCGCGATCCTGCGGATGGCCGTACGACACGGACTGCACACCCTCGCCTGGCAGTTGGCCGAGGCGTTCACCGTGCTGTTCCTGTACCACCGCTACCTCGGCGCCTGGCGGGAGTCCCTCGAACTGGGCATCGACGCGGCAGCCGCCGCGGCGGCCACCGCCGACACACCGGGGGAGCTGGCCGAGGCCACGGCGGGCGAGGCCCGGCTGCGCGCCCTGCTGTCCCGCCCCCTGCTCGACCTCGGCGAGACCCACCGCGCGGGCGAGCACCTGGAGCGGGCCGTCGCCCTCGCCGAGACGACCGACCGCCTCGACCTGCGCGCCTCCGTGCAGGAGTTCCTCGGCCGGTACCTCGACGTCGTCGACCCACCGCGGGCCGTCGAGGCGTACCGGCGCTCCCTCGCACTCAACGAACAGGCCGGGGAGACCCGCGGGGTCGCCCTCGCCACCTTCTTCCTCGGCAGCGCGCTCGACGCCCGCGGCGACCACGCGGAGGCCATGGCCCTGCTGCGCCGCGCCCGGAGCGAACTGGAGGGCCGCGCGGAACCCGACCACCGGATGGCCGCCCGGGTCACGGCCGCCATCGGCGTCGTCCACGGGCACCTCGGCCAGATGGAGGACGGCATCAGGGAACTGGGCGACGCGGTGCGCGTCCTCGGCGGCGTGGCGAACGGGACGGCGTACGAGGCACAGGCCCGGGAGCGGCTCGCGGACCTCGCGGAACGGGCGGGCGGCCGTACCGCACTGGTCCGGGAGTGCCTCGGCCGGGCCGCCGACATCCACGAGGCGCTCGGCGACGAGGAGCGGGCACGGGAACTGCGGCGACGGCTGGACGGCCTCGACGGCGGCGCCTGAGACCGGCGGCGCCTGAGACCGGCGGCGCCTGAGACCGGCGGCGCCTGAGACCGGCGGCGTCGGCGCCCGCCGACTGCCGGACCCGGGCGTCAGGGGGCCGGGCGGACGCGCAGGACGACGTCCTCGGCCCGCCCGTCACCGACCCGCAGCGTCAGGGGCCGCGCGTCGTCCAGCGCCAGCCCCGCCCGCAGACAGGCGTAGACGACCGCGCCCGGCAGCCCCGGATCCAGCGCCGGGCCGGTGACCGTCACCGTCACCACCCGACCGTCGCTCAACCCCACCAGACAGCCGCCACCGCGCACCGCCGACGCCGCTAGGAGGCTGCCGGGCTGCCGGGCGAGCGTCTCCGCGATCCAGCGCAGCGCCCCCACCGCGGTGGCCGCGGGCTGCCGCCGGACCAGGACCGACGCGCTCTCGGTCAGCCGGTGGTCACGCTCGTCGTCCGCGCAGGCCAGGTGCGTGAAGCGGGCGGCGGTGTCCGGGCGCGCGGGCGCGTACGCCGCGACCGCCGCCGGGACGCGGCGCACGGTGACCGTGGGCGACGTACCGTCCCCCGTGACCTCGGCCGTTACCTGCCAGGACGTCACCGGCGCGGCGGGCCGCTCCGGCACCGGCAGCACCAGCGGGACCGGCGACGGTGACGTCGGCTCGGGCAGCCGGAGCAGGCGGTACAGGACGCCACGGAGCCGGGCCAGGGCGTGTCCCGGCTCGGCGAACGCCTGCGCCGCGACGGCGGCGTACCGGTCGGGCGTGTGCGCTCGTACGGCGTCCTCCACCTGCCGCCGCAGATCGCCGCGCGTGTCGAGCCGGGGCGCCACGGCGGCCAGCTCGTGGACCGCAGTCCCCGGCACCGCGTCACCGCCGAACGCCGCGAGCAGCAGCGGAGTGCCGACCGCCGCGCCGTACAGCGTCACCGAGCCGTGGTCACCGACCAGGACGTCCGCGGCGACGAGCGCGGGCCGCCAGGCGTGCACCGTCGGCACCATCAGCAGCCCCGCCTCCAGCGCGGCGGCCTGGAGCGTACGGAGCTGCCAGGCGCCGTGCGCCGACCACACGTTGGGGTGCGTGATCGCGCCGACCCGGTACTCGTCGTGGGGGAGGTGGGCGAGGAGGCGGGCGAGGAGGTCCGGGTGAGCGCCCAGGACGGACGTCGGCCCCCAGGTGGAGCTGAGGACGACCAGCCGCTGGTCCTCCGTGACGCCCAACGCCTCCCGGTACGCCGCCCTGTGCGCCCGGCTGGCGGCGAGTTCGTCCAGGCACGGGTCCCCGACCAGCAGCGTGCGCCCGACCGCCTTCGGGTGCGTGGCCAGCAACTGCTCCTCCTGCGCCGGATGCGACACCGCGAGCCACGCCCGCCCCGACTCCAGCAGGGCGTCCGGCACGACCCCGGAGAGCCGTTCGCGCGGACCACGCGCATCCGGTACGAGCTTGTGGAAGCCGACGCCGTGCGGGAGCACCAGCACCGGGCAGTCCCCCTCGGGGACGTCGATGTTCTCGCTGGCGGAGAGGATGAGGTCGGGGGTGATCCGCGCCAGCTGCTCCCAGGGGGCGACCCGGCAACCGGCGGTGTGGAGGAGGTCCAGGACGCCGTCGTTGAACGCGGAGGTGGGGTCGTGGGCGAAGACGACGGTCACCCGGCTGTCGTCGCGCAGCAGCGCGGGGAGGGTTTCCAGGACGCGCACGGTCGAGGTGACCGTACGGGCGGCGACGACGAGGACGCGCTCGCCGTGGAAGGTGCTCCAGCGGTGGGCGTCGGCCCCCACGGGCACGCGAAGGGGCTGGCTACCGAGCAACTCGGCCGCCTCTGACAAACCCGAGCCCCCACCACGTCAGCGGCTCGCGGCTCGCGGCTCGCGGCTCGCGGCTCGCGGCTCGCGGCTCGCGGCTCGCGGCTCGCGGCTCGCGGCTCGCGGCCAGGGTGCACCTATCGGATATCAAGCCGGGTGGCAATCTTTCGGGCGTGGGCGGCAGGGGAACCCGTACACGGTAACCCGCGAACCGACCGCCGCCCGGGGCGCCTCCCACGCACGCGCAGGCGCCCCGAGTTCACCAGCCCCCCGCCCCTCACCCGCCGTAGTGCGCCCGCAGTCGCGCCGCCGCCTCCGGAGCCGTAACCCCCGCCGCGTCCAGGGCGAGCAGCCCCGCCCCCAGCACCGGCGGCGCGGTCACGAAGCGGATGACCGCCTTCGGGGCGCGCTCGGCGAGGAGGTCCACGATCCGCTCCTCCAGGCGAGGGTGCCGCGCCGCGAGGACGCCGCCGCCGAGGACCACCGGCGTCTCCTCGTCCAGCAGACCGAGCCGGCCGAGGGCCACCGTCGACAGCGCGACGATCTCCTCGGCCTGCCGGTGCACCAGCGACAGCGCCACCGGATCGCCCGCCGCCGCCACCCGGAACAGCACCGGCGCCAGCTCATGGCACCGCGCCCGCGGAATCCGGCCCAGGTGCAGCGCCTCGATCAGGGCGTACATCGTGTCCAGGCCGAAGTGGGCGGGCAGCGCCCGCGCCAGCTCCGTCGGCCCGCCCCGCCCGTCCTCCGCGCGGGCCGCCCACCACAGCGCCTCCTCGGCGAGCGCGCCGCCCCCGCCCCAGTCCCCGGAGATCCGCCCGAGCGCGGGGAAGCGCGCGGTCCGCCCGTCCGGCGTCATCCCGACGCAGTTGATGCCCGCCCCGCAGACCACGGCCACGCCCCGCGGCTCGTCGACGGCGGCCCGCAGGATCGCGAAGGTGTCGTTGTGCACCCGCACCGAGCGGCTCCAGCCCCGTTCCCGCAACGCCCGCGCCAACTCCGCCTCCTCCACCGGCAGGTCCGCGTTGGCGAGGCAGGCCGCGACATGGTCGAAGGAGGCGGCGACGGGGAGCCCGGCGTCCGCGACCGCCCGGCCCACCGTCTCCGCGAGCCCGTCGACAGCCGCCGCCACCCCCACCACCGGCGGCTGGAAGCCACCGCCGCGCACCGCCCCGAGCACGGTGCCGCCCCGGTCGAGCACCGCCACGTCGGTCTTGCTGTTCCCGGCGTCGATGGCCAGGAGCAACCCGTTCACGCCCACGCGAGGTGCTCCCGGTTGTGCGCGACCAGCAGGTCGGTGAGCTTCTCGGCGTACGCGTACTGCCCGACCAGCGGATGCGCGAGGAGCGCCTTGAACACCCGCTCCCGCCCGCCGCGCAGCGCCGCGTCCAGCGCCAGGTCCTCGTACGCGGTCACGCCCGCGACGAGCCCGGCGTACAGCGGGTCGAGCGGCGCCACCGGCAGCGGCAGCGCGCCCTTCGGGCCCACCGCCGCCTGGGTCTCGATGACGGCGTCGTCCGGCAGGAACGGCAGCGTGCCGTCGTTGTACGTGTTCACCACCTGGTACGGCGCACCGCCCCCGCCGAGCAGGGCGGCGGCGAGGTCGACGGCGGCCTCCGAGTAGAAGGCGCCGCCCCGCTTGGCGAGCAGCGCGGGCTTCTCGTCGAGCGCCGGATCGCCGTACATCGCCAGCAGTTCCCGCTCCATCGCCGCGACCTCCGCCGCCCGCGACGGCTTGTCGCGCAGTTCGCGGACGACCTCGTCGTGCGCGTAGTAGTAGCGCAGGTAGTACGACGGGACGACGCCGAGCCGGTCCAGGAGCGGGCGCGGCAGACGCAGGTCGGCGGCGATCGTGTCGCCGTGCTCCGCGAGCAGCCGGGGGAGTACGTCCTCCCCGTCGGGCCCGCCGAGCCGTACCGCCCGCTCCCAGGTCAGGTGGTTGAGGCCGACGTGGTCGAGGTGGACGTCGGCCGGGGCGACGCCGAGCCGGGCGGCGAACCTGCGCTGGAAGCCGATGGCCACGTTGCACAGGCCCACGGCCCGGTGCCCGGCCATCAGCAGGGCGCGGGTGACGATGCCGACGGGGTTGGTGAAGTCGATGATCCAGGCGTCCGGGTTGGCCCGCCGGACCCGTTCGGCGATGTCCAGGACGACCGGGACCGTCCGCAGCGCCTTGGCGAGGCCCCCGGCGCCGGTGGTCTCCTGGCCGACGCAGCCGCACTCCAGCGGCCAGGTCTCGTCCTGGTTCCGGGCGGCCTGGCCGCCGACCCGGAGCTGGAGCAGTACGGCGTCGGCGTCCGCGACGGCGGCGTCCAGGTCGGCGGTGGCGACGATCCGCCCCGGGTGGCCCTGCCGGGCGAGGATGCGGCGGGCGAGTCCGGCGACGAGGTCGAGCCGGTCGGTGGCCGGGTCGACGAGGGCGATCTCGGTGACGGGCAGGGTGTCGCGCAACCGCGCGAAACCGTCGATCAGTTCGGGGGTGTAGGTGGAGCCGCCCCCCACGACAGCGAGCTTCATGATGTGTCCCTCAGCCCTTCACTCCGGTCAGTGTGACTCCCTCGACGAACGCCTTCTGCGCGAAGAAGAACACGAGGATCACGGGGGCCATGACCAGCACGGTCGCGGCCATGGTCAGGTTCCAGTCGGTGTGGTGCGCGCCCTTGAAGGATTCCAGGCCGTAGCTCAGGGTCCACGCACCCGGGTTCTCGGAGGCGTAGATCTGCGGCCCGAAGTAGTCGTTCCAGCAGTAGAAGAACTGGAACAGGGCGACGGCGGCGATGCCGGGCCGCGCCATCGGGAGCACGACCCGGACCAGGGTGCGCAGTTCGCCGCAGCCGTCGATCCGGGCGGCCTCGACGTACTCGTTGGGGATGGTCAGCAGGAACTGCCGGAGCAGGAAGATCGCGAAGGCGTCGCCGAAGGCCATCGGGATGATCAGCGGCCACAGGCTTCCGGACAGGTCGAGCTGCTTGGCCCAGAACAGGTACATCGGGATGATCACGACCTGCGGCGGCAGCATCATCATCGAGATGACCAGCAGCAGGGACAGGTGGCGCCCGCGGAAGCGGAACTTGGCGAGCGCGTACGCCACCGGCACCGACGAGACCACCACCAGGACGGTGCCGAGCCCGGCGTACAGCAGCGAGTTGCGCCACCAGGTGCCGAAGCCGGGCGTCCGGAACACCTGGACGTAGTTGTCCCAGTGCCAGGAGTTCGGGGTGAGGTCCCGGGTGAGCGCCTGCTGGTCGCTCATCAGCGAGGTCAGGAAGACGAACACGAACGGCAGCACGAAGAACAGGGCCGCGGCGACGGCGAGCGCGTGCACGCCGATCCAGTGCAGCAGCGCCCGGCGCCGGACGGCGGCGGGGACGGGAACAGGGACGGGAACAGTCGTAGCGGTCATGGTTCAGTCACCCGAGCCGATCAGACCGCCGCGCCTGCGCATCAGCAGCGCGGTGAAGGTCATGGAGAGGGCGAACAGGACGAGGGCGACGACACAGGCGGCACCGTAGTCGAAGCGGCCGAAGCCGAGGTTGTAGACGAGCTGCGGCAGCGTGAGCGTGGAGTCGTCCGGGTAGCCCGGCTCGAAGGTCTGGCCTGAGCCGCCCATCACCCCGGAGGCGACCTTCGCGGCCACGATCGGCTGGGTGTAGTACTGCATCGCGCCGATGATCCCGGTGACGACGGCGAACAGGATGATCGGCGAGATGTTCGGCAGCGTCACGAACCGGAACCGCTGCCACGCCGACGCGCCGTCCAGCTCGGCGGCCTCGTACTGCTCCCTGGGCACGTCGAGCAGCGCCGCCATGAAGATCACCATCAGGTCACCGACGCCCCACACGGCGAGCACCGTCAGCGCGGGCTTGGACCAGTCGGCGTCGTTGAACCAGGACGGCGCGGGCAGGCCGACCGCCTCAATCAGCGAGTTGACCGGCCCGGTGCCGGGGTTGAGCAGGAACACGAAGGCGAGCGTCGCGGCCACCGGCGGGGCCAGGTACGGCAGGTAGAACAGGGTCCGGAAGATCCCCGTACCCGTCTTCACCTTGGTGATCAGCAGTCCGGTTCCCAGTCCGAAGAGGACCCGGCAGGCGACCATGACGACGGCGAGCCACAGCGTGTTCTGCATCGCGGGCCAGAACTTCGGCAGGGAGGTGAGGACGTACGTCCAGTTGTCCAGGCCGCGCCAGGTCGGCGGGTTGAGACCGTCGTACTTCATCAGCGAGAAGTAGACCGTCGAGACGAGCGGATAGGCGAAGAAGACACCGAACCCGATCAGCCAGGGCGACATGAAGGCGAGGGTGCGCAGCGTCTCCCGGCGGCGCTTGGCACGCCGTTGGGCGTGGGCGCTTGTCATGACGGGGGCGCCCGTTACTTCGCCTGGTCGATGTCGCGGTCGATCTGGGCGGCGGTCTCCGCCAGGCCCTTCTTCAGGTCGCTGACCTCACCCTTCTCGTACTTCTGCGCGAAGTCGGTGAGGGTGTCCTGGTAGGCGGAGCCGTTGACCGCGTTGTCCGACGTGGTCGACTCGGGGTGCCGGGCGATGTCGAGGAACACCTGGAAGCGGTCGTCGAACTCCAGGTCGGGCGACTTGAGGGCGTCCAGCGTGGACGGCACGTTGCCGATGGCGTTGGCGAAGCTCACCACCGCGTCCGTGTCCATGGTCATGTACTTGACCAGCTCCCAGGCGGCGTTCTGCTTCTCGCTCTGCGGGGCTATGCCCATGACCGTGCCGGAGAGGTAGCCCTTGCCGTACTCGTCCACCTCGTCGTCGGCGACCGGCAGCGGGGCGACGCCCACCTCGAAGTCCACGTCGGCCTGCTCGATGAAGTTCAGCCGCCACTCGCCGTCGAGCTGCATCGCGACCTGCCCGGTGTGGAAGGGGTGCTTGGCGCCCCACTCGTCCCCGAAGGTGGTCCGGTACCTGTCCAGCTTGCCGAACCCGCCGAGGTCGTCCACCAGGGACTTCTGGTACGTCATCATCTCCGCGAACGCCGGGTCCTTGGCCACGTTGGACCTGCCGTCGTCGTCGAAGTACCGGTGGTCCCACTGGGACATGTAGTGCGAGACGACCGTCTCGTAGCCGAGGTAGTTCGGCATGAAGCCGAGCTGTTCGTACGAGTCGCCCTTCGGCTTGGTCAGCTTCTTCGCGACCTCGCTGAACTCCGACCACGTCTTCGGTGGGGCGGTGATCCCGGCCTCCTCGAAGGCGTCCTTGTTGTAGTAGAGGCCGTACGCGTCGGAGAGCAGCGGGAGCGTGCAGCGCGTGCCCTCGAACTGGGTGTACTCCTGGAGCACCTTCGGGAAGGTCGCGTCCAGGTCCACCTCGTCCTTCTCCAGGAACGGCTTCAGGTCCGCGAGCGCGCCCGAGGCGCAGAACTTGCCGACGTTGGCGGTGGTGAACGAGGCGACGACGTCCGGGCCGTTCGAACCGCCCGCGCGCAGGGCCTGGTTGAGCTTGTCGTCGTTGATGTTGCCGACGACCTTCACCGTGATGTTCGGGTGCGCCTCCTCGAAGCGGGCCACGTTGTCCTTGATCGCCTTGACCTCGGACGGCGCCGACCAGCCGTGCCAGAAGGTGATGGTGGTCTCGGCGTTGGGGTCGTCGGTCGCCGCGTTGTCCGTGGCACCGGTACAGGCGGAGGCGAACAGCGCGACCGAGGCGGTGGCGGCGAGCAGGGCGGTGGTGCTGCGCGGGCGTGTGGGCATGGCGGGGTGTCTCCCTGGGACGGAGCGGGTGAGCGAGGTGGAGGGGGAGGTCAGCGAGAGGCGAGGCGGACGGGGACGTCAGCGCGAGGTGTCGAAGACCTCGTCGCGGGTGGTGGCGAGGGCGCTCTCCAGCGCCCCGCGCAGCACGGGGGACTCGGGTACGGCGGTCAGGACGAGCCGGGGCCGTGAGGCGGCGAGGTCGGCCAGCTCGGACTGGACGCGCGCCCGCAGGGGTTCGCCCCCGGCGACCAGCACGCCCCCGGAGAGCACGATCAGCTCGGGGTCGAGGACGGCGACGAGCGAGGCGAGCCCGGTGGCGAGCCGCTCCGCGTACCGGTCGAGCAGCTCCGCGTACCGGCTGTCGTCCCCCTCGACCGCGGCGGCCCTGGTGAGCAGGGCGTTGGCGACCTCCACGTACGGGTGCTCGGGGGTGTCGATGCCGACCTCGCGGGCGAGCCGGGGGACGGCCTGGACGCCCGCGAGCTCCTGGAAGCCACCGGAGTTGGCCTTGGTGACCTGCCGGACCAGCGGCGTGCCCGGCACCGGCAGGAAGCCGACCTCGCCCGCGCCGCCGGTGAAGCCGCGGTGCAGCCGACCGCCGAGGACGAGGGCGGCGCCGATGCCCTCCTCGTTCCACAGCAGGGCGAAGTCGGCGTGGCCGCGGGCGGCACCGAGCCGCTGCTCGGCCACCGCCACGAGGTTGACGTCGTTCTCGTACTCGAACGGCATCGGCAGGGCGGCGGCCAGCTCCTCCAGCAGCGTGGGGGAGTGCCAGCCGGGCAGGTGGGAGGCGTACCGCAGCCGTCCGGTGGCCGGGTCGAAGGCGCCGGGCGTGCCGATGACCAGGCGCCGCACGTCACCCCGGGTGAGCCCGGCCGCCTTGACCGCCCCGTCCAGCGCGGCACCGACCTGCCGCACCACGCCGTGCGCGCCACGGCCCCCGGTGCGCAGCTCGAACTCCCCGACGACGGCGCCGGTGACGTCCGCGACGGCGGCCCGGATGCGGTGCTGGTTGACGTCGAGCCCGGCGGCGTAGGCGGCCTGGGCGTTGAGGGAGTACAACTGGGCGCCGGGCCCCGGGCGGCCCGCGCTGGTGCCGGTGACGACGACGAGCCCGGCGGCCTCCAGCCGCGCGAGGAGCTGGGAGGCCGTCGGCTTCGACAGACCGGTGAGCTTGCCGATCCGGGTCCGCGAGAGGGTGCCGTGTTCGAGGAGCAGGTCGAGGGCGGCGCGGTCGTTCATGGCCCGCAGCACCCGCGGCGTGCCCGGGACTCCCGGGGGGCCCTGGCTCGTGTCTGCCATGGGAGCGCACCTGCCCTTCAAGCCGACGTGTCGACGTCACGACCCGTCGCGAGGAACTGTTAGTAAAGTTCCCTATCGATTGGTTGGGAGGACGGTAGGACGCCGATCACGGAACCGTCAATACACCGATGAGTTTTCCGGCGCACCCCAGTCAGAGAGCATGTACACGCAGCGCGCTGGGAGTTCAGCGCACGAGACACCGAGGAACCGAGGAACCCAGGATGCGTACGTTGATCAGCACCGCCTTCGTCTCACTCGACGGCGTCGTGGAGGCCCCGGGCGGGGAGCCCGGCTACCGCAACTCGGGCTGGACCTTCAAGGACATCGAGTTCCTCCCCGAGGCGTACGAGATCAAGGGCCGCGAGCAGCAGGAGGCCACCGCGATGCTGCTGGGCCGGGCCAGCTACGAGGCGTTCAGCCCGGTGTGGCCCGACATGGCGGAGTTCGCCGACTACAAGGTGATGCCGAAGTACGTCGTCTCCACCACGCTCACCGAGGACGACCTCGCGACCAACTGGGGCGAGACGACGATCCTGCGCTCACTGGACGACGTGGCCGCGCTGAAGGAGACCGAGGGCGGGCCGATCATCATCCACGGCAGCGCGTCCCTGAACCAGGCCCTCTCCGACGCCGGTCTCATCGACCGCTACCACCTGCTCGTCTTCCCCGTACTGCTCGGCGCGGGCAAGCGGCTCTTCAGCGCCACGGACAAGGACAAGCAGCGGCTGACCCTCGTCGAGCACGAGGTGTACTCCAACGGCATCCAGAAGAACGTCTTCGACGTCGTGCGCTGATCCGGCGGCCCTACAGCGCGCGGCGGTAGCGGACCTCGGACACGGACGCACCGTCGTAGTCCTCGGCCCGGACGGCACCGTCCGCGACGTACCCGGCCCGCTCGTAGAAGCGGCGGGCCGGGGCGTTGCCGGTGAGAACCCACAGCAGCATCGCGCGGAACCCCCGGACGCGGGCGTCCTCGTGCACGGCGGCGAGCAGGGTCCGCCCGATCCCCGAGCCGACGAGCGAGGGCCGCACGTACAGGGCGTACACCTCACCCGTGTCCGCGCCCGCCCCGTCGCCACGCGCGGGCCCGAGACACGCCCACCCCACGACCTCCCCCTGGCCGTCGACCGCCACCGACTGGGCGATGTCCGCCCGCGGCGCCGCGAAGTGCCGCCGCCGCTGCCGCGCGTCCTCCTCCACCGTCATGCGGTCGAGGTACGACCCCGGCAGGATCCCGGCGTACGCGGCCTGCCAGCCGGTCACCCGTATCGACGACACGGCGGCGACGTCCGCCTCCGTCATGGTTCGCACAGTCAGCATCACCGCACCCTAGGCGATCACGCGGCACGGTCCGCAACCGGCGGACCCGCGGATCGTGGACGCCGCGGGCGCCGACGACGCGCACCAGCCTCGTGCGGGGGCGGGGCTCAACGGCGGCGCCCCGCCCCTGAGCCCCGCCCCCGCGTCGGGTCACTCGGCGAGGAAGTCCAGCAGCGCCTCGTTGACCTCCTCCGGGTGCGTCCAGGCGATGTTGTGCGGACCGCCCTCCACGGTGACGAACGTCAGGTCCTCGATCAGCCCGGGCAGCCGCTTCGCGGTCACCTCGTACGGCAGGATCCGGTCCGCGTCGCCGTGTACCAGCAGCGTCGGCACGTCGATCTTCGGCAGGTCCGCGCGGAAGTCCGTCAGCCACGCGTCCACACACGCGTACGCCGCCCACGCCGACGCGGACACCGCCACGTTGAAGCTGTTCTGCCACGCCTGTTCGCTGATCCGCGTCCCCGCGTACATGTCGACGTTGTAGAAGTCGTCGAGGAAGCTCTTGAAGTACGCCGGGCGGTCCTTCAGCACCGCCTCCTTGATCCCCTCGAACACCGAGGCGTCGACACCCTCCGGATTGTCCTCGGTCTTCAGCAGGAACGGCGGGATCGCGCCCAGCAGCGCCGCCTTGGCCACCCGGTCCGAGCCGTACCGGCCCAGGTACCGCGTCACCTCGCCGGTGCCCATCGAGAACCCGACCAGGACGACGTCCCGCAGCTCCAGGTGGTCGAGGAGCGCCTTCAGATCGGCCGCGAACGTGTCGTAGTCGTAGCCCACCACCGGCTGCGACGACCGGCCGAACCCCCGCCGGTCATACGTGATCACCCGGTACCCGGCCTCCAGCAGCACCCGCTCCTGCTTCTCCCACGAGTGCCCGTTCAGCGGGTAGCCGTGGATCAGCACCACCGGACGGCCACTGCCGTGGTCCTCGTAGTACAGCTCGATCGCACCGCTGTTCTCCTGCCCGACCGTCACGAACGGCATCGCAACACCACACCCTTTTCGTCGGTTACCTGCGCTGATGTCCTGCGACACAGCCTGCCAACGGCGGGCAGGACGCGCATCACATGAACGTGCGACATTCAGACGTCCGCGTCCGCGGGGTGCGCGGTCAGCAGGTCGTCCAGGCCGATGCGGGTCAGGAACGTGCGGCGGACGCGGTCGGCGGTCCCGGACACCTCCGCCGAACCGTCGTCGGCCGGGTCGACGTGCACCCGGTAGGGCCGCGTCCCCTCGGGCAGCGCCACGATCCGGGCGATCTCGTCGGAGACCATCGACGCGTCGGCGTCCTCCGGCGCGAGCGCCGCCAGCTTCTGCGCGACCTGCTCCATCAGCCCCGCGTACCTGGTCTCGTACTCCGCCTCCACGGCCTGGTCGGACGGGTGACCGGAGTGGGCGAAGTGGTTGGTGCCGCGGGTGAAGGAGCCCGGCACGACGATCGACGTCTCCACGCCCCAGCGGGCGAGTTCGGCGGCGTAGCTGACCGCGAGGGAGTCCATGGCCGCCTTGGCCGCGAAGTACGGGCCGAGGTAGGGCGGGGTGCCGCCCTTGACGCTGGAGCTGGACACCCACAGCACCAGCCCGCGACGCGCCTTGCGCAGGTGCGGCAGGACGGCGCGGTTGACGCGCTGCGTGGACAGCACGTTGACGTCGAACAACTCCGCGAGCTGCTCGGGGGTGAACGCCTCGGACGGGCCGGTGACCATGTGACCGGCGTTGTGCATCACGACGTCGATCCGGCCGTGCTCCGCGATGACCTGCTTGACGGCGGCGTCGACCGAGTCCTGCGAGTTGACGTCCATCTCGATGGCGCGCAGGTCCACGCCGTGCTCGGCGGCGTAGTCGGCGGCGGCCCGCACCTGGGGCGCGTTGCGGCCGGTGGTGTTGCGCATCCCCGCGTAGACGGTGTTGCCGGTGTCGGCGAGGGCGCGGGCGGTGAGGGCGCCGAAACCGCTGGACGCGCCGGTGATGACGACGACGTTGCTCATGGGAGTCTCCTTGACCTGGGGCAGTGGGGAGGGGAGTGGGGTGACGCCGGGCTGGTGGCTCAGGCGATGCCGCCGTTGGCGTACAGGGTCTGGCCGTTGATCCAGCGCGCCGGACCGGCGAGGAAGGCGACGGGTTCCGCGATGTCCTCCGGCGTACCCAGCCGCTCCAGGGGGGCGGCCTTGGCGAGGTTGTCGAGCGCCGCCTGGTCCTTGCCCTCCAGGAAGAGCGGGGTGGCGGTGGGGCCGGGGGCGACGGCGTTGACGGTGATGTCCCGGCCGCGCAGCTCGCGGGCGAGCACCAGCGTCATCGCCTCGACCGCGCCCTTGCTCGCCGCGTAGGCGCCGTACGTCGGGAACTGGAGGCGGGTGAGGGACGAGGAGAGGTTGATCAGCGCACCGCCGCCGCGCAGCCGCCGGGCCGCCTGCTGGGAGACGACGAACGTGCCGCGGATGTTGGTGCGGTGCATCCGGTCCAGGTCGGCCAGGTCCAGCGTGGCGATCGGCGACAGGAGCATGATGCCCGCGGTGTTGACCACGACGTCGATGCCGCCGAACTCCGCCTCGACGGCGTCGAACGCGGCGGCCATCGCCACCTCGTCGGCCACGTCACCGGCCACCGCGAGGGCCTTGCCGCCACGGGACCTGATGGCCTCGACGGTCTCGTCCGCCCTGGTCTTGTTGCCGACGTAGTGCACCGCGAGGGCGAAGCCGTCCTTCGCCAGGCGGTCCACCACGGCCCGGCCGATGCCTCCGGTTCCGCCGGTGACCAGGGCGACGCGGGTCTGGGTCTCAGTCATGGTGATCATTCCTGTTCATGGGTTCTTCGGATGGGTTCTTCGGATGAGGTCTTCGGATGGGTCCTCGCCGGAACTGCTCGGCACGCGACCCAGTCTTCCGCCGGAACACATGACTCACCATCGAGCAGGCTGGAGTCCTGTCATATGGCCCGCCGACCCACGATGTAGGGAAGACCCCACAACCCAGTGGGCGGAACTGAAGTCATATGACTGACATGACATGGGACTGCCATGTGTCTGACTAGTATGTGCGTCATGAGTGAAGCTCTGCGGGCAGTGCTCGGAGAAGACCAGGCCCTAGTCCGCGAGGGCATCGCGACCATCCTGCGCGCCGCGGGCATCGAGGTCGTCGCCGCCGTGGACAACGCCGTGGAACTGGTCCGCGTCACCAGGGAACAGCGGCCCGACGTCGTGATCACCGACATCCGGATGCCACCGGACCTGAACGCCGACGGCCTCCGGGCCGCGCAGGAGATCCGCGCCGCGCGGCCGGAGACCGCCGTCATCGTGCTCTCACAGTTCCTCGACGCCTCGTACGCCCTCGACCTGGTCGGCGACGACCCGAGCGGTGTGGGCTACCTGCTCAAGGAGAAGGTGGCGAGCCCACAGGTCCTGACCGACGCCGTCGGCCGGGTGGTCGCCGGGGAATCCGCCCTCGACCCCGACGTCATCGCCACCCTCGTCGGCAGGAAGCGCACGGCCGACCCGCTGGCCGCGCTGACCCCGAAGGAACGGGAGGTCCTGGCGCTGATGGCCGAGGGGCACTCCAACAGCGGCGTCGCCCGCCAACTGTTCGTGACCGTGCCCGCCGTGGAGCGCCATGTGACGGGCATCTTCATGAAGCTCGGCCTCAGCCAGGCCAGCTCCAGCCAGCACCGCCGGGTGCTGGCGGTGCTGCGGTACCTGGAGCAGTGAAGACACGCCCTTGGGACCGGCGTCGAAGAGCCGGTCCCTGGCGAGCCGCCGACTCAGACGGCCCGAGGCACGTACGGGAAGGTCCGGGTGGGCCTGGCCGTCACCGACTCCTTCGTGAGGCCGAGCGCCACCGGGGTGTTGCTGGCGAAGGAGAACATCACGTCGGGCGCGTTGTCCGTCAACGTCCGCCCGTTCCACCGCGCGAAGCCGTACGACGCCGGGGTGCCGACCTCGTAGGGCAGGACGTTGGGCAGGATGCGCCCCACGACCGCCCTGGCGTACGCGTCCGGGTCCTCCGCCGTGCCGTAGGCCCGCACCACGCCCGCCACCGACGCGGTGAGCGCCTCGCCGTACAGCGCGACGTCCTCGGACGGCACGTTCACGTTGAGGCGGTCGCCGAGCACCCCGTCGTACTGCGTGAACAGCGGGTGGATCATCGGCAGGCCAGCCCGGTTGACCGGACGCCAGCCGCCCGCGTCGGTGCCGAGGAAGGCCACGGCCCACACGTCGATCGTGCGGTCCCGGCCCGCGACCGGCAGCAGTTCACCGTCGGCGACCTCCAGGACGATGGAGTGGACGGTGTGCCCCGCGAAGAGGTTCGTCGCCTCCGCGGGGTTCCAGTCGGACAGGTCGACCCGCGTGCCGTCCTGGAAGGCGTGCCCGACGGCGTGCAGCACGTCGGGCTCGATCCAGAAGGGGTCGCCCGCCCTGCCGACCCAGGCCCGGCTCCCGCCCGGCAGCGCCAGCGTCTCGCCCGTGCGCCCCTCACCGAGCAGCGTGCCCTCGGCGAAGTCGTCCCGCGCGTCCGGTCCCGACAGTCGGCGGACCTGGTACGCCTGGACACCGTTCGCGTCGGCCGCGCCGAAGGTGAAGCGGTACGTCACGTCCTCGACCGCGTCACCATTGGCATCGATCTTGAACTCGTACTTGCCCTCCGGGTGCAGCCCCCGGGGGACGTCCTCGCCTGCGAGTGAGTGACTGTGGTCCGTGACGAAGACGGTGCCCTGCTCGCCCCGGAAGACGTAGAGGTCCGTGATGTCGAGCCGGGGGTCCTGCTGGGCGAGCGGGGAGTCGAGGTGATGGGACATGGCGTGTCTCGCTTCCGTGGGGTCGTTCGTCGTGGTGTGCGGGTCAGGACGTCGTGCCCGTCTGGTCCACTTCCCGTAGGTAGAGACGGGCCAGTTGGACGCGTGAGCGGACGCCCAGCTTGTGGAAGGCGTGGCGCAGATGGGTGTTCACCGTGTGCGGGGACAGGAACAGCCGCTCCGCCGCCGCGCGGTTGGTGGCGCCGTGCGCGATCAGCCGTACGACGCCCAGTTCCGCCGGGGTCAGACCGCGCCACCCGGTCTCGGCTGCGCGGGGGGTGCCCGTCGCCGACCTGATGCCCAGCCCGCGCAGCCGGTTGCGCACGCGGGCGCTCTCCTGTCGCGCGCCGCAGCCGTCGTACAGCTCCAGCGCCCGCTCGAAACAGGTCCGGGCCGCACTGGCCGTGGTCGTCAGCTCGCCCGTGTCGGCCAGCGCCTCGGCCGCGAGCAGCGGGCGCGCGTCCCCGTACCGTTCGGTCGCGGTCAGCAGCCGGTCGCGGTCCCCGTCGAGGAGGCCCCTCGTGTGCGCGGCCACCGCCTGGAACAGCGCGAAGCCGGGGTTGCGCCGGGCGCGGTCCTCGGCGAACTCGACCGTCTCGGCGGCGATGTCCCGCCGACCGCGGCGCAGCGCGACGCGCACCAGCACGACCGCGTCGCCGGGATCGACACAAGCGGCATGGACGGACCCGTGCCGCAGGTAGGTCGCGGCGGCGGCGAGGTGCCGAGGCTCCGGACGCTCGTCGCGGTGCGCCGCGATGACCACGGTGAGCCAGGCACCGACGTGCCGCTCCCGCGGATCGTCGCTGGCGAGGCAGGCGTCGGCCCGGGCCGCGCAGGTCTCCAGGGCCGCGTCGTCGCCGGTGTGGCAGGCCACGCGGACGCGTGTGCACAGGGCCGATGCCTCGCCCCTGGCGGGCACGTCGGCGGTGACCGCCTCCGCCGCCGACAGTTCGCTGGCCGCGTCGGTGAGTCGACCGGCGTCGAGCAGCAGTCGGGCGCGTGCCGCCCGCCAGAGGGGGAGGAGCGCGCGGCGACCGCTGGCCTGCGCGGCGTGGAGTCCGTCGTCGACCAGTTCCAGCGCGGTGCGGTCCCGGCCCGCCAGACCCAGCACCGAGGCGTGCCAACTGACCGACAGGGCGACCTCGGGCAGGGCGTAGGCGTGCACCGGGTCGAGCCGGGCGATGCTCGTGGCCGCGGCGTCGCCGTGCCGGAGGGCGGCGTCCCAGTCCTGCCGGTGGCAGGCGGTCAGCGACCGGACGGTGCGCAGGGTCAGGGCGCCGACCGCACCCGTCCCGTGGATCCGCTCCAGGGCGTCGGACGCCAGCCCGTCGACCTCTTCGACGTCGCCCGCGAGCGCGTCGTTGAGCAGTGTCAGGGACAGCAACTCGTCCTTCAGTGGCTTCGGGACGTCGTGGCGGCGCTGGGCGCGATCAAGGTGCGCGTCCGGGCGGGGGAGGCGGAACTGGCCCGCCATGCGCAGCAGGTGCAGACACGTCCGCGCGTGGGTCGTGGCGTCCGGCGGTGACTGGAGGATCCCGTCGGCCAGCTCGCGCGCCCGGCCCACCTCACCCACCTGCCACAGCAGGGGCGTCAGCTCCGCCGCGATCCGCCGCTGCTCCTCGGGGACGCCCTGGGCCAGGGACATCGCGCGCCGGAGGTGGTCGGTCGCGGTGCGCGGCGACACGGCGGCCAGCGCACGCGCCGCGGCGCGCAGGACGTCGATCGCGGCCATGTCGCCCGGCTCCGCCACGTCGACCAGCTCGGCGGCGACCGCGGTGGCCGGTACGCCCGCCTTGAGGTGCAGGTCGACGGAGCGGCGGCGGACGGACTGCCGTACGGGCCGGGGCAGACCGGCGGACACCGCCCGCCGCACCAGCGCGTGACGGAACCGGAGCTGGTCCTCCTCCGCGCGGAGCAGACGGGCGGCGAGCACCTCACGCAGCGGCCTGAGCAGGGCGGTCTCGGAGCAGTCGAGCACCCGTGCCAGGTGCCGGGCGGACAACCGCTCACCGAGGACCGCCGCGCACTGCGTCAACTGCCGCGCCTCGTCGGACAGTTGGCGTAGGCGACGGGCGACCAGCGGGGCGATGACCGACTGTTCGCGCTCCAGCGCGGCGGCGGTGGCGGGGGCGACGGCGGTCGCGGACGGCTCGCTCGCCAGACGCGCGCACAGGTGCCGTACCGCGCCCGGCAGGCCGTCGAGGTAGCGCAGATAGGGGACCGCCTCGGGGGCACGTGGCCCCAGCAGGTCCCGGGCCATCTCCCGGACCGCGTCCTCGGTGAGCGGCTGGAGCCCCAGATGGGTGGCGGGCCCGGCGAGCAGGTCGCGGCGCAGGGCCTCCACGGCGGGCCGGTCGCCGTGTGACCGGGCGGCGAGTACCCACAGGATCGGCAGGTCGGCGAGTCGCACGGTGAGCGCGCGCACGGTGTGCAGGGTGAGCTCGTCGCAGACCTGGAGGTCATCGAGGAGCAGTGCGACGGGGCGGTCCCGCGCCAGCGCCCGCAACCGGTCCCCGATCTCCCGCACCAGCCAGTAGGGGTCACCCTGGAGAAGGGAGTGACCGCGCAGGTCGTGGGCGGAGTCGTCGACGCCCTGGGTGAGCGCGTCCAGCAGCGGCGCCAACGGAGTCAGCTCGCCCCCCGCCAGCCCGGCGCCGACGAGCAGCCGGGCACCGGCGAGCGCCGCCTCGTCCCCGGCACAGGCCACCAGGCGGGACTTGCCGACGTCGGCGGGACCGTCGATCCACAGCACTCCTCCGGCGCGGCGGTGGATGAGACGGCGTACCCACTGGGTGATCCGTCCGTGCTCCGTCCCGCGTCCGCGTACCGGGGGCGGCACCAGTTCGGCGACACCGCCGGGGACCGGCCACGAGATGTCCATCGCCTGGTTCAAGGCAGCCTCCACTGGTCGTGACCCCGTGCGGGGCGCGTGACGCTCACCGCGTCATCCACATCGTGGGCGGAGCGGGTACCGGGTGGCTGTCGAGGCCGCCTGACTCATGTCCCGGGGCCTCCCCACGGGCCATGTCGGGAGAACCCCACAGAACCCCACGGTCCCGAACGCGGTCACATGACGTATGGGAGAGCGCAGGGCCCTACGCGCAGGATGAGGGGCGTGCCGGGTGCCGGGAGCGGCAGTCGGGCGGTTCGGTGGGCGGAGGTCATACATGAGGAAGTGCCACCTCACTGTGGAAGGCACCTACTGGCTGGCCGGGCTGGTGCCCCTGCCGATCAGTTGCGAGTTCTCGTTCCACCCCGAGGACCCCTACGCCGTGACCCTGATCTTCGACGCCGAGGACGAACCGCCGGTGCGCTGGGTGTTCGCCAGGGAACTACTGACGGAGGGGCTGACGGCGAAGGCGGGCGAGGGTGATGTCACGGTGTGGCCCGAGCATGAGCACGCTACGGGCCCGGACCGAGGGTCGGACATGTGGTCGGGCAGGCACTCCAAGGTGTGGGTCGAGGTGGGCGACACCAGGCACCGGGCGCTCTTCGAGATCCCCGCAGCCCCGGTCGCCCAGTGGCTGGCCAGTACCTACGCCCTGGTGCCACTTGTCGCCGCCGACTGAGTACTGACATCAGACAACGGCCAGATATGAGGTCAAGGCGTAGTATCACTGGCAATCGCCTGAGTGAGGAGAGTTCCCGCATGGCTGACGCCAAGACCAGTACGACTGAGCTGGTGACCCAGTACGGTGCCCGGCTGGCGAGCGACCTCGAACGGAACAGGCAGGAACAGGACGGCGTCCGGGCGGAGATCGAACAGCTCCAGGAGCGGTTGCGGGCACTGGAGTACGACCACGCGGTGCTCGCCACCATGCAGCGGGCGCTGGAGAACGGCATCCCGGCGCAGCAGGCGCCCGGGGCCGCCGCGGGTGCCCGGCGCAGCAGGCAGCAGCACCAGCCGACGCTGGTCGCGCTGATCCGCGACTACCTCGCCGAGCAGCCGGAACCGTGCTCCGCGGCCGAGATCGCCACGGCGCTGGGCGAGGCCCACCCGGACCGGGTCATCAAGACGACGGTCGTCCGCACCACCTTGGAGAGCCTGGTCGCGCGGAGCGCCGCGCTGCGCCTCAAGCAGGGCCACTCCGTGTTCTACACGACCCTGCAGAGCCCCAGGTAGTCAGGTCCGCAGTCACCACTCTCGTCGTAATCACACACATGTGTGATGCCATGTGTGCTTCCTGACGACAGCCTGAGTCACCGAACCCAGGTCTCACAGTCAGGAGAAGAGAACATGTCCCCACCCCAGACGGTCCTCGTCACCGGTGCCGGTACCGGCATGGGTGCCCTGTCCTCCGTGTCCCTCGCCCGCGCCGGGCACCGCGTCTTCGCCTCGATGCGCGACCCGCTGGGCCGCAACGCCGAGAAGGCCCAGGCCCTGCTCGCCCAGGCCGAGGACGCCGCCGGTGAACTCTCCGTCGTCGAGCTGGACGTGCTCTCCGAGGACTCCGCCGGGGCCGCCGTCGAGCAGGTCGTGCGGGAGACCGGCGGACTCGACGTCGTCGTCCACAACGCCGCCCACCTGCTGGTCGGCGTGACCGAGGCGTTCAGCCCGGAGGAGGTGCTGCGCGCGTTCGACGTCAACGCCGTGGGCGCCCTGCGGGTCAACCGCGCCGCCCTGCCGGTGATGCGCCGTCAGGAGTCGGGCCTGTTGCTGTGGATCGGCTCCGGCACCACCCGTGCCATCCCGCCCTTCCTCGCCCCGTACAGCGCCGCCAAGGCGGCCTTCGACGCCTTCGCCGAATCGACGGCCTGGGACGTCACCGCCTACGGCATCGAGACCACGATCCTCATGCCGGGCGTGTTCACCCACGGCACCGCGCACTTCGCCAACGCCGCCTTCCCCGCCGACACCGCACGCACGGCCGCCTACGACAAGGTGGCCCCGTTCCTCGCCTCCATGGGCGAGGACACCGAGCGGATGATGGTCGGCGGTGTGAGCGCCGACCCGCAGATCGTCGCCGACGAGGTCGTCCGGGTCGTGGACCTGCCCGTCGGCCACCGCCCGCGCCGCACCGTCGCCGACGGATCCGACTTCGGCGCCGAGATCATCAACGGCGCCGCCGAGGAACTGCGGCTGCGCCTGGCCCGCCGCATGGGCGTCACCGGCCTGCTCGACCGCCTCTGACCTCCCCACCCCCTCACGCACCCAGCACCGACACCTGACACGTACGAGGAGAACAGCCATGACCGTGACCCGACGCAAGCTCGGCGCGACCGGCCCGGAGGTGTCCACCATCGGCCTCGGCGCCATGGGCATGTCCGACCTGTACGGCCCCGCGGACGACGCCGAGAGCATCGCCACCCTGCACGCGGCGCTCGACGCGGGCCTGAACCTCATCGACACCGCCGACTTCTACGGCTCCGGCGCCAACGAGATGCTCATCGCACGCGCCCTGCGGGAACGACGCCGTGAGGACGTCGTCCTGAGCGTCAAGTTCGGCTCCCGCCGCGCGCCCGACGGCAGCTTCCAGCCCGTCCCCTACGACGTGTCGCCCGCCGCCGTGAAGGACCGCCTGACCTACTCACTGCGGCGACTGGAGACCGACTACATCGACATCTACCGCCCGGCCCGCCTCAACCCGGACATCCCGGTGGAGGAGACCGTCGGCGCCCTGGAGGAGATGCGGCAGGCCGGTCACATCCGCCACATCGGACTGTCGGAACTGGGCGCCGACACCATCCGCCGCGCCGCCGCGGTCGCCCCGATCAGCGACCTCCAGATCGAGTACTCGCTGATCTCCCGCGGCCCCGAGGAGTCGATCATCCCCACCCTGCGTGAACTGGGCATCGGCCTGACGGCGTACGGCGTCCTCTCCCGAGGTCTCCTCAGCGGGCACTGGTCGCCCGAGCGGGAGCTGAGCGGCGGCGACTTCCGCGCCCACTCCCCGCGCTTCCAGGGCGAGAACCTGGCGGCGAACCTGCGCCTGGTCCAGGCGCTGGGCGAGGTGGGCGAGCGGCTCGGCGTCACCACCAGCCAGGTGGCGATCGCCTGGGTGGCCGCCCAGGGCCAGGACATCGTGCCGCTGGTCGGCGCCCGCCGCCGGGACCGGCTGGCGGAGTCGCTCGGCGCCGCCGACGTCACCCTCGACGCGGAGACGCTGGCCGAGATCGAGAAGGCGGTACCGGTCGGCGCGGCGGCGGGCGAGCGGTACGCCGCCCCGATGATGGCGACGCTCGACAGCGAACGCTGAGCGCCGCACCCACCGGGACCCCGGTACGGGGAGCGACGACGCCACGGCTGCGGACCCAGGTCGGGTCCGCAGCCGTGGCTCATGTGGTGGGCGGGCCGGGCGGACCCCCGGGACCGTCCAGGACCCGCCCGGCCAGATCGAGCGCCGCCGCGGCGGCCTCGTCCAGCGCGGCCACCGCCGTCCGCACGCCCCGGCGCTCCCCGGCGGTGCGCTCACCGACGAGTCGCAGCCTGTCGCGCGCGTGCAGCAGCGCCGCCCGGTGCCGAGGCTCGGACGGCTCCCGCAGGACGTCGGCGACCGTGGCCCGTACGTCCGACACGGCCCGCCGCCGGTGCCGTACCGCCCAGCGGCGGGTGACGAGCTGCCCGGCGACGACCGCGGCGACGCAGCCCAGCACCGTCTCCAGGAGGCGGTCCCCGGTGAGGGCCAGCACCGCGGACGCACCGCTCGCGGCGGTCACCAGCAGGACCGACAGGGGCGTCACGAAGACCATGGCCACGGCGTAGTTGCGGGCCACGACGAGTTCGATGACGAAGGTGAGCGCGGCCAGCAGCGCCGCGACCGCGACGCCCCGCGGGTGGAGCGCGGCGAGCGCACCGGCGAGCAGACAGCCCACGGCCGTTCCCGCGCCGCGCAGCACGGCACGGGCGTTGGCGCTCGCCGCGTGACTGCCCCGGGCCAGGACGGCGGCGGCGGCGGCGGTGGCCATCGCCCAGTAGGGGCGTCCCACCTGGCAGAGCAGCGAGGCGGCACCGGCCAGCCCCACGGCGGCGCCGGTACGCACCGCCATCCACGGGAAGGGTGAGCGCGGCAGCGACCTCAGAGCGAGCCGCAGCCTCATCCTCGTATCGACCGCGGACTGGGCGAGCACACCACCAGGGGCGGCGCCCCGCGCCGCGACGGCCCAGCTCAACACCACCGCCAGCCCTGCCACCACGGCCACCCCCAGGGCCCGCCGCCCGGTGTCACCGGGCGGCAGGCCGGTCCCCACGGAGCAGACCAGTACGGGCATCACGAGGCCCGGCGGCCGGGCTCCCACGGCGGCGAAGAGCGCCGCGACGACGGCGGTCCACAGCGCCGTACCGACCACGGCGAGCAGCGCGTGTCCGGCGAGCGCGCTGCCCACCGCCATGCCCACGGCGAGCGCGAGGCCCGCACCGGCGACCGCGGCGGCCTTCTGCCGGGCGGTCCCGCGCCCGCCGTACAGTGCCGCGAGCGCGCCCGTGCTGGCGAGCAGGCCGAGGACCGGCTGGCCCAGGGCCTGGCCCGCCAGCACGGGCGCGGCGGTGCAGACGGCGGCCACGGTGGCGCTGCGGCGGCGCGACGGCATCGGACGCAGGACGAGGAGTTCCCGCACGGCGGCCGGAACGGCCCGTCGAGGGCGGCTGAGAGGCGGGTACGAGCCGGTCATGACGGGCGTCCTCACAAGATCGGGCCTACGGCGGTACAAGATCGGACCTACGGCGGTCAAGGGCGGGTCGGCGGCGGTCAGGGGCGGGTCGGCGGTCAGACCGGGTAGGCGCGGTGCCGGTCGGCGAGGGTGATCCAGCGCGTCTCGGTGAAGAACTCGGCGCCCCAGTCGCTGCCGAAGTGGCCGAACCCGCTGTCCTTCACCCCGCCGACCGGCGCCTGCGGCTCGTCCGCGACGGAGTGGTCGTTGATGTGCACGTTGCCGTGGCGCAGCCGACGCGCCACCGCCAGCCCACGGCCGCCGTTCTCCGTGTAGACGGCGCTCGACAGGCCGTACTCGGTGTCGTTGGCGAGGGTGACGGCCTCGTCCTCGGTCTCCACCCGGTAGACCGTGGCGACCGGGCCGAAGACCTCCTCGGTGTGGACGCGCATGTCCGGGGTGACGTCGGTGAGGACGGTCGCCGGGTAGAAGGAGCCCTCGGCGGGGCCGCCGCCGTACAGGACGGTGGCGCCCTTGGCGACGGCGTCCGCGACGAGACCGGCGACGCGCTCGGCGGCCCGGGCGTTGATCATCGGCCCCACGAGGGTGTGTTCGCCCTCGGCGGCGCCCTGCCCGACCGTGCGCACCTTGGCGAGGAAGGCCTCCACGAAGGCGTCCGCGACGCCGTTCTGGACGATGACCCGGTCGACGGAGAGACAGATCTGACCGGAGTTCATGAACTTGGCGACGGCGATCCCGGACGCCGCGTACACCGGATCGGCGTCGTCGAGCACCACGATGGGGTTCTTCCCGCCCAACTCCAGGATGACGGGCTTGAGGTGCTCCCCGGCGAGCCGTCCGACGATACGGCCGACCGGCGTGGACCCGGTGAAGTTGACGCGGCGCACGCGCGGGTCGGCGATGAGCGCCTCGACGACGGCGGGCGCGTCGGTCCGGTCGTTGGTGAGCACGTTGACGACCCCGGCCGGGACGCCCGCGTCCGCGAGGACGTCCGCGAGGAAGTAGCCGGAGGTGACGGGGGCGTCCTCGCTGGGCCGTACGACGACGGGGTTGCCGGTGGCCAGGGCGACCGCGATCGCCCGGGTGCACAGGATCAGCGGACCGTTCCACGGGACGAACGCGGCGACCACGCCCGCGGGTTCGCGGACCGCCATCGACCACTCGCCCGGCACGTCGCTGGCCAGTACGGAGCCCACGGGACGCGTGGCCATGCCCGCGGCCTGCCGGATCAGGTCGGCGGACATCCGGATGTTGAACGCGGCCCAGGTCCGGGTGCCGCCGGTCTCCTGGATCATGATGTCGGTGAACTCGCCGGACCGCGCCTCCATCAGGTCGGCCGCCCGCTCCAGTAGGGCCCTGCGAGTGGACGGAGGGGTGGCGGCCCACTCGGCGAAGGCCGCGTGTGCGGCGTCCACGACCCGGGCGACGTCCTCGGGACCGGCCGCCGGCACCGTCAGGTACACCTCCCCGGTCACCGGATCGACGTCGTCGGTGGTCCGGCCGGACAGGGCGGGCACCTCACGGCCCCCGATCAGCAGGCCGCGGGAGGGTGTGCCGGTGCGCGGGACAGTCATGTCGTACTCCTCGTACTCATGGTGGGGCTCGGAATGCTCCGAGTCTGGGGACTCACCCGCGACCGGGGCTGTAGTGCGATCCCGGTGACCTGACATGGGGTTGTCCGCCACGGGCCTACGGCCAGCCCCACAGGCGTGGAGTCATGTCAGCAGCCATGTCAGTGATGTCAGTCATGTCAGATGCGCGCTGACCCTATGATTGGCTCATGTTCTGTGTCTTACTGTCTTTCTCGCGGCTGCCAAGTGACTGCCGTCGAGAAGAGGCCCCCCACGTGACTGACAGCAACACTCCCTAGCTAGGCGGAACATGAGGGTGCGAAGACGGGGCCAGGCTCGACGGCTGGGGCTGACGGGCCTCACGGTCGCGGCGAGCGGGCTGCTCGCCCTGCTGATAGGTGTCGCGTTCGTGGTGCTGCTGTGGGCCATCGCCGACGCGAACGACTCCACCTCCGCACGGCGGGCCTCCCGTACGGCCCTCGTAGAAGCCGGGGCCATGGAGCAACTCGTCCTCGACATCGAGACGGGCCAGCGCGGATACGTGATCACCGAGCGGGAGAGTTCCTCCAGCCGTGGCGGGAGGCGCGCGAGGAACTCCCCGCGGAGGCCAGGCGGTTCACCGGTTCCACCACCTCCGCGGACCAGCGGCGCGCGGCCGAGCAGATCACGAAGAGCGTCGAGTCCCTGCTGCGCGACTACTCCGTCCCGCTGGTGGAGGGGGTGCGGCGGGGCGACCCCGCCGCCTCCGGCCTGACCGCGACGGCCGAGGGGAAGCGCCGCGTAGACACCCTCCGCGCCCAGTTCGACCATTACATGGCGAGCGAGCGCGCCCAGTTGGACGCCCGGGAGACCGCCGCGCGGACCAACTCCCACCGTGCGGTGATCGCCGCGGGCCTGGGGCTGGCGGCGTCGGTGCTGCTGGTGGCCGCCTTCACGGTCCTCCAGCACCGGGCCGTCGTACGCCCCGTCCGCGGTGTCGCGGAGGCGGCGCAGCGACTCGCGGGCGGCGATCTGTCGGTGCGGATCTCGCCCAGCAGGGTGGCCGAGACCGGCGCGCTGGGCGCCTCCTTCAACACCATGGCCGCGTCCTTGCAGGACGGCCGCCGCCGTGTCATGGAGAGCGTCGAGGCGGTGCACCGGCGCACGGCCCGCGACCTGCACGACGGGGCGCAGCAGCGGCTCGTCAGCCTGATGATCGGCCTGCGGCTCGCGCGGGAGATGGTCCCCGACACCGAGACGACCACGGTCGAGCTGCTGACCCAGTCGATCGACAACGCGCAGACGGCGATCGACGAACTGCGGTCGCTCGCCTCGGGGATCTACCCGCTGGTGCTCACGATGAAGGGCATGGTGGCGGCGGTGCGGGAGCTGGCGGCCCGGTGCCCGGTGCCCGCCGTCGTGGAGAGCCGGGTCGACCGCCGGATGCCCTCGGCCGTGGAGTCCAACGCGTACTTCGTCGTCGCCGAGGCGGTGACCAACGCCGTCAAGCACGCCCAGGCGTCCCGGATCGACATCGAGCTGGAGCTGACGGACGTCCTGTGCATCCGGGTGGTGGACGACGGTGTCGGCGGCGTGGGGGAGGCGAAGGCCGGTACCGGTCTGACCGGGCTCGCGGACCGGGTGTCCGCCTTCGACGGCACGCTGACCATCGACTCACCGCCCGGCGGCGGCACCTCCGTCCACGTACGGATACCGATCCCACTGGAGGCGCCGGAGGCGGGGGACGGCGACGACCGGTGACGTGGCTCCCCGCGCCAGTGCTCGGTCGGGGCCGGACCACACCCGCGCCGACGTGCTAGTTTCTGGTCACTGGAGAAACGTTCACTTCCAGCCGAAGGGCCGGACAGCCGGTCACGCCGCGGGGTCGGGGCGGTCTCCTGGACACGGCGCGGGAGGCGGACATGCTCTACGGACGCGACGCCGAGCTGCGACTGCTGTCGGACCTGGTCTCCCGTGCCCTCGACGGGGCGGGCGGCGCGCTGCTGCTGCGCGGCGAGGCCGGGATCGGCAAGACGTCCCTGCTCAGCGCGGTACGGGAGAGCGCGGGCGCGCGCGGTGGCCGGATCCTTTCGGCGCTCGGCGTCCAGTCCGAGGCGTCGGTCCCCTTCGCCGGACTGCACCAACTGCTCGCCCCGCTGCTCACCGACCACACCCCGACGCTGCCCGCCCGGCAACGGCAGGCCCTGTACGCGGCGTTCGGGATGGCGGACAGCGACGCACCCCACATGTTCGCCGTCGGACTGGCGGCACTCGAACTCGTCAGCGGCCTGGCCGAAGAGACCCCCGTCGTCCTGCTGATCGACGACGCCCAGTGGATCGACGGCCCGAGCAGCGAGGTGCTGGCCTTCGTCGCACGACGGCTGGAAGCCGACCGTGTCGTCATGCTCATGGCCGTACGGGAGGGCTACGACACCGTACTCACCGACGCGGGACTGCCCGAGCTGCCGCTGGCACCGCTCGACCAGGACGCCGCGCTCGCCCTGCTCACGGACCACGCACCCGACCTCGACCGCCCCGTCCGTGACCGCCTGCTGGCCGAGGCCCACGGCAACCCGCTCGCCCTGGTCGAACTCCCGGCGACCCTCACGAGCGACCGCAGGGTCCCGCGGACGCTGCTCCCCTGGATGCCCACCACCCGGCGCCTGGAACGCTCGTTCCTCTCCCGGGCGGCGGCCCTGCCGGAGGCCAGCCAGACCGTCCTGCTGATCGCGGCGGTCGACGACGAGGGCGACCTCGCCGAGATCCTCGGCGCCGCGAGAAGCCTCGACGACCGCGCCGACTCGCTCGACGCCCTGGAACCCGCCGTCACCGCCCAGCTCCTCGAACTGAACGGCCACGAGGTGCGCTTCCGTCACCCGCTGGTCCGCTCGGCGGTCTACCACGCGGCCCCCGCGTCGCGACGACTGGCCGCGCACGCGGCGGTGGCGACGGTCCTGGCCGACCAGCCCGAACGCCGGGCGTGGCACCGCGCCGCCGCGACCCAGGGGCCGGACGACGACGTCGCGCTCGACCTCGAACAGGCCGCCCACCGGGCCCTTGGCCGCGGTGCGCCGCGCGCCGCGGCCGAGGCTTTGCGACAGGCCGCCCCGCTCAGCCGCCCGCACACCCACCGGGGCCGTCTGCTGCTGCGCTCAGCGGAGATCAACTTCGAGCTGGGTGAGGCGGCCACCGCCCGTCGACAGCTCGCCGAGGCACGCTCGACCCGCCTCACCCCCGACGAACGGCTCCGCCTCACCCTCTGGTCGGAGTCACTCAACGAGGAGAGCTGGTTCACCCCCGAGTGGGTACGGTCCTTCGCCGACGTGGCGGACCAACTGGCCGGAGCCGAGAACGACGGCGCGGCGCTGGCGCTCCGGGCGCTGTGGCCGCTGTCCATCGGCTGCTGGTACGGCCATCCGTCCGAGGAGACCCGCGCCCTCGTCGTCAAGGCGGCGCGGCGCCTGCAGCGCGACGACGGCGACCCGATGGTCCTGTCCGTCGCCGCCTGTGCCGACCCCGTGGCCGAGGCCGCCTGGGTCATCGACCGCACGTCCCAGCTCGCGCCCGGGGCCGTCGACGACCCCGCCGAACAGCACGCGCTGGGCGCCTCGCTGACCGCCGTATGGGCGTACGACCTCGCCTGGCCGTACCTCTGCGCGGCCGTCGACGGGCTGCGCCACCAGGGCCGCCTCGGACTGCTCGGTGAAGCGCTGGCGTCCCAGGCGTGGGCGGCGATCCAACTGGGCAAGCACCGGCTGGCGCGGACCGCCGCCGACGAGTCACGGCGCCTGTCCCGCGACACCGGCCGCACCCGCTGGGCCCACGTGGCCGACCTGGCCCTGGCCACGCTCGCCGGGGAGCGCGGCGAATCCGACGCCGCGAGCGAACTCCTGCGGACCACGGAGGCGGAACTGCTCTCCGTCGGCGCCCAGTCCATCCTCGCCTTCGCCCAGTTCGCCAGGGGCCGGTACGCCCTGGTCAACAAGCAGTACAACGACGCCTACGAGCACCTGGCGCGCGTCCTGGACCCGGCCGACGTCGCCTACCACCCCTTCGTCGGCCACTGGGGGATCGCGGACCTGATCGAGGCGGCGACCCGCACGCACCGCGCTACCGAGGCGCTCCACTACTTCACCGAACTCGACACCCTGGCCCAGCGAACGACGGCACCCTTCCTGAAGGCCATGACCACCTACACCCGCCCCCTCATCGCCCCCGAGGACGAGACGGAGACCGCCTACGAACAGGCCCTCGACACCCGCCTGCTGACCAACTGGCCCCTCCACCGGGCGAGGCTCCTGCTCTCCTACGGCCGGTGGCTGCGCCGCCGACGCCGCATCCTGGAGGCCCGACGCCCACTGCGCGCGGCCCTGGAGAGCTTCGACGCCCTGGGCGTCACCGCGTTCGGCGAGGACGCGCGCGCCGAACTCCGCGCGGCGGGCGAGGCGGTCGGCCGACCGACCCCCTCCTCGGCGGACGGCCTCACCCCGCAGGAACTCCAGATCGCCAGAATGGCCGCCACCGGCATGACCAACCGCGAGATCGGCACCCGCCTGTTCATCTCCCACCGCACGGTAGGCCAACACCTCCGCCGCATCTTCCAGAAACTGACCATCACCTCCCGCGGCCAACTCCACCTGACCGACCTGGGCGGCGAGTAGCCCGCGACGTGGCGCACAGCGAGGCCGACTCCTTCGCTCCTCGTGCTTCCGTTGTCAGCGGGAGGTGCCAGCGGGCGCCCGGTCGAAGCTCGCGCGTGCTGGGGCCAGGCCGGTCAGGGTGAGTGGGCGGTCGAGGGGCGATGAACGGGGACTGGCCGCCCGGCCGTACGACAGGCACGACCGCGAGCCGCGCGGCGGGCCCTGCCGAGGGCAAGATGCCGCCGTCCTCCACGAAGAGGAGGCCGGGCTGGACGTCGACGGACGGGAACCGGGTGGCGAGGTCGGCGGCCAGCCCCCGGTGGGTAGTGGCGGGGAGCCCGTCGAGGAGACCAGCCTGGGCCAGTGCGAAGGCGCCCGTGCGCAGGGAGGCGACGCGCGCGCCGTTCACCGGGGCCCTCCGCAGGGCGTCCCGTCCCTCTGTCGGGGCCTGCTCCCCTCCCCGGACGGGCTCCCCTGCTGGCCGCCGAGCAGGGCGTCGGCGGGCTACTCGCGGACTCGGGTGGTGACGGTGGGACGCGTGTCGCCGCCGTCCGTGTCCAGGCCCGCGAGCAGGCGCAAGCCGTCCTCGGTGGGGCTGCCGGGGGCCGCGGACAGCACCAGCAGCTCCATGCCCGTGGCGTCGGGGAGCGCGAGGTTCTCCTGGTGCAGTTCGAGCAGGCCGACCAGCGGGTGCCGGTACGCCTTGCGCCCATGGGTGCGGGCGCGGACGTCCGCACGAGCCCAGAGGCGGCGGAAGCGCTCGCTGCCCATCGCCAGCTCTCCGATGAGCGAGGCCAGGCGAGGGTCCTCGGGGAACTGGCCCACGGCCAGGCGCAGATGCCCGACCACGTCCAGGGTGCACGTCTCCCAGTCCGCGTACAGACCGCGCTCGGCCTCCTCGAGGAAGATGTGCCGGGCGGTGTTCAGCCCCGGTATCGGCTGGCCGAGCAGGAGCCCGGCGAGGCGGTTCCCGGCCAGCACGTCCAAGCGGTGGTTCATGATCAGCGCGGGTGCGTCGGTGATCAGGTCGAGGACGCGCAGCAGCTCGGGCCGGACCCGCCCGCCCGGCACCTTCGCCCCGCGGCGGCGCTGCCGGGCGAGCCGGTCGAGGTGCCCGCGTTCGGTCTCGTCGAGGCCGAGGACGCGGGCGAGCGCGTCGAGGATCTGCTCGGAGGGCTGCTTCGCGCGGCCCTGCTCCAGGCGTACGTAGTAGTCGACGCTGACGCCGGACAGGTGCGCGACCTCTTCGCGGCGCAGCCCCGCGACCCGGCGGCGGCTGTCGGTGGGGATGCCGACGGTGGCCGGGTCGACCCGGCCGCGCCGGGTCCGCAGGAAGTGCGCGAGATCCTCCATGCCCTCCAGTATCACCGCGTCGGCCCCCGCGAAGGTGGCCCTGCCGATACCAGGAACTCCCGGCCCAGGAAGAGGAGCCCCTGAACGCCGGGCGCCCGGACGCCCAGGATCGGGGGCATCCGATCCCCAGGAGTTCCCATGAAGACGCTGATCGTCCACGCCCACCCGGAACCGCGGTCCCTCAACAGCTCGCTGAAGGACCTCGCGGTGTCCACCTTGGAAGGCGCCGGGCACGAGGTACGGGTGAGCGATCTGTACGCGATGGACTGGAAGGCGGTGCTGGACGCCGCGGACTACGGCCCCCACGCCTCAAGCCCGCTGAGGGTCGCGGCGGACTCGGGCCGGGCCTTCGACGCCGGGACGCTCACCGAGGACATCCGCGCCGAGCAGGAGAAGCTGCTCTGGGCCGACACGATCATCTTCCAGTTCCCTCTGTGGTGGTACACCATGCCCGCCATCCTCAAAGGCTGGGTGGACCGGGTGTTCACCTACCACTTCGCGTACGGAGTCGGCGAGCACAGCGACACCAAGTACGGCGAGCGCTTCGGCGAGGGCACCCTCGCGGGCCGCAAGGCCCTGCTGTCGGTGACCGTCGGCGGACCGGAGTCGCACTACGGCGCTCGCGGGATCAACGGCCCCATCGACGACCTGCTGTTCCCGTTCCAGCACGGCATCCTCTACTACCCGGGTATCGAGGTGCTGCCGCCCTTCGTGCTCTACGGCGTCGACCGGATGACCGAAGAGACGTGGCCGGACGTCGCCAAGGCATGGGAGCAGCGCCTGCTCACCCTGGAGTCGACCGAGCCGATCCCGTTCCGGCGGCAGAACTTCGGCGACTACGAGATCCCGTCGCTGCGTCTGAAGGAGGGCCTGGAGCCCGCGGGCCGCACAGGTTTCGGGCTGCACGTACGAGACTGACCGCCGCCGACGGACACGAACTGAGGCGGACTCGGGGAGGAACAGCCCGGGGGCCGTGGCGACCGTGCCTGACGGGCAGCCTGGCCCGGCGGGAACGCCGCGCGCGGTTCCTGCCCGGCGGCCCCGTCGCCGTGACCGTTCAGGACTGCCGCCGACGAGTCGCCGCGACCAGCCCTCGTCGGCCGTGGCTCACCGGGCCCCCGGGTGAGGCGAGGATCGTTGGGAGGCCGCATGGGTGTCCACAACGTTCACCAGCGCCTGCTGCCCGCGAAGGCGCACAAGGTGGGTGCCCTGCTCGACACCCTCTCCGGCGACTGCGACGTGCTGTGGCCCGACCGGTCGTGGCCCACGATGAGGTTCGACCGGCCGCTCGCTGTCGGGGCGGTCGGCGGCCACGGGCCGGTGCGCTACACCGTGGCCGCGTACGTCCCCTCCACATGGGCGCGCTTCACCTTCGACGGGCCGCGCGGCTTCCACGGCGCCCCCGCCTGACCCCGGGCCGTGCTCGCCCGCACGGCGACGGTGGCCGCGGGCCAAGGCCCCGCGGCCACCGTCATCGGCCGTCGGTCACCGTCCGCGTCACTCGTACGGGATGACCACCACGGACGTCTCCGTGCCGGTGCGCACCCGCGACGTGGCGTTGCCGATCGCGTTCCACACCTCCAGCCGTACGGTTCCGTTCACCAGGTCGCCGAGGGTTCCGGAGGCGGACTTCAGGCCGGTGCCCTGGGTGTAGTCCTCCCACCCGGTGACCGGGTCGGTGGCGAAGTACCGGTAGGTCTCGACGCGGTCGAAGGTGCCGTCACCGGTGAGGTCGTAGCTGATCCGGACCTGGGGGGCGACCGCGATGGCCGTGCCGGAGTCGACGGGGAGGCGGAAGGCGGTCGTGCCGCCCGACTTCAGTCGCCCGTTGACGCCCGTGACCTGGTAGACGAGCGGGTTGGTGGGCGTTCCGTCGTGGTTGTCGCCACCGGCGGAGGCGATGGTGTCGGCGCCCGCCGTGGCACCGGTGGCGGTGGTGAGGGTGCCGCCCGTGCGCAGTTGGAAGGTGTTGCCGGTGGACGTACCCGGCGGAGTGCCCGGGTCGGTACCGGTGCCGGTCCCCGTCGCGGTGGACCGGGCCGGGACGGTGAGCGTCTTGCCGTCGGAGAAGGTGACGGTGCGGGAGGTGGAGCCGTGGTTGTGGGCGGCGTAGGTGCGCACGCCGTTCTTGCTGAACACGGCCGAGGTCGGGATGTCGCCGGTCACCGAGGGGTCGGGGGCGCCGAGCGCGTCCAGGGTGGCGATCCAGTGGTAGGTGTGGGCCTTGGACTCGCCCTGCTCGGGGGTGTATCCGGCGTTGCCAGCGTCCCACTTGGCCTTCGCGGCGGCCGGGTCGGCCAGTGACTCGAACTCCCAGAGGATGTCGCGCCACTCGACCGCGGGCCCGCCGTTCTCGCGCTCGAGTTCGGCGAGGTTGCGGCGGATCGCCGCCTTGTACCCGCCCAGGTGCGGGGAGCCGCCCGCGGTCACCGGCAGCACGTTGATGCCGTGGATCTCCTCGGGGTTGGCGGTCCACCAGGTGGCGTACGCGCCGCCGCTGCCCCACACCATGCCGACGGTGTCATGGGTGAAGGCCTGGGGGAACACCTGCTGGTCGGCGTCGAACCAGTACTGCGCGATCGCCGCGCTCTCGGTGGCGAGCAGGTAGCTGCCCAGGCCCCGCAGGGAGGTGTCACCGGTCGCGGCGCCCCACAGCACCAGGGCGGCGCTCAGGTTGGTGGACTCCGAGGAGGACTCCTGGTTGTTGCCCGCCGCGAAGCCCTGGTGGCCGGAGGCCCAGCTATGCCCGGCGTAGACGTCGAAGCCGCGCAGGAAGGGGAAGGCGCCGTCGGTGCGGCTGGGGTTGGCGGTGTCGCGGATCAGCGCCTTGACCATGCCGCCCCACGCGGAGTCCGCCGCCCAGGAGGCGTCGTACTGGGCGACGATCGCGGCGGCGTACACGTAGTAGCCGTAGTGGAAGTGGTGGTCGTTGAGTTCGGCGTCGCTGCCGTAGGAGGCGGGGTAGCCGATCAGGGTCTTCCAGTCCCGGTCGTAGGAGAACTCGCTCGCTCCGCCCGCCGTGAACCACTCCTGGAGCCGGCCCTTGAGCAGCGCGACCAGCTTGTCCCGGACGGCCGTCTCACCGATCTGCTCGGCGAGCGGCACGAGTTGGGCCAGCTTGCCGAGCGCCTTGCCGGTCCAGTAGGTGTCGGTGGCCCCGGAGAACGGGTCGGAGGCCGAGGCGACCTCGTTCAGGTAGGTCCGCAGCCGGGCGGTGTCCACGGCGTCGGTCCTCGGCAGCCCCGGCAGCACGGGCGCGGTCTTCTGGCTGGTGGTGAACGACGTCGCCTCGCGGACCTTCATCGTGCCGCGCGGCGACACATAGGTGTACGGGGTGAGGGTGTCGGCGGTGTTCATCCACTGGTGCCGGTAGAGGGCGAGCACCGTGCCGCGCTCGGTGCCCTCCTTGGCCTCGGTGGTGACCCGGTAGGTGGCCCGGACGGTGCCGCCCGACTCACTCCACTCCACCTGCGAGCCGGTGACGAAGCTGTAGGCGTACTTCCGGTACGTGGCCAGCGCGTCGGTGGAGGGCAGGACGGCCACGGAGAAGTAGTCCCGGGTGCCGAGGCCGGTGCTGACCGTCGTCCCGGACACGTTCCAGTCGCTGCCGCTGGGCCCGAACAGGGCGTAGTGGTGCCCGCCGACGGTGATGCCGACGACGTTGCCCTGGTCGGAGAAGACGGTCGGGGTCGACGCCGTGGTGATCTGGGCGTTGCCGCCGCTGCCCTGGGCGTACACGAACGGCATCCCGTGCCCGATGGTGGTGCGCAGCGTGCGCGTCCCGTCCGACCAGTACGGCGTGACGGTCCAGTCCGACCACGCGTCGGCCTTCGTGTCGGGCGAGTTGAGCCCGCTCAGCCCGATCGTCAGGTCCCGCTTGTGCGCGTACTCGTACTGGCGTCCGTCGCCGACGATCGCCGGGCTGGTCGGGTAGCCGACCTCGAGTCCGCCGGAGACGGCCTGGTAGGTGAGCGGGTGGCCGTACATGGGGGTGGAGTACGGGTTGTCGCCGTAGCGCTGGAAGGCCAGCGAGGACCACCAGTCGTTGGTGGGTACGGGCTTGCCCTGCGCGGCCTGGGTGACCTTGGGGGTCACCGGTGTGCCGGTGTTGGTCGTGGGGCCGGTCGTGCCGGAGGGCCGGGTGTCGGAGTAACTCCCGGCGCCCACCGGGACGGTGGCGGCCGCCGCGGGTGTGGCGGCCGGGCCGAGGCCGACGGCGGCCAGGGCGACCGTCAGGACCAGCGCGGCGGTCGGCCGTGGTGGGGGGACTGGCATGGGGAACACCTCATGTCATCGCGGAGGACGGGATCTCGTCTCGCCGACGGCGGGCGGCGGACCACCGCAAGGGCGCCGTCGGCGCCCTGGGGAGGGTGGTGGACCGCTGCGGAACCGTCGGTGGAGCGGGTTCGGGACCCCTGCCTGAGAGCGCTCTCAGGCAGGGCGAAACGTAAAGCTCCTGAAACCCACTGTCAATAGATCGCGCACGTCCGGCCCGTCAACCGGGGCAAACCAGCAATTCCTGCGTAGGGGCGCGGAGTTGCCCGTTCGGGACTTGACGGGAGCCAGGGCCCCCAACTGCCCTCAGGAGGTGGGCGTGCACGCCTCCGCTATCGAGACGCTGTTCTCGTACAGGTGGTGGCGGGTGATCCGGCCGTCCTCCACGGTGAGGCGCAGTGCGAAGGGGCCCGCGAAGGACTTGCCCGTCGACCGTACGGTCCCCGAGAGGTGGCCCATCAGGACCGCGTCGGTGCCGTCGACGAGGAACGTGTCGACGCTGGCCCGCGCGTCCTCGGCCACCGTGTGCTCGGCCAGCTCCGTGAACTGGGCGGCGCACTCGGCTCCGGTGGAGCGCGGCCGGATCCACGGCACGGCGGGGTTCTCCGCGAGCAGCCAGTCGACGTCGTCCGCGAAGAGCGCGACGAGCCGCTCGACGTCCCCGGCCAGTCGGGCGGCCAGGAACTCCTGGACGACGCGACGCGTGCTGTCCGCGACGGAACTCGCCGGGGTGGAAGTGGACTTGACGGGCATGGGCACTCCTCGTCGGGCCGCGGTGACCGGACCCTATTCGGGGTCTCGTTGACGTGTGCCACGCTGCCGTAGCGCGGGAGCGTGGTCGATTACGTCAGGGGTAATGCCGGACACCTCAGATGTCGGCGCGCAGTGGCTCTCCGACCTCGTACATGTGCCGCAGGGCCTGGCGGTAGGAGTCGACGAGGCCGGTCTCCGCGTAGGGGAGGCGGAGGTCGCGGCAGTGGGCCTTCACCATCGACTGGGCGAGCCGCAGGTGGGGGCGGGGCATGTGGGGGAACAGGTGGTGCTCGATCTGGTAGTTCAGGCCGCCGAGGAACCAGTCGGTGAGGACACCGCCCCTGATGTTGCGGGAGGTGAGGACCTGGCGTCGCAGGTGCCCCCACTTCTCGCCGTCCGGGTCGGGCATGTCCATCCCCTTGTGGTTGGGCGCGAAGGCCAGGCCCAGGTGCAGCCCGAACAGGGCCTGGTGGAGCGCGGCGAAGGCGAGCGCGTGCGTGAGCGGCATGGTCGTCAGGAGCAGGGTGACGTACCCGGCGACGTGGGCGACGAGGAGCGTGCCCTCCACCAGGCGCTCGCGGCCGGTCTGGCGGCGCAGGTCCTGGAAGCCGTAGAGCTTCAGGGCGAGACCTTCGAGGAGGGTGAGGGGGAAGAACAGCCACGCCTGGTGGCGGGTGAGCCAGCCGCGGAAGCCGGTGCGGGAGGCGGCCTGCTCGCTGGTGAAGACGAGGATGTCGGCGGCGACGTCCGGGTCCTTGGCGATGTGGTTGGGGTTGGCGTGGTGGCGGTTGTGCTTGTCGTTCCACCACGCGTAGCTCATCCCGAGCAGCAGGTTGCCGTGGACGAGCCCGATGCGGCGGTTCGTGGCGCGGTCGCCGCTGATCTGGGCGTGGCCCGCGTCATGGCCGATGAACGCCGTACGGGCACACAGGACGGCCAGTACGGGGGCGAGGGCGAGCACCCACCACGAACCGCCGATGAGCGCCATGCCGGTGACGACGGCCGCCAGGCCGAGCGCGTTGACCGCGATGGTGCGCGCGTACCAGCCGGTGCGCCGGTCGAGCAGCCCTTGCCCCTTGACCAGGCGCAGCAAGGGCGCGAACTCGCTGCCGGTGTCCGGTGGGGACTGGCTCGCGGTGCTGGTTCGCTCGGGGTGCGGCGGGGCGGTTCCGGTGGCCAGGGCCATGGTGGGGCTCCCGTGTTCGGCGGATGCGTGGAGACGGCCCGCGGCGCGTCCGCCCGGCCTGGGAAGAACGTACGGAGCGGGGGCGCCTCGGGACCATGGAGCCATCACCCGGCCGGTCCGGGGGCGTCCCGGCGCGCCGAAGGTGGGGATAACCGCAGGTGACGTACGGCGCCCCGCCGTGCGGCACCGGGAGGGTGCCGCACGGCGGGGCGCCAGGGGAGGGGTGGCCGCGGGCCACCATCCGTCAGTCCATCAGCCAGCGCGCGTCGCGGACGAGGGCGGCGGACACCGTGGTGTCGCGCACCAGGTGCTGGTCGGCGGCGAGGGCGGCGAACCTGGCGAGTGCCTTGTCCGCCAGGCCGTCCCGGTCGGCCTCCGCGTGGCGGCGGGCCTGGTCGAGGCGGTCGAGGAGGTCCTCGGCGCCCTGGTCGGTGATCAGGCCCCGCTGGTGGAAGCGCTCGACCAGCGACCGTACGTCGGTGAAGGACGTCCTCGTGGTGAAGGTGACCTTCGTCGTGGTGCCGTTGCCCGCCGGGTCCTCGGCGGTCACCACCAGGGCGTGCGTGCCGAGCGGCAGTCGCCACAGCTCCAGCTCACCGGCGGTGACCGGGTCCCCGTCGAGCGTGGCGGCCGTCGGGACCTCGCCGTACGCCGCGTCCACGGCGGTGAGGGAGAGGTCCGGTGTCGCGGAGTCGCCGTACCGCGCGCCGTCGGTGAGACCGGAGACGGTGATCTTCGGACCGGCCTTGTCGGCGACGCCGGGGCCCGTGAAGGCGAAGGCGTCGGCCGTCACGCCGCCACTGGAGGTGACGTACAGGACACCGGTGCCCGAGGGCGCGTCCGCGAGCGGTGTGCTGACGGTCTGCCAGCCGTCCCCGGCCGGGACGCGCACCGTCGCGAACGGGTCGGCGGTGGCGGAGTCCCAGCGGAGCCGGAGTTCCCCGGCGCCGTGGGCGACCGTCCGTACGGCGGTGACGCCGGTGAGATTGACGGGGCCGTAGGCGATGCTGTCCCCCGCGTCGAAGGAGGTGAGCTTGCGCAGGCCGGACGCGGTGGCGTCGTCGGTGACCTCGACGCCGGTCAGGACGTCGGCGTGCTCGGCCTCCAGCAGGGACGGGTTGAGGACGACCTGCGCCTCGCCGGTGAGGGCCGGTACGCCGTTCGAGCCGCCACCGTCGGTGTAGGTCACGCCGAGGACGCCGAAGACGTTCTCGGTGGCGCCGTGCCCGGCGTCCTGCGGTGTGACGACCGTGCCCCTGCACCCGGTGCCGCTGTCGACGGGGTGCCCGTGCTCGTTGTGCCCGAGACCGAAGGTCCAGGCCAGCCGGGCGCAGTCGACGCCGTCGGTGCCGTCTTCTGGATCGGTCACCTTCACCTCGTACGGGACGGTGTCGCCCCAGGTGAAGAAGCCGCCGTGGGCCGGGAAGGTGATCTCCACCGTCGGCGCGGTGTTGCCGACGGTGATCTGCCGGGAGGCGAGGGCGGTCAGGCCCAGCGGGTCGGTCACCCGCAGGCGGGCCTGGAACTGGCCGTCGTCCGCGTAGGTGTGGGTGGCGGTGCGGCCGGTGGCGTCGTAGCTGCCGTCACCGTCGAGGTCCCAGTCGTACGTCAGGGCCCGGCCCTCGGGGTCGGTGGAGCCCCCGGCGTCGAAGGTCACCTCAAGCGGCCCCCGCCCGGAGGTCTTCGAGGCCGTGAACTCGGCGTGCGGCGACTTGTTGCCCTCGGTGTAGTCGACGCGGTAGAGCCCGGCGTCGGGGTTCTCGCGGAAGAAGCCGTCGCCGTAGTCGAGGACGTACAGGGAGCCGTCGGGGCCGAACTCCATGTCCATGGGGTTGTCCCAGATCGGCTGGCCGCCCGCGGTGAGGGCCGTGTTCGGCAGGAAGTCCTCGATCTTGCTGACCGGGCCGTCGGGGCCGTCCGAGGTGAAGGCGGCCACGTAGTCCTGGGAGAACTCGCCGAAGAAGTGCTTGCCGTCCCAGTACGCCGGGAACTTGGTGCCCGCCGGGTTGTCCTCGTCGTAGTGGTAGACGGGACCGCCCATCGGGGCCTGGCCGGTGCCGGAGCCGAACGCGGTCAGCTCGGGCCAGGGCTGGTCGGTGTCCCGGTCGCCGTACCAGAGGGTGGCGGGGACGGCCGGGGGCAGCGTGGTCAGGCCGGTGTTCCAGCGGGAGTCGTTGACCGGGGCGGAGCAGTCGAACGCGGGCCCGGAGGTGAGGGTCGCGAAGTCGAAGTCCCGGTACGGCTGGGAGTTGTCGCCGGTGCAGTACGGCCAGCCGCTGTTCATCGGCTTGCTGGTGGTCTGCCACTCGACCAGGCCCATCGGGCCGCGGTCCGGGTTGGCGGTACCGGCGTCGGGGCCGTAGTCGCCCCAGGAGAGGGTGCCGGTGGCGTCGTCCACGTCGATGCGGAACGGGTTGCGCACACCCATGACGTAGATCTCCGGGCGGGTCTTCGCGGTGCCCGGCGGGAACAGGTTGCCCTCGGGGATGGTGTAGCCGCCGTCCGCCCCGGGCCGGATGCGCAGGATCTTGCCGCGCAGGTCGTTGGTGTTGCCCGCGCCGCGCCGGGTGTCCAGGCCCGGGTTGTAGCCGGGCGCGTCGTTGATGGGCGCGTAGCCGTTGGTGTTCGGGCCGCTGGCGGGGGTGTTGTCGCCGGTGGCCAGGTACAGGTTGCCGTCGGCGTCGAAGTCGACGTCACCGGCGACGTGGCAGCACTGGCCGCGGGTGTGCGGCACCCGGATGATCTCCTGCTCGCTCGACAGGTCGAGCCCGTCGCCGGTCCACTTGAAGCGGGCCAGCAGGTCGTAGCCCTCCCAGCGCGCCCAGTAGGAGTCGTCCTCACCGGCGGGCAGGGTCTGCGGGGCCGAACCGGCGGGGGTGTCCAGCGGCGGGGAGTAGTAGAGGTAGACCCACTTGTTGTCCTCGAAGTCCGGGTCCAGGGTGACGGTCTGGAGCCCCATCTCCGAGTTGCGGTAGACGTCGATGTGGTTGACGACCGTGGTCGTGCCGACGTTGGGATCGGTGAGCCGCAGGTCACCGTTGCGGGCGGTGTGCAGGACCCGGTTGTCGGGCAGCACGGCGAGGTCGATGGGCTCGCCGACGCTCTTGGTGAGCGTGACGCGCTCGTAGTTGGCCCAGTCGAGGGCCGGGTCGTCCGCCGCGGCGGCGGACTGGGCCGCGGGCAGGACGAGCCCGGCCAGCGGCAGGGACGCGAGTGCGGCTCTGGCCGCCCAGCGTCTGAGGGTGCGGTGCATCGGTCGTGTGTCTCCTTCGCCGGGCGCGTGTGGACGCGCGGTCAGGAAGCCGGGAGCGGGAACGCCGGAGGAAGCGCGGGAAGCGCAGAGGGCTCGGTGGAGGAGGGCGGCGTCAGTCGAGCAGCGCCGACAGCGCCTGGTAGCTGCGCTCCGCCGCCCCCAGCGAACCCGGCGGGTTCGGCAGGGCGTTGGGCGCGGTGTCCTGCTCCCAGACGCCGACGTGCGTGCCGCGCGGGCCGATGGAGTGGATGAACCGCTGCCAGGGCAGGTCACCGGCGCCGAACTCGACGATGTCGTAGCCGTTGGCGTTCTCCGCGTTGGTGGCGCCGTCCTTCATGTGGAACAGCGGGTAGCGGTCCGGGAACCGGCGGACGTACGCGGCAGGGTCGAAGCCGGGCCAGCGGTACTGGCCCACGTACGCCCAGTAGACGTCCAGTTCGAGGTAGACGTGGCGCGGGTCGGTGTGCTCCAGGAACACGTCGTACAGCCGGACCTCGGGCTGGTCGGTGGCCAAGGCGAACTCGCCCGCGTGGTTGTGCTGGTAGAGCTTCAGCCCGCGCGCGCTCGCCTCGGCGCCCCAGGTGTTGAACTCCGCGGCGGCGGCCCGGTAGCCGTCGACGGTGTTGAGGGAACTGGGCGCGTTGGCGGTGCCGATGTGCGGCATCCCGAGGGCCTCGGCGATGTCGAGCTGGCGCTGGAGGTCGGTGCGCAGCGCGTTGATGCCGACGTGGCTGCCCACGGCCTTCAGCCCGTTGTCGTCGAGCAGTCGGCGGATCTCCGGGACGGTGATCTGGCGGCCCAGGATGGCGGTGGACTGGGTGTAGCCCGCGAACTCCACCTCGGTGAAGCCCATCCGGGACAGTTCCTCGAAGACCACGGCGAACCCGAGGGAACTCACCTTGTCGCGGATGCTGTAGAGCTGGATGGAGATCCGGTCCCGGGGAATGCTCAACGCCCCCGCGCCGTGGTTGGGTTCGGCGTCCGCCGCGGCGGCGGGCACGGCTCCCGCCAGGGTGACGGCGCCCACCGCGACGGTGGCTCCGGCGGTGGCTCTCAGAAACGACCTGCGGTCGAAGTCCCTGTGTGACGGTCTCACGGTCACTCCTCGTTCGTGTGCGGCGCAAGCGCGGGCGGAGCTGAACGGAACACAGGTGGGGGGTGGTTGCTCGGGCACGAGCGTGCGGTGGGACGGCCCGTCAATCGGGGCATGTCCGTGCAACGTCGGCGAAACGTCCGGGTCGAGGCGAGACAGTAGGAGGCTTTCGCTACCGGTGTCCATACGTTGAACCTGAAACGACCCCAACTTTTTCTGAAACCAGCAAAAGTATGCCGGGATCAGGAAAATGTACGGCCCTACTCGGACGTAGTGCTTGACACGGCCGGGAAGGACGTGTGGTCTACTGCTCACCCAGCGTGGTGGCGCGCTGGTCGACCTCGAAGTCCGAACGGCGGACACCGGTGAACCGCGTGGGCCGGAAGGACGTGAGGAGGTCCTGCTCCTGGTCGGTGCTGACCTCGGCCGCGGCCAGCCGTCCGAGGACCGGCGCCAGGGTGATCCCGCTGTGTGAGACCAGGTGGTAGACGCGGGACCGCGCGGAGGCGTACCCGGCGATGGTGTGCCCGTCCGCGGGCAGGGACCGGAACGCGACGCGCAGGTCGATCCGCGGGGCGTGGGCCGGGCGGCCGGTCAGCAGGGCGGCGAACCGCCGGGCGAGGGTGCGGGCCAGGTCCCCGTCCGGAGCTGGCGGGGCCGCCGGGTCGACCTCCGCGTTCAGGTCGAGGGCCTGGACGACGGTCTGTCCGCCGGCGGCGGGGCGCAGGTTGAGGCCGGGGCTGTGGACCACACAGCGCAGGCCGAGTTCCGGGGACCTGACGTACCCGAGCAGACCGACGGTCTGCGCTCCCCGGCCCGTCTCCGTCACCAGGGGGATGTCCACGCCGATCCCCGCGGCGAGCCCCTGGGTCCAGCGGCCCGCCGCCAGGACGACCCGGTCGCCCGCGAGGACCTCGCCGTCGGCCAGCGTGACGGACACCCCGTCAGGCCGGTCGTCGAGGGCCACGACCTCCCCGACAACCAGCCTGGCGCCGTGCCGTTCGGCGTCCGCCAGCAGGTTCGCCACGAAGAGGTCCGGCAGCACGTACCCCTCGCCGGGGAAGTGCGCGATGGCCGTGATGGTCTCCGGAATCCGCAGGTCGCCCGCGATGCGCGTGGCCTCCCCGGCCGTGATCCAGCGGGCGGGGTAGCCGAGCGACCGCAGCCGTTCCACGTTGTCGGCGAGGCGTCGTTCGTGCGCGGAGTCCGCCCATTGCAGCGCCCCGCTGGGGAAGTACGACGGCTCGCCGGGCAGTTGCCCGGCGAGCCTGGCGTGCTCCGCCATCCCGGCGACGTTCAGCCGGTGGTAGTCCGGATCGGGCTTCCGGCTCGAATTGGTCCAGGCGAAGGTGGTCGCGGTGGTACCGGCACCGGCCCCCCGCCGGTCCAGCAGGACGACCTCCGCACCGCCGAGGGCGAGCTGCCGCGCGACGCTCAGCCCCAGCACACCGGCACCCACGACGATGACCCTCATCGTTCGCCCGTTCCCCTCTGCCGCCGGCCCGTCGTCCCCTGGGCATGATGACAGCCGGGCACGCGGGCGTCAGCGGCCCGGACGGCCCCGCTTGACGTACAGCCGGTTTCCCGCCGGGCCGGTCCACTCCAGCCGCACGCCCCCGGGCACCGCGGCGTCCCCGAAACGGGCGCCACCCGGTCCTCCAACACCGCGGTGCGCAACGGGTCGGTCAGCCGTGGTAGTTGATGTACCCGTTGCCGTCCCGGTCGTTGTCCCGCTTGGTGTAGGAGTGGACGTCGGCGCGGGACCCGGAGGGCTTGTAGAAGTAGATGGTGTCCTTGTCGTTGTTCCAGATGAAATTGCAGTTCTGTCGGTAGACGACGTTGTTGGCGTCGGAGTCGGTGCCCCGCCCGCCGCGCAGCTTCACGTAGTCGCCGGGCTGGAGGTAGTGGTTGGCGGGGAAGGCGAACCGGTTGCCAGCGGCGTCCTTGACGACGTAGCCCTTGAGGTTGACGGTCGTGCTGCTGGAGTAGTTCTTGATCGTCAGGTACTCGTCCCGGGTGTTGCCCCCACTGCACCGGTTGTCGTCCGAGCCCGGAGCGTCGTACTGGATGCCCTTGATCTTCAGCGCCGAGGTGTACTCGGTGGCCTGGGCGGGCGCGGCGGCCACGGCGGCGAGGATGCCGGTGGCGGCGGCGGTGGTCGCCACGGCGGTGCGTATGCGCATGAGGTGATCCCCCCTCGATGGTGCGAACAGTGCGGGCGGGAGCCTATCGAATGTGAAGAACGTGTGTCGTGGAAGTGAAGGAAGTGGGCGGAGCGCGCCCGCGTGAGGGGCGTGCGGGGCCGTGCGCCCCTGTGCGTGCGGTGGGTGCTCGACTACCGTGAGGCGCGGGTACGTCGTCGCCGATCTCCCGGGGGGTTCCATGTCCACCGCGCGGCAGGTCCCCGACCTCCTCTCACCCGAGTTCGCCGCGGACCCCTACCCGGCCTACCGCGTCCTGCGCGAGAGCGCCCCGCTGCACTGGCACGAGGCCACCGGCAGCTACGTCATCTCCCGGTACGAGGACGTCGAGCGGGTCTTCAAGGACCGCGACGGCGAGTTCACCACCGAGAACTACGCCTGGCAGGTCGAGCCGGTGCACGGCAGGACGATCCTGTCGCTCAGCGGCCGTGAGCACGCCGTGCGGCGCGCCCTCGTCGCCCCCGCCTTCCGGGGCCGCGACCTCCAGGAGCGGTTCCTGCCCGTCATCGAACGCGACTCCCGCGAACTCATCGACGCATTCCGGCACACCGGCTCCGCCGACCTGGTCACCGAGTACGCGACGCGCTTCCCGATCAACGTCATCGTGGACATGCTGGGCCTCGACAAGGCCGACCACGCCCGCTTCCACCGCTGGTACACCTCGGTCATCGCCTACCTCGGCAACCTCTCCGGGGACCCCGAGGTGACCGCGGCGGGGGAGCGGACCCGGGAGGAGTTCGCCGCGTACCTGCTGCCGATCGTCCGGGAACGCCGGGACAACCTCGGTGACGACCTGCTGTCCACCCTCTGCGCCGCGCAGGTCGACGGCGTCCAGATGAGCGACGAGGACATCAAGGCGTTCTGCAGCCTGCTGCTCGCCGCCGGGGGCGAGACCACCGACAAGGCCATCGCCAGCGTCTTCGCCAACCTGCTGCGCCACCCCGACCAGCTCGCCGCCGTCCGCGCGGACCGCGGCCTGGTGGCCCGCGCCTTCGCCGAGACGCTGCGCTACACCCCGCCCGTCCACATGATCATGCGGCAGTCCGCGACCGAGGTACGGCTCAGCGGCGGCACCATCCCGGCCGGTGCCACCGTCACCTGCCTCATCGGCGCCGCCAACCGGGACGGCGACCGCTACCGCGACCCCGACCGCTTCGACATCCTCCGCGACGACCTCACCCCCTCGACCGCGTTCTCCGCCGCCGCCGACCACCTGGCCTTCGCCCTCGGCCGCCACTTCTGCGTCGGCGCCTTCCTCGCCAAGGCGGAGGTCGAGACCGGCGTCAACCAACTCCTCGACGCCATGCCCGACATGCGGCTCGCCGACGGCCACGAAGTCGTCGAACAGGGGGTGTTCACCCGGGGTCCGCGGTCACTGCGGGTGCGGTTCACGCCGGTCGCCCGCTGACGGCGGGACCGCCCCGCGCCCGCGCGCTGCACACGGGCGAGGACCGCAAGGCCGCCACCGCCGAGTACCTCGCCCTCGCCGCCGAGTCGGCCGACTGGGACGACGACCCCGGCAGCCACGCCATGATCGCCTCGGAGGCGGCCGTACTCCTCGCGGAGTCGGGCGAGTTCGGCCCCGCCCGGGAGGCGGTGGACCAGGCACTGGCCGCCCACGCCCGGGCGCCGCGCTACGAGCAGCTCAGCAGTTGCCTGCGCGAACTCGCCCGCCTCCAGGCCCAGCAGCAGGGGGCCGAGGGCCTGACCGGCGCCCTCGCGTTCCTCACCGACGCCGAGCGCGTCGCCGACGAGGCCCGCGCCGCCGGGTACGAGGCCCAGGGCCGCCCCCTGGACCCCGCCCTGGCCTACGAACACGGGCGGGTCAACGCCTACGCAGGGGAGTATGAGGCCGCCCTGACCGCCCTGGAGAAGGCCCGCGACCTGCTCGGGGAGCCCGGGGCGGGGGAGGGGGACCACGCCGGTGAGTGGGCGGAGTGCGTCCGCCTCGCGGGTGCCGTGGAGGGCATCTACCTGGAACGCCGCGCCCCCGCCCTGGCCCGCCTCGACGCCGCGGCCACCCGGCTGACCGCCCTCGGCCACACCGAGGAGGCCGCACCGCTGACCGCCCTCGCGGCCGAACTGCGCGACAAGGAGTGACACACCGCGCGTCCCGGGAGGCTTCGTTCCTACCGGGCCGCCGTCGCCGCTCGGCGCGCCGTAACGCCACGCTCCGGTGCGCCGGGCAGCCACACCGAGACGACGAGGCCGCCGGTCGGGCGGGGCACCAGCCGCAGGGCACCGCCGTGCGCGCGGACGATGCTCCGCACGATGGCGAGCCCGAGGCCGACCCCGGCGTGCTCGTCGGTGCGCACGCGCTTCGCCCCGCGCTGGAACGGCTCCGTGAGCGTCGGCACCAGCTCCGGCGCCAGCCGGGGACCGGTGTTCTCCACCCGCAGCACGCTCGTGCCGCCGTACGCCTCCGTGCGCACCGTCACGGTCCCGTCCGCCGGGAGGTTGTGCACGACGGCGTTCTGGACGAGGTTCGTCACCATCCGCAGCAGCAGCTCCGCCGAGCCGCTGGTGCGGGCGGCGCCGCCGGTCACGTCGAGCGTGATCCGGCGCCGCTCGGCGAGGGGGAGCAGCGTCTCGCACACCTCCTCCGCGACGAGGGAGAGGTCGACGTCCGTACGCGTGAAGGTGCCGCGCTCGCCGCGGCTGAGCAGCAGCAGGGCCTCGGTGAGGTCGATCGCCCGGGTGTTGACGGCGTGCAGGCGCTCGATGAGTTCGTCCCGGTCCCGCGTGGGGTCCTCGCGGGCCACGTCGAGGAGCGTCCGGGAGATCGCCAGCGGGGTGCGCAGCTCATGGGAGGCGTTCGCGGCGAACCGCCGCTGCTCCGCGACATGGGACTCCAGCTGTTCGAGCATGGTGTCGAACGCGTCGGACAGCTCACGGAACTCGTCCTGGCGGCCAGCCATCCGGATCCGGTGGGACAGCGACCCGCCCCCCGCCTTCCGCGCCGCGTCGGTGATCCGGCCGAGCGGGGCCAGCATCCGACCGGCGAGCAGCCACCCCCCGACGAGCCCGAACACGAGCAGGAACGCCATCGCCACCGCCGCCGCCGGGCCGAAGGTGTGGATGAGGAGGTAGCGGTTGGGCGAGATCCCGAGGAGGCCCTGCGAGTTGTCGGGCACGTACCGCAGCAGGTACATCCACACCACGGCCAGCAGGAGCGCGCCCGCGACGAACAGGAACCCCGCGTAGCTGAGGGTGAGCTTCAGCCGGGCGCTCAGCCCCGGGCGCCTACGCATCGCGGTCACCGCCCCCGGGACGGTCGGCGTCGATGCGGTAGCCGACCCCCGGCACCGTGGCGATGATCCACGGCTCGCCGAGCCGCTTGCGCAGCGCCGAGACGGTGATCCGCACGGCGTTGGTCAGCGGGTCGGCGTGCGCGTCCCAGGCCCGCTCCAGCAGCTCCTCGGCGCTGACGACCCCGCCCTCGGCGGCGACGAGGACCTCAAGGACCGCGAACTGCTTGCGGGTCAGCGCCACGTACCGTCCGTCGCGGAAGACCTCACGGCGGAACGGGTCGACCCGCAGCCCCGCGATCTCGCGGACCGGGGGCCGGGCGTACGCGTGCCGCCGGTCGAGGGCCCGCAGCCGCAGCACCAGCTCCCGCAGGTCGAACGGTTTCGTGAGGTAGTCGTCGGCGCCCAGCTCGAACCCGGACGCCTTGTCGTCGATCCGGTCGGCGGCGGTGAGCATCAGGATCGGGATGCCGCTGCCGGAGGCGACGATGCGCCGGGCGACCTCGTCGCCGGACGGGCCGGGGATGTCGCGGTCCAGGACGGCGAGGTCGTAGGAGTTGACGCTGAGCAGTTTCAGGGCGGAGTCGCCGTCGCCCGCGATGTCGGCGGCGATCGCCTCCAGCCGCAGTCCGTCCCGGACGGCCTCGGCCAGGTAGGGCTCGTCCTCCACGATCAGTACGCGCATGTGCGCAGCCTAGGCAGGGGGGCATATCGCCGACGTATGCGCGGGGGCGGGCCCGCCGCCTACGCCGCCGGTCAGGACGCGAGGGCCCGGGCCCGCCGCCCGCCGCTGTCAGTCCCCACGAGGGTCCCGGGCCCGACGCCGGTGTCAGTCCCCGCGATGGTCCCGGTCACGCCGCCGGTGCCGCCCGCGAGGGTCCCGGTCCTACGCCCGCCGGTGCCGCCCGCGACGGCCCCGTTGCCTACGCCGCCGGGGTCAGCACGGGACGGTCCCGGTCCGACGGCGTCCGCTCCTCCCGCCCGCGCCACCAGCGGCGCGACGCCACCCCGGCGAGCACCGCACCGGCGGCGTTGACCAGGACGTCGTCCACGGACGACACCCGGTCAAGGCGCAGCACGTACTGCGCGGTCTCCACCAGGACCGAGCAGCCCGCCCCGAGCGCCAGGACCCGCGGCACGGACGCCAGCGCCGCCCACCGCACCGGGGCGAAGAACCCCAGCGACGCGAAGACCAGCAGATTGCCGACGATCCCGAGCGGCCCCATCACCACCAGGTCCCGCAACGGCACCAGACTCACCCGCGCGGGCGCGACCCCGGGCTCGGCACCCGGCATCATCGTCAGCCACACGAACGGCACCGTCCCGTGCACCATGCCCACCTCGGCCAGCGACCTCCGCCACGCCCCGGCGACCCCGGCGGCACGCCGACGCCGCGCCAGCGCCCACGCCAGCAGCACGGCCAACGGCACCGTGGCGAGGGTGACCAGCACCACGCCGTTGAACGTGTCGAGGCAGCCGTGCCACTGCCCGGCCACACACCGCGGCGCGGCCATGAAGAGCGCCCGCCGCATGACGAACAACAGGCCCGCCAGGCCGAGGAGCATCGAACTCAGCAGCACGATCCCGCGCGCACGGCGGGCCGGTGCCGCCACTGATCCGTTGTGGTTCATGCCCCCATTGCAGACGGCGGCGGGTTGCGACGGCGTATGCGGTTTTCCATACACCCGCGATACGCCCGCGACACCCGCGCCCCGCCCCCCTGCCCTGCCTACCCCACGAGTGACTGCGTGCCCAGAGCCGTGATCAGGGCGAGGCGGTCGGCGTCCTCCGTGCCGGGCTCGGCGGTGTACACCATGATGTGCAGGTCGCTGCCCGCCACGGTGAGGATGTCGCAGTCGAGGGCGACGGCGCCGACCCGCGGATGGTCGATGATCTTGCGGGCGGCCTCGTGGTGACCGGCGACGCCGGTGTCCCACAGCGTGGCGAACAGCTCACTCCTGCCGCGCAGTTCGGCGACGAGGCGCCTGAGCCGCCGGTCGGCCGGGTAGCGGGCGGTGACGGCGCGCAGGTTGGCGACGAGCGCCGTCCGCAGTTCGAGCCGGGACCGGGCGGTGTGCCGTACCCGGTCGTCCGGGTCGAGGAAGTTGCGCCACACCGCGTTGCGCTGGTGCCCCTGCCACCGGGACGGGTCGCCCATGAGGGCGGCGTACGGCGGGTTGGCGACGAGGAGCGTCCAGGCGGCGTCGAAGACGGCGACGGGGGTGTGCGTCAGCCGGTCCAGTACGCGCTGCACACCCGGCGTGAGGTGCGCGGGCACGCTGTCGGGCCCCGGCGGCTGGAGCCCGGCCAGGTGGAAGAGGTGGGCGCGCTCGGGCGCCGACAGCCGCAGCGCCCTGGCGAGCGCCTCGACGACCTGCGGGGACGGGCTGGTGGCGCGGCCCTGTTCGAGGCGGGTGACGTAGTCGACGGAGATCCCGGCGAGCTGGGACAGCTCCTCGCGCCGCAGCCCCGGGGTGCGCCGCTGGCCACCGGCGGGCAGTCCGGCGGCCTCCGGCGAGACCCGTTCCCGCCATCGGCGTACCGCCTGCCCGAACTCCGTCGCTGCCATGGTCGCCAGTGTGCCGCGTCCGCCGCCGGGGTGCCTGGTACTGGCGTTCCCAGGAAGAGGAGACGCCTGGCTGCCCGCACCGCCGGGGCGCAGGCTCGACCCCGGCGGCGCCCGCCGCCACAGGGAAGGGAAAGAGCCAGTGAGCAAGCTCGCACTCGTCACCGGGGCCACCTCCGGCATCGGCAGGTCCTACGCCGAACGCCTGGCCGCCGACGGCCACGACCTGGTGCTCGTGGGCCGCCGCGCGGACCGTCTGGAGTGGTTCGCCGCCGCGCACCGCGAGGTCAGGGTCAGGACGGTCGTCGCGGACCTGTCGACCGCCGAGGGCATCGACTCGGTCGCCCGGATCTGCGCCACCGAACCGCTGACCACGCTGGTCAACAACGCCGGTGTCGCCCACTACATGCCGCTCGCGGACCTCCCCGCCGAGCGGGCCACGGAACTCGTCAACGTCAAGGTCCTCGCCCCGACCCTGCTCACCCGCGCCGTCGTCGCGGCCATGCGGGAACGCGGCGGGGGCAGCATCGTCAACGTCGCCGGGATGATCGCGTTCAGCGGCCCCGCCCCGCACGCCCAGCTCCCCCGCCGCGCCGTCTACGGCGGCAGCCTCGCCTACCTCCTCACCTTCTCCCAGACGCTCAGCGCGGAGCTGGCGGGCACCGGCGTCCGGGTGCAGGTCGTCTGCCCGGGCGTGGTGGCCACCGAGTTCCACGAGCGCCAGGGCCTGGACCTGAGCCAGGTGCCCCGGATGACGCCCGACGACGTCGTCACCGCCAGCCTGCGCGGCCTGGAGCTGGGCGAGACCGTCTGCGCGCCCGGCGTGGAGGACACCGCCCTCCTGGACGCGGTCTTCGCCGCCGACCTCGCCGCGTTCGGCGCGCAGAGCACCGAGCTGGCGACCCGCTACCGCGCTGGCTGACCGGCCTCAGACCGCGACCGGCGCCTTGATGGCCGGGTGGTGCCGGTAGTCGAGCACGCTCACGTCGGAGTAGGCGTAGTCGAAGAGCGAGTCGGCCCGCCGCAGCCGCAGCCGGGGGAAGTCGAACGGGGTGCGCGACAGTTGCTCGGTGACCTGGTCGACGTGGTTGTCGTAGATGTGGCAGTCGCCGCCGGTCCAGATGAAGTCACCCGGTTCGAGGGCCACCTGCTGCGCCACCATGTGGGTGAGCAGGGCGTAGCTGGCGATGTTGAACGGCACGCCGAGGAACAGGTCCGCGCTGCGCTGGTAGAGCTGGCAGGAGAGCCTGCCGTCCGCGACGTGGAACTGGAACAGCGCGTGGCACGGCGCGAGCGCCATCGCGGGCAGCTCGGCGACGTTCCACGCGGAGACCAGCATCCGGCGGGAGTCAGGGTCCCGCCGCAGCGTGTCGAGTACGGCGCTGATCTGGTCGACGTGCGTGCCTTCCGGGGTGGGCCAGGACCGCCACTGGGCGCCGTAGACCGGGCCGAGGTCGCCGTTCGCGTCGGCCCACTCGTCCCAGATGGTGACGCCGTGCTCGCGCAGCCACCCCACGTTGGAGTCGCCGCGCAGGAACCACAGCAACTCGTACACGACGGACTTCAGGTGCACCTTCTTCGTGGTGACCAGCGGGAAGCCCCGCGCGAGGTCGTAGCGCAGCTGGTGCCCGAAGACGCTGCGGGTGCCGGTGCCCGTCCGGTCGCCCTTGGCCGTCCCGGACGTGAGCACGGTCCGCAGGAGGTCTTCGTACTGGGTGTCGGCCACGGTGGGCGAGTCTAACCGGCGGCCCGCGACGCCCTCGCGGCCGATCCCGCGCCGCCGACCACGTCGTACCCCTTGAACAGCGGCGCTCGACGGGTGTCCGCTGGCCAGAGCCGGTCCAGGACGGCGGCGGAGGGCGGGAAGAGCAGCGCGGCAGGGGGCACGGCGGCGCGGGCGAACCACTCCCACCGCACGATCTTGTCGGGCTCGGTGACCCGTGCCGTCCCCGCCGCCCCCTCGGCGACGGCGGCGGCCGTCACGCGTGTCAGTCCGTGCAGCCCGTCGACCAGCACCGCCAGCACCCGCACGCCGGACGGCGGCACGGCGAGCCCGGTCTCCTCGGCCAGCTCCCGCGCCGCCGCCGTCTCGAAGTCCTCGCCCGGGTCCACCTTGCCGCCGGGCAGCTCCCACCGGCCGTCGTGCGACAGGCCCAGCAGGACCCGGCCCTCCCGGTCGAGGACGGCGACGCCGACCCCCGTCAGGCCGCTGGCGGTGGGACGCGCCCGCCCGGGACGCTCGGTGGTGTGTCGTGGCGTGTTCACGGGGGCCATTCCACCCCATCCGGCGGCAGGCGGTCACCAGAGCCCCGTCCTGGGCCGTGCCGCCCACGGCGGTCGAGGCGACCGTACGCCTCAGTGCCCCCACTCCTCGGGGCCGCCGCCCCGCCACTCGATGAGCGAGGACTGGCGGACCCAGTCGTCGTCGACGTCCTCCAGGCCCGCCAGCCGCAGGAACTCGACGATGTCGAGCACGCCGTAGGCCATCCCGAGGAACTGGTCGTTGGCACGGACCCGCCGACCGTTGTCCCCGGCCGGTGGGTAGATCACGATGGGCTGCGCGGCTGCCATGCCACCACCCTGTGGCCCGGGTGGGCAGCGCGCATCCCGGCACCCGCGGCCTCAGGGGGCGGGCGCCCCGGCCGGGGTGGCGTAGAGCACGAGGTTGCGCAGGTAACGGCCTTCCGTACGGTCGTAGGGTGCCGCGCAGGTGACCAGGGCGAGCCGGTGCGTGCCGTCGCTGGCGAAGAGGTCCCGCGGCAGGCGTTCCTGCCGGTAGGTGCGCCGGGCGGCGACCCGGTAGGCGCGGACCGTGCCGTCCGCGCCGGTCACCGCGATCCGGGAGCCCATGGGCAGGCCGTGCAGGGCGGCGAAGGGGCCGAGGCCGTCCTGACGGGTGTCGACGTGTCCGGCGATCAGGAGGGTGCCGTGCGCGGCCCCCGTCCCGGCCCCCAACGGCCACCAGCCCGCGGTGCGCGCGTCACGGGGCAGGTCCAGGGAGCCGTCCGGGCGGGAGGCGACCGGCACCACGGGGGCGTGGAGGCCCCGCGGCCCGCGCACGAGCACGGGCGGGGACGTGGTCGCCGCGCGGTCGGCGGCTGCGCGGGACACCCCGGCCGGGACGTCGCCCACGTCCTGCGGCGCGGTCGGCGGGGCGCCCGCGAGGAGCCGACCGGTGGCCACCGCGGTCAGCCCGCAGACAGTCATGAACACGGCGGCCAGCCGGTGGCGTTCCAAGGTTCAGCGCCGCTCGGCCCGGCGCCGGTGCCGCAGCAGCAGCACGATGCCACCGGCGGCGAGCAGTCCGCCCCCGGCCGTGGTGAGCGCGCCGAGGCCGTTCGGTGACGCCTCGGCGGCGGCGAGACGACCGGCTTCACCGGCCCGGATGGTCCCGGCGTGCCGGGCGGCGTGGCAGACGCCGCCCCGGACCAGTTCCAGGTGCATGGCCACCACCGGACGCGCGGTGCGGGCGGCGGCGACGACCTCGGGGTGCTGCCCCGTCCTGATCTCCTGGTCGAGCAGGGTCAGGGTCTTGCGGTGCGCGCCCTCCTGGGCCGTGAGCCAGGCCGCGTCGTACGCCGGGCTCTTGGCCTTCGCCTGGACGGCGGCCAGCTCCTTCTTCTGCTCCGCGGACGGGGCGCCCGGCAGCGTCACGCCCAGCTTCTCGGCGAGCGTCCGCACGTCCGAGTCGAGTTTGGTGTGGTCCCGGACCAGGGTGGCGCCGACCTCGCGCACACAGTCGGTCGTGGCGTTCTTCCCGGCGTCCTGACCCGCCGCGATCTCCGCGAGGTTGCCCTGGTGGGCCTTCACCAGGAACGTCTCGTCCTGGCCGCTGACCTCGGCGGCGAGCGCCTGCGGAGCGGATATGCCGGACAGCGCGACCGCCAGGGCCCCGGCGGTCACCAGTCGTCTACGCATCGGTACGGCTCCCTTCAACCCGGAGCGGCGGCGGTGCCACCACGCCGGTGCTCGGTATGGGCGCGTGGTTCCGCGCCCGCAGGGATCCGTCCCACGCGGGGGCGCCGTCCTCACCGCGCGCCCGGGCCGGTCACCCGGACGGGCGGTCGGACGGCCCCGCGGCGGCCGGGCGCCCGGGGAGCGAGGGCCCCGGTCAGCCGGACGCGGTCTCGACCCGCAGCCGCACCTGGTCCTCAAGGCGGCGCAGGCTGGCGTCGAGGGCGTCCCGCACGGCGTCGGCGCCGGGGTCGTGGCCGTCGTCGAAGAACGACAGGTGCACCGTCACCTCGCTGGCGCCGCCCCCGGTCCCGGAGACCTGGAGCCAGCCCGCGTAGCCGCCCTGGTCGCGGGTGCCCCACTCGACGCGCATCTGGTCGGGCCGCGCCCGCCACAGGGCGGCGGTGTCCTCGTCGGTACGGTCCTCGTGCACGGTGACGGCCGGGAGTTCCCCGACCTCGACGTGCAGTTCCCGCGGCAGCCAGGCGTCCAGTTGGCGCACGTTGGCCGCCTGGTCGAAGATCTGCTCGGGCTGCGCGGGCATCGTCCGTGAACGCTCGTACTCGGCCATCACGCCACCGTCCTCCGCTGGAAGGGTTCCACCGACCACCGCGTGCCCCTCCGGCCCGGACGTAAGCCCCGGCGTGGTCGTTCCGCGGACGGCCCCGCGGTCGCGTGCGCTACCGCTCGCCGGTCTCCGGGAGCACCTCGGCCCAGAGGTTCTCGGCCTGGAGGAGCAGGGCGCCCAGCACGGCGGTCGCCTCGGCGCCCTGCCCGGCCTGCGCCCGCAGCCCGGCCTTGAGCCGCCGGTCCAGCTCCCCCATCGTCGACTCGGCCCCGCGGGCCCCGGCCGCGGCCCGCTCGTCGCCGTCCAGCAGACGGCGGGCCTCCGCGTGGCAGGCCTCCGCGATGAGGTCGAGCAGGCGCGCGTACGCGTCCAGGGCCGCCGAGTCGGGCGGGGCGGGCGTCCGACGGGGGTCGGCGGCCACCGCCAGCGACCGGACCAGCGCCGTGACATGGGCGGTGACCCGACGGAAACGCTCGTCCTCCTCCGCCGGGGGAACGTCCGCCGGGAGACGGCCGAGAGCCCGCAGGGGGCCGTAGGTCAGGCGCAGGCTCTCCCGGCTCCAGCGGCGGGCGGCGCGCAGGGCGTCCAGGCGGCGTTCGAGGCGCGTCGCGGCGTCGAGCCAGTCGACGGCGGTGGCGTCCTCCCACCCGGGCCGCCGCAGACCGGCGGTCACGAGGCGCAGCACGTCGCCCGTCTCCCGGGCGAGCGCCGCGAGGTTCTCGCGCACGTCCCGCAGGTGGATCGGCGGCAGGACGAGCGCGTTCACGGCGACGCCGATGACCGCGCCCAGCGCCGCCTGCCCCACCCGGTGCCCCACCGCCACCGCGCTGACGGTCCCGGAGGCCAGCGTGAACAGGGCCGTCGTGGCGGCGTAGACGCCCTGGTCCCCGAAGCGGGGCCAGTTCGACAGCAGCATCAGCAGCGGGAGGGAGAGCGCGAGCCCGCCCAGCGTGCTGCCCGTGAGGACCTCGGCCGCGGTCGCCAGCAGCGTCCCGCAGCAGATCGCCGTGAACTGCTGCGCCGCCTGCCGCAGCGAGCCGTACACCGTGGCCCGCACGAGGACGACGGCCACCCACGGAGCCATCAGGGCCATCGGATCGCCGAGCCACTCGCGCGCCACCAGCCAGGCCAGCAGCGCCGCCGCCGCGGCCTTCAACGACTGCACGGCCAGGTCCCGCTCCCGCCCGCGCCCCCGCCAGGCGGCACCCGCGGCCCGCGCCACGGAACGGGCCTCGGCACCGGTGGCGGCGGTCACCCGACGCCATGGGCGCACCCTTGCCGAGGCCGCCGCCTGTCGTCGTACCGAATAGCCCAAACGGATCATCAGGCGTGAGTAACCGCTGTTCAGGCGGCCATGCAGGACGTGGCGGGGTGAGCTGATGACGCCCGGAGTGTGACCGACTCCTGGCTGTCAAGGGCGGGTTGGCTGATTCGCGTGGCCGATCTTTGGCCTTGTCTTGACCTTCTCTATACGTCACCTTTGCTCGTGGTGCGCCGGGAAGTCTGGTCGGCAACGCGGTCCGTCATGGGCGGACATCGGTGTGTCGTCGACCAGGGTGGGGGCAGATGTTCCAGCGCGTCGCACGAGAGCTTCTTTCCGGACTGACCGTGGCGATAGTGGCGTTGCCGCTCGCCATCGCCTTCGGCATCACCGCGACCGGCACGCCCGAGGGCGCGCTCGTCGGGCTGTACGGCGCGATCTTCGCGGGGTTCTTCGCGGCGCTGTTCGGCGGTACGCCCGCCCAGGTGACCGGTCCCACGGGGCCCATCACCGTCGTCGCGACCGGGGTCATCGCCGCGCACGGACTGGACGCCGCGTTCGTCGCGTTCATCATGGCCGGCGGCTTCCAGATCCTGTTCGGGGTGTGCGGGCTCGGCTCGCTCATCCGGTTCATACCCCACCCGGTCGTGTCGGGGTTCATGGGCGGCATCGCGCTGATCATCATCCTGGGCGAGCTGGACCAGGTGCGGCGGAGCTTCCTGGTGGTGGCGGGCACGATCGGGCTCATGCTCGTCGCCGCCCGGGTGGTGCGGGTGGTCCCGGCGAGCCTGATCGCCCTCCTGCTCGTCACCCCGGCGCTGCGGCTCACGGACTCCGCGCTCCAGGACGTCCGCCTCGGCCCGGTCACCCTCAGCGCGGGCGTCGACTACATAGGCCGAATACCGGAGGCGCTGCCCTCGATCGCCGTGCCCGACCTCGGTGGGTCGACGCTGCTCTCGCTGGTCCCGGCCGCGCTCAGCATCGCCCTGCTCGGCTCCATCGACTCGCTGCTGACCTCGGTGGTCATGGACAACATCACCGGACGTCGGCACCGCAGCAACAAGGAGCTGATCGGGCAGGGCATCGGCAACGCCGTCAGCGGCCTCTTCGGCGGGCTCGCCAGCGCGGGTGCCACCGTCCGGTCCGTCGTCAACGTCCGCAGCGGGGGCCGTACCGCCTGGTCGGCCGCCGCGCACAGCGTCGTCCTCCTCGTCCTCGTGGCCGGGCTGGGCGCCGCCGTGCAGTACATCCCCCTCGCCGTGCTGTCCGGCATCCTGATCCTCACGGCGGTCGGCATGTTCGACTGGGAGAGCCTGCGCAAGGTGCCGGTCTCGCCATGGGGCGACGTCGTGGTGATGTTCGCGACGATGGTCATCACCGTGGTCCTCGACCTGACGGTGGCGGTCGCCGTGGGGGTGGGCCTGGCGCTCGTCTTCCACGCGGTGCACGCGCGGCGGCGCCGGGCCACCGTCGTACGGGTCGGCGACGGCGCCTACCGCGTGCGGGGGCCGCTGTCCTTCCTCGCCGTCGACCGGGTGTTCACCGCCCTGCGCGAGGACGACCGGCCCCGCCTCTCCGTGGACCTCAGGGACGTCGACCACATCGACCTGTCCGGCGTCAGGGCGCTGCTGACCTTCCTCGACCACGCGCACCGCGACGGCGTCGAGGTCGCCGTCGTGGACATCCCGCCGCACGTACGGGACCGCGTCCTCGCCCTGGCCACCGACGACCAGCGGACGCGGCTCGACGCCGCCCCCGGGAACAGGGCGGGGGAGACCGTCCACTGAACCGGCCGCCCCGGCGTCACCGCTCCCGCGCGTGCGTCACCCGGATCTTGGACTGGCCGTGCGGCAGCTCCTCCCAGTCGTCCATCAGACGCGCGGACAGACCGTGCCGCGCGGCCAGGCCGGTCAGCGTCTCGGTGCGGTAGTAGAAGTCCTCGCGCAGCACGTGGTGTTCCTCGCCCTCCGTCCGGTCGAAGGTGAAGTCGAACCAGCCACCCGGCGCCAGCACCCGGCCCACGTGGGCCAGGCACTCCTCGATCACCGGCAGTGGTGAGTGGGAGAAGACGCTGTGGGCGTGTACGACGTCGAAGTGGGCCTCCGGCAGGAACCGCAGGGTGAGGTCGCGTACCGGCGTCAGCGTGGGCAGCCGGTCCTGGAGGCCCTGGGACACCAGCGTGTCCTGCGCGGCGAACAGGATGTCGGGGGAGATGTCGACGCCGTGGTAGTGGCCCGGGTCCAGGTACTCGATGAACCGCCAACCGGCGCGCAGGTTCCCGCAGCCGATCTCCAGGAGCCGGTGCTCGGGCCGCAGCCCGTGCCCGAGCAGGTAGTCGAACTGCAGGGCGCCCAGCGCCAGCCAGCGCTTCCGGCTGCGGCTGCCCACCGCCGCGTCCGGGTCGGCCCGGGTGTCGGACCGCATGACCGCCCGGTAGTAGGCGATGTGGTCCGGCGAGCGGTAGCGCAGCCAGGCGTCCCGGCTGGCCCGCCCCAGGTACCCGGGCACCCGGCCGGGGTGGCGCAGCGCGTAGGAGAGCCGGTGCCCGAGGGTGGCGCGGTTGACCTGGAGGTTCTTCCTGGGCATGACGGGTTGCTCGCTTCCCTCGGGGACGGTCGGTCTCTTTCCGGTGTGCCAGCAGTCTCGGCGGACGGGAAGGGCCCGGCCATCGGACGCACGGTGGTACCGGAGGGCCCCGACGGGCCATGCCGACGTCAGCCGATCGGATGATGTGCGGTACGCGGGCTGACTTGTATACGTGGATCTACGCGGGCGGGGGACGACGGTCGGTCGGTGAGGTGACGGGCAGGCAGTGGTACGGCACGACAGGCGGGTACGGCGATGGGGGGCTGCCCCATGACGGCGACCCCGGGTGACCTCACGAGGGGCCCGGCGCGTCCGGGCCCCGGCCCCGATCCCGACCCCGATCCCGATCCCGCCCCTGACCTCGACGAGTGGTGGCTGACGGCGGCCCTGCGAGCCGCGTTCGTCCTGCTGGTGGGCGGCTCGGTCGCCCGCCTGCTGACGCACGACGCCGGGAACGCCCGCACCGGAGTGGTCCTGACGCTGCTGCTGCTCTTCGCGGCGGTCTACCTGCTGGGACAGGTGCTCGCCCCCGCGTCCCGGCACGGGGAGCGGCCCACCGTGCGGCACCTGGTGTGGCTCGGGGTGGTGCTCGCCCTGTGGCTGGCGCTCCTCGTGCTCGCGCCGAGCGCCACCTGGTGCGCCGTACCCCTGCTGTTCACCGGGCTGCACCGGCTGCCGGTGCGGATCGCCGTACCGCTCGCGGGCGTCGTCGTCCTGCTGGTGGTCGGCGCCGAGATCCGGGTCTTCGCCGACACCCCCCAGCCGGGCGCCTTCAACCCCAACCTGGTCGCCGCCCCGGTGGCCCTGGGGGCGGTCGCCACCGCCGTACTCGTCCACAGCCGCAGGCTGACCGCGCGACAGCGGCGGCTCATCGAGGACCTGGTGCGCACCCGCGGGGAACTCGCCGCCAGCGAGCGGCACGCGGGCATCCTGGCCGAGCGGCAGCGGCTGTCGGCGGAGATCCACGACACCCTCGCCCAGAGCCTGTCCAGCCAGCGGATGCTGCTCCAGGCCGCGGAACGGCACTGGGACACCGCGCCCGACACCGCCCGGGACCATGTGCGCGACGCCGCCGAGGTCACGGGCCGGGCGCTGGACGAGGTCCGCCGGTTCGTGCGCGACCTCGCGCCGCTCGACCTCGCCGGGAGCACCCTCGTACCCGCGCTGCGCGACCTCGCCGCACGCGGCGGCGAGCCCGGGACCACCACCGTCGAGTTCCGCCTCGACGGGCCCGACCCCGGCCCGCTCCCCGAGCCGGTCGAGGCGGCGCTGCTGCGGGTGGCGCAGGGCGCGCTCGCCAACGTACGGGAGCACTCCGGGGCGACGCGCGCCGTCCTCACCCTGACCTGCATGGAGGACCGCGTCACCGTGGACGTCGCCGACGACGGCCGCGGCTTCGACCCGGACCGCGCGCCGCGCCGCGGCCGGGCCCGGCTGCGCGGCCACGGACTGCCCGTGATGCAGGCCAGGGCCCGGCAGGCGGGCGGCACGCTCACCGTCGAGTCGGCGCCCGGGAGGGGCACGGTGGTCACGGTGTCCGTGCCGCTCGGTACCGGCACCCCCGTGGGGGCGGCGCCGTGAGTGCCGCCGCCCAGGCCGCCGTACGGGTCCTGCTCTGCGACGACCACGCCGTCGTACGGGCCGGGCTGCGCGCCCTGCTGTCCAGCACCGGGGGCATCGAGGTGGCCGGTGAGGCGGGCGACGGGCAGGAGGTACTGGCGATGGCGGCGCGGCTGCGGCCGGACGTCGTCCTCATGGACCTGCACCTCGGCACCGGCATGGACGGCGTGGCCGCCACCAGTCTGCTGACCGCCCCGGACGCGGACGGCTGGGCGCCGCGCGTGCTGGTGCTGACCATGTTCGACACGGACGCCGACATCGCCCGTGCCGTCGCGGCGGGCGCCACGGGGTACCTGCTGAAGGTCGAGCCACCGGAGAAGCTGTTCGCGGCGATCCGGGACGCCGCGGCGGGCCGCACGGTCCTGTCCCGTGCCGTCACCGACCGCGTCGTGTCCGGCATCCGCGCCCCGGCCCCCGCCCTCACCGCCCGCGAACGCGACATCCTCGCCCGCCTCACCCAGGGCCTCGGCAACCGGGAGATCGCCCGCGCCCTCTTCCTCAGCGAGGCCACCGTCAAGACCCACCTCAGCCGCGTCTACGCCAAGCTCGGCGTACGGACCCGGGCGGGCGCGGTCGCGGAGGCGACGCGGCTGCGGCTGGTGCCCTGAACCGTCGGCGGCTCAGCGCTTCCCGTTCCACCACAGCAGCTTGGGCAGCAGCTCCGGATGGCGGGCGCCCGCGACGCCCCTGACGAGGGCTTCTCCGGTCCCGCGGGATGCGGAATCCTGAAGGCCCGTCGTGTCCGACGTCGGTCCTCTTCGGCAAGGAGCGGTTCAGTGCACCAGAGGCTGGGTCCCATGGAGTTCACGGGCGATCGCTGCTTCCTCGGCGATCCTGCCGGGGTGCATGTTCTGCTGCTCGAAGAGGGGGTCGCCCAGATCAAAGACGGCGAAGAATCGGCGCGGGAAGCGGTCGGGCGTCTGCTGTGACGGTGTCGGAGGCGTGGGCGGCACGTGTGGGCCCCGGGGCCGGGGTTCGCTCGGCGGAGGACGGGGGCGAGGGCTGCCGCTGTCGTCCCCGGCCCCTGGGCGCCGGTCGGGCCGTCAGGTGTCGCTGCCCGTCGGCACCGGGTGCCGAGCGGGGGCGTCCGCGCCGGACATCTCCCTGAGGCGGGAGCGCGCCTGGGTGGCGTAGGGCTCGTCGCCCAGCCGTACACACGCGGTCAGGTCGTCCCGGCACCCGGTGACGTCGCCGGTCTCGGCACGGCAACCGGCGCGTTCCCACAGCAGTTCGGCCCGGTCGGCGTCCGGCAGGTCGAGGGCGGCGGTGTAGTCGTGGATCGCGTCCCGCCAGTGCCCGGCCGCCCGGTGCACGTAACCGCGGTTGTAGAGCAGCGACGCGTCGGGCCCCACGAGTTCCAGGGCGCGGGTGAGATCCGCGATCGCGTCGTGGGACCGTCCGCGGTCCTGCCAGATGACCGCCCTGTTGGCCAGCGCCTCGTACCGCGTCGGATCGCTTTCCAGCGCCGAGGTGAAGTCCCGCAGCGCGGCGTCGGCGTCGCCGTCCTCCAGGCTGAGCAGTCCGCGGGTGCACAACAGGTCGGCGCTTTCGGGGTGATGGGTGAGCCCGGCCGACACGTCCTCGCGGGCACCGGCCAGGTCACCGGACTCCAGCCGCAGGGAGGCACGGTTGATCCGTGCGCGCAGGTCGTCCGGCTCCAGCTCCAGCACATAGCCGAAGTCGCTCAGCGCACCCTCGATGTCGCCGGTCTCGGCACGCAGATCGGCGCGGTTGTAGTACGCCTCGGGGAACGGCGGGCTGATGTCGATGGCCGTCTGGTAGTCCGCGAACGCCGCGTCGGTGTCGCCCAGCCGCCGGTACAGCGAGGCGCGGTCGAAGTAGTACTCGGGGTGGTTGGGGTCCGCGTCGATCACCTGGGAGATGTCGGCGATGCCCTCCTCCACCCGGCCGAGCGCGGCGCGCACCTGGCCGCGGTTGTGGAGCAGCACGGAGCGGTGCAGCAGGTGCTCGCCCGGCGCCAGCTCGGCGTCGAGTCGGGCCAGCCCCGCGGAGACCAGCCGTTCGGCTTCGGGGAGGTTGCCCAGGTGCATCTCGATCAGGGCCAGCCCGTTCTGCTGGAACACCGTCTGGAAGCTCTCCTGCGCGTCGGGGAGGTTCGCCGCCAGCGCGATCGCGGTGTGCAGGTGGACACGGGCGATGTGGTGGTTGCGGGCTTCGGGGCCGCGGTGCCGGGTGTAGATCATCCCGAGCGCGTAGTTGGAGAACAGGTGAACCATCGGCGTGGTGAACCGGCCGCGCAGGTCGAAGTAGATCTCCTCCGCCTCCTCCGTGTGCCCGAGGACGGCCAGCGAGTTGGTCAGCCTGGTACTGGCCAGGCAGTACGCCTGCTCGTCCCGCGCGGGGTCGGCCAGCGCCCGCGCCCTGCGGCCGAGGTCGATCGCGGCGTGGTAGAAGCCCATGTCCACGCAGTGGCCGGACGCCTCCAGCAGCGACCGCAGGCCCACGCCGCGCGGGTCGCTGCCGTGTTCGCGGTGGTAGGGGATCGCCCCGAGCCGGAAGGACCGCGACAGGGTCTCCTCCAGGGCCGCGGCCCGTTCGTCGTGCAGGGCGGTCCGCAGCCCGGCGGGCGCGCTCTCGTAGGCGGCCCGTTCCCCGGCGACGTCGGACGTTCCGTCGGACTCCACGTAGGCGCGGACCAGGTCGGCGCTTTCCCGGACCTCGGCGGTGGTGTCGTCGGCGGCCGGGGCGTCGACGCGTACGGCGTGCCGGGCCAGGGCACTCGCCAGCTCGGCGGCGTGCTCCGGCAGGGGGCCTTCGGTGGTGGCGACGATGACGCGTAACCGGGCCGGGTCCGCGCGGCGCAGGAGAACGGCCAGGAGCTCCTGCTCGGTGGCGTCCGCGGCGTGGACGGCGTCGAAGCGGACGGCGACGGGTCGGCCAGCGACGGTCTCCGCGTAGGCGTTGAGGAACTCGACCATGCCGTGGACGAGCCGTCGGGTGCGGCCGGGGCCGTAGAACCGGGTGCGCTCCTCGGGCACGGCCAGGGAGGTGAGGGTTTCCCGTGAGGGTTCCACGACCGCTTCCAGGTCGGGGGCCATCGACAGGAGTTCCACGTCATGGGCGTCGACCAGCGCGGGTGCGGTGGCCCGTACCTTCGGCACGATCCGGTTGAGCAGCGCGGCCGTGCCGGAGTACGGGCCGCGGCACCGGCGGTGACTGTTGACGGCGTGGAACTCCACGGTGCCGACGGCGGGCAGGGCGAGGTCGCGCTCGCGACGCGTGGTACCGACGATCCACAGGTGCGCGGGGTGCTCGGTCATCAGGTCCGTTCCTGTTCTGCGGAGTTGGGGGAGGGGGTGCTGGTCGCCGACCCGGACGACGTGGCGGAAGCGGACGGACGCCGCTTGCTCCGGGAACGGTCACGCAGGGCCACCACGCCCGCCATGCCGAACTGGGCGATGCCCAGCACCAGGAACCCGAGCGTGTCCCAGAAGCCGGGGTCCGGCTGGCCGGGGTGGTCCAGGCGGTCGGCCAGCAGGTGGACGAAGTGGGAGAGGGTGGGTACGGCGGTACCCACCGCCGTGGCCAGCATGACGAGGACGCCAGTGGCGGCGAACGGTGCGTACCAGCGCGCGACCTGCCGGTCCCGGGCGGACCACTGCTCCAGGTCGGTCATGCGGTGCCGGACGCGCAGCAGGCGCCAGAAGGTGTTCCGGATGACCGCACGCGTCGCGTCATGCAGGGCGACGCATCCGAGTGCGGTGGCGAAAACGTAATAGAGATCCGTGCGGAGGAAAAGATAGAACTGCCACACGAACCGTAGGGCCGTCACAAATGCCATGGCCACGGCGAAGCGGCCCAGCACCGAAAGCTGGCCGTCATTTACGGCAGAATCCACGGCAGCGGTACAGATCAGCAGGCAGAAAGAAACGGTATCGGCGACCATGCCGGCCAGGAAAGGTAGATAGCGTTTTCTTCGCGGAACGCCCAGAAGCCCGTTCAGCGTGGTCTCGAACACGACGAAATACAATCGGCGCCCGATACCCAGACGGGAGGGGAGCCCGAGTCGCCGACCGGCCAGCGCGTGGAACGACTCGTGCAGGAAGACCAGCGGGAGCTGCGCGACGATCAACCCCACCTGCATCACGAGCAGGGAGCTGGTGAAGAACACGGACGTGGGGTGGGGGCGCAGCTCCGGCTGCCGTGCCAGCAGCGCGGCGCACACCACGAGGACCAGGGCGTAGACGGCCCAGGCGGGCGGGGAGAACAGGGCCCGGCCCAGGCGTCCGAAGCGCACCCCGGCGGGGGACGCGGGTCCGGGGCCGCGCCGTCCTCGCGGATGAATCCCAGGTCGGTCAGCGTCTCCAGGAAGTCGTCCATGTCCACGGGCTCGTGGTACGTCGCGGTGTACCACGCGGCGGCGTCGGCCACCGGCGTCCCTTGGCTCAGCCGCGCCAGCAGGGCCGCGCCGTCGGCGGGGAACAAGGCGTAGGAGTCGGTCCGCGGGCAGCCTATGAGGACGTCGTCCCCCTCGGGAACGAACGTGAGTTCATGGAAAGCGAGTACTACCGGCTGCCGTGTCTCCGTCATAGCGTCTCCGTGTCCTCTCGCCCTGGAACCTGACCGCCGCCTCCCGGAGACGCGTGATCGTGGTGCCCGGAAGCGCGTGCTTCACGTCCTTCCGGGCACCACGTCTCGCGCATGTGCTAGTTGGGAAGGAGGCACATGGGCGGCCAGTAGGAGCTCGCGCTGGTGGTGAGCTTCACGCCACCGGTCTTGCGGACGGCGATCTTCTTCATGAGGACACCTCCTCTCCGTAAGTGAAAGGAAATACCTGGAACTGCCCCGTCAGGTCTGGCGGAACATTACGGCCAATTGCGCGGAGCCCGCTATTCATAGCACCAGCTTCTGAGGGTCTGCCAGAGTGCGAAGACCCGTGCGGCGGCCGGTTGAATAGATTTCGGCCTTGCCTGGTGCAAAGGTTTGAAGACCGCGCATTCGGATTGCCAGCATGAATGGCGGAGGTGGGTGAGTGGACCTGATCATTCCCTTTCCGGTGGCGGCCGGGCGTGAAGTCGAGGCACTCGCGGAAAACGGTCGCAGGGGTGAGATCCGGCCGCCGCCGGGGAAATCAGGACAGGCGAATGCCGGGGGATTAGGGGGCCGATCCGCTCATTCGACACAGAATCCTCCGACCCGCCGTCCTGGGGTGCCGCGGGCCCCGGCCTTCCTGGCCGAAAGCGGACGCGGGCGGCAGGCTGACGCCTGCCGCCCGGACACGGCCCTGGCTGTCGGTCGCCGCACCACGGAGGCTGTCCACGTCGAAGGTCAGGATGCCGTGGCCCCCGGGCTGCTCCGCGGGGCCACGCCCTCGCCGACGGCGACCGGGTTGCCCGCGCCGTCGAAGGGCACCGGTCAGGGCCGCCACGGTGGCAGGGACGCGTTGGTCGGCGTGGGGGAGGAGCCGGTCGTAGAGGTCCTGGGGGTCTGGGGTGGCGAGGTGCGCGGCGATCAGGCCCCGGACGGGCAGGAGGAAGTCGGCGGTCCAGTCGTCGGCGAGGTCGGTGCCCCAGCGGGCGAGGAGTTCACGGCCCCGGTCGGGCTGTCCGGCCTCGGCGGCGGCCAGGATGGCGACCGGGCGCAGGGGCGTCATGTCCGGCTCCGCGGCGGCGGTGACGAGGTCGTCGACGACCTCCGCGACGCGGCCCTGTCCGCGTCGGCAGGTGTAGGTGGTCACCCGGGTCCGCCAGCGTGCGCCCCAGGAGGTGGCCGCGAAGCGGGTGGAGGTGTGGGCGTCGACGAGTTCCTCCGCCTCGTCCCAGCGACCGTCCAGGGCGGCGCGGGCGGTCTGTCCGACCCGCACGATCGACTCCAGCTCGGGCCGGGGAGCCTCCTTGAGGAGGCGGTGGCAGTGGTCCAGTTGCTGCTCCCAGGCGGCCAGGTCGCCGGTGCGCAGCAGGCAGGACATGAGGAAGACGCGGGCGATGAGCTCGGTGGAGCGGGGCAGCACCAGCTCAGCGCCGCCCTCACCCCGCACGCCAGCGGCCGCAATGCCTGCACCTTCCTCGCCCCCGGCGAGCGCGCCGCGAGCGCCTTCACCCCGGCGACGCTGGGCTGGTGGCGGGGGGCTGATCCGTGGCGCAGTGCAGGCACTTGCTGGCGGCCACCGGCAGGTCCTCGGACAGGCAGGCCGGGCAGGTCTTGACGGGGCCGGGTTCGGTGAACGCCTTGAGGCCGTGCCGGGCCCGGTAGGTCTTGTACGGCACGACGATCAGGAAGTAGATGACCGCCATGAAGATCACGAAGTAGATCAGCGCGGAGATGAACTGCCCGATGTCGAGGTAGGTCGCGTCGTTCCCGTCGTCGCCGAGCTGCCATCCGAGCCCCACCGACCTGCCGCCCTGCAAGCGGCTGACGATCGGGTTGATCACGTAGTCGGTGAACGCCTTGATCAGGGTCGAGAAGGCCAGCGCGATGACCAGCCCGACCGCGATGGTGACGAGGTCACCACGCATGAGGAAGCTCTTGAAGCCCTTGAGCACCGTCGGTTCCTTTCGCGAGTGTTCCGCGGGCCCGCGTACGCGCGGCACGGCGGGAGCAGTGATCACGACCTAAGCGCAGATTCCGGCACGGCCAGCGGAGCCACAGCGAGGTGAGGCACCGATTGCCTTCCTTCGGGGACTTGACCGCGCCCGTCGGGTCCCTCCCCGGCGGCGCGACACCGCGCGACGCGTCCCGCCGGGGCGGGAGTTGAGCCCGGCTCACCTTTCACGCGGTGAAAGTTTCCGCCCGCCGGTTGCCGAGTTTCCTGCACATCTGCCTTTACGTTGGACCAGACCACCAGAGGCGTCTGGAGGTGCTTTACAGCCGCGGAATCTACGTGCGTAACTAATGACGCGCGCACGTCAAATCTCAGGACCGTCCTGGTGGCAACCGGCCGACGTCACCTCCTCCCCGTCCCCCTACGTGCCAGGAGACCGCCATGCGCTCGCTCCGACGTCCCGCGACCTCCCTCCGCAGACGGTTAGTCACGGCCCTCACCGTGCTCGGCGCCGCCCTCGCGCTGACCGCCACCTGCACCTCGGGCGCCTCCGCGGCCCCCGACCCCGGCAAGGGCCGCCCCCAGATCAGCGAGGGCGAGGCCTACATGGGCGTGGGTATCCGCATCCACCAGGGCGACCGCGCCGCCGCGGACGAGCCGTCCGTCGGCGTCATGGCCCAGACGGACGGCGTCCAGGGCATCGACGTCTCGCACTGGCAGGGGGCCGTCAACTGGACGTCCGTCCGCAACGCGGGCATCCAGTTCGCCTGGATCAAGGCGACCGAGGGCACCAGCTACGAGGACGACCGGTTCAACACGAACTACACCAACGCCTACTACGCGGGCGTCATCCGCGGCGCGTACCACTTCGCCCGGCCCAACCTCTCCAGCGGCGCCGTCCAGGCCAACTACTTCGCCTCGAACGGCGGTGCCTGGTCGCGTGACGACCGGACCCTGCCCGGCGTGCTGGACATCGAGCACAACCCCTACGGGGCGATGTGCTACGGCCTGTCCACCACGCAGATGCGTAGCTGGATCAACGACTTCTACAACGCCTACAAGTCGCGTACCAGCCGCGACGTGGTGATCTACACCACCGCGAGCTGGTGGAACACCTGCACGGGCAACTGGACCGGCATGTCCAGCAAGAGCCCGCTGTGGGTGGCGCACTGGACCAGCGCGTCGTCCCCGACGATCCCGAGCGGCTTCCCGTACTGGACGGTGTGGCAGTACACGAGCACCGGCTCGGTCAGCGGTGTCTCCGGAAACGTGGACCGGAACAAGTTCAACGGCACGCGCGACCGGCTCCTGGCACTCGCCAACAACACCTGACCGGCACCAGCGGCGTCCTCCCCACCGGTCGCCGCCCAGCGGGGCGTTCACACGGTGGAGCCGCCCCGCGGCTCCACCGGCGTCCCGCACCCTCCCTCCCCACCACCCTCGCCCGAGGAGTGATCGTGACCACCGAGAACGCCCCGCGCCGCCGCCTGCTGCTCGCCGCCACGGCCGGACTGGTGACCGGCGCCGTCGGCCTGGGCACCGCCCACCAGGCGCTGGCCCGCGGCGCCGAAGCGGTGGAGCCGGACATCGACTCCACCACGGCCTGGGGCGCGCGCCCGCCCCGGGGGACCATCACCACCCTCCAGTACCGGCCGACCAAGATCGTCGTCCATCACACGGTGAGCGCCAACACCTCCGACTTCTCCCGCGGTCAGGCGCATTCCCACGCCCACTGGGTGCAGGACCTGCACATGGACAAGAACAACTGGGTGGACACCGGATACCACTTCCTGGTCAGCCGGGGTGGCTGGATCACCGAGGGCCGCCACGGCAGCCTGCGCACCCTCACCGGCGGCTCGGCCTTCGTCCAGGGCGCGCACACCTCCGGCCAGAACAACCAGGCCATCGGCATCGCCAACGAGGGCTCCTACCACGCGGGTGCGGTGCCTCCCGCGGCCCAGTGGGAGGTCCTGGTCCTGATGTGCGCGTACGTGTGCGCCCAGTACCGCATCCCCGCCGCCCAGATCTACGGCCACAAGGACTTCGGCGACACCCTGTGCCCCGGCGTCATCCACGACATGCTCCCGCGCCTGCGCGACGAGGTCGCCCGCCACATGTGACCGTGCCGCCGTCGAAGACATGGGCGAAGGTCGAACGCACGGGCCAGTGGGAGGCGAGGTGCCACCCCTCGGATTGTCACCCCATCTGATGAGTCCCGCCGGGCGTGGGCGTGTCCTCGCGGTGGCGGTGCAGTCGACGGACAACGGCCGCTCCGGACGGCGGGGCGGCCCAGAGCATCGGAGACTCGCATGACCATTCCCCCCACCCCCCAGCCCGCCCCGGGCGGCGGTGCCGCTGGCAATCCGGTCGGCGACCTGCTCGGCGCCCTTCTCGGCGGTCCCGGAGGTACGGGCCTGCTGGACGGCCTCATCGGCGGTGTCGGTCAGCCGATCACCCCGCAGACGGCTGACCAGGCGCAGCAGGTGAAGTCGCTGGCCCAGCAGATCCAGAGCCAGCTGCCCGGCCTCTGACCTTCCCCCCGGCCCGGTGCGGTGCGGCACCGGACCCGAGGATGTCAGTCGGTGTGGGCCCCCTCCGCCCCGTGGGCATGGAGGGGGCCCTTTTCGTGGGCGTCAGCGGCCGGGCGCGCCCGCCTGGAGGCCGTCCATGACGAGGTCGAGGAGCCGGGTCACGCGCGGGCGCCAGTCCTCGGTCGGGGAGAGCTGCCACAGCCCGGAGATGGCGAGGGTGAAGTCGTCGGCGGTGACGCCGGGGCGGATGGTGCCCGCCTCCTCGTTGGCGCGCAGCAGGAGGTCGGCCGCCTCGATGACGGGGGTGGGCGAGGGTCTCTCGGAGCCGCCCGGCCCGCTGGTGGCGAGGCGGATCGCCTCGGCGAGGCCCGCCTTGGTCATGGCGAACTCGGCCAGGTGGTCCATCCAGGCGCGCAGGGCCCGCGGTGGCGGCAGTTCCCGGAGGAGCTGTCGCGCGCTGTCGGCCACCTGCCGCATCTCGTGCCGGTAGATCTCCAGGACGAGGGTCTCGCGGTTGGGGAAGTGCCGGTAGAGCGTGCCCTGGCCGACGCCCGCCTTCTTGGCGATGGCGCTGAGCGGCGCGTCCGGGCGGTGCGTGAACTCGGCCAGCGCGACCCGCAGGATGCGTTCGCGGTTGCGCTGGGCGTCAGAGCGCCGGGCGGGGTCCTTCTCGTCCTTCTCGTAGTGCACTCATCACTCCTGGATGCGCGTGGCGGAAGCACGCCCTTGCTAAGCGGACACCTGTCCGTTACGTTTTTCGGGTGAGCGGACAAGTGTCCGGTTAGGGTCCACTCTAACTCCGGCCATGGCCGTACGCCCACACACGGGACCCGCCTCCCTCGCAGGCGCCGAAGCTCAAGCACCTAAGCTCTGGAAGAAGTTGCTCATGGGTTTAACGCCATCCCACTCCAGCGTCGTCACCCTGCACGTCAACGGTGAGAAGCACACGCTGCCCGTCGACCACCGCACCACCCTGCTCGACGCCCTGCGCGAGCGGCTCGACCTGACCGGCACCAAGAAGGGCTGCGACCAGGGCCAGTGCGGTGCCTGCACCGTCCTCGTCGACGGCCGCAGGACCGTGGCCTGCCTGCAACTCGCCGTGGCGGCCGAAGGACGTGAGATCACCACCGTCGAGGGCGTCGCGGACGGCGACCGACTGCACCCCGTGCAGCAGGCGTTCCTCGACCTCGACGGCTACCAGTGCGGCTACTGCACCCCCGGCCAGATCTGCTCGGCGATCGGGATGCTCGCCGAACACGCCGACGGCTGGCCGAGCGCCGTCACCGGCGACGTCCGCCCGGCCGCAGGACCGCCACCGCTGACCGCCGAGGAGATCCGGGAGCGGATGAGCGGCAACCTGTGCCGGTGCAGCGCCTACCCGTCCATCGTCGAGGCCGTCGCACGCGCCGCCGAGAGCGGTACGGCGACGTCCGAGGAGGCCGCCGCATGAGGGAGTTCGACTACCGCAGGGCCCAGGACGTCCCCGGCGCCCTCGCCCTCCTCGACGACGCACCCGACGCGCGCTACCTCGCCGGTGGCACCAACCTGGTCGACCTGATGAAGAGCGGCGTGGAACGCCCCGCCCGCCTCGTCGACGTGCGCGAACTGCCCCTCGACCGCGTCGAGACCACCCCGGACGGCGGGCTGCGCGTCGGCGCCACCGTCACCAACAGCGACCTCGCCGCCCACCCCGACGTCCGCGCCCGCTACCCGGTGCTGACGCAGGCGGTGCTCGCCGGTGCCTCCGGCCAACTGCGCAACATGGCCACGGTCGGCGGCAACCTCCTCCAGCGCACCCGCTGCGCCTACTTCGCCGACACCACCAAGCCGTGCAACAAGCGCGCCCCCGGCAGCGGCTGCCCCGCGCTCAGCGGCGAGCACCGCAACCACGCCATCCTCGGCGCCTCCGACAACTGTGTGGCCGTACACCCCTCCGACATGGCCGTCGCGCTGACCGCCCTCGACGCCGTCGTGCACTACGAGACGGCCGAAGGGCAGGGCGCGTCGCCGCTCGGTGAGTTCTACCTGCCCGTCGGTGACACGCCGCACCGGGAGACGGCCCTCCCGGCGGGCGCGCTGATCACCGGCGTCTCGCTGCCGCCCGTGCCGGTCGCGGTCCACTCCCGCTACCGCAAGGTCCGCGACCGCGCCTCCTACGCCTTCGCCACCGGGTCCGTGGCCGCCGCGCTCGACGTGCGCGACGGGATCGTCCACGACGCCCGCCTCGCGTTCGGCGCGGTCGCCTCCCGGCCCTGGCGCGCCCGTGCCGCCGAGCAGGTCCTCATCGGGGCGCCCGCCACCCCCGACACCTACCAGGCCGCGGCCGACGCCGAACTGGCGGCGGCCCGCCCGCTGCCGCACAACGCCCACAAGGTTCCCCTGATGCGCGCCCTGACCGTGGCCGTGCTGAGCGAACTCGCCGAGGAGGCCACGCGATGACCACCACCGCACCCCCGGCCGCCGTCCGCGCGGTCGGCACCGGCCACGTCCGGGTGGAGGGCCGGGACAAGGTCACCGGCGCCGCGCGCTACGCGGGCGACGTCCCCTTCAGCGAACTCGCCTACGGGTGGCTGGTGCTGTCCACCGTCGCGCGGGGCCGCGTACGCGACATCGCCAGCGGTCCGGTCCTCGACATGCCCGGCGTCATCGCCGTCCTCGACCACCGCAACGCCCCCCACCTGAACACCGACTACGTCGGACTGATGGGCCTGAGGCCCGACCCGACCTGCGCCGTCTTCCAGCACGACACCGTGCCCCACCTGGGCTGGCCCGTCGCGCTGGTCGTCGCGGAGACGCCCGAGCAGGCGCGGGAGGCCGCCGAGGCGCTGGCCGTCGACTACGAAATACTGCCGCACGCCGTCGAGTTCACCGGCGACCACCCCGACAGCGAGCCCGTGGACGCCCTGGGCGGCCACGCGCCCGGCGTGACCGACAAGGGCGACCTGGCCGCCGAACTCGCCGCGTCCGCCGCCGTCGTGGACGAGGAGTACACCACCCCGGAGGAACACCACCACCCCATGGAGCCCCACGCGGCGACCGCCCGCTGGGACGACGGCCGACTGGAACTGGTCGACTCCAACCAGGGCACCTCCTGGGTCGTCGGCGAACTGGCCAACCTGTTCTCGCTGGACCCCGCGGCGATCCACGTGCGCTCGGAGCACGTCGGCGGCGGCTTCGGCAGCAAGGGGGTGCGCGCCCACCAGGTGGCCGCCGTGATGGCCGCGTCGCTCACCCGGCGGCCGGTGCGCGTCGCCCTGACCCGCGCCCAGATGTTCGCGCTGGCCGGGTACCGCAGCGCCACCGTTCAGCGGGTCCGCCTCGGCGCCGACGCCGACGGGCGGCTGCGCGCCCTGGACCACCGGTCGGTGAGCCGTACCGCCACCGTGTACGACTTCGTCGAGGCGAGCGCCGGGGTGGCGCGGGTGATGTACGACGCCGACGCGCACCACACCGAGAACCGCGTCGTCCGGCTCGACGTGCCCACCCCCACGTTCATGCGCGCCCCCGGTGAGGCGCCGGGGTCCTTCGCGATGGAGGCCGCGCTCGACGAACTCGCCGAGAAGTGCGGCATCGACCCGATCGAGCTGCGGCTGCGCAACGAGCCGGAGACCGGGCCCGTCTCCGGTCTTCCCTTCGCCCACCGCGGACTGCGCGCCTGCTTCGAGGAGGGGGCCCGCCGCTTCGGCTGGGCGCGGCGCGACCCCCGCCCGGGGGTGCGGCGCGAGGGCCGCTGGCTGCTGGGCACCGGCACCGCCGCCGCGTCCTTCCCCGCGGGTGCCGCGCCCTCCACGGCCGCGATCACCGCCGAGGCCGACGGCCGGTTCACCGTGCGGATCTCCGCGGCCGACATCGGCACCGGCGCGCGCACCGCGCTCACCCTGGTCGCGGCCGACGCCCTTGACGTGCCACCGGAGCGGGTGACCGTGCGGATCGGGGACAGCGACTTCGGCTTCGCGATGATCGCCGGGGGGTCCATGGGCACCCGCTCCTGGTCCCTGGCCGTCGTCGCCGCCGCCCGCGAGCTGCGGGAGCGGCTCGTCCCCGGCATGGCGATCCCGGCCGAGGGGATCACCGTACGCTCGGACACCACCGCGCAGATCGCCGCCCTCACCGCGAAGGAACGGCACTCCTACGGCGCCCAGTTCGCGGAGGTCGCCGTGGACCCGGGCACGGGTGAGGTGCGGGTACGGCGGATGCTCGGCGTCTTCGCCGCGGGCCGCATCGTCAACCCGCTGACCGCGCGCGGCCAGCTCACCGGCGGCATGATCTGGGGCCTGTCGATGGCCCTGCACGAGGAGGCGGTGCGCGACCCGGCCTTCGGCGGCCCGGTCGGCGCCGACCTCGCCCACTACCACGTCGCCACGCACGCCGACGTCCCGGCCATCGAGGCGCACTGGGTGCCCGACAACGACAGCGACGCCGACCCCGACGACCCGCTCGGCATCAGGGGCATCGGTGAGGTGGGCATCGTCGGCGCCGCGGCGGCCATCGCCAACGCGGTCTGGCACGCCACCGGCGTACGGCACCGCGCCCTCCCCATCCGCCCGGACCGCGTCCTGACGGCGGGTCACCGTGCTTGACCTGCTGCCGGAGCTGGGGGACTGGCTGGCCGACGGGCGCGACCTCGCCGTCGCGACCGTCGTGTCCGTGGGCGGCAGCGCGCCGCGCGGCCCCGGTGCCGCGCTGGCCGTGGACCGGGCGGGCACCGTCATCGGCTCGGTCTCCGGTGGCTGCGTCGAGGGCGCGGTCTACGACCTGTGCGCCGAGGCGCTGGACACCGGGCGCAGTGTGGTGGAGCGCTTCGGCTACAGCGACGACGACGCCTTCGCCGTGGGCCTGACCTGCGGCGGCGTCCTCGACGTGCTGGTCACCCCGGTGCTCGCGGACTCGCCGCTCAGGGCGCTGCTGCACTCCGCCCTGAGCGCCGTGGAGCGGGGTGAACCGGTGGCGCTGGCCCGGGTGGTCGCGGGGCCGGCCGCGCACCCGGGCGCCGCGCTCCTCGTCCACGGCGACGGCTCCACCCAGGGCGGGCTCGGCCCGGACCTCGACGGCTTGGCCGTGGCGGAGGCCCGTGCCGCGCTCGACGCGGGCCGCACGGGCACGGCCGAGCTGTGCGCGCGGGGCGAGCGCGGCGCCGACGGGCTCACCGTGCTCGTGGAGGCCGGTACGCCACCGCCGCGCATGATCGTCTTCGGTGCCGTCGACTTCGCCGGGGCGCTGGTGCGGGTCGGCAAGTTCCTGGGCTACCACGTCACCGTGTGCGACGCCCGGCCGGTGTTCACCACCCGGGCGCGGTTCCCGGAGGCGGACGAGGTGGTCGTGGAGTGGCCGCACCGCTACCTCCGGGAGACCCGGACCGACGCCCGCACGGTGCTGTGCGTCCTCACCCACGACGCCAAGTTCGATGTGCCCCTCCTTGAGGTGGCGCTGCGGCTGCCGGTCGCCTTCGTGGGCGCGATGGGCTCCCGCCGTACCCACACCGAACGGAACGCCCGGCTGCGGGAGGCGGGCCTGAGCGAGGAGGAGCTGTCCCGGCTGCGGTCGCCCATCGGGCTCGACCTCGGGGGCCGTACGCCGGAGGAGACCGCCCTGTCGATCGCGGCGGAGATCGTCGCGTCCCGCGGCGGCGGCACGGGCCGCCCGCTGACGGGCCTGGGAACCCCGATCCACCAGCCCTCGACCGCCGCTCTGGTGTCGCACGAGTAACTCGCCTGCCTCCGGCGCACGTTGTGCCGGAGGTCTGGTCCTGTGGCAAACGGTGGTGGTGTGGACAGGGTCACGACCGGGGCGCCACACTCGGCTCGGCCCCCCGTGCGGAGGGGCAGGTTCAGGGCGGAGGCATGATGCTGCGACGCGCGGTTCGACTACTTCTCTCTATTGTCATGGTCATGGCTGCCACGGTGGGCGGTGCGCTGGTCACCGCCGGTCCGGCCCAGGCCGACGAGTGCTACACCTGGAGCCGCACCCTCTCCGAGGGCATGTCGGGCTCCGACGTCACCCAGCTCCAGATCCGGGTGGCCGGACACGTCGACTACGGCGAGGTCCTCGCCACCGACGGCGCCTTCGGCGCGCGCACCAAGGCCGCCGTCGCCAAGTTCCAGCAGGCGTACGGCCTCACGGCGGACGGCGTCGCCGGTCCCGCGACGTTCAGCAAGATCTACGCGCTCCAGGACCCGGACTGCACCCCCGTCCACTTCACCTACGCCGAGCTGAACAAGTGCAACTCCGACTGGTCCGGCGGCGCCGTCAGCGCGGCCACGGCCAAGGCCAACGCCCTGCGGACGATGTGGAAGCTGGAGGCCATGCGGCACGCCCTCGGCGACACCCCGCTCGTCATCAGCAGCGGCTTCCGCTCCTACGCCTGCAACAGCGCCGTCGGCGGCGCCTCCAACAGCCGCCACCTGTACGGCGACGCGGCCGACCTGGTCGGCAACCCGTCGCTGTGCGCGCTCGCGCAGCGCGCCCGCTACCACGGCTTCGGCGGGATCTTCGGCCCCGGCTACCCCGACCACAACGACCACACCCACGTGGACGGACGCACCAGCCGCTCCTGGTCCGCGCCCACCTGCGGCGTCTGACCACCGCCGACGGCCATCCGACCCGGGGGCACGCCACCGTGAGCGCGCCCCCGGCCCCCCACGAGTAGGAGTGCCCTGAATGTCGTCCCGCCCCCGCTGGCGCCTGCGCGCCGGAACGGCCCTGCTGGCGCTGCTCGCCGGAACCGGCGCGTTGACCGTCCCCACGACCGCCCAGGCGGACTCCAGACCCGACGGCGACCGGCGGACCGTCACCTACCACGGCTACCGCTTCGAGGCGCCCGCCGACTGGCGGGTGGTCGACCTCGCCAAGGACCCGGGCGCCTGCCCGCGCTTCGACACCCCCGCCGTCTACCTGGGCCAGCCCGGCGACCAGAGCGACTGCCCCGCCCGCGTCATCGGCCGCACCGCGGGCCTGGTCGTCGAACCCCTCACCGCCCGCTCCGCCGAGCGGACCGCCCCCGCGACCGCCCGCGCCCCACGGGGCAAGGCCACCGCCCCCACCGCCGTCTCCGACAACGGCACCATCCAGGTCGCCGTCGAGGACGCCGGGGTCCTCGTCACCGCCCACCACACCCCGGGCACCGAGAGCGCCGTCCGCGACGTGCTCGCCTCGGCACGGCTCACACCGGACGCCACCCGCACCGAGCTGCCCGGCGCGGGCCAGCGCACCGCCGCCAGCACCCTCGCCGCGGCCGGACCGCAGCCCGGCAGCTACCTCGGCAAGGGCTTCGACGCCTGCACCGCCCCCTCGCAGTCCGCCATGAACGCCTGGCAGACCAGCTCCCCGTACAGCGCGGTCGGCGTCTACATCAGCGGCTCCTTCCGCGGCTGCGCCCAGCCCAACCTGACCGCGAGCTGGGTGACCAACCAGACCAACAACGGCTGGCACCTCATCCCCATCGACGTCGGCCGCCAGGCGCCGTGCACCAGCTACTCGCTGCGGATGTCCAGCGACCCGGCCACCGCCAAGTCCCAGGGCGTCACCGCCGCCGCCGGGGCCGTCAGCGCCGCCGCCAACCTCGGCATCCCCGCGGGCAGCGCCCTCTACAGCGACATCGAGGCGTACACCTCCACGACCTCCTGCAAGGCGGCCGTGCTGTCGTACCTGTCCGGCTGGACCGAGCGGCTGCACGCCAGCGGCTACCTGTCCGGCTTCTACTCCAGCGCCGCCTCCGGCATCAGGGACGCCGCCAGCGAGTACGACAACACCGCCTACACCCGCGTCGACCACCTCTTCTACGCCTGGTGGAACGGCGCCGCCGACACCAACACCGGCTCCTACGTGCCCTCCACCTACTGGGCCAACCACCAGCGCATCCACCAGTACGTGGGCGAGGTCACCGAGTCCTACGGCGGCTACTCGATCAACATCGACCGCGACTACCTCGACGTGGGCACCGGCACCGCGCCCCAGCCCACCTGCTCCTCGGTCAACCTCAGCTTCACCGCCTACGGCACCCTCCAGAGCGGCGCCACCGGCCCCCTCGTCACCGCCGCCCAGTGCCTGCTGAAGGCCGCCGGGTACGACCCCGGCACCCCCGACGGGATCTTCGGCTCCGGCACCGCCACCGCCGTACGGAACTTCCAGGCCAGCAAGGGACTCTCGGCGGACGGCGTGGTCGGACCCAGGACCTGGACCGCGCTGCTGTCCCGGGGCACCACGCCGACCCTCCAGAGCGGCGCCACGGGCGAGGCGGTCACCCGCCTCCAGCGCGCCCTGACCGCCGCACTGGGCCGGACGGTGACCATCGACGGCATCTTCGGCTCGGGCACCACCCAGGCCGTCCGTGACTACCAGTCCTCGCGCGGGCTGACCAGCGACGGCATCGTCGGCTCCGCCACCTGGGGCGCCCTCCAGGCGGGGAAGTGAGAGGGACATGATGAGACAACTCGGCCGCGTCATCACCCTGTTCGCCGCGGTGGCGGCGCTGCTCCTCGGGGCGGGCCTGCCCGCGCAGTCCTTCGCGCAGGCCGCCTTCCCGCTGGTGAGCAACGGCAACCGGGGCACCGACGTCGTCGCGCTGCAACACCTGCTGGCCGCGCACGGCCGGACCGTCGCCGTGGACGGCGTCTTCGGCTCCGGCACCCGCAGCGCCGTCGTCGGCTTCCAGCAGTCCAAGGGCCTCACCGCGGACGGCGTCGTCGGCCCCGCCACCTGGGGCGCCCTCGCCGTCGCCGTACGGCAGGGCGACAACGGGCCCGCCGTGAAGGCGGTCCAGGCGCTGCTGAACGCCAAGCGGTCCGCCGGGCTGACCGTGGACGGCGACTTCGGGCCCGCGACCTACTCGGCGGTGCGCACCTTCCAGTCACACGCCGGGCTCGGTGTCGACGGCATCGTCGGACCGACCACCTGGAAGAACCTGCTCTGGCACTACGAGAACATCGACTTCGGCACCGGCGCCATGTGCGCGCAGAGCCCCGACGGCAACGCGAACGCCCACTGGGCGACCGCGGGCGCCGTCGCCCAACTGGAGGCCGCCGCCGCGACGTTCGCCACCACCGGCAACGGCCGACTGCCGGTCGGCGACGCGGGCTTCGAACACGGCGGGGACATCCCCGGGCACGCCAGCCACGAGGTCGGCATGGACATCGACGTCTGGCCGATCCGCACCGACTCCGCGCAGTGCACCGCCGGACGCATCACCTGGCAGTCGTCGACGTACGACCGCGCCGCCACCCGACGGCTCGTGCAGGAGATCCGCGCCAAGGCACCCGGCCACGTCGAGCTGGTCTTCTTCAACGACCCGCAACTGATCTCGGAGGGCCTGACCACCAGCTACGCCAACCACGACAACCACCTGCACATCCGCTACCGGTAGCGGCGGCTGGTCAGACCAGGCCGATGTGCTGGGCGACGTCCTCACCGCGCCGCAGGTGGTCGTGGCCGGACTCGCCCAGCGCCTCGATCACCCCGGCGATCACCGTCTCGATCACCGCGAGCGTCGGCACCAGGCTGTCGTACGGGGACGGCGCGGTCACCCGGCAGGGCAGCACCACGTCCGCCCTGCTGGTGACCGGGGACAGCCAGGTGTCCGTGAACAGCAGCACCTTGCCGCCCCGGTCCCGGACCAGCTCGGCCATCGCCACCTTGTCCCGCTCGTAGCGCCGGTAGTCGAACAGGACCAGGACGTCACGGCGGCCGAGGGAGGCCAGCGTCGCCGTGCGCTCCACGTCCCGGTCGGGCAGGAAGCGGACGTCCTCCCGCAACTGCATCAGGTGCAGCCCCAGGTACTGCGCGAACAGGTGGGTGAACCGGCCGCCCGCCAGGGTGAGGCGGAGCTTGGCGTCGGCGAGCAGCCCGACGGCGGCGTCCAGGTCGTGCGGCGGCAGCTCCGCCAGCGTCTTGGCCACCTCGGCCGGGAACACCCGCCCCACCCGGTCCAACAGGCTCCCGCCGTCGGCCGCCTCGTCGACCGGGCGGCCGTAGTCGGGGGCCTCGTAGAGCGACAGGGGAGAGGCGTTGCGCTCCTCCAGCTCGGCGCGCAGGGCCGCCTGGAAGTCCGGGAAGCCGCGGAAGCCGAACCGCGACACGAACCGCAGCACGGTCGGCGCGCTCACCCCCGCCCGCTCCGCGATCGCCGCCACCGTCTCGAACCCGGCGGACGGGTAGGCGGCCAGCAGCACACGCCCGACCTTGCGCTCGGCCGGGCTGAGTTCGCCCAGTTTGTGGCGGATCTCGTCCGCCAGTACGCCCGTGGCCATGCTGCCCGCTTCCTTCCCGCCCGGCGACCGACATCCTGAACAACGGTCGACGCCGCTGAGCCTAACCTTCCCGCCCGCGCGCCGGACCCCTAGGTGTAACCGTGCGTCACGCCCCTGTCCCTCCTCCGCGCGGTCACGCGCGGTCGTCGCCCAGCTGGGCCACCAGCGCGGCGAGCAGGGCCGCCCGGTGGCGCACCGTGGTCACGTCCAGCCACTCCTGAGGCGTGTGGTCCGCGCCGCCGACCGGTCCCAGGCCGTCCAGGACCGGGGTGCCGACGCCCGCGACGAAGTTGGCATCGCCCACCCCGCCCGTGGCGGTCGCCCGGACCGGCACCCCGAGTTCGGCGCCCAGCGCCCGCGCCGTCGCCAGCAGCCGCCGTACCCCGGGGGACGGCTCCAGCGGCGGGCAGAAGTCGAGCTGCTCCACCCGCGCCCGCGTCCCCGCCACCACCGGCCGGGACGCCGCCGCCTCCAGGGCGGCCCGGGCCGCGTCGATGCCGGAGGCCGTGGCCGAGCGCACCTCCACCCGCAGCTCCGCCTCCGGGCAGACGATGTTGGCCCGCGTCCCCGCCCGGATCACGCCCACGTTGACGGTGACGCCGTCCCAGCGGCCGTTGAGCGCCTGGAGCGCGACCACCAGGTGCGCCGCCGCCAGGGCCGCGTTCGCGCCGCGCTCCGGTTCGATGCCCGCGTGCGCGGCCGTGCCCGTGACGGTGATACGGAAGTCGGCCACGCCCTTGCGGGCGCAGACCAGGTCGCCGTTCTCCCGCGCGCACTCCAGGGCGAGGGCGACATCGCTCTGCCGGGCCACGCGCTCGGTCAGCGGACGGCTGGCCGGGGAGCCGATCTCCTCGTCCGGCGTGGCCAGCAGCACCACCTCCCGGTAGGCGTCCACGCCCGCCCGCCGCAGCAGGTCGAGGGCGAGCAGCCCGGTGAGCAGGCCGCCCTTGTCGTCGCTGACGCCGGGGCCGTGGGCGCGCCCGCCGCGTACCGTGAAGGGACGCTTCTCCGCCGTGCCGTCCTCGAACACCGTGTCCATGTGCCCGAGGAGCAGCACCCGCCGCCCGCCCCGCGCGGCGGTCAGGGACCCGGCCTTCCGGGCGAGCAGCGCGTCCCCGAACCGCTGCCCGTCCGCGCCGTCCGGCAGCGGGACCCGCTCGACGTCGAAGCCGAGCGCGTCCAGGCGGGTGGCGAGCAGGGCGGCGACCCGGTTCACGCCGTCGGGGCTGTGGGAGCCGGAGTCGACGCCGACCAGTTCGGCGAGGTCGTCCAGGAACCGCGGCAGCCGGTCGCGGGCCAGCGCCAGGAACACGCGCGGGCCCGGCCGCCGCCGTACCGCCGCCGTCACAGCACCTTGGACAGGAAGGCGCGGGTGCGCTCCTGTTCGGGGTCGGACAGGACCGTCGAGGGCTTCCCGGCTTCGACGACCGTGCCGCCGTCCATGAACACGGCGGTGTCCGCCACCTCCCGGGCGAAGCCGATCTCGTGCGTCACCACCACCATCGTCATCCCGTCGTCCGCGAGCCGCCGCATCACCTCCAGCACGTCACCGACGAGTTCGGGGTCGAGCGCGGAGGTCGGCTCGTCGAACAGCATCAGCTTCGGCCGCATCGCCAGCGCGCGGGCGATCGCCACCCGCTGCTGCTGGCCGCCGGAGAGCTGCGCCGGGTAGTGGGCGGCGCGGTCCGCGAGCCCCACCTGGTCCAGCAGGGCGAGCCCTTCCGCCCGCGCGGTGGCGCGGCTGAGCCCGGCCACCCGCACCGGCGCCTCGACGACGTTCTCCAGGGCCGTCATATGGGGGAAGAGGTTGAAGCGCTGGAACACCATGCCGATGTCCCGGCGCCGCTCGGCGACCTCGCGCTCGCGCAGTTCGTGCAGCCGGGTGCCCTCCTGCCGGTAGCCGACCAACTGGCCGTCGACGGACAGCCGTCCGCCGTCCACCTTCTCCAGGTGGTTGATGCAGCGCAGGAACGTCGACTTGCCCGACCCGGACGGGCCGAGCAGGCAGCACACCTGCCCCCGCTCCACGGTCAGGTCGACGCCCTTGAGCACCTCCAGCCGCCCGAACCGCTTGCGGACGCCCTCGGCGTGCACCATGGGGGCGCTCATCGGACGGTCTCCTTCCCGCGCAGCGCCGCCGCCGCGCCGACGAACAGACGCCGCACCGGGGAGGTGCGGTCGGTGGCGCTGCCCCGGCCGTAGCGCCGCTCCAGCCACGCCTGCGGCACGCTGAGGACGCTCACCAGGGCCAGGTACCAGATGCTGGCCACCACGAGCAGCGGGATGACCTGGTAGTTCTGCGCGTAGACGGCCTGGATGTTGGACATCAGGTCGTGCGCGGCGATCACCGACACCAGCGCGGTCATCTTCAGCATGTTGATGGTCTCGTTGCCCATCGGCGGCACGATCACCCGCATCGCCTGCGGCAGCACGACGCGCCGCATCGTCAGCGCGGGGCGCATCCCGAGCGAGTGGGCGGCCTCGGTCTGGCCCGCGTCGACGGACTGGATACCGGCCCGCACGATCTCACTGGCGTACGCCGCCTCGTTGAGCCCGAGCGCGAGCAGCGCCGCGACCGACGGGGTGAGCAGGGAGTTGGTCTCCGCGCGCAGGAACGTGACGTCGGTGAAGGGGATGCCGATCAGCACGTACTGGTAGAGCGCGGCGGCGTACCCCCAGAAGATGATCTGGACGAGCAGCGGGGTGCCGCGGAAGAACCACACGAAGAGGGACGACAGGCCGTACAGGACCGGGTTGGCGGACAGCCGCATGACGGCGATGACCGTGCCGAGTCCGAGGCCGAGCGCCATCGCGGCGGCCGTCAGCCACAGCGTGGTCGCCAGTCCGTCGAAGACGAGGGAGGCGAACAGGTAGTCGCCCACCACGTCCCAGTGCACGTTGGCGTTGCGGGCGAGCGAGCCGACCAGTCCGACGAGGGCGGCGACGGCGGCCACGACGGCGGCCCACCGGCCGTAGTGCCGGACGGGGACGACGTCCAGGTCCCGCGCCGCGACCCGGGGCGGCGCGGTGTGGGGCAGGGGTTCGGTGTGGGTCGGCATCAGTCCACCGCCGCGTTCCGGGTGGCCTTGGACAGGGCGATCGAGCCGACGCCGTACTGGTCGCAGATCCGCTTGAGCGTGCCGTCGTCGATCAGGGCCTGGAGGGCCTTCTGGATCGCGGTGGTCAGTTCGGGGAGCTTCTTGCTGACGGCGATGCCGTTGGGGGAGGCGTGGTAGCCGCCGGGCGCCTCCGGGTCCTCGACGAGGTCGAACGCCTTGCCCTCGTCGGCGGTCTTGGCGGTCCAGCCCGCGGCCGGTTTCGTCAGCACCTCGGCGTCCACCTTGCCGGAGCGCAGCGCCAGTTGGGCGTCGGAGTCCTTGGGGAAGGTCTGGATGTCGATCTTCCCGCGCCCGGCGGCGGAGCACTCCTTCTGGTGCGCGTCGAGCAGGTCGAGCTGGTTGGTGGCGGCCTGCACCGCCACCTTGCGGCCGCACAGGTCGTCCAGGTCGGTGATCTTCTCCGGGTTGCCGTCGGCGACCATGATCCCGGACCCGGACTGGGTGTAGTCGACGAAGTCGACGACCTGCTGGCGGTCCTTGTTGTCCGTCATCGCGGACATGGCGACATCGAACTTGCCCGCCTGGAGGGCGGGCACGATGCCGTCGAACTTCTGCGCGGAGAAGGCGAAGCGGACCCCGAGCTTCGCGCCGAGCGCCTGTCCGAGGTCGTAGTCGAGTCCGGTCATCTCGTCGCTGCCCGCCGCGGCGTACATCTCGAACGGCGGGTACGGGACGTCGGTCGCCACCCGCACGGTGCCGGACTCCTTGACGGCGTCCGGGAGCAGGTCGTGCAGCGCGGGGTCCCGCTGGACGACCGTGCCCGCGATGGTGGCCTTCGCGCCGACGGCGGGCTCGCCGCCGTCGGCGTCGGCGTCACCGCCGCAGGCGGACACGGCGGACAGGGTGAGCAGGGCGGTGAGACAGGAGAGGGCCGCCGTCGTACGGCGGTGCGAGGAGGTCGGCATGGCGGTCAGGTCCTTCTCGACGAGCGTGCGTGCGGCGGTGCGGAGGCCGCCGCCTGTTGGAGGAGGACGTTACATCCGACGTGGTTAACTGCATAGATGTATCGCACGTTACTTTCGCGCGGCGCTGACGCGGTCTTTACAGCGCTGTTCCAACGATGAAATGGTGGGACGGCGACAGCGAGTGATCGTGACGACTGCTCCGTAGGGGACCGCGGGGCAGTCCGTCGCGCCGCCGGTCGGCGCACGTCCGTGAGTGCGCCGACCGGCGTTTCGTCATGTCCCGCCCCTGGCCCGGCGTCCGTGTCGGGCCCCCGCGACCCGACCGTTCGTGCCGCTCGGTCCGCGCCACCGTCCGGCCCGATCGGGTACCTCGACCGGCGCTGCCCGCGAAGCCGCGGACCCGGAAAGCTCGTAACCCGCTCCCCTGCCGTGACGGAGCCGCGTCGGAACGGAAGGACTCCCATGAAGGCTACGGCCGCCCGGCCGGACGGCGACCGCGCCGCCCGCGCCGACCGCCCGCCGACCTACGACCACTACCTGCGCCTTCCCGAACTGCTGCGGCTCCAGCAGCCGGTCAGCGACGAACCCGACGAACTGCACTTCATCGTCGTGCACCAGGCGATGGAGCTGTGGTTCCGGCTCCTCCTGCACGACCTGCGCGCCCTCGTCGCACTCCTGGACGACTCCCGCCTCACCGACGGCTGCGCGCGACTGCGCCGGATCAACGACACGACGGGCGTCCTGCTGACCCAACTGCGCAGCCTGCGCTGCCTGCCACCCGCCGGGTTCCACGCCTTCCGCGGACGGCTCGCCGGGGCCAGCGGCCTGCAGTCCACGCAGTTCCGGGAGCTGGAGGTCACCTCAGGGCTGCGCCACGAGGCGTACCTGCGCACCGTGCGCGCCGTGCACGGCGGCGCCCTGCCCGCCCCCGTCGCCGCCGCGCTGCGCCACCGCGGCCTCGCCGAGGCCCACCAGGACGCGGCGCGCCGGGACGGCCTGACCGGCTGGACCGAGCTGTACCTCCCGCCGCGCACCGGCAGCCCGCTGCACCTGCTCAGCGAACTCCTCCTCGACTACGACGAGCTGTGGCTGCGCTGGCGCACCGAACACGTCGCCCTGGTCCGCCGGATGATCGGCGGCGCCACCCGGGGCACCGGCGGCACCAGCATCACCTACCTCGAACGGACGCTCGGTCACCGCTTCTTCCCCTACCTGTGGGAGGCGCGCGACCACCTGCCCGGCGCCGTCGCGGACGCGCGCGGGGCCGACCACCCGCCGCTGGAGCCCCCCACCGGCTGTCCGGCACGACACGAAGGAGACAACCGCGCATGATCCGCTCAGTGGTGATCGTCGGCGGTGGCACGGCGGGCTGGATGACCGCCACCTACCTCAAGGCCACCTTCGGGGACCGGGTGCGGGTCACCCTCGTCGAGTCCGCGAGGGTGCCCACGATCGGCGTCGGCGAGGCGACCTTCAGCACCGTACGGCACTTCTTCGACTACCTCGGCCTCGCCGAGGAGGAGTGGATGCCAGCCTGCAACGCCTCCTACAAGCTCGCCATCCGCTTCGAGAACTGGCGGGGGAACGGCGAGCACTTCTACCACCCCTTCGAACGGCTGCGCACCGCCGACGGCTTCACCCTCGCCGACTGGTGGCTGCGGCTCGGCCCGCACGAGCGGCGCTTCGACGAGAGCTGCTACGTCCTGCCCGCCCTGTGCGAGGCCAAGCGCGCCCCGAAGCACCTGGACGGCACCCTGTTCGAGCGGTCCCTGCACGACGGCGGGGACCGGGCGCGCCGTACGACCATGTTCCAGCAGGACACCCAGTTCCCGTACGCCTACCACTTCGACGCCGCGCTGCTCGCGGAGTTCCTCGCCCTGCACGGCGCGGACCTGGGCGTACGCCGCGTCCTGGACGACGTGGTGGAGGTGCGCCGTGACGAGCGCGGCGACATCTCGGAGGTCGTCACCTGGGAGCACGGCGCCCTCACCGGCGACCTGTACGTCGACTGCACCGGGTTCCGCGGACTGCTGGTCAACAAGACGCTGGAGGAGCCCTTCGAGTCGTACCAGGACGTCCTGCCCAACGACCGCGCGGTGGCGCTGCGGGTGCCCGTCGACGGCGCCCAGGACGGCATGGCCCCCTACACCACGGCCACCGCCCGGGACGCGGGCTGGATCTGGACCATTCCCCTGTACGGCCGGATCGGGACCGGCTACGTCTACGCCTCCGACTTCTGCACCCCCGAGGAGGCCGAGGCGGAGCTGCGGGCGTTCGTCGGACCGCGGGCGGCGGACGCCGAGGCCAACCACATCCGGATGCGGGTGGGCCGCAACCGCCGCTCCTGGGTGCGCAACTGCGTCGCCATCGGACTGTCCAGCGGCTTCGTGGAACCCCTGGAGTCCACCGGCATCTTCTTCATCCAGCACGGCATCGAACAGCTCGTACGGCACTGGCCGGACCGGGCCGACGACCCGCACCTGGCCCGCGGCTACAACGAGAGCGTCGCCCGCTGCCTCGACGGCGTACGGGAGTTCCTCGTCCTGCACTACAAGGCGGCCACCCGCAACGACACGCCGTACTGGAAGGCCACCGAGGAGCGGGCGCTGCCCGACGGGATGGCCGAGCGGCTCCAGTTGTGGGAGTCCCGGCTGCCGTCCGACAGCAGCGTCCACCCGTACTACCACGGCTTCGAGCCGTACTCGTACGCCGTGATGCTGCTCGGCCTCGGACGCCCGCCGAAGCACCCGCACCCCGCCCTCGGCCTGCTCGACCCGGGCGCGGCGCGGGCCGCGTTCGCGGAGGTGCGCCGGGAGGCCGAACGCCTGGTCGCGGCGCTGCCCGGCCAGTACGAGTACCTCACGCACCGGATGCGGTGACGGGGGAGCGGACACGGACACACCGTCGGCGCCGGGCGTGGAGCCCGGCGCCGACGGTCTTTCGTCGCGCCTGGCGGCGCGGCGGTGGCTGGCTCACGGCGCGGGCCAGGTCGCGTAGCGGCGGCGGCCGTAGAGCAGGGGACGCGCCTCGTCCGCGGTGGCGACCTGCTCCACCGCGCCCAGCACGACGGTGTGGTCACCCCCGGGCACGGTGCGCAGCACCCGGCACGCCGCCGTCGTGTGCGCGTCGGACACCAGCCGCGGCAGCCCGTGCGGCCCGACCGGCTCCCAGTCGACGTCCGCGAACGGGCCCGGCCCCGGACGGCCGAACACGCTCGCCGCCCGGCGCCCGCCGGTGTGCAGCAGGTTCACCGCGAAGGCGCCCCGGGACACCGCCGCCCGCAGGGTGCCGCTGCGGTTGTCCAGGCACACCAGCAGGGTCGGCGGACACAGCCCCACGCTGCACAGCGAGGTGCACGTCATGCCGCGCGGCGCCCCGTCGTCGTCGACCGCGGTGACCACCGCGACGCCGCTGGGGAAGCCGCTCATCAGCTCCCGGAACGTACGGACGTCCACCGCCCGTTCGCCGGGGCCGTGGTCTCCCGCGGTGCCGGTGTCCTGGGCTCGGCCATGCCACGACATCACGCGCCCCTCCTTCACTCGTCGACGGGGAGGCTGGCGGTCGCCCCTCACGCTAGGCAGGAAGGGGCGGACCCCACGACGGCCGACCGGGCGGAAGAGCGGGCGGCCCGGGTGGGGTGGCCGGGGTGGGGTGGCCGGTCGGGGCCCTCACAGGACCGCCGCCGACGGCGCGGGCGCGGGTATCAGGCCGTCCTTCACGGCGATCACCGCGGCCACCGTCCGGTTGGGGCAGTTGAGCTTCGCCAGGACGTTGGAGACGTGCCGCTTCGCGCCGTTCTCCGAGATGCCGAGCCGGTGCGCGATCTGCTTGTTGCTCATGCCGTGCACCAGCAGCGTCAGCGCGGCCTCCTCGCGGGGCGTGAGCTGCGGGCCCCGGTCGCGGCGCCCGCCGGAGGTGGCCTCCGACATCAACTCGCGCACCAGGCTGGGCGGGACGGGCATCTCACCGCAGGCCACGGCCCGTACGGCGTGCGTGAGCGACTCCTCGGTGAGGCCGCTCTCCAGCAGGAAGCCGTCCACGTTGAGCCGACCCGCGCGGCGTACGCACTCACGGGCGGCGGTCGGGAGCGTCAGCAGGACCTTGACGCCAGCGCCCCGGGTGAGTTCCAGCACCTCCTGGAGCGGACCCGCCTCGAACGCGGCGGGCAGCACGACGATGTCGGGCTGGCGGCGCGTCAGGACGTCGCGCACCAGGTCCCGTTCGTCGAGCGCGTACACCGAGCCGACCTCCGACACGGAGTGCAGCAGGGTCATCAGGCCGCAGCGGATGACGGCGTCCTCGTGGTAAACGGCCACGTCCAGGGTGTGGGGGGCTGTGCGGTGGTCCCTCGGAGCGGAGGTGACGTCGTGATGGTGGAGTGCTTGTTCGCTCACCGACCATCCTCCTTATTGTGCGAGCAAATGGGGGGAGTAGGTCCGCAGGGGGGACCGTGCCGAGCGTGCTCAGCGCGTGCTCAGCGTCCTGCGGAACCATGACATGGACGTTACAACCAAGCGAGTTGGACGGGAAGATGAAACGCGTGGTGCATCGCCGCGGCCCGGGATTCCTGGGATGAAGGAGCGGTTCCGCTGGTCCGCGAGCGTTACAACTGGCTTTGCTCGTACGGGACTTGTTTCCCTCGCTGGGTTTCAGCCGCGCGTCGGGCGGCGCGCGCCGTAACCCGCCAGGACCGTTACCAGCGCCTCGATCAACGCCAGCGTCGGCACCAGGCTCGCCCGCGGGGACGGCGACCGCACCGCCGCCGTGAGCACCACGTCCGCGATCTCCGTGACCGGTGAGAACGTGGGGTCCGTGAACAGCAGGATCCGCGCGCCCGCCGCCTTGGCCTGGTGCGCGAGGCGCGCCGTGCGCTCCTCGTAGGGCCGGTGGTCGAACAGCACGACGACATCCGAGCGTCGCAGGTCCCGGGCGACGGCGGCCAGTTGCACCGGATGGTCGGGCAGCCGCCGCACACCGTCGCGCAGCCCCATGAGCCGCAGCTCCAGACACTGCGCCAGGACGCCGGTGAACCGGCCGCCGTCGAGGAACACCCGGTTCCGCTCCGACCCCAGCAGCCGCACCGCCGCGTCCAGTTCGGCGGCTGGCAACGATGTCAGCGTCTCCCGCGTCGCCTCGGCCAGCAGGGTCGCGGCGCGGGCCGCGGTGGTGTGGGGAGCGGTGGGCGGGGCGGTGTGAGGGGCGGTGCCGCCAGGGCGGGTACGGGGGGAAGGGGTCGTGACGGCAGGCGCACCCGAGGCGTCCCGCGCCCGCGGCTCGGCGTACGTCGCCAACTCGTCGTACGTCGCCAACTCGGCGTGCGTCGTCAACTCGGCGTGCGTCGCGTGCGTCGTGTGCGTCGCCAACTCGGCGCGCAGCGCCTCACGCAGGGCCGGGTACCCGGGGAAACCGCACCGCCGGGCGAACCGCACCACCGTCGGCGCGCTCACTCCCGCCCGCCGCGCCAGCAGCGAGACCGTGTCCGTGCCGACCGCGGGCTCCGTCAACAGCAGCCGGGCGATGCGCCGCTCACTGCGCGTGAACCGGCCCATGCCACCCCGCAGCCGCGCACTCAGCCCCCACTGCCCCCGCTGCCCTGCCTCCACCCCGCTCACCCCCTCGACGACGCACCGTACCCCACACCCCCCGGCCCAGCTCCACGCCGACGGGGCGGTCGTACGACGCGACGGCCCGGGGTGCCCGGCCGCGCACCGGACCGCCCGATCGGGTACCCCGTCCGACACCTCCCAAGGGGCGGGCGGCCCCACCCCGGTCGGGTGGAGCGGACGAGCCTGGGGCGCGGCGGCCCCCGATGGCACGGTGAACCGGCGAGTGCCGCGCACCGACCGCGAACCCGGCGCGCACCGCTGCGGAGGGAGCCGTGATGACCCACACCGTGCGAGGCCGCCCGGCCAGGAACGCGACCCCGGCCGACGTCCTGCGTGCCCTGTGCGAGCGCGCCGCCGACCGCGAGGTACTGCGCGTGGTCCAGCCGTCCAAGGAGCCCGGCACGCCCGACCGCACGACCCACGTCACCCGCGGGGAACTCCTGGGGCGTGCCCACGCCGTCGCCGCCTCCCTCACCGACCGGGTCCGGCCGGGCGACCGCGTCCTGGTGCTGCTCGACGGCGGCCCCGACCTGTTCGCCGCCTGCCTCGCCGCCTGGCACCTCGGCGCCGCCGCCGTACCCCTCCCGCCGCCCGTCGGGCAGGACCCCGACCGTGCCGCCCGGCTCGCGGAGATCGCCCTCGACGCGGAGGCCGCGGCCGTCGTCACCACCCGCCCGGTGCGCGAGGTGTGCCGCGCCGCCTGGCAGCGCCGGGGCACCCTGCCCCTGGCCTGGCGGTGCGTCGACGACCTGCCCGCGACCGCCACCCCGCCCCCGGCGGCCCCCCTCCGCCCGACCGACCTGGCGCTGCTGCTCTACACCTCCGGCTCCACGTCCACCCCCAAGGGCGTGGCGGTCCCGCACGAACGCCTCCGCGCCACCCTGGAACTCCAACGCGACCGCACCGGCCTCCCCGACGGCGGCCACGTCGTCAACTGGCTGCCCGCCCACCACGCCCTCGGCTTCGGCAGCGTGCTGCTCGCCGCCATCGTCGGCGGCTCCGCCACCCTCATCCAGCCCGGCGACTTCGTCGACGACCCGCTGCGCTGGCTGCGCGCCGTCACCGCCGCCGACGCCCCCGTCCTCAGCGGCGGCGCCCCCTTCGGCTACGAACGCTGCACCGCCGCCGCCGACGCGGAGCACTGCGCCGGACTCGACCTCTCCCACTGGCGTACGGCACTCATCGGCGCCGAACGCATCCGCCCCCGCACCCTCGCCGACTTCACGGACACCTTCGCCCCGTACGGCTTCTCCGAGCGGGCCCTGTTCCCGGCCTACGGCCTCACCGAGACGATGCTGATCGTCACCGGGCACCGCGGCGGCCCCGTCGTCCGCGTCGACGCCGACGCCGCCGCCCTCGAACGGGGCCGGGTCCAACCGGCCGACGCGGCCACCGAACGCGTCCAGACCCTGGTCGGCTGCGGCACCCCAGGCCCCGGCGCCGACCTCCTCATCGTCGACCCGGAGACCCGCCGACCCTGCCCGCCCGGCCAGGTCGGTGAGGTGTGGATCGCCGGACCGGTCGTCATGGACGGCTACTGGCACCGCCCCGTGGAGACCGCCGCCACCTTCCACGGAGTCCTCGCCGACGGCGGCCGACGCCACCTGCGCACCGGCGACCTCGGCTTCCTCCACGACGGCGAACTGGTCGTCTGCGGACGCCTGAAGGAACTCGTGATCATCCGGGGCCGCAACCTCCACCCCCAGGACATCGAACTCTCCTGCCGCCAGACCGACCCGCGCCTGGCCCAACTGCCCACGGCCGCCTTTTCCGTAGAGCGGGGCGAACGGGAACACCTGGTGGTGGTCCAGGGCGTCGACGACGACACCGCCGACCTGAAGACCCTGGCCCGCGACCTCGCCACCGCCGTCACCGCCGCCCACGACGTCGAGGTCGACGACCTCCTCCTCGTACCCGCGCACCACATCCCGCGCACCGCGAGCGGCAAGGTACGCCGCACCGCGTGCCGCACCGCCTACCTCGACGGCGACCTCCCCGCCCTCGCCCGCGCCGGGACGGCGCACCCGGCCACGACGCCACCCCGCCCCTCCCTCGCGGAGACCCTCCACACCGCCTCCGCCGACGCCCGCGCCGACGTCCTGCTGCGCGAACTGACCCACCTGCTGACCGACACCCCCGCCGCCGACCACGCCGACCGGACCCTGCTCCAACTCGGCCTGGACTCCCTGCGCACCATGGAACTCCGCGCCCGCCTCCACCGCGAGCTGGGCGTCCTGCTGCCCCTCGCCCAACTCGGCGGCAGCACCCCGCGCGACCTCACCACCACCCTCCTCGACCGCCTGCCCGCCCACACCGCCGAACCCCCCGAGCCCACCATCCCGCCGCTCACCCCCGACCCGGCGGCACGCCACGACCCCTTCCCGCTGACCGACCTCCAGCACGCCTACCTCGCCGGACGCGACCCGGAGTTCCCCCTCGGCGGTGTCGCCACCCACTTCCACGCCGAGTTCGACGCCGACGGCCTCGACCCCGCCCGGCTCCGCGACGCCCTGCACCGCCTGATCGCCCGGCACGACATGCTCCGCGCCGTCATCGGCACCGACGGCACCCAGCGCGTCCTGCCACCGGAACTCGTCACCGGCGGCGGCGCACCGGGCTCCCCCCTCACCGAGTACGACCTGCGGGACACCCCCGCCGACGAGGTACGCCGCCACCTGGACGCCGTACGCGAGGAGATGTCCCACGCCGTCCTGCCCACCGACCGCGCCCCGCTGGCGGACATCAGGATCAGCGTCCTGGACGCGGGCCGCTGCCGCGTCCACGTCGGCCTCGACCTGCTCGTCTTCGACGTGTGGAGCCTACGGCTGTTCTTCCGCGAGTGGCGCGCCCTGTACGAGGGCCGGGACGACACCCTGCCCGCACTGGAACTGACCTTCCGCGACTACGTCCTCGCCACCCGGCAGCAACCCGACGCCGCCGCCCAGGAGACGGCCCGCGCCTACTGGAACGACCGGCTCGACACCCTCCCCCCAGGCCCCGAACTCCCCCTGGCCCGACCCCTCGCCGCCTGCTCCGGCCACCGCTTCCGACGCCTGGACCACCGTCTCGCCCCGCACGCCTGGGCCACCCTGCGCCAGCGCGCCACCGCCCTCGGCCTCACCCCCACCTCGGTGCTGCTCGCCGCCTACGCGACCGTCCTCGGCCGCTGGTCCCGCTCCCGCCGCTTCACCCTCAGCGTCCCGACCTTCAACCGGCACCGCGTCCACCCCGAAGTCGACGCCCTGATAGGCGACTTCACCTCGGTCACCCTGCTGGAGATCGACCTCGACGACACCGACCCGGGCCTCGCCGCGCTGGCCGCCCGCATCCAGCGGCGGCTGTGGTCCGACCTCGAACACCGCGCCCACAGCGGCGTACAGGTCCTGCGCGACCTCGCCCAGCGGCGCGGCGCGGCCGACGGCCCCTTCGCCCCCGTCGTCTTCGCCAGCGCCCGCGGCCAGGCGCCGGACGGCGATCCCGACCTGCCCGTGGAGTGGCTCGGGGAGTGGGTCTTCGGCATCTCCCAGACACCGCAGGTCCTGCTCGACCACCAGGTCTGGGAGGACTCCCAAGGGCTCTCCTTCAACTGGGACTTCGTGGCGGAGCTGTTCCCGGCTGGCCTGGTGGACGACATGTTCGGCGCCTACTGCCGGTTGCTGGAAGGGCTGGCGGGTGAGGAGACGGCGTGGTCGTCGTCCGGGCTGGGGGAGTTGGCCCCGGCCGTGGTGGCGGAGGCCAACGACACCGACGGGCCGGTGCCGGAAGGGCTGCTGCACTCGCGGGTGCTGGAACGGGCGGGGGAGTGCCCGGAGAAGGTCGCGGTGGTCGCCGTCGACGGGACGCTGACCTACGGGGAGTTGCGTACGCGGGCGGCTGCGGTGGCGCGGCGGCTCGCCCCGGGTGAGCTGGTCGCCGTGTCGATGGGCAAGAGCCGGGAGCAGGTCGTCGCGGTGCTGGGTGTGCTGATGGCGGGCGCGGCCTATCTGCCGGTCGACCCAGAACTGCCCGCCGAGCGCAGGCACTCGCTACTGGAACGCTCCGGCTGCCGGGCCGTCCTCACCTCCAGCCGGGAAACGCCCCTGGACTGGCCGCGCGGCGTCACCGAGGAACTGGTCGACCTGAACGGGCCCGTGGTGGAGAAGCCGCTGCCCGAGCTGACGACCGGTGCCGGGGACCTGGCCTACGTCATCTACACGTCCGGCTCGACGGGTGTGCCGAAGGGGGTGGCGGTCTCGCACCGGGCCGCGCTCAACACGTGCGTGGACGTGTGCGAGCGGTTCGGCGTCGGGGCGTCGGACGTCGTCCTCGGCTTGTCCTCGCTGAGCTTCGACCTGTCGGTGTTCGACGTGTTCGGTGTCCTCGGCGTCGGCGGCACGTTGGTGTTGCCGGGGCCGGGCACGGGGCGGGACCCGGGGCACTGGCTGGAGCTGGTGAGCGAGCACGGCGTCACCGTGTGGAACTCGGTGCCCGCGTTGATGGGGATGTTCGTCGAGCACAGTGGTGAGGCCGTCCCGTTGCGGTTGGTGTTGCTGTCCGGGGACTGGATTCCGGTGGACCTGCCGGACCGGATACGCGCCCTCGCGCCGGGCGCGCAGGTGGTGAGCCTGGGTGGGGCGACGGAGGCGGGCATCTGGTCGATCGCGTATCCGGTCGGCGCGGTCGATCCAACCTGGGATTCCATCCCGTACGGCCGTCCCCTGCGCAACCAGCGCTTCCACGTCCTGGACACGCAGTACCGCGAGTGTCCGCTGTTCGTGCCGGGTGAGCTGTTCATCGCCGGGGTCGGTCTGGCGGACGGCTACTGGCGTGACCCGGGACGCACGGCGGCTTCCTTCGTCAATCATCCGGTGACCGGGGAACGTCTGTACCGCACGGGTGACATCGGCCGTTGGCTGCCCTCGGGGGACATCGAGTTCCTGGGCCGGGAGGACTTCCAGGTCAAGGTCGGCGGGTTCCGTATCGAACTCGGGGAGATCGAAGCAGCCCTCGCCTCCTGTGAGGGCGTACGCGCCGCCGTGGCCGCCGCGCCGGGTGACCGGCACCACCGCCGCCTGGTCGGTTACGTCGTCCCCGAAGAACCAGCAACGCCGGAAGACGAGTTGTTGCAGCGGGTCCGCGCCCACGCCGAACAGCGCCTCCCCGCCTACATGGTCCCCCCACTCCTCCACACCCTCGACGCCATCCCCCTGTCCGCCAACGGCAAGGTCGACCGCACCGCCCTCCCCGACCCCACCACCACAACCGGCACCGACCGGCGGGAGGTGACACCGGCGGCGACCGATCTGGAGGAGAAGATCCTGCGGGTCGTGTCGGGACACGCGCCCGGCGGCGGCGTCGGGGTGCTCGACAACTTCTTCGACCTCGGCCTGGACTCCCTGGTCCTGACCCGGATCTACCGGCGGCTGCGCGACGAACTGGGGCTCACCTTCCCGATCACCGCGCTGTTCGGCGAGCCCAACGTGCGCCGCCTCGCCGCCCACCTGGCCGGGGCGACGACGGCCGCCGGGGCGACCCGTGCCGCCCGGGACCGCGCCTCGCTGCGCCGCGCGGCCCTCGCCCGCCGCGCCAGGTGACCGCCGCCATCCCCCCACTGGCGCACACCCAGAAAGGACCCCACGGCCATGGCTGAAGCCCAGGTCACCCCCGATGTCGCGGTGATCGGCATGGCGGGGCGGCTGCCCGGCGCGCCCGACGTGACCGCGTTCTGGCAGAACCTCCGCGACGGAGTCGAGTCGATCACCGTCCTCCCCGACGACGACCTCAAGGGCCGCGTCGACCCCGACCTGCTCGCTGACCCGGCCTACGTCAGGGCGGGTGCCGTACTGGACGGCATCGACCGCTTCGACGCGCGCTTCTTCGGCTACAGCGCCCGGGAGGCGGCGCTCCTCGACCCCCAGCACCGCATCCTGCTGGAGTGCGCCTGGCACGCGCTGGAGGACGCCGGGCACCCGGAGGGCGGGCAGGGCGTGGGTGTGTACGCCGGGTGCAGTCTGTCGGGCTATCTGCTCAGCAATCTGCTGCCGGGGCGGCGGGTGGACGCGTCCGCCGCCGGGTTCGAGCTGCTGATCGCCAACGACAAGGACTACCTGGCCAGCCGCATCGGCTACAAGCTCGGTCTGGAGGGCCCCGCCGTCTCGGTGCAGACGGCGTGCTCGTCCTCGCTGGTCGCCGTGCACCTCGCGGCCCAGGCGCTGCTGTCGTACGAGTGTGACCTCGCGCTCGCGGGCGGGGTCACCGTCCGGGTCCCGCACCGCGTCGGCTACCGCTTCGAAGAGGGCATGATCCTCTCCCCGGACGGGCACTGCCGCCCCTTCGACGCGGCGGCCAACGGCACCGTCGGCGGCAGCGGCGCCGGTGTCGTCGTCCTCAAGCGGCTCGCGGACGCCCTCGCTGACGGAGACCGTGTCGACGCCGTGCTCAAGGGGTCGGCGCTCACCAACGACGGCGCGGACAAGGTCGGTTACACCGCGCCCAGCGTGCACGGGCAGGCCGCCGCGATCGCCGCCGCGCTGGCCGTGGCCGACGTCGACGCGGACACCGTCACGGCGATCGAGGCGCACGGCACCGGCACCCCGCTGGGCGACCCGGTCGAGATCGCCGCGCTCACCGAGGCGTTCCGCGCGGACACCGACCGCACCGGCTTCTGCGCCCTCGGCTCGGTGAAGGCGAACATCGGCCACCTGGACAGCGCGGCGGGCGTGGCCGGGCTGATCAAGGCCGTGCTCCAGCTCAGGCACCGCCGCCTCGCGCCCACGGTCAACTACCGCGAACCGAACCCGCGCATCGACTTCGCCGCCTCACCGTTCTTCGTCAACGACCGCCTCCGGGACTGGAAGCCCGAGGGCGGGACGCCGCTGCGGATCGGCGTCAGCTCGTTCGGGTTCGGCGGTACCAACGCGCACGTGATCCTGGAGGAGGCGCCCGAGCCCGCGCCCTCACCTCCGCCGCGCCGCCCGGTACAACTGCTGACCCTGTCGGCACGCACCCCGGAAGCCGTCGACGAGGCCAGCGGGGCGCTCGCCGCCGCCCTCACGGCACCCGGCGCCGCGCCGGACAACCTCGCCGACGTCGCCCACACCCTGCACCGCGGGCGCCGCGCCTTCGCCCACCGGCGCGCCGTCGTCGTCCACGACCACACCGAGGCCGCCGCCCGCCTCAACGCCCCCGACGTCGCCCACACGGCGAGCGGACACGCCCGCGACGGCGCCCGGATCGCCCTGCTGTTCCCGGGGCAGGGCAGCCAGTACCCCGGCATGGGACGGGAACTGTACGACCACGAGCCCGGCTTCCGGCGCCGCGTCGACACCTGCGCGGACCTGCTGCGCCCACACCTCGGCCGCGACCTGCGGAGCCTGCTGTACGGCGAGGGCACCGAGGACACAGTCGCCGCCGACCTCCAGCAGACCCAGGACACCGCCGACCTCCAGCGCACCGAGTACGCCCAACCCGCCCTGTTCACGGTCGAGTACGCGCTGGCGGGCCTGCTCACCGACTGGGGCCTGCGCCCGCACGCCCTCCTCGGCCACAGCGTCGGTGAGATCACCGCGGCCTGCCTGTCCGGCGCCCTGTCCCTGCCCGATGCGCTGCGGCTGGTCGCCCGGCGCGGCGCCCTCATGCAGGGCCTCGACCCGGGCGCCATGCTCTCCGTCGCCCTCGACGAGGACACCCTGCGCGGCCTGCTGCCCGCACCGCTGGCCGTGGCGGCCGTCAACGCCCCCCGCCTGTGCGTCGTGGCGGGACCCGACGACGCCGTCACCGCCTTCGCCCGCCAACTGGAACGGCGGGAGATCGGCCACCGCCGCCTGCACACCTCCCACGCCTTCCACTCCCCGATGACCGACCCGGTGCTGCCCCGCCTCACCGAGGAGGGCGCCCGCCTCACCACCCGCGCCCCGGACATCCCCTACCTGTCCAACCGCACCGGCGACTGGATCACCGCCGAGCAGCTCGCCGACCCCGCCTACTGGGCGGGCCACGCCCGCGACACCGTGCGCTTCGGCGACGGCGTACGCCGCCTGCTGGAACAGCAGGATCTGCTCCTGGTCGAGGTGGGCCCCGGCCGGACGCTGTCCACCCTGGCCCGCGGCGCCGACGGCGCACCGCACCGCACCATCGTCCCCACCCTGCCCGAACCCGGCAGCGACGCCTGCGCGCAGGAGTTCCTGCTCAGCGCCGTGGGACGGCTCTGGACGGCGGGCGCCGACCTCGACTGGGAGGCCCTCGACGGCACCGACCGCCGCCGCGTCGCCCTCCCCGGCTACCCGTTCCAGCGCCGCCGCTACTGGATCGACGCCCCGACGGCCACCAGCCCCGCACCGCTGCCCCTGGACGCGGTCACCAACGACGACGGCACGGAACCGGAACCCGTCTTCCAGGATTCCCGGCCCGCCCTGAGCACCCCGTACCAGGAGCCGCGCGACACCCGCGAAGCCGCCGTCGCCGCCATCTGGCAGGACCTGCTCGGCATCGCCCCGGTCGGCGTGCACGACAACTTCATCGAACTCGGCGGCCACTCCCTGCTCGCCACCCAGGTCGTCGCCCGCATCCGCGCCGACCTCGGCGTCACCGTCCCCATGCGGGACCTGGTCCGGGCCTCCACCGTCGCCGCGGTCGCCGACCTCGTCACCCAGTACGGCGGAACCGGCGCCGACGCAACAGCGGCTGACGCCCTCCCGGTCGCCGTGGCCGACCCCGACCACCTCCACGACCCCTTCCCGCTCACCGAGATCCAGCAGGCCCAGTGGATCGGCCGGATGGGCAACTTCACCCTCGGCAACGTCGCCGCCCACATCTACTGGGAGGTCGAGAACACCGGCATCGACCTCGACCGCCTGGAGGGCGCCTGGAACCGGCTCCTGCGTCGGCACCCCATGCTCAACGCCGTCCTGACCGACGACGGCCGCCAGCGCATCCTGCCCGACCCCGGCCGCTACGCCTTCGACCGCGTCGACCTGCGCGGCATACCGGAGGCGGAGCGCGCCCGCCGCCTAGACGCCCTGCGCGACCGCGTCTCCCACGAGATGCGCCCCACCGACACCTGGCCCCTGTTCGGCATCACCGCCGTCCACCTCCCCGAGGACCGCACCCGGCTCTACCTCAGCTTCGACCTCCTCATCGCGGACATCGGCAGCATCCGCATCCTGCTCCAGGAGTGGCGCGCCCTCTACGCCGACCCCACGGCCGAACTCCCCGAGATCGCGATCTCCTACCGGGACTACGTCCTCGCCGCCGCCCAGGTCCGCGGCACCCCGCTGTACGAGAAGTCGCTCGACCACTGGCGCCAACGCGTCGCGGAACTCCCCCCGGCTCCCGAACTCCCGCTGGCCGTCGCGCCCTCCACGCTCACCGAGCCCCGGTTCACCCCCCGCAGCCACGTCCTTCCCCAGGACGCCTGGCAGCGTGTGAAGGACCGCGCCGCCGCCCACGGCGTCACCCCCTCCGCCGTGCTGCTCGCCGCCTACGCGACCGTCCTCGGCCGCTGGTCCCGCAGCCCGCGCTTCACCCTCAACGTCACGGTCATCAACCGCCTCCCCGTCCACCCCGACGCCGACCGGCTCGTGGGCGAGTTCGCCTCCTTCGACCTGCTCCCCGTCGACCTCGAACGGGACACGGGCATCGCCGCCATCGCCCGCGCCCTCCAGGAACACGCCTGGGAGGACCTGGAACACCGCTACGTCAACGGCGTCGACGTCCTGCGCGAACTCGCCCGACAGCGCGGCGGGACCAGCGGCTCCGTGATGCCGATCGTCTTCACCTCCACCCTCGTCCAGGACACCGGGGACCAGGGCGAGACGCTCTTCGACTGGCTCGGCGACCTCGTCCACGAGTCCGTCCAGACACCACAGGTGTGGATCGACGCCGCCGTCCTGGAAACCAGCAAGGGCCTCTACCTGAGCTGGCCCGCCGTCGAGGAGCTGTTCCCGGCGGGGATGGTGGACGACATGTTCGGCGCCTACTGCCGGTTGCTGGAGGGGCTGGCGGGTGAGGAGACGGCGTGGTCGTCCTCGGGGTTGGGGGAGTTGGCCCCGGCGGTGGTGGCGGAGGCGAACGCAACCGACGGGCCGGTACCGGAGGGTTTGCTGCACTCGCGGGTGCTGGAACGCGCGCGGGAGCACCCGGACAAGGACGCGGTGATCGCAGCCGACGGGACGCTCAGCTACGACGAGTTGAGGCTTCGGGCGACCACGGTCGCGCGGCGGCTCGCCCCCGGTGAGCTGGTCGCCGTGTCGATGGGCAAGAGCCGGGAGCAGGTCGTCGCGGCACTGGGTGTGCTGATGGCGGGCGCGGCCTATCTGCCGGTCGACCCCGAACTGCCCGCCGAGCGCAGGCACTCCCTGCTGGAACGCTCCGGCTGCCGGGTCGTCCTCACCTCCAGCCGGGAAACCCCACTCGACTGGCCGGACGGAACCGTCGAACACCGCGTGGACCTCACCGAACCTGCCGACGACGCACAGCCTCCCGCAACGGAAACCGGGCCCGGGGACCTGGCCTACGTGATCTACACGTCCGGCTCGACGGGTGTGCCGAAGGGGGTGGCGGTCTCGCACCGGGCCGCGCTCAACACGTGCGTGGACGTGTGCGAGCGGTACGGCATCGACGCCTCGGACACGGTCCTGGGACTGTCCTCACTGAGCTTCGACCTGTCGGTGTTCGACGTGTTCGGCGTCCTCGGCGTCGGCGGCACGCTGGTGCTGCCGGGGCCGGGCACGGGGCGGGACCCGGGGCACTGGCTGGAGCTGGTGAGCGAGCACGGCGTCACCGTGTGGAACTCGGTCCCCGCGTTGATGGGGATGTTCGTCGAGCACACCATCGGCGAGACCGTCCCGTTGCGGCTGGTGTTGCTGTCCGGGGACTGGATTCCGGTGGACCTGCCGGACCGGATACGCGCCCTCGCGCCGGACGCGCAGGTAGTCAGCCTGGGTGGGGCGACGGAGGCGGGCATCTGGTCGATCGCGTATCCGGTCGGCACCGTCGATCCAACCTGGGACTCCATCCCGTACGGCCGTCCCCTGCGCAACCAGCGCTTCCACGTCCTGGACACGCAGTACCGCGAGTGCCCGCTGTTCGTGCCCGGCGAGCTGTTCATCGCCGGAACAGGACTGGCCGACGGCTACTGGCGTGACCCGGAACGCACCGCCGCCTCCTTCATCACCCACCCCACGACCGGGGAACGTCTGTACCGCACCGGCGACATCGGCCGTTGGCTGCCCTCGGGGGACATCGAGTTCCTGGGCCGGGAGGACTTCCAGGTCAAGGTCGGCGGGTTCCGTATCGAACTCGGCGAGATCGAAGCAGCCCTCGCCTCCTGTGAGGGCGTACGCGCCGCCGTGGCCGCCGCCCCCGGTGACCGGCACCACCGCCGCCTGGTCGGCTACGTCGTCCCCGAAGAACCAGCAACGCCGGAAGACGAGTTGTTGCAGCGGGTCCGCGCCCACGCCGAACAGCGCCTCCCCGCCTACATGGTCCCCCCACTCCTCCACACCCTCGACGCCATCCCCCTGTCCGCCAACGGCAAGGTCGACCGCACCGCCCTCCCCGACCCCACCACCACCCGCACACCCACCCCCCAGCGCGCCGCCCTCGGTCCCACCGCCGCCGCGCTCGCCGCCCTGGCCGCGGAGATCATCGGTATCGACGGGCTCGACCCGCACGCCGACTTCTTCACCCTCGGCGGTGACTCGATCATGGGTGTGCAGTTGGTGTCCCGGGCCGGGGCGCAGGGCATGGACGTCACCGCCGCGGACCTGTTCCGGCACCGTACGATCGCTGAGCTGGCCGCCGTCGTAGACGAGCGGGCGGCCGGGACGGCGGCGGACGGGGACGACGAGACGCTGCCGCTCACGCCGTACCAGCGGCACCTCTTCGAACTGGCGGAGCCCGAACCGCCGACGACCGCGCACCGGTTCACGCTCCCCGTCACGCCCGACTTCGCGCCCGAGCAGGCGGAGGAGATCCTCGCGCTGCTGGTACGTCGGCACCCGGCGCTGCGGCTGCGGTTCGGGGCGGGGCCGGACGGCTGGCACCAGACCGAGGTCGGCCCGGCGGACGCGACGGGTGACGCGACCTCGTACGTACCGCTGATCGATCTGTCCGCCCTCCCGGCCGAGCGGCGGGCGTCGGCCATGAAGCAGCTCGGCGACGACATGCGCGACGAACTCGATCCGGCGGCCGGGCTCACCGTCAAGGCGGCCCTGTTCGACCTCGGCCCCGGCGACCGTCGGCTGATGTGGCTGTCACACGCGCTGGTCACCGATCTGCGCAGTGTGCAACTGCTGTTGGGTGACTTCTCCGCGGCGGCCGAGCTGCTGCGCGACGGGCGCCCCGTCGACCTGCTGCCGCCGACGCGGCCCTTCCCGCGCTGGGTCCGGGCGCTGCCCGACGCGCCCGCCAGCGGGGAGGCCACCCCGTCGACGGACGCGCCCGCCAGCGGGGAGGCCACGCCCTCGACGGACGCGCCCGTGCACCGGTTCGCCACGGTGCTGGAGCGTGACGCGGCCGAACGGCTGCTCGGCGCGGCGGCGTCGGCGTACCGGCTGACCGGCCGTGAGGTCGCGCTCGCCGTGCTCGCCTCCGCCGCCTTCGAGGTCACCGACCGGCACGCCCTCGGCTTCGCCGTCGAGGACGACGCCCGGCCCCTGAACCTGGGCGACCTGGACGTCAGCGGAAGCGTCGGCGCCTTCTCCCGCCTCCTGCCGGTGACGATCGAGCGGCACGCGCCCGGCAAGACGGCGGCGCTGCTGACGGCGGCCAAGGAACGGCTCCGTGCCGCCGTACGCGACGACAGCCTTCGTACCGCCGCCCCCGCCGTGTTGCTCCTCCGTGACCTGGACGCGCTGGCCGAACTGCCGCGCCTCGGGCACCCCTTCAGCCCGGACGGGCCGGTGGCGCCGCCGGTGTGGGACGTGGGGACGGCACCCGGTCATCCGCTCGTCGTCACGACGTACCGCCTCGACGGGCGGTGGCACATCGACTGGGCCTGCCGGGGGGACGCGGCGCGCGCCCTGGCCGAGGACCTGGCCGCCCACCTGGACGGGGCGCTGCGCGCCGTCGCCGAGCACTGCGCGGCGGCGGACAGCGGCGCGGTCAGCCCCAGTGACTTCCCGCTGGCCGACCTCGACCAGGCGGCGCTCGGCGCGCTGGCCGCCGCCCTGGACGGTACGGCGGCGGCCCCGCACGGCGACCACGACTTCCCCCCGAACGACGGCAGCAACCGCGAGGTGAACCGATGAGGCTCGACGGCATCGAGGACGTCTACGAACTCTCCTCCGTCCAGGAAGGACTGCTCTTCCACAACCTGTTCACCCCCGGCGCGGGCGTGTACCTGGAGCAGATCACCCTCACCCTGCACGGCGACCTCGACATGGCCGCCTTCCGCCGCTCCTGGCAGACCATCGTCGACCGGCACCCGATCCTGCGCACCAGCTTCCACTGGGAGGGCGTCGGCAAGGCCCTCCAGGTCGTCCACCGCACGGTGCCGCTGGACATGCCCGAACTCGACTGGCGCGACGCCACGGACGAGGAGCGGCGGGCCCGCTACGAACGGTTCGCGCTGGACGACCGGATGCGCGGCTTCGCCTTCGACAAGGCCCCGCTGATGCGCACCGCCCTGCTGCGCACCGCCGACGACACGTGGACGTTCTTCTGGAGCTTCTCCCACCTGCTGCTGGACGGCTGGTCGTTCGGCCTGTGCTTCTTCGAGCTGACGCAGCTCTACAACGGGCTCGCCCAGGGGCGGCACCCCGCGCTGGAACGGCCCCGCCCCTACCGGGACTACGTGGCCTGGTGGAAGCGGCGCGGCACCGAGCGGGCGGAGAAGTTCTGGACCCGCCACCTCGCCGGGTACGAGCCGCCGCGCCGCCCCCTGGAACTGGGCAGCATCGACCGCCGCCCGCCCGGCCCCGGCGAGCCCAGCCACGGCATGGTGCCCGACCGCGACCTGGTCGCCCTCGTCCCGCGCCTCGCCGAGGTGGCCCGCGAGCACGGGCTGACCGTGAACACCATCGCGCAGGGCGCCTGGGCACTGCTGCTCAGCCGCTACCTCGACTGCGACGACGTCATCGCCGGGTCCACCGGCACCCAGCGCCCGGCCGGGCTGCCGGGAGCCGAGCAGATCATGGGGCCGATGCTCGCCACCATGCCGGTGCGCGCCCACGTCGACCCCGACGCCGACCTCATCGGCTGGCTGCGCGCCCTCCAGCAGGAGATGGCCGAGGCCAGGGAGAACGCCGACATCGCCCTGCCCGAACTGCGCCGCCTCGCCCAACTCCCGGGCAGCGTCCCGCTGTTCGACATGGACCTCGCCTACGAGAACGTGCCCGTGCCGGACATGACCCTGCACGGCGTACGGATCGGTGAGTCCACCTACGACGGCCGACCGCACTTCCCGATCACCATGATCATCATGCCGGGGGAGCGGCTGCCGGTGCCCCGGCTGGTCTACGACCGCACCCGCTTCCCCGACCGGGCCGCGCAGCGGCTCATCGACCACTTCTACACCGCCCTGACCGCCATCATCGACGACCCGCACCGCCGCCTCGGGGACATCCCCGTCCTGCCGGACACCGAGCAGTCACGGCTCGACGAGTTCACCGCCACCGCACCCGTGCCGGTGACGGGCACCCTGCACGAGACGTTCGCCGCGCGGGCCCGCAGCCACCCCGACAAGGTCGCGGTCGAGTGCGGCGCCGACCAGCTCACCTACGGCGAACTCGACCGCCGCGCCAACCGGCTCGCCCACCGCCTCACCGACCTCGGCGCGGGCCCCGGCGCCACCGTCGGCCTGGCGATGGAGCGGTCCACGGACATGCTGGTCGCCGTCCTCGGCGTCCTCAAGGCGGGCGCCGCCTACGTCCCGCTCGACCTGACCCACCCCACCGACCGGCTCGCCTACACCCTGCGCGACGCCGACGTGCGCGCCCTCGTCACCCACGCCGCGGGCCGCGACCGCGCCCCCGCCTTCGACGGCCCCCGCGTCGACCTCGACGCCGACGCCGCCGCGCTCGACGCGCTGGGCGACGAGCCGCCCGCGCAGCGCGCCGACGCCGACTCGCCCGCGTACGTCATCTACACCTCCGGCTCCACCGGCCGCCCCAAGGGCGTGGTGGTGACGCACCGCAACGTGGCCCGGCTGGTCGCCGGGGCCGGGACCCGCTTCGCCTTCCGCCCCGACGACGTGTGGAGCATGTTCCACTCCTACGCGTTCGACGTGTCGGTGTTCGAGACCTGGGGCGCCTTCTGCAACGGCGCCCGCCTGGTCGTCGTACCCCGTGACGACGCCCGCTCCCCGCAGGCCCTGCACGCCCTGCTGCGCGCGCACGGCGTCACCGTGTTCAGCCAGACCCCGTCCGCGTTCCGCCCCTACATGACCGTCGCGCTCGCCGCCGCCGACGACGAGCAGCCCCCGCTGCGCTACGTCGTCTTCGCCGGTGAGCCGCTCGACGCGCCCGTGCTCGCGCCGTGGGCCGAGCGGTTCGGGCTCGACCGGCCACGGCTGGTCAACATGTACGGCATCACCGAGGTCACCGTGCACTGCACCTCCCACGAGGTCACCGCGGCCGACCTCACCGGCGACATCCCCAACAACGTCGGCCGCCCCCTGCCCGACGTACGCGTGCACGTCCTGGACCGGCACGGCAGGCCCGCGCCGATCGGGGTCGGCGGCGAGATGTACGTCGGCGGGCCCGCCGTCGCCCGGGGCTACCTCGGCCTGCCCGAACTGACCGCCGAACGCTTCCTGCCCGACCCGTTCTCCGACGACCCGGACGCCCGCCTCTACCGCTCCGGCGACCTGGCCCGCTACCTGGAGAACGGCGACCTCGAATTCCTCGGCCGCGCCGACCAGCAGGTCAAGATCCGCGGCTACCGGGTGGAGCCCGGCGAGATCGAGACCGTGCTGCGCGAGGACGACGCCGTACGGGACGCCGTGGTCGTCGCCCGCGAGGACACCCCCGGCGACCGGCGCCTGGTCGCCTACGTCGTCACCGACGGCGACGACGACCCGGCCGCCCGGCTGCGGGACCGGGTACGGGCGCGGCTGCCCGAGCACATGGTGCCCTCGGCGGTGGTCCGGCTCGACGCGCTGCCGCTGACCGTCAACGGCAAGACCGACCGCGCCGCCCTGCCGACGCCCGACGGGGCCCGCCCCGACCTGGGCGCCGCCTACGTGGCGCCCCGCGACGAGCGGGAGGAGGCCCTCGCCCGGGTGTGGTCCGAGGTGCTGGGCGTGGCCCGGGTCGGCGTGCACGACGACTTCTTCGCGCTCGGCGGGCACTCCCTGCTCGCCACCCGCGTCGCCTTCGGCGCCTCCGCCGCCCTCGGCGTGGAGGTGCCCGTCCGGCTGGTCTTCGACCGGCCCACCGTGGCGGCCATGGCGGCGGACCTCGCCGACTCCGCCCCCGCGGCCGCCACGGGCGCGGACTCCGCCCCCATCACCCGACGTGCCCGCCGCACGGCGGTCGGAGGGGGCACCGCATGACCCAGGACCTGTCCGCCGCCGTCGGCACCGAACTCATGCCCTGCTCCTCGGGGCAGCACCGGCTGTGGCTCCTGGAGCAGTTGGAGCCGGGCAGCGCCGCGGCGCACGTCGAGCACGTCGCCGTCCGGATGCGCGGGCCGCTCGACCCGGACGCCCTGCACCGGGCCGTGAACACGCTGGTGGAACGGCACGAGACCCTCCGCACCGCCCTTGTCGACGTCGACGGGGAACCCGTGCAGGCCATCGCGCCTCACCTGACCGTCCCGCTCACCCGGCTCGACCTCACCGACCACCCCGCCGACCTCGACACCGTGCTCCGCGAGACCGTGCTCGGCCCGTTCACCCTGGACCGCGCCCCGCTGTTCCGCACCGCCCTGGTCACCCTCGGCCCCGACGACCACGCCTTCGTCGCCGCCTTCCACCACGCCGTCTACGACCAGTGGTCCGGCAGCGTCTTCCTGCGCGACCTGCTCACCAGCTACCGCGGCGAGCGGCTCACCGAACTGCCCATCCAGTACGGCGACTTCGCCGCCTGGCAGCGTGAGCGCGCCGACGACGCCCGGGAACGCGCCGAACTCGACCACTGGGCCCGGCGGCTCTGGGACCTGCCCGTCCTCGACCTGCCCACCGACCGGCCCCGCCCTCCCGTACGCGCCCACCGCGGCGCGACCGTCACCGGCGAAGTCCCCGCCGACGTGGTGCGGGACCTCGGCGCGCTCAGCAAGGCGCACGGCGCCACCCCGTTCATGACCGCGCTGGCCGCGTTCGGCGCCGTCCTGCACCGCTGGAGCGGCCAGGACGACATCCCCGTCGGCACGCCCGTCGCCGGGCGGGACCGGCCCGAGGTGCAGGACCTGGTGGGGTTCTTCGTCAACAACCTCGTCCTGCGCGCCGACCTGTCCGGCGACCCGTCCTTCGACCGCCTCCTGGAACGCGTCCGCGGCACCTGCCTGGACGCCTACGCGCACGCCACCGTCCCCTTCGAACGGCTGGTGGAACACCTCGCGCCCGGCAGGGACCTGTCCCGCAGCCCGCTGTTCCAGGTGATGTTCGTCTTCGGCAACGTCCCCATGCCCGCCACCGACGCACCCGGCCTGCCCCGGCTGGAGATGCTGCGCACCGACACCGGCGCCGCCAAGTTCGACCTGTTCTTCGCCCTCGTACCGCGGGGCGACGTGATGCGGGCCGTCCTGGAGTACGACACCGACCTGTTCGACCGGTCCACCGCCGAACGGCTCCTCGACCACTACGGCCGCCTCCTCGCCGCCGCCGTCCGCCGACCGGAGCTACGGCTGTCCGAACTCCCGCTCGCCTCGGCGGAGGAGGAGACGCTGCTGCGGGAGTGGGGGACGGGGCCGGTACGGGAGCTGCCCGGGGCGAGCGTCGTCGAGCGGCTTCTCACCGCCGCCGCCGACGGGGCCGCCGTGGGTCGCGGCTCCGAGCAACCGCACGCCGACGCCGACCGGGTGGCCGTGAGCTGCGGCTCCGAGCGCCTCACGTACGGCGAACTGCGCGCCCGCGTGGACGAGATCGCCGCCCGGCTCGTCGCGACCGGCGTCACCCCCGGCTCACGGGTCGCCGTCGCCCTGCCCCGCGGCCCGGAACTCGTCGCCGCCCTGCTCGGCGTGCTGCGCGCGGGCGCCGCCTACGTCCCCCTCGACCCCGCCCACCCGGCCGCCCGCACCCGCCTCGTCCTCGACGACGCCGGGCCCTGCGCCCTGCTGACGACCCGCGCCCTGCGCGCACGCCTCCCGGCCGACGGCATCCCCGCGGTGCTGCTCCTCGACGCCCCAGCCGCTCCACCCCCGCACACCGAACCGCCCGCCGCCTTCCCCCGCCCCGACGACCCCGCCTACGTCGTCTACACCTCCGGTTCCACCGGCCGCCCCAAGGGCGTCGTCGTCCCGCACCGGGCGCTGACCAACCTGCTGCACGCCACCGCCCGCACCCCCGGCCTGACCGCCGACGACGTGCTGGCCGCCGTCACCACCGTCTCCTTCGACATCGCCGCCCTGGAACTGTTCCTGCCGCTGGTGACCGGCGCCCGCGTGGAGGTCGTCCCCGCCGACGAGGCCGCCGACGGCGAGCGGCTCGCCGCCCGGCTCGACGCCTGCGGCGCCACCGTCCTCCAGGCCACGCCCAGCACCTTCCGGCTGCTCCTCGACGCGGGCTGGCGGCCCGGCGGGCGGCGGTTCACGGTGCTGTGCGGCGGCGAGGCCCTGCCGTCCGACCTCGCGGCGGCGCTGGCCGCGACCGGGGCCGACGTGTGGAACATGTACGGGCCCAGCGAGACGACCGTCTGGTCCACCGCCCACCGGGTGCGCGGCGACGAGGACCCCGTCCCGCTCGGCCGACCCCTCGCCAACACCGTCGTCCGCGTCGCCGGACCCGACGGCGCGCCCCGCCCGCTCGGCGCCACCGGCGAGCTGTGGATCGGCGGCGCCGGACTCGCCGACGGCTACCTGAGGCGGCCCGAGCTGACCGCCGAGCGGTTCGTCGACCGGCCCGAAGGCCGCTGGTACCGCACCGGCGACCTCGCCCGGTACCGGGCCGACGGGCGACTGGAGTTCCTCGGGCGCCGCGACTTCCAGGTCAAGCTGCGCGGCTTCCGCATCGAACTGGGCGAGATCGAGTCCGTACTCGCCGCGCACCCGGCGGTCCGGGAGGCCGTCGCCCAGGTCCGCGAGGACGTGCCAGGAGACCCGAGGCTGGCCGCGTACCTGGTTCTCCCCGAGAAACCTGGCGCAGACACCGTCGCCGCCGTCCGCGCCCACGCCGTCGCCGCGCTCCCCGCGCCCATGGTGCCCGCCTCGTTCACCGTCCTGGACGCCCTGCCGCTGACCGCCAACCGCAAGGTGGACCGCGCCGCGCTGCCGCCGCCCGGCGCCGCCGCCGTACCGCACCGGTCCGCCGAACCGCCCCGCACCCACGCCGAACGGGAGGTCGCGCGGGTGTGGTGCGACGTCCTCGGCCTCGACACGGTCAGCGTCCACGACGACTTCTTCGCGCTCGGCGGACACTCCCTGCTCGCCGCCCGCGCCGCCGCCCGGCTGCGCGCCCGGTTCGGCATCGACCTGCCCGCCCGCGCCGTCTTCCAGCACCCCGTGCTGGCCGACCTGGCCGCCGCGCTGCCCACGCCAGACGAACACACCGCCGCCACCGCCGCCGTACCCGCCCTCGACCGCGTGCCGGAGGCGTCCGGCCCGCACGCCGGGGCCTGTCTGCTGCCCGCGTCGTTCCAGCAGCGCCGGGTGTGGTTCCTGCACCAGCTCGACCCGGACAGCGCCGCCGCGTACGTCATGCACGGCGCCCAGCGCCTCGACGGCCCGCTCGACGCCGACGCGCTGCGCGCGGCGACGGAACGGCTCGCCCGCCGCCACGAGACGCTGCGCACCTCGTTCACCGTCCAGGGTGACGAACCCGTCCAGGTCGTCCACCCCGACCCCGTACCGCTGTTCGAGCTGGTCGACCTCACCGACCGGCCCGACGACGCGCGGCGCGTCCTGCGCGAGCGGGCCACCGCGCCCTTCGACCTCGCCGCGCCGCCGCTCGCCCGTGTCACCCTGCTCCGGCTCGCGCCCGACCGGCACGTCCTCCAACTCGTCGTCCACCACGCGGTCTGCGACCGCCTCACCGTCGACGTCCTCACCCGCGAACTCGCAGCCGCCTACCCGGGCGAGCAGAGCGCGCTGCCCGAACTGCCCGTGCAGTACGGCGACTACGCCGCCTGGCAGCAGCGCTGGCTCGCGGGCCCCGAACCCGCCCGCCAGGTCGAGCACTGGCGGGAGCGGCTGGCCGGGCTGCCCGTCCTCGACCTGCCCACCGACGCGCCCCGCCCCGCCGCCCCCCGCCACACCGGCGCCACCGCCACCCACGACCTGCCGCCCGACCTGGTGCGACGGCTCACCGCGCTGGCCGAACGGCACGACGCGACGCTGTTCATGGTGCTGCTCGCCGGGTACGCGGTGCTGCTGTCCCGCTGGAGCGGCCAGGACGACTTCGCCATCGGCACCCCCATCGACAGCCGTACCCGCCCCGAGCTGGAGAACCTGGTCGGCTACCTCACCAACAACCTGGTCCTGCGCGCCCGCCTCGACGGCGACCCCACCGTCGCGGAACTGCTGGCCCGCGTCCGGGAGACCTGCCTGGACGCCTACGCGCACGCCGACGTGCCCTTCGAGAAGCTCGTCGAGGAGCTGCGGCCCGACCGGGACCTGGCCCGCAGCCCGCTCTTCCAGGCCATGTTCATCGCCGTCCACCTCGACGCGCCCGGCCTCGCCCTGCCCGGCGTGCGCGCCGAACCGCTGCCCCCGGCCGCGGAGTCGGCGAAGTACGAACTCACCTTCACCGCCTACCCGCACGACGGCGGTCAGCGCGTCGTCGCCGAGTACCGCACCGACCTGTTCCAGGCCGCCACCGTCGAACGGATGCTCCGCCAGTACGCGACCGTCCTGGACGCCCTGTGCGACGCCGACCGACCCGTGGCCGCCCTCGACGTGCTGCCCGCCGACGAGCGCGCGCTGCTCACCCGCTGGGGTACGGGACCGGCGCTCGACATCCCCGCCACCTCACTGCCCGGCCTGCTCGCCCCGTCCTTCGCCGCGCACGCCGACCGGATCGCCGTGGCCGACGGCGACCAGCGGCTGACGTACGCCGAACTCGACGCCCGCGCCAACCAGTTGGCCCGCGCGCTGCGCGCCGAGGGCGCCGGTCCCGGCACCTTCGTGGCGCTGTTCCTGGAACGCCGCCCCGACCTGCTGGTGGCCCTGCTGGGCGTGCTGCGCTCCGGCGCCGCGTACGTGCCGACCGAGGTCAACTTCCCGGCCGAGCGGCTGCGGTACCTGCTGGAGGACTCCGGCGCCGCACTCGTCCTCACCCACGCCCACCTCGCGGACGCGCTGCCGGACACCAAGGCGCGTGTGCTGCGCCTGGACGCCGACTGGCCCGCCGTCGCCCGCGAGTCCACCGACCCGCTGCCTGACGGACCCGGCCCGGACGACCTGGCGTACGTCATCTACACCTCCGGGTCCACCGGCCGCCCCAAGGGCGTCGCCCTGCCGCACCGGCCCGTGGTCAACTTCCTGCTCAGCATGGCCGAGGAGCCCGGCGTCCGCGCCGGGGACGTGGTCGCCGCCGCCAACACCGTCTCCTGCGACATGCCCGTCCTCGACCTCTACCTGCCGCTGCTGTGCGGCGCCCGCGTCGAGACCGTGCCGCTGGCCGACGTACTCGACGGCGAACGGCTCAGCGAGCGGCTGCGCGCGGCGGGCGTCACCTACCTCCAGGGCACGCCCACCACCTGGCGGCTGCTCCAGGAGGTCGGCTGGACGCCGCCGCCCGGCTTCACCGCCCTCGCGGGCGCCGAGAAGGTCCCCGCCGACCTCGCGCACTGGCTCACCGGCACGGGCGCCACCGTCTGGCACCTGTACGGGCCCACCGAGACCACCGTCTGGTCCACCGTCCACCAGGTCGGCCCCGACGACGACCCGCTGCCCCTCGGCCACCCCGTCGCCAACACCGACCTGCTGGTCCTGGACACCGCCCGCCGCCGCACCCCGGTCGGCGTCCCCGGCGAGCTGTACATCGGCGGCGACGGACTCGCCGACGGCTACCTGCACCGCCCCGACCTCACCGGGCAGCGCTTCGTGCCCGACCCGCGCGACCCCGACCGCCGCCTCTACCGCACCGGCGACCTGGTGCGCTACACCCCGGACGGGGCCCTGCGGTTCCTCGGCCGCACCGACTTCCAGGTCAAGCTGCGCGGCTTCCGCGTCGAACTGGGCGAGATCGAGACCCTGCTGCGCGACCACCCCGACGTCCGCGACGCCGTCGTCACCGTACGGGAGGACACCCCCGGCGACCCGCGCCTGGTCGGCTACGTCGTCCTCGAACGGCCCGTACCGCACGGGCCGCTCCTCGCGGACCTGGACGAGCGCGCCCGCACCCGGCTGCCCGCCCACATGGTGCCCGCCGCCCTGATGGTGCTGGACGAACTGCCGCTCACCCTCAACCGCAACAAGGTCGACCGCTCCCGGCTCCCCGCCCCCGGCGCCCGGCAGCGCACCGGCCGCGGCGGCTACGTCGCCCCGCGCGACCACCGCGAACGCGCGGTCGCCGCCGTCTGGGCCGACCTGCTGGACCTCGACCGCGTCGGCGTCCACGACGACTTCTTCGCCCTCGGCGGACACTCCCTGCTCGCCACCCGCCTCGTCACGGCGCTGCGCGCGGCCACCGGCGGCCCCTTCACCGTACGGTCGGTGTTCGAACGGCCCACCGTCGCCGCCCAGGCGGAACTCCTCACCGCGGGCGCCCAGGCACCTCAGGCCCCCATCCCCGTACGCGACCGCGACCCCGGCCCGCACACCCTGCTGCCCGCCTCCGCCCAGCAGCGCCGCGTCTGGTTCCTGGACCGGCTCGCCCCGCACAGCGCGGGCGCCTACCTCATGCGGGGCGCGCTGCGGCTGCGCGGCCGACTCGACGTGGCGGCGCTCCAGGCCGCCGTGGACCTGCTCGTCGCACGGCACGAGGCGCTGCGGACCGGCCTGGTCACCGTCGACGGCGCGCCCGCGCAGCGCGTCGCCCGGCGCGCGCACCTGCCGCTGCGCCACGTCGACCTCACGGCGGTGCCCGCCGACCGGCGCGAGGACGACCTGCGCGCCCTGCTGCGGCAGGAGGCGGAGCGGCCCCTGCCGCTGGACCGGGCGCCGCTGGCCCGGATCACCCTGGTGCGGCTGTCGGAGCGGGAACACGTCCTCGCCGTCGTCACCCACCACGCCGTCTCCGACCGGCTCTCCACCGAGATCATGGTGCGCGAACTGGCCGCCGCCTACGCCGCCCTGACCCGCGACACCACCCCCGACCTGCCCGCCCCGCCGCTCCAGTACGGCGACTACGCGGCCTGGCAGGAGCGGCGGCTGACCGGCGCCCACCTGGCCGAACAGGTCGCCCACTGGAAGCGGCGGCTGGACGGCGTACCCCCGCTGGACCTGCCCACCGACCGGCCCCGGCCCACCCGGCAGACCTACCGGGGCGCCACCCGCTCCACCGCGCTGCCCCGCGCCCTGGCCGACGCGCTCGGCCAGCTCGCCGCCACCGAGGACGCCACCCCGTTCATGGCCCTGCTCACGGCGTTCGGCGCGCTGCTGCACCGGCTCTCCGGACAGCCGGACTTCGCCGTCGGCACCCCCGACTCCGGCCGCACCCACCCCCAACTGGAAGGCGTCCTCGGCTACTTCGCCCACACCCTCGCCCTGCGCTGCGACGCCTCCGGCCGCCCCTCCTTCCGCACCCTGCTGCGCCGACTGCGCGACACCTGCCTGGACGCCTACGACCACGCCGAGGTGCCCTTCGAACGGCTCGTGGAGGAGCTGCGGCCCGCCCGCGACCCGTCGCGCAGCCCGCTGTTCCAGGTGCTGTTCATCCTGATGCCGCTCCCGGCGCCCGCCCTGAACCTGCCGGGCGTCGTGGCCGAGCAGGTCGACATGCCGGGCGGCGGCGCCAAGTTCGACCTGACGCTGATCGTGCAGCCGGGCGCCGACGGCGCCGACGACCGGCTGCACCTGGAGTACAACGCCGACCTGTACGACGACGCCACCGCCCGACGCCTCCTCGACCGGTTCCTCACCCTCGCCACCTCCGCCGCCGCCCGCCCCGACGCACCGCTCACCGACCTGCCGCTGCTGTCGGCGGCGGAGACGGAGGCCCTGGACACCTGGGGCACGGGCGCGCCGCTGGCCACGCCGCCCGGCCCGAGCGTCGTGGCCCGGTTCGCGGCACAGGCGGCCCGCGCCCCCGAACGCCCCGCCGTCCGGTGCGCCGAACGGTCCCTCACCTACGGCGAGTTGGACGCCGCGGCCGACCAGCTCGCCCGACGGCTGCGGGCCCGCGGCGCCGGACCCGGTGGGCGGGTCGTGCTCGCCACCGAGCGGTCGGCGGACCTGTTCGTCGCCCTGTACGGCATCCTCAGGACGGGCGCCGCCTACGTGCCCGTCGACCCCGCCCAGCCCGCCGCGCGCCTCCGCGCGCTGCTCGCCGCCAGCGCGGCCGACCTGCTGGTCACCACCACGGCGACGGCAGGGAGCCTCCCGGACGGCGTGCCCTGCCCCGTCGTCCTGCTCGACGACCCCGACCCCGCTCCCGTGCCGGACCTCGCCCCGGCCCCCGACCCCGGCCCGGACGACCTGGCGTACGTCATCCACACCTCCGGTTCCACCGGCCGACCCAAGGGCGTCGAGATCACCCACGGCGCCCTCGGCCGCCTCCTGGACAACCTCACCGGGCTCGGCTGGACCGGCCCGGACGACCGGATGGCCGCCCCGACCACCCCCGCGTTCGACCTGTCCGTGCCCGACCTGTTCCTGCCCCTCGCCAACGGCGCCGCGATCGAGGTCATCCCCCCGGCGGAGACCCGCGACGGGGCGGCGTTCGCGCGGCGCCTGCGGGACACCGGCGTGACCGTCATGCAGGCCACCCCCACCACCTGGCACCTGCTCCTGGACGCGGGCTGGCGCCCGCCCGCCCGCTTCACCGCCGTCTGCGGCGGCGAGCCCGTCCCCGCCGACCTGGCCCGCCGCCTCCTGGACGCCGGGGCCGCCGTCTGGCACATGTACGGCCCGACCGAGGCCACCGTCTGGGCCACCGCCCACCGCGTCACCGGCACCGAACCCCGGCTGCCCCTCGGCCACCCGCTGCCCGGCGTACGGCTCCGGGTGGCCGACCCCGACGGACGCCTGGTCCCGGCCGGGGTCACCGGTGAACTGTGGCTCGCCGGACCGCAGTTGGCGCGCGGCTACCACGCCGACGAGGAGCAGACCCGGCGCCGCTTCGTCACCCGCGACGGCAGCCGCTGGTACCGCACCGGCGACCTCGTGCGGTACCGCGCGGACGGCGCCCTGGAGTTCGTCGGCCGCGACGACACACAGATCAAGCTGCGCGGCCACCGCGTCGAACTCGGTGAGATCGAGGCCGTCCTGACCGGTCACCCCGAGGTCGCGCAGGCCGTCGTCACACCGTACGAGGCGACACCGGGCGACCAGCGGCTCGTCGCCCACCTCGTCCCCGCCGCGCCCGGGGCGCTCACCGACGGCGGCCGGGACGTCCTGCGGGCCGCCGCCGCACGGCTGCCGTCGTACATGGTGCCCTCGGCGGCGACGGTCCTGGACCGGCTGCCGCTCACCGCCCACCGCAAGGTCGACCGCGCCGCCCTGCCCGCGCCCGCCGCACCGCGGACCGGGGGCGCCGGACCCGCCACCCCCACCGAGCGGCGCCTGACCACCCTGTTCGCCGAAGCCCTCGGCCTCGACACCGTCGGCGTCCACGACGACTTCTTCGCGCTCGGCGGACACTCCCTGCTCGCCGCCCGACTCCACGACCGGATCGAACGCGAGTGGCCCGCGGCCCCCGGCGTCCGCGCCCTGTTCGAACACCCGACCCCGGCCGCCCTGGCCGCCGTCCTGGACGCCAGCGGCCGGGACGCCCACCCGGACCCGGCCGCCACCGGACAGCGGACCGCGGAGGAGGCCCGCCCGGACACCGACGTCACCCTCGACGACGCCATCCGCCCCACCGGCTCCGGCCCGGAGGTCTGGCCGCCCCGCGAGATCCTGCTCACCGGCGCCACCGGCTTCCTCGGCGCGTTCCTCCTCGCCCGGCTGCTGACCGACACCACGGCGACCGTGCACTGCCTGGTCCGCGCCGCCGACCCGGAGGCGGCCCGGCGACGGCTCGTGGACCACCTCACCGCGCTCGACCTGTGGGACCCCACCTGGGCCGACCGCGTCATCCCCGTCCCCGGCGACCTCGCTGCGCCCCGACTCGGGCTCCCGGCCCACCAGTTCCAGGCCCTGGCCACCCGCGCCGACCTCGTCGTGCACGGCGGCGCGGTCGTCAACTACGCCCTGCCGTACCGCGACCTGCGCGCCGCCAACGTGCACGGCACCCGCGAACTCCTGCGGCTGGCCTGCGCCGAGCGGACCACGCCGGTGCACCTGGTCTCCAGCCGGGCGGTGTTCGGGCGGGCCCGCGGCGGCGCCCCGCTGCGGGAGACCGACCTGCCGCCCACACCGCCGTACGACGACAACGGCTACAGCCAGTCCAAGTGGACCAGCGAGCGGCTGGCCCGGGAGGCGGGCTCGCGCGGGCTGCCCGTCGCCGTGCACCGGCCCGGACGCATCGCCGGGGACAGCAGGACCGGACGGTGGCAGAGCCAGGACGTCGCCTGCCACCTGATGCGGGCCTGCGCCCGCACCGGCCTGGTGCCCGACACCGCCCTCGCCACCGACCTGATCCCCGTCGAACAACTGGCGGGCGCGATCACCGCGCTCGCGCTGCGCCGCGACGCCCTCGGTGAGACCTTCCACTACGCCCCGGCCGCCAAGACACCCCTGCGGCTGCTCGCCGACGCGCTGCCGCTGGCCGGACACCCCGCGCGCCTGGTGCCGCCCGACCGGTGGCTGACCGCCGTACGGGACCTGGTCGCCAGGCACCCGTCCGACGCGGGCCTCGCCCTCGTCGTCCAGGAGTACGCCCCGCTCGCCCACCCGGACGCGGACGCCTTCCGCGAACCCGTCCACGACTGCGCCACCACCACCCGGCTGCTCGGCGCGGGCGCCGCCTTCCCCGCGGTCGACGCCCCGCTGCTGGCCCGCTACCTGCGGGCGCTGACCGACCCCACGACGTAACGGAGAACGACGTGCCCACCCCACCGAGCCCCACCAGGCCCGTCCTGATCGCCGGAGCAGGCATCGGCGGACTCACCGCCGCCCTGGCCCTGCGGCGGCGCGGCATCCCCGTCGCCGTCTACGAACGCCGCCGGGCGGGCGAGATCGTCATGGCGGGCAGCGGACTGACCATCTGGAGCAACGCCACCACCGCCCTCGGCACCCTCGGCCTCGCCGACACCCTCCTCGCGCTGGGCGAGAAGGTGCTCGGCGGCGTCAGCGTCGACGCCCGCGAACGCCCCATCTACCGGATGCGCACCGCCCGCCACACCTGGCCGGGCAGCGTGCCCTCCGTCAGCATCAGCCGCGGCGACCTGATCGACCTGCTGATGAGCGCCTGCGACAGCGCCGGAGTCCCCCTGCACCTGAACCGCCGCTGCGTGGGCTACGAACAGGGCCCGGACGGCGTCGTCCTCAAACTCGACGACGGGCAGGCGGTCCAGGGCAGCGTCCTCGTCGGCGCCGACGGCATCCGCTCCGCGATCCTCGCCCAACTGCACGGCGAACCACCGCAGCCGCTGTACACCGGGCGCTCCACCTACCGCGGCATCAGCCCCACCGACCAGGGCCTCGCCCCCGGCACCGTCTACATGTTCCACCACGCGCCCACCGGCGTCGGCGGCGGCGCCTGGCACGTCGGCGGCGGCCGGGTCGCCTGGACGCTGAGCCGCGTCGCGGAACCCGGGGAACGCGAGGACCAGAGCGTGTTCAAGGAGCGCGCCCTCGACCTCGCCCGCCCGCTGCCCGGCCTGCCCAGCAGACTCGTCACCGCCACGCCCGCGCCCGCGGTGATCCGCACCGACATCTTCTACCACCACTGGCGTGAGCGCTGGGGCGACGGCCGGGTCACCCTGCTCGGCGACGCCGCCCACGCCATGCCCACCGACCTCGGGCAGGGCGCCTGCCAGGCCATCGAGGACGCCGTGGTGCTCGCCGACGCGCTCGCCGCGCACGACGACCCGGTGACCGCCCTGCGCGTCTACGAGGAGCGGCGGCTGCCCCGGGTGCGCTGGGTGCGCGAGCAGGTGATGCGGCTGGTCCGCTGGCCGCAGATCGACAACCGGGTGCTGAAGTGGCTGGTCACCAAGGCCGTCGCCCCGGCCGTCATCGCCGTGAAGCAGCGCTCCCTGTGGCGCGAACTCCAACGCCCACCCCTGCCGTGGGACACGGGACTCGACACCCGGGAGACCCGGTGACGGACAGTCAGGAAACCCCCCGCCCGGTCACCTGGCTCACCGAGGCCGAGCAGTCCTGGCGTGACCACGTCGCCGCCGTCGCCGGGACCGCCGTCGCGCCCCGCGCCGCCGCCATGGACCGTGCCGCGGCCCTCGCGCCCGACCTCGTCGCGGAGTTGCGGGCCGCCGGTCTCCTGGCGATCCACGTGCCCGAACGGTACGGCGGGCGCGGCGGCGGCCTCTTCGACGTCGTCGTGGCCATCGAGGAACTCGCCCGCACCGACCCCGCCGTCGCCGTCTTCGTCGACGTACAGAACGCGCTCGTCACCGAGGCGCTGCTCAGCCACGGCAGCGGCGACCAGAAGCGCACGCACCTGACCGCACTGGCCGGGAGCGGCGTCGGCGCCTTCGCCCTGTCGGAGGACCTCGCCGGGAGCGACGCGCTCGCCCTGGCCACCACCGCCCGCCCCGACGGCGACGGCTTCGTCCTGCACGGCACCAAACGCTGGATCACCAACGCCGCCGAGGCCGACCTGTTCCTCCTCCTCGCCCGGGTGCCCGACCAGGGACTCACCGCGTTCCTCGTCGACCGCCGCGCCGACGGCCTGACCGTCGGTGACCGCACCGCCAAGATGGGCATCCGCGCCACCTCCACCTGCGAGGTGCGCCTGGACGGCGTACGCGTCGCCCGGCGCGACGTCCTCGGCGCGGTCGGCCGGGGCGACGTGGTCGCCGTACAGACCCTCGACGTCGGCAAGCTCGGCATCGCCGCCCAACTCGTCGGGCTGGCCCAGGGCGCGCTCACCGCCGCCGTGGCGCACGCGCGCGACCGCGTCCAGTTCGGCCACCCGATCGGCGCCTACCAAGGGGTGCGCTTCCCGCTCGCCAAGGTCAGCGCCGAACTGGAGGCGGCGCGCGTACAGCTCTACCACGCGACCCGGCTGGCGCAACACGGCGTCCGCGGCGGCGAGTTGACCCGGGCCGCCGCCGTCGCCAAGTACCTGGCGTCCGAGGTCGCCGAGCGCGCCGCGTCGCTGGCCGTGGAGACCCTCGGCGGGCAGGGCTACGCCGACGCCGGGGGAGTGGAGAAGCTGTACCGGGACGCCAAGGTCGGCAAGATCTACGAGGGCACCAGCAACATGCAGTTCCGGACGATCGCCGCGCACCTGCTGCGCGGCGTCCCCGAACACACCGGCCACGCGCCGGGCCCCCGGGACGACCCCGCCGGTGCCCCGCACCCGGGGGAGTGACCGCCGTGCGCCTGTTCTGCCTCCCCTACGCGGGCGGCTCCGCACCCCGCGTGTACCGCGGCTGGACCGCCCTGCTGCCCGACAGCGTCGACGTGCGCCCCCTGGAACTCCCCGGCCGGGGCGCCCGCATGGCGCAGACCCCGTGCACGTCCGTCGACGCGCTCGTGGACGACCTCGTGCCCACCGTGCTGGCCGCCCTCGACGGCGGCCCGTACGCGCTGTTCGGACACAGCCTCGGCGGCCTGCTCGCCTTCGAACTCGCCCGCCGCCTGGAACACGTCCACGGACGACCGCCCGCGCACCTGCTGGTGTCCGCCTTCGAGGCACCCGACGCGCCCACCGAACCCGACCGCGACCACCTGCTCCCCGACGACGCCTTCCGCGCCCGGCTGCGCGAACTCGCGGGCACCCCGCAGGAGGTCCTCGACAACGACGACCTGATGGACCTGCTCATCCCCGTCCTGCGGGCCGACTTCACCGCCTCCAACACCTACCGCCTCACCTCCCCGTGGCTCACCCTGACCTGCCCGCTGACCGTGTTCGGCGGGCTCGACGACCCCGAGGCGCCCCCGCATACCCTGCGCGCCTGGCGGCACCGCACCAGCGGCCACTTCCGGCTCCACCTGCTGCCCGGCGACCACTTCTTCCTGCACACCGAGAGCGTTCCGCTCACCGGGGCGGTCCGCGCCGCCCTGGCCGCGGACGAGGCGGCCGTCGACCGACGCCGCGAAAGGAGGGCCTGATGCGCCCCTGGCTCTACAACACCCTCTACCGGCTGGGCATCGCCCCCTGGGACACCGGCGTACGGCCCCACCTCGTCGACCTCGTCGACTCCGGCCGGATCAAGCCGGAGGGCGGCGGACGCGTCCTCGACCTGGGCTGCGGCACCGGCGCGGAGTCCGTGTACCTGGCCGGACGGGGCTTCGACGTCGTCGGCGTCGACTACGCCCGCGTCGCCCTGGACCGGGCCCGCGCCCGCGCCCGGCAGCAGGGCGCCGAGGACCGGTGCCGCTTCCTCCAGGCCGACATCACGTCGTACCCGCTGCCCGGCGTCGACGGCACCTTCGACGTCATCCTCGACTTCGGCGCCCTCGACGACATGACCGGCCAGCCCCGCGCCGACATGGCCCGCCTCATCCACCGGTACGCCCACCCGGGCACGGTGTTCGTCCTGTGGTGCTTCTACGCCCGCAAGGAGGACGTACCGAGGGTGAGGTTCGCCGGGGTGTCCCGGATGCACAGCATGATCGAACCCGGCGAGGAACAGCGGCTGTTCGGCCGTGAGTTCAGCATCGAGCGCGTCGAGTCGCCGGAGCACACCGCGTGCTTCGTGATGACGAAGAGGTGACCGGCGCCCCAGGCGGCCGTCGCGAACGCGCCCTCACCCTCTGCGTCGTCTGCTCGGCCCTGTTCCTCGCCCTGCTCGACAGCACCGTCGTCGGCCTGGCGCTGCCCACCGTCCGCCGCGACCTCGGCGCCGACCTGACCGGCCTCCAGTGGGTCGTCGCGGGCTACGTCTGCCCGTACGCGGCGCTGCTGCTGACCGGCGGGTTCCTCGGCGACCGGTACGGGCGGCGCCGGGTGTTCCTGGCGGGCATGGCGGTGTTCACCGCCGGTTCCCTGCTCTGCGCGGCGGCCGGGTCCGTGACGGTGCTGGCGGCCGGACGCGCCGTGCAGGGCGTCGGCGCGGCGGCGGTCACCCCGCAGACGCTGGCCCTGCTCAGCCAGGTGTTCCCCGGCGAACGGGAACGCGCGAAGGCGCTGAGCACCTGGTCCGCGGTGTCCGGCCTGGCGCTGCTCCTCGGCCCGGTGGCGGGCGGCTCCTCCGCCGAACTCCTCGGCTGGCGCAGCGTGTTCCTGCTCAACGTGCCCGTCGGACTGTTCGCCCTCGCCGTCGGCCGCTGGCTGCCGGGACCCGTCGCGGCGGGACCCGGACGCCCCCTGGACGGCCCGGGTCAGGTCCTGCTCGTGGCGTGCCTCGGGGCCGCCACCTACGGGCTGGTGGAGGGCCCCCGGGCGGGCTGGTCGGCGCCGCCCGTGGCCACCGCGCTCACCCTGACCTGCGCGGCGGCGCTCGCGCTGCTGCGGGTGGAGCGCCGCACCGCGCACCCGGCCCTGCGCCTGGACTTCTTCCGCGGCCGGGTGTTCACCGGCGCGACCAGCGTGACGTTCCTGATGGCCGTCGCCCTCAACGCCGCCTACCTGGTGCTCAGCCTGCGGTTGCAGGTCCTCGACGGCACCTCGCCCGGCCAGGCGGGGGTGCGGCTGCTGCCGACCATGGCGGCCATCGTCGTCGGCGCCGTCGTCGCCGGACGCCTGGCCCGGCGCCCGGTGCCGTGGCGTCCCGTCGCCGCCGGGACCGCGCTCGCCGGGGTGGCGCTGCTGGCCGTGGCCGCGCTCGCCTCCGGGCACCCGTACGCGGTGTGGTGGCCCGGCGCCGCGCTGATGGGGCTCGGCATGGGCCTGGTGATGTCCCCCAACAACGCGGCCCTGCTCGGCGGCGTCCGCCCGGAGGACACCGCCCAGGCGGCGGCGGTGGGCGGCGTCGGGCAGCAGGTCGGCGCGCTGCTGGGCGTCGCCTCCCTCGGCGCGGTCCTCGGGCCCGCCGCCCTGACCGGACGGTCCCTGACCGCCACGGCCCGCGCGGAACTCACCACCGGCCTGCGCCACGGCCTGCTGCTGGCCGGACTGTGCTGCCTGCTGGCCACGACGGCGACCCTGCTGCTGACCCGGGCCCCACGCCCGCACCCCGTGCCGGAAGTCGCCGATCACACCTGACCGGTGTACACGCGCGTGACCCGCTCACCGATCCGTACGACGACCTCGTTGGCGATGGTGTCCAGCGGCCGCACCCACTCCGCCAGCGTCGGCTCCCCGTCGAGCCCCGGCCCGAACAGCACCACCTCGTCTCCGGGTCCCGCCGGGGTGTCCCCGAGGTCCAGCACGAACTGGTCCATGCACACCCGCCCGGCGATCCGGTGCCGCACCCCCGACACCCACACCGGCACCCTGTTGCCCGCCGCCCGCGGCACCCCGTCGGCGTACCCCAGCGGCACCACCGCCAGCCGGGTGCGGCGCGCGGTGCGGTAGGTGTGGCCGTACGACACCCCCTGGCCCGCGGGCACCCGCTCGACCTGCGCGATCCGCGCCCGCAGCGACATCGCGGGCCGCAGGTCGGCGTCGGTGAGCGGGTCGGCGGGCCACAGCCCGTACAGCGCGATGCCGGGCCGCACCAGGTCGAAGCAGGCGTCCGGCAGGGCGAGCGTCGCCGCGGAGTTGGCCAGGTGCCGTACGGCGCCGCGCACCCCGGCACGCTCCGCGAACCGCACCGCGTCCCGGAACAGGTCCAGTTGGGTCAGGCAGCGCCGGTCCCGGGGATCGTCGGCCGACCCCAGATGGGACCAGAGCCCCGCGATCCGCAGCGTGCCGTCCGCCTCGCCCTTGAGCGCGGCGTCGACCAGCGCGGGCCACTCCGCGAGCGGGCAGCCGCCGCGCCCCAGCCCGGTGTCCGCCTTCAGATGCACTCGCGCGGTCGCCCCGTGGCCCGCCGCCGCCCGGCTGATCTCCGCCAGGAGCGCCGGATCACCGGCGGACAGGTCGACGTCCCGCGCGATGGCGCCCGCCCAGTCGGCGCCCGGACCGTTCAGCCAGGACAGCACCGGCGCCCCGATCCCGGCCGCGCGCAGCCGCAGCGCCTCGGCGACGGTCGCCGTACCGAGCCAGGTGGCGCCCGCGGCGAGGGCGGCCCGCGCCACCGGCACGGCGCCGTGCCCGTACCCGTCGGCCTTGACCACCGCCATCACCTCGGCCCGCCCCGCCGCCCGGCGCAGCAGCCCGGTGTTGTGGCGGACGGCGCGCAGACTGACCCGGGCGTGGGCCGCTGGTACGTCACTCACGCGCGGCAACGGTAGACCGCCCCGCGCGGCACCGGCAGCCCCGTCCGCCCGGCCGGTCGACCTGCCCGATCGGGCACCCCGGCCGAGATACACCACCCGGCGCCCAGCACCCAGCGCCCGCCGCCCGCCGCCCGCCACGCAGCACCCGGCGCCCGCCGCCCACCACCCGGCGCCCCGCCCCCGGCGCCCGCCACCCAACCCCCGCCACTCAGCCCCCGCCACCCAGTAAGGCCCCCGGCGCCCAGCCCTCGGCGCCCAGCACCCAGCCCCCGGTGACCGGCGCCCGCCGCCCACCACCCGGCGCCCCGCCCCCGGCGCTCGCCACCCAGCCCCCCGACCCCCGCCACTCAGCCCCCCGGCGCCCGGTGAGAGCGCTTCCAGCGGCGCGCCCGCCGTGAAGTAGGGTGACGGCGCGAAAGGAGCGTGGGCGGTGCAGGAGCGGGTCACCATGGCGGACGTCGCCCGCGCGGCCGGTGTCTCGTCCGCCACGGTCTCCTACGTGCTGTCCGGCAAGCGGCCGGTCGCCCCCGAGACCCGCGCCGCCGTCGAGGCCGCCATCGCCGAGCTGGGCTTCACCGTCAACAGCACCGCCCGCAGCCTGCGCACCGGCCGCTCCAGCCTGGTGGCGCTGATCGTGCCGGACATCGCCAACCCGTTCTTCGCCCAGCTCGCCGCGACGCTCCAGGAGGAACTGCGCGGCCTCGGCATCCACGTCGTCGTCTGCAACACGCGGGCCCGCCGCGACGAGGAGCGCGCCCTGCTCGCGGAGGCGGTGCAGCAGCGGTTCGCCGGGGTGGTCATCACCCCGTTCCGCCTGCTGCCCCGGGACTTCGAGGCGGTGACCCGCGCGGGCATCCCCGTAGTCGTCAGCGCGGACGTCCCGTTCGGCCCGGTCGACCAGATCATGCCCGAGACGCGTACGGCGACCCGGCAGGCCCTGGAGCGGGTGACCGCGGCACGCCGCCGCCGGATCGCCATGATCGCGGGCCCACGGGACGCCACGGGCGGCGACCCGCGCCTGGAACTGCTGCGGACGCTCGCCCTCCAGTTCGGCACCTCGCTGCCCCGGGAGCTGGTGGTCCGCGGCGAGCACACCCGGGAGGCGGGCGCCGCCGGGTTCGCCGAGCTGATGGACCGGCGCTACCGGCCGGACGCCGTGTTCTGCGGCAACGACGTGATCGCCGTCGGCGCCCTGGACAAGGCGCGCGAACTGGGCGTCGACATCCCCGGCGACGTGGCGCTCGTCGGCCACGACGACGCCGTCTTCGCCTCCCTGGTCCGGCCCCAGTTGACCACCGTCCGCTACCCGGCCGAGGAGGTCGGCCGCGCCGCCGCCCGGCTGCTGGGCGAACGGTTCGACGGCCGCGGCGTACACCGAACGGTGCGCGTACGGGCGGAGTTCGTCGCCCGCGCCTCGGCCTGACGGCCCTGGGCGTAATCGATTCCGTAACCGGACACACCCGTACCCGACAGCCCCGCGACAAGAAGAACTCGCAGTTCGGAGCGGCGAATTGAACCCCACAACGACACCTCACCCGTATCACGAAGCGACATAGAAACCAGCCGATCCTGTCAACTCTGTTGACTTCTGAGGATTCCTGTTGTGAAGGTTGCCGGCACCGCTCCACCGGAGCGGACCCTCGGCCCAAGGAGCAACCACATGGCGATGCGCGATCGCACTTCCGTGGCCAGACGCCGCGTGATCGGCGGGGCGGTCCTGGTCCTCACCGTGGCGACCGGCTGCGGTGGCGGCGGCACGGACGACGGCGCGGCGGACACGTCCTGTGAGCGGTCCTCGGGCAAGGTCACCCTGCAGTACTGGTCCTGGGTCCCCGGGATGCAGCAGGCGGTGGACGCCTGGAACAGCGAACACCCCGACATCCAGGTCACGTTGAAGACGACCCCGGCGGGCAACGCGGGCACCTACCAGAACCTCTCCAACGCCCTGAAGGCCGACAAGGCCCCCGACCTCGGCCAGATCGAGTACGACTCCCTCGCCAGCTTCCGCCTCAAGGGCGGCCTGCGCGACATCGCCCAGTGCCCCGGAGTGACCGACGCCGAGCCGGAGTTCGCGGACTGGACCTGGTCCCAGGTCGACTTCGGCGCCGACGGGAAGGACGGCGTCTGGGCCGTCCCGCAGGACACCGGCCCCATGGCGCTGTTCTACCGCAAGGACATCTTCGACCAGCTCGGCCTCAAGGCGCCCACCACCTGGCAGGAGTACGAGGCCGACGCCCGCGTACTGAAGAAGGCGGGCAAGTACATCACCCACTTCTCCCAGACCGACCCGAACTGGTTCACCGGCCTGCTCTGGCAGAACGAGGCCACCCTCTTCGAACGCGACGGCGACACCTGGAAGGTCACCGTCGACCGCCCCGAGAGCCGCCAGGTCGCGGACTACTGGCAGAAGCTGATCGACGACAAGCTCGTCGCCACCGACCTCCAGGGCTTCTCGCCCGCGCTGTACAAGGCGTGGAACTCCGGCGAGGTCGTCACCTGGGTCAGCGCCGCCTGGGGCTACAGCACCATCCGCGACAACGCCAAGTCGACCGCGGGCAAGTGGGCGGTGGCCCCCATGCCGCAGTGGCAGCCGGGCGAGGAGCGGGCGGGGAACTGGGGCGGCTCCACCACCGCCGTCCTCGCGGGCAGCGAACACCCCGCCGAGGCCGCCGAGTTCGCGCTGTGGCTGAACACCGACGCCAAGGCGCTGGAGATCCTCAACCGCGAGGGCGGCCTCTACCCGGCGGCCAAGGCGGGCCTCGACCTGCCCGCGCTCTCCCAGCCGGTCGACTTCTACGACGACCAGCGGATCTTCGACGTCTTCGCGGAGGCGTCCGCCCACGTGGACACCGACTTCACCTGGGGCCCGACCATGACGGACACCTACCGCTACCTCAGCGACGGCACCGCGGACGCCACCGGCGGCCGGACCACCCTCGGCGAGGTCCTCAAGCGCACCGGCGAGCAGAGCGCCGACTCCCTGCGTGAGCAGTCCCTCGACGTCACCGGCGGCTGACCGGCCGCGCCCGCTCCCCGCACCCCGCCCGTCTCCGGGCGGGGGCCAGCCCCCCACCGTCGAAGGCAGCCCGTGACAGCCACCACCCCCGCCCCGGCCACCCCGGTACCCCGCCGCCCGCGCCGACTCCTCGCCCCCTACGGCTTCCTCCTGCCGTTCCTCATCCCGTTCGTCCTGTTCACCCTCGTCCCGGTCGGCTACGCGTTCTGGCAGAGCCTGCACAGGACCGAACGCACCGGCGGCACCTTCGGACGCACCCACTCCGTCTTCGCGGGGTTCGAGCAGTACGCCGACGTCGTCCAGGAGCCGTTCTTCGCCGAGAGCCTGCTGCGCGTCGGCCTGTTCGCGCTGGTGCAGATCCCGGTGATGCTGCTGCTCGCCCTCGTCCTCGCCCTGCTCCTCGACTCGGCCGTGGCCCGCCTCAAACGCTTCTTCCGGCTGGTCTACTTCGTGCCGTACGGCATCCCCGGCGTCGTCGCCGCCCTGATGTGGGCCTTCCTCTACGACCCCCGGCTCTCCCCGCTCGTGGACCTGCTGAGGTCGGCCGGGGCCGACGTCGACCCGCTCGGGCCCGACCTCGTGCTGTGGTCCATCGGCAACGTCGTCACCTGGACGTACACCGGCTACAACATGCTGATCCTGTACTCCGCGCTGCAGGCCCTGCCGACCGACGTCCACGAGGCCGCCCGCGTCGACGGGGCGGGCGGCTGGACCATCGCCTGGCGCGTCAAGGTGCCGCTGATCCGGCCCGCGCTGGTCCTCACCGGCGTGTTCTCCGTCATCGGCACCTTCCAGCTCTTCACCGAACCGCAGGTGTTCCGCTCCATCTCCACCAGCGTGACCAGCACCTACACCCCCAACGTCGCCGCGTACTCGCTCACCGCGGGCGACCACTACAGCGAGGCCGCGGCGCTGTCCGTGCTGCTCGCCACCGTGACGTTCGCGCTGTCGTTCGCGTTCCTGCGCCTGACCACGAGGAGGCGGCGGCCATGAGCCTGCTCACCCGGACCGAGGGCGCCCACGCCGTGACGGCACCGGCCCGCCGCCGCCCGTCCGCGCCCGGACGGCTGTCGACCGTCCTCGCCGTGGCGTTCCTCGCCGTCACCGCCTGCTACATGCTGCTGCCGGTGTACTGGCTGCTGGTCTCCGCGACCAAGAGCCAGAGCGACCTGGTCTCCACCCCGGGCCTGCTGCCCGCCGACTGGCACCTCGGCGCCAACCTCACCGCCCTCTTCGAGCAGCAGGACGGCGTCTTCGGCCGCTGGCTCCTCAACAGCCTGCTGTACGCCGGGGCGGGTGCCGCCGTAGCCACCCTGCTCGCCGCCGCCGCCGGATACGCCCTCGCCGTCTACGACTTCCGGGGCCGCGAGGCGGTGTTCTCCGTCATCCTCGGCGGCGTCCTGGTGCCCGCCACCGCGCTCGCCCTGCCGCTGTTCCTGCTCTTCGCCGAGGTCGACGCCACCAACACCTTCTGGTCGGTGTTCCTGCCCAGCGTCGTCAGCCCCTTCGGCGTCTACCTCTCCCGCATCTTCGCGACCGCCTCCGTACCGACCGAGGTCATCGAGGCGGCGCGCATGGACGGCGCGGGCGAGGTGCGCGTCTTCCGCACGATCGCCCTGCGGCTGATGGCGCCCGCGCTGGTCACGGTGTTCCTGTTCCAGTTCGTCGTCATCTGGAACAACTTCCTGCTGCCGCTGGTCATGCTCCAGGACGACGACCTGTACCCCGTCACGCTCGGCCTGTTCACCTGGCAGTCCCAGACCAGCCGCCTGCCCGAACTCCAGACCCTCACCATCGTGGGCGCGCTGGTCTCCGTCGTCCCGATCGTGCTGACCTTCCTGCTGCTCCAGCGCTACTGGCGGGCGGGCCTGGCCGCGGGGGCCGTGAAGTCGTAGACCGCCATGCCGTCAGGGGCGGCCCAGGGTGCTCTCCCGCGCCACCAGCCGGTAGTCCGCCGCCACCTCCCGCACGCTGCCGCGCTGGCGCACCGAGTGCCGTACGCCGCTGAGCTGGGCGTCCAGCATGTCCACGGCGACCCGGGCGATCTGCGCCTTGTCGGGGGAGACGGTCGTCAGGGTCGGCGTGCTGTAGCGGCCGTCCTCGATGTCGTCGAACCCGGCGATGGCGACGTCCCCGGGCACGTCAAGACCCGAGGACAGCGCGGTGCGCAGCGCGCCCAGCGCCAGCAGGTCGTTGAAGCAGAACACGGCCTCCGGCGGCTCCGGCAGCTCCAGCAGCCGCCGCATGACCCGCGCCCCGTCGGCGCGGTGGTACGACGCGGTCGGCGGCGCCAGTTGGTCGTCGTACGCGATGCCCGCCGCCCGCAGCGCGTCACGGTAACCGGCGAGCCGCAGGTGGGCGGTGTTGGCGCTGGGGTTGTCCTGGCGGCCGATGGCGGCGATCCGGGTGTGGCCGCGGGCGATCAAATGCTCGGTGACCTCCCGGGCGGCACGCTGGTTGTCGATGGCGACGTGGTGGGTCGGCCCGTCCAGGACCCGCTCGCCGAGCAGCACCAGCGCCGTGGTGTCGGTGCGGGCGGCCAGCTCCTCGGGGCCGACCGTGATCGGGCTGAAGATCAGCCCGTCGATGCGCTGCTCCCGGACCCCGTCCAGGACCTCACGCTCCCGCTCCGGCAGCCCGTCGGTCTGCTCGATCAGGACGGTCCAGCCGCGGTCGGTGGCCGCCGCGATCACGAAGCGGCTGATCTCCGCGAAGTACGGGGCGTCCAGTTCCGGCAGGGCCAGCGCGACGACGCCGGTGCGTCCCTGGCGGAGGTTGCGGGCCGAGAGATTGGGCCGGTACTCCAGCTCGGCCAGCGCGCGCTCCACCTTCTCACGGGTCGGCGGCGACACGTACGTGTAGCCGTTGACAACGTTGGACACCGTCTTCACGGACACACCGGCCAACGCCGCGACGTCCTTGAGACTCGCCCCCACCTGCTCACCTCCACCGCACCCCACGGGTGCTCCAGCCCCGATGACACGTCTCACCGTCGCACACGGCGCCGCGGCCCGTGGACGAGCCCCCGCCGCGGCGCCGCGTCGAACATTTTCGAAAGAACCTTGCCGCTCCCTATTTACGACGCTGTTTCAACGATGTAATCGTAGCGGGCAGCGACGGCCCGTGCCTCCCCGGCCACCCCAGCGGCCGTCCACACCCCTCCGCGCGATGGCGCGCGTGCCCTGCCGCCAGCAGGGGCGCGCGCCACCGTGCGGGCGACCGCAACACAGGGAGCAGAGCTTCATGCCCACGGCCCGTCTCACCCTGGATCCGGCCTTCCGGGTCGGCTCCGTCGACCGACGACTGTTCGGCTCGTTCGTCGAGCACATGGGCAGATGCGTCTACACCGGGATCTACGAGCCCGGCCACCCCGCCGCCGACGCCGACGGCTTCCGCACGGACGTCCTGGACCTGGTCCGCGAACTCGGCGTCACCGTCGTGCGCTACCCCGGCGGCAACTTCGTCTCCAACTACCGCTGGGAGGACGGCGTCGGCCCGCGCGGCTCCCGCCCCCGCCGTCTCGACCTGGCCTGGCGCAGCGTCGAGTCGAACGCCTTCGGCCTCAACGAGTTCATGAGCTGGGCCGCCAGGGCGGGCGTCGAGCCGATGATGGCCGTCAACCTCGGCACCCGCGGCACCGCCGAGGCGCTCGACCTGCTGGAGTACACCAACTACCCCTCCGACACCACCCTGTCCGAGCTGCGCCGCTCGCACGGCGTGGACAAGCCGCACGACGTGCGCCTGTGGTGCCTGGGCAACGAACTCGACGGCCCCTGGCAGATGGGCCACAAGACCGCCCACGAGTACGGCCGCACCGCCGCCGAGACCGCCCGCGCGATGAAGCGGTTCGACCCGTCCCTCGAACTCGTGGCCTGCGGCAGCTCCAACGCCTACATCGACACCTTCGCCTCCTGGGAGGCGACCGTCCTGGAGCACACCTACGAGTTCGTCGACTACGTCTCCCTGCACGCCTACTACGAACCCACCGGCACCGACACCCGCTCCTTCCTCGCCAGCGCCGCCGAGATGGACCAGATGATCTCGTCCATCACCGCCACCGCCGACCACATCGGCGCCAAGCTGCGCAGCAAGAAGAAGATCAAGCTGTCCTTCGACGAGTGGAACGTCTGGTACCAGAGCCGCTTCGGCGGCGAGCAGTCCCTCGACTGGCGCCCCGCGCCGGAACTGATCGAGGACGTGTACGACGTCACCGACGCCGTCGTCGTGGGCAGCCTGCTGATCACGCTGCTGCGGCACGCCGACCGGGTGGGCGCCGCCTGCCAGGCGCAGCTCGCCAACGTCATCGCACCGATCATGACCCGGCCGGACGGCCCCGCCTGGCGGCAGACCGTCTTCCACCCCTTCGCCCGCACCGCCCGGCACGCCCGCGGCACGGTCCTGCGCGTCGAACCGGACTCCCCGCTGGTGGACACCGCCAAGTACGGCGAGGTCCCCGCCCTGTGGGCCACCGCGACCCACGACGAGGAGACCGGCGAGGTGGTGCTGTTCGCCGTCAACCGCGACCCCGACCAGCCCCTGACCCTCACCGCCGACCTGCGCGCCCTCGGCGCCGCGCCCCGCGTCGAGGAGCACCTCGTCCTGCACGACGGCGACCTGACGGCGACCAACACCGCCGACCACCCCGACCGCGTCCGCCCGCGCCCGGTGCCGGACACCACGACCGCCGACGGCGCGCTCACCGTCGAGTTGCCCGCCGTGTCCTGGACGATGATCCGCCTGGCCACGCGCTGACCCGATCCGACCCGACCGCCTGATCCGACCGATCCGCTCGATCGATCCACCCGACCGATCCGACCGATCCGACCGATCCGACCGTTCCGGCCGATCCGACCGATCCGCTCGATCAATCCGACCGATCCGACCGTTCCGTCCCCGGGCCCGGCCGCGGGCCCACATCCGAGGAGCACCAGAATGCGTACCACCACCACCCCAGGCCGCCCGTCCCGCAGAACACTGCTCGGCGCCTCGGCCGCGGCCGCCGCGGGGCTGCTCACCGCGTGCAGCTCAGGCACCAAGATCGGATCGGACCAGGGAGGCGCGACGGCCCCGACCTTCACCGGCGGCGAGTACGACGGCCCCAAGGTCACCCTGGAGTACTGGAACGGCTTCACCGGCGGCGACGGCCCGCACATGCAGGCCATGCTCGCCTCCTTCAACAAGCGCTACGGCGACCGGATCACCGTCAAGAACACCACCCGCCAGTGGGCCGACCTCTACCCGGCGATGCCCACCGCGATCGCCGCGGGCAAGGGCCCCGACGTCGCCGTCATCCACAACGACCAGATCGCCACCTTCGCCGCCCGCCGCACCCTCATGCCGCTGGACGACGTGGTCTCCGCGCTCGGCCTGAGCGAGGACGACTTCATCCCCGCGGTCTGGCAGGCGGGCATCTACGACGGCCAGCGCTACAGCGTCCCCCTCGACGTGCACTGCCTCGCCGACTACTGGAACGGCCGCCAGCTCTCCCGGGCCGGACTCAAGGACGCCCCCAGCGACCGCGACGGCTTCGAGGGCGCCCTGCGCGAACTGAGGTCCAGCGGCGTCGCGCACCCGTTCTGGGTGCCCAACAAGTGGCCCGCGCACCTGATGTTCATGACCCTGCTGTGGCAGTTCGGCGGCGAACTCTACGACGAGGAGGGCACCCACGCCCTGTGGGGCTCCGACGCCGGGGCGGAGGCGCTGAACTGGATGGTCGCGCAGATCAAGGCGGGCCACAGCCCCGCCCAGGTCGCGCAGGACGCCCAGTACAACGCCTTCAAGAACAACAAGGTCAGCTTCACCTGGGACGGCATCTGGCAGATCAACGACCTCAAGGAGACCGCCAAGAGCGTCGACTGGCGGATGTCCCCGGTCCCGAACATCGGCGGCACCAACGCGGTGTGGACCGCCAGCCACAACTTCGTCATCACCTCCCAGGCCGGACGCGACCAGAACAAGGCGCAGGCCGCCAAGTTCTTCATCGACTACATGAGCGAACGCTCCACCGAGTGGGCCAAGGCGGGCATGATCCCCGCCCGCAACAGCGTCCGCGCCCAGGCCGAGGTCGCCAAGCTGCCGCAGGTCCCGCTCGCCGAGGACGTGAACGTCTTCCGCTTCCTGCCCGCCCTGCCCGGCCTCGGCGACGTCCAGACCAAGGCACTGGAACTCGCCGTGCAGCAGGCCGTCCTCGGCACCAAGTCCGTGACCGCGGCACTGGACGAGGGGGTGCGGACCGCCGACAAGGTCCTCGCCGAGAACAAGCAGAAGTACGCGAAGTGAGGCGGTCCCGGTGCAGCGGCTGAAAGCCGGGCCGTCTGCCACGCGGGACCGGCGGACCCGGGGCGGCACGCCGTCCCGGGCCGCGCGCTACCAGTGGTGGACCCCGTACGTGTTCATGGCGCCCTACCTGGCGCTCTTCCTCACCTTCGTGGTGGCCCCGATCGTCTACGGCGTGTGGATCAGCCTGCACGCCTGGGACATCAACGTCCCCGTCAAACCCTTCGTCGGCCTGGACAACTACCGCGAGCTGTTCGACCCGGACAGCGTCGACGGCCCGCGCTTCTGGCGGGCGATGCGCGCCACCGGCGTCTTCACCGCGCTGTCCGTGCCGCTGCTGCTGGTGGTGCCGCTGCTGACGGCGCTGCTGATGAACGGCAGGTTCCGGGGCCGCAACCTGTACCGCGCGGTCTACTTCGCGCCGTACGTCCTCGGCGTCGCCGTGGTCGGCCTGCTCTGGCGGTTCCTGCTGGACGGCAACATCGGCCTGGTCAACCACTACCTCGGCGCGCTCGGGCTGCCCGACGACATCCAGTGGACCACCGACACCCCGGCCGCCTGGTGGGGCCTGGTCCTGGTCACCGTCTGGTGGACCCTCGGCTTCAACTCCGTGATCTACCTCGCCGGACTCCAGGACATCCCCGCCGAGTTGTACGAGTCGGCGCGTGTCGACGGCGCGAGCGCCTGGCAGCGGTTCCGGCACGTCACCCTGCCAGGGCTGCGGCCGGTCGCCCTGTTCGTGGTCAACTCCACCCTGCTGGCCTCGGCCAACATGTTCGGGCAGTCGTACCTGATCACCACCGGGGCGCCCGCCGACGAGACGAAGACCGCGATCTACCTGATCGCCGAGACCGGACTGCGGCGCTTCGAGATGGGCTCGGCGTCCGCGATGAGCTTCGTGCTCGCCCTGGCGCTGATGGCCGCGAGCGCGCTGGTCTTCCGTGTCTTCCGCGAGCGCCAGGAGGACCGATGACCGAGATCCGCGTTCCGCAGTCCCGGCACCCCGTGCCCGTGCGGGAGCCGGATGCCGCACCGGCGCCCGCGACCGTCGCCCGGCGGCGGCTGCGCCGCTCCCTGCTGCACCTGATCCTCGCGGTGGTGGCCGCGCTGTACCTCAGCCCGCTGCTGTACATGCTGGTCACCTCGTTCAAGACGCCCTCCGACGCGGGCTCCACGACCCCGCAGTGGATTCCCTCACCGGGCACCCTGAACGCCTACCGCGACGTCCTCGGCGCCACCGACAGCCCCGTGCTGCGCTGGCTGCTCAACAGCCTCGTCGCCGCCGCCGCGCACACCCTGCTGGTGCTGGTGACGGCGACCCCGGCGGCGTACGCCCTGGCCCGGATGCGCTTCCGCGGCCGTACGGTGATCTTCACCGCCGTCGTCGCCACGCTGTTCGTGCCGCCGATGGTGCTGCTGATCCCCAACTTCCTCATCGTCAACGAGTTCGCCTGGGTGGACAGCCTGCCCGCGGTGATCGTGCCCGGCGCGGCGAGCGCGTTCGGCGTGTTCTTCCTGCGGCAGTTCTTCCTCACCCTGCCCGGCGAACTGGAGGAGGCGGCGGAGATCGACGGCTGCAACCGCTGGCAGATCTTCGTCCGCGTCGTCCTGCCGCTGACGAAGCCCGCCCTGGTCACCCTCGGGATGTTGGCGTTCCTCGCCAACTGGAACGACTTCCTGTGGCCGCTGTACGTGCTGCTCAGCCCGGAGTCGCTGACCCTGCCCGCGGGCCTGGCCAACTTCCAGAGCGCCAACAACATCCACTACGACCTGCTGATGGCCGGAGCGGTCATCGCCAGCGTTCCCGTGCTGCTGCTGTACGTCGTGGCCCAGCGCTGGGTCATCGAGGGCGTCTCCCGGTCGGGCCTGAAGGGCTGACCCGACCGGGGCCCCGGACGCTCAGGCGTCGCCCATCACCAGACCCTCGATGGTGTGCTTCTGCGTGATGGGCGTCAGCGTCTCCACCACCGGGCAGTCGAGGTGGCGGCGCACCCGCTCCGGCAGGGCGTCCCAGTAGCGGCGGGTGACCGCCAGGTCGTGCCGCTCGCTGTTGTCCGCCTCGGGACCGTCCACGCCCAGCACCAGCACCGGACGGTCCAGGCCGGAGCGGTTCGCCGTACCCCGGTGGATCGTCAGGGCGCTGCGCGCGGAGACGTCCCCGCGCCGCGGGTACTTGCGCACCGCGCGCTCCCGGTAGCGGTCGTACGCCGACCGGGGCGGGAACATGCCGTGCTCGAACTCCGGGCCGTCGTCCCACTGGGTGCCCGGCGCGATCTCGAACGGTCCCATCTCGTCGGTGGTGTCGACCGTCGTCACGTTGAACGCCAGCGAGGTCAGCCGCCGTTCGCGCCGGGTCTCCTCGGGCATCGGGAAGTCCCGGTGCCAGGGCTGGTCCACCGCCCCGCGCCGCGGCACGTCGAAGCCCACCTCCACGATCCGGTACTCCGGCCCGAGCACCGCCGCGCACAGCGACCGCACCCACGGGTGGTCGACCAGCTCGACGAAGCCGCTGATCTGCTCGGGGTGGACCTCCACGTAGTACCGGTTCGGGCCCCGCCCCACCGCGCCGCCGGGCCGGGCCAGCGCCTCCTCGAACGCCGCGTCGACGTCCTCGCGGAGCCGGTCCACCCAGGGCACCGGGAAGGCGCCCCGGCGCGCGGTGATCCCGTCCTCGTACAGGGCCGCGACATCGGCCGCCACGTCCTGCGCGCCGACCTCGACCGTCTCGTACGTGCTCATGCTCGCGCCTCCCTAGCGCTCGGGTCCCTTGGCGACGCTCCTCATCGTGCAGCGTTGAATGCAACGTTGCAACCATGCCGTCGAAGTTCCCCGACCAGCCCGCCGAACCATGCGAAGATGGCCGCCGTGAGCAGCCGTCTGAAGGATGTCGCCGCCCGCGCGGGCGTGTCGGTCCGCACCGTGTCCAACGTCGTCAGCGGCTCGGCCCCGGTGGCCGAGGAGACCCGGGCCCGGGTGCAGGCGGCCCTCGACGAACTCGGCTACCGGCCCAACCTCGCCGCCCGCAACCTGCGCGCGGGCCGCACCGGCGTGATCGGCCTCGCCGTCCCCGAACTGCACTCGCCCTACTTCGCCGAGCTGGCCGGTCTCCTCGTCGAGGCCGCGCGCCGCCGCTCCTGGACCGTCGTCATCGACCAGACCTTCGGCGAACCCGACGCCGAGCGCAGGCTGCTCGCGGACACCGGCGGGCGCCTCGTCGACGGCCTCATCATCAGCCCCTGGTCGGTGAGCCCCGAGGACCTGACCGCCCGCGCCCGCGACGTGCCCGTGGTCCTGCTGGGGGAGCGGGACCCGCACGGCGCCGCCGACCGGGTCGCCGTCGACAACGTGCTCGCCGCCGACCAGGCCACCACCCACCTGATCGAAACCGGACGCCGTCGCATCGCCGCCCTCGGCCTCCAGCCCCACCTGCGCAACGGCACCGCCCAGCAGCGCCTCACGGGCTACCGCGACGCCCTCGCCCGCGCCGGTCTGACCCCCGACCCGGCCCTCGAACGCACGGTGACCGCGCTGCACCGGCGGGACGGCGCGGAGGCGATGACCGCCCTGCTGGCGTCCGGCGCCCGCCCCGACGCCGTGTTCGCGTTCACCGACGAACTCGCCCTCGGCGCCCTGCACGTGGCGCACGAGGCGGGCCTGAGCGTCCCCGGCGACCTGGCCGTGGTGGGCTTCGACGACATCGAGGACGGCCGGTACGCCCACCCGCCGCTGACCACGGTCGTGCCCGACAAGCGGCAGATCGCCGAGCGCGCCCTGCAGTGCCTGGCCGACCGCGTCTACAGCCCCGCGCCGGGCGTCCCGCCGCTCGACGTCGTCGTCCCGCACCGGCTGGAGATCCGGGGGAGCACGGGGCCCGCCGTGCGGTGAGCGGCCCGTCAGCCGGTCCGGCGGGGGCGGACCGGGACGCGGCGCCGGACGGACGGACGCACGTGCGCGCGGGTGAGGTCACCGTCGTAGTGGGCCAGCAGCAGCGGATGCGTCACCCGGCGCCACAGCGGCGGGAACCACGCCAGCACGATCATGGTGGCGTAACCGGAGGGGAGCTGCGGCGCCTCGTCGAAGTGGCGCAGCGTCTGGTAGCGGCGCAGGGGATGGGCGTGGTGGTCGGAGTGCCGCTGGAGCTGGAAGAGGAACAGGTTGCTGATCGTGTGGTCGCTGTTCCAACTGTGCCGGGGCGCCACCCGCTCGTACCGCCCGTCGGCCCGCCGCTCCCTCAACAGGCCGTAGTGCTCCAGGTAGTTCACCGTCTCCAGCAGACAGAACCCGAGCACGGCCTGGAGGCAGAGGTAGGGCAGCACCCGCACCCCGAAGGCGGCGGTCAGCACGGCGAACAGGGCCACCGACATCGCCCACGCGGTCAGGATGTCGTTGTGCCGACTGAGCACCGGACGCCCGCGCCGCTGAAGCCGACGCCGTTCGAGGTGCCAGGCGGACCGCAGGCCGCCCAGCACGGTCCGCGGCAGGAACCGCCAGAAGCTCTCGCCCATCCGGCTGCTCGCGGGGTCCTCCGGGGTGGCGACCCGTATGTGGTGGCCGTGGTTGTGCTCGACGTAGAAGTGGCCGTAGCAGGTCTGCGCGAGCGCCATCCGGCTCAGCCGCCGCTCCAGCAACTCCCGCTTGTGGCCCAGCTCATGGGCGGTGTTGATGGCCACACCGGCGACGACTCCGGTGGTCGCGGTGAGGCCGAGCGCCTCGACGACGGACAGCCCCCCGTCCGCCCACCGGCCGCAGGCCCACACCAGCGCCCCGAACTGGAGCGGCAGGTAGAGGTAGGTGCACCACCGGTAGTAGCGGTCGGCCTCCAGCCGGGACATCGCCTCCTCGGGCGGGTTGGCGCCGTCGGGACCGATCAGCAGGTCCAGGAGCGGGACGAGGACGAAGGCGAAGAACGGCCCCCACCACCAGAACACCCCCGCACCGGTGACGGCGACGAGGGCACCCGCCTGGAACGGCAGGGTCGGCACGGCGAGGGCGAGCAGCCAGAACGGCCGCCGGGGATCCCGCCAGAGGCGGGCGTCGTTCGACGCTGGCTTCATGAGGGCTCCTTGGGGAGGGGGAGGGACACTGGGGGCCCTGACGGTGACACGTCATGGAGTACGTTGACAAAGGGGGCGCGGTGTCAACGTTCTGACGGTTAGTCAGTGAAGTGGAGGACCAGGTGGACACGGAGGGAACGCCCGCCCGTCCCGACCCGCCCCGGGTGGCGTGGCGCAGGCAGATGCGCGAACGGGTGCTCGCCGAGGCCCGCGCGCTCGCCGCCGAGGGCGGCTGGGACCGGGTCCGGGTCGCCGACCTGGCGCTGCGCGCGGAGGTGTCCCGGCCCTCGATCTACAAGGAGTTCGGTGACCGGGCGGGCATAGGACGGGCCCTGGTGCAACGCGAGACGGAGGCGTTCCTGCTCGGCCTGGCCGCCGTACTGGACCGCCGACGGGACGACGTGGGCGCCGCGGTGGAGGCGGGCGTCGCCCACGCCCTGGCCGAGGCGGGCGACAACCCCTTCATCGACGCGGTGCTGGGCGCGGCCCGTGGCGGCACGGACGCCCTGCTGCCGTTCCTCACCAGTCGGCCCGAGCCGGTCTTCTCCAATGCCCGGCACCTGCTGGCCGACTGGCTGGGCGAGGTGGCGCCGGGCGCCCCGGCGGACCGGCGCGAGGAGGCCGCCGACCTGGCGGTGCGACTGACGCTCAGCCACATGCTGCTGCCCTCGCCCCGGCCCGCCGAGACCCCGGCACGCGTGGCCCGGGCGGTCCGCGCGGTCCTGGGCACCTGACCGGAACCCGCGCCCCTGCATACGCCGTGCGACGCATTGACCCCACAGCGCCCTCAGGGTTGCATGGTCATGGTCCTCCGGTGGGGATCCGGGGGGCGGACCGTGTTCTTTCTGGGGGGAAAATGAGGAGAAGCACCAGACGCGTACGGCTCACCCTGGGCGCGGCGCTCGCGGCCTGCGTGGCCACGGCGTTACCGCAGGGCGCCGCCTCAGCAGTGGGCGCCACCTCCGCGGCGGCCGTCGACGGAGCCGGTGTCGAGCGGGTCAGCGTCGCGCCCGACGGCACCCAGGGCGACGGCGACTCCACCGGCGCCTCGATCACACCCGACGGCCGCCACGTCGTCTTCATGTCCTCGGCGCAGAACCTCACCGCCACCCCGGGGACGGCGGGCAACCGGGCGTACCTCCGCGACCAGACCACGACCGTGACCCAGCGCATGGGGGACTACACGCCCCTCAGCCCGCCGGTGGTCAGCGGCGACGGCGGCTACGTCGCCTACCCCCTGACCTGGGTCAGGAACGTGCGGATCCGCCAGTACCAGGTCGCCACCGGATTCACCGCCTCCGTCAACTGCCTGGCCTACAGTTGCAACCAGCCGTCGCTGACCCAGGACGGCCGCACCGCCCACGTCGTCTACTGGAACTCCCCGACGCAAGGCCAGAGCATCGAGATCCAGGAATGGACGGTGGGCGCCAAGCAGACCGTCGCCACCTTCACCCACACCGCCCCGTCCCGGCCGTCCATCAGCGGCGACGGCCTGCACGTCGCCTACCAGAACGGCCTGAAGGAGGACGTCTTCGTCTGGGACCAGGCCAGCGGCACCAGCTCCGGCCCGATCGAGGGCCAGGACCCCTCCATACTGGCGACACTCGTCCAGCTCAGCGACGACGGCACCAAGGTCGTCTACCTCTCCGGCTCCGACACCTACGTCCACGACCTCGCGTCCGGCACCGCCCAACTCGTCCCGGACGTCCGCGGCGTGGCCATCGACCCCACCGGCCGCTACCTCCTCTACACCCCGAACGACACCAGCGGCCCGTCCCTCGTCCTGCGCGACCTGACCACGGGCACCGACCAGACCGTCTCCGACCAGCCCGCCAAGGCCGGGGTCGACTCGGTCAGCGCCGGTGGCCGCGACGTCGTCTTCCACTCCGCGGCCGACGACCTCGTGCCCGACGACACCAACGGCAAGACGGACGTCTTCGTCCGCCACTTCGACTGACCGCCCCGGCACCCCACGGGGCGCCGCGTATTTCGGTTGCTCGCGCGTCAGGGCGGCGGATGCAATGTCCGGCATGGAGACCGAGGTCCGACCGCCCCGACGCGACGAGATGGCCGCGTACTACCGGGTACTCCCGTTCGCCAACGGCCTGCCGAAGTGGGAGCCCGAGGACGCCGCGTGGCACGGCGGCCCGGAACCGTGGCCGCCGCAACCCGCTCCCCTCAGCGCCGGGCGACTGGAGGAGCTGGCCGACGCGGACACCCGGGACCGCTCCTTCCACCCGGTCGCGGCGTTCGTCGACGGCAGGTGCGTCGGCGCGTCGGCGACCCTCTCCTTCGAGGTGACGGTCCCCGGCGGGGGCACGGTACGGATGGCGGGCGTCACCGCCACCGGGGTGACCGCGACGCACCGCCGCCACGGTCACCTGCGGGAGATGATGCGGGCCATGTTCCGGGGCGCCCTGGAACGGGGCGAACCGCTCGCGATGCTCAGCGCCAGCGAGGGCGGCATCTACGGCCGGTTCGGATTCTCCCCCGCGACCTACCGCACCCGCTGGGAGCTGGCACGCCACGAGGCGACCCTCCGCCCCACGGCACCGGACCCCGGCACACTGGAGCTGGTCGACGCCGCGCACGCCAAGGGGGCCTGGCCCCGGGTGCACGCGGCGGTGCGCGCCCACCGGGTCGGGGAACTCAGCCCCCACCCAACGCGCTGGGACGGCCTGTCCGACGAGCCGGACGGCACGAACGGCCCCCTGCGCTACCTCGTCCACCGCGACCAGCACGGCGACGTGGACGGCATCGCGAACTTCCGCCTGCCCTGGTCCCCGACCGCCGACCACGCCGGAACGCTCGTGGTGGAGGCCCTGGAGGCGACGAACCCCGTGGCCTACCGCGCCCTGTGGGCCCTGCTCACCGACTTCGACCTCACCAAGAGGATCGTGGCACCCGGCCGCCCCCGCGACGAACCCCTGCGGTGGATGCTCACCAACCCGCGGGCGATGCGCGTCACCCGCCAGACGGACAACCTCTGGGCCCGCCTCCTCGATGTCCCACAAGCCCTGACCCAACGCTCGTACGCCACCCCCGGCGCCCTGAGGTTCACCATCGACGACGACGAGATGTGCCCGGCCAACAACGGAACCTGGCACCTGCGGGCCGACGACGCCACGGCGACCTGCGTCCCCACGAACGACACGGCGGACCTGACCCTCACCCTCCCCGCCCTCAGCTCCCTCTACCTCGGCGGCATGTCAGCCCACCACTTCGCCCACGCGGGCCACATCACCCCCCACACGGACGGCGCACTCGGCCAACTCGCCCGGATGTTCCGAACGGACCCCGAACCGCACAACTCCTTCGCCTTCTGACCCGCACCCCGCCACCTGAGAACGAGCGGCGGCAACCTTCCGGCCCCCGGCGGCGACTGACCACGGGGAGGCTCCCGTCCCACGCGCCTCACCCGCACCCCGCGTTCGCCCCACCACCCAAGGACCCGCCGTGGCAGCCCCTTCACACCGCCGACCCCGCGACCGCAAGCGGCGTACGGCCCTCCTCCCGGCCGCCGCCGTGGCGACCGTCGCGCTCGTCATCGCCGTAGCCCTGGCGGCACGCCCCGACCACCGCCCCGACGAGGACGTACGCGCGGCAGCCACGCCCGCCGCAACCGTCCACCCCACCCCGACTCACCGGAAGCCCACCGCGACGCCCACCCGCCCGAAGGCCAAGGCCACGAAGGCGTCCCCCACCGCACCGCCGAACCCCCCGCGCCCGTCGACCACGGCCACCGACCGCCCCGCCCCGGCCACCGCACCGCTGGCCGGACGCATCCGCCCCCACGTCACCTACCAGGGCACCGCCACCTTCTACGACGCCGGGGACGGCGACGGCGCCTGCACCTACGGCCCCACCGACGACGTGATGACCGCCGCGATGAACACCACGGACTACGAGACGGCCAAGGCGTGCGGAGCGTACGTCCGCGTCCGCGCGGCGAGCGGCGCCGCCATCACCGTACGCATCACCAACGAATGCCCGGCCCCCTGCGCCCCCGGCCAACTCGACCTCACCGCCCAGGCGTTCGCGAAACTCGCCGCACCCTCCGCGGGCCAGATACCGATCACCTGGACCCTGCTCAGCCCCGCCACCTCCGACACGGTCTCCGTCCGCTACAAGACCGGATCCAGCGCCCACTGGTGCGGCCTCCAGGTCATCGGCCACCGCAACCCCGTGGCACGCCTGGAACTGCGCACCGGCAGCGGCTGGCGCGCCCTGCCCCGCGCCGAGTACAACTACTTCCTCTCCGAACAGGGCACCGGCTGCGGCGGCGCCCTCAGGATCACCGACATCTACGGCGAACGGCTGACCGCCGACGCGATCGCCCTGCGCCCGGACACCGTCCAGCCCACGGGGCAGCAGTTCCGCGCGCACACTGGCTAGCCGCGCCCGTCGACTCACACCGTGGCCCACAGGTCCTGGGCGTACTGCTCGATGGCGCGCCGGTAGCGGCGCACCTGGGGGTCCTCGCTGGTGGCGGCGACCAGGGTCAGCAGCAGACGCATCGCCTCGTGATGGTCCTCCGTGTGGAACAGGGCCATGGCGAGGAAGGTCCGCAGCGCGCCGTCGTCGGGGAACTCGGCCACGGCCCGGCGCAGCGTGCTCACCGCGTCCTCGTACCTGCCGAGGACGCGGTAGGTACTGCCCAGCCCGAGGAACGCGCCGCGACGGTCCTCCGCGGTGAGCCCGGGCCCGTCAAGACCACGCTCGTAGAAGGGGACGGCCTCGGCCTCCCTGCCGAGCACGTCGTGGGCCCAGGCCGTCTGGTAGGCCACCTCACGGTCCTCGGGGTAGCGGGCGGCCAGCGCGAGCAGCCGCTGCCGGGCCTGCTCGTGCCGCCCCTCCTCCCGCAGCCGTACCGCCGCCGCGAGGAGTTCGTCGCGCCCGCCGCCCGCCATGTCGATCTCGTCCATGGGCCCATCGTGACGCTTTGCCGACAGGGAGGCGAACACTTCGCCGGGCCCCTGTCAGAACCGCCGCCGACGGACCCACAATCGCGCCGTGATCAGCTACGCCCGCGCACGGCTGCGCCCCGTGCTCCCCGCCTGCCTGCTCGCCGCCTGCCTGCTCGCCGTCGGCCTGCTCGCCACGACGGCGGCCCCCACGGCCACCGCCACCAGCCCCGGCCCCGCCCGCCCCACCTACGCCCTGCTCCAGATGAACGTCTGCTCCAGCGGCTACGCCGGGTGCTACGCGAAGACGGAGTACCCGAAGATCGTGGACGAGGTGGTCGCCCGCACCCGCGCCAACGACGTCAACGCCGTCACCCTCAACGAGGCGTGCAGCGGCGACGTCGCGGAGATCGCCGCGCGCACCGGCTACCACTACCGCTTCGCCACGGTGGTCTACCGGGGCGCGCCCCTGCCCTGCAAGTCCCCCGAAGGGCGCGGCGTCTTCGGCAACGCCGTCCTGACCAAGGAGGCGGTCCGCGCCACCGAGGACGCCCCGTTCTCCGTCTTCAGCGGCGTGGAGGAGCGCCGCTGGCTGTGCGTCACCACGGCCCGCGGCGTGGACGTGTGCACCAGCCACCTGTCGACCGACGGCGAGGCACCCGGCACGGCCAACTCCACGCAGTGCGCGGAACTGCGGCAGGTACTCGCCGCCCGGGGCCGCCCGACGCTCTTCGCCGGTGACGTCAACCGGCGCACCTCCTGCGCCCCGGACGGCCACTGGACCCTGACCGACGCGGCGGCCGTCCAGGCGCCGGGCATCCAGCACGTCTACGGCGACCTGACCGCACCCCGCCTGGAGACGGAGCCGACGACGTACACGGACCACGACGCCATGGTGGTCCGCGCGGGCCTGAGGCGCTGACCGCCGCCCCCGGTGCCGCCCCGGCCGACGGAACGCCGGGACGGCACCGGGCACTGGCCGCGGCAGCCGGAAGGTCACCAGTTCTTGTACCGCACGTCGCCGAGGCCGCAGAAGGTGCAGCCGGGGCTCAGGAAGTCCGCCGTGCGCCGGAACTCCTCGTCGGCCAGGTGCCAGCGCAGCCAGGCCGTGATGATGTGCTGGCCGTTGCGGGTGGCGTAGATGTGGTCGGTGTTGTCGAGGACGTTGAACCACACCGGCACGTCGGTGTTGGTGTAGTCGCGCTCCATGTTGGCCGTGGCGAAGTCCTCGTCACCGCCGACGTAGAGGGTGGGGTTGCGGAGGCTGTCCGGTCCGTTGCCGTCGAAGGAGCCGCCCGCGACGTGGACGGTGGTCTCCAGCCGTGGCTCGTCGGCCACGTCGAAGGTGCCGATCGACCCGCGTGAGTGGCCGCCGAAGGCCACCTCGGTCAGGTCGAGGTCCTGGTACAGCGCACTGCTCGTACCGCGGTTCTGCGCCTCCAGCCAGTCGAGGGCCTGGACCATGTAGTCGCCGCTGCTGGACGACACCTCGCTGTACACCACGAACCCGTGCGAGGCCCACTGCCGCAGCATGTCCTCGTAGTCGGCGGGGTCGGACCCGGCTCCCGGCCCCCACACGAAGACCGGGTGGTCCACGCCGTCCTGACCGGCGTTGGCCGGGTAGACGAGCCAGCCGTCGTCGTCGGGCCCGGCGGAGGTGTCGATGGTCACGGCGTACGGTCCGGGCCTGGTGACGTCGTCCACCGGGGGCAGCGAGCCGGGCGGCGGGTCGGTCGGACCCCCGCCGCCGGTGGCCTCGACGAGGACGTCGTCGACGGTCAGCGTCTCCAGCGCACTGTTGGCGTCCAGCGAGAAGCGCAGCCGCAGCCCGCGCCCGTCGACCGACGCGGGCAGCCGGAACGACGCCGCGCCCGACGCCGTACGCGCCGACTCCAGTGTGGTGAAGGGGCCGCCGTCGACCGAGTAGGCCGCGGTGAAGCTCTCTCCGAGGTCCAGCCCCGACGCCGCCCTGGTGTACGACACGGTGACCCCGCTGTACCCGGCCAGGTTGACGGACGCGGACGTCATGGCGGGGTCGGACAGCAGCGACCCCCTCATCCGGGCGCCGTACGTGCCGGTCTCGACGGAGCCGGTGGCGGTGAAGGTGCCGAGCCCGTCGCCGAAGCTCTCGCTGTAGACGACGGTGGCGGCGAAGGCGGGGGAGGGCGTGGCGCTGGCGGTACCGAGCCCGACGACGCCGACGGCCACCGCGCTGAGGACGCGCAGGCGTCGGCTGATGCGTAACGGCATGTCCGAGATCCCTTCTGTCTGCCTGAACCGGCTGTCCGAACCGGTCGACTGCGCCTGCTGTTGATCACCGAGGGACGCCCCGGTGCGGCGTGCGTCGATTGCAGTCGGGGGACGGGGGAGGAGGGATCGGTGAAATCACCGGTGCCGGGCACCCGGCACCACGGCGTACGCCGGAGGGGACCCTCAGGCGGACGGGGACGGCACCGGCGCGGTCCGGCGCACCACCGTCGACCAGTGCCAGCAGGACAGCGCGACCGCCGACACGAGCCACACCACCCCCAGCCACCAGTAGGCTTCCGCGCCCGCGCAGTTGTCCGAATCCACCCCGCCCGCACGGCACCACGGCGGCGTACCGACCGCCATCTGCACGGGCCAGGCGAGGACCATCGAGGCGACCAGACCACCGACGGCTCCGAAGCCCCCGGCCGCCGTGGCACGGTTCAGGACGTCGCCCGGCGCGTACGGGGCGGGCCGGTAGAAGGCGGCGATCTGCAGGGCGAGCGCCGCCCCCACGGCGAGGCTCAACCAGTCGTACCGCCCCTCACCCAGCGACAGGGTGATCACCGCGGCGACGGCGGCCGACCACAACGCCGCCTGATCGGTGGCCCCCCTGGCGTACTGCGACACGAGCCCCCCACGACCACCAAGCCACTAGCTGTCCTGCCTGCCTGCCTGCGCAGGCTAGAACCCCCGGGAGCCCCCACACCCCCAAATCCAGACGCGATCCCCCATGTGGGGGACGCCGCGACGGCTTCGCTCACGCCCGCAACGCGTCGATAGCGGTGTCGACCGCGGCCAGGGCCGCGGACTGGTCGAGCCCCGCCCGAGACACCAGCGAGAGCCCTTGGACGACGTACAGCAGTAGCTGGGCCTGCGCCTCGGGCCGGGCGCTGTCCGTGATCTCCCCGGTGGCCTGCGCCCGGCGGAGCGCGTCGGTGACGATCTCGGTGAACCGCCGGTAGGAGCGGCTGACGACCTCGGTGGCCTCATCGTCATGGGGGACGAGTTCGGCGGTGGTGTTGCCGACCAGACAGCCCTGCGGTACGCCCACGTCGGAGATCAGTTCGTCCAGACGCGCCGGGTGGGTGAGGATCTCGCGCAGCGCGGGCAGCAGGGGGTCGGCGTCGAGCGTGGCGACCAGGTGCCGCTCGTACACCTCCCAGTACAGCCGTACGGCGTCGAGGTAGAAGCGGCGCTTGTCCCCGAACGTCCCGTAGAGGCTGCCGCGCTCGACGGCCAGCGTGTCGACCAGGTCCTGGATCGACGTCGCCCCGTATCCCCGGGACCAGAACAGCTCAAGTGCCCGCTCCAGCGTCTTGTCCTTGTCGAACTCGCGGGGGCGTCCGGTTCGTGCCACGCGTCCGACACTACAACTTCTTGACAGCCCGTTCAAGAAGTCATAGCTTCCGAGCACACACTTCTGGAACGGCTGCACAAAAGTCGGCCGATCCCTCACCCCCATCGACCCACCACCTACCCATCCCGTCACAACCGTGGTTGCGAAAGGCGAAGCAGTGGAGCTGGCAGGAAAGACGGCACTCATCACCGGATCCGGCGCGATCGGTGGACTCGGGCACGCGACGGCCAGGGCCCTGGCCGCCGCGGGCGCCGACTTGGTCATCACCGGAACCGACCCGGAGCGCGGCGCCCAGGTCGTCGCCGACCTCCGCGCGTTCGGCGCCCCACCCACCGGCACGACGGTCCGCTTCCTCACGGCCGACCTGACGGACCCGGCCGCCGTGCGGCGACTGGCCGAGGACGCCGGAGCCGTGGACATACTGATCAACAACGCGAGCGTCATGACGTTCGGCCCGACCACCGACCAGGACCTCACGGGCTACGACGCCGCCTTCGCGGTCAACGTACGCGCGCCATACCTGCTCACCGCGCTACTCGCGCCCAAGATGGCCGCCAACGGCGGCGGCAGCGTCGTCAACGTCAGCTCCACCGCGGCCAGCCTCGGTATGCCGGGGATGGCCGTCTACGGCGCCACCAAGGCGGCGCTCGAATCGCTGACCCGCACCTGGGCGGCCGAGTTCGCCTCGTCGAACGTCCGGGTCAACACCGTCGCCCCCGGCCCGATGCGCACCTCGAAGGTGGTCGCGGCGATGGGTCCCGACATGGGCGGCATGGGCCTGACGACGGCCCTCAGGCGCACCTCCGACCCGACCGAGGTGGCCCACGTGGTCGCCTTCCTCGCCAGCGACCGGGCCAGCTACATGACGGGCGCGATCGTGGCGGCCGACGGCGGCCGAACCGCCATCTGAGAGAGACGAGAGAAGAAAAAACCATGGCACGCCAGGAACGTCAAGGACGTCTAGAGGGAAAGCACGCCCTGATCACGGGAGGGACGAGCGGCATCGGCCTTGAGACGGCCCGCGAGTTCCTCGCCGAGGGGGCGACCGTCGCGGTCACCGGCCGCTCACAGGAACGGCTGGACGAGGTCGCCCGCCAACTGGACGGGTACGGACGGCTGCTCCCCGTCGCCAGCGACGCGGGCGACGTACCCGGCCAAGCGGCGCTAGCCGCCGCCTGACGGCGGAATGGCCGAAGCTGGACATCCTGATGTGCAACGCGGCCGACGTCACCCACCTCCCGATCGAGGCATGGACCGAGGAGTCCTTCGACAGACTGATCGCGGTGAACCTGAAGTCCCCCTTCTTCCTGATCAAGGACCTCCTGCCCCTCTTCTCTCCACATTCCTCGATCATCCTCGTAGGTTCGGTGTCGGCCTACATCGGACACGACAACGCGACGGTCTACGGCGCGGCCAAGGCGGGCCTGCTCTCGTACACCCGAGGTCTGACCCACGAGTTGAAGGACCGCGGCATCCGAGTCAACGGCCTGAGCCCGGGGCCGACCGTCACCAACGCCTTCGCACCCCTTGGCCCCGAGCGCCAGGCCGCCCTCTACGAGGAGCTCCGCCGCACGGTGCCCCTCCACCGCCTGGGAACCACGACCGAGATGGCGAAGGCGGCGGTCTACCTCGCCTCGGACGAGTCGACCTACACCGCGGGCACGGTCCTGCGGGTCGACGGGGGCATCGGGGAGCTCGCCTACTAGCCCGCGCCCGCCGCGCCCGCGGGGGGTGCGGCGGGCTGGCGTCCTAAAAACCGCACGATCGGTTTATTGCCGATAGCGCTCAGTCATGATGTGCGGCGGTGGGTTGACGGAGGGTTGACCTTGGGGCGACCGTGACGCCACAGCCGGTGAGGTTGGGGCGCGAGAAATGCCCTGAGTGCCCCGTCCAGCCGGGGGTATCAGTCCAGTTGGTCTCGTCTTGGCCCCGCCTCGCCACAGACAGTGGACGCCAGGTGTGGGCTTTGTGGGTGTTTGCGGAATATACAGAGACGGGAGTCAGGTGCTGTTGCTCGTTGTTGGTTAACGATAAGGTACCTCCTGGACGGTTTGTTCCCGCGTACTCCAGTGGGCGCCCTGAGCGGTGCGGGGGCGCCGGAAACGGGGGAGGGGTGCGGGTGAAAGGGAGGTGCGGTGGCCCAGCAGGAGCGTGCAGTCAAAACCCGTCGTGCTGTGCTGGAAGCTGCGGCGGTGGTGTTTGCTGAGCATGGCTATACGGCGGCGACGGTGGCGGACATCCTGAGGACAGCCGGGGTGACCAAGGGCGCCCTTTACTTTCATTTTGACTCCAAGGAAGCGCTTGCGCGGGGGGTGCTGGAGGTCCAGATGGACCGTGTGCTTCCTGAGCGGGAGATCAAGATGCAGGAGGTGGTGGACCTCGCGATGACCGTCGCGCACCGGTTGCCCGAGGACCCGCTGCTGCGGGCGGGGGCACGGTTGTCGACGGACCCGGTGGGGCGTCGGCAGTACGGCAGCGCCTGGCCGCTGTGGGTGGGCGAGCTGAGCGCGATCCTGGGTGAGGCGCACCGTCGGGGCGAGACGCTGGCGCACGTGGTCCCGCGTGAGGTCGCGGAACTGATGGTGGGTTCGCTCAACGGGGTTCAGCTGTACGCCCAGATGGAAAGCGGCCTACGGGACGTGGAGTACCGGGTGTCGGTACTCCTCAAGCACTTGCTGCCGTCGATCGCCTCCCCCGCGGTGTTGATGCGGCTGGACGTGGCGGAGGACCGGGGGGCACGGGTGCTCGCGGAAGCCGACCGGGAGCAGGGTGAGGAGTCGGGGCAACAGGGGCAGGTGGCGGTTCCGGCCTGAGCGAGGAGAGCCGTGCCGCCCGTGCCGCCTCGCGGGTCATCGCATATGACGCCACGCCAGCCCACGCCAGGTCGCGCCGCTGACGCGCTGACGCGACCTGAGTCACGTGTTCGTCACCAGCGAAGACGGCCGTGGTCCACCGCTGTTGCTGTCACGGTGTGTTCATGAACACCTCACCAGATGGACGGCCCGTCCCGCCCCCACGGGCCGCCGAGGGCACCATGCTGGAAGCATGGTTGGACTTTCACCGTGCGACGATCGCCCTGAAATGCTCGGGACCGAAAGATGACCAGTCACGGCTCCCCGCAGCATCACCGTCGTCAATGACACCGTTCGGTCTCGTGCGGCACATGGCCGAGGTGGAGCGCAACGACTCTGCCCACGGCCGTCTGGCAGGCGAGATCTTTCTTGAGTGTTCTTCGAGTGCGGGGACTGAGGATGTGGGTGGGGTGAACCGGGGGGTGGTGGGGTCCGTGTGTGTTGGGTGGTTGTGTGTCCTGGCCGTTGTCCCCCACCTCTTCTTGTGACCCAGTTTGACGCCTACTCCGCTGTGATCGCCGTCCGTGCGTCCTGCCTTCTTGGGGCCTATGCGTTCATGATTCCCGTTCTGGCGCGTTTCGCCTGCACTGTTGAGGTTTGGTACGGGGTTGGGCGAGCGGGGAACCGCGCGGGAGGTCGGTTACGGGGTTGGGCATGGCGTGGGGTATCGGGTGAGCGCCCGTTTCCTAGGGCTGTTTCCGCCGGTTCCGGCCGAGGGTTGGGTGGAGGTCTGGGGGCGGGCAAGGGCCGGTCTGCGGCTGGCCGATGCGTGTCGGTGCTGGTTGAAGGCGTGTTGGTCGGTTGGTGGGTGGATGCGGGGGTGATTGGTGGTGGAAACGGCGTGGGTGGTTTGCTGTTGACAAACCGTGCGGACTGTTTTGTACTCGGTGTGTCAAATGACAGCGCACTCGTCTAGGGGGACTACGGCGTGCAGATCGACGTGTTGGGGATTGTGGATGTTCGGGTGAACGGGGTGTCGATCGCTCCGACGGCGCCGAAGCCTCGGCAGGTGTTGGCGTTGTTGGCGTTGCATGCTGGTCAGGTGGTGCCGGTGTCGGCGTTGATTGATGAGTTGTGGGCGGGGCGTCCGCCGAGGAGTGCGCGGACGACGTTGCAGACGTATGTGTTGCAGTTGCGGGATTTGATTACGGTGGCGCTGGCTGGGGGTGCTGGTGGGGCCGGTGGCCCTGCTGGTGCTGGTGGTGCTGGTGGCCTTGCTGAGTCCGGTGGCGCTGCTGAGTCCGGTGGCGCTGCTGGTGCTGGGGACGTTGGTGGCCCGGGTGTGGCTGATGGTTCTGGTGGGGCAGCCGGTGTGGCCGGTGTGGCTGGTGGTTTTGGTGGGGTGCGGGGGGCGAAGGATGTGTTGGTGACGGCTCCTGGTGGTTACATGCTGGTCCTGGGGGATGACGGGGTCAGTGATGTGCGGGAGTTTGAGCGGTTGGCGGGGCAGGGGTATCGGGCGATGGATGTGGGTGATTTTCCGGGGGCGTCGCGGTTGTTGGGGCGGGCGTTGGGGTTGTGGAGTGGTCCGGCGTTTGCGGATGTGCAGACGGGGGCGCGGTTGGAGATGGAGGCCAAGCGGTTGGAGGAGAGCCGTTTGTGTGCGTTGGATCAGCGGATTGAGGCGGATTTGCGGTTGGGTCGTCATCGGGAGCTTCTTGCGGAGTTGACGGTGCTGACGAGTCGTTACCGGGCGCATGAGAATTTGCACGCGCAGTTCATGCTGGCGTTGCACCGGTCGGGGCGTCGGGGTGAGGCGCTGGATGTGTATCACCGGTTGCGGGGGACGTTGGTGCGGGATTTGGGGTTGGAGCCGTCGGTGCGGTTGCGGCGGTTGCAGCAGTCGATTTTGGTGGCGGCGCCGGAGACGCCGTTGGCGGGGGAGGGGCAGTTTTCCCAGGTGCCGGTGTCCTCGGGTCGTGGGGGCGGCGAGGCTCGCTGAGGCCTGTTTCGGCGTGGTGTGCGGGGGTGCCGCCTCGGGGCGGGGTGGCCGGGGGTGTGGGGCCGGGGCCGGGGTGGTCTGGGTGTTTTTGCCGTGTGGGCTGACTGTCCGGTAACCGCTGGCCCGGCTGCGGGTGCGGGTGTGGCGCCGGTGCTGGATCCGGGGGTGTCTGCTTGGCCAGCTCCCGGCCCTTGCCGTGGGGGGTGGTGTGCCGTGGTGGGGGTGGCGCTGTCTTTGGTGGTGGCGGTTGTTCTTCTGCTGCGGGGCCGGGTGCGGGGCGGGCTTGCGCGGGCTTGGCTGGGTGTCCTTTGGCGGGAGTGCGCGCGGAGGGCGACGTCATGGTGGGCGTGGGTCTTCTGCGGGGGGCTGGTGTCGTGTGCGCGGTCGTGGGCGGCGGGTGCGGGGCGTGTGGCGGTGTGGCCCGCCGTCCCGGCAGTGGAACTGCTCGTTGAGTAGCGGGTCTTGGCGAATCGCCGCTGTGCTGGAGCGTGGTCTGCGGTGAGGACGGCGAGGGCCTGGCCGCGCCGAGCCCGGAGCCGATGAGGGAAGCCTTCCCTCCCTCCCCCTCCCTCCCTCCCTCTCTCCCTTGCTCTCCCCTCTTCCTTCTTCCTTCTCTGGCTGTCTGCCGGTACAGCCCGGGCGGTTCTCGGCCCCGCCTTCCCGTATCCCCGCGTCCCCGCCTTCCCGTATCCCCGCCTTCCCGTATCCCCGCGTCCCCGCCTCCCCGTATCCCCGCCTTCCCGTATCCCCGCGTCCCCGCCTCCCCGCGTCCCCGCCTTCCCGTGTCCCCGCCTTCCCGTGTCCCCGTGTCCCCGCCTTCCCGTGTCCCCGTGTCCCCGCCTTCCCGTGTCCCCGTGTCCCCGTGTCCCCGTGTCCCCGTGTCCCCGTGTCCCCGTGTCCCCGTGTCCCCGTGTCCCCGTGTCTCTGTGTTTTCGTGTCTCTGTCGTGGGGTGGTGGCGGGAAGGTCATCGCTCCGGTCCTGTTGCTTTGGCGCGGGGTGGGTGAGGGGGCTGGTTGGTTTCCGCTGGGCCGGGTGGGGGGCGTGTCACCTGTCAGGGCCTCCTGTCGTCCGGGCGCCCTTACGCCCGACGCCGTCTTTTTTCAGGCGAGTTCACTGGCAGGCGTTCCAGGCCGCAGGGATAGGGAGGTGGGCGGTTTCGGGGTCAGCAACCGGACCTCTGGGGGGTGCTGGGGTGCTGGGGTGCTGGTGGTGCGTGGTCGGGGCGGGTTTTTGGGGGTGTGGGCCAGTGGGTTCCTGGCGGGCGTGTCGGCGGGGTTCCGGTGGGGGTGTGGTTTTCACTGTTTGCGGGTGCTGCTGCTTTACGCTGACCGCGGGGGTTGGCGGCGGGGGGTGTGACGGTAGTGCCGGGGCGGCGTGTTCCGGGCCGTTGATGCTGCCTGGCTTGTGGTGGAGCTGGTTACGGTGCCTGCCTGCCGGGCGTGCGGGGCGGCGCCGGTGGTGGGGGGCTGGTCGCGGTCTGTGTGCTGGCCCCTCGTATGGATGATACCGCCCACGCGGTTTGTTAGTGTGGGGTGTGGGGTTCCGTGCGGGGTCGTGTCCGTGGTGGTGTGGGGTGGTGTGGGCGCGGCGGGTAGCCGTCTTAGGTGTACGTTGCATGGGGTGTGAGGTGTCGGTGTCTTGGCCGGCTTTCGGCATCCCGTTGCCCAGGAGGCAGCAGATGGTGACACAGGAGCGGGCCGCGCGGACGCGGCGTTCGTTGATCCGGGCTGCGGCTGAGGTGTTTGCTGAGGTGGGTTTTGTGCCTGCGTCGTTGGGGGTGATCAGTAAGCGGGCGGGGGTGAGTAACGGGGCGCTGCATTTTCATTTCGCTAATAAGAACTCGTTGGCTGAGGCGGTGGAGGCGGAGGCGGCGGAGACGGTGCGGCGGGTGACGGAGGCGGTTCGTGCGCGGCAGGGGGATCCGTTGCAGTCGGTGGTGGATGCCACGCATGAGTTGATGGGGTATCTGGCGCAGGATGTGGTGGTGCGTGGGGGGTTCGGGTTGGCGGGGGATATCGGGCGGCGTGCGGAGTCGCCGTTGCGTAGGGAGTGGCAGCGGTGGGTGGAGGAGAGTCTGCGGCGGGCGGAGCGTAGTGGTGTGCTGGCCAGGGATGTGTCGTGGGCTGATGCGGCGCGGGTGATTGTTGCGGCGACGGTGGGTTTGGAGGTGTTGGGGGGTGCGGACGCGTCGTGGCTGTCGCGGCAGAATGTGACCCGTTTTTGGGAGTTGCTGCTGCCTCGGCTTGCTGACCGGCCGCGGGTGTCGGCTCTGGTCAGTTCGGGTTCTGCGCAGTTGTCCGCCCCGCCCGGCCGCCATCCCGTCTGACCGCCCTTTCGTGTCCTGGGTGGTGCGGGAGTGTGCGGGCGGGCCGTGATCGGCGCTGTTCGTGCTGCCTTGTTGGCGGCGCCCGTGCGGTGCCGCGCGCCCCTCACCCCCTTCGTGGGGCGGCGGATGGTCGGGGGCGTGTGGGACGGTGTGGTGGGTCTGTCGCTTGAAGGATACGGGTCACACGGTTTGTGACGCGGGGTGTGTGGGGTCGGGGGGAGTGTGCCAGGTGGTGGGGGGTGCGGGCCGGTTGCTCTGGCTTTCGCCTGGGTTGCCGGGCCGCGTGGGGGAGCCGTTCGCCGGAGCGTAACCCGCTCAGCGGCTTTTTGATCGCGTTGTCTCTCTTCGAGGCTTCCGTGAGTGCCGACGACCGGGCGGTGGCGCGCTGGCTTATGGCGGCGCAGGTCGCTTGGCTTACCGAAGTGCTGCGTCTTGTGCTCTCGCGTCCCTTGGGGCCGTGGGCGCCCCCTTGCTTCTGTGTGGCCCCTGGCCTGGTGGTGCATGTCAGGAGCGGGGAGCGGGGAGCGGGGAGCGGGAAGCGTTCGATGTCTGGGCTGGGGCCGTCCACCGAAGCGTCCTGGCAGCGCTGGTGCTGTGACCGTATAGGTTCACCGGTTTGGGGCGTCGTGTCTTCCTGTGGTTGAGCAGACGTTCAGGAGTACTCGCGTAAGGGAAGGGTCGCAGGAACGCAGCGTGTCACACGCCGGCGGATGAGCTTTGTCGTCGGGAGAGGGATAGCCTGCGTCGCTCTCGGTCGGTCTCGGTGACGACCACCGTGATCTCGTCGCCGGCCTGGACGGCATCTGCTGGAGTCTCCACTGGTGTCCAGGCGAGCTCCCGCAGGTGAACCAGTCCCTCGATGCCGTCGGCGACCTGGGCGAAGACCTCGGACGGGATCAGCTTGGTGACCTGGCCAGGCGGTTTCTGCCTCGCCGTGATGGTGTCGGCGAATATCTGAAAAGGGGAGGACCTTCTCGATCCGGTCCAGCTTCGCCTCGCGGTTGGGGTCTGGGGATTCCTTCCACGTCTGGGTGCGTTGGAAGGTCACGCCGCGGTGGGCGAGCAGGCAGCGTGACGCCTCGCGGCCGGTCCGGATCACGTGGCCGTGGGCTTTGCGCGGATAGGCGCCGAGCTTGCGCAGGGACCAGCGGGTGAAGGGCTGGCCGAGCTTGGTCGGGCGGGTGATGGCCGTCTGGACGACGAATTCCTTCCCGTCAGGGCTGAGTTGGCGGGAAGGGCCTCTCGCCCACCGAGGGTCCAGGCAGGCCGGGCCGGTCTCGTTGAAGCGGTGGATCACGTCCCGGACGGTGTCCTCGTCGGCCTGCACCAGCTGGGCGGTCACGGGCACCCGATTCCCGCCGGCCGAGGCCAGAAGCATCATCGCGCGCCGGTAGCGCACCGAGCTGGTGCTGCCCCGGCGCGCGCTCTGCTGCAGTTTCTGTCCTTCCTGGTCGGTCAGTTGGCGCACACGGGCCCCTGCACCTCCAGCGGTCGGAACGGACGTCTCCGCCCATCCCACCGCCCTGACCAGCAACCCGGCGATCCTTCCTGGTCAGAGCACTGGCCGATCTGCCTGTCGGCTGGATTGGCTTCGACGGCTGACCTCACCGGATCAGCGGCGGGGTCCGTCATTGCCCCGGTGACAGGTCACGTCTTGCCAGTTGCTGACGTGAGCTGATGGTGAGGCGGTGGGTGTCAGTCCCCGCCGGAGCGCGACGAGGAGTCGCCTGCTGGGGGAACTTCGCTTGCTGGGGGCAAAGTGGAAGGAGGTGGTGGTCTCGTCCTGGCAGAGGGTCTGGAGGAAGTCGAGGTGGCCGAGCTCGCCGCCGTGGGCGGGGTCGGGGCGGGCGCTTTTCGGGGGTTGCCGGTTGTCGCCTGAAGTTGGCTGCGGGGTGGGGCGGCGACTGCTGCGGGTCGTTGCTTGGTGCTGCGGCAGCGTCAAGCGGTGTGTCGGCGTACAAGCGAACGTGCACCACCTCGTACGGATGAAAGTGCACCATTCTTGATGCGGTGATGGGGTGCCAGCCGTGAGCCTGCTGCTGTCGTTTCGGGGTGGCAGGGAGGCCGCTGACGGTGGTTTTGGATCCACATCGCTGGCTGGAGTTGAGGCGGTTCCGGCCGCTGTACGAGTCCGGTGCGATGAGCTTGCGGGAGATCGCGAAGGAGACCGGGCTGAACCGCCGGACGGTCAGCAAGTACCTGAAGGACTCCGCGGCGGTCGCGCCGCCGAAGAGAGAAACAGCAGATCAGCGGCCTCGGCGGGTGGTGGATGAGGTCGCGCCGCTGATCGACGCGATGCTCAGGTCGGAGATCCTGCTCAAGGGCAGGGTGATCCACGACCGCCTGGCCCAGGAGTACGGGGTCGCGATCAACTACCAGCGGGTGAAGCTCTATCTGCAGGAAGCCCGGCCCCGGATCGCGGAGGAACTGGGCATCAGCCCGGGTGAGCTGGCGGGCCTGCACCGGCGCTTCGAGGTCGTCCCCGGTGCTCAGGCCCAGGTCGACTGGGGAGACGAGGGCAAGATCCTCGCGCATGTCGGCATCCCGAAGGTCTATTCCTTCCACATGACGCTGTCGTACTCGCGCGACCCGTTCTGCTGTTTCACCACCAGCCAGGACCTGGCCACGTTCTTCGACTGCCATCGGGCCGCGTTCGCGCACTTCGGCGGGGTGCCGATAAGTATCGTCTATGACCGCACCAAGACGGTCGTGCGCCGGCACGTCGCCCCGGGTGAGGCGGTTCCGCTGCACCCGGAGGCGGTCGCCTTCGCCGGCCACTACGACTTCGACATCGACGTGCTGGCCGCCTACCGGCCTCAGGGCAAGGGCCGGGTCGAGCGGCAGGTGAACATCGTCCGCGACCACGTCCTGGCCGGGCGGGCCTTCTCCTCCATCGAGGAACTCAACGCCGCCTTCGCCGCCTGGGTCCCGCTGCGGCGGGCGAAGGTCCACGGCACCCACGGTGAGGTCATCGGACACCGGGCCGTGCGCGACCACATGGCCCTGCGTCCGCTGCCGGCGGCCCCCTACGTGGTCGCCCAAAGGCACCTGCGGCATGTCGGCAAGGACTGCCTGGTCGCCTTCGACGCGAACCTCTACTCGGTGCCCGCCCGCAAGGTCCGCCCCCGCCAGCTAGTCGAGATCCGGGCCACGAAATCGCAAGTCAGCCTCCATTCCACCGTTCCCGATGCAAGCGGCCAGACCCTGCTGGCCATCCATCCGCGGGCCGTTGGCCGGGGCGCCCGCATCGTGGATGAGACGCACTGGGACGGCCTTCCCACCGGCGCAGGCCGCCGCGTCACCACCGGTGACGACGCTCTGCCCTCACCCCGACGCGGCCAGCCGCCGAAGGCGGAGGCCGGACCGCTGCAGGCTCTGCTGAACCGGGCCGCCGCCGCGAACGTCGAGGTCGGCCGCCGCCCGCTGTCGGTCTATGACGAGCTGACCGGCACCCGTCCCTTCACCACCCCGACCAAGGAAGCCCGTTGAGCGAGCTGACCAGCACCCGCATCCGCACCACCGCCGCCAAGCTCGGCCTGCCGCACCTGGCCGAGGCCCTGAACCAGTACGTCCAGCGGGCGGACGAGGCCAAGATGGGCTACCTCGACTTCCTCGACCTCGTGCTGGCCGAGGAACTCGCCGTCCGCGACGACCGGCGCTTCCGCAACGGTCTGCGGCTGTCGAAGCTGCCGCACCACAAGACGCTGGAGGACTACGACTTCTCCTTCCAGCCCGACCTCGACCCGCGCAAGGTCAAGGACCTGGCCACCCTCTCCTTCGTCGAGGACAAGGCCAACGTCGCTCTGCTCGGACCGCCCGGGGTCGGCAAGACGCACATCGCCGTCGCCTTGGCGGTCGCGGCCTGCCGGGCCGGCTACTCGATCTACTTCACCAGCCTTGACGACATGGTCCGCCACCTCAAGGCCGCCGAGGACCAGGGCCGTCTGATCAGCAAGCTCACCAGCTACCTCCGGCCCGCCGTTCTCGTGGTGGACGAGGTGGGCTACCAGCCGCTGGAACGGGCCGAGGCGAACCTGGTCTTCCAGGTCATCTCCAAGCGTTACGAGAAGGGCTCGATCATCCTGACCTCGAACAAGACCTTCGGCGAATGGGGCCAGGTCTTCGGCGACGAGGTCCTGGCCACCGCGATCCTCGACCGGCTCCTGCACCACTGCGAAGTCGTCTCGATCAACGGCAACAGCTACCGGCTCAAGAACCGCCTCCAGGCCATCGAGCGGGAGACCGACGTGGCCTAACCAGTGGTGCACATAACTTCGTACTCGGTGGTGCACTCACATAAGTACCTGGACACGGTGCGGTGAGGGGGCTCTGTGCTGCATGGTCGACGGGGCCTTCGTGCCCGTCGGCGGTCACTCGGCGGCCGGGTAGTCGAAGAGCCACCGTTCTTCCACGGCCTGTCAGGTGGTGATCGACCCGGACATCCGACGGGTTGTCGTGGCGGGTTGGCCCCGTGCCGGGTAAGCGGCACGACCTCCCGGGCTGGGCGGGGTCCGGTGCCGAGGATGGCGTCAAACCCCTCATGACGATCGCCGACGGGGGCTGCCACGGCGCTGGTCGGGTAGCGGCTGCCGGACTGTGCCCGCCGCGCTTGTGGCAGGTGTGCGCTCCCGCCTGCCCGTCTTCCCCGGCTGCGGCTTCCTGGCTGTGGGCCCGCGGCTGGGGATGCCCCTGCGGCCTGGCGGCCTGGCGGCGGCCCTGCGGCCTGCCGGGCTTGCGGGTGCGGGTGCGGGTGCGGGTGGGGGTGCCTGCTGTCGTGGTTGCGGCCTGCGGGGGGGGGGGGGGGCTTGCGGGTGGTGGGTGCCTGGGGTGGGGGGCCTGCCGGGCTTGAGGGCGCGGGGTGGGTTGGGGTGGGTTGGGGTGGCCGGGGTGGTTGGGGTTTTGGGGGCCCCGGTGTCGGGGGTGCTGGGCGGGGGGCGGTAGGGTTCCTGCCCCGGTGGCTGGGCCGGGCCCGGCCGGTGCGGGTGGTGTGCCCGGGGGTGGGGTGGGGCGGGAGCCTGGCGTGTGCGGTGGGGAGCGCAGTATACCCGCATATGGTGCCCGGGTGTGAGAAGAAAGCATTTCTAGTCGTTGGCGCGATATTTTCGGCCAATTCCTCGGGGTTTCCTTCTGCCTTTCTCGAATTACGCTGCGTCGGCTGTGGGGTCTTTGAGGATTACTCAAATGCCGCTGAAGGAACCGATGCCTCCGGTGTCGTTCGGATAGCGTGCGAGTTCGCCGACGACTTTCCGCCATCGGGAGTGTCCGACGACGAACGGAGGGAACCATGGAGATTCAGGTCTTGGGTCCGCTGTGTGCCGCCGTGAACGGGGACTCGATCGTCCCGACCGCTGGGAAGCCCCGACAGGTTCTGGCGCTGCTGGCCCTGTACCCGAGCCGTGTGGTGCCGGTGTCGACGCTGATGGAGGAGATCTGGGGGACGGACCTGCCGCAGAGCGCGATGACGACCCTGCAGACCTACATCATGCAGTTGCGGCGCTGCCTGGGCACCGCGATGGGGCCGGGCGCGCCGGGCGCGGCGAAGAACGTCCTGGCCACCCGGCACGGCGGCTATCTGCTGCAGATACCGCCGGAGTCGGTGGACGTGCACACCTACGAGCGGCTGGTCGCCGAGGGGCAGGAAGCCTTCGACGAGGGCGAGGACGAGCGAGCCGCGCGCAGTTTCCGGCAGGCGCTGGCGCTGTGGCAGGGCCCGGCCCTGGTCGACGTACGCCTTGGGCCGGTGCTGGCGATCGAGGTGACGCGGCTGGAGGAGTCGAAGCTGGTGACCACCGAGCGGCGGATCGACGCCGACCTGCGGCTGGGGCGGCACGCCGAACTCATCGCCGAGCTGACCGACCTGATCGCCCGTCACCCGCAGCACGAGGGCCTGCACGCGCAGGCGATGGTGGCCCTGTACCGGTCCGGGCGGCAGGCCTCCGCGCTGGATGTGTACCGCAAGCTGCGCGAGGGACTGATCGAGGAACTCGGTGTCGAGCCCTCCCCGCAGTTGCAGCGGCTGCACCAGGCGATGCTCTCGGTCGATCCCGAACTCGACGTGGTGGCCGGGCCGCGCCGCGGGTCCACCTTCGACCGCTACGCCGCCTGACCCCCCACCCACCCCCGGGCAGGTGGGGGGCGAGCCTGCGCCGCGCCCCCCACCCGGTGCGGGCCTGCCCGCCCCCCGCCCCCCGGTGCGGGCCTGCCCGCCCCCGCCCCCCCCGGGGAGGGCCTGGGCGCCCCGCCCCTTCGGGGGACCGGCAGCAGCTGCCCGTCCTGGGGTAGGGGGTGCCTGCCCGTTCCTTCCGGGCCGCGGGCGTCCGCCCGCCCCGGGGAGGGCGGGGTACGTGCTCGCCACCCGGCTTGGGCAGCGGGGTACGTGCTCGCCACTCGGCTTGGGCAGCGGGGTACGTGCTCGCCACTCGGCTTGGGCAGCGGGGTACGTGCTCGCCACTCGGCTTGGGCAGCGGGGTACGTGCTCGCCACTCGGCTTGGGCAGCGGGGTACGTGCTCGCCACCCGGCTTGGGAAGCGGGGCGCGTGCTCGCCACCCGGGTTGGGAAGCGGGGTACGTGCTCGCCTTGGGGCGCGGACTTTTGTGTCCGGGCCGGGGTGTCTGGTGCGAGCCCGGTCTGCGCCGCTGGGAACGGGCCCGGCCCCGGGAGTCGGTCTGGTCCTGGGGGTGGTTTTGCGGTTGGGGACGGGTTTGTGGCGGCCGGTAGGTGTCCGGTCCGGCGGCGCGGGTGCGGCGCCGGACCCGGGGGTTTCGTCTGTGCCGTCTTGCCCGGAGGTCTGCCTGCTGCGGGCCTGGTCTGGTCTGCCTGGTTCCGTGCCTACTGCGGACCTGGGCCTGCCCGGCCCCGGGCTCGGTACGTGGTGTGAGGGGCGGACACGGCGACCTTGGGACGCGGCCCACTGGGCCGCCGGTTCCGGTTCTTGCCGCACCGTGGCAGCTTCCGCGACACGGTCAACGCCTGCTGGGGTGGCGGTCTTTCTCGCCTTCGTCTTCCGCGTTCCCCCTGCTCACCTTTTGCGCTCCTGCCCGCCGTATCCCCTGGCCGCCTTTCTGTGCCCATGCCCATGCCCGCGCCGGTGCCGGTGCCGGGGGCTGCTGCTCCTGGCGCGGTAGCGGTGTGGGTGCCTGCCTGCGGGCGGGGGTGGGAAAGAAAGGGGGCGGCTGGTTGGCGTCAACACCACCCCCGGGCGGGTTTCGCGGTCCCCGGCACGCAGCCCCGGGGGCGGTGTTCGTGGAGGTCGTGGTGCGCGGTGGCGGCGGTGGGGGGCCTGTGTCGTGGGGGAGGGGGCCGGGGGGCCTCGGGTGGGTTTCGAGTGGGGTTCGAGGGCGGGCGGTGATGCTCGAAGCCGGCCCTGGTGGCAGGGGGACGCGAAGGAGGATGCCGTGTCGGACGAACCGCCAGTGCGCCTGCACTGTTTCGCACACTCCGGTGACGGCGTGTCCGTGTTCGACGGCTGGCGAAGCGCTGTCGGCCCCGGGGTCGAACCGGTCGCCGTCCGGCTGTCCGCCGCCCGCGGTGGCCGGGCGCTGACCACCCGCCAGGACCTGCTGGCGGAGGTACTGCCCCGCCTCACCACCCCGCCATCGGGCGGCCCGTACGCCCTGTACGGGCACGGGCTGGGCGCGCTGGCCGCGTTCACCGTGGCCCGCGCCCTGCAGGAGAGGGGCGCCGCGCCGCCGGTCCTGCTCGCGGTCGGGGCCTGCCCGCCGCCCGTCCCCGCGTGGGCGCCCGCCCCCCACACCAGCGACGCCGACCTGCTGCGCCTGCTGGGGCAGGACACCGTCATACCGCCCGCCAGCGACGAGGGCGTCTTCCTGCGCGCCATGCTGCCGGTGCTGCGCGCCGATCTCGAGCTGGCCCACAGTCTGCACGAGGCGGCCCGCACCCCCAGCGACGCGCCCGCCCCCGCCTCCGCGCTGCTGGTGGTCGCCTCCCAGGACAATCCACTGGCCCCGGCCTCGATCGCTGAGGGCTGGCGCCAGTTCACCCGCGGACCCGTGCACCTGCGCACCGTCCCCGGGCGCCACTTCTTCGTGCGCGGCGGCCGTGCACTGCCCCGGCTGCTGGGCCGGGCCTGCCGCGTCGCGCGCAGGCTCGCCTTACAGCCCGCGCCCATCGGCTGACCGGCGCGCCGCGGCCCGCGACCCCCGACCACCCCCCGTTCCTCTGGGGGCGGGCGCGCGGCCGGTGTGACGCAGAACCACGAAGCGAGGTGTTGACGAATGTTGGGTGAGGAGCGTGCCGACACGACGGCACTGACAGTACAGCTGGCCGCGCCCGCCGGCGTGGTCTACGCCGTCCTGGCCGACGCGGCCACCATGCCGCTGTACTTCCTGCCATGCATCCACGTGGAGCGCCTGCACTTCGACGGCGAACACGAACGCACCCGGATGTGGGCGCTGATGAACGGGCAGCTGAGGTCCTGGACCTCCTCGCGCCACCTGGACCCGGTGGCCCGCCGGATCGAGTTCTGCCAGCAGCGGCCCGGCCCCGCACCGGACTCCATCCGCGGCGTGCTCACCGTCCGCGACCGCAGCCCGCACACCACCGAACTGGAACTGCGTTTCGGTGCCCGCACCCCCGGCGCCCCACCCCCGCCCGCCTGGCAGTCCTGGATAGCCCACCTGGACAGCCACAGCCAACTCGCCGGACTGAAGAACTTCACCGAGCGGTGGACCCGCCTGGACGACCTGGTGCTGTCCTTCGAGGACTCCGTGCGCATCAACGGCCCCGCCGAACTCGCCTACGACTTCCTCTACCGCGCCGGTGACTGGCCGGGCCTCGTCCCGCACGTCACCGCCGCCCACCTCACCGAGGACGCGCCCGGCGTGCAGCGCCTGGCCCTTCAAACCCTCACCGACACCGGCAGCCGCGCCACCTCCGCGGTGCGGATCTGCTTCCCCCACGCGGGCCGCATCGTCTACAAGCAGACCGCCTGCTGGGACCTGCTCGCCTCCCACACCGGCGAGTGGTCGGTCGTCCCCGACGCCACCGGCGTGACCGTCACCTCCCGCCAGAGCGTCGTCCTGCGCGAGGAACACCTCACCACCGGCCCCGGCGCCGGGCAGCACCTGGCCCGCGCCCGCCGCCATGTGCGCACCGTCCTGGGCCAGAACTGCCTGGCCCTGCTCGCCCTGGCCAAACAGCACGCGGAAACCGCCGTCCGGATGCTCTGACCCCACCGCTCCCGACCCCCCGGCACCCCCCCCGCACCCCGGCACCCCGCACCCGCCAGCCCCCCGGGGGGCGCCCCGCGGGTTTTCCTTCGCGCTTCCTTTGCGTCCTGCCCGCCCTCATTTCCCGTTTCCGTGCGCCGCGTGCGTCGTCTGCCTCCCCGGCTGCTGTGTGCGCTGTCTTCGCGCACCAGCAAAAAGAAGGGGGGCGGGGTAGGGCCGGGGTATTTCCCGGTCCGGGGAAACCACGTCTGCTCATTCGCGGCCCTGGCCTGCGCACGCCGCTGCTGATACGGGTCTCTCGCATCCCGCTTGGGGGCCGCTGCATATCCGCTCAGGAAACGGGACTTCGGGCGCGTCCTGCCATAGCGTGCTTATTCTTGCCGTTGCGGGCGCGGGAATCAGGCCAAGACGCCGCCGCGGGGGCCGTGGTCCAGGGGGAAGAGGAGTCACGGCCCGTCCCCGGGGGGAAGAAGGGAAAAAAGAGGGGGCAGGTACGAGGGGACGAGGGGACGAGGAAAACGCAGGGCAGCAAGGGGCGGCGAAGGGGCAGCGAGAGGGCCGGCGGGCCGGGGCCCCGTCATCGCCTCCCCCCCCGGCACCACCGGCATCCCCTCATGTCCGTATCCCCGCACACCGCCCGCGCCCCCGAACACCCCCATACTGCTTTAACGTTCCCGCACCGCCTGCACGTTCCCGCACCGCCTGCACGTTCGCGGTTGACGCGTGCATGTGTTCTCGCGTGCGCCGCCGCGCCGCTTGTTGGTACTGCCGCGCCAGGAAGGAGACCGAGGGCAGCCCGCCGTGTGGCAGCGGGCCGCGCACCCGGACACCATGACTGTTCACCGTCTTCCGTACGCGCCGGTCAGTGTGGTCGTCGATCCTGGGAGGCCGCCGTATCCGGCGCCGTGGGATCTCGAGCTGCGCGGGCCGCTGGACACCGCCAGGCTGGAACGTCTCCTGGGCGGCCTGGCCCCCGCGCCGTCGGGCGGGGGGCCTGGCGGCTGGCGGCACCGGCTGCTGCGGCACGGGCCGGGCCTGCACCGGCTGCGGCTGTGGGCGCCCGCCGCGCAGTCCGCGGCCGTCCTCGCGGGCCGGATCGCCGACCGGCTCACCGGCGCGCCGGTGGCCGTGCGCCCGCTGACCCCCGCCCAGCGCGCGGTCCTGGCCACCGGTTTCGGGGGGCGTTACGCCTATGAGGCGGTGCTGGCCGAGTGGGAGACCGTGCCGGACGGTGCCGTCCTGCGCGCGGCCGCCCGGGCCGTGGTGGCCGCCCACCCCCAGCTGCGGTCGCGTCTGCATCCCACGGACGGCTGGCAGACCAGCGACGACCTGGGGCAGGGGCAGGGGCAGGACGTGGTGGTGGAGGGGGAGTTCCTCGACGAGGCCGGGTTCACCGCGCTGCTGGAGTCGGCGGCCCGCGGCCTCAGCGCGCGCGGTGGGTGGCAGGTACGGCTGGTGCTCGCCCGGGAGCGGCGGGCGGGGGCCGCACCGCGGGCCGGCCGCCTCGCGGTGCTCGCCCACCCGCTCGCCGTGGACAGCGCGTCCTGGTGTGTGCTGCTCCATGACCTGACCGCCGCCCTCACCCCCGCGCCCCGGCACCCCGACCCGCGGACGGCACCACAGCCCCAGCCAGCCCAGCCAGCCCAGCCAGCCCAGCCAACCGAGACGGCCGAGGCGACCGAGACGGCCGAGGCGACCGAGACGGCCGAGCCAACCGAGACGGCCGAGGCGACCGAGACGGCCGAGGCGACCGAGGCGACCGAGACGGCACCGGTGGCCGAGGCGGCACCGGCAGATGACGCGCAGGCGGCGCTGGCAGATGACGCGCAGGCGGCGCTGGCAGATGACGCGCAGGCGGCGCTGGCTGACTGGGTGGGGGAGCTGCGGCAGTTGGCCGGGGACGCCGTGGAGGCCGGGCACTGGGCCCAGGTCGCCGAGCGGCGCTCCCGTAGCGCCTGTGGCGGACGGCCGCCCGCCGCGCGGGGCGGCAGCGGCGCCCATGCGCCGGGCACCGGTGCGGGCACCGGTGCGGGCACCGGTGAGGCCCGGCCGACCGCCGTCGCGGTTCCGGACGACAAGACGCCCGCGGCTTCCGGCAGTGCTCAAGGCCACCGGCTGGCGCTGACCGCGGCGCTCGGCGCGGCGCCCGCCGCGTCACCGTCGGTTCTGGTCCGGCACGCCCGGTTCTCCCTGGGGCAGGAGGCGACCGAGCGGATCACCCAGAACGTGGCCCGCCGTCTGGCGCTGACCACGGAGCAGGTCCTCACCGGGGTGTTCGCGCTGGCTCTGGCCCGCTGGCAGCACAGCGACGAGGCCGTCTTCGACGTCTGCGGTGACCCGCGCGCGGGCCGCCCGCGCCTGCGCCGCCTGGTGGGCCGGCTGACCGAGCCCTACCCCGTCCACCTCACCCTCGCCCCCGGTCTTGACCCGCTGGCCCAGCTGGCCGCCCTGGCGGGGCCGCTGGCCGCCTGCGCGGGCCGCGCGAACGGTGCGGGCTTCGGCGCCTGCCGGGAGTACAGCGACGACGCCGCCCTGCGGCGTACCCTGCGCGAACTGCCGCCCGCGTGGGCCTGTCTGGCTTTGAACCCGCTCGGGGAGCAGCCCACCGGCGGCTGGCTGCCGCCGCGGGTACGCCCCGTGCCCGGCATCGCCCCGGAGCGGCCCGCGCACCCCTTACGGGTGCAGGCCCAGCTCGCCGGCGGCCGTCTGCACATCGGCCTGGACTGGATCAGCGCCCCCGCCCGCCCCGCGACCGCCCGCCCCGGCACCGACGGTTTGGGCCTGGCCGCACCCGGCGCCGACGGATCCACCGGGGGTCAGGACGCGGGCACGGGGCGGACGGTCGCCGACACGGACGTGGCGGTGTTCACCCGTCAGCTGCGCGGCCTGCTGGAGGAGTTGGCCCGCACCCCGGCTACCCCCCTTCCGCCGCCCTTCCCGGCCACCCCCCAGCAGGCCGCCCTCTACCGCAGCGGGGACGGGCGGCCCGGCACCGGACGCCATGTCGAACAACTCGTCTGGGACTGGCACGGCCCCCTGGACCTGCCCCGCTTCACCGCCGCCTGGCAGTCGGTGTTCGCCTGCGAGACGGTGCTGCGCACCGCGTTCACCGCCACCGGCGGCGCCCTTCAGCTCACCGTCCACGAGCAGGCCGCACCCGAGATCACCCGCCAGGCCCGCACCGGTGACTGGCCCGCCCTGCTGGAACGCGACCGGCTGCGCGGCTTCGACCTGCGCCGCCCCGCCCCCTTACGCCTCACCCTCCTGGACCCGCCCCCCACACCCCCCACACCGGGCACATCGGGCGGCGCACCGGGCCAGGTGGGCACCCGGATCCTGCTCACCTACCACCGGGCCCTGCTCGACACCTGGAGCGTGCACCTGCTGCTGCGCCAGTTCTACCGCGCCTACCTCGCCGACGGCGCCCTGCCCGGCGGTGAGCGCCGCCCCGACCTGCGGGACTACTCCGCCTGGCTCGCCGCCCAGGACCCCGCCCCGGCCCGCGCGTTGTGGACCGCGACCGCCCCGCCCCCCGCCACCACCCTCACCCCCGCCCCCGCCACCACCCTCACCCCCGCCCCCTTTCCCGCCCCTGCCGGTACGGGGGGTGGGCCTGGTGGTGCGGGCCGGCGGATGTGGGTGCGTCTGGACGCCGCGCAGACCGCCCGCCTGGCGCACTGGGCCGCGGCCTGGGGGACCGCGGAGAGCAGCGTCGTCCAGGCGGTGTGGGCCATGCTGCTGTACCGGGCGTGCGGCGCCAGCGGTGCGGCGCCGGTCTGTTTCGCCGTCACGGTGCCCGGCCGCGGTATCGCGCTGGACGGCGCGGACCGGATGCCGGGGCCGCTGCGTAACCCGCTGCCGGTGTCGGTGGAGGTGGACCCCGCCGACACCGTGGCGGGCCTGCTGCGCCGCCTGCGCGATGGGGCCCTGGACCTGGCGGCCTACGAGTGGGTGCCGGACGGCTGGATCCGCACCTGGCGCCGCGGCGGTGTCCCCGTCGCCAGCGCCGTCGTCTTCGAGGATCCCCCGCACCCCCTGGAGGGCCTGCACACCGCGCTCGCCGCCCGCGGCCTGGACGCGTCCTTCCCCGACCTCCTCCCGGCCCGCTCCGCCCTGCCCGCCGTGCTGCTGGCCCGCCACGACACGGCCGGGGGGCTGCTGCTGACCGCCGTCCACGACCCGGCCCACGTGGAGGAGGACACCGCCGCCGACCTCCTCGCCCACACCGTCCTGCTGCTGCGCCAACTGCCCCGCACCGCGGACGAATCCACCACCATCGGCCAGGCCCTGAACCTCCTGCCCCCCCACCCCACCTGCCGCCCCACGCCCCGCTCCGCGCCGCCCACCCCGCCCGCAGGGCCGAAAGGGCCCGCCGGGCCGGACAGGCCGGGTGGGGTGCTGGTACGGCTGCGGGTGGCCCGCGCCCCGCGGGCGGGCCGTATCGTGCTCGTCTTACCGCCCGGCGCGCCCGCCACCTGCTACGACCTGTTCACCCGCACCTATCCGGGGGTTGAGGAACTGCTGCTGCTGGCGCCCGACACCGGCCCCGCGAACGCGTGTGAGGCGCTGGCGGGGCTGACCGGCGCCCCGCTGCTGCTCGCCGGTTACGGCGGTGCCGGGGCCCTGGCCTGCAAGGTGGCCGAGCAGTTGGGCGCCGCCGGGGCCCGCCCGCCGCGGGTGGTCCTGGCCGGGGCGGACAGCGACGGCCCGGGCCGGGCCCGCGCCCTGGCCGCCGCCTTGAAGGCCGCCGCGCCCGGCGGTGCCTGGCCGCCCGCCCCGGGCGCCTGAGCGCATCCCTGCCCGCACCCGCCGACCGGGTGGGGCTCGATGTGTTTCCCACCGCCCTTCGAGCGCGCCTCGTCTGCCGGTGTGCAGGGTGGTATGTGACCGGGGTCACCCCGCCCGGCCGTGGTCCGGCCCCCGCGTGTCACCGCCCTGAGCGCTGTGAGCCGATGGAGCAGGAGGATTGGATGTACGACACCGACGACGAGGACAGCACCAGCAGCAGGGGCGGCAGCAGGCCGGGACAGGCCACGCGTGCGTGCCCGCAGCCGGTGCCCGCGCTGCGGCTGGCCGGGATCGACGAGGACGACACCTTCGAGCCCCACCTCGTCCGCGGCATCGACTGAACGCGACCCCCACCCACCCCCACACCCCGAACCCGTGAAGAGCCGGGGCCCAGGGGTGGCTGTGGGCGGGCTGCGGGCGTTCTCGACCGGTGCGCGAGTCGCCCGTGACAGCCTGCGCGTGAGGGCTGCGAAGACGTCGTGTTCAGCCCGGAGTTGACAGTCAGGCAGGTCAGGCAGCGGCACGCACCATGGGGCGGTCATGAAACGGTTGTGGCGGGGTGGGCGGCAGGCGCTGGCGGTCTGCTGCCGCCCGCTGTGGCGGTCCCTGGCCCTGTTCGGGTCCCTGTACTGCGAGCCGCGGGTCCTGCAGGAACTGTCCGGGCTGCTGCCGGGCCCGCCGCCCGACGCGGCAGGCGACCCGTGGGCGCGGCTGGCCGCGGGCGGACCACCGCCCGCGCACCCCGAACGGCTGCGCACCGACCTGCCGCTGACCCCGGCCGAGCAGCTGCTCGCCCGTGACCTGTGGCCCCACAAGGCGGGCACCCGGCAGCGGTGACCTGATGCTCCCGGCCGCCACGGTACGCGGCCGGGAGCACACCCCTGCCCCCTCTTGTCTTCGTCTGCGCCGCCTGAGGCGTTTTCCGCCCGCCCCGTGTGCCGGGGCGGGCAACGTCCAAGCCAGATCAGGCCATGCAGGCCATGCAGGCCATGCCCGGTTGGGTCGGGTGGGGTCGGGTGGGGCTGGTCACCATTCGACCAGGGCGAAGCCCGCCGCCATGCCGCCGCCGAAACCGGCCAGCAGGATCAGCTCGCCGGGGCGGAAGGCGTCCTGGCGGGCGGCGGCGTCCAGGGTGAGCAGCAGGGAGGCGGCGCCGGTGTTGGCGTAGTGCTCCAGTGTCTCGTGCATCCGGGCGTTGGGCAGTGCCATCTCGGCGAAGACGTCGTCGAGGAGGACACCGTTGGCCTGGTGGGGCACGAAGTGGCGGATGTCGTCGGGGACGGCACCGGCCTCGTGGAGGAACTGCTTGGCCAGTTGCGGCAGATGGTCGTTGACGAAGCGGCGGACCTCCCGCCCGATCATGGTGAAGTAGTGCTGGCCCTCGGCGACGGTGTCCGCGCTGGGCGGGCGGCGGCTGCCGCCCGCGGGGACCTCGATGAGGGGGAGAGGTCACCGAAGGTGTGCAGGGCGGTGTGACGGATCCGGCCGCCCGTGTCGGCCGGGCCCAGCACGAGGGCTCCGGCGCCGTCACCGAACAGGACGACCGTCTTGCGGTCGGCGGGGTTGAGGATGCTGGAGTAGACGTCCGCGCCGATGACCAGGGCGTGCCCGCCGCGGCGGGCGAGGACGCCCTCGACCGCGGACAGCGCGAAGACGGGGCCGGAGCAGACGGCGTTGACGTCGAACGCGGCGGCGCCGACCGCGCCCAGGCGCTGCTGGACGTAGGCGGCGGTGGGCGGCTGGGGGCGGTCCGGGGTGGAGGTGGCGACCACGATCACGGACAACTGGTCGGCGCTGACGCCCGCGTCCTCCAGCGCGGCCCGGGCGGCGGCGGTGGCGAGGTCGGAGGTGGCCTGGCCGGGCGCGGCCCAGCGCCGCTGCCTCATCCGCGTCTTGGCGGTGATCCAGGCGTCGTCGACCCCGGCTGCCGCGCCGACCTCATCGTTGGTGACAACCCGGTCCGGCACGTAGCCGCCCGTACCGAGGATCCTGACGTCGCTCATGCGGCGGCCCTCCCTTCAAGTGGTGTGAAAAAGCGGCGGCGGTGCGCACATGCGTCAAGGCGGGACATAGCGGGGGTGGGGGGCCTGGTGGCGCCGGACAGCACACGAAAAAGCCCCTCCGCGGGACGAGACGGGACGTCCTTTGGCAGGGCTGCCGTACGAGACCGTGTGAGGGGGTGCTGTCCGGCGCCGGGATCAGGCCGCCGGGAGGGGGGGAGTGGGTGACGGGCTCAGCGGGCCTCGTAGATGCGCTTGTGCCCGTTGAGGGCGGCCAGCCTGAACGGGCCGGTGGTCTGCGCGGGGGTGGGGTAGTCGCCGCCGTCGGTGGGGAAGGACCGCTGGTGCAGGGCCCGGTAGGCGGCGTAGTCGAGTTCGGTGCGCCGGTCGATGGCCTCGCGGTGGGCGGCGGTGCGCAGCCGGGAGCGGTAGCCGGGGGCGGGGGTGCCGCAGAAGAACTCCGCGACGCTGCCCGAGCCGTAGCTGAGGAACGCGATGGGGCGTCCGGTCAGGTCCTCGCCGGTCGTCTCCAGCAGGGCGGCCAGGCCCAGGTAGACGGAGGCGGTGTAGCTGTTGCCGACGACGCTGTTGTAGGCGGTGCTGGCCTTCACGGCCCGCTCCACGGCGTCCGCGTCGGTGTCGGCGCCGCAGTAGTTCAGCAGGTGCCGGTGGGCCTTGTAGGCCATCTTGGTGAACGGCTGGTGGTAGCAGAACGCGGCGAACTCCTCCAGCGGGCGCCCGCCTTGTTCGGTGTAGTCCTTGAAGCTGCCCTCGACGGCCTGGAGGTAGGCGGCGATGGACTCCTGCCCGTCCACCAGCGCCGCCTCACGGTAGTTGGGCCGCCAGAAGTCCATCACGTCCGCGGTGAACAGCCCGGAGGGTTCCTCGATGCGCAGCAGGGCGGGGTCGACGCCGACCAGCATCGCCACCGCCGCCGCGCCCTGGGTGGCCTCGCCGGGGCTGTCCAGGTCGTACTTGGAGACGTCGCTGGCGATGACCAGGACCTGCTGGGCGGGGTCGCGGCGGACCAGGCCGATCGCGAACTGCAGGGCCGCGGTCGCCCCGTAGCAGGCCTGCTTCAGCTCCACCACCCGGCACGCGGACGCCAGCCCCAGCAGGGAGTGCACGTAGATGCCCGCCGACTTGGCCTGGTCGATGGAGGACTCGGTGGCGAAGACGACCGTGCGGATCCGGTCGCTGCCGTGCGCCGCGATCAGCGGGGCCGCCGCCGCCGCGCCCAGGGTGACGATGTCCTCGTCGGCGGCGGGCACGCTCATCGACCGCTGGCCGATGCCGAGGTGGTACTTGCCGATCTCGGTGCCGTTGTAGGCGGCCAGCGCCGCGTGCGGCAGGACGAACTCGGTGGTCGCGAATGACAGATCGTGAATCCCGATCGCGATATCGCTGGACATGCCGTTACACACCAACCTTTTGTGTCGTAGTGTCGCGTTCCAACTGCACGTGCGCGCGCATCAGTTCACCGGGGTTGGTCTGGGCCGCCAGCAGCGACAGCTCCCCGCACAGCACGGTCGCCGCGCACAGGACGGCCAGGCGGCGGGCGTTGTGGCCGGGCTCGGCGTCCGCGCGGCAGCCCAGGCGGGCGAGGTTGGTCTCCACGAAGCCCAGGCCCTTGCCGTTGCCGACGGTGCCCACGATCAGGTTGGGCAGGGTGCAGGAGAAGTACAGGTCGCCGTCGCGGTCCTCGGCCATGGTCACGCCCTGGGAGCCCTCGACGATGTTCGCGGCGTCCTGCCCGGTGGCCAGGTAGAAGCCCAGCAGCATGTTGGCGTAGTGGGCGTTGGCGGAGCGGATACCGCCCGCGAGGAGGGTGCCGAGGAGGTTCTTGCGCAGGTTCAGCTCGGCGATCTTGCCCGCGGTGGTGTGCAGGACGCTCTCGACGATGTCGCGGGGTACGAGGAGTTCGGTGACGACGTTCTTGCCGCGGCCCAGGATGCCGTTGATGGCGGTGGCCTTCTTGTCGGTGCAGTAGTTCCCGGAGATCGACCCGTAGGAGATCCCGGGAACCGTGTTCAGCAGGTGGCTGAGCAGGGCGTCGGAGGCGAGGGTGGCCATGTTGTGGCCGGAGGCGTCGCCGGTGGAGAACTCAAACCGCAGGAACAGCAGGTTGGCGTTGATCTCGTGGCGGATGCCGATGAGCTGGGCGAAGCGGCTCCCGGCGCGCACCACGTCCCGCAGTTCCTCGATGCGGGCGTGGATCGTCTGCGCGGCCCGCAGGGCGGTGCCCGCGTCGGTGGCCTCCACCAGCACCGAGCGGGTCATCCGCTCGTCCACGAGGGTGGCGACGATGCCCTGCTCGGCCAGCATGGACACCTTCGCGCCGCGGCCCACCGACGGCCACAGCGGCGACTCGTAGGTGGCCAGCGGCACCTGGGTTTCGGTGGTGGCGACGTTGCCCGAGATCCGCAGGGGGCCCACCCACCGCATCGGGACCCCGGCGATCGCGTGTGCGTCGGTCATCGTGTGCTTTCCGTCCTGTCGTGAGCGGCAACGCCGGCGCCCGTGGCGGCACCGGGCGCGGGGGAGGAACCGGCGGCCTGCGCCGTGCCGGTGGTGGTGCGCTGGGCCAGGGGGCGGGTGTCGATGCCCCGCTGGTCGCAGAACTCCCGCAGCCCGCCCGAGATGAGCACATCGCACGCCTGCAGGTCGGCCGGGGTGCGCGCGCCGAGCATGGTCTGCAGCGCGGCCAACTGGTCCAGCCACGTCCGAAGCTGGCCGACCAGCGCGTCCACGCCGCCGTCCAGCAGGGTGCGCAGGAAACCCCCGGAGGAGCCGACCGCCTTCGCGCCCAGCGCCAGCGCGCGGGCCACGTCCAGCGGGTGGCGCACCCCGCCGGAGGCCAGCAGCGGCAGACCCGCGCCGTGGGCGTCCAGCAGGCAGGCCGCCGTGGACTGCCCCCAGCCGTGCAGGAAGGCGTACTCGCCCAGCTCCCGGCGCCCGTTCTCGATCCGCGCGAAGTCGGTGCCGCCGCGCCCGCTGACGTCCGCCGCGGCCACCCCCAGCTCCTTCAGCGCCAGCACGGTCTGACGGCTCAGGCCGTTGCCGACCTCCTTGACGATCACCGGGATGTCGACGGCCGCGGCGATCTTCTCGATCTGCGCCGCCCACGACCCGAACGAGCGGTCGCCTTCCGGCATCGCCGTCTCCTGCGCCGTGTTCAGGTGGATCTGCAGCGCGTTGGCCTGCAGCAGGTCCACCGCCCGCCACACGTTCTCCACCGACGCGGTGGCGTTCACGTTCGCGATCACGAACCCGTCCGGGTTCGCCTCGCGCAGCACCTGGAAGGTGTGCGCGCAGGAGGGGTCCTTGAAGTAGGCGTGCATGGAACCCGACGCGATCGGCACCCCGGTGGCGTGGGCGGCGGTGGCCAGGTCCCGGTTGATGACACCGGTCTTGGCGCTGCCGCCGGTCATGGCGTTGATGTAGATCGGCACCGGCCAGTCGAGGCCGGCGAACGACGTCGCCAGCGACACCTGCGGCCGGTCGATCCCGGCCAGCGCGTGGTGGACGAACGCCACCTCGTCGAACTGGTTGATCCCGCGGTGCGTGTGCTGCTGCTCGATGGCGAGCCGGACATGGTCGTCCTTGCGTTGAGCGCTCATGGTTCGGTCCCTTCCGCGGCGGTGCCCACCGGCAGGGGCAGCACCCCGGCCGCCGTCCACCGCCTGTGTACGTCGTCGATCTCGCGCGCCGCCGTGGCGTCGAGCAGCGCGATCCCGCAGTCACCGCCGCCCGCCCCGGAGGGCTTGGCCGCGCCGCCCGCGGCCTCGGCCGCCTCGCACAGCGCCGTCAGCCGGTCGGTGAAGATGCCCAGGCCCACCTCCTGGTCCAGCCGGGCCAACTGGCCGCGGGCCCGCCGGATCTGCGCCAGCAGCCCCGGCCCGTCACCGCCGTCCAGGGCGGCCGCCGCCTGGGTGACGCAGTCGGCGGCGTCCGTGACGAAGCGGCGGTGCGCGGGGCTGCCCCGCCAACTGCGCCGGTGCAGCCCGGCCACCAGCGAGGTCGTGGAGGCGGGCTGGCCCGTCCAGCCGACCTGCAGCGACAGCCCCGCGGGCGGCGGCAGGCGCCGCACGGCGAAGCCGGGCCAGGGCGCCTTGAGGGCGCGGCCGATGCCCACCCGGCGGGCCAGGTCGGTGACGAAGTCCCGGTCGGGCGCCTGGTAGAGGATCCAGCCGCCCCAGGTGCTGGCGGCCAGATCCCCGCCCGAGCCCTTCGGATCGATCCGCGCGCTGGCCAGCAGCGCCAGCCGGTACAGGTCCTCACGGCTCAGGTGCAGCCCGCTGAACGCGGCCACCGCCGAGACGGCGGCGACGGTCACCGCGCCGCTGGAGCCCAGCCCGTACTTGCGGCCCTCCTCGTGCAGACGGCTGCTGACCGTCAGCTCGAAGACGGGCAGCGGCCGTCTGCGTTCGGCCAGCAGACGGCCCACCGTCTCCACGGCCGCCACCACGTGCACCGGCCCGGCGGGCGGGCGCGGCTTTCCGCCGGGGCCGGGCGCGACCAGACGGTCCTCGTGCCAGCGCAGCCGCACCGGCGCGGGCGTCAGGTCCGAGACCAGCACCACCTCACCGGTGTCGGCGGCGGGCGGAGCGACGGTGACGGTGATCCGCCGGTCCACCGCCACCAGGATCGCCGGACGGCCCGGCTCCACCACCGCGTACTCACCCGCGACGAACAGCTTGCCCGGCGCGTGCCGCACCACCGCACCCACACCCGCACCCGCACCCGCACCCGTGCCGGTGCCGGTGCCGGTGACCGGACCCGGGCCCGTACCGGTGCCCGTAGCGGTGGCCGGACCCGTGCTGGTGCTGGTGTCCGCGGCCATCAGCTGTCCCCGCCGTCCAGCAGCCGCGCCCCCGGCCCCGGCCCGGCCACGACCACCGAGGAGGCGCCCACCACCGCGCCCACCGCGTCCGCCACCCGCGCGGCGTCCGCCCGGCGGCACAGCACCTTCACGTTCGGCCCGGCGTCCATCGTCGCGTACGCCGCCACCCCCGCCCGCCGCAGCTCAACCACCGCGTCCAGGACGGTCACCGTCGCCGGGGACAGGTAGCGCACCGCCGGACGCGCCGCCAGCATCGTGGCGTGCATCCCCAGCGCGTTGCGCTCGGCGATCTCCCCGACCGCCTCAAGGTCCCCGCGCACCAGCGCCGCCCGCATCTCGGCCAGGTCCGCCGCGCTGGAGGCGGCCCACGGCCCGTACAGCGGCGAGGTCGCCACCGTCTGCCGCATCGCCGCCCGGCTGGAGACCTCCTTGGGCCCGGCGTTGACCACCGCCACCACCAGCGCCGGATCCAGCCCGTCCGCGGCGGCGACCGGCTCGGCGTAGGACACCGCGTCCGCCTCCTCCAGGCTCGCCGTGCCAGCACCGGAGTGCCACAGCGCGAAACCACCGAACAGCGACCGCGACGCCGACCCCGACCCGCGCCGCGCCAGCCGGGACAGCTCCCGCGCGTCCAGCCGCAGCCCGTAGGCCGCCGCCGCGGCCACCGCCAGCGCGGCGAACCCGCTCGCCGACGACGCCAGCCCCGCCCCCGTCGGCACGGTGTTACGGGTCTCCACCACCGCCCGCTGCGTGCGCCCGGCACGCTCACGCACCAGGTCCAGGAAGACGGTGATCCGCCGCAGCGCCTCACCGGAGGCGCTCACCCCGTTGAACACCACCTCATCGGGCCCCGCCCCCTCACCGAGCCGGACCCGGGTGGTGGTGGGGTACACGTCCAGCGTCATCGACAGACTGTCGGTCACCGGCAGGACAAGACCCTCATCCCGCTTGCCCCAGTACTTGATCAGCGCGATGTTCGGGTGCGCGAGAGCCACCGCACCCCCGCCTTCCAGGCCGTGCGCGCCCTCGGCGTCTGGCCCCAGTACAGCGATCGGATGTTCACGGCGCATGGTTGTCGAGCCCTTTCAGCGATACGACCCACGTCTGTACGGCACCGGCCTCATGCAACTGCCGGGTGACCTGCCTGGCCCGCTCCGGCCGGGCCAGCGCGATGACACAGCCCCCCAGCCCACCCCCGGTGATCTTGGCGCCGAGGGCACCCGCCCACAGCGCGGCCTCGACCAGCGCGTCGATCCGGTTGGTGCTCAGCCCCGCCCCCCGCATCAGGTCGTGATACTCCGTCAGCCGCGCCCCGAGGTCCTCCGGCCTGCCCTCGGACAGCGCCGAACGGGCGTCCCGCACCAGATCAGAGGCGCGGCCCACGAACCGCTCCCGGGCCCCGGGATGCGCCTCGAAACCCTCCCGCAGCAGGCCGACCGCCTCCTTGGTACTGCCCGCCGTCCCGCTGTCGGCGACGATGAACAAAGCGTCCAGCCCCACCCGCAGCGGCTCCACCCGGCCCGCCTTGAACCACAGCGGCGCCGTCGCGCCCACCGCCCGCGCGTCCACGCCGCTGGCCCGGCCGTGGGCCATGTTCTCGGCCGTCTGCACCAGCTCGAACGCCGCGTCCTCCGACAGCGCGTGACCGAACAGGTCCGCCAGCGCCAGCACCGTCGCCCGCGAACTGGCCGCACTGGACCCCAGCCCCCGCCCGTGCGGCACCGAACTGTCCAGCAGCACATCCAGCCGCGGCCCGCCCGCAACCCCCAGCCGCGCCTTGAACTCGGCGATCAGCCGGCGCAGCCCGTCCGAGGCCTGCGTCACCAGCGCCCGCGACGCCGTCCCCGTCATCGTGTACGACAACTCGCCCTGGCCGTCGCCGTCCGCGGCCCACCCGGCGCTCGCCGTCACCGTGAGCTGCGGGATCGGCAGCGCGAGCGCCGCGGCGCCGTACACCACCGCGTGTTCCCCGAGCAGGATGGCCTTGGCGTGGGCGCGGCCAGTGCCCACCGAGCGGGTCCGGCGGCTTTCTGACACCCCCTCCGCTGAGGTCGGAAGAGTCAACGCACTCAGCTCCCTTTTGTCTGTTCCGCATGGAGACCGCATGGACGTCAGAAACGGCCATGCCCGCACAAGCAGCACCGGCTTGTGCGGGCATGGCCGCTTCCCAGAAAGCGTCAGGGGAAAAATGCAGGGAAATACAGGGAAATACGGGGGATGTGCAGGAGGGGGTGCGGGGGGACTTCGCGGGGACGACACGCGATCCACCACCGCACGGCAACTTTTGGGCAGGGTAGACGTGGGTAGATAGTGACACGGGCCGCGCGGGGACGCCAACACCCCACCCGCGTGACCTGGATCACGCGCGCGGTGAACGTGCCTGCGGAGCAGGGGAGTTGGGCCGCCGTGGCGGCCCGAACGCTCCTCCGGGTACGACAAGTGGACCGCCCCCGCGCGCGGCAGCGATGGCACGCGCGGGGGCGGTCCGGTCCTGCCCGTGGGGCAGGCGCCTGGCGGGGCCGGGTCAGGTCCGGCGCTGCAAGGCGATCTCGGTGAGTTCCTCGATGTCGAACTCCGAAGGGCAGTGCGGGGCGCCGTAGCGGGTGATCTTCCCGCGGCTGACCCACTTGCGGATGGTCGCCTCCGACACGCCCACCGCGAGCGCGGCCACCTTGGTGGGCACGAGACGGTGGCTGGGTGGCTTGGTCATGCGCTGACGCCCTTTCGCTGCCGCTCCATGAGTTTTCTCAGGCCCAGCCACTCGCGCATCTCCCAGGAGTGCCCCATCGAACAGGCGATGCTGCCGTGCCCGGCCTTCACGGTGGTCTTGGGGGACACGCTGATCGTCCCGGAGCAGTTGTCCACGACGCACTTGCGGATGAGGGTCTGCAGGTCACTCGGCTCGGGGTCGAGTGTCTGGCGCAGTTCCACCACCAGGGCGTCGATCTCGTCGGCGAACTCCACGGCCGGTGCCTGCGCGGCGAGCCAGGGCAGGTGCAGTGTCAGGAACCGCGCCAGGTGCGGCACGGTCCGCGGCGGGGCCGGGACGTGGAGCTTGTCGACGACCATGCCCGACCACGACTCCAGGATCGTCAGGATGTTGTGGCGGGCGTCCAGGACGGAGAAGTTCAGGTGGTCCTGCTTGCGGCTGCCCGACACCTTCGTCGGGTTCGACTGCCGCGCCGTCGTCGGTGACACCTGGTGCAGACACTCCTGGTGCAGTCCGGGCAGGGCCCGCAGACCGCGCTCCACCCGCCGGATGCACGGAGCGCACAGCAGGCACCCGGCGGCGGCCCGGCTTTCCTGGGTATGGCCCCTCGGGCATGGGTGAGACGTCATCGAAGCTCCTTCATCAGGTGGCTCGCCCCCGTGTCCATCGCGTGCGTGTCCCGTGCCTGGCCGCGGCACCCGGCTGCCGCTCAGACGCGTCACGCTCATCGTGCTCGTCGTCCTGGTGCTGCTCGTCGTGCTGGTGCTGCTCGTCGCGCTGTCCTGTCTGTCCGAACCCGTATCCGCCTGCGCCTGCGCCTGCGCCTGGGGTGGTGCTGCCGTGGCCCGGGTGGCGCGCGATGCGCCGTGCGGGCGGACAGAACCCATTACCCGACCGGCGACTCGAATCCCGATACAGCCTCGTTGGGGGCCTGCTGGGCACCGCAGGGCTCCAGCGCGCTTCCAGGCGTAAGCGAGCCCTGGTTGAGCGCCTGCGCCGACGGTTGCGAAGGAAGGAGGCACTGTGGACGGTACGCACGGAGGCGGCCGCGCAGGACGCGCCGCACTCCCCGCAGGGCCGCTCAATACGGCGGCCGCTCAGGATCCCCCGGGCGGTGCTCTCTCACCAGGGCACCTCAACCACCGCGCTTCCGCCGCCCCGCCGGCGGGGGACGGACCGGCCGCGCACCTACAGGTGTGCCTCATCGGCGCCGGGCCCCGGGGACTGTCCGTTCTGGAGCGGCTGTGCGCACAGGAGAGCAAGTCACCCCGCTGGGACTCCGTCACCGTGCACGTCGTCGACCCCGACCCGCCCGGCTCCGGACGCGTCTGGCGCCCCACCCAGTCCCGTCACCTGCTGATGAACACCGTCGCCTCCCAGGTGACGGTCTACACCGACGCCAGCGTCCGCATCGAGGGCCCGCTGGCGGAGGGACCGAGCCTGTACGAGTGGGCCAAGGCCCTGGAATCGGGCACCCTGGACACCCACCCCGACCCCGCCCCCGGCCCGGCCGTACTGGCTGAGGCAGCCCGCCTGGGCCCGGACACCTACCCCACCCGCGCCCTCTACGGCAGCTACCTCACCTGGGCGTTCCAGCGGATCGTCACCCAGGCCGCCGACCATGTGCACGTGCGCGTGCACCCGGTGCGCGCCATCGCGCTGGAGGAGACCGGCGGCGGCCAGACGGCCGTCCTGGAAGACGGCACCCGGCTGACCCAGCTGGCCGCCGTCGTCCTGGCACAGGGCCACGTCGCGGCCCGGCCCACCGCCACCGAGCAGGCCCTGGCCGACTTCGCCGCCCGCCACCGCCTGCACTACACCCCACCGGCCAACCCCGCCGACGTCGACCTGTCCGCCGTCCGGCCCGGACAGCCCGTACTGCTGCGCGGACTGGGCCTGAACTTCTTCGACTACATGGCCCTGTTCACCCAGGGCCGCGGCGGCACCTACCGCCGCGACGGCGACGGCCGCCTCGTCTACGAGCCCTCCGGGCGCGAACCACGCCTGTACGCCGGGTCCCGGCGGGGCGTGCCCTACCAGGCCCGCGGCGAGAACGAGAAGGGCCCGCACGGGCGGTACTTCCCCCGCCTGCTGACCGCCGAGCACATCGCCGACCTGCGCGCCCGGCGCGGCGGCGCCGCCATCGACTTCGCCGCCGACCTGTGGCCGCTGATCTCCAAAGAGGTCCGCGCGGTCTACTACGCCGCCCAGCTCACCGCCCGCGGTGAACCGGCGCCCGCGGTGGAGGAGTTCACCGACCGCTACCTGCACACCCCCGACGGCGCACCGGAGGACCGCCTGCTGGAGGAGTCCGGCATCCCCGCGCGGGAGCGGTGGGACTGGCAGCGCGTGGCCCGCCCCTACCCGCCCGGCGCGCTGCGCGGCCTGGACGCCTTCCGGGCCTGGCTGCGCGGCTACCTCGACGAGGACGTCCGCCTGGCCCGCCAGGGCAACGTCAGCGGCCCCCTCAAGGCCGCCCTGGACGTCCTGCGCGACCTGCGCAACGAGATCCGCCTCGCCGTCGACCACGCCGGACTGAGCCCCGCCTCCCACCGCGACGACCTCGACGGCTGGTACACGCCGCTGAACGCCTACCTGTCCATCGGCCCGCCCGCCTCCCGCATCGAGGAGATGGCCGCCCTGATGGACGCCGGGATCCTCGACGTCACCGGGCCCGCCCTGCACATCACCGCCGACACCGGCGGACCCAACGGGCCCTGCTTCACCGCGACCTCCCGCGAACTGCCCGACGTGAGGATCCGCGCCACCGCCCTCATCGAGGCCCGGCTGCCCGAGATCGACCTGCGGCGCACCGCCGACCCGCTGATGCGCCACCTGCTGGCGACCGGGCAGTGCCGCCCCTACCGCATCACCCCCCACAGCAGCGGCGGTGGGGGAGCGGGACAGGAGGGCTACGAGACCGGCGGGCTCGCGGTGTCGCAGCGGCCCTACCACCTGCTGGACGCCCACGGCGTGCCGCACCCGCGCCGCTTCGCCTACGGGGTGCCCACCGAGTCGGTGCACTGGGTGACCGCCGCGGGCATCAGGCCCGGCGTGGGGTCGGTGACCCTGGAGGACTCCGACGCCATCGCCGCCGCCGTCCTCGCCCTGCCCCCCGCCCCGGCCCCCAGCACCCCGCCCCCGACCACCGGCGCGGCCCGCTCCGCCGCCCCGAGCGCGAAAGCAGACGCATGACCAGCCCCCACCAGCCCCCGCCCCCCTCGGCGCTGCCCGCCCACCTGGACGCCGGACTGCTCTCCCCGGTGCGGGCGGGCACCGACACCGAGGCGGCCACCGGCGACGCCGCCTGGCTCCAGGCCATGCTCGACGCCGAAGCGGCCCTGGCCCGCGCCCAGGCCCGCTGCGGCACCGTGCCCGCCGACGCCGCGGCGATCATCACCGACGCCGCCCGCGCCGACCTGTTCGACCTGCGCGAACTCGCCCTGGCCGCACGGCAGACCGCCAACCCGGTCGTCGCCCTGGTCAGCGCGCTGACCGCGCAGGTCGCCCAGCGCTCACCGCAGGCCGCCGAGTACGTCCACCGCGGCTCCACCAGCCAGGACGTCTTCGACACCGGCGCCATGCTCGTCGCCACCCGCGCCCTGCGCCTGATCCTCACCGACCTGCACACCACCGCCGACGCCCTTGGCCGCCTGGCCGCAGGCCACCGCGACACCGTGATGGCCGCCCGCACCCTGGCCCTGCACGCCGTCCCCACCACCTTCGGCCTCAAAGCGGCCGGATGGCGCCAGCTCGTCCTGGACGCCGCCGCCCGCCTGCAACCCCTGGCCGACGGCCGCCTGCCCGTCGCCCTCGGCGGCGCCGCGGGCACCCTGGCGGGCTACCTGCAGTACGCCGGTGACCACACCGACCCCGCCGCCTACCTGCACGACCTCACCACCGCCTACGCCGAGGAGACGAACCTGGCCGTCCCCGTCCTGCCCTGGCACGCCCTGCGCACCCCGCTGGCCGACCTGGCCGCCGCCCTCGCCCACACCACCGCCGCCCTCGGCAAGATCGCCGCGGACGTGCTGGTCCTGACCCGCACCGAGATCGGCGAGGTCAGCGAACCCCAGCGGGCCGGACGGGGCGCCTCCTCGGCGATGCCCCACAAACGCAACCCCGTCCTGGCCACCCTGATCCGCTCCGCCGCCGCCCAGGTACCGGCGCTGGCCGCGGTGGTGACCCAGTGCATGAGCACCGAGGACGAACGCTCCGCCGGACTGTGGCACGCCGAATGGCAGCCCCTGCGCGAAGCCCTGCGCCTGACCGGCGGCGCCGCGCACACCGCCGCCGAACTCGCCCAGGGCCTGCGCGTCCACCCCGAGGCGATGCGCGCCAACCTCGACGCCACCGCCGGACAGCTCGTCTCCGAACGCGTCAGCGCCCACCTCGCACCCCGCCTCGGCAAGAGCGCCGCCAAGGACCTGCTCACCCAGGCCTCCCAGCAGGCCGCCCACACCGGCCGCCCCCTTGCCGACGTCCTCGCCGAACACCCCCGGCTCACCGGCATCCTCACCCACGACCAAGCAACAGCCCTCCTCGACCCCCACACCTACACCGGCGCCGCCGGCCCGCTCACCGACCACGCCCTGACCACCACCCAACCCGCCCCCACCCCCTGACACCCTCCCGGCCCCCCGGCACCCGCCGGGGGGCCACACCGCCCGCCCGGGGCCCGGGCGCAGCCCCGGGCGGGCCACCCCCACCCACCGACCACCCGCGCCCTCCCACCCGCTCAAGAACCCCTCGCGAATCCCTCAACACCGCCTCAAGCCACCGGACACGACTGGCCAAACCATGCCGTCCCCGCGCCCGCTGCACGCATGATGCAAGGACAACGGACAAGGAGGGCGGGCGAGTTGACGCACAGCGCGCACGTTTCCGGCACGCCGGGCGGCGGCCACGGACACGCCGTGGTCATCGGCTCAAGTCTCGCCGGGCTCACCGCGGCACGGGCCCTGGCCAACTTCATGGACCACGTCACCGTCATCGACCGCGACTGGATGCCCCACGGCCCCGCCCGCCGCCGCGGCGTCCCCCAGGCCCGCCACACCCACACCCTCACCCACACCGCCCAGCAGGGCCTCCAGCAACTCTTCCCCCACATCACCGCCGACCTGGAAGCCGCCGGAGCGGTCCGCGTCCACCCCGGTGAGGACCTCCTCGTCCTCGGCCCGGCGGGCTGGCTGCCCCGCACCGCCACCGGCCAGGGCCACCTCAGCGCCAGCCGCGACCTGATCGACGCCGTCCTGCGCGAGCGGCTGCGCGCCGAACCGAAGGTCACCTTCCTGCCCCGGCACGAAGCCGTCGGCCTCGAAGGCGGCCCCCACGACACCGTCACCGGCGTCTGGATACGCCCCCTCACCCACCCCCACACCACCGCCACCGCCCCCGAACGACGGCTGATATCAGCCGACTTCGTCATCGACGCCAGCGGACGCGACTCCCACGCCCCCCAGTGGCTGGCCGACCTCGGCTACCGGACCCCCAAAGAGACCGTCACCGAGACCCACGCCTCCTTCGCCACCGCCGTCTTCGCACCCCCCGTCGGCCACGTCGCCGACTTCACCGCCCTGTTACTCACGCCCGCCCCCGGCCACCCGGCCCAGGGCACCCTCAGCCCCATCGAAGGCGGACGCTGGTCGGTCACCGTCACCACCGCCGACCACCGCCCCGCCCCCGCCGACCACGCCGCCCTGCTGCGCGCCGCGGGCACCCTGCGCCACCCCCTGCTGCGCGACCTCATCGCCGCCGCCACCCCCCTCGGCCCGGTCTACCGCGCCACCGCCACCGCCAGCCGCTGGCGCCACTACGAGAAACTGCGCCGCTTCCCCGACCAGTTCCTCGTCGTCGGCGACGCCTACGCCGCCCTGCACCCCGTCCACGGCCAGGGCATGACCCGCGCCATCTCGGACGCCCTCGTCCTGGACCAGCTGCTGACCGCCCACGACACCGCCATCGGCCTCGGCTACCGCCTGCGCCGCGCCCTCGCCCGCCAGCTCACCCCCGCCTGGCGCGCCACCACCCGCGCCCAGCACGCCGCCCAGGACCCCACCACCCCCACCACGGCCACCACGACCAGCGCACCCACCACCTCAACGGCGGCCACCGAGGCCACCGCCTCCACGACATCTCCCACCCCCACCGCCACCACCGCGGCCCCCACAGCCCCCCCGGCCCCCGAAGCCACCGCGCCCCCGCAGACCGCCGCCCCCCGCCCCACCCTGCGCGCCCGCCTCGCCGCCCGTCTCAGCCGCCGCCTGGCCGCCCGCCTCGCCGCCGCCGCGACCACCGACGCCCGCGCCGCCGCCCTGCTCCTTCAGCAGCTCCAACCCGCCGACGCACCCGCCGCCCGCCCGCGCCTGTGGCGGGCCGCCCTGCGCGGCGCCCGCGCCGCCGCGTACCCGGCCCCCACCGCCCCGCCCAGCACCACCCACGGCCCGCACACCCGGCGCCGCCGCACCCCGGCCCCCGACACCCCCGCCGCCCGCGCCCTGACCGGCGCCGCCCGCCAGCGCACCACCCCCGCCGCCCGCCCCCAAGGACCCCACACCTCACCCGCGGGCGACCGCCGCCGCCCCTGACCCCGCCCACAAGGGGCACCCGGTCGCAGACCGCGAACGGCGCGGTCCTACGCTTTGACGCATGACCAGAGTGGATCAATTAGCCTTCCGGCGGGCCTACTTGAGCGGGAAACGGCCGCCCTACACTCGTAACGAGGACGCCACACACGCCCTGTTACGCCTGGAGGTGGCCGCCATGCACCCCCGCGACTCGAAAACCGCTCAAGAACTCCTTGAGCCGGGCTCGAACTTCGGCCTGAAGGCGGTTGTCCGGCCGCGTCGCACGTCGATAGCGTTTCAGCAGCTCCAGGGCACGGGCCCGCTTCCGCCGCGGCAGGCCGCCCCCGCAACCGGCCCCGCGCCGGGCACGGGTGTGCCTGTGACGGCCGAGCGGCGAGGGGAGGGCGCGCGGGTATGACCGCGACCGAAACGGCGCCGCAGACATCACGCACCGAGCCGGGCAACGGCGAGCGCATAGCCGACTGGGCGGACAGCCGCCTCGGGCTTTACCAGTTCCGCTTCATGGTCCGCAAAGTGTTCCCCGAACACTGGTCGTTCATGTTCGGCGAGATCGCCCTCTACAGCTTCGTCATGCTGCTCCTCACCGGGGTGTGGCTGACCCTGTTCTTCGAGCCGAGCATGGCCGAGACCGTCTACGACGGCCCCTACACGCCGCTGCAGGGCGTGACCATGTCGGAGGCGTACGCCTCCACCCTGGAGATCAGCTTCGAGGTCCGCGGCGGCCTGCTCATCCGCCAGATCCACCACTGGTCCGCCCTGATCATGATCGGCGCGCTGTGCCTGCACACCCTGCGCCACTTCCTGACCGGCTCCTTCCGCAAGCCGCGCGAGGCCAACTGGCTGATCGGCTTCACCATGCTGGTCCTGGTCATCCTGGAGGGCTTCTTCGGCTACTCCCTGCCCGATGACCTGCTCTCCGGCACCGGGATGCGCATCGCCTCCGGCATCACCCTGGCCGTGCCGGTGGTCGGCACCTATGTGCACATGCTCGCCTTCGGCGACGAGTTCCCCGGCACGGACCTCGTGCCACGCCTGTACAGCCTGCACATCCTGCTGATCCCGGCGATCGTGTTCATCCTGGTCAACGTCCACCTGGCCCTGGTCATCTACCACAAGCACACCCAGTTCCGCGGTCGCGGACGCACCGAGAAGAACGTCATCGGCGAGCCCTTCGTGCCGAACTACACCGCCAAGGCGGGCGGCTTCTTCTTCCTGGTCACCGGTGTCATCGTGCTGATGGCGGGCATCGCCCAGATCAACCCCGTGTGGGCGTACGGCCCCTACAAGGCCGACCAGATCTCCCAGGGCTCCCAGCCCGACTGGTACATGGGCTTCCTCGAAGGCGCCCTACGCGCCATGCCAGCCTGGGAGTTCGTGCTACCAGGCGGCTACACCGTCAACATGGGCGTGCTGATCCCCGCGGTCGTGCTGCCCACGGTGATGGCCCTGGTGATCGCGCTGTGGCCGTTCCTGGAAGCCTGGGTCACCGGCGACAAGCGCGAACACCACCTGCTGGACCGGCCGCGTGACCACCCCACGCGCACCGCGTTCGGCTGCGCCTTCGTCGCCCTGTACCTGGTGCTGTTCTTCGGCGGCGCCAACGACGTCCTGGCCGAACGCTTCAGCCTGTCGCTGAACTCCATCACCTGGGCGGTACGGATCGGCATCTTCGTCGTCCCGGCGCTGACCTACGTCATCACCCGGCGCCTGTGCCTGGGCCTGCAGCGCCGCGACCGCGACAAACTGCTCCACGGCCGCGAGACGGGCCGGATCCGCAGGCTGCCGCACGGCGAGTTCGTCGAGGTACACGAGCGCCTGGAGCGCGGCAGCGAGTACGCGCTGCTGGCCCGCGAGGACTACAAGCCGCTGCCCGCCCCCGCGCCGGAACACAACGGCGTGCCCAACCCCAAGGGCCGCAAGGAGGTCCTGCGCTACAAGCTCAGCCGCTGGCTGTACGGCAACCAGATCGCCAAGCCCACCGAGCAGGAGATGCGCCAGGCCCTGGAGCACTTCGAGCACCCCAACGGCCACAGCCCCAACGGCCACGGCCCCGACGGCGCCCGACCGGCCCTGGAGGAACGCGCAGTGGACCACGAGGCCCACTGAGCCCCAACGGCGCGGGTGCCCCCCTTGGCCGGGGGGCACCCGCGCCGCCCCCTCCACCCCACGAACCCCACCCCCACGCACCCCTCACCCCCGGGCTCCCGCCGCCGACTACCGGCTCGCGCAGGCCCCCTCGTCCCGGGCCGCGGACGCGAAGGCTTCGCCCCGCCCGCGTGACCTCCCCCGCCACAAGCGCCCCGCGCCCCGCGCACTCCCGGCCTTCCAGGGCGGCCGTCGACCCCGCCCCCACCGACCGTACGGCGCCACCCCACCCGGTTCCCCCGGCCCCGCCCCGTTCGTTCCGCCGCCCGGCGCCGCGCGCCACCGTGCCCCTCGGAGGTCCGATGAACACCACCCCCTGGCACCGGCGCCGGGACGCGGGCCAGACCGCGTCGATCACCGGGGCGCGGGAGGGACTGACCCGGGACCTGCGCGGCCGTCAGCGCCGCTACCTCACGGCGATGCTGGTGCGCACCGCCTGCGTGGTGGTGATGGCGGCGACCTGGAGCCGCTGGCCCGCCGTCGCGGTCGGCGCGCTGGCCGGGGCGGCCCTCATCCCGTACGTCGCGGTGGTGCTCGCGCAGGCCGGCTGGCGCCAGCAGCGCGGCGCCCGGCCCGCGCTCGCCGAGGTCCGCGAGGAGCGCTTCGACCCCGCCGCCCGGGTCGTCCTGGAACCCACCCTGATCCTGCCGCCGGAACGCGACCCGGCCGCCTGACCGGGCACTTCACCGCCCACCCCCACCCCCGACCGGCGTGACTCACGTCACTTTCGGCTGGTCTTGGCGCGCGGTTGCCGGACGTGTCACTATTTCAGCACGCCTCCCCTGCCCAAAAGCCGCCCCACGGCCGCGGACTGACCCCGCGCAGCCCCTTGCGGCGGCCCTGTCCGGGCCCTCACGGGACGCTCGCGGTGAGCGGTCGCCCCGCGCCCTCTCGCCACCTTCTCCTCCGGGCCTTTCGGCCCGCCCCCGCCACGCCGCACGGCCCCCCGGTGCCCCGGGGGGCCGTTTCGTATGCCGGGACGGCGGCGGCCGGGCAGCGCGGCCGGGGCGAGGCAGCCGGAAAAGCGGCCGGCAACGCCTGCGGACGCTGCGCACAAAAGGCTCTTCACGTACCGAAGGCAGACTCTAGAGAAAGAGATTCCAGATATGCCGAGGCTATGCAAGCCCGCGGTGAGCGCGCCGGAATATGTCATCACGATGGAAGAGACTCTGGCGTTCGCCGAACGAGTCCACGGTGGAAAGCCGCAGCTTCCTCTGGCGCTTCGGCTGATCCGGAACACCGGTGTGCGCAAGCGTCACATCGTGCAGCCGATCGAGAAGACGCTTCAGCACCCGGGCCTGACGGAACGCAACCGCATCTACGAGGTGGAGTCGAAGAAGCGGACCCCGCAGGTCATCGAGGAGGCGCTGCGCAACGCCGACATGGCGGCCCGGGACATCGACGCGATCATATATGTATCGTGCACCGGGTTCCTGATGCCGTCCCTGACGGCCTGGCTGATCAACAAGTTGGGCTTCCGCTCCGACACCCGCCAGATCCCCATCGCCCAGCTGGGCTGCGCGGCGGGCGGCGCGGCCATCAACCGGGCCCACGACTTCTGCGTGGCCCACCCCGGCAGCAACGTGCTGATCGTCTCCTGCGAGCTGTGCTCGCTGTGCTACCAGCCCGACGCCGACGACATCGGCTCGCTGCTCTCCGACGGCCTGTTCGGTGACGCGGTCGCCGCCGCCGTGGTCCGCGGCACCGGGGGAGTGGGCATCGAACTGGAGCGCAACGCCTCCTACCTCATCCCCAACACCGAGGACTGGATCTCCTACGACGTCCGCGACACCGGCTTCCACTTCCAGCTGGACCGCCGCGTGCCCGGCACCATGGAGCCCCTCGCGCCGGTGCTGCGCGAGTTCGCCAAGGACCACAGCTGGGACGCGGGCAGCCTGGACTTCTACATCGTCCACGCCGGCGGCCCGCGCATCCTGGACGACCTGGCGAAGTTCCTCAACGTCGACCGCAAGGTGTTCCGGCACAGTTGGGCGACGCTGACCGAGTACGGCAACATCGCCAGCGCCGTCGTCCTGGACGCCGCCCGCCGCCTGTTCGAGGAGGACACCCCGCAGCCGGACGCCACCGGCCTGATCGCGGGCTTCGGCCCCGGCATCACCGCGGAGATGGCGCTGGGCCGCTGGGCCGTGGACACCCCCGCCGAACTGGGCAACGCCGCATGAGCGGCCTGATCCTGCCGCCCGGCGGCGGCCGCAAACTCATCACCAAGGCCCAGGAGGTCACCTTCAAGGCCACCCAGGCCGACGGCTCCGCGGTCTCGGTGTTCGAAGTGGTCGTCCCCCCCGGCTTCGACGTCGGCGCGCACGTCCACAACGACTCCCAGGAGTTCTTCTACGTCCTGGAAGGCGAACTGCAGCTCCTCGGCTTCGAGCCCGCCGCCCGCACCGGCGACTCCTGGCACGACTGGCGCTCCGCCGACGGCAAGGCACCCGTCAACGCCACCGAGGGCGCCTCGATGTTCGTGCCCTCCGGCACCCCGCACGCCTTCCGCAACGCCAGCGACCAGCCCGCCCGGATGCTGTTCACCTGCTTCCCCTCGCCGTACCACGAGCTGTACTTCGAGGAGATCGCGGAGATCTGGGCGGCCGGCGGGGCGGCGGTGGACCCCAAGGCCGTGGAGCAGATGCGCCAGCGCTACGACGTCCACCAGCTCACCCCGCTGCGCTACCAGCCCCCCACCGACCCTAAGCCGACCGAGCGCGGAGCGTGAGCGAGATGAGCCCGAAGGACGCGATACCCCTGGTCCACGCCAGCCTGGGGGAGCAGGAACTGGCCGCCGTCGCCGAGGTGTTCGCCTCCGGCTGGCCCGCCGGGCAGGGCCCCCGCGGCAAGGCCCTGGAAGCCCAGCTGAAGGAACGCTACGGCGCCGGGGACGCGGTCGCGGTGAGCAACTGCGGCGCCGCCCTGCACCTGGCCATGCTCGCCCTCGGCGTCAAGCCCGGCGACGAGGTCATCGTCGCCGACTACACCTTCCCCGCCCCCGCGCACGCCGTGCGCTACGTGGGCGCCGTCCCCGTCCTCGCCGACGTGCGCGCGGACACCGGCACCATCGACCCGCAGGCGGTCGCGGACCTGATCGGCCCGCGCACGGTGGGCATCATCGCCGTCGACACGGTCGGGATGCCCGCCGACTACGCCCAACTGCAGACCCTCGCCGACCGCCACGGCCTGTTCGTCGTGGAGGACGCGGCCTGCGCCGTGGGCGCCACCTACCAGGGGCGTGAGGCGGGCGCGCTGGCGGAGGTGGCGTGCCTGTCCTTCCACGGACGCAAGGGCGCCACCAGCGGTGAGGGCGGCGCCCTGATCGCCACCGATCCCGCCGTGGGCGCCGACGCGAGGCTGCGCTCCTCCTTCGGCATCGGCTCCATCTTCGACCAGGCGCAGGTGGTGGGGCTGCCGATCCCGGAGTTCACCGAGATCGGCTACAACTTCAAACTGTCCGACATCGCCGCGGCCATCCTCCAGGTGCAGATCGGCCGCATCGGCGAACTCCTCAAGCGCCGCAGCCAGGTCGCGGCCCGCTACGGCGAACTCCTCGCCGACGAGGAACTGCTGACCCTGCCCCAGGTGCCCGAGGACCGCACCCACGCCTGGCAGTCCTACATGGTCACCCTGGACCCGTCCGTGGACCGGGCCGCCCTCGCCAAGGACCTGCGCGCCCAGGGCATCGGCTGCGGACACGGCACCTGGGCCACCCACGTCCAGCCCGTCTTCGCGGGCAAGGAGACCTGCCCCGTCTCCGCGGACCTGTTCGCCCGCAACCTCGCCATCCCCATGCACGCCGAACTCACCGACGACCAGACCGAACGCGTCGCCGCCGCCCTGCGCACCGCGGTCCGCACCCACCGCACCACCCCCGGCCGCGCCGCCTGAGCGCACCGCACCCACCCACCCCGGCGAACCGACCGCCCCGCCCCCCCCGGAAAGACCACCCCGGGCGGCGGTGGTCGGCTCCCCGGCACCCGCCCCGCGCCGCCAGGCCGCAGCCGCACGACCCCCGGCTGTGCCGGGAGTCCACCGGTATTTGAGAGGCGGTTCATACGCTCCCGACGCGCCCACCGGCACACCGAAAGCCGCGGGCGGCGTCACCGCCCGGCCACGGTTCCCGCACCCCGCCGTCGACCTCGCAGCGCGCCCAAAGGAGACAGACCCCATGAAGGGCTCTACGGTCTACACATCGATACAGAAGCGCGGTCTTCACATCGGCCTCCTGCCGGAGATGGCCGCGGCCGTGAACCCGTCGACGCCGATCACCCTCGACCACGACCTGGAGGTCCTGCCCGAGGTGGGACGGCGGCTGACGGTGGCCCAGTACGCCGAACACGTCGACGACCTCGCGGCCCGCCTGTGGGCGGCCGGAGTACGCCCCGACGAGCACGTCGTGATCTTCAAGACGGCCAACGCCGACCACTGGATGCTCGCCGCCGCGGTCTCCCGCATCGGCGGCATCGTGGTCAACCTCTCCCCCACCTGGATGCGGAGACCGTCGCCGTCCTCCTCAAGCGGGTCGGCCAGCCCACCCTGCTCACCGACGGCGCCAAGCTCGACCTGCTCGCCGGGATCTCCCTGGACGACCTCACCCGCCGGGTGATCAGCTCCGCCGGGGAACGCCCCGGCGCCGTCACCCTCGCCTCCCTCGCGGGCTCCCCCCGCGTACGGCCGGTGGTCCGCCCCATCGACGAGGCCGCCGTCATCACCCACACCTCCGGCACCACCGGCATCCCCAAGCTCGTCGTGCACACCCCCCGCACCCAGGGCATCCGCCTGGTGCCGCAGTGGCGGCTGCTGTCGCTGATGCGCAAGAAGGAAACCGTCGCCATCCACGTGCCGTTCGTGCACTCCCGCATGGTCGCCGCGATGTCGCTGGCCCTGCTCAGGCAGTACCCCGTCCTGCTCATGCGGGAAGCCGACCCGGCCGCGGTCGCCGAGCAACTCATCCGGCACCGGCCGGTGTTCATCGAGGCGCTGCCCAACTCCCTGATGGAGTGGGAGGAACTCGCCGACGACCCGCGGATGCCGTTCGGGAACGTCAAGGTGTTCTCCAGCACCTTCGACGCCATCCACCCGCGCACCATGAGCCGCCTGCTGAAGGCGTCCAACCGGCGCGGCGCCCTGTTCTTCCAGATCTACGGCCAGAGCGAGGTCGGCCCCGCCGTCGGCCGCGCCTACTTCCGCCACTCCGCTCACAAGGCCAACGGCCGCTGCGTGGGCTGGGCCATGCCGCACGGCGCCGCCCGCGTCCGCGTCGTCAGCCGCGACGGACAGACCCCCTCCGAGGCCAACCCCGGCTTCATCGAGGTCGCCTGGGACGGCCTGGCCAAGACCTACTACGGCGAACAGGACCGCTACGACACCAACCGCAACGGCGACTGGTGGCGCACCGGCGACGTCGGCTACCGCACCAAGTTCGGCTGCCTGCACATGCTCGACCGCGAAGTCGACATGATCCCCGGCGTGCGCAGTTCCCTGGAGGTCGAGGACGTCGTCCTGAGCAAGCTCGACGAACTCAGCGAACTCGTCGTCGTCCAGGGCCCCAACTCCGAACCCGTCCCCGTCATCTGCACCGTCGACGACGCCCCCCTGGACCTGGCCCGCTGGCGCCGCGCCGTCGCCGACTTCCCGCAGCTCGCCGACCCCGTCCAGATCCCGCAGGCCGAACTGCCGCGCACCGCCACCCTCAAGGTGCAGCGCCTGGCCCTCGCCCGCCGCTTCGGCCAACAGCCCGGCACCTCGGCCTGACCCGCCGCCCGCACCCCGCCCCGGGGCAAGGGCGCCCGCACCCTCCCGCAGGCGCCCTTGCCCCGCCCCAGCACGCGAAACCCCCCAGCGCACAGCACCCACCCCACGGCGGGCATCCCGCCGCGAGCCGCAGCACAACAGCCCCGGACCAGCCCCCACCGGCCCCGGGGCTGCCCCGCGCTCACCCCCGCGACAGCTCACCCGCCCTGCCCAAGGAGATACGCAGTGACCACCGACGTGACCTCCGGGCCCGCCGACGGCCCAGAGCCCACCGCATCCGTGCGCCGTATCACCGACGACCTGCTGGAGCGGGTGGAACACCGGCTGCGCTCGTTCCTCACCGCCGAACACACCCGCTTCGCCGAGGTCGACGAACGGGCCGCCACCGTCCTCACCACCCTGTCCGACCTGGTCACCTCGGGCGGCAAACGCATCCGGCCCGCGTTCTGCCTCACCGGCTACCTCGCCGCGGGCGGCGACCTCGAGGACCCCGGCATCGTCTCCGCCGCCGCGGGCCTGGAGATGCTGCACGTCTCCGCCCTCATCCACGACGACGTCGTCGACAACTCCACCCAGCGCCGCGGCAAGCCCACCATGCACACCGCGTTCGCCCAGCACCACACCCGCCACACCTGGCGCGGCGAGGCCCGCCGCTACGGCGAGGGCATGGCCATCCTCATCGGCGACCTCGCCCTGGTCTACTCCGACCAGCTCATGGCCCACGCCCCCACCGGCCTGCTCCCCGAATGGCACCACCTGCGCTCCGAGGTCCAGGTCGGCCAGTGCCTCGACGTCACCGCCGCCGCCGAGTTCGCCGTCGACCCCCGCCTGTCCCGCCTGATCGCCCTGATCAAGTCCGGCCGCTACACCATCCACCGGCCCCTGGTCATGGGCGCGGCCGGCGCGGGCCGCCCCGACCTGGCCGCCGCGTTCGCCGAGTACGGCGAGGCCGTCGGTGAGGCGTTCCAGCTCCGCGACGACCTGCTGGACGCCTTCGGCGACTCCGCCCAGACCGGCAAACCCGCGGGCCTGGACTTCAGCCAGTACAAGATGACCCTGCTGCTGGGCTGGGCCATGCAACGCGACGAACACATCCGCACCCTGATGACCGAACCCGGCCACACCCCCGACGAGGTACGCCGCCGCCTACTGGACACCGGCGTCCCCGACGACGTCGAACGCCACATCGCCGACCTCGTCGAACGCGGCCGCAAGGCCATCGCGGACGCCCCCATCGACCCCGCCTGGCGCACCGAACTGGCGGACATGGCCGTCCGCGTCACCTACCGCAACAGCTGACAGCTGACCTGGCGGCCCCGCTTCGACGGCAGCACGGCCACGAACCACCGCGACCAGGAGCACCCCTCATGGAGCACGCAGTACGGCATACCGTCACCCTCATCCGCGAACGCTACGGGGAACCCCTCACCCTCGACGACCTGGCCCGCAGCGTCATGGTCAGCAAGTACCACCTGCTGAGGGTGTTCACCCGCGTCACCGGCGTCACCCCCGGACGGTTCCTGACCGCCGTACGCCTCCAGGAAGCCCAGCGCCTGCTGCTCAGCACCGCCCTCACCGTCGCCGACATCTCCGCCCGCGTCGGCTACAGCAGCACCGGCAGCTTCACCCGCCGCTTCACCGAACTCGTCGGACTGTCCCCCACCCAGTACCGCAGACTCTCCCTGAGCAGCGTGCGCGCCGACCACCGCGCCACCCGGCCCGCGCCCGCCGCGCCCACCGGCTGGGTGACCGGCACCCTGCACACCGACGGCGCCCCCCTCACCAGCGCCTCCGTCGGCGCCTTCGACAGCGCCCTCCTCCAGGGCGTGCCCGCCTCCTGGAGCAACACCGCCGCCCCCGGACGCTTCACCCTGCCCCGCGTCCCCGAAGGCACCTGGTACATCCACGCCGTCGCCCACACCCGCCCCACCCCCGCCAGCGCGGACCGGGCCCTGCTGGTCGCCACCGTCGGCCCCGTGAAGGTGGCGGGCCCCACCCCCCGCCCCCTCGACATCACCTTGTCCCCCATGGACTGGACGCGACCGCCGATCCTCTCCGCCTCGATGGGCATCGACCCGCAGCCACTGGCGGCGTGACCTGCCCCCGCGCCCCGCGGCCACCCCACCCGCCGCGCGGCGCGCCCCCGGCACCCGGAGACAGAACGCATGAGCACACATCAGACCACGTCCCTCCTCCTCGGCCTGGCCGTCATCGTGCTGCTGGCCCGCCTGCTGGGCGCGCTGGCCCGGCGCCTGGGCCAGCCCGCGGTGATCGGCGAGGTCCTCGCCGGTATCGCGCTGGGACCCACGGTCGTCAACGGGGCGCTCTCCGAGCACCTCTTCCCCGCCGACACCCGGCCCCTGCTCAGCGCCCTGGCAGCGGTCGGCGTCGCGGTCTTCATGTTCATCGTCGGCCTGGAAGTGGACGCCACCCTGCTGCGCGGCAACACCAGCCTCGCCACCACCGTCTCCCTCAGCTCCATCCTGGTCCCCTTCGGCCTGGGCACCCTCCTCGCGCTCTACCTCGCCGACGACTACGGCACCGACGACAAGACCGGCTTCATGCTCTTCCTCGGCATCGCCATGTCGATCACCGCCTTCCCGGTCCTGGCCCGCATCCTCACCGACCGGCACATGACCCACACCTCCCTGGGCGCCATGGCCATCGCCTGCGCCGCCATCGGCGACGTCCTCGCCTGGACCCTGCTCGCCGTCATCGTCGCCGCCAGCGGCTCCGCCGACGCCGACCAGTGGCGGATGCTGCTGGCCATCCCCTACCTGGCCGCCATGCTCCTCGCCGTACGGCCCCTGCTGCGCCGCTACGCCGAAAGCAGGCCGCACCTCACCCTCACCCCCACGGTGTTCGCGTGCGTCCTGGCGGGCCTGCTGCTGTCCGCCGCCGCCACCGAATGGGTCGGCCTGCACTACATCTTCGGCGCCTTCCTCTTCGGCGCGGTCCTCCCGCGCACCGGCACCGACCGCCTGCGCACCCACATCCACGACCGCCTCGGGCAGATGACCTCCACCCTGCTGCTGCCGGTGTTCTTCCTGGTCTCCGGCCTCCAGGTCGACCTGTCCACCCTGGACGGGTCCGCGCTGGGAGCCCTCGCGCTGATCCTCCTCGTCGCCGTCGGCGGCAAGTTCCTCGGCGCGTTCACCGCCGCCCGCCTGCACCGGATGCCCCCCCGGCCCGCCGCCGCGCTCGCCACCTTGATGAACACCCGCGGCCTGACCGAACTCATCGTCCTCAACGTGGGCCTGCAACTGGGCTTCCTCGGACGCGACCTGTACTCGCTCATGGTCGTCATGGCCGTCATCACCACCGCGATGACCGGCCCGCTCCTGAACTGGATCCTCGGCCGCCCCACCGCCGCCGACACCGCCACCCCCTACGCGCCCGACCCCCCGGCGGAGACCGAGACCGTCCGCACCGCCGCCTGACCCACCCCCACCCCCCACCGTCGTGAAGGAGTGCTCATGCCCGTGCAGCGTCTGAACCGGGTGGTGATCAGGTTCGCGGGGGACTCAGGCGACGGTATGCAGCTCACCGGGGACCGCTTCACCTCCCAGACGGCGTCGTTCGGCAACGACCTGTCCACCCTGCCGAACTTCCCCGCCGAGATCCGCGCCCCCGCGGGCACCCTGCCCGGCGTGTCCTCGTTCCAACTGCACTTCGCCGACCACGACATCATCACCCCCGGCGACGCCCCGAACGTCCTGGTCGCGATGAACCCCGCCGCCCTCAAAGCCAACCTCACCGACCTCCCACCCGGCGCCGAAATCATCGTCAACACCGACGAGTTCACCAAGCGCGCGATGCAGAAGGTCGGCTACGCGGCCAACCCGTTGGAGGACGGCTCCCTCGACGGCTACCACCTGCACCCGGTGCCGCTGACGACGCTGACGGTGGAGGCGCTGAAGGACTTCGACCTCTCCCGCAAGGAGGCCGAGCGCAGCAAGAACATGTTCGCGCTGGGGCTGCTGAGCTGGATGTACCACCGGCCCACGGAGGGCACGGAGACCTTCCTGAAGACGAAGTTCGCCAAGAAGCCGGAGATCGCGGCGGCGAACATCGCCGCGTTCCGGGCGGGCTGGAACTTCGGGGAGACGACCGAGGACTTCGCGGTCTCCTACGAGGTGGCTCCGGCGCAGCAGGCGTTCCCCACGGGGACGTACCGCAACATCTCCGGGAACCTGGCGCTGTCCTACGGCCTGGTCGCCGCGTCCCGGCAGGCGGATCTGCCGCTGTTCCTGGGCTCGTACCCGATCACCCCGGCCTCGGACATCCTGCACGAGCTGAGCAAGCACAAGAACTTCGGCGTGCGGACCTTCCAGGCGGAGGACGAGATCGCGGGCATCGGCGCGGCGCTGGGCGCGGCCTTCGGCGGCTCGCTGGCCGTCACGACCACCTCCGGTCCCGGTGTCGCGCTCAAGAGCGAGACCATCGGACTGGCCGTCTCCCTCGAACTGCCGCTGCTGGTCATCGACATCCAGCGCGGCGGCCCCTCCACGGGCCTGCCGACCAAGACCGAGCAGGCGGACCTGCTCCAGGCGATGTTCGGCCGCAACGGTGAGGCGCCGGTCCCGGTCCTCGCCCCGCGCACCCCGGCCGACTGCTTCGACACCGCCCTGGAGGCCGCCCGGATCGCGCTGACCTACCGCACCCCGGTGATGCTGCTGTCCGACGGCTACCTCGCCAACGGCTCCGAACCCTGGCGCATCCCCGCCCCCGACGACCTCCCCGACCTGCGCACCCCCTTCGCCCAGGGTCCGAACCACACCCTGGAGGACGGCACCGAGGTCTTCTGGCCCTACAAACGCGACCCGCACACCCTGGCCCGCCCGTGGGCGATTCCGGGCACGCCGGGCCTTGAGCACCGCATCGGCGGGATCGAGAAGCAGGACGGCACCGGGAACATCTCCTACGACCCCGCCAACCACGACTTCATGGTCCGCACCCGGCAGGCCAAGATCGACGGCGTCGACGTCCCCGACGTCGAGGTCGACGACCCCACCGGCACCGCGCGCACGCTCGTGCTGGGCTGGGGATCGACGTACGGGCCGATCACCGCGGCGGTCCGAAGACTGCGCACCGCGGGCAAGGAGATCGCGCAGGCCCATCTGCGCCACCTCAACCCGTTCCCGCCCAACCTGGGCACGGTCCTGGCCCGCTACCGGCACATCGTGGTGCCGGAGATGAACCTGGGCCAGCTGTCGCTGCTGCTGCGCGCCCGCTACCTCGCCGACGTGACGCCCTACACCCAGGTCAACGGGATGCCGTTCAAGGAAGAGCAGCTCGCCCACGTACTGGAAGCCACCCTGCGATGACCACTGAACTGCGCCTCGTGCCCAAGGACTTCAAGTCCGACCAGGAAGTGCGCTGGTGCCCGGGCTGCGGCGACTACGCCATCCTCGCCGCCGTCCAGGGCTTCATGCCCCAGCTCGGCCTGGCGAAGGAGAACATCGTCTTCGTCTCCGGCATCGGCTGCTCCTCCCGCTTCCCGTACTACATGAACACCTACGGGATGCACTCCATCCACGGCCGCGCCCCCGCCATCGCCACCGGACTTGCCGCCTCCCGCCGCGACCTGTCCGTGTGGGTGGTCACCGGCGACGGCGACGCCCTCTCCATCGGCGGCAACCACCTCATCCACGCCCTGCGCCGCAACGTCAACCTGAAGATCCTGCTGTTCAACAACCGCATCTACGGCCTGACCAAGGGCCAGTACTCACCCACCTCCGAGGTCGGCAAGATCACCAAGTCGACGCCGATGGGCTCCCTGGACGCCCCCTTCAACCCCGTCTCCCTCGCGCTGGGCGCGGAGGCGTCGTTCGTCGCCCGCACCCTCGACTCCGACCGGAGGCACCTCACCGACGTACTGCGGCAGGCCGCCGACCACCCGGGCACGGCACTGATCGAGATCTACCAGAACTGCAACATCTTCAACGACGGCGCCTTCGACGCGCTGAAGGACAAGCAGCAGGCCCAGGAGGCGGTGATCCGCCTGGAACACGGCCAGCCCATCCGCTTCGGCGCCGACCAGGCCAAGGGCGTCATCCGGGATGCGGCGAGCGGGGAGCTGAAGGTCGTCACCGTCACGCCGGAGAACGAGCACCAGGTCCTCGTGCACGACGCGCACGCCGCGTCCGCGACGACCGCGTTCGCGCTGTCCCGGCTCGCCGACCCCGACACCCTGCACCACACCCCCATCGGCGTCCTGCGCTCCGTCACCCGCCCCGTCTACGACGACCTCATGGCCGACCAGCTCGACCAGGCCGTCGAACAGCGCGGCAAGGGCGACCTCGCCGCCCTCCTCGCCGGCGGCGACACCTGGACCGTCGGATGAACCACGCGCCTTGGACAAGACCGCAAAGAAAGGGGCGCCGCCCATGAGCACGGATGCCTCGGCACGCCTGAGCCCGCAGGAGTACATCGACCAGCGGCCGATGGGCGCCCGCCAGCGGCGCATCGTCACAGTGGGCCTGCTGGCGATGGTGGCCGAGGGGCTGGACCTCAGCGTCGCCGCTTTCGTCTACCCCCGGATCAAGGACGACTGGGGGGTGGGTGACCGGGCCGTGACGGTGACGGTGACCGTGACCGTCCTGGCGGTGATCATCGGCGGGGTGGTCGCCGGTCCGCTCGCCGACCGCTACGGCCGCAAGGCCATCACCGTCGCCGGCACCGCCACCTTCGGCCTGGGCACCGCCGCCATGGGCCTGACCGGCGGCATCGGAGCGTTCGCCGGACTGCGGGCCCTGGCCTGTCTGGGCCTGGGCGCGGTCCTGCCGACGGTGATGGCACTGGTCGCGGACTGGATGCCCGCCGCCCGCAGGCTCCAGATGGTGGCGCTGGCCTTCGCCGGGGTGACCGCCGGTACCACCGTCGGCGGCATCCTCGCCGCGGTACTGAACTCCACCGCGGGCTGGCCCACCCTGCTGGTGGTCTGCGGGCTCGCCCCGCTGCTGCTGCTCCCCGCGCTCGTGCGCACCATCCCGGAGTCCGCCAGCGTGCTGACCGCCCGCGGGCGCCCGGAGCATGAGGTGCGCGCCGTACTGGCGAGCGTCTTCGAGGACACGGACAAGGACTTCTCCACCGTGGACTTCAGCCACGGCACCCGGCGCAAGCGCGCCCGGCAGCCCGGCCCGAAGACGGTGCTGTCCCGGCGGTTCGCCCTGCTGACGCTGCCGCTGTGGCTGTGCTTCTTCCTCGGCCAGGGCATCGCCTTCGTCATCATCACCTATCTGCCCGAACTGGCCGAGGACGGCGGCCTGTCGGAGTCCAAGGCCGCGGTGTCCGTGGCGGCGTTCGGCTGGGGCGGCCTGATCGGACAGCTGTCGGTGTCCTTCGTCCTCAAACGGTTCGACCGCTTCCGGGTGCTGACCGCCCTGTGGGTGCTGACCGCGGCCGGACTCGGCGCCGCCGCCGCGACGGCGGGGCAGTTCCTCGCGCTGCTCGTCACCGCGTTCCTGCTCGGCCTGTGCCTGCCCGCGGCCACCTCCGTCCTCCAGGCGATCACCGCGGTCACCTACCCGCCGTCCGCCCGCGCCACCGGCGTCAGCTGGGCCAACAGCGCGGGCAAGGTCGGCCCGCTCTTCGGCGGCCTGTTCGGCGGCCTCATGGTCGACGCGGGCTGGTCCCTGGCCAGGGTCCTGCTCGTCCTGGCCGCGCCGGTCGCACTCGCCCTGCTGGCCACCCTGGGCCTGACCGCCCGCGGCCGACGGCAGGAGGGGGACGAACCGTCCACCACGACGCCCCGGCCGGTTCCCGGGCTGGTCTCCGGACAGTCGTGACCTGCCGGAACCGAACTCGACGTTCCGTCCACCCCACGGGCCACCACCGGCCACCGCCCCTACGATGACGCCCGCACACCCCCTGGTGCGGTGCGCCCGCCGGTTTCCCAGCCCCCGGTCGGCGGGCGCGCCGCCGCGGCATGTCCGGGCGGGGCGGTGGCGGTCCGCGGCCCGCCCGGCGCGTTTGGGGATCCCACCAAGGAGGCGCCCGTGACCAGGGCCGAGGAGTTCGAGGCGGTACGGCCGCTGCTGTTCGCCATCGCCCGGCGGGCGCTGGGCGGCGCGGACCAGGCACGGGACGCGGTCGAGACGGCCCGGCTGCGCTGGGCGGGCACCGCGGCGCGGCCCGCGTCCGTCGAGGGGCACCTCGCGGCCGAGGTCATCGCCGTCTGCACCGGTGTGCTGCGCGCGGCACGCCTGCGCCAGCAGACGCACCGCGGGCCGTGGCCCGCCGGCCCGCTGCCCGGCGGCGGCCAGGACGACGGCGGGGACGACGGCGCGCGGCGGCGGGCCCCGGCTCAGCTGGCCGAGTCGCTGCTGACGGCGGCCCTGCTGGCGCTGGAGCGGCTCTCCCCGCTTGAGCGGGCGGTGTTCGTGCTGCGGGAAGCGTTCGGGTGCGGCGCCTGGGAGACGGCCGCCGCCCTGGGCTGCTCCGGGGAGGCGGCCCGGCAGATCGTCGCCGCGGTCGCCGTGGCCAGTGACGGCGGCGGCGAGCCGCTGCCCTGGCCCGCCCACGTCACCGGCGCCCGCAACGTGGCCCGGCTGCTGACGGCCGTCGTCCCGCCGCTGGCCGGGATCGGCGTGCGGCTGGAGGAGCACCGCTTCAGCGGCCGTCCCGGCTCCCTGCTGCGGGACCGTGCCGGGCGGGTGCTCGGCGGTATCGCCCTCGACCTGCGGGACGACCGCGTCGAGGGCGTCCACCTGGTCATCCCCGGCGCGCAGGACACCCCCGCGGACCCGGTGGCCGAGGCCGAGGCGGTCCTGCGCGAGGCGAACCGGGCCGGCTGACCGCGCCCCCGGCGGCTGTCGTGTGCGGGCGCCCGCCAGGCCATGATCAGCGAGGGGGAGAGGCATCCAATCTCTACCAGCTCGCAAGTGACAGCTGCTAGCATTTCCTTATGGCTGTCAAAAATCGCTGGTTAGCGCTGATCGGACTCACGATCAGCGTCCTCGTCGTCGGATTCGACACGACGATCCTGAACGTCGCCCTGCCCACCCTGGCCTCCGACACCGGGGCCTCCACGGGCGAGCTGCAGTGGATCATCGACGCCTATGCCGTGGTCTTCGCCGCAGCGATGCTCCCCGCGGGCTTCCTCGGCGACCGTTTCGGACGGCGCAAACTGCTGATCGCCGGACTCCTGATCTTCCTCGGCGGCTCCATCATCGGAATGCTCGTGGACAGCCCCGGCGCGCTCATCGGGGCCCGCGCCATCATGGGCCTGGGCGGTTCCCTGATCATGCCGCTGACGCTGTCCATCATCCCGACCCTGTTCAAGGGCGAGGAGCAGACCAAGGCCATCGCGATCGTCACCGTGGGCGTGTCGATCGGCCTGCCGCTCGGACCGCTGATCGGCGGCTGGCTCCTGGACCACTTCTGGTGGGGGTCGATCTTCGTCATCAACGTCCCGCTGGTCGCCATCGGCATCATCGCCTGCCTGCTGCTGATCCCCGAGACCAAGGACCCCTCCGCCCCCCGGGTCGACGTACTGAGCGCGCTCATGGGCGTCGCCGGTCTCGGCGCCTTCGTCTACGGCATCATCGAGGCCCCCGCCAAGGGCTGGGGCGACCCCGTCATCATCACCGCGATCACCGGCGGTGTGCTGGTGGTCGCCGGTCTGGTGCTGCGCGAACGCCGCCAGCCCCGGCCGATGGTGGACCTCGAACTGCTGGGCAACCCGGTCTTCCGCTGGAACACGCTCTTCCTCATCCTGGGCATGTTCACCTTCATGGGCCTGATGTTCGTCCTGCCGCAGTACCTCCAGGTCATCCAGGGCAACGACGCCTTCGCCACCGGCGTACGCATGATGCCGCTGATGGCGGGCATGATCGTCGTCGCCAAGATCGTGCCGCCGCTGACCGCCAAGATCGGCACCCGGCCGCTGGTCATCGCGGGCCTGCTCATCATGTCCGCGGCGATGTTCCTGGGCAGCACCACCGACACCAACTCCGGCTACGGCTTCACCGTGGTGTGGATGAGCCTGACCGGTCTGGGCGTGAGCCTGGTGATGGTCCCGGCCCTGGACACCGCCCTCGCGGTGCTGCCGCAGGGCAAGGAAGGCACCGGCAGCGGCCTGAACACCACCCTGCGCCAGGTCGGCGGCGCCATCGGCATCGCCCTGCTGGGCAGCGTCCTCAGCGGCGTGTTCGCCGACCGGCTCGACACCAGCGGGGTCCCGGCCGAGGCGGCCGACGCCGCCGACGAGTCCGTGGTCGCCGCCCAGGCCGTCGCCGCCCAGCTCGACCTGCCCGCCCTCGCCCGCTCCGCGGAGTCCGCGTTCGTCGACGGCATGAGCACGGTGATGCTGGTGTGCGGCATCGCCGGTGTCCTCGCCGCGGCGCTGGCCGCCCTCAAGCTGCCCGACAGCCGCCCGGCCAGCAAGGACGGGGACACCCACAAGGAACAGCCCGTCCCCGATACGCTGTCCGACATCGCGGACGGTGCGCGACAATGAGCCGTATGCCCTCTACAACGACCAGTGCACCGGTATCGGGTCTCGCAGTCGCCGCAGACGGCCTCGGCCTGCGTGAACGCAAGAAGCTGCGCACCCGCCACGCGATCCGCGAGGCGGCCCGTCGGCTGATCGACGAGCGAGGGTACGACAGCACCACCATCGAGCAGATCGCCGCCGCCGCCGAGGTGTCACCCAGCACCGTCTTCCGCTACTTCCCCAGCAAGGAACACATCGTCCTCACCGACGACTACGCCAACTACATGATGGCGTTCCTGCGGGAACGCCCCCCGGGCGAGCCGCCGCTGGCCGCCCTGCGGGCGGTGGTGACCGAGATGGTGCGCAGGCTGGCCGAGGACTTCAGCGAGGAGTACCGGTGGCGGCGCAAGCTCGTGCGCCAGATCCCCGCGATGCGGGCCCTGGTCGGCGAGTCCCAGGACAGCTGGGCCAGATCCGTCAGCGAACTGCTCGCCGAACGCGCGGGCCTGCCCGCCGACAACCTGGAGATCCACGTCCTGGTCGGCGCCGTGACCGGCGCCCTGCACCAGGTGCTGTGGGGCGACCACAGCGAGGACACCGGCCTGGTGGAGATGCTCGAGCGGGCCATGACGGTGATGGAACACCCCGACACCGTCGGCCGCCCCGCCGACGCCACGTCAGGCACCGTGTGACACACCCCCGCGGGGGGCGCTGCCGTATCCGCAGACCGGACCCGGCAGCGCCCCCCGCCTTTTTCGTGCCCGCCTCACTACGCCCCGCCTTCCTACGCCCCGCCTTCGCGCGCCCCGGTCCTGCCGCGCCCGGCACACGCCGCGCGCGGCGGCGGGCACCAGGGCCCGCCGCCGCGCGGCAGAACACGACCGACCAGCACAGGGCTCAGCTCTTGCCGCCCCTGACCTGCCGCTGCACGAACTCGTGCGCCAGGTCACCGAACTGCTCACCGAAGACCAGGGACCGCTCGACGGTCTTGCGGAAGTGGACACCGCCGTCGACCCGGCTACGGGCACACGCCTTGTCGAACTCCGACCAGGTGGCGAAGTGCACGTCGACGTCCCGGCCAGGCACAGCATCCGGCTCCGTGCGCGAGGACCCGGCCGGGAAGACGAACGTCCAGTCCAGGGTGTCGTCGCCGAAGAACCGCCGCGACGTCTGCGACCCGGCGGCACACAGCGTCGTGGACCCCGACGGGTACTCCGGGTGGTCACCGGTGGTCAGGTAGCTGCGCCACTCGTTGGCGGGAATGTCGTCGACGGTGCCCATGCCGGGCCCGCCCCACGCGGTCAGCTTGCTCCTGCCGTACACGTGCCGCACCGCGCTGAGCGGACGCACCGCGTCGTAGCGGTACTTCTGGTGCCAACACGCGATCAGCGTGTCGAAGGTCGCCAGGATGCTCTGCAGCGTCCACTGGGCCCAGCCGTGCACGCCCATCGTGTCGTCCGCGTCGTGGTTGCGGGCGACCACGATCGAGGAGTAGCCGATGCCCCACAGCTTGTTGTCCATGATCTCCGCGAGCGCCTTGCGCTCGTCGTCGAGGTTGGCGGACGCCTCGATGATCTCGTCCACCGACCGCTTGTACTCCCGGGGCCGGGTGTGGTCGCTGAACGTGGGCGCGGCGAGCTGGAACCGGGCCGGATCGTCGAAGATGTGCGGCTTGGTCAGCCGGATCTGCGGCGTGACGAAGTGCTGGCCGACGTAGATGCCCATGTCGCCGGGTCCCCCGCCGACCCGGCGCCCGTTGTGCGGGCCCAACTGCGGCTGCCACCGCGAGGGGTTGTTCAGCTTGAACGGCGTGTTCACCGGCTCGTAGCCGGTGTAGTCCGCCCACGGGCGCGGGTTGTACTTACGCCCGCCCTCGTAGCCCAGGACGTTCATCCCGTCGTGCGACAGCGCCGCCCAGGCGTTCTTCGCCGCCACGTTGCCGATGCCGACCGGGCTGGTCAGGTTCTCCGAGGTGTCCTCGGGGTCCAGGCCGAGCGCCACCATCAGCTGCTTCAGACCGCCCACGTTCAGCGGCAGCAACCGCTTCCAGATGCCCAACTGGGCGTGGATGACGGCGATGTTCATGTTCCGGTTGGTCGCCGACTCCGCGGCCGGACGCCGCGGGATGCGCGAGTACACCCCGACCGCGGTCTCGTGGTACGGCGCCAGCGCGTCGAACGCCGCCAGCATCGCCGCCCGGTTCGTCCACAGGAACACCGTGGCGTCCATCGGACCGATGAAGTTCAGGCTGGGGGAGTAGTAGCCGCCCTTGGCGTCCTGCGGCTGGGCCCACTTGACGTAGTTGCCGGTGTCCAGGTCGAAGTCGACCTCGACCTGCTCCTCGCTGGTGACCGCACCCGCCGTGCGGGAGAACGCCAGCGTGGACAGCAAGGCGGCCGAGCCGCCGGCGATCAGCGATCTGCGGCCCATCGAGGAGCTGAGGACCGGGTTCAGTCCGGACATCATGTTCGTCTTCCTTCTGCTTGGCAGGAAGGCCCCGTCCCCGGGCGGGCGGCAGGCCCGCCCCCTGAAGAAGACGGAGGCCGGTCAGTTGACACAGCGGGACGGCGGCGGGCGCGCACCCGCGCGCACCGCCACCGGTCACCACGAACGGGGCAGGCTCAGCCGTGGACCTCGCCCTTGACCTGCCGCTGCACGAACGCGTGGGCCAGATCACCGAACTGCTCACCCAGGGCGATGGAGCGCTCCACCGTCTTGCTGAAGTGCACCCCGCCCCAGACCCGGCTCCTGCCGCAGGTGCGGGTGAAGTCGGTCCACGTGGCGAAGTGGATCGACAGGTCCCTGCCCGGGGTCATACCGGGCTCGATCAGCGTGGAACCGGCCGGGTAGTTGATCGTCCAGTCCAGCTCGTCCGAGCCGAAGAACCGCCTGGCCGCCTGCGAGGTGGCCGAGCACAGCGTCGTCGACCCCGAGGGGTACTCCGGGTGGTCACCCACCGGCAGGTAGCTGCGCCACTCGTTGGCGGGGATGTCGTCGACGGTGCCCATGCCGGGCCCGCCCCACGCGGTCAGCTTGCTCCTGCCGTACACGTGCCGCACCGCGCTGACCGGGCGCACCGCGTCGTACGTGCGCTTGAAGTGCCAGGCCGCGATCAGCGGGTCGAACGTGGCCAGGAGGTGCTGGAGCAGCCACTGCGCCCACCCGTGCACACCCATGTGGTCGTCCGCGTCGTACTTGCGGGCGATCACGATGGAGGAGTAGCCGATGCCCCAGAGCTTGTTCTCCATGATCTCCGCGAGCGCCTTGCGCTCGTCGGTCAGCGACGCCGACGCCTCGACGATCTCGTCCACCGACCGCTTGTAGGCGCGCGGGTTGGTGTGGTCGCTGTGCGCGGGCGGCGCCAGCTGGAACTGGCGCACGTCGTCGAAGATGAGCGCCTTGGCCCGGCCGGCCTGCGGGGTGACGAAGTGCTGGGTGACGTAGATGCCCATGTCACCCGGACCGCCCCCGGCCCGCCGCCCGTTGTGCGGCTGCAGCTGCGGCTGCCAGCGCGAGGGGTTGTTCAGCTTGAACGGCGTGTTCACCGGTTCGTAGCCGGTGTAGTCCGCCCACGGGCGCGGGTTGTACTTACGGCCACCCTCGTAGCCCAGGACGTTCATCCCGTCGTGCGACAGCGCCGCCCAGGCGTTCTTCGCCGCCACGTTGCCGATGCCGACCGGGCTGGACAGGTTCTCCGAGGTGTCGTCGGGGTCCAGACCGAACGCGGTCATCAACTGCCGGATGCCCGCCGTGTCGTTGGGCAGCATCCGCTTCCAGATGCCCAACTGGGCGTAGATCGTGGCGATGTTCATGTTCCGGTTGGTCGCCGACTCCGCGGCCGGACGCCGCGGGATCCGCGTGAAGATCCCCACCGCGCTCTCGTGGTACGGCGCCAGCGCGTCGAACACCGCCAGCATCGCGGTGCGGCTCGTCCACAGGAACACCGTCACGTCCATCGGGCCGATGAACGCCAGCCTGCCCTCCAGCCCGGCCTGCGCGTCCTGCGGCTGGGTCCACTTGATGTAGTTGCCGTGCTCCAGGTCGAAGTCGACCGCCAGCTCCTTGCCGTCGGCGGCAGCCGCCAGCCGGGGGAAGGCCAGCGCCGACAGCACCGCCGCCGAGGCACCTCCCAGCAGCGTTCTTCGGCCCAGCGACAGGTCGGTGACGGAGGTGTGTGCGGACGTCATGCGTGTCCCCGTTCTGTGGAGGTTGCTGCAAAAACGCAAGCGGGACGGAAGGAAGAACAGAGCGCGCCCGGCCGGGCCGAGCGCGCGCCGGTGGCAGCGCAGGTCATCCCTTGACTTCGCCCTTGACCTGCCGCTGCACGAACTCGTGGGCCAGGTCGCCGAACTGCTCACCCCAGACCAGGGACCGCTCGATGGTCTTGCGGAAGTGGACGCCGCCGTCCACCCGGCTCTGCGCGCAGGCCTTGTCGAACTCGGTCCAGGTCGCGAAGTGCACCTGCACGTCCCTCGCGGGACCGATGCCCGGCTCCACCAACGACTGCCCGGCCTTGAACTCGAACGTCCAGTGCAACTCGTCGGAGCCGAAGTAGCGCCGCGCCGTCTGCGAGGCCGCCGCGCACAGCGTCGTCGAACCCGAGGGGTACTCCGGGTGGTCACCGGTGGGCAGGTAGCCGCGCCACTCGTTGGCGGGGATGTCGTTGACCGTGCCCCTGCCCGGACCGCCCCACGCGGTCAGCTTGCTCCTGCCGTACACGTGCCGCACCGCGCTGATCGGCCGCACCGCGTCGAACGTGCGCTTCAGGTACCAGCACGCGATCAGCGTGTCGAACGTCGCCAGGATGTGCTGGAGCATCCAGTGGCACCAGCCGTGCACACCCATCGAGTCGTCCTGGTCGTACTGGCGGGCGATGACGATGGAGGAGTGGCCGATGCCCCACAGCTTGTTCTCCATGATCTCGGCGAGCGCCTTGCGCTCGTCGTTGAGGTTGGCCGACGCCTCGATGATCTCGTCCACCGACCGCTTGTACTCCCGGGGCCGGGTGTGGTCGCTGTACGTGGGCGGGGCGATGTCGAACTGGGCGGGGTCGGAGAAGATGTGCGCCCTGGTCCGCCCGATCTGCGGGGTGACGAAGTGCTGGGAGACGTAGATGCCCATGTCGCCCGGGCCGCCCCCGGCGCGGCGGCCGTTGTGCGGGCCGAGCTGCGGCTGCCAGCGTGAGGGGTTGTTCAGCTTGAACGGCGTGTTCACCGGCTCGTAGCCGGTGTAGTCCGCCCACGGGCGCGGGTTGTACTTACGGCCGCCCTCGTAGCCCAGGACGTTCATGCCGTCGTTCTTCAGGGCGTTCCAGGTGTTCTTCGCGGCCACGTTGCCGATGCCGACCGGGCTGGTCAGGTTCTCCGAGGTGTCCTCGGGGTCCAGGCCGAGCGCGACCATCAGCTGCTTCAGCCCGGCCACGTTCCGCGGCAGCAACCGCTTCCAGATGCCCAGCTGGGCGTAGAGGGCGGCGATGTTCAGGTTCCGGTTGGTCGCCGACTCACTGGCCGGACGGCGCGGGATGCGCGAGTACACACCCACCGCCGTCGGGTGGTACGGCGCCAGCGCGTCGAACGCCGCCAGCATCGTGGTGCGGTTCGTCCACAGGAACACGGTGGCGTCCATCGGCCCGACGAAGTCCAAGGTGGGCGACTGCCCGGCCCGCGCGTCGCTGGGCTGGGCCCACTTGATGTAGTTGCCGGTGTCCAGGTCGAAGTCGACCGTGAGGTTCTCGGCGGCGTCCTCGGCGGCGGCGGCCGAGCCGGAGAAACCGGCCCCCGCCAGCGCCAACGTCGCGGCACCCCCGAGCCCACCGAACAGCAGCGTTCTGCGCTGCGGCGCGAAGACGGAAACCGTGGAACGACCTGACGTCGTCATAGCTTTTTCGTTCCTTGTCCTTGAGAAGGTAGGGCACTGGCACGGTGGACGCCCGCCCGCGCGGGCGGGCGTCCACCGCACCAACAGGAGCAGGTCACTTCTTCACGTCGCCCTTGACCTGCCGCGTGACGAACTCGTAGGCCATGTCACCGAACGGCCGGCCGAACTCCAGGGACCGCTCCACCGTCGTCTTGAAGTGCACGCCACCGTCCACCCGGCTGCGGGCACACGCCTGGTCCAGGGACGTGAAGGTGGGGAAGTACACCTCCGTGTCCTTCGCGGGCGTCAGCCCCGGCTCCACCCCCAGCGCACCGGCCGGAACGGTGAAGCGCCAGTCCAGCGTGTCGGAACCGAAGTACCGCCGCGCCGCCTGCGACCCGGCGGAACAGATCGACGTCGACCCCGACGGGTACTCCGGGTGGTCACTCACCGGCAGGTAGCTGGCCCACTCGTCGGCACGGATGTCGTTGACCGTGCCCACGCCCGGACCGCCCCACGCGGTCAGCTTGCTACGCCCGTACACGTGCCGCACCGCGCTGGCCGGCCGCACCGCGTCGTACTTCGCCTTCTGGTACCAGGCGGCGATCAGCGTGTCGAACGTCGACAGGATGCTGATGAGCACCCAGTGCGCCCACCCGTGCACGCCCATGTGGTCGTCGCGGTCGTTCTGCCGGGCCACCACGATGCTGGAGTGGCCGATGCCCCACAGCTTGTTGTCCATGACCTCGGCGAGGACCTTGCGCTTGTCGTCCAGGTTCGCCGACGCCTCGATGATCTCGTCCACCGACCGCTTGTAGGCGCGCGGGTTGGTGTGGTCGCTGTGCGTGGGCGGGGCCAGGTGGTAGCGGGAGGGGTCGGAGAAGATGTGCGGCGTGGTCCGCCCCGCCTGCGGGGTGACGAAGTGCTGGGCGACGTAGATGCCCATGTCGCCGTTGCCGCCGCCGACCCGGCGCCCGTTGTGCGGGCCCAGCTGCGGCTGCCAGCGCGAGGGGTTGACCAGCTCGTAGGCGGTGTTGACGGGCCGGTAGCCGGTGGGGTCCGCCCACGGCGTACGGTTGTACTTCCGGCCGCCCTCGTCGCCCAGCAGGTTCATCCCGTCGTGCTCGAGGAACTCCCACACCTTGCGGGAGGCCACGTTGCCGATGCCGACCGGGCTGGACAGGTCCTCGGAGGTGTCGTCCGGGTCCAGGCCGAGCGCGGTCATCATCTGCCGCAGGGCCCCCACGGCGGTGGGCAGCAGCCGCTTCCAGATGCCCAGCTGGGCGTGGATGACGGCGATGTTCATGTTCCGGTTGGTCACCGACTCGCTGGACGGACGCCGCGGGATGCGCGAGTGCAGGCCCACCGCGCTCTCGTGGTACGGCGCCAGCGCGTCGAACACCGCCAGGATCGCCGCCCGGTTCGTCCACAGGAACACGGTCGCGTCCATCGGCGCGATGACCGTCAGGCTGGCCGCGTGCCCGGCCTGCTCGTCACTGGGCTGCGCCCACTTGACGTAGTTGCCGGTGTCGAGGTCGAAGTCGATGTGCGGCGCCTCCTCGGTGGCGGCACCGGCCGTACGGGCGAACAGCAGCGTGGACATGGCCATGGCCGAGGCGCCGCCGACGAGCAGCGATCTGCGGCCCAGCGTGGAACTGGTGGGTCCGGACGTCGTCATGGTGATCGTCTTCCTTGTTCATGGCAGGAAGCCAGGCGAGCCTGCGGAAGGACCCTTCACGAGAAGGGCTGGGTAAGGGCCGCGCAACGGCTCACCGAACGAAAGCCGTTGCGCGGCGGGCGCCGGGACTCAGCCCTTGACGTTGCCCTTGACGTGCCGCTGGACGAACTCGTGGGCCAGGTCACCGAACTGCTCACCCAGCTCCAGGGACCTGTCGACGGTCTTCTGGAAGTGGACACCGCCCCACACCCGGCTGTCGGCGCAGATCCGGGCGAACTCGCTCCAGGTACGGATGTGGATCGGCAGGTCACCGTGCGGGGTGATGCCCGGCTCCACCAGCGACTTGCCGGCGGCGATCGTGAACTTCCAGTCCAGCGTGTCGGTACCGAAGGTACGGCGCGCCGACTGCGCCGAGGCGGCGGCGATCGTCGTGGAGCCCGAGGGGTACTCCGGGTGGTCGCTGACGCCCAGGTAGCTGGCCCACTCCGAGGCGGGCAGGTCCTTGACCGTGCCCTTGCCCGGACCGCCCCACGCGGTCAGCTTGCGGTTGCCGTACAGGTACCGGACGGCGCTGACCGGCCGCACCGCGTCGTAGGCCACCTTGTGGTGCCAGGCGACGATCGTCGGCTCGAACGTGGCCAGGATGTGCTCCAGCATGTAGTGGATCCAGCCGTGCATCCCCAACTGCTCGGTGTGCTGGCGGGCCATGACGATCGACGAGTGGCCGATGCCCCAGACCTTGTTGTCCATCACCTCGCTGAGCAGCTTCTGCCGCTCGGTGAGGTGCGCCGACGCCTCCAGGATCTGGTCCACCGAGCGCTTGTACTCCCGCGGCCGGGTGTGGTCGACGTGGGTGGGCGGCGCCAGCCGGAACCGGGAGGGGTCGGTGAAGATGTGCGCCTTCACCTTGCGCAGGTGCGGGGTGACCATGTGCTGCACGACGTAGATGCCCATGTCGCCGTGGCCGCCGCCGAGCCGACGCCCGTTGTGCGGCTGCAGCTGCGGCTGCCAGCGCGAGGGGTTGTTCAGCTCGAACGCGGTGTTGACGGGCCGGTAGCCGGTGTAGTCCGACCACGGGCGCGGGTTGTACTTGCGGCCCCCCTCGTAGCCGAGGAAGTTCATGCCGTCGTTCTTCAGGCCCTCCCACACCGCCTTGGCGGCCACGTTGGCGATGCCCACCGGGCTGGACAGGTTCTCCGAGGTGTCGTCGGGGTCCAGGCCCATCGCGGACATCATCGCCCGCGTGCTCGCCATCTTCGTCGGCAGGACCCGCTTCCAGATCTGGTACGTGGCGTGCACGGCCGCGGTGTTCATGTTGCGGTTCGTGGCGCTCTCGCTGGAGGGGCGCCGCGGGATGCGCGAGTAGATGCCCACCGCGCTCTCGTGGTACGGCGCCAGCGCGTCGAACACCGCCAGCGCCGTCAGCCGGTTGATCCACAGGAAGACGGTCACGTCCATCGGGCCGAACAGGTCCCCGTTCGGTGACTGGCCGGCCATGTCGTCGCTGGGCTGCGCCCACTCAAGGAAGTTGTCGGTGTCGAGGTCGAAGTCGATCGGGGCCGGCTCGGCGCTCTCGGCGGCGGCGGCCGGGCCGGAGGCCAGCCCGCCCACCGTCAGGGCGGCGGCGCCGCCGAGCCCGCCGAACAGCAGCGACCTGCGGCCCAGCGGGAGACTGGAGACGGGAGAACGTCCGGACATGGTCATGAGTGGGTTCCTGTCCTGGTCAAGGGAGGGAAGAGAGAGGGACGGCACCCTCTGGTCGTGCCGTGTCGTGCGTGCCGTGCCAGCGGTGGTCAGCCGCTGACGTCGCCGCTGATGTGCCGCTGCACGAAGTCGTGGGCCAGGTCACCGAACTGGGCACCGAAGGCGAGGGAGATCTCCACGGTCTTCTTGAAGTGCGCGCCCGCCCACACCCGGCTGGCGGCGCAGTCCTTCTCGAAGTCGCTCCAGGTGGCCCAGGTCAGCTCCAGGTCGGTGGCCGGGACGGCGCCCGGCTCCTTCTGGCCCGAACCCGCCGGGAAGGAGTGCGTCCAGTTGAGGACGTCGTCGCCGAGGAAGCTGCGGGCGGCCTGCGCCTGCGCGGCGCACAGGGTGGTGAAACCGGACGGGTACTCGGGGTGGTTGCCCACCGGCAGGTAGCCGGTCCACTCGTCGGCGGGGATGTCGTCGACGGTGCCCTTGCCCACCCCGCCCCACGCGGTGACCGGCTGGCTGCCGTAGACGTGCCGCACCGCGCTGAAGGGCCGCACGCTGTCGTGGGCGCGCTTGTGGTGCCAGGCGGCGATCAGGCTGTCGAACCGGGCCACCGACGTCACCATGAACAGGTGCACCCAGCCGTCCAGGTCCAGGTCGTGCGCCAGGGCCGCGGCGCGCGGCGACAGCGTCACCGACAGGGGCGTGTGCTCGAAGAACTCCGCCTTGACCTTCTGCTCGTCACTCAGGTGCGCCGACGCCTTGAGGACCTCGTCGACGGCCTTGCGGTAGGCGGCGGCGTCGGTGTGGTCCAGGTGCCGGGGCGCGGCCAGGTCGAACTCGCCGGGGTCCTTGTAGGTCTGGGGGGTGACCAGGCCCAGCTGCGGGGTGGCGAAGCGCTGGGCGGTGAAGACGGCCTTGTCGCCGGGGCCGCCGTCGATGCGCCGCCGGTGCGGCTCGATCGCGGGCTGCCAGCGGGAGGGGTCGGTCAGCTCGTCGGCGGTGTTCACCGGCCGGTAGCCGGTGTAGTCCTCATACGGCTGGCCGTGGTAGGCGCGGCCCTGGTCGCCGAGGGCGTTCATGCCGTCGTGGGCGCGGGCCGCGACGATGGCCTTGCCCGCGGTGTTGCCGATGCCGACCGCGGTGGTCACGTCCTGCGACTCGTCGTCGGCATCCAGGCCGAGCGCGCCCATCGCGTGCCGCAGCACCGGCTCACGCTCCTGGAAGACGGCCTTGGCCACCTGGAACATGGCGTGCAGACCGGCGATGTTCTTGTTCCGGTTGGTCGCCGACTCCTCGGCCGGGCGGCGCGGGATCTGCGAGTACACGCCCACCGCGGTGGGGTGGTAGGGGGCCAGCGCGTCGAACCAGGACGTCTGCAGCAGATGGGTCACCCAGGTGTAGGAGGCCACGTCGCCGGGGGCCATGGCGTCGGCCGGGGGGTAGCCGCCGGTGCCGTGCGCGGTGATCAGGTCCCGGACGAAGTTGCCGTTGTCGAAGTCGAAGGGTATCTGCTGGGCGCGGCCGGATGTCGTCATGAGGTGGCGCCTTCCTGAGCTTGGATTGCCTTCATGTGCACGGCGGAGACCTGGTAGTACGCCGCGAGGTCCAGGACTTCGCGCTGGGGCGACCACTTGGCGGCCGAGGCGTTGACCAGGGCGCCGGGGTAGGTGTGCGGCGTGGCGCGCATGAACTGCTCGATCCTCGGCTCCAGCCGGGCGGGCAGTTCGGCCAGGTCCAGGCTGCGGCGCGGCTGCGGCGCGAAGGAGATCCGCTGGATGTCGCCGCTGTCCCAGCTGAGGGTGGTGTAGACCCGGTACGCCTGGGCCGCGTACGCCAGCATCTCCTCGCTCGGCTCGCTCATCCGGGTCTCGCGCAGCATCGCCAGCACGGCCTTCGCGTCCAGGTCCCCGCGGACGGCGGCGGGGAGCTGGAAGTACAGGTTCATCGTCTTGTTCTTGTAGTCGACGCCGATCAGCGCCACCTCGTCCAGGCCGTACCGGGCGAAGAACTCGGCGTTCGCGGCCACCGCGGGCGGCATGGACGCCAGGCCGCCAGCTTCGACACCGTCTGCGGGTCGTGCGGGAAGTTCGCGTAGATCTTCTTGAAACCGCCGACGACCCCGCAGTCGACGTAGTGCTCACTGGTCGGCGCCAGGGTCACGATCTCCGGCAGCAGGGTGGCCACCGGGTGGTCGGTCCGCGTGAGAATTCCGCTGGCCAGAGCGTGGCCATAAGGGTCGCCGATCCCCGGGGAAACCTGGACTGAATACTCCATCTCCGCGACCCGGTCACTGGCCTGGAGACTCAGGATGACACCGCCGTCGGCCGAGAACCCACGCTCGAATGCGGAAAGGACGGGCCACACCTTGTCACGGGAAAACGGTGCATCGACCAGCCGGGCCGATTCTTCGATGACCGAGTACAGCTCTTCCGCGCCAAAACCATCGGAAATACCTTCGGACATCAAGTGACTCCAAGCATTCGATGCCGACCATTCATATGTGGGAAATCCTGAACCGTTACCCTACCAGTCGCCGCTCAAGAGCCGCTCGAAATGAACTAAGGAAAGGGATCTTCTTGACATAGCGAGTGCCCGGCGCCGACACTTCGCGGGGTGAAGAAAATGGGGCGTGCCATGCCCGTCGGCCCTGCTCGTCGCAGAAATAAAGAAAAGCTAAGTGTGAACTGGAGGACAAATGACCAGCGCAGGCATGGAAGGTCTTTACGCCGCCATCGAGGAGACGTCCGGACTGCTGAACATATCCCCCTCGCGTGACAAGGTCTGGCCGATCCTGTCCGCCTACGACCTGGAGAAGGTCGTCGTGGCTTTCCGGGTGACCACGCGCGGCAGCCAGGACCTGGACTGCCGTTTCACGGCACTGCCCGCGGACGTCAACCCCTACCGCTACGCGGTGTCGAAGAACATCGCCGAGGCGACCGACCACCCGGTGGGCACCCTCCTGGACGACGTCCAGGAACACCTGCCGGTCACCGCCCACGGCGTCGACTTCTCCGTCGTCGACGGCTTCAAGAAGACCTGGACGTTCCTGCCCGGCAACGACCTGCAGAAGCTGTCCAAGGTCGCCGCGCTGCCGTCGATGCCCGCCAGCCTGGGGGAGAACCTCGACTTCTACGCCCGCTACGGCCTGGACGACCGCAACAGCATGATCGGGATCGACTACCCGAGCCGCACGGTGAACGTCTACTTCCTGCAGTTCCCCGACAGCTGCCGCGAGCCGGACACCGTCCGCGCGATGCTGCGCGACCTGGGGCTGGGCGAGCCGAGCGAGCAGATGCTCCAGATGGCACGGCAGGCGGTGGGCATCTACACCACCCTCAAGTGGGACTCCGACAAGATCCAGCGGATCACCTTCGCCACCATGGTCCCCGACGCGCGGGCGCTGGCCGGGCGCATCGCCCTGGAGGAGAAGGTGGCCACGTTCGCGGGCCGCGTCGGGCACACCTACCCCGGCCCCGTCCAGGGCCTGTACAACGTCGCCGCCCACCCCGGCGGCGAGTACTTCAAGCTCCAGACGTACTACCAGCTCGCCGAGGGCTCCCTGGAAGCGCGGGTCCTGCTGAACCCGGCGCCCTCCGGCCACTGAGAACGGCGTTTTCCGCCATATCCGCGGCCTCCACCGACCTCCTGCCCGAGGTGCAGCTTCGTCCTGCTCCGTCTCCACCGTGCCTTAAGCCGGACATGAAAATCTTCAAGCGATTCATCCGGAAATGGGACACATGCGGGGGAGTAAAAACCCATGCGCATCTACGGACAGGTTGTTCGTTTCCTCGAGGGTCTCGGCGCCGCCATCGGGGTCACGGCACTCCGGACCGCTATAGGAATTATCTTCCTGTGGTTCGGGGTGCCGAAGCTTTTTCCCGGAGTGAGCCCGGCCGAACCGCTGGCCGCGGATACCGTGGAAAAACTGACGTTCGGGCTCATCGAGGGAACGACCGCCTCCGTGCTGACCGGCGCCCTGGAAACGGTGATCGGGCTGCTCCTGGTCAGCGGGAAACTCCGTCCGCTCACCGTCATCGTCCTGCTCGGGCACATGGCGGGGACGTTCACCCCGCTCTTCCTGTTCCCGAAGGAGACCTGGGAATCCCTGTGCATCGGCACCCTGGAGGGCCAGTACATCCTGAAGAACCTGGTGATCGTGGCGGGCGCCCTGGTGATCATCGGGCATTCCGGGGGTCGCGGCCAGGGGGCACCGCCCGCGCCCCCACCGCGCACGGAAGTCCTCGCGGAGGAGGGCCGACCGCCCGCCGCGGCCGGGCCCGCCCCGGTGACCGCGCCGGACCGGGCGGGCTGACCCGGCCGCGGCACCGGCGTGCGGCGTGTGCCCCGGGCAGACGGCGAAGCTCCTGGCGGCGGGCGTCCCCCGAGGGATCCCGCCGCCAGGAGCTTCGTGGTGCGGCCGGCCGGGCGGCTACTCCCCGGCGGCGGCCGGGGTGGCGTCGCCCTCCTTGATGAGGTCGTCCACGTTCAGCTCGAACAGGCCGCCCTGGCGTCCGCTGAGCCCGGAGACGAGCTTGACGAAGTCGACCTCGGCGTCGTTCTTCTTCTCCGGGTCGACCATGTCCTGGGCCAGGTTGAAGTAGAAGCCCTTGGTCTTGGAGCGGTCGTAGAACCCCTCGACGAACTCGCGGATGTCGTTGAAGAACTCCTGGTAGGAGCGGGAGTAGCGGGCGAGCGCCTCCTCCTCGATGTGCGGGTGCTCAAGGATCTGGTCGATGACCTTCGACAGGGTGCTCGCCGCCAGGGTCGCCAGCGCCACGCCGGTGGAGAACAGCGGGTCCACGAACGCGGCGGCGTCGCCGACCAGGACCCAGCCGTTGCCGTGGAAGCGCTCGTTGGCGTAGGACCAGTCACGCGCGGAGCGGTAGCCCGCGGCCTGGGTGGCGTCCTTGAGGAGTTCCTTCAGCTTGGTGGTGGAGGCGATCTCGGAGTCGAAGAGGTCCTCCAGGGACTTCCCGGAGGCGCTGGCCATCTCCGAGCGCGTCACGTAGCCGACGCTGAAGACGCCCTTGTCGATCGGGATGCCCCAGAACCAGCCGTCCTGGGTGCCCTCGATGAGGATGTTGCTCCACTCGTCACCCGGCAGCCGGTGGCAGTTGTCGAAGTACGTCCACACCGCGACGTTGCGCAGCTGCTCGTGCCAGTGGACCTCGGAGTACTTGCGGCCGATGACGCGGGCCTGCCCGGAGGCGTCGACGACCATGCGGGCGCGGGCCTCGTGGGTGGCGTTCATGCCGCGCAGGGCGTAGCGGACGCCGACGACCCGGCCGTCCTCCTCGATGGTGTCCTTCACCGTCGCGTCCTCCACGACGAAGGCACCCAGCTCGCGGGCCCGGTCCAGGATCAGCGCGTCCAGGTCGGCGCGGCGCGTGTGGAAGGCGTAGGGGATACGGCCGCCGGTGGAGAACGAGAAGTTCCACGGGATCTCGTTGTTGCCCCAGACCAGGGTGCCGCCGTACTTGCGCTCGAATCCCTTGGCCTCCATGCGCTCCTTCAGGCCGAGTTCCTCCATGGGAACCATCACGCCGGGAATGAGCGACTCGCCGACGTGATAGCGGGGGAACCGCTCACGGTCGAGCACGAGAACGCGGTGCCCGCGCTTGGAGAGCAGCGCGGCGGTCGTCGCGCCGGCGGGCCCGCCGCCGATGACGATGACGTCGAAATCACCAGTAAACCCGAAGAGATTGGACGACATTTAAGACCTTCCCGTTCCGAGGTGGCCGCACCAGTGAGAACACGCTTCAAAGACCACAGTGACGGCCGGGTCCGCACGGTGTCATCGCTGAGATTGCTCAGTGGGCGCAGCCGCAGAAATCGGCGGAACGGGCCCGGCTGGAGCCGCGCCGCAATTGAACTCGGATGATTGGCGGCGGATTTCCGGCAGCCCGCCCGCGGCCGACCGCATCTGTCATGCTCACGCCAACGTGCCCGCGCGGGGCGGTCCGGCCGCGCCCGTGGGCGGTCCGCGCCCCCGCGAGTGCGAGAGTCACTCAATCTCTCACAACTGCCAAGTGACAGCTGCTATCATTTGCCCATGGCTGTTAAAAGTCGCCCGTTAGGGCTGGTCCCGGTACGCCGCCCTCACCGCCCTCCGGGGTGCCGGGCGCGCGGGTAGCAGGCAGCGCCCGCCTCCCCTCCCCCTGTGGCGACCGGTCCTTCCGGCGCCGAACCGGCACCCTTTTTTGAGAGGAACCCATGAGCACGAACCCTGAACAGGCGGCACCCGCTGACGGGAGCGGCGGGGGCACGCTGGACGCGCGTCAGCTGCGCCAGATCCTGATCACCGTCTCCGTCGCGCTGATGGCCGTCATGGCATCGGTGTCCGGGCTGAACGTCGCCCAGACGGAGATGGCGGTCGACTTCGAGACCTCGCAGAGCACGGTCCTGTGGATCATCAACATCTACACCCTCGCGCTGGCCGCGCTGCTGCTGCCGCTCGGCGCGGTCGGGGACCGGCTGGGCCGCAAGCCCATGCTGATCGCGGGCCTGGTCCTGTTCGGCGTCGCCAGCGTGGTGGCCGCCGCCGCCCCGACCGCCGAGGTGATGATCGCCGCGCGCGTGGCCAGCGGTGTCGGCGCCGCGATCATCATGCCGATCACCCTGGCCGTGATCACCTCGACCTTCCCCGAGGAGCAGCGCGGCAAGGCGATCGGCGTGTGGACCGGCGTCGCCGGCGGTGGCGGCATCCTGGGCATGTTCCTGTCCGCCTTCCTCGTCGACGTCGCCGACTGGCGCTGGCTGTTCGCCCTGCCCGTGGCGCTGATCCTGGCGTCCCTGGCCATGACGCTGAAGTCGGTGCCCAACTCCCACGAGCGGAGCCCGCACACCTTCGACACCGTCGGCGCGCTGGTGTCCGTCGTCGCCGTGGCCGCCCTGATCTACTTCCTCCAGGAGGGCCCCGAGCGCGGCTGGGGCGCCTCGGTGACGCTGGCCAGCCTCGCCGTCGGCCTCATCGCGGCGGTCGTCTTCGTGGCCTGGGAACTGCGCCGCCGGGACGCCTCGCTGCTGGACGTACGCCTGTTCCGGGAGCGCGGCCTGGCCGGCGGCTCGATCACGCTGGTGGTGGTCTTCGGCGTCCAGGGCGGGATCGCCGTGGTCCTCTTCCCCTTCCTGCAGGCCGTGGTGGGCTGGTCCGGGCTGGCGTCCGCGGCGGCGCTGATGCCGCTGGCGATCGCCATGATGGCAACCTCCGGCCTGGCCCCCCGGCTGGCCGCGGCGGTGGGCCCGCGCGCCACGATGAGCCTGGGCATCGCGCTGATCGGCGTCAGCCTCGCCCTGATGGCGCTGTTCGTCTCCGTCGACGGCGGCTACCTGTCGATCCTGCCCGGCATCATCGTCATGGGCATCGGCCTGGCCTTCTCCATGGTGCCCTCCACCGAGGCCATCACCCGCTCCCTGCCGAGCGAGAAGCAGGGCGTGGCCTCCGCCCTCAACGACGTCACCCGCGAGTTCGGCACCGCCCTCGGCGTCGCCCTGCTCGGCGCCATCCTGTCAGCCGGATACCGCAACGCCATCGACGACGAGCTGGACGGCATCCCCGAGCAGACCGCGGACACCGCCCGCGAGGGCATCGCCACCGCCCTGGAGGCCGCACCCAGCGCGGGCTCCCGCGCGGCGGACCTGGCCGACGCGGCCAAGGAGTCCTACGTCGACGGCTGGCAGCAGTCCATGTGGGCGGGCGTCGCCGTGATGGCCGTCCTGTTCGTCTACATCGCCCTGCGCGGCCCGAAGACCCCCGCCCCCGCCCCCGCCGCGCCCGACGAGACGGCGGACACCAAGACCGTCGCCGCCTGACCCCCCGCCCCCGGCACTCGGGAGGCACCCAGGAGAGGCGGGGACCCCGGACACTCGTCACCGAGCACCCGGGGTCCCCGCCTCCCCCCTTTTTTTTGCCACGCATTCGCGTAATCGTGTGGACGTGGCTTTGCGGCGGCAGAATGACAATCCCCGGCCGTTACCGCTGAGCCAATACCAGAACCAGTTTCACTGAATTCGGCCCGGCACCCTACCAGCAGCCACTCAAGAGTTGCTCGAAGAAAGCTAGGAAAAGGGAATCCCCTTGACATGCCGAGTGCCCGGCATGAAAACTTCGCCGAGTAACGAAAATGGGGCGTGTCATGCCCGTCGGCCCTGCTCAGCGCGGAAAAACAAATGTCAGACCGACGTCCTGACCCACCAAGACGCTCAGCATGAACGCCACCTGTCAGTTCTGGTCCCTGGTCCTGGAGGAATGATGCTGAGTAGACGATCCCTTCTGCGCCGCGGCGGCGGCCTCGCGCTCGCCGCCGCCACGGTCGGGACATCCGCGGGGGCGGTCTATGGCAGTGAGAACAAGTGGGAGCAGCTCCGCAAACACCTCCGCGGAGACGTCGTCCTGCCCACCGACGACGCCTACACCTATGCCAAGCAGTGCGTCCTGGTGGAACTCGACACCGTGACCCCGCAGGGAATCGTCTACTGCGAGACCCCCCAGGACGTCGCCACGGCCATCGCCTTCGCCCAGGACCACGACCTCGCCGTCCACACCCGCAGCGGCGGCCACAACCTGGCCGGATGGTCCACCGGCCCGGGCATGATCCTCGACGTCTCCCGGCTCAGCCACATCGCCGTCGGCCCCCGCACGGTACGGCTCGGCCCCGGCGTGCAGAGCATCGACGCGGTCACCACCCTGCAGGCCCACAACCGGCAGATCGTCACCGGCACCTGCGCCACCATCCGCCAGGGCGGCTACCTCTCCGGCGGCGGCATCGGCTTCCAGGCCCGCAAGTTCGGCATCGGCAGCGACCGCCTCGTCTCCGCCCGCGTGGTGCTCTCCGACGGCCGTATCGTGCGCGCCTCCCACGAGTCGCACCCCGACCTCTTCTGGGCCCTGCGCGGGGGCGGCGGCGGCAACTTCGGCGTCGCCGTCGACCTTGAGGTACGCCCCATCACCGCGCCCCGCCTGGTCTACTTCGACACCTACTGGCCCTGGGACAAGGCCCAGGAGGTCATCACCGCCTGGCAGGAGTGGTGCTCCACCGGCTCGGACAACCTCGGCGCGACCCTGACCCTCCTCGTCCGCGACGGCGCCCCCGGCAACGTCCCCCTCCTCAAGATCCACGGCGGCTACCACGGACCCCAGCAGGAGATCGAGCAGGCCCTGAACGACCTGGCCGCCGCGGCGGGCGCCACCCCCACCCTGCGCCACGTCCAGGAGTACCCCTACGGCGAGGCGATGAAGGCCGTCTACACCTGCGAGCAGATGACCGTGCAGCAGTGCCACCGCGCCGGTTCCAACCCGGACGCCAAGATCCAGCGCACCCCCTTCCTGCGGGAGCGCACCCGCCTGCTCGACCGCCCCACCGGCAGCTCCGGAACCGCCGACCTGCTCGCCACGTTCGAAGCCAACCGCAGGCCCGGCCACACCACGTACCTGTACTTCACCGCCCTGGGCGGCGCCGCCAACCGGGTGCCGCGCACCCACACCGCCTACGTGCACCGCGGCGCGGAGTTCTTCGTCGCCTGCGCGACGCTGCTGGCCAACCCGCGGCCCACCGCGGAGGAGGCCGAGGCCGCCATGGTGTGGCCCACCGAAGCCTTCCACGTCATCGACCCGCTCTCCAGCGGCGAGTCCTACCTCAACTTCCCCAACCCCGACCTGGGGGACTGGCGGCAGTCGTACTACGCGGAGAACTACTCCCGCCTGGTCGCCGTCAAGCGCCGCTACGACGCCCCGAACTTCTTCCGCCACCCGCAGAGCATCGGCAGCTGACCGCCGAGCACGGTCCCGTCCGGCGCACCCACCACGCGACGTCCCCCCACCGCGCAGGCCCAGCCAGCCCGGTGGGGGGACGTCCCCGCGCCCGGGCACCCGCCCCCGGCGCCGCCGCCCCCCCCCGTGCCGCGCGGAACCGAGCAGAGCGCACAGAGCAGAGAGGACCCCATGACCACGCCCGAGCCCGCCACACCCGCCGCACCCACGGCGGCGGCCACCCCCTTCGCACCGCGGCGCCGGTCGCTGCTGATCGGCGGCGCCTCCACCGCGACCCTCGCCGCCCTGGGCGCCACCGCCGCCGCCACACCGGCCGCGGCGGCGGACGGACCGGCGGTCACCTTCGACTTCGACAACGGCAACTTCATCCGGGACCTGATCACCACCCGCGCCGACGGCGTCTTCCCGCCCGAGGGCGCGATCGGTCCGATGGACGCCACCATCTTCGTCTGGCTCACCAGCACCCTGCAGATCTCCTGGTTCGACGCGCTGGCGCCCTACCACCCCACCGCGGTCGGCATCCACTGCCGTATCCCGCGCCGCCCGGCCGCCGAGTCCGCCACCAACCGCAACAAGAACATCGCGGGCCTGCACGCCGGATACCAGGTCGCCAAGGCCCTGTTCGAAGAACGCGAACCGGTCATGCGGCAGGCCCTGATAGCCGTCGGCCTGAACCCCGACGACGACTCCGAGGACCTGACCACCGCCGTCGGCATCGGCAACACCGCGGGCAAGGCCGCCGTCGCCGCCCGCGCCCACGACGGCATGAACCACCTCGGCGACATCGGCCGCAGATACCCCAGCGCCCCCTACGACGACTACACCGGCTACCAGCCCGTGAACTCCCCCTACGCCCTCACCAACCCCTCCCGCTGGCAGCCCGCGATGCACCCGCACCGCCGCCGCGTCGGCGGCGGACCGGGCGACAAGGGCATCTGGGTCATCCAGCGCTTCGTCACCCCGCAGGCGCGCCTGGTCAAGCCCTACACCTTCACCGACCCCGGCCAGTTCACGCTCCCCGCGCCCGACCACACCACCCACACCAACGCCCGCGCCTACAAGCGCGCCACCGACGAGATCCTCAAGGCGTCGGCCACCCTCACCGACGAACGCAAGCTGCTCGCCGAGTGGTTCGACAACAAGCTGGCGGGCATCACCCAGGCCCCCACCGCCGCCGCGCTCGCCCACGACCTCGACCTGGACGGCTGGGCCCACCTGTTCGCCGCCGTCTCGGTGGCCCGCTTCGACGACCTGATCGCCGCCTGGCACTGGAAGGTCAAGTACGACGCCGTACGGCCGTTCACCGCGGTACGGCACGTCTACGGCCGCGGCAAGGTCACCGCCTGGGCCGGACCCGGCGCGGGCACCGCGAGCGACGTGCCCGCCGACGAGTGGAAGTCCTACCTGCCCGTCGGCGACCACGCCGAGTACCCCTCCGGCTCCACCACCCTGTGCGCGGCCGAGGCGCAGGCGGCCCGCCGCTACCTCGGTGACGACGTCCTCGACTGGACGGTCGACTTCCCCGCCGGTTCCGGCCAGACCGAGCCGGGCCAGGTCCCCGCCCGCGACCTCACCCTCACCTGGCCGACCTGGTCCGACTTCAACCGCGACTGCGCCGACAGCCGCGTCTGGGGCGGCGTGCACTTCCAGACCACCGTCGACCGCTCCCTGAAGTGGGGCGCCCAGTTCGGCGACCGCGCCCACGACTTCATCCAGCGCCACATCACGGGCGACGCCGGGGCCTGACCCCCGCACGCGGCGGGCAGCACCTCGCCGTGCCGCCCGCTGCCGCGCCCTGCGGGCGGCACCCCACCGTGCCGCCCGCCGGGTACGCCCCCGTCATGCCGCCTGGCCACCGCCCCACCCAGCGGGCACCATGCCAACAGTTGGCGCAACCAAGCCCGTTGGAAGGTGGTGCGCATGGCCGTCGTCGATCTGGCCGCGCTGGGGGAGCCGTTCACCCGCGACCCCTACTCCGTCTACGCCCGGCTACGGCGGCAGGGCCCGGTGCACCGCATCCGGATGCCGGAAGGCGGCGCGCTGGCCTGGCTCGTCGTCGGCTACGAGGCCGGGCGGGCCGCGCTGGCCGACCCCCGCCTGTCCAAGGACTGGAGCAGGGCCTCGCCCGACCTGCCGCTGGGGGCGGTCTCCTCGGGCCCCCACATGCTCCGGGCCGACCCGCCGGACCACACCCGCCTGCGCAGACTGGTCGCCCGCGCCTTCACCGCCCGCCGCGTGGAGGAACTCGCGCCCCGCATCCACAAGACGGCCGACGCCCTCGTGGAACGGATGCGCACCGCCCCCGACGGCCGCGCCGACCTCGTCGAGGCGCTGTCCTTCCCGCTGCCGATCTCCGTGATCTGCGAACTCCTCGGCGTCCCCGACCTGGACCGCGCCTCCTTCCGCGCCTGGTCCAACGAGGCCCTCGACGCCACCGACCCCGACCTCCGCAAGAGCGCCGCCGCCCAGATGGCGCGCTACATCACCCACCTGGTGCGCGACAAGCGCCAGCACCCCGGCGACGACCTCCTCAGCGCCCTGATGCACCCCCCAACCGGCACCCACGAGGACGACGGGGACCGGCTTACGGAGGAGGAACTCATCGGCATGGCCTGGCTGCTGCTCGTCGCGGGCCACGAGACCACCGTCAACCTCATCTCCAACGGCGTCCTGGCCCTGCTCACCCACCCCGGGCAACTGGCCGCGCTGCGCGCCGACCCCACCCTCATCGACGGCGCCGTGGAGGAGATGCTCCGCTACGACGGCCCCGTGGAGACCCCCACCTACCGGTTCACCACCGAGCCGGTGACCATCGGCGGCACGACCATCCCCGCGGGCGGCGAACTCGTCCTCATCGCCCTCGCCGACGCCGACCGCGACCCCGCCCGCTTCCCCGACCCCGACCGCTTCGACATCACCCGCGACGCCCGCGGCCACGTCGCCTTCGGCCACGGCATCCACTACTGCCTGGGCGCCCCCCTGGCCCGCCTGGAGGCCCGCATCGCGATCAGCACCCTGCTGGAGCGCTGCCCCCACCTCGCCCTGGACGTCCACCCCGCCGCACTCACCTGGCGCCCGGGCATGATGATCCGCGGCCCTCGAACCCTCCCGGTCCGCTTCACCCCGTAACCCGGTACCGACACCGCCCAAGCTCCCGGCCGCCCCTGCTCTAGGGGGAGCGCAAGGTGACCGGGAGCGGCTGAGGACGGCGCGCGTGTGTGCGCCGTCTTCCCAGGGGCCTGGGCGGCCTGTCCCCGTTGCCCGCCGATCCTGCTACGCCTCACCCCGGGTGTCAACGATTGATTCCAGCCGCTCAACTATCGTTGATTCGATGCTGCCGTGGCCGGTTGGCCGCTGCCCGGGGGCAGGACTATCCGGTGGCCGAGGGCAGGGAGATGTCCGCCGCGGCCAGAAGGCGGCGTTCCGCCGGGGTGAAGGTGGGGGCGTTGAGCGGGGGGCGCCCTGGGCCGAGCAGGGCCGCGGCCAGGACGCTGGGGCGCAGCAGGGAGGTGCCCGGGGACTGGAGGGTCAGGACGTCGGTCAGGGCGGTGGCGACGTGGTAGGAGCCGGTCGCCGTGTGGGACAGTCGGCTGACGTAGCGGTGCAGGAGCCGGTCGAGCATCCCGGCGGTCCTGCCCTGGGTGGTGGCGTAGTGGATGTCCTGGCCGGTGGCGAGGGTCCAGGCGAGGTCGACGGGCTGGGCGATGGCGCGCTGCGCTCGCCGGGCCAGGCCGCTGCCGAGGCCGTGGCGGGACAGCTGGGTGCGCAGGGCGAGGGCGCCGAGGGCGGCGACGGACATGCCGTGGCCGTAGACGGGGTTGAACGCGGCGACGGCGTCTCCGAGGGCGACGAGACCGTCGGGCCAGGTGCGCAGACGCTCGTAGTAGTACCGCCGGTTGGCCGTGGTGTGGGTGACGGTGATGCCGGTGAGCGGCTCGGCCTGGGCGATCAGGTCGGCCACCAGGGGGTGCCTGAGGGTGCGGGCGAACGCGTCGAAGCCAGCCGGGTCGCGGGGAGGGTGGCCGCCCGGGGTGCCCATCAGGCTGACGTGCCAGCGGCCGTCCTCGATGGGCAGGATGCCGCCCGCCCTCGCCGGGCCGGGACGGCGCGGGTCGGCCTGCAGGTTGATCACGGGCCAGTTGTGCGTGGGAACAGGGGCGCGGTACACGCGGCTGGCGTAGGCGTAGCCCGCGTCGACGACGTCCTCGCTGAGGTGGGTGACGCCCAGCGCGGCGAGCCACCGCGGGGTGCGGGAGGCCCGGCCGGAGGCGTCGATGACGAGGTCCGCGGCGAGTTCGCTCTCCTCGCCGTCGGCGCCGTGCAGACGCACGCCGGTGACGCGGTCAGCCGAGCCCACGAGACCGGTGGCCTTGGCGGGGGACCGGACGGTGACCTTGGAGTCCTTCAGGACGTGCTGGCGGACGACCGAGTCGAACAGGTCGCGGCTGGCGGCGATCAGGTAGTGGCTGTCACGCCGCCAGCGGCGGTACCAGCCCTCGGGGGAGTGCATGACCATGTTTGTGGTCATGGGCACCCGGTTGGCGCCCGACCCCAGCAACTGCCCGACCGCACCCGGCAGCAGCTCGTGGACAGCCTCGGCGCCCCCGGAGACCAGGACGTGCAGGTGCGCCGCCTGCGGCACCCCGGGGCGTGGCTCGGGCCCGACGGGTATCTCGTGGGCGTCGACGATCACCACGTCGGTGACATGGTCCCTGACGGCGGCCGCGGCCAACATGCCAGCGAGGCTGCCTCCGATGATGACGGCCCGGGTGTTCGGCGCCTGCGACGGCTCGGTCATGATGCGTTACTTTCTGCGGGAGCACTGGGGTACTGACGGAAACGGGCGACGACGGGGGAGACGACGGCCCGCGACAGCGGGACCAGGTCATGGGGGCCCCAGGGCTGCGCCGCGACAGGCGGCCTGACACCCTCGGCGGTGCCTCGCCGCCGCTGTGCGCTGGCAGCGACGATCATGGCCGCGTCCGCGGCGACAGCCGCGCCGTCCTCGTCGTCCCCCGCGGCCAGAGCGGCCTGGTACGCCTCGTCGCGCACCAGGGTGTCCAGGAGGGGGGACAAGGCGAGCAGCGCGTCGAAGATGCTGGTCTGCCGCCAGGTCAGGCGGACGGTCGGCGCGGTCCACCACGGCAGCCTCAGGGCTCCCGGTGTCGGGACCTCCTGGAGTTCGCGCCAGAGCGGGGCGAGCTGGCGCAGCCGCCGCAGCGAACGGGTGTGTTCCGCGATCCGCGGGCCGACCAGGGGCACGGCGAATCCGGTGACGCCCAGCAGCGCGGACGGCGCGGCGAACTGCGGGGCGACCTGGTCGATGAGGAAGTACCAGTCATGGCCCCGCCAGATGCCGACGATGGCGACCAGCTTGGTGACGTCGTAGCAGACGTGCAGCAGGTAGCAAGGACCCAGGAGCCACAGACCGGCGCGCAGGGAGCCGTGGACCTGCGAGGACCACCGCCAGCACAGGACGCTGGTGGCGAGCGTGGCCGCGCACTGCGCCAGCAGGTAGGTGAGGATCATCTCCCGGATGTAGGGCGTGCTGGCGTAGTAGCCGTCGAACAGGGTCAGTTGCTCCACCGGTGCCTCGCCCGCCCAGAACAGCACGATGACGGCGACGATCAGGAGGCCGTAGACCGTGATGCAGATGCGTGAGGCGCGGCGGGTCCGCTCGGGTGGCGCGGGCCGCCAGTTGATGATCAGCAGGAGGCTTGCGCCGGAGAAGGCGATCATGGCCGAGTACGCCACGGGCGCCGCGAAGTTGGGTACGCCGGTGAGGTCGTTGATCGCGGCGATGGACTCCGGCGCGGCGAAGAAGAAGATCAGCGCCCCGGCGAAGAGCAGCAGGCAGGCCGCGCGCAGCAGCATGTCGTGCCACCGGTGGAAGAGGGCGGGCACCTTCACCAGGCAGATGACGAGCAGCAGGGTTCCGCAGATGTAGAACGCCGTGCTGTCGGTCCCTTGGTCCACCCTGCGCAACTCCTCGCGGTCTCGTGTGTGGTGTGGGGTGAGGGAACGGGTCAGGACCGCCGGATGCGGTGGGCCATGGAAGCCTGGATACGGCCCGCCAGGTTGTCCGTGTCCGCCGAGGAGCGGGACGCCAGGAGAGCCGCCTGCACGCTCGTCGCGAAGCGGACGCCGAAGAACTCCGCCTCGTCCTCCTCACGGTGGGTGCCTGCGTCGGCCCTCATGGCGATGTGTAGCCGGGGCGCGGTCCGGTCCGCTGGCCCGGCGGCGCCGGGCACCTCGGTGGCCGCCAGCACCTCCAGCAGGTCCCGCAGGGCCGTGTCCGCGCTGTCCTTCGCCCGGGTGGCGACCGATCCGTGCGCGGTGAGCGAAGAGCAGTGCCCCTGGAACATGTGCCACGCCTCGTGCCCGATGATCACCAACTGGTGTCCCGGGTCGGTGTGCCGCTCATAGGCGAGGATGTCGGACTGGGTGCGGTCGATCCACACCCCGCTGGCCGTCTCGGGCGGGAACGCCACCGCGCACAGCCGCACCGGCCGTCCCCGCACCCGCTCGATCGCCCTGCCGACCGCGGGGATGAGATCCTCATCGCGGTCGGGTGTCTCCAGCGCGGCGAGTAATCGGGCACGGAGACGCCTCATGGACCGGGCTCCGGCCGTCACCGCTCGCCCTCCCTCTCGTCGAGCTCCAGCAACGCCTCCAGGGTGGCGTTGAGTACCTTCCACCGTTCCGGCGGAAGGCGCCCGGCCTTGCGCAGCGCGACGCCGCGCACGTCGCCGTACCCCGACAGCCCGGCGGCGGCCAGCGGGTCACCTGACGCTTCCGCACGGTCCGATGTCCGCTGGAGCGCGGCGACGACGGGCATCAGAACACGGTTGACAGCCTCGTCGGCGGGCGCGGTGAAGAACGCCTCTCCCCCCTCGACGCGGAAGAACCCCACCAGGCCGTGCAGGAGTTCCACGCTGGGAACCTTCTGACCGGAACAGACCTGCCGGGCCCAGTAGGCGGAGACACCCAGCTCCCGCGAAATGCTGCCGACGAGGTCGGACATGCGCTGCCCGGTACGCTCCAGATGGGCGCTCGCCAGGGCGTGGATCCGCGCCCGTACCCGCTCGTTGACCGTGTCCTCGGGCGGCGCCTCCCCGCGCAGGAGCGCCCGGACCGTCCGGAGCGGGAGGGCTGTTCTGGCGGCCAGTTCGCCGGGGTCGAGCAGTTCCGACCGATCGATGCCCCGCTCGGCCGTCAGCGTTCCGAGACGCTCGAGCGTCACGTGCAGCGGTGGGGCAGAGTCCACTGATGCGTCCCCAGGGGTGAGCAGCGACAGGATGTGCGTGCGCATGGCACCCTAGCGGGTCCCTCCCCCTACGTTCAACGAACGTTGACCGCACCTCTCGACCGTTGCCGCAGCGGCACGCCCCGGCGGAACCGGCGGGCCCTGTCCTGGTGCGGTGACTACGTCATCACCGACCCGTCACCGGGCATCCTGGCCCGTGTTCAGCCGCGCCGCCTGGCGGGTGAGGTGGTCGCGTTCGGCGAGGTTCGCGGCCCGGTGCGCCGCCTGCGCGTACAGCCGGGCCGCGGTCGCCAGGTCGCCGTCGTGTTCGTGGAGGTAGGCCGCCGCCGCGGTGTGCCGGGGCAGCGCGGGGTCCAGCCTGGCGAGTTCCGCGAGCCCGGCGCGCGGTCCGTCGGCCTGCCCGACGGCGACGGCGCGGTTGAGCCGGACGACGCCGCTGTCGGTCAGCCGCAGCAGTTCGTCGTACCACTGGACGATCTGCACCCAGTCGGTCTCGGCGGCGCGGGGCGCGTCCGCGTGCAGGGCGGCGATGGCCGCCTGTGCCTGGAACTCGCCCAACTGGTCGCGGGCCAGGGCCCGTTGCAGGACGGCGACGCCCTCGGCGATCAGCGCGGTGTCCCAGCGGGAGCGGTCCTGCTCGGCGAGCGGCACCAGGCTGCCGTCGGCGGTGGTGCGGGCGGCGCGCCGGGCGTGGTGGAGCAGCATCAGGGCGAGCAGCCCGGCCACCTCGGGGTGGTCGACGCGGGCGGCGAGCTGCCGGGTGAGCCGGATGGCCTCGGCGGCGAGGTCGACGTCGCCCGAGTAGCCCTCGTTGAAGACGAGGTAGAGCACCCGCAGCACGGTGGCGACGTCGCCGGGTCGCTCGAAGCGCACCCCGGAGACGGTCCGCTTGGCCCGGCTGATGCGCTGCGCCATGGTCGCCTCGGGCACCAGGTAGGCGTCGGCGATCTGCCGGGTGGTGAGCCCGCCGACCGCGCGCAGGGTGAGCGCGACGGCCGAGGCGGGCGTCAGCAAGGGGTGGGCGCACAGGAAGTACAGCTGGAGGGTGTCGTCGGCGGCGGGCGCGGGCCCCGGCGCGGGCTCCTCCTCCAGGCGGTCCTCGCGCCTGCGGCGGGCGGCGTCCGCGCGCCGCTGGTCGAGGAACTTGCGCCAGGCCACGGTGACCAGCCAGCCCTTGGCATCCCTCGGCGGCGCGTCCGGCCACACCCGCAGCGCCTCGACCAGGGCGTCCTGGACGGCGTCCTCGGCCGCCGCGAAGTCGGCTCCGCGGCGGACGAGGACGGTGAGCACGCCCGGGGTGAGGCTCCTGAGGAGAACCTCGTCCATGGGCGCGTTCACTCGGTGATGGTGGGGGGCGCGGCCAGGAACGGGCGCACCTCCAGCCACTCGTGGATCGGCCTGCCGCCCGCGCCGGGGGCCGCCGACAGCCGCCCGGCCAGTTCCACGGCGCGGTCGTAGCCGTCGACGTCGATGATCATCCACCCGGCGATGAGGTCCTTGGTCTCCGCGAACGGCCCGTCGGTGACCGGCGGGCGCCCCTCACCGTCGTAGCGGACCCAGGCCCCCTCCGGGGCGAGCGCCTGCCCGTCGACGAACTCGCCGGTCTTCTCCAGCTCGGCGGCGAAGTCGTGCATGTACTGCACGTGCGCCGCGATCTCCTGCGGCGTCCACTGGTCCATCGGCACGTTGTTGACCGGGTCCGGGGCGCCGCGGTAGTGCTTCAGCAGCAGGTACTTGGCCATCGTGGGCTCTCCTTGAGGGCTCGTGGCGGCCATTGTGACCGCCGCTCACCCCAAGGACGGAGCCGGATGCGCGTTCTCGACATCCCCGCCCGACAATTTTTTCCCGGACGGGACCGCCCCCCCCGGGGCCCCTAGGCGGGCTCCAGATCCCAGCCGATCCGGTAGAAGCCGTGGTTGTCCCCGGCCGGATTGTCGACGTGGAAGATCAGCATGTCCGAGTTGCCGTCCCCGCGGATGTCCCACAGGGCGACGTCAGCGCCCTGGTTCTCCCACCCGAACCAGCCGGGAACCGGCCGGACGTCGCTCCAGCCGGAGACGTCGCCGTTGGCGTTGAGGTCCCAGCCGATGCGGTAGTAGCCGTGGTTGTCCCCGCCGGGGTTGTCGACGTGGAAGACCATCAGGTCGCGCATACCGTTTCCGTTGATGTTCCCCAGCGCCACCCCGGCGCCCTGGTTCTCCCAGCCGAACCAGCCGGGGACGGCTTTGATGTCGCTCCAGCCGGAGACGTCGCCGTTGGCGTTGAGGTCCCAGCCGATGCGGTAGTAGCCGTGGTTCTCTCCGCCGGGGTTGTCGACGTGGAAGACGAGCAGATCCTGCTTTCCGTTTCCGTTGATGTCCCCGAGCGCGATACCGGCGCCCTGGTTCTCCCAGCCGAACCAGCCGGGGACGGCTTTGATGTCGCTCCAGCCGGAGACGTCGCCGTTGGCGTTGAGGTCCCAGCCGATGCGGTAGTAGCCGTGGTTCTCCCCGCCGGGATTGTCGACGTGGAAGACGAACAGGTCCTGCTTCCCGCTGCCGTTGATGTCTCCCAGCGCCACTCCGGCGCCCTGGTCCTCCCAGCCGAACCAGCCCGGCACCGCCTTGACGTCCGTCCACCCGCCAGCCACCGTGGCATCGCCCTGGATGTTCCAGCCGATGCGGTAGTAGCCGTGGTTCTCCCCGCCGGGATTGTCGACGTGGAAGACCAGCACGTCCGAGTCACCCGTACCCCGGATGTTCCCGACGGCGACTCCGGCGCCCTGGTCCTCCCAGCCGAACCAGCCGGGGACGGAAACGACATTGCTCCAATTCGGCATTCCACTCACCCGCTTCTCGCCGAAAAAACCTCTTCATACCAGGCTCCGCACGGACTCCCTCTCCCCGCAACCCGGCCGCCCCGCACGTAAAACGGCAACAAAGAAACACCCATAACCTCTTTTTTGCAGCCGCTATTAGTTTTCCTGTCAAATTTATTCCGCGCAGAGCGCCAGCGCCCGTCCCCCCGGCACCCCACCCCGAGGTGGCCTCGGGAAAAAGGGCCGCGGCCCGGTGTCGATCCGGGCCCCGCCCGATCGACGTCAGGGTGTGCGGCGCACCCCGCCGCACCAGGACGCGACGGAACCCGGAGGGGACAACACCGTGGACCAACTGCTGAAAGTGATGAACTTCTGCGTCTCCAGCGACGGCGTCGCCGCCGGTGCGGACCAGAGCCTGGAGCGGCCGTTCGGCCACGTCCGCCCCGAGCGGCTGTTCGCCTGGGCCGGGGCCACGGCGAGCTGGCCGATGCGCACGGACCCCGGCGGCAGCCGGGGCCTGGACGACTACTTCACCCGGGACTTCACCCACCACATCGGCGCCGAGATCATGGGCCGCAACAAGTTCGGCCCCCAGCGCGGCCCCTGGCAGGACCACGACTGGCGCGGCTGGTGGGGCGAGGAACCCCCCTTCCGCACACCGGTGTTCGTCATGACCCACCACCCCCGCCCCTCGTTCACGCTCGGCGAGACCACCTTCCACTTCACCGGCGGCGACCCGGCCACCGTCCTCACACAGGCCCGCGAGGCGGCCAGCGGCAAGGACGTCCGCCTCGGCGGCGGCGTCACCACCATCCGGCAGTTCCTGGACGCCGACCTCGTCGACACCCTGCACGTGGCGGTCTCCCCGGTACGGCTCGGCTCCGGACTGCGGCTGTGGCGGTCCCCGGAGGAACTCCTCGACCGGTTCCACCTGGAGACCGTCCCCAGCCCGAGCGGCGTGACCCACCACCTGTTCTGGCGCCGGTGACACGAGGCGGCCCCTCCCGGCCCCGGCCCGCCCCGCGCGGCCCCGGCCCGCCCCGCGCGGCCCGGGCCGTGGCAGCGGGGCCAGCGGGGCCGCCCCCCCCGCGTCAGCCCCCCACCGGCGGCATGTCCACCAGGGCAGGCGCCCCCGCCAGGCCGCCCGCCCGGCCCGCCGCCCCGTCCCCGCCGCCCCGTCCCCGCCGCCCGGATGGAACGGGTAGTCGGTGTACCCGGCCTCCCCTCCGCCGTAGAACGTGGCCGGGTCCGCCTCGCCGACCGGCAGGCCCTCCCGGTAGCGGCGGACCAGGTCCGGGTTGGCCAGGAACGGCACGCCGAAGGCGACCAGGTCGGCGTGCCCGCCGCGCACCGCCGCCTGGGCGCGCGGCAGGTCGTAGCCGTTGTTGGCGATGTACACCCCGTCGAACCGCGCCCGCAGCGCCCGGTAGTCGACCCGGGCGCTCTTCGTCGACATGTCGCCCTCCAGGACGTGCGCGTACGCCAGACCGCGCCCGCTCAGCCGCTTGAGGAAGTAGGCGAAGTGGCCCTGCGGGTCGGAGTCCGCCATCCCCGAACTCGCGTGGGTATCCCCGGCTTTAGCCGGGGAGGGAAACGCATCCTCGGATCGGGGGCGCGTAGCGCCGAAGTTCGCGGGTGCCCGGGACAGCCGCGGTCTTGGCCATGGCGGACAGCTGCCCGTCAGCCAGTGCGGTGGCCGTCCTTTTCGGTGAGTGGCTCGGCCCCTGGCCTGTAGGGGCGTACCTGATGGTGGACCTCGTCGCCGCTCTTGACGACAAGCGGTCAGGTACGGGGACGACCGGCGCTCCCACTCGACTTGCGTGATCGTGTCTGCCCGCACGGTCCGGCTGTTGTAGACAATGCGCTGTGCCCGCACCCATACGTCCCGCATCCCCATGAGCCGTGCCCTCTCCTGCTCCCGCCGAGGCTGCGTCGACGCATCGGTTCTGCTGCTCCCAGATCGCTGGGTGAGGTGACGTCGGGGAAGACCAGCCGCCCGGGACGGGCGGCGTGCTCGGAGCTGAGCCAGCTGGGCCGTGTCCAGGGAGCCGTTGGGGGCCGCGTGCCCCGGTGCCTCGGCAGGCCAGCAGCACGGGATATAAGGCAGAGCTGCCCGCCCGCTGCACGATCAGCCCTGTGGGAGAGCCACAACCAATCCAGCATCGGGCCCCGAACTGCCGTGGTGCTCATGGCGGTCGGTGAGCAGCGATGCCGGGGAATCGGGGTGCCCTTGGCCGTCTCCTGTCCGGGACACACCGGGAGCAGGGGCTCGCACCTGCTCGGACAGTGGTGCGCTTGTCCGGGACAGGAGGCAGCCGTTGCGCTGCGCTTGGGGGACAGAGAACCTGTGGAGCCGCCCTGCGCGGCTCAGCCCAGCCCTGCTCGCACACTCTCAGCGGAACTGATCCGAACTGCCACGGGCGTCACAGGGAGGTGTCGCCACCGTGGAACATGCCGAGCAGGGCCTCATCACTTCCGCGACGCATTCGTCGAAGGGGTCCCATGAGAAGAATGAGATTGCTGTCAGTGCTGCTCGGCACGGCGATGGCGCTGGTGGGCACCATCGTCCCGTTGTCCAGCGCCACCGCTGCGGCACCGCCGCGCACGGCCGCCGCCTGCATCGGTGACGACGGCGGCACGCAAAAAGTCCAGGTTCTCTATGTCCGCTCCCCTGCGGGCGCCGACCGTTACGCCGAGATGGCGGACGAGTTCGCGGGGATGGCCACCGAAATAGGCAACGCCGTCAACAGGTCGGCGCTGAAAACAGGCGGGGAACTGTACGTCCGCTACGTGCGGAACAGTGACTGCACGGTCAACATCGGCAACGTGGTCGTTTCCTCCACGACCAACATCATGGAGTACGACTCCGTGGTGCAGAACTTGAGGACGCAGGGATACGACAGGACTGATCGCAAGTACCTGATCTTCGTGCAGACCGCCCGCTGCGGCGACGCCGCACACGGAACGTTCGAGTCTGGCCCCTCGTACGCCATGGTCGGCACGAACTGCTGGACCTGGCCCGCGGCCGGACACGAACTGCTCCACACACTGGGTGCCGTGAACCGGAGCGCTCCGCACGGCACGCCCGGGGGCCACTGCTGGGACGACGAGGACATCATGTGCTACGACGACGACCAGAACACTGCCACCTATCCGCTGAAGACGCTGTGCCCCAAGGCAGCCGAGAACGACATCGACTGCAACAGCGACGACTACTTCAGCGCCAATCCCCCTGCTGGTACCTGGCTGGCGAACAACCCGAGATCAAACGCCGCCAAGAGCCCCTTCCTGACCAGTGTCACGAAGTACCACGTGCTCTACACCGGGGAGAAGGCCGTCACCACCGCGCGGGCTGGAGCGACCGGGTACGTGACCAAGTACCAGTCTGAGCTGGGCTGGACCGCGAAGGCGAAGGTCGTGACCAGCTCTAGCAGCCCGTTCTACTCGTCCGTGCTGGCGGTGCGCACCAGCGCTGGTACCCGATACGTGCCACCGGCCGGGGTGCCCCGGGGGTCGGCCGCCCACGTTACGATCGATATGGACAACGTGCTCGACGTCAAGCTCTGTGAGGGCAACGCCGACGCGAAGAGCGGGTGTACTGCCACGTGGTGGTGACCGCACGCGTGGCCCGGCGGGCGCGGTCGGCCTTGATGACGATGCCGTCGATCCCGAACGCGGCCGTCCGCGCCATCAGTTCGCTGTGCGCGAGGTCCTCCAGCCGCGCGGCGAGCTGGCCTTGGGTGCCGGGCAGGGGCAGCAGGCCGTAGCCGAAGAACGTCATCGGCACCGTGTAGGCGCGGTCCCTGGCGCGCAGGGTGCCCGCCAGGGACCGCGCGGGTTGGCGAACGGCTGCCCGCCGTGCGCGGTGCGCGCCTGGCTGGCGTACGCGAACTGCGCGGTGGTCATGAGGACTTCGCCGCGCACCTCCACGGTGACCGGCTCAGCGAGTGTCTCCGGCAGCCCCTCGATGGTGCCGATCGTGTGCGAGACGCCCTCCCCGGCCGCCCCGTCCCCGCGCGTGACCAGCTGTCTGAGGCGGCCGTCGGTGTAACGGGCGGCGAGCGCGGTGGCGGCCAGCACGAGGGCGGCGGCATCCCTGATCACAGCGGCAGGAGTGGTCATGCCGTCATCCTGCCTGCCACCACTGACATTGATACTCGTACGCGGGTTCCGGCGGTCGTGGCTCTGCCACTGACTGGCGCCCTGCTGGGCTGTCTTCGCGTTGTTCTGCCCGGCCGCCGGAGCCTGGTTCTCATGGCTCCGGCCGGGCGGACCATGACCTGATAGGAGCTTGGCCAGAAGCCCCTTCAATGTCCTGTCTGAGCCACCCGGCCGAGGCCACCTCCGGCTAGGAAGGCGTTCACCAGCATGGCAGCACAGGCCCCGCAAGACACCACTGGCACCGACCAGAAGGTGTTCGGAGGCGTCGACTCCCACACCGACACCCTCCATGTGGCTGTCATCAGCGACAACGGCGGCCAACTCGCCGACGCCGAGTTCACCACCACGCCCGCCGGATACGCCGCCGCCCTGGCCTTCCTCGACGCCCACGGCAGCGTGAGGGCGATCGGGGTGGAGGGCACCTCCTCCTACGGGGCCGGCTTCACTCGCGCTGCCCGCTTGCGCGGGCACCAGGTCATCGAGGTCAACCGCCCCGACAAGGCCGAACGCCGCCGGATCGGCAAGTCCGACCCCATCGACGCCTACGCCGCAGCCCGCGCCGCTCTGTCCGGACGGGCCTCCAGCGTGCCGAAGGACGACACCGTCACCGGCATACGCGCCCTGCACAACGCCGCCCGCTCCGCGGTGAAAGCACGCACCGCCGCGCTCAACCAGATCGGCAGCATCCTTGTCTCGGCCCCCGAGGCCATCCGCGCCAAGTACGGCCCGCTGAAATCAACGGACCGTGCCGATGCCCTGGCCCGGCTGCGGCCGGCTGGAGACGCCCTCCACGCCGCGGTCCTGACCGCGCTGAAAACTCTTGCCCGACGCGTCAAGGAGCTGACCGCCGAGCATGAAGCCCTGACCAAGGCCCTGGACACCGCGGTCACCGCCGGCAACCCCGGCCTGCGAGCCGCCCACGGAATCGGCCCCGACACCGCCGCCCAACTGCTGATCACGGCAGGAGGCAACCCCGAACGCATGCGGACCGAGGCTTCCTTCGCAGCCCTCTGCGAAGCCGCGCCGGTCCCCGCCTCCAGCGGTAGAACCAACCGTCACCGCCTCTCCCGGGGCGGTGACCGGGCCGCCAACGCCGCCCTCTACCGCATCGCCCTGGTCCGCATGGGCAGCGATCCCCGCACCCGCGAGTACACCGCACGCCAGACGGCCGCCGGACGCACCAAGAAGGAGATCATCCGGCTGCTGAAACGAGCCATCGCCCGTGAGGTCTTCCGCTGCCTGACCACCACGGTCCACGTTCCCGAGATCGCCGACCTGCGTCCCCTGCGACTGTCCAAGAACATCACCCTCACGGCCGCCGCACGGCACCTCGGCGTCTGGCCCACCAGAATCTCCGACATCGAACGCGGAACCCGCCGACTCGACGACCTCGCCCATGCCTACCGCGACTGGCTCCAAACCGCTTGACCAGCAATAGGAGCATCAACGCCCCCGCACAGCGGAACACCCCCCGCCCCGGCACGGCCGGGGAGGGCAACCGCGGCTTCAGCCGGTCAGGTCAGTCCCCCTCCTCCTCGTCAGGCAGACGGGCGGCCAGCGCCCGCAGCCCCGCCAGCACCTCATCCGCGCTGGGCGCCGACTCCGGATCGGTGAGGTGCTGCATCATCAGCCCGCTGACCAGGGCGAGTTGCACCGAGCCAAGCGTGCGGACCGTCTCCTCGGACAGCTCGGCCTCCGCCGCCCCGGTGACCTCGCGCGCCATGCCGCTGCGCCCCTGCCGCATCCCGGCGGCCATCTGCGCACGCAGCTCAGGATCACGCTGGGCGCGCAGGACCGTCTCCAGATTGGCGACCCAGAAGGTCTGGTTGGCCGAGAACGCCTCGATCAGCCGCCGCCACAGCGCACCGAGATCACCGCCGCCCGCCGACGGCCCGAACGCCCCGCCCCCCGAGTCGAGCGCCTCGAAGAGCGCCTGGTTCAGCAGCGCCTCCTTCGAACCGAAGTGATAGCCGATCGCCGCCATGCTCACCCCCGCCGCGGAGGCGAGATCGCGGACCGTCGTGCGCTCATAGCCCTTGGCGAACAGGCACTGACGCGCCGCCTCCAGCAGCTTCTCCCGGTTTCCCATGCCCATGCCCGGACCCTAGCAACAGCCTGCGCACCCGCGCGAGACAAACGCCTCAGGCATTCGTCTCAGACGAACGCCTTGCGCATCTGCCCAAATCCTGGCTACGGTTCCGGACACCACCGAAGACCCCACCCACCCGGGAGCCCGGATGCCCTCCAAGAAGCCGAAGCCGAACACCAAGAGGCCGCACGCCCTCGCCCTGGCCGCCGCCTTAGCGGCCCTCACCACCCCGCTGATCGCGGCGGCCCCCGCCGCCGGAACCCCCAGCTCCCAACAGGCCAGCACCGCAGGGGTGATGACAGCCGAAGGCCCCGTCCAGGGCACGGCCACCGCCGCGGTACGCACCTTCCAGGGCATCCCCTACGCCGCCCCGCCGACCGGCGAACGCAGGTGGCGGGAACCCCAGCCGGTCCACCCCTGGACCACGCCGCTTGACGCCCGCACCCCCCGCAGCGCCTGCGCACAGCCGACCGACCAGCCCATCTCCATCCCCGGCGGCGGCAGCGAGGACTGCCTCTACCTCAACGTCACCACCCCCGCCGAACAGGCCACCACGCCCGCGGGCCAGCCGTTGCCGGTCATCGTCTGGATCCACGGCGGCAGCTTCACCTACGGCGACGGCGCCACCTACCGCGCGGCGAGGCTGGCCAGCGCACGGCAGGGCGCGATGGTCGTGACGGTCAACTACCGGCTCGGCGCGTTCGGTTTCCTCACCGCCCCCGGCCTGCGCGCCCCGGCCAACCTCGGCCTGCGGGACCAGCAGGCCGCGTTGCGCTGGGTCCAGCGCAACGCCCGCGCCTTCGGCGGCGACCCCCGCAACGTCACGGTCATGGGCCAGTCGGGCGGCGGCTACAGCGTCTGCGCCCACCTGGTCTCGCCCTCATCCCGCGGCCTGTTCAGCAAGGCCATCGTGCACAGCGCGGGCTGCGTGGGCGGGGACGGCTCCTTCACTCCCGCCCAGGCGCAGGCGAGTGGCCGCGCCGTCGCCCAGGCCGCGGGCTGCGCCGACCCGCGCACCGCCGACGCCTGCCTGCGCCGCAGGTCCACCGCCGACCTGATCGAGGCGTCGGCCACCGGACACGACGGCTACCGCCCGGTGGTGGACGGCGAGATCCTGCCCGAGGCCCCCTCCCGGGCGATCGCCGCCGGACGCTTCACCCGCGTACCGGTCCTGCACGGCTCCACCCACGACGAGATGAGCGGCCTGGCCGGACTCGACGAGACCATGACCGGCATCCCGCTGACGGCCGACGGATACACCCAGAAGGTCATCGACGAGTTCGGCGAGCACGCCCCCGCCGTCCTGGCCGAGTACCCCGTGACCGACTACCCGGCCCCCGGTGCGGCCCTGTCCGCCGTCCTGACCGACTCCGCGTGGTCGACCCCGGCCCTGGACACCCAGCGCGCCCTGGCCCGCCACACCCCCACCTACGCCTACGACTTCGCCGAGAGTGATGCCCCCTACTTCCGCGGCATCCCCCGGCCGACGAGCTTCTGTCCGGGCACCGGCCACATGACCGACCTGCCCTACCTGTTCGACAACGACCTCTTCGAGCCCCTCACCCCCACCCAGGCCGCCCTGTCGGACACGGTGACCGCCTACTGGACCCACTTCGCCCGCACCGGCCAGACCAGCGCCCCCGCCACACCCCCCTGGCCCCGCTTCACCCCCCACCACCCCTACGTCCAGCGCCTGTCCTCCGCCCACACCGGCCCGACCGACTTCGCCGCCGACCACCACTACACCTTCTGGAAGACCCTCACCCCCGCGGAGTGACCCGCCGGGCTGAGACGAGGACCACGCAAGCTGAGACGAAGGCCACCCGGCGCGCGCCCCATCCCGCCCCCGGCCCGGTGCTACAGTGACAAACGATCGATCTCGATCGCAGGATTGTTACTCTCCGAGGACGTCACCGTCGTCGCCCCGCGCGACGCCACGGCGGCGGACCGCCTGAGGAGAGGCAAGGCCTGGGAAGCGCCGCGTGCGCGACCCGGGCCTTTTTTGTTGCCTGAATCCGGGCGGGAGAGATCGCGGACCTACGCAGGACGGCAGGAACCAAAGATGCAGGGACGCATCAACACCACCCCCGTACCGGGGCTCGACGCGCTGGCGGAGGACATCCTCCGCGGCGTCGGCGGACCGGAGAACATCGAGAGCCTCACGCACTGCGCGACGCGGCTGCGTTTCCAGCTCCATGACGGCAGCAAGGTCGACCAGGCCGCCCTCGACGCCCTCGACGGCGTCATGGGCACGGTGCCCCAGTCCGGGGACCGCTTCCAGATCGTGATCGGCGGCGCCGTAGCGAACGTCCACTCAAAGATCATCAACCTGCCGTCGATGAGCCGCTCCGGCGCGGCCCGCCCGCAGTCCGACGCGGACGTCAAGGCCGCGGTCCGCGCCAAGGGCCGGGGCCGCTTCGCCTGGCTCGACAACTTCTTCGAGTACCTCTCCGACTCCTTCCGCCCCCTGCTGGGCGTCCTCCTCGGCGCCTCGCTGATTATCGCGATCGCCTCCGTCCTCGACGCCCTCGGCGTCGTCGACTTCCGCGCCGAGGACAAGTCCGCCACCTGGGTCTTCGTCGACGCGATGTGGCGCTCGGTGCTGTACTTCCTGCCGATCATGGTCGCCTACAACGCGGCCAAGAAGCTGAAGATCGACCCCTGGGTCGGCGCCACGGTGATGGCCGCGGTGATGACCCCCAACTTCACCGGGATGCTCAACGCGGGCTCCAAGATCCCCGGCGTCACCACCACCACCAACGACACGCTCGGCACCACGGAGTCCGTGGCCCACGTCTTCGGACTGCCGATGCAACTGAACGACTACGGCGGCCAGGTGTTCGTACCGCTGCTGATGGTCGCCCTGCTCGCCCTGGTCTACAAGGCCCTGCAGCGCGTGTTCCCCGAGAACATCCAGTTGGTCTTCGTACCGTTCTTCAGCATGTTGATCATGATCCCGGTGACCGCCTTCCTCATCGGCCCCCTGGGCATCTGGGCGGGCAACGGCATCGGCGAGGGCCTGTCCTGGCTGAACAACAACGCCCCGATCGTCTTCGCCATCGTCATCCCGCTGCTCTACCCGTTCCTGGTGCCGCTGGGCCTGCACTGGCCCCTGAACGCGCTCATGCTCCAGAACATCAACACCATCGGCTACGACTTCATCCAGGGCCCGATGGGCGCCTGGAACTTCGCCTGCTTCGGCGCCACCGCGGGCGTCCTGCTGCTGTCCATCCGCCACCGTGAACCCCTCATGCGCCAGACCGCCACCGGCGCCCTGGCCGCGGGCCTGCTCGGCGGCATCTCCGAGCCCTCGCTGTACGGCATCCACCTGCGCTTCAAGCGGATCTACCCCCGGATGCTGGTGGGCTGCCTGGTCGGCGGCGTGATCGTCGGCGTCCTGGGCGGCGTGGACACCGAGGCCTTCGCCTTCACCTCCGTGCTGACCATCCCGGTGTTCTCCCCGGTGGGCGTCTACCTCATCGCGATCACGGCGGCCTTCGTCACCGCGATGGCGCTCGTCTACTTCTCCGACTACCGCACCCCCGAAGAGCGCGCCCAGGCCAACGCCGAACGCGACGCCGCCGAGGCCGCGGCCCACGCCGAGGCCACCGCCCCCGCGTCTCCCGCGGAGACCGAGGCGGCCGACGACCGCGAACTGGTCACCGTAGGCGCCGCGGCAGCAGGAGCCGCGGGCGCCACCGCCACTGGTTCCACCGCCACTGGTTCCACCACCCCCGCCCCCGCAGCCGCAGCAAGCACCCCCCTCTCCGCCCCGGTCGCAGGCCGCGTGGTCGGCCTCGACGACGTCGAGGACCCGGTCTTCTCCTCCCGCGCGCTCGGCGAGGGCGTCGGCATCGAACCGGCCGACGGCCGCGTCGTCGCCCCCGTCGACGGCGAACTGATCACCGTCGCGGACACCGGCCACGCCTTCGGCATCCGCACCGCGGACGGCGTCGAGGTACTCATCCACATCGGCATCGACACGGTCCAGATGCAGGGCGACGGCTTCGACGTCCACGTCACCCCCGGCCAGCAGATCGCCACCGGCGACCCGCTGGCAGACGTCGACCTCGACAAGGTGCGCGCGGCGAACCACCCGACCGTCACCCTGATGACGGTCCTGAACACCGCCGACCTCACCGCGGTCGAACCGCACACCGGCCAGGACGTGGGCGCTGGCGCCCGCGTGGTGACCGTACGACGGTGACACGAGCGCTGCCGGTCCGGCGCGTGACCGCCCCTTAGCATGGGGGACGCGCCGGACCGGCAGACGCAGGACGGGGCACGGACAGAAGGGGGGACGGCGGTGAAGGTGCTGCGTGTCCTCAACAACAATGTGGTCCTCGCGCGTGACGAGAAGGGCCAGGAGGTCATCCTCACCGGACGCGGCATCGGCTTCAGCTCCGGCCAGGGCAAGCGCGTCGACCCCGAACTGATCAAGAAGGTCTTCGTCCCGGCCGACGGCCGCGACCCCGACCACCTCGCCGAGGCCCTCGCCCTCATCAGCGAGGAGACCCTCCAGACGGTCATCACCGCACTCCACGAGGCGGGCATCGAGGACCGCGGGTCCACCCGCCCCACCCTCGCCGTCGCCGTCGCCGACCACATCTCCGGCGCACTGGAACGCGCCGCCCGCGGCATCGTCATCGACTACCCGCTGCGCGCCGAGGTCCAGACCCTCTACGCCACCGAGTACGCCCAGGCCCAGCGCCTGCTGCGCGCCATCAACGAACGCGTCACCCCCGCCCTCGACCCCTCCGAGGCCACCGCCCTCGCCCTGCACCTGGTCAACGCGGGCTTCGTCTCCGGCGACCTGTCCTTCACCTACACGATGACCGGCGTCATCCAGCAGATGCTCGCCGTGGTACGCGAGCGCTACGGCCTGGACGTCTCCGACGCCTCCATGAGCGCGGCACGCTTCATCACCCACGTGCGCTACCTCTTCGTACGCATCCAGCAGCACCGCCAGCTCAAGGGCCAGGAATCCACCATCGGCAAGGGCATCCGCCAGCACTACCCGGACGCCACCCGCACCGCCCAGCAACTGGCGACCATCGTCGAACTACGCCTGGGCCAGCAACTGAGCGACGACGAGATCTCCTACCTGGCCCTCCACGTGGCCCGCATGACGATGGACGCCCACGGCACCGCCACGTAGCAGGGCCACGGCGGCGGTGCTTTTCGCGGGGGCCTGCGCCGACCCCTCCCGGTCAGAGGACGCGATCAGTCGATGTCCGGGTCACGGGCTTCCTCAAGGATGCGGGCCGCGAGGTCGTCGGCCCACTCCACGGCCCAGACGCGGAGCGCGGTGATGGTGGCGTCATCGAGCCCGTAGGCGGTGAACGCCTCGTCGTCGGTCCACTCCGCGCCCGTGAGGCTCGCCTGGAGGTCCTCGGGTTCGAAGCGGCCACGGGCGTGGCGGCGGCCGAACTCCTCAAGCTCGGCGTTGGACCAGCGTCGGGAGGCCGCGAACACGTCGATCAGGTCGCGGGGCGCGCCGCGGTCGGCGAGGGCGCGGACCTTGGTGCCGATCACGTCCTCCTCCGCGAGGACGGGCCCATAGGGACTCCGGACGACCGGCCGCCAGAAGTTCTCCTTGAGGATGTCGACCTCGCATTCCTGCCCGGTGGCCGGGTCGGTCACGGTGAAGCGGGCGGACAACGGGGCGGTCTCCAGCGCCCGCACCTGCCAGCCCCGGGCTTCAAGGCCGCCGCGGAGCGTGGCGGCGATGTCGGCCATGGGCGCCGGGTTCTCGGTGGCGACGTCGAGGTCCTGGCTGGGGCGGCTGACCAGGCGGTGCGCCCGCACGGCATACCCGCCGGTGAGGACCAGGGGATAGGGGGAGCCGAGGGCGATCACATCCGCAAGGAGCCGCGTGTGCAGCTCCGGCATGTCCGTCACGCGGCAGCCCGGGTACGGGAGGCGAGCTGGGGGAAGGCGTCTTCCCACACGGTGCGCACCGTCCGGCCGACGAGTGTGCGCAGCACCGGCCACAGCTCAAGGAGCAGATCCCGGTTGAGGTAGCGGGGCAGGTCATCGTGCAGGCCCTCGTGCAGGACGGCGCGGTACAGACCCATGCGCTGACGGGGCTTGCCCAGGTCGTAGGAGGTCATTCCCGACCAGGCCATGTGCAGCGGCAGCTCCACGACCCCCTGGGTCGGCCCGCGCAGCTCCTCCAGAGACTCAGGCAGGCGCCGCCGGAACTTCTCCTGGTACAGCACGAGATCCTCGGCGACCGCGCCCGACGGGTCGCTTGGCGGCGGGGCCGCGGAGTGCTGTGAACTGGAGACCATGTCCCCATTATGGCGGCCCGGAGCCAGGGAGAGGGCCCGGTGTGGCGGGCCAGCGTCGGGGGGTGAGCGCTCCTCCTGGCACCTGAAGGTGATCACCGGTTCCGTACGGCGCGAGCGGCTGTGAAGGCGGCTTGGCGCGGGTGGGTGGCGTGCCCTTCCTGCGCCACCGCGGCCCCGCCAGGCTCAGTTCGCACGAAGGTTGGTGTACGGCGGTCATGGGTCCCTCGTCCCGTCTCGTCGGGGGCTCCTGAACAGGCCGGTGTGGCGCGGTGCGTGCCGCGCGCTGGGGGAGTGGGAGGGAGGAAAGGGATGAGGGAGCGGCGCCCTCGGCGGCGCCGTCACCGACCGGCCACCCGGCGCGACCGCCTTCCCGCACCGCTCGGCCGTCGGCGTCGTGCGGCACCACTCCTCCTGGCACCCTGCACCCCACCTCGGCACCGGCGGCCACACCAACGGCATGGACCCGAATCCACCGACCAGCAGACGGCCTACCACGGCGCCAACCACCCGAGAACGCAGCACGTCAAGGCGGCCTGCGACCCACAGCGGCTGTTCAACCTCCCCCAGGCGGTCACCTGCCAACCCGCCCGATGACCGCCCACCGCCCCGCCTCGCTCCTACTGGCCACGCCGTTCCAGGTAGATGGAGGTGAAGACGGCGACCTTGGCGCGCAGCGCCCAGGGGTCGAAGGGCTTGCTGATGTAGTCGACGGCACCGGCCGCGTACCCGCGGGCCGAGTGCTCCGAGCCGGTGCCCATCGCGGTCAGGAAGATGATGGGGACGTCCCTGGTCCGCGGGCGGCGCTTGATGTGGGCGCACGTCTCGTAGCCGTCCATCTCCGGCATCTGCACGTCCATGATGATGACGGCGAAGTCGTCGTGGTCCAGGAGTGCCTTGAGGGCCTTCCGGCCGGAGGAGACCGTGACGAGTTCCTGCTCCAGCGTCGTCAGGACCGCGGTCATCGCCAGCAGGTTGTCCGGCTGGTCATCGACGATGAGGATCTTGGGCATGTCCTGCGGCCCGGTCGGCAGCGCCGCCGCCGTGGCCTGCTCGACCGCGTCCAGCTGGCGTTCGAGCAGATCGCAGCGCCCCTCTGCGGCAGCACGCTGGGCCTGCGCCTCGTACAGGGCGGCCCCCAGCCGCTCGACCTCCCGCTGGAGCGCGTCGCGCTCCTGGAGCAGGCCGGAGACGTCCGGATGCGCGTGCGCCAGCTCGTCCGCCCGCTTGCGTTCCGCGGTGCGGTCGGCCTCCAGCTGGTTGAGCCGCGTCTCCAGGTCGGCGATGCGCTGCGTGCGGTCCAGCAGCGCATCGCCCAGGACGTCGCCGCGGACGCTGGAGCGCTCGGCGTCGGCCAGTTGCTGCTCCAGTATCTCCACCGCGTGCCCGGGGGAGGAGGCGGCATCCACGGCCGACCCGTACAGACCCCGTACCAGCGCGATGGCCTCGGTGGTGACCGCGGTCCCGCGGTGCTCGGCGACATCGGCGAACAGGTCACTGATGACCTGCCACGGAGGCAGCCGGGTGCCGTTCAGGTAGCGCGTGACCGTGCCCGGATCGAGCCGGCGCCGGGCGGCGTACCGGCGGACGGACAGGTGCAGGCTCTCGAAGAGCTCACGCAGCGCCTCAGCCAACGCCCGCGACGCGTCGTTCAGGTCGTCTCCCAAAGGGCGCAGTTCACCCACGGCTCTCCTCTGTGCCCGCGCCGTCGGCGGCGATGAGACGGTTGAAGAAGGGCACGGCCAGTCCTGTGGCGGCCAGTCCCGCGAGCACGCTGCGCGCGGTGCCTTCCCCGGCGGCTGCCGCCAGTCCGCTCGCCGCCCCGCCGGTGAGTAAGGCGAGCAGGAATATCAGGGCTGACCTCAGGGACAGCAGGGGGCGGTCCACGGTGTTCTCCATTCCTCCGCCCCGCCGCACTGCGGCAGGGCTTGGCTCTGCGGCCGGTTACGGACGGAGAACCAGGATGGGCGAAGCCAGGGGTGTTGCAGTCCCCAACCCGTAAGCGGGGCAACGAAGAACGCCTGTTGCAAAAGCGCTGCCACCGCCTGCGGCAGCCGTGCGCCCCGTCAACGGCCCGGCGGCCCGGCGCTGTTGCCGACCGTGTTGCTCTGCAACACCTGTCGGCTCCGGCAACACGGCAGCCGGGCTCCACGCCGCAGGCGCCCCCGTCCCCACCGCCCCACAGCAGGACGAGGCACCCCTGCCGGTGCGTGGCGCTCACCGCGGAGCCGGGCCCTGACTCCGCGGTGGAGGCGTCGTACCCGGCTGGACCAGGCCGCACTGGTACGCCGCCGCGACGGCCTGGGCCCGGTCGCGTACCCCCAGCTTCATGACGATACGGCTGTAGTGCGTCTTGACCGTCGTCTCACTGATCACGAGGTGCCCGGCGACCTCCGCGTTCGACATCCCGTGGGCGATCAACGTCAGCACCTCACGCTCGCGAGCGGTGAGGTTCTCCACCTCCGCCGGAGTCGGCAACAGCCGGTCAGGACGTGCGGCGAACTCGCGGAGCAACTCCGGGGTGACGGAAGGGTCCAGCCACGCCTCACCGTCGGCCACCGACCGCACCGCGCGCACCAGTTCCTCCGGTGCCGCGTCCTTCAGCAGGAACCCGGAGGCCCCGGCCCGCAGCGCCTGGATCACCGCCTCGTGCACGTTGTACGTCGTCAGGACCAGCACCCGTACCGGAACGCCCTGCCCGCGCGAGAACTGGTCCGCGGTGATGCGCCGGGTGGCCTCCACCCCGTCGACGCCGGGCATCCTGATGTCCATCAGGACGACGGTGGGCCTCAGGGCGCAGGCGAGGTCGATGGCCTGGGCCCCGTCGTGGGCCTCACCCACGACCTCGATGTCCGGTTCGGCCGAGAGCAACATGCCGATGCCGGAGCGCACGAGCGGCTGGTCGTCCGCCAGGATCACACGGATCACAGGTCAGGTCCCTTTCCGGTGGGGCCGTAGCGGGTGGTCTCGGGGATCGGCAGGGTCACCGTGAGCCGGTACCCCCGGCCGTTGGCGCACGTGGACAGGCTGCCGCCGAAGACCTCGGCGCGTTCCCGCAGGCCGGGGATGCCGTGCCCGGTGGACAGCTCGCCCGGCCGGGTGGACGGGGTCCCGGCGCCGTCATCGTCGATCTCGACGCGCAGCGACGACTCACCCCAGATCAGCGAGACCACGGCGCGGGACCCCGGACCGGCGTGCTTCGTCACGTTCGTCAGCGCCTCCTGGATGACCCGGTAGGCGGTCAGGTCCAGGCTCTCCGGCAGCGGGGGCCGACGCCCTCGCTCCTCGCACACCACCGACACGCCGGTGCGCCGCACGCTGTCGAAGAGCCGGTCGAGTCCCGCCAGTCCGTCGTGCGGGGAGGAGTCGGCGGGCTGGTCCGTGGCGCGCAGCAGCGTCAGCATACGGCGCAGCTCTCCCATCGCGTTCCTGCCCTGGCTCTCGATGTCGCCGAGGGCGAGGGCGGCCCGGTCGGGGTCGCTGCGCAGCACCCGCCGCGCGCCGCCCGCCTGAAGGACCATCACGGTCACCGTGTGGGCGACGATGTCGTGCAGTTCGCGGGCGATGCGGGCGCGCTCGTCGACGATGGTCTGGCGCGCCTCGGCGAGCCGGTTCCGTGTGCGCTCGGCCTGGGTGTTGCTGGCGCGGATCCACCGGCCGAAGAGGAACACCTCCACGTAGAGGGACATGAAGAACGCCAGGAGCCCCGCCAGCGCGTGCCACCGGCGTTCGGCTGGCACGTGGTGGAGGTCGAGCAGGATGGTCAGTCCCATGGGGACGGCCGACATGGCCAGCGCCGCGAGGGCCACGCGCAGCGGGCGGGTCACCGCCACACTGAACAGCCCCGCCAGCACCGTGAAGACCGGGCTGTAGTCGAGTACCGAGACGACACTGAGCAGGCCGCACAGCACCGCGTGCAGCCACAGCGCGCAGAACCCGGCGACGGGCGCGGCCCGCAGCAGGCACAGGGCAGCCCCCGACGGGACGGCCACGAGCACGGTGACCAGCGCCTGGTAGCCGGTGGTGTCCGGGGCGACCAGGCGGCCGAAGGCCACCATGTCGGGCACGACGATGGCCAGCGCCCGCCAGGCGTCCGAGGCTTTGACGCGTCCCACCCGCGTCGGATTCCTCATGGTCAGGGCCGGGGGCCGCCTTGCGCGGGTGGCTGATGCTGCGGCAGGCAGCATCCGCAGGCGTTGCAGCCGCTGCTGGCGAACGAGGCGACGCTGTCGTGCAGGTCGACGGCCCTGGCCCCCTCGTCCGCGAGGGCCCGGAACGTCGGCCAGGCATCCGGCGTGGCCTGCCGGTCCGCGTCGACCGGCACTTGGTAGCCGAGGGACGCCAGGGCCGCCCACAGATCGCCCCCGTGGCGCGTGACGGCCTCGCCGAGTTCCGCCGCCGAGTACCGCGGCACCTTGCGGCGCAGGGCGGACGGCGCGGCGAGGGTGAACGCCGCCAGCACGGCCTGGACCTCGCCGTCATCCAGCCCCAGCAGCCGTACGTCCGTCACCCCCAAAAACTCCTGCGGTTTCCCGTCCGTGGAGCCGGAGGTGATCACGACGTTGAACTTCGGTGAGGTGAGCAGGCGCGCGGGGGGATGCGGGACGAACACGACGTCGTCCGCGACGAGCACACCGGCCGCGGTGGCCAGCGCGTCCTCCGACTGGACGGTCACGAGAGGCCAGCCCGTGCTGGACTGACTGGACGGGGTTTCGTCGATCACGAAGGGCTCCAAGGCAGACGAGGGGCGGCAGGAGCGTGACCCCGGGCCGGGTAGCACGCCCGGAAGGACACGCTGCGCGAACCCGCAGGTCGCGGGCCCACCAGGCGGTGCGCAGCACCCCCCGATTGTGATCGGCCCCGCCTCGCCCCCGCGACAGCTCTGCGGCGTATTCACCGGATCGGGGCTGGAGAGGACACCGGGGACCCGCCTACCCCCGGGGGACGACCCGCCGGATCGGGTCAGAGGCGGACGCGGCGGGCACGGGCGGCGGTGGATGCTCGAAAAGCACATCGCCGCGCGTTTCCCCATCGCGCATTCCCCTTCACAAGAAGCCGAGGAACCACCATGTCCGACATCAGAGAGAAGACGACGCGCACGCTCACACACGCCGACATCCGGTCGGTCATCGACGGCACGTGCCTCGCGGTGCACCTTCCGGGATTCGTTCCGCGGGTGGCCCTGGAGAAAGCCCGCGAGAAACTGTTCGACCATCCCGAGCGCGGTGACCTGAGTCAGGCGGCGGAGTTCAAGCGCGTGGGTTTCGCCTTCTCGGAGATAAGCGACGAGGCATCCCGCGACCGGTACTACGCGCAGGCCCGCCCCAACATCCAGCGGATGCGTGACCTCTTCGCGCCGTACAGCGCGCCCAGCGACGTGCTGCGGCTGCTCCTTGAGGAGGCATGGGGCCCCGGAGCCGGGCTGCTCCACATCGACGGCCGCAAGGCGTTCATCGGCATCTGCCGCTACCAGGACAAGGACGTCGACCTCAATCCGCACACCGACGCCCTCGAACGGAACCTGCCCGCCGAGTCCCGCCACACCCTCAAGGCCCAGCTGTCGGTCAACGTCTACATCGACATCCCCGAGACCGGCGGCGAACTGGAGCTGTGGGGAGTGGAGCCGACCGCGGACGAGTACGACCGGCTGCGCGGCCAGCGCACCTGGGGCATCGACCGCGACCGGCTCGGCCCGCCCCGGACCGTGTTCAAGCCGGCCCCCGGCGACCTGCTGCTGCTCAACCCGCGGCAGATCCACGCCGTCCGCCCCTCCCACGACCGGCCGCGCATCACCCTGGGGCACTTCATCGGCTACCACGGCGACGACCGCCCGCTCGAACTGTGGAGCTGAGCATGAGTGAACGCGACACCGAGCAGGTACTTCACGGCCGTACCAAGGCGAGCTTCGGGCAGGACGGCCAGAAGGACGACCTGTCCGGCCGCCGGGCCGTCCTGCTGATCAGCGTGGGCCAGCGGTACCACGAGGGCGACAAACTCCGGGCCACCGTGGAACTGCTCAACCGCACCGGCTTCGGCCAGGTGACCGTCGCGGTGGCGGACACCCTCCAGCGCACCAACTACCTCGCGCACGACCCCGCCGAAGCCCATCGTCGCGCCCTGCGCGAGGGCGACGCCTGGCTGGAGCGCAACAGCAAGACCCTCGGCCGGCTGAGCGTGCCCAACGACGTGCTCCGTTGGGACGAGGCGCTGCGGGACCCGGATTACCCGCGCTTCCTGCGTCGCGTCCGCGACGCCTACCGCGACGATCCCGGATACCGTGCCGCGGTGGATTCCACGATCCGCACGTTCCTCGACCGCATGGTGTCCCGCAACCCGTGCGTCGACCCCCGCAAGGCGTTCGAGGGATGCCTGTCCTATCTCATCGAGGAATGCCCCGTCATCCAGCCGATGTGGGCCCACCAGGGATACGACCACATCGTCTATCCGCAGCCCATGACCACCGCCATGGCCCACACCCACCAGCTGTTCGTGGCCCGGGAGTATCCGGGCAAAGGCAACTGGCTCTCCCTCAGATTCAAGAAGAGGGCGGCCTCCTCCCTGGCCGCCTGACCGTACCCATCCGGCGTAGAGGACGCGTTCTCAGTGACTCCAGCAGCGAAAGACCGCACCTGGTGGGCGTTCACCGGTGTCGGTTTGATCAGTTTCCTCGGCTGCATCGACCTGACCATCGTCAACACCGCGGCGCCCCGCATCCAGGCCGACCTCGGCGCCTCGGTGACGGAGCTTCAGCTCGTCGTCAACATCTTCATCGTCGCGCTGTCGATGTTCATGGTGGCGATGGGACGGCTGGCCGACATACACGGCCGCCGCCGCGTCCTCTACGTCGGCACCGTCGTCTTCGGGGTGGCCTCCCTGGGCGCCGGCGCCGCTCCCGGCACCGGCTGGCTGATCGCCTTCCGCTTCCTGCAGGGCGCCGCGTGCGCCGTGCTGTACACCGCCACCGGCGCCATCGTGCAGAACGCGTTCCCCGCGGAGCGGCGGGGCCGGGCGATGGGCGCGCTGTACGGCGTCAACGGCCTCGGCCTCGCCGTCGGCCCGCTGCTCGGCGGGGTCCTGGTGTCGGCGGCTGGCTGGCGCTGGGTGTTCTGGCTCAACGTGCCGCTCGTCGTGCTCGCGCTCGCGGTGTGCTCGTTCAGTGTCCGTGAGTCGCGCGACGAGACGGCCGACGGCCGTCTCGACTGGCCTGGCCTGGCGCTGTCCGGCCTCGGCATCCCCGCCGCCGTCCTCACCTTCACCTTCGGCTCCACCTGGGGCTGGACCAGCGCGGCGACCCTCACCCTCGCCGCCTTCGCCGTCCTGGCCCTGCTCGCTTTCGCCGCCGTCGAAAGCCGCAGCGCCAACCCGCTGCTTAACCTCGCCCTGTTCCGCAAGCCCGCCTTCGTCGGCGCACTGTCCTCCGACTTCGCGCTGGCCTGCTTCTACACCACCGTGCTCTTCCTCATCCCGCTCTACCTGAGCGCGGTGCGCGGGCTGGACGGATACGCCATCGGCGCCCTGCTGCTGCCGGGCACGGCCGTGATGGCGCTCCTGTCGCCCGTCATCGGACGCCTCATCGACCGCTTCGGCCCACGCCCGCTCCTGGCGGCGGGCTTCACGGCCTTCACCGTTTCGGCGCTGCTCCTGACCAGGCTGACGGCCCACACCCCCACCCCCCACCTGGCCCTCGCCCTGACGACGATGGGCATCGGATGGGCCTGCGTCCTCAGCCCCGCCACCGTGTCCGCGCTGTCGGCCGTACCGGAGCGGCAGGCAGGGCTCGCGGTCGGCTCCTCCTGGACCTTCCACAACCTGGGCGGCGCGATCGGCCTGGCCTGCGCGGTGGTCCTCTTCCGCTCCTCCGCCACCGACCGGCTGACCAGCGAGCTGACCCGCTACGACCAGGCGACCGGCGCCTGGACCGAGGAGGTGGTCACCAACCCCGAGCGGGCCACCGGGATCCTGGCCCGGGAGACCTCGCTGCCCTTCTCCGAGGCGGACCGCGTCTTCAGCGCGGCGTTCACGCACGGGATGCACGCAGCCATGTGGCTGCTGGCCGCCGTCTCCCTCGCCGCCCTCGCGGTGGTCGCCCTGCTCGCCCGGCTCTCCCGCGACAGCGCCGCCGAGGCGAGCACGGACGCACCCGCACACGTCCCCACCAGCAAGGTCACCTAGGGCGTGTTGCGAAAGTCCCGCCTGCCGAGCGACGCCCGGCACGCACTCTCGCCGCACCGGGCGAAAGCCCACGTACAACCAGTACGAGGGCTTCCGCCCGGCACTCCCCCAAGCTCTTCGAGCAGGGGGTACCCCCAGAGCACGCACCGGACGCCGCTCGGCCCGCCCTCCGGGCGGACGACGGGACTTTCGCAACACGCCCTAGCGGAGGAAGCCCTCCACCGCCCGGCACCTGCCACCACCCTGACCGCCTCACTCGCCCCCACACCGCAAGCGACGCCCGGGCGACGCACGCGACTGATGGCCGAACGCGGCACCACCCCGCCCGAACGCGTCACCGAAGGTGTCTCCAGGGCGAGCCGGTCACGTGTCGAAACGGGTGCGTGCGTTCTCGATGTGTCCCAGGTGCTGGTGGGTCCACCCGCAGATGACGTCGACCGCGGCGCGCAGGTCCTGGCCCGGCCCGGTGAGGGTGTACTCGACCCGGGGCGGCACGGTGGGGTGCACCTCCCGGTCGACCAGGCCGTTGCGCTCCAACATGCGCAGGTTCTGGGTGAGCATCTTGTGGCTGACGCCCTCGACCTCGGCGCGCAGTTCGCTGAAGCGCAGCGTGCGCTCACCGAGCGCCTCGATGATCAGGAGCGCCCACTTGTTGGCGATGTCGGAGAAGATCTCCCGTGCCAGGGAGTCCGCGCGCCGCAGGTCGGCGTCCTCGGGCAGGCCCTTGAGCAGTTGCTTGGTCACCATCAGGTTCCTCAGTCACCGAAAAGTGCGTTCTTCCAGGTCAACCCAGACTCTCCTACAGTTCCCCAGTAACCACAAGAGAGCGAGCCCAGGAGGGCGAGTACCGTGACCACCCCTGATGTCTTCCGCTACGGCATACCAGCCGAGAGCGACTTCGGCTACGCACAGGCGATCAGGTCCGGCGACCTGGTCCACGTCTCCGGCCAGGTCGCCTTCGACGAGGCAGGCGAGTTCCTCCACCCGGGCGACTTCGCCGCCCAGCTCCAGCAGACCCACGCCAACATGGACAGGGTCCTGGACCACTACGGCGCCACCCGGAACCAGGTCGTCTCACAGACCCTGTACCTGGTGGACCTGCGGCAGAACGCCGAGGCGGTGTCGCAGGGCAACCTGAAGTACTTCGGCGACCACCGCCCGGCCAGCACGGTCCTGGGCGTCACCGAACTGGCCCTGCCCGGCCAGCTCGTCGAGATCAGCTTCGTCATCGACACGCAGCTGCCCGCCTGAGGTCCCCTCCTCGCACCGCGGTCGTGGCCGTGAGCGCGGCCGGGAAACAGGGGGCCACGCCGTCCCCCGTACTCCGCACGGCCGGCAGCGCCATGGCGACGACCGCGTCGGCCAGCGGGACATGTGCCGCGGTGCGGGGCACCCAACGGACCGCGGCCGTCCGGTCCCGGGGGGCCTGCCCGCTGAGCCCGGTCGAGGCCGCCGTCGGCCCCCCGCGGAGGGGACGAGCACGGGCAGCCACGGATCCCCGACCCCCTCGCCCCGGCCCCGGGGGGAGCGCCCGCACCGCCACCGCGCTGACCGTCAGCGACGCGGGTACCTGCTGGCGGGCGCGGTACGGCGCTGGCCCCCTCACCCCGCCGCACCGCCGCTCAACGCCAGCCATCTCAAGCGGGCGACGGTGTCCGGTCGACGGTGCGGAGCCGTGCCCGGGGCTGTCCGCCCGTCGCGGCAGGACCGACGACCCGGCTGGCCCGGCCGTCAGGGCCTCCCGGCGGCGGTCCGGAGGGGGCGGCCCTGGACGGCATCCGCTTTCCCCGCGGGGCACCCGCCGCGGCGGCGCGGTCAGGGTCAGCGGCACACCCGGCCGTGCGGCGACGGGCACGTCCCGCCGTGTCCCGGCGTGTCCCGGGAAGGCAGGGCCGGACGGCGGTCACCTCGCGGCGTCGGGGGTGCCGAACCAGCGGTGCAGGGCCTTGTCGAGACCGGACTCGTCGCCGCCCGCCCAGGCGATGTACCCGTCAGGGCGGACCAGGAGCGCGGCGACCTCGTCGAAGGGGGCGGGCAGCGCACCGATGACGGTGCTGACCCGGCCCTCCCACCCGACCGCCGCCGCCCGCACCTTGGGCTTGTCGGCCAGGACGAGCAGGACACCCCGCGCCTGGTGCAGCAACTCGGGGGTCCGCGTGGGCCCGTCGGGGGTGTCCAGCGTGCGCGGCGGCAGGCGGTAGCCGGCGAGCGGGTGGGCGTCCGGGCCGACGTCGTAGCGGATGTCGATGTGGCTGACCGCGCCCGCCAGATGCCGCTTGACCTCGTCCAGGGCGATCAGCTCCGTGTACAGGTCGCGCAGTGCCTGGGAGTCGTCACCGCCGAAGATGGCCATTCCCTGGGCACGGGTGTTGGACAGCAGCCGGGCGCCCACCGGGTGGCGCTCGTCGTGGTAGGTGTCCAGCAGGTCCCCGGGTGCCCATCCCCGGACGGTGGCGGCCAGCTTCCAGCCCAGGTTGACCGCGTCCTGGATGCCGGTGCTCATGCCCTGACCGCCCGCCGGGAGGTGGATGTGCGCGGCGTCACCGGCGAGCAGCACGCGGCCCTTGCGGTACTCGGCGGCCTGGCGGGTGGAGTCGGTGAAGGAACTGACCCACAGGGCCTCGCCACCCGAGATGTCCTCGCCGGTCACCTGCTGCCACGCCGCGGCGACTTCGGCGAACTCGGGGCTCTCACTGTGGTCCTCGGGCGAGGTGCCGTACACCGACAGGATGATGCGGGCCACGCCGTCGGGCATCGGGAAGACCTGCACCAGGCCGCCCGGCAGCCGCTCACCCAGGGGGCGCAGCCGCACCCCGCTGTTCACGACGTCGGCCAGGTACATGAGCTGGGTCCCGGAGGTGCCGGGGAAGTCGATTCCCGCGGCCTTGCGCACCGCGCTGTGCCCGCCGTCGGCGCCCACCAGGAACTGGCCCCGCAACTGCTCCTGTCTGCCGTCGGGGGTGGCCACGGTGACCGTGACGCCCTTCTCGTCCTCTTCGAAGGCGAGGAACTTGTGACCCCGGCGGATCTCGGCGCCCCGCTCCAGCGCCCATGCCTCCAGGATCGCCTCCGTCTGGGCCTGCGGGATGCCACGGGCCCCGAAGTGCGCGTCCTCAAGGATGGTGTAGTCGAACGGGACACCACCGAAGTGGCCCATCGGACTGGTCTCCAGGTCGCCGTAGCGTGCGACGAGACCGCGCTGGTCCAGGGATTCCAGGGTGCGGGTGGTGAATCCCAGGGCACGGGACTGGCCGGTGGGCTGTTCTAACTCCTCGGCGACGATGACGCTCGCGCCTCCGAGGCGGAGTTCGCCAGCCAGCATCAGCCCGGTAGGGCCCCCTCCGACAACGATGACATCGGCCTTCACTGTCCTGTTCATGTGGGTACTTTCCTCACTGTATGACGAGCGGTGTTGTTCCGTTTCGTCGTGCTGAGGGCCGTTGCCCTCGGGCCGCTGGCGCGGCGAGGGCCATCACGAGGTAACGGCAGGCCGGGGCAAGAAGCGCACCTCAGACTGAATGGACCGTTATTTCCTGTCCACAGTCGACCAGGCACACCTCAACTCGACCTAGCGTCTATCTACAAGTCCGCTAAAGATCCTTTTCCGGGCGAAGTGACCCACGTCACTCGACGTCAAACCTTGGCTTGAAGGATGCGGGTGTGTCACTATTCCGGCACACCCCCCCTGCCTGGAATCGCCCCCAGGATCGTGGCGTGGGGTTGTCCGCGCCGGTGCACCCGGCCGAAACCAGTCCCTGTGACACACCCGGCCACCAGCCGGTGCTGTGTGGTGCCCGCACGTAGGCCGAACCGGCGTGCCCGACCCACGAGACTCCGCCCGCTCGGCCGCCGACCCCCGGTCGGTCACGTCGACGTCGCCAGTGAGCCCACCGCCGTCCCCGCCGAGGGGCGGCAGGTGATGACGGCCTGTCACCAGCCCAACGTCTCCTCTCGAAGAAGTGGACTCCCGATATGCCGAGGCTTTGCAAACCGGCGATGAGCGCGCCGGAATATGTCATCACGATGGAGGAGACTCTGGCGTTCGCCGAACGAGTCCACGGTGGAAAGCCGCAGCTTCCTCTGGCGCTTCGGCTGATCCGGAACACCGGTGTGCGCAAGCGTCACATCGTGCAGCCGATCGAGAAGACGCTTCAGCACCCGGGCCTGACGGAACGCAACCGCATCTACGAGGTGGAGTCGAAGAAGCGGACCCCGCAGGTCATCGAGGAGGCGCTGCGCAACGCCGACATGGCGGCCCGGGACATCGACGCGATCATATATGTATCGTGCACGGGGTTCCTGATGCCGTCCCTGACGGCCTGGCTGATCAACAAGCTCGGCTTCCGCTCCGACACCCGCCAGATCCCCATCGCCCAGCTGGGCTGCGCGGCGGGCGGCGCGGCCATCAACCGGGCCCACGACTTCTGCGTGGCCCACCCCGGCAGCAACGTGCTGATCGTCTCCTGCGAGCTGTGCTCGCTGTGCTACCAGCCCGACGCCGACGACATCGGCTCGCTGCTGTCCGACGGCCTGTTCGGTGACGCGGTCGCCGCCGCCGTGGTCCGCGGCACCGGGGGAGTGGGCATCGAACTGGAGCGCAACGCCTCGTATCTGATCCCGGACACCGAGGACTGGATCTCCTACGACGTCCGCGACACGGGTTTCCACTTCCAGTTGGACCGCCGCGTGCCGGGCACCATGGAGCCGCTGGCGCCGGTGCTGCGGGAGCTGGCGAAGGACCACAGCTGGGACGCGGGCAAGCTGGACTTCTACATCGTCCACGCCGGCGGCCCGCGCATCCTGGACGACCTGGCGAAGTTCCTCAACGTCGACCGCAAGGTGTTCCGGCACAGTTGGGCGACGCTGACCGAGTACGGCAACATCGCCAGCGCCGTCGTCCTGGAGGCCGCGCGGCGGCTGTTCGAGGAGGACGGCCTCGCACCCGGTGCCACCGGCCTGATCGCGGGCTTCGGCCCCGGCATCACCGCCGAGATGGCACTCGGCACCTGGGCGGCCGACGTTCCGCAGTCCATCGCCTGAACGGCGCACGGACCAGGGACACGTCAGCGCCACGACATCCACCACCTCACCCCGCCGCGCTACCAGCCCCCCACCGCTCTTCGTCCCCAGCCGACCGAGCGCGGAGCGTGAGCGAGATGGGCCCGAGGAACGCCATACCCCTGACCTACGCCAGCCCGGGGGAGTGGGAACTGGCCGCCATCGCCGAGGTGTTCGCCTCCGGCCGGCCCGCCGGGCAGGCCCCAGGGACAAGGCCCTGGAAGCCCAGCCGAAGGAGCGCCACGGCGCCGGGAACGCGGTCACCGTCGGCGACCGCGACCCCCGGCCGCGCGGACCTGTTCGCCCGCGACCTCGCCATCCCCCCGCACTCCGAACTCACCGAAGACCAGACCGAACGCGTCGCAGCCGCCCTGCGTACCGCGGTCCGGTCCCACACGGCTTCCACTCAACCCCTAGGAGGGCCAGCATGATGAACACCAAGCCGTCCCCGGACAACATCATGCGGCTGATCAACGGCTACTGGGCCACCGGGATCATCGCCGCCGCAGCCAGCCACTCGCTCTTCACCCACCTGGAGAACGGCGCGAGCACCGCCTCCCAACTGGCCCACCGCGCCCAGATCTCCGAGCGCGGCGCGCAGAGCCTCCTCGACGGGCTCGTCAGCGTGGGCCTGGTCGACCTGCGCGAGGGCCAGTACCGCAACACCGCCGAGGCGTCCGCCTACCTGGTCGAGGGCAAGCCCGCCTCGCTCGCCAGCTTCGCCCGGCTCAAGATGACGCACATGGGCAGCGTGGCCGACCTGGCCGAGGTGGTCCGCGTCGGCGGCCCGGTGGCCAACCCCGTGGTGGAGGTCGCCAACAACCCGCACTGGGAGGGGATCGTCACCGCCATCGCCGCGCAGTCGGTTCCCGCCGCGACGCTCGCCGCCGAGCTGCTCGGTCTCGCCGAGGCCGGCGAGATCTCCATCCTCGACGTGGGCGGCGGGTCGGGCATCTACTCGGGTATCTGGCTGGAGGCCAACCCGGCCGCCCGGGCGACCCAGCTCGACTGGGAGCCGATCAACGCCGTCGCCCGCCGGCTGCTGGCCGAGCGCGGGGTGGCCGACCGGTTCACCTGCGTCAACGGCGACTTCCACACCACCGACTTCGGCACCGCGCAGTACGACGTCGCGGTGTACTCCCACATCGCCCACCAGGAAGGGCCGGAGAGCAACATCGAGGTCTTCACCAGGCTGCGGCAGGCCCTCAGACCCGGCGGCACCCTGGTCGTCAACGACTACGTCGTCGACGACGACCGCAGCGGCCCGGCCTTCCCGCTGGTCTTCGCCTCCGAGATGTTGCTGAAGAGCAAGAAGGGCAGCACCTGGCGGCGCAGCGACTACCACGAGTGGCTGACCAAGGCCGGCTTCGAGGAGGTCTTGTTCCACTCCGCACCACCCGGCACCCTGGTCATCGCCCGATAGCGGAAACGCCGGGTGCGCGCCTCAAGTTCCCCTGGCCGCAAGGCAGTTGACGTCTGCGGTCTTGTCAGATGAAGAGCTAGCGAAGGAAACCGATCATGGCACCTGTGAACGTCTCGATCATTTACTACAGCTCCACCGGCAACGTGCACGCGCTCGCGCAGGCCGCCGCGGAGGGCGCGGAGAAGGCCGGCGCGACCGTGCGCCTGCGCAAGGTCCGCGAGCTGGCCCCGCCGGAGGCCATCCAGTACAACCCGGCCTGGGCCCAGCACATCGAGGCCACCGCCGATGTCGCCGAGGCCACCCTGGACGACCTCAGCTGGGCGGACGCGGTGCTGTTCGGCACCCCCACCCGTTTCGGCAACGTGGCCAGCCAGCTCAAGGCGTTCATCGACACCGCCGGCGGCCTGTGGCAGCAGGGCGGTCTTGCCGACAAGGTCGTCTCGGCGTTCACCGCCAGCGGCACCGCGCACGGCGGCCAGGAGGCCACCATCCTGGCGCTGAGCAACACCTTCTACCACTGGGGCGGCATCATCGTGCCGCCCGGCTACACCGACCCGATCCAGTTCCAGACGGGCAACCCCTACGGCACCTCGCACGTCGCGGGCATCGGCGCCAGCGGCTCCGGCCCCGACGAGGCCACCCTCCAGGCGGCCCGGCACCAGGCCCGGCGCGTCGTGGACACCGCCGCCGCCCTCAAGGCCGGCCGCTCCGCCTGACGCACCGCCACGTCCAAGGCGGACCTCCCCCCTACGTGCCGGGGGGCTGCCGCCTGAGCCACCGCCGCCCGCTGCCGTGCGCCGTGGGCGGCGTCTTTCTCTGCCCGCGGGGAACGGGGCCGCCGCGGGGTTCGGGCCCTGGAGGAGAACTCTCATGAACATGACTTTGTGGATCGTCGCCTCAGTGCTGGGGGCGGCCTTCCTGGCGGGCGGCGCCATGAAACTGGCCCAGCCCAAGGAGAAGCTGGCCGCGTCCGGCTGGGACTGGGTCGAGGACTTCGACGGCGGCGTCGTCAAGACCATCGGCATCCTGGAGGTCCTGGCCGGTGTGGGCCTGATCCTGCCCGCCGCCCTCGACATCGCGCCGGTCATGGTGCCCCTGGCCGCCACGGGCCTGGCCGTGCTGATGGCCCTGGCAGCCACCACCCACGTCCGCCGCAAGGAACAGCAGGGGACCGTGGTGGCCGTGGTCCTGCTCGCCATCGCCGTCTTCGTGGCGTGGGGCCGCTTCGGCCCGTACTCCTTCTGAAAGGGCACCTCGCACGTCCGCGGGCCGCACACCAGCGTCCCGCCCGAGGCGGGTCGGCACCTGACGGTCCCCCGGCCCGCCGCCCGCGCCCTGCCCCGCCCGGCCAGCACACCGGCCCCGCCAGCACGCCGCCACCGCCCGCCAGAAGGCGGCGCGCCCCCGAATCCCGACCGCGGGCGTGACGACCCGGGACGGCGCGAGAACCGGGCCGGTCACGAACCGGCCCGCGCCGGGCCGACGGCCCTGCCGTCTCCCCGTCCTCACTCCTTCCTGCCTTGGAGCGCCATGTCACGCCGCCTGTTCACCTCGGAGTCCGTGACCGAGGGCCACCCCGACAAGATCGCCGACCAGATCAGCGACGCCGTCCTCGACGCGCTGCTGCGCCAGGACCCCGCGTCCCGCGTCGCGGTCGAGACCCTCATCACCACCGGCCAGGTGCACATCGCGGGCGAAGTGACGACCTCCGCCTACGTCGACATCGCCACCCTGGTCCGCGAGACGATCCTCGCCATCGGCTACGACTCCTCCGCCAAGGGCTTCGACGGCGCCTCCTGCGGCGTGTCGGTGTCGATCGGCGCGCAGTCGCCGGACATCGCGCAGGGCGTCGACACCGCCTACGAGACCCGCGTGGCGGGCGCCTCCCACGACGAGGCCGACGCACTGGACCGCCAGGGCGCCGGCGACCAGGGCCTGATGTTCGGCTACGCGTCCGACGAGACGCCCACCCTGATGCCGCTGCCGATCGAACTGGCCCACCGCCTCGCGCGCCGCCTGACCGAGGTCCGCAAGGACGGCACGGTCCCCTACCTGCGCCCGGACGGCAAGACCCAGGTCACCATCGAGTACCTGGGCAGCCGTCCCGTCCGGCTGGACACCGTCGTCGTCTCCTCACAGCACGCCAGCGACATCGACCTCGACGGGCTGCTCACCCCCGACATCCGCCAGCACGTCGTCGAACCCGTCCTCACCCAGCTCGCCGAGGACGGCATGAAACTGGAGACCGACGACTACCGCCTGCTGGTCAACCCCACCGGCCGCTTCGAGATCGGCGGCCCGATGGGCGACGCCGGACTGACCGGCCGCAAGATCATCATCGACACCTACGGCGGCATGGCCCGGCACGGCGGCGGCGCCTTCTCCGGCAAGGACCCCTCCAAGGTGGACCGCTCCGCCGCGTACGCGATGCGCTGGGTCGCCAAGAACGTCGTCGCGGCCGGTCTCGCCTCCCGCTGCGAGGTCCAGGTCGCCTACGCCATCGGCAAGGCCGAGCCGGTCGGCCTGTTCGTGGAGACCTTCGGCACCCACACCGTCCCCGTTTCGAAGATCGAGGACGCCATCACCGCCGTCTTCGACCTGCGCCCGGCCGCCCTCATCCGCGACCTCGACCTGCTGCGCCCGATCTACGCCCAGAGCGCCGCGTACGGCCACTTCGGCCGGGAGCTGCCCGACTTCACCTGGGAGCACACCAACCGCGCCGACGCCCTGCGCAAGGCGGTGCGGGCGGGCTGACCCGGCACCGGCCGGTCCGTCCCGCCCCGGAGTCCAAGGAGCCCTTCTGTGCGTATCGCCGTGACCGGGTCGATAGCGACCGACCACCTGATGGTGTTCCCCGGGCGCTTCACCGAACAACTGATCAAGGACCAGCTGGAGCGGGTCTCCCTGTCGTTCCTCGCCGACCAGTTGAAGGTGCACCGCGGCGGTGTCGCCGCCAACATCTCCTTCGGCCTCGGCCTGCTGGGCCTGGACCCGGTCCTGGTGGGCGCGGCGGGCATGGACTTCGCCGAGTACGACACCTGGCTGCGGACCAACGGCGTCGACACCTCCGCGGTGCGGGTCAGCGAGACCCTGCACACCGCGCGGTTCGTGTGCACCACCGACCAGGACCAGAACCAGATCGCCACCTTCTACGCGGGCGCCATGGCCGAGGCCCGCCACATCGATCTGGCCGAGACCGCCGCGCACCGCGGACCGCTCGCGCTCGTCCTGGTCGGCGCCGACGACCCCGCCGCCATGCTGCGGCACACCGCCGCCGCCCACCGCCTGGGCATCCCGGTGGCGGCCGACCCCTCCCAGCAACTGGCCCGCATCGACCGCGAACAGGCCCGCCGCCTGGTCGACGGGGCCACCTGGCTGTTCACCAACGAATACGAGTCGGCGCTGCTGCGCGAACGCACCGGCTGGAGCGAGGACGACCTCCTCGCCCGGGTCGGCACCTGGATCACCACCCTGGGCGCGAACGGGGTGTCACTGGCCCGCGCCGACGGACCCCGGCTGCACGTCCCGGCCGTACCCGCGGACCGGATCGCCGACCCCACGGGCGCGGGCGACGCCTTCCGCGCCGGGTTCCTCGCCGGGGTGGCCTGGCAGTGGCCGCACGAGCAGGCCGCCCGGCTCGGCTGCGCGCTGGCCACCACCGTGCTGGAGTCGGTCGGCACCCAGGAGTACAAGCTGCTCGCCACCGACCTGACCGCCCGTATCGGCCGGACCTACGGCAACGACGCGGCCCGCGCGCTCGAACCCCGTCTGGCCGGTGTGTCGTGAGGACCGGCCGACACCGGCGCGTCACCGCGCCGCGCGAAGCACCGGCCCCGGTCGCCGCCGACGGGACCAGGGACACCGTGCTCCCGGCACAGCAACCCCCGCCGAAGGACGTCGAGCACCTCCGGTGCCGTAACGGGACCGTCAACGCCACCGGCCCCGACACCGGCCGCCCAACCCACCGCGCGCACGAACGGTCCGAGGCCGGTGAGGGCCCCGCCGCGACGCAGGACACACGCGCCCCGGAGCGCCGGGGCCCCCGCATCCTCCCGTTCCACCCCGAACCCGAGGCCACCCACTCCACCGCCGGAGGCCGCTCGTGACGACGTTCTCCTTCGAGTTCTTCCCCCCGAAGACGGCCAGGGGAGAGCAGACGCTGTGGTCGGCGATCCGGCGGATCGAACCGCTCGGGCCGGACTTCGTGTCCGTCACCTACGGCGCGGGCGGCTCCTCCCGGGACCGGACGGTGGCGGTCACCCGGCGCATCGCCGCCGAGACGACCCTGCGCCCCGTCGCCCACCTGACCGCGGTCGGCCACTCGGTGGCCGAACTGCGCCACATCATCGGCCAGTACGCGGACGCGGGCATCCGCGACGTCCTGGTGCTGCGCGGCGATCCGCCGGGCGACCCGAAGGGGGCGTGGACGGCGCATCCCCAGGGCTTTTGCCACGCCTACGAACTGGTCGAACTGGTCCGCTCGCTCGGCGACTTCCGGGTCGGGGTGGCCGCGTTCCCCGAGAAGCACCCGCGCTCGGCCGACTGGGAGTCCGACATCCGGCACTTCGTCGCCAAGTGCCGGGCGGGCGCCGACTACGCGATCACGCAGATGTTCTTCCACGTGGAGGACTACCTGCGGCTGCGGGACCGGGTGGTGGCCGCCGGCTGCGACATCCCGATCATCCCGGAGATCATGCCGGCCACCGACCACCGGCAGATCGCCCGCTTCGCCGAACTCTCCGACGCGGCCTTCCCCGAGGACCTCGCCGCGCGCCTGCACGCGGCGAGGGGCAACCCGCGCGACGGCCACCGCATCGGCGTCGAGTACGCGACCGCCATGGCCGAGCGGCTTCTCGCCGAGGGCGCCCCCGGTCTGCACTACATCACCCTCAACAAGTCCACGGCGGCCCTGGACATCCACCGCAACGTGCTGACTTCACCGAGCACCAGGCTCCTCAACGCCTGCTGAGAGGCGAGGCCGGCGGAGGGGCGAGTCCCCGCCGGACCACCGGGCCCGACGCCTGCCCGACCGGCGTCCCCGTGCTGCCCGCGCACCCGACGCCCCCGGCGTCCAGCTGACCACCCTCCGCCCGGAGCACGCCGAGCACGTCGGCGTGCGGGTCGAGGGCCCGTACAAGTCGGACCACTACCGCTACTGAGAGAGGCCAGTGACATGACGCCAGAAGCCACGCTGGCTCGGTTTCGCGAATACATGGTGGGGCCGTCCCGGTTCATGACCCTGCTGACCTGCTTCGAGCTGGGCCTCGTGGACGCGCTGCGGGACAGCCCCGGCCTGACGGCGGCCGAACTGGGAAAGGTGGCCGGCGCGAAGCCGGACGCCGTGGAACAACTCCTGCTGCTGCTCGTCAAGGAGGGCTTCGTCGCCCACGACGAGGCCGCGGGCACCTACACCCTCGACGCGCTCGCGGGTGTCGCCGAGAAGGACCTCCAGCAGGCACTCGCCGACCTGGACATGATCAAGGCGGTCACGCTGCGGCAGCTGTTCTACCTCACCGAGAGCGTGCGGACCGGCACGACCGTCGGCCTGAAGGAGCTGTACGGCTTCGACGGCGACCTGTACGGCGCCCTGGCCGAGCTGCCGGAACTGCGCGAGCCGTGGGCGAAGCTGATGAACACGGTCACCGCCCACGTCGACCCCTGGTTCTTCTCCCAGGTCGACATCCCGGCCGGGTCCCGGGTGCTCGACCTCGCGGGGAACACCGGCCTCGGCGCCGTCAACACCCTCAGGCTGGCGAACTCCTCCGGACTGCGGGTGACCACCTTCGACCTGCCCGAGAAGGAAGCGGAATGCCTGGAGAACTTCCGCTCGCACGGCGTCGAGGAATACTGCTCGTTTATCGGCGGCGACGTCTTCGAAGAAGTCCCCAAGGGGTTCGACGTCGTACTCATCAAGCACTTCCTGCCCATGTTCGACAAGAGTGACGTCTTCCGGATTCTTGAAGGTGTCAACAAGTCACTGGAAGTCGGTGGTCAGGTCCACGTCCTGGTGCCGGTGTTTCCCGAGAACCTCAAGGAAACCGAGAACTACACCGTCGACTTCTACCCCAGCTTCTTCATCGGCTGCACCATGGGGCAGGGCGGGCCGCAGAAACTCTCCACCTGGCAGAGCTGGCTCGAGGAATGCGGATTCACGGTCACCAAGGCGGTCACCGACGATCCGGACAACCTCCCGCCGCACGCCCTCACCGTCGAGGCCATGCTGTCTGCGACGAAGACTGCCTGACAGGCGGATTCCAGCTGATATCGAGCGGACGTCGAGTGGAACGCGTGATCGAAGTGGCGGACGAATGGTACGGTCGCAGAAATCGACCCCTCCACGGCGTGAGCCCTGGTCAATACCTGATGTCCTCCGTCGCTTTCTTTCCTGTTTCCTCGGGAAACCTGTAATGAACCCTGGAGGAAGAATGTCGGAAACGAAGAACGCTGAAGCGGTGTATTCGGCCATCGAGGAATCGGCCGCCCTGCTGGACATACCCTGCTCGCGGGAGAAGGTCATGTCCGTCCTGTCCGCGTTCGGCGACGGGGTGTCGGAGGAGTCCGTGATCGTCCTCGCCATGGCGGGCGGCGAGCGACACGGCGGGGACATCGACTACAACTTCACGGTGCCCACCGAGGTGGGCGACCCGTACGAGATCGCCGTGGCGAACGGCTGGATCGAGGCGACGGACCACCCGATCGCCAACCTGCTCCCGGAGATCGTGGAGTCGAGCCCCGTCACCTTCTACGGGGTCGAGAGCGGTGTCGTCGGTGGCTTCAAGAAGACGTACGTCTTCTTCCCGCTGGACAACCTCGGGAAGCTGTCGACGCTCGCCGCGCTGCCGTCCATGCCGCGCAGCGTCGCCGAGCACGCCCGCACCTTCGCCGGTCTCGGCATGGACAACCGGATCTCGATCATCGGCATCGACTACATACGCCACACCGTCAACGTGTACTTCATGGCGGGCTCCCTCCAGGAGAAGTCCGTCCTGTCGCTGCTGGAGGACACGAAGCTGCCGGCGCCCAACCCGCAGCTCCTGGAGTTCGTCCAGAACTCCTTCTCGATCTACCCGACCTTCAGCTACCAGTCCCCGGACATCCACCGGATCTGCTTCTCCTCGGTGAGCCCGGACGACACCGCGTACCCCACCACCCTCCACGAGGAGATCGCCCGGTTCGCCAAGAGCGCCCCCTACGAGTACGGCGGCGCACGGGTCCTCGTCTACGGCGCCACGATCTCGCGCAGCGAGGAGTACCACAAGCTCGGGGTGTACTTCCGCAGGCCGCCCGCCTTCTGGGACAACCTGCCGCTGGCCGCCACCTTCGAGAAGCTCGCCGCCGCTCACCGCGGCGCATAGCAACAGCACCGACCACCGACAACCAGGAGGAGAAATGTCCGAAGCCATTGGCGCCGAAGAGCGCGCCGCCGCCCTGGACTCGCTGGGAGGCGTCCTCGGCGAGGCCGGCGCCGAGGCGATCAACGGGCCGCGCGACCAACTGGCGGAGAGCCTTCTGCGCGCGGCCTTCGAGCTGTGGGAAGACCCCCAGGTGCGGCCGAAGCTCCTCGGCATCCTGCACGCGGCGGTCAACAGCGAGGAAGGCGCGGCGCAGATGCGCCAGTTCCTCGCCAACCAGCTCTTCGCGCAGGCGGGCAAGGCGCTCGGCATCGCCGGCATGGACATCTACCAGGCCGCGGAGACCATCAAGGTCCCCGCGATCCACATCAACGCGGCGGCGGGCCAGGTCTGGGGCGTCGTCCTGCTGCGCTACATCGTGAAGCTGGAGCCGATCGCGTCGGCGTCGAGCGAGGAGCTGATCCAGCTGCTCACCCCGACGATCCGGCGCTACCTGGGCTGACCACCGGCCAGGCGGCGTTCGTCCCCGCCGGCAGGACACAGCCAGGCTCCCGCCCTGTGATCCTGCCGGCCCCGGTCCCCTCCGAGACGGTCCCCGGCCACGGAGACGGCACAGCGAACGCCGAGGTCGGCGCGGTGTGTCACATCTCTGGAGATTGTTTCGTCGTACTGCTGAGACGGACACCATCCCGCGTACCGGCGGGGCGGGCGACCCGCCGGTGCCCCCCCCCACGTCGTGGGGCCGGTATGTCGCCCGGGCGGGCGGAACCCCCGGCCGCGGATCATTCGGAGGAACGAGTTAGGTATGAGTAGCGCAGACAAGGAAGCGCAAGGCGGGAGCGTCCTCGCCGACGCCGACCCGCGGCGATGGGCGGCACTCGCCGTGCTGACGGCGATGCAGTTCATGCTCATGATGGACGTCACCGTCGTGAACATCGCCCTGCCCAAGATCGAAGACGATCTGGACTTCACCCCCGGAGGTCTCGCGTGGGTGGTCAACGCCTACGTGCTGACCGCGGGCGGTTTCCTGCTGCTGGGCGGACGGCTCTCCGACATGTTCGGCCGTCGCAGGATCTTCATCGCCGGTGTGCTGGTCTTCGGTATCTCGTCGATCGTGTGCGGTGCCGCGGCCAACTCCGGGATGCTGGTCGGCGGCCGCTTCGTCCAGGGTTTCGGTGAGGCACTGGCCGGCCCGGCGGCGCTGGGCCTGATCCCCGTGCTGTTCCGCGACGCCAAGGAACGCACCAAGGCGCTGGGCATCTGGGGCGGCATGGCCGCCGTGGGCAGCGCGGTCGGCTCGATCGTCGGCGGAGCGCTGACCGACCTGGTGGACTGGCGGTGGATCTTCTTCATCAACGTCCCCGTCGCCGTGTTCGCGCTGATCATGGTCCCCCGGGTCATCCCGGAGAGCCGTATGGCCCGCGCCCCCGGCCAGGGCATCGACGCGGTCGGCGCCCTCTCCGTCACCGGCGGTCTCGTCGCGATCGTCTACGGCCTGCTCCAGGCCGCCGACGACCCGTGGGGCTCCACGGACGTGCTGCTCCCGTTGTTCGGCGGAATCGCCCTGCTGATCTTCATGGCCGTGTGGGAGTCCCGCGTCCCCGACCCGATGATCCCCATGCGGTTCTTCACCAACCGCACCCGCGTCACCTCCAACGGCGTCAGCGTGCTGGCGCTCGCGGCCTTCTACACGTACGCCTTCCTGCTGACCCTGTACCTCCAGCAGGTGCTCGGCTACTCGCCGATGAAGACCGGTCTGACCTACATCCCGTTCACCATCGCCATCGGCGTCGGCATGGGCGTGTCGACGGCGCTGATGCCGCGCCTCGGGGTCAAACCGATCCTGATGATCTCCTTCCTCGGCAGCGCCGGCGGCCTGCTCCTGGCCGCGGGCGGCCTCGCCACCGACGCGTCCTTCCTCACCGGGATCATGCCGGGCCTGCTCGTGTACGGCTTCTTCAACGCCGTCGGCTTCCCCGCCCTGACCAACGGCGCGCTGCACGAGGTCACCGGCCAGGACGCCGGTCTCGCCTCCGGTGTGCAGACCGCCATGCAGCAGGTCGGCGGATCGCTCGGCCTGGCCACCCTGGTTCCCCTCGCCCTGCGCTACGTCAACGACCACGTCGCGGACGGTGACCTTCCGCAGATAGCGCAGACCGAGGGATACGCGCTGGCGCTCCGCGTCGGCGCCGGCTTCCTCGTCGTGGCCACCGTGCTCGTCCTGCTGCTGATGGACAAGGTGGACTCCAAGCCGCGCGACGCGGTCGCCGAGGCCACCAGCGGGGCGGCTGTCGCGCAGGACACCCCCCGCACCCCCGCCGCCTCGTGACCGGCGCCTGATTCGAACCACCGCACCGCCCCCGGGCACTCCCCCGGGGGCGGGCCCATGTCAGGGCGGGCCGAGCGGCGGGCAGCCGCCCCCCTGCAACCGCGGTGGGCTCCCAACGGCGGCGACGTCGCGCTGTTACGCGCTCTTGACCCGACCCGCCGTCCGGGAGGCGATCGCCGAACGGGTGGGGTGGGCGACGGCGAAGCACACGGCGCGGTCCGCACGGCCCCGTCCGGTCACACAAGTGCCGTCCCGTTCGTCAGACAACCAGGGCCGCGCCGTGTGGTCCGCGCACCGCGTGACGGTTACTTTCCCCCGCCCCGTCCGCGGTGCGGCGGCCCCAACACCGCCAGGTCCATGCCGCGCAACTGCTCCGGGTCGGTGACGACGTCGATCTCGCGGATCCTCCCGTCGGAGATATCGAAGGTCATCGCACGCATCCCGCCGTCCTCCTGCTGCGCGAGGATCCCCAGCGAGCCGTCGACCAGCGCGAGCCAGGCGACCTGGAGGAACGGCGCGAACGTCGCCGCCCCCTTGGCCACCGCCACCGAACCCAGGGCCACCGGCACCCCGTTGTTGCGGGCCACGGCGTCCGGGTCCAGGACCGCCAGCAGCGCGTCGAAGTCACCGTCACGCGCGGCGGCGAGGAACGCCTGCACGACCTGCCCCTGCTGGGACGCGGCGGGGTCCGCCGCCGACCGGCCGCCTCGCACCCGGTGCCGCGCACGGCTCGCCAGCTTCCGGGCCGCGGCCGGGCTGCGCTCCACGATCACCGCGACCTCGTCGAAGGGCACACCGAACATGTCGTGCAGCACGAACGCCAACCGCTCGGCGGGATCCAGCGTCTCGAGGACGACCAGCAGCGCCTGCCCCACCGAGTCGGCCAGCAGCACGTGCTCCTCGGGGCTGTCGTCCTCGTAGAACGTGGCCACCGCCGGAACGAGGTCCTCCAGCGAGTCCTCCCGGCGCGCCCGGCGCTGGCGCAGCATGTCCAGGCACACCCGGCCCACCACGGTGGTCAGCCAGCCCCGCAGGTTCGCGATCTCGTCGTCGTAGGACCGGCTCAGCCGCAGCCAGCACTCCTGCACCGCGTCTTCCGCCTCGGTCGGCGAGCCGAGCATACGGTAGGCGACCGCCCGCAGATGAACCCGGTTCTCCTCGAAACGATCCGCCAGCCATTCAGTCTCGTTCATCGCTGCTCCTTCTGCGCCTCGGCACCCAGCCCGACCGGTCGGAGACAGCCGACGACGGCCGTGCTCGCAGAGACGGGCGGTCACGGTCCCGCGGTCCGCGGGCTGCCCACTGCACTGACGAGCGGGACACCGACGTTGTGACCGGCGGCTGGCGTCTTCCCGGCAGGACCACGCCCCCTCGCCCCCCTCGGTCCCGTGCCAGCAAGCCACAAGCCACCAGCATGGCACCGCCCCCCAGCGCGCCGCCCGACCAGCCCCCCCGCGGGACCTCCTTCGAGGCGCCCCCGACTGCCGGGGACGCACCCCCGGCCGGAGCGCCCCGCAAGCGGAACGCCGCAGGCCGCAACCCTCAAGCCGAGCGCGAGCAGGGCCCGAGGGTCCCCCCACTAGTCTGCGCACCGGTTCGCCGGAGAACAGCGACACGGCCAGCGAGCACCCTCTGGCCCGGCGTCTCCCCCCCATACCGAGATCAGCAAGGCAACGGCTGACCGTGCCGCCTGCTCCGTCCGTGCGTCACCGCGCGCCGACCGCCCCGCAGGCCGCGTCCCCAATCGAAAGGCAGTGCACATGGCAGACCGAACCGCCGTACCGGCGACCAGCGGTTCACCGCAGCGCCCGGCCACGCTTCCCTCGCTCACCGGTCTCCGCTTCCTGGCGGCCCTGCTCGTCTTCGTCTACCACACCTCCTACCTGGTCGGCCCGCTGCGGCCGGACGCGCCCATCACCTTCTTCGCCGACCTCGACGTCGCCCAGCCGGTGGCCGACTTCTTCCTGCCCGCCGGACGCATCGGGGTGTCCTTCTTCTTCGTGCTCAGCGGCTTCGTCCTGGCCTGGTCCTCGACCCCCGGGGACCGGATCACGGCCTTCTACCGGCGCCGTGTGCTGAAGATCTACCCCAACCACATCGTGACCTGGGCGCTGGCGCTGTGGCTGTTCGCCTCCACCACCCCGGTGGAGGCATGGCTGTCCAACCTCTTCCTGGTGCACACCTTCAGCAACCGGGCCGACATCGCGATGAGCGTCAACTTCCCGTCCTGGTCGCTGTGCGCGGAGGTCCTCTTCTACGCCCTGTTCCCGCTGTTCATCGTCCTGGTACGGCGCATCAAGGAACGGGCGCTGTGGCTGTGGGCCGGCGGGATGGTCGCCGGTGTGGCGGTCATGGCGGCGGTGACGAAGGCGTTCATGGCCGGTGGCGCCCCGAGCCCCTTCGGGGACCTGACGGCCAACCAGGAGTGGTTCGGCTACGCCTTCCCGCCGCCGCGGCTGTTCGAGTTCGTGCTGGGCATGATCCTCGCCCGGATCGTCGCCGCGGGCCTGTGGCCGCGCATCGGCCTGCTGACCTCAACGGCCCTGTTCTGCCTGGGCTACTGGGCCGCGCTCACCGTCCCGGACCCGTACAACTTCAGTCTCACCACGGTCGTCCCGATCGGCATGATCCTGTGCTCCGCGGCCTCCTCCGACCTGCGGGGCCGCAACGGTCTGCTCGGCAGTCGGCCCATGGTGTGGCTCGGCAACGTCTCCTTCGCCTTCTATCTCGTCCAGGGCATCGTGGTCTTCTACGGCCGGCCCGAGGTACTGGGGACGCGCACCTACGACACCCTGCCCGCGATCGGCATGTTGATCGTGCTGTTCCTGGCCAACCTGCTGGCCGCCTGGCTGCTGTACAGCCTCGTGGAGCAGCCGGTGATGCGCCGCTGGAGCCGCAGCAGGAAGCGGCCCGCGCCGGGCACGGCACCCGAGACCGCGCAGCAGGTCCCCTCGCAGAGCAAGGGCCCCGTACGGAGCGGCGAAGTCGTCTGAACCGTGCGACAGGACGCGGCACACCGACCGGGACGGTCCCCGCGGACCGGCCGACGCGCGGTGTGCCGCGTTTTAGTACCGGTCAAGAAGGTCTATAGCGGGGCCGGGAAAAGTCGCACTGTAAGCCGGAATGAAGCCCTCCCCACCAGGGAGGTGGACGTCTGGCGGCCATGCCCCCTGACCCAGGAGTCGTTCCATGCTCAACCTCGACCTGTCCAACCGCACCGCCCTGGTCACCGGATCCACCGCTGGCATAGGCAAGGCCACCGCCGCACAGCTGGCCGCCGCTGGCGCCCGGGTCTACGTCAACGGCCGCACCGAGGAGCGCGTACAGACCGCCATCGCGGACATCCGCAAGGCCCTTCCCGACGCCGACCTGCGCTCCGCACCCGGCGATGTCTCCACGGTGGAGGGGGTCCAGCAGATCATCAGCGTCCTCCCGGACGCCGACATCCTTGTCAACAACGCCGGCACCGCCGAACTCGGTCAGTTCACCGAGGTGACCGACGAGAGCTGGCAGCACCTGTGGGACCTGAACGTGATGAGCGGTGTGCGGCTGTCCCGCCACTACGTCACCGGGATGGTCGACCGCGGCTGGGGCCGCATCATCTTCGTCAACAGCTCCTCCGCCCTCGACATCCCGGCGGCCATGGTGCACTACGGCGTCACCAAGACCGCCCAACTCGGCGTCGCCCGCGGCCTGGCCGAGACCTACCCGGCCTCCGGCGTCACCGTGAACGCGGTGCTCCCCGGCCCGACCCACTCCGAGCTGAACGACCGCTACTTCGCCTTCCTCCAGCAGCAGCGGCCGGATGTGCCGCTCCAGCAGATCCAGGAGGAGTTCTTCCAGGCCACCCACCCCCACTCGCTGATCGGCCGGTTCGCGGAAGGGGAGGAAGTGGCGAACCTCATCGTCTACGTGGCCTCGGACCTGTCCAGTGCCACCAACGGTGCCGCCCTCCGCGTGGACGGCGGCGTGGTCCGTCACCTCTGACCTGCCGACGCCTTCCCCGGCCCCCGCGGTCACCGCCCCCACCGGCGGCGACGACGGGGGCCGGGCCCTTTCCCGGGGGGAGCCGGAAGCGTCCGAAGCGATCCGCGCGATGCCGCTCACCCGAAAGGGGGATCTGCTCCCCGCTGTCTCCTGCTCGCCGTCACCAACGGCCGGGCCTCCTCGTCTCCCGTAGTGACGTCACCTCCTGAGACGAGCACCCCACAGCAAGGAGCTGTTATGAGCGAGCACACCACCCGCCCCGAGGTCGCGCTGGTCACCGGCGCGACCAGAGGGATCGGCCGGGGGACTGCCGAGCAACTCGCCGAGCTGGGCACGACGGTCCTGATCGGCGCCCGGCACCCCCAGCGCGGCGAGGAGGTGGCCGCGGCGCTGCGTGCGACCGGCGGCGACGCGCACCCGGTCACCCTGGACGTCACCGACCCGGCCACCGTCCAGGCAGCCGAGCAGCAGATCGAGGAGCGCTTCGGCCGCCTCGACGTGCTGATCAACAACGCCGGCATCACCGGCTCCGGGCCGGTGGCGCCCATGGACGCCCACGACCAGATCCCCAGCTCCGTCGACCTGGACATGGTCCGGGCGGTGTTCGAGACCAACGTCTTCGGGGTCATCACGGTGACCAACGCCATGCTCCCGCTGCTGCGCCGGTCACCGGCGGCACGCATCGTCAACGTCAGCAGCCACGCCGCCTCGCTGACCGCCACCAGCGACCCGGACGGCCCCATGGCGGCCCTGCCGCCCTCGGCGGCGTACGCGCCGTCCAAGTCCGCCCTGACCGCGCTGACCGTGCAGTACGCCAACGAACTGCGCAAGGACAACATCCTCGTCAACGCCGCCGCGCCCGGCTTCGTCGCCACGGACAGCAACGCCCACACCGGCTTCCTCACCGTCGCGCAGGGCGCCGCGGTCCTGGTGCGCCTGGCCACCCTCGGCACGGACGGACCGACCGCCGGGTTCTTCGGCCAGGACGGCCCGGTGCCCTGGTAGCGGGGCCCGCCACCCACCACGCGCACGCTCCAGCGGTGCCCGACCGGCGCACTAACCGCGCTTGGCACGCTCCGGTCCATGGACACAGCGGGGTCGTCGGGACCCGCCTCGGCAGTGGGCCACGGCCCGCGGCAGCACCGCATGGCCCCTCCGACGGCGCAGGGTCCCCGGCACGGGCCGCCCACGTAGGGGCGAGCCGCACGGGCCGCCCAGGTAGGGGCGAGCCCCGCGGGCCGGGACCCGGGCGCGTTCCCGCTGCCGCCATACACGCGCGGATCCACCACCGTGAACGGATCCGTCCCTCGCTCCGGAGCCGCCTGTGCCCGAGGGCGAACCCAGCAAGACGACAGGGCCGCGCGGGGAGGGCCGCCAGGTCCACAGCACGGCCGCACAAGTCCGTCATGACCGGCATGACCAGGGGGTTGGAACAATGGCACGAAACGACGACGGTATCCAGAGGCGGAACTTCCTGGCGGGGGGTGCGGTGGCCGGGGGAGCCGCGTTCCTGACCGGGACGGCCCTGGCCCCACCAGCCGCTGCCGCCGAGACGGCGGCGGAGCCGATCACCATGGTGACCCCCAGCGACAAGCGGTACCAGGACATGGTGCGGGGCTACAACCAGCGGTGGGCCGCCACCCCCGAGGCGATCTGCCTCGCCGAGACGACGGCGCAGGTCCGGGCGGTCGTGCAGAGAGCCGTGCAGCAAGGCAAGCGCCTGACGGTGCGCAGCGGCGGCCACTGCCACGAGGACTGGGTCTACAACTCCGACGTGGACGTCATCCTCGACATGTCGAAGATGAACAAGGTCTACTTCGACGCCGAGAAGAACGCCATCTGCGTCGAGACCGGCGCCCAACTGCTCAACGTGTACGAGCGCATGTACCGGTCCTGGGGAGTGACCATACCCGCCGGCATCTGCTTCCAGGTCGGGGCCGGCGGCCATGTCAGCGGCGGCGGCTGGGGTCTGCTGTGCCGTCAGCTGGGCCTGGTGATCGACCACCTGCACGGCGTCGAGGTGGTGACGGTCGCCGCGGACGGCACGGCGAAGGTCGTCGTGGCGACCCGCGAGCCGAACGACCCCCACCGCGACCTGTGGTGGGCCCACGCGGGCGGTGGCGGCGGCAACTTCGGTGTGATCACCCGCTTCTGGTTCCGTTCCCCCGGCGCGACCGGCACCGACCCCGCCAAGCTGCTCCCGCAGCCGCCGGCCGAGGTGTTCGTGCACGCCGTCTCCTGGCCCTGGGCCGACATGACCAAGGACCGCTTCCAGCGCCTGGTCCAGAACTGGGGCGACTGGCACGCCAAGCACCTCAAGCCCGGCACCGTCAACGACCACCTGTTCAGCGCGCTGTGGCTGAACCACAAGTCCGGCGGGTACATCGGCATGGTCACCCAGCTCGACGCGACCGTCCCGGACGCGCGGAAGGTACTGGACGACTTCCTGACCACCGTGACCGCCGGGGTGGAGGTCGCCCACGAGCCGATGACCACCCACATGGGCGAGATGGCGGCCATGACGGACCTCGGCGAGCCGCGCCGGATGCCGTGGTTCCAGGCCGCCCGCTACGCCGGGACCACCAACCCGACGCTGAACGACCCCAGCCTCAGGAGTGACAACAAGTCCGCGTACTACCGCACCGCCATACCCACGGCGCAGATCGACGCGATCTACGCGCAGCTGACCCGGGACGACCTGGTCAACCCCACCGCCAACGTGCAGCTCAGCTCCTTCGGCGGCAAGGTCAACGCCGTCGCGCCGGACGCCACCGCCTTCCCGCACCGCGAGGCCGCGTACAAGGCGGCATGGTCGATCTGGTGGACCGACCCGGCCGACGAGGCGATGTCGCTGCGGTGGCTGCGCGAGTTCTACCAGAGCGTCTACGCCGACACCGGCGGCGTCCCGGTCATCAACGACGTGACCGACGGCTGCTACGTCAACTACCCGGACATCGACCTGAGCGACCCGCGGTACAACACCTCCGGCGTGTCCTGGCAGGAGCTGTACTACAAGGGCAACTACGCCAAGCTCCAGCGGATCAAGCAGACGTACGACCCACGCGACGTCTTCCACCACAGCCAGTCCATCAAGCTCCCCACCGCATGACGCGGGGAGCGCGACCGCGAGGCGGCACCGGCCGGGCGCGCGCGGGGCGCTAAGACGTCGAACCGCGCGTCGCCGCCTTCGGGCACACGGGCGCCGGAGCCCTGGTACGCGCCGTGCGCCACCACGAACGGCGAGGACTGCTGGGACTCCGGCCACACCGACGCCGACCGCGTCCGGACCAGGGGCGACGACCCGCGGGCCACGGCTAGCCGAGGGGGATGTCGTGTCCGGGGCCGCGCTCGGCGTCGGGGCGCCGGCCGAAGTAGCGGCGGTCCGCCTCGTGGATGGCCAGGTCGTTGATGCTCGCCTCGCGTCGGCGCATGAGGCCGTTGTCGGCGAACTCCCACAGTTCGTTGCCGTAGGAGCGGAACCACTGGCCTTCGGTGTTGTGCCACTCGTACTGGAAGCGGACGGCCACGCGGTTGCCGTTCAAGCCCCACAGGCTCTTGGCTCGGTGAGCGCCTGACCGGCCTGCGTGACGCCCTGCGCCGGCTGGCCGCCGAAGCCACCGAGGACCCGCGCCCGGCCGCCGCGTCCGACACCCGCGACCTGGACGCCGCCGTCGCGGCGCTCAACCAGGCCGCCAGCGACACGCCCCACTGGTCGGCGCTGTCGTGGACCCCCGGCCAACCACCCTCCCGGCAGCTCCGCACCAGCGGCCGGACGGCCTCCGCGGCCGTCTCCGCGATCGCGGAGGAGACCATCACCCTCTTCAGCCAGGACACCCGCCACCAGTTGCGCGCCTGCCTGGCGCCGGGGTGCGTCCTGTACTTCCTCAAGAACCACCCCCGCCGCGAGTGGTGCTCCGCAGGCTGCGGCAACCGCGCCCGCTCCGCCCGCCACTACCAACGCCACCGCCAGAACACCGCCTGACAGCCGCGCCCCAGCTCCACCCGGCGGCCTGCCACGACCTGGACCGACTACGCCCTCCACCAGGAGCCGAGCCGCATCCTCAGGCGCACCGGCCCGGACGCGGGCGCCGCCGGGAGGGTCCGCTTCACCTCGAAGGCGTCCCGGTGGTCGTCGACGAACCGGAAACGGCTCCTCACCGGTTCCTCTCCCCGGCGAGATGCTTGGCCGCCCTGCGGAGTATGTCCCGCTCGGTCGCGAGCTGCCGGATCCGCTCGTCCGGTTCCGCGGACGGCACCACTGGCCCGGGACGGGCCGCAGTCCTGGCGTCCCGGGCTGCGGCCGGGCCAGCGGCGCGGCGTTCGGGGCGGCTCCGTGGCCGTAGAGCTCGTCCTTGGCCTGCGCGATGAGCGCCGGGCACCCCCGCGACGCGCCCCGCCGACATCGGCTCACCCCCGTCCTCGGGGCGGGCGCGTCCTGCGTTCAGGCCGCGGCGCGGAAGACGTACGCCGTCATCGGGGCGGTGACCGGCCCCGGGCCCAGACGGGCCGTCACCTCCTCGATGACGGTGGCCCGGACGGCTGGTCCGTCGCCGCGCCCCTCGACTGCCGCGCGCACAGGTGTCCCGGTGAGGTAGCCGGTGACAAGGTCGGCGGTCGACGCGGCCCGGCCCTGAAGCGTCAGTTCCTGCTCCTCCTCGACGGCGAACCCGGCGGCCGCCAGATCGGCGACCACGACAGCGGGGTCGGCGTAGCCGTGCGGAACCGTCGGGAAGAACCGCGGCGGGTCGACCGGAAAGGCCCGTTCCAGCCCCGCCTGCAGCGCGACTTCGAAGGCGTGCGTCCTCAGCGGGCCCCAGGTGTTGAACAAGAACCGGCCGCCCGCTGCCAGCACCCGCCTCACCTCGGTGAAGGTCGCGACCCGGTCGGGAAAGAACATCACGCCGAACTGGCAGACCACCAGGTCGAAGCCTCCGTCCGGCACCGGCAGCCGCTGCGCGTCGGCCTGCCGCCACTGTGCGCCTGGGGCCCGGGTCGACCCGAAAGCGACCATGGCCTCGTTCAGGTCGGTGGCCGTCACCTCGGCCGACGGTGCCGCGGCGAGCAGGTTCGATGTCAACACACCTGTCCCCGCGGCCAGTTCGAGGACGCGCCGAGGGCGGAGTGCTGCCGCCCTTGCGGTCAGGTCCTCGGCGAAGGGCTGGAAGACCACGGGCACGAGGTACCGCTCATAGGCCGCCGGCATGGACTCGGACCACCGCTGGTCGGCATTGATTCCCGTCACCCTCATGACGGTAGTGCCGCACCCCTTGGTGGGACCCCATCGGCAGCGCGAGGAACGGCGTCGGCCCTTCCTGGTCTCCTTGGCGGGGCCGGGGGTCGGCGACGAGAGCACCGTCGAGGCCGAGCACGCGGACGATCCTGAGGCAGAGGCCGTCCTCGGCTTCAGACCGGCCCAGGCCGTCCATGTCAGGGCGTTTGACGCACACTTTTTCCACGAACCGCCCGGCGGTCGTCGCGGATTGAAGGCAGGTGGTGGTGGGCTGCCGGGCCGACCCGATCGCCGTCCTGTCAGGATGGCGGCATGGAACGTGTACTTGGAATCGGCGGCTACTTCATGCGAGCTGCCGACCCGGACGCCCTGAACGCGTGGTACCGCGACTGCCTGGGCCTGGACGCTGACGAGCACGGCCTGTGGCACCAGGCAGCCGGACCGACGGTGTTCGCCACGTTCGACTCCGGGACCGACTACCTCGGATCCCGCTCCCAGCAGACCATGCTCAACTTCCGGGTGCGCGACCTGGACGCCATGCTCGCGCAGTTGCGCGCCAAGGGAGCGGACGTGTCCGAGGACATCCAGGACATGGAAGGCGTCGGCCGGTTCGGCTGGGTCACCGATCCCGAGGGCAACCGGATCGAGCTGTGGCAGCCCGCCTGACCGCACCTTCAGACGGATTCCCCGAGCAGATCAGCGTCCCCCCGAAGAAGCCGGGGAGCGACGCGCCGTTCGGCGAGGAGTACGCCTGGCGGGAGACGCGCCGACGGCAGTCTGGGGAACGGATTCGCGTCGAGCACGCGGCCGTCGGACTGCGGCAGTGGCGCCCGAGACCTCCATCGCAGTGAAGCGGCGTTCGTGCTCAGCACCACACCGTCCGGCCGGAGGACGTCCCCCAGCCGCCGGTTCCCGGCCACCGTGGCGGACGGCTGCGGCAACGTTTCGAGGATTTCCGAAAAGCGTGCACGGCGTTCCCGCCTAGGGCGACGCTGGCCGCACGAGGGACACCGCCCGGCCCAGGGCCTCCCGGAACCCGGCAGAGGGAATTCAACAGATGCGCAGGACGAGTTCACGCCCGCTGACCAAGGTCATGATGGCGGCCGCGGTGGGCGTGACGGCCGCCGTCGGCCTGGCGGCTCCGGCCTCCGCGGCGGAAGCCCCGCAGGCCGAACGGGTGACGTGAGCGCCGCGTTCCAGACGGTCACCACCTGAGTGCAGGACAACGCGCGTGCCGGGCCGACGGCGGACTACGGCATCGCCTGCACCGTCCGGGCGGACCAGGCCCCTTCCCGCCGTGTGCTGGCCTGAGGACGGCACACTCTCCGCCAACGGGACAACGAGGTGGGCAACACAGCCTCCCTCTTTTCCCCGTCCCCAGCGGACGCCTGACCTTTTGTGATTTCAGGGGGGTGCATGAACGCACTCAACGCACTGTCCAGAGTGGGGGCGGTCCGGTCAGATACCGGCCGTACACATCTCGCTTTGGGAATCCGGGATCGCGGCGTGCGGGAGAGGCTGCGGGCCGACCTCTGCATGGATGCGGAGATGAGTGTGATCGGAGCCGTGGGCGAACTGGGAGAACTGACGGCTCTGCTGCGGGGCCGCGCCGCAGAGGTCGTCGTGGCCGACATCGCACTGCGCTCTGGGAATTTCACCGGCTTGCTCAGCGAGCTTCGCGGGCTCACCGAAGTGCGGCCAGCCGAACTGGCTCTGTTCGGCCTTCGAGTGCCAGCCCTGGAGGTGAGTGCTGGGCGTAGGGAGCGCGCTGGCCGCCACCGGCGGCGGTGTCGTGGCCGGACTGCTGCCCGCGGTCCGTGCCGTACGCGTCCAGCCGGTCACCGCGCTGCAGCGCTGACGCACCGTCACCACCTCATACGCGCGGGCACGTTCCTCGCCGAGCGGACGGCGCCGCGTCACGCACCGCCCGTCCTGGCCCCCGCGCCCGGCTGCGACCGCCAAGCACGTGGCACACCCGGCCGCCCGTTATCGCCCGCGCAGGTCACCGCGCCTGCTCAGTACGCCCCACGCCAGCGCGGCGTGCGGTCCGGCGCGATGTCCCCCCGGCGGCGACGCCCGGCCCGTACGACGTGCTGTGCGGCGTTTCCGGCGCCGTGCTGTGGGGTCGGTGATCGGCCGACTGCTGCTCAGACCTGACGGTCGTCGCGGTGGCGGCCAAGGGCCCGCCCGAAACGCTTAGCGATGCCCGGCATGAGGCTCTCGCCGTCCGCGGGCCGGTCCAGGCCGAAGACGTAGCCGGGGAAGTCCAGCTCCCTCTGCACCGCCCAGATCGCCTCGTGCTCCTGCGGCGGAAGGATCCGCACCGGGTCACCGACGGCCACCCAGCCGATCGGCACCAGCGAGTCGGCGGGCAGTACGGTGCGCAGGTGCACGACGCCGTTGATGCGCACCTCCGAGCGGGTCCCGATCCGCGCGCCGTTGAACACCCGGCTCCCGGTCGCCAGGAACACCTCGTCCTCAACCGAGCAGCCGGTCAGGTACGAGGTGGGGCCGACCAGCACCTGTCGGCCCAAGGTCAGCGGATCCCTGCGGGTCCCGCGCAGGACCGCGTTCTCCATGACGACGCACTCCTCGCCGAGGTCCACCGGGCCGCCCTCGGCCGTCAGCACGGCACCGAACAGCACCCGGCACCCCGCGCCCACCCGTACGTCCCCGCTCAGGGTCGCCGTCGGCGCGACGTAGGCCGTGGGGTGCACGGTCGGGGAACAGCCCTCGTGTTCGATCAGCATGTCCGCGATCCTGCCGCAACCCGGCCCGGCCAGGCGCGGCATTCCACCAGACGGTCCCCTCACGCCAGTCGCTGATCCTGACGTCGTACGGCGCGGGACGCCACCGAAGACGCTGTACGACCATGAACGCCATGGAGGACCGAACCAGGACACCCATCGACCAGACCAGCCCCGCCGAGCCTGGCACCGAGGAGGCCGACGAGGTACGCCGCTTCTGGACCCGGCTGGGCCTGCCCGGCCTGGTCGACGTGCACACGCACTTCATGCCCGAGCGCGTCCTGCGCAAGGTATGGGACTACTTCGACGGGCTCGGCCCGCTCACCGGCGGCCTCGAGTGGCCGATCACCTACCGCGCCGAGGAGGAACAACGGGCGGCCCTGCTGCGGGACTTCGGCGTCCGCGCCTTCACGGCGATGCTCTACCCGCACAAGCCGGGCATGGCCCGGTGGCTGAACGGCTGGGCCGTCGACTTCGCCCGCCGCACCCCCGGCGCCCTGCACACCGCCACCCTCTTTCCCGAGCCGGACGTACGGGCGTACGTCGGCGAGGCCGTCGAGGCGGGTGCCCGGGTGTTCAAGGCCCACGTCCAGGTGGGGGCGTACGACCCCGCCGACGAACGCCTCGACGGCGCCTGGGGCCTGCTGGCCGACGCCCGCGTCCCCGTGGTGGTCCACTGCGGCTCCGGACCCGCCCCCGGCAAGCACACCGGCCCCGGCCCGGTCGCCCGCGTCCTGGCCCGCCACCCGCGGCTCCGGCTGATCGTGGCCCACATGGGGATGCCCGAGTACGAGGACTTCCTGGACCTCGCCGAACAGTACGAGCAGGTACGGCTGGACACGACCATGGCGTTCACCGACTTCGCCGAGCGCCTCGCGCCCTTCCCCCGCCGCCTGCTGCCCCGGCTCACCCACCTCGCCGACCGCGTCCTGCTGGGCTCCGACTTCCCCAACATCCCCTACCCCTACCTCCACCAACTCCGCGCACTGGAGCGCCTGGACCTGGGAGACGACTGGCTGCGCGGGGTGTGCCACGACAACGGCGCACGGCTGTTCGGGCTGTGAAGGGCAGGGCGCGGCCGGAAGCAGGCGGGGCGTCCACGCCGCCGCGGGCCCCGTGGCTCAGGTGAACGGGTGTCCAGCGCCGTCGGTGCGGTCGGCCTGGCTGGTGAACTTGTTGAGGAAGACGTCGTACCGGCCGTCGGGACGGTGGGTGACCGTGGCGCCGTCCTGCCAGATGCCGTTCTCCGGCCACCACGGGGAGCCCGCCGGGTCGCCCTGGTTCTGGTGGATGTTGTGCATACCGACGTCCCCGTGGGACCCCTCGCCGAAGGGCTGGCCGAAGGGTTCGCCGAAGACGAGGATGCGCTGCCCGGGGACGAGGATGCCCTCCAGCGCGGTGGCGGCCTCGACGTTGCTGCCCGCGTGCCACGGCCGGGAGCCGAACAGATCGAGGAGCTCCTTGAGCCACGACGGCGGACGCCGCTCGAACAGGACGCCGGACCGGTCCACCAGCGCGGGATGGCGCAGGTAGTCCAGAGCCCCGGACCCCGCCTGCCGGTCCAGCTCGTGGTAGCCGGGAGGCAGCGTCACGGTCGGCTCCAGGGCGCTGGCGTCCAGGGTGAACGTCTTCCACCGCACCCCCACGGACGACTTGTGGCTGTCGACGTCGACAGCACAGTGGTACCGCCCGTCGGGCGCGTCCACCTCCAGGTTGACGTGGAACCAGCGCCCCTGATCGTCCGGCTGGTCACGGTGGTGTGCGTGCAGGGTCCCCGAGAGCACGCCGTAGTGGTCGAAAGGCATACCGCCAGTGAATCACCGCACACACGCCACGTGAGGCAACGGTGACCCTCCGTGTGGCGTCTGGCGCGGAGCGGGGCGATCTCGGCACCGCCGTCTGCGGGGGCGCGTCTCGCCGCCCCTTGCCCGGCTTCCGCGGCTAGCGCCGCCTCGGCTCGGCACCCGCCGTCGGCTCCACCGGCTCGCCGCCCCGGAACAGCGCGCCAGCGGCCCCCCTCTCGGACGCCCGGTGCGGGGCGTGGGCGGTCACGGCCACGCCGCCATGGCGTACTCGGCCACCGACAGCAGCTCCCCGGTGCTCGCGCCGTCCCGGGCCTGCTGCGACATGCCCTGGATGACCGCGGCGAAGAACACCGCCAGGGCGCGCGTGTCGGTGTCGCCGGGCAGCGCGCCACGGTCCCTGGCCTCCTCCAGCCGCCGCTGGAAGGACCTCACGTTCGCCACCCGGCGTCCGCGCAGGCTCCGCTCGATGTCGGCGGTCTGCGCGGAGTAGTTGGTCGCCGCGCTGATCACCAGGCAGCCCGCCGGGTGCCGCGGATCGGTGTAGGACACCGCGGCCTGGCGGAGCATGGTGGCGAACCCGGTGCGGGCGTCGTCGGCCTCGTCGAGCGCCTTGTTCATGAACGCGCCGAACGTGGCGCCGTAGCGGTCGACGACCTCGGTGAAGAGTGTGCGCTTGTCCCCGAAGGCCGCGTACAGGCTCGGCGGCGAGATGCCCATGGCGGCGGTCAGGTCCGAGATGGACGTGCCCTCATAGCCGTGCCGCCAGAACAGCAGCGTGGCCTGGGCCAGCGCCGCGTCCCGGTCGAAACCCCGCGGCCGTCCGCGCTTCGTCGTCATGCACGAATTCTACAGCGATCGCTACGGAATCCGTGTTAGGGTCACGTTCAACCTAGTCATCGCTACAGAAATCGAGGCGAGGGAAGGACCATGGGTACGCTGACGGGCAAGAAGGCACTGGTCACGGGCGCCAGCCGGGGCATCGGACGGTCGATCGCCGAGCGGCTCGCACGGGACGGGGCACTCGTGGCCGTGCACTACGGGCGCAACGCCGCCGCAGCACAGGAAGTGGTCGCCGCGATCCGCGCCGACGGCGGGGCCGCGTTCACGGTCCACGCCGAACTCGGAGTCCCCGGCGACGTCCCCACCCTCTGGGAGGGCTACGACCGTGAAGTCCTCCGGCACAGCGACAGCCCCGGCCTCGACATCCTGGTCAACAACGCCGGCATCACCCCGCGCGGCGAGATCGAGCAGACGACCCCCGAGGCGTTCGACGAGGCCGTCGCCGTCAACATGCGCGCACCGTTCTTCCTGACCCAGCAAGCGGTCAAGCGCCTGCACGACGGCGGCCGGATCATCAACATCTCCTCCGGCGCCACCCGGATCGCGCTGACCGACATCATCGCCTACGCCATGACCAAGGGGGCCGTGGACGCCTTCACCCTCACCCTCGCCAAGGCGCTCGGCGGACGCGGCATCACGGTCAACGCGGTCGCGCCCGGCATCATCGACACCGACATGAACGCCTCCTGGCTGCGCGGCAACGAGGCGGCCGAGACCTCGGCCGCCCAACTGTCCGCCCTCGGCCGGATCGGACGCGCCGAGGACGTCGCCGCGGTGGTCGCCTTCCTCGCCTCCGACGACGGGCGGTGGGTGACCGGGCAGGTCATCGACGCCACCGGCGGCTCCCAGCTCTGACCGCACGCCCGCCCGAGCGGGACCCGAGCGACGTACGGGTGTCAACGGGGACACCGTCACCACATCCGCGACCGACGCTCTGCCGTGGAGACCCGATGCACGTCGTCATCGCCTGGTGGGACGCCCACCGCCCCACCACACCCGGCACCGTCCGGCGGGACCCGCCAAGAGAGGCCGACACCTCTCCGGCGGCCAGGGCTCCGCGGGCCGGGGACTTCTCGGCTGCGCCCCCTCCCACCGATGGGCCTTCGACCTCGACGACACACCCCCCGAACCCGCGAACCCCCCGGCCCCACCCGCCGCACTGGAACTGCTGCTCCACGCCTGACCTCCGCCCCACCGCACCACCGCCTGCCCACCCCGGGGGGTTCGCCCCCGGGGGCATCGGCCCCGGCCGAGGCAGTTTCCGGCGGGAGGGCGCCGCCAGGCCGCCCCCTCACCCCGTACCGGACCGCGATCGCCGCGCAGGCGCGGCGGCAGTACGCGACGCGGCCGTCCGACCCGGCGTCACGCGACATCAGCCGCCCCTCGGGCCGGTCACAGGCCGCTGCGCTCGGCGGAGCGGACCTCCTCGGCACGCTCACCCCGCAGCGGCCCCGGCACAGCCGGTTCCGGCAGGGCACGCACCAGCAGCCAGCTCAGCGCGGGCATCACGATCAGCGGCGTCAGGGCCGTGCGCAGCGAGGTGGCGTCGGCGATGCCGCCGATGACGGGACTGGCCAGACCACCCACGCTGACCATGAGACCGAGGGTGATCCCGCTCGCCGTACCGACCCGCGTCGGCAGATAGTCCTGGGCGAGCGTGACCTGCAGCGAGAACGGCACGTACAGGCCGATCGAGGTCAGCGCCACGAACCCGTAGACCGCCGGGCCGGGCACGAACACCACGCCAGCGACGGCCCAGGCCGTGAGCAGGTACGACGTGCTCACCACCGTGACCCGGTCCCAGCGGTGGGCCAGCCCGCTGCCGACGACCGTGCCGACGGCACCGCCGAGATAGAGCACGAACAGCGCGGCCGTCCCCGCCGCCGTGCCGCCGCCCGTCTGCTCCCGGACGTGGAAGGCGACGAACGTGCTCATCCCGACGAAGGCGACCGACCGGCACACCACCGCCAGCGACAGCCGCACGAACGACACCCAGTCGTTCCGCCCTTCCCCGGCCAGCTTGCCGCCGCTAACGGACGGCGCCCTGCCCAGCGTCCGCAGCGCCCGCAGCACCGGCAGCGTCAGCACGCTGCCGACCAGCGCGGGCAGCACCAGAAGCGGCGACAACCGCAGCCCGCCCGTGGCGACCACACCAGCGACCAGGAGCGGAGCCGCCGCGAAACCGAGGGTGCCGCCCAGGGAGAACCACCCCATGGAACGGTGACTGCCCTGGCTGGCGACCCGTGCGACCCGCGCGGACTCCGGATGGTAGGCGGCGGTCCCGAGACCGGACAGCGCCACGCACAGCAGCGTGAGCGGGTACGAGCCACTCACGCCGCTCAGGGCCACGCCCAGCCCGCCGAGGACCGTGCTCACCGGCAGCAGCCAGGGGAGGGGCCGCCGGTCGGTGAGCGCGCCGAAGAAGGGCTGCGCCACGGAGGACAGCAGGCTGGCGGCGAGGACGAGGCCCGAGGCCGCCGCGTAGGTGTAGGCACGCTCGGCGACGAAGAACGGGACCATGGCCGCCACGGCGCCCTGGTAGACGTCGACACAGGCATGTCCGGCCGACAGCAGGACGAGGGGCTTGTTCCTTGGCATGGCGCCATCGTGGTCGGCGGCCACCCTGTCGTACTTCCGTTAATCTGCCAACCAATGAAGAAGATCCGCCACGAAGGGATCCGCCACGAAGGGATCCGCCCCGAGGAGATCCGTCATGAGGGGGTCCGTCATCAGCCGGTGGCACCGACCAGCACCCGCTGGCTGGCACCGGGCACGGGGATCGGCGCCCACCGCCACGACGACCACCAGCTCGTCTACGCGGGCCGGGGCGTGCTCGCCGTCACCACCAGCGCTGGCTCATGGATCGCCCCCGCCACCCGCGCGATCTGGGTGCCCGCTGGCACCGTGCACTCCCACCAGGCCCGCGGCGAGCTCGAACTGCACCTGATCGGCCTCCCTGCGGACACCAACCCCCTCGGCCTCGACGAGCCCACCGTGCTGACCGCCAGCCCCCTGCTGAGGGAACTGATCCTCGCCCTGACCCGCGATGCGGCAGACGACAGCCCGGAACACCAGCGCCTGCGCGCCGTCCTCTGCGACCAGCTACGCGTGGCCCCCCAGCAGCCGCTGCACGTGCCGACGCCGACCACCCCGCACCTCAAGGCGCTGTGCGAGATCCTGCACGCGGACCCGGCCGACAACCGCACCCTGGCCGCCCTGGGCAGACAGGTCGGCGCCAGCGACCGCACCCTGTCACGGCTGTTCAAGGCCGACCTCGGCATGACGTTCCCGCAGTGGCGCACCCAGCTACGGCTCGCCCACGCCGTGGCGCTGCTCGCCCAGGACACACCGGTGACGGTGGTGGCCCACCGGTGCGGCTGGTCCTCAGCGAGCGCGTTCATCGACGTCTTCCGCCGCGCCTTCGGCCACACACCGGGACGCGCCAGCGGGCGCGGCACCAACGGGTGAGTACGGCAACCAGCCGTGTGATCAGGTGGTGCGGGCGCAGCAGCCCGGGTGTTATGGAATGAGGTGTGCGGTCAAGGAACCCGGGGCCCTGTCGCCGGGGGTTCAGGTACGGCCCCGGCACGGTGCCGCCGGGCGGCGAGCGAGATGAGAGAGCCGCATGGAGTCGGAGTCCACCCCTTCCCCTTCCTCCGGGTCGCCGTTCGACATGGTCAGCGGCGCGTTGGGGCGGTACCTCCCGCGCGGCGCGGCGGCCCGGGCCACCGGCTCCTCCGCCTCCCCGGGACCGCGGGGAGGCGACGGCGACCCGCCACCCCCACCCGCCGCTGCGGCCCCCGGCCGCGAGGAGCAGATCCTCGGCGTGGTCAACCTGGACCGTGACCTGAGGATCACCCGCTCCAACCTGGACGCGGCCGTCTTCGCGGGAGTGGAGGCCGCGGCCGGGCGCCCCTTCGTCGATCTCCTGCCCCCCTGGGACGTACCGACCGTGACACGGCGGCTGCGGCAGGTCCGGGAGACCGGTGAGCCGCACGTCGCCCGGGTCCAGCGCCTGCGGCGCGGCGACGGCTCGGAGCTGGTGGTCTCGATGAGCATCCTGCCCGCCGCGGCGCCGCTGGAGGGCCTGACCGTCTCGCTGATCGCCATGGCCAAGAGGCTGCACCTGTACGCGGCCGAGACGGCGATCGGCACCTCGCTGGACATAGGCGAGACCGCGCAGTCGCTGGCCCGGTCGCTGCTGGCCTGGGGGGACGTGGCCGCCATCGACCTCGACCTCGCCGTGTGGACGGGGGAGGTGGTCACCGAGCAGCCGCAGCGCCGCATCCGGCTGCGGCGGGCGGCCCTGGTCCCCGACCGCGTCTGGCCCGACGGCTACGTCACTCCGGGCGACGACCTTCCCAGTGACGCCAGCCGTCTGCTGTCGCAGGCGATACGGCGTGACGAGGTCGCGCGGGCCATCGTCCTGCCCGACCGGGCGGCCATCGAGCGGGTGCTGGACAGCCCACGGCTGGTCCGCGCGCTGGTGCCCGGCGACCGGGCGGCGAGCGTGGCGTACATACCGCTGGTCCTGGACGGCGCGCCGCCCGTCGTCCTGGGCGTGGCGGAGGTCTGGCGCCGCCCGGGCCGACCCTTCGACGACAGCGAGCTGCTCGACCTGCAGGAACTGGTGGCCAGGACCTCCCACCACGTGGACCTGGCCCGCCAGCACCAGCGCGAGCACACACAGGTACTGGCGCTGCAGCGCCGCCTGCTCCCGCGCTCCAGCGGCGACACCATCGACACCGCCAGCGTCTACCAGCCCGCCACCCCCGACAGCGCGGGCGTCGGCGGCGACTGGGTGAACAGCTTCCCGCTGCCGGACGGCCGTACCGCGCTGGTGGTCGGTGACGTCGTCGGGCACGGCCTGGGAGCCGCCGCGACCATGGGACAGCTCAGCATGGAGGCCCGGGCGCTGCTGTCCGCGGGGCTGGCGCCCGACGAGGTGCTGGAGCACCTGGACGAGACGGTGACGCTGCTGGACGACGCGGAGTCCGGGCTGGCGGCCGGGTACAGCGCCCTCGGGTCGACCTGCTGCGTCACCGTCTACGACCCGGTCAGCCACCAGGTCACGCTGTCCAGCGCGGGCCACCTCCCCCCGGTCCTGGTGCCCCCCGACAGACCGGGCGGACCGGTCGCGATGCGTCCGCACCCCGGGCTGGGCGCCGAGTTCGCGCTGCGGGAGCCGTTCGAGGTGTTCACGTTCGCCGCACCGCCGGGCTCGCTGCTCGCCCTGTACACCGACGGCCTGGTGGAGGACCCCGCCCTGTCGATCGACGAGGGCATCGGCAGGCTGTCGGACGCCGTGTCCGCGGTGCACCCCTGGGACGCGCTGGACCAGGCCGCGCGACGGGTGGTCCGCGCGCTGGAGCCCGCGCGTCAGCGCGACGACATGACCCTGCTGCTGGCGCGCGTGATCGGCTACCGCAAGGGGGACACCGCCACCTGGCGGCTGCCCGCCCGCAGCGACGCGGCGGCCCGGACCGCGCGGTGGTGGCCGAGCTGCTGGAAGGGTGGCGCGTCAGGGACGACACCAGGGACAGGGTGCTGCTGGTGGTCAGCGAGCTGGTCACCAACGCGGTCCGCTTCGCGGCCGGTCCCCTCACCGTACGGCTGATCAGGACCGGTCAGGGACTGCTGTGCGAGGTGGGCGACAGGGGCAACGGCAGGCCGCGGCTGGGCCGCGACGGGCCCCTGCGGGACAGCGGCCGCGGACTGCGCGTCGTCCACGCGCTCGCCACCCGGTGGGGAGTGCGGTGGACGGACACCGGCAAGGTGGTGTGGGCGTCACTCGCCAAGTGACACGACCCCGGCGGGGGAGAGGGAGCGCACGTCAGACGGCGGCGCCACCGGCACTGCGGCGGCGACGACCGCTGGGACGGGTACGGGTCACAGCCACGCTCCCTCCAGGGCGGTGGCGGTCAGGCCCGGGGCCGCCGCGTACAGCACGGCACGACTGCCCGGTGCCTGCCCGGCGTCGTACGCCCTGCGCATGATGTCGAACACGGCGGCGCCGCCGCGGTTGCCGGTGGTGTAGCTGTCCCGGCTGAAGTCCAGCAGCCCCGACGGCCAGGCGGCGGGCATCGTCTGCTCCATGTACTCCAGCACGCGCGTCCCGCCGGGGTGCGCGAGCAGCACGTCGGGGTGCCAGGCGCCCGGGTCGTCCTGGTAACGGGCGTGCAGCCACTCCCACATGGCGGTGACCGTCTGCTGCACGGCGCGCGGTCCGCGCCGGTCCATCACGAAGTGGGTGCCGTCGGCCCGCGTGTCCAGGCGGTGCAGGTCCTGGGTGCCGGGCAGGGTGTGGTGCCAGGCGGCGTCCAGCCGCAGCGCCGACTCGGGCCGCGGGCGGCCGGTGACCACCGCGGCGACCGCGGTGTCCGCGAACAGCAGCCGGACGATCAACGACTCCAGGGTGTCGTCCGCGGGCTGGTAGGTGGTGCTCAGCGCCTCGGCGATCACGACCAGGACCACCCGGTCGGGGTCCGCGGCCACCAGGTCCGCCGCCAGCGCCAGGGAGCGGGTCCCGGCGACGCAGGCCCACTGCGTGGCGGGCAGCAGCAGGACGTCGCCGCGCAGCGGGAGCTGGTTGGCCAGGGCGACGTCCAGCCCGGGCAGGGCCGGGGTGGTGGAGTGGCTGGTGATCAGGCAGTCGACGTCCGCGGCGTCCAGCCCGGCGATCTGCAGGGCGCCGCGTGCCGCACGCTCACCGTAGGACCGCACCGCCGCCCACGCTGGCGCGGTGCGTTCCTGGACGGTCTGCGGCGCGGGTATGGACTCCAGGGCGGCGATCACACGCTCCACGTCCGGCGCCCGGAACCCCTCCCCTGCCAGCGCCTCCCGCGCCGCCCCGGCACCGGCGGCGGGCAGGACGCTTCCGCTGCCGGGTGCGACGGCGGTCTCCAGCGGCACCATCCACCCGCGGGTCTCGATGCCCGTACTGGCCGCGATGCCGTCGATCCGCGGCGCCCAGGCGGCGTCCGGGTGCCTTTCGCGCACGTCCGCCACGATCTGGCTGGTCTTCACGGTGTTCTCGCCGTGTATCACGGCAGGCGGGCACAGGTATGCGGGCATGTCGGGCACCTTTCGACGGGAAGCGGAAGAACGCCACGAACGCCGTGTCATACGTCACTTCGTCACTTCGGCCTGACCCTTCCAAGTCCACGCCGACGCGCTCCACTTCGGACTCCGGTATCCCGACCGAGCATGGCCCACAAACGGGCATTCATGCTGTGATGCGAACAACAAGGGCAACTACCACTATGCGTGACATCGCACACACCGCCGCATGAGGCCCGACAGGGGCGACGCACCACCTGACACACCATCACCAGACTTCCCACGAGCAGGACTTGATCGCTCCACATCCGCAACCGGAAGAACGGCCCTTCTCACTCCACCACCCGCTTCGGTCGTGCCCACGCGCGGCGAACCGGCGCCCCCGGTGACCGGGATCCGCCCGCGGTCGGTCCCGGGGGCGCCTCGTCCGTGGGCTATGGCGGGTGTCAGCCACCGCCCGTGACGCAACTGGCGAGACACGCCAGCCACGCCGTGTTGCAGGGCACGCAGCAGAAGCACGGCCACGAGGTGCCGGAGCCGCACTCGCGCACGATGCACGCGTTGCGGGTCCGGGAACAGCCGTCGGTGCAGGTGGGGCCCGCCGCGGGGTTCAGCGCGGCCGCGGCTTCGTACGCCACCGCGTAGGCGCCGGTGGCCGCGGCGAACTGTCCGGCTTCCTGGTCGCTCCAGGTGGAGGCGTTCTGTGCGGCGTCCTCCAGCAGGCGCCGCGCCTCCTCCAGGAAGACGCGTACCGGTTCCTGCGGCACTTCGGAGAGTTGCTGCTGGCTGGGGAAGTCCTGGAGTGCTGCCGAGGCGGCACTCTGGAGAGCGGCTTTGCCTTCGTTCGTCAGGGACATGAGGACCCCTTTCCGGGGCGTCGAATGGACATGGCGGCCGCCACCTGACCGGAGGCGGGCAGCCGCGGTCCCGAGCGGCGGTCCGTACGTCGTCGACCATGCCGGGGGAGCCGGGGCGTCTTCCGAGTCTGTGACGGTCCGCCAGGCCACCACAAGCTTGTACCGGTTGCTTCGCTTATGTCGGGATCCCGGCGGTGGTGACCTGCGGGGACATGCCTGTCCCGGGACGGGAGCGACCGGTTGAAACAGCGGAGGTTGGCGGCCCTTGCACAGTGCTTGCCCACCCGATCACGCTGTCCCGGGCGCCGGTGCGTTCGGGGCGTCGCTTCCGGCGGCCGGAATATCCCTTCACACCGGGGGCAGACGAGCGGGGGCACTGCGAAGAAGGTGAGGGCATGGGCACGCTGTTGTTCGAAAGTGCCGACCTGGACGCCATGGAAGACTTCCTCAGCCGCGCCTACGCGCGGATGCGGATCGGCAGCAGCACCCCCGAGGCCAGCAGGGGCCGCGTCCGCCGCGACGTCATGGCGTCCGTCAGCGTCGACGAGATCGACCTGGACTTCGACATGAGCTACGCGGTGACACCACTGGGGAAGATCTGCCTGTGCATGGTCCACGAGGGCACCATCCAGGACCACGTCTTCCACGGCGTGCGGGACGCCTTCGGCCCCGGCGACATGGTGATGTTCGCACCGCCGGAACTGTCCTACGCGGGCCGTGTCCACGCCGCCCGCTACAACATCACCATGCTGGACCCCGCCCTCCTGGACCAGGTCGCCGCCACCGACGCCGGACCGCACAGCCAGCCGGTACGGCTGACCGGGCACCGGCCGCACTCACCGGCCGCCGCCCGCCACCTGAAACACACCATCCTCCACCTGCGCGACCACGTCCTCAGCGACCCGGCCGTCTACGAACAGCCCCTGGTCGCCTCGACCAGCAGCCAACTCCTGGCCGCCAGCGTGCTGGCCGCCTTCCCGCACACCGCCGCCACCGACCCCCGCGCCCAGGACCGCACCGACGCCCGCCCCGCCACCGTGCGCCGCGCCGTGGCCCACATCGACGACCACGCCGACCAGCCCCTGACCATCGCGGAGATCGCCGCCGCGGCCCATGTCACCGTCCGCGCCCTGCAGTACGCCTTCCGCCGCCACCTGGGGACCACCCCGATGGCGTACCTGCGCCGCGCCCGCCTCGCCCACGCCCACCGCGAGCTGCGGGACGCCGACCCGCTCGGCGGCGTCACCGTCGCCGACATCGCCGCCCGCTGGGGCTTCGCCCACGCCGGCCGTTTCGCCGCGCTCTACCGCGACGCCTACGGCACCAGCCCCTCCCACACCCTGCGTGGCTGAGCCCACGCCCTCACCCACGCACCGCACCGACCGAAGGCGGGCACCCGGCGGCCGGGACCGGGTGCCGCGCCCGGCGGCGGGACGAGCCGCTCGCCTACCTTCCCCGCTCCTCGTGGGCGGGCCCCCGCACGCCACCGTCGTCCCGCCCGGCAGCGGGCGTCCGCCGTTCCAGCGCGGCGTCCAGGCACCGCCGTATCTCGGCCGGCAGCCATCCGCAGTGCGGCCACTGCACGAGGTGCTCGGCGACCTCGCGCAGCTTGGTGTTGGTGTGCTGGGAGATCTCCCTGAGAACGTCCCAGCCGCGGTCGGGGTGTACCCCGCCGTAGGCGACCACGACACCGATCGCCTGGTCGACGACGGCGTGTGAGACGACGGCGTGCCGCAGCTGCGCGATCTCCTCCTGGAGCGCGGCGATCTCGTCGATCCGGTTGCCCTGCTCTGGCATACACGTGGTTTTCGCAGTTGAGAGGCGGTATCCCATCACCTCACAATGCCCCGGCCGGATCGCCGCAGTGGCCCGGAAAACGAAACACCCGTCCCACCGCTATCCGGGAAACGAAGCCGGCACCACCCCGTCGGTGTCGGTGGGGGTGTCCTCGCGGTGCAGGAAGGTGGCCAGGAGGTCACCGACGGGGTGGTCGGCCTCGCTGGGGTGCCGGAGGGCGACCGTGGGGTCGATGGTGTAGCGGTTGCGGCGCCCGACGCGGGTCCGGGTGAGGTATCCGGCCGCTTCGAGGTCGGTGACGATCAGCTGGACGGCGCGCTCGGTGATGCCGATGGCGCTGGCGACGTCCCGTCCGCGTGCTTCGGAGTCGCGGGCGAGGGCGATCAGGACGCGGGCGTGGTTGGTCAGGAAGGTCCACTGGCCCCCGCGCGGGCTGGAGGGTGGCTGGTTCATGACCCTCATCATACGAAGACGGCTTCGTATGACCAATGCGCATTCGGGAAAAAAGATTGCCGAAAAGTTTTTCGCGTAACTGTTGACCTGAATCGATCTGCTGGGTGACGCTGGACACCCCCCCACCAACCGACGCGATTCCTCCGAAAGGGGGTCACGATGTCCCCCCAGGCATCCGCCCCGCTCCTGCCCGAGGAAGCCGATCCCTCATGAATGAGCTGTCGTTCGCCGTCCCGCTGTGGGTGTGGGCCGCGGTCACGCTCGGCATCGGCGTCATGCTCGCCGTCGACCTGATCGCCCACCGGGACAACCACGTGATCGGCTTCCGCGAGGCCGCCCTGTGGAGCGGACTGTGGATCGCCGTCGGCCTCGGCTTCGGCCTCCTCCTGTGGGCCTGGCAGGGCGGCGAGGCGTCCTCCACCTACTACGCGGGCTACCTGATCGAGAAAGCCCTGTCGATCGACAACGTCTTCGTGTTCGCGCTGGTCTTCTCGTTCTTCGCCGTCCCCGACGCCTACCAGCACAAGGTGCTGTTCTGGGGCGTCATCGGCGCGCTCGCCGCCCGCCTGGTGTTCATCTTCGTCGGAGCCGAGCTGCTGCGGGTGTTCTTCTGGACCGCCTACCTGTTCGGCGCCTTCCTGATCTGGACCGGCTACAAGATGGCCGTGTCCAAGGACGAGGAGGTCCACCCCGACCGCAACCCCGTCGTCCGCCTCGTCAAGAAGGTCATCCCCACCGACCCCCGCTTCCACGACGACAGGTTCTTCATCCGCGCGCACGGCAAGCGCGTCGCCACGCTGCTGTTCGTGGTGCTGGTCGCCGTCGAGGCCACCGACCTGGTCTTCGCCGTCGACTCCGTCGCCGCCGTCCTGGCCATCACCACCAACACCTTCATCGTCTGGACCGCCAACGCCTTCGCCGTCCTGGGGCTGCGGAGCCTGTACTTCTGCCTGGCGGGGCTCCTGCGCCGCTTCACGTACCTGCACTACGGGCTCGCGGTCCTGCTCGCCTTCGCCGGCGTCAAACTCGTCCTCTCGGAGACCCCGGTCGGCAAACTGCCCATCCCCCTCACCCTCGGCGTCATCGTCGTCACCATCACCGTCTCCATCGCCTGGTCCCTCCTCGCCACCCGCGGCGAGGACGGCGACATCGGTGAGGCGACGCGCGAGACGGACGACGTGGACGGCGCCGGGCCCGAGCCGGCCACCGGCACCCCCGCCTCGACGCCTTCCGCCACGCCGCCCCCTGCGGCAGGACGGTCGTCATGACCACCCCCGGCCGCCACCGCCGCAGCACCCCCGCCCTGTCCGCACTTGCCCCGCGCACCCCGGTCGCCTTCCGCGCCCCGGCCCGGGGGAATCCGGCTGGAGCCGTCGGTGCCGGCCGGCGCCCGCCTAACGCTCCTGGGTGCCGCGCCGGACGCCCTCCTGCGTACCGGTGAGGTGGGCCAGCGTCCCGGTCAGTTCCAGGAGGCGTTCGAGACGCTCAGGCCGGTGGTCCAGGTGCAGACGGTGGTCGGTGGCGACCGCGTACCGGTGGATCATGAGGAGCGTGGCCAGGCCGGTGGAGTCGCAGGCCGTCAGGTCCGTGAAGTCCAGCCGTAGCGTGCGCGAGGGGACGCCGGTCTCCAGGTGTTCCCGTGCCAGCTTGGCCAGTTCGTCCGCGGTGTCCCAGTCGAGGTCGCCGACGACGCGGATGCACACGTCACCGGTCTGGGCTGGGAGCACTGTCTGGAGGCGGAAGCCGTTGGGCGGCTGAAGGGTCATGGGTGCGAACCGGGTGTGGAGGGTGGGGCGCCGCGTCCGCGCAGGACGCCGCTCCCCTGGGTGAGCAGGGCGACGGCGCGGGGGAAGTCCTTGAGTTCCTCCCGCAGCAGGGCGAGGCTGGCGGGCACTCCACGCGCCTCCAGGACGTCACCGGTCCAGGCCAGGAAACCGGTGAACAGGTCGGCGTCGTCGGTGTAGAGGGCCGCGGAGAGGAAGTCGACGACGTGGGCGATGTCCTCGGCGGTGCGTTCGTGTTGCTCCTCGGTGTAGGAGCGCAGGGCGGGCAGCCTCGCCTCCAGGCCGGTGAGGGTGTTCTTCACCAGCTGCCCCTTGCTCCGGGAGACCATGGTGTACTCCTGGTCGCCCAGGTGGGGCAGGTCGTCGATCGCCTGCCGGGCGCCGCCCGGCCCGGGCCGGGGTATGCCGTCGGCGAGCAGGTCCGCCGCCACGCGGGCGTCGGGCGCCCAGGCGTCGGCGCCCAGCAACCGGGCCCGGTGCCCGTCCGCGCCGAACGCGGCACCACCCACGAGCACGGGAATGCCGACCGCCTGGATCGCCGTGATCGCGGTGTGCGCCGCGGGCAGCCGGGTGGGCAGGGTGGAGGACAGGGCCACCGTGTCCGGCGCCGTCTGGTGCAGGTGGGCGATCAGGTGCGGAGTGGGCACCTGGGCCCCAGGGCGCCGGCCGCGTCGTTGATCTCCACCACGGAGCCGTCGGCTTCCGCGACCAAGGCCGGGTAGGGCGCTCGCAGCCACGCGGCATCCCCGTTCACGGTCAGATCTCGCGTGTGGGGCGAAGAGCCGTCGAAAGTCGTCATGCCGCTCACATCCGCATGGCGCGGACTCGATCGCCCTTCATCAGAAACAGTTACTCCCACCATTGCCCACGAACCCCCTCCGCATCAACCGCGCCCGGAAACGGGGTCGCGTCGGCCCCGGTGGAAGCCGGTCCGACCGAGCGAGGGGGTGGTGCGCTCGTGGAAACCCACACCGGGTACCGCCGTGGGGTCCTTCCAAACCGGCCGCCGACGCGAGCAGTGGCCGTACGGCCGCCACGGCAACCGGAGACCGGCGAACCGGGGGGTCCCCGGCCCGGCACCGCGTCGACCGCCCCCTCGTCGGCCAGCACGAGGAAGGCGGCGCGAGCCAGGTTGAGGGCCATGGGCCGCCCCATGACCTCGAGTCCGATGAACCCCACGGGCACGATGCACCGCCGTTCCCAGCTCCGCTGGAGCGCAACCGCGCCCCCGCCGGGATGGCACGAGGTCTGTCCGGCGGGGGCGGGGGGCGTCCTGGGTCAGAGCGCGGAGACGTAGTAGCGCTCCACCGTCATGCGGGCGTTGGCCGACGCGCCGGTGCGGCTGTCGGCGGTCTCCCTGGCCAGCGTGTAGAAGGAGTCGACGTAGTCGGGGTCGTCGGTCCACCACGAGGTGGGCATCGCGTCGATGAGGGCGTTGACGAGCGGGGTGTACATGCCCTGGTCGGTGATGGTCAGCAGGGCCGTGGCGAGTGCCTTGGCGAGCGAGGAGTAGTTGGTGTCGCCGTCGTCCTCCATGAGGACGGCGTCGGCCAGGTTGTACTTGTAGTTCGACCAGTTGACGAGGATCTGGTTGGGGTAGTAGGTCGTGTTCTCGTCGTCGAGGTACGGCATGGTGACCGTGTCGACGCGGACCTTGCCGTCTGTGCCGAACCCGGTGACGAGGGTGAAGATCTCGGCATCGCCCTTGAACCAGGGTTCCTTGAGGTCCGCCACGCTGACGGACTTGATGCGGGTCGTCCAGAACCCGGTGGACGCGACAGCGGCGGAACCGGCCGCGGACGTGTGGGTCTTGGGGGTGCTCAGGGTGCCGAGCCCCTGGGCGGCGAGTTCCCTGTCGATCACTTCGAGGCCCGCGGCGAGGGCCTTCTGCCCGTCGACGCCGACGACGTAGACCGGCCGCTCCGGGGCCTTGCCCGCGTTCAGTTCGTGCGCGTTCCCCGCGCTGTCGTAGGCGATGACCACGTCGGCGTCGTCGTCGGCTGGCGCGGACGCGACCAGCGGCGAGATCCTGGCGAGGGCGGACGCCCTCACCGGCTTTCCGGCGAGGCTGACCCGCAGCAGGGACCCGGTATCCGTGCCGAGCCCCTTGGCCTTGGCGATGGCCGTCTCCGCCTCGGCGAGGGTGGTCCGCAAGTCCACGGCCGGCTGGGCGGCGGACCTGGCCGTCAGGGCCAGCAGGTCAACCTCCTCGTCCGCGAGGGCCGCCTCCGCCACCTGCCTGTGCCAGGCGGGCTCGGCCAACGAACGGGCCAGGGCGCGTGCCGTCGACTCCTCGATCGAGGCGACCGGCGAGGTCTCGGCGGTTGCCGAGGCCGTTGCGGTCGGGGCGTCGGCCGCCCCCGCGGTTCCCTGAAGGGCGGTCAGGGCCAGGCCGCTCAGCGCGAGTGCGGTGAGCGCCGCGCGGAGCTGTCTCTGTGCGAACAACTTATCCTCCAGACAGTGGGGTTGCCCAGGACCGGGCTTACCGGAGAAACCGCTGTGCGGCACACAGCGGGACGTGTCCGTACGGGTGCTGCGCCATTCTGAACGGTCTCCGTCTACGCGGATAGATGGCCGCTCGGTGATTGATGCGCGGTCGTGACGGTCTGCCGGGAAAGTTCCGGCGGAGACTGCTGCCCGCAGCGCGCCGACTCACCGCTGCTCACGCCAACGCTGGGCCCACCTCGACGGGTTGCGCGGATGAGTCGCTAGGGCCCTGGCCAACTTCGTCCGCGTTCCAGCAGGGGTGCCGTTCCAGGTCGAAACTCCTCGGGAAAACTCTCTTGCTCTCCGGGCCCCGCCCTCCCCGATCACGGACCCCATGCGGACGTCCTACAGGGCATATATAGTGAATCGAAATTCACTTATACAGGCATGGAGAATCGCGCCATGACCGGGACGAAACCCCCTCCCCACGTCCGCTTCCGGGACGCCGAGTGGGCCCAGCTCACCCGCTTCGCGCGCCACGACAACGGCTCCCTGCGGATCGGTGTGGTCTCCGGGCGGCGCCGGCTGGGCAAGTCGTTCCTGCTGCGTGCGCTGACCGAGGAGACGGGCGGCACCTACCTGCTGGCCGTGCAGGAGGACAGCCGGGCCACCGCCCAGCGGCGGATCGTCGAGGCGATCGCCGCGGCACGCGGGCTGCCCGCCGGGGTGCTGCAACTCGGTGACGACTGGGCGGGCATCCTGCGGCTGTTGTGCTCAGCCGAGCCGGGACAGCCAGCGCCGCTGGTGGTCCTGGACGAGTTCCCCTACCTGTTGCGCCATTCCCCTGAACTGCCCGGCGTGCTGCAGTCTCTGTACGACGACGCCCGCTATGAGTCCTCGGTGGGCCGGGAGGCACTGCGCGGTGCGCTGGTGCTGTGCGGGTCAGCGCTGTCGGTGATGCACGAACTGCTTTCGGGCCAGCACCCGTTGCGCGGCCGCGCCAGCCTTGACATGCGGCTGCAGCCCTTCGACCTGCGCGCCATGCGCGCCTTCTGGCAGATCGACGACCCGCACACCGCCCTGCTCGTGCACGCGGTGTGCGGTGGCGTGCCTGGCTACCAGGTCATGGCCGAGCGGGAGGCCCCGCAGAGCCCGGAGGGCTTCGACGCCTTCGCCGTCGACGCACTGCTCACGCCCGGTCATCCGCTGTACTCCCGTACGGAGACGGAGTACCTGCTGCGTGAGGATCCGCGCCTGGACCAGCGTTCGGTGTACTACCCGCTGCTCGAAGCCATCGTCGGCGGCGCGACCACCCCGGCCGAGATCGGCGGCCGTATCGGCAAGGAGCGCTCGGCCACCGCGCACGCCCTTGGCACTCTGGAGGCCGCCGGGTACGTGGCCAAGGACGCCGACCTGCTCAAGCGGCGCTCCCCCTCGTACACCGTCCCGGACCAGATGATCCGCTTCAACCAGGCCGTCACCGTCGCCCAGACCCCGCTCATCGACGCTGGCCGCACGGAACAGGCCTGGCAGCGCGCCCGGCCCGCCTTCCAGTCACAGGTTCTCGGCCCGCACTTCGAAGAGGTCGCCCGCGCCTGGACCCGGCTATGGGCCCCCGACGAGATCGACGGCCTGGACTTCGGCTGGACCGGCCGCACCGAGGTTCCCGACCCCTCGGCCCGTAGGAAACATGAGGTCGACGTCCTGATGCTGGCAGGGGGCGAGTCCCCGCGGCAGGCCCACCGCACCCTCCAACTCATCGGCGAGGCCAAGGCCACCGCCGCCCGCCGCGGCCTGAAGGACCTCGAGCGCCTCGACCACATCAAGGCCCTCCTCACCCGCCAGGGCCATCACACCGACGACACCCGCCTGGCCCTGTTCTCCCCGCACGGCTTCTGGCCCGACCTCGAACGCGAAGCCGCCCGCCGCGGCGATGTCCTCCTGATCGGACTGGAGCAGCTGTACGGGGACACCGGCCGGACCGCCCTCACCCGGTGAAAGGCCGTACCTCACCGCGCACGCCTCCCTCACGCCCGATGGTCGCCCTATGACGGCTTCCGCAGCGGTTCCCATCCGTCGGTGCCGGACCACAGGGGCGGGCCGCCCCAGCCATCGAGCCGCCCGGGGCCCAGGTGCGCGGCGGCCACACCAGGCACCTGGTGGGGCGTGGACCCGTCGGCCGCGGAGAGCACGGAGAGCACAAGGCGTTCCCGGACCCAGGCGTCGCGCGTTCCGGTACTCAGGCGGGTGAGACGCCGGGCGCTGCCGAGGAGGTCCTGCGTTCGCTCGCCGGGGAAGCGTCGGCACAGAGCCTGGCAAGAACTTCGCCCAGCAGTCAGGCGCTCTGGAGCCCCCGGCCCGCCCGTCGAGCGGTCGGCCTGTCCGTGTCGTCGCAGTGCCCTCGTCGGGGTCGGGCCGGTGCTGTTCGCCGTGCGATGAGCGCTTCGCGGGCAGGGCGCCCGGAGTCTGCTGCGAGAGCGACGGAGCGGGTTGGTCGTTCAGCGGGCGGCGGGTTGGTGCTCGGTGATCCAGCGGGCGGCGAGGAGTCCGGAGGCGCCGGTGAGGACGGCGGCGGCGATGACAGTGGCGTTGAGGCCGAGGGCGTCGGCGAGGACGCCGGCGACGAGGGTGCCGACGGCGTAGCCGATGTCGCGCCAGAACCGGTACGTCCCGAGGGCGTTGGCCCGCCAGGTGGGGTGGGCGTGGTCGGAGACGGAGGCGATGAGGGCCGGGTAGACCATGGCGGTGCCCAGGCCGAGGAAGACCGCGGACAGGATGCCCGCCAGCAGGGGCCGCTCCAGCGGGGCGAGGGCGAGAACGAAGCCGCCCGCCTGGACGGCCATGCCGTAGACGAAGAGCCCCGGGCCGGAGCGTCAGGAGAGGGAGAGGAAGAGCTTCTCCATCTTCTGGGTGTCGAGGCTGTCGGCTCCGCCCTCCTGGCTCAGGCACTCCTTGAGACCGCTGGCGACGATCGCGAAGCCAGCCCCGTCCAGCGCCCGGTTGACCGCGGCGAGCTGGGTGACGACCTCCTCGCAGTCACGTCCTTCTTCCAACATGCGCACCACACCAGCGAGTTGGCCCTGTGCGCGCTTGAGCCGGATGGCGGCCGACCGCATCTGGTCGGCGGGGAGCTGAACCATGGGTTCTTCCCTTCACGGGGCCGGTCCGGGGACCGGCCGCGGTCACTGGCCGGGGCTCTGGGGGGCGAGGGAGGCGCGGACGTCGTCCATGACGAGCCCGCGGACGGCGGTGATCAACTGGTCCAGCGCCCGGGGTCTGGAAGGTGGAGGACCCCGGCGAGAAGCGTTCGCCGGGCTCCTCCACCTTCCGGTGGTCGGCCAGTGGTGAGGTCACCAGCGGGTGAAGACGCCCTGGTCGTCGCCTGCGTCGATTGAGGAGGGTGGCGGCGGCGAACAGGCTCAGGGCCATGGCCTTGTCGGTCGGGTAGCCGTTGTTCATGGCCATGTCGACGAGGGTGCCGGGGCGGTGGCGGAGAGCACGCCGACGGTGCGGTCGTGCTCGTCGGCGGCGACCAGGGTCATGGAGGCGGTGGTCAGGACCAGACGAACGACCCCGTGACGGCGCTGTTGGCGCAAGCCCGGCGCGAAGGGGAGGACGCGTGATCCCGGCACCGCGCGGTACGAAGGCCCCGGTGTACTCGGAGCCGAAGGCACCGCCCACATCGGACCGTTCGGCCGCTGGCCCGACGACAGCGAGCCCGAGGTCCAGGACAAGCCGACGAGGAAGATCCGGCCGGAAACCGGCGATAGGCCGCCCGGCCACCGGCACAAGATCCCTCTCAGCGCAGGCGGCCTGGCCGCACGCCGCCGACACCACCACCAGGGGGATGAAGCAGCGTTGCGGGCCAGGCCCTTGAGCTCGCGTACCCGATCCGGATCGACGGGCGGGCCCGGCAGTTCCCCCCGTTTCCGGCTTGATGGGACGTCAGATCCGCCGAAGTCCGTCAGAACTGTCTCGCACAAGGTGCAGGTCTTGAGAGGGCTTCCGCGAATCGTGACCCCCGGAAGCGTGACCGCTTTCGCGGGGTCTCGCAGAACTTTCGCAACTGGTCCATTTATGAGAACGCGGCACGCAACGCTGCGCCGCCCCTGGGGATGTGTCCTGAGGTGAAGCGCGAGGGGCTCACGCCTTGGGATCGGCGTCCTCGCCGGATCTCCTTCCGAAAGGAACTACATCACCCATTCAGTCGTATTCAGGAATCAACAATTCTTTGTCCATGCTTGAATACTTATAAGCGGTAAGGGTCGTGAATGGGGCAGGCTATGTCCCGGCAGTGGTGGAGTTCATGGAGGAGCTGGTCATGCAGCCGCGTCGGGGCGAGGTCTCTGCTCAAGCCGGGGATGGACCGCGGCGTACGAGGCCGAATCTTGGCGGGGTTCCCGAGACTGCCCTCTGGACGCTGTACACGCGTGCTCAGGAAGCACGCCGCCCCGACCGCCTGTTCGAGGATCCGGAAGCCATAAAGCTGGTTGATGCGCTGGACTACCCGTTCAGGGAGCGCTTTGGCCCGGACGATTGGGGCATGGCCGAGGGTGAGACGATCCGGACGCGGGTGTTCGACGACGAGGTCCGTCGATTCCTCCGCAGTCACCCCGAGGGAACCGTGGTCACTCTCGCCGAGGGGTTGGAGACACAGTTCTGGCGGACGGACAACGGACAGGCCCGATGGATCGGCGTGGATTTGCCGGAGATAGTGGAATTGCGGCGCTGCCTGCTGCCGGAGTCGCCACGCCGGCGGCTCATCGCGTGCTCGGCGCTGGACGATCACTGGATGAACGAGGTGGACCTCACCCGTGGCGTCCTGATCACCGCCAAGGGGTTGTTCCAGTACTTCCAGCCCGCGGAGGTGCACCGGCTTATCGCCGCGTGCGCGGAGCGGTTTCCCGGCGCCGTGATCGTCTTCGAGGCCCCTTCCCGCTGGCTCAGCACTCGTATGAGGCAAGGCTGTCTCCGGACTCCCGCCGGCACCCCGATCCCTCCCACCTACTGGGGGATGGACCCGAAAGAGGCCCGAAGGATCCGTGCGGCCCACCCGAACATCGCCGAGTTGACGGACTTGCCCCTGCCTGCCGGCCGAGGGACGGTCTACGGTCGACTACTGCCGCGGATCGCGCGCACACCCGTGGTTCGGAACTGGAAACCTGTCTGGATCACACGCCTCAGGTTCGGTGACGCACAATGAAGGCGCACCTGTCACGCCCTCGCGCGTTCGCCTCTCGCACGCGGGAAATCGTCGGGCTGGCTTCGCCCGAGGAGAGCCACGTCGATGTCAGTGTCGAGCCGTGGGCAGCGGAGTGACGAAGTTGGCGGCGATGGGGTGCAGATCAATCCTGGACTTCGCACGTCCAGGCCGTTCCGGTATCGGCACGGCGTAAGAGCAGTTGGCCGGCGATACCATCTGCGGCATGGTCAGTCTGGGCGGCCTGCGCGTGCCCGCCCCTATCCCATCGGGCTCTCCATTATGAGATGGCACTACCGCCTTCGACCTTGGGCGTCATTCCGGCGTAGGTCGGGGCGTGAAGAGAGCGACGCTGCCTCGTCCTGAGCTGGTGAGCCGTTGACTTGCCGGCGCAGCCGATCTGGCCTGTACACCGGTGCCTGCTGCCTGCGCCGGTCCCCTCCGAGGCGGGGGACTCCCTCTAGGAGGTCGGTCATTTGGGGCGACGGGTTGACCCCTAGCTCCTGCTGAAGGTAGGCCTCGTAGTGCTGGTAACACCGGACCGCGCTGGCGACGTTGCCCTCGGAGAGATGGATCTCGATGATGATGCGGTGGGCGGTCTCCCGAATCGGGTCGATCGCGGCGGCAGCCAGCGCAGCTTGGAGGGCGGGCAAGTGCCGCTGTGCGGATAGCAGCCGCTGGGCCAGGCCCTCAAGGGCGTACAGCCGCATTTGATTCCAGCGTTCGCGGTCCCAATGCAACCACTCGTCAGGCCAGCCCGGCAGCAGTTCCCGAGTGAGCCCTTCTACGAGCGTCTCACTGTCGGCGGGCGGCGGTGCAAGCCCGTCAACGATCTGCCGGGCCGAGTCCCGTATACACAGCATGTCGACCCGGACCGCGGGCGACAGTCGCAGGCGCTGCCCGATGCAGTCGATCAGGGTAACGCCGCAGGCGCGGCGCGCCAGGCACAGTGCCGAGCGCAAGTTGGCCGCGGCCCGGTGGCACGGGTAGTCGGGCCACAGCTGCTCCGCCGCCGCGCCACGGTGGACACCGTCGGGGCTGAGGCTGAGGAGCGCCAGCAGTCGCTGTGCTCCCAGAGGTACGGGCACGCTGCTACCGCTGCAGGTTAGTTCGAACGCATTCAGCAGTTCGAGTGAGACCTGGTTCGGAGCTTGGTTCCCAGACACACCCACCACTTTGCAGGCGGCATGGGCCAGGCGCATCCGCATGGTTCGCGCATCACCGCAGGTGACAGCCTGCCAGCCTGTTTCGCTGATTCTTTTTGGCTTCCCCATCAGCCGCCGCTTCCTGCGACGACGACGCGCCACACATGCACAGGCAACGCTTACTGAACGCCACTTGCATCATTCGGCCGATGTCGCCCGAACAGGGGCATTGGATGCTCGCGGGTAAAGGCCCTCAAGGTCTTCCTCCTCGTAGGAGGTCCGTGGATCAACGGCTTTGCTCCATGAGGAAGCGCCGTCCCATCCGCAGAGAAAAGCGCATGGGGCAAGGACATCACTGGATGGGCCTCACCTCAGGATATGAGTGGACATGGAAGGAGACGGTGTGATGACCGACACCGACATTGTGGAAGATGTGGCGGCGCGCGCTGCCGTGCTGCAGATGCCTCGGCAGGCACCGCCCATCGATCGAACCGCGACCGTGTCCGCGAGTGCGCTCGGCGACAACCCGGGAGTCCAGGCCAGCGGATGGTGGAGTGACTGGGGCAGAGACGTCGTCGGCGTTGCTTCCAAAGTCCTTCCTCTCATCGTGTGAGGCCATAGGTGCGCCTGCGGCAATTACCGGCCCCAATGCCGGTGCGCTTTTCCACGCACGGCGATCGGATGTGAAGGAACAAGCAGGAAGGAATCAGTCTGATGGACAACAATGTGCAGGATGTGGCGGCGCGCTCTGCCGTGCTGCAGATGCCTCGGCAGGCACCGCCCATCGATCGAACCGCGACCGTGTCCGCGAGTGCGCTCGGCGACAACCCGGGAGTCCAGGCCAGCGGATGGTGGAGTGACTGGGGCAGGGATGTCCTCGGCGATCTCGTCAACATCGGCAAGCAGGCCCTCCGCTGACGTTTGTACGGCGGCTGTGGCCTACCGCAGCCGCCGTACGCCGTTGGCCCGAAAGGAAAAGGGGACGCATGATGATGGACAGGAACGGAGAGGGTGCGGCTGCGGTGGGGACCGGGCTGCAGATGCCTCGGCAGGCACCTCCGATCGACCGAACTGTGGCCATTTCCATGGGGGCGTACCGGCCTGAAAGCGCGGGGGTCCAGGCGGCGTCCATTGCTTGGAGCCCGCTCATTGAGGGGAACCCGCTCCCTGCGTGGTTCCTGCAGAAATTCGGGAATGCGGGCCACAGCGTTGTGCCCCGGTTGGCGGCTTGAGGCTTAACCGGGAATGACAATGACCCGAAAGGGAAAGGAGACGCATGATGACGGGCAGGAACGGAGAGGGTGCGGCTGCGGTGGGGACCGGGCTGCAGATGCCTCGGCAGGCACCTCCGATCGACCGAACTGTGGCCATTTCCATGGGGGCGTACCGGCCTGAAAACGCGGGGGTCCAGGCGGCCATGATCATGCCACCGTGGCTGCTCGATGGGTTCGGGCGCGGGGGCGTTTTTCGGCCCGATGATTTCTTGAGAGCGTAACCGGACGAATAAAAGTCAGGTTCTGAAGACCCGCGTCTGAGTGCGTCTCCGGTTCGGGGTAAGAAAGGAAAACGATGGACGTCCGGTCGGTCCTGGAGGACTCTGTTTTCGGTCAGCGGGAGAGCCTTGGTGACACCGAGGTGTGCATCGCCGTGCTCGACGGACCGGTGGATCTGTCCCATCCCTGCTTCGCGGGAGCTGACCTGACAAGGATTGACACCCTCGTGCAGAGCCCAGCCGGCCCGGGGCCGATGTCGTTGCACGGAACCCATGTGACGAGCCTGCTGCTCGGCCAGCAGGGAAGCCCGGTGGTGGGTGTGGCCCCCCGATGCCGCGGACTGATCCTTCCCGTGTTCCAGGACGGGGACAACCGGGTTTCGCAGCTTGATCTGGCACGGGCGATCGAGCGAGCTGTGCACGAGGGGGCACATGTCATCAACATCAGTGGCGGCGAGCGCGTCCCGGACGGGAAACCCGACTACATCCTGGCTCATGCCCTGCAGCTCTGCGAGAACAGCGGAGTCCTCGTTGTTGCGGCCGTCGGCAATGACGGATGTGACTGTCTGCAGGTCCCGGCCGCCGTGCCGTCGGTGCTTGCAGCCGGCGCGGCCGGCGGCGACGGTGAGCCGCTGCCGATCAACAACTGGGGAGCGGCATACCGCGAGAACGGGGTGCTGGCACCGGGTGAGGACATCGAGGGCGCCGCGCCGGGGGGTGGGCGCGTCGCCATGACGGGCAGCAGCTTTGCGGCCCCTTTGGTGTCCGGCGTTGCTGCCCTGCTTGTCGCGGCCCAGCTCCGCCAGGGCCGTACAGCCGACCCCCTGGCTGTCCGCAGAGCCATCCTCGACACCGCGTCAACTCCTCCGTGCTCCCCCAGCGAAGCCCCGGAGTGCCGCAGGTACCTGGCTGGACAGCTGAGCGCGGCACGCGCCTACGAACACCTCAGCCGAGGAAACGACACGGCAGTGTCCGATCCCCGCGAACCTTTGCCCGCGGCACCGCCCCCACCGCGTGCCTCCGTCAAACTCCTCTCCGACACGGGAGTGAACGCGGCCGGTCAGCCGCCTTTGCCCGGCACTGCCGTCGGGGAGTCGAACAAGGAAGTCAGCATCATGGACACCAATCACGTACACCCCGGCTCACCCGAGTACGGTGCCAGGCCGGAGCAACCAGGACCGGACCCCGCACACGGTTCCGAGGCAGCTCTCGGCGGCCCGCCCCCCTCGGGTGTCCAGGCCGCAGCGGGCTGGCCTGGCGCCGGCAGCGCGCCCGTCCTGCCCACGGCCGACTGCGCCTGCGGCGGCGGTAACCCGCCTGTCCAGGCCGCGTACCCGCAACAGTCGGAAACCCCCTCGCAGCCAACGCGACCCGCACCCACGACTCCTGTCGACCCCCGGCCAGCTGTAGGCACGTCCCCCTCGGGTGTCGAGCCCGCAACCGCGTGCGCCTGTGGTGGCAGCGGCCCGCCGGACCATCCCGCGTACACGCAGTTGGCGGATGTCCCTCAGCAGCCACCGCAACCCCCGCCCCCCGGCGGCCGACTGGGCGGCGATCGGGAGGCCGACGGTGTCCGCCCCTCGTGCGGATGCGCGGGCCGGGACGGTAACGGCTCAGCGCCCCTGGTCTACGCGATAGGGAAGATCGGCTGGGACTTCCAGACAGAAGCCGTCAGGGATGCGTTCCGTCAGGAAATGGACGCCTTTGAGACCGAGACTCGCGATGGTCAGATTATTGTGACCCCGGGAAACCCCTACGATCCGATCCAGCTCCGCGCCTACCTGTCCGCCAACCCCGAGGTGTGCAGCAAACTGACGTGGATTCTGCTGCTGGACGACAACATTCCCGCCTACGCCCTCAAGGCCGAGACACCTGTCGGGATGGCCTGGGGCGGAGAAATCCCGACCGTCGAAGGGAAAGAGACGGCATACGCCGACGGGGAGAAGCTCAATAACCTGCTCAAGGCGCTCGCTTATCCGCCGGTCTCCAGCGTCTACCGAAGCTTCCGGGAAGCGATAGTCGGCCAGTCACTGAAGGAAGACCAGAAGGACTACGTGTCCCGCGTCTCGGTGGCCGGAGCTCTCACCGGCCGGACCATCCAGATGTTCTCCGGTCAGAAGGTACAAGAGGTCGAAGTCGAATCCCGGGCGCTGTACACGTGGAACGAGAACGCGCTTGTCGAGGCCATCATCAATGCCGTACACGGCGACACCAAAACGCGCGGTGTCAGCATTGATGACCACGTCCTTACTACGACCGTTCGCTCTCTGCTGGACAGCATCTACAACAAGTTCAGGAACCTCGGTCAGAGTTCCGCCGACCGGGCGCTGAACTATGTGGGCACGAATGCCTTCCAAGCCGGGGCGGAAATCGCTCAAGGGCTGCTGTCCGCCAAACATATCCCTGGGCCGGACGATCGCCTTTACGCCTTGGACACCGTCACCGTGCAGAAGAGTCCGTACAGCCGCCAGGACTCCGACTGCCAAGACGTGATTGTTCGCTTCTTCGACCCCGAAGACGAGAGGCACGCGACTTTGAGCCTCCAGTTCACGGTCGACGTGAGCAAAAATCCTCCGGTCACCATTGGGAGGACGAAGAAGTTCCTTGGCGCCATGTAGTCAGAGGGTGAACAGAAAGGAAGAACAATGAATGACCGTGCGCCGACGCAGCCGAAGCTCCATGTCCCACCTCAAGCCTCGCCGGTCCGTCGGGACGGCTGCGACTCCACCGGATCAACCGCACACGGCCGTGACGGCGGCGTTCAGCCGGCCGCGTCGCCCTGTGCGCACCTGAAGGGACTGGCTCGGACGATGTGCTACTCCCTGCTGTGAGGCGCGGTGCCGTGCGAACCCCGCCCTCGGCGCCGGGCCGCGCGGCCCACCGCACAGGGGAGCCATGTTTCCCGACACAACTGTCTCCAGGAGCCAACCATGACCGACCAGCCAGTGGCAGGCATGTCCCCGCGAGGACCTACCACCCTGCGGGTGCCCCAACAAGCGCCGCCCATCGAGCGGACGCTGAACTCCCCCTACCGCTACGTTCCCTACTACATCCCACATTTCCCGGAAGCCGACGACAGCTTCGCCACCTCACTCCGGCTGACCGAGCGTCGGCTGCCAGCCGTCGTTCAGCAGGTCTACCCCTTCGACCCGGGAGACCCCCAGGCATGGCTGTGCCACGATCCCTTTGCCCAGGACTGCAGCCCGAGTGGGTCCTGGCTCGGCCTGTTCTGAGGCTGCCTGACCGCTCCCGCCAGCTGACATCTGTGCCTCCTCCTCATCTCGTACGGGAAAGAAGACGAGGAGGAGAGCATGGCAACGGCCCATCCAAGGCGCGGGAGAGCGCGACGCCGAGCACCCTCGCCGCCTCACCACAGGGGGGCGCCCTCGAACGGCCTCGCACCTTCGCGGTGAGCCATCCGCCGTAGCAGAGCGACGCTTCGGCAATCGCTGCCGCCAAGAGGGCAAGCCGATCGTCCGCCGTGCTGCTGCCGCTCGTGGTGCAGGGGAGGGGCGGATCGACCCGTTGCTGACAACTTGGATAGGACGGTGGACGTCATGCCCGCGACGGAAGACGCACGCGAGGAGTTGCAACGGCAAGCCGCCGATGCGGCGCGGCGGTACGAGGAGTCGGCCCCGGAGCGGGAGCGGGTCGAGGAACGGCTGGCAGCAGGGGAGTTGTTCCCAGATGCCCCCGAAACCCTCGCCGTGCGCGCCGAGCGGATCCTCTACCGGGGCGGGCTCTCCTCCTCAGCCGTGGTCGCGAGCATCCACGCCGAACCCCTGGACCTGCCTCAGGCCAATGAGCGGATCATCAACCTGTCCAATGAGCTGCAGGCATGGAACTTCCTGCCACGCGGCGCACGAGCTGCCAGCACCGTCGCCCGGATCACCATGCGTCAGGCTGGCCGTGAGATCCCCCACGGCACGGGCTTCCTGGTCTCGCCCCGACTGCTCATGACGAACCAACATGTGCTGCCCGACGCGGACTTCGCCAGCCGCTGCTTCCTGGAGTTCAACGCCCAGGTCACCATCGACAACGTTCCGGACTCGGTGGTCCGCATGGAGTGTGACCCGGCCACCTTCTTCACGGCGGACAAGCCTCTGGACTTCGCGCTCGTAGCTGTCGCACCGGCCGCGGACGGTCGCCCTCCGGGAGAGGTGTTCGGCTGGAACCGGCTCAGCGCCCAGCTGGGCAAGCTGGTGATCGGCGAACGCGTGAACATCATCGGCCATCCCAACGGCCGCCTCAAGGAAATCGCCCTGCGTGACAACACCCTCCTGGTGCGCCTGGACGACTTCCTCCACTACAAGACCGACACCGAGCCCGGCAACTCGGGATCCCCCGTCTTCAACGACCAGTGGGAAGTCGTGGCCCTGCACCACAGCGGAGTGCCGAAGACGGACGCCCAAGGACGGGCACTACGCAAGGACGGCCAGCTCTGGCGGCGCGGCGATGGCGACGACGCAATCGACTGGATCGCGAACGAAGGCGTCCGCGTCAGCTCCCTTCTCAAGCACCTGGCCAACCTGGCCACGGGGGACCTCGGTCCCGCGCCGCGTGCGCTCCTGGCCGAGATGGGGCCGGACTCCGGACTTGGCCAGGTCATCCCGCCAAGCCCGGGGGAGACTCCGGCACCGCCTCTTCCAGCGCAGACGGCAAGCGCGATCAGCCAGCACGTGACGCCTGTGCCGGAAACGACCGCCGCGACAGTCACGTCCGCGGCTGCTGCGCCCGCCACCGGTCTACGGGCTCGGGGCACCGCCTTCGGCGGCGGCAAGCGGCACCTGGTCTACCTGCACGGCAGAAGCCAGCACAAGAAGAACCCTGAGGCGCTCCGCCGGGAGTGGACGGCGGGCCTGAATCAGGGACTCACCCGTGCGGGAATGCCAACGGTTGACCCGGCGGATGTCTGGTTCCCGTACTACGGCGACCGGCTGGCTGCGCTCATGGGGTGGACGGAGGCGGCCGGCGGTGGCATCGAGCTCGAGGAGTTCACCGCCGTCACAGCTGCGCAGGCGTTCGCCGCCGAGTCACCGTCCGGCTTCTACGAGCAGATGCTCATCGAGGCGGCGAACAAGGCCGGTATGCCGCAGGACGGACCCGTGGCCACCGAAGGATTCGGGAACGCCCTGGAGGGCAGATTGCAGCGGGCACTCAGCTGGCTGGCAGCGAAGAGCGATGTCGACGAGTGGACCATCGCCATCGTCTTCCGCGACGTCAGCCGCTACCTCAGCGACCGCACAGTCCGCGACACGGTGCTGGACACCGTGCTCGACACCATGCCGACCAGCGGGGAACTGGTGCTGGTCACACACAGCCTCGGCACCGTCGTGGGCATGGACCTCATCAGCCGGCTCCCGGACACCCTTGATCTCACCCTGCTCGTCACCGCGGGCAGCCCACTGGGCATGAACGCCGTCAACGAGCGCCTCCTCGCCGGCGGCCCCCACCGTCCCGAGAAGGCGCGCCAATGGTTCAACGCCTGGTGTCCCACCGATGCGGTCGCCATCGGCTGCCCACTCGAGGACCCCCGCTGGGGCAAGGTCACCCAGTTGGCCGTCGCCAACGGACGCGGTCGGGCCCACAACATCGACGAGTACCTCGCCCACAAGGGCGTCGCATCCGAGATCGGCGGAGTGCTCCACCCATCCTGACGGAGAGGCGTCGCATCATCCGGCCGCTCGCCTCGGGCACTTTGGATCTCGCCCGCTGATCCACACCCCTCGCACGACCCGCCACCCCACGGGCACAGACAGCCATACCGCGGCTGTCTGACGCCCCCAGCTGGCCATCGGGCCGCTGTGCTGTTCACGTGACCGGCGGTCGGGACTGCTGCATGACTGGGGCCAGGCACCATTGCCTCAGGCGGGACCTGGCCGTGTCACCAGGCGGCGGTGGCTATGGGATCGACCTTGCACTGCACGATCTTGTCAGCGTGCGGTGAGCTGGTGATGGGCACGCGGTACGTTGTCCTGTCCTTCGCGGGGACCGGTACCTGATGGCGAGTGTCGAGCAAGGTGTAGCCGTGATTGTCCGCGAAGCTGACCTTCAGGTTCAGCACGGCGTCACGTCCGTTCGGATTCCTGATCTCGACGGTCGCGTACGGGTCCTGCATGTTCGCGCAGCGCACGAGCACGGCGGTGCCGTCCTTCAGGGCCGGGCGGTACCGCTGGAGGGGGACGCCGTGGGCGTGGGCTGTGAACTGCCGCTGCCCTCAGTGCTCACCTCGGAGCCGTACGAGTCGATGCTGGGCGATGCGCCAGACGAACTGCTGGGTGGCTCGCTGCCACCCGGCGTCCAACTGTCGTGGTCCTGGCTGGAACTGCTGCAACCGCCTGCGTGACTACCGTCCTGGCTGCTGTCTCCTTGGTCACGGCCCGATGAGAAGCCGGTCAGGGCCAGTACGACCACCGCCGACACCGCTGTGAACCTGAGCCTACGCCCTTGCATGTACATGCCTGCATCACGTACCACCTGCGTACATGCCGCTCGGCCAAGCTGATTCCGCACGGCGCCTTCGTCCAGGCCGGCGACGAGGTCACGGTGGTCGTCACCGACATCGACCGAGGCCGTCCGTCGGCAGGGGGCAGCTTGCGCACAGGGCGGCATGAACACCTCGCGCAGCTTCGTCGGGTCACCTCGTGTCGCGCGGGAATCGGCCCTCTGCGGTGTTCGCGGTGGACGCGGCTCGGGTGGCGGGTCGCCGACGGTGGTGGCTCGGCGCCCGTGACGCTGTTCGCGCCGCGGGCCCGCGCCGTCGGGCAGGGAGGCGTGCCTACGGGAGCACGATGTCGCGCCCGGGGCCCCCTTCGAGGACGTCCTTGCCGGTGCCCCCGCAGACGAGGTCGTCGCCGCCTTCGCCGTCCAGGGTGTCGTCGCCGGGGCCGCCGAGGATGATGTCGTTGCCGTCCCCGCCCAGGGCGTGGTCGTCGCCGGGTCCGGCGTGCACGGTGTCGTCACCGCCGTAGCCCTCGATCATGTCGTCACCCCGGCCGCCCCACATCTGCTGGTTGCCGCCGTCGCCCATCAGGTGGTCCATGCCGTCGCCGCCGTGCAGGGCGGCGGGGCCCATGACCATGTCGTTCCCCGTGCCGCCCAGCACCGTGCGTGCGGTGTGGGCGTGCAGTTCGTCGTCGCCGGGGCCGCCGCTGACGGTGCCGACCCCGGGGGTGAAGGCGGCGACCGTGTCGTGGCCGTCGCCGAGGAAGACGTCGATCCGGTCGGGCTGGGCGCTGTCGGCGGGGAGTTGGCAGACGACGGACGTGGTGTCCTCGGCTCTGGAGTACGCGCAGTGGTCGCCCGGTTCGAGCGGGACCACGTCGCTGAAGCCGATCCGCCGGATGCCGTCGCTGGTGTACATGGAGAAGATGTTGAGGTCGTTGGCCTGCCCTGCGGCGGCCGTGAAGACGATCGACTGAGTCGCCCAGTCGGCTCCGACGCGGGCCTTCGCCTCGGTGCCGCTGGTGGCGGCGGCCGGGACGACGGCCAAGCCGGCGGTGAACAGGGTCACGGCGACCGCGCTGACGGCGGCTCGGGTTCGGTTCACGAGACCTCATCTCAGTGGAGTGACGGGGGACCGACCTGCTCGCGTGGTGCTGCCGGGGACCGTGCGGGCCCGGTCGCGGAGGCGACCTGACGCCGCGTCATGGTCATCCCGAGTTCTCCGGGACGGGGTGGTGGGAAGGGTTGTGCTGCTTCGGCCAGGCGTGTTCCCTGACATCACCCCGCACACCAGTCCGGGCCGCCTCCTGGCTTTCCGGTCCCGGGACGACCCTGACTCTCGGCTCATGGCGAGACTCCCTGCTCGCCGCCCGCCCCTGTCATCAACTCGGCTGGCCTCACCGGCACTTCACGTGGGACACCTGCGATTGGGAGCGCTCCCATAATAGCTGTGAAACGGGCGAGAAGGTCCCCTCCCGTGCGCGACCAGATTCGAATCGGACACCGGCTGATGCGGGAAGCCGGGAACCGGCCCGCTGTCCTCGTGGGCAGGAACCTCACGGTGACCGCGCAGCCGGGTGGCGCCGGGACTACTCGACGGCGACCTGTCCACCGTGCGCCGACCTGGACCACGGGTGGGGGTGTGCCAGCGGTTCACCACCAGGCGTGGCAGGAGATCTGGTTCGGGTTGCCCAGGATCGACGCGCAGACACGGAACTTCCGGCTGCTGGAGGTGCTCGTCGGGTAGGCGGCGGTCGTACGCGTGCCGTTGCCCCACATCTCGAAGGGGCCGCACTGGATCCAGTTGTCGCCGCCGTCGTTGCTGACGTCCATCCACAGGTGGGTCCGGATGCCGCCGGACAGTGTGGAGGCCGACAGGTAGCCCCAGCCCATCTTCACGCCGTTGACGTACCCCCAGTGCTGGGCGAAGTGCGCCGCGTCGCCCCAGGAGTTGACCACCGCGCTGCCGTTGACGGCGGTCCCGGTCAGGTTGTCCGGGATGTCCGTGAAGCCGCGCGCGCCTCCCGAGCAGTCCGCCGCCGTCGCGTGGGCGGCGGACGCGGGTCCGGCCACGACCAGTCCGCCTGTGATCATCAACGTCGCTGCTGTCGTCCTCAGAAGCTTGAGCGCACGCAAGGTCGTCCCCCTGGAAGTAGTAGTAGACGGGAAGCGGTAGGTGCTGACCGGAGGCGGGCTAACTTCACCGCGCCGGTCCCGGTGCACGAACACGATCTTGCATGGGGGGACGTCTTCGCAGGCTGGTTTCGCGTCATCCTTCGTGCAGGGGATGGCTGGTTTCGGTCAGCCGCACGGCCGGGCAACCAGGCAGGCGCGGGCAGGCGCGGGCAGTGCCGTAACGCGTCGGGAGAGGTGGTGCGGGCGGGCGCGGCTGCTTGTCGAGGAGGGGATCGGCGGCTCCAGCACCCTTCCGGCCGACGCGTCGCAGGCGTTGCACACCTACGCCGTCCCGGGCGGGAGCCCGCCGTGCCGAGATCAGGAGGTGGCCGGTGCCGTCGGGGCTGGAGTCGGCCGCGTCGGAGGTGGAGTACCGCGGTTCGTTGTAAGGGCTCGGACCGCCCGCGCCGCAGGTCACCAGCGGGCACGAAGACGCTGGCGGGCGATCCAGCGGCACCTCACCGGCCGCGTGGGTCGTTCACCACGCGGGGTGGGACGAGAGTCGCCGCAGACGTGCGAGGGACAGTAGCCCGGTGGTGCCCAGGAGGAGAACCGCCGGGTAGGGGCCGACCAGGGCGGCCAGTAACGGGACGCACAGTTGGCCGGCCAGCACCGCCGCACTGGTCAGCGCGGCGACCATGCCGTTGGCGCGCCCCAGCGCGTGGACCGGCAGGCAGGCGTAGGCGGTCATCTGTGCCACCACGCCCAAGACGGTGGAGGAGAGGGTGAACACGGCCCATGCCGTCACGAACAGCGGCAGGAGCGGCACGCTCATGGCGAGGACGCTCGCCACGACCCCGGTCGCGCTCACCGCGGCCACCCGACGCAGCCTCAGCACCCGTCGTTGGGACACCGCGAGGGAGCCCACGACGGCGCCTGAACGGGCCACGGTCATCAGGGTGGCGACGTCCTGGGCCGGAAGTCGCCAGTGGTCCTGGAGGAGGAAGACCGCGAGGGACCCCAGGGCCGTGCAGAACAGCAGCGGCATCCGGATCAGCGTCAGGTCGAAGACCACGGGGGTGGCTCGCAGGACGCGCCACCCCTCGGCCAGGTTCCAGCCCCCGTCCCCGCCGGGCCCTTCGGGGGGCGCGGACTTCGAGTGGGGAGCGGGGCGGACACCGCACCACCACACCACCATGGGGGCCAGTGTGGTCGCGGCGTTGAACCAGAGCAGTCCGATCGTGCCGGCCCAGGGGACGGCGGCGGCCACGACGAGCGCGCCGCCCGTCTGGGTGGCCAGGAAGAGGCCGCCCAGGGTGCCGCGCGCCCGCGCCGGACTGCGCGGGAACATGGTGACCAGCCCCGTCATCCAGCCGGTCTGGTAGAAGCTGCCCGCCAGCTGACCGACGGCCGCCAGGCAGAACAGCGCCCACACGGGGGAGGGATCGAGGAGCAGGACGACGATGAGCGCGACCGCCGCTGCCAGTTGGGCGGTGAGACCGGGCATGACGAGCCGCCCGGGGCCGATCCGGTCGGCGAGGGCCCCGCGCAGCGGCGCCAGCAGCCAGGTGGCCGGGGAGAACGCCATGAGCAGGGACATCAGCGCGAGACTGTGGGTGCGGTCGTAGACCACCAGGGGCAGGGCCACCGTGTGGACGCCTTCGCCCAGGTTGTTGAGGGTGTTGCCCGCGGCGAAGGCCACGAAGCGGCGGTCCGCCCAGACGGAGGGCTCGGTGACCTCGCCGGCCACCGTCGCGGCCCGCCCGCCGGACGGGGCGGTGCTCACCGGGTGGTCCGGGTGGCACCGCGCGGGAGGAACGCGCGTCGCACGCGGGCGAGTGTGCCCCTCGCGGAGCGGGCGTCGAGGCGGTACAGGTCCAGGTACCCGCCGCGTCCCCCGACGACCAGGAACGCCTCGTCGTCGACACGGGTGACCGCGACGCCCTTGGGTTCGCCGGGAAGGTCCTCCACCAGGCCGGTCAGGTCGCCGGTGTGCCGGTCGTAGGCGGCGATCTGGCAGCCGTAGGAGACCGCGCAGACCGTGTCGGCGTGCACCACCCCGTTCTCCACGGTGTTGTCCAGGAGTTCGACGTACCGGTGCTCCACGGCGTCACCGTGGAGCGGGATCCGCTTCAGGCCGCCGGAGCCGGTCACGTACAGGTCGTGGGCGTCGGCCCACAGGCGTTTGACGTACTCGCCCAGGCGCAGGCGCAGCTGCCACGTGACCGACGTGTCGTGCGCGTCGAAGGCGCGCAGTTCTCCGGTGCGGGTGCCGACGACGCGCTCGCCGGTGGGCAGGTAGGTGGCGGCCCACACCGGCAGGCCGTCGACGTCGAGGTGGTCGACGGTGTGGCCGGTGGCCGTGTCCAGTTCGATGGCGCCGACGTTGGTGGCCACCAGGGCGCGCCGCCGGTCGGGGGAGACGGCGACGGTATGGGCGATGGCCGGCATCGCGCTGGTCCACCGGGGGGTGCCGTCGTTGCCGGACCGGGTGACCTTGCGGTCCCAGGTGACGCCGATCCAGCCGCCGTCGGGCATCGGTTGGATCCGGCGGGTGAAGCCCAGCCCGGTGACGTGGCGTGCGCTCACGCAGAGCGAAGGCGCCGCCGCGGTACCGCCGACGCGTACCACGGCGACCCCGTCGTCCGTGGCGGCGTACAGGGTGCCGGGGGTGTTCGGGGCGGCCTGGAGGTCCCATACGCACTGGCGACGGAAGGGCGCTCGGGCGGTCACCGTGTTGCGGGCCGGATCGGTGCGCACCAGGTGCCCGTCCTGGGTGAGGACGACGAGTGCGTCGTCCTCGGTGACCACGCAGTCGGACACCTGGTGGCTGTAGCCGTCGAGGGTGGCGGTGACGCGTGGCTGGGGGCGGGAGTTGTCCAGTACGTGGATCACGCCGTCGAACCCGCCGACGTAGGCGCGGGTGTGGTCGCGGGAGAAGGCGAGGGCTTCCACGTCGTTGCGGGCGAAGGGCAACTGGCGCACGAGCCGCCCGTCCGGTGTCAGCACGGCCAGGCCGTGCCGGACGTAGCGGTCGTCGCCGGTACCGACGTCCTGGGTGGCCCAGAACCGGTCGTGCAGCGGGTCGTGGAGGAGCCGGTGGATGTTGCCGTGGTCGACCTGGACGACCGTGGGGAAGGCCAGGTCCTCAAGGGAGCCGAGGTGGACGCGCCCGGCGCGGTCGCCGACCGCGTGCACCCCGGGCCGGTCGGTGCACACGGACTCCAGGGCCACCTCCCCGGTGAAGGAGGGCACGATCCGTTCCACGACGAAGGTGTCGAGGTCGATCACGGCGAGCTGCCGGAAGCCGTTGTTGACGTGGACGCGGCCTTTCCAGACGGCGATGCCCCGGCTGATCTCCGGGGAGGGCTCCTCGTCCTCGACGAGGTGGTCCCGGTTGGCCGTCGCCTTCGCGTCGAGAACGTCGACCGGGTCGAGGGTGTCCAGCGACCACTTGGTGATCGTGCCGTACTTGTCCTTGGTGACCACCCAGGGTCCGGCGACGGCGACCGTGTACAGGGGCCAGCCGCACGGCGGGGTCGCGGTCGCCGCCACCGGTGCGGAGCGCAGCAGCCGGAGGCGGTCGTCGAGCAGGTGAAGACGGCCGACCACGTCGGCGGCGAGGAGGCCGACGCCGTCGACGGGCAGGATGCGGGTGATGCGGTTGGTCAGTTCCATGACTCCTGCTTTCCGGAGGCGGGCGCGGGCCGGGAGACACCTGGCCCGCGGAGCGGGGTGAGGCGGGCGGTTCCCGGGTGGGCGCCGTCCCGTTCGACCCGCACCCGGGCGTGGTCGAGCCGTACCGCGGGCGGCAGGGGGACGCGCACCTTCAGATCGCCGTACGCGGTGGAGGGGTACGCGCCCAACGGGATCTCGTCAGCCCCGTGGGGCAGCAGCGTGACGTGCCACGGACCGCCGAGGCCGGGTGGCCCGGTGGCGGCGACGGTCAGGGTGCCCGCCGGGTCCAGGCGCACCCCCACGACCACCCGGCCAGCCCGCACCGCCGGGCCGAGCCCGTGCATCGGGCCGTGCTTCACCAACGGCCGCGCGGGCGTGACGGGCAGGTGGGCCGCGACCACCTCGGCGACGAACAGCCGGTGCACCGGCAGCGCGAGGACGTGCCGCACCTCGCACTCCAGGGCCACCACCCCGCCGCGCACCCAGGGCGTGTCCGTCACCGTCGGAGCGCCCAGCTCGATGAGGTCGCTCGTGGTCTTGTCGACGTCCGCCAGGGAGAAGCTGCCCGCGAAGTCGGCCAGCTCCGCCTGGTCCTGGGCGCACAGGGTCAGGGAGTAGCCGCCCGCCTGTTCGACCAGGTCGCGGGTCACCGCCTGGGGGCCGAGGGCGACGGCCGCGTACAGCGGTGTCCTGTTCACGAAGTACGCCCACTCCGCCGCCATCACGTTGACCACTTCCGCGTCGCGCCGGACGACGACCAGACCGACGGTGCTGGTGAGCCTCTTCCACAGGTCGGCGGGCAGGTCAGCGCCCATCACCCGCCGCCTTCCCCTCCTGGCCGCCCGCGCCGCCCGCGCCGCCGTGCGCGCCGCCCGCGTGGGTCACGTCGGTCGCGTCGGCGTCCACGTCACGGGCGACGCGGAATCCGATCGGGTACAGGGGCCCCGGATACGCGCCGTGGCGTCGCCGGGTACGGGCGAGGTCGCCGTGACGGGCGAAGCTGCCGCCCCGGGCCACCTGGTAGGAGCCCAGCGTCCTGCTCAGGTCGTCCACGACAGGCGCGGCCCCCGGATAGGGGGCGTAGGGGTCGGCGGTGAACTCCTCGACGTTGCCGCCCATGTCCCAGTGCCCGAAGGGCGACCGGCCCTCGGGATAGATACCGACCGGCGTGGTGGTGTGGATACCGGACTCACGCGTGTTCACCGCGTCCACGCGGAAGGTGTCACCCCACGGGAACTCCCGTCCCTCGAAACCCTTGGCGGCGTGTTCCCACTCCGCTTCGGTCGGCAGGCGAAAGGACCGCCGTCCGGACCGCTGCCGCAGCCAGACCAGGTACGCCTCCGCGTCCCGCGGCGTCACCCCGCACACCGGATGGTTGGCCGACTGCCACGGGTACGCTCCCAGCGGCCAGGTACCGGGCCGGTGCGGATACCCGGTCTCCAGGAGGAAGGCGAGGTACTGGCGGTTCGTCACGGGGTAGGCGCCCAGCGCGAAGTCCGCCAGCACGACGGGGTGTTCCGGCGTCTCCTTGCGGATCCAGTCCTCCTCGACCCCGACGTGGGCCCACGCCCGCGTCACGGCCGGCACGTCCCTCGGGTCGAGTCCCACGGTGGTGCGCCCGCCGGGCACCGGCAGGACGACGGGGACCAAGGGGGTACGAGGATCACCCACCAGTCCGAGCAGCGCACCCGCCGCGAGACGCTCGGGCAGCGAGGCCCGCGCGCTCTCCACCGTGCGCACCAGGTCCTCGGCACCCACCTGGCCGTGGACCGCCGTGGCCTGCGGCAGCGCCGCGCACAGCGTGCTCAGCGGTGCTTCCCGCGCGAAGTGGGAGTGCTGCCCGCCCGTGTGAACCTGCGGCTCGACGCTCATGCCGCCACCGCCGCATCCGCCAGGGACTCGACGTCCAGTCGTGCGATCACCCGGATGCGGTCGCCCCCCGCCCGCACCAGCAGCAGTTGGCCGTCCCATCCGGCGACGGCCGCGGTGGTGCGGTCGATCCGGCACACGCACGAGACGGCCTGGTCGAACTCCGCGACGATCTCACCGTCGGTCAGGCCGTTGCCGCGCGGCCCCAAACGCCAGGCGCGCAGCGTGAAGTCGTACGAGCCCGCCAGCACCGTCGGCGCGTCCGCGTGCCCCAGCAGTCCGACGGCCTTGACCGACTCGTCGGCGCCGAGCAGCGTCCACTCCCGCCGCACCCGCCACGCCCCCGCGTCGTGGTCGACGCGTCCGACGCGGACCGTGTGGTCCCGCGAGGCGGTCGCGACCAGCTCCCCGTCCAGGGTCGCGACCGCGTTCACCAGGTTGCCGTGCCGCCACAGCTCGGCACGCCGACCGAACCCGCCGATCGCCACCCGGTGGTCGGTGGCGGCCGAGACGAACGCGGTGGCGTCCAGCGCGGCCAGCGACTTGACCGAGCCCTGGTGGGCGTGCCGCCGCCGCTGCACGGCCGGCCCGCGGGCGTCGATCCCGAGGAGGTCACCGCCGTAGGTTCCGGCGACCGCGCCACCGTCGTGGGCGACCAGCGAGGTCACGGGCGAGTTCACGGCGAGCACCCCCCTCTGGTCGGCCCGCCGCACCATCACCTCCCCGGCGTAGGTGCCGGCGTACAGATCACCGCCGTCAGCCGCCAGGGACAGCACCGGCCCCTGACCGACCCTCGTCGTACGGGCGCGCGGCGCGCCGCGCGTCGCCGAGGCGAGATCCACCTCAAGGAGCAGACCGGAGTCGCAGCCCAGGGCGAGACGGTCGCCGAGGACGGTCAGCGCGTTGACCCCGTGGGTGGTCACCTCGGCGGCGCCGATCCTGCCACCGTGCACGGCGTCGAGGAGTACGGGCGAGCCGCCGAACGAGCCGACCGCCACCGCGCGGGCCCCCGCGGCCACCGAGCGGGGCCAGACGCGGGCGTCCTCGTAGCGGGTGACCCGTGCGCCGTCCCGCGCCCGCAGGAAGTGCACCTGGCCGTCGTAGGCACCCACCAGCAGCATCGAGTCGTCATCGCTCCAGGCCACGCTGCGGGTCGCGGCGTGGCAGACCCGCGCGGACAGCACGACCGTGAGGTCCTGGTCCAGGACGTCCACGAACCCGTCGTCCCGGGCCACCGCCACCAGCCGTCCCGAGCGGGACCAGGCACACCCCTCCACCGACGTGGCGTACCGCCTGCGGGCTCCCGTGGCCGCGCCGGTCCCGTCCGGCGCCACCACGCACACCAGCCCGTCCTCCCCGGCCGTCACCACCAGCCCGTCCACGTTCACGTCCACCGCCATGCAGTGCGCCGTGTGCGAGACGAGCGTGCCCAGCAGGGTTCCGTCCGCGGTGTCCCACAGCGTGGCCGAGCCGTCCTGCGACACGCACACCAGCCGCTCGCCGTCCGGCAGCCAGGCCACCGAGTTGACGTCGTCGGTGTGCCGGGCGAGCACGCGCCGGGGTGCCGCGCCGTCGTCCGCGAGGTCCCAGACGGCGACGGTCTTGTCGGCGGACGCGGTGGCCAGCACATCCTGCTGGACCGGGTTCCAGGCCGTGCAGTTGACCAGCCGCCGGTGTCTGAGCCGCCGGGTCGGACGCGCGGCCGTGGCCGTCACCTCCCAGACCGCGGCCGTTCCGTCGTACGACGCCGTCGCCAGCCAGGGCCTGGTGCGATGCCACGCCACGTGGGTGACGGGCGCCGCGTGCCCGGCCGTGCGCACGGGGAGACTGATGCTGCGCATGTCCTTGTCCACCTCTCCTGCGGTAGCGGGGGTCGGTCTCTCCCCCCGCGCGCCGACGTCGGCGACGGGGGGCCGGGAGGGCCCGGAGCGGGTGACCGGGCCCTCCCGGCGTCGTGTGCCTACAGCGGGTTCGAGATGTCGGCACGCACATTGCGGCGAACGGGCTTGACGAACACGGTGATCACCTCCTTCCACCAGTGCGGTGCTACGACCGAGGACCGGTTGTCACTCGGCCGGGCTGATGAGCCCGGTGTTCACCGGGCTGAGGAGCGCGGACCGCAGGCGGTGCCCGCCGATGTCCCGCTTGGCCTGGAGGTAGGAGACGTTGTCGTCCGTGACGTGGGTCAGCGTCGGTACCCTCTCGACCACCGTGACGCCGTGGGCGACAAGCCGGCGGACCTTGGCGGGGTTGTTGGTGAGCAGCCGGACGCACCGCACGCCGAGCGCGGCGAGCATCTGTGCCGCGACCCGGTAGTCCCGCTCGTCCGCCTGACGGCCGATCATCACGTTGGCCTGGTAGGTGTCGACGTGCTGGTCCTGCAGGAGGTAGGCGTCCAGCTTGTTGTAGAGCCCGATCCCGCGTCCCTCCTGACGCAGGTACAGCAGCACCCCGCCCTCACCGCTGATGCGCCCGAGCGCCTCGTCCAGTTGGGGTCCGCAGTCACAGCGTGTCGAGCCCAGCACATCGCCGGTGAAGCACTCGCTGTGCACACGCACCAGCGGCACCTCAGGCAGCGGGCCCACCACGTACGCGATGTGCTCGTGCGCGTCCGACAGGCCCCGGAAGCTGACCAGTTCGCCACGACGGCTCTCCGTGCGCGGCCCGCCCCCGGGCGGGGACCGCCGCACCGGCCAGTCACCCGACCGTGAGGCGCGCTGCGACGTCAGCGGCACACGGGCGCGCACCGAGGCGGCACCGGGCCCGTGGCTCGCCGGGCCGCTGCGGCTGGACTCGTCGGCTCGACCGGCCGGCGGTCGCGGGGCGTGTGGTGGCGTCATGGCGTGTCCTCGCTGGAACGTGGGTACCGAGGGCGGTGGCCGTCGGCACGGCAGGTGGGGGTGGACCGGTCTGTCGGCGCGTCGTCCCGGGTGCGTCCATCTCCGCGAGGCCGACCTGCTCGACGGGCACCAGCCGACCGAGCCGTACGGCCGTCCGGTTGGGGTACGGCTGTCAGGCGCAGGTCCGGCTCGACCTCGTCGACCTCGCCGCCCTGACCGACCCGTGTCTCCGTGACGGTCGCCGGGGCGGCGGAACCGAGTGATCCGACTGTGGGGTGTGGCGACGCCCGCCGCAACCGTGTCCCGCACGTCTCCCTGATGACGGGACACCCAGGGCGCTGACCTGCGGGGTCGGCATGATCCCGGGACGGGACGGGACATACGGGCACGCCGGGGCGGGCACGTGACGCCCCGGCTCCGCGATCACCGTGACTGCCAGGCGGGAGCGGACCGTGGGCCTGTCGGGTGCGGTGCGGAGGGAGTCAGTCGGACGAGGGCTCGACCGCCTCGTGCCGCTCAGTCCCGCCGTACCAGGAACCGTTGGGACGCCGACTCCCCGCACCGCTGCTCCGACGCCTCCGCGCCTTCCCCCGCGTCGGCGACCCCGACGCACCGGCCACTGCCGGCCACGCGGAGCCGGAACCCGTCACCGAACGGTTGGAGGTGGAAGAGCGTGCCCTGGGCGCAGTCGTTGCGGGGTTCGAGCAGGCCCCTGACGGGGCCGGTGTTCATGACCGTGAGGCAGCCCTTGCCCTCCTGCGGGTGGTGCCACTGGATGCGGTACAGGTTCTCACCGGCCGGTTCGAGGTACGTGCGCGGCACGGTCACCTCCGCGCACGGGAGTTGGACGGCGACGGCGCTCGCGTAGGCCCCCGCGCGGTCGCGGCCGTCCGTGAGACAGAGCTGCGGCGTACGGGCGGGCCGGATGGTGACCCAGCCGCTGGGAGCCGCCGCGGCCTCGTCGCCGGAACTCTCCTCGCCCCCCTCAAGGAGCAGCAACCACAGCCCGAGCCCCAGCCCCGCGAACAGCAGTACGACGGACCCGGCGACGAGGACGGCCCCGCGGATCCGGTCCGGCCGCGCTGACGGCGGCGGCTTCGCGGAGGTCGGCCCCTCGTCACGGTCCCCTAGGTCGGCGGGCGTCGTTGGCGTCGCCTCGACCGCCCCGGAGGCGATCCGCTCCCGCGCGTCCTGCCACACCGTGACCCGCTCGCCGTCCCCGCAGGCCCGGACGAACGCGGCGAGCACGTCAGGCCGGGGCAGGCTCGAACGTCCCAGGACGGCCGCCAGTGTGCTGCGCGCCAGCACGTCCCCGTTGCGCGCGGCCTTCACCTCCAGCTCCCGGTAGGTCAGCCCCGACCGTTCCTTGAGCCGCCGCATCGACTCGACGAAGCTGGCCGGGTCCGTGGCCTCGTACGGCGACAGGTCCCCCAGGTTCCCCACGCACGTCATCCTGCTGCGCCCTCGACGCGGGGACAACGCGCAATCCCGCCACGTCCCGCCGTCCGGACCTGTCCCGGACACCCCCCCGACCAGGGCGGACAGCCGTCCCTTGTCCGGGACGGCCAGCACTACTTGCCCCGCGCCGCCGCCCCTCAGCAGTCTCGGTGAGCCGCGCCGGGCAGCGAGCCGGAGCGGCACCACCCATCGACCCCGAGCGCTTCCGAGGAGAACAGATGCGCATCCGTTCAGCAGGCGTAGTAGGCGCGGTCGTCTTCACCGTTCTCGTCACGGGCCAAGGCCAGTCCTACGCCGTGGACTTCGAGAAGCCCTTCGAGGACGAGCTGGCAACGTACTCCTACGACTCGGGCGGCGAGCTGTGCTCCGAGGTCTTCGTCTGGAACCCCAGGTCGATCTCGTACGACAAGGTCGCCAAGGGCTGCTTCACCAAGTACGGCGACAAGTGGAGCATCCAGGACTCCCTCGCGGACGGCGACCAGACCTTCGTCTACTGGGAGAACTGGCTCTGGAACGGCTCCTCGTGGAAGCCGTACCGGCACGGTGAGTGCAGCAACAACCTGGGCGCCCCGAACTGGGGCACGTGCAACAAGGACTACTACGAGTCCTCCAGCAGCAACTACTACGGCAACAAGGGCAGCAGGATCCGCTTCCAGACCTGCCGCCGCGACCTCCTGAACACCGCCTGCACCCCGAGCAGCATCAGCGACGCCGCGTGGATCAACAACAACGCCTAGCCGAGCGGGACCTCCGGCGCCGAGTGGAGCACCGTCGCCACCGGACCCGCAGACGCCCGTGTGCGCGGCCGGTTTCCCACCGGCCGCGCACCCATCTGGCGGTGGCCATGGTGTGAGGCTGACCGTTGACCGCTCGCCGAGCCACGGGACGGCGGTGAGGCGCGGCAGGTGCAGTCGGGCTCGCAGCCACAGGCGTCGGCCTCGGCGGCGGGGATGGTGGCGGTGGGGGAGAGGGCCGCAACAGGCCTCTCCACGCCAGGCTTCGCGGCCTGACGCGTGTCGTTGTAACTGCTATCGTTACGACGAGGTCGGAGGGTCGAGGGAGGTGGGGTCCGAGGTGAGTGCCAACAGCAGGCTGACCATCGCGGCGCACGCCCTCACGTGGATCGGGCTGTATCAGCGTCGCGGTCATGAGGTCGCCACCTCCGAGCAGATCGCGACCAGCGTCAACACCAATCCGGTGGTGATCCGACGCCTCCTGGCCGAGCTGCGCAAGGCCGGGCTCGTTGACTCGCGGCGAGGTACGGGAGCGGGCTGGACGCTCTCCCGGGACCTGGCGGCGATCACCCTGCTCGACGTCCACGAGGCGATCGCCGCCGGGCCGATCTTCGCTCTGCACCGCTCGACGCCTGACCCCGAGTGCGTCGTGGGCCACGGCATCGGACCGGCGCTGACTTCCGTCTACGACCAGATCGAGGCCGCCCTCCGCAGGGAGCTGGCGAGAACCACACTGGAGGACGTCCTGCGGGACGTACTCAACACCGCCTAGCCCACCCCGGGTCCCGGTGGTGGCACTTTTCCGCGCCCGTCAATGTAACAAAAATGGTTACCTCGAAGATTCGGAGAACCCCATGGGACAGCTGGACGGCAAGACCGCCCTGGTAACCGGCGCCTCCACCGGCATCGGCCTGGCCATCGCGCGCAGGTTCGCCACCGAGGGAGCGACGGTCTACCTGACCGGCCGCCGCGAGGCCGAACTGGACGCCGCTGTCGCGCAGGTCGGCAGCCACGGGATCGGCATCCAGAGCGATGTGTCACAACTCGACGACCTCGACCGGCTCTTCGCCGAGATCACCAGGCGCAGCGGCGGCCTCGACATCGTCGTCGCCAACGCCGGCGTCGGGAACTACCGTCCGCTCGGCAAGATAACCGAGGAGGAGTACGAACAGACCACCTCCATCAACCTCAAGGGCACGATCTTCACCGTCCAAAAGGCCCTGCCCCTGCTGTCGGCCGGCGCCTCGGTGACTCTGCTCTCCTCCAGCGCGGCCCTGCGCGCCGTCCCGGGCCTCGGCGTCTACGCCGCCACCAAGGCCGCGATCCGCAGCCTCGCCCGCACCTGGGCCGCCGAACTGGCCGACCGCGGGATCCGGGTCAACGCCCTCACACCCGGCCCCGTCGAGACCCCCGGCGGTGACGGGCTGCGCGCCGCGTTCCCGCAGGGCGATCAGTCCGCGGTGGCCGAACCCGCCGCACCGACCCCGCTCGGCCGCGTCGGCCGTCCCGACGAGGTCGCTGCCACCGCCCTCTATCTGGCCGCCGACCACAGCTCCTTCACCACCGGCGCTGAACTGCTCGTCGACGGCGGCGCCACCCAGCTCTAGAGGTGACGTGAGGCGACACCGTTGGCGAACTCACAGGGGCCGGGCGCGCCTTGGTGGTGGCCGTCGTAGCGGGGGAGCGGTAGCCCTGCCGCGGCCCCGAACTACTCCTTCCCGGGCTCGAAGTCTTCCACGAAGTAGCTGTCGTGCCGGACGCGAAACCGCCTCAGTTCCTCGCCACCGCGCCGCGTCATCTCCGCGACCCGCTCGAAGTACTCCTCGCGCGGGGCGCCGGGGGAGAAGAGCATGAGCATGGACATGGGCTCGTCGGTCACGTTCTTGAAGGCGTGCAGGCCGCCGACCGGTACGTACAGGAAGTCGCCCACCCGGCCCGTGACCCACTTCTCGCCGTTGTAGAGCTCCAGTTCGCCGGAGAGGATGTAGAAGGACTCCGACATCGCCTTGTGGAAGTGGGTCTTGGCACCAGCGGACCGCGCACCCAGCTCCAGCTTGTACAGGCCGAACTCGCCGCCGGTCGACTCGTTGGTGGCGAGGTAGTGGGTGGAGGCGCCGGGTGAGGAGATGTCCGGCGGGGTGTCGGCCGGGCGGAAGGCCGCGTTCACTTCGCCCTTGTCGCCGCGGTAGCGGGCTTCCGGGTACTCGAGGTATTCCGGGTACGACATGATGTGCTCCTCTTGGCAGGTCTCCACCAGCATGGTGGCTCCCGCCTCCGGAAGGCGGCATCGGGCTGGCGGATGACCTTGGGTCGGCCCGGGCTGAAGGCCGGGGACCTAGGTACTGCGGGGCTGGGTGGCGGGCGGTAGGGGGAGTGGTGGCACGGCCATGAAGAACGACCGATGGTGCGTGGTGATCTCGGCGGCGCTGCTGCTGGCCGGTTGTGGGGGTGGCCCACAGAGCGACAGTGGGAACGACAGGGCCGCGGCGCTCACGGAGGAACAGACACGGCAGGTGCTGCCGGACGGCGAGGCCATGCCGGGCTGGAGGCAGACCCATCGCCCCACGGTCCTCAAGCTGGATAACAGGCTCTACCGCTCCCAGGCGTGCCCCGCCAGGAACAACGCGGGCTGCGAGGAGTCCCGCTTCTACGGCGCCTCGACCTTCCGGGAGGACGACAGCGCCGCTACCGTCACCTTCCTGGTGATCGCCTACGACAGCGAACGGGCGGCGCGGGAGGCGTACGACGTGCTCTGGGACGGCTACTACGGCGAAAGGGCTGGGCAGCGCGCCAGGGTGTTCGAGATCGGCCCGATCGGTGACGAGCGCGACGCTCGATTCGGTTCCTACGACTTCGAGGGCCATCCGGGCGGCGTGACCCAGACCCGGGTCGGCACAACGCTGCTGTGGACTCAGGCGACCTCCGCGGGCCGGGGAGGCATCGACGAGGACAGGATGGGGGAGCTGGCCACGGTGCTCGCCGAGCGGGCCCGCCAAGCCCAGAACGGGGACGAACCCTCCGCCACGCTCGACGGCTGACGGAGCGTCCACGCGGGATCCGCCAAGCGGACCTCACAGCGAACCGGTGGCCGACGCGCGGGTCCCCCACCACCCGCGGACCCGCCAAGCGGTCTCGCTCCGTGTGCTCCTGCCCCCATGGGTGTGCCGCACCCGGCCAGGGAGCGGGAATGACCGGCGACTTCCTCACCGGCCCGGCCCCGTGGCGCGGTGTGGGAACGGCAGCTTGGGCCAAAGCCGTCACGCCAGGAGACCCGCCTCCTGCGCGTGGTGTACCGCTACCGCCCACGGGCCCGAACCGGTCGCTGATCACCCACGAGGAGTCGCAGGACGGCGGTGACCCGGTCGGGTTCGGCGGAGTTGAGGTCGGGCTCCCAGCGGTCCAGCCGGGTCACGGGGCCCCAGGGACCGGCAGAAAAGGGTCACGGCGCGCGGGCCGCCGAGTTCAGCCAGCAGCAGGTTGGTCGCCGCGTTGTCGCTGTGGGTGATCGCCGCCGCGGTCGAGGTCCCTGAGGACCGCCGCCACGGCGAGCGTCTTGAAGAGCGAGCACATGGGGAAGCGGTCGGTCGCCCGGTGCGGCATGGTGCGTCCGTTGCCGGTGTTCCACGCGAACACACCGAGCCGGGCGCCGTGTTCCCGCTCCAGCCGGGTGAGCCCGTCCACTGCCGGTTCCACGCCGGGAAGCACCGGCACCGCGTGTGCCGGTGTGCCGGTGAGCGCGCCTACAGGAGGCGCCGGTCGCGCGGGTGCGGCGGCACGGGGAGTCGGGGCCTTTGAGACACGGCGACGGACAGCGTCACCATCCAGCGGTTGCCGAAGAAGCGCCAGGGCGCCCCGCTGACCTCCCGGCCCTGTCAGCGATCAACGCGGGACCTGTGGGGGGACCGTCACCGGTGACCGCTTGGTGAGGACTCGTTCTTCCGCGGCGGACCCGGGCAGGCTCGACGCGGCCACTCGATGGCAACGACAGGCGGGACGGTCGCCGGGGTCTCCGGCCTGGTCATGAAGGCGTCACAGATGCCGGACCCCGCGGTGGCGGACGCCGCGGCCCTGGCCGACGGCGAGGTCGGCGGGACCGGGAACCGGTCACCAGCGGGTCAGTACCAGCTCGATGGCGAAGCCGGGGCCCATGGCGGAGACCAGGCCGGGCGCGCCGGTGGGTGGTGGGGTTCGCATCGCCTCGTGGAGGAGGTGCAGCACGGCACAGGAGGAGAGGTTGCCCTTGGCGGCCAGGGAACCGCGTGCCGCGTCCAGTGCCTGCGGGGGCAGGCCCATGGACTCCTCGAAGGCGGCCATGACCTTGGGGCCGCCGGCGTGGACGGTCCAGGTGGCGATCTCGTCGGGGGTGAGGCCATGGCGGCCGAGCAGTTCGTGGACGGCCTTGGGCAGGTATTCGGCGGTGAGGTCGGGCACTTCGGGGGCGAGCAGGATGCGCAGGCCGTGGGAGCCGATGTCCCAGCCGAGGACCTCCTCGGTGCCCGGCACCAGGTAACTCAGACTGTCGACGAGTTCGGGGCCGGGCAAGCCCTGGGCGCGCTGCGCTCCCCTGCCGACCACGGCGGCGGCGCCGTCGCCGAAGAGGCTGCCAGCGACGATGTTGGCCATCGAGGTGTCCTGCGTCTGGTAGGCCAGCGAGCACAGTTCGACCGAGAGCAGGACCGCGGTGTGGTCGGGGTGGCCGAGCAGGTACTCGCGCAGGCGGGCGAGGCCCGCCGCGCCGCCCGCGCATCCATTGCCGAACAGAGGGATGCGGCGCACGGTGGGACGCATACCGATGCGGTGGGCGAGCCGGGCCTCAAGAGAGGGGACGGCCATGCCGGTGACCGTGGTGCTGATCACCGCGTCGACGTCGTCGGCGGGTACGCCCGCCTGTGCCAGCGCTTCGGTGACCACCTTCTCGCCGATCTCCAGGGCGCTCTCCAGCCACACACGGTTGGCGTCGGAGAAGTCGGTCAGCTCACGGAGTTCCTCAAGCGGCCGGGCGAAGTGGCGCACGTCGACCCCGGCGTGGGACTGGATCTGCCGGAGCATGGCCGCGCCGGTCACCGACCGGCCCAGTGTCGTGCCCGCCAGGAAGTTCATGATCTCTTCCTGCTCGAACCGGTGCGGCGGCACGGCGGTCGCGATCGACGCCACCCTCGGTGCCGACGCACCCGGTGCACGGCACACGCGACCTGCTTCCGGATGCTCTGCCGTCGTCTGCTCTGTGGTCAACTCGCCCTTCGGCCTTTCGGGATTCGGTGGGACCGGCGGATGCGGGATTCGGCGGGACCGGCGGATGGTGGTCATGGGGCCCGATGGATAGTGGTCATGGGGACCGTTGGATGGTGGTCATGCGGTCGCTCACGCGTCGCTGAGGAGCAGCACGGCGTTCTGCCCGCCGAAACCGAAGCCGCAGCTAATGGCCGTACGCGTGGGGAGCGGGCGTGGCTGCCCGGCCACGATGTCGAGCTTGTGTTCCCCGTCCTGTCCCTGGAAGTTCGCGACAGGGGGGACGACCCCGTGGCGCAGCGCGAGGACCGCGTATGCCGCCTGGATCGCCGCCGACGCTCCCAGGGAGTGGCCGATCACGCCCTTCGACGCCGTGACCGGGGGCGGCGCGTCGCCGAAGACGCGTGTCAGGGCGGCGGCCTCGGCCGCGTCGCCCAGCGGCGTGGAGGTGCCGTGCGCGTTCACGTGCCCGATGTCCCGCGGGCCGCATCCCGCGTCCTCCAGCGCGGCCACGATGGCGCGGGCGGCACCTTCGCCCCGTGGGTGCGGGGCCACGGGATGGTGGGCGTCGGAGCCAGCGCCGTAACCGCGCAGCAGCGCCAGAACCGGTGCCTTCCGGGCCCGCGCGTCGGCAGCCCTTTCCAGGACGAGGACGGCGGCGCCCTCACCGAGGACCATTCCGTCCCTGCCCGCGTCGAACGGCCTGCTGGCCAGTGCGGGTTCGTCACGGCGCCGTGACAGCGCGCGCATCTGGCTGAAGCAGGTGGCCGTCATCCGGGACCGAGCGGACTCACTGCCGCCCGCCAGGACGATGTCGCAGGTACCGGCCCGCAGCAGATCGCGCGCCACCCCGAGCGCGGTGGCACCCGAGGCGCAGGCGCTGGCGGTGGTGAAGTTGGGGCCTTGCGCGCCCAGGTCGATGGCGACCTCGCCCGCCGCCATGCTGGGCACGCTGCGCGGCAGTGCCAGCGGGGACACGCGCTGCGGCCGGTCCGCGCCCAGGTGGCCGAACTCGGTGACGTACGTGCTCAGGCAGTTGGAACCGACGCCGAGGACGACACCGACCCGCGGGCCGAGTCCGCCCTTCCTGGACAGGCCCGCGTGGTCGACGGCCCGGCGCGCCGCGACGAGCGCGAACTGGGTGAACGGGTCCACGCGCCGTGCCAGCGGCTGGCCGAGTTCCCCTGCCGCGTCGAAACCGGTGACCTGACAGGAGAAGTCGACCGGCAGGCCGCTGAGTTCGGGATCCGGCGCGGCGAGCGAACGCCCCCGGCACAGGGCCGCCCAGTTCTCCTCCGGCGTGTGTCCGGCCGGCGTCACCAGCCCGAGCCCGGTGACGGCGACGTCAGCGGGCATCGGCGAAGACACGGGCGGCGTCACCGAGAGTGGCCGACGGGGACAGATCCAGGGCCTCCTCGGACGGCACGATCCCGAACCGCTCCTCCGCCGCGACGACCATCTCCATGAGCGCCAGCGAGTCCATGCCGAGACTCGCGAACGTGGTGGACGCGGTGAGGGCCTCGGGTTCCGCCTCGACCTTGAGGTACTCCGTGAGCAGGGCGACGAGCGGTTCGGGAAAGGTGTCCTGTGCTTCCTGCGTCATGCCGGTGTCTCCTTGGTGGGTTACGCGGTGATCGCGGCTTGCTTGAGGGAGGCCATGCGCGCGGACAACTCCCTTGTACGGGCCGCGCGTTCGGCGAGCTGCTCCAGGTAGGTGCCCAGACGTTCGCGTGCCTGCTCGCCGACCGGGCCGAGGCCGGGCAGGGACATCACCTTCAGCGCACGCACCAGCGGTGCCACCACGTACTCGCGGTGGACGTCCAGGTTGTAGATCCCGGACGCGGCGATGCGCGCGGCGCGTGAGCGGAATCCGGGGATCGCCGCACCGGGCATCGCGAAGTCCCGCAGCACGTCCGCGAGGGCGGTCATCGCCTCGTCGGGGAACAGGGCGAGGGCGTCGGCGAACAGCCCCCGGTAGAAGAGCATGTGCAGGTTCTCGTCCGCCGCGATCCGTGCCATCAGCAGTTCGCCGGCCTGGTCCTGGCAGACGGCCCCGGTGTTGCGGTGCGCCTGGCGGGTCGCCAGTTCCTGGACGGTGACGTAGGCCAGCGAGTGCAGCAGCGTCGGCAGCCCGGTGCGGAATCCGGTCCCGACGTGCCGCATCCGCAGCTCTTCCAGCGCGACGGGGTCCACGGCGCGCCGGGCGTGGACGTAGGCGCGCAGGACCGAGGCGTGCCGGTCCTCCTCCGCGGTCCACCGGTGCACCCATGCGCCCCAGGCGCCGTCCCGGCCGAACCGGCTGGCGATCTCGAAGTGGTAGCTGGGCAGGTTGTCCTCGGTGAGGAGGTTGACGACCAGCGCGTCCCGGACGGCCTGCGGCAGGGACGACTGGTCAGGTGACCAGGGCGTGCCGTCCAGGGGGCCGTCGAAGTCCAGGGACGCGGTCCATGGCACGTACTGGTGGGGAAGCCAGTCCCGGGCAGCGTCGAGATGCTGTGCCAGGAGCCGTTCCACCGAGGGTTCCAGTTCGTGCAGGACGTGCTCCGACACGGCTGGGGACTCAGCCATCGACCCGTTCCCCTCATCATGTGTGCAGGACGTATCTGTATGACTTCCTGTGAACCGCATTTCACGTTCAGTGGAAACGATCTTTCACCCGATCGATCACCGTCGGTCAACAAACCGCCTGCGACGTGCGGCTTTCGCGGGACGGTGACCGATCGAGCACGCCCGGACCGGTAGTTCTTGTCGGGTGATCGCCTCAGTCCCCTCCTGTTCGTTCCCACGGTCGACGCGCACGCCTTCACGAGGGACGTGGGCCCTATGACCGACACCATCGATTCCGACTCAGATCCCGGTTCCGGTCGGGGTTCCGACTCCGGCGCCGGTCCTACGAGGCCCGGCACCGAGGACGACGGCGGGGTGAAGACCGGTGGCGTGCTGTTCGCGATGTGCCTGGCACTGGTCCTGGTCACCGCGTCCATGTCCAGCCTGTATCTCGCGCTGCCCGACCTGGCCGTCGACCTGGACGCGTCCACTACCTCGCTGACCTGGATCGTCGACGGTTACGTGCTGGCCCTCGCCGGGCTGGTCCTTCCGCTCGGCGCGCTCGGCGACCGGCTCGGCCGACGTGCGGTGCTCCTCGCGGGCGTGGTCGTGCTCGGGGCCGCGGCGCTCGCCGCCTCCGAGGCGTCGGGGACGACCGCGCTGATCACCTGGCGTGCCGTGATGGGTCTCGGCGCCGCCATGATCATGCCCGGCACACTGTCCACGATCACCGCCGTACTCCCGGACGCACAGCGGCAGAAGGGCGTCGCCGTCTGGTCCGCGTGTGCGGCGGTCGGCGTGATCCTGGGGATGCTCACCACCGGCGTACTGCTGCACTGGTTTACCTGGCGGTCGATCTTCGTCTCGGGCGCCGTGGCCGCGCTGGGCGTCGCCCTCGCCGCGGTGTTCCTGGCCCCCGAGACCAAGGGCGGTGAGCGGCACCGGTTCGATGTCGCGGGCGCGCTGTGCACGGCGCTCGCGCCCGCCGCTCTGGTGTACGCGCTGATCGAGGGCAACGACGCGGGCTGGGGTCGGCCCACGGTCCTCGCGGCGTTGGCCGTCACCGTGGTGGTCGGCATCGCGTACGTCGTCCTGGGGCTGCGCACCGCACACCCGCTCCTGGACCCGCGGCTCTTCGGCAACCGGGGCTTCAGGGCCGGGGCCGTGACGATCGCCGTGCAGTTCATGGCCGTGTTCGGGTTCTTCTTCGTCGGACTGCAGTACCTGCAACTGGTGCTCGACTACAGCCCGATGAAGTCCGCACTCGCTCTGGTGCCCGTGGCGGTGGTCGTCGCCGTCGTCTCGGAGGTGACACCTCGTCTCGCCACCCGACTCGGCGTGCGCACGATCATGATCGGCGGACTGCTGCTGCTCGGCGCGGGACTGTTCACGCTGTCCCTGATCGACGTCGATTCCGGCTACCCGCCCTTCCTGGGCAGCCTCGTGCTCGCCGGGCTCGGGATCGGTCTCACCGGAGTCGTCGGCACCTCGGCGATCACCGGTTCGCTCCCTCGCGAACAGCAGGGCACCGCCTCCGCGATGAACGACGTCACCCGCGAAGCGGGCGCGGCGATCGGGATCGCGCTGATGGGCTCGCTGTTCGGCAGCCACTACCGGTCCTCGCTGCCCGACCTCTCGGGCCTGCCCGAGCCCGCCGCAAAGGTCGTGCGCCACTCCGCGGTGGGCGGCCTCAAGGTCGCCGACCGCCTCGGCCCGCAGGGCGCGACACTCGCCAAGGACGTCAAGGAGGCGCTCGTGAACGGCATGTCGGTGGCGCTCGCCTCGGTCGCGGCGATCACCGCCGTCGCCGCCTGTCTCCTTGTCCGCACCCCGCAGCAGCCTGGCATCGCCGGAATGAGCACCTCGAAGCACCTCGCAGAGGACCCCTCGCCGTGAACGATCCGGGCTTCGCCCACCTGCCCGCCGGACTGCTGGTCCTCCTCGCGGCTCTCGTCGCCGAGCGGCTGCTCGAACTCGTGGTGGCCCGCCGTAACGCGCGCTGGGCCGCCGCCCGCGGAGGCGTCGAGTACGGGCAGGGGCACTACCCGGTGATGGTCGTACTCCATGTGGGCCTCGTCGTCGGTGTGCTGGCCGAAGTCGCCCTGGTACCACGGGCGTTCGTTCCGGCGCTCGGCTGGACCGCGCTGGCCGCGGTCGTCCTGGCGAACGTCGTACGGGCCTGGTGCGTGCACGCCCTCGGTCCGCGGTGGAACACGCGCGTGATCGTCATACCGGGCCTGCCGCTGGTGAGCGACGGGCCGTACCGCTGGATGCGTCACCCCAACTACCTCATCGTGATCGTCGAGGGGGTCGCGTTGCCCCTGGTCTACAGCGCCTGGCTGACCGCCCTGGTGTTCACCGTGGCCAACGCGGCCCTGCTCACCGTGCGCGTGTGCCTGGAGGACCGGGTGCTGGGGCCGGTGGCGTGACCTGACGCAGGCGGTGTGCGGTGTCGATGGAGACGCCAGCCTCCTGGGCCACCTCGCGCAGGGTCGCGCGGGGCCGTTCCTTCAGGAGAGCCAGGGCTTTTGTGCGCCGCTCTCGCATGTCGACCGGGCATAGCCGGCCGTCTCTCCCCACACGGGCGACCGACAGATTCAAGTGAGGAGATTCCTCCGTCGAAAGTCTGCCGCGCGCCGCCCCCACGGTCTTCGGCGACACTCCTGTCACGGTTGCGATGGCCCTGTCCGACCAGTGCGGATGGGTGGTGAGGATGCGTATCACCGCCGCTTTTCGGTCTCGGAGGGTCAGTGGCAGGCCATGGTGAATGTTGGCTCGGACGGACAGGATGAACAGGTCGGCTTCCGTTCCGTCGACGTAGCGGACCTTGATGTCGCGTTGTCTGCGCAGGGTCGCGGCTTGGAGACGGTGCATACCGTCAACCACGCGTCTCGTGTCCTGGTGCACGAGGATCGGCTCGAACTCAGTTTCGCTCTCGACCAGGACTCGTACGTGGTCTTCGTTAAGTCCGTCTAAGGGCTGTCCCGTAAACGATCTTTGGCCCAGCCCGGGCGTGGGTGGTCGGCGTGCGGGCTGCTCGGCTACCCGCCGAAGGTGAGGTTGTGCAGCCGGGCGATGCCGAGCATGGCGTGGTGCACGCCATCGCCTTTGAGGCGCCAGTCGCGGAGGATCTTCCAGCCCTTCATCCGGGCGAAGGTGTGCTCGACGCGGGCGCGGACCTGTTTGTGGGAGCGGTTGTGCTTCTCCTTCCAGGCCGACAGTTCCTGGCCCTTTCGGCGGCGGTGCGGGACGACCAGGCCGGTGCCCTGGTAGCCGCCGTCGGCGATAGTCGTTGTGGTGCCGACGGCAGCCTTGGCCCCGGACTCCTCCCAGCCGCGGGAGTCGTGCCGGTTTCCAGGCAAGGGTCGACCGACCACGACGACCAGCCGGGTGTCAGCGTCGATGACGACTTGGTGGGCAGTGGAATAGCGGTAGTCCTTCGACTGCTCGGCCACCGAGTGGTCGCGGGTGGGCACCAGGGTGCCGTCGACGATGAGCACGGTGGCCTTGCGGAACTGCTTCCGCTGCCGGAGCGCCAGCAATGGACCGATGTGGTCGATGATCCGGTCAGCGGCCGACTTGGAGATCCCGAACAACAGGGCAAGCTGTCGCATCGTCAAGTTCGTGCGCCAGTACACCGTCACCAGCAGGACACGGTCCTCCAGTGGCAGGCTCCAGGGCCGGCCGCGCTGCTGATCCGAGGCTTGCTCGCGTCGCACCGAGGCAACCAACTTGCCGAAGCAGCGCGAGCTCAGCCCGGTGAAGGGCTCTATCCAGGACGGCACCGACGCCGTGATCACACCAGCCACAACGTGATCGTTTCACTCGGGGGGAAGCAACCAACGCCCCGTGCCTTCTCGGCCTGAGCCGGTCCAGAATGCCGCCATGGCCGACGAAGAACACAACAAGCCAGCTGCACGCTCCTTCCTGTCATGCGCCACCGAGGTGGCGCGGCTGATGGATCTGGGAAACGCGGCCGACGTGCCGGAAGCACGCCGCGCACGGCACCTGGCCCATGCGGTGCGCAAACCACTGCTCGAACGCACCCACCTGCCCGAAGAGTTCTTCGCCCCGTTGCTGGCCGCAGCCGTCTACGACCCGGACCCCAGCTTCTGCCGCTGGTTCGTCGAACCAGCGGTCTACTCCTTCGGGCGCCGCAGAGTCATGACCGCACTGCTCGACTATCTACGGACCGGCACGGAGGCGGAGCAAGCAGGCGCCAAGCGGGCCTGGTACTGCGCCCATGTGCCGCTCCGCGCAGACCGGTCCCCGGCCTACGCACCCGACGGAAGCCGCGATCCCGCCATGGATGAGTCCCAAGAAGTAATGGCCGAGTGGCGGGAAACCGTTCGGCGATCAGCCATGTGACTGGGACGCCGCGAAACCTGAGCCGGCCCCGTTGCTATGGGGCTGTTGGTGAGCCGAAGCTCAGGAGTTGTCACCAGCGGGACCGGCTGAGCTGGTGAACAGGGGCAGTCGAAGCAGCCTGGTTGTCACCAACGAGGCATCCGACTTGTCACAGACGTTCATTCAGCAGCCTTTCTGTTACCAGAAACGAAGATCGGGGACATGAGGTTTTCCACGGCGCTTCGATGAGCCCATGGCCGCTACACGTGCTGGGTTGGGAAGGGTAATCGACTCCGCTGGCACCGGGTCCATCTGGTCGCATCAGTGCAGATGGGAGGATCTTTTCGTGCCGACAGACGTCGACGCGGGCAGGACCGGCCTGGATCTGGGCGAAGGCTGGACGAGACGGTGGACGGTCTCGTGGCGGGCCGGTGGGGACGATGTGTCCTGCTCGGTGCACGATCTCGTGGAACGGCTACACACAGCTAACGAACCGCCATCTCCGCACCAGCGGCACGGCCCGCTACTTCGAACAGTCCCTCGACACCATCACCGCCGAAATCCTCGCCGGCCCTGTCATCGACTACCAGCACCGGCGCGAGGCCCTCGCCACCTGGACCCTGGAACACGAGACTGGCAGCACCTCCTCGCCCAGCGTCCGATCCTCACAAACCACCGAAAACCCATCAGCGACGACCGCAGACGCCTGGCCGTCAGCGCCTACATCTGGACCCGCGTCACCGAAGGCGAGCCCAACTTCGCACCCTGCCCGCCGCACATCGCACCTCACCCCGCACTACGCGCCGCCTGGGCCCGGGAGCGACACAACGTCTTCCGTTGGCTCCGCACCACTGACCACCAGCCCTACTACGGGGCCCTCAAACCACTGCTCGAAGACCACGCCGAGCAACTGGCCAAGGCGATCGACAGACGCTGAGCCTGAGCGTGATGGCAAGGTCAGGACCGCGTCGTCCGGAACGCCAGATACCGGCTGAAGGCTTCGTTGCTGTCGGGGGTGAAGCGCCACTCCAGCAGGGCCGACCGCAGCTCCGGCTCGGTCAGCCAGCCATGCCAGGCGACCTCATCGGGATCGAGGACCACGGCGTCCGGCACCACGGCTTCGTGCACGCCGAGCCAGTGAGGGCTCAAGCCGCTGCGGTTGATGAACGTGAACAGCAGGCGTGGCAGCGCACGAATGCCCAGCTCTTCGGTCAGCTCCCGCGCGGCGGCCTGTTCATAGGACTCGCCGACATTTGCGGCGCCACCGACCCCGAACTCATAGAGCCCGGGGAAGCGCGATACCTGCTCCGACCGTCGGTGGACGAGGATCCGTCCACGCTCATCACGACACACCGTCACAGCGACTCGGTGCAGCCAACCCTCCTGGATGGCCTGTCGGCGGCTGACCAACATCCCCAGCACACGATCTTGATCGTCGACACGCTCCACCAGTTCATCCACGACGCACACCCTGGCAGAGCCCACTGACATTGACACTTCATTGAGCCGGCAGAGGCTGACCCAGGAGAAATCCCGGTCCGCACACACCTGATCGACCGCACCGGATCTTCTGCTCTGCCTGTCCACGTGGCACACACAGCGCTAGCGTCAAGTCCATGATCGTATGGCTCAACGGCACCCACGGCGCAGGCAAGACAACAACTAGGGTCCGTCTTCAAACGGATCTTGCCCAGAGTAGGAGCGATGCGAGGGTGACCGCCGCTTCGTAGGAGGTGGCGGTCTTGTCGTATCGGGTGGCGATGCCGCGGAAGCCCTTGAGCCGGTTGAAGCAGCGCTCGATCACGTTGCGCCGCCGGTAGGTCTCCCGGTCGAACCCTGGCGGTCGGCCGCCTTGGCAACCGCGCCTCAGCCGGTGCCGTCGCTGGTCGGTTTTCTCCGGAATGGTGTGCGCAATGCCGCGTTTTCGCAGGTAGGCGCGGAAGCTGCGGGAGCTGTAAGCCTTGTCTGCGATGACCTGGTCGGGCCTGCACCGAGGCCGGCCCAGGCCGGTGCGGGGAACACGGATCCGTTCCAGCAGAGGGCGTGCACAGACACTGTCGTGGCGTTGGCCGGGCGTCACCAGGATCGCGAGCGGGCGGCCCTTGCCGTCGCAGGCGAGGTGGACTTTGGTGGTCAGTCCGCCGCGGGATCGGCCGAGGGCGTGATCGTCCGGTTCGTCCTGCTGGTGCCGCCCCCTTTTCGGCCCGTGGCGGCGGCGTGCTGGTGAGCGCGGACGATGGTGGAGTCGATCTGGACCAGCCAGTCGATGTCGCCGGCCGCGTCCGCCTGGGCCTGGATCTGCTGCAGAGCCCGGGTGAACACCCCGTCCAGGGCGTAGCGGCGGAAGCGGGTGTAGACGGTCTTCCACGGCCCGTAGCGTTCCGGCAGGTCACGCCAGGAGATCCCGGTGCGGATCTTGTAGACCATCCCGTTGATGACCTGCCGGTCCTCCACTCGAGGCCGCCCCGTCGCGGCCCGGGGTATCAGCGGAGCGAGCAACTCCCACTCCCGGTCGGTGAGTTCATGACGACGTACCACAACACCATGATCTACCACCCAGATGATCTTTGAAGACAGCCCCTAGTGCGCTCGTCCAGCAGCTGATCCCAGACTCACGAGTGTTCGACGCCGAGAAAGTCGGCGAGACACTCATGGACATCAAGCCAGGACTGCCCGCGACGGACAACTTCCAGCACTGGCCGCCATGGCGACCCCTCGTGGTCGAAACCGCCCGACGCATCCTCGACTACACCGGCGGAACCCTGGTGGTGCCCATGACCGTCCTGGTCGAGCAATACTGGCGCGAGATCAGCTCGGGCCTTGCCCAGCACGACATTCCGGTCCGGCACTTCGTCCTCCATGCCGACCAGGGCACCCTCCGCGCGCGCATCGCGGGCGACACCGTTCTCGGCCCCAACTCTTCGTTCCGCCTTCAATACCTCGAGCCCTACGCCGAGGCAGCCCGCACGTGGCTGCACGCCGAGGCTGAGGTCGTCGACACCACGCACCTCACCCCCGCCCAGGCCGCCGGGCAGATCGCAGAGTTTGTCAAGAGTTGAGACCTTCCGGCGCCGCATCTCGCAGGTGACAACAAGACTGCCTATGTGACAACCACCGTGCTTCGGCTCAGTTGGTCACTCTGACCAGTTACGGGACAGGTCTTAGGCGAGGGGAGTCCGCCGGAAGCAGGCTTTCGACCGGCACTGTGCATAACGGAGGTTGTGCTTCGTTCAGCAACTTTCCTGTCCTCTCCCACCCATCGGCACGACTGTCGGATCATGTGTACAAAATGCGAAGGTTGGTGCCGCATCGAATGCGTAAGCAGCACCGGTCCGCCCCCTACTTTGGGTCTGTCCGCCCAGGGATGCCGTAACGAGCCCAGAGCTGCTGGGCTACGGCTGCTGTCCTGGCAGGGGTGCGGCCGGAAAGCAAGCGCGATACCGAGCACGATCGTTGATAGTGCGGATACCGCGGCGAGCGCGGTTGAGTGCTCGGGACAGGTCCGCGATCAGCACCATCGATTCACCGAACTGGTGCTGCAAGTCCGGTGCTGCTGATCGCCATTCAGTCGGGTACTGCTGCGCGACGGCACGGCAGTTCCCGACGAGCTCGTTCATCAACTGGCGGAAGGCTTCAGCGTCGTTACGGGTGAAGTCGGCCGAGCTTAGTCCCTGCTGCGCAGTCATGAGTCTCCTCGTGGGCTGGACACTCGCCAGCCTTGCTGGCCAGTGCGTTTGAGTGATTTTCAGATAGGTGGGGGGTAGTGAAGGCTCTCTTGCAAAGTGGCGTACCAGGGCCAAGGGCGGGCGGCTGCCCAGGGAACCGGCACTCATCGATCCGTGCGCCGCGACGAGCACCCGAATACCAACGGGGGCTGCGGAGCCCGCAGGTGCTGTGCGTCTCAGGGTCGTTCGGAATCGGGCAGTGTCGGGAAGTGGAATAGAACGGAAGGCCGCGTATGTGCTTCCCTGCCAGCCTGCAATCTTCGTCCTGCCCGGCTGACATCGGCGAACTGCAATCAAGGTTGCACGGCGTGGCTCTCCGATCAACTGGCTGCACTGAAGCTCCCAAGCCGCAGTGATCGCGATCCGTAGTCGGGAGGTTTCTTCTTGCCAAGCGGTGATAGTGCTACGCAATGCTCGTACGGGAACACTCCAACTGGCGATGCCACCTGTATATGGCACTGCAGCAACGGTCGAAGTGGCGGTAAACGATCATTGAAAGCCAGCCGAGGTACCCGCTAGGGTGCACTGCGCACACGAACACTTCTTCGCTGCTCACCCTGGGAGCGCACCGGTGGACTCTGCCCCTACGCTGCAAGCGACGCTTGCGCGGCTTGAGGCGCTGCTGGTTGAGCGAGGCATCGATCGGTCCGAACTGTTCGACGTCAAGGAGCTGGCCGCCAGGACGGCCCTTCCGCAGCGAACGATCCGGGCGCTTCTGCGAGGAGGTGATCCACCGGTGGATACGGTCAATGAGCGGGTTCGGGAGCGGATTCAAGCCGTTGCGAACGCTCATCTGGAGCGTACCGGGCAGCGCATGTCCGACCTCGTCGGCAGCATTTCACGTCAACTGGGCGTCTCCCCTTACTGGGCCCGGCAAGTCTGCTCTGGCCAGAAGGTTCCCAGCATTGCGTTCCTGCACGGCCTGGTCGGCTTCTTCCGCCTCGAGGGGGAGAAGCGTTCTTCACCGCGCCCGCCCCGGAGGCTCTCAACCGTGTCCTGGCGCCGATGGTTGCGTCGCTGCAGTCGGCATCTGACCAGCCGGACAGCCCAGCTGACCCGCTGGCCACCGCCGTGCTGGCCGGGTACAGCGACGTGCGCGGCGTAGCCCTGCGCAAGGCTGGCAGACTCCCACCAGAACGATGGAAGGTACTCAACGCCACCTTGGAGGCGTTGCTGGAACTGGACGACAGCGAAGAGGACCAGTGAGTTCGGGGCCGAAGCAGATGCGGCGGTTGAGCGTTCAACTCATCCGCGCTCTGCGCCTTCCATCTGACGGCCAGGACGTGATCCCGGCGATAGGGCAGGCCCTCACCCGGGTGCGGGGGCGGACTGTTCGATTACGGGCAGCCGCTTTCCCACCCGCCACGGCCAGCGGCGTATGGATAGACCGCACCGACCACGACCTGATTGCCTACGAGAAGAACACCGACCCCGAGCACCAGCTCGTGATCATCGGTCACGAGGCATGGCACATGTTCCAGGGGCACTGCGGTACCGGCGTCGGCCACGGACCGCCCGCCGCGTCGCGTGCCGACGGCAGGAAAGCCGCGGTGTGGGTCGAACTGCGAGCGATGCTCTCCGCCCTCGTCGCGGACACTGGCGAGCCAGCCGCCGAGCGCATGGACATCGATCTGCACTTCGCCGCACGGACCGATGACCGCGAGCTCCAAGAGGAACTCGAAGCTGAGCGCTTCGGTTTCCGCTTCGCCACCGACGTGCGGTCCGCACAGGATAAGGCCCGCGAACCCGGCGACCCGCACCATCTCGCCGGGCGCATCCAGGCATCCATGGCACACCGCTTCAAGCAGGACTGACCCGTCCAGCAGATCATCCCACCCGTCCCCACCCACGAGAGCAGCGGCAAGGTGACATCCGGACCGAGCAACCTTGGTTTTTACCTCAGTGGGGGCATCCTTCTTCTGGTCTGTGCCCTTAAAGTTCCCGCGTTGGTCCGCAGACGCCATGACACCCTGTTACGCGCCGCGTGCCTGCTGCTCTTCTCAGCTGGCTGTCTCATGATCCTTGCCGCACCGGATTCCATCACGGCACTCAATCGGCTCACTGGGATACCGAACATCGCTGCCCCCGCCGTCTACACGACGACGGTCGTGTTCTCCGGAGCGAGCCTCGTCCTGATCATCAACTGGCGGCCCGCGCCACCGGAGCAGACCCGGCGTTTCACCCGCCTCTGCGTCGCGGCCTACGGCCTTATCGCCCTCGCCGTCATCGCCCTGTTCTGGGCGGGCAACGCCCCCGTCGAGCAGCCCACCTTGTTCGACGCCTACTACGCCACCACGCCCTATCTACGGGAAATGATCGTCCTCTACCTGGTCAGCCATGGCGTGACCATGGCCATCGCCAGTGCACTGTGCTGGCGATGGTCCGGCACGGTGGGCGGATCGCTGCGGGCAGGCCTGCGCATCCTTGCACCCACCTACCTGATCATCGTGTGCTACGACGCCCTCAGGCTGACCGCGGTAGCCGCCCGATGGACGGGCCATGACCTGGACTACCTGGTCGATGAGGTCTCCCCTCTGTTCGCCGCGCCCGCCTGCCTGCTGGGGGCACTGGGCTTCGCCCTTCCGCTCATCGGCCCGCGAGTCGCCGAAACCGCACGTGTTCTCCGGCAGTTATGGCAGCTGCAGCCCTTATGGCGCACCCTGCGTGACGTACCCACTCCCAGTGCCGTCCGCGTCCGGCTGCCGTGGTGGCGAACACCCCCGGCCGTGTTGCTGACAGGCCGGAGGACGACCCTCTACGACGCGTTGCTTGCTCTGGCCCCCTCCTACGACCCCGTCGTCCGGGACGCCGCCTACCACGCGGCCCTCCGCGGCGGCGAAGAGGACTCCCGCGCCGCGATCACAGCGGACGCCGCCATGATCCTCGCCGCTCGCGACCGGCAGCGCTCCAGCCCCGGGCACCTGCCGCACGCCCCGCACCCCCTGCCGTGGCGGGCGCACGACCTGCCTTCCCTGTCCCAGGCCCTCGCCTCGCCCTTCGCCCGGAACTTCCGTGAGTACATCGTCTCCTCGCAGAAAGCAGTCCACCATGAGTGAGGCCCCACACGGCCGCCGCCTCGCACACGCCGTCGTCATCGGAGGCAGCATCGCCGGGATGCTCGCTGCGGCTGCCCTCAAGCAGCACGTCGACTCCGTGGAGATCGTCGAGGCGCACGAACTGCCCGAAGGACCCGAGCCGCGGGCCGGTGTGCCCCAGGCCGTGCACATCCACTTCCTGCAGACCGGCGGCGCCGAGGCCATCGAGGCCCTCCTGCCCGGCAGCACCGACCTGCTGCTGGCCGCTGGCGCGCACCGCATACCCGAGACCACCGACATGGTCATCTACGCACCCGAGGGCTGGTACCGCCGCTGGAGACGCGCCACCCACTACCTCATTACCGCCAGCCGGGACCTGACCGACCACATCATCCGCCAGCAGGTTCTCAAGGACCCCCGCGTCACCGTCCGCACGCGCACCAGAGCCGTCGAACTCCTCGGCACCCGCCACCGGATCACCGGCGTACGCGTCCGTGGTGCCGACGGTGCGGACACCGACCTGCACGCCGACCTCGTCATCGACGCCTCCGGCCGGGCCTCCCGCACCCCCCAGTGGCTGGCGGGCCTCGGCCTCACCCGCCTGGCCTCCGACCACATCGACTCCGGGCTCGTCTACGCCAGCCGCTTCTACCGCGCCCCCGTCCCCACCCGCGGCTGGCCCGTGATCGGTGTGCAGGCCGACCCGCGCCTGCCCCGGCCCGGCAACGCGGGCGGCATCCTGCCCGTCGAGGGAGACCGCTGGCACGTCAGTCTGATGGGCGCCCCCGGCGGCCAGCCCACCAGCGACCCGGACGCCTTCGAACCCTTCGCCCGCACCCTGCGCCACCCCCTCATAGCGGACCTGCTCCGCCACGCCGAACCCCTCACCGACGTCCGCGTCACCCACAGCACCGCCAACCGGCGCCACTACTACGAACGCCTCAGGCCATGGCCCGAGGGCTTGGTCGTGCTCGGAGACGCCGCAGCCGCCTTCAACCCCCTGTACGGCCACGGCATGTCGGTGGCAGCACAAGGCGCCGCCGCCCTGCGCGAGGAACTGGCCACCGGCCCGGCACCCGGCCTCGCCCGACGCGCCCAGCGCGCCATCGCCCGGCGCGTCGACACCGCGTGGGCGCTCGCGGTGGGACAGGACATCCACTTCCCCACCACCACCGGCAAGCGGCCAACAGCCGCCGACCGCCTACTGCACCGCTACGTCAGCCGCCTGTCCCGCACGGCCACCGGCTCCTTCCACGCCGCGACCTACCTCACCGACGTCCTCGCCCTCCAGGCAACCCCCACCTCCCTCATCACCCCCCGCGTCCTCCTGACCGCCCTCGCAGGCCCCCTGCGCCCACCCCTCGACGAACCGCAGCTCACCGCCACCGAACGCGGCCTGCTGAACCAGCTACGGGGGACTTCCCCGTCGTGCTCCACGGAATGAGCCGCAGGCCGGTGCAGGTCTGCCAGGAACGCGTGACGGTGGTCGACGGGGCAGGTGAAGGCTCGCAAGCCTCCCTGTGAGCTGACCCAGGTTTGGTGGAGTCCCTGAAGCCAGGTTTGTGATCCTGGCCCGAAGGAGAACGACGAGTAGTGCCAGCACCACGTAAGTACCCGGACGAGCTTCGTGAGCGGGCTGTCCGCGAAGTCCGCACCACCGGCCGTCCGATCGCGCACGTCGCGAAGGACCTGGGCATCCACAAGGAGGCCCTGCGCGGGTGGGTGCGCCAGGCTGAGGCGGACGCCGGTGAACGCGATGACCGGCTGACCACCGCAGAGCAGGAAGAACTGAGGCAACTCCACCGCGAAAACGCGGAGTTGAGGCGGTCGAACGAGATCCTGAAGGCCGCGAGCGCGTTTCTTGCGGCGGAACTCGACCGTCCCCGGACGAGGCCGACCAGGTGATCGAGCACCTCAGGGACAAGGGCCTCGGGGTCGGGTTCGCCTGCCGGGTGCTGGGGCTGTCTGAGTCGGCGTATTACGCGCGCAAGAAGCGGCCGCAGTCGGCCCGCCGACTGCGGGACGAGCAGCTCATGCCGCTGATCGAACAGGTCCGTGCCGAGTCCGGCGGCACCTACGGCGTCCGCCGGATCACCCGCGCGCTCAAGCGCAAGGGTGTGCAGGTGGCCCGCTGCACCGTCGAGCGGTGGATGGACGAGCTGGGCCTAGAGGTCGTCATCCGCGGTCAGCGGCGGCGGACCACCGTGCCTGAGCCGTCGGCACCCCGCCCGCCGGACCTGGTCGACCGCGACTTCACCGCATCCCGGCCGGACCAGCTGTGGGTGGCGGACATGACGTATGTCCGCACTTGGACGGGCTGTGTGTATGTGGCGTTCGTTCTGGACGTGTTCTCCCGGATGATCGTCGGCTGGCAGGTCACCAACCACATGCGAACCCACCTCCCGTTGGAGGCGCTGGAGAGGGCGCTGTGGAGGAGACGGATCAAGAAGGACTCCGGGCTGATCCATCACAGCGACAGAGGGTCGCAGTACGTGGCGATTCGCTACACCGACCGGCTCGCCGAGATCGGGGTCGCCGCGTCCGTCGGCTCGGTCGCGGACTCGTATGACAACGCGATGGCCGAGGCGCTGAACGGCACCTTCAAGGCCGAACTGAACGAGATGCAAGGCCCCTGGACCGGCTTCGACCAGGTCGAACGGGCGATCTTCCAGTGGGTCACCTGGTACAACGAGGAACGGCTCCACTCCGCCCTCGACTACGTACCGCCCGCCGAGTACGAACGCGACTGGTGGCGACAACACAAGGCCACCCAACAGTCCGCCTGAAACAAGATCACCGGACTCCACGAAACCCGGGACAGTCCAGTGGGGTGGGTGGTTGGGTCGGGGTGGGCGGGGTGTGTGATCTGGGGTTGAGTCTTGTGTGCTGAGCGGGGCTGGGTTTGTTGTGGGGTAGCTCTAGCGTGTAAGGGCTCGGTTGGTGTTTTTGCTGGTCAGCGCTGTTTTGCCTGTTCGGTGGTTGGGGTTAGCGGCTATGGGTGGGGCCTCTGTGTTGTTCGGCGAGGTGGTCGAGCTGTGCCGCGTCGAGGGTTGTTTTGGTGATGCGTTCGGTGCCGTCGGTGATGGCGGCTTGGCGGATGAGTCTGGTGAGGGATCAGATGCGGCCGGCGGTGCGTTGGTGGAGGTAGGGGGCGTGGCGGGGGAGGGTGCCGGGTTTGTGCCGGTGGAGGTCGAGGGCGCTTTCGGTGTCGGTGATGACCTCGCGGAAGGGCTCGCGGGTGCCGGTCGAGGGTGCGCGCGATCCGCAGGGTGCACAGTGCCCTCGGGAGCGTGGCCGGGCACCTCGCAGGCGTACGCGATCAGCGATGCCGATGCGGGGCGCCACGGTCCGACGGAGCGCTGCCGTCGCGGAGAACGCCCCCCACCGTGACGTGCTGCCGAGCGCCCGCGGCACACGTGGCGCGCGGGGAGCGCTAGCTGTTCCCGACCGGTTCGAAGATCTCGGCGTTCCCGTAGAGGCCCGAGATGAGGGTGACGAAGTCGGCCTTGCTGTTGACCAGCGCGGCGGGGTCGATGGCGCGCTGCGCCTCGTCCCAGTACTCCTCCTTGAGCCGCGTGCGGTCGTAGAAGACGCGCACGAAGTCCAGGATCACGCCGAGGAATTCCTGGTAGTTCTTCTCGTAGCGGGCAAGGACCTCTTCCTCGAACGCGGGGTCGTCCAGTGCGTGTCCGATGCCGTCGGCCAGCCGCTCGGCCGCGCGGAGCGCGAGCGTCACGCCCGAGGACAGCAGCGGGTCGACGAACGCGGCGGCGTCCCCGACCAGCGCCCAACCGGGGCCGTGGAACCGCGTCGCCTGGTACGACCAGTCCTTGACGGTGCGCACCCCGCTGACCTGGACCGCGTCACGAGTCAGCCGGCTGACCTCGACGGTCTGGGCGAGCTTCTCGTGCAGGAACGCCTCCGCGTTCCGCGGGGCCTCCTTCATGTACTGGTCGGTGGAGGTCACATAGCCGATGCTGACAGTGCCGTCGGCCAGCGGGATGTACCAGAACCAGCCGTCAGGAAGGTTCTCGATGAGGGTGTCGCCCGCCCGGTCGCCCGCGTACTTCTCGCAGCCCTGCCAGTACGACCACACGGCGATGTTCCGCAGGTCGTCGTGCCACTCGACGAGGTCGAACCGGCGCGCGAGCAGATGCTGTTGCCCCGATGCGTCGACGAGCATCCGGCAGCGCGCGGACTTCGGTGTCGCCGCCGCCTTCGTCTGGTACGTCACGCCGGTGACGCGATCACCGTCCTGGAGGATGTCCTTGACCGTCGCCTCCTCCATGACGACCGCACCCAGTTCGCGCGCCCGCGCGAGCAGCAGCGCGTCGAAGTCGGCCCGGCGGACCTGATGCACGTTCTCGTACGGGGACCCCTCGCTGAAACGGAAGTCCCAGGGCTCGATGCCCGCCCCCCACACGAACGTGGCCCCGTACTTACGCAGGTATCCCATCTCGTCGAGCCGCCCGCGTACGCCCATCCGTTCCAGCGCGGGCACCAGACCGGGGTTGAGTGACTCCCCGATGTGGTAACGGGGAAACTTCTCCCGCTCAAGGACGAGAACTCTCCGGCCCTCCTTGGCCAGGAGCCCGGCGGTCACGGCGCCCGCGGGCCCGCCTCCGATCACGATGACGTCGTAGTTCTCGTCGGTGCCGATCTCGCCACTCCCGCCACTCGGTTTTCCTTGGACAACTTGGACAACGCGGTCAACGCCGCGTGACGCTATCAGCGAATCCACCGTGGTGTTACCACTCTGACCTGCACAAACACCCGATGGGATGGAAAGCCGCACCCTCGCCCACCCAAGATCGTTCTCACTTCCACGGAAGTGACCTGGGCCGTGACCGCCGCACACTGGCTGGCTCAGGGCGGAGTGCCAATTCTGAGTTACAGGTGATCATTCCCCGTCATTCCGCCGCCGGTGTCAGTCCCACCAGAAGTCCCAGTTGTTCATGCCGACGAGGCGTTCCGCGTAGGCGGCGAGGGTGTAGGGGTGGGAGCCCTGCCAGATGTTGTCCGGGCAGAAGGCGAAGTGTTCGGCGGCGACCCGAAGGGCGTTCTGCGTGTTCTTCGGGGGTGCTGCGACGCTGAGGTGGAGGGTATCGAGGCCGGCAGCTACGACGCGCACGCCGAAGCGGCGTTCCCAGTCACGCACGACGGCGGAGAACTTGGCCGTGTCGTTGTCGTAGTTGGCCGGGCCGTTCCAGCCGACGGTCGTCAGCGCGTCCGCGCCGCAGGAAGCGGCGACGAGCCCCAGCCGCGCATGGGGGTGCTGATCGATGAAGAGCTGTGCGTACTCCGAGGCCATTTCGTCAGCACTCGTCACGAGCTCTGGGCTGACGGCCGGCCCCGGCCACGTCTGCCCGAACGGCACGGTGACGGCGAGCCGTTCGTCCGGTGCCAGCGGGTCATCGTCCTCGTCGATCTTCGCGTGCGCGCTCCACCACTGCGCCAGGAGTTCGGCGGGGGCGTGCGCGTGGGGTGAGGTCATGCGCTCGGGAAACAGTTCGCCGGATGCCCATGGCCGGAATTCAGCGTTGCATGGGTCATGGGCATCGAGCAGGAGCGGCCACAGGCCTGAGGTGCTCTGCTCGGCCAGCAGCCGCACCCATAGTTCGGTAGTGGCCGGGGAGTCGCTCAGCCACAGCGGTTGCACGGCACCGCTCCCTTCGTCGGATGTGATCATCCGGCCCTCGGGGAGCGGGACAGTGAGAGAGGCAAGCAGTTCAGGGGTCACGAGCGGAGGCTAGTTCGAGGCACTGACAATGTGGATGGTGACGCCGTGACGAGCGTGACTGATGACCATGTGAAGGTTCACTTCCGGATGGGGGCAGACGAGGACGGCTGGCCGTCGGCGAGCGTGGAAAGCCTGTGGGCGATCAATCTCGGCGACGGGACCGTGCGTCTGGACAACACGCCCTGGCCCGTACGCGGGGTCGCCAGCGGCGACATTGTCCAGGTGGAGGTCGACGAGGGCGCCTGTGCCGCCGTACGGGCGTCAGATGGTCCGTGTCACGGCGGTGTGCAGTTCGCGTACGCCGCTGGTGCGGGGGTGCCGCTCGGCGAGCTCGGTGACGATGTGGCGGATCGCGGGCCGGTCGCGGACCTCGCCGGGGCTGGCCCGGTAGGCGTCCAGCAGGGCGTGGGCGGTCTGTTCGGGCCGCTGCCAGGCCCACCAGGCGCGCGCCATGTCGGTGCCCAGGCGGGCCTTGCGCTCCGCGGTTGGGAACTGCTCGGGACGCAGGTTCTTCCCGGCATCGAGTGCGGCTCCGGCGTCGCCGAGGGCCCAGTGCACGCCGACCGCGTACAGGTCGACGGCGGCCGGGCTGATGGCGAACAGGCGGCCGGGCGGGATGGCCTGGGGCAGGTGGCGGGCGGCGCGGCGGGCTTCCTCGGCCATGGCCAGGGCTTGGTTGCGGTGTCCGCCGCGGGCGGCGGTGTAGGCCAGGGTGCACAGCATCTGCGCGTAGGCGGCGGCCGCGGCGTCGGTGCGCAGGCCGCTCGCCTCCAGGCCGTCGGTTGCCGAGGACATCAGGCGCTGAGCGGCGCCGTGCTGGTCCTGGTGGCGCAGCACGATGGCCAGTTCCCGTGCGGCGGCCGCGGCTGCGAGCGGGGAGCCGGAGATCTCGGCCCAGGTACGGGCACGGTCCGCGGTGAGCCGGGCGCGGTCGTAGAAGCCGAGCTTGATGAGCACGGCGGAGGCGAAACTGTACACCGCGGACAGCCGAGCCTGGTCGAGGCTGTGGCGGGAGGCGGCGCCGTGGTGCGCGTCGGCGATGAGGCCGGGCAGCGCGGCCACGAGCCGGGCGTGGGCGCCCTGGTCGTACAGCGCGCGGGCCCCGGCCAGGCGGCTGTCCAGTGGCCCGGCACCGGACGGTGCCGGGGTGTCGGCTAGAGCGTTGTCCAGTCCGGTGAGCAGGGCGGCGGGGCCTGCGGCCGCCGTGGCGGTGAGCAGCGTACGGCGGCGCATGGGGTCCTCCTCAACGTCACGCTGACTGGCCGTCACTCTAGTGGCCGTCGTTGCCGTAGCGGGCGGTGGCGCGAGGGATGTCATGAGGACATGTCCGGGCACGCCGACTTCCCGAGCGGCACGGTGCACCAGGGCCAGGTCGGCGATCCGGGTGCGGCGCTCCAGACGGGAGACGGTCGCGGGCGAGCAGCCGACCCGGTCCGCGAGGGCGGCCAGCGTCCAGCAGTGGTGCTGGCGTCCGAGCCGGATGAGCGCGCCGGGGTGCCGCTGCGCGGCCAACTGCAGTGCTGTCGTGCTGTTCCAGAGCGGGTCAACGGGCACGCGTCCCTCCCACACCGCACAGACAGGGCCCCTCCACGCTACGGGCGCCGGCACGGCCGCGTCGAGGCCGCTTGCACGAGACGCAAACGCCAGCCGCGAGCTGCGTCGAGCAGGGTGGGGACTTCCGCTGAACGCGGCCGCGCCCGGCAGCACAGCGGGCGCCGCAATCCGCGGACGCCTCAAGGGCAGGGGGCTCGTCGTGGCGCCGGATCTGGTGGTGACCTGCGCTCATGTGGTGGCCAAGAGCGCCGATTCACTGCGAGTCAGTGACTGGTCAGGACTCGGCAGATCGGCTCGACTCCGAACGCCTCGCGGTGAGCGTCGATGAACGCTACGAGCGTTTCGACGGCCGGTCGAGCTCGGCCGCGAAGAAGGCCGAGACCGCTTCGGGGATTTCGTTCGCCCGTCGCAGCTCGGCGTTCTCGGCTCGCAGCCGCTTGATCTCCGCAGCCTCCTCGGACGTTGCGCCGGGCCGCTGGCCGGCGTCCGCACCGCACGCTCGCGAAGTTCAGCGGGGTAAGGGGACGGACGTGCCATGGCTCCACCCAACTCGGGACAGTCCAGAGCCTCCATCAGACCAGATCCGGAGCGGTTCATTCGGCGATCCCCGCTCGTTGGGTGCCGGTGTCGCGCTCGCCGGGAGCTGTCACTTCGCGTCGCAGTTCCCTCTTGCGGGTGATCAGCGGTGACGGCTGACGCATATCTGGTGATCCGCTGCGACGCGGACAAGCCCGCCGAGACCGACGGCCGCTGCGGGTCCGAGGCCAGTTGGCCCGTGCGAGTCGAGAACCACACCGAACTGCGCCGCCTGATCCGTGACCAGCATGGGTGGCACCGTCCCCGCCCCGACCGCGACATCTGCCCGGACTGCTGGAAGGAAGGCCGCCGATGACCTCCATCGATCAGGTCGCCACCATGGCGACGTTCGGCTCGGTGTGGGCCGTGCTCGCGGTCGGACACAACCTCGCGGACCACGTGATCGGGCAGACCGACCACCAGGCCGGGAACAAGACGGCGCCGTCGGCGACGGAGGTCGCCCACGGCGTGAGCCCGAGGCGGGGTGGCGGTGCCTGCCTGGCCCATGTCGCCCAGTACCACGTCATCATGGCGGTCACCTTGGGCCTGGTCTGGGCTGTGCTCCTGCTCCAGATGTCCTGCGCCGGGCTGGCCGCGGGGCTGGTTGTGTCGGCTGGGCCCCATACGCCGACTGGAGTCAGCTGCTGCCCTGGGACGCCGCGGCCGTCGCTTTGCCGGTAACCCGGGGGACGGACAGGACCATCCCCTGGGTGCGGGCCTCCCAGGGGATGGTACGGACAGTCAGCGGAACAGGCGGAAGAACCCGCGCACCTGCTTGACCAGCGACTCCGGCTGCTCCAGCGCGGCGAAGTGGCCACCGTGCGGCAGCTCCTCGAACCAGCGCAGGTCGGTGAACCGCAGCTCGGCCTCCCGCCTCGACGGCCGGGTTATGTCGCGCGGGTAGACCGACAGCCCGGACGGCGCGGTCACCTTGTCCCGGAAGTTGGCGAAGCTCTCCCAGTACAGGCGCGCCGACGACGTGGCCGACGCGGTGAACCAGTAGACCGAGATCTCGTCGAGGATCGTCTGCCGCGACAACGCGTCCTCGGGATGGCCGTCGTTGTCCGTCCACGCCCAGAACTTCTCGGCGATCCAGGCGGCCTGCCCGGCCGGGGAGTCGGTGAGGCCGTAGCCGAGCGTCTGCGGCCGGGTCGCCTGGATCGCCGAGTACCCCCGGCCGGTGCGCTGCATCTCCTTCTCGGCCTCGAGATTCGCCAGCTCCGCGGACGTCGGGTCCTCGAACGTGCCCGCCGCCACAGATCCCAGGTTCAGGTGCACGCCGACGACCCGCTCAGGCGCCACCTCGCCCAGTGCCGCGGACACCGCCGAACCCCAGTCACCGCCCTGCGCGCCGTACCGTTCGTAGCCCAGCGAGACCATCAACGTGTCCCAGGCGCGCGCGGTGCGGGTGATGCCCCATCCGGTCGTCGACGGCTTGTCGCTCCAGCCGTACCCGGGCAACGAGGGCGCGACCACGTGGAACGCGTCCGCCGGGTCACCGCCGTGCGCGCGCGGGTCGGTCAGCGGGCCGAGGACCTCCAGGAACTCGAGCACCGAACCCGGCCACCCGTGCGTGAGCACGAGCGGGAACGCGTCCGGCTCCGGCGAGCGGACGTGCAGGAAGTGGATGCCCAGCCCGTCGATGGTGTCGCGGTACTGCGGGAAGACGTTCAGCCGCTTGGCGAACCCGAAGTCGTAGTCCTCGGCCCAACTGCGGCACAGCTCCTGTGCGTACGCCAGCGGCAAACCCTGTGACCAGTCGTCCACCGGCTCGCGCTCGGGCCACCGTGTCCGTCGCAGTCGTTCACGCAGATCCTCGATCTCGGCTTCGGTGATGCTGACCTCGAATGGCTCGGCGGACATGGCAAGGCTCCTTACGGGTCACGGCGCTATCGGATCAGTCGCAGGTGGACTGTCAGCGTGGGCTCCCGCGCGTGGCGTCGGGTTCGGGGCGGCGGTCGGGGGCAGGGCGCCTGGTGAGGCTGAGGACGAGTCCGGCCAGGGGGAGTGCCGCGAGCACGGCGAGGGCCACCGGCCCCGGCACGATGCCGGACAGACCCGCGACTGCGGCCGGACCGATCCCGCCGCCCAGGGCGTTCATGAAGTTGAGCAGGCCCTGTGCGGTGTCGCGGTCGTCCGGGGCGACCAGGTCCGGCGCGAGGCTCACCAGTACGGCCTGGGCGCCGGCGAACCCGCACACGGTCAGCGCCGTGCCGAGGACAATCGGGACCGGCCCGGTGAGGATCGCGACCACGAGCACGCCGACGACGGTGAGTGCCGCCAGCCCGGCCGACACCTGCCAGCCGCTGAACCGGTCGGTCAAGGGACCGACCAGCCGCCCGGCCACCACCGAGCAGGCGGCGGCCGGGACCAGGAGCACGCCGGCTTCCAGGGGACCACCGCCCGTGGCCTGCTCGATCAGGGACGGGGCGCGGAACAGCACCCCGTAATAGCCGGCGAAGACGGTCCCGCCGATGAGCCCAACCGCCAGGAAGCCCCGGGAGGCGATCACCCGTCGGGGCACGAACCCGTCGGGCGTGCTGCGCACGCGCCACCACAGTCCCACGGCGGCGAGCCCCCCGGCGGCAGCCACGACGAGCGTGACCGCGGCGGGCAGGCCGACCGAGTGTGCCTGCAGCAACGTGATCAAAGAGCTGGCGAGGACCGACAGCACGGCCGCGCCGACGATATCGAGTCGCTCGGTCGAGCCGTTTCGCTCGTTGCTACCGCTCCGCGTCAGCGCGCGCCTGCTCGGCCATGCGGCCAGCAGGAGGGGCAGCGCGAGGGCCGGGATCGCGAGCACGGCACGCCACCCGAGCCATGCGGTCACCGCCCCGCCCAACAGTGTCCCGCACCCTGACGCCGTCGCGCTGGCCGCCGCGATGATGCCCAGGGCGCGGATCCGTTGCCGCCCGGGAAGGGCGGTGGCCGCGACGAAGACGGCGATCACGGTTGCCCCCGCCCCGGCGCCGCCGATCAGTCGGCCGACGATCACGACGGACAGTGTCGGCCCGGCTCCGGCGAGCGCGGAGCCCGCGGCGAGCGTCACGACCCCGGCGACCAGGACCTGGAAGGGGCTCCAGCGAACCAGCAGCCGACCCGCGACCGGCATCGCGAGCGCGGAGGTCAGCGACCACGCGGCGAGAATCCATGCGGTGGCCCCGAACGGCACCGCGAGGGCCCGGCCGATGGCCGGCAGGGCCACCGACGGCGCTCCCAGTGCCACGTACATCGGCAACACCAACATCCCCAAAGTCGGCCCCAGCCGACGCCCGTCCGGGGTGTCGGCTCGCTCTGGTGCCGGGGCCCCTGCGGACGGGAATGTCTGCGGCGTCGTCCCCCGCCGAGTATGTTGTGACATGCTAAAGCTCCTTTGAGTGTAACGTTACGGAGCAGTGAGGAGATACGTCAAATGCAGAATGCGTATTACAGACCCTTGGTGGTCCAGACGGCCGTCGACCTGGCCAACACCTTGAGGCCGATCAAGGGAGAGGACGGGCTCGAGACCGTGGAGCAGCTCCGGGACTTCCTTGACGGCCACCCCGCGGCCGAGCCTCCGAGGTCGGCCGCGGACCGACGGACCGGTCCGCGGCAGCTCACCCGCGCCGACCTGGCGGAAGTCCGCGCGTTGCGTGAGACGGTGCGTGAGGTGCTCGAACGGGCGAACGCGGACCCGGTCGCCGCTGAGGCTCTGATCAACGACGGTCTGCGTCGCAGCCGAGCCACCCCGGTACTGCGTCACGAGGACGACCGCTGGTGGACCGAGGTGACCTCCGACACCGACCGCTGCTCGGCGCACCTTGCCGCGACCACGCTCAGCGCACTGGCCTCCGTGATCGCCACGCTCGGTCCCGCTCGTCTCGGCGTATGTGCCGGGCCGACCTGCCGTGCCACTTTCGTGGACCTCTCACGCAACGGCTCGAAGCAGTACTGCACCCGAACCTGTGCACACCGGGCGAGCGTCGCGGCCTACCGGAGCCGCCGCAGCCCGCGTTGAACGCCGGTGTGTTCTCTCACCAGTGTTGCGGTAGTTGCACTCTCCGTTGACCTGCGGTGCTGCACGTCGGCTGAGACGGTTTCCGGATCCTGTGCAAGGCGTTTTGTCCCGTCTCATTAGATCTTGCAGGGGCGAGGCCGTTGACCTGCGGGGTGACAGGTGCAACCGCGACTTACTGGGGACAGCGACGAGGCGTCGTGAAGCCGCGTGGGCGGTGCGGTTGGCGCGTCTCATGGATCATGGCGAGGGTGATGCCGCCTGAGCAGGACCTTGTCAGGTTGGCGAGACGCTTGATGGCCGGTTTCGCATTGAAGATGGCAGTTTCCTGATCGGAAGCCGCAGTAATGGACGTGCTCAGGAAAAGGGGCGCCGCTGACGATCCTGAAGCTCGCCGCGGGCGGTCGACCAAACGATCTCGAACTCATCGGCCGACAACGACTGCGGGTCGTGCCCTTCCCACTCGGAGATGGGTGGTTCCGCGGTCAGACCGTAGACGTGTCGGCGTACAAGCGAACGTGCACCACCTCGTACGGATGAAAGTGCACCATTCTTGATGCGGTGATGGGGTGCCAGCCGTGAGCCTGCTGCTGTCGTTTCGGGGTGGCAGGGAGGCCGCTGACGGTGGTTTTGGATCCACATCGCTGGCTGGAGTTGAGGCGGTTCCGGCCGCTGTACGAGTCCGGTGCGATGAGCTTGCGGGAGATCGCGAAGGAGACCGGGCTGAACCGCCGGACGGTCAGCAAGTACCTGAAGGACTCCGCGGCGGTCGCGCCGCCGAAGAGAGAAACAGCAGATCAGCGGCCTCGGCGGGTGGTGGATGAGGTCGCGCCGCTGATCGACGCGATGCTCAGGTCGGAGATCCTGCTCAAGGGCAGGGTGATCCACGACCGCCTGGCCCAGGAGTACGGGGTCGCGATCAACTACCAGCGGGTGAAGCTCTATCTGCAGGAAGCCCGGCCCCGGATCGCGGAGGAACTGGGCATCAGCCCGGGTGAGCTGGCGGGCCTGCACCGGCGCTTCGAGGTCGTCCCCGGTGCTCAGGCCCAGGTCGACTGGGGAGACGAGGGCAAGATCCTCGCGCATGTCGGCATCCCGAAGGTCTATTCCTTCCACATGACGCTGTCGTACTCGCGCGACCCGTTCTGCTGTTTCACCACCAGCCAGGACCTGGCCACGTTCTTCGACTGCCATCGGGCCGCGTTCGCGCACTTCGGCGGGGTGCCGATAAGTATCGTCTATGACCGCACCAAGACGGTCGTGCGCCGGCACGTCGCCCCGGGTGAGGCGGTTCCGCTGCACCCGGAGGCGGTCGCCTTCGCCGGCCACTACGACTTCGACATCGACGTGCTGGCCGCCTACCGGCCTCAGGGCAAGGGCCGGGTCGAGCGGCAGGTGAACATCGTCCGCGACCACGTCCTGGCCGGGCGGGCCTTCTCCTCCATCGAGGAACTCAACGCCGCCTTCGCCGCCTGGGTCCCGCTGCGGCGGGCGAAGGTCCACGGCACCCACGGTGAGGTCATCGGACACCGGGCCGTGCGCGACCACATGGCCCTGCGTCCGCTGCCGGCGGCCCCCTACGTGGTCGCCCAAAGGCACCTGCGGCATGTCGGCAAGGACTGCCTGGTCGCCTTCGACGCGAACCTCTACTCGGTGCCCGCCCGCAAGGTCCGCCCCCGCCAGCTAGTCGAGATCCGGGCCACGAAATCGCAAGTCAGCCTCCATTCCACCGTTCCCGATGCAAGCGGCCAGACCCTGCTGGCCATCCATCCGCGGGCCGTTGGCCGGGGCGCCCGCATCGTGGATGAGACGCACTGGGACGGCCTTCCCACCGGCGCAGGCCGCCGCGTCACCACCGGTGACGACGCTCTGCCCTCACCCCGACGCGGCCAGCCGCCGAAGGCGGAGGCCGGACCGCTGCAGGCTCTGCTGAACCGGGCCGCCGCCGCGAACGTCGAGGTCGGCCGCCGCCCGCTGTCGGTCTATGACGAGCTGACCGGCACCCGTCCCTTCACCACCCCGACCAAGGAAGCCCGTTGAGCGAGCTGACCAGCACCCGCATCCGCACCACCGCCGCCAAGCTCGGCCTGCCGCACCTGGCCGAGGCCCTGAACCAGTACGTCCAGCGGGCGGACGAGGCCAAGATGGGCTACCTCGACTTCCTCGACCTCGTGCTGGCCGAGGAACTCGCCGTCCGCGACGACCGGCGCTTCCGCAACGGTCTGCGGCTGTCGAAGCTGCCGCACCACAAGACGCTGGAGGACTACGACTTCTCCTTCCAGCCCGACCTCGACCCGCGCAAGGTCAAGGACCTGGCCACCCTCTCCTTCGTCGAGGACAAGGCCAACGTCGCTCTGCTCGGACCGCCCGGGGTCGGCAAGACGCACATCGCCGTCGCCTTGGCGGTCGCGGCCTGCCGGGCCGGCTACTCGATCTACTTCACCAGCCTTGACGACATGGTCCGCCACCTCAAGGCCGCCGAGGACCAGGGCCGTCTGATCAGCAAGCTCACCAGCTACCTCCGGCCCGCCGTTCTCGTGGTGGACGAGGTGGGCTACCAGCCGCTGGAACGGGCCGAGGCGAACCTGGTCTTCCAGGTCATCTCCAAGCGTTACGAGAAGGGCTCGATCATCCTGACCTCGAACAAGACCTTCGGCGAATGGGGCCAGGTCTTCGGCGACGAGGTCCTGGCCACCGCGATCCTCGACCGGCTCCTGCACCACTGCGAAGTCGTCTCGATCAACGGCAACAGCTACCGGCTCAAGAACCGCCTCCAGGCCATCGAGCGGGAGACCGACGTGGCCTAACCAGTGGTGCACATAACTTCGTACTCGGTGGTGCACTCACATAAGTACCTGGACACCGGCGGGATGAGAGAAGATGCAGCGGCAGGCACGGGCCACCTCATGATCGTTGAGCTTCGACACCCCCATGATCACGAAGCCCGTGCCTGCTCTGCTGTGCACCCCAACCGGTCACGGTCCGACCAACCGCCCGACCCCGGAACTCGCCCTGTCCCGCCCCACGGAATCACGCTTTTCTGCAGGTCAGAGTAGGTGTCCCCTGTGGGGATGCTGAGTTTGGCGAAGGTGCAGAGTAGTAACGCGTGGCAGTACTACGGGCGCGGAGTGGCATTCGGGGACGGTCGCCGTCCGGTCGACCAGTCGTTGAAGGACGCGCAGGAGAGGGCCGGGCTTCCCCCGGGGAGGTGGTGGGGGCGGGGTCTGGCCGCGCTCGGGCTGACCGAAGGCGCGGAGGTGGGTGTCTTCCCTCCCGCGGAGGCAGGTCTGTCCAGGGGACGGAGCGACGACGGTGCCCGCGGAGATTGGGGGGCCTGCGGCAACAGGCCCCCCATCGAAGGGCAACGCCGTCTGGACCACGATGCGTCCTTCGGTGCCGATCACCACAGTTAGTGTCTGGGTCGGCCTCTCAAGCATGCAACTTCGCAGATCGGACCCCATCCGCGCGAATACTCATTTCGTAGATAGGTGCGGGTGCTCATGGCTTTCATGGTCCAGCGCGGCATTTTAGGGACTGGAGAGCCCATTCCCGGCGGCAACCGGGAGGAGCTCCTGCTGTTTTCAAGCCGTCTGGACCCGTGCGACCTGGAGCAACAACATGTCTCTTCAACAATCGACTTCGTCCGCTGCTGATCAGATCGAAACCGGGCAAGTCCCGTGCACGAAGGCCAAACCCGCCATCTTCCGGCACCTCAGCCAGTTGATCCTTACTAGCGTTCTTCGTGGGGCCTCCTTCGCAGCCGGATCCACAGCTTTCGGCCTGGTAATGCTCTGGCTGCACAACCGCTGACGAACAGAGAAAGCCCCGGCCATCGCGGCCGGGGCCTCATCATTCAAGGCATGGAAACCACAGGAGCCCATCGGGCCAAGGTCCAGAGTCATTCTTGCCGGTGTGATCCACGCTGCGGGTGGACACGCCGTGCACGTATGCCTCCATCACCACGGCGAATAACGCCCGGTCGATGCGCCGTCGGCGCTCCAGCAGGGAGGGGAAGAACGACCCGGTCCGCACTTTCGGGATCTTCAGATCGAGGTCGCCGGCCTGCGTGGTCAGCAGGCGTTCGCGGTGTCCGTTGCGCCAGGTCATGCGCCTGTCAGAGTGCTCGTGTGGGGCGGCGCCGACCACTTCGGTGGCTTCGGCCTCGATGAGCTCTTGCAGGATGCGCTCACACACCACCCTGATTGCTTCAACTCCATCGGCCCGACGTCGTGACTCCAGCAGCCGCATCAGCTCAGACTGGGACAAGGCCATCGCGTACTCCTCCGGTTGAACCGCCCGTTCACCAGGGAGACTTGCGCGATGGCCTGCCCTTGCTCAGGCAAGCCCGCGTTGTCGGTGGCGGCTGCAACGCTTGGTCGAACGGAGATGAGCAGCTGCTGAACGGCCGTGTCTACGGCGCGGAGCACGACGACCCCAACCCCGGCCCGGTCCCACACCGGACCTACGCCGAACTGGTCGGCGGTCCGCTGGACGGCCTGCTGCTGGACATCCACGGGTGGCGGACCGAGGAAGTCGACGACGGCGTCGCCCTGTCCACCGAACTTGGACGGTGGCCCGGCGGCCGCGCCCTGTACGACCCGCGCCCCGGCGAACCGCGCACACCCGGCCCGGGTGTGGGCTGCCGCTTCTACTACTCCGGTACTCCGGCGACACACCTTGACTGCAGGCCCGACCACCGTACCGGCCGCCCCGACCACAGACCCGGCCACGGCAGGTCCGGAGTCGGTGATCTGGTCGAACCCGCTCAGCATCGGCGTCAGCTCCTGAGCGCACCCGCGCAGCGTGCACAGCCGCGTTCCCGGGTTCTCCGCGACGTTCAAACGCGTGCTCCACATCGAGCAGCGGCGCGCTCTGCGGAGCCTCTTCGCAGTCCGGCGTGTGCAACACGCCCCGGGCCGGCGGCACCAGCCAGGTCCCGTAAGGACGGGCGCAGGGTGGTTCCCCCCGCCCCCGCGGCGTCAGGTGCGCGACCACCAGGCGCTGGCAGACAGACCCGCGCTGACCCGTCGGCGGACTGGCTCATCGACCCATGGTCCTGTCCACCCCGGGCGACAAGAAGCAGGTGATCGTCCCCGTGCCGGGCGCGGTCACCGTCCTGCTGGTGCTGTTGCAGCTCACCGCAGCGGTGGTCGCGGCGTGGCTGGCCTGGGCGGGCGTCGTCGGGTCCGTCCTGGCCGCGGCGACACTGGTCACGGAACGCCCCCGGTGGCGGTGGCTGCTGGCGACGGGGCGCTCGAGGCACTGACTGCGGGGCGGGCCCCGCCGGTGCGGTGGGCCTGCCCCTGATGCCGGTACGGCCGGCGCTGGAGGAGGTCTCGCCGGAGCGGTCGCGGCGGTGTGACCCCCGGCGGGCGGTGCGCCGGGGGTCACCCATGTCAGCAGCCGCCGCAGTTGTAGTACAGGACGTCCCAGTGGTTGCCCTCGTCGGCGTAGATGTTGCCGGAGCCTGACTTCCACTGCGGGGCGCCGTCGCCGCGCAGGCCGATGTAGGTGAAGTTGGTCTTGATGTAGTTCCCGATGCAGGTGTACTTGCTGTAGTCCAGCTTGTAGCCGTTCCAGTGCGAGTACGTGCCGGACGCGTGCCCGGTCTCGGTGCCGCCGGTGATGTTCAAGGCGCACCCGCTGGCCCGCTTCAGGGTCTGGGCGCCCTGCGCGGTGGCGAGGTTGAGCTGCTCGAAGGACGTACAGGTGGAGTTGTAGCGGTCGGAGCAATTGCCGGAGGACGACCAGGTGATGCCCACCTCGCGGAACATCGAGGTGGCGGTGGCGTGACTGATCTTGGTGACGGCGAAGGCGTCGCCGGCGGTCCCGAGCACGACGGCACCGGGGGCGACGACGAGGGCGAGGGCGGTCAGGACCGATCTGATCCTGACACCGATGCGGGCTTTCACGGGGAACCTCCCTGCGAAGAGTCATGCGTCCTGTGAGGTGACTGTGCAGGTGGTGCAGGAAGTGCAGGGACATGATGCCCCAGGTCTACGCGCGTCGGCCAGAGTGCGGTCCGGCCCACCACCGGCCGCGTGCTCGGCATCGGCGGGGCCCCGGCTCCCCTGGTGAGCAGCCGCAGACGTTCGCTGATCGACGCCCGTATCGCTATACCAGTGGACAGCTGAGCTTGTGGGGCTTAGCCGCAACGCACGCCCTGTTCACCTCAACGGCGCAGCAGCGGAGCCACCCTGTGAGATCTGAAGGCGGACTCCGGCTATTCGCTTATGCCGGCTGCTGGTGCGCCGTGGCAAACCAGTCCAACTCACAAGGGTGCCTCGGTCAGGGACGGTTGAGGACATCGTGGGTGCCGATGCGGCGCCAGATGACATGCGGGGTGCCGGGACGACGCTCGGGTCCGTACTCCCACGTGGCGCGTCCTGCGGGGCCGGTGCCCATAGACCAGGTGAACTCGTAGATGCCGGGTGCGCGCTGGACGCGCTTGACGCGGAGGCCGACGCGGAAGCGGCCGGTCCGCAGGTCCTCGACGAAGGCCGCCACGGTCTGGCGGAAACGGTGGCGCTGTTCCGGCGTGAGGCGGTCCAGATCGGTGGTGAACCGGTGCCCGGTCGGCCATGGCAAACAGAACGGTTCTTCTTTCGGGGGCTCAGGATCGGGTTCGGGGGTGGCCGGGACAAGGGCCCGCTCAGGCTGTGCCAGAGGCGCCAACGGTCCGCGACGTGGACGGGCTGCGGGGCGTCGGCGAAGGCGCCTTCGGCGAAGAAGGACGCACGGTCGCGGCAGACGACCTCAGTGCCCGGCCGTTCGGCGAGCCAGGCCGCCAGGCTGGACGCCTCCCGGTCCGGCGGCAGATCGACGGGGCGGCGGGTCTCGATATCGACGAGGACGCTGCCGTAGCGGCGGCCCTTGCGGGTGGCGTACTCGTCCACGCCGACCACCCGCGGCGCGGGGACATCGGACTCGGGCAGCGCATCGACCAGCCGAAGCACCACGCTGCGGCTGACGGACCCCCGAGAACGCGGACGATGCGGGCTCATGCCCGGCCCGCGAGGGCCCGGCCGACCGCGGCCAGGGTGGAGCGCAACCGCTCGGTCGGTCCGCTGGGCGTCCGCAGCCCAAGTTCCCGCAGGTGAACCGACGGGCCCTCAGCTAGAGAACAACACTTCGGCCCCCGCTCGGCACATCAACGGGAAACCGCAGGCAGGAACCATGAACCCGGTTCGACCAGACTCTGCAGACTTGACACAGGGCACCGTTCGCGATGCATTGCGCGTCAACGCGCACAATCTCGATGTGCACGTCCACCGACAGAACCCCGACGTCCGCGATCGACGGGAACAACAACTCCTTCAGCCAGCGCGCGACCCCTACCTCGGCCCCGAACTGTCGGCCCAACTGCCTCGCCCGGCGGACCTTTTCCGGCGATCTCGCGCACGGCTCGAAAATGTCCGGACGTCACTCAGAGTGGCCAAGTCACAGAACCTGAGCCAGAACCGTTCTCGCGGACAGAGCCATGCCGCCAGTGCCTCGACGGCTTCCGTCGTTTCACGGCCGTAGAGACGTGCTCGCTCCTATTGGTGATTCGCCTCCGTCTACTGGGCGTTCGACTCGCTCGAGGACTTCGAGGCCGCGATCGCGAGCCGAGTGGGTGCGAGCCGGTCCAGACGGCAGCGCAGCCGTACACCGGGCTCGCCGAGGTCTTGGATCGTGCGGTCTGCGGACGCGATGGCGCACCGCGGCGAGCAGTGCCTGACGTGAAGTGCGGTCCCATCGTCGGCGGTCTCTGCGGGCACGCGCGCCATCGTCCACACGACGATATGCAGTCTTAAACAAGAGACCGGCCTGAGGGTTTCCTGCAGACCATGTGTTCAACACTGTAACCGGGGGCCAGGAGACTGGAGACAGTCGGATCCGGCGCCCGCCCCAGGCGACTTGCATAGCTAACTCCGCGCGCCTTCATGTTTCCGTCCGGCAGCCCCTCACCCACGAAACCAAGGGCCAGGGTGCCGCACTTCACGTCCGCAAGCGAAGCACACGCCCGATCACGAAAGGCTCCGCCATGCCCACGATCGCCTTGCTTGTCGTACTGCTGCTCGTCCTAGTCGGCGTCCTCAGCGTCGGCGCGCTCGTCTACCTGGCGTACCGTCACCCAGCGACGCAGGATCCACTCCTCGTCGGCCTTGCAGGCGTTGCGGCGCTGGCTGCGATCATCACTCCGATCGTTACCCGATGAGCACCTCGCGGTTGGCCCGAATGTCCTTGCGGCGCCGCGATGTGGGTCGTCGTATGTACATCGCCGTCAACACCTACGGCAACCTGTTACGTCGGCCGAACCCGGAGGTCGGTCTGGTGCCAGGCATCGCTGAGTGCTTCCCATGCCGCAGCCGCCGCGGGCGGCTCGCCCAAGAGGTACGGGAGCGCACTGAGTCCCGGACCGCAGGTGAACGTCCTTGCCGCCGAGGGCGCCCCGGCGCCAACACGCACACCCGCACCGCGGCACGGCCGCGTGCGGCGTACTGGGCACGTTGCCCCTCCACAAAAACCAGTCATCACGACCGCCCGCGAACAGCGGCTCCAGGCCCATGGAAGGCGTGGCGTGTTCAGTGATTCGTCGGACGCGCTCGGGTGGTGCCGTCAGAACCGGATCAGCAGGCGCCGCGGTCCCTACCCGCGGCATTCCGACAGCGATACGAGTGGTGCTGGGCGGCGGCCCGATCCAGGTGTGCCTCTCCGGCCTCACCGGAATCAGCAGAACGGCCGGAACTCCTTGAAGTCCGGCGTCGGGCGCGGATCGGGCAGCCGGTAGGCGCCGATCCGCGCCCGACCGCTGCCCGGGGCGGCGGTCCCGGCTGCCAGAGCGCCCGGTATCGGACGCCACCCCAGATGGGTCTCGAAGTACGCCACGGCAGCGCCGACCGATGGCCACCAGACATCGTCGAGCAGCACGATGCCGCCAGGCCGGACGATCTCGCCCAGGAAGTGAAGGTCGACGAACACGTTGTGGAAGTGGTGGCTGCCATCGACGAACGCCGCGTCGGCGGCGAAACCCGCATCGGCCAGCCGGGGAAGGAACCGCTGCGATGGTTCGGTCACCAGCTCGGCGATGTCGTCCAGACCGGCGCTGCGCAGCAGCTCCCATCCGACACCGTCGTACGCCGTGAACTGGAACGGGTCGATCACCACATGCCGCGGGTTGCGTGAACCGGCGCGCAGCAGCGCCTCGCTGATCGCCAGCGCCGAGCTGGCATAGGCGAGCCCGATCTCGACGACCGTGCCGACTCGCTCGTCCGCCAGGAGGTCACGTACCTGATCGCAGTCGCGCTCCGGCAGCGTGACGGTGGCGAAGTCCGGACCACCATCGGGACTGTGCGGCGGCCCGTGCTCGGTGAGCTCACGGCGTACGGCGGCCACTCGATCCAGCCACTCGCCTGCGACTCCGTCCGGTTCCACGATCGAGTTCACCAAGCCACTCCTTCTGGCTGAGGGCACGCGACGTGGTCAACTGTGACATTCAAAGCGGCCAACTGAAGCGCTCAGTCACACGAGCAGGTGCCGGGCCTGCGGTCGGCGACCGGGTCAGTAGTCGAGGTCGAGGTAGTCGATGTCGTTGAGGGTGACGTCGGAGAGTCCCATGGCGCGGTTTCCGCCGTCCTGGAAGTAGATGTCCTTGAAGCCTTCGGCGATGATCTGGCGCATCTGCTGGTCGCTGGCTCCGGCGTCGCGGGCGTCGAACAGACGTTGCGCGTAGTGCGCGGGGAGGTGGACGGTGAGCCGGCGGAAGCGTCCGTCGTCGGTCGTGCCGATGGGCGCGGTGTAGCCGAACCTGGCCCTCGTCTCCACCGTGATGCCCGTGGTGGTGGCGGCCTGCTTGCGGCGGCGTCTGCGTACCTGGGGCTGCCAGCGCGCCCGTACGGCCGCGTCGATCCGTTCGGCGATGGCCTGGGGCGGGTGCTTGCGTTCGCCCTTACGGTAGCGCTCCACCGACCGCCGGCTGACCCCGATCTCCGCCGCGACGGCTTTGGTCGTCTTGAGCTGCTTCATCAGGAAGTTGATGCGGGCCTGGAGGGTCTTGGGCGGCTGGCGGGTGAAGCCCTCCCAGTCGGCGCGTTCGATGGCGTCGTCGATCTCTCCCACAGCGCCTACTCGCCTTCGTCGAGGACGGCGTCGCCGCCCTTGATGTGCCGGGCGGGGTTGTAGCCCTGTTCCATCAGATCGACCGCCCACAGCATGGTCTGGACGCCCTCAAGCTTGGCCAGGCCCGGGGTGGGGCCGAGGCGGAAGGCGCCGGGCTGTGGCTTGCCGGACGCGGCGTAGGGGAGGAAGTCCAGCGGCGAGTCTCCGGGGGAGGGGTAGACGACGCAGTCGGAGAGTACGGCGAGCGGGTACAGGTCCGTCATGGTGGCCATGTTGCGCATCTTGCGGTGCATGTTGACCCGGGCCTTGCTGATGACGGCGGCGCGGATGTCGGGCCGCCAGGTGGGGCGCTGGAGGGCTGGCCACCGCTCGCCCTCCTTGTACTTCCTGCCCTGGGGGCGTTCACGGAGCTTGCCGATGCCGCCCTTGACGGTGGCCTTGATCGCGGCGAGGACAGCCGCCAGGGCCGGATCGACGTCCTTGTGCCGTTCCATCGCCGCGAGGAACTCGGTGTCGGAGAGCTCCCGGGTGACGCCGAGGTCGGCGAGGGTGTCGACGTAGGCAGTCTTGAGTCGGTCGTGCCACGGGTCCAGGTATGCGCCGGTTTCCCGCCGCAGGTACGCCTCGACCGGGTGGACGTCGTAGCCGAGCTCCTGGGCGTAGGCGACGGTGTGCGTCTGGTACCAGGCCGGGCCCGTGGGTCGGGTGCCGTCCGGTGTGAAGGGCGAGGGCAGGCGCGGGTCCATCTCGACGTGGGAGAGGTCGACCAGCCAGGAGCCGGGGATCTTCGGGTTGAACTTCGGGGCGTGGAAGTGGTCGGGGGCGCTAAGGCCGACGACCAGGCGGGCGGCGGCGGCGAGGAAGGCGGTGTTGAGGTCCAGGCCGACCGCGTACGGCAGGGTGCACTCCTCATCGGTGAGCAGGTCCACCGGACGCACCCACTGGTACGCCTCCTCGTTGAGGAAGCCGCCGGTCCAGCCGGAGTTGACGACGACGGGGTGTTCGGGGGTGGCCTCCGGCGGCGCCGGGTCCATCGGGTCCGTGCCGAGGGAGCCGGGGTTGTGTCCGGGCACCCAGTTGCCGGTGGTAGGTTCCTGCGTGGCGCGTGTGGGTGGCCGCAGCGCCGTCATCAGTTCAAGGCCCGATACGGCTGTCGAGCCGCGCGGCGTGATGACCCGCCGGGCGTACACCCCGAGGACGCGGGCGATGTCGGGCGGCTCCATCTCCGCCACGCCGGGCCAGGACCGCTCATCCAGGGCGTCCCAGGACAGGATCGCGAGCTGCACGCACTGCCGCTCACGGCCCTGGGCTTTGCGATAGATCCTTGCCCATGGGCCGAACCCGCGCTGGGTGAGCCGCCACTTCGCTTTCACCACCTGCTTGACCACTGGATGGTCCTCGGGCAGGCGCAGGGAGCGGCGCTGCTCATGGCCTTCCAGGCGCTCGGGCAGCCCGAGCTTCACGGCGGCCGCCGCGGTGAGCACGATCAGCGGGTCGCTGTCCTTGCCGTAGCGGTTGAGCTTCGGTGCACCGAGGCCGGACTTGCGCAGCGTCCACTCCACCAGTTCCACCACCGTGGTCGCCGGGCAGTCCAGCACGATCCCGTCCACGCCGTACGCGCAGCCGTCACCGTCCAGGACCGCGAGGGGCCCGTGCGGGAAGCGAGGGTCGGCTGCGGGCTGCGCCGCCTTCTTCGTGGCCGGACGCCGCGATGTCGCAGCGGGTCGGATGGCGGGGCGCGTCGGCGCCGCAGCCGGAACGGCGGGAGCCTGCGGGGCACCTGCCGTCTCCACCGTGGATGCGCCCGGTTCGGTAGACGCCGCGGGCGCCGTCGCGGCAATCGATGCTGCCGGAGCTGCGCCGGGGGCGGGGTACTTCGCCGCCCACCCGTTCAGCAGCCGCTGGTAGGCGTCCAGGCGCGGCGACTTCGGCTCGCTGCGGCCGTTCTCCCAGTTCTTCACCGACTGGGTCGTGGTCTTCAATGCGGTGGCGAGGCGGGCCTGGGTGATGCCGGCGGCCTCACGCAGCCGGGCACGCTCCGCCGGAGGCGGCAGGTGCGGCTCCTCGTTCAACAGAGCGTCGACGGACGCGAACAGCTCTTCCTCAGATGCCATGACCCCGCACCCTTACTCCAGCCAGATTACTTAACCACAAACTTATCCCATCTCTTAACCTTGCAGGGCCCATTCCAGCCCGAGTGCGGCGAGTGTGGTGAGTTTGTCGGCGGTGAGTTTGGTGCGGCGGCTCTTCTGATTCATGATCCACACCCCAAGCCGGACCTCGGTCCCCTCCTCCAGACGCTCTACGTGGGCCCTGGGGACCTTCACAGAGCCCTCGCGGGCCTTGTACTGCGCGAGGGCCGCCACGCCCCGCTCGAACGTCGTGGAAGCCCTTGTGGGCTCCTCCGGCTCCGGGGCGAGCGGCGTGATGCCGAGTTGCTCCAGGCGCTCGCGCTGTCCGTCCGTCATGGCCTCCCAGACCTCGGGCTTGCGGTGCCGGGCCAGCCACTTGCCGATGTCCATGCCGTGGACTGTGAACCCGGGCAGGACTTCCGCCTGGCCCTCTTCGTCGGCCACCAGCTCGCGCAGGGCTGCGTAGTGCCGCTGCCAGTCGGCCGGCCACTTCGGGTTCCAGTCCTCGTCCACGGCCTCCAGCGCGGCCTTCCATTCGGGGTGGCCGTCCAGCGCACCGGGGCGGCGCAAATTGCTCAACCACTGTCCTACCGGTCTGGACAGGGCCACTGCGGACCTCGGAGCACAGAGGGTCCAGTGCTGGTCGTAGTAGGCCTTGGCGGCTTCCAGGTTCTCCTGGAAGCGTTCATCGGCCGGCGACCAGACCATGCCGAGCCGCTCCAGCCGCTGCGCGCGCTGCCCGCTCATTTCCCCGGCCGCGTAGGCCCGTCGCTGCTCCGCGACCCACTGCCCAAGGGGTGTCGCACCCTCCCGGTGCCCGTACGGCACCCGTGCGTTCCCGACCCGCTCGACGTACGCCTTCAGTTTCGCCCAGCCGCGAGCCCAGTCCTGGCGTTCGGTGTCGATCACGTTGAAGCTGACCCAGTCCGCGACCATCACCGGATCCCTGGGGACGGCAAAACGCAGCAGCAACTGGGATTCTTCCTGCGGAATCGCGAGCAATTCCACGACCTCTTCATCGTGAGCGCGCAGACCTTTTATCTGGAGTTGAGTATCCGGGCGGTGTGTTTGGTCTGCTTGCTGTGCCCAGCTCTGCGGCGGCAGGTGTCCTGCTCAGGGGATGTGTGCGGCGGCTTGGCGGACGCGTGCGCTGTTGTCGGTGCGGAGGCGTTCGGTGATGGACTGGTACCTGGGGCGTTCATCTGGAGGAAGTTCGGTGAGGGTGTGGGCCAGGTTGTGGCGTACGCCGGTATTGGAGTCCTCGGCGAAGACGCGTGCCAGATCGGGGTCCCGGTGCGCTGCGCGGCCCCAGCAGATCACGGCTGTCTGCCGCAGGAACTGTGAGGGGTGGGTGGCTATCAGGGATGTCTGTGCGGGGGCCAGATGGTCGAGCGCGAGCACGGTTCGCGCCTGGAGCCAGCCTTGGCCTCGCTTTCGCTCGGGGCGGGTCAGCTGGGGGAGCAGGTGCTGTTCGACGCGGATGGCTTGCTCGGTGGTGGTGGCGAAGACGGCGGCTGCATGCAGGATCTCTGCGGGCAGGCGCCAATCGCCTCCTGTGTCGATCTTGAAGCGGCTCAGGGGATGCAGGCTGCGTCGTTCGAAGGTATCGACCGGGTGCTCTCCGGGATCTTGGTACAGGGTCATGAGGCGTTCGAACATGTCGGTGCGCACGGGCACCGGCAGACTTTCAGCGAGGATGGATAGCGCGCGGATGGCGGACGAGCGTCGGTCGGCCATGTCGTTGCGGTCTTCGGCCCACAGCAGCAGGTGAGCTGCGACGCGTTCCCGCAATCGCGTGATCGACTTTTTGTCATCTTCCGGTGTGGCTTGTGCATCCGTGCACGCCGCAAGGAAGGCTGCGCACCGTTGCGCGGTGTTGCCCATGGAGTAGGAGGAGCGGACGGTGCCCACCGGTTCGGCCAGCACGGTGTCGGTCAGTTCCCGCGCGGCCTCGGTGACAGAGGGGTCGTCCACCCGCCAGTCGGCCAGGAGGGCCGCAGCGCCGCGGTGGCCTGCTTGCGCCCGTTCGCGTACCACCGGCACGGTGGCTGACAGCTGTGCCCCAAGGCCGGCGAGCAGGTCTTGAGCGCCGTTTATGTCGAGTTTCCAGGCTTGCAGCAGAGCTTGGACGGCTAGGGACTTTCGTTTGGATCACCGTGCGGACCACAGAAAGATGCCTGCGATGTGGAGTCCGGCCAGGTAGATCGTGGCTGTCTTCTCGTAGCGGGTGGCGATGCCGCGCCACTGCTTGAGGCGGTTGATGCACCGCTCGACGGTGTTGCGGTGCTTGTAGGTCTCGCGGTCGAAGGCGGGCGGCCTGCCGCCCCGGCTGCCGCGTCGAAGGCGGTGTGCCTGCTGATCGGCCGGGACGGGGATGACCGCACGGATTCCGCGCTTGCGCAGGTGCTTGCGGATGGCACGCGAGGAGTACGCCTTGTCGGCCAGGACGACGTCCGGAGTGGTGCGAGGCCGACCACGCTGCCGGGGCACTCGCAGGCGGGCCATGACCTGCTCGAAGGCGGGTGCGTCACCGGCCTGTCCTGCGGTCAGGACGAACGCCAGGGGTCGGCAGCGGCCGTCGGCCACCAGGTGGATCTTCGTGGTCAGTCCGCCGCGGGACCGGCCGATGGCGTGATCGTCCGGTTCGCCGACCGGGGCCCCTTTTTGCGAGCCCCGGCCGCGTGCTGGTGAGCGCGCACGATGGTGGAGTCCACCGAGACAGCCCAGTTGAGGTCCTCGTCAGAGTCAGCCTGCGCCATCAGCGCGGTGAACACCCGCTCCCAGGTGCCATCGACGGCCCACATCCGCAGCCGGTTGTAGACGCCTCGCCAGTTGCCGTACTTCTCCGGCAGGTGGACCCACTGCGTGCCGGTCTGGAACTTGAAGGCGATCGCGTCGATCACCTCACGGTGGTCACGCCACCGGCCACCCCGCCTCGGCGTCCGGTCCGGGAGTAACGGCTCGATCCGCGCCCACTGCGCGTCAGTCAACGGCACACCCGGACCAACGACCGACTGATCCAAACGAAACGGCCTAGGTCTGCTACCGGCAGTTCGGCCTTGATGCAGGCACCGAGGAAGGCCAGCATCTGCTCGTCGGTGAACCGGTAGGTGTTCGGTTGCCTGGGAATCCATTCGACCAGCAAGGGCAGGACCTGCTGCGCTGCCTCCGCTGGCAGCCGCCCATCGAGTGCTCCAAGTGCTCCGAGTGCTTCCTTGACTGGATCGCTGCCCGCCAGCCCCGACTGCGGGCCTGTGGTGACGATGTCCGCCAGCCGTGCGGCGATGCCCGGGACGGCGTCGTCCGGGATCAGGTCCGCCTGCTGGCCGGTCACCGCTGCGGCTGCGCCGCATACCCACCGTGCCTGCACCTGTAGCAAGTCGCGCACATCGAGGTACTCGGGTACGGATTCGGCGGCGCTCCGCGCGTCTTTTCTACGGCCGGCAAGGATGAGGTGATGCACTGCGCGGTTTGTCTCTCCGGCACGGTTGAACACTTCGCCGTAGCGCTGATGGGCGAGGAGTTCGTCGGTTAGGGCACCGGATATCCGGTCTTGCCACAGCCACTGGTGGGAGGCGCGGGAAGCGTCCGGCAGCTTGCCGTCGGCCAAGGCCTCCAGGGCGCTGACGGCCGGGTCGAAGGAGAGATCGATGAGTCGTGCGCCCTTGGCGCCGACCGTGCGGGCCGACTGCATGGCCCGCGACGAATGCCCGAAACCGAGGTTGTACTGGTCGGACAGGTAGGAGATGGCCCGCAGGGCGTGCCTGGCATCGCCTCCCAGGCCCTCGCGCGTCGCAGCCAGTACGGCGCGCCGGTAGGCCTCGATGGCTTCGTCTCCGAGGTCGGCCAGGGCCAAGGCGCGTCCGCGGCGCATGTGCACCAAGACCGCGAACCGTTCCGGTATGCGGCCGCCCAGCGCACGCCGGTCGAGGTCGGCATAGGCCTTATCCGGGCTGTGTCCGGAGCGGATGGCCAGGTCTGCCAGGCAGCATTCCAGCCGAACACGCAAAAGACCTGTCTGGGCAGTGACGAGTCCGGCAGTCAGATCGGACAGCCCCGCCGGGTCATCGTCGGGATCTTCGTCGACAACGATTTGCTCGATGACGGCCAGTACCAAGCGGGACGCCCAGGGCTCACCGGCCTGGACCACAGTCTCAAGTGCGGCGGTCACCGGTGCGAGGTCATAGCCGTATTCGAGCCAGTCCGCCAGCGCCTTCAAGACCACATAGGTGTCGGGTGCCGTGCCCCCCCGCGTCGGAAGCCAGTTGCTCCATCTGGTTGTCCAGAAAGACGCGGTCCCCGGCCTCGTACCGGTCCAGCAGCAACTCCGCCGCGACAGCGAATGCCGCACCATGCTGTCCGGCAGACACCAGCAGGTCACGCTGCTGGATGCGGAGCTGACCGGCATGCCCCGTAAACGACACTCCTTCCAGCTCCTGTGCCAGTGCCCCGAAGAGCTCAGCAGCTGGCTCAGGTTCCGTATCCGCGAGGTGCTGGGCGCGCTGCAGAGCATCGGACAGCCCCATGTGCTCAAGCGGATCGTTGAGAAGGGCGTACCCGTGCGGGAGGGACGGAACCGGAGGGGTCTCCACCCCGCAGAATGCCTTGGCCCACTCCGGACCGAACACGCCCGCGACAAGATGCGGGCGCTCCCGCAGGAACCGAGACAGGGCACCTGCGTCGTACAGATCGACTTCTATGTCGCCCTGGTACTCCTCCTGCAGGGCCACGAGCTCGTCCTCTACCTTCGTATCGTCGACGACACACCCTGCTGCCAGAACGAAACGCACCGCGTCGAACCGTCGCTCGGACCATCCTTCCTCAGGGGTGGCCGTGCGGGGTGGGCCGGCGAAGTCGGTGACGGCCGCACGGAGGGCGGGCGCGGAGAGGGAGACGATCCTGCGTACCTGGTAGACGTGCGTCTTCCCTCTTTTCCTGCCGATGAGGTCGAGCCCACCCTGATCCTGTCCGGATCGGCCGTAACCGCGGATGTCGTTCATCCCGTCGACAAGCCACATGACCTCGCCGACCACACGCTCGAACACGGGTGGTGAGAGCTGTCCGAAGGGCAACACGGCGGGGGCTGAAAGCGGCGGCGTGAAGGCAATCTCATTGCGTCGGCTGACAAGTGTGCTCAGCCGGACTTCCTCAGAGGACCGTTCAGAACCCATCGAGCACCCCTCGCTTGCCGCCTACCTATGGGCGCTTGTTCAACTCAGGCACATCCATTATCTCGGGGAAAAGTGGGCGATGAGGGATGTTTGTTCTGGTTGTCGCCTGGGGGATGGTACTGATCGGAGTGCGGTACGCGCCGCTGGGCGTGGTGGTTGTGTTTGTCACGTGGATGCCGATTTTGTGGCGGAGCGTGCTGTTTCTCCGGTGACCGGTGTGGTGCGGTGGGTGGTGGTGGACGCCGGCTCGTTTGATCTGCACACCGAGGCGGTGGCCTACCTCGCCTCGCTGCGGGCGCGGGGCTGCTCGCCGAACACCGAGCGCGCCTATGCGGGGCGGGTCGCCCTTTACTTGAGTTACTGCGGGGTGCGGCGGCTGGACTGGCGGATCCCCAGCTTCCTGGATCTGGCCGGGCTGGAGCAGTGGCTGCTCGAGACCCCTGTCCAGCACCGGGCCGGCCAGGCGCGGCCGGGTCCGGCCCGCTACCGCTCCCGGGGGAACGGCGAACGCGATCATGACGGTAGTGGGGGAGTTCCTGCGGTTCGGCGCTGCGCACGGCTGGGTGCCGGCCGACACGGCTGGGCTGCTGTCGCAGCCGAAGTTGCTGCGTTTCACCCCGCCCGGCTTCGATACCGGCGAGTCGGGCCGGCGGCGCCAGGTCGAGGCAGCCGTGTTCCGCTTCAAGGTCACCGAGCCGGGCTATGAGGACCTCAGCGATGAGCAGATCCGCCGGATGATCGCTGCGGCTCCGAGTGCCCGGGACCGTTTCCTGATCGCGTTGCTGGCGTGTACAGGGCTGCGGATCGGTGAGGCGCTCGGGCTGCACCGCGGCGACATGCACCTGCTGGCCTCCTCCCGCGCTGTGGGCTGTGGTATCGAGGGCCCGCACGTGCATGTCTGCCGCCGCATGGACAACCCCAACCATGCTCTGGCGAAGTCCCGCCGTCACCGCTTCGTGCCGGTCACCGCCGACCTTGTGGCCCTCTACACCGACTACCAGTACGAACGCGACGATGTGTCCGAGGCTGCGGAGTCGGATGTGATTCCGGGGTTCGTAGTTGGTGTGGTGGGTGGGGTGTGAGCTGGGGTGTTGGAGGTTTTCTGAGAAGGGGGCAGGCGTTTCCTGGGGTGCTTCGGCGGTGCTGGCCAGGCTTCTGGTCTGCGGTTGTTGGGGGTTCGTTGATAACGGTGGTGTGGTGTTGGTGATGGTGTCCGGCGTCTAAAGGGCTGGTGCGGGTTTGTGCTGGTCAGCGGCTTGTCGTGTGGTCCGGGTCGGGGGTTGCTGGCGTGTGGGGGTTGGCGCCCATCCAGTAGAGGGCGGTGTCGATGTCGCGTGCGGTCCAGCCGTCGGCGTGTGCTCTGCCGTGGTGGAGGAGGTCGTCGAGGAGCTGGAGGTATCGGCCGTAGCGTCCCGGTGTGGGGGTGAGAGGGAGGCCGAGGGTGTCGAGGGCGTATTGGACGCGGCGGTCGTAGACGGCCATCCGCTGGGGTGCTGCCGCGGTCAGGACGGCTGAGGCGAGGGCGTCGCCGGTGCGGAAGCCGGGCAGTTCGGCGATGATGCCGCGCCCGGTGCGGGCGGCTTCACAGCGGGTGAGGCTGGTGTCGCGGACGGCGGTGACGGCTCGCTCGGTGACGGCTCGTACGTGGGTGTCGGGCAGAGACATCAGTTCTGTCACCCAGCGGGTTTGTGCGGAGAGCCGTTTCCAGACGACGAGGGCTGCGATGTCCGTCTTGCCGAGGCTGCCGGTGTGCTCGGTGCGCTGCGCGACGTCGTGGAGGACCTCGTCGTAGTGGGGTGAGACGTCGGCCAGGTAGTCGGCGCGGGCGGGGATCAGGGTGTACCAGGCCCGGTCGTAGAGGGCTGCGAAGTCCTCGTCATTGGGCGTATCAGCACTCTTCTTCACGTCCGCATCATGCCGTTCTGGCCGGTTGGCGGGTTCGGGGGCGGCTTGCTTCTTCGGCGAGGTGGTCGAGCCGGATGGCTTCGAGAGATTTTTTGGTGATGCGTTCGGTGCCGTCGCAGATGGCGGTGATGGCTGCCTGGCGGATGAGGCGGGCGAGGCTTCCGATGCGGCCAGCGGTGCGCTGGTGGAGGTAGGTGGCGTGGCGGGGGAGTGAGCCGGGTGTGTGCTGGGTGAGGTCGAGGGCGGTTTCCATGTCGGTGATGAGGTCGGTGAAGGGCCGGCGGATGCCGTGGCGGGCGGGGAGAGGGCCGCAGGTGATGAGGCTGGCGCGGCCGGCGAGCTGGGCGCCGCGTATGCCGCTGAACAGAGGGGTGGCGGCGACGTCGATGCCGCTGTAGACGAAGGTCGCTTTGATGCGTTCGGTGAGGTCTTTCAGCAGGTCGGCGGCTTCGGCGCCGGTGGTGGTGCGCGGGTTGAGGCGGTGGATCTCGTCGATGAGGACCAGGCGGACGCCGGCTTGGGTGTAGGTGTGGCAGACGGCGCTGGTGATCTGGGCCTGGGTCATGCGGTTGGTGACGGGGATGCCGAGGTAGCGGGCGAATTCGATGGCGAGGGTCTTGGCGGTGGCGCCGGGCGGCACCAGCAGGTACGCGACCGGCACCTGCTCGTGGGCACGTCCGGGCGGGGCCGGGTTCTTGCGGGTGTGGGCAAGGTGGCAGGTGCGCCCGACTTCGAGGAGCGCGGTGGTTTTCCCGGCTGCGGCGGGGCCGGTGACGATCAGTGAGGGGCGGGCGGTGTTCTGCTGGTGGCGGCCGAGGAGCATGAGGGTGCGGACCTGGGTGGCGAGGGTGTTGATGGCGGGGGTGCGGACGGTGACGAACGCGGAGTGGTAGGCGAGGCGTTCTTCCGTGCCGCGGGGCGTATCGCCGGGCTGGGGCGGGGTGAGGGGTGGGGTGGTGGCGAAGTGCTGCCAGCCCTGCCAGGTGGTGATCGGCCACTCCGGTTCTGCTGCGTGCGTGCCGGGCAGCAGGGGCTCGGTGTCGGTGGTGGCGTGGTGGTTGCGTGCGGGGCTGGTCACCAGTTGAGGGCTTCCTGGGCGGGGTCGTAGAGGCCGAGTCCGGTGTACGGGACGGGCGCGTCGCCGTTGTCGACGGTTTCCTCCTCGCCGTCAGCCTGCTCTGGGTCGTCAGGCAGGTCGTCGAGGTCGTCGAGACTGTCGTCGTCCCATCCGTCGGCCTGCGGCTCCGGGGCGTGGGGCGTGCGGGTGCCGGCCGTGGGCGGGGGTGTTTTCAGCGGTGCGGTGCGGGTGATCAGGCGTTGCTCGCCTGTGGTGGCGGTGCCGGTGTGGGCGCGGCGCATGAGCTGGTCGAGGGCGTCGGCGAGGTCGGTTTCGTGGGTGTCGCGGTCGCCGTGGCGGGTGGTGATGGTTTTGATGTGCTGCCAGGTGGCGTTGTTGAACGGGGCGTGGATGTGGTCGCGGTGGATCCACGGGATCTCTGTCAGGTGTCCGTCGGGCAGGCGGATCCAGACCTGGCGGGCGTCGTGGGGGTTGGTGTGGATCTCCCATTTGCCGCCGCGCGCGGTGACGGGGGAGGGCTGGCCGCGGTAGGGGGCGAGGACGTCCGCGTCGTAGGTGCGGTGGTCGATGCGGATGCCGCGTTCGGTGATGGCTTGCCAACGCACCGGTAGCAGTTCGAGGTAGTCGCTGCCGCTGAGGGGGAGGGGCGCGTGGCCGGCGACGGCGATGAGGGCGGCCCACATCTGGTTCGGGGTGAGGGCCTTCTTGGGCAGGGTGGGGTGGCGCAGGCCTTCGTGGGAGCGGTGGTGGTAGTGGATCAGCCATTCGTCGAGCAGGTCCTGCAGCTGGGCGACGCTGAAGCAGGCCTCGGTTTCGGCGTCGGGTCCGCGGCGGGTGACGTCGGAGCCGGTGTAGCCGGGCAGGTGCTGGCACAGCAGGGCGTTGATGGTGCCGAAGGTGCGCTCGACGATGCCTTTGGCGGCGGGGGCGTGGGGCGGGGTGGGCTGGACGCTGATGCCGAGACTCTCGCAGGCGGCGCTGAAAGCCGTGGACAGGTAGATCTTGCCCCGGTCGACGACGATCGTCTCGGGCACCACGACCGGCCGGGCGGCTGCGCCCTGAAGGCGTTCGTCCAGACCCATCATCCGCTGTAGCTGGGGGAGTTGGGTGTGGGCGAGGCGCAGTGCGTCGGGCCAGGTGGGGCGGGCGGGGTGGGGGACGGCCATCTCGGCGAGCAGCAGGGCGGCGTCGACGGCCTTGGTGCCGGCGGGGCGCAGGACGGCGGCGAGGATGGCGCGGGTGGCCACGTCGACGGCGATGGTGAGTTCGGGCCGGCCGGTGGTGCCGTCGTCGAAGACGGCCAGGACGTCCAGCCGCGTGGTGTCGACCTGCACCTGCTCGCCCGGCCGCAGCGCCACGGTCGGAGTGAACGCCCGCCTGCCGGCCGGGGAGGGCAGAGTGCGGGCGGGGCGGTGGGGGTGTTCGGCGGGACCGGCGAGTTGGTGGACGAGCCGGTAGAAGGTGGCCTGGGAGGGCATGGTCACCGTGCCGCGCCCATGCCGGTCGGAGAGGATCTGGGTGACCAGGGGCATCAGGCCCTTGACGGTGCCTTTGGAGCGGCCTCGCTGGCGGCGCAGCGCTTCCTCGATGGCAGTGATGACGCGTTCGTCGGTGCGCCCGGTCGGGCTGGGGCGGCGGGTGGTGCGGTGGTCGACCAGCCCCCACAAGCCCTGTTTGCGGTAGGCCAGGCGCATGCGCTGCACCGTGGTCCGGGAGACAGGTCCGAAGCCGATCGCGGTCAGCTCCGCGGCCTTGGCCTCCTCGCGCTGCGCGAGCGTGAACCGGTCGGGGTCGTACTCGGGCCGGGGCACCCCGCCGCTGTCCGGCCCGCCGGGCAGGCCGGACTCCACCTCGCGGATGTGCCGCTGCCAGGCCAGCGCCTTGCGCCGCGCGCCCTCGGGCGCGGTTTCGAACAGCCCCCACTGCGTCACGGCCTGGGGCATCTCGGCGCCCACGATGGCGAAGGACGGGTCGGCGAACAGATGCCCGGCCACGACCGTCTCGTCTTCACCTGTCTCACCGGCGAGGTGGACCTGCTGCCCCGCCACAGCGATGACCTGCCAGGTGCTCTCACGGAAACGGACGTGCGCTCCGACCTGCAGCACCGGCCGCCCCCCACGCCGCCCGCTCACCGCCCGTCCCAGCTGCCCGGGCCGCCGCGGCCGTTCGCACCACCGGCGCCGGTGCTGACGAGGACCCGCTCGTGCAGCGGTATGTCCAGGGGCGTGGTGAGGTGTCCGTGCCACAGGGCGTGGAAGACAGCGGGCAGGACTTCGATCGGGTCGCCCACCGCTTCGGCCCCCTCGATCAGCGGCCGCGGCTGTGCGAACGCCTCACGAACGGCGGCCGCGAGACGGGGACGCCCGGCGTTGCGGGGGTGGCGGTAGCCGGCCAGCCATTTCAGATTCGCGGCCAGGATCTTCTCCAGTGGCTCAAGGCGCCGGTAGCTCCAGCCAGCCTGCACGCACGCCGCTTCCAGGACCCTCGCAGCCCGCTGCGCCCGCTCTCCGCCGGCCTCCGGGTGGCTGGGGCAGTCGGCCAGCACTGCGGTGCCGTCGCGGTGGCGGGCGAAGAGCTGCGGCACCCACGAGCGCACCTGGCCGCGCGCGTCCCGCCACAGCAGACGGACCGGCCGTCCTGCCAGGCCGACCACCTCAGGGTCGCGGTCCAGCACCATCAGCTGCGCCCGCATCGCGGCCGACCCGCAGGCCACATGCCGGCCGGTCGTGGCCGACCACCACTGTCCGGGCCCCCACCGCCGCCCTGGCACCACCGGGAACGCCGAAACCGGCTCCAGATCCTCGAAGGCCACCGCGAGAACCGCGTCCGCCCACCGCTGCTGCACCACCTGCCCGACGGGGTCGACAAAGACCGCCTCCCACTCGGATCCGGTGTCCCTCTGCATGTGCTGTGAGCGGCCGCCTGATGCGGCCGCTGCGTCCTTGCTGCCCACGCGCCCCAGTCAAGCCCGTCCCGCCTCGCTGGCGGGCGGCTTCACAGATTCTGATCACGAGTGCTGGGCGATGAGGTATGCCCTGCGGATCACGGTCCGTGCACACCCTGCCTGCCTCCTGACACCCGCTCACCGCTCCTTTCCCGGCTGCCTGTTGCGGTGGTGGTCCGGGAGTGCCTCGGCCAGGACATCGGCCGGCAGGCGGGCCCAGTGCACCAGATCCTCCAGCACCATCCCGGCCCCGAGGGCTGCCGCAGCGGTCTCCCGTACGGCCTGCTCGATCAGCGTGGCGGCATGGCCGAGGTTGCCCAGCAACTGCTGAGCGGCGTCGGCGGTCTTGCCGTACTGGGCACCGCGCAGCTGGGTCAGCTGCTCCTCGGCGTCGTTGACCAGACTGGTGATCCGTGCCCGCTGCTCGGCCGGCACCGCAGAGCGCCACGTGGTGCCCGAGCCGGGCGCGCTGCGTTCCTTGGACAGGACACGCAGCTGGGCGGCCATGGACGCGGGCTGGTGCTCCTGCCTCAGCCACCACGGATCGTTGCCGTAGCCGGGCGGGCCCCCGGCGCCGCGGCGGATGCGGATGACCGCGCCCATCCACGAGGTCAGCGGGCCGCCGTAGTCGGTGGCGGCCAACGGCCCCAGCCACCCCCGCCCGACCCGCTCACCCAGCCGACGGCAGAACGCCCCGTCAGCGGGCAGCGGTCGCGGCTGCCCGGCCCCGCTGTCCCGCCACGCCAGCTCGGCCATGACCGGGTCCAGCAGCGCGTCGGCGACGGTCACCACTTCGGGGAAGACGACGGCGTCCCGGCCCACGATCCGCCACCGCTCCAGCTCCGTCCCGGCGTTGCCGCCCGCGACCTGGTGCAGCCGCCGCGGCCAGACCGCCTCGCGCTCCCAGTGCAGGGCCTGCTCCCACCACCGGGCCACCACCGCATAACCCAGAGCGAACACCCTCTCCGGCTCCGCACCGGCCCGCACCGCCCGCCGCGCCACCGAGGGCCACCGCCGCTGCGCCGCCACCACCTCCGGCAGGTCGCGCAGGTCGAGGTGCTCCAGCGGCTGGTTGGCGTCCGCGTCCAGCAGCCACCGTCCGTGCCGCACGCACACCCGCTCCCACCGCGGCGCGTACCGCACCGCCCGGAGAGCAGTCCCCGTGCGCCGGGCCGTGCACAGTCGGCAGCCGAACGCCACCGGACCGACCACCGCGCCACCGATCCGCCACAGCCCCACCGGATCGCCATCCTCGGCGCGTAGCTTGGTGTCCCCTTCCTCCCAGGACGGCAACGCCCTTGCCAGCACGTCCTCCTCCACGCCGCACATGCCCGCCAGGAGCTGGCGTCCGGCTGCGTTCAGCAGCACCTCGGCGTCGGCACGTGCGCCTCCGCCCTCGTGCCCAGGCGGGTAGTTGCGCCACTTCCAGCAGGCCCGCAGCACCTTCGCTTCCATCCCATATCGGCTGGCGATGCGGCAGATCAGCGACGAGGTCGTCTCCCCCTGCAGGGGAGCTGTCCGCAATGGGCCGGGAAGATGAGTCACTCCACCACGGTCTCGTGTTCGCCGCTCTGGGCGGGGGATTTCGCAGCAGTCGGCCGGTCCTCGGTCCCGTTGTCGGTCTACTTCCCCGGGCCATGAGTCTCCCTTTCAGGGACTGCAGGCGTCGGTGTGGCGGCGGATTGGCCCGTTCAAGCGCACCGTGATGATCTGATCGCACTAAGCTACGCACGTGGTGGTTGGCGAAGATGCTCAGGTGAAGGGCTTCTCGGGGGCCCGCAGAGCCAAGCAGTGGCTCGAGGGCACGATGCGTATCTTCGGCGCGTACGCGAACACGGACTCGGAGTCCTGCGGCCGCCGGCTGACACTGTCCTGGCCGTACGGAGGCCGGACGTTCTCCTTCGATCTGGGTGGCGCCATGCGGGGCGACCCCTACCAGAACGACATGTTCTGCGCGGAGGTCAAGAACTACGCGCAACCCAGCGATCAGGGAACCCAGTTCGACGAGTTCCTCGCCAAGTGCTACGTAGCTGCCCAGGCCCAGCACCACCTCAGCGATCACTTCATGTGGATCACCTGGGCACCCTTCCGCGCTAACTCCTGGTCCACCCTCAACTCACCTGACCAGGTGGAGACCGCGGTCCTGCAGCACAGCAGCCGTGTTTTCGGCACCAGCGACACCGAGGAAGCCCGAAAACTCCTGGACGTTGAACTCGTCCGGTCGGTCGCCGCACGCCTGTGGCTGATCGTGCTCTCGGACAAGCAGGAAACCCTTCTGCCGCTCAAGGACTGGGCAGCCATCGTCGCCGCCGAACTCACCCGCAGAGAGGGCTCGTGGTGAACATCGTCGAACAGTCGATCTCCCAGGCAATGGACGAGCCCGACGACCGGATGATGTTCACCCGGGTCAAAGACATCGTCGCCCGCCACCTGCGCCGCATGGACCCCGGTGCCACCATCACCAAGACCGAGTTCTTCAACCACACCCATGTCCCCGACATGGTCCTCGAATGGCCCGGCAGACCCCGCACACCGCGCCGGTTCATCTACCTGCGCACCACATCCGACCAGCGCGAGCTCGAGGACGACCTGCAGCGCCTTCCCCGTGCCGACCGGCCGGTGCTCCTGGCGCTCGGTCAACTGCCCACCGAACGGCAACAAGGAGATCTTCCCCCGCTGCCCGGCAGCAGCACCGCGCTGCTCCTCGACGCTTCCGCACTCGGCGCACTCCAACCGGCCGACGACTCTCCCGGCATCCCCCGTCTGGTGTCCCGCTCCGTTCTCGAAGGCGGCCGCGGCACCCTCGACAAAGCGGCGACCGAGGAGTTCCTGAACACGGTCGTTCAGGGAGCCGAGGCCGCCCGTGCGGGAGAACGCGTTCCCACCCGCGACGCCGTCAACGCCCTCACCGCACGGATGACCACCGACGTCGCCGACCGGATGTCAACCTTCCTCGCCGCGCTCTGGCAGGGCGGCGGATCCACGCTCGCCAGCTTCCCCGCACCCCAGCGAGGCGTCGGCCATCTCGACGAGACGGCCCTGATGTACCTGCTGGAATCCGAGGACATCACCGACTCCGCATTCTGGAACCGGGTCGTCCGCATGATCAGCCTCCCTATCCTGCTGCGCACCCCGGCCGCCGGCACCGGCAACCTTCAGCACCTGATGCGTGAGGCGATCCAGCTCTGGACCAGCCGCGTCTGCATGATCGTGCCCGGCATGGCTGACGCGGACATCAGCCCGTGGCGCTGGGCAGTGAAGGCCGGCCAGCTGATCCTGCAGACCCCGCGTTTCCATGTGCTTGTTGCCCAGTCCCGGCGCCAGCTCCCGCAGGGACAGGAGCACGATCTGCCCCGCCTCGACGAGGTGAGGAACAGGGCCGACCGCTTCGGCATCCCGTTGACCTCTCTTCGCATGGTCGTCACGGACCGCCACGTCGGATACGGCGGCCCCGGAGACGACATCTCCCACGACGCCCAACTCGACGGCATCAGCGACGCGCTGGGACAGGCCGAGGGAGTCATCGAAGCCGATGCCCGCATCCCTTCCGGCGAGACTCTCCAGTGCCTGTTCGGCACCGGCATCGCCAGCGCTCGCGGCGCACGTACCCAGGTACCGCTGGACGCCCTCCTCGGCACAACGACACGCTTGCTCTCTGATCTCTCAAGCGACGAAGCCGAGAAGATCACCCAGCTCCTCGGCGCCCAAGGCCCACCCCCCGACCAGCCATGGAGTCAGCCCAGCTTCGACGACGTATAGGACATGCGCGGGGCCGCCGGCAGCGCTGTGGGCAATGGCAGAACCCGGTGAGGGCAGGCAACGGCACCGAAGCTCCTCCGGGAAGCTGACCGTCAGACACAAGGCGAGGCCACCTCACCGCCCTGCGTTGATCGGCCGGCGGCCGTGTCTTCACCCACGAGCCGCCCAAGACCCTCAATAGGGCGGATCGGACTTCCTGCTGAAGCCGCTGAAGACGACCGAGGCCGTGGCCCAGAAACTCGGGATCACTCAGCGGTCTGTGGAGCGCTACCGCACCGGCGAGCGCAAACAGCCGTCCAGGGCCATCGCTGGCCGTGTCGACGTGGCGGTTCGAGCTCCGTTGGCAGCACCGCGTCCGCGACCGGCGCCGCAAGCAGGCTGTGACCCGTAACGGGAGCACCGGGAGGCCCGCGCTCGCTTCGGCTGCATCACGTCCGTCGGCACCACCGACGACGGACGTCTGCGCCGCATCACCGTCCGCCTGTCGGCCGAGTACGCCCGGCGCCCATTCGACGCCCAGCGGGGGCAACGCTGCTCAGATCACATATGAGGTCATTGCTGAGGGTATCCAGGAGGTGTCCTTCAAGGACCACGGGAACCGTGCTGAACAGCTTGAGGTCGAGTTCACCGACATCGACTACTGATCTCGCAGGGGAGCGGTGTTCGGTCTGCGGCATACGGTCTGGAGGCGTCGCGCGGGGGCCTGGTTGTTTCCGGGCGGTACCAGCTTGCTGGGGCTCTGCTCCCGCTCTGCCGATTGTCAGTGCTGCGTGGGACTCTTTGAGTAGGTCACCGGCACAACGAGCGGAGAGTACTGAGGTGCATGCTATGGCTGTCCGTGTTCGCCATTCAGGCCCCCCTGCGCCGTCTGGATGCCGGTGGTGCGGTGAGGAGAAGAGCCGGCATGGTCGGCGCTGGGCGTCGTCTGTGGGTGTGCACTCATGGGAGGAGCCCACCCGAGAGCAGCGTCTGAGCCGGATGCGAGCCCGCCGTGCACTGCGCCTGACTCAGCTTTCCTCGGGCCAGTAGGCCAGTCCGGCTTCACGGGCTACCTTGATTGCATCCTCGAACGACTTCACTAGCGCGGGCGGGACGTCGGAGGGCTTGCGCAGCCGGCGAGTCAACTCGACGACCATGCTCTCCTTCTTACGCGGAGCCTGCTCGGAGTGCTGGTACAGCAGGCTGTGAAGCGACTTGCTGAACTTGCCGCTGCTGCGCAGGTCTGCGACATCCTTGGGTGTCCACTGCTGCTCGTCCTTGCGAGGCCATTCGGCGTTCATGGTGTCGGCCCACTGATCGTCGCTGAAGACGTCCTCCAGTTCGTTCGGGTCTCCGAGGAAGAGGCAGTCTTTCTCGGCGAAACCGTACTTCTCCAAACGATTGAGGCTGAACTCCTTTTCCTTGTCGCGGATAGAGTCGCCGTCGACCAGGAACACGACGGTGCGCTTGTGCTTCTTGAGGAATTTGGCGAAGTTGAGGGCGCCGTCGTTGCCGCCGCAGTCCCACAGTGCGATGCCCGCGGACTGGATCGGGTAGCCGAACGCCAGCTTGAACAGTGCCGGCAGAGCCGCGTACTCGGTGGGGCCCTCGACACCGACGAAACACCGTTCGTGTAGGAGGACACTGTTGCGGAAGCCCAGGGAAACCGCCATGTTCGACAGAAAGCGCCGGGTGTCCTCGTCGGTGTCCTCTGCGCCGAGCGACTGTACGTAGGCTCGTCCGTCCCTGCTATTGAGATGCACGATGTCCTGGATGTCGACACCGTCGATCAGGTTCAGGGAATGGGTGGCAACGATCACGGTGGACTGAGCGGCGGACGCCGACACCTTGATCATGTCCATGATGCGACGCTGGTGCTCATAGTCCAGGTGAGTGTCGGGCTCGTCATAAGCGATGATCACACCGCCTGTGACGCCGTCCTCCGCTGCTTCCGACAGAAGCTGCTGGCTGGCCTCCCAGAGCGCCAGCGAAATCCGGCGGGACCGGCCGGCCCGGCCGCGGCCAGTGACACGGCCCGCTGACCCGGTGCCGCAGCGGTCATTGAGACGCCACTGACAGTCGGCCGGAACTGCACGGTCGGCTCCAGCGAGAAGGAGTCGAAGCCGCATCGTTCCTCGACCAATTTCTGCAGGCGGGCGGCATCGTCCTTGAGCAGGCCGGAAAAATCGGTTTCCAGATCGGTGATCTTCTGCCGGGTCTCCTCGCGCAGGGTGTACTCGCGCAACTTCGCCGTCAGGATGCTGCGGACCACGGTGTCGGGAGTCTCCGCAGCATCGCCCCGGAAATAGAGGAGCTGAGGCAGGGCGCTGACGATGTGCTCGGGCGCCTGCGCCCAACCGGCAACCGTCGGGGCTGAGGCCGCATGCTCCTCGAGAACCTCGGTCCAGCTCGCTTTGACGTTCGGCTGGCCCTCACGCAACTTGACGCCTACATCGGAGGCGAGGCTGCGGAGCTCGGACGCCTTCAGGGAGGAGATGTTCCGTAGCGCGGGGTTCTGCGGCACCTGCGCCAGCCACTCAAGTGAGACGCCTTCGCCTTCCACGTGCCGACGGCGCACCTGGATGGAAGAGGGGATACCCAGGGCCTTCTTCTCGGCGTCGGACAGGTCGAACCGGCCTTCCACCGTCACCGCGATCGGCTCCGCGGCGTCCTCGTCCGATGGCAGGGCAGCGCGCGCGGGTTCACTCTCGGCAAACTGAGAGATGTCACTGTCCGCGAGAGGGCGCTCGCCGAGCAGGAAAGCGATGGCGTCCAGAGTCGCTGTCTTCCCGCAGTCGTTGTGCCCCGTCAGGATGGTCTGTTTGTGGATCGGGATGCCCTGGACGTCGCCCAGCGAGCGGAAGTTGGTGACGCTGAGTTCGACGAGTCGCACAATGCTCCCTTGCTGTACGGCACGGACACGCGGGTGGCCAGCAGCCGTCAACGCGCCGTTGAAACACACCACTTCGGGACGAGGTGGGAAAACTCTAGCGTCTGGTGAGGCATGGGAGAGCTGGGATCCCAACGTTGCAGAGGGCGCGTCAACGTAGGAGAGCGACCGAAGATCCCATCCCGGCCGACGGGAGCGTCTCCGGCCGTGATGGGAGGGCTGGTCTGATGCCTTTGGCAGCGGTGCGGCCCGGGAATCGAGGCGAAACGTCGCGCCCAGAAGCCTCTGGGGGCGTGGAGCAGTCCATCCTCAGGCGGCCTTTCCGGGAACGGCAATGGTGTGACTGCCTGAGGATGGAACTGGTGCTCGGGTGTGGTTGCTCAGTCCTGGTCGCCGTTCAGGCCGCTGCGATTGGTGATGGCCGCGACGATGGCGCGAGCGTGGTTGGTGATAGCGCGCAGGTGGTCGGTGACCGTGGTGGCGGCTTTCTTGGCGCGGGTGCCGCAGGGAGCGGTTGCGTTCGAGGCGAGCGCGATGAGTCCGAGGCATCCGAGGAGCGTGGGCAGGAGGCTGCCGATGGTGTTGAGCACAGGGGTTTTCCCCTCCAGCTTGACGTGATGTTGAGGCGTGCCGGGCGCCGCGGCACGCCGTCAAGACTGGTGGGAACTCGTGGAGGCGGGCAACTTGCATTCCTGCAGGTCATGCCCTTAACGCGAGGGGTGGGCCGGTAGGTTGCCCACCAAGAATTGGTGGGCAACCTACCGGCCCACCCCTGCGGCCAGGGCATGGGCACGCCGTGCTCAAAAATGTGTGATGCAGCTCACGTCATGAGTTGATGGTTCGTCACGCATGGTCGCTGACCGGCTTGTTGGACACCCGATCTCATCCAGTGACGCCGGTGTCAGTGAGCAGTTGTTGTTGGCCGGGGTGGAGAGTGCTCCATTGACTACGTTGGGCGTTGGCCCACCGTAGGAGTGTGTCGGGGAGGGGCTCGTTGCCCCTGATCGTGGCGCGGTATTGCTGCCAGGTGCGGTGCCAGGTGTAGGGCCAGGGTGGGTTCCACCACGGGTCCAGGCTGGTGAGAGCGGCTCCGGTGGTGGCGGAGAGGGTGCCGGCGCGGGCTTTGCGGCGTTGCTGGCCCAGCCATTGGCCGAGGGGGAAGCCGGCTTGTCGGGTGTGCTTGTCGGGGGTGAGGTGGCCGTGCTGGGCGGCGTAGGCGTGTGCGTGGTGGAGTCCGGGGCTGGCGGGGTAGGAGCGTGTGGCCGGGGCGGGTCGTTCGCCTACGGCAGCGTGGGGTGTGATGCCGAGGGTGGTCAGGAGGTCCTGCTGGCCGGGGTGGAGATGCTCCCAGGACTCCTGCTGGACACGGGCCCAGTGGCAAAGGCTTCGGGGGAGGTTCGTGGTCGGTAGGCCGTCGGCACCTGTAGCTGCCGTGCGGAGTCGGTGGTAGGCCTGCTGCCATTGCAGGGGCCAGGGCGGGTTCCACCACGGATCGATCATGGTCAGGGCTTCGGCCCGGGTGGGGGAGAGGCGGCCCTGGCGGGCGCGTCGTCGTTGCCAGGCCAGCCACTTCCCCAGCTCGAACCCGTCGAGGACGGTGCTGGTGGGCGCGGCGATATGGCCGTGTTCGGCCGCGTAGGCGCGAGCTTGTGCGAGTGCGGTGTCCAGAAGATCGGGCTCGGTGCGGGGAGCTGGTGGTTGGGCGGCTCGGGCTGTGTCGGCGGTGATGCCGATCTTGGTCAGCAGGCGGTGCTGTTCGGGGTGGAGTGTGCCGTAGTCGGTGCGCTGACGCCTCAGCCAGCCGGCCAGCTCCTTCTCAAGGCCCGGAATGCCGGTACCACCACTGCTGTCGGCTGCGGGCGCGGACTTTGACCGCTCGCGTACGCGGCTCCAATTGCGTTGCCACTCCAGGGACCAGGTCGGGTTCCACCAGGGGTCGAGCGCTGCGAGGAGTGTGCTGACCGGCCATGTCCCGCCTGTACTGCGACGGTGCTCCCGCGCCTGGCGGCGCTGTTCGCTCAGCCACCGGCCCAGCGCAAACCCCTCAAGGCAAGCCTTTTGGGGCGTGGCGAGGTGGCCGTGTGCGGCGGCGTACGTGCGTGCGTGGGCCAGCCCGGGGCCCGTACCGCAGAGCCGGGCGATGATCTCGTGGGGGCGAGTGGCGGCGGTCTCGGCGGTGATGCCGATCTCCGCCAGCAGATGCTGCTGCGGGGGATGCAACTGCTTGTAGCCGGTGCACTGTACGGACAGCCACGTGGCCCAGCCGTCACTGCCGTCCGGCCAGCCCTCTTCTGCAGCCCCTTGGTGCCGGTCTTGGGCATGAGTGCGGATCCGGTGCCAGGTTCGCTGCCACGCCAAGGGCCACGGCGGGTTCCACCACACGTCGATTGCGTCGAGCACCTGAAGGTGCGCTGGTTCGTCCTGGCGGCGGGTGAGGCAACGCTGGGCAGCGAGCCACTTCCCGAGCAAAAACCCCTGGTACGAGACGTTCTTGGTGGCCAGGGCCAGGCATCCGTGTTCGGCGACGAAGGCGCGCGCACAGGCAACAGCCGTATCGATGCCCGCGGTCCGGCTCGTTCGGCGCGGGCGTGCGCTGCCGGCGGCCTGGGCCGTGATGCCGATGTCGGCCAGCAGACGGCGCTGTTCGGGGTGGAGTGAGTTGTAGTCGGTGCACTGCAGGTACAGCCACTCCCCGGTCAGCACGTGGGTGTCGGGGAAGCCGTCGGCGGCGTTGAGGGGGCCGTGGCGTCTGACGTGGTCGCGGGCGCGGTAGTAGGAGCGCTGCCACTTAACCGACCAGGGGATGTTCCACCACGGATCCACCTCCTTCAGGGCAGCGGCCTTTTCTTCAGGCAGGGCCAAGGCGTGGGACTGCTGGTTGTGCACCCATTTCCCCAGGGAGAAGGAACCGACTCGCGTGTCGCGTCGGGTGGCGAGGTGGCCGTGCTGGGCGGCGTAGGTACGCGCGTGGGCCAGGCCGACGGCGAAGGCCCCGTCGGCGTGCACGCTGTGGCCCCGCAGCCGTTTCTGAGCCGGCAGACCCTCTGTGCCCGCGGTCTGCCGACGCTGGTAGCCCGCGAGAACGTCGGCGAGAGGCCGAGGCCGGAGCGCCAAGGGGACCTGCCACAGCCGCTGTTCGGCGTCTCCACGGCCGCCCTTGGTACGGATGCACTGGTACGTCCAGGAAAACAGCGGTCCGTGGGTGCAGGCGGCTAGACGCTCGGTGAGCCACGATCGTCGCAGGCGATGGCCCAGCTCGCTGGGCACGCAGGGCACATCAGCCACCCGGTAAGGGAGGTGACCACCACCGTCAGCAGCGACACGGAGCCGCCAGGCCCGGCTGGCCAGAAGCGTGGCGAGGGCGACGGTCTCGGGGTAGGTGACCAGATCCCGCGCCAGGATCCGCCACCGCAGCGGATCCTCGCCCTCGGGCATGGCCGCCTCCAGCCGCATCGCCCACAGGCGCTCCTCGGGCCACTTCTGCGCCCACCACGAGGCGGTGACCGCCTCAGCAACCTCGAACGCCGAAGCAGCGACGGGGGAGCGGCGCAGCAGCCTGCGGTGATCGGCCTGCGCCTGGACCACCTCCGGGCACCCGGCCAGCCCCACAACACGGCCCCCGCTGCCAGGCACGCCCATCAGCCAGCACCGGTGGCGAGGGCAGACTCGCTGGTGCGCCGCCAGGTACACGCGGGCTGGTGCAACGCGACCGGTCCGCGCAGCCACACAGCCCGGGCACGCCGGACCCCAGGCAGCAACCGTCTCCACCCCGTTGTGGAGCCGCGCCGCCGGCCTCTCCGTCGAGGGGCCCAGCGGCTCCTCCCGCGTCCAGGCCGGCAGCGCACGGCGTATGTCCACCTGCGGCACACGGCACAGCGCCGCGACCCGGTCCCGGGCCGCGGCGTTCAAGAACACCTCACTGTCGCCCTGCAGAGCCCCGACGACGCTCTGCTGGCCGGCCACTTCGGTGACCGACGACAGCAGACTCCGCACCGTCAGCCCGTACCTGTCCGCGATCCGCCCCAGGAACGACAGCGTCATCTCACCCTGCAGGGGAGCCACCCGAAAGGCACCCGAAGCCAGCAACCGCTTCCCCACCCATCCCGTCGCGTGTGACAGCTATCGTGCTTCGGCTCACCCGAGCCGGGGCCGGGCCTGCGAGCCGGGGCCAGGTCAGTAGTCGAGGTCGAGGTAGTCGATGTCGTTGAGGGTGACGTCGGAGAGTCCCATGGCGCGGTTTCCGCCGTCCTGGAAGTAGATGTCCTTGAAGCCTTCGGCGATGATCTGGCGCATCTGCTGGTCGCTGGCTCCGGCGTCGCGGGCGTCGAACAGACGTTGCGCGTAGTGCGCGGGGAGGCGGACGGTGAGGCGGCGGAAGCGTCCGTCGTCTGTCGTGCCGATCGGCGCGGTGTAGCCGAACCGGGCGCGGGTCTCGACCGTGATCCCGGTCGTGGCGGCCTGCTTGCGCCGGCGTTTGCGGACCTGGGGCTGCCAGCGCCGCCGCACGGCATCGTCGATCCTCGCGGCGATGCCCTTCGGCGGGTGCTTACGTTCGCCCTTGCGGTAACGCTCCACCGACCGCTGGCTGACCCCGATCTCCGCCGCGACGGCTTTGGTGGTCTTGAGTTGCTTGATCAGGAAGTTGATGCGGGCCTGGAGGGTCTTGGGTGGCTGGCGGGTGAAGGCTTCCCGGTCGGCGCGTTCGATGGCGTCGTCGATCTCTCCCACAGCGCCTACTCGCCTTCGTCCAGGACAGCGTCGCCGCCCTTGATGTGACGGGCCGGGTTGAGGCCCTGTTCCATGAGGTCGACCGCCCACAGCATCGACTGAACGCCCTCCAGCTTCGCCAGGCCAGGTGTGGGCCCGAGGCGGAAGGCACCGGGCTGGGGCTTGCCGGAGGCGGCGTAGGGCAGGAAGTCGAGCGGGCTGTCGCCCGGTGAGGGGTAGACGACGCAGTCGGACAGCACGGCGAGCGGGTACAGACCCGTCATCGTGGCCATGTTGCGCATCTTGCGGTGCATGTTGACCCGGGCCTTGGAGATGACGGCGGCGCGGATGTCGGGGCGCCAGGTGGGGCGCTGCAGGGCCGGCCACCGCTCGCCCTCCTTGTAGCGCTTGCCCTGCGGGCGTTCGCGGAGTTTGCCGATGCCGCCCTTGATGGTGGCCTTGATGGCAGCCAGTACCGCCGCCAGGGCCGGGTCGACGTCCTTGTGCCGCTCCATCGCCGCCAGGAACTCCGCGTCGGTCAGGTCCTTGGTGACGCCGAGGTCGGCGAGGGTGTCGACGTAGGCGGTCTTGAGGCGGTCGTGCCACGGGTCCAGGTACGCGCCGGTCTCGCGGCGCAGGTACGCCTCCATAGGCTGGACGTTGTAGCCGAGTTCCTGGGCGTAGGCGACGGTGTGTGTCTGGTACCAGGCCGGGCCCGTGGGCCGGGTGCCGTCCGGTGTGAACGGTGAGGGCAGGCGCGGGTCCACCTCGATGTGCGAGAGGTCGACCAGCCAGCTCCCGGGGATCTTTGGGTTGAAGGCCGGGGCGTGGAAGTGGTCGGGGGCGGACAGGCCGACGACCAGGCGGGCCGCGGCGGCGAGGAAGGCGGTGTTGAGGTCCAGTCCGACCGCGTACGGCAGGGTGCACTCCTCATCGGTGAGCAGGTCCACCGGCCGCACCCACTGGTACGCCTCCTCGTTCAGGAAGCCACCGGTCCAGCCGCTGTTTACGACGACGGGGTGCTCAGCGGTGGCCTCCGGCGGAGCCGGGTCCATCGGCTCTGTGCCCAGCGAGCCCGGGTTGTGGCCGGGCACCCAGTTCCCGGTCGCTTCGTCGCGCATCGCGCGGGTGGGCGGGCGCAGCGCGGTCATCAGCTCCAACCCGGAGACGGCGGTGGATCCGCGCGGGGTGATGACGCGGGTGGCGTAGACGCCGAGGACGCGGGCGATGTCGGCCGGCTCCATCTGGCTCACGCCGGGCCAGGACCGCTCGTCGAGGGCGTCCCAGGACAGGATCGCGAGCTGCACGCACTGCCGCTCGCGGCCTTGGGCCTTGCGGTAGATCCTTGCCCAGGGCCCGAACCCGCGCTGGGTGAGCCGCCACTTTGCCTTCACCACCTGCTTAACCACCGCATGATCCTCGGGGAGACGCAGGGACCGGCGCTGCTCATGGCCCTCCAGGCGCTCCGGCAGTCCGAGCTTCACGGCAGCCGCGGCGGTAAGGACGATCAGCGGGTCGCTGTCCTTGCCGTAGCGGTTCAGGCGCGGCGCTCCGAGGCCGGACTCGCGCAGCGTCCACTCCACCAGCTCCACCACCGTGGTCGCCGGGCAGTCCAGCACGATCCCGTCCACGCCGTACGCGCAGCCGTCACCGTCCAGCACCGCGAGCGGACCGTGCGGAAACCGGGGATCGGCTGCGGGCTGCGCCGTCTTCTTCGCGGCCGGACGCCGCGATGCCGAAGCGAGCCGAGAGGTGCCGGCGGGGCGCGCCAGCACCGCAGCCGGAACGGCGGGAGCCTGCGGGGCGTCTGGCGTCTCCACCCTGGCCGCGGCCGGCTCGGCAGACGCCGCGGGCGCCGTCGCGGCAACCGAGGCTGCCGGAGCCGCGCCGGGGGCAGGGTACTTCGCCGCCCACCCGTTCAGCAGCCGCTGGTATGCGTCCAGGCGCGGCGACTTCGGCTCGCTGCGGCCGTTCTCCCAGTTTTTCACCGACTGGGTTGTCGTCTTCAGCGCGGTGGCCAGGCGGGCCTGCGTGATGCCGGCGGCTTCACGCAGCCGGGCGCGCTCCGCCGGAGGCGGCAGTTGCGGCTCCTCGTTCAGCAGTGCGTCGACGGACGCGAACAGCTCTTCCTCAGAGGCCATGACCCTGTACCCTCACTCCAGGCAGGCATTGCTTAACCACAAACTTATCCCGTTCCTTAGCCTTCAAGGGCCCATTCCAGCCCTTGCGCGGCGAGTGCAGAGAGCTTGTCGGTGGTGAGCTTCGCGCGGCGGCTTTTTTGGTTCATGATCCACACTCCAAGCCGGACCTCGGCCCCGTCCTCCAGTCGCTCTACATGGGTCCTGGGGACCTTCACAGAGCCTGTGCGGGCTCTGTATTGCGCGAGGGCCGCCAGGCCCCGCTCGAACGTCGTGGAAGCCCTTGTGGGCTCCTCCGGCGCCGGGGCGAGCGGTGTGATGCCGAGTTGCTCCAGGCGTTCGCGCTGTCCGTCGGTCAGGGCCTGCCAGACCTTCGGCGTCCGCTGCCGGGCCAGCCACTTGCCGATGTCCATGCCGTGGACCGTGACGCCAGGCAGGACTTCCGCCTGGCCCTCTTCCTCGGCCACCAGCTCGCGCAGTGCGGCGTAGTGCCGCTGCCAGTCGGCCGGCCACGGCGGGTTCCAGTCCTCGTCGACCTCCTTGAGCGCTGTCGCCCACGCGGGGTGGCCGTCCAACGCACCCGCGCGGCGCAAATTGCTCAACCACTGTCCTACCGGTCTGGACAGGGCCACTGCGGACCTCGGAGCGCAGAGAGTCCAGTGCTGGTCGTAGTACGCCTTCGCGGCCTCCAGGTTCTCCTGGAACCGCTCATCGGCCAGGGACCAGACCATGCCCAGCTTCTCCAGCCGCCGGGCGCGCAGGCCGCTCATCTGCCCCGCGCCGTAGGCCCGTCGCTGTTCCGCCACCCATGACCCAAGAGGGTATGCGCCCTCTTTATGACCATATGGGACTCTGGCATGCTGCTCACGCTCCGTGAACTTCTTCAGCGCCGCCCAGCCCCTCGCCCAGTCTTGCTTCTCCGTGTCGATCACATTGAAGCTGACCCAGTCCGCGACCATCACCGGGTCACGCGGAGCCGCGAAACGGAGCAACAGACGAGATTCTTCCTCGCCTTCCTCGGGCGCAGAGCCGATGTTCATGGACGGCTGCGCCACGTCCTTCTGCGGCTCCTGCGGAATCGCTAGCAATTCCACGGCCTCTTCATCATGAGCCCGAAGACCTTCGAGTACCTTCACCAAAGGCCGATACGATGCCGAGGTGAACATGTCTTCCGGCTTCTCTCCCGGCTGGAGAAAAACCGGCACGATCAAAGAAGCCAATTTCCCCTGCCCCGGCTTCTGCCGCAAAGCACGTCCGATGGCCTGCACGATGTCGTGAGGCGCCCCCTTCGGGTCCAACAGGGCCACACTGTCCACGGCCCTGATATCGACACCCTCACCCAGGACACGACAATTCGACAGCACCGCGCGCCAGGCGGTGGAGCCGAACTCACCCAACACGCCGCGCCGGCGCTCCGGGACGTGCTCCCCGCACAGCCAGTCCGCCCAGATCTTCGCCGGGTACTTCTCCGGCTGATCGGCGTGCAGCTTCGCCGCCACACGCTCCAGGCCCTCCGCATACGCCTGTGCCTCCATCGTCCGATGGTGGAAGGTGATGCAGGTCTGAAGGCTGTGCTGCGCCATCGTGTGCAGCAGCGCGGCCTGCAAGGCTCCCAGCCGCTGCCCCCGCACTTCCTCGCTGCGCCGCTCCTCACCCATCAGCTTCTCCGGGGTGACGACCGGGTCCTGGAGCTCCAGCACGATGATCTGGTACCGCGCCAGCAAGCCGCGGGACACGGCCGACGCGAGGCTGAGCTTGTAGAGGACGGGGCCGAACACGGCCTCGTCATCCATGGAGGCCGCCATCTCCTCCGGCAGCGGATCCCGCACCCCTTCGGCGACCTCCCAGTTGGGCCGCTCCTGCCAGATCCGCGGCGTCGCCGTCAGGTACAGACGGCGGTGCGCCGGGATGACGGTCTGGTCGTGGATGTCCGCCCATGCCTTACCCATCGAGCCACTTGCCCTGTGGGCCTCATCAACTACGGCGAGGTCCACGGGGTCCAACTTCTGGCCGTAGACGCCCTCGAAGGCCTCCGCGAGCACGCCCAGACTGGCGTAGGTCGCGTAGATGGTGACGGGCCCCTGGCCGTGCCACAGCGCCAGCTGCACGGGGTTCGTGGTGGAGCGCACCTTCAGGCTCCACAGCTCCGGGTCGTCCTGGAGCGAGCACACGGCAACCGCCGGCCCCTTGTGCCCGGCCTCGTGCCACGCCTTCACCGTCTGCGCCAGGAGATCCAGCGTCGGCACCAGAACGAGAATGCGCCCCTTGGGCACAATCCGCTTAGCCGACGCCGCCGCAATAATCGTCTTCCCTGTGCCGCACGCGGCGTGCACCTGCCCGCGCAGGCCATTGAAAGGAATACCGCCCGGCGGGATATCGAGGCCGCGCACAATAGCGGCAACGGCCTCGATCTGATGGTCACGCAGTTTCACGGCCATGCCCCGTGTTCTCCTTTTCGCGGAATGGTTCGCGTAATCAGAAAGGAAATCCCGGCCCGGCGGGTGCGGCTCGGGGGGTGTGGTGTCTGTACCCAGACTCTACACAGTGCATCACCGTGATGCATCCTCCTTTCGTCAACTTCCACCCCCAGGGTGATGCATGGCCGAATCTCACCCCGTAGAGGCCGGTTGTCCTGTATCCTGGCGGGGTGTTGTTGGGCTTGGCCATGCAGGCTTCGGGAGTTGAGGGGGTGTCAGGGTGGAGCGTAAGCGGAACCCGTCACTGCGGTGGGGCCGGCACCCGTCGTGCCGATGGTCCGTCACCTCCGTTGCGGGGGTGGTGGCTGGGATTCCCAGTGGCTACACAGGCCCGAGCGTGATGCACCTCCCCTTGCTGCCAGCTGTGGCGACCGCGCTTGCGCGGGTGCCCTCAATTCGCGCTTGCGCGAATTGACGCTCCGTCGGAATTCCGTTTACGGAATTCCATTCCCGCGTTTACGCGGGAATTCGAATTGCGCTTGCGCAATTCGCGCTCTATGCCCCGGCTTGCCGGGGCAT
>NZ_JBHTEB010000002.1:0-5250 GCF_042674625.1 Streptomyces flavalbus
GTGTTCGGCGGCCTGATAGCCAGCGTCATCGGCTTCGTGATCGGCCTGCTGTTCAAGGTGCTGGTCTTCGTGGCCCTGGTCGGCGGACTCATCTACGTCGTACGCAAGTTCACCTCCAGCTCCTCCTCACGCGGCGACTGGTGACCGGTTTCGGCGACGCGTGAGCGGTGCGGCGGTCGGCCCGGGGTTGAAACGGGTGGACCGGGTCGGGCGGCTGGTGCGCGGCGGCACGGGCAGGGTGACGGGTAACAGGATGCGCGGGTTCCCTCGGGCGGGGGAAGTTTCCCGCGCAGGCCGTCTGAGAGCGGCAATCGACGGTTAGAGTCCAGAACTCGTCGCGGGGAAGGACCCCGCGAGCGGCGCACACCTCCTCCCGTGTTCCCCGCACGGACAGCCCCCTCGCGCTCCGGGAGTGACTCTTGCCCACGGTTGACACCGCCCCAGCCGACCCAGAAACCCACGCACCCGCCGCGGCCACCCTGACGACCGCCCTCCCCACGCCGGGCCCACGCTTCAGGCCACCCGAGCAGCCCTCGCCACCAGCGACCGCGGCAGCGGCCGTACGAGCCGCCCCGGCCCAAGGCGCCGGGCCGCCGCACCCGCGCCGGTGGCCCCGACGTGCTCCTCCGCGCAGCGGCCCTCCGAGCCGCCCCCGTCTCCGCACGCCACCACCCTCATCGGTTCCGTGCAGCGCGCCATGCGCCTGCTGGAGTGCGTCGCCGGGCACGAACACGGCGCCCCCGCCAAGCAACTGGCCCGTGAGACCGGCCTCGCCCTCCCCACGGCCTACCACCTGCTGCGCACCCTCGCCCACGAGGGCTATCTACGCCGGGAGCAGGGGCTGTACTTCCTCGGAGAGGCCGCCGAGCGGCTGAGCAGCGTCGGAGCCCAGCAGAAACGTCGCAGCACGATCGTTGACGCCCTCGCGCGCTGGCGGGACGCCATCGGCGTACCCGTCTACTACGCGCTCTACCGCGAGGGCGAGATCGACGTCAGATGCGTCTCCGACACCCCGGGCAACCCGGCGGTGGAGGAGTGGGCCGACTTCCGGGAGACCGGACACGCGCACGCCATCGGGCAGTGCCTCCTGTCCCAACTGGACGACGGCGCCCGCCGCGACCACCTCGACCGCTACCCCGTGCAGCCGATCACCCCGTACACGGTCCGCGACAACCACGGCCTGCTACGACGGCTGGAACGGAACCAGAGCATGGAGCCGGTGGTCGAGCGGCAGGAGTACGCGCTCGGAACGGTCTGCGCGGCGATCCCCCTGACCGTGGGCACCACCGCCGCGACGATGGCGATCTCCCTCCCGGCCCACCAGGCCGACCGGCTGCTCCCCGCGGTCCGGCAGTTGCAGGACGAGATCGGACAGTTTCTCGGCTCACTTGCGATCTCTATCAGTATCTGAAAACTCACTCCTTGTGATCTGATGCACACATTCAGCAAGATTCCAACAGTGTTCAGGGTTCATTCCCGGCCAGTCGACGGCAAATGACGGGGTAGGCGATGCGCGAGTCCGTACAGGCGGTACAGGCAGAGGTCATGATGAGCTTTCTCGTCTCCGAGGAGCTCTCCTTCCGCATCCCGGTGGAGCTGCGCTACGAGACCTGTGATCCCTATGCCGTGCGGCTGACCTTCCATCTGCCCGGGGACGCACCCGTGACCTGGGCGTTCGGGCGTGAGCTGCTGATCGACGGGGTCGGTCGGCCGTGCGGCGAGGGCGATGTGCGGGTCACACCGGTCGAACCCGAGGCGCTGGGCGAGGTCCTGATCCGGCTCCAGGTCGGCGCCGACCAAGCGCTGTTCCGGTCGTCGTCGGCACCGCTCGTGGCGTTCCTCGACCGCACCGACAGGCTGGTGCCGTTGGGCCAGGAGGGCGTGCTCGGCGACTTCGACGCCCACCTCGACGAGGCCCTCGACCGCATCCTCGCGGACCAGGGCGCTGGGTGAAGCGTTACTCCAGACAGGTGGCGTAACGCTTCACCTGCGGATGCGGATGCGGATGAGGGCGGGCGAGGGCGCGCTTCTCGCTCCGACTCGCCGGGTCAGCGCCTCCGGCGACGCCCCCGGCCGCCAGATGCCGCAGCCGGGCGACCGGTCGGTGCGGCGTCCTGGCCCTGCCGGGGTCCGGGCCGGTCGGCCGAGACCACGAGCGCCGCCAGCGCCGTGGTGACCGGCACCGACGCCACCAGGCCGATCGAGCCCACCAGTGTGCGCACGATCTCCTCAGCGACCAGTTCGCTGTTGGCGACCGCCCCCACGCTGCTCTGCGCGATGGAGAAGAGCAGCAGCAGCGGCAGCGCGGCACCGGCGTACGCGAGGACGAGGGTGTTAACGACGGACGCGATGTGGTCGCGGCCGATGCGGATGCCCGCGCGGTACAGGCCGCGCCAGCCCATCGTCGGGTTCGCCTCGTGCAACTCCCACACGGCGGAGGTCTGTGTGACGGTCACGTCGTCCAGGACGCCGAGCGAGCCGATGATGATACCGGCGAGCAGCAGACCGCTCATGTCGATCGTCGGGTACAGGCCGTGGATGAGGCCGGTGTTGTCGTCGGTGTTGCCGGTGAGCGCGGCCCAGTCGATGAACAGCGAGCCGAGGACGCCGATCAGCAGCAGCGAGACCAGGGTGCCGAGTACCGCGACCGATGTACGGGCTGACAGACCGTGGCACAGGTACAGGGCCATCAGCATGATGGCGCTCGCCCCGATGACCGCCACGAGCAACGGGTTCGAGCCCTGGAGGATCGCGGGCAGGATGAAGAAGTTCAGCACCAGGAAGCTGGCGGCGAGGGCGACCAGCGACATGACGCCCCGCAGCCGTCCGACGACCACGACGGCGACCGCGAAGATGCCCGCGAGCAGGGCCAGGGGCAGCCTGCGGTTCACATCGGTCACCGAGTACTGCAGGTCCTTGGGCGCCGAGGGCTCGTAGGCGACCACGACCTCCTGGCCCTCGTGCAACTGCCGGGACTGGTCCGGCTGCACGATCTCGGTGAACGTACGGCCGCTGTCCTTGCCGGTGTCGATCCGGATCGTCGCCTTCTTGCAGGTGCCCTGCGCCTGTTGCTGCGCGGAGGAGCCCTCGGCGGTGGAGGTGTCGCCCGTCGGCGGGACCGTGGAGCCGTTCACGGAGGAGCAGCTCAGGCTCTCCACCTTGGTGACCGTGGCCTGCTGGGTCTGCCGATCGAAACCGACCCCGGTGCGCTCGTGCGGGGGCGCGCCCCCGGGCCACAGGACGGCGAGACCGATGACGACCGCGGCGGTGAACGGGATGAGGATCGCCGCGATCACCTTGCGCAGGTGCTGGGAGACCGGCGCGGCGGGCCCGTGCCCGTGACCGTGCGAGTGCCCACCTCCGGCGCCGTGTCCGCCGTGGTCACCAGGCCCGTGCCCTCCGTTTCCACCGACTCCGTGCCCATCGTGGTCACCGGACCCGTGTCCACCACCGCCGCCGGACGCCCCGTGTCCACCACCGCCGCCGGACGACCCACGTCCTCCGCCACCTCCGGGCCCGCGCCCCCCAGGGCCACCGGAACGTCCGCCGGGGCCACCGGAAGCACCACCGCTTCCGGAACCGGCACCGGAACCGGCCCCAGGCCCGCCCCCCGGGCCGTACCCACCCCCGTACTCACCGCCGGGCCCGACGCCGTACCCCCCACTGGGCCCACCACCAGGCCCACCGCTGGGCCCGGCCCCAGACCCGTACCCGCCCTCGCCGCCGAATTCGGACCCCGCTGAACCCTGGCCCCGGCCAGGGGCATTGCCGGTTCTGGGGGCGGAGCCGCGTGGTGGTTCGGGCGGTGGGAACGGAGGATGCTGCGTCGTGGTCACCGACCGATCATCGCAAGAACGACAGAGGCCCTCTGTTCACCGCGCCCGAATTGACGCTAGCGTGGAGCCACCTTTGTAAACGCGGGAGCTCGGAGCACCGGGCTGAGAGGGCGCTGACCTCCGTCCCAGCGATGTTTCACATGAAACGTCACCCACATCGAGTGATGTTTCACACGGGACATCGGCGGACGGAAACCGCTGCGTCGACCGCCGAACCTGTTACCGGGTAATGCCGGCGTAGGGAGTAGGTCTCATGGCCAACAAGGACGTACGCACGCCTGCCTCCACGCAGCTCTCCAGCGACACGGAGTCTGCCGAGGTCGGGAAGTCCATCGGCTGGCACAAGGCGTATGTCGCGGGCTCCCGCCGACATACAGGTGCCGGTCCGTCAGGTGCACCTCACCAACGGGCAGTCGGTCACGCTGTACGACACATCGGGCCCGTACACCGATCCACTCGTCGACACGGACGTCCGCAGGGGTCTGTCACCGCTGCGCGAGAACTGGATCGTCGCCCGCGGTGACACCGAGGAGTACGCGGGCCGCCCCGTCCGTCCCGAGGACGACGGGATCAAGCACACCTCGCCGCGGGGCGGGCTGCGCAACCTGGACGCGGTCTTCCCCGGTCGGCCGCGGCAGCCGCGCCGGGGCCGCGACGGGAAGGCGGTCACCCAGCTCGCGTACGCGCGCCGCGGGGAGATCACGCCGGAGATGGAGTTCGTGGCGCTCAGGGAGAACGTCTCTCCCGAGGTGGTCCGCGAGGAGATCGCGGCGGGGCGGGCCGTGCTGCCCGCCAACGTCAACCACCCGGAGATCGAGCCGATGATCATCGGCAAGCGGTTCCTGGTGAAGGTCAACGCCAACATCGGCAACTCCGCGGTGACCTCCTCCATCGAAGAGGAGGTCGAGAAGATGACCTGGGCGACCCGCTGGGGCGCCGACACGGTCATGGACCTGTCCACCGGCCGCAACATCCACACCACCCGCGAGTGGGTGCTGCGCAACTCCCCGGTCCCCATCGGCACGGTGCCGCTCTACCAGGCGCTGGAGAAGGTCGACGGCAGGGCCGAGGAGCTGACCTGGGAGATCTACAAGGACACGGTCATCGAGCAGGCCGAGCAGGGCGTGGACTACATGACCGTCCACGCGGGCGTGCGCCTGCCCTACGTCCCGCTGACCGCCAACCGCAAGACCGGGATCGTCTCCCGCGGCGGCTCGATCATGGCCGCGTGGTGCCTGGCGCACCACAAGGAGAGCTTCCTGTACGAGAACTTCGAGGAACTCTGCGAGATCCTCGCCGCCTACGACGTCACCTACTCCCTCGGTGACGGGCTGCGGCCGGGCTCGATCGCGGACGCCAACGACGAGGCGCAGTTCGCGGAGTTGCGCACGCTCGGGGAACTCAACCAGATCGC
>NZ_JBHTEB010000003.1:0-3202 GCF_042674625.1 Streptomyces flavalbus
CGCCAGCCCCGACTGCGGGCCTGTGGTGACGATGTCCGCCAGCCGTGCGGCGATGCCCGGGACGGCGTCGTCCGGGATCAGGTCCGCCTGCTGGCCGGTCACCGCTGCGGCTGCGCCGCATACCCACCGTGCCTGCACCTGTAGCAAGTCGCGCACATCGAGGTACTCGGGTACGGATTCGGCGGCGCTCCGCGCGTCTTTTCTACGGCCGGCAAGGATGAGGTGATGCACTGCGCGGTTTGTCTCTCCGGCACGGTTGAACACTTCGCCGTAGCGCTGATGGGCGAGGAGTTCGTCGGTTAGGGCACCGGATATCCGGTCTTGCCACAGCCACTGGTGGGAGGCGCGGGAAGCGTCCGGCAGCTTGCCGTCGGCCAGAACGCCTCCAGGGCGCTGACGGCCGGGTCGAAGGAGAGATCGATGAGTCGTGCGCCCTTGGCGCCGACCGTGCGGGCCGACTGCATGGCCCGCGACGAATGCCCGAAACCGAGGTTGTACTGGTCGGACAGGTAGGAGATGGCCCGCAGGGCGTGCCTGGCATCGCCTCCCAGGCCCTCGCGCGTCGCAGCCAGTACGGCGCGCCGGTAGGCCTCGATGGCTTCGTCTCCGAGGTCGGCCAGGGCCAAGGCGCGTCCGCGGCGCATGTGCACCAAGACCGCGAACCGTTCCGGTATGCGGCCGCCCAGCGCACGCCGGTCGAGGTCGGCATAGGCCTTATCCGGGCTGTGTCCGGAGCGGATGGCCAGGTCTGCCAGGCAGCATTCCAGCCGAACACGCAAAAGACCTGTCTGGGCAGTGACGAGTCCGGCAGTCAGATCGGACAGCCCCGCCGGGTCATCGTCGGGATCTTCGTCGACAACGATTTGCTCGATGACGGCCAGTACCAAGCGGGACGCCCAGGGCTCACCGGCCTGGACCACAGTCTCAAGTGCGGCGGTCACCGGTGCGAGGTCATAGCCGTATTCGAGCCAGTCCGCCAGCGCCTTCAAGACCACATAGGTGTCGGGTGCCGTGCCCCCCCGCGTCGGAAGCCAGTTGCTCCATCTGGTTGTCCAGAAAGACGCGGTCCCCGGCCTCGTACCGGTCCAGCAGCAACTCCGCCGCGACAGCGAATGCCGCACCATGCTGTCCGGCAGACACCAGCAGGTCACGCTGCTGGATGCGGAGCTGACCGGCATGCCCCGTAAACGACACTCCTTCCAGCTCCTGTGCCAGTGCCCCGAAGAGCTCAGCAGCTGGCTCAGGTTCCGTATCCGCGAGGTGCTGGGCGCGCTGCAGAGCATCGGACAGCCCCATGTGCTCAAGCGGATCGTTGAGAAGGGCGTACCCGTGCGGGAGGGACGGAACCGGAGGGGTCTCCACCCCGCAGAATGCCTTGGCCCACTCCGGACCGAACACGCCCGCGACAAGATGCGGGCGCTCCCGCAGGAACCGAGACAGGGCACCTGCGTCGTACAGATCGACTTCTATGTCGCCCTGGTACTCCTCCTGCAGGGCCACGAGCTCGTCCTCTACCTTCGTATCGTCGACGACACACCCTGCTGCCAGAACGAAACGCACCGCGTCGAACCGTCGCTCGGACCATCCTTCCTCAGGGGTGGCCGTGCGGGGTGGGCCGGCGAAGTCGGTGACGGCCGCACGGAGGGCGGGCGCGGAGAGGGAGACGATCCTGCGTACCTGGTAGACGTGCGTCTTCCCTCTTTTCCTGCCGATGAGGTCGAGCCCACCCTGATCCTGTCCGGATCGGCCGTAACCGCGGATGTCGTTCATCCCGTCGACAAGCCACATGACCTCGCCGACCACACGCTCGAACACGGGTGGTGAGAGCTGTCCGAAGGGCAACACGGCGGGGGCTGAAAGCGGCGGCGTGAAGGCAATCTCATTGCGTCGGCTGACAAGTGTGCTCAGCCGGACTTCCTCAGAGGACCGTTCAGAACCCATCGAGCACCCCTCGCTTGCCGCCTACCTATGGGCGCTTGTTCAACTCAGGCACATCCATTATCTCGGGGAAAAGTGGGCGATGAGGGATGTTTGTTCTGGTTGTCGCCTGGGGGATGGTACTGATCGGAGTGCGGTACGCGCCGCTGGGCGTGGTGGTTGTGTTTGTCACGTGGATGCCGATTTTGTGGCGGAGCGTGCTGTTTCTCCGGTGACCGGTGTGGTGCGGTGGGTGGTGGTGGACGCCGGCTCGTTTGATCTGCACACCGAGGCGGTGGCCTACCTCGCCTCGCTGCGGGCGCGGGGCTGCTCGCCGAACACCGAGCGCGCCTATGCGGGGCGGGTCGCCCTTTACTTGAGTTACTGCGGGGTGCGGCGGCTGGACTGGCGGATCCCCAGCTTCCTGGATCTGGCCGGGCTGGAGCAGTGGCTGCTCGAGACCCCTGTCCAGCACCGGGCCGGCCAGGCGCGGCCGGGTCCGGCCCGCTACCGCTCCCGGGGGAACGGCGAACGCGATCATGACGGTAGTGGGGGAGTTCCTGCGGTTCGGCGCTGCGCACGGCTGGGTGCCGGCCGACACGGCTGGGCTGCTGTCGCAGCCGAAGTTGCTGCGTTTCACCCCGCCCGGCTTCGATACCGGCGAGTCGGGCCGGCGGCGCCAGGTCGAGGCAGCCGTGTTCCGCTTCAAGGTCACCGAGCCGGGCTATGAGGACCTCAGCGATGAGCAGATCCGCCGGATGATCGCTGCGGCTCCGAGTGCCCGGGACCGTTTCCTGATCGCGTTGCTGGCGTGTACAGGGCTGCGGATCGGTGAGGCGCTCGGGCTGCACCGCGGCGACATGCACCTGCTGGCCTCCTCCCGCGCTGTGGGCTGTGGTATCGAGGGCCCGCACGTGCATGTCTGCCGCCGCATGGACAACCCCAACCATGCTCTGGCGAAGTCCCGCCGTCACCGCTTCGTGCCGGTCACCGCCGACCTTGTGGCCCTCTACACCGACTACCAGTACGAACGCGACGATGTGTCCGAGGCTGCGGAGTCGGATGTGATTCCGGGGTTCGTAGTTGGTGTGGTGGGTGGGGTGTGAGCTGGGGTGTTGGAGGTTTTCTGAGAAGGGGGCAGGCGTTTCCTGGGTGCTTCGGCGGTGCTGGCCAGGCTTCTGGTCTGCGGTTGTTGGGGGTTCGTTGATAACGGTGGTGTGGTGTTGGTGATGGTGTCCGGCGTCTAAAGGGCTGGTGCGGGTTTGTGCTGGTCAGCGGCTTGTCG
>NZ_JBHTEB010000004.1:0-4424 GCF_042674625.1 Streptomyces flavalbus
CTTCACGCCCATCTCTTCACGCAGGAATTTAATCACTTTCTCAGCGTCGGCAGAGTCTGCTTTCCATTCGATACCCGCATAAATGTCTTCCGAGTTTTCACGGAAGATAACCATATCGGTCAGTTCAGGGTGTTTAACCGGGCTTGGAGTGCCCTGATAGTAACGTACCGGACGCAGGCAGATGTAGAGATCCAGTTCCTGGCGCAGGGCAACGTTCAGAGAGCGAATACCGCCACCAACCGGAGTGGTCAGCGGGCCTTTAATGGCAACGCGATATTCACGAATCAGATCAAGGGTTTCAGCAGGCAACCAGACGTCCTGACCATAAACCTGTGTGGATTTTTCACCGGTGTAAATTTCCATCCAGGAGATTTTACGCTCGCCTTTATAGGCTTTCTCGACTGCAGCGTCGACCACTTTCAGCATGGCTGGGGTTACATCTACACCGATTCCATCACCTTCAATGTAAGGGATAATCGGATTTTCAGGAACGTTGAGTTTGCCGTTTTGCAGGGTGATCTTCTTGCCTTGTGCCGGAACAACTACTTTACTTTCCATTCACCTCTCCTTCGAGCGCTACTGGTTTGCTCGTCTGCCACCACGTTGCATATGCGTTTGCGTCCTGCGATACGGATGCTTTAGAGCAATTTTTTGTTAATGATTTGTAATTGGCTTGTCAATACTACCCTATTGTTTGCCGTCATGAAAGATGCGCGTTATTAGGCTATAATGCGGCAATTCATAATCTCTGAAAATACCATGCAAAAAACTTCTTTTAGAAATCACCAGGTTAAGCGATTCAGCTCGCAACGTTCTACCAGGCGTAAACCTGAAAACCAGCCCACGCGTGTGATCCTGTTCAATAAACCCTACGATGTTCTTCCGCAGTTCACCGATGAAGCCGGACGCAAAACATTAAAAGAATTCATCCCGGTTCAGGGGGTGTATGCGGCAGGTCGTCTCGACCGCGACAGCGAAGGGTTACTGGTGCTGACCAATAACGGCGCGTTGCAGGCGCGTTTAACCCAGCCGGGTAAACGCACCGGAAAAATCTATTATGTGCAGGTGGAAGGTATTCCCACACAAGACGCACTTGAAGCCTTGCGCAATGGCGTAACCTTAAATGATGGCCCTACCCTGCCCGCAGGCGCGGAGCTGGTTGAAGAACCCGCGTGGTTATGGCCGCGGAATCCACCAATTCGTGAGCGCAAAAGTATTCCCACCAGCTGGCTGAAGATCACCTTATATGAAGGACGTAATCGCCAGGTGCGCCGCATGACCGCCCATGTTGGTTTCCCCACGCTGCGACTGATTCGCTATGCGATGGGGGATTACTCTTTGGATAATCTTGCCAATGGCGAATGGCGAGACGCGACAGATTAAGGATGCAAAATGTTTAAACCGCACGTTACCGTTGCTTGCGTGGTGCACGCAGAAGGCAAATTTTTAGTCGTTGAAGAGACGATTAATGGTAAAGCGTTATGGAACCAACCTGCCGGGCACCTGGAAGCCGATGAAACCTTAGTGGAAGCCGCCGCCCGTGAGCTGTGGGAAGAAACCGGCATCAGCGCGCAGCCGCAACACTTTATTCGTATGCATCAGTGGATTGCGCCCGATAAAACGCCGTTTTTGCGTTTCCTCTTTGCCATTGAGCTTGAGCAAATATGCCCGACGCAGCCTCATGACAGCGATATCGACTGCTGCCGTTGGGTCAGCGCCGAAGAAATTTTACAGGCGTCAAATCTTCGTTCGCCGCTGGTGGCGGAAAGTATTCGTTGTTATCAAAGCGGGCAACGCTATCCGCTGGAGATGATTGGCGATTTTAACTGGCCTTTTACAAAGGGTGTCATCTAAAAGGCTGCGTGATAGAATACGCCGCCTTGAAGTTCAATGTCGTGAGTGATCCAATGTCTGAAACCGCAAAAAAAGTAATCGTCGGCATGTCCGGCGGTGTCGATTCCTCCGTTTCTGCCTGGCTGTTGCAACAACAGGGATATCAGGTCGAAGGCCTGTTTATGAAGAACTGGGAAGAAGACGACGGTGAGGAATATTGCACAGCGGCAGCGGATCTGGCTGATGCCCAGGCTGTCTGCGACAAGCTCGGCATTGAACTGCACACCGTTAACTTTGCTGCCGAGTACTGGGACAACGTCTTCGAACTGTTCCTTGCCGAATATAAAGCCGGTCGCACGCCAATCCGGATATTCTGTGCAACAAAGAGATCAAATTTAAAGCTTTCCTCGAATTTGCCGCCGAAGATTTAGGTGCCGATTATATCGCTACCGGTCATTACGTACGTCGGGCAGATGTCGATGGCAAGAGCCGCCTGCTGCGTGGTCTGGACAGCAATAAAGACCAGAGCTACTTCCTTTATACGCTCAGCCATGAGCAGATTGCGCAAAGCCTGTTCCCGGTCGGCGAACTGGAAAAACCGCAGGTGCGTAAGATTGCTGAAGATCTTGGTCTGGTCACCGCGAAAAAAGACTCTACCGGCATTTGCTTCATTGGCGAACGTAAATTCCGCGAGTTCCTGGGCCGTTATCTCCCGGCGCAACCGGGCAAAATCATTACCGTCGATGGCGATGAAATTGGTGAGCACCAGGGGCTGATGTATCACACCCTCGGTCAGCGTAAAGGTCTGGGTATCGGTGGCACCAAAGACGGCACCGAAGAACCGTGGTATGTGGTCGATAAAGACGTCGAAAACAACATTCTGATTGTTGCGCAAGGCCATGAACACCCGCGTCTGATGTCTGTCGGTCTGATTGCCCAGCAGCTGCACTGGGTCGATCGCGAACCGTTCACCGGTACTATGCGTTGCACGGTAAAAACCCGCTATCGCCAGACCGACATCCCGTGCACCGTCAAGGCGCTGGACGATGATCGCATTGAAGTGATTTTCGATGAGCCGGTTGCCGCCGTGACGCCGGGCCAGTCTGCCGTTTTCTATAACGGTGAAGTGTGCCTCGGTGGCGGTATTATTGAGCAGCGTCTGCCGCTGCCGGTCTGATTATTATCTTTACTTAAAACAAGGAAGCAGTGAACGTGGCAAAGAATTACTATGACATCACCCTCGCCCTGGCCGGTATTTGTCAGTCGGCACGCCTGGTGCAACAACTCGCTCACCAGGGGCATTGTGATGCCGATGCGCTACACGTCTCACTCAACAGTATTATCGATATGAACCCCAGCTCGACGCTGGCGGTTTTTGGCGGTAGCGAAGCCAACCTGCGCGTCGGGCTGGAAACCTTGCTCGGCGTGCTCAATGCCAGCAGTCGCCAGGGCTTAAACGCCGAATTAACCCGCTACACACTCAGTCTGATGGTGCTTGAGCGCAAACTCTCCTCAGCGAAAGGTGCGCTCGACACTCTGGGCAACCGGATCAACGGCCTGCAACGCCAGCTCGAACACTTCGATTTACAGTCCGAAACGCTGATGAGCGCGATGGCTGCTATCTATGTTGATGTGATTAGCCCGCTTGGCCCGCGCATTCAGGTCACCGGTTCCCCTGCTGTACTGCAAAGCCCACAAGTGCAGGCGAAAGTTCGCGCAACCCTGCTGGCAGGCATTCGCGCCGCCGTGCTCTGGCACCAGGTCGGCGGCGGACGTCTGCAACTGATGTTTTCTCGTAATCGCCTGACCACTCAGGCAAAACAAATTCTTGCTCATTTAACCCCGGAGTTGTGATCTATGGAATTATCCTCACTGACCGCCGTTTCCCCTGTCGATGGACGCTACGGCGATAAAGTCAGCGCGCTGCGCGGGATTTTCAGCGAATATGGTTTGCTGAAATTCCGTGTACAAGTTGAAGTACGTTGGCTGCAAAAACTGGCCGCGCACGCAGCGATCAAGGAAGTTCCTGCTTTGCTGCCGACGCAATCGGTTACCTTGATGCAATTGTCGCCAGTTTCAGCGAAGAAGATGCAGCACGCATCAAAACCATCGAGCGTACCACTAACCACGACGTTAAAGCGGTTCAGTATTTCCTGAAAGAAAAAGTGGCGGAGATCCCGGAACTGCACGCGGTTTCTGAATTCATCCACTTTGCCTGTACTTCGGAAGATATCAATAACCTCTCCCACGCATTAATGCTGAAAACCGCGCGTGATGAAGTGATCCTGCCGTACTGGCGTCAACTGATTGATGGCATTAAAAATCTCTGCCGTTCAGTATCGCGATATCCCGCTGCTGTCCCGTACCCACGGTCAGCCAGCCACGCCGTCAACCATTGGTAAAGAGATGGCTAACGTCGCCTACCGTATGGAGCGCCAGTACCGCCAGCTTAACCAGGTGGAGATCCTCGGCAAAATCAACGGCGCTGTCGGTAACTACAACGCCCACATCGCCGCTTACCCGGAAGTTGACTGGCATCAGTTCAGCGAAGAGTTCGTCACCTCGCTGGGTATTCAGTGGAACCCGTACAC
>NZ_JBHTEB010000005.1:0-6620 GCF_042674625.1 Streptomyces flavalbus
TAACCGCATTCGCGAAAGCGTCACCATTCATCGTGGCACAGTCCAGGGCGGTGGATTGACGAAGGTGGGCAGCGACAACTTACTGATGATCAACGCGCACATTGCGCACGATTGTACGGTAGGTAACCGCTGTATCCTCGCCAACAACGCAACGCTGGCGGGTCACGTATCGGTTGACGACTTCGCGATCATCGGCGGCATGACCGCAGTCCATCAGTTCTGCATCATTGGTGCGCATGTGATGGTTGGCGGCTGCTCCGGTGTGGCGCAGGACGTCCCCCTTATGTCATTGCGCAGGGTAACCACGCAACGCCGTTCGGTGTCAATATCGAAGGGCTGAAGCGCCGCGGATTCAGCCGTGAGGCGATTACCGCTATCCGCAATGCGTATAAGCTGATCTTATCGTAGCGGTAAAACGCTCAATGAAGTGAAACCGGAAATTGCTGAACTGGCGGAAACATATCCGGAAGTGAAAGCCTTTACCGATTTCTTTGCACGCTCAACGCGCGGTCTGATTCGTTAATGACTGAACAGCGTCCATTAACGATTGCCCTGGTCGCCGGAGAAACCTCCGGCGATATCCTGGGTGCCGGTTTAATCCGCGCTCTGAAAGAACGTGTGCCCAACGCCCGCTTTGTTGGTGTTGCCGGGCCACGAATGCAGGCTGAAGGCTGCGAAGCCGGTACGAAATGGAAGAACTGGCGGTGATGGGCATTGTTGAAGTGCTCGGTCGTCTGCGTCGCTTACTGCATATTCGTGCCGATCTGACAAAGCGTTTTGGTGAACTGAAGCCAGATGTTTTTGTTGGTATTGATGCGCCTGACTTCAATATTACTCTTGAAGGTAACCTCAAAAAGCAGGGTATCAAAACCATTCATTACGTCAGTCCGTCCGTCTGGGCGTGGCGACAGAAACGCGTTTTCAAAATAGGCAGAGCCACCGATCTGGTGCTCGCATTTCTGCCTTTCGAAGCGTTTTATGACAAATACAACGTACCGTGCCGCTTTATCGGTCATACCATGGCTGATGCCATGCCATTAGATCCAGATAAAAATGGTGCCCGTGATGTGCTGGGGATCCTGACGATGCCCACTGTCTGGCATTGTTGCCGGGCAGCCGTGGTGCAGAAGTCGAAATGCTTAGTGCCGATTTCCTGAAAACGGCCCAGCTTTTGCGCCAGACATATCCGGATCTCGAAATCGTGGTGCCGCTGGTGAATGCCAAACGCCGCGAGCAGTTTGAACGCATCAAAGCTGCAGTCGCGCCAGACCTGTCGGTTCATTTGCTGGATGGAATGGGCCGTGAGGTGATGGTCGCCAGCGATGCGGCACTACTGGCGTCGGGTACGGCAGCCCTGGAGTGTATGCTGGCTAAATGCCCGATGGTAGTGGGATATCGCATGAAGCCTTTTACCTTCTGGCTGGCGAAGCGACTGGTGAAAACTGATTATGTCTCGCTGCCAAATCTGCTGGCGGGCAGAGAGTTAGTCAAAGAGTTATTGCAGGAAGAGTGTGAGCCGCAAAAACTGGCTGCGGCGCTGTTACCGCTGTTGGCGAACGGGAAAACCAGCCACGCGATGCACGACACCTTCCGTGAACTGCATCAGCAGATCCGCTGCAATGCCGATGAGCAGGCGGCACAAGCCGTTCTGGAGTTAGCACAATGATCGAATTTGTCTATCCGCACACGCAGCTGGTTGCGGGTGTGGATGAAGTCGGACGCGGGCCGTTAGTTGGCGCGGTCGTCACCGCTGCGGTGATCCTTGACCCGGCGCGCCCAATTGCCGGGCTGAATGATTCCAAAAAGCTGAGCGAAAAACGCCGTCTGGTGCTCTGAAGAGATCAAAGAGAAAGCGTTGAGCTGGAGTCTGGGCCGCGCGGAACCTCACGAAATCGACGAACTGAACATTTTACATGCGACCATGCTGGCGATGCAGCGTGCCGTCGCTGGGCTGCATATTGCGCCGGAAATACGTGTTGATTGATGGTAACCGCTGCCCGAAATTACCGATGCCTTCGATGGCTGTGGTGAAAGGTGATAGCCGCGTACCGGAAATCAGTGCCGCGTCTATCCTGGCGAAAGTGACGCGTGACGCCGAAATGGCGGCGCTGGATATTGTTTTCCCGCAATATGGTTTTGCCCAACACAAAGGGTATCCAACCGCTTTTCATCTGGAAAAACTGGCTGAACACGGCGCGACCGAACACCATCGGCGCAGCTTTGGGCCTGTCAAACGCGCACTGGACTTGCGTCCGATTCTTGTGTCGAGATTAAGTAAACCGGAATCTGAAGATGTCTGAACCACGTTTCGTACACCTGCGGGTGCACAGCGACTACTCGATGATCGATGGCCTGGCCAAAACCGCACCGCTGGTAAAAAAGGCGGCGGCGTTGGGTATGCCAGCACTGGCGATCACCGATTTCACCAACCTTTGCGGTCTGGTGAAGTTCTACGGAGCGGGACATGGCGCAGGGATTAAGCCCATCGTCGGGCAGATTTTAATGTCCAGTGCGACCTGCTGGGTGATGAGTTAACCCACCTGACGGTACTGGCGGCGAACAATACCGGCTATCAGAATCTGACGTTGCTGATCTCAAAAGCGTATCAGCGCGGGTACGGTGCCGCCGGGCTGATCATCGATCGCGACTGGCTTATCGAATTAAACGAAGGGTTGATCCTTCTTTCCGGCGGGCGCATGGGCGACGTCGGACGCAGTCTTTTGCGTGGTAACAGCGCGCTGGTAGATGAGTGTGTCGCGTTTTATGAAGAACACTTCCCGGATCGCTATTTTCTCGAGCTGATCCGCACCGGCAGGCCGGATGAAGAAAGCTATCTGCACGCGGCGGTGGAACTGGCGGAAGCGCGCGGTTTGCCCGTCGTGGCGACCAATGACGTGCGCTTTATCGACAGCAGCGACTTTGACGCACACGAAATCCGCGTCGCGATCCATGACGGCTTTACCCTCGACGATCCTAAACGCCCGCGACTATTCGCCGCAGCAATATATGCGTAGCGAAGAGGAGATGTGTGAGCTGTTTGCCGACATCCCCGAAGCCCTTGCCAACACCGTTGAGATCGCCAAACGCTGTAACGTAACTGTGCGTCTTGGTGAATACTTCCTGCCGCAGTTCCCGACCGGGGACATGAGCACCGAAGATTATCTGGTCAAGCGTGCAAAAGAGGGCCTGAAGAGCGTCTGGCTTTTTATTCCCTGACGAGGAAGAACGTCTTAAGCGTCGCCCGGAAGTATGACGAACGTCTGGATACTGAACTTCAGGTTATCAACCAGATGGGCTTCCCGGGTTACTTCCTCATCGTTATGGAATTTATCCAGTGGTCGAAAGATAACGGCGTACCGGTAGGGCCAGGCCGTGGTTCCGGTGCAGGGTCACTGGTGGCCTACGCGCTGAAAATTACCGACCTCGATCCGCTGGAATTTGACCTGCTGTTCGAACGTTTCCTTAACCCGGAACGTGTCTCCATGCCTGACTTCGACGTTGACTTCTGTATGGAGAAACGCGACCAGGTTATCGAACACGTAGCGGACATGTACGGTCGCGATGCGGTATCGCAGATCATCACCTTCGGTACGATGGCGGCGAAAGCGGTGATCCGCGACGTAGGCCGCGTACTGGGGCATCCGTACGGATTTGTCGATCGTATCTCGAAACTGATCCCGCCCGATCCGGGGATGACGCTGGCGAAAGCGTTTGAAGCCGAGCCGCAGCTGCCGGAAATCTACGAAGCGGATGAAGAAGTTAAGGCGCTGATCGACATGGCGCGCAAACTGGAAGGGGTCACCCGTAACGCCGGTAAGCACGCCGGTGGGGCGGTTATCGCGCCGACCAAAATTACCGATTTTGCGCCGCTTTATTGCGATGAAGAGGGCAAACATCCGGTCACCCAGTTTGATAAAAGCGACGTTGAATACGCCGGGCTGGTGAAGTTCGACTTCCTCGGTTTGCGTACGCCACCATCATCAACTGGGCGCTGGAGATGATCAACAAGCGGCGGGCGAAGAATGGCGAGCCGCCGCTGGATATCGCCGCGATCCCGCTGGATGACAAGAAAAGCTTCGACATGCTGCAACGCTGGAAACCACGGCGGTATTCCAGCTTGAATCGCGCGGCATGAAGGACCTGATCAAGCGTCTGCAACCTGACTGCTTCGAAGATATGATCGCACTGGTGGCACTGTTCCGCCCGGTCCGTTGCAATCAGGGATGGTGGATAACTTTATCGACCGTAAACATGGTCGCGAAGAGATCTCCTATCCGGATGTGCAGTGGCAGCATGAAAGCCTGAAACCGGTACTGGAGCCAACCTACGGCATTATCCTGTATCAGGAACAGGTCATGCAGATTGCGCAGGTGCTTTCTGGTTATACCCTCGGTGGTGCGGAGATGCTGCGTCGTGCGATGGGTAAGAAAAAGCCGGAAGAGATGGCTAAGCAGCGTTCTGTATTTGCTGAAGGTGCAGAAAAGAACGGAATCAACGCCGAACTGGCGATGAAAATCTTCGACCTGGTGGAGAAATTCGCTGGTTACGGATTTAACAAATCGCACTCTGCGGCCTATGCTTTGGTGTCATATCAAACGTTATGGCTGAAAGCGCACTATCCGGCGGAAGTTTATGGCGGCGGTAATGACCGCCGATATGGACAACACCGAGAAGGTGGTGGGCCTGGTGGATGAGTGCTGGCGGATGGGGCTGAAATCCTGCCACCAGATATAAACTCCGGTCTTTACCATTTCCACGTCAACGACGACGGCGAAATCGTGTATGGTATTGGCGCGATCAAAGGGGTAGGTGAAGGTCCGATTGAGGCGATCATCGAAGCCCGTAATAAAGGCGGCTACTTCCGCGAACTGTTTGATCTGCGCCCGTACCGACACCAAAAAGTTGAACCGTCGCGTGCTGGAAAAACTGATCATGTCCGGGGCGTTTGACTGTCTTGGGCCACATGCGCGGCGCTGATGAACTCGCTGGGCGATGCGTTAAAAGCGGCAGATCAACACGCGAAAGCGGAAGCTATCGGTCAGGCCGATATGTTCGGCGTGCTGGCCGAAGAGCCGGAACAAATTGAACAATCCTACGCCAGCTGCCAACCGTGGCCGGAGCAGGTGGTGTTAGATGGGGAACGTGAAACGTTAGGCCTGTACCTGACGGACACCCTATCAACCAGTATTTAAAAGAGATTGAGCGTTATGTCGGAGGCGTAAGGCTGAAAGACATGCACCCGACAGAACGTGGTAAGTCATCACGGCTGCGGGGCTCGTTGTTGCCGCGCGGGTTATGGTCACCAAGCGCGGCAATCGTATCGGTATCTGCACGCTGGATGACCGTTCCGGGCGGCTGGAAGTGATGTTGTTTACTGACGCCCTGGATAAATACCAGCAATTGCTGGAAAAAGACCGCATACTTATCGTCAGCGGACAGGTCAGCTTTGATGACTTCAGCGGTGGGCTTAAAATGACCGCTCGCGAAGTGATGGATATTGACGAAGCCCGGGAAAATATGCCGCGGGCTTGCTATCTCGCTGACGGACAGGCAAATTGATGACCAGCTTTTAAACCGACTCCGTCAGTCTCTGGAACCCCACCGCTCTGGGACAATTCCAGTACATCTCGACTATCAGAGGGCGGATGCACGCGCGCGGTTGCGTTTTGGCGCGACGTGGCGTGTCTCTCCGAGCGATCGTTTATTAAACGATCTCCGTGGCCTCATTGGTTCGGAGCAGGTGGAACTGGAGTTTGACTAATACAGGAATACTATGAGTCTGAATTTCCTTGATTTTGAACAGCCGATTGCAGAGCTGGAAGCGAAAATCGATTCTTCTGACTGCGGTTAGCCGTCAGGATGAGAAACTGGATATTAACATCGATGAAGAAGTGCATCGTCTGCGTGAAGCGTAGAACTGACGCGTAAAATCTTCGCCGATCTCGTGCATGGCAGATCGCGCAACTGGCACGCCATCCACAGCGTCCTTATACCCTGGATTACGTTCGCCTGGCATTTGATGAATTTGACGAACTGGCTGGCGACCGCGCGTATGCAGACGATAAAGCTATCGTCGGTGGTATCGCCCGTCTCGATGGTCGTCCGGTGATGATCATTGGTCATCAAAAAGGTCGTGAAACCAAAGAAAAAATTCGCCGTAACTTTGGTATGCCAGCGCCAGAAGGTTACCGCAAAGCACTGCGTCTGATGCAAATGGCTGAACGCTTTAAGATGCCTATCATCACCTTTATCGACACCCCGGGGGCTTATCCGGGCGTGGGCGCAGAAGAACGTGGTCAGTCTGAAGCCATTGCACGCAACCTGCGTGAAATGTCTCGCCTCGGCGTACCGGTAGTTTGTACGGTTATCGGTGAAGGTGGTTCTGGCGGTGCGCTGGCGATTGGCGTGGGCGATAAAGTGAATATGCTGCAATACAGCACCTATTCCGTTATCTCGCCGGAAGGTTGTGCGTCCATTCTGTGGAAGAGCGCCGACAAAGCGCCGCTGGCGGCTGAAGCGATGGGTATCATCGCTCCGCGTCTGAAAGAACTGAAACTGATCGACTCCATCATCCCGGAACCGCTGGGCGGTGCTCACCGTAACCCGGAAGCGATGGCGGC
>NZ_JBHTEB010000006.1:0-3408 GCF_042674625.1 Streptomyces flavalbus
CCCTTCACCACCCGCGGCGTGTCCCATTTCGCCTGCGCCAGATACTGGCCGTCAGCTGCGCTCACCTCCACCGTCAGGTGCTGCACTGCCGGTGGGATGACGCTGTTCAGGGAACCTGACTGCGGCTCAAAGCGGGCACCGTTATCCACGATGGCTTCTTTTTCCGGTACGTGCTGCACCGCCGTGATGGCAAAGGTGCCGTCCGTGTTTTCCCGGATGGAGACACAGCGGAACAGGCGACGGCGCAGTGACGGCAGGGAGAGTCCCCACACACCGTATGTCTCCACACCATCAGGCAGGGTGCTGACCTGTATCCGGTCCGGCGCGGGGTGTGCAGTGATGGCCACGCTCACCGGCTTACCGCTGCCGTTAATCAGGTTCACCGTGGCGGCACCTGTCTCCGGCAGGGTCACCTCACGGTCCAGTGTCAGGGTGCGGCTGGCAGCATCAATGGACAGGACACGTCCGCCGGTCATGGTCCCGGCATAGTCGTTATCACAGATTTCAATAATGTCACCGGGTGTGTGACGCAGCCCCTGAGACCCGAGCGTGAAATCCACCGTCTGCGTTTCCAGCAGTCCGGTCTTTATCACCCACAGCCCGGCACGGTGGGCCTGACCGCGGCTGGTACAGCCGAACGCGTCCATCTTCAGCAGGTTGCGTCCGTAGCGCAGTATGGCTTCCGGGTCTTCCACCAGTTCCGTGGAGGTCTGCCAGCCGTTCTGCGGGTCGGTGTAATTCACCTCCACCGCCGTGTGGCGGTCCTTCAGGGCGCTGAAGCTGTAGCGAAACCCCACGCCGTTATCATCCACCACCACATCGCTGTTGGTGTACGGCCACACCACATCCGACGGGCGGTCCTGAACGAACGTCAGCGTCTGGCCGTTCCATACCGGCATACAGCGCATCGCAGAGCAGAAATCACTGAGAACGTCCCACGCCTTACGCTGTTGTGCCAGGTACGCATTAAAGGTCATCCGCGGCTCTGTGCCCCCGAAACCATCCGGGACCGTCTGGTCGCAGTACTGCCCGATGGCATACAGCGCCCACTTGTCCACATCCGCCGCCCCCAGACGTTTTCCCATGCCGTAGCGCGGGTGAGTCAGCATGTCCCACAGACACCAGGCCGGGTTGTTGCTGTATGCCGGTTTCAGACTGCCGTCCCAGATACCACTGTACGTGCGTTTTTCCGGGTCATAGTTTGACGGCACCTGGATGATGCGACCGCGGATATGGTAGTTCACCGTCATCTGCTGGCCGCCGAACTGCTCCGCATCCACCTGCAGCCCCACAATGGCCGTGTTCGGGTAGCACTGTTTCACATCGATGATTTCGGTGTATGACGACCACAGCGTCTTATTCTGCAGCTGGTCCGTGGTGCTGTCCGCCGTCTCCCTGACCATCCGGATGTTAAAGGGCCGGGGCGGCAGATTATCCAGAATCACCGAGGCCAGGAACTGCGAGGTGGTCTTGCCGTTAATGGTGACGTCCTTTTCTGTCACCCAGTTACCGTTACGCTGTAACTGAATCAGCAGGCGGACGGATGCCGGGTTACGGTCACCCTTTGAGGTGGTCTCCACCAGTGACTGCACCCCGAAGGTAACCCGCAGGCGGTCAATGTTCGCGGACGTAATGGTGCGCGTCACCGGTTTTGCCTTCGTCACTTCCACGCCCAGTCCGGTTTCAGCTCCGGAGGACTCAAAGCCTTCCGGTGGTGTCTGCTCCTGCTCCCCGGCACGCCAGACCGCCGTCACACCGTGTATCACGGGATTGCCGTCCGTGTCCGTCAGTGGGGTTTTGTTCACCAGAATACTCTGCAGTCCCTTCACCGGACCTTCAATCGGTCCCTCACCAATCGCATCAATCACGCTCATCATCTGCGTGGATTTGAGATTATCCTTCGCCTCACGAGGCGTGTGTGCCTTGCCGCCACCTTTTCCCATACAGCCTTCCCCTGAATAAATTAACCGCCACTTGCCATTCCGTACAGAAGTCGGATATCCTTCGCCCGAAAAGCATGAAACACATTTCTGCCATGCAAGAAACCCGGTATCAGCAGATACCGGGGTTTTCTTTCATGCCCACCGATAATCCTGTTGGTTAAAACCGGTAATGGCATAAAAATTCTGAATATCTTCACATTTTCACACACTGACTGTGGCGCTATAATTTCTCTGCGTTAATGTTTTTTTCCGTGATACAAAAATAACTCCTTACACTTAATCTTCGTTTGCTCTGTCCCGCAGCTCCGCGATCACTGCGGGATTTTTTTATTCTTTTTACCCCTGCCGCCCGATAACCACGACCTTTCCGCCCCCGCCTTCATCACGGGTGCTGATGTCCTGGGATATACGGCGGGAGCCAACCAGCATTTCCCCGTAAGGCACCGGCATCGGGTTCCCCTGGGCAATCATGTTATCCAGCGAGGAAAAGTACGTGTTCTGTCTGCCGTTATCCGTTGCGCGGTAATCCGGTGTTTTTGCCTTCGGGGCCAGCATCTGGGCCACACCGCCCAGTATCATGCTGGCACCCAGTGAAAACGGCATCGTGGTGGCAGAAAAACCACCGGCTGCCAGGGCTGAACCCCATAACGCCATCGATGCCCCGGCAGTGAAGAAAGAGCCCACGATGGCTGCCGCCCCCAGCACAATCTGCAGTCCACCCTTTCCGGCCCCGGCCAGTCGCGGCACAATGTGGATGACCGTTCCCTCACCCAGCTGTTCGTGAAGACGGGCGTACACCGCCTCCGGTGCCGTGTCATCACCGGCAATACGTATCTGGTACCAGCCTTCGTTCATCTGACGGCGAAAGCCCGGCATCTGTAACGACAGCGCCCGGATGGCTTCCGCTGCCGTGTTCACATACAGGCTGAGGCGGCGGCCAAATCGTTGCAAATCCCCGTGAAGGCAGATGCGTGCCAGTGGCGGTGACGCCAGACAGAATGCGTTCGTCGTTGCCATTTTTCGGAATACCTCTCCCGTTTACTCAGTTGTTCAGGCAGATGGTGAAGCAGCTCACCGTTGCCGCAGTAAATGGCGGCATGGTTCGGTACCGAAGCACCAAAGCAGCACAGCAGAATATCGCCCGCCTGTGCAGAGGACAGGGGCACCCGGTAAAAGCCGGTGACCGCCATATTGTCCAGGTACAGGTTCTGACCGTTGCGCCACCAGTCATCCTCACGCTCAAAATCCGGCATATCAGTCCCCGCCAGATGGTATGCATCCCGGAACAGCGTGTAACAGTCCGTCACCCCGTGCTCAAAGCGCCGTCCTGTCAGATGTGGCACACAGCGGAATTTGTGAATGTCACCCCGGCAGACCAGCCACCAGGGCAGTGCGCTTTTTATCTGCAGCCGCCGGTCAGCCTCGCTCAGCCAGGGCAGCCCACCGGGATGACTGTGGACCAGTG
>NZ_JBHTEB010000007.1:0-5287 GCF_042674625.1 Streptomyces flavalbus
TTAATTTGATGCCTGGCAGTTCCCTACTCTCGCATGGGGAGACCCCACACTACCATCGGCGCTACGGCGTTTCACTTCTGAGTTCGGCATGGGGTCAGGTGGGACCACCGCGCTAAGGCCGCCAGGCAAATTCTGTTTTATCAGACCGCTTCTGCGTTCTGATTTAATCTGTATCAGGCTGAAAATCTTCTCTTCCGCCAAAACATCTTCGGCGTTGTAAGGTTAAGCCTCACGGTTCATTAGTACCGGTTAGCTCAACGCATCGCTGCGCTTACACACCCGGCCTATCAACGTCGTCGTCTTCAACGTTCCTTCAGGACTCTCAAGGAGTCAGGGAGAACTCATCTCGGGGCAAGTTTCGTGCTTAGATGCTTTCAGCACTTATCTCTTCCGCATTTAGCTACCGGGCAGTGCCATTGGCATGACAACCCGAACACCAGTGATGCGTCCACTCCGGTCCTCTCGTACTAGGAGCAGCCCCCCTCAGTTCTCCAGCGCCCACGGCAGATAGGGACCGAACTGTCTCACGACGTTCTAAACCCAGCTCGCGTACCACTTTAAATGGCGAACAGCCATACCCTTGGGACCTACTTCAGCCCCAGGATGTGATGAGCCGACATCGAGGTGCCAAACACCGCCGTCGATATGAACTCTTGGGCGGTATCAGCCTGTTATCCCCGGAGTACCTTTTATCCGTTGAGCGATGGCCCTTCCATTCAGAACCACCGGATCACTATGACCTGCTTTCGCACCTGCTCGCGCCGTCACGCTCGCAGTCAAGCTGGCTTATGCCATTGCACTAACCTCCTGATGTCCGACCAGGATTAGCCAACCTTCGTGCTCCTCCGTTACTCTTTAGGAGGAGACCGCCCCAGTCAAACTACCCACCAGACACTGTCCGCAACCCGGATTACGGGGCCAACGTTAGAACATCAAACATTAAAGGGTGGTATTTCAAGGTCGGCTCCATGCAGACTGGCGTCCACACTTCAAAGCCTCCCACCTATCCTACACATCAAGGCTCAATGTTCAGTGTCAAGCTATAGTAAAGGTTCACGGGGTCTTTCCGTCTTGCCGCGGGTACACTGCATCTTCACAGCGAGTTCAATTTCACTGAGTCTCGGGTGGAGACAGCCTGGCCATCATTACGCCATTCGTGCAGGTCGGAACTTACCCGACAAGGAATTTCGCTACCTTAGGACCGTTATAGTTACGGCCGCCGTTTACCGGGGCTTCGATCAAGAGCTTCGCTTGCCGCTAACCCCATCAATTAACCTTCCGGCACCGGGCAGGCGTCACACCGTATACGTCCACTTTCGTGTTTGCACAGTGCTGTGTTTTTAATAAACAGTTGCAGCCAGCTGGTATCTTCGACTGATTTCAGCTCCATCCGCAAGGGCTTCACCTACATATCAGCGTGCCTTCTCCCGAAGTTACGGCACCATTTTGCCTAGTTCCTTCACCCGAGTTCTCTCAAGCGCCTTGGTATTCTCTACCTGACCACCTGTGTCGGTTTGGGGTACGATTTGATGTTACCTGATGCTTAGAGGCTTTTCCTGGAAGCAGGGCATTTGTTGCTTCAGCACCGTAGTGCCTCGTCATCACGCCTCAGCCTTGATTTTCCGGATTTGCCTGGAAAACCAGCCTACACGCTTAAACCGGGACAACCGTCGCCCGGCCAACATAGCCTTCTCCGTCCCCCCTTCGCAGTAACACCAAGTACAGGAATATTAACCTGTTTCCCATCGACTACGCCTTTCGGCCTCGCCTTAGGGGTCGACTCACCCTGCCCCGATTAACGTTGGACAGGAACCCTTGGTCTTCCGGCGAGCGGGCTTTTCACCCGCTTTATCGTTACTTATGTCAGCATTCGCACTTCTGATACCTCCAGCATGCCTCACAGCACACCTTCACAGGCTTACAGAACGCTCCCCTACCCAACAACGCATAGTGTCGCTGCCGCAGCTTCGGTGCATGGTTTAGCCCCGTTACATCTTCCGCGCAGGCCGACTCGACCAGTGAGCTATTACGCTTTCTTTAAATGATGGCTGCTTCTAAGCCAACATCCTGGCTGTCTGGGCCTTCCCACATCGTTTCCCACTTAACCATGACTTTGGGACCTTAGCTGGCGGTCTGGGTTGTTTCCCTCTTCACGACGGACGTTAGCACCCGCCGTGTGTCTCCCGTGATAACATTCTCCGGTATTCGCAGTTTGCATCGGGTTGGTAAGTCGGGATGACCCCCTTGCCGAAACAGTGCTCTACCCCCGGAGATGAATTCACGAGGCGCTACCTAAATAGCTTTCGGGGAGAACCAGCTATCTCCCGGTTTGATTGGCCTTTCACCCCCAGCCACAAGTCATCCGCTAATTTTTCAACATTAGTCGGTTCGGTCCTCCAGTTAGTGTTACCCAACCTTCAACCTGCCCATGGCTAGATCACCGGGTTTCGGGTCTATACCCTGCAACTTAACGCCCAGTTAAGACTCGGTTTCCCTTCGGCTCCCCTATTCGGTTAACCTTGCTACAGAATATAAGTCGCTGACCCATTATACAAAAGGTACGCAGTCACCCCATTAAGAGGCTCCCACTGCTTGTACGTACACGGTTTCAGGTTCTTTTTCACTCCCCTCGCCGGGGTTCTTTTCGCCTTTCCCTCACGGTACTGGTTCACTATCGGTCAGTCAGGAGTATTTAGCCTTGGAGGATGGTCCCCCCATATTCAGACAGGATACCACGTGTCCCGCCCTACTCATCGAGCTCACAGCATGTGCATTTTTGTGTACGGGGCTGTCACCCTGTATCGCGCGCCTTTCCAGACGCTTCCACTAACACACACACTGATTCAGGCTCTGGGCTCCTCCCCGTTCGCTCGCCGCTACTGGGGGAATCTCGGTTGATTTCTTTTCCTCGGGGTACTTAGATGTTTCAGTTCCCCCGGTTCGCCTCATTAACCTATGGATTCAGTTAATGATAGTGTGTCGAAACACACTGGGTTTCCCCATTCGGAAATCGCCGGTTATAACGGTTCATATCACCTTACCGACGCTTATCGCAGATTAGCACGTCCTTCATCGCCTCTGACTGCCAGGGCATCCACCGTGTACGCTTAGTCGCTTAACCTCACAACCCGAAGATGTTTCTTGCGATTCATCATCGTGTTGCGAAAATTTGAGAGACTCACGAACAACTTTCGTTGTTCAGTGTTTCAATTTTCAGCTTGATCCAGATTTTTAAAGAGCAAAACTTCTCAGTGAACCTTTGCACACCTGAAGTATTTTTTTTTAATCACTACAGAGATGGTGGAGCTATGCATTGAACCGCAACCTCCTGCAAAGCAGGCGCTCTCCCAGCTGAGCTATAGCCCCATGTAGTTACCGCCGTCAAATTTGCGGTGCAAATTTGGTAGGCCTGAGTGGACTTGAACCACCGACCTCACCCTTATCAGGGGTGCGCTCTAACCACCTGAGCTACAAGCCTGTAGAGGTTTTACTGCTCATTTTCATCAGACAATCTGTGTGAGCACTGCAAAGTACGCTTCTTTAAGGTAAGGAGGTGATCCAACCGCAGGTTCCCCTACGGTTACCTTGTTACGACTTCACCCCAGTCATGAATCACAAAGTGGTAAGCGCCCTCCCGAAGGTTAAGCTACCTACTTCTTTTGCAACCCACTCCCATGGTGTGACGGGCGGTGTGTACAAGGCCCGGGAACGTATTCACCGTGGCATTCTGATCCACGATTACTAGCGATTCCGACTTCATGGAGTCGAGTTGCAGACTCCAATCCGGACTACGACGCACTTTATGAGGTCCGCTTGCTCTCGCGAGGTCGCTTCTCTTTGTATGCGCCATTGTAGCACGTGTGTAGCCCTGGTCGTAAGGGCCATGATGACTTGACGTCATCCCCACCTTCCTCCAGTTTATCACTGGCAGTCTCCTTTGAGTTCCCGGCCGGACCGCTGGCAACAAAGGATAAGGGTTGCGCTCGTTGCGGGACTTAACCCAACATTTCACAACACGAGCTGACGACAGCCATGCAGCACCTGTCTCACGGTTCCCGAAGGCACATTCTCATCTCTGAAAACTTCCGTGGATGTCAAGACCAGGTAAGGTTCTTCGCGTTGCATCGAATTAAACCACATGCTCCACCGCTTGTGCGGGCCCCCGTCAATTCATTTGAGTTTTAACCTTGCGGCCGTACTCCCCAGGCGGTCGACTTAACGCGTTAGCTCCGGAAGCCACGCCTCAAGGGCACAACCTCCAAGTCGACATCGTTTACGGCGTGGACTACCAGGGTATCTAATCCTGTTTGCTCCCCACGCTTTCGCACCTGAGCGTCAGTCTTCGTCCAGGGGGCCGCCTTCGCCACCGGTATTCCTCCAGATCTCTACGCATTTCACCGCTACACCTGGAATTCTACCCCCCTCTACGAGACTCAAGCTTGCCAGTATCAGATGCAGTTCCCAGGTTGAGCCCGGGGATTTCACATCTGACTTAACAAACCGCCTGCGTGCGCTTTACGCCCAGTAATTCCGATTAACGCTTGCACCCTCCGTATTACCGCGGCTGCTGGCACGGAGTTAGCCGGTGCTTCTTCTGCGGGTAACGTCAATGAGCAAAGGTATTAACTTTACTCCCTTCCTCCCCGCTGAAAGTACTTTACAACCCGAAGGCCTTCTTCATACACGCGGCATGGCTGCATCAGGCTTGCGCCCATTGTGCAATATTCCCCACTGCTGCCTCCCGTAGGAGTCTGGACCGTGTCTCAGTTCCAGTGTGGCTGGTCATCCTCTCAGACCAGCTAGGGATCGTCGCCTAGGTGAGCCGTTACCCCACCTACTAGCTAATCCCATCTGGGCACATCCGATGGCAAGAGGCCCGAAGGTCCCCCTCTTTGGTCTTGCGACGTTATGCGGTATTAGCTACCGTTTCCAGTAGTTATCCCCCTCCATCAGGCAGTTTCCCAGACATTACTCACCCGTCCGCCACTCGTCAGCAAAGCAGCAAGCTGCTTCCTGTTACCGTTCGACTTGCATGTGTTAGGCCTGCCGCCAGCGTTCAATCTGAGCCATGATCAAACTCTTCAATTTAAAAGTTTGATGCTCAAAGAATTAAACTTCGTAATGAATTACGTGTTCACTCTGAGACTTGGTATTCATTTTTCGTCTTGCGACGTCAAGAATCCGTATCTTCGAGTGCCCACACAGATTGTCTGATAAATTGTTAAAGAGCAGTGCCGCGACGCGGCTTTCAGCTCACTGTCGCGAGGTGGCGTATATTACGCTTTCC
>NZ_JBHTEB010000008.1:0-2675 GCF_042674625.1 Streptomyces flavalbus
TTCCTTCGTCGAGAAACAGTGCGCTCCTGCAGAGGGCTGAAACCGTGGCAACCTATCACCTCAGCGTTAAATTTGGTGGCAAGGGGCAGGCTGCAAACCACGCCGATTACATCGAGCGCAAAGAGAAATACCGCGACCGTCAGGATTTGGAATATTCCGCACACGGAAACATGCCGGAATGGGCCAGGGATAATCCTTCCCATTTCTGGCAGGCGGCTGACCAGTTTGAACGTGCGAACGGTTCGACCTATAGGGAACTTGAAATTGCATTACCCCGTGAACTACCGGAACAGCGCCTTGAACTGGTGCAGGTTTTGTACGTCAGGAAGCTGGCGAACGGCACGCCTGGAGTTTTGCCATTCACAATCCGAAAGCGAGCATTGACGGCGGCGAACAGCCTCATGCGCATATCATGATGAGTCAGCGTGTGAATGATGGCATTGAACGTACACCGGAACAGTATTTCCGGCGCTATAACGCCAGGTATCCCGAGCGGGGAGGTGCGAAAAAGGATTCCGGAAGCCTGACTTTCACTCAGCAAAAAGAGCAGTTGCGGGAATTGCGAAAACGCTGGGAGGTGAAGCACAACGAACATATGAGAAAGCATGGCTTTGAAAGGGGCTTCATTGACTGCCGGACGCTGAAAGAACAGGGCATTGAACGACGTCCCGAAGTGCATCTGGGTTTTGAAGCTGCCGGACGGCTTGATGATGCCCAGCGTCATGACATCATGCAAAAACGGTCTGAACCGGACTATTCCCGCCATCTTGAACAGGCGCGAACGGTCGGGCATGACATCAGGGAATGGCTGGACACTCCGGTTAAGCAACATGAACTGGTCAGAAGGCTGCAACATGATGTTGCGCGGGAGCATGGCTTTGACATGAGAGACAGAGTGAGCAGACAGAACCGAACTGCACCTGAACGGGTTAAATCACCGTCACGTGGATTTTCTATGGGATTCTGAACATGGCCAGCACAGAAGAAAAATTACTCACGCTCCTGTTATCGGTGGAGCATCTGCAACATACCGCAATGGAGCAACAGAAAGCTGTTGCTGATTCTCTGGCTGTGGCAAGGGAAACTCTTCGCGGATATCGGGATATTTCTGACGGTGTGGCAAAACAGGTCAGGGATGAAGTCAGAAATGAGGTGCAGAAGCTGGACGTGGCAGGACTGATAGGTGAGCGCATCAGCCAGGATTTTCAGCGGCTGGAAGAGTCAGTCGCAAACATGAAGGCAAACGCGGATGCCCTGAACAGGGATATTGCGACAATTCACAGCAATATCGTGCAGGAATACAACACCCTTAAAGGGTATAGCTGGAAATGGCTGGGTGGGGTGTCAGTGGCTTTTCTGGTTATGTTCTGTGTGCTCGGATGGGGAATGAAAACAATACTCGACAGGAACTACAACGCCACAGCGGCGGTGTATCAGAAAGTTGTGACACTGGAAGATAAACTGGTGGAGAAACCTGTCACGGGGAAGAGCCGGAAAAACTGACGCGCTTCGCTTGTCCAACGCCTCACGACCCGCGAAAGGATTTCGCGAACCGTTCACCGTTTTTTTCAATATGATTCTGTCTGCTTGGTCGATCAAGCAGACGATAGTATTCCAGCCTTCGTATATATAACGGTACGTGCTCATCAGTAAGAGCTGGCGGTATTGTGTTATCGGGGGAAGTTTTTCAGATACTCACGAAATGCCTGGCTTGATGCCATAAAATCTACAGTAGCATCGATAATATGTGGGGTGTTTCACCTAATTTTGCCATGATGATAATCCTTATCACGGTTTGTGAATGATAGGGTGTCACTATTATTTATGCGTTAGTGAACCAGAAAAAACACCCCGTTGGCATGGGGGATATGTAAGGAGAAATAACTTCGCAGGTGTTCTTGTTTGTATAACGTGAAAAGACTGCACGCAACTTAATAAGTCTGCCGTACTTACTTTCAGTTTTCAACATAAGGTTTATAACAATGTATGGAATGGAAGTAGCTTTAAGGTTTCAGCTCTAAAAAATAAAATATTTATTAGTTGGCTGGTTGTTGTTCTTGTTCTGTATGTATATAAACACTATCGACATATTATGACCGGGAACATTCCTTACCCCCTCTGCGCTCGCAGAGGTTTTTTGTCATTAATTAATAATGAACTGAAATGCAGTTCCGATACCTCCATTTGCACATTATCCCTGACATATGGTACCGGAACCGCATTAATTTTATGTTATAAGAGTTTATTTTTAATGTCCAGATGGTTTAATAGTATTTATATGTAATTAGCTGTATGGATAGTACTGGTTTTATTGTATAACTTGTAGTTTCTTTTTTATTGTTTTTGTGTGGTGTGCTAATCTTTAAGTTATAAAAAAACCCCTTGGAATACAGGGGCAAAAGTAAGGAAAACAAATGGATGCTCAGTTTGTGTGACACTTTAAACTAATGGAACTATAGAGTGGAGGTTGTTACAGTCGCTTTTATAAAACAGCAACCAGTTTTTTCAATAGTCTGATGATGGTTGTGACAGTTTTGTGATATTGTTCAAAATGTTTCTTGTTGAATGTTTGTTTTTTGGTCTATTGGTGTCTGGTTTTATTTTTTCTGCTATTACATATCAAGAAATGTGATTGGTGTAGCAAGAGTGGAATGCGATGTGGATAAACTAATTGG
>NZ_JBHTEB010000009.1:0-5503 GCF_042674625.1 Streptomyces flavalbus
TCACCAGCGCGCCGCCAGAGTTACCGTGGTTAATGGAAGCATCGGTTTGCAGGAAGTTTTGCCGCCCGGTCGGGTTCAGACCGATTCGACCCGTGGCACTGATAATCCCCTGGGTAATGGTCTGCCCGAGGTTGTACGGGTTACCGATCGCCAGAACCACATCGCCAATGTGCGGTACGCGGCGTGGATTGATCGGAATCGTTGGTAAACCGCCTGTGGCGTTAATTTTAGGCACCGCCAGATCGGTTAGAGAGTCAGAGCCAACCAGTAACGCTTCAAAAACACGTCCATCCTGTAAGGCGACGATGATCGATCGGCGTCGTTGATCACGTGTTTATTGGTGATGATATACCCGCGTTGATCCATGATTACACCGGATCCCAGGGTGCGGATCTCAAGCTGGTTGTGAGAGTTGGTGTTCAAACCACGGTTGTAAACGTTAACCACCGCTGGCGCGGCGCGGCGAACCGCCAGATTATAGCTGGCAGGCGTCTCATCGGTACTGTCAAATTGCGGAGTGGAAAGCGGGTTAAGGCTGCGCAGCGAAGGCATGGCAACCAGCAGAATAGCGCCGACAATTAATCCAATCGCAACGGAACGTAAGAGCTTCACAAACATGATGGAGGCATCGTTAAAAAAGGGAACGGCAGCAGCATACCACGAGTTAACCGGACATCACACGTCAGCCTGATGCCCGGTTTACGACATTAACGCATCAGCAGTAGATGCTTTCATTGCCGCGTACAATTTGCAGGGCGATGATGGCCGGTTTTGCCGCCAGCACTTTACGCATTTCAGCAATCGAGTTCACCCGATCGCGGTTGACGCCAATGATCACATCGTCTTTTTGCAAGCCAGCCTGAGCAGCTGGGCTTCCTTTGACAACCTCATCGATCTTAATACCTTTGCCGCCATCTTTTAGCTGACCATCGCTCAACGTTGCACCTTCCAGCGCTGGCGTGATCATTTCAGCGCTGGCCGACGAAGAGGTGCTGGTATCGAGCGTCACTTCTACTTCCAGTGGTTTGCCGTTACGCAGCAGGCCAAGCTTCACTTTCGTGCCCGGCTCGGTGGTCGCGATACGAGAGCGCAACTCAGCAAAGCTATTCAGCGGTTTGCCGTTGAGGCTGGTAATAATATCGCCCGCTTTGACGCCCGCTTTTGCCGAGCCAGAACCTGGCAACACTTCGCTGACAAACGCGCCACGCTGCACGTCAAGGTTGAAGGCTTTGGCGATATCGGCACTCATCTCGGTGCCTTTGATGCCTGAACAGGCCGCGTTTGATTTCACCAAAGTCGATAAGCTGCTGCGCCAGTGTTCGCGCCATATTACTGGGGATGGCAAATCCAATCCCGACGCTCCCGCCGCCAGGCGCAAGGATTGCAGTGTTGATGCCAATTAACTCACCGTTAAGGTTTAACAGTGCACCGCCGGAGTTACCGCGGTTAATGGAAGCATCTGTCTGGATAAAGTTTTCCAGACCTTCAAGATTCAACCCGCTGCGGCCTAATGCGGATACAATGCCAGAGGTGGCGGTTTGCCCAAGGCCAAATGGGTTACCGACCGCCACGGCAAAATCACCGACGCGCAATTTATCGGAGTCGGCAATAGCGATTTGCGTTAATTTGCTCGGGTTTTGAATTTGCAACAGGGCGATATCGCTCTGGTCATCGCTACCAATCAGTTTTGCATCAAACTCGCGCCCATCATTGAGCTGAATACTGATTTTCTGTGCCTGATTAATCACATGGTTGTTGGTCAGCACATAGCCTTTACTGGCGTTGATGATGACACCGGAGCCTAAACCTTCGAAGGGTTGTGCAGGTTGATCCGGTAAATCATCACCAAAAAACTTTTTGAATTCTTCCGGGATTCTGTCCTGACTGGCCGTTCCTTCCACCCGTACGCTCACCACTGCCGGAAGCACTTTTTCCAGCATTGGAGCCAGACTGGGGAGAGGGGCCTGATTGGCAACCTGGCCTGGAATCGACGCGACGGCCTGAAATGACGCCGAGAGAGTTAACCCGACACTTAACGCTAATGCACTCAACAGCTGGGTTTGTTTTTTCATTATTCCTGCTCTCGTACCTGAATGATAAGAAAAAGAGATTCAAAACAGTTTGATGTTATTGAATTTTCAGACGGCTAACAATGAGACACCAGATTAAATGATAGTCGGGGAGGGAGAGAAGAGGAGGCGCAATGGCTGCGCCCGAAAAATAAATTAGTCGCGCTTCGCGCCAGTACGCAGCAGGCCGGATGCGCCTTCAGAATAGTCGCGAGGCATCTGCACCGGTGCCTGATCGTTGCTGGCTTCAGACTCTGCCAGACGATTACGGAACGGGTTTGCTTCCGCAGACAGTTCCGGCAGCAGGCTGCTGGAGCTTTTCGCCATGTGCTGATACAGCTGGCGATAGTCGTGCGCCATGGTATCCAGTAATTCCGCGCTGCGGGCAAAGTGGCTAACCAGCTCTTCGCGATACTCGTCCAGTTCAGCTTTATTCTTTTCCAGTTCGTACTGCAACGCCTGTTGCTGGCGTAGTTTACGATTACCAAAACGCATGGCCACAGCACCAATAATGATGCCGACGACTAACCCAATTAGCGCATATTCCCAGGTCATGAACATCTCCCGTTGTCTTTTGTTTCCGTAGGGTGTTGGCTTCAGGCTCCATGCCTGCGGCTGATTATGCCACTATAACCGTTAATTCCACAGAAGTGGATCCCGACTGCATATCGCGTAGTGTAGAACGGCCTTTTTTTCGTCAACCGTGAACAACGGCGCACCGATTATTCAAGGAATAACAATAAGATCATGCAAAGCGTTACCCCAACATCGCAATACCTGAAGGCGCTCAATGAAGGCAGCCATCAACCCGACGACGTTCAAAAAGAGGCCGTCAGCCGCCTGGAAATTATTTATCAGGAACTCATCAATAGCACGCCACCAGCCCCCAGGACGAGTGGGCTAATGGCGCGGGTCGGTAAGCTGTGGGGTAAACGCGAAGACACAAAGCATACGCCAGTGCGTGGCTTATATATGTGGGGCGGTGTAGGACGCGGGAAAACCTGGCTGATGGACCTTTTCTATCAAAGCCTGCCGGGAGAGCGGAAACAGCGCCTGCACTTTCACCGTTTTATGCTGCGGGTGCATGAAGAGCTAACTGCTTTACAGGGGCAGACCGATCCGCTGGAAATTATTGCCGATCGCTTTAAAGCAGAAACTGACGTGCTCTGTTTTGACGAATTTTTTGTTTCTGATATTACCGATGCCATGCTACTTGGCGGTCTGATGAAAGCCCTGTTCGCCCGCGGTATTACCCTGGTAGCGACGTCAAATATTCCGCCGGACGAACTTTATCGAAATGGCCTGCAACGTGCGCGTTTTTTGCCTGCAATCGATGCCATTAAACAGCATTGTGATGTAATGAACGTGGACGCTGGTGTTGATTATCGACTGCGTACACTCACTCAGGCGCATCTGTGGCTTTCGCCACTCAACGATGAAACCCGGGCGCAAATGGATAAACTATGGTTGGCGCTGGCGGGGGCGAAACGAGAAAATTCACCGACGTTAGAAATCAACCATCGGCCATTGGCGACAATGGGCGTCGAGAACCAGACGCTGGCGGTCTCTTTTACTACGCTGTGCGTCGACGCCCGCAGTCAGCATGACTATATTGCGCTCTCACGCCTCTTTCACACGGTCATGTTGTTTGATGTACCAGTTATGACGCGGTTGATGGAGAGCGAAGCGCGGCGCTTTATTGCGCTGGTGGATGAGTTTTACGAGCGCCATGTCAAATTAGTGGTGAGTGCAGAAGTGCCGCTGTATGAAATTTATCAGGGCGAGCGGCTGAAGTTTGAGTTCCAGCGTTGCCGTCACGTCTGCAAGAGATGCAAAGCGAAGAGTATCTGAAGCGCGAGCATTTGGCGGGTAAAACCTGTCACAAATCACAAAAAGGGGTCGATCTTTACCCGACTTCTCTATAATCCTGCGACCCCACGTTACAAGAAAGTTTTTTTCCCAAAACTTTTTGTGTGCTGGCATAGGCTATTCGAAGGGGTAGGTTTGCCGGACTTTGTCGTGTGAACCTCAACAATTGAAGACGTTTGGGTGTTCACCAACGTGTAACTATTTATTGGGTAAGCTTTTAATGAAAACTTTTACAGCTAAACCAGAAACCGTAAAACGCGACTGGTATGTTGTTGACGCGACCGGTAAAACTCTGGGCCGTCTGGCTACCTGAACTGGCTCGTCGCCTGCGCGGTAAGCACAAAGCGGAATACACTCCGCACGTAGATACCGGTGATTACATCATCGTTCTGAACGCTGACAAAGTTGCTGTAACCGGCAACAAGCGTACTGACAAAGTGTACTATCACCACACCGGCCACATCGGTGGTATCAAACAAGCGACCTTTGAAGAGATGATTGCTCGCCGTCCTGAGCGTGTGATTGAAATCGCGGTTAAAGGCATGTTGCCAAAAGGCCCGCTGGGTCGTGCTATGTTCCGTAAACTGAAAGTTTACGCGGGTAACGAGCACAACCACGCGGCACAGCAACCGCAAGTTCTTGACATCTAATCGGGATTATAGGCAATGGCTGAAAATCAATACTACGGCACTGGTCGCCGCAAAAGTTCCGCAGCTCGCGTTTTCATCAAACCGGGCAACGGTAAAATCGTAATCAACCAACGTTCTGGAACAGTACTTCGGTCGTGAAACTGCTCGCATGGTAGTTCGTCAGCCGCTGGAACTGGTCGACATGGTTGAGAAACTGGACCTGTACATCACCGTTAAAGGTGGTGGTATCTCTGGTCAGGCTGGTGCGATCCGTCACGGTATCACCCGCGCTCTGATGGAAATACGACGAGTCCCTGCGTTCTGAACTGCGTAAAGCTGGCTTCGTTACTCGTGACGCTCGTCAGGTTGAACGTAAGAAAGTCGGTCTGCGTAAAGCACGTCGTCGTCCGCAGTTCTCCAAACGTTAATTGGCTTCTGCTCCGCAGAAAACAATTCGCGAAAAAACCCGCTTCGGCGGGTTTTTTTATGGCTAAAATCTGAATCAGCGTAAAAAATGGAAAGTTGCTTTTTGCTGCCACCTGACAGACAGGTAAAACAAAAACCACATCGCCAATAAGGGACTAAGTCAACTATTTCAGACTAAAGCGCATCTCTTTTTCCCCATTTCCGGCATCGACTCACCACAAAGGTCGCAAAATCTGGTAAACTATCATCCAATTTTCTGCCCAAATGTCGGGTATTGCTCATTTTTTGTTTGATTTTCGAACAAAGAGAGTCGTTCCTTACTGGGTAACACAACTTCTGACTGGCCACCTGGTGGCTGGTAGCAGTAAAAATTCTGACTATACCTGGAGGTTTTCATGGCTGTCGCTGCCAACAAACGTTCGGTAATGACGCTGTTTTCCGGTCCTACTGACATCTATAGCCATCAGGTCCGCATTGTGCTGGCTGAGAAAGGTGTAAGTTTCGAGATCG
>NZ_JBHTEB010000010.1:0-3241 GCF_042674625.1 Streptomyces flavalbus
CACGTGCTGCGCGTGCGCAAAGGGGAAGAAACCCCAACCTTAAGCTACATGCTGCCGAAGCTGCATGAAGAAGCGATGGCGCTGCCGTCTGAAGAAGAGTTCGCTGAACGTAAGCGTCCGGAACAACCTGCGCTGGCAACCTTTGCCATGCCGGATGTGCCGCCAGCACCAACGCCAGCTGAACCTGCCGCGCCTGTCGTAGCCCCAGCACCTAAATCTGCACCGGCAACACCAGCAACTCCTGCCCAACCTGGGCTGTTGAGCCGCTTCTTCGGCGCACTGAAAGCGCTGTTCAGCGGTGGTGAAGAAACCAAACCGTCCGAGCAACCAACACCGAAAGCAGAAGCGAAACCGGAACGTCAACAGGATCGTCGCAAGCCTCGTCAGAACAACCGCCGTGACCGTAATGAGCGCCGCGACCCTCGTAGTGAACGTACTGAAGGCAGCGATAATCGCGAAGAAAACCGTCGTAATCGTCGCCAGGCACAGCAGCAGACTGCCGAGACGCGTGAGAGCCGTCAGCAGGCAGAGGTAACGGAAAAAGCGCGTACCACCGACGAGCAGCAAGCGCCGCGTCGTGAACGTAGCCGCCGCCGTAACGATGATAAACGTCAGGCGCAACAAGAAGTGAAGGCGCTGAATGTTGAAGAGCAATCTGTTCAGGAAACCGAACAGGAAGAACGTGTACGTCCGGTTCAGCCGCGTCGTAAACAGCGTCAGCTCAATCAGAAAGTGCGTTACGAGCAAAGCGTAGCCGAAGAAGCGGTAGTCGCACCGGTGGTTGAAGAAACTGTCGCAGCCGAACCAATTGTTCAGGAAGCGCCAGCCCCACACACAGAACTGGTGAAAGTCCCGCTGCCAGTCGTAGCGCAAACTGCACCAGAACAGCAAGAAGAGAACAATGCTGATAACCGTGACAACGGTGGCATGCCGCGTCGTTCTCGCCGCTCGCCTCGTCACCTGCGCGTAAGTGGTCAGCGTCGTCGTCGCTATCGTGACGAGCGTTATCCAACCCAGTCGCCAATGCCGTTGACCGTAGCGTGCGCGTCTCCGGAACTGGCCTCTGGCAAAGTCTGGATCCGCTATCCAATTGTACGTCCGCAAGATGTACAGGTTGAAGAGCAGCGCGAACAGGAAGAAGTACAAGTGCAGCCGATGGTGACTGAGGTCCCTGTCGCCGCCGCTGCCGAACCTGTTGTTAGCGCGCCAGTTGTTGAAGAAGTGGCTGAAGTCGTAGAAGCCCCCGTTCCAGGTTGCCGAACCGCAACCGGAAGTGGTTGAAACGACGCATCCTGAAGTGATTGCTGCCGCGGTAACTGAACAGCCGCAGGTGATTACCGAGTCTGATGTTGCCGTAGCCCAGGAAGTTGCAGAACACGCAGAACCGGTGGTTGAACCGCAGGAAGAGACGGCAGATATTGAAGAAGTTGCCGAAACTGCTGAGGTTGTGGTTGCTGAACCTGAAGTTGTTGCTCAACCTGCCGCGCCAGTCGTCGCTGAAGTCGCAGCAGAAGTTGAAACGGTAGCTGCGGTTGAACCTGAGGTCACCGTTGAGCATAACCACGCTACCGCGCCGATGACGCGCGCTCCGGCACCGGAATATGTTCCGGAAGCACCGCGTCACAGTGACTGGCAGCGCCCTCTTTTTGCCTTCGAAGGTAAAGGTGCCGCAGGTGGTCATACGGCAACGCATCATGCCTCTGCCGCTCCTGCGCGTCCGCAACCTGTTGAGTAATAATTAGCTCAAGTAATCAAGCCCTGGTAACTGCCAGGGCTTTTTTATTTCATCTTTGAATCAACATATTAAAATTCATCAAATGGCATCCTTGCTAACCAACAATAAAATAGGCAAAAAAATGCCCGCCCCGGCGATCCCAGAGCGGGCAGACAAAACATACCCAGTTTCATGATATGTTTTAAAGCGAGCTTATTTGTTGAGCTGGAAGAGCGACAATCCCTGCATATCGGTAAATGCTTTATACGATGCCTGCAATGCCGTTTGCTGCATGATGTAAGATGAAATAGTTGCATTCCAGTCCACATCAACCAGATCGCTCATCTGCTGCGTTTGCCCTAAAGCGCGATCGCTACCTAATGAATCCAGCGACTCCAGTTCGTTCAGCTGCGTGCCTAATTCCGCGCGAACAGTCAGCACATTGTTCAGCGAGTTTTTCAGTCCGCGGTTGGTTTTATCCAGTGCCGCAGCGGCGGTTTCTTTATCCGCTTCGCTATCCGCGACCGGCGTTTTCAGGGCTGCGATGGCGCTATCCAGCATGGCAAAAAGATTGGTTTCAGAAGCGCTACCGTCTGGTTCCGCTACCGCGTTGCTGGTAATACTGTCGAAAATTTTGTCGCCCGTATGTCCTATCACCATCGAACGCGAAGCATCGACCTGTTGTTTAATACTTTCTGCTCCGCCTTCGTATTTGCCATCCGCCTCGCTAAACGGGCGCAGTCTCTGTTTTATAACCGGCAAAAATGTAGCGCCCGTTACCGTCAGTGGTGTTCGCCAGATTCAGCAACTGGTCACGAAGCCCCTGAATATCCGTAGCCAGCGAGGCCCGGTCATCGTCACTCAAGGTGCCATTGCTGGCGTAGACAATTTTTTCCTGAGCATTCTGGATAGCGGTGGTGACCTGGCTAAGTACACTCTCTTCCAGTGACACTTTTTGAGTGGCGAAAGTACGCGCCAGCGTGTACTGGCTGTTTTGCGCCTGTGCCTGGGAGAGAACAACAGCTTGTGATGCAGCAATGGGATCGTCTGAAGGGTTAACGACTCGCTTACCCGTCGACATCTGTTCGCCGTACTTCATCCATTCTGCCTGAGAATTGGTGATGCCGCGCATGTTTTGCTGGTACATCATCTGGGTACTGAAACGCATTTTATTCTCCCCTTAGCGAATGTTAATCAGCGCATCAAAAATCGCGTTTGCCGTCTGCAGAACCTGCGCATTCGCCAGGTAATACTGCTGAAAACGTTGCAGATTTCCGTACTCCTCATCGAGATTGACACCGGAAATCGACTGCTGCTGATTGGAAAGCTGCGTCACCACATTACCTTGCGTGGTGCTACTGGTTTTCAACGTCGCGGTTTTATTACCGATATCACTCACTAACGAGGCATAAGCGTCGTTAAAGGATTTCGCACCGCCCACCGTTTTACTGTTGCTTTGCAGATCCAGCAGGGCCTGACCGTTGCGGTTGTCGCTATCACCCGCATCTTCTTCGCTCGCCATGGCGA
>NZ_JBHTEB010000011.1:0-5200 GCF_042674625.1 Streptomyces flavalbus
ATATTCTTTTGCAGCAGCGTGAGCGGCATTAAATTGACTGAAAATCGTGGACCTTTTTTGTCGCAAGGGTGTGTTGCCAGCCACTTCAACAAGGATTCCAGCACTTGCAAATCAAAACGCGCGCTAAGGTTAAACTGAGCAATAAGGGGCAGAAACTTATCCGGGGCTATAATGCCGCCGTCATACTTCAGTCGCGCGAGGATCTCATCATAACCTTCACCCTCTTTGTCGCGAATTGGCTGGGCGTAGAGCAGCAAATCACCCTGATCTAACGCCGTGCGAATGGTATTCAGCAATAGCACCTGTTTAGTGGTTTGCCCGGAAACCATCTCCTCTCTGCTATCCAGCGCCAGCACATGATGATGTGCGCAGGATTGCTCCGCCAGCCAGCTTAACTGCCCCAACAAGGGTTGCAGGGTTTCCTGATTTCCATCAAAATGCCCCCAGGCAGCACCATAGCCCATATCCAGCCCGGTATCGTTCCAGTGAATTTGCCGACTATTCAGGATGTTAACCATATGCCGGAGTCGCCTTTCCGTTTTGCGGGCTCAGCACTAACAGCAGTTCACTACCCGGCAATTGATACAACTTTTCGTTTTCCTGCATCAACGGCAGCAACGTACGGTAAATTGAGCGGATACAGTGAACGCGCATCATTAAGCCGTAATGACGACTCATAAACTCAAGATTATCAATGCGCAGGCAGCAAAAACTCTTGCCCGCCTCTTGCTCCGGTGCTTGTTTGAACGCACGAAAGTTGGGTAGGAGCGTTAACGGATCGGTCAGCGCCTGCAAATGCCAGCGGCGGTTAAGCCATTCACTACGATGATAAATACGCACCATATAGAGCAGACAAACACTAAAGGAAATCAGTACTGCGAGAATAAATGCCAGCGAATATTCGGTTAGTACCCCTTGCAAAAAGTTCTGGTTGTAATTCAGCAGGCAAAGCGTTGAAACAGCCCAGGTGAGATTTAAAAACGGATAGCGAAAGCTTACCGACACCGAGGGTAAAGATGATAAGAAAACAGGTACCAAGTAACCGGCAATAAAGTCATTTTCATACGGTGTGCACATCAGAAGTAGCAGCACGCTAAGAGCTGCCAGCCAGCTTAAGGTAAATGCGCGTTTCTCTTTGCTCAACGATGAGCGATATCCCTACGCCACAATATCTGTGCAAAGTGGGGACTTACAATCATGCGGTGAGATAGTAAAAAAGCATGTTGTAAATCAGCACTGCGGTGAAAAGGCTTAGCAAATCAACGACCGTGAAAATGGCATCCGCATCGCCGAAAAAGGTAGATATCTTTAGCGGAAAATCAAAGAAATTTCCCACAAGATACATGCTGCATTTGATGCCAATCGGCGCCACCAAACCAAGCCAGAACAGACGTTGCCAGACGTATCGGCTGGTCAATCCATAACGCCAACGCGTCCCCAATTGCCAGCGTAATATTGCACAGGCACACAGGACTGCAAACGCCTGGCTGCCGATCATGACGGCGGTCTGTAAAAAAGTGAGATGAAGGTTCCACAGATTGGTGCAAAACATCCCACATAAAATGGGAACGACACCACGCCAGCCAAAGATAAACAAGATCGACAGCATTACGCACAGTGGCATCCACGCCAGAAAGATATATTGGAATGGATAACAGCAAGTGGCGAAATTAAAATGGATAGCTGAAATAAATACCACGGTGAGCGTAAACGCTAGTGTGAATATCTTGATATTTTTTATCAGGTTATGCTCCACAAACATGAGTACACTACTCCACTGATCGGGGTTTTCAGGCACACAAATAATAAGTTTATTCGCATCGCGAAGCAAACAGGGGCCAGCCTGTTGCCGTTTTTGCAGTCAGCGGCGCATTCACCACACGGCACTGCCAGGATGTAGACTGTATTAACAAGCGGCAAAAGGCAGAGACAAAAAACCCCCGCTTTGCAGCGAGGGTTTGAAATTTGGTGGAGCTAAGCGGGATCGAACCGCTGACCTCTTGCATGCCATGCAAGCGCTCTCCCAGCTGAGCTATAGCCCCACGAGTCGTTTACGTACCAAATTTGCTGGGTGCAAAATTTGGTGGAGCTAAGCGGGATCGAACCGCTGACCTCTTGCATGCCATGCAAGCGCTCTCCCAGCTGAAGCTATAGCCCCATCACGTAAAGCTTGTCGAGTTGACGGGCGGCATCATATGAATTCCGCCCGAATGTGTCAACGGCAAATTGCCACGTGTAGTTTCAATCGCTGAAAAATCAGGCAAATGAACACTTTGGAAAACCGCTCGCATTCAGTAGTTATTCATGTCACGGTTTCCTGTAAGTGGTGTTAGAAATGAACTACTAATAGACCCACATACATTCAGGGAATTGTTATGTTCAAGGAGAGGATGACGCCAGATGAACTTGCCAGACTGACCGGCTATAGCCGCCAGACCATTAATAAATGGGTACGCAAGGAAGGCTGGACAACGTCACCAAAACCAGGCGTCCAGGGTGGCAAGGCTCGACTGGTTCACGTCAATGAACAGGTTCGTGAATATATTCGCAATGCTGAACGTCCAGAAGGTCAGGGAGAAGCGCCAGCCCTTTCTGGTGATGCGCCGCTTGAAGTGTTGCTGGTGACACTGGCGAAAGATGACGCCAGTTGAACAAAAACAGTTTACATCCTTGCTTCTGCGGGAAGGGATTATCGGATTGTTACAACGCTTAGGGATTCTGCGATAGCAAATAATATGAAAAGATTACGCAATAAAATGACCACCGAAGAACTGGCTGAATGCCTCGGTGTGGCTAAACAAACTGTTAACCGTTGGATCAGAGAAAAAGGCTGGAAAACGGAAAATTTCCGGCGTGAAAGGCGGTCGTGCCAGACTTATTCTGGTCGATACGCAAGTTTGCGAGTTTATTCAGAACACGCCAGCCTTCCATAACACACCGATGCTTCTGGAAGCCGAAGAACCCCTTGCCGAATACGCACCGGGTATTCGCACTCCTGCTTATCGGCAAATCATCAGCGCAATAGACAACATGACTCACAGTGAGCAAGAAAAAGTTGCGCAATTTTTGTCACGCGAAGGAATTCGTAATTTTCTTGCTCGTCTCGACATACAATGAATTCAGTATAAATAAAACGGCAGGGGTATCTCTCCTGCCGTTTATCTTTTATGCGCTAATTACTGCTGATTTTCGCGTTCAGCAATAAAAGCCAGCGCTTTGTTGATACGCTCGATACTGCGGGTCTTACCGATTGCGTGAACGGTAACATCCAGCGCCGGAGACTGCCCGCACCGGTTACGGCGACACGCAGCGGCATACCAACTTTACCCATACCCACTTCCAGCTCATCCGCCGTCGCCTGAATAGCGTGATGAACGTTTTCAGCGGTCCAGTCAGTAATCGCAGTCAGTTTGTCACGAACCACTTCCAGCGGCTGGCGCGCTACCGGACGCAGATGTTTTTTCGCGGCGTCGGCATCGAACTCAGCAAAATCTTCGTAGAAATAACGGCAGCTCTGTGCCATCTCTTTCAGCGTCTTGCAGCGTTCGCCCAACAGTTTCACCAGATCAGCCAGCTGCGGGCCGTTACGGGTATCGATATTTTCCTGCTCAATGTGCCACTGTAAGTGAGTAGCAACATACTCCGGCGGCAACGCGTTAATGTAGTGATGGTTCAGCCACAGCAGCTTGTCGGTGTTGAACGCACTGGCAGATTTGCTGACGGCATTCAGAGTGAAGTATTTAATCATCTCTTCACGAGTGAAGATTTCCTGATCGCCGTGGACCAGCCCAGACGCACCAGATAGTTCAGCAGTGCTTCTGGCAGATAACCATCATCACGATACTGCATTACGCTGACCGCCCCGTGACGTTTGGACAGTTTTTTACCGTCATCGCCGTTGATCATAGAAACGTGCGCATAAACCGGTACTGGGCTTTCAGAGCCTTAAGAATGTTAATCTGGCGCGGTGTGTTGTTGATATGGTCTTCGCCACGGATAACGTGGGTGATTTCCATATCCCAGTCATCGACAACCACACAGAAGTTATAGGTTGGGGAACCATCGGTACGGCGGATAATCAGATCATCCAGCTCCTGGTTGCTGAACTGGATTGGACCACGGATCTGATCGTCAAAAACAACAGAACCTTCCTGCGGGTTAGCAAAACGTACGACACACGGCTCATCATCAGCGTGATGCTCATGACTGTGGCGGCAGCGACCGTCATAACGCGGCTTCTCACCTTTCGCCATTTGCTCTTCGCGCAGCGCTTCCAGGCGCTCTTTAGAGCAATAGCATTTATAAGCTGTGCCCTCTTCCAGCATCTGATCGATCACCGCGTTGTAGCGATCAAAACGTTTGGTCTGGTAGTACGGACCTTCATCCCACTCCAGGCTCAGCCAGTTCATGCCATCCATAATGGCTTCGATAGCTTCCGGCGTGGAACGCTCAAGATTCGGTGTCTTCAATACGCAGCACGAACTCACCGCCGTGGTTACGTGCAAAAAGCCAGGAGTAAAGAGCAGTACGCGCGCCGCCAACGTGCAGATAGCCTGTTGGGCTTGGCGCGAAGCGAGTTTTGATTTCATGAAATGGCCTTACGTTTAGAAAGATGCCGACAACCGGCAAATCCTGGAAAAATTGAGTGGGCGATATTCTATCACTCCCGCCTGATTCCTCAATGTAGTTCGGGTTGCAACCTTACGCATTATTGTTTTCGTTGACAAATTGCGCAACACGGTCTGTTTTGCGATCATCTTGCTTAAATTTACGACGAACGAACAATTTCTTTAGAAATGCGTTGACTCATTTTGAACTCTCCCTATAATGCGACTCCACACAGCGGGGGTGATTAGCTCAGCTGGGAGAGCACCTCCCTTACAAGGAGGGGGTCGGCGGTTCGATTCCTGTCATCACCCACCAACTACTTTATGTAGTCTCCGCCGTGTAGCAAGAAATTGAGAAGTGGGTGATTAGCTCAGCTGGGAGAGCACCTCCCTTACAAGGAGGGGGTCGGCGGTTCATCCCGTCATCACCCACCACTTTCTCGCCAGCTAGATTTCTGTAACAATGTGAAGTACCGAAGTGGGTGATTAGCTCAGCTGGAGAGCACCTCCCTTACAAGGAGGGGGTCGGCGGTTCGATCCCGTCATCACCCACCACTTCGGGTCGTTAGCTCAGTTGGTAGAGCAGTTGACTT
>NZ_JBHTEB010000012.1:0-2142 GCF_042674625.1 Streptomyces flavalbus
GCTGGGTAACGATCCGCGTTTAGCGGCAATGCTGGTTAGCGCGAAGAACGACGACGAAGCTGCTACCGCGGCAAAAATTGCCGCCATTCTCGAAGAGCCGCCACGGATGGGCAATAGTGACCTGGGCGTGGCGTTTTCGCGCAATCACAACCGCCTGGCAGCAACGTAGTCAGCAACTGTTAAAACGCTTAAACGTACGCGGCGGTGAGGCAGACAGTTCGCTTATCGCGCCGCTACTTGCCAGAGCGTATGCCGATCGCATTGCTCGTCGCCGTGGGCAAGATGAACGCTATCAACTGGCGAACGGCATGGGGGCGATGCTCGATGCCGACGATGCGCTAAGCCGCCACGAATGGTTGATCGCACCGTTATTATTGCAGGGCAGCGCCTCGCCGGATGCGCGGATTTTACTGGCGCTGCCGGTCGATATTGATGAGTTAGTACAACGCTGCCCGCAGCTGGTACAGCAGTCTGACACTGGTGGCGTGGGATGACGCGCAAGGTACGCTGAAAGCCTGGCGTCGGCTGCAAATTGGTCAGTTGATGGTTAAAGTGCAACCGCTGGCGAAACCGTCGGAAGACGAGTTGCATCAGGCGATGCTTAACGGCATTCGTGATAAAGGTTTAAGCGTGCTCAACTGGACGGCGGAAGCGGAACAGCTACGCTTGCGTTTGTTATGCGCCGCAAAGTGGTTGCCGGAATATGACTGGCCAGCGGTTGATGATGAAAGTTTGTTGGCGACGCTGGAAACGTGGCTACTGCCGCATATGACAGGCGTACATTCGCTACGCGGCCTGAAATCACTTGATATTTATCAGGCACTGCGTGGATTACTTGATTGGGTAATGCAGCAACGTCTGGATAGTGAATTGCCTGCGCATTACACTGTGCCGACGGGAAGCCGGATCGCCATTCGTTATCATGAAGATAACCCGCCCGCGCTGGCGGTGAGAATGCAGGAGATGTTTGGTGAGGCCACCAATCCGACTATCGCCCAGGGGCGCGTACCGTTGGTGCTGGAGTTGCTTTCCCCTGCCCAAAGGCCGCTGCAAATCACGCGTGATTTGAGCGCCTTCTGGAAAGGAGCGTACCGTGAGGTGCAAAAAGAGATGAAAGGGCGTTATCCCAAACATGTCTGGCCGGACGACCCGGCAAACACCGCACCGACGCGACGAACGAAAAAGTATTCGTGAAGACCAAAGCAAATTTGAGAGATATCTTCTTCTGTCTTGCAACAGAAGAACAGAAAATCGGGCTTTTGCGCCTGAATATTGCGGAGAAAAAGCATGGCCGGGAATGACCGCGAGCCAATTGGACGCAAAGGGAAACCGACGCGTCCGGTCAAACAAAAGGTAAGCCGTCGTCGTTACGAAGATGACGATGATTACGACGATTATGATGACTATGAGGATGAAGAACCGATGCCGCGCAAAGGTAAGGGCAAAGGCAAAGGGCGTAAGCCTCGTGGCAAACGCGGCTGGCTATGGCTGCTGCTAAAACTGGCTATCGTTTTTGCCGTGCTGATCGCCATTTACGGCGTTTATCTCGATCAAAAAATTCGTAGCCGTATTGATGGCAAGGTCTGGCAATCGCCCGCGGCAGTTTATGGCCGAATGGTCAACCTTGAGCCAGACATGACCATCAGCAAGAACGAGATGGTGAAGCTGCTGGAGGCGACCCAGTATCGCCAGGTGTCGAAAATGACCCGTCCTGGCGAATTTACCGTACAGGCCAACAGCATTGAGATGATCCGCCGTCCGTTTGATTTCCCGGACAGCAAAGAAGGGCAGGTGCGCGCGCGTCTGACCTTTGATGGCGATCATCTGGCGACGATCGTCAATATGGAGAACAACCGTCAGTTCGGTTTCTTCCGTCTTGATCCGCGCCTGATCACCATGATTTCTTCGCCAAACGGTGAGCAGCGTCTGTTTGTGCCGCGCAGTGGTTTCCCGGATTTGCTGGTGGATACTTTGCTGGCGACAGAAGACCGTCATTTCTACGAGCATGATGGGATCAGTCTCTACTCAATCGGACGTGCGGTGCTGGCAAACCTGGACTGCCGGACGCACGGTGCAGGGGGTGAGTACGCTGACGCAACAGTTGGTTAAAAACCTGTTCCTCTCCAGCGAGCGTTCTTACTG
>NZ_JBHTEB010000013.1:0-5536 GCF_042674625.1 Streptomyces flavalbus
CAAACGCCATTCGTTGCCCGCTCGCTGTGGTAATGAATCCCGCGGTGATACACCCCCTGCAACGAACCGGTTTTCGCTGAGACTTTTCCATCCACGCCCGCCTGATGCAGACCTGCACGGTACTGCAAAGAGCCGTCATAGCCCGCAAGCGGCAGCATGGAGATAAAGTTAAGTTCATTGTCGTGTTGGGCAATGTATTGCAGCACCTGCATCATGGTGGCGGGGGCAATCAGGTTATGCCGCGAAAGCCCTGAACCATCGGCAATAATGGTGTTTCCAATATCGACACCGGCTTGCTGGCGCAGGATCTGACGCACGGCGTCCGACCGGGCCCGCCATGTTCCAGGCACATTGAAGCGCGCATGGCCTATCATGCGGAAAACCGTATCGGCGATCATGTTGTCCGACTTTTTCAGCATAATCTTAAGCAGATCGTGCAGCGGGGCCGACTGTTTACTGGCAACTACCGTTCCAGGTTCGTTAACCTGAGTCTGGCGCAGCAGTGTTCCGCTCCAGGTGATACCTGCCTGTTTTAACTCATCTTTCAGAATTGCCCGGCATAGCTGGCTCCATCCTGCACGGCAAAAGCCAACGGGAGCGGCTCAGAACGTTGTGGCAGGCATCCCGTCAGCGTAAAGCGGTTCAGGTCGCCTGGTACGACATCCAGTTCGCAGTATTGCGCTTCGGCAGAACCACGGGGGAGGGTGCGTACCTGGCTGAACATCGTAACGGGGTAATAAGATGCCACGCGTATAAAAGCCATATCACCAGGTTTTGGGGCACTGTAGAGCGAGACGGAGAACAGTTGCGGTCAACTATGGCAGCGGCAGGCGGAGCGCTAAAGCATTGTGTCATGTCATTCCATGGCCAGCCGGGGGCTTTATCGTGGCTGGCGAAAATGGAGGTATCTATCAACACATTGCCATCGATTTGGTTGACGCCAGATTTTTTCAAAGTCGCGACCATATTGCGAATATCCTGACGTTTTAACGTCGGATCGGCACCAAATCGCGCCACGAAGTCACCCTTAAGTACGCCGTTTTCCACATTGCCTTTGGTTTCAAGCGTCGTGGTGAAACGAAAATCGGGGCCGAGTTGAATCAACGCCGCCAGCGCAGTAATCACTTTCTGCGTACTGGCGGGCAGCGCCATCTGCTGACTGTGGTAATCAATAGCGGGGCCGATGCGCCGACTTTTTGCACCATCAGGGCAAGGTTGGCACCAGCGGGGAGTTGAGTAATGTACTCATCAACATTTGCGGCCTGAACACTGAACGCTATACAGCTGGTCAATCCGATGATAAATCTGGAAAATCGCATACCTGGGTAACAACCTGGAATCGAGCCGTCATACTACGGCGCAACGCCCTATAAAGTAAACGATGACCCTTCGGGAACTTCAGGGTAAAATGACTATCAAAATGTGAATTGTAGCTGACCTGGACTTGTACCCGGGTCGGTATTTTTTTGTCTTCTGGTCCCGGTGAGGAGTTATGCCGGGCAGGCCGAACAGCCGGGGTGGGTGAAGACTTGCCCCATCAGGAATATTCAAGAGGTATAACAAATGCAAGCTATTCCGATGACCTTACGCGGCGCTGAAAAATTACGCGAAGAGCTGGATTTTCTGCTGCGCCGTCCTGAAATCATTGCTGCTATCGCGGAAGCGCGTGAGCATGGCGACCTGAGAAAACGCCGAATACCACGCAGCTCGTGAACAGCAGGGTTTCTGCGAAGGCCGTATCAAAGACATCGAAGCCAAGCTGTCGAACGCGCAGGTGATTGATGTCACCAAAATGCCCAACAATGGGCGCGTTATTTTCGGTGCTACCGTAACGGTGCTGAATCTCGATTCTGACGAAGAACAGACTTATCGCATCGTTGGCGATGACGAAGCTGACTTTAAACAAAACCTGATTTCTGTAAACTCGCCTATTGCTCGTGGCCTGATCGGCAAAGAAGAAGATGATGTTGTGGTCATCAAAACGCCGGGCGGCGAAGTAGAATTTGAAGTAATTAAGGTGGAATACCTGTAAGAATTACCCAATACTCAAGATGTTGATGTATTGTAAAGAAAGGAAAAAGGCCGCTATGCGGCCTTTTATCAACGAACAGAGCGTGGCATTTTGCTCTCCTGCCTGCGGAAACCCCTCGTTTTACACAGCAAATGTGTGTAACTTTAGGATAATCTTAGCGTGGCAGCGAGATTTTACGTTCTTTAGTTGGGCGATAAAGCACCAGCGTTTTACCGATGACCTGTACATTACAGGCGCCGGTTTCGCGCACGATAGCTTCCACGATCAAGGTTTTAGTTTCGCGATCTTCGGTGGCGATTTTCACCTTGATGAGTTCATGGTGCTCTAACGCTTGTTCAATCTCGGCCAGCACCCCTTCGGTCAAACCATTACTGCCAAGCAGAACAACTGGCTTGAGCGGATGTGCCAGACCTTTCAGGTGCTGTTTTTGTTTAGTACTCAGATTCATCGTATTTTTTGCTTACGTTGGGATTGAAAACGGGTCATTCTACCGCCATCTCCCATATATCACCAAATAGGCGCGTAAAAATTTACGCAATTGGTTACGATGAGTTATCCCCATGGGAAAGTTAAATGACAGGTAAGAAGCGTTCTGCCAGCTCCAGCCGCTGGCTTCAGGAACACTTTAGCGATAAATATGTTCAACAGGCACAGAAGGGGTTATGTTCCCGTGCCTGGTTTAAACTTGATGAAATACAGCAAAGTGACAAACTCTTTAAACCGGGAATGACGGTTGTCGACCTTGGTGCTGCTCCGGGTGGTTGGTCACAATATGTGGTCAACCAAATTGGCGGCAAAGGCCGCATCATCGCTTGCGATCTTTTACCTATGGATCCTATTGTTGGTGTGGACTTTCTTCAGGGCGATTTTCGTGATGAACTGGTGATGAAAGCACTGCTGGAGCGCGTTGGCGACAGCAAAGTCCAGGTTGTCATGTCCGATATGGCACCAAACATGAGCGGAACACCGGCGGTGGATATCCCCCGTGCCATGTATCTGGTGGAACTGGCGCTAGAAATGTGTCGTGATGTATTAGCGCCAGGTGGCAGTTTTGTAGTGAAGGTGTTCCAGGGCGAAGGTTTCGATGAGTATCTAAGGGAATTGCTCCCTGTTTACGAAGGTCAAAGTTCGTAAGCCGGACTCTTCTCGTGCACGTTCGCGGGAAGTGTATATGTAGCGACCGGGCGTAAACCCTAACCGGGAGATTTCAGACGAAAGTTTGAAAGATGCTGGATATAGAGTATCCTGACGCTGTTTTTAACACAGTTGTAATAAGAGGTTAATCCCTTGAGTGACATGGCGAAAAACCTAATACTCTGGCTGGTCATTGCCGTTGTGCTGATGTCAGTATTCCAGAGCTTTGGGCCCAGCGAATCTAATGGCCGTAAGGTGGATTACTCTACCTTCCTACAAGAGGTCAATAACGACCAGGTTCGTGAAGCGCGTATCAACGGACGTGAAATCAACGTTACCAAGAAAGATAGTAACCGTTATACCACTTACATTCCGGTTCAGGATCCGAAATTACTGGATAACCTGTTGACCAAGAACGTCAAGGTTGTCGGTGAACCGCCTGAAGAACCAAGCCTGCTGGCTTCTTCATCTCCTGGTTCCCGATGCTGTTGCTGATTGGTGTCTGGATCTTCTTCATGCGTCAAATGCAGGGCGGCGGTGGCAAAGGTGCCATGTCGTTTGGTAAGAGCAAAGCGCGCATGCTGACGGAAGATCAGATCAAAACGACCTTTGCTGACGTTGCGGGCTGCGACGAAGCAAAAGAAGAAGTTGCTGAACTGGTTGAGTATCTGCGCGAGCCGAGCCGCTTCCAGAAACTCGGCGGTAAGATCCCGAAAGGCGTCCTGATGGTCGGTCCTCCGGGTACCGGTAAAACGTTGCTGGCGAAAGCGATTGCAGGCGAAGCGAAAGTTCCGTTCTTTACTATCTCCGGTTCTGACTTCGTAGAAATGTTCGTCGGTGTGGGTGCATCCCGTGTTCGTGACATGTTCGAACAGGCGAAGAAAGCGGCACCGTGCATCATCTTTATCGATGAAATCGACGCCGTAGGCCGCCAGCGTGGCGCTGGTCTGGGCGGTGGTCACGATGAACGTGAACAGACTCTGAACCAGATGCTGGTTGAGATGGATGGCTTCGAAGGTAACGAAGGTATCATCGTTATCGCCGCGACTAACCGTCCGGACGTTCTCGACCCGGCCCTGCTGCGTCCTGGCCGTTTCGACCGTCAGGTTGTGGTCGGCTTGCCAGATGTTCGCGGTCGTGAGCAGATCCTGAAAGTTCACATGCGTCGCGTACCATTGGCCCCCGATATCGACGCGGCAATCATTGCCCGTGTACTTCTGGTTTCTCCGGTGCTGACCTGGCGAACCTGGTGAACGAAGCGGCACTGTTCGCTGCTCGTGGCAACAAACGCGTTGTTTCGATGGTTGAGTTCGAGAAAGCGAAAGACAAAATCATGATGGGTGCGGAACGTCGCTCCATGGTGATGACGGAAGCGCAGAAAGAATCAACGGCTTACCACGAGCGGGTCATGCGATTATCGGTCGCCTGGTGCCGGAACACGATCCGGTGCACAAAGTGACGATTATCCCACGCGGTCGTGCGCTGGGTGTGACTTTCTTCTTGCCTGAGGGCGACGCAATCAGCGCCAGCCGTCAGAAACTGGAAAGCCAGATTTCTACGCTGTACGGTGGTCGTCTGGCAGAAGAGATCATTGTACGGCTGGAACATGTTTCTACCGGTGCGTCCAACGATATTAAAGTTGCGACCAATCTGGCACGTAACATGGTGACCCAGTGGGGCTTCTCTGAGAAATTGGGTCCACTGCTGTACGCGGAAGAAGAAGGTGAAGTATTCCTGGCCGTAGCGTAGCGAAAGCGAAACATATGTCCGATGAAACTGCACGTATCATCGACCAGGAAGTGAAAGCACTGATTGAGCGTAACTATAATCGTGCGCGTCAGCTTCTGACCGACAATATGGATATTCTGCATGCGATGAAAGATGCTCTCATGAAATATGAGACTATCGACGCACCGCAGATTGATGACCTGATGGCACGTCGCGATGTACGTCCGCCAGCGGGCTGGGAGAACCAGGCGCTTCTAACAATTCTGGCGACAATGGTAGTCCAAAGGCTCCTCGTCCGGTTGATGAACCGCGTACGCCGAACCCGGGTAACACCATGTCAGAGCAGTTAGGCGACAAGTAAGTTCCCGCATCAGATGACTGTATTTGTACCGAAAACCCCGGGGCGTGCTCCGGGGTTTTTTCTTATCAATTCATACCAGGGATAACATCATGAAACTCTTTGCCCAGGGTACTTCACTGGACCTTAGCCATCCTCACGTAATGGGGATCCTCAACGTCACGCCTGATTCCTTTTCGGATGGCGGCACGCATAACTCGCTGATAGATGCGGTGAAACATGCGAATCTGATGATCAATGCTGGCGCGACGATCATTGACGTTGGTGGCGAGTCCACGCGCCCA
>NZ_JBHTEB010000014.1:0-5130 GCF_042674625.1 Streptomyces flavalbus
GGTTTATTGCTGTAAATAACCGCCTTCATCAGATTGGCGGAATAGTACTTCTCGTGGAAATCTTTCAGCGCCTGCTGTACCGGATTACCTGGTTTGTCGCTTAAAGTTTCGAGGTTACCACCAGAAAACTTTGAACCGGGGTGTGCCGGGTTAATGGTTTCTGCGCCTACCTGTGCCATGCGCATCCCGTCACGCGTACGCGCCATGGTTAATTCGGCATTCACTGCATTACGCTCACGTTCGGCGTATTTCTTGTCGAGCAAGGGTTCTGCAATAGCATCGGCCAGGCGGTCTACCGCACCGGGTAAGGCATCGTTCTCAACTTCCAGATAGAAAGCCGTGCGATACGGTGCCGTGCTGGCATTGTGACTGCCGCCGTGCATTTTGAGATATTCGGCCAGACTGTCAGCCTGCGGTACTTTTTCGACCCCATCAGACTCATATGTTCAAGGTAATGTGCCAGCCCCTGGTACGCCTCAGGATCTTCCAGCGACCCAACGGGCACCACCAGCGCCGAGAGCGATTTAACTGCCTGCGGATCAGAAACCAGTAAGACCACCATACCGTTATCCAGACGTATAGCCTGATACTGGCGGTTATCTTTATCACTTTTACGGATGGTTTCCTGAATCGGCTGCCATCCCGTTTCTGCCTGACTTAAGGGTGCCCAGAGGGCAACAAACAACAATAATGCTTTGAACCAGATGCTGCGGGCATTCACGGACCTCATAATCAACTTTATTTTCTGGCCAATTCAACACGTTAACGCAAATCATCTGCCAGAATTTAATCTTGTGCTGAACGAGTCAGCCTATGTCTATATAACCATCAGTCCGTGACTGGTGCGCATCATAAAGTAAGCGGATAGATTGCGCAATTTTTATACAACACTCATGACTGATTAAAGCGAAACAGCGGTAACAGGAAACGTTGCGACTGTTCAACGATAGCCTCCATTGTCTCTGGTGTTAATTGCCGCCAGAGCCGTTGATACCAGATATCATCACCTTCGCCACGCACCATCATGTTGCCTTCGTAAGCCTGAAGGAATTTCGTACGGGCTTTTTGCAACGTGGAATCGTCATCCAGCATGGCATCGTTTTGCGCGTCATAACAGGTTTTTAGCCACGCGCCGCCACTTTCAGGTAACACCAGCAATGGCGCGGACATTCCTTCACGATACCCCTCAATCAGTTGTGAGAGGTAATGCAAAGCCTGTTCGGCTGCAAGCGGCGGAAAACGCCACTCGCCGTCTTTGCGTCAAAAAGGCGACTTTCACCATTACCACCGCTGGCACAGTAGACAAGGTGTTCCAGCCAAAGTTGCATTCCCTGCGCCACACTTAATAAAGAGGGACGCCAGCGCAACAGGCCATCCGGCTGCACCTGCGGCAACCAGCCCGTTATTGCACACCGTTGCAGGCGAGATTAATCTCCATACTCTGCCCCGGCTGGCGACAGGCAATGACTCTGTCGGCAAGCTGCTGCATCTCCTGACACTGCGTTTCCCAGAAAATTTCACCAAAAGCGCCATACGGTAAATCCCTGCTGCCGGAAGCGACGGAACAAGCGTTCGGCATCATCCTGCTCAACCAGTGCATTCAATAACTGCTGATTGATTTGATAACGGCTAAGTCCTTCCAGAATAAATGGCTCGGTGTCGGGGATTTCGCTGTCTTCGGTACGGAAGTTCACCTGCAAACGCATCTGGAAAAATGCCCGCACCGGATGTGCCCAGAATCGTTGTAGCGTTTCCAGCGGCACGGTTTCCGGTAAGGTAAATGGCAGCGGCTGAACAAATTCAGAATGTGCTTTACCAGCCTGGCTGGCCGCAGGTAGCCATTCACGAGCATAACTTTGTCGTTCGCCTGGCTGGTAGTTTTGTGGATCAAACGGCATTCGGGTATGGAGGCAAGTAAGATGCGCTTTTACCCTTGCCTCGCTTTCATCACAGTTGAGCGCTTCATCGCCCGGTAGATAATGGCTTTGCCCGATGTAGTCATCAGTTCCTGCACCAGTACCGACGGGAAACGTTCACTGTTATCCTGAATGGAACGCCCGATATAGCTGATATAGAGTTTTTGCTGCGCGGAAATTAACGCTTCCAGGAACAGATAGCGGTCGTCATCGCGACGGCTACGGTCGCCACGCTTCGGTTTCTGGCTCATCAGATCAAAGCCCAATGGCGCAAGCTGACGTGGATAAACGCCGTCGTTCATTCCCAGCAGGCAAACCACTTTGAACGGAATTGAACGCATTGGCATCAGAGTACAAATGTTAACCGGTCCGGCGAGAAAACGCTGGCTGATACGTTCTTGATCCAGGCGCTGTGCCAGTTCATCACGCAATAGTGACAGCGGCACCGCGTCGCCATACTGCGCACCTAAACCTTCGGCGATAATCGCCTGCCATTGTTGTTCGATCAGCGTCATCGCCGCTTCGGTTTCCGCATCCGGCAGGAAGAAGGCGTTGAGCATATCGCGACAAACCGGCAACCACTCTTCCAGCGGACGCTCCTGCGCCAGCCCGCGACGCCAGATATTTAGCTGCATTAGCAGTGAAGCCAGATGCCCCACCAGTTCTGCAATTAAGCCGCTCGATTCATCATAAGGTAGAACCGATTGCCACTCGCCCTGCGCGCTCTCCATCGCGTAGCCCAGCAACATGCGCGTCAGGCCAAACCGCCAGGTGTGTTGACCGGTAGCGGGAAGTTCCAGCTCGCGAACGTTGTCGTCATCTATCCCCCAACGAATGCCGGATTCGTTGACCCACTGGCGTAAATAGCAGCCCTTCTTCGGTGATGTCAAACCGCGCCGCCAGCACCGGCACATCCAGTAATGCCAGCACGTCTTCCGACACAAAGCGGCTGTCTGGCAACGATAACAGGCTGATAAACGCTTCAAGTACAGGATGCGACTGCCGCGCCCGACGGTCGGAAATGGCGTAAGGCAGGTAACGATCCGCAGGTGCGCTACCAAGACAGCCCTAATAAACGGACTGTAGCTGTCGATATCAGCCACCATCACGATGATGTCGCGCGGAGTAAGTGTCGGGTCTTCCTCCAGCATCGCCAGCAGGCGATCGTGTAAAACTTTAACTTCACGCTGCGGGCTATGGCAAACGTGGAAGGTGATACTGCTATCCAGTGGATCAAGCGGGCGTTTGTTATCGCTACGGGAAAACTCTTCGATGTTCACACCAGCAACGGCGCGGTTTTCCAGTTCCAGAATGTCAGACTGAATATTATGCAGCAGGTTATCTGGCGTCACATCGACAAAAGCGTCCAGCTCCTGGCTGCTCTCCAGGTCAGAAAGGAGATAAATGTAGTCGCGCCCAAGCTTGCCCCATGAAGCCAGCAGCGGGTTGCCGACATCCTGTTCACCATCGCTGTTAAAGAGCTGCCCGGCATTTTCGCTGTCGCGAAATAGCGGTAATTCGCGATCTTCAAAACTGTGTCGGCGCTGGCGAGTCAGTAGTTTCGCCAGATAAGCGGGATCTTTAATGTTGCCCCAGTAATAACGGCAGGGGTTGGTAAACAGGAGATGGATTTCAGATATGTTTACCCAGCGCCTGTAGCGCCTGGAGATAACAGGCGGTAACGCGGAAATACCGCATATAAGACGCGCGAAGGTAACCCGGCGGGCAGGTCGTCGCGGACTCCAGCGTTTCGATAAAGCGCTGATAGAGATTGGCGCGGTGCCAGCGCGGTTGCCCAAGTTCGTCGGTAGATCCCACCAACGCCTTCCACAACGGCGCTTGCCAGGCCGTGCTTCTCCCAACCCTTCTACCAGATGTCCTGTTTCCCACTGTGCCAGCCAGTCCGGACGATAGACCAGATACTGGTCAAACAGGTCCGCCGCTTTTGAAGAAAGCTGGAACAGTTTTCGCTTGTCACTATCGTCAGTCAGATAATGCCGCAACAGGGTAAAGTCTTCGCGCTCCAACAGTTGCGGCAGCAGTGTCATCAGTTTCCAGCTCATGCTCTGTTTGTTAAAGGCGCTCTCTTTGGGGATTCCGGTAACACCCGGACGAACATATCCCAGATAAAGCTCGCTGGCAGCGGAAAATCAATGTTTGCCGCAATACCAAACTTTTGCGACAGGGTCATTTGCAGCCACTGTGCCATACCGGTACTTTGCACCAGAATCATCTCTGGTTCGAAAGGATCGTCCAGCCGTTCGCGTTCGACAATAAACTCCATCAACGCTTCCAGCACGTCCAGACGATTGGAATGGTAGACCCTTAACATAGCGGCTCCTGACTACCGACGATTCGGGCAATGCAGGCGGGTCATCTCGCCTTCTCTGCCCCCGGGTGAAACTAGCGTAACGCTGATGCTGACACATCCCGCCTGCGATGTCTGCATTCGGTTGACCTGCCAGTTAGCAGGTGGCGAAATCGCGCGCAGTTGCGTTTGCTGCCAGCCATGCCGCCAGAGCTGTTGGTACTGGTTTCTGCTGGCAAGACTGTTCATTAATGTTCGCTGGAAACCCGATAACGCAGTGACAATCATCACCATCAACACCATCGCCAACATTACCTCCGGCAGACTAAAGCCTTGTTGATTCTCAGGGAAGCTGACATAACGCCCTCTCTTTCAGCGGACAAAAATCGCTCCAGCCGCGTGGCGAAAAAACGTTTCCATCGATGACTTCGCCTGTTCGCCACAACGAAACGCCTTCATAACCAGCAATCAATAAGGCTTCATTATCTGCCAGTAAACGCAACAAACCCGGGCACCGGTGGCAGCATACAGTAAGCACTGAACTGCGGGCAGCGTCTGCCAGGAGTGCATTTCTCCCCACTCCAGCGCCGACTGAACGATGGCCTGGCGGCGCAATGACTGACTTTCCATGCTCACGCGAGAAGCAAAACTGCGATCCTGCTGACTCATTCCTTGCAATAGCAAGCTACCCAAAATCAGCAGCATCAGGACCAGAGCCAGTGACGAAACACCCTTTTCGCGGTTCACAGGTTGGATCCTGTCACGCTATAGCTGGCATCCACCACGGTTTGCGGATCAGCCTTGCTGGCAGCGTGCATATTAACCGTCAACACCGGCGAGAAGCCGCTGACATCCTGACGTACGACCTGAAAAGTGTCGATAATGATGGCATCCGGATTAGTGACT
>NZ_JBHTEB010000015.1:0-5483 GCF_042674625.1 Streptomyces flavalbus
GGTAGCGGATATTTTGCGTCGCCATCATCTGGCGGGGCGTAAATTGCACGAACTGGCGGATTACGAAGTTATTCAGCTGAACGATACCCACCCAACTATCGCGATTCCAGAACTGCTGCGCGTGCTGATCGATGAGCACCAGATGAGCTGGGATGACGCCTGGGCCATTACCAGCAAAACTTTCGCTTACACCAACCATACCCTGATGCCAGAAGCGCTGGAACGCTGGGATGTGAAACTGGTGAAAGGCTTACTGCCGCGCCACATGCAGATTATTAACGAAATTAATACTCGCTTTAAAACGCTGGTGGAGAAAACCTGGCCGGGCGATGAAAAAGTGTGGGCCAAACTGGCGGTGGTGCACGACAAACAAGTGCATATGGCGAACCTGTGTGTGGTTGGCGGTTTCGCGGTGAACGGTGTTGCGGCGCTGCACTCGGATCTGGTGGTGAAAGATTTGTTCCCGGAATATCACCAGCTATGGCCGAACAAATTCCATAACGTCACCAACGGTATTACCCCACGTCGCTGGATCAAACAGTGCAACCCGGCACTGGCGGCTCTGTTGGATAAATCACTGAAAAAAGAGTGGGCTAACGATCTGGATCAGCTGATCAATCTGGAAAAATTCGCTGATGATGCGAAATTCCGTCAGCAATATCGCGAGATCAAGCAGGCGAATAAAGTCCGTCTGGCGGAGTTTGTGAAAGTTCGTACCGGTATTGAGATCAATCCACAGGCGATTTTCGATATTCAGATCAAACGTCTGCATGAGTACAAACGCCAGCACCTGAATCTGCTGCATATTCTGGCGTTGTACAAAGAAATTCGTGAAAACCCGCAGGCTGATCGCGTACCGCGCGTCTTCCTCTTCGGCGCGAAAGCGGCACCGGGCTACCACCTGGCGAAAAATATTATCTTTGCGATCAACAAAGTGGCTGACGTGATCAACAACGATCCGCTGGTTGGCGACAAGTTGAAGGTGGTGTTCCTGCCGGATTATTGCGTTTCGGCGGCGGAAACTGATCCCGGCGGCGGATATCTCCGAACAAATTTCGACTGCAGGTAAAGAAGCTTCCGGTACCGGCAATATGAAACTGGCGCTCAATGGTGCGCTTACTGTCGGTACGCTGGATGGTGCGAACGTTGAAATCGCCGAGAAAGTCGGTGAAGAAAATATCTTTATTTTTGGTCATACCGTGGAACAAGTGAAGGCAATTCTGGCCAAAGGCTACGACCCGGTGAAATGGCGGAAGAAAGATAAGGTGCTGGACGCAGTATTGAAAGAGCTGGAAAGCGGTAAATACAGCGACGGCGATAAGCATGCCTTCGACCAGATGCTGCACAGTATCGGCAAACAGGGCGGCGATCCGTATCTGGTGATGGCAGATTTCGCAGCCTATGTTGAGGCACAAAAGCAGGTGGATGTGCTGTACCGCGACCAGGAGGCCTGGACTCGCGCGGCGATCCTCAATACCGCCCGCTGCGGTATGTTTAGCTCGGATCGCTCTATTCGCGATTATCAGGCTCGTATCTGGCAGGCAAAACGCTAAGGAAGCTCGATGGAAAGCAAACGTCTGGATAATGCCGCGCTGGCGGCGGGGATTAGCCCCAATTACATCAATGCCCACGGTAAACCGCAGTCGATTAGCGCCGAAACCAAACGGCGTTTGCTTGACGCGATGCATCAACGTACCGCCACGAAAGTGGCGGTAACGCCAGTCCCGAATGTCATGGTTTATACCAGCGGCAAAAAAATGCCGATGGTGGTGGAGGGCAGCGGCGAATATAGCTGGCTGCTGACCACCGAAGAAGGAACACAGTACAAAGGCCATGTAACGGGGGGCAAAGCGTTCAATCTACCGACGAAGCTGCCGGAAGGTTATCACACGCTGACGCTCACCCAGGACGACCAGCGCGCGCATTGCCGGGTGATTGTCGCCCCGAAACGCTGTTACGAACCGCAGGCGTTGCTGAATAAACAAAAGCTGTGGGGTGCCTGCGTTCAGCTTTATACGCTGCGATCGGAAAAAAACTGGGGTATTGGGGATTTTGGCGATCTCAAAGCGATGCTGGTGGATGTGGCAAAACGTGGCGGGTCGTTCATTGGCCTGAACCCGATTCATGCGCTCTATCCGGCAAATCCGGAGAGTGCCAGCCCGTACAGCCCGTCTTCTCGCCGTTGGCTGAATGTGATTTATATCGACGTTAACGCCGTTGAAGATTTCCATCTTAGCGAAGAGGCTCAGGCCTGGTGGCAGTTGCCGACCACGCAACAGACGCTGCAACAGGCGCGGGATGCCGACTGGGTCGATTACTCCACGGTTACCGCCCTAAAAATGACAGCATTACGAATGGCGTGGAAAGGTTTCGCGCAACGTGATGATGAGCAGATGACCGTGTTTCGCCAGTTTGTTGCAGAGCAGGGCGACAGCCTGTTCTGGCAGGCAGCCTTTGATGCGCTACATGCCCAGCAAGTGAAAGAGGACGAAATGCGCTGGGGCTGGCCTGCATGGCCAGAGATGTATCAGAACGTGGATTCACCAGAAGTGCGTCAGTTCTGCGAAGAACATCGTGATGACGTCGATTTTTATCTCTGGTTGCAGTGGCTGGCTTACAGCCAGTTTGCCGCCTGCTGGGAGATAAGCCAGGGCTATGAAATGCCGATTGGCTTGTATCGTGATCTGGCGGTTGGCGTAGCGGAAGGTGGGGCGGAAACCTGGTGCGACCGTGAACTGTATTGCCTGAAAGCGTCGGTTGGCGCGCCGCCGGATATCCTCGGCCCGTTGGGGCAGAACTGGGGATTGCCGCCAATGGACCCGCATATCATCACCGCGCGTGCCTATGAACCGTTTATCGAGCTGTTGCGTGCCAATATGCAAAACTGCGGCGCATTACGAATTGACCATGTGATGTCGATGCTGCGTTTGTGGTGGATACCGTATGGCGAGACGGCAGATCAGGGCGCGTATGTTCACTATCCGGTGGATGATCTGCTCTCGATTCTGGCACTCGAAAGTAAACGTCATCGCTGTATGGTGATTGGTGAAGATCTCGGTACCGTACCGGTAGAGATTGTCGGTAAGCTGCGCAGCAGCGGTGTGTACTCCTACAAAGTGCTCTATTTCGAAAACGACCACGAGAAGACGTTCCGTGCACCGAAAGCGTATCCGGAGCAGTCGATGGCGGTTGCGGCGACACATGACCTGCCTACGCTACGCGGCTACTGGGAGAGCGGGGATCTAACGCTGGGCAAAACCCTGGGGCTGTATCCGGATGAAGTGGTACTGCGCGGTCTGTATCAGGATCGCGAACTGGCGAAGCAAGGGCTGCTGGATGCACTGCATAAATATGGTTGTCTGCCAAAACGTGCCGGGCATAAGGCATCGTTGATGTCGATGACGCCGACGCTGAATCGTGGTTTGCAGCGCTACATCGCCGACAGTAACAGTGCTCTGTTAGGACTACAGCCGGAAGACTGGCTGGATATGGCCGAACCGGTGAATATTCCCTGGCACCAGTTACCAGTATAAAAACTGGCGACGCAAGCTTTCCGCAACGCTTGAGTCGATGTTTGCCGATGATGGCGTGAACAAGTTGCTGAAGGATTTGGACAGACGGCGCAGAGCTGCAGCGAAGAAGAAGTAGAGTGCGGTTGATGCCGGATGCGATGCATCCGGCAGTCAGTGTTATCAAATCACCATATTCAGCAGCAGACAGCCTACCAGACCGCACACCGAGATAATGGTTTCCAGCATCGACCAGGATTTGATGGTCTCGCCGATAGTCAGGTTAAAGTACTCTTTGAACAGCCAGAAGCCCGGATCGTTCACATGAGAGAAAATCACACTACCGGAACCCACCGCAATAACCATCAGCTCCGGGCTAACACCCGTCGTTGCAATCAGCGGTGCCGCGATACCACCCGCAGTGATTGCCGCAACGGTTGCGGAACCCAGCGCGATACGCAGTACGGCAGCAATCGACCAGGCCATCAGCAGCGGAGAAATGTTGGTTTCGTGCATCATGGAAGCAATGTATTTGTCCACGCCGCTGTCTACCAGCACCTGCTTGAACGCACCGCCACCACCGATGATCAACAGCATCATCGCAATGATTTTGATGGAAGAAACCAGCGTGTCGTTAATCTGATCCATTGAACGACCACGGTTCAGACCAAAGGTGAACATCGCAATCAGCACGGCAATCAGCGTAGCCATTACCGGGTCACCGAGGAACTCCGCTACCGGCAGGAAAGCGTGACCTTTCGGCAGGATCATTTCGGCAATCGCACGCATCGCCATCAGTACTACCGGCACCAGAGAGGTCCAGACGCTGACGCCAAAGCTCGGCATCTCTTCTTCGCTGAAGGTTTTCGCGCTGTAGAGACCTTCCGGAATTGGCTTATCGATACCTTTCAACACGCGAGCGTAAACCGGACCGGCGAGAATCACGGTCGGGATTGCCAGAATAGTACCGTACAGCAGGGTTTTACCCATATCGGCATTGAAAATGGTGGCAATCGCAGTCGGACCCGGATGCGGTGGCAGGAAGCCGTGGGTCACAGACAGTGCAGCTGCCATTGGTACACCAACATACAGCAGTGGAATATTCGCAGAAGCCGCGATGGTAAACACCAGCGGCAGCATCAGCACGAAAGCCCACTTCATAGAACAGGGCAAAACCAACGGTAAAACCGGTCAGTACCACCGCCCACTGGATGTGTTTTTTACCAAATTTGGCAATCAGCGTGGTGGCGATACGTTGTGCGCCACCGCAGTCTGCCAGCATTTTGCCCAGCATTGCGCCAAAACCCATGATCAGGGCAAGGCTACCGAGCGTCCCGCCGACACCGGCTTTGATGGAGCCAATAACTTTATCCAGCGGCATTCCTTGCATTAATCCAACAGCAAGCGCCACGAGGACGAGAGCGATGAGCCGTTCATTTTGAAGCGGATCATCAGGAGCAACAACAAGATTACACCGATAGCAACAATGACTAATGCATGATTTACCTGGCCTTTCATTTGTTATGGGTAACGTCAATTTTCTGACGACAAACTCTAATTATCCCAATCGGGACAGAGATATTGCGTACCACGACTGATACCCACTAAAACTAATTATTGTAGTCAGATGTCAGGAGTATGTTTGGTACCCACGTGAATGATACGGGTAACATCTGGCGTTTGAGAATCACCAGAGCGGGGTAAATTTAAATTATGAGAGGTTGGTCATATTATCGCGGGGAAACGAAGGGAGGGATTTGCCAAAGCAATGCTGTGCCAACGTCTGGCACATGTTCAACGTAGGCCCGAAATGACGCTTTAGCGTCGCATCGGGCAATCTACAAAAGAGGGGATAACTTAGTAGTAGGAGTGTTCGCCGCGCTGGTGTTCGGTGAGATCGCGCACACCTTTCAGCTCCGGGAATTCGTTCAGCAGTTGCTTCTCGATCCCTTCTTTCAGCGTCACATCGACCAT